>NZ_CP098441.1:0-2049752 GCF_050644135.1 Rhizobium sp. YTU87027 | reverse complement strand
GATTCTTTCCTCAGTTCGTTCCAATAGCCTAAGCGCCGACATCGTTAACGAAAGGTTTGTCCGGTTATTGTTTCGCCTTCAAGCGATAATTCGCCCTTTTTGCGTAGTTTCACAACTAACTCGATTCGGGAGATTCGGCAAACCCTTGGCGGATGCCCAATATCCGCCTGCCCGTGGACGACGCGCAGCAAAAAACGCTCCTCAGCCTGTTGCCGAGGAGCGTAGTGCAATTGCGGGGTCAGGAAGAGCCAAGCAGGTGACGGCGCGACCGCGCCGCAGATATCTCAATTGGCCATCAAATGGCTCATGGACACAAGGCCACCACGAGGCTCAAAATGAGTGCATCTTGCGATGACGTTGCACTTCCGCCGCCTCAGGGCTGCACGACGATCACGGTCGCAGGCGCCGCCTCGTCTTCGACCGGTGCACCGGCATCGGGATCCGACACTGGTTCTTCCACAGGCAAGGTATCTCTAATCTGATCTATCTTGCCGAAGGCCGGGCCGACACCCAGGATGTCTTTCGCCCGCGCAAGAGCTCCATCCGACACAACGCCATCCTTGGTGAAGCCCGAAAGTGCCTCACGCAGTGCTTCGTCGCCAAGCGCCGGGTCGGTGGGAATGGCATCAGGTCCATTTTCGGCCTCGAACTCGGCGTAGGCCATCACGTAGGCCGCAACCGCCGCCATTCGCGGATCGTTGGAATGCATGTAGGCATGGTAGTTCCTGTTCAGCGAATTCATTCCGGCAAAATCGGACTTGGGGGATTTTGCGCCGGTCGGCGCGACCCTGGTCTTTGTGGCCGCGCCAGATTTCTTCTCATGCGTGAAGTACGATTTCAAGGTCGGGCGATCGCTGCTGCCGTTATCCTTGCTCTTTCCATGGGTACCGGCAGCGCCCGACTTTCCGTGGCTGGAATTGCTGTTGGCGTGGCTCCCGCCGCTACCGTTGCCGCCTCCATTGCCATGCCCGTTGCCGTTGCCACCCCCGGAATTGCCGTTGCCGTTTCCTCCCTTTGCAAGGGCGATCTCGGACAGGCCCATTGCGGTGCCTGCCAATGGCGCAACCGCAATTGTCAGCGCAAGGACGCTGCGTCCAAGAATAGTGGAAATGCTCATATCAACCTCCCGGCTTGATGCCGTCAGCGCTTCTGGTCGTTCGTGGGGCCGGAAAGCATGATTGCGAGCGGGGCGGGCTCGAAGCGAGCTTTCCGGCCTGGCGCGGTCACCCCGCGTTCCAAGTCACAGAAACGTTAGCCTGCGTCCGGTGACAGTTCCACGGGGATCAGACCATTGCTCAGCCGGCTAGGACCTAGGTCTGATCCGTCACAGACCAAAGGTCCGAAAATCGATTGCCGTGACGCGATATTGTTTGACCCCTCAGTTGAAGGCGGTAATTCTGCAATTTCAATGAACTGAAGAGCCGCCGCTGGGCGGTCGATCCGAGATGTCTCGTGCGGCCCCGTGAACTCATAAAACGATGGAACTCACAATCGCTTGCCAAGCAGTTCCTGCTCACTGGGGGTGTCGTGTCGCTCGTGGCCATGGCATTGGTCGGTGCGTTCGTCAGCAGTCTGATCGAGGACGCGGTAACCCGTAACTCTGCGGCAGCCACAGCTCTTTATGTCGACAGTGTGATTGCACCGCTCCTGCCGGATATGCTCGCGGGCCAGGCGCTCGACGATACGGTTTCGCGCGCTCTTGACGAGACACTCGGGCAGGGTGCGCTTGGAAACCGCCTGATGTCGTTCAGGCTTTGGCGCGCAGACGGCACCGTTCTCTACTCGAACGACAAAAGCATGCAAGGAAAGCGCTTCGAACTGAACGATGATCTCAAGACGGCCTTCTCGGGCAAGATGGTTGCGCAATTCAATCGCCTTGAAGACCCCGAGGATCAGGCCGAGCGGACGAGCGGCAAGCCTCTGCTTGAGATCTACAATCCCGTTCTCCAGCCATGGTCGGGGCAGGTCGTCGCTGTCTCCGAATTCTATGAAGTCGCCAATGATTTCCAGCGCAGTCTCAATCAGGCGCGCTTGCATAGCTGGATGGCTGTTGCGGCCTTTACGTTGGCCTTTTTCATCGTTCTGTCGGCCATCGTCTTGAGAGGCAGCAGGACAATCGAAGAGCAACGGCAAACCCTGAAGCGCCGCATCGACGATCTTTCTGCGCTGTTGTCGCAGAACCAGGCGCTGCGGGCGCGTGTCCAACGCGCGTCGCGGCGCGCCACGTCGCTCAACGAGAGCCATCTGCGGCGCATCGGCGCCGACCTTCATGATGGGCCGGCGCAATTGGTCGCGTTTGCCTCACTGCGCCTCGACAGCAATAAGCTGGTCGATCCCGCCACACCTGCAGCCCTACGCGAGCGCGAAATTGCAGCAATCAAGGCAAGCCTTGACGAGGCGATGCATGAGATCAGGACAATCTGCAACGGCCTGGTATTGCCGCAGATCGAGGCCGCAAGTCTGCCGGAAATATTGGAGCGCAGCGTGCGTGCGCATGAACAGCGAACCGGATCGCGCGTTGATCTATCGATCGGAGAGGCGCCCGAGCACCTTTCGCCGTCTGCCAAGATCTGCATATATCGCTTCGTGCAGGAAGGATTGAACAATGGCTACCGTCACGGCGGTGGTATAGAACAACGCGTGGCGCAGCGCATGGAAGGCGACCGCGTCAGCGTAGAGGTCTCTGACGGAGGTTCCGGTTTTGATCCCGACGACGTCGGGCCTGCCAGCCTCGGCCTTGCCGGCCTTAGAGAGCGGATTGAAAGCCTTGGCGGCACCTTCCATCTCCAATCGTCCGCACAAGGCACCATAGTCAGCATGTCGCTTAGCAGCGAGGAGATTGCCCAGACATGACAACCGCAATTCGCGTCGCAGTGATTGACGACCACCCCTTGTTCAGGGAGGGAGTAAGCCGGAGCCTTTCAGAGATCGACGGATTTCAAATTGTCGCTGAAGGAAGCACGAAGGACGATGCCATCGAGGTGGCCGAGAACCTGCAACCGGACGTCCTTCTGATGGACATTTCCATGCCCGGCGGCGGCTTGAACGCGATCGGCCCGATCCTGGAAAACGTACCATCACAAAAGATTGTCATGCTCACGGTTTCGGAGTCCAGCGACGACGTTACGGCTGCATTGAACAGCGGCGCGAAAGGGTACGTTTTGAAAGGGGTCGGCTCCAGGGCACTTGCAGAAATCATCCGTAGCGTGGCCGCCGGCGAAAGCTATGTCGCCCCGGCGCTGTCTGCACGGCTGCTTTCCAGTCGCGCCTTGCCCGACGCCAAGCGACCTTCCGCCATCGCCGCGCTTACGCCGCGCGAACAACAAGTCCTAGAGTTCGTCGCGTCCGGCTTGAGCAACAAGCACGTCGCAAGAAAGCTCGATCTTCACGAAAAGACCATCAAACATCACATGACGCAGATCATGGCCAAGCTTGGTGTCGCCAACCGAACGGAGGCGGCAATGGCACTGCGCGATGCCATCGACGGGCGCGACGATCAATGAGTGAAGGATTCCAGACGTGCTTCATCCGCTGAGGTCGCGCGTCGGTTGACAATTGTGCGCCCCCTTGCGTCTCTCATGATATAGCGGCCGTTCCGGATGAGTTCGCTCATACCGTCCCGGTGACGAACCTCCATCGCTGAGCTGTCCGCATCAGCCGCAGAGCCTGTCCCGGTCGTGGAACCGCTGCTGGAGTTGCCACTGCTATTGCCGTTGCCCCCGCTGTTTCCATTGCCGCCACTGTTGCCGTTGCCGCCGCCGTTGCCATTACCGCCATTGCCGCCGCCATTGCCGCCACTATTGCCGCCGCTGTTGCCTCCGCCGTTTCCATTGCCACCGCCATTGCCGCCTTTGGCGGCTTCTGCCGCCTGGAGACTGAGCTTGAGCGACGTACCTGAGACCACGATCTTGTATGGCATTGCCACGAGCGACAGACTGATCGACACAAAGCACAGGGCCGTAACAACCTTTCGATGCGAGAACATCGTCATTCCCCTGGATCCCCATGGTTTCTTCCAGCTTGCGGTCTGCGCGATCCTCGTCGCGCAATTTCAGCCGCCGCTGCTATACGCAGGAAGGAACCTGTGCGGCATCACAAATATCCACCATGCAACATTCTGAATTTGCTCATGGGTCAACAGCACCGTCAATTCGCAATCGTCACTTTCAGACCTTTCCTTGATGATGACAGGACGTTTGTCCGGCCAGCATAGGACCAAGGTCCGAGGGATTTCGCGAGAGCGACACGGCTGATGAGGGGTGGCAGCCGTCAGTCACCAGATGTTCACACCGGGACCGAAGTCGAATATTTCACCCGCTTCAAGGCGAAATGCGACGAGGACGCCGCCACGGCGTGGTGCGTAAGGATCCCTTGCATAAGCAATCGCTCATAATCTTGAACATCGGCGACGGCAACCCGCAGCAGGTAGTCCCAATCACCCGACATCGAATAGCATTCGAGCACCTCCTCGTGACTCTCCACGAAGCGCTCGAAATCACGTCTCGCGACCGGATCGTGCGCCTTCATTCGAACTTGGCAGAACACGGTCAGGCCGCGGCCAACTGCTTCGGGACTAACAAGCCGGACGGTCGGCCCAAGCATACCAGCTGCCTCAAGCGCCTTGATGCGTCGCCAGCACGAGGCGCTCGATGCCCCGACCCGCTCCGCCAACGCGGCGTGGCTGAGATCGCCCTCGCTTTGTAGCAGTCGGAGTATCTTTCGGTCGACATTGTCAATATCCGGCATTTTCATCGGAATCTCTCATTTCGCGATATGTGCGTTTCTGATGCCACAATGCTTTCGGCGAAACTATACCGTCAGCACGCGTTCTGCGCGCCACTTAGTTCAAAGAGTAGCGCGGTTCGTCGATGATGAAATGCCTTGATGGATGAGCCCTGGCCAAACGCACTTGGCGAGCACATCGGGTCGTTCGCTCGGTTGCCGCGTCAGCCGCCAGCGGCGTAACGCAGGAGCGATGTCAGACCGGGGCGCTGAAGAAACTGAAATAGCCCCATGCCGCGACGAACAACGCAAGAACCGCCATTGCAATCGCGAGCTTGCGAAGGCCTGGCCGAGGTGGCCGCGGGGGCTTTCGACGTCGGAACTGAATGACATTATCGTTCATCGGCAGTGTCTCCTCGTGACGCATCATACGCTGTTTCGGGCGAGCAACGGCAGATGTCAAAGAGAAAAAGGCGCTCGACCCTTTCGGGGAGCGCCTTTTTCTTTCCCCGGACAGCGAACGCGACACATCCCAAGGACATGTTCTGCAGGCTATCGAAACGGGTAGTGAGCGCTAGATGGCATCGATGCCGCCAATTATCAAGTCGGCATGCCAAACTTTCTTGCGGCTCTCCCGCGCAACCTGCTTTCGGCAGTTTCGCTTTCGTGCTCGACCGCCCGTTTGCCTGGCCGCTCGCACAGTCGCCGTATTTAGCTGCCTTTGAAGCCAAGCATGCGGGAGCGGGTCAGGAAGCGCTTCTCTCTGCCGTTGTCGAGCGAGAACATGCCGCCGCGACCCGGTACGACGTCGATGATCAGTTGTGTGTGTTTCCAGGCCTGAAATTGGCTTGCGCTGATATAGACCGGGACGCCGGCGATCTCGCCGAGCTCGACGTCTTGGTCGCCGACAATGAAATCGTCGGCCGGATAGCACATCGGCGATGAGCCGTCGCAGCAGCCGCCGGATTGGTGAATGAGGATGTTGGGATGATCCTTGCGGATCTCCTCGATAAGCGCGATCGCACTGTCTGTGGCAATCACGCGTGGCTGGTCATCGATCGTCGGTTCCATCACCATCCTCCTGAAGCGGCCCGCCCCATTATCGGAGCGAGCCGTTGAACTGGGCTGAAAACACCGCTCTCAGAAGAAGCCGAGGGCCTTTTCGCTATAGCTCACGAGCATGTTCTTCGTCTGCTGATAGTGGTCGAGCATCATCTTGTGGGTCTCGCGACCGATGCCCGACTGCTTGTAGCCGCCAAAGGCGGCATGCGCGGGATAGGCGTGGTAGCAATTGGTCCATACACGACCCGCCTGGATGTCGCGGCCGAAGCGGTAGCAGCGGTTGGCGTCGCGGCTCCAGACGCCAGCGCCAAGACCGTAGAGCGTGTCGTTGGCGATCTCGAGTGCCTCCTTCTCGTCCTTGAACGTGGTCACGGACACGACCGGCCCGAAGATCTCCTCCTGGAAGATCCGCATCTTGTTGTGCCCCTTGAAGATCGTCGGCTTGACATAGTAGCCGTTGGCGAGTTCACCGCCGAGATCGTTGCGCGAGCCGCCCGCCAGGACCTCGGCGCCTTCCTGCTTGCCGATGTCGAGATAGGCGAGGATCTTCTCCAACTGTTCGTTGGAGGCCTGGGCGCCAATCATCGTGGCCGGGTCCAGGGGATTGCCCTGTTTGATGGCTTCGACGCGCTTGACGGCCTTTTCCATGAACCGGTCGTAGATCTCTTCCTGGATGAGCGCGCGGCTGGGGCATGTGCAGACCTCACCCTGGTTCAGAGCAAACATGGCGAAGCCTTCCAGTGCCTTATCCAGGAAGCCGTCGTCCTTAGCCATCACATCGGCAAAGAAGATGTTCGGCGACTTGCCGCCGAGTTCCAGCGTCACCGGAATGAGGTTCTGGCTGGCATACTGCATGATCAAACGACCGGTCGTCGTCTCGCCGGTAAAGGCGATCTTGGCGATCCGTGGGCTCGACGCCAGGGGCTTGCCGGCTTCAAGGCCGAAACCGTTGACAATATTGAGGACACCAGGCGGCAAGAGGTCACCGATGAGTTCAGCCCAGACCAGCAATGAAGCTGGTGTCTGCTCGGCCGGCTTGATCACGACACAATTGCCGGCCGCCAGTGCGGGGGCAAGCTTCCATGCCGCCATCAGGATCGGGAAGTTCCAGGGAATGATCTGGCCGACGACGCCGAGCGGCTCATGGAAGTGATAGGCGACGGTATCGTGGTCAATTTCCCCGATCGAGCCTTCCTGCGCGCGAATGCAGGAGGCGAAGTATCGGAAATGGTCGATCGCCAGAGGGATGTCGGCAGCCATCGTCTCGCGGATCGGCTTGCCGTTGTCCCACGTTTCGGCTTGCGCGAGGAGCTCCAGCTTGTCCTCCATGCGCTGGGCGATCTTCATCAGAATGTTGGATCGGTCGGTGGCCGACGTCCTGCCCCATTTTTCCCTGGCGGCGTGTGCAGCATCAAGCGCGGCATTGATATCCAGTTCGCTTGAGCGGGCCACTTCGCAGAGCTTACCTCCGGTCACGGGCGTAATGTTGTCGAAGTAGCGTCCCTCGATGGGCGCGCGCCACTCTCCGCCGATGAAGTTGCCGTATCTCGTCTTGAACGGCGACTCGACGATTTTCTGATGCAGCATTTGATCCTCCTCCTTGAAAGGTCCAGGTTCGCGGCGAACCGGTCAGAGGAAATTGCGCGAGTTTTGTTGCCGGAGATAGTGACCCGGGAGGATACCGCAGTGCACACTGTCGCACGCGTGCGACAGGCTGTCGCCAAAGCAGTCAATGAAGATTGAGCCGCTTCATCTTCCTGTGCAGTGTTGCCCGGCTCATGCCTAGCGCAACGGCAGCCTTAGACACATTTCCGCTTGAGCGGGACAGGGCACGTACCAGGGCTGCTCGTTCTGCCTCAACGAGATCCTCGTCTGCTGCAAAACTCTGCTCCTGGAGGGCATCGGTGGCCGGAAGCCCAGCCGAAATGCGCCGATCATCAAGCTGCAAGGCCAGTCGTGCGGCGCGGGTCGCGCCAAGGACGAGGTCATGCCTGTCGACGGCAAGCAGTGCCGCAGTCGGATTGCTGGCCGCCGGCACCATGACGAAGCGGGCTCCCACAAAGGCGCTTCTGAAAAGATTGATTTCGATGCGCAGCGCCGCGTCACGGACCATCTGGCCGAGGATTCCCAGTGTGACCTCGTTCACGTCGTGGCGGCACGTCGAGATGTCGAGCGCGGCGGCCAATTGGCCGCGATGATCCCTGATCGGCGCCGTCGTGCAGCTCAGACTGATGTTCGAACTGAAGAAATGCTGGTCCCGCAGGATGGTGACTGATCGTTCGTCGGCAATCGCGGTCCCGATGCCATTGGTACCGATGCTCGCTTCGGTCCACACCGAGCCGGTCCACAGGCCCAATTCATGAAAATGCCTGTCATCGCCTGCCAGACCGCGGCGTTCGAGTGCCACACCGTTGTGATCAGTCAATATGAGGCAACAACCGCTCCTGCCCACAGTCGCGAACAAACGATCGAGTTCGGCCGACGCGTCGGCAACGAGGTTCTCGGCGGCCTCCCGCGCTCTCTTCAGTTCGTGTTCGGAAAGGTGAAGCGGCGCGCGCATCTGTTCCGGGGCAAGCCGGTGCATGGCGATGCACCGCCGCCAGGACGCAACGATGGATGAGTTTGCGACGGCAGCATCCCTCTGGGTGCAGGTATAGACGTGCTCTGCATGCGCAGCGAGTTCACGCATTGGCTCCTCCAACCAATTGTGAGAGCAATTTGGCGCAAAGGTGTCGGTTTGGCAATTCTGGGCCTGGGGACGCATGAGGTGATGGCGAAAATTGCAAGGGGCCAACTGTCGCAGGACTGCGACAGTTGGCCCCTTGCGTAGCCGCTGCACCCCGCCTGAGTACTGCTGACGCCAAATTCCGGTCTATAAGGCGCCAGGTTCTTGCTGCGGTAGGAAAATTGCGCGATAGGTTTATCGGTTACGCGTGATCCATCGTCTATCACCAGCGCAACGGCAGCATATGGGATATCGCTTGCTTGAAAACACTTCGACGCCATTCGATCTCCGGCGTAGCCAAGCAGCGCTCCCGACATGATGATCGTCCCGGCATCAGTCCGGTCGATATCGCCGAGCACAATTCACGCACGACCCTCAGGCTGCTTCGGCGCCGGGGCGCACTGACGCGCCAGGAACTTTCCAAAGAGCTTGGCCTGACTGAACCGGCCATTACCGGAATTGTTCGCCGGCTCGCGTTGGCCGGGCTCGTTACCGAAAGCAAGCGCTTGACGACGGCACATTACACCGCGGCCGAATTCGGATTGCGTGGTGAAGCTCGCTATTCTCTCGGTGCCCGGATCGGCAAGCATGATGGCGAAATTGTCCTGATGGACCTTTCGGGCCAAATCGTTGGCCAGCAAACCGTCGCGACGCCCGACGATGTCATCGCCGCGCTCGGAGATCTTCGTCGAAGGGCCGGCCAAGGCCAGCTCGTCGGATACGGTATCGCAACATCGCCTGACGCCTTCATCAACCGCCAGCAGATGGAAACCGCACTGGCCGAAAAGGGCGAAGCGCTTTTCTTCCTCGATGATACCGAGGCGGCGATCGAGGCCGAGCGCGCATTGGGTATCGGGGAGCCGGAAGGCGGGATCGTCATGATCCTCACCGACGGCGCGGTCCGTGCCGGCCTCCTGATTGGTGGCAGGGTGTTCCGGGGCATCCATGGGCGCGCCGGACAAATCGGTGAAATGCGCTCGGGGATCGACGGAGCTAGTCTGAACGATGTTGCGACGCTGCCATCCCTGGAAGCCAGCTCAGTAGACAAGGACGGCTGGGTCGCGACCGCTGCTCGCCATCTTCACGAGGCGGTGCTCGCCATTTCGGGCTTCATAGCGCCAGGTGCGATCCTCATCGGCGGCTCCCTGCCCAGCGACGTCTTGGATGCCGTGGTCGCGCGCATGTCGCAGGAACGCGACGACAAGATTCGCGACCTGGTCATTGCGCCATGGATCCAACAGATCAGACGCGCAACGTTTCCCTGGGCGGGTGTCGCCCTCGGTGCGGCCTTGCGGCCGCTTGAGGCGATGGCGTTACCGGACTCGCGAGCATAAGCCTCGACGAGTGGCGCGCTACACCGGCGCCAAATCAGACGTCTGGGCCGGATGTCCCCCGAGCGGGCTGCGAACCCGCTGGGCCGGTTCGGCGGACGGAAGCCCGAGGCGGTGTGCCAGCGGAATGGCGGCGGCGCCGAGTGCGGCGGCATCCTCGGATCCTGCGGCCCTGTGCAACGACGGCGCCTGTGCACCAAGGCGGGTAATTTCCTCGTGCACGTAAAGGAGGAGTTCATCGATCAGTCGAACCGGAAAACGACCCCCGATAAGTACCCCTTCGGGGTCGACGATCATCCCTATGTTGACCACCGCCTGTGCGATCTTGACGCTCATCTTGCGCAACCACGCACTGATGAGGTTGCGGCCGGCCTCGTCAAGCTCCAGGAGATCGGAAGGCGTCGTTGCCTTGACCCCGTTTCGCTGCAGATAGTCCAGGAGAATGAAGAGGGAAAACATCTCACCCAGAGGTTGGGTGGTGCCAGCGTAAGGTCCCTCGTCGAAGACGACCGGTAGCCAGCCGATTTCCCCACCGAGACCACTGGCTCCCTTGTGCCGGACCCCGTCGATCACCAGGCTGCCGCCGAGGCAGGCGTTCGCCAGGATGTAGAAGAAACTGTCGATCTCGGTCCCAAGACCATATTCGATCTCGCCAAGTGCCGCGGCATTGGCATCGTTGTCGATGAAAACCGGATGGTCGGACAGTGCCTCCAAGGCGCCGCGCACGTCATAGCCGTTCCAGCGCCGATATTCCGCGGGAAATCCGATCACCGGCACCTCGCCGAGCCAATCGGGGATGGCAAGACCAACGCCTGCGAGCCTGCTTTCCTGAATGATCTTGCGACGACGAAAGGACGACATCGCGTCGGCCATGAGCGCCACGAAGTCGTCAGGCAGCAGAAACCGGCGCTCATGGTGGATGCGCCCACGCACAGTGCCTGTGGCGTCGACGGCAACGATCGTCAGATGGTCGCGATCGATGTTCGCGCCGATCGAAAAGACGCCATCCGGATCGATCTCCAATTCAATGGCCGGCTGCCCCCTCAGGCCATGTCGACGTCGCGCCTCCATGATGAGACCTTCGTCGAGCAGGCGCTCGACTATCCGGGTCACCGCCTGTTTGGTCAGCCTCGATTGCTCGGCTAGCTCCGTGCGTGAAATCGGTCCACCCCGATGAATTGCGGACAGGATCATGCTCCGGTTCGCGGCTGCAGCCTGCTCCGTGTTTGAGCCCGACACCAACACGTTCAATCTCCCGCCCGCGCATCAAACCAGTCCCGGCAGACTATGTGATTGGATCCTATAGAAAAAGGGACGATGCCGGCCCTTTCCATGTTTTCCTTGATTCAAGCCTTTGAAATCCGCCAACTCTTGACTTCGAAGGGCTTCAGCCCTGTTGCCGGCGTATCAGCCATCGGCTCTTCCAGGATGCTGACTGCTCCCCGGTTGCGCCAATTGGAGGGAAGCTTCAGCTCAAATGCTCCGCGGCGGCCCGCCGGTTCGTAGACGCGCACGATCAGGCCTTCACCTTCTTCCGCGGCCTTAACGGCCGAAAGTGCAGCGTCGATCCCGGTGACCCCAAGCGGCTGCCAGTTGCCAGTTGCGCGTCCCGTCACGGACGCGGCCAGCAGCGGCTGGTTCAGGTCTTCGGCCTCTTCCCGCACGCCGCCGTCATACCACGTACCTTCGTGGGGCATCAGCGCATAGGTGAAAGTCTGCAGCCCTTCGTCGGCAAGCGGATCGGGATAGATTGGAGAACGCAGGAGAGAAAGACCAAGGACACCGTTTCGCACGCTGTGCCCGTATTTCGCATCGTTCAGGATGGCAACGCCGAATCCAGGCTCGGACAGGTCCGCAAACCGGTGGGCCGGTGCCTCGAACATCGCCGCGTCCCAGGATGTGTTTGAGTGCGTCGGCCGCTCGACCACGCCATAGGCGCATTCACAGGTTGCGCGCGCGTTGCGTACCGCCACGCTCGTCTCGGTGCGCAAAAAGGCGCGGCGATCATGCCAATCGAGTTCGGTTTCAATATCGAGGCGCCGGGAATTGGCGCCGAGCGACAGCACTTGCGTGATATGCGAATGCCGCCACGTTCTGACGATCCTGATCGCGACCCGTTGGGATCCGTTCTCGATCACCTCGAGGCTGTCGAGCGCGCTGATCTCTTCTTTGCGCGCGCCGTAGTCTTCCTCGACGTCCCAGGCATCCCAGTTGCGAGGCTTGTCTACCGGGTAAACGAAGAGGCGATTGCCACGGCCCTCCAGGGCTTCGCGACCGGTGGCCTTATGAATAATGCTCGCGATCGAACCATCCTTGGCCAGGGTGACTTTCAAAACGGCATTTTCCAAATGCTCGCTGCTGACCGAAAGGCCGGGCTTGGGCTGCAGCGCCTGGGGAGCAACGACCGCAATGCCGAGCGGGGCGATCAGCGCTTCGCAGGAGACCGTTCCTCCGTCAGGAAGCGTCAGCCGCAGCGGGCGTGCAGACAGGGACGGATTGACAACGAGTAGGTTGTCGCCGATGCCAGCCGGCAATTGCGCAGCAATTGCTTCCATAGCCTTGGTCTGTGCCGTTTTCCCGGCGGAAATGACGGCTTCGAGTTCGTCGGCGGCATCGAGATAGACTTCCGCGATGGATGAGCCCGGTAAGATGTCATGGAATTCATTCTTCAAGACGATGCGCCACTCCGGCTCCATCGACCTCGGTTGCTCGCCACCCATCAGATGCGCCAGTCCAAACAGGGTCTCGGCCGTAATGAGGCTACGCTCGGCCTTGCGATGCAGCCGCTTTACGCTGCTTTGGCTCGTCAGGGTCGCGCGGTGCAGCTCGAGATAGATCTCGCCGCGCCAGGTTGCCAGATCCTTCTGTGACGCACGCTCATGTGCGCCCTTGAAGAAGTCGTGCACCTTCGACCAGTGTGCCTTTGGCAAGGTGGGAAATACGCGCAGCTGTTCCTCGCGGGCAATCATCTCAGGCGTGACGCCGCCGCCGCCATCCCCATACCCTACTGCAAGCAGGGTCGTGTCGTGCTTGCCCTTGTCCTTGAAGTTTCGCCAGGTTGGCACGAAGCAATCCGGGCGCACGAAGCCGTTATAGCCGTGCATAGGGTTGTCGAAGGTGTGGGTCAGGACCCGGCTCCCATCGAGACCCTCCCACCAGAAGAGATCGGAAGGAAATTTGTTGGTCTCCGACCAATTGACCTTGATCGTGAAGAAGCTGTTCATTCCGCCCTGGCGCAACAACTGGGGAAGGGCGCCGGAGAAGCCGAAGCAATCCGGCAGCCAGCAGACACTGTGTCGCACGCCAAACGTCTTCTCGAAATAGCGCTGCCCGTAGAGGATCTGCCGGCTAAGGCTTTCACCGGTCGGCATGTTCGTATCGGGCTCGACCCACATGCCACCGATTGTCTCCCATTGCCCTTGTCTTGTGCGCTCGATAATCCGTTCGAGAAGCGTTGGGTCGTCTTCTGCGATCTGCGCGTAGTAGTGCGCCGTCGACTGGTTGAAGCGAAAATCGGACGACTGTTCCATGAGGGAAAGCGCTGTATGAAATGTACGGCGCATCTTCCGCCGCGTTTCGCCATATGGCCAGAGCCAGGCGAGATCGATGTGCGCGTGGCCGGTCAAGGCGATTTCACCCTCCGGCGGGAACCGTTCACGCAGTTTCTTCAGCTGCGCAACGAGCGTCTCGTAAGCAGAAACCACGCTGGCGCGCTCGGCCTGATTGAGCCCTTCTGGCGAGGCCTCCAGCGGTGGCAGCTGCCAGATCTTTTGCTGCATCGGCGAGATGGCAGTGCGCGCCACGTAGGCGGCCGTTGACGAGGGCCACTCCAGCCCGCGCATCGTCGCCTCCGCGATATCGAGGAGGTGCGGAACAACCTCGTGCTCTTTAAGACTGTCGACTGCCTCGCAGATCTGACGCAGAAGCAGCCAGAGGTTATCGACTGCCGTATCCAGCCAGATCAGCGACGCGCGCTCCAGTTTCGGGCCGCGTACAGGCTCCCCGAACGGCAAGCGTGCGACCGTCTCCGACGCGATCTCGACCGTCCGGGAGGGGAGGGAAAATTCGCGGTGATAGGGATCGAGGCCAAGCCTCCTTTCATTCCCCGCCTCGTCGGTGATCGTGATCAGGCTTTCTCCGCCCAGATCGAGCGACAAACGGGCATCTTCCAGCGGCCAGTGACCGGGCACTTTGGCAGACGCTGCAAAATCGACGGCGCCGTCGCTACGCGGCCAGGGCGCACCGATGGCAATCGGCTCACCACCGAATGTCCAGCCGTCAATCTGTACGGTTTCACGCGAGCGCCAGTATTCGAGCTCCGCGGTACGGACACGGAGGCGTTCAAGGCGTTGGAGCAGCGTAAGTGTCATAATGATATCCTGCGATTTGAAACAAGGATCAGCCCTTGACGGCACCTGCCGTCATCGCGCCGAGGATGAGCCGTTGAAGGGAAAGGAAGGCGACGATTGCCGGTACAACCGACACCAGGCAGGCTGCGGCCAGGAGTTGAATGGAGGAATCGTTCTGTGTTCCGGCGTACTGAAAGATACCGACACCGATCGGCATCAGGGATTCCTTGCTGATAAGCAGGAAGGGGACGAGGAACTGCGACCATCCCGCAATCACGGTGATGATGAAGGCAGATGCAATACCCGGCGTCGATAGCGGCAGTATGATCCGCCAGAAAACAGCAAAATGGCTGCACCCGTCGATCAGCGCCGCCTCATCGAGGCTGCGGGGAATCCCGTCGACGAAGCCCTTCAGGATCCAGGTCACCATCGGCACGGCAAGCGCGATATAGACCATTGCGGCACCGAAGCGGCTGTCTGTCAGGCCGATTGCCGCCATGTAGCGATAAAGCGGCACCATGATGACAAGCGGCGAGATCATCTGGAAGGCGAGCAGGACCATCATCCATGGGCCTTTCGCGCGAAACGGAAAACGCGAAAAGGCGTAGGCTGCCGGCAGCGCCACTGCCAGGCAGCCGATGGCGCTTGATGTGGACAGGATCAACGCATTCCACAGGTACCCGGCAAACTTGACGGAGGACAGGATCGTCGCGAAGTTGTCGAGCGTCGGTGCCTTTGGAATGAACCGGCTGACGCCGAGAAAGACTTCCTTGCGTGTCCTGAGTGCCAATGAGACAAGCCAGAGCAATGGCCAGGCAAAAAACAGGAATGTTACGGCAAGGAAAATGTAGCTGAAGAGGTCGCCGAGCCGATCTTCTTTCGACGTTCTCATGCCGGCTCTCCTCGCGGAAGGAAGCGCGCATAAGCAAGCGCAAGGCTAAGGCTGATGACGAGCATCAGGATCGATAGCACGGCACCTGCCGCAAGGTCGTAGTTTCGAAACACCACATTGAACGTGTAAAGCGACAGCACTTCGGTCGCCCGTCCGGGTCCGCCACCGGTCAGGGAGATGATGGCATCGAACGTGTTCAGTGTCTGTATCGTGATCAGGATCATGTTGACGAGGATCGCCGTGCGCAGTTGTGGCAAAGTGATGTAGAACATGCGCTGGCGGGCATTGGCGCCGTCCATCAAGGCAGCCTCGTAAAGCTCGGGATCGATCGCCTTGATGGCAGCATACATGACAACCATTGAAAAGGCCGTCCCGCGCCAGACGTTGGAGATGACGACGGACCACATGACCATGGCGGGATCGGAAAGCCACTGCACCGGGGCAGCCCCCACCATGCGCAACAGGCTGTTCAGGCCGCCGAAGGGCGCTTCGTTGAACAGCATCTTCCAGATGATGCCGCCGGCAATGCCGGGAACGACCCATGCGACGAGCGCAGTGGTGCGCACGATGGTTGATCCAAACAGGCCACGCTTTTCGCTGCGCACCACGACCTGGGCGGTGAAGAAACCGAGCACCTGTTGGGCGATGACGCTCGACGCCGTGAAGACGAAGGTGACCCAGAGTATCTGGGCGAGCTCGGGTTTTGAGAGAGTGTGGATGATTGTTTGCAGCGTGTATTGCTGATCGTTGCCGACGAGCGAAATATTGGTGAAGGCAAAGCGCAATACGTCGAGCAGCGGATAGAGATAGAAGACGCCCAGCACGAAAATGAGTGGCGCAAGCCAGGGGAGGGGCGATGGATTACGCCGGCGACTGGTACCTACGCCGAGCCTTTGCGGACGCTCGGCTGCAATGCTTGCATTCATCATCGATCAGTCCGGTCCATTGTCCTTAAAAGGATGACGTCCAGTCGGGGCCGACGGCGCAAAGGAGGGACTTTGCGCCGCCGATCGATCACTCAGCTCCGTTTGAAGGCGCTGAGAGAAGCGCTAAAGGCCTCGTCCACCGCAGCCTCGGTGGCCTGCGTGCCGGTCAGCACCTTACCCATCATGATCTGGATCTGGTTCGAGATCTCGGGATAGACCGGAGCGCCGGGCCTTGCCTGGCCGACCTTCAAGGCTGCAGCGAATGTCTTGTTGGCATCGCTCGAAAACACCTCGTATTTATCGTAAAGGTCAGCACGTGTGGGGAGCTGCTCCTGCAGCGCGTTGGCAGGCCCCATATAGACTTCACGCGCGAGATCGGCGCAGACCTTGACCTTGGCGGGATCCTTGCTGAAGGCGGCAACTGTCCAGCCACCAGTGCCGGTCGAGCGCTGATCCGCCGTCGGTCCTGGAAGCGGCGAGAAGCTCCACTTCGCAAATTCGTTGGGATCGAGTGCTGTCTTCAGCTGCGCATATTGCCAGTTGCCGCCGACGAAAAGCGCGGTGGTGCCGGCTGCCGCGGCGGCATTGAAGTCGTCGTAATTGCCGATCGTTGCCACGCGCTTTGGCGCCGCCCCGGATTCGACGAGATCGCGGTAGTAGTTGACAGCCTTGATGAATTTCTCGCGGTTTTCGCCTTCGCCGAAGATTGGCTTGCCTTCGTCATCGACCAGTTTGCCGCCCTGCGCCCAGAAATTCGCCAGCCAGTCGAAGGTCGTTCCCTCGTAGCGGCTACCATTGAACAGGACCCCTTCCATACCCTTTTCGACAGACGACAATGCCGCCTTCTTCAGGTCATCCCAGGTCTTGGGAGCATCGGGAACGATGTCCTTGTTGCGATAAAGGACGCGCAGGTCCGTCGACCACCACCACGCATAGATGTTGCCATCGGTGCCGGTGATGCCGTCGCGGATAAACGGAAAGAGTTGAGCGATCTCGTCCTTGCTGAAGTAGGGGGAGAAGGACTGCAAGACGCCGGCCTTCTTGAACAATGGCAGCACGAAAGAATCTACGGCCGCGCAATCGGGAGCCGAGCCTGACTTTGCCTGTTCGAGCATGCGGGCCTGCTCCTGACCGATGTCACCCGACATCATCTGCAGCTCGATCTGCCAGTCGGGACGCTTGGCGATGAAATCGTTAAAGAGCTTGCTATAACCCTGCGCATAAGCCGGTTCGTTGTTGCGCGGGCCATCTGTGGTCATTCGGAAAACCATCTTGTTTGGTGCATCGGGCTTGCCGACGATGTCACCGGTGATGGTGTCTTGAGCGATGCTGAGCTGCGGCAGTGCGAAAATCGTGCTGGCAGCAAGCGCAAGCGTAATTGCCTTCTTCCTCACCCTATGTCCTCCCTGAACAGGATCCATGACGTGCTCTTTGCCTCCACACATCGAGCCTCTCTGATCCGGCGATTAGATTAAGTCACTTTCTTTTGGTGTCAAGCTAGTTGGCGACGTCTCGGCGCGCGATAGCGCGATGGCTTAAACTATGGCGTGCATATGCCACCATTCCGATCGAAAATGTCCTGTAATTTCAACGCCGGCCTTCGCGTGGCGCGCGTGTCACGGCGAAGTCACAACACGGCTCGTCAGGCCTGTGCTTTAACGTCACGGGGTAGAGTGAACAGGAAGGCGCCACGACGCGTGTCATGCGTGGTTGTGGTGACAGTAACGTGAATGGCAATCATCTATAGACGCATGACCCGGGATGAAGCGCTTCAAAGCGCAGACATTATCGTTGAAGCCTACGCCGAGCAACCTTGGCACGAAGAGTGGACGGTCCAGAATGCCGTTTCCCGCATCGACGAACTGACAACAACACCCATGTGTCTGGCTGTGGCAGCGTTCGAGGCAGAAAGACCCGTTGGCTTTGCCTTTGGCCTGCCACACACCTCCGTGACAGGGCGAGGAATACATGTGGCGGAAATCGCGATACGGCCACAGCACCAGCGCTCAGGAATCGGTTCGTGCCTGTTGAGCCGATTGGAGGAGGAGGCTCGCATCATGGGCTACGTGCACGTGTGGCTCGTCTCGCGCAGCACGGGCGGTGTTGCGCAGTACTATAAGAGCAATGATTATCAGCATTCTGAGAAGCTTTGCGTTTATTCCAAGAAATTGAAATAGGCCGGCGCATGACGCCGGCCTATCCCCGCAGTCCCCTCAATAGCGTCAGTTCAGACAGGTCGCCGCTTTAGACGCGAGAACGTCCGCCAAGCCTTCGTGCGGACCGTCCCCAATTTCACGCAGAACTTCATTCAGGGCCATCCCAAGGCAGTGCATCGCCCCAACAAGGTCGACGTCTTCGGCCGCGTATTTCGCGTAAGCGATCATGCGCGCCAGTGCGACGAGTTCTTCTAAATCTTCGGAAGATCGCTCGGTGCTATCCAGGGCGATCGGTCTGTTTGCCAATGCTGAACTCATTTCTGTTCTCCCTCGAACAGCGCAAAGAATATTCAGCATACGCGCAAAAGGCCCGTGAAAAACACGTGACACACCTTATTGTTGCATTTGATGCGGTGCCCGGCATATTACAGCTTTTCCGGCAAAATAAATGTCTTGTTGAATTGCCACGTAACCTCAGCAGGAAGAGGGTCATTCGCCGCCCGAACCGCCTCGATAAGGGCGAGAGCGTCTGCCCGCTTTTGATCGACCTCGTTCGAGCGAAGCAGGCAAAGCAATTGCTGCCTATCTGCTGCCGGAACATCGGAGCTTGAAACGATTGCGCGCCATGTCCGCGCCTTGAAGAACAAATTTGCCGCAGCGGCCTCAAGCGCCCTCCGAAGCTCCTTGGTCAAAACCTGATGACGCTCAAGCTCATCGAGAGTCGCCCTGACGTTGACCAGCGGTATCGTCAGCGCCTTATATCCGAGCTCTGCCGGGCCGTGCAGCAACGCAACATCGGCGTCGTCGATTGTCAGGCCTGATGCATACTCGCTGTAGATGCGACCGACACCGACCATACCGAAAACCCGACACTCAACCGCCCGCAGCGCGCCCATGCTTGCGGCGCCGAACACGCGGACGTTCCGCGAAAGCGCATAAAGGATCTCTTTGTGCGACACCGGTGCGATGTATTCGAAACCACCGTCGACGATGCCGATCGCCCGCGCGCCTGCTTCTACAGCTGCCAGAACGTCGCCTCGAACGGCAGGCGGGCATATGGCGATCTCGTCCCCGGCCAAGAGAGCTGCATCCGGGAGGCTTGGCCCGACAAAGACGACCTTCATGAGAACACCGTCTTTGCAATGGCTCGGGCGCCAAAACGGCGCGCGCGCGCGCCCTCGGGATTTTCGAGGTCTGGAACGAATAGTTTGACAACGTGAAAGGGAAGGCGCGGCTCGCTGAGCGGCAGCGCGATGACGGAGGCAATCTGTCGCTCACGCAAGGCATCGAGAACCCCATCGATTTGCGATCTGACGCCGTGCCGCTGTAGAGGCGCAGCCCTGGTGGGCGCGAGCGGAATGGCGTCAAGGGCGCGCAAGGTCTCCGCAGGCACGCGCCTTAGAAATACTTCCGGCGACAAGTCGTCGCGTGCGCCGCTGATGTATGTGACCCTCGATTGAACAGCCTCGGTTATTGCCCGAATGGCTGCTCGCACCGGTGAAAGATGCGCGCCGCTGCCGCCGGTCACTTCGACAAAGCGGATGTTTTCCCTGTCGCGCTTTTCAGGCCCGAGGATCGTTGTGAAGCACGGGACGGCAATGTCGCTTGTCATATCGAACATGCGCATCACGAGCCCCGCCGCCTCGATCTTACGAACAAGTTCGTTGACAACCGGATCGTCAAAGCCCAGCGGGTCGATACAGCGCTCAAGCCGATCTTCTTCCGTGCCGATCTGCCAAAGGCAATAGGCATCGCGTTCGATACGCTCAAGCACCGCGTGCAGAACTGCCTCCTCCTCGGTATTGCCGGAGGCAAGGCCATCGGAAGACATCCAGAAGCGGTTGTGTCGCGTCCTGTCCAAAAGCGCCGCCTCGAACGGGACATAAATCTCCTGATCGGTCAGGAGTTCCTTGCCGCGAGCCCAGTCAATCTGCTCGTCCGGCTGGATATCCTCCTCCAGTTGGCCGATCAGGCAGGAAAGCGTATCGACAGACAAACCCGCAGCCTGCAGATCCTTTGCCGACGCGCGCAACGTCGCAACGACCGGGCTGTTGGCCACGACGCGCTCCAACGCTTCCATGACTGCCGAAGCCTCGGCGTCGTCATCGGTCAATCCCTTGCCCTGGGCGATCGCGATCGACCGCCCATTCGGCACATAAGCACACCACACCGGAATGCCGATGTTGTCCAGGCCCGTATGCCGGGCCACGCGTGTTATGCCGAAATCCGCCAGCAACGGTCCGGTTCGGGCAAGCGTTTCAGAGGGCGGGATTGTTCGATCGGAATAGATGGCCAGCTCAGTGGTGGTCAGGGTGAGGCTCGAAATGACCGGAAAACACCGCCTTCGCCGTAGAGATCGCAACAGCGAAGTCCACCTTCTTGACGACGGTGGCACCCGCCTTGCGCAAGTCCGCGATCTTTGCCAGTTCACCGGTGGGCGCGACTTGCTTGACCGTCCCCGCATCGAGGTCGGCAATCCAAAGGTTTGCATCGCCTGCAATGCCAAATACAACTGCTCTTGACATGACGTTTCCTTTCGTTGGTGTCAAAATCCAGCTTTCAAAAGCCCTTCTCTGTAGAGATCCTTCTGCCATTGCTCCTTCATCGGAACGACGGAGAGCCATTTTTCCAGGTCGAAGACAGGGTTCAGCGTTTCCGCACGCTGCCGATAGAACTGTGCCCGCCTGCGGTCGCCGATCATGGCGCAACTCGCAGCAGCAATGCGATAAGCCGGCGCCTTGTCCTTCATGGCTTCCACATAGGCCATGGCGTCGTCGTACCGCTCGAGGAAATAGCTTGCGCCGGCGGCACACCAGAGATAGCTGTCCGGTGATATGGGATTGAGTGACATCGCTTTCTTTATCTTTACCAGGGCTTCCTTGGGACGCGAGGCATGCACCAGTGTGTCGGCGTGACTGTAGATCACGTCGGCAAAATGCGGGCTCAAGTCTTCCGCATGACTGAGTGAAGCCACGCTCTCATCGACGTCTCCGAGGTAGAGTTTTGTCACGCCAAGTTCCCGGTAGCCGCCGGCGAAAACCTCGTCCCGCTCTATTGCCTTCAATGCGTTCTGCTCGGCAAGACCCAGCAATTCCTTATTGCCCTGGGCAGTCACCAGCCACTCGCTGGTATAGGTACGTGCCAAGCCGGTAAACGCCGGCGAAAAGTCTCGATTGTATTTCAGCGCCTCCTTGAAGGCCGCTCTCGCCCTGCGGATGTGTGGCAGGGTCAGCTTGCCCATCAGGCTCGCACCCACAAGATAGGAATGATAGGCCTGCGGATTGGCTTCCAGGCTGAGCCGGGCCTGTTCGCGCCTGGCAAGCTCATCCACGACAGATGATGAGAGGTTCAGGGCAATGAGCCGCCGCTGGGTCGGCAGCGTTGCCGCAGTCATGGGAAAACGCGTCGCCCAGATGATTTCGTCGGTCGGGAAGTAGACAAGCTGGGCGTAAAGGCCTTCGCCTGAAAGTCTCGTATCAAGGAGATAGGAAATCGAGTGGCGGGCGATAGCAGCCGCTTTGTCGGAGTCCCGCCGGATTTGCTCTGCCGTGTGCGGAGCAACGATGGAAACGTTGCGCAAGGCACAAAGCTCGATCGTAACGTCTTCGATCAGCGCGGCGGCAAGCGACAGCCCAACGACACCACTTTGTGAGGTCGGAGGAAGCAAGACCAGTCGCGGCAGGGCCGAGCCGGCCTGTTGCAATGGCTCGCGGCTGTTTTCATTCCGCGCCTCAGCAGGTATCACATGGTTCGAGGTCTCGCCTGTCGGAGGCAGTATGCCCGGGCGGGCAACGCCCGGCAGTCCGCGCAGCATCGCCCGAACCGGTTCATCGGTCGGATCCTGCTCGAGAAGCTGCAAGGCCGCGCCGGACACGGTCCGGTAGTCATCTGCGCATTGGGCAGATCGCGCAGCCTCGATGAGTATCTGCCGCAACTTGACCCTGTGGGTTCGCTGCTCGCGTGCGATCCAGTTGTCGATCGCCTTGCTTGCCGATCTGACGTTGCCTGCAAAATCGCGCTGAAGCAGATCGCTGCACGCCTTCAGCCCTTTTATCGCCAGGCCCGGTTTATCTAGTATTTGCACATCGACGCTGAGGCGTTGCGCGCGCAATGCCACCGACGTCGCCGTGATTTGCAGCGGCGCGGTGTCGCTATCATCGATTTGGCGGATGCGAGAAATCAGCTTTCGCAGATTGAGGCCGGCCTGATCAGGCTCGGCATCCGACCAGAGAAACGCTGCCACCTCCTGGCGCGTGAGCGCATGGCCCTTGCAGGTGAAGAGATACGCCATGGTCAACAGCGCCTTGGCGGGATACCCCACGGAATTGCCTGCCTCGTCCGTCAGGCGCAGTTCGCCAAATGTCTGGAGATGCAGCACGCGCTATCCTCGTGTTTCGTCCGCATGATCCCAACGCTCATACTCATCCGCGACCGACTGCGTGGAGCCAAGGCTGCGCGCAAGTGCAAGCAGCTTTCGACGAATATTCGGATCTTCGATCGCAATGAAGGCGCGCGTCAGCGCCAGTCCCTCTTTTGAAGCGATGAAATGCGCGACTTCATCGGTCTCGGCACTCAAACGCAGGCCAGCGCTCCGCGACGTCTCCTCATCGAAAAAGAAACCGATGGGCACGCCAAGGACCTCCGCAATTCGCTGCAGGCGGCTTGCGCCTATGCGGTTGACACCTTTTTCGTACTTTTGAAGCTGCTGAAATGTAATGCCCAGCGATTCAGACAGGCTAACCTGGCTCATGCCAAGTAGCTTTCGCCTCAACCTGACACGCTCGCCCACATAGGCATCGATAGCGTTTGGAGTTTTGGCCTTCATGGCATCCCCCGTTTCCTCGTGTCAGACTGGCAATGTGATGACTTTCGAACAAAATACAACCAAGAGTAAATTTTTTCAAGAAACGAATCACATTCGCGACTACATTTTCCTTGTCGCGTTGCGAAATTACCCATGTTGTCGAAATGCAGGCAAGATTGATGCGTTGAGGGCAGCAATATCGTCTTTTGATATTACCGACCTTGGGCAGTATATATTTTGACTGTTCCATTTATGGTGGTGTCACGTCGATTTCACAAGCCATTCGCAATTTCTGTGACTATGGTCTGGGCACGGTTAAGTTGAAGCCTTAGCGACCTTGGCTCCTGCGGAGACCATGGGCCGCAACGCCTTTTCGCTGAACTGATCGATGGGTGGGGTGTCATTCGACAGCGTCTCGGTTGTCACGAATAGGCGCGCTGCTTAACCAACATCATCATTCCACGCACATCAAAAACGTGTGCCGTATCGACCGGAGACAAGGGCCATGGAACTACGTCCTATCATGATCAACCACGCCGACAGCCTGTCGGCCTGCCGGGAAAAGATTGAGGAAGCCGTATATCTGATCATCCAGGGGGAAAAACTCGTCGGCTTCTCGTCCACCGAAATCGCCATGGCGATCGCGGATATTGCGGACGACTACATTCTTGCGACATCGAGGAAGCGCGCGGCGACGCATTGATCCGCGCCCGACCGGCGGCCAGGTTCCTCGAGGGGTGTCCTTCAACCGTGCCCCATACGGGATAGAGCGACGCGCAGAGGTTCATCCGACACGTAGATCAGGCCGCCGTAGGGGTGAGCCATGTCGATGACGATGAAGATCGCACCTCCGACGGATATCGCACAGACGATAACGATCGATATGACCGTGCCGTTGTAAGGCGACAGAAGGCCGAACGTCAGAAAAATAACGATCAGCCAGAATGTCAGCACGACCAGGAAGGCCGTCGGCAGTCCCTCGTTTCCCGTTTCGAGAACCAGCCAATGGGCCTGCGCGATGTCACCGCTGACTTCCAGCGCACGTGTCTTGAGCAGGCGGTGGACATCGTCTTCAGGCGTCAGTCCCCTCAATATCGTCTGGACCGGTTCGACGCCGAGATCATCGGCCGTTCTCGTCCCGATGGTCGCGCCGGCAAGACCTCCCCAGCTCTGCGTTATGCGAAGTTCGACGAGATTGGCAAGCTTCTTGCGCGCCTCGGCCGTTTCAGCGCCATACTGGGCCAATACGCGGTCAAGCAGAATGAGCCGCGCAGCCGATGTCTTCAATTCAGTTTCCGCATCGTCGAAGGTCGTTTTGGCGGATGCGACCAGAAAGCCGAGCGCGAGCGCAGAAAGAGTGCCGACAACGGCGGTGGCGAGCTTGATTGCTTCCTTGGAGTCTGGGGACAGGTGATGGTCGGGCAGACGCCGGCTGATCCGCGTTCCGAGTAAAGCCGCGCATGCCAACAGCAATGCGACAATGCATCCGGTTTCAAGGGCTGTCATGATCGAGTTCGCCTGTTTCGGCGCCATCGAACTGAAAGGATTGGCATTCGTCAAGCGCGCTCGTCGCGATTTGTCCCGCCTGCGGGGGATTGCTGCTCAAACGCGCTTTACCCACTGTCGCGTCACCACATCGCAGTGGTGGATTTTCAAAAATCGCGCAGCCTCGAACGGCTCCCTCGAACGGCTCCGAGGGACAAGCCAGAGTAAAAAAAGCGGGATCTTCCCCTGAGAGGCCTCCCGCTTCTGCAATATGCTTACTGCTGCATCGTGCCGCCCGTCGAGGGATTGGCCGGAGCTGGCGTTGCCGGCTCACTGGACGGTGCAGCCGGCGCAACCGGCGGCTTCATCGGCTGAGATTCAGTCGTCGAAGCGGTCGGGTTCGGGTCCGTGTCCGGCCTGCCATACCATTGCGTGACCACAAAGGCCGCAATGAGGATCACTGCGATCGCAGCAACCCATCCGATCCAGGTGCTTGTGCTGCGGCGAGGGGGTATCGGGCGCAGCTCCGGTTCTGTGCTGGGGTTGCGGACGGGATCATTGGGGTCGTACGTCATGTCGTTTCTCCTCTCTGCTTTAAGAGAAATGAATTGTGTCCAGGTTTGTTCCCGGCATTTGGGCAGATGCTCTCGAGAGGCTCGACCGCTCAGCACTGCCATCGGCCAAGATCACTGCGCGTTCGATCGTGGTCGTTACGGCTGAGACGACACCCGTCTTTCAGACATTCTTCAGGATTTACTGCCAGATTGCGCCGGCGCGTTGAGTTGTGCGTACGCGCCTCCTGATCCGAGCGGAACGATCGCAACTGTCGCGGTCCGGTTCGGGATGTTTGCCGTGGGCGCCTAGCGATCGAATATCTCCTGTAGTCGATGCGTTAGGACGATCGGTCAAAAGGCTGCGGGACGACGCCGTTCAAAATCCGCACGCGATTCCGACCACAGGCACATCCGTGACGGGCGCAAGCCATTTGCGCTGGCCCAAACCCATATCGCGTGTCAAGCTGGCGCCCAACCGCAAAGGCGGCAAGAGCCGCGGCGTCAGCAGGGGTGACATATGTGGGCGATTGAGGTTCCGGGACTACTATCCTTTACCATCGCAATTCTCGTATTCTTTGCCGGCGCTAACCTCAACCGTTCAATTCCAATCCTTGCGCACTGGAGCATTCCGGAAGCAGTCTCTGGCGGCCTTCTGGCAGCCTTGGCGACCCTCGCCGCCTACGAGTTCTTCGACGTCGAAATCAGCTTCACGCTTGCTGCACGCGACATGCTGCTTCTCTACTTCTTCACGGGTGTCGGGCTGAATGCCAGGTTGTCCGATCTGGCAGCGGGAGGAAAGCCCTTCCTCATCCTTCTCGGCCTGACGCTGGTCTTCCTCGTCATCCAGAACCTTGTCGCCGCTGGAACGAGCGAGATCCTTGGTCTTCCGCCAGGCACTGCGATATTGCTCGGATCGACCTCGCTGATCGGGGGGCACGGTACGACCATTGCCTGGGCTCCGATCATCACCAACCGTTTCGGCCTGACGAACGCGCTTGAAGTCGGCATAGCCAGCGCCACACTCGGCCTTGTTATCGCCAGCCTGATCGGGGGGCCGATTGCACAATATCTGATCAAACGTCATCGACTGAGCGGTCACCGCGACGAGGAACTGACGATCGGTGTGTCGCGTGAAGCGGCAAGCAGCCATCACGATGACGTCAGCTACGTCAGCTTGTTGCAAGCGCTGCTGGTCACCAATATTGCCATCCTCGTTGGATATGCCTTGCATGAGATCATCGTGGAGGCCGGCGTCAATCTTCCTCTGTTTGTCGTCTGCCTGCTGGTCGCAATTGTGATGACCAACACTGTCCCGTTCCTTGTGCCCGGTTTGCCTTGGCCGACGCGCAGCCGCGCTCTCTCGCTGATATCGGATCTCTCCTTGAACGTGTTTCTGGCAATGTCGTTGATGAGCATGCAGCTGTGGGGTCTGAGTGGGCTTGGTCCGGCGCTCGCCATCGTGCTGGCGATCCAGACGATCGTCGCCGTGGCCTACATCCTGTTCGTGGTGTTTGCAGCAATGGGGCGCACTTATGAAGCCGCCGTGATCTCCGCGGGTTTTTGCGGCATCTCGCTGGGTGCTACCCCCACCGCAATAGCCAACATGACCGCCGTCACCAAAATTCATGGTGCGGCAACGATCGCATTCATCATCCTGCCACTCGTTTCGGCATTCTTTATCGATCTAGCGAACGCAGCTGTTCTTGGGTTCCTTGTTCGGTGAGTCCTTGCTTGCAAAATGGCGTAGTGGCACCGCTTAAGGGCGCCTCTCATTACCCCTGCAGCCTTCGCAGAAGCACGCCAAGTCGCTCCTGCGATGGGCAATGCTCGAGGTCCGGGCGAACCGGGATGCCACCTCCTCCTCGGTTCCTCACCTCGCTCGGGCTGTAGCCGAAGGCTCGCTTGAACGCCCGGCCGAACTCGGCGCCGTCGCTGAACCCGCGTTCTTCGGCAATCTGGAAGATAAGACGTCGATCGTTGGGGTCGGTCAATGCGGCGTAGGCGCTGAGCAGCCGCCGGTGCTGAATATAGTGCATCACTCCACCGAAGGGCTCGAACAGGTTGTAGAGCCGTGTCCTCGAGATGCCGAGTTCCCGCCGCACCAGCTCACTCCCGAGTTTTGGATCAAGCAAGCGGCTGTGTACAAGTTGGCGGGCCTTTTCGAGGAGCACATTGGCAATCGGCCCTTCGGCGGCCTCGATATGATCTGCGGATGGCTGCACGCAGGCAAGGATCATCGCGCGTGTGGCTGCGGCGAGCCCGGGAAGGTCGGCCTGGGCGAGCATCGGCAGGCGATTGGCGACATCAACGAGATAATCCGAAAACAGCCGTCCCATGCCGGTCCCAAGCGTCGAAAACTCCGCCGAGCCGAGTGTGGCGGACGTCTCAAGCGAAAGATCACGCGGCACAAACAGGACGAGCATCTCACTCTTGTCGACGACGCCATCGAAGGAGCGACCGAGTGAGTGGACCTGGACCTCACCCGGACCGGCGGTAAACGCGGTTCTCGCCGTACCAGTGCGGATCTGTCCGGACAGCAGGACCGTCATGGTCCAATGATCGACGGGATCTCGCCGAACATGTCCCGGCAGGCTCGAAAATGCGAGGCGGTCCGTGCTGATTTCGGCAAGAACAAGACTTCCAAGATCCCAGAGCCTTTGCCGGCCTTTGAAATTTGCAGTCATGGGCTCGATATCGGAAAGTTCGAGCATGGGCGCGAAACTATTGTGCCATATCGCAAACTGCTCCGCTCGCGGCAGGCCAGTGGTCGAAAATTCAAATGAGGGCAAGGACGGTGCCCTCCCGTCCGATGAGATTGCCTCGACGGCATGGTAGTCCAGGCGCGCCTGGCTCTCGTTATCGGGCTCGCGTTCGGGTAACCTCAAATGGTTCGTGAGGCCTTCCATCATCACGTTACCCCTTAGTGCCGCCGTGATCGCCGCCCATGATGCCCAGCACAGTAAGTATGATGCCCAACACAGTAGGAAAGCCTTGCCCGAAGGCATGGCCGGCTGGTGTTGTGGATCTGTGGGCAATAGGATCGCTCGAAACGGAGATGATCCCTTGGAGTGTGATGCTGTGCGCCAGGTATGCCGCGACAGAACGGCTGGGTAAGTCGACAGAAAGGAATGTGCAGTTCATTCGTGCTTACCTCTTTGGCCCAGGAGCGAAGTAGGGTGACGTCTGAATGATGCAAGCGAACTGATTTCTGCGGTTATTTGCGTTTCTGGGGACGACCGTTGCACACGGCGGATGCATAAACTCCAGCGCTCGTTCCGGTATGTTTCGGCAAGCTGCCTGGAGCAGGCAGTGTTCCTCCCGGCGGCAATTTAGCCCTTTCGACCTCTTTCCTCAACCGTCAGATGCACGATCAGTGAACGAGGTCGCTATACAGTGGTTTTTCTACTTCCGTGTGCCGTGCACCGCTCTTGGATCTTTTATGGCCCATGATCGGCACCAGCCCTTGAACTGCCCGAGAGCAGCGTGGCAATCCACATTCCAGACGGCGTACCGGCGCAATACACGATGAATGCGATAAGGATCGGCACACCGATGAAGGCACCCGAAATGCCCCACATAAAGCTCCAGAAAAACACCGAAAAAATTACGGCAAACGGAGATATTGCCAGTGACGCCCCGGTCAACCTTGGCTCCAGATAGCTACCGATGATGAACTGGATAAAGTTAAGGCTGGCGAAAATGGCGACTGCCGTCTGCCATGCTTCGAATTGGGCGATGGCAAACAGCGTCGGAAGCGCTGTCGCAACAAAGGGCCCGAGAAAGGGGATGTAATTGAGCGCGAATGCGATCGCTCCCCAAGCTGCGGCAAGTTCGAGCCCAGCACCCAGCGCAAAGAGCCAGACCACCAACCCGGTGAGGATACTCGCGAAAGTGCGAACAATCATGAAGCGGCGCAGTTTCGCGCCAAGCACACGATTGGCCACCAGGATGCGCATTCCATGAGGTTGTGCTGCGGGGGAGACGAGACGTTTATTGAAGTCTTCCACTTCAAGCAGGCCCAACATGATGAAGATGAAGACCAGAACCGCAAAACCGGCAAAGCTGTTTAACCGGCCAGCCATCCCTTGGACAAAACCAACCAGCCAGGCAACATCAAAGCGGTCGGCCAAGGGGCCTGCGACAGCCAGGCCGTGCTCTTCCAGCCAGTTTGTCCAGTCGACGTAGACAGCCTGGAAACGGTCGGCATTGACGAAGAGCCATTGCGCGAGCCTGCCAAACCCCCAGGCAACCGATGAGCCGATGGCGACGATAGCGACCATAGTGACGCTCAGTGTGATCAGGAGCGCAAGAAGTTTTGGAAGGAAGCGCTGCAATGCCTCCTGACAAGGCCAGACGAGCGCGATGACGAACAAAGAGAAGATGAGCGGCGCGAAGATCGACTGCGCGACATAAAGCAGAGCAAGCACCAGGATACCGGTTGCCGTTGAACCGATGATGCGACTGCCGCCTGCTTCCTGCATATTTGCCCCTGGAATGTTGGTCTATCTTCCAACCACCGTCAGGAAGACGGGGAGTGGCCTTGCGTGCGAGAATTCACCAGGCGGACCCTTCCTCCTGGCGCGCGCGAGCCTACCTTCTGGCCAGATGCGCGCGCCGCCCGACAGGCTCGATTGTTGTAGACTAGCTGGCAGTGGCCGCCTTTTGCAACGCGTCGCGCAAGACCTGTTCTTTCGTTTCGTCGAGAGAGGTCTTGAGTACGACGCCGCCGTGGGCCGATATCTCTTTCAGGACCTTGTCGGCGGTCATTTCCTGGATCAGCACGAACAAGGCGGCTTTGCCCGGCTCAAGATTGGCGGCGAGTTCCTTCATGAACGGATCGTTGATACCGACGTCGGTCAGAGCTCCGCCAATGGCGCCGGATGCCGTGCCAACCGCCACACCCAGAAGCGGATTGAGAAACAGAACACCGATCAGCAAACCCCAGAAGCTGCCGGATGCAGCACCGGCAACGGTGGTGTTGACCAATTGATTGAGTTTGATCTTTCCGCCGTCGTTCTTCGTCGCAATGACGGCATCTCCGACCTTGATCAGGTATTCCTTCTGCATTTCGAACAAGCGCTGACGCACTTCCTCGGCTTTCGCTTCGCTCGGATAAACAATCGCAATCAAAGTTGACATGATCAGTCCTCCTTTACTGGATGTGCTTGCACCAAAATCGCAAATGCCGGCCATTCCACCAATGCGTCGCCGACTTCCTGCCATGCGTGGGCAGCGAAAATTGACAAGATTCAATACGACAAACGCGTTCCCAGCGATCGGATGCGGCACGTCGCCGGTTGTATGCGGCCGAGGTTAGTGCTGAGAGAAAGCGCAACCTGGCTGAAGGATATCAGCAAAAAAGCGCCCCCGTTATTCATCAATCCATCTGTCCCGGGGATCAACGCGGACGGTAGAAGTCCCGTGGAAGAACTCAAATGACGATGCTCCCTGAAATGCCCTGCCAAGCTTGCACAGTCTACTAGTACCCAAGGGCCAGTGCCCGTCGCAAACTATAGAGCGGTTCAAGAAGCGAAGTGATCAGCATAGAATCCCGCAACTATGCTTGCAGTCCAGATTTGGCAGTCTCGGGCGGAAGGAACCCGACGCGTGCGAGATTGAAACGCCGTCAACTTGTCACCTGAACGACACGCAACTCTGATTTGAGCAAGGACGCCTGAAATTCATCTACCACGCCCGCTGCTCATCGCTTAGAACTTTGAAATGGATCGCCTCATGCGTGCAGCCGGAGAAGTGATCTGCACCGATTGTCTTTGTTGAACACCAGATTAAACAGCTGCCAGAGAATTAGACTGGGCCATGTCGTCAATGCGATTGTCCGTCATCGTAATCCTGATGTTGTTGGCGCTTGTCGGCTGCGGTGGGCCACGTGCGGTTCTTGGCCTTCCCGTTTTATCGTCATCGGGATCGCAACCGCGGGCGACCGTTTCGATCTATGTCGCGACCACGCGCGCGAGATCCGACAATCTATCGCTGCCATATTCGGCCGAGCGGTCGCAGACGCTGAATTTTGCGAAGCTCGATATTGGAATTCCAAGGAACCACGTTCCTGGCCGCGTCGAGACAAGTGGGCGGATTCCCGATCCGAGCCGGCATTTTTCGGCGCGAACCTACCAACCGATCGCTGACCGACACGAGTTCATCAGGCAGCTGAACGCCGCCTTGGCGCAGCGCGCGCCTGACGATCGCGAGATCTTCATCTTCGTACACGGTTACAACAACAATTTCGCCGACAGCGTTTTCCGCAATGCTCAGATCACCTACGACTACAACATCAAGTCGGTCTCGCTGCATTACGCCTGGCCATCCGGAGCCTCGATCCCTCTTTACGTCTTCGATCGCGACAGTGCACTGATCGGTCGGCGAGGTCTTGCCGAGACAATCGAGATCGCGGCTGAGACCAACGCAAGGAGAATAATCTTGGTCGGCCATTCGATGGGCGCCTATGTCGTCACCGAAGCCCTGCGCGATCTGGCATTGAGGGGCCGCACCAGCACCCTGAAGCGTTTGGGTGGCGTGGTTCTTGCCGCACCTGATATCGACGTCGACGTCTTCCTGAGCCAGCTTGACGACATTGGGGATATCCCGCGACCGTTCACGATCATTGTTTCACAGCGCGACCGCGCCCTCGGTTTTTCAAGGCGCCTGGCAGGCGGCCACCCACGTGTCGGCAGCGGTTCCGAGGTCGCTGACCTGCAGAAGAGAGAGATCGCGGTCATCGATGTCTCCAATATCGACGGCGGTCGCCACAACGTCTTTGCAAGCTCTCCTACTCTGATGGAGATCGTCAACAACGACGCCCTGATGCGCAGCGTGGTTAGAGAGGACCAGGGGCCTGTCGGCCAGACAATGCTCGCCGACGGGGCATCGGTGGTAGAGGGCGCCGCATCCCTGGTGATCTTTCTCCCGAGCCGAATTCTGAGTGGGCTCGCACGGGCCTCCGCAGGGCAGTAGTGACGGCGCGCAAACGACCAGGACTGGATTTCGTCTTGTCGACGCCGCGCATGAGCCGACGATCAGCTGACAGATGCCGTATCCAGGCCAAGGATAGAGAGTGCAAGTATCGACAAGAGGACGTGGCAGCGCAAAGCGTTGCCGGTTGCCCCTAGACACCATCGCCCGTTCGCGCGAATGGCCCCGACAGCGGTTCCAGGTCCAACCCCCCGTCAGCGCGGGCAGGCAGCGATGTAGCGCCGACCGTTGCGATCCCGGAATTCGCATTGTCCCGGCCGACCGGCCACGTTGCCGATTACCGCACCGGAGGCTCCTCCGATCGCAGCACCCACGGCCGCACCGCGCACGTTATTGGTAACCGCGCCACCGACCACCGCACCCGTTGCGGCGCCAATACCGGCACCCTGCTGCGTCGGCGTGCAACTTGCAAGCGCCAGACCTGCCAACGAACACATCAGCAATCTCTTCATCACTCGCCCCCTCTTTGCGGTTCATCTAGCATCGAAGATCGGGCATCAGCCCAAATGCGTCTTTCGGACTATAGAGTTGCAAGAGAGGGTCTGTGATCGGCACGGAATCCCAAAACCAAGCTCTAAGTTCAAATCTCTCGGACCTGTCAACGCGCGCTCCACCAGTCTGCCGGCAGCGTGAACCTGCCAAGCAGTCGGAACGAGAAAAGCTCAGACTTTCCCTGATAAACATCACCGCAGCAGGGGGCGCGCGATACGCCGCCTGGGCAAAAGCCCCGGTGGATCGCCGATGGCGCCTACCTGCGACCCGTCACAGCCGGGCTGAAGACCAGAAGGCTCAGGATCTCAAACAATATCTGAGCGCCAGCCTGCGCGGTGTTGGTGGTGCTGTCATATTGCGGAGCAACCTCCACGACATCGCCACCGACGAAATTGAGACCCTTCAGGCCGCGAAGCAACTCCAGCGCCTCACGGCTGGTCAGGCCGCCGACCTCGGGCGTTCCGGTACCTGGCGCAAAGGCCGGGTCGAGGCTGTCGACATCGAAAGACAGGTAGGTTGGGCCGTCGCCGACGATCTGCCGTGCCTTCTCGATGATCGCAGGGATACCCATCCCGTTGATCTCCTCGGCGTGGATGACCGTCATCCCGGATTCGTACGAGAATTCCCAGAGATATTCGGAAGGGCCCCTGATGCCGATCTGGATCGTGCGGGTCGGATCGAGAACGCCGTCGAGCACGGCGTTGCGCATCGGGCCGCCGTGGTGAAATTTCGTCTGATCGAACGGGCCGCCGGTATCGCAGTGGGCGTCGATATGGATGAGCCCGACGGGCTGCTTGGCACCTACAGCTTTCAGAATCTGATGGGTTATGGAGTGGTCGCCGCCGACGGAGAGCGGAATGACGCCTGCCTCGACAATCTTGCGGATCGCCGCCTCGATATCGCCGTGGCATTGCTCCAGCCGGTAGCGGCTCCCAAACGGGATATCACCGATATCGGCTGCCCTCAGGTCGTAGGCAGGAGCGCAATCCAGCACGTGATTATAGGGGCCGATCCGTTCGATACTGCGCACTGCCCTCGGTCCGAAGCGCGAGCCCGGCCGATTGCTGACACCGAGATCCATGGGAATGCCGATGGCCGCAACCTGCAGGTCCGCGAAATCAGGAGCGGTGAAATTCACCTCCTTGTAGGGCAAACCCGCGAAGGTCGAAATGCCGGAGTAGGGTGCCGCGCGTGTCCCGCCCTTGAAGATTTTTTCGGCCACGCGGCGAAAGCGCGGATCGAAGAATTCCGCGCTGTCGCCAAACTTCTTCCGCAGATTCTCCAGGTGTTTCTTCAACTCGACCATCGTCCTGTCCTTCATCCGAAATTGCTCGACAATATCACTGGCAGTGCGGCCCTTGTCTTGAAGGGCACGGCACCTGATCGGCTGCTCTCAAGACCGTTGCGAGAGATGCTCGTGGATGGCCAGCCAATCGCCGGTTGGCTGCTTCTCGAAAACAATGGTTTCGCGCTCCATGCTCGTCAAAGGTTCGCCGTTGACACTAAGGTCAGTCTCGACGGAGTGAGTGAATATGGCAATGGAGCCGGCGATCTGGACGTCTCTGTCGCTCGAGCGACAGGCGTGAACACGAAAGCCGTCGCGCGTCTCCCAAAGGGCCCATTCGGCCTCATATTCGGCACGCGTGGCGAGCCGGCGATCGAGATTGTGGAATATGAAGGTGGCCTCGGGCGCGAAAGCCGAAAAATAGCTATCGCGATCGTGCCTGGCGAAAGCATCAACGAGGCGCTCTGCGGCCGCAAGCACGGCATATTGCTGGTGTTCCATCCTTGTGGTCCCTGTTATTGAATTTTTGGGCTGCTGATCAGGACCGAAAGCGGCCTGTTCTGCCGTGCCACGCCATCCTTCAGTGTCTCAAGCGTCATCGCTTCATCTTTGACGAACTCGATGAACATCATGTTGAGGTTGTTAAAGAGCATCTGGCCCACTGCTATCGCGTCGATCCCCGGCATAACGGCACCGCGAAGCTGCAGTTTCTGCACCAGCGTCGAAACCTGATCACACAGGCGTCTATCGAGCTCCGTGTATCGCCTGCTGAAGGGGCTTTCCGGCTGCTGTATGGATGTCGCCATGGCGGTTCGCCACATCTCCTTGCTGAGATAGACGAGCGAGTGGTCGAAGTACTGTTCGATCAGGACCTGGAGTGCGTCGAGGGTCGTGGCCGGTGGATTTTCAACGATTGTCTTACCCGATTCGAGGACCTCTTCGACTTCCATGGAGACCGTGGCGACGAGAATGTCTCCCTTGTTTTCATAGTAGTTGTAGAAGGTGCCGACAGACACCTCGGCGCGTTCCGCTATGTCCTCGATGCGCGCGCTGTCATAGCCAACCTCGCGAAACAGGCTCGCCGCCGCCTCCAAAATGCGGCGATTGCGATCGGCTTTCTGCTTGGCGCGCAGTCCCGTCATGTCTCATCTTTCAAATATTGAACGCCCTCAAAAATCATATTGACTTAAAAAATGAACTCATTCAATCTTTTTCGTGAAGGCGCCGGAACGAGCGCCACCGACCAGAGGGCAACGTCATGACTGATCTTATTGCAGGCATATCTGCGCGCAGATTTCTGACTTCGGCCGCGACATTGGCGCTTGCTGCGTCTGCCGCCGCGCTGACATCGGCACCGGTCCTGGCGCAGGACGAGTTGAACGCGCTTGTGTGGTGCGACCACACCGATCCGGCGTTGATCGAACCTTTCGAGAAGGCGAACAACGTCAAGGTCAATCTGAAGGAGTATGAGGGTACAGGCGCCGGCCTCTCCATCATCGATCAGTCACGCCCGGGAGACTGGGACGTGCTTGTCATCGACGGCGTCGATGTCCAGCGCGCCGTCGACAAGGGCATTCTTGCAGAGATACCGGCTGATGCACTCCCCAACGCGGATATCTTCCCGGACGTGCGCATGGAGGCCAACAACAGCCGCGACGGCAAGATCTACGCCGTCACCGAGAAGTTCGGCTATAACACCGTTTCCTACGACAAAACGAAAGTTGACCCGGCCGACATGAAGGACATGTCGAAGCTCTGGTCGGAGAAATACAAGGGCCGCATCGCTGTCTACGACTACTATCTGCCGATGATCGGTTTGACCGGCATCGATCTCGGAAAGAAAACGGCGAGCCTGACCGATGCCGATATGCCGGCAATCAAGGACAAGCTGCTTGCTCTCAAGACCAACGCAAAGCAGGTCAGTGACGTCGTCTCATCGCAGACGGCACTTGCGACAGGCGAGGTCGACATCGTTTTCGGCGGCGGAGAGTGGCTGACGGCCGGATTGGTGAAGGACAAGCCTAACCTCGACTGGACCATTCCGGAGCAGGGTGCCGTGCGCTGGGCGCAGTCTATCGGCGTCATGAAGGATTCCACGAAGAAGGACCTTGCTCTCAAGTTCGTGCAGTATATCGTCAGCCCCGAAGGGCAGGCACGGCTTGCGACGTCGTCCTGTTACTGGGCAATGCCCGCGAACGCCAAGGCCGGCGAGCATCTGACTGACGAACAGAAGGCCGCTTTGCGCTGGGACGAGCAGGCCGATTATCTCAAGCGCACGCAGCTTTATCCAATCCCAAGCGCGGAATTGGACGCGAAGATGCAGGATGCCTGGACCGAGATGCTGCAAAACTAGCGGCTTCGTCCCTTCCGTCGTGCCATCCATCACAATACCCTCTCCTTGCGTTTTGGGGAGAGGGCAGTCGGAGACTTGTCCGTGGCTGCTGTTTCTCTTGAAGACGCCGAACGCCGCAAGGCCTGGGGTTTTGTGGCTCCAGCCCTCGTCTGGACGATCGTCTTCTTTGTCGGCCCGTTTCTCCTCATGGCGGCCATGAGCCTGTGGGAACAGCAGGGTGGAGGGATTGTCCGCGTCTGGAAACTCAACAACTACATCGCCTTCTTCGAGAAGGACGCGCTGTTTCGCGGACTGACGAATTCCTTGGAAATTACCGCGATCGTGACGGTTCTTTCGATCCTGCTTGCCTATCCTCTGGCCTGGATCATCGCCGAGCGGGTGCCGCAGAAATATCAGCGGACAGTCCTGATCCTTGCGATCCTGCCGTTCTGGAGCTCCTACGTCGTTCGCTCCTATTCCTGGCTGCTCGTCCTCTCGCGCAATGGCGTGATCAATCAGGCGTTGACGAATTTCGGCATCGTCAGCGAGCCGCTGGAACTCGCCAGCAACCGCACGGCAACGGTGATCGGCTTCGTTCATTTCTTTGTCATGCTTCTCACCCTGACGATCTATGCCAATCTCGTGCAGCTCACGCCGAATTATCGCCGCGCGGCAGCTGACCTCGGTGCGAATGCATTTCAGACATTCTGGCATGTCATCCTGCCACTCACCATGCCGGGCATCATGACCGGCGCGTTCCTGACCTTCGTTCTTTGCATCGGTGACTACGTCACGCCGCAGATCCTCGGGGGCAATAATGAGCTCGTCCTGCCGCAGATCATCATGCTGCAGCTTGGTCGCCGTGCCGATTTCCCGATGGCCGCGGCTCTCTCGATCATCCTGATGCTGGCCGTCACTGCTGCATATATTGCCTGCGCCCGCTGGCTGAAGATCGAGAGGACGTAATGGCGCGCGACAGGCTCACCAACGTCGTTTCCGGTGTCTATGCCGTTCTGATTTTCGGCTTCATCTTTCTGCCGGTGATCGTGCTTGTGCTGTTTTCCTTCCAGGACGGGCGCCTGCCGGTGCCGCCCTTCAACGGGTTCTCGCTGCGATGGTATGAAGCCGTCTTCGCCGATCGCAAGCTAATGGCCGCGCTGCTGCATTCGTTCCTGGTGGCGACCATATCGTCTCTCGTTGCCTGCCTCCTCGGATTTTTCGCTGCCTATGCGCTGGCCCGCTTCAAGCTGCCAGGCTCCGCCTTGCAACGCGGATTGCTGGTTGCGCCGATGACCGTCAGCTATCTGATTATCGCACTTGGGCTGTTAACCGTCCTCAATGTGCTGGGCATCGGCCTTTCGCTGTGGACAGTCGGCATCGGTCACGTGGTGATCAATCTGCCGCTCTGCTTTGCGATCATCTATTCGTCGATGGGAGACCACCACATCAATATCGAGCGTGCTGCGCGCGATCTCGGCGCCAGCGACATAAAGGTCATGGCGCTTGTTACGGCGCCGATGCTGCTGCCGTCGCTGCTTGCCTCCTTCTTCCTGTCGATGACGTTCAGCTGGGATGAATTCATCATCGCTTTCCTGCTGTCCCGTTTCGAGGTGACACTTCCTGTCGAGATCTGGAGCCTGCTTCGTTCCGGTCTCAATCCCAAGACCAATGCGATCGGGTCACTGGTGTTTCTCGTTTCAGTCGTCTTGCTGATCGTGTTGGAACTGTTCCTGTTCGGAAGGACAAAGAAATCATGACCGCTCCGGTTTCAATCGAGAACGCGACGAAGACCTTCGCCAGCTTCACGGCGCTCGACGATGTTTCCCTTAACATCAACGCAGGCGAATTCATCGTCCTGCTCGGGCCTTCCGGCTGTGGCAAGACCACGCTTCTGTCCATTCTCGGAGGTTTCCTGTCGCCGACGAAGGGGCGGATTTTAATCGGCGGCAAGGAAGTGACCAATGTTCCGCCGGCAAAACGCCCGACGACCACGATGTTTCAGGACTATGCTCTCTTCCCGCATATGAAGCTCAAGGACAATGTGGGTTTTGGCCTCAGAATGCGCGGCATCGGCAAGTCGGCGCGCGAAGAACGCGCCAGTGCCCTCCTCGATCTTGTCGGTCTCAAGTCTTCCGCGCAGAAGAAGCCGCATGAGCTTTCTGGCGGTCAGCGACAGCGCGTGGCGCTCGCCCGGGCTCTTGCGGTCGATCCTGACGTTCTGCTGCTCGACGAACCGCTGGGTGCCCTTGACCTCAAGCTTCGCCGGCAGATGCAGGACGAATTGAAGGCGATCCAGAAGCGCGTCGGTACGACCTTCGTTCACGTCACCCACGACCAGGAAGAGGCCATGGCCATCGCCGATCGCATCGTGGTGATGAACCACGGAAAGATCGAAGACGTCGGGCCACCCTCTGAAATCTACATGCGTCCGCGCTCGCTCTTTGCCGCCGGCTTTATGGGTGAAATAAACTTCATTCCGGGCGCGATCAAAGATGTTGATGCGACCCGGGCGATCGTCGAGACGAGGCTTGGAAAGGTCGCATTGCCGAAAAGCTGCTTCACGGCTGGCATGCCGTCCGTCGGTCAGGCGACGATGCTTTGCATCAGGCCAGAACATTTCCGCCGTGCCGGCGAGGGGGACGGCCCCGTCATCGCACTCGGCCAGGCTACCGTATCGGGCAGCGCCTTTTTCGGAACGCATTATCGATGCCACCTGACGCCCGGCGGCGCTTCGGAAATGCGCATCGTCGCGCATATGCCGCAATCGGCGGCGCTGATGGAAGGCCAGGCGGCCACGCTCGCCGTCAATGTCGGCGATATTGTAGCCTTGCCGTCGAAACAGGCATAGGCTCAAGTCATGGAACGCGTTACCCCAGACAAATGGTATCAGGTGAAACGGTTGGCGGATGACGTCACTCTCATTTCCGAGCCTTTCATCCGGGAGTTCTACCGCTGCAATGTCTGGCACGTGCGCGGGCGCGATCGCGATTTGCTTGTCGACAGCGGTATGGGGGTCGTGTCGCTACGCGAATGGGTACCCCTCGTCACCGAGCGGGATCTGATTGCGGTCGCAAGCCACACCCACTTCGACCATATTGGTTGCCATCACGAGTTCGAGTGCCGCGCGGTCCATTCGGCGGAAGCCGACCTGCTTGCCAATCCGACGCGGACGAACACGCTCGCCGACCCCTACGTCACCGATGACATCTTCGATGCGTTGCCGCCCGAGCCCTATTGCTCGCATTGCTACAGCGTGAAGAAGGCGCCGGCGACGCGTATTCTGGAAGACGGAGATGTCATCGATCTCGGCGATCGGAGCTTCGAGGTCATCCATACGCCCGGCCACTCGCCCGGTGGCATCGCCCTTTGGGAAGCGAGGACGGAAACGCTCATTTCCGGTGATATCCTTTACGACGGGCCGCTGATCGAGGACACCTATCATTCCAACGCGGCCGATTATCTCGCCTCGATGGAGCGGCTTTTGACGATACCGGCTCGCGTCGTGCATGGCGGGCATTTTCCGAGCTTCAGCGGCCAACGATACCGCCAGATGATCGCCGATTGGCTGAACGAAAGACACAAGAAAATCTGACGGGAGTGATAAATGCTCGACAAGCGCAAATTCTACATCAATGGCGAGTGGGTAGCGCCGCTGGCAGCGAATGATCTTGAGGTTATCAATCCGGCGACAGAACAGCCAGTTGCGATGATTTCGATGGGCACAGCTGCCGATATCGATCGCGCCGTCGCTGCCGCAAGGAAGGCGTTCTCAAGCTACAGCCGTACAAGCGTCGAGGAACGCCTGGCGCTGCTGGAAAGACTGCTTGAGATCTACAAGCGCCGCTACGAGGAGATGGCGCAGACGATCACGCTCGAGCTCGGTGCGCCGATTACCATGAGCCGCCAACAGCAGGCCGATGTCGGCGTAGGGCACCTGCAGGGTTTCATCGATGCGCTGAGGCGGCTGAAGATGCGCGACGCACTGCCGAACGGCGACGTTCTCTTGCGCGAACCGATCGGCGTTTGCGGTCTTATCACTCCCTGGAACTGGCCGATCAACCAGATAGCACTGAAAGTGGTTCCGGCGCTGGCCACAGGCTCGACCTGCATACTGAAGCCGTCCGAGTTCACACCGCTCAACGCCATGCTCTATGCGGAGATGGTACATGAAGCCGGCTTCCCCGCCGGCGCCTTCAACCTCGTGAACGGCGATGGCGCCAATGTCGGTGCCGCGCTTTCGCGGCACAGGGACGTGGACATGATGTCCTTCACCGGCTCGACCAGAGCCGGCATTGCCGTCAGCAAGGATGCGGCGGACACAGTCAAACGAGTAACACTTGAGCTCGGCGGGAAGTCTCCCAACCTCGTATTCGAGGACGCCGATCTCGAGGATCGTGTTACGGGAAGCGTGCTTGAATGTTTCAACAATTCGGGCCAGTCCTGCGATGCGCCAACCCGCCTCCTCGTTCAGAAGTCGGTCTATAACAAGGCTGTCGAGATCGCCGCGCGCGTCGGTCGTGACGCCAGGGTCGGTAATCCCACAGAAGAAGGCAGCCATATCGGTCCGCTTGTCAGCGACATTCAATTCGGTCGCGTGCAGGCATTGATCCAGGCGGGTATTGCCGAAGGTGCGCGCCTTCTCGTCGGCGGGTCCGGCAGGCCAGAGGGCTTCGAGACCGGCTATTTCGTCAAGCCGACGATTTTCGCCGACGTCAACAATGACATGCGGATCGCGCGTGAGGAGGTATTCGGGCCAGTGCTGGCCATCATGCCGTTCGACACCGAGGAGGAGGCGATCGTGATAGCCAACGACACCAGCTATGGACTGGCTGCCTATGTCCAGACCGGCGACCCAGATCGCGCCGAGCGCGTCGCGGCAAGGTTGCGGGCCGGGATGGTCCATATCAACGGCGGGCCGCATCGTTACGGAAGCCCCTTCGGTGGTTACAAGCAATCGGGCAACGGACGAGAAGGCGGTGTCTTCGGCCTTGAGGATTTCCTTGAAGTGAAGACCCTTCATCGTCCTGATGCCGCCTGATCGAAGGCTCAGTCGTGTTTAGGCAAGCATTGCCCGGCGCCTTGGCTCGGCATAGCCTTCGATTGACTTTTTCATTTTCGGCCAACACTCTTCTGCAGAGTTTGGGCGAAACATCCCGCCAGTGAACAACTGCGACCACGGGAATTCCGGCTTCTTTCACGGCGCGAATGAGTGCGTTCGTGCTGCCTTGGCTGGGATCGTGCATAGTGCCGTAAGTGGTATCCAGGCATGGTTTCACAGCCACGTATTCCTCGCCATCGTCTGTCGGCGCGGCGACGATAAGGGTCCTCGGTAACCAGCCTGTGCTTTCCTTGCCGCTCATGACGAACGCTGTTTGCAAGACCATGGCTCGGCGTGGAGAAAGAGCGTGCCGAACTGCTAGGTAGTTGCGGTCGTCCTCAGATCGTTCCACAGGTGACGGACAAATGAGCTCCTCTTTCTGGATTGGCCCGAAGTCCTCAGCGGGGTAGTGGGCCGTTTCTTCGTCTGGTCCGCGTGAGCCAACAGCCAAGAAGATGCCGGCTGGTCGGAGCGATTCTGTAGGTGATGGCCATTGCCTTCGCCTGCAAGAAAAGCGGCGAACAGGCGTTGATGAAACAACGTGACGTCGCCTTCGGGACTGGGGTGAACTGTCTTACCAGCCATAGCTGAAGGTAGCGCCACTGTCGTTATCCCCATCCTGCACCACGTCGGTTTCAGTATTTCGCCCATACTGGAAAATGCCATAGGCATTGTTGTTGCCATTCTGCCGCAAGGTTGCGGAATGACCATTGCCCCGTTGCCGGATGAAGCCGAGGTTGCCACGGCCAGTCTGGGCGATGCCAGCCGCATTACTCCGGCCCAGCTGGCGGATATCGGCGTCTTTCAGACCGCGGTAGAGCGAATAGACGCGCAGTCCAGTTGAGAAAAGACCCGCATCCTCGGCATTGTCCGGCGCGAGGTTGAACGAGATCCGGCCGCCGGCATAGGCTGGCACAGACAGGGCTACTTGCGCCAGGCTCCCGGCAAGAAGAGTGACGGTAAGAACCTTAAACACGTTGCGAGTCATCCTGATCTCCATTTGCCGGCTGCGTTGGCCGATGATCAACTTTCGCATCTTGCAGCTGAACCCAGTCGGAATTGCCCGTTCAGTCGTCGTTCAGTCGTTTCGGCCTGATCGAACGCAAAAGGGCGCCAGAAACCGGCGCCCTTTTAATGGGATTTGCAGAGTGCGGAGGCCGATTAGTTGCTGCCGATCTGCTTCGTGCAGCTGAAACTCTTGTCCCCGATCACGACATCCAGTGTGGCTTTGTATTCGGTTCCTTTGGAGCCGAGCGAGACGGAGCTGAGGATTGCCGCATGTCCCGCTATGGCATCAAAATCGCCACTCTGGTTGATCGTGGAGCTTCCACCGTCTCCCAATTTCTCGACATGGAAGGTGTAAGTCCCGCCGACATGCTTGTCGGCGTGGACGAGCGCATCCAGTCTTACCATGCCTGCTCCGGGCGTTGCTTTGATTTCGCAAAGCTGCGCCTCGTCAGATTGGTTGGCAATCGTCGTGGCCGCAATGGCGCCGACGGGAAGCAGGACCAGCGCAAGAATGGCCATCAGGCGGCGTGGATGTTTAACGCTATTTGGCATGGGTCGTCTCCCCCCAATGGTCTGCTGTTGCGATCTTGACCTCTTTCACGTCATCGCCCAGCCGCTTACGGGCAGGCCTGGACGAAGGCCGCGACATTGCCGTTGCCGCCCTGGCTGACATTGGCGTTGCAGCCATGACCGACCTGGACGCCAGCCGCGATGTTGCCATTGCCGTCCTGGGTAAGGATCGTCGTGTGGTTGGAGCCAAACTGGCCGATGCCGGCGACGTTGCGGACGCCGTTCTGATAGGTGGCGCCATAGTTGTCATTGCCCTCCTGACCGACAGCCGAAAGGTTATGACGACCATATTGATGGCCGATAATCCGGTTGTAGCCGCCGTTCTGATAGGTTCTGATCCGGTTTGCGTATCCTTCCTGCGCGCCACCGGCAGAGTTCGACCAGCCATATTGTTCGATACGCACATCGTTGGCCATGGCGGGGGCTGCGGCGGTGAGGCCCACGAGAGCGACGAGTGCGGTTGCAATGAAAGGCGTGCGGATCATGACTGTGTCTCCTCAGGCGGATAAGACCGCGGTTGAACGTCTTTCTTTTGGACGCTCCCTTTGGAACAGAAGCTGAAGGCACCATTCAGTCGGGGTTCATTCGCAGAGATCGGCGCTTTAGCCTTGATCCCATCAATCGGCCATCGGCACGCTCAGCCATCATCCTGCATGGAGGCTGCGATGAGTGCGGAATCCTCTGGTTCGATGGGGAAGAGGCCGAACCGCAATTGATAACCCCAGTTGCCGCTTCGGGTGAACGCCAGCTGACCGAGGAGCGGACGGATTGGCACCTCCGCTGTTGGTCGCCAGTCGACATCTCGCCGCCAGGGTAGGAAGCCGGGAAACATTTCCGCTTGATAGGGTGAGCGGTCGGTGATGATCCCGATAGCAGTGAAGGCCTGCAGGCGGTCTTTTCCCCGGAAGGTCTCGGAGGGAGAGTAGTAGATGACGGTGTCGCCAGGGGCGGTCCGCCGTAGCGGGGTCCACCCTTGCCGTGACAGACCTGCATGAAGCCCGCCGCACGACCGATCCGCACATGCTCGGCCGAGGCTACGGCAATCCAAGACGCGCGCCCCATGGCTCAAACTCCCGCCGAGACGAGATAACCCCGCACGCGATGCCGGCCGTCGGGATTCCATGCACCATCGGCTCCGCAATCGGCGTGCCATTGATCGCCCTCTGCGGTGTTGCTCAGGCAAGGAAGAATGCTATTTGACATGGTACTATTCCGTCTTGGTGGGATAGGAGAACCGATACGCCTTTTCTGGAAAGGTCGGCCGTGCAAAGAGACGCTCCGCCGTTTGCGGAGCGGCGCCTTTTTTCTAATCGATATCTCCGGCGAGCGGCCGCAATATCTTGACCAAATCCGCGTTCTCAACGGTCGCGAAAAAAGCCGCATCGGCCGCCTCTACGGCCGTGATCGCCTTCTTCGCAACGTCAGTCCCGATAGAGGTCGCCCTAATCACTTTCGCACGGGAATCGCTGGGATCGGCTTCCCTTGTAATCAATCCCTTCGATTCCAGCCGGGCAAGGACGTCGGACGTCATCTTGATGTCTGTACCCGCCTGGCCGGCAAGCTGAGCCTGATTGGGCGGCTTGCCAGCGCGTCCAAGCCACATCGCTGAGGCCAGGAGGACGAATTGAACATGGGTCAGGCCCAGCGGTACCAGCACTGCTGTCATCAAGCGCTGCCATCGCATGGTCGCTCGCCACAGGAGCAATCCGGGGCTCTCTGACGCGTCCTTGAATTGCGTTGGTAAGTGCTCGTCATTCATGGCGTTCAAACGCTTTCGCACACTCGAAGAGCCGTGCCATCGAAGTATCAAAATCCCCGCTGATTTGAGGGCCGAGTTCAGGCCCTACATCCCCGGCGGATGGTCCTGAGATTTCGAGCCGATGCGTGACTTGGGTTCCACCGGCAACTGGCTTCAACGTATGGCGGAACAAGAGCTTAAGATCACCGAATGAGGTTTCGTCGGCGTAAGTCACGTTATCGACCAGATCGACGATCACCGATTCGAAAGTTTCCTGGCCCGCAGGTGTCACTGAAACGCGTGTACCTTTAGCGAAGGGTCCATGAAGAACGAAGGTATCTGACCCCTCATACGAGAGCCGGCCTTCATGTGGGTGAGCCGGGTCTTACAGAAAGGGGATCGCCAGACGCCAACCCGACGACATCGTTAATTCTTTGCAGGCGTCCGGAACCTGGAGCGTCAAGGGACATTAACTGTTCAGGGTCATGGGTTCTCTGCGATTCTCCTAGTGACTCCTGCGACGGAGAATCGAGCAGGTGGCGCGCTCGGTCTTGTGCGAAGGGAGGAAGTTATGGCCTACAGAGATATCGTTGTCTATTTGGACGCCGGAGGCGATTGTACGGCCCGCGTGCGCACTGCCATCAATATTGCTGCCAAGCACCACGCCAGGCTGATCGGCGTCGACGTCAGCACGAAAGAAGCACTGAAGGGGGAGAGCCGCGATCTCGCGCTCGCGATTGAAGGCGAATTCAAGGCCGCGGTTCAGAAGGCTGGCCTTGACTTCCAGTATCACGCGGCACGACCGGAGGCTCATAGCGCAGAGCAGCTTTTTTCCCATTGCGCGGACCTTCTGGTAACGACACAGCCGCATCCCGAGCAAAGCCATCTATCCAATTCAGCAGTCCCCAAAGAAATCTTGATGACAGCCGGGGTTCCCATGTTGGTCCTTCCAACGGGCTGGACAGGCGAAGACGCAATCGGCGAGCAGGTGGTCATCGCCTGGAATTTCAGTCGCGAGTCAACCAGGGCCGTTCACGACGCAATGCCGATCCTCAAGGCCGCACGCAAAGTTTTCTTGTTCGTGTTTGCGAGCAACTACAGCGACAAAAATGCTGACGTCCAGGAGATAAAGGGTCATCTCGAACAGCATGGAGTTGGGGTAGCCCTGGAAGGATGGCGGAACACGGGGGACAACGATTTCACCAGCGCGTTGTTTGCCGGTCTCGACCGTGAGAGCGCAGATCTTATCGTCTGCGGCGCCTATGGCCACTCGCCGCTTTTCGAAGATATGTTCGGCGGTGCGACCCGCGATCTGCTGAAAAACGTTTCGATGCCGGTCCTAATGTCGCACTAAATCGCGGCCTTGCGTGTGGGATGATTGGTTGGCAGCCGTGGCAACGGCATTGCCCTATGAACAATCCCGTGTCGCTCTCGTTGTGTTTGCCGTAGTTGTGCAGCTCGCATCCCTGCCGGTCTTCGTGATCGCGCAACGAGGGGGCCATAGTGGAGTTTCCACATGACGATCAGGTCTGCTTTGGCAACAGTCTTCATATCAATTGCCAGCGCCGCGAGTGGTGCCGATACAGTGGTGGGAACCTGGAAAACAGCAAACGGCGAGACGTCGGCGATCGACCACTGCGGATCGAATTATTGCATTGTGGCGAAGAGCGGGCGATATGCGGGACAGCAGATCGGTTTCTTCTCAGGTGCGGGCGATACATATACCGGCCGGCTCACGGATCCGAGGACAAAAACAACTTATAGCGGCAGGCTCATCGTGTCGGGAAACAGCCTCAAACTTTGGGGCTGCGCAACAAGAGTATTGTGCAAGACGCAGACTTGGACCCGCCTGAACTGAGATGGCCAAGCGCGGCGGCCGCGCTCGTGACGCGCGCGAGATCCCGATATTGAGACTGCTAACGAGCATTTGGCCGATCCTTCAGATTCTCGCGACGGTACCGATTGGGAGCGTGCCTACGAACTCTGGTCAGAAAAGAACAGTCCAGGTCACTTGTCGGATGACGATATACGGGAGTTCTTCAACTCTTTGCTCGAATGAGGGAAGTCGCTCAGAGCTAAGTCATTGTTATAGCCCTGAGGTTAGCAATTGGATTGTTGGCGGTTCATATCCGTTCAAGACCGTCATTAGAAATTTCCCGCCGAAGTGTTAAGGTCAAATTTATCGAGTCCTGACGTCTATTTTCCGATTCGTATCGCCTTCGACTAACGAAGGCGGAGCATATTTAGTTGGATTCGAACCGCTCTGCCGGAGCAGATCTCCCGTAGAGCGGTTTCAGTTCTAGCGCGCGGCGGCCCGGCGCATTTGCACCGGCAGAGTTCCCCACGCCCGGATCAGTTCGCCGATGGAGGCGGCCTCCATTTTGTGCATGACATTGCTGCGATGCAGCTTGACTGTCACTTCACTAATGCCGAAATCGAAGGCGATCTGCTTGTTAAGACGTCCATGCGCCACTTCATACAGCACTTCGCGCTCGCGCTGCGTCAGTGTCTCAAGGCGTTCGATATTGCGCTTGGCAATCACGGCTTCCGCCCGTCGTTCGGCATCCATCGCGATGCCCGTCGTCACAGCGTCAAGCAGCGTCTGGTCCCGCACCGGCTTGGTCAGAAAATCCACAGCGCCGGCCTTCATCGCCTGGACGGTCATCGGGATATCACCGTGCCCGGTCAGAAAGATGATCGGCTTGGGGTTTCCGCTTTCCGCCAGATGCCGCTGCAAATGGAGACCACTTGCGCCGGGCATGCGCACATCGAGTATCAAGCAGCCGGGGCTGTCCAATATATCGGCGTCAAGTAATTCGCGGGGCGAGGCAAAGCTGACCGGCTGGAAGCCAGCTGACAGGATCAATTCCGCCAACGCTTCTCGAACAGATGCATCATCATCGACAATAACAACGAGCGGCTGGCCCTCTTCATCTCCGCTTTGTTGTGATAACGGCGCCGAATTGCGCAGCAACGGTTGGTCAACTCTCATGTCACCCTCCATCTTTCGATTGGTGTAACTCATTGGCGATGGCAGCCAATAGCGCCTGGGCGTCGAAGGGCTTGCGGAAAAAACCGCTGATGCCTCGAGCACGGCTCTGATCCGCTATTTCGTGGCGGCCGGTGACCAGGAATACCGGCAGTTCGGGACGTGCCTTCTTCACTATGTCACGAAGCTCAAACCCGTCTATTCCCTGCATCCCTATGTCGGTGATGAGTACATCGAGGTCCGACATTCCGTTGACGAGCAATGATGCTGCCGACGGAAAACTGCGAGCCACATAGCCAGCAGATTCGAGGAGGTCGCCCACCGACTCAAGCATTCTCGGATCGTCATCAACAATTCCCACGACATGTCTTGTCTTGTTCATGTTCAATTCCCTCCCACTCTTCGCGAGTGGGTAACCGGTGTTTCCAGTCTCTCCGCCATGCGAACGAGATCGGCGAACGATGCTGCCGCCATTTTCTGCATCACGTTCCTTCTGTGGATTTGCAGCGTGACTTCACTGATCCCCAGCTCTGCCGCTGCCTGTTTATTGAGAAGACCGCTCACGACGAGCGGCAAGACCTCGCGCTCTCGCGGTGTCAGCTCGAGATAGCGCTGTCTCAGCATGCCCAGTTCGGCACGTTCCAATCTCTTTTCCCTATCTTGCGCTATCGCTGCGTGGACCGCTGCCATCAGATCTGCATCGCTAAAGGGTTTGGTCAGGAAATCGACGGCCCCGTGTTTGATCGCGCGGACCGAAGATGGGATGTCACCGTGTCCTGTAATGAAGACTATCGGTGGATGTCCTCCATCAGCGATCTGTTTCTGGAGGTCGAGACCATTGATATCAGGCAATTCGATATCGAGGATGAGGCAGGCGGGCACGTCCGGCTTATCCGCGTTCACATAGTCGCCTGCAGATCCAAATAGGACAGCGCGTATGCCATGCGAGTCCAAGAGCTCGCTGAGAGCCTCCCGAATTCGGGCATCGTCGTCCACGATGAAGACAATATGATCATCGGCTGTCATGGTACTGCCTTCATTTCAACCGGCAAGGTGAAGATGAACGTCGTCCCACGCGGTTCGTTGTTCTCCGCCCACAATCGTCCGCCGTGTGACTCGACAATAGAACGACAAATCGCCAGCCCCATGCCCATGCCATCCTCTTTTGTCGTAAAGAATGGCTGGAATATTTTCTCGGGAAATCCTATACCCTGGCCGAGATCGCTGATATCAGTTTGGATGACATCCCCCATGTAGCGCATGCGTATCCCCAGCACTCGGTCGCCGGCAATAGAGTCCATGGCCTCCATGCCGTTGCGAATGAGATTGATCAGAACCTGCTGGATCTGGACGCGGTCGATGGCAATGAGCGGAAAGTCGCCATCGATCTTCACATCCATCCGCACGCTACGCCGTGCCGCTTCAACAGCCATCAGGGTCCGTACTTCGTTGATAACGCTAGCGAGCGCCGTATAGATCCTGGTATCCGTGGATTGTTTGAACAAGGCCCGAATGCGGCTGACAACATCCGCCGCCGAGTTGGCATCTCGAATAATGCGCTCCACCGTTTTCTCCGCTCGCTCGATATTTGGCGGTTCGGCCATGAGCCAGCGTTGACAGGCGTGCGAGTTCGCAACAACGGCCGCCAGAGGCTGGTTCACCTCGTGCGCGATGGAGGCCGAAAGCTCCGAGAGGCTTGCCGCCTGGCTTGCCCGCGCAAGACTCTCTTGCGCCAGACGCAACTTTTCCTCCGCCCGAACTTCGCCGTCGATATCCAGGCAGATGACATTCCACTGAACGATCGCACCTGCGGCGTTGCGCATTGGCGCGGCGCGCGTCTCGACCCAGCGATATTCGCCATCGAACTGCCGCAGGCGGTGCCTACGCGCGTAGGGCTCGCCCGTAGCCAACGAATAGGCATAGTTCTTCTTGACGCCATCGACCTCATCGGGATGAACGCCGGCATCGAGGGTGCCGGCCAATCGGGACTTTCCCCTTCCGTCCAGGTCTTCGAGCTTATAACCGAGGAAATCGCGAAGTTGAGGGTTTCGATAGATCGGCTCCCCATTCGGGGCGGCGCAATCGATCATGACGGGGAGCGTTTCAACAAGCTGCCAGAGCGAGCGTTCTCTTTCGCGCACCTCCTCCTCGATACTCAATTGATCGTCGATGTCATGCGAGAGACCGTACCACTGGACAATGCACCCGCTCTCATCCCGCAGAGGCTCGGCACGCCCCGACATCCAACGATAGACCCCATCCGCACGACGCAGTCGATAGTTCAAGGAAAAGGTCTCACCAGTGGCAAGGGAGTGGTCGAGTGCTTCCCTCAGTCGGACCGCATCATTGGGATGGACGAGAGCCGCTATGGCGGCAGCCAGTCCGCTCATTTCCGACCCATCGTAGTCGCCTACGCCGAAACCGAGGAACTCGATCATGCGCTTGCTGAAGAAGACTGGTTCGCCCGCCGGATTTAGCCGCCAGAGGAGGCTCGGAACCATGTCGACGAGCTGAGAGAATTCTCGCTCCCGGTTGCGTAATGCCACCTCCGCCCTCTTGCGCTCGGTGATATCGATGAAACCGACAAGACTCTTGTCGGCAACGGCACCGGGCCGGGCAGTTGTGAAAAGAACATCGATGACGCTGCCGTCCATGCGCGCGACCTTGGTCTCTTCCTGAAAAACTTCTTCGCCACGATACCGCGCCTCGATGGAGCGTCGTATGGTGGCCATGCTCGGTTGCCAGTAGCGAGTAATCGACCCGAGCATCTCCTCGGCATCCTTCGCACCGAACATCGTGATGATATGCTGGTTGACTTCTTCAACATCCAGAGCTTCCACCGCACGCGGCAGGAATTCTGGATGTTCGTCTATATAGGTTTTGAGTTCCGTCACACCCTGTTCCCGCAACTCCTTGAACAAGGGAATGAGCTTGCTTGCGTCCACCTGGGTGAGCCCGATGGGCATGTAGTGGAAGAGGTCGCGGTAGCGCCGTTCGCCTTGCTGCAAGGCCTCCTGCGCGGTCACGAGATCGTGGATATCCACGCTGACCCCGTACCAGTGGATAATGGCACCGGTATCGTCGCGTAACGGCTCTGCCCGCGTCTCAGTCCAACGAAAACTGCCGTCGGTGCGCAACTGACGATACCTCTGAACGTAGGGGGCACCTGTTTTGAACGAATGGTTGATGTCTTGCCGCGCCGTGTCTCTGTCGTCCGGATGGATCACGCTCAGGGACGGCGAACCATCAGGCGCGGTGATATCCTTGAGCGTAGCGCCCGTTACGTCCTTGAACCGCTTGTTGATGTAGATCGGCGTTCCTTCCGGTGTCGTGGCCCAAATCAGAGCCGGCACGGCGTCGATCAATTGCTGGAGCTCCCGCTCCCGATCGCGCAAAGCCTGCTGCGCGCGCACCTCATCGTCGATATCGAGGGCGGCTGCGTACCATTGCACGATCACACCCTTTTCATCCCGCAACGGCTCGGCGCGGCCCTCCATCCAGCGATAGATGCCGTCCGCACGGCGTCGGCGATATCTTATGGTATAAGGCTCACCGCTGGCGAGGGCGTGGTCGAGCACCTCCCGCATTCGCGGGCCATCTTCGGGATGGACTGTCGCCCCTATGAGGGCCGCCAGGCGGCTCATATCAGGTTTGTCCCAAGCCGCGACGTGGTCGAGGCCGATGGATTGCAGGGTACGCTTGCTGAAGAAGGTCGGCTCGCCGTCGGGCGACATGCGGCCGATGTGTACCGGAACCATGTCGACAAGCAATGACAACTCCCGCTCCCGCTCTCGCAACGCCTGCTGGGCGCGCACCTCGTCGTCGACGTCGACCGAAATTACGTACCATTGCACAATCGATCCGTCCTGAGCACGCAGCGGTTCCCCTCGGCCGTCAACCCAGCGATACGCTCCATCAGCCCGACGCATACGGTATTTCATCGCGAAAGGCTCACCGGTGATGAAGGAATTGCGGGCCGTCTCCAGCAGGCTTGCTGCATCATCGGGATGGACCAGGGTCTCTATGACTGCCGCCAACCGGCTCGTGCCCGGCTTGTCCATATCCCCCACATCTAGACCGAAAAAGTCTATCAAGCGCTTGTTGAAGAAGATCGGCTCGCCCTCAGGCGTCAGGCGCCTGATCTGGACTGGCACCATGTCCACGAGCTGCGAGAGCTCGCGTTCCCGGTCGCGCAAGGCCTCCAGGCTTTGGCGCAATGTGAGCAGTGCCGACTGGTGCTGCCGGGATATGGCGGCGACGATGAGCGCCGAAAATGCCGAGATCACCAGAAAAAGCTGCAGCATGATTTGCTTGTGCCTCAGGGCCTCGGGATCGCCGGCAAGCTGACCGACGCCGGATATCGTGAAGACCGCAGTGACCAGAGCAAGGAGAGCCAAGGTGACGGCGGCGCCTGTAAACTCGAAGCGCACCGCGGCCCATAGGAGGGGCGGCATGATGATGTAGGCGAAGGGCAGGTAACCACTCAGCGCGAGGGCGGCGACGCCAAGAAAGATCAACCCCAGGACGCAGGCTTCGATCCAACGAACGGCAGTGAGTTGGGCTTTACCGTGCCAGTTCTGGAATACGACCAGCGCCAGTGGAGCTACGATCAAGACCCCAGTGGCGTCTCCGATCCACCAAAGAGGCCAAGCCGCGCCGAAGGTTTGCGACATTATGCCAAACCAGGCAAGCGTCGCACTTCCGACCGTCGCGCTTATGACTGCCGCAATTCCTGCGCCCAGTAGGACGAATGCAAGAACTTCCGGCAGGGTTTCCAGTCGAACTGGTCGCTTCAAAATCCGGCTCACGAGCCATGCCCCGACGACCGCTTCCAGGGCGTTGCCGATATAGATAAGGAAGGCGGCAGGAAGCGGACTTTGAAACCACAGGAAATTGCTGAACAATTCAGCGAGACAGCCCCCTAGAATCCACCATGGCCAGCTAAGCCTGGAGGCAAGAACAAGCGTAGCAATGAAGAGCCCGCTCGGCGGCCAAATGGAAATACCTGTTCCAGGCACGATTGCCAGCAACTGGGCAAATCCGCAGCCCAGGACATAGGCGGTTATAAAAAGACCCAGATGCGAGAATCGGGGTCGGTGCGACCAGATGCGCATCATCAGCAGCTCCTGTCGGACAAAGAAAGCCAGAGGACCATCGGCGTCTCGTGCAGAACGTATTCTCGATTTTGGAACTGGCGAACTCATGATGCGAGCGTAGTCCCGCAAGGCTCCAGTCGCAACTCAGGGAAATCCATGCATTGCCGGGAGAATTTGCCGCTGCGCTCCGTGTTTGGAAGGCTGGAATAGGCTCGGACGAACCGGAAAAATTCGGCCGGGCGAGGCGACAACATCACCTCGTCAAACGAGGGTCATTGTCTCAGTAGCTCCCTTCGAGGTCACTCATCGTGTCCGGATCGAGCAAATTCTCGAACCTGCGCATGACGGAGTGAATTACAATGAAACCACGTCGGCGGCTGAACCGACGAGTATCAGCCCGTGCATCCTGCGTATCCCGCCTATCACTGTGGACATGTCACCTATACCTGGTGACTAGAGCGCTACATCCTCTGCACGATAGAATGATTTTGTCTCCCCTGTCACTTTCCGATGCGTTCGGGTCATTTGGCCCGAGAGTGCAACAACGAGGGAGATAGTCATGAAAATAGTCATTATCGGCGGGACCGGGCTTATCGGGTCCAAGACCGCAGCGCGTTTGCGCGGCAAGGGCCACAAGGTTCTTGCCGTGTCACCCAACACCGGCGTCAACACCGTCACCGGCGAAGGAGTTGCGGAAGCGCTTGCCGGTGCCGAGGTCGTCATTGACCTTGCAAACGCACCATCGTGGGAAGACAAGGCTGTGCTTGAATTCTTCGAAACGGCCGGCCGGAACCTGCTCGCCGCCGATGCCAAGGCTGGTGTCAAACACCACATTGCCCTCTCGATCGTCGGAACGGAACGGCTGTCGGACAACGGCTATTTCAAGGCAAAGCTTGCCCAGGAGAGGCTGATCAAGGAATCATCCATCCCCTACACGATCGTCCTTTCCACCCAGTTCATGGAATTTCTGAAGGGTATTGCCGATGAAGCCACGGTCGGCACCGTCGCTCGTCTGTCACCGGCCGCCTTCCAGCCTATCGCCTCAGACGACGTTGCAGATGTGGTGGCGGATGTCGCCCTCGGAAAGCCGCTTAACGGCACGATTGAGATTGCAGGTCCCGAGCGCGGTCCCATGAACGAGATCATAGCCCGGTACTTGAAAGCGGCCAACGACCCGCGGTCGGTCGTGGCAGACGTCCATGCGCGCTATTTCGGATCTGAACTCAACGATCAGTCGATCGTGCCCGGCGAAGGCGCGCGGATCGGCAAGGTCGGGTTCCAGGACTGGTTCCGTTCGTCCCAACAACCGAAATAAGCCAAGCGTCGAACCATCTGTAGGTTGGTCTTTTGCCCAGCTTTCGAACGCACATATGCATTCAACAACCAAAGGGATAACGACAATGAAGTCAGCTTTGTTGACACTGTTTGTATCGGCTTCAGTTTGCCTACTTGGCACTTTGCCGGTTGCCGCTGCCGGAAACACGGCCAAGGTCACACCACTGATGACGAAGGACCTTCCAAACTATCCGGGCAAGGAGGGGCTCATGATATCGGTCGAGTATGGCCCGGGAGGTTCCGACCCTATCCACAAGCACGACGCAAATGCATTCGTCTACGTTCTCGAGGGTTCGATCGTGATGCAGGTCAAAGGAGAGAAAGAAGTTACCTTGTCGCCGGGCGAGACCTTCTATGAAGGCCCCTCCGACATTCACCTGGTCAGCCGCAATGCGAGCAAGTCTAAGCCGGCGAAGTTTATCGTCGTGCTGCTCAAGAACAAGGACGCTCCGGTCGTCCTGCCGGCGGAATGACTCCCCAAGCTGGCGACGGTCCAACGTTTGCCAACTGCCTGGCGGGACTAAACCAGACCGCTGCCCAAGACACGATAGAGGGAGCAAGTCGATGAAAATCACGGTTATGGGGGCGACCGGGCGAATCGGGACGCACCTCGCAGAAAAACTTGGGCAGGCAGGCGCGGAGGTGACAGCTGCGTCCACTTCACTCGGCGTCAATAGTGTGACGGGGGAAGGCCTGCGAGCAGCCATAGTGGGTTCCGACGTTGTCATCGACGTCACCAATGCCGCGTCGTTTGGCGACGACGCGGCCCTGGACTTTTTCAAGGCCTCCACCCGGAATTTGTTGGCTGCTTCGGCAGACGTCAAACATTACATCGCACTTTCTGTGGTAGGGACACCCCGCCTTGTAGAGAGCGACTATTTCCGCGCGAAGATGGTGCAGGAAAATCTCATCAGGGCAGCAAGGCGGCCCTATACCATTCTCCATTCCACGCAATTCTTCGAGTTTATCTGCGGCGTAGTCGACATGGCCACAGACGGAGACGGCTTCCGGCTTCCCTCGGCATCGGTAAGGCCGATAGCTGCTGACAACGTCGCTGAGATGCTGGTCGAATTGGCGATGGGGGCAGCAAAGAACGATACTGTGGAGATCGGCGGGCACGACCAGTTCGGTCTCGACGAGATTGCACGTATGCACCTTGCAGCAAACGAAGACATGCGCCAGGTCGTGACAGATAACAGTGCCCGCTATTACGGCGTCGAGCTGAACGATGACACATTGCTGCCGCTTGCGGGAGCGCGTGTCGGTTCGCTGAGCTATGTCGACTGGCTGTACCGTTCCATGGCCAATTAGACGTGTTCCAACATCGCCATCGACACCAGCGAACAGCCCAGCAAAACTGGCTCTTTGCGGCACGGGTGGGACAAATTCAGTCCATCGAACACGACGCGAAGGTGGTCGCCTTCGGGACGTTGCTCCACGACATCAGGCTAAATGAGCGCTTCAACGGGCCGAGGCGCTTCGAAGTTGAAGCCGCCGATATTGCCAGGACTTTTGCAAGGAAATCGGGCTTTCGACGAACGCCGGAGACAGCTGATCTGGGACAGAGTAGTGCCGAACTCGCCAGCCTCAATCGGCCTCTTTAAGGAGGCCGAGGTCGCGAGCTGCACAGCCGGTATCTGCCTTGGTGTGATCGGCCGACAACTTCACGCCCGCCAATATCGGAAGGGACAACGACAATGAATTCACAGTTAACGATCCCTATGCGTGAGACATACGCAGCCACAGGGTGATTCACTATCCATTGCAAACGCAAGTATTGAAATTCAATCAGGAAATCAACAGGAGGTTAACATGAGCTTGGACAACATTTCACATTCCGGTAGACCGGGGGCCGACGAGTTGGTTCCGTCGCGCTACGCATTGAAGATCGGCGAGATTGACGTAATGGTGGTCAGCGATGGAGTGCTGACGCTGCCGGGCAAGATGTTGGGCCACAACGCCGACCCGACCGTCCGGGCGGCCTGGCTGGACTACAATTTCCTACCGACGGAGACGCTCGATTGGGGGTTGAACGTGGTCGTGGTGCGCAGCGGCGGCCGGACCGTACTGATCGACGCTGGGCTGGGGGACGATCCGAACTTGAACTTGCCGAAGGCAGGGCAGCTGGCTCATCGGCTGGTCGCTGCCGGCATCGATCTTCCGTCTGTGACCGACGTGGTGCTGACCCACATGCACATGGACCACATTGGCATGCTGCTCGTCGACGGGATAAAGGACCGGTTGCGTCAGGACCTGCGAATCCACGTGGCGGAAGCCGAGGTCAAGTTCTGGACGCACCCCGATTTCTCCCACGTCTCCATGCCGCAGGGGTTCCCGGACGCGCTTCGGGCGGCCGCCAAGCGGTTCGCGGAAGAGTACCGCGGCAATCTGCAGACGTTTAAGGAGGAGTACGAGGTTGCGCCGGGGGTGGTCGTCACCCGCACCGGCGGCCACACACCCGGGCACAGCGTAGTACGCCTCGCGTCCGGCGGTGACCGTATGATGTTCGCCGGCGATGCCGTGTTCGCTGTCGGGTTCGAGCACCCCGACTGGTTTAACGGCTTCGAACACGACCCCGAGGAGGCGGCCCGCGTTCGGATCCGCCTTTTGCGAGAGCTGTCGGCGAGCGGCGAGCTTCTGGTGGCCACTCATCTGCCGTTCCCATCCATCGGCCATGTGGCGGCGGAGGGCGATGCCTTTCGTTGGGTGCCGATCTTCTGGGACTACTGACCGCTTGTCGGATTAGGGCCAAACTAGACGACCGGCATCTGAACGAACGGATGGCCGGCGACAATGAGGAGATCATCATGGACGTATATGAGGCAGTCAAAAGCCGACGGGCGGTGCGTGGATTCAGGGACCAGCCTGTGTCGAGGGAGGTGCTTGAGCGCGTGCTGTCCGCCGCAGCTTGGTCGCCGTCCGGATCGAACATCCAGCCGTGGAACACCTACGTGCTGACCGGCGCGCCGCTGGCCGAGCTCAAGACGGTCGCCGTCGAGCGCGTGGCTCACGGCGACCCTTGGGACGAGCGGCAGTACCAGATGTATCCGCCCGCGCTGAAGTCCCCTTATGGGGAGCGTCGATCCGCCTTCGGCAAGGAGCGCTACAGCGCACTCGGCATTGCGCGCGAGGACTGGGAGGCGCGCCAGCGGGCAGCCATCGCCAACTGGAACTGTTTCGGTGCGCCCGCCGCCCTGTTCTGCTACATCGACCGCGACCTGGGCCGGCCTCAATGGGCCGACGTCGGCATGTATCTGCAGACCGTCATGCTGCTGCTCCGTGCCGAAGGGCTGCACAGTTGTGCGCAGATGGCGTGGTCGCAGGTTCGCGAGACGGTCGCGGAGGTGCTGTCACCCCCGGATGGGCTCATCCTCTTTTGCGGCATGTCGATCGGGTACGAGGACCTCACGATGAGTTCCGCCCGTACGGGCCGCGCCCCGCTCCACGAGACGGTCACGTTCATCGGCGGTTAGTCCGAATATCTCACAATAGGGGGTGCATCCGCCATGCCAATGGCAAGGTTGAAAGCTTTGGTTCTGCTGCTGAACGATGCAAGCAGGAAATAGACCATCGCTCCCCATAGGCAAGAGCCGCCGAATTTCACGACGACGAACGGCAAATGTGCTGCATTTCCAAATTTGCGCAGTACCAAGCCGCAACCGATGACCACGAGCGCAACGGCGGCCGCGCGAACTCTCTGCGACTTCCATGTCTTCATTCGATTTCCGCGCTTGAACCGGAATAGCACACATGGTCGCGTGAAGGATTAGCTTCAATCTGGGGCGGCCGTAACCTGCGCAACCACTTTCAAAAATGGGCGCGCTCACCTGCCAGGACGCTTCAATGCACTTGCAATATCAACACCTTGAAGCGTGAAGAACTCAACGCCTCATTGCGGGCTACCGTTCGATTCCCTTCAAGAGCGAAGAGCGCACGCTCAATTTTCAGCAAGCCGGCGGTGCTGTTAAGTGGAAAGCGACTGGCGCGTAGCAACGAAGGCCCAACACCATCAGGCCGACCGCACGGCAAGCACGCCCCTCGATTTGGCCAACTCCAGCCATCTATTGATGTCGGCGGCCCGCAATGGATGCGCTAATCTGTATTTGGCGCCGTCGGGTCTGGCTTCCGCTCGCATCAACGTCCGGATTTTCACGGACTTCATTTCACGTGCGTAATTTTCCCTGAGAGCTAGCAAAGGACCATCTGCGCTTTATAACGGCGAACTGCGATCAACCGTTTGATGACCAGTCCATCTTGGGGATCACTCCGTGGCAGAAGCTTCCGCTATTGGAAAATTCAATTCCTCTGTCGCTTCCAGAATCTGGCTTCGCATCCAGCGGTGTGCGAGATCCTCATCGTAGCGGCAATGCCAGTATAGATTGACGTCGGGGACGGGTACGTCGATCGGCGGCACGAAACAGCGCAGCCCCAGATTTTCTCCCACCGCATTGGCGAATTGGACCGGAACTGCAGCAATATGGGTGCTCTGGGCAACGGCCAATGCTACGGCGTGAAAATGCGGCAGCGCTAGCGAAACGTTGCGGCTCAGGCCATGGCTTGCCAGCGCCTCGTCGACCATGCCGGAGAGTGTACCGTCGATCGAGCGGATCGCATGCGGCAGCGACGAGAACACCGTCAACGGCATGGCCGTTCTTTCAGAAACGCCGTCGAGAGCCGGGTTGCGCGCAGACGCGATGATGACGAATGGCGACCGGAACAGCAATTGCTTCGAGATCCAATCCGGCATCTCCAGTGGGCGTTCGAGTGCCATGTCGACCGCATTGTCCTGCAGCAACCGTGCAACATCGCCGCGGGCACTGTCGAGCAGCCGCATTTTCACCAGCGGCGCCTGCGCATAGATCTTGTGCGCGAGATGCGGCATCAGCAATGTCGAGAAAAAGTCGGCACCTATCAGCGTAAAAATCCGCTTGAGCTCGGTAAGTTCGAGCCCGCGCACTGTACGCACCATGCCTTCGATTTCGGCGAGTGCCAGCCGGGCGGGCTCGCCAAGTTCTGCGGCGCGTGGGGTCGGCAGCATTTCGTTTCCCTGGCGGACGAACAGGCTGTCGTTGAAAATGTGCCGCAGACGGTTGAGCGCCGCGCTCACCGCAGGCTGCGACAAGCCGATCCGGTCTCCCGCCCGCGTCACGCTGCGTTCGCGCATCAGCGCATCGAAAACGCGGATCAGGTTGAGATCGAGCGCATTGAAATTCATGGCGTGGATTGGCCCCATACGATCATTGGATTGGATCACTGCCGTGACGGTTTGTACATCCTCAGCATTCGCTAGTCGCAATTCTGAAAGGAACGCACATGAACATGGATATCAATATACAAGCAAACAGTGACCTGCTTTGGTTCGGCAATACGCTGATCTCTATCAAGCTTTCAAGCCAATCCGGCGCGGACGGAATCTCCGTTGTCGAACAGTGGATGCCCTATGGAGAAGCACCGCCGCTCCATATCCATCAGCGTGAAGACGAAGTGTTCCACATTCTCGACGGCGTGATGCGGTTCCGAGTCGGCCATGACGAGATCATCGGCCGCGCCGGCGACACGGTAATCGCCCCGAAAGGCGTGCCGCATGCCTTCCGCGTCGACAGTACCGCCGGAGCACATTGCCTGACCATCATGCGCGGGTCGGATTTCGAGACCATGCTCCGCCAGGCGAGCCGTCCAGCGGAGCATCCTGATCTGCCTCAGGCGATAGCACCCACGCCCGAGATGATTGACATGCTCGAAAAGATCTGCGTCGCCAACAAGATTGACATCATCGGGCCGCCCCTTGCGTGACCGTCGCACCGGCGGTTCCGGCGACTGCGGGAAGTGCCGAGGTTTCCGGTGACGACGGCCATCACAGCTTCAAGTGCAGTGTTGCCGTTTTTCAACATCCCACGGCTCTGGCGACAATCCAGGTCGGAACCCAGCCGTCACGGCTTATGCCAACAATACCGAGACTACCTTGATCGCATAAGCCCGCCGCGCGCGGGCATCATCCCATCCGTATCTCATTGACCTACCCTCATGCCCCGTTTTCGAATTGAACTACCGGCGCGAGGGACAAGTCGAGTCACAATTCTTCAACGTCGCTAACAGTGCGCGTCACGCGGTCTGGATGATCACCACTTACGGCGAATCGGCGACTGCACTGCAGAATGTGCAGTGGCCCGCACCAGGCCCTGGCGCGGACGGTTTTATGTGACCGCCCCGATCGAGATCATCGTCACGATCCAACCGGGATGATAAGTTCGAACGCCGCACCTTCACCTTGGTCATCGGCAAGCCGTGCCGTGCCGCCATGGGCTGCCAGCATGGGCGGACGATATCCAGGCCTATGCCGGTGCCGCCTTGCTCGCGGCGCGTGGAGAAGAAGGGTTTAAAGTCCGGTTGTCCTCGATGGTTACAAGTTCCGAACGCATGGCGCCATGCTGCACTGGCATTTTCCACGAGATTGCCGGTCGATATCACTGCCGCCTCAAGCGGCAGCGCGAACCTCACTTCTTCAGATAACTGATACCCTTGTTCAAAGAAGCGTTTTGCTTTTCGCCGCGTTCCTCCGCCGTCAACGGCTTTGGCTGTGCCAGCGAATGGCCGGGCTCCGCATAAAGGGGAATGCCGTCCCCGGCGATATCCACGAAGAAGGGGCGGCCGCGCGAAAGCTGGTCGCTGACTATGAGGCTCTGTCACGGAGACTATTAATCGTCTTTTAGAATCAGGGCATTTGCGGTTGAGATTTTGCGAGACGAGCCGACATGGCTGAGGCATGGCGGGCGAGATACCTGACGAAGCGACGGGCGGCCGGCTCAAAGAATACTGCGATCAACCACGACCCAAAGAGCAGGATCGCGATAAGGGTCGTCGCCACGAGCCATCGGCCATGGACCGTTCCGAAACGGGCAAAGACCGCATAACCGATGTGCTGGTGCAGGAGGTAGAGCGGATAAGTCAGGCCGCCGACGCCGATCGCGACAGCCGGGCGGATTGGAAAACCCGGAAGCATTGCGCAAAGAGCAACGCAGGAGATAGCTATCGGCCCGGTCAAGGCAAGGCCGGCGGTGCTTCTGTGAATGCCATACAGCTCGAAGAATTTCGGCTCGATGATAAACGGGGTGGCGGTCGCCCACAGAATCGAGGCGGCGAGGATAAGGAACGCACCAGGCGATTGCCCCTGCCGCAGTTTGTAGAGGGTCATTCCGAAAACGAAATATCCCGAATACTCGGTAATAAGGAGCTTTCGGAGCGCTTCGCTGTCGATGCGCAGTTCATTCGCGATGGAGAGGGCCAGCCAGCAAACCACGATGGTTCGCCAGTATTTTTTGAACCAGCCAAGCGCCATGAAGACAAAGACCCATCCATAAAACATCGCCTCGTAGGCGATGGTCCAATAAGCCCCGTCAAGGAAGGGTTGGCCGAGAGCCCGCGCGTTGATGACCAGGTGAGCCAGCCACTGTTTGACGGCCGGCGCCGGAAGGCCGGGAACCGGCCAGTTATTGAGCACGATCGCCGTGGCGGAGGCGCAGAGAACGAAGGTAGGCCACAGCCGGGCGACGCGGCCGACAGCAAAATCAAAAGGTGTCCGACCCTCGGCCGACAGGGTGATGACGTAGCCGGAAATCGCGAAGAAGATCAGCAGGCCGGAATCGAGCCAGATCGCGACAGGCGCAAATTCTGGAAATCCAGTTCCGTCGCCTTCGCCTGTGACCTCCATCCGGAACCCATAATGATAGGTAAGGACCAGCAGCGCGGACACCAACCGCAAGATATCCAGATTAAGCAGCCTCTTCTGATTCTGCGTCATGCAAGCTCCGAGCGAGAGAAAACCACTCGATTCTACTATTCGCGATTTGAGAAAGCGTGAATCGGATAACCACGGCTACCACGTGCCCGGAACCCTCGCCCTCCGAGCGCGGCTCGCCGTGAGGAAAATCCGCGATCACATCGCATGCCTGCTGCGCTAGAGAAGATAGCGTTAAGATCTGGTCATGCCGCCAGATCCCACATTTTTGATCGATGCTCGGTTAACGTTGCAGTTCCCGGTCAACTCCGATCCGCAAGGCGTCAAACATCCAAAAGGCGCACGTTTATACGAAAAACGAACTTAAGAACCTGCGGGAGAATGAACGTTATTGACAAAAGACGTGGCGGCAAAACTATTCGACGTGGAATTGTATGACTCGCATTCTATTTGAGCCTGTATCGAGTAACCAAGTTTCGCGCACAAGAAACGAGCGGCACTTCGATCAAGTAGATGATGAGCAGACAAGCGAAATTTCCCATATGAAACAGCGGGTGTCGCTCCTCATACAATTCGATCCCAACCAATATTCGTTGATATTTTGTGTCTAATATATTTTTGCTTGTATGCGTGAAAAATTTCACTTGAAATTGTAATTATATCCCGCCATGTTCCGATGGCGATGGTTACCGTTGGGGACGAAATGATCGGTAGGAAAAATCTAGCAAGCGAAGTATTGGTTGTGTCGCGCATATTTGTCGCCGGACACTAGCGCCTTTTCTCTACAATCTCGTGTTCCTTTGTCGGTGTCCACACAAGCTGGCGCTGATGTATTTTGGCGCGTCTGCGCTCGAGTTCCGTCATGAATTTCGTCACTAGCCAAGCCCATGCGAGGGAAGCCGGCAGGATCAACAAGCCTGTCGCGCGCGACAGCGGCTTTGATTGTCTTGCGGCCTTGGCGGCCCACCATAGAATCGCGCTCGACCTTGAGCACGTTCGCCATGAACTCAATATGTATGATCAGGTCGCGACCGCCAACGACTTGGTAAAGGGCGCGCGTCTCGGTGGACTAAAGGCAAGCCTCTTCAAGGGCCGCAATTTCAAGCAACTTGGCTCCGCTCCGCGCCCTTGCATGGTTGCGCTCAAGGATGGCGCTTTCCGTATCCTGATCGCTATCGAGGATGGGCACGTACGTCTCTTCAACCCGGCCGCGCCAGCTATAGAAAAGCGCTCCCTTGACGAGTTTCTGGGCGATTGGACGGGAGACTTTATCCTCGTCGCGAGGCGGCATAATGGTCTAGCAGAACGCTTTGGCCTTGGTTGGATTGTCAATTCTCTCAAGAAATTCAAACGTGAGCTGGCGCTCGTCCTCACGGCTTCTGTCTTTGTGCAGGTGCTGGCTCTTGCAACGCCGCTGCTCTTTCAGATCGTCATCGACAAAGTGCTTGTTCACAACAGCTTCTCCACGCTGTTGGCCGTCGTTGTCGGAATGGTGGCGGTCAATTCGTTCCAGGCCGTTATTGAATTTCTAAGAACATATCTGTTGTCCCATACGGCCAGCCGCATCGATGTGGAACTGGGAGCAGGGGTGTTCAACCATTTGCTCAAGCTGCCAGTTTCCTACTTCGAGACAAGACCGGCGGGGCAGACAGTCGCCCGTGTCCGCGAACTTGATCAGATTCGTCAGTTTCTAACTGGCCAGGCCCTGACAGCTGGCCTCGATTTCCTGTTTGCGTCGATCCTTGTCGGTATACTTTATGCCTACTCCACCGTTCTGGCGATCGTCGTCACGCTGTCGATCCCGGTCTATGTTATCATTGCGCTCATCTTACAGCCCATCCTGATGCGAAAGACAGAGGAGCGTTTCACAAAGGGCGCCCTCAGCCAACAATTGCTTGTGGAAGCGGTCTTGGGTGTACAGACGATCAAGGCAGCGGCGGCCGAGCCCCAAGTCCGAGCTGATTGGGAAGATCGGCTTGCGGACTTCATACATACGTCGTTTGGCGGGATTGCAGTCGCGGCCATCGGACAGAACCTGATCCAATGGGTTGTTCGTACGGTTCAGGTGATTGTGCTGTTCATAGGCGCGCATCAAGTGATGACCGGTGGCATGACCGTTGGTGCGCTGATCGCGTTCAACATGATCATGGGACAAATTACGACGCCGGTCCTGCGCCTGTCGCAACTCTGGCAGGACTTTCAGCAGGTGAGGGTGTCCGCCGATCGTTTGAGCGACATTCTCAACCACCCGCAGGAGCCCAAGAACGGTTCGCTTGGTTCTCTGCCTCCTGCCCGCGGGCAGATCGTTCTATCCGATGTTACCTTCCGATATCGTCCGGATCGTGCCCCCGTCCTGGAGAACATAAACCTCTCTGTCGAGGCGGGACAGTCGATCGGCATCATTGGTCCCTCCGGCTCCGGCAAATCCACATTCTCCAAGCTCGTGCAGAGGCTTTACATCCCGGAGCGCGGTCAGGTTCTCATCGACGGGCTCGATATATCGCAGGTCGATCCCACGTGGTTGCGGCGGCAGGTTGGGGTCGTTCTGCAGGAGAATTTCCTTTTCAACCGCACGATCCATGAAAACATCGCACTTTCGAACCCGGCGATATCGCGGGCACAGGTGATCCAGGCCGCCAAGCTCGCTGGCGCGCATGACTTTATCGGCCAGATGCCTCAGGGTTACGACACGCCGATCGAGGAACGCGGCGCCAATCTCTCAGGCGGCCAGCGCCAGCGCATCGCCATCGCGCGAGCCCTTGCGACGAACCCCAAGATACTCATTTTCGACGAGGCGACCAGCGCGCTGGACTACGAGAGCGAGGAAGCCATCCAGAACAATATGCGGGAGATCGCCCGCGGCCGCACTGTCATTGTCATCGCCCATCGTCTCGCCGCCGTCACCAAATGCGACAGGATCATCACGCTTGATCGCGGCAGAATCGCAGAAGATGGGGCACCCGGCGAGCTCGTGCGAAATGATAATGGTTTCTTCGCCCGGATGCTGAAGCACCAGAACCAGCAGGTGTTCGTATGAACGTCCGGGTGCAAGACAAGACCAAGACCGGCGACCTCGCGGTCAAGGCCGTCCGCGCCGACAGGGCTTACGCGGAATTCCTTCCGTCAGCCGTCGAAATCTCTGTGCGGCCGGTACCCAAAGTCGTGCCGGTCCTTCTTTTCGTTGTCATGGCGGCGATCGTGGCGGCTCTGCTTTGGAGTTGGTTCTTCGATCTCCATGTGTTTACCAACGCGGCAGGTCGGGTACGAGCAACAATCCCTGCAGCCGTCGTACAACCGGTTGAAAGCGGTCGTCTCGTAGCAATCAATGTCCGCAATGATCAAACTGTGCGTGCTGGCGATCCGTTGCTTGTTCTCGACGATGTCGAAGTGGCTGCCAGTTTGCGTGCGGCCACCGCGTCGCGCTATTCGTGGCTTGCGGAAGTCGAACGCCGCAACGCAGCGTTGCGCGCTATCGAAGCCGGTTTATCGTCGCCACCCTAGCCGTTCTTTGATCGAGAGATCCCCGCCAATGTGGTTTCGCGGGAGCTTGCAGCGCTAACCGCCGAATATCGAACGATAGCGGCGAATGTCGCCGCAATCCGCGCGCAGCGCCGCGAAGTCGACGCCCGGCAGAAACGCTTCTCGCAAGTTGCCAAAGCCCAGACCGAACTGATCGGCATTCTCGATCAGAAGATCGAGATCTTCGAAACACTCATGGCGCGCGGCGTTGCGTCCAAGGGTGTGCTGTTGAGCGCTCAAGAGGCAAAGGCAAGGGCCGAGGCGGATCTCGTGGAGAACACCGCGCAACTCGCCGAGGCGCAAGCGAGCGCTGAAAACCTGTTGGAAATGGAAGCCCAGACAATTGCGACCTTCGTGTCTCAGCAATCGCAAGGCATCCAAGCCGCTGAGCGTCAAATCGAACAATTGGACCAGGAACTGGTGAAGCAGCGGGCGCGGGTTGCTCAGCTGGTCCTAAAAGCGCCCATCAGTGGCACCGTCCAGCAACTCTCTACAACGAGCGCCGGTCAGGTCGTAGCCGCCGGCCAAACGCTGTTGGTCATCGTCCCGAATGATTCCGAGCTCGTTATCGATGCACTGATCCCGTCCTCCGACATTGGGTTCGTGCATGAAGGAAACGAGGTGACGATCAAGGCCGATGCCTTTCCGTTTACACGCTACGGCACATTCAAGGGAACCGTCGTTTCGCTATCTGACGATGCGGTCACACCTGAAAATGCACAGGCGCTTGCCGATCCGTCGACTGCGGCGGCAGGACACGCAAATCCTACGCCTGGGGGAGTTCCCCGCGTTGTGGACCTCTACTTTGTTGCCCGCATCGCATTGCAGAGTTCGGAAATCGACCTTGCAGGAAGGAAGCTGCGGCTTGAGCCGGGCATGACGGTAAAGGCGGAAATACAGACCGAAACAAGACGGATCATCGATTATATCCTTTCGCCGGTGGCCGGGGTTCTGGACGAGGCCGGTCATGAGAGATAGCCGCATGTCCCACGACCATGTTCGCACCTCCCAGGAGCGAATGCACTATCGTGCGCGAAGCGGATATAAGTCCGCCTCAACTGCCGCGGTTATATTGAAAATGCACGTTATAAATGAACCTTCTACAAAGGTTAGCTGATGCTTACCTCGAACTGGCATGAAATTGGCAGAGGCCTCCATGGATAATCTGAGTTCGGTTGATGCTGAAGGCGGAAGCGAAAACGCGGCTCTCGCAAGTGCGGACAGCAGTTCGGGTTTGCGCGTCAGAGTACTTAACGCGCGTGATACTGAAGTTATCCGTGAAGGATGCTCGTCCCAGGATTTGGCACGCTACAGAAACGCTAAGGATGAAGACGTCATTTTTGAAATGCAGTTTGTGGACGCAGAAACCGGTGAGTCAAAAGTCGCGACCGCCACTGCAGGAATGCTACGCGAAGTAATTTCGGCGATCGAGAACGACCAAACCATGCAGGGCTTGCTAGCCAATTATTGGTCTGAATTCGCCCGCAACGATGGACACGATGTCGAACAGAAGATTCAGGAAGCCTGGACGGCTCTAGCGGTTGCCTTTGACCGCCTGCTTTTGGGCCTCTTTGGCGCAGCCGTGGCCCGAGGGTTCGTTGGCGTAAGACTCCGCATGGTCGCAATGCATATCTTTTCAAAGTAAGATTGAACTCAACAAGGTAACGCGCAAATGGATCAGTCGACCGATCTACCGGATGCAAACGCGATCATTACGCGGAATCAAATTTCTGCGCGTGCAAATACTCCGTGCCTACCGAAACGAAAAGGGCTGATGAGTACTCCATTTGTTCGCGCGAATTCGTCCGGTACCTCGTCGGCTGCCATCAGCAACCTGCGTGACAACTGCATCAAAGTCTTGATGATTGCGTTGTGCGCTGCAAGCGTGCTCGGGAACGCTGCAAATTCAAAGCAGGCAGAGTGCTCGAAGTATTGGCTGAAGATATGGGAAGCCCGTACCGACCCCGAAAAATGGTCGTATACAGATCTATCTTACTATGCGCAATACGGGGCCCATCCAACCATTCCAGGCTACTCGTCGACGGAGATAGCAGCTTATTTCGCGGCACTGGCAATCAAGAATAATCAGGGTCTCGACATACCTAATTTTACTACTTCTTCGGAGAATATGCGCAAACTCAATAGGTCCATAGCGCTACAAGAGGCACTGGCACGCTTCTATGGGATTAGGATCCCAGGTCCGTTTGACCGCAATCGCAGCAAGTGCCTTTTCACCGAAGCATCTACCACATGTCTTCCAGGTCTGGCCCGTCGCTTGTTACCGGAAGCCGGAAAGATGCAGCAGTATCTGGACACCGCCGTCCGTACCAGCCGGCTTGGGGGTGTTCCCTGCGAAGGGGCAATCGAACATTTCAACAGTCCGAATTATCGCTAAATCTCTGAATTAAATGGGATATCCATGAATGATCGTCGTTTGGCCGTCGGAGAAAAGGGCCCGGCCAAGAACTTGAAGGGAAGAAGTTCGAAGTCGCCCGGAATCTCGGGAGGATTTGAGCATGCCCCTTCTTTCGCTATTCGAATCGTGCGGGGCGACCGATGAGCCCTCTATCCGATCTGGCTGGCTATTTGTTCGACAAACTTGTTACCGGGTGGAAGAATAGAAGCCTACTATCGAACATATTGATTAGCATTATCTTTTTCGTTGTCTTCTCGATCTGCTTAGCAATTTTTGCTCTGAATATGCGAGAAACATTTCTTAGCTTCTTCTGAAGGGCCATACAATGTCTGATAGAGTGAACAGTACTTTTCGGCCTTGTCCAGGTTGGCCTGACGATTTCGGGCTCTTCCGTTTTGGGCTTCCAGTCGCACGGTCGTGTCGACAGAGGACGCTCGAAGACATGCGCTTACGTCAAAATATATGGTCGATCAGAATTCAAAGTTAGGAAGGCAACAAACTTCGATCAAATACAAATTTATCGGCTCTAAAACATTTTTTCTGCCGGTGGTGTTTTGGTAGATTTTTAGCTTCGATGGAGGGTTAAATAGATGTATGAGCCAGTACTGTTGGCGGAATATAGAGACGGAAGGCGTGTATTTCAATTCGAAATACCTGACGGTCTATCCAGTATATTTGTTGATAAATACTATTACGTAAATATCGTTGATGACGATAAGCGAGCGATACAGAGGGGTATTTTATATATCGCGAAGGAACAGAGGGATATTTTAGGAAAAGTAGGGAAGCCTACTGCATTTTATGTCACGGATGAATCCGGAAATCTGGACGTTTGTGTATACCGTGACGGGGGGTGTGTCGCAATTGAACGCCCGCTGTCGCCTGACGAAATCGAACTTGAAGGGCAGAAGTTCAAAGACGCCCTGAATCTCGGGAGGATTTGAGCATGCCCGTTCTTTCACCATTCGAATCGCACAGTCTGACTACGCTTGCGGACATACTGACTTCCGACGGCGGGATGGCTCTTACAGTGGCTGGGAAGCCGGTTTCAATTCGGTATCAGGCGGGAACTGTAATTGACCGCTGGGAACAAATTAACGAAGCGCGCGACGTATATGTTACTCTGAATAACTTAAACACATCCAGCGTTGCTCGTAATATCATTAGTAAATCGAGTATAGGAAGCTATCTAGTCAATATTATGGACGGCAAATACGCGCCGCCTTCCGGCGGAAGAACGTTTTTCGGGGTTGGAGGGGGTAATCCTCCCCGCACATAAGGGGCTTCAAAAGTAGAATTTTCTCGGCAAGATGCTCGAGGAGATTTTGATGAAGAAGAGCCGATTTAGCGAAGCCCAGATCATGTCGGTGTTACGCCAGGCGGAGGGTGGGATGCCTGTTCCTGACCTGTGCCGCGAACATGGCATCAGCACCGCGTCGTTTTACAAGTGGCGTGCGAAGTATGGCGGGATGGACGCCTCCATGGTGAGCCAGATGAAGGCGCTGGAAGAAGAGAACCGCCGCCTGAAGCGGATGTATGCGGATTTGAGCATGCAAGCCGATCTGTTGAAGGAGGCTCTTGGAAAAAAATGACGCGGCCATCTCAGCGCCGGGAGCTGGCCGAGAAAGCAGTGGCGAAACGCGGTGTGAGTATCGCGCTGGCGTGCCGGACGTTTGGCGTCAGCGAAACCTGTTACCGGTATAGCCCACAACGCAATGTCGACAACGAGCAGATTGCCGATCTGTTGCTTGGGCTTGTGAAGATAAAGAAGACGTGGGGTTTTGGCCTCTGCTTCCTGCACCTGCGCAATGTTCAGGGGTATCGCTGGAACCACAAGCGGGTCTACCGCATCTACCGGGAGCTTGAGCTGAATCTGCGGATCAAGCCTCGCCGACGGCTGAAGCGCGAGAAGCCGGATGAATTGGCAGTTCCGGCTGCGCCGAATATGGTCTGGTCGATGGACTTCATGGCCGACCGTCTCGCAGACGGTCGCCAGTTCAGGCTTCTGAACGTGTTGGACGACTTCAACCGCGAGGGCTTGGGCATTGAGGTCGACTTCTCGCTACCCGCCGAAAGGGTCGTGCGCAGTCTCAACCAGATCATCGAATGGCGGGGCAAGCCGCTGGCGATCAGGGTTGATAACGGCCCGGAATACGTCAGCGGCACGCTCATGGAATGGGCTGAAACACGGGGAATTGCCCTGAATTACATTCAGCCAGGCAAACCGCAACAGAACGCCTATGTCGAGCGCTACAATCGAACCGTTCGGCATGAATGGCTTGATCTGTATATTTTTGACAGCATAACGGAGGTGCAGGAGATCGCCACAGAGTGGCTTTGGACATATAACCATGAACGGCCCAACATGGGCATTGGCGGCGTCACACCCGCTCAGAAACTGAAAATGGCCGCGTAAATTCTACAGTCAAACCCCGTTAAAACGGGGAGGATTACCGTCTCCCCCTAATGGTCTGCTGTTGCGATCTTGACCTCTTTCACGTCATCGCCCAGCCGCTTACGGGCAGGCCTGGACGAAGGCCGCGACATTGCCGTTGCCGCCCTGGCTGACATTGGCGTTGCAGCCATGACCGACCTGGACGCCAGCCGCGATGTTGCCATTGCCGTCCTGGGTAAGGATCGTCGTGTGGTTGGAGCCAAACTGGCCGATGCCGGCGACGTTGCGGACGCCGTTCTGATAGGTGGCGCCGTAGTTGTCATTGCCCTCCTGACCGACAGCCGAAAGGTTATGACGACCATATTGATGGCCGATAATCCGGTTGTAGCCGCCGTTCTGATAGGTTCTGATCCGGTTTGCGTATCCTTCCTATGGGCTTGTAGCAGGTATCGGTGTTCCCGATGTTGGCCTTGGTCAGCGGCTTCCACGCGTCGCGATCAAAGTCGAAATATCAAGAAAGCAGCTGCCGGCATCGGAGCTGAACCATTGAAACCGCAAGCAGGCGGGTCTCACGACTATAATCCAAGTCAAGATACACGTTGGCTTCGCCGCCGCGCGGGAAGCCCGCCGGCCGGGCCGGTCTTGTTGTCGTTGACGATCGCCGTCCCGCATCCGATCTGAATGAGGTGTAGTGCCCTGCAAAGTTGGGGTCCTGGTGCATCCCCGAGTCAACCAGGGGTACTGAAAGGATGTCGGAACACCGGGGAGATCGATTTCGTCAGTGCGTTGTTTGATGTTCGAACTTCTCTGCGTCATTGCCGATCAGGTCGGAGATCGACGCGCGCTGTGGGCGCCTGATCGCATGCTGTTATTAGGCGCGAATGACAGCCTCGCCCGACAGTCGCCGGTAGCCGCCGCGCCAGTAAAGGAGTGGCCCAACATCCTCGCGCGTTTCGATCGCGCAAACGCGGCCGATAAGGATCGCGTGCGAATGGTGGTTGAGTACCGTTTCAAGTTCGCAGTCGAGAACGGTCAGCGCGCCTTTCAGTGCCGACGTGCCGGTCGAAAGACTATACCATTGCGCGTCCTGATAGCGCTCGATACCGCGGCGTCCGTCGAAACCGGCGAAGGATTGTGCGATATGCTGTTGGTCGGCGGTAAGCACGTTCACGCAGAAGCGGCGATACCGCTCGACCACAGGCCAGGAAGAGGATCCGCGATTGAGGCTGACGATCACCGAAGGCTGTTCTGCAGACAGCGAAGAAACCGATGTCGCGGTAAAACCTGTTCGTTCCTCGCCTTCGCCAACGGTGATGACGCTGACGGCGCCGGCCAGATGACGCATCGACAGCTTGAACGCAGATTGATCAACGAAGGGTCGGGTTGTCAGCTCTAGCATCCGCTCTCTCCCTATTAGCCCGCGGCCTGTGCCTTCGCGAAACGATTGGTTGGCATTGAAAGGCCAAGGTTCTCCCGCAGCGTCTTGCCTTCATATTCCTCTCGGAAGAGCCCGCGCCGGCGCAATTCAGGAAGGACCAGCGTTACGAAATCCTCGAGGCTCGACGGCAGTGTCGGGAACATCAGAATGAAGCCATCCGCCGCACGGGTCTCGAACCACTCTTCCATGAAGTCGGCAATCTTAGTCGGTGTGCCGGTAATGCCGTTGCCGGTGTGCTTTTCTGCATAGTGACGCACCAACTCACCGACCGTTCGCCCGGTCTTGACGAAATCGGTGAGCTCTTCGAATAGCGCCCGCGACCCCTTGGGCTCTGTCGGCAGTCGATCCATCGGAAACGGTTTGTCCAACGGGACGCCGCGCAGATCGGCTTCGAGAAACTCGGAAAGCATGAGGCGACCAACGTCCGGATGCATCTTGTCGATGAGGTAGTTGACCTTGGCCTGAGCCTCAGCTTCCGTTTCGCCGACATTCAGGACAACGCCCGGCATGATCTTGAGGTCGTCCGGATTGCGTCCGTAGGCCGGCATACGGCCCTTGACGCTTTCGTAGAATGCGCGGTTCCGGTCGATGTTCGAGGCGAGGCTGAAGACGATCTCGGCTGTGCGTGCCGCCATGTCCATGCCGGGTTCGGAGCCGCCGGCCTGCGCGATGACCGGCCGCCCCTGCGGCGAGCGGGCAATGTTGAGCGGTCCGCGCACCTGGAAGTGCTTGCCCTTGTGGTTGAGCGTGTGGTGCTTGCTCTTGTCATAGTAGACGCCGCTCTCACGATCGAGCAGCAACGCGCCGTCCTCGAAACTGTCCCAGAGGCCAAAGACGACGTCTACAAACTCGTTGCCGCGCTCATAGCGCAGGGCGTGCGGATCCAGCCCGTCGCGATTGAAATTGTAGCCCGTCTCGTCGTGGTCCGAGGTGACGACGTTCCAGCACGCTCGCCCATGGCTCAGATGGTCGATCGAGGCAAACAGCCGGGCGACGTTGTAGGGCTCGTAGTAGCTGGTGGAAACGGTTGCGACGAGACCGAGGTTTTCCGTCGTCACCGACAGGGCGGCTAGCAGAGACAAGGGTTCGAACCGGTTCATCTTCGTCGGAATGCGGGCGAGAGCATCCGGGTCGCCAACCGCTGCGGCCGGAGAGTCGGCCATGAACATGAAATCGAACTTCGCCGCTTCTGATCGTCTGGCAACATCGAGCAGGTGGCTGAAATCGTTGGCGCCGTGCACGTTGCTTGCCGGATGCAGCCACGAGGCCGGATGAAAGCCGAACGTGTAGACGAAGGTGCCCAGTTTCATCTTGTCGGTACGCGTCATGACAGTCTCCCGAAGGCTCTGATCCGTGATTGCCCAAGGTAGCGCCACGCGACTTTTTTCATCAATATCGCAACGCTTGCTTCCGTTTTAGTTTTTCTAAAGTGTCTGGGGTGCGGAGATCTGCGCCTGCCGCCGCGAGATGGCAATGAGCCAATCGCGAAACTCCGAACCATATGGCTTTTGCAGCGCGGAGCGGTCCCAGGCGAGGAAATAGCTCTCGCGCAGCGGCATTCTGATGTCGACCGGGATGACCAATGTCTGCGCTTCCAATTCGTCGGCAATCATCGACATTTGTGCAAGCACGATGCCGCGCTTGTTGACGGCAGCATCGATGGCGCTGCTCGACAGGGTAAAGGACAGGCCCGAGGGCGGACCCTTGAAGCTTCCTCCGACTTTTGCAGCAAATTCCGCCCAGCTGGGATAGGGCGTGAAATGCCGTTCCCATTCGACATGCAGCAACGGGTAGGACATGAGATCGGCGGCGGCCAGTGCTCTGTCGCCGATCAGGGCAGGGGAGCAGGCAGGAACGACCCAGTCGCGAAACAGCTCGGCATAGTGGTCATGCTGCACGACGTCCGAACCGTAACTGACGCGAAAATCGACTTCGTCGAAGCCCATTCGTGGTTCCTTGTCGCGACCGGTCACGCGCACATGCGCATCGGGATGCAGCGCCTGCCAGTCAAAAATGCGCCTGCCGATCCATTTGTTGACGACGGATGACAGCGCGCTGAGAACCAGCGCATTTTCGTTGCGGGCGCGCTCCAGCACCTGTTGGGCGAGCGCAAATTGCTCAAATCCCCTCGATATTTCGCGGTGGTAAAGCCTGCCCCATTGCGTCAGCTCGACCGTCCGACCGCTTCGCTCCACAAGAGTGATGCCAAGAAAGCTCTCGATCTTGCGTATCTGCTGGCTGATGGCGCCCGGAGATACGTTGAGCTCCGCGGCAGCCGCCATTACGCTCCCACAGCGCCCGACCGCTTCAAATGCCTGCAGCCCTTTGAGCGGAATTCCCCGGAATATCTGTTCGTCGCTCAACGCATTCCCCACTATGGCTCTCGATGTGACGTCGGCTTTTCGGCCGGATGAAAGATGCCGGCAAATTGGAAGCGATCTCCGGGATGAGTGATCTCGACATACGTCACCATGCGGTCATTCTGCCATGTCTGACGAATGAGGGTGAGGCAGGGCTCGCCACGGTCGATCGAAAGCATGCGCGCCGTCGCGGCGTCGGCTGCGACAGCCCGTATCACATGTTTGGCCTTAGACCACGGCACTTGCGACAGCAGCCATTGTGCCGGTGGTGCCGCCGCAAAACTCTCGTTTCTGGCAAGCGGCACGGTGTCCAGCAGGATGATGCGTCGCTCGAGCGCGGTCGGCTCCCCGTCGACGATGTGCAGACACTGAATTCTGAGGATTTCGGCTCCCGACATGCTGCCAAGCTGGGCAGCCTCCACGGGCCCCAGGGTCTCGATCTTTCGCGCCAGGATCTCATAGCGATGCTCGTGGCCCGCCAACATTGCCTCGGTGCCGATATCCTGGATGTCCATGACGGTGCGGTCGATCTGCGGCGAGGCGACGAATGAGCCGGTTTTACGTTTGCGCACGACAAGCCCGCGGTCGACGAGTGCTGTCAGCGCCTTGCTCACCGTCATGCGCGAGCACGCGTAGTCATTGATGAGGTCATGCTCTCTCGGGATACGATCGCCTGGACGCCAGTCCCCGTTCAGGATCTTCGCCTCTATGTCTTTGAATATCTTAAGATAAATTGGCTCCAAGACATGGCCTCATCACGCTGTCGACCAATACAAACGCAAACGCGAAATTTACGCTGGCAGGAGCCGCTCGGCACAAAAATTGCGTTCGTCGACTTTGACGTTGACACCCTAGGCTAGCGCATATCTATTTGTATAGTCAAAAGCGGATCATAGAAGTCCGCGCACGGGACTAAAAATCGGGAACTCGAACGCATCCTGGCGGGTGCGGAAACTGGAGAGATGACAATCATGATCGCACGTTCACTGCTTAAGGGCCTCGTCGGCGCCGCCTTCCTGGTCGGGGCGACCCTGTCGGCGCATGCGGCCGACACGCTTGCCGCCGTCAAGGCAGCGGGCACGCTGAAAGTCGGTACGGAAACCGCCTTTGCGCCCTTTGATTTTATCGATGCTGGCGAGCATGCAGGTTTGAACGTTGATCTTTTTGCCGAAATCGGCAAGGAGCTCGGCGTCAAGATCGAATGGGTGGCGCTGCCTTGGGATGGCGTGTTCCCGGCGCTCGAAGCCGGGAAGTTCGACGTCGTTGCCGGTCCCGCGACCATTACCAAGAAGCGCTTGGAGCGCTATCGCTTCACGCCGCCGATTGCCGAAGCGACCATCGCGATCCTGAAGAAGGCGGGCGACGCGACGATCAGCAAGCCCGACGACATCGCCGGCAAGACGATTGGCGTTGGCAAGGCCACTTCGCAGCTCGATCAATTGAAGGAATTCTCGGCAACGCTGCCTGCGAAGGTGGACATCCGCGAATACCCGGCCTTCACCGAATCTTATGCTGATCTCGCAGCCGGTCGTATTGCCGGTGTTGCCAACTCTTTGCCGAACATCGCCTTCGTTGCCAAGCAGCGTGAGGGAACCTTCGAGGTCGTCCTGCCGCCGTTCGGCAAGAAGTCCTATTTCGGTTTCATCGGCCTGAAGGATGCTGATCATGGGCCGCTGATGGACGCCATCGATGCAGCACTGCTGAAGATCAAGGCTGACGGCCGTATGGCCGAGCTGCAGAAGAAGTGGTTTGGCGCCACCTTCGACACGCCCGACGCCGTCAAGGACCCTGCATTCTGATTGCAGACCGATCGTCGATTGCGCCCCGGCCTGGGCGCAATCGAAGACGCCATTGTGCCTCCATGACAGCCAGGCGGGCTAAAGCCGGACATGTCCATCAAACTCTTCGAATTGCTTCTCTACGCGTCGATCTACACGGTGCTGATCAGCGTCGTTTCCATTCTGATCGGCTTTGCGATCGCAATCCTTCTGTCGGGCATGTTGCTGTCGAAGAAGGCGCCCTTCGTCATTCCCGCACAAATTTTCATCAGCTTCTTCCGCGGCGTTCCACTGCTCGTGCAGCTGCTTTTGATCTACAACATGTTGCCCGCGATCGGGCTGAACGTGCCGAGCATCGTTGCTGCCATCATCGGCCTGTCGCTTTGCACGGCGGCCTACCAGGCCGAAAACATGCGCGGCGGATTTGCCAGCGTCCCGATCGGTCTCGTGGAATCCGCCGAAATGGTGGGGCTGACGCCGGGCCAGATCTTCCGGCGCATCAAGGCGCCCATCGCACTGAGGCTGACCTTTCCGGCGCTCGTCAACGAGGCAATCCTCATCCTCAAGGCGTCGTCGCTGGTTTCCGTTGTCGGCGTCATCGAATTGACGCGCATGGCGCAGGATCTCGCCGGCAGCACCTTCCTGCCGCTGCAGATATTTGCGGCCGCGGGCCTGATCTATCTCGTCATCAACTGGATCGTGGCGCTTGCTGGTGATCTTATCGAGCGCTCGCTCCCAGGAGTGCGGCGATGACCTTCGATATCAACGTCATCCTTGACCAACTGCCTGCGATCATAAGTGGTGCCGGCGTCACGATCCTGATCTGGATCGTCGGGACGATCGCTGCCGCCGTCCTCGGATTTTTCGTCGCCGTCGGGCGCCGCTTCGGTGGCGCGATGCTAAACAAGGCGCTTGGCCTGATCGTTGCCGTGCTGCGCGGCACGCCGTTCCTCATCCAGATCTTTCTCGTCTATTACGGCGGTCCGTTCATCGGCCTGTCGCTTGATCCGCTGCCCGCCGGCTTGATTGGTATTTCGATCTATGGCGCCGCTTATTATAGCGAGATCTTCCGATCCGGTTTCATCGCCGTTCCGAAGGGGCATATCGAGGCAGGCGAGTGCGTGGGCTTAACGCAAGGGCAGATAATCCGGCGCATCCTGTTGCCTGAGATGACCATGCTCGTGCTACCGCCGTCTCTGAACATGGCGGTTCTCCTGATGAAGGAGACCGCCGTCCTGTCAATCATCACCGTTCCGGAACTGACGGCGACGCTGAGTGCCATCGGCGCCCAGCAATATGCTTTCGTCGAAGCCCTGTCCGTACTGGCGCTCTTCTATTGGGTGCTCGTGGAGATCACCGGCAGGCTTGGCCGCCTCGTCGAAACGAAACTCACCAGATTGAGGTTTTTCAACGCATGAGCCTTCCCGCGATCGCAGTCAGAAATCTCGTCAAGAAATTTGGGGATACGACGGTTCTCCAAAATATCGACATCGAGATCCCGCAGGGCCAGGTCTCCTGCCTGATCGGACCTTCAGGCTCCGGCAAGAGCACGCTTCTTCGCTGCATGGCGTTTCTCGAGGAAGCAACGTCGGGAACGATCACGGTCAATGGCGAGGTCCTCGGTTTCACCGAAAATGCGCAGGGCGTGCGGGAGCGTATTGCGCCTGCCGCAACCCGTGCGATCCGTGCGCAGATCGGCATGGTGTTTCAGCAGTTCAACCTCTGGCCGCACATGACAGCGCTTGGAAATGTCAGCGAGGCGCTGAAGACCGTCCACAAGATGAGCCGCAAGGATGCGGAAGAGCGTGCGATGGCTCAACTCATGAAAGTCGGCCTGGAAAGCCGGGCAGGGCATTATCCGTCGCAGCTTTCCGGCGGACAGCAACAGCGCGTGGCGATTGCCCGGGCGCTGGCGCTCAAACCGAAGATCATGCTTTTCGACGAGCCGACGTCCTCCCTGGACCCGGAACTGACCGGCGAAGTGTTGAATGTCATGCGTGATCTGGCCGCCGAAGGGATGACGATGGTCGTCGTCTCCCACGAAATCGGCTTTGCGGCCACCGTCGGGCAGAAGATCGCATTTCTCGACCATGGCAGGATCGTCTTCACCGGCCCACCGCAAGAGGTCTTCAGGAAGCCGAGAAATGCGCGGCTCGAGCAGTTCCTCGACACCTACCTCGACCGCGGAGCATCGATGTTGCTTTAAGCGGCAACGACCGGGTGTGGCGTCGCACACTGCGGGCCCACAATTGATGGATCATGCGACGGCACGTCGGTGCTCTGCCTGGCCCGTCCCGAAACGAGGATGGTCCGCCGGTTCCGGTCGCGCGCATCATGGATATTTGCCTTCAGATCGATAAGGGTCGAAGGCCAGGTCTTGGGCCGCTATGCGTCTCGCGCATGGGTGGCGTGAGGTCTTGATACTGTTCGCCGGCAGGGGATGCGCTTATATCAGCGTCATCGAAGCAAACGAAGCGCCACGGACTGGCAGCTGTGCTTCGAAAGCCCAGGAAAGGGGATAATCATGAACGTAGCACGCTCTTTCAACAATTGGCGCAAGTACCGTCAGACGGTCTCCGAGCTTAGCCGTATGAGCTCTCGCGAGCTTTTCGATCTCGGCATCGATCGCGCCGACATCCGCAGCGTTGCGAAGGCAGCGATCGGCCGTTAAGGCTGGCAAACCGCCAAGGTTTTCGATTTTCGAGCGCCCGCAGTTTTCCTGCGGGCGCTTTTTCTTTGGCTTGCGCGCACGGTTCGTAAGCGTCGGAATGTGTGTCGAGCCACCCGATAGACGCATAGCGCATGGCAGGCATGCAGAAAACTGCCTGTCATTTGGGCGAAAATGGTGTAGAAGTTTATCCATCGAAGCGATGCACCTCCTCCCGCAGCGCTTCGTATGGCAAGCGTCCCTCTCCTCCTCCCAGGGTCGCTTGCGGAACAGCAGCACTCCTCCCAGCTGCCGTTCGGTTATTTCAGGAAAAGCCTGCCGCACCTCCTCCCGCGGCAGGCTTTTTCGTTTGTGCTGCGATTGCGGCACGCCGGGTCGCGCCGGCGACGGGCCATTGCTCCGCTGAAATCTTGAAGACGTTGCACTGGTTGAGGGCGATCGGATGCCCCCTCCATTCTACGCCGCAACCATCCTTCGGGAAAAAGGCAGGGATCTTATACATGCCACGGCCGAAAGGATCACCGGAAGGCACGCAAGATAGGACGTGCGGATGCCGGCGTGCTCTGCCACGAAGCCCAGGAGCGGAGGGGCAAAGAAGAACACGACGAATGACATTTGGCCGAGTGCCGCGACGTTGAGATGGGCGGCGCGATCCGCGCGTTGTGCCGCTGCCGAGACGGCGAGCGGATAGACCGCACTGCACCCTCCACCCATGAGGGCAAACCCCGCAAGGGCAACAGATTGGTGTGGAGCGAGCCAAACCGCACAAAGCCCGGCGGCGGATACGAGAAGCAGCGTAAAGGCCACCGTTCGCGAGCCGAAGCGATCGACAAACGGGTCGGCAAACAGCCGTGTGAGAGCCATGAAAAACGTGAAGAGCGTGAGACCCAGCCCTCCGACAAACGGTTCTGAGGCAAAGACGTCGCGCATATAGATCGCCGACCAATCAATCCCTGCACCTTCGACAAGAAATGCCGCAATGCCTATGAGGCACAGCGGAAGCAGTCCAAGCGTCGGAAGCGCGATGTGCCCTGGATCGGCATGTTCGAGCGTTGGGCGGGCAGGGGCATTGCGCATGCCAGCGATGATTGTCGTTCCAGCCAGGAGGACGAATGCGAACGTCAGGGCAAGATGAAGCTTTACCGACAGTCCTGCCTGGCGGGCAACGGCAGAAACCAGGGCGGTGACGAAAAAGCCAAGGCTCCAAAATCCGTGAGCTCTGTTCATGACGCCACGGCCTAGCTGCGCCTCAATGCGATCGATCTCGACGTTAAGATTGATCTCGAGCGCTCCCGCCAGCAGCCCTTCCATGAGGAGGAGCGCAAAGACGAAAGGTGCCGCACTCATCCAAGGCACGAGAGCAAGCAGCGCGGAGGTTCCAAGAATGGTAAGGAACGCTGTCGTTCGCGCGCCAAGGCGCGCGACGATGGCGGATGAAAAGGTCAGCGATACGAGAGCGCCAATTGCGGCGCCAATCAGCGTCAATCCAAGCTCGGATTTGTCGATCTGCAAGGCGTCCTGAAGATCGGGTAGACGCGAAAGCATCGCTCCCATCGACACCGCAAAAAGGAAGAAGCAGACATAGATTCGCTGCTGCGGCGCGATTTTCATGCATGGCTCCCGAGAATCGTAAAGGCTGAGCAAGCCATATTTATCCGAGCAGGACGAATATCGGCAACTCGCTTGCAGCCAGGGCTCCGCTTGCAAGCCCAAAAGAAGCCCCACCGAAGCGGGGCTGGAGGAAGATTGCCTATCTAACGCTCAACTCGCCAGACGGTTCCCGCACATGGCGGCCGGCTATCTTAAACCGTGAAGGCCGATGCCGACGGTCTCGTGAACCAGTGCGGACCGTCTTCAGCCATATAGATATGATCCTCAAGTCGAACACCGAATGTGCCGGGAAAGACGATCATTGGTTCGTTCGAGAAGCACATGCCGGCAGAAAGCGGCGTCCGGTTGCCTCTGACGATGTAAGGTGCTTCGTGGATTTCGAGCCCCAGCCCATGGCCCGCGCGGTGGGGCAAACCGGGCAGACGATAGTCGGGACCAAGACCGTGTCGGGCGAAAGTGTTACGGGCGGCGGCATCGAGGCTATCGCAGGGTGCTCCCAATCTTGCTGCCTCGAACACTGCCAGCTGTCCCTCACGCTCGATCGCCCATGCGCGCTGAAATTCTTTGTCGCCATCGTCAAGCATATAGGTGCGCGTCAGATCGGAGTGATATCCGTCAATTCGGCATCCGGTATCGACAAGGATAACGTCCCCCGCTTTCAAAATCTGTTCACCATCGGCGCCGTGCGGCAACGATGTCGCCGGCCCGAACGACACGATGCAGAATGTGGAACCATTGTCGGCGGCTGCGCTGCGGTGCTGCTGGTCGATGAAGCGTGCCACTTCTGACGCGGCAATACCAGGCGAGATTGTGTCGCGGACCTTGCGGTGGATGTTCAGCGTGATGTTCATCGCATATTGGATCAGGGCTATCTCGGCCGGCGACTTGATCGCCCTTTGCGCCCGTAGCATCGGTCCGCCGTCGACGAGCCGCCCTGTGCCCATCTGTTCTGAAAAGGCGTGGTAGAAGGAAAGAGGCAGGGTGTCGTCCAGCGCCAGCCTGCCGGCCGGATCGACCAGTCGTGACACGAGTGCGACGCTGCTTTCCTCCTCCTCCCAACTGAGAATGTCGCCTGGCAGGTGGGGCAGGGTTTCGACGCGGCTGCATTCGAAGCCGGGAACGATATAGGTGAGATTCTCGTCCGTCACGATCGCACCGAGCAGCCTCTCGCTCAGATGCCAGACGAGGCCGGTGAAGTAGCGCAGGCTCTCGCTCGGCCCCAGGAAGGTCGCGGCAACGCCGTGCGCCTGCATGCTTTGGCGAAGTTGCGACAGGCGAGCGTGCCGCTCCTCTTGCGTAATTGCCGCGACGGGATGGGGCCAGACTGGGTGTGACACGCGATTATCTACCTGCAATGAATGCCGAAATGAGACGTCTTGATCCAGCATAGGGCAATTGTAGGCAATTTGTCGACATGTCAAATGCAGGCTGCGCACCGGCAGCGGCATAGCTCAGCATCGGATTACGGCACACCCGTAGGGTTCAAGTGTCAGAGGCGAGCGTATATCGTGGCCTGTCAGCAGGTCGGTCCCCGAAGGCAGCGACGCCAAGATGACGGGCGCTTCATCGGTATTCATGACAAACATCAGCATGCGGTCTTCGCTCTCGCGGACAGCCACCTCCACCCCAGGCGGGAGATCGGCGACCAAAGGCGCGATACCGGCACGGGCAAACAGCTGGTCGGCAAGCCCTTCGACCAGCGAAGGCGTCAGATATGTTCCCATGTAGACGGCGTGGCCAGCGCCAAATCTGCGGCTTGTGATCATCGCCCGGCCAGTTGCAAAGCGGCTGCTCCATTTTCCAAGGACCTCGACGTCGGGATCGGTATCGAGGATTTCGTAAAGATGTGCCGCCTCGTGCTCGCGGTTGCCGAGCACGAAGCTGTAGCGACGGTCGGCGGAACTGGATGCTAGCTGCGTCGCTGGATTGTGCATGCCGTATTCAGTTGCCTGCAGTGCAAACAGGCCAGCCGCGCCGGGTTCCGCCACGCGACCGAACTCCTCGACCCGCACCCCGCATAATTTCGAGAGCGTGGCACCGGGCGCCTGGGCGGCCGCGGGAATATGGTTATTGATGTCGCGCGTCCCGGTCATGGCGCCGAAGACAACCGTCCCGCCATTGTTGACGAACGCCTCGACCTTGGCGTCCCATTGCGGCTTCCACATCACCCAGTGGGGAACGTAGAGGAGCTTGATCTTCGAGAGATCGTCTTCGGGGTGAATGAAGCCGCAAGCGATGCCGCTCGCGTAGCAATAGCGATGGAGATGGACGGCATCTTCCATTGGGCTGGGAAGCCCAATGGGATATGTCTTGTAGGCTTCCTGATTGTCGAAGTCGGCTCCGGCGATACCAACGTCCATCCGAACCGTCGTGCCGAGCAGGTCGCTCTTGATCTTGGCGATGTCGGAGGCGAACTCGGCTGCCTCAAGATACCTGCGGCGCGGCACGTCGTCATGATCGATGATGCCCATCCAATAGATTTCCGCGCCGTAATGTGCTGGGCGCCATCTGAAGAACATCAGGCCATCTGCCCCGCGCGCGACAGAACTCATGGCCATGCGCCGCATCTCGCCGGGCTCCGGCGTCATCGTCGAAAAACCCGGCTGACTGCCGAAGCCGGAGGCCTGTTCAGGCACGATGAAGTTGCCGCTGAAGGCCCTGCAGACGTCGAGGTGCAAGGCTTGCGTGGCGGCGTGGCCGCCTGTCCGACGCATCTCATCGTATAGCATCGGGTAGATATCGAAACCGAGGAAGTCGAGATCCTGCCCAAACTGGCCACGGAAGTCGATGTCCTCGAGACGGCCGAGATTGTGAAAGATGAACCAGTCCGGATTTGCGGCCCGCAGGATTGCGACCTGGTCGTGCTGGAATGCCGCGGTCGCCTGAGCCAGGAAACGATGGTAGTCCTGGACGTGGCCCGGGGCCGGAAAGCCCGGATTGTTCTGCCGAGGTGCAGTGATCTGATCGAAATTGTCATAGGCTGTCGCCCAGAAATTTCCGCCCCAGGCGAAGTTTAGCGAGGCAATGTCCTCGTAGGTGTCGCGGAGGTACCGCCGGAACTCGCGTTCGCTCGCCTCCGAATAGGACGTAGAGACTGTCGTATTCAGCTCATTGTCGGTCTGCCAGCCGATGATATGGGGATTGCCGCGGTAGTGGTCGGCCAACGCCTGCGTGATCCGCCTGCTGTGCGCACGAAAGACCGGGCTGTTGGTATCGGCGTGCTGGCGCGAGCCGTGCGTGGCGGCGCGTCCGTTCTGATCGACGCGCAGCACCTCGGGATAGGTCGATGTCAGCCAGCGCGGCGGGGTTGCCGTCGGCGTGCAGAAGATCGTCTTGATGCCATGCGCGCCGAGAACCTCGATTGCCCTGTCAAACAGGGTAAAATCGAAAGTGCCTTCGCGGGGCTCCATGATGTGCCAGGCGAACTCGCCGAGGCGCACGGTATTGAAGCCGGCAGCTGCCATTCGCTCGGCGTCGCGTTGCCAATAACTCTCGTCGACGTGCTCTGGGTAATGCGGCGCGCCGATCAGGAATTCGTCAATGTTGAGGGTACGCCAGACCGACAGCGGCGCTGGGGGCATGCGTTTCATTTGATATGTCCTTGCTCAGATTTTCGCGGAGGATTTGGGAAGAGTGACGGAGCGGCCATCGGCGGCGAAGAGATAGGCGTCGCGCTGGTCGAAGCCGACAGAGACGCGCGTTCCGAGCGTGAACGGCCGGATATCGCCGACCTGGACGGTGAACACGCCCGTCCCGCTGTCCGATCCCGTGGTGACAAGTTCCCCGGCCTCGGCATAGACGATCGTCTCGCGGCCGAGATATTCCATCAGGCGGACATCAGCCGAAAATGTCAGTCCGGTGGTGGTGTCGTCTATGCGCAGCTTTTCCGGGCGCACGCCGATGGTCACGGCATCGCCTGCGCTTACGGGTTCGATCAGTGCCTCGAAGTCGACGGTCAGTCCGCCGGCGCAGACGACCTTGGCCGAGCGTGCGTCGGCGGCTGCGACCTTGCCTGCAACAAAGTTCATCCGCGGCGCGCCGAGGAAGCCTGCGACGAACAGATTGACTGGATTGTTATAGAGTTCGAGGGGTGCGCCAACCTGTTCGATCTGGCCCCGGTTGAGGACCACGATGCGGCTCGCCATGGTCATCGCTTCGACTTGATCGTGGGTGACGTAGATCATCGTCGAGCCCAATTGCGCATGCAGCGTCGAAAGTTCGACACGCATCTGCGTTCTGAGCGCTGCGTCGAGGTTGGATAGCGGCTCGTCGAACAGAAAAACGTCCGGCGATCGCGTGATGGCGCGACCGATGGCAACGCGTTGCCTCTGTCCGCCGGAAAGCTGCTTGGGCTTTTTCTCAAGCTGTTCCTCAAGCCGCAAGATTTGGGCCGCACGTCCCACCGCCGCGTCGATCTCCTGCTTCGGGCGTCCTGCCATGCGCAGGCCAAACCCCATGTTCTCCTTGACCGTCATGTGTGGATAAAGCGCGTAGGACTGGAAGACCATTGCAATGCCGCGATCGCCCGGTTCCAGTTTGGTCACCTCGCGCCCCTTGATCAGAAGGTGGCCCGACGACACCGTCTCAAGCCCCGCGATCGTCTTGAGAAGGGTGGACTTGCCGCAGCCTGACGGCCCAACCATCACAACGAACTCGCCTTCCTCGATCGTCAGGTCGATGTCCTTCAGGGCATGGAAGCCTCCGTAGTGCTTCTGGACGCCCTTGATTTCTACACTGGTCATTTGACATGTTCCTTCGATTTTTCTCAGCCCTTGACGGCGCCGACCGTCAGGCCGGCGATGAAGTGGCGTTGCATGAGGAAAAACATGGCGACGGGCGGGATCGCGACCATGATCGTTGCCGCCGCAACGAGGTTCCAGGAGGATACCCACTCGCCTCTGAGGTTGTTGAGACCAGCGGTCACGGGTTTTACTGCTTCGCTCTGGGTGAGCACGATCGCCCAGAAATAGTCGTTCCAGACAAATGTGAAGGTGAGAATTGCCAGCGCTGCAAGCGCCGGACGCACGAGCGGAACCACGACATGAACGAGTGTCTGCCTCGCAGACGCTCCCTCGGCGCGCGCAGCCTGGAACAATTCGTCGGGAAGGGCGGCGATGAAGTTGCGCATGAACAGCGTCGCAAAGCCGGTCTGGAAAGCGATGTGGAAGATGATGAGGGCGTAGTAGGTGTCGTACAAGCCCAGCTCTACCATGAGGTCGCGAACCGGAATCATCATGATTTGAGCCGGAAGGAAGTTGCCGCCGACGAAGAGCGCAAAGATCAGTTGCGCAGACCTGAACCTGTAGCGGGAAAGGACGAAGCCGGTCATGGTGGAGAGGATGAGCACGCCAAATACGGACGGCACGGTGATAATCAGGCTATTTATGAAATAGCGTGCCATGGCGGTCTGGGTGAAAACGGAGGTGTAGTTTTCAGCAAAGTTGAACGTTTTCGGCCAACCCCAATAGTTGCCCGCCATCACCTCGTCGAAAGAGCGCAGCGAGGTCGCCATGACCGCAAGCAGGGGAACGAGCCAAAGGAGCAGAACCAGAACAACAAGGCTGATATAGAGACCGCGCTTTACCGGCGCATCGTCGGCGATTGGACGAGGATACATCAGGCGCCCTCCTGTTCGGGCTTCAAGAGCGTGTGCAGGTACCAGGCGATAAATGCGGCCATCATTGCGAAAAGAACGGTGGCGATCGCCGCGCCATAGCCGAACCGGTACGAAAAGATCGATTGCTCGTACATCTGGTATGCGAGGACCTGTGAAGAGCCAAATGGCCCGCCGGACGTCATGACTGCAACCATGTCGAACGAACGAAGAGCGCCGATCACGGTGACTGCCAACGCGATGAAGCTCACCTCGCGCAACTGCGGGAGGATGATGTGCCGGAGCATGGCGAGCCCCCGCGCACCATCGACGCGGCCTGCGCCAATCAGATCCTCACTGAGGTTGTTCAGTCCGGCGAGGAAGAGTACGAGACAGAATGCGATCTGCGGCCAGAGTGCTGCGAATACGACGGCGAAGGTCACGAGATGCTCGTTCGATAGCAGCGCCGGCGCCGTTGCTCCAAATGCCGAGAACACAAGTGCTATGAGACCGAAGGTGGGATCGTAGAACCAGGTGAAGACGACGCCGACCGTCACGGAGGCAAGCACGAGGGGCACGAAGAACAATGACTTGAGCACCCTCATGCCACGGACCGGCTGATTGAGCAGCAGCGCCAAGGCGAGACCAATCGGCGGGGCGAGCATGAAGACTGCCAGCCAGATGAGATTGTTCTTCAGCGAGACGTAGAACTGCGGATCACCCAGAAGCTCCAAGTAGTTGGCAAGGCCGACCCAGGTCTTGACGCCCACACCGTCCCAATCGAAGAACGAGATCCAAATGGTCTCGACCGAGGCCATGATGATCACGATGCCGAACAGGACTGCTCCAGGCATCAGGAACAGTGCTGGAGCGATCCAGCTCCGGTTTTGTCGCCAGAAAACTGACATGTTTGATACTCGAATCCTTTGAGGCGAATATCGCCGGTCATCGCTGCTTTTTGACGGGGACCGCAGTTTCAAGGGCGGTCCCCGCCGGTGGCGGCGCGCAAGGGAGGAGGCGCGTCGCGTTCAGCGTGGCTACGATTTGAAGATGCGCTTGCGCGTCGTTTCGAGGCGTTGAAGAATCTGGTCACGGCGCTCTGGTTTGACCATGAACTCCTGGAAGGCTTTCAGGCCCTCCTGCGCCATGTCCGGATCCGTGTCGCGGTCGTAGTATTGCGCCGAGCCTGCGACGCTCTTCAGGGATTGGACTGCCGCATTGACGAGTGGATCGTTGCTCGGCGGGCAGTCGTTGCGCGGCGGCACGCCGCTTTCAGCCTCGATGAACGCACCAAGGTTTTCCGGCTTGTAGAAAAAGGCCAGGAAGTCGCGAGCGCCCTGCTTGTTCTTTGCCTTCGCAGGCACGTGGACCGAATTGAGGGAAAAATCCTCGTAGCGGGCGAGGCCCGGAGCAATCTCGGGGAAAGGAGCGTAGCCGATCTGGTTCACCTGGTCTGCCGGGAACCCGTACTTGATGAAGCCCCCCAAATCCATCATGGCAGCTTTCTTCTGGGCGAGCGCTGCAGCCGCCTGCTCCCAGCCCGATGACGTGTGGTTCGGGCTGAACATCCCGGCCTTGATCATCTCCTGCCATTTGTCGAAGACCGGCGACAGAGCCGGGTCGGTGTAGGCCATCTTTCCGTCCATGAGCTCAAGGTGCTTGTCGAGGCCGTTGATGCGCAGGTTCATATGGTCGAACCACCCCGCAGCCGGCCACATCTCCTTCGTACCCATGCTGACGGGGACCATTCCCGCCGATTTCGCCTTCTCGCCGAGTGCGAAGAGTTCGTCCATGGTCTGCGGTGGCGTCCAGCCCTTCTCGGCAAACACGTCCTTTCTGTAGAACATGCCCCACAGAAGGCCGGCAAGCGGGAGACCGTACTGCTTCCCATCCACAGTGACTGCGCCGGCAGTCTGTCCAAGCGGCTTCTGATAGCCTTCCTTCTCGAACAGGTCGGAGATGTCGTCGAACAGTCCGCGTTTGACAAAAGCCTTCATGCGGTTGCCAGAGAACCAAAAGCAGACATCCGGCGCGCCGACGACGAGATAGCTGCGGATCGCTGTCTTGTGGGCCTCATGGTCCATGTTGTTGATCGTGACCTTGGTGCCGCTCTCTTTGGAAAAGGCGTCCGCGATCTTCTGCAGCACCCCGCGCTGTCCGGCATCGCCAATGTTGGAGATGATCGTGACCTCGCTGGATTGCGCAATGGCAGGCGCGCTTAAAGCCGCTCCCGCAAGCACTGTGCCCGCGCCGACGATGAACTGGCGGCGCGATGGTGCCGCGAATGTGAGACGTGACGTCAAATCCTTCATGAATGTCTCCTCCAGACAAAGCTTCGCCTCGGTTGCGCGAGCGTTGCCGCGCAGCCGCCTGAGATTTCCCATTTGGTCGTTATTGCCGCCGCGCAGCGTCGAAATGTCGATCCGCGGCACACTCCTCAATTGCCAACGCGGTCAACCTAGCTTAGTTTCGACAGTCGGACAATATTTATTTTAACAAAAAAAATAAAGGTAGCCATGAAGATCAACGCTACGATGTCGCGGGCGCTAAACCGCCGAATGGTCCTGAACCATCTCCGGCGCGAGGGTCCGATGTCGCGCGCCGACATCACCGCTCTCACCGGCCTCAGCCCCGCCGCCGTTACCTTCGTCGTTGCTGAACTGATGGACGAGGCGCTGGTTCATGAGCGCGAGGCCGTCGCCAATATCAAGGGAAGGCCCTCGACGCCGATCGACATCAACTATGGTTCACGGCTGGCATTCGGCTTCAAGCTCAACAAGGATAGCATCAACTGCGTTCTGACCGATCTGGCGACAACCGTGCTGGCCTCGGCCGACGTGCGCATAACGGATACGTCGCCAGCCGGCATCACCACGGCGATCGCAGGCAACATGCCCGTGCTTCTCGAAATCGCCGACAGGGCCGAGGCAGATGTGATGGGGATCGGCGTTTCCATCCCGGGCGAAATCAATCCGGTTACCGGCATGTGTATCCAAAGCCCGCGCTTCGGATGGCAATCACTCCCCTTCGCCGAGCTTTTGGGGGAGCGGGTCAAGGTCCCGGTATGGATCGACGACGACGTCAACGCGTTCGGTATCGCCCAAAAGCTATTCGGGGCGGGAAGAGAGCACCAGAATTTCGCCGCGCTCGCGATCGGCGCGGGCATCGGATGCTCTCTGGTCATCGGAGGCGAGATATATCATGGAGGCAGGAGTGCGGCTGGAAAGCTTGGACACATAATCTCCGTCGAGAATGGAAGGCGATGTGAGTGTGGCCGGCACGGCTGTCTCATGGCGCATGCTGCCGAGCCTTACATGCTCGACGAATGGCAGCGCCTGTCCGGGGCGCCGATTTCGCGCGACGGCTTCGTCGAGGCAGCGACCAACAATTCGGAACTGGCGATATCGATACTTCGTGATGCGGGTTTGCGCGTCGGACGACATCTGGCCGACGTCGTCAACATGTTCGATCCTGATGTCATCATCGTTGGCGGCGAGGCGGTGCAGTTTGGAGAACTGCTGCTGGGACCGATCCGGGAGGCCATGGAGCGGTTCTCTTTCTTTTCGAAGCCTGAACTCATTGCGGACTGGGTGTCGAATTCCTGGGCACGGGGAGCGGCCGCACTGGCCACCCAGAACATATTTGATTTTCAGCGGGCGCCGAGTGGCTGACCTGTTCGAAATCCTTCAAAGGTCACAACGGTGTCGGGTCACAAGGCGACCGGATCGGCGAAGAACTGCCCAAAACTCTCACGCTGTCGCGACTTGATCAAGGTCGCCCATTAATTGTCGAACAGTTCCGGCGTCCTGCCGCTCGCTCGGACCTTCTCGAGCCATCTGAGGGACGTCACCTCACCGAGACTCCCGACCGCGATCACGATCGAGAACGACCTAGATCATGATTTAGGTCGAACTCCCGCACCGCTCTTCCCCTGATAGGGGATGGAAACGCATGTGCTTGCAAAAGTGAGCTGATCGTTGCGGTCACACTACAGAGGGAAACAATGAAGCTCTGGATGAAAGCCTGCACCATACTTTGGGGCGTGGCCCTTTCGACGTTGATCGTACAACAGGCTGCCGATGCCAGCGAAAATGTTGGCGTGCATCAGCTTGCGGCTCCATCAAAGGAACGTGGCGTCGATCTCGATGTGACCGTTTGGTACCCGGCTCAACCAGGTGGTCAGTCTGTCACACTCGGTGAGAGCGTGTTCTTTGCCGGAACCCCTGCCATGCGCGATGCCCCGATATCAGATGGAAAATTTCCTCTCGTTCTGCTGTCTCACGGTGCAGGCTTGGCGGGAAACGCTGAGGCGCTAAGCTGGATTGCAGCAGCATTGGCAAAGCAGGGCTTTATTGTCGCCGCGCCGACCCATCCCGGCAATGGCGGTAAAAACCGATCCGCTAGGGAAACGATGAAGCTTTGGCTGAGGCCTGTGGATATCACCGAGACCTTGAATGCGATGGGAAACGCCCCCTTCTTCAAAAAGCAACTGGATTACGACGCGGTTGGTGTGCTCGGGCTTTCGATGGGTGGTAGCACTACGTTGTTGATCGCTGGCGCCCGCATGGAACCCAAACAGTTGGCTGATTATTGCGACACAGACGCGCTCAATGCGTCGCTTTGTGAATGGATCAGGCAAAGCGGGGTTGATCTGCACGCAATGGACCTTCGACCAGCGGGCCACAACTACCAAGATAAGCGCATCCGGTTTGCCATGGCAGTTGATCCTGCGCCTGTCGATGTCTTTGAGTTAAAGAGCTTTTCTAAGATTTCGGTTCCCGTCGAGTTCATTAATCTCGGCCAACCGGGCAAAATCCCACTGACCGCCGACGCTTCGAAGATCGCAAAGGCGATCCCTCGCGCCACATATTCAACGATCGAAGATGCAAGCCACTTCAGCATGTTTGGCGAGTGTAAGCCCGGTGCGTCGCAGATCGCCCAATCTGAAAATATCGGTGATCCCATCTGTATGGATGGTGGAGGCCGGAGCCGGCGCGAAATTCATGAGCAACTGACCAAGGCGGTTCTTGCTGCTTTCCGTCGCGCATTCAGCCAGTGAACAGGCGGGCTGTCCCAGCATCGCCTTTTGGGCGGGATTTGAATGCGTCCCCTGCTAAGGTAAGAGCGCCGTCCTTCTAGTTTCGCTAAAAATGTCGAAGTAGCAATATGCTAACGGAGCGTTGGCCTCCCTCTGAGAAAGACGTTTGCGAAAAATTTGCGGCTGCATGCTGCCGCCTGATAACCGTCTGCTTCTTGGAACTCCCTCCGCTAGTGGATGATACCCCGGAGCTTACGGCCCCGCTCCTCGACGCGAACCAGGAAACGGCGTTGCGCAAGTTGTAGTAGCGCAAGGCGTGCCGACATGAGCAAGTCGCTGGAACCGCCTCGGCGGTGCAATGCATAGACTATGCACTGATGAGCCATACCTATCGAACGAGGCAGAAGCAAACACTCCGGGTGCAGCGGCTTCCGCGTAGCCCCAAGACAGTCGTCAAACAGGCGCGACTCGACCGCTCTCTGAGCAAGGAGTACCGTAACTCCCACTCACTCCGGCTTGGGAGGGCTACATGTGGGGACCGTCGATTGTATTCACGTTTCTTGTCGGCTTGGCAGCGTCCAGTATTGGCGCTGAACTTCCTCCGTTCCATACGTCAATCTTCTCGGAGGATGTCTCCGTTGCCTTGACGGTGCGATCCGTCTCAGCATCTCGCTCTCGGGAGTATGATTATGATGTGACCATCGGGCTAACCGAGCAGCTGAGTAACGGAACGACTATTTTCATCGATCACGGAAGTCATGATGCGAGGGTCAAGTGTTTGCCCGGGAAGGTGTTCGTGGGCGGTAAGGAGTACCTGCCGCTGCCAAGTCAGGCGACACACGACTGGAAGGAAGACCTAGTAGAATCGCTATGCACCGGTCCGGTGTCGTAGTCGGCTCCCTCAACCGACGAACATTGGCCGCCCCGCCGAACGTATGCGATATCTATTGAACGACGACGTCCCGCCAGTCCAACAGCCTTGCGCCTGACCCAGCGCGTCTCATCGCGTTCGTGGGGAAGCCTGCTTAGCAAGTCTTCGGATACGACCAAGGGAGACCCGAGGGTTTTCGCGACCGCCTCCAGTCGTTGCGCGACGTTGACCACGTCACCGACAACAGTGAACTCGTCGTGAAAGCCGCTCTCAAGGACGCCGCCAATGACGACACCGATATGGACTCCAATTCCCGCATGAAACGATGCCTTGCCGTGTGACCGCGCTTCCACCCCCCATTGCTCAAGCGCTTCCGCAAGCTGCAGAGCGCATGCGAGCGCTCGTTCAGCGTCATCGGTGCGAGGCTTCGGCTGTCCGAAGACCACCATGATGCCGTCTCCAATGAATTTATCGACGGTGCCGCCGTGAGAAAACACGATGCCTGCAACCATATGCCGGTATTCAGCCAGCACCTTAGCTATCTCCCCGGCCGAAGCATCCTCGGCGTACGCGGTAAAATCACGCAAGTCTATGAACATGACGACGGCCTCGCGGCGCTCCAGATCGAGGACGCTGGTCGCCTCCTGAAGGTCAGCGACGACGGTCGGAGAAAAGAAGCGGGAAAGATTGGATCGAAGCTCTTCGACCCTTTGGACCTGACGCCGGGCACGCTGGTATGCCGCCGCCGACAAGAAAGCCGCGCCGACCGTCAGGCAGAAGCTGACCAATAGAAGAAGGTCCTGAGCGGGCAACATTTCAGCAGAATTCGGTTCGACCAGCCGATGGCGATACGTCATCAGGGCGATCATTGCTGCCCAGGATGCACCAACCACACCCCCAAAAAGAAGGATCATTCGGGCATTTAAGCGAATGGCTACCTGGTTGAGCAAAAGGAACGCGACGACGAGGCTCGACGCGGTAAGTTCGTGGCGGCCAGAAGTTGGCGGTGCCAGAATATGCAAATAGATCAGATACACGACGAGCGCCGCGTCGACCGCAACGAAAAGCAGTGTTGTCAGCCGAGCCTTGTGGACCAAGCGCGGAAGGAGGGCTGCAAGGACGCTTCCTCCAAGGTAGAGGGCCGTGACGGTGGCGGCGACCTTCACCCCAGCAGAGGACAGGTTCGCGAACATGACAATAGTCGCGGCTACCCTGAGGATAAATGCGCTGACATCTGAGCGAAGCGCTACCGTGAGCGATGAACCCATAAGTACGACGTGCCTGTGTGGGGCCCGGGCCGGTTTCAATGGCCCGGGCGTCTTCTTTACTTAACCTGGGTGACGGTCAGCTTGCCATCAACGCGCTCGGCGACGAACTCGATGCTCTTGCCTTCCTTCAGGTTTTCCAGAAGAGCTGCATCCTTGACGCGGAAAACCATGGTCATTGCAGGCATGTCGAGGTTCTTCAGGTCCTCATGCTTGATGGTGACCTTCTGCCCTTTGGCGTCGACCTTGTTGACGACGCCTTTGGTGAACTCCTGGGCGAATGCTCCAGCGGCGGCGCTGATGGATAGGACCGAGGCGAGAGCGAGTTTAAGTGCGATCTTCATTATAGGTCTCCTTTTTGGGGTTACTTGGCAGCAACAGTGACGTCGCCATGCATGCCAGCCTCGTAGTGACCGGGGATCAGGCAGGCGAACTTGAATTCGCCGTCAGTTGTGAATTTCCAGATGATCTCGCCGGATTGACCGGCCGTCAGGCGGATCGAGTTCGGGTCGGCATGTTCCATCTCCGGGAATTTCTCCATCACCTTCTTGTGCTCCAGGATTTTGTCTTCCTGATCGAGGACAAACTCGTGGTCGGTCTCGCCCGCGTTCTTGATGGAGATTTTCACGGTCTGGTCCTTGCGAACCTTGATGACGGCAGGCTGGAACAGCATCTTGCCGTCTTCGGTCTCTTTCATGGTGACGCGGATGGTTTGGGTGACCTTCGGCTTGTCCCCCGGTTCGCCAACCGCCATCTTTTCGCCGTGGCCGCCAGCGTGGTTGCCGGAGGCAAGGGCAGGGCTGGTGATGGCCGCGAGAGCCAGTGCAAGTGCGTAGATTTTCATGTCAGGTCCTTTTGTTGCTGAGGATTTGCGTCAGCCATGTTTCATTGGCTTCGGCGTGATGGTGGTGTTTGCGTCTTTGGCTTTGGTCGCGTCCGGCAGTTCGCCAGTCCACTCCCAGGCCTGTGTCCCGGGCGGGTTTTCGTACCAACCCGGATCGGAGTAATCGTCCGCTGAGATGCCCTCGCGGACCTTTACGACAGAGAACATGCCGCCCATCTCGATGGGACCATGAGGACCCCAACCGGTCATCATTGGAACGGTGTTCTCAGGGATGGGCATTTCCATTTCGCCCATGTCGGCCATGCCTTTGGTTCCCATCGGCATGTAATCCGGTTGGAGTTTGCGGATTTTCTCGGCGACCTTCGACTTGTCTGCACCGATGAAGGTCGGGATGTCATGGCCCATCGCGTTCATGGTATGATGCGACTTGTGGCAATGGATTGCCCAGTCCCCGAGGTACGTGGCATCGAATTCGTAGGCCCGCATCGCTCCGACGGGGATGTCGATGCTGACCTCCGGCCACCGCGCTTCCGGCCGCACCCATCCGCCATCCGTGCAGGTGACCTCAAAGTCATAGCCATGCATGTGGATCGGATGGTTGGTCATCGTCAGATTGCCGACTCGGACCCGAACTCGGTCATTCTTCGACACAACAAGCGGGCTGATGTCAGGGAAGATGCGACTGTTCCAGCACCACATGTTGAAGTCGGTCATTTCCATGATTTTGGGCACGTATGTACCAGGATCGATGTCATAGGCGTTAAGCAGGAACACAAAGTCCCGGTCGACGCGCATGAACTTCGGGTCCTTGGGATGGATGACGAAGAAACCCATCATGCCCATCGCCATCTGGACCATTTCGTCGGAGTGCGGGTGGTACATAAAGGTGCCGGATTTCACGAGATCGAACTCGTAGACAAACGTCTTGCCGACAGGAATGTGGGGCTGCGTAAGGCCACCCACCCCATCCATGCCCGAAGGAAGGATCATTCCGTGCCAGTGGATTGTCGTGTGTTCCGGCAGCTTATTAGTGACAAAGATGCGGACACGGTCCCCCTCAACCGCCTCGATGGTCGGTCCCGGTGATTGCCCGTTGTAGCCCCAGAGGTAGGCCGTCATGCCGTCCGCCATCTCTCGCTCGACCGGCTCGGCGACGAGATGAAACTCCTTGACGCCATTGTTCATCCGATGGGGGAGCGTCCAGCCGTTGAGGGTGACGACTGGCTGATAGTCGGGGCCCGAGGTCGGGTGCAGTGGAGGCTGCATATCGGCCGACGCCATTGCCGGAGCGTCCGGTAGGCCCATCGCGGACGTCTTGGTCCAGGCTCCAGCTGCCATCAGGGCTGCGCCTGCGCCAAAAAGTTGTCGTCTGTTGAACATCTGAGTGTCCTTTCTCAATGAGCGCCGCCACTTTCGGATGCCGATGCAACCTCGGTCTCGGCTGCCGCCGCAGACGAGCCGCCGCCGTAGACAGCGGGGGCGAGGTTCGCGTCAGCTAGCCAAAAGTCTCGCTTGGCGTTGACGGAAAGCAGGATGGAATTGATCTTGTCCCGAGTGTCGGTGAGCAATTCGAACGTGTTGGTGATCATGCCGTTGTAGGTCAGCAGCGACTCTTCCTCGACCTTGGTACGCAGCGGCACGACGTTGTTGCGGTAATGGCGGGCGATGTCGTAGTTGGAGCGATAGGCTTCGTAGGCCGACCTCGCCTCCGAACGCACATTGACGGCTTTTTCCGCCAATTGGTTCGCGGCTCGCATGTAGCCAAGCTCTGCCTTGCGCATCCGTGCCTTGCCGGTGTCGAAGATGGGGATGGCAAACTCCAGCTCGCCAGCAGCAGTGGTTTCCCACTTCTTCTTCCCGTCCTCGACTTCGCGCTCGGCCTCGAAGCCTGCCAGGATTTCCAGGTCCGTGACGTAGCGCGTGGCCTCGGTCAGGCCATAGGATCGTGCTGTGGCCTCCAGTTCCAGTCGGGCGACCTGAAGGTCAATACGGTTTCGGAGGGCTTCGGCCTCGATTGCATCGCGCTTGGCAAGCGACCGTGGTAACGCCGGAAGGCTGTTTGGAACCTGGTAGTCGACATCGGTGCCCCACAGGCCCATCAGCCTCGTGAGTTCCTCTTTGGCAAGACGCGCCGTCAGGCGGGCTTTCGCCGTTTCGCCAGCCAGCTCGGCAACGAAGACATGCTCGCGAGCCTGACCTCCTTTCGTCATCGCGCCGGTTTCACCAAGTTTTTCGGCGAGTTCTGACGCTGCGTCTGCAGCTGTCTGTGCTCGTTGCAACTGACCGACGTTTTCCCATGCGGCGACTGCGTTGATCCAGGCGCGACGGGTTTCCGCCGCGAGTTGCAGAGTCCTGACGGCGGCGTTCAACTGGGCCTGCCGGAAGCGGGTGTCGGCGATGTCGATGTCCCGCTTCTTGGTCATTAGAGCGAGAAGGTTTGTGGTGATCGCCCCCTCGATTGTACGGAATGCTTCAAGTTCCGGCGCACCGATGCCCGAGAATCCGACGGATACCGTTGGGTTCAGCAGCATCGTGGATTGCCAGGCATCTGCTGCACTGTCGCCGAGATCGGCGTAGGCTGCCTGTAGGCCCTTGTTGTTGATGAGGGCGACCTGAACGGCAGTTTCGGCATCCAGCACCTTGTTCCTGCCCAGGATCGCCTTCACGCTGGTGGACGTTGCCTGCGCCTGCTGTTGGTTTTGGACCCAGACAGTCTGTTTGGATGTGACGCTACCGACCTTGGCTGAAACCGTGGAAAAGCCCGCTTCCTTTCCGGCGTATTCGGCGCTGCTGACGCAACCGGCCAGAACCAGCGGAATAGCCGTCAGGGCCATTGCTCTCTTGATCGCGATCATGATTGGTCTCCATTCTTCGGAGACAATTGCTCGTTCTGTTGCCGCCAAGGCTTGGGATCGATGGGCTGGCGGGCAACGAAGCCAGAGATGGGCGAATGGTATCGAATAGGACGCACCGAGTACGTCTGCTCGACGTCCGCCGACGCAATAACATCGGGAGGCGTGGATGCGCAGCCGCCCACCAAGAGGGGCAGCCCCACCACAAATATGGAAGGTTTCATTTTAAAAAATCCGAATAGCAGATATCGATCGGCAGGCGCGGCTGTCGCCACGGCATGCCTTCCGGACCCGTCAGGACGGGTAAATCGCTATTCAGATTTTAGGCGGCCTGTGGAGAGGCGGCAGTTCGCCAATCAGACTTTGATCATTGACGAACTGCCGGATCGAAGACACGACGGGCCCGCCAACGTCGTGCGCTTCACAAACGATGCCGAAGCCGCCGCAGAAGTCCTTGCAGCACTGCTGTTTGGAGAACTGGTCGTCATCGCCCGTGGGTGACCCGTGATCGTGCTGCTGGGAGACATCTTGCACCGCCTCATGATCACCGGAAATCGGATGATCATGGCCAGCCATGGCAGCATGGTCGTGCCCGCTAGCGGTAACCGGTGGCGATAATTCGGGGAAAGCCGATCCATGCATAGCGGCGTTTGCGTTGGACAGCGTGTATCCTGCCAGCGATACGATGATCACCAGCCGCACGAATATGAGCAGTTTGCTCAGTGCGATTCGATACATTTTGTCCATTCCCGAGAGCTACAGCCAAAGCAGCCCAACTTCAATTGCGCCGCGAAGCTTTCAAAGATTCGCGACGATTGTGAGGCAGTTCTTGGGGCGTGTACGGCTTGCCACCGTTGGAAGGTCAACACCTATTTTGCAAAGCGGCATGCGATTGGACGGCGATGGCTTTGAAGGAGGCCACCGGCTTTTTGCAACCACCCCGCCACTGTGGCCTCCCATCATCCTCCCAGGAGAAGAGGATGGGGAGAGACTAGGACTGTTCGCTTCACTCGCCATCGGACGTAGGTCCAATCGTCGAATTCCGTAGGTCAACGAACAATGCGATCAACGTCTCGTTTGACGGTCCGGGTGTCAGGCTCGTCTTTGCGTGGAAGGATCATCCGGTCGAGTGTACCGTTCTGTTTGATCAACGTATGCCAGGCAGCAGCGGTGAAGTGGATCGCGACCATCATCAGGATCACCTTCGATCCGATGGCGTGAAGTGGTGCGACGGAGAAGGTCAGATAGCTCGCGACGAAACCAAGTGCGGCTTGACCGATGATCGCGGCATAGAAGGCAAAGTGGAGAGCCTTTGCGAGCAGGTCCGCACCCGTCTGCGGCGTCGCCCTTGAAGGAGGCTGCATGATCCTCAAGACAAGCCGCAGCACCATCAACCCGCCGATGGCTATCCCTGCATAGTTGTGGACCAGGTGCTGCAGCACGTCGGCCGCCGACGGCTGCACGCCCATGTGCACTGCATGATGGGTGCGCTCGATGCTACCTCCCGTCAGGTACTGTACCGGCAGTAGTCCGGCGATCACCCAGTGCAAGGCGATCTGATAACCCCTGTAACCGTCGCGCATTCGATCCTCCAATTGTGGTGGAGGATGCCGTGACTCTGTAAAAATTGGGTATCCACCCCGCGCTCCTTGGTTGCTTTCCAAACTTCCCAGCCCATATCGCCATCAGGAACAAAATTCTGCTTTCGCCGTTGGATGCGAAAGGGAAATTCACAGTGATCTGTATTCGTAGCAAAATCCCCCATGTCGTCATGGCCCTGGCTTTGAGCTTGATGGTGGTGGCCTCGATTACTCCGTCGGTGACCGCTGGCATTTTGAGCGGGCAGTGCGTCCATGCCTCCTCAGGCTCACATGACGAAAAGCCGCATCCGGACACAACGCATGTAGGAGCATGCTGTACTGACATGCATTGCTGTCCGCTTATGCCGAGCGTCCTGCTATCCGATGCATCGTTGCGGTTGGGAGAAACCGTTTTCCCGGGACGCACGGCAGCAAGCCCGCTCCTGTTGATCAGGCCAATCGATCCGCCACCGAAGGCCTTCGCGGTCTGACGTTTCGATCAACCCAATCGATGGAGATTTCTGATGAAAGCGAAACACCTCTTTACGGCTTTTGCCGCGTCTTGTCTGGCGCTGGCAGCGCTTCCTGCTGTCGCCCAGGAAATGTCTTACCCCGAAAAATGCAAGGGGATGGACATGGCCAAAATGGATACGTCGTCCGGTGGTGGGACGAAAATGGACATGTCCTCTGGCGACATGAAGATGGATATGCCCATGGACAAAATGGGCGATTACCAGAAGGCCGTGATGGAAGGCATGAAGTCGATGCACGACGACATGATGCAGGGGATGACGCAGAAAGACCCGGATGTGGCTTTCGTCTGCGGGATGATCGCCCACCACATGGGCGCAATCGCCATGTCCGAGGCCGAACTGAAGTACGGCGATAACAAAGCGGCGAAGGACATGGCGAAGAAGGTCATCGCGGCGCAAAAGAAGGAAATCGCCTACATGACCAAGTGGGTCGAGAAGGAAGCCAAGTAGGAGGCGGTCATGCACCACCAATCTGAAGAGATGAAGCGCTGCATCGAAACCTGCCTGGCCTGTTACCAGGAGTGCCTCTCGATGGCGATGACCCACTGCCTGAAGGTGGGTGGCGATCATACGAAACCGGACCATTTCCGCCTGATGATGGCATGCGCGGAGATGTGCCGCACCTCTGCCCATTTCATGTTGATTGCCACACCGCATCACAAGCACACATGCCGTGAGTGCGCGGAAATCTGCCGCGAATGCGCGGCCGACTGTGAGCGCGTCGGAGACATGGAAAGCTGCGTCGCCGCTTGCCGCAGCTGTGCCGAGAGTTGCGAGAAAATGGCCGCCTAAGAGCCTTACAGGAGGGCCGGAAGTACCGGCCCTCGCTAACGTCGGTTCTGTGGGGCGGGGGCGAAGTGACTTCCGGCGTCTGTCGTCATTTTTGATACGCACCACTTTGCATATGCTCTCGCAGGAACGCCACCTAGCCAGCTGCCCAGCGGGCTGCGGGAATACGAGTATTGGATTTTGACGATTACCCGGGAGCCTCCCGAGATCGGGCTGACGACGAAGTCCATGTGGTAGGAGTCGATGACAAGCAATTTCGGGTGGCCGAGCGTCTGCCAGGATTTCCGCCACGGCGGTTGCCACTCGGTGACGATTTCCTCGACGAACAGCTCCATGCCAAGAACCTTGCCGCGCATCTTTACGATGGAGCCGACGACTTGCCCATTCCCGGCGTCGACGTCGTATTCCATGGTAGCCCCCAGCATCATCAGCGAGGGCTTCTGCATGTGGGCTCCGACAACGGCTGGATCATCGAGGAACTCGAAGACCTGCTGCGGCGGAGCCAGCAGGTCAATGGTACTCGTCGCGGACTCCTCGTACATCATCATGCGCCGTCCTTGTGATCATGACCTCCATGACCACCGTGTCCATGGAATAGGTGCATCAGCGGGCATGCCAAAAGCAGAAGGTATGGGGCGACGCCAAGGGCGTGCGCCCAGTGCTCCCGTAGCATGAAGAACACGACGATGATGCCAAGTGATGCCGCCATCAAAATCCATGTGCGCGAAATCATAGTCCGATACTCCTAAGTCTGAGGGAATTGCCGACGACGCTCACGGACGACAAGGCCATGGCGGCTGCGGCGATGATGGGGGAGAGGAGGATTCCGAAGACGGGATAGAGAGCGCCCGCCGCTATCGGCACGCCAGCGGCGTTATAGATGAAGGCGAAGAAGAGGTTCTGCCGGATGTTGCGCATCGTCGCCCGGCTAAGCTGCCTTGCCCTGACGATGCCTTGCAGATCACCCTTGAGCAGGGTTACTCCCGCACTTTCGATGGCGACGTCCGTTCCGGTCCCCATGGCAATTCCGACATCGGCCGCCGCAAGTGCAGGTGCATCATTGACGCCGTCGCCTGCCATGGCAACGATGCGGCCTTCGCTCCTCAATCGCGAGACGATCTTGCTTTTGTCTTCCGGAAGGACTTCGGCCTCCACTGTGGTGATGCCGAGCTTGAGAGCGACAGCAGCCGCCGTCGTCTTGTTGTCGCCGGTCAGCATGACGACTTCGACGCCTTCGTCCATCAGCGCCTTGACGGCCTGCGGTGTCGTGGTCTTGATCGGATCGGCGATGGCAAAGAGACCGGCCAGCGAGCGGTCGATTGTCAGGAAGATGACGGTTGCGCCTTCGTCTCGGAGTTTCTCCGCTTGGGCGGTCATAGGAAGGACGTCGACGCCTGCATCGGCCATGATCCTGTGGCTCCCCAGGATAAGCCTCTTGCCGGCAACGATCCCGGTCACCCCTTTGCCGACTGGACTGTCGAAATCTTGTGCGTCGTGGAGGGCGATGTTCCGTTCCTGGGCAGCGACGACGACAGCGTGAGCAAGCGGATGCTCGCTCGACCGCTCCAGGCTGGCGGCCAACTGCACAACGTCATCAACCGCCATGCCGTCGCGAGGAATGATGGCTGTCACTTTTGGACGCCCCTCGGTGAGCGTTCCGGTCTTGTCGACAACGAGGGTGTTGATCTTTTCGATCCGTTCCAATGCCTCGGCGTTCTTGATCAGGACCCCGAGCCTTGCGCCGCGACCGACGCCGACCATGATCGACATCGGTGTCGCCAGCCCCAGGGCGCATGGGCACGCAATGATCAGGACAGCGACGGCGGCGACCAACCCATGGGCAAATCGCGGCTCGGGCCCAATCAGCAGCCATGCGACGAAGGCGACGACGGCAATGACGATGACGACCGGCACGAACCAACCAGACACCTGGTCGGCCAGGCGCTGGATCGGCGCACGCGAGCGCTGGGCCTCGGCGACCATCCGAACGATCTGGGAAAGCATCGTGTCACGTCCGACCTTTCCGGCCTCCATGACAAAGCCGCCCGTTTGGTTCATGGTGCCGCCGATCAGCTTCGAGCCGACTTCCTTGGTAACAGGCATGGACTCGCCCGTGATCATGGACTCGTCGACCGAGCTTCTGCCTTCAAGAAGGACGCCATCGACCGGTACCTTCTCGCCGGGGCGAACGCGCAACCAATCCCCGACGGCCACGACATCGAGGCTGACATCTTCGTCGGAACCATCCTTTTTCACGCGTCGCGCCATCTTCGGAGCTAGATCGAGCAGGGCTCGGATCGCGCCGCCCGTCTGCTCACGGGCCCGAAGCTCCAAAACCTGACCCAGCAATACGAGGACCGTGATGACTGCTGCCGCCTCGAAGTAGACCGCGACCGCGCCTTCGTTCGAGCGAACCGTTTCGGGGAAGATTTCCGGAAACACGGTCGCGACCGCACTGTAAATCCAGGCAACCCCGGTTCCCATCGCGATCAGGGTAAACATGTTGAGGTGACGGCTGACCAGGGACTGCCATCCCCGTTGAAAGAATGGCCAGCCAGCCCAGAGTACGACAGGGGTGGCCAGAACCATCTGCACCCAGTTCGACGTCTGAACGCCGAGAAGCATGTGCAGGTTCGTGAGGTGGCCGCCCATCTCCAGCGCCAGGACCGGCAGAGAAAGCACCAAGCCGATCCAGAACCGCCGTTGCATATCGATCAACTCGGTGCTGGGCCCGGTCTCTGCTGTCACGACTTCGGGTTCAAGGGTCATGCCGCAGATCGGGCAGTTCCCCGGGCCGGGTTGTCGTATCTGGGGATGCATGGGACAGGTATAGATGACCGGCTCGCCGGTTGTAGTAGGCGGCGGCGATGCCGCCATATGTTCATGGTCGTGATGATGTAGCGTTGTCACGAGACACTCCGTGTTTTCCGTTGCCAGCTCGCGCGGCCGAGCACGGCCACGCTCGTTAGATCAAGCAGCGGTACGGGGTGGTCCCAGCGATGGCGGGAAGATGACGCCGGCCAAGTGGTCGACGGGTTCCCGGTAGGCGACCTCAATGAAACTCGGAACGTGACGGATTTCTGGCGCAACGGCTTCTGCGACGAACACCAGACACTGCGGGGCGCAGCATTGGCCAGGGACAGTGTGCGGCTTCGAATCGTCGCAATCCTCGTGACCGATCTCGTAAGCCGAAACATAAGTGTGGGACACAACGGAGCGGTCGGCTGTGAAGCCTGGCATCACAGGGGAAAGGAAGAGCAGGACTGCGATGAAAACCGCGATCATGACTTTCCGTCCTTGAACCTCGTCGCGAAATCGAAACTGGGCTGAATCTTGCCAATGTCTGTAGATAGCTGAGACGAAGAATAAGACATTGATCTTGATCAAACTCAAGTGATACCGGCCCTATCGGGGCTGGTTTGGCTCGTGCCCGTGAAGGATGCCATGAAGTCCGGTATTATTGTTCGTACAGTGATATTTATGACTGTCGCATCTGCGGCGGTTTGTGCAGAAGACATCGTGACGGTCCGACAGGCGGATATGAAGGCAATCGCCGCTGCCACGAAGTCCATCGCGGGAATGTTCAAGGTGCCGTCAACCTACTCTTCGCCGGAGTTCAAGTGGGCCGCCGAGCTTATTCGAGATAAGGCGGGCCAGACTCTGATCGACCATTTCTCCGTGGAAGCTGCATCTCCGGCTTCGAAGGCGAAGCCCAATATTACCGAGGAACGCGAGCGCTTCGACCGTTTGGCGAATGACCTCAAGTCCTATGCGGCGGCGCTCGCTGTTGCCGCCGAGAAGAATCCGACGGATATGACCGACAGTATGCGGATGAAACCCGGCGAACCGATGGGCGGTGGACCGCTTGGCACCCATGTCCAGAGTGAGGCCGAGCTTTCGTCCATTCCGGCCGAGCACGCATTCCATCTGATGTTGCAGACCTGCACGACGTGTCACGTCCGATTCCGCATGGAATAACGATCAGCGCCGCATCGTCTGCTCGGGCCTGATACCGTTCACGCCGAACCGGGTGTTCACGGCTGGAACAGCCTCTTCATGGCTTGCGTTGGCAAATTCCTCGATAATCGGGCAGTCCGGCCGTTCATCGCCGTGGCAATGGTTGGCGAGATGTTTCAGGGTCTCCGTCATCGCATGGATGGCAGCAGCCTTCCGCTCCAGCTCGGCAATATGCTCCAGGGCAATGGTTTTAACGTCGGCACTCGCACGAGAGCGGTCCCGCCAAAGCGCCAGCAAGGTTTTCATCTGCTCGACGGAAAAGCCAAGATCGCGGGCACGGCGTATGAAACGGAGCGTGTGGATGTCGTTATCGGTGTACGTGCGGTAGCTCGATTCTGTTCGAATAGCGGGCGTGATCAGCTTGATCTGCTCGTAGTACCGGATCATTTTTGCCGAGACTCCGCTGGCTTTCGCAGCTTGTCCAATGTTCATCATATTTCTCCTTCACACGAGGGAGGCTGCACCGGGAATCCGCATGCAGCTTCACTATCAGTTGGCTTGGTAACGACGCAAACGAAGCGCGTTTCCAAGCACGAAGACCCTAGACAGTGCCATTGCACCTGCCGCAAAGACCGGCGAGAGCAGGGTGCCGTTGATCGGATACAGGACACCTGGCGCGACCGGTACCAAGCTGACGTTGTAGGCGAAGGCCCAGAACAGGTTTTGCTTGATGTTCCGGATGGTCGCCTTGCTGAGCGCGATGGCCTTCGGCACTCCATTCAGGTCCCCGGACATCAGGACGACGTCCGCACTTTCGATTGCGATATCGGTACCAGTACCGGTACCGCGGTCAGGCCGACGTCCGCCTCGGTAAGGGCGGGTGCATCGTGGATGCCGTCGCCAATGAATGCGACGTTCCGCTCTCCGGATCGCAGACGCTTTACCGCGTCCACCCAGAGCAGGGGTGTCCCGGGGGGCGCACTTTTGTTCCCCGCATTGTGATGAAACATATCGACGGTCGCCGCAGACCCATGAATTGGGTGACAATAAACGGATGGGTTCTTTTGGCGTGCCGCCTCTTTAAAGATCGGTGGGATAACATTTTTCTGCGCATTGATCAGGATCAAAGCCAATAAAGCAAACGTGATTACTTTTGCCACAGCTCCATATTAAGCTCAGTGGCATGGCGATGGGTTTCGACAAAGCTTGGAAGAGGCTGCTCGCGATGGTCATGCTGGCCGTCGCAGTGGGAATTACCCCGTTTTCAGCATCCCACGCTTCAGTCTGCGACAACTATTCGAGCGTCCGTCAAGTGTCGTTGTCCGATCATGGCAATGCGACGACCGCTCACACTCACAAACACCCCGTTTCGTCTCGTTTGGCAGGCGCATTGTGTTGTGTTTCGATCTGCTCTACCTGTGCAGCGACGCCCGTGCCGCCAGCATCGGCCCTACGCACCGAATTCGAAGCGGTGATCTACGCAGTCGCATCGACTACGCTCGCCGGGCAGTCTGTCCCGCCTGGCCTTGATCCACCTCGTTTCATCGTCTGACGTTTCTTCGCTGGCGCTTTGCGCCTTTCAGCATGGATCGGCCTCGCGCCGATATAGAAACCGGACTACGAAAATGTATCGTCGTGAATTCCTTACCCGGACGATGGCGGGAGCCGCCGCATATAGTGCGTTCAATACCACCGTGCCGCAGATAGCGAGTGCTGCATCTAGTCAAGCAGCACAGGTGGTTGGATCAACCCAACGGCTGAGCATCGTCAAAAGAACCATCGAGGTGAACGGAAAGGCTGCAAGCGTTCTGGGTCTACTGCGTGCCGACGGCTCGTCAGGCCTCATTCTTGACGCCGACAGTCCGTTGGACGTTGAGTTGGCGAGCCAGATTGATGCACCAACCCTAATCCATTGGCATGGGCTAACACCGCCATGGGATCAGGACGGTGTCCCGGACAATCCGGCCGCTCTCATCAAGCCCGGCGAAAGCCGCGGCTATAACTTCCAACTGGGGGCCGGTGGCACGCATTGGATGCACGCCCATACACTACAAGAACAAAGCCTTCTTGCCGCTCCGTTGATCATCCATACGGCCGAAGACAAGAAGCGCGATGAGCAGGAGATCGTGATTCTGTTGCATGATTTTTCCTTTAAGTCTCCTGAGGAGCTGTTGGCTGGCCTAAAGAGCAGCGGCGGCGGAATGGACATGTCGGGTCACGACATGGGCGGCATGATGAACATGGACATGAGCGGCGGCTCCATGAAGAGGCACATGGGCAGCATGTCGATGGGCCGCGGGATGGCGATGGACATTAATGATATCGAATACGATGCCTATCTTGCCAATGACCGTTCGCTCGATGACCCGGAGGTCTTCCAGGTCGAGAAAGGCGGGCGAGTTCGTGTCCGCCTTATAAATGGCGCGACCGCGACTGCCTTCACCGTCGATACCGGTAACCTGGAAGCAATGCTTATTGCCGTTGACGGGCAGGACATCGAGACGATTGAAGGTAAGCAGTTTCCGGTTTCGATGGGACAGCGCCTCGATCTAGTCTTGGAAATCCCGAAAGAAGGCGGCAGCTTCCCGATCCTGGCTCTCCGCGAGGGTGCTCCTCAACGGACCGGCATCATCCTTTCGACGCCTGGAGCCGCAGTGGCCAAGGTTGCAGCAATAGGCGAGGTCGATGGACCGCTTGTCGGGCTAGAACTCGAACAGCGGTTGCGGCCGGTGAGGTCGAGCGCCGACCGCCACGTCGATAAGTCCTTCAAGGTTAGCTTGTCCGGAGACATGGCCAAGTACGCTTGGGCTATCGAGGGCGACGCCCTGAAGGTCTTTCCGGGCGACCATGTCGAGCTATCGATCAGCAACATGTCGATGATGTCCCACCCAATGCATTTGCACGGGCATCATTTCCAGGTGGTCGCGATCAACGGGCAAAGAATCAATGGGGCAGTTCGGGACACGGTGCTGTTGCCAATGATGTCCGAGGTCACTATCGCCTTCGATGCTCAAAACCCCGGTCACTGGCCGTTCCATTGTCATCATCTCTATCATATGGCGAGCGGGATGATGACCTACGTCGGCTACGAAGCCTGACGGGCTCGATGCGCTCTGGCATCTCCCCCGGAGCGCATCTGCTTCTTTCACGACAATTGGCCAATGAGCGCCTCGTGGGAGCGGATCAATCGGAAGGCGGGCGGTAGATGATAGCAGCGTCGCCGTGGTCGGTGGCGAGAGCAAGGTCCATGCAAGGTCCGTGCTGAATTTTATCTCCACCACGGACGCACCCAATGGCAACGGCAATACGATTCCTATTTAGCATCGTCGTGATCGCGCTACTCAGCTTTAGCAGCGAGGGCGCATGCCGTTCAGCCCATGCCCAGGATTTGGAGACATTCGGCTTTCAATCGATGACGACAGCCCAAGCAGTCGATCACCAGAATGTCTCCGATACGGGACATGCCAGCCCAACGGATTCTGATCACTGTGTTCAGTTTAAAATGTGGGTCGTGCCGCCGAGCCTGATATCTTCGAGTGCTGTTGAACGTGTGACGTACGCCGATGTGCTCACCATCGACCTCGGAGAAGCGTCGACATCAATTTATCGGCCGCCAATCGTATCTGCCTGATCTCTTTCGACACGAAACGAGGCGATAATTCCGAGCGCTGCACGTTGAGGCCATTGCCCGCGTGCGCCTGAAGCTTCCCATGAAGCGCCGCTCGGTAGGGGCAGATTCAAATGAACATCATCATCGGACTGATTATCACGTCGGGCTGCATTCTCGGCAGCTTCATGGCCATGGGCGGAGAAATCGAAGCCCTATTTCAACCGTTCGAACTCGTCATCATCGGGGGTGCCGGTATCGGCAGCTTCATCATGGCGAATCCAATGAAGATCGTGAGGGATTCACTCAAGGCGCTGGGCGAGGCGTTCAAACACAAAATTCCGAAGGATCGGGAATACCTCGATATTCTGGCGGTGCTCTATAGCCTGATGCGTGACCTGCGGACAAAATCGCGCAACGAAATCGAGGCGCATATCGATAACCCGCAAGAGTCATTCATTTTCCAGGGCGCACCAACGATCCTAAAGAATACGGCTCTGACGCACTTTATCTGCGACTACATACGTCTCATCATCATTGGGAATGCGCGTTCTCACGAGATCGAAGCGCTGATGGACGAAGAGATCAACAGTGTTCTGCACGACCAATTGAAGCCTTATCACGCACTGACGACAATGGGTGACGCATTCCCGGCCATCGGTATCGTTGCGGCGGTGCTTGGGGTCATCAAAGCTATGGCGGCGATCAATGAACCGCCCGCCGTGCTCGGGCATTTGATTGGCTCGGCGCTTGTGGGGACATTCCTCGGAATCTTGCTGTCCTATTGCGTCTGCAGCCCGTTGGTCCAACAGGTAAAGGCAGTTCGGACGAAGCAGCACCGGTTATACGTCATCGTAAAGCAGACACTGATCGCGTACATGAACGGTTCGGTTCCCCAGGTGGCGCTCGAATACGGACGCAAGACAATCTCGTCCTACGAGCGACCATCGATTGATGCAGTAGAACAAGAAATGATGAACGCGCCGAGCAAGGCAGCCTAGAGCGCCTGGGCGGAGCACCGCTTCAATCCGGTGCTCCTACGCGCCCGTCAGATTTGCTTGAAACTTGAGGGGTAGCCCGCGTTCTCGATTGCCGCCTTGATTGTCGCCGGATCGACTTTGGTCTCTACCTTGGCTCTCTTGGCCGTAAGGTCGATGCTGGCGGTTGCGGCTGGATCGGCGGCTTTGATCGCCTTTTCAACCGTACTGGCGCAGTGTCCGCAGGTCATATTCTGAATTTCGAATTCGTACATGGTGGTCTCCAATTGAATGTGACTTCACCTATGTGGGGCTTCCCACCATGGGAAGGTCAAGAGCGACGAACCGCGATTATTGACACGTCTACGGCATTGACGGGCGACGTGGCGATTGCGCAGTTAGCGGCAAAGGCATCGCGAGCAGGAATGAGCAAATCTTTGTGAACCCGCTTCCGTCCTCGAAAGTCACATGCCAATACAGGTGCCGTCATGAAGTTCGTCGCCGCCTGTCAACGCTTGCTTTGCGTGTTTGCAGTGCTCGGAGTCATTCTTGGCCCCGTAAGCATCAGCACGGCTGAAACCGCGATGGCATCCTCGGCCGGTGTCGCGATGGCGGGCATGGACATGTCGTCTGTTCCTGACGAGGTAGCTTCAACGAACGATGACATGCCGTGTTGCCCGAAGGCGAAAACGGTCACGCCGGGCTGTACAAAAGATTGTCCACTCGCGCTTGTTTGCTCATCGATGATCTTGGTCCACCCGTCTTATTCCGCCGGGATGCCCATTGCATTTCCGTGGACATTGGCATTCCAGGTTCTTCACGATGCGAGCCTGACCTCAGCCCTCGTTGAACCTCCCGCCCGACCTCCAAGGGCTTGATTGCGTCTAGCAAATTTAAACGCTGATCCTCCGTCACTCTGCGGTTGCTCGGCAGATTTTGTTCACGGCGAGGCTTATCATGCCCGCCCCCAAAGAGATGTAATCAAATGAAGAAACCCAACGCTTTTGCGCGAGTGCTGCTCGCCGCCACCACCCTTGCATCGATCTCGGTAGCAAACGCTGAACCCACCATCCGCAGTGCCTGCAAATAGCTACGGCTATAAACCGCGTGTGCGCCCGAACGTACGCAAGAAGAGGTTGATCGAGACGGCGACCTTGTCGATATCGGGTACGTCCTGGGAATAACGGCCGGTGTAGAGCTTTACGATCAGTTTGTCGCGTGCTTGCCCGTCCAGTTCGAAATGAAGATGCAGATAATAGGCCAGCTTGTCGCCGGTGCGGCTTATGCTTCTGCGTCGCTGGGTGACCTGCCGTAGTTCGGCGTTGAACGGCTGAAAGCCATCAAGCGACAGTGTCACGTCTTTCGATTGCAAGCGGGTTCCTGCCGGGACGGTCACCACAGCCTTGTCCAACGCGAGACTGACGACGCGACCGGAAATGCCGTCCACATCTGCCGCCTCGTCAATCTTGAAGGCGTGGAACAAGCGTCGGGGCTTTTCGAAGCAGATCAGGGATGCAATGGCGAGCACGACAATGTTGATCCCCGACCAGCAAGCTGCGACCGGCGAGAACTCCCCTGTGATGTGAGACGTCTCCGGCACGACGTTGACGAGCAAGCCAAGTGCAGTGATCGTGGTCAAGCTGGCGATCCAGGCGAAAGTATATCTGTCAAATCCACCAGCTTCATTGCCGCTACCCTTTGGTGTGACCCTGAACGGCTTGTCGAACGGCCGCAGCAGGCTGGAAACGACGGTCGGCAGCATGCGAAACGTGGCGAAGGCGCCGACCGCGCTTGAGATCAACGGCAAGTATCGTGTCGGTGTTATCCAGAGCATCAGGAGAAAATAGGCGGTCAGCAGCGGCACCTGGTGGGACACGTAGTCGGCGGCACTCGTGAAATAGAGCGGCAGCACGCCGAACCATAGATAGACTATCGGAACGACCAATATGGTGAAGCGGACCAGATATTGTACCAGCCATGAAACAGGCAGGAACATCACCCGCTGAAAGAGCGACAGACCCGGTCCGCGCAAGGGGCCGTTGCGCAGATAAAGTGTTTGAATGCCGCCCTGGCACCAGCGCTCGCGCTGCACGAAGTAGCCAGCCAGATTCTCCGCCGCCAACCCCATCGACAGTCGCTCGTTCAAATAGCGTGTCTTGTAACCCCTGTTGAGCATGGCAAGCGTAGTCAACAGGTCTTCGGTGATGGACTCGGTTGGAAAGCCGCCGATCGCGTCGATTGCCTTGCGTCGCGCAATCGAACAGGATCCGCAACAGAAGCTGACGTCCCAGACGTCTCTGCTTGGCGCGATCTCGTCAAAGAACAATCGCTGCTCATCCGGCCAGATGTTTTCCAGACCGAGGTTCGACTGGACGGGATCGGTATTGAAGAAATGCTGCGGCGTTTGGACAATGCCGATGCTTTCATCGGAAAAGAAGGGAAGCGTCCGGCGCAGGAAATGCCGGTAGGGCACGAAGTCCGCATCAAAGATTGCTACAAAGTCGCCCGAGCTCACCTTCAGACCGTTGTTCATGTTGCCCGCTTTTGCATGGCTGTTGTCGGGTCTGGTGACGTGGATTGCTCCTCTTGCTTCACAATAGGCCTTGAGCCAGTCGCGACGCTGATCATCGAGAACAAAAACCTTTAGCTTATCGGCCGGATAGTCGAGCGACAGGGCTCCGACGATGGTTCTTTCCAGGACGTCGAGCGGTTCGTTGTAGGTCGGGATGAATATGTCGACCGTTGGGAGCTGGTCTTCCTTGCGGTCGAAAAAGGCCAGCGCGAGCCTGTCAGCTTCGGCGCTGCGATCGACGCTTCGGCTCATCAATATCAAAAACAGCGCGACCTCGAAAACGGCCAGAATTTCGACGATGAACAGGAACCAGACCCAATAAAAACCTGGGCCATCGTTCGGAAACGGAAGCACTGTTTCCACAAATCGCCAGATCATATAGCGCAGTGCGACCGCGGCTACGAAGGTGCAGGTAACGGCGCGAGCCCAGGTGCGCGAACGCGACCAATTGAAGGGGCCGAGAAAAAAGAAGGCAAGGACAAGAAAGGTCGGCGCCAGCGCTACGAGATACTGAACCACAGGCTTTCAATCCATTTCTTGAAACCGACATCGTGCTTGGACAGGCGCACCTGCACCGAGCGCCCAACCTGACAGAAATTTGCAAAGTCGGTATTGAGTGTCGAGGGGGCAAGACTGAGCCGGATACGAGCGCTGCGCGCAGTCGTCACAGGCTGATTGGCCGCAAAGGCGTCTTTCTCGATGATGGCAGAACTGCCCCGTACAGACAGGACTGCGGCTTTGAAGGCGTCGCCGCGCCCGAAAAGGCGCACCTCGGCGGCCCGGCCAACGTAAACATCGTCATAGTCGACCTCCGGAACGAGAATATCCACGAACAACTCGCGGCAATCGAGGACACGCATCAGCTCGTTATTCAAAAGAACATTCGAGCCGTTCACGATGTTGCTGCTCCACACGACTCCATCGAACGGAGCGGAAACGGTTGCCGACGCCAGGCTGTCAACGCGATTGCTTTCTTCGGCGATCTGCTTTTCGACCTCGATTGCGCGCGTTTCGTTTTCCGCTATGCGCGTGTTGAGATCGTTGATGCGAACGAGCACTTCGTCCTCACGCTGCCTTGAATAGGGGACATCGTTTTGTCCGTCGCCGATAAAGATACCTTGCCGGACAGCATCGAGCTTCTGTTGCAGTTGCTCCACTGTCAGATTGCTGATCTCGACTTCCCCGCCTGTGGCTGCGCCCGCCGCCCGGGCCGAATCGACGAGCTTTTTCGTCAAAATACCCTTCTGCTCGAGCGTCAGCCGCCGGTCGAGATCGACTTGCGCGACAAGATCCTGTGCCTGGGAAACCTCGACCCGCTTGCGCAAGATTTCGACTTCGCGTTCCAGATTGGCGACTGTCGTCTTCCTATAGACTTCCAATCGCGTCGACAGTTGCTGGCGAAGCGCAATCATCTCGTCGCGCTCACGCCTCAGCGCCGCAGCACGCTCAAGAGCGGCATTGTGTTCGGCCTGGAGCGAGGCGAGAGTTGCGCGATTGACCCGCGCATTGACAATCCTTAGGAGGGGTTGTCCTTCGACGACCGGGACGCCCACTCTTGACGGCGCTTCTGCAATCGCGCCGTCAATCGGCGCATTGACGGTGGCAAAACGCGCGTTGACCGTCCCATCAAGGCTGGTGACCCCCGTCAGGCCAGGTAAAAAGACGATCACGGCAAGCACCAGCAGCACGAGCCCGATCGTGATGCGAATTAGGCGATGGTTCCATATCATTTTGATATCCGACCTCGGCAGCGACGAAGGACCAACCAATTTTTGCTTCAACAGTATAAGCTCTCAGTTAGGACGAGCAAAATTTCCGACAAGGGATGGTAGTAAATTTGGCCTCTGCTACTGGCTTTGCGATCGGTGCGAGCTCGGGTCCTCGGCGGCTTGCGCGACGATTGCGGCCTTCTTGACATGGATCTGGATGCTGCTTCCACAGGAAATGATCGTTGGCCGCGAGCCTCATTTCGGGAGCGATATCGGTGAGCTTGCATGCCATGGCGGGCGAAAGACGTGTCCATGCCGAGAAGCCTTGATGCGCCTGAGATCGCGGCTTGCGCCGCCTGTATCATAACCCAGAAAAATGTCGGCCTGTCGGCTCAGATATGTTCGAGCCGCTCCCGGGCGCAGCATCGGACTAAAGTCTGACGGCGTGCCGGGGGTCACAGTTTGGCCCGATTTCGCCGGAATTTTCGTCCCTGCGTCGATACTTCAGTTTGTCCCGTCCGGGACGGAACAATCAGCAGCAAGCACTGGCTGCAAGAATGCCATCGGGAAATGCTCTTGCAAGGAGCGCGCCCGAATAGGCTGAGGGGATCCATGTCTCTTGCTCGTGACCGGCAACTGGACGGACTTCGGACTATCGCCGTCTCAATGGTTCTCTACCATCATTTCTTCGCTGTCGATGGATCGGTTCTAGGGCATCTCGGCGTTCGTCTGTTCTTCGTCCTCAGCGGCCTCCTGATAACGCGGCTCCTCCTGGATGCGCGTTCCTCCGTCGGCTATCAGCCGGGCGTTGCGTTCAAAGCGTTCTACATCCGCCGTGCATTGCGCATATTTCCGCCCTACTTCGCGATGCTGGGCTTCATCTGGTTCGTCAATCTCGAAGGAGCACGCGGCAGCCTGAAGTGGCACGCGCTCTATCTCTCGAACTACTGGTACGCTCTTCGCAACGAGTGGACCCCCTGGTTGTTGTGTCATACCTGGAGTTTGAGCATCGAGGAGCAGTTTTATATCGCCTGGCCGCTCATCATCCTTTTGGCTCCTCGCCGGTTGATCGCACCGATCTGCGTTGCCGTCATTGCGTTCTCGCTGGCCTATCGCTTCTATTGGCCATTGACCGGCACACCAGCTCTCGCCCGTGACCTTCTTCCACCAGCGTCGGTGGATGCGCTCGTGGCCGGCTCCCTTCTCGCGGTTTATCGAAGAAGAACTGAGCTCTGGTCCCCATGGATCGCACTCAGCGTTGCCCCTTTGACGGTCGCCTCCGTCATCGCCCTGTGGCTGAAGTCGGTGCCGATGACACCAGCCCTTGATTGGTTGACGTGGATTGGCGCGGAGGTTTTCCCACTCATACCACTCGTCGTGCTGGTCGGATGCTGTTCCTCTGGCCTGCGCGGACCGTTCGGCCGTTTCCTGGAACGCCCGTCGATGACCGCCGTCGGACGTATGAGTTACGGCGTTTACCTCTTTCATCCCATAGTGCTGTCACTGGTCGTCAAAACTCAGACATGGATCCCGATCAACGTCTCGGAGCAGGGGCCCGGTCGTTTCGTGATTGCGACCACGGCAACATTGATGCTGGCGTCGATTTCCTGGCTGGCCTTCGAAAGGCCGCTCAACCAACTCAAGCGCTACTTCCCCTATGTCAGCCCCGCAAGGGCTCACGCATCAGCGCCGATCCAACCGAAGGAGGCCGACGAGCGGAAGTATGATGCTTCAGCCTTTCGCCCAAGCTATGCCAGCCACGATGAACGAGGCAGCTGAACGATGTCTATGCCGCTGATCTCCGTCGTATTGCCGGTCTATAATGGCGAACCCCATGTTGGCGCCGCGCTCGAGAGCATTCTGCGCCAGGACTACGGGCGCTTTGAAATCATCGCGCTTGACGACGGGTCGACCGATGGCTCGCTGGAGATCCTCCAGCAGTATCGCACTGCCGATAATCGCATCCGTATCGTCTCACGGGAAAATCGTGGACTGATTGCGACCTTGAACGAGGGCATCGCCCTGGCGAACGGCGATCTTGTCGCCAGAATGGACGCGGACGATATTTCCTACCCCTCCCGCTTCTCGCGGCAGGTCGCGCTCTTTGCAAAGCAGCCCCAGCTTGCAATCTGCGGCACCGGCATCGACCAGCTTCTCGGCAATCGCGTGGTCCGAGGCCGGCCAAATCCGATCTATCAGACAGGTGACTGGCACATATTGTCGATGTTCTTCACCATCTTCCTGCACTCGACGGTGATGTATAACCGCAAGGTCATTCCTGAAGACATGCTGGTGTATGACGCAGGCTATGTTCATGCCGAGGATTTCGATCTCTTCGGACGCATTGCGCGACAATTCCCGGCGGCGATGATCGACGAAAGCCTGGTTGCCTATCGCATTCACAGCGACAGCGTCTCAAGCAGGCACAAGCGGCAGATGCGCCAGACCCACCTGAAGATCGTCGCCGAGAATCTCGAACGGCAGTCTCTTTGCGACGATCCCGGCGCCCTTCATGCCATTGGCGTGGCAGTGACCCCGGAGACGGTGCGCCGCGCTGCCAATTGCATTCTCGTGATCGAAAGAAAAATCGCCGAGCAGGCAGGCCGGGCATCCTTGAGCTATGCGCACGGAACCTTGTGTTTCTTCTATTTCCTGTATCAGCTGATCATTGACGAGCAGGAGCCGGAACTCACACATGCCTTTCTGACGCTGACGGGAAAGTGGCAGCTCATCCGGCGTCGGGAACGATATGGCCTTCGCTCCGCCGCTTATGCGCCATGGCTGTGCCGCTTTTCAGCCGGTGCGACCCGGCATATGGATCTCATGGCGCGCTACTATCAGTCGGTGCCAGCCAGAAGCGTGGCGCCGCTTCAGGGGCTCGCATGATGTCCGGGCAGTACCATGAATTCGCGCCTGCACGCGCCTATCGCTCATTGAGGTCACGGCCGCCATGCTAGAATTCCTCGCCTTGAGTTTTCGGCTATTGCATCAGGCACTGGGTCGGCGGATAGGCCTGCTTGCGGTTGTCGTCATTTTGGGACTGAGCACGGCTGTCCTCGAAGGCACCGGCATCGGCCTCATTATCCCAATGCTCGGCATTATTGCGGGCAAGGGTGAGCCATCGGCAATGGCTGGCCTTTCGGCCCTCTTCCAGCAAGTTGGCGCCGGATTGGACGACCGGACAAGGCTGATTGCGATCGCCGCCGCGATCCTCGGGTTGATCACGCTCAAGAATGTGCTGGCGTTCGCCAACGCCGTGCTCACCAATATGATCTATGGTCGAGCCGGTCATGCCATGCGAAGCGCTCTTGCCAACCAGCTTTTGACGATCGGCTTCCCCTTCTTCCTTCAGGAAAGCCCGGGGCGGCTGCTCAATATCATCTCCAACGAATCCTGGCGGGCTTCGGATGCAATACAGACGACCCTTGCGACGATCGTGAACGCATCGGCCGTCATCATTTTGCTCGCCTTTCTCTTGTTTCTATCATGGCAGATGACAGTTGGGGTTGCTCTCGGGCTCGCGTTGATCCAGGCGCTTCACGCACTGCTCTCGGCCAGCCTCAAGGGCCCGAGCCGCAATGTCACGTCGTTCAACAGTCAACTCGCTGCCAGGATGCTTCATCTCGTGCATGCCGGGCGGCTCATCCGCGCGTTCGGACAAGAACCGCGCGAGAAGGCAATGTTCGATTCTTCTTCTGATGCGGTCAGAAAGGCGGGCTTGGTTCTGCAGTCCCGCCAGGCCGTATTGCCGCCGCTGACGGAAGTTCTGCATTCCGGTCTCTTCCTGACGGTCGTCGTCAGCGCCTGGCTCTGGGGCGTGAGTTTTCCGATTATCGTGGCTTTCGTCGTCTTGCTTTATCGGCTGCAACCACATGTGCGTGCACTGCAAATGGCATGGAGTGCCGTACAGGGCTGGAGCGGTGCTCTGGAAGAGGTCCGATGGCTCCTGGATTCGTCTGATAAGCCAAAGCCGCCTGAGGGCGAGCGTCCGGTCCAGGGGCTCCGTCAGCAGATAAAATTTGAGGGCGTGACCTTCAAGTATCCAGGCTCAGGCTCGCGACCCGTCGTGTTAAGCGCCGCGACCTTCGACATTCGCAAAGGGCGTTCGACGGCAATCGTCGGGCGATCGGGAGCTGGAAAAACCACGATCGTCAATCTGCTGTGTCGGTTTGTCGAGCCTGATGGGGGCAGCATCCTGGTCGACGACCTCCCACTCGATCAAATCGATCCGAACCAGTGGCGACGGCAGATTGCGCTTGCCAGCCAGGACCTTGAGCTGATCGACGGTACTATTTTCGAAAACATTACCTATGGCCACAGCGCTTCGCTCGACGAGGCCAGGAAAGCTGCCAAGCTTGCCGAGGCGCACGAGTTCATCGACAAGCTACCGGACGGATACGAAACCGTCGTCGGCTACCGGGGAGCCACGGTTTCGGCTGGCCAGCGACAGCGCATCGCGCTTGCAAGGGCCCTGGTGCGCGACCCGGAAATCCTCATTTTGGACGAGGCGACGAATGCCATGGACGGATTGTCCGAGGCAGCAATCGTCGAAACCTTGAAATCAAGAGCCGGTCGCCGCACGACAATTGTCATCAGCCATCACCGCAGCACTATCTCGTTCTGCGACGAAGTGGTCGTGGTTCATGGCGGACGCGTCAAGAACCAGACGCCTTTTGCAGAGATCGCGACATTGAGCATGGACCAGCTCTACGAGCTTTCTTCTTAGGGCTGTAAAAGCTGTCGAACGGCTAAAAGGAACCCCAAGGCCGCTGCGAGCCACGTTCCTATTTCAATCGGTCCTGCGCTTTGAAGTCGAAGCATCGCACAGTGCCGCTAAGAAACGCGGCTCTTCCTGTTCACGTGCTCAAGCAGTGCGAGCAGACCCTTGAGGATGTCCGTGGGAGTGGGTGGGCAGCCCGGAATATGGAGGTCCACCGGCACAACCTTCGAAACGCCGCCGAGGACGGCATAGCTGCCGGCAAAGCAGCCGCCATCGTGGGCGCAACCGCCGAGTGCGATCACCCATTTGGGAGCGGGCGTGGCATGATAGGTTCGCAGCAGTGCCTCCTCCATGTTCTTCGTCACCGGCCCCGTCACCATCAGGACGTCGGCATGGCGGGGGGAGGCAACGAAACGGACACCGAAACGCTCGACATCATAGAAGGCATTGCTGAGCGCGTGCATTTCGAGTTCGCAACCGTTGCAGGAGCCGGCATCGACGGCACGGATCGACAGGCTGTGGCCGAGCCGCCAGTGGGCCGCCTTGTCGATTGAGGTTGCGAGTTCGGCCATCGCTGCGTCGGAGACGAGCGGAGGCGGCTCGGTTAGCGGCGGTCGGATCAGACTTCCAAAAAGGAGCTTGCGCATGATGGCCTGCCTTCAAAGATCGTGACCGGAATAGGAGCAGTTGAACGATTTGTTGCAGAGGGGGAAATCGGCGACGATATTCCCCTCGATGGCAGCCTCCAGCAGCGGCCACTGGAACCAGGAGGGATCGCGCAGATGGCAGCGTTCTATCCTGTGTCCGCAAAGGCGAAGCCAGATCAGCACGTCGCCGCGAAAACCTTCCACGACAGCCATGCCTTCCTGTGCCTCGGCGCTCTCCGGAACCCCAATCCGCACTGGCCCTGCCGGGAGCCGGTCCAAGATCTGAGCGACCAGCGACAGACTGTTCTCCACCTCGCGAATGCGGATCCAGATACGCGCATTCACGTCTCCCTCGCTGAATACCGGCACGTCGAAGGCAAGTTCGTCATAGGGCGAATAGGGCAAGATGCGCCGCGCGTCGAAATCGCGGCCGGATGCGCGCCCCACATGACCGCCTGCACCATATTGGCGGGCAAGCTCGGCAACGACGCGCCCTGTCCCGACGGTCCGGTCCTGCAGTGAGGCGGTATTGTCGTAAAGTTCCACCAAAGCCGGAAACATGCGGCGAATATCCGCCACCAAGCCGCGCAGGGCAGAAATCCCGTTGTCTTCGAGATCGACGGCAACGCCGCCGGGGACGATGCGATCACGCATCAGTCGGTGTCCGAAGGCAAGGTCTGCTGCCCGCAGCACCCGCTCACGCAACACAGCGCAATGGGCCAGCATCAGCGAGAAGGCCGCGTCGTTGCAGATGGCGCCGATATCGCCGAGATGGTTGGCGAGCCGTTCGAGTTCGGCCATCAGCGCCCGCAGCCAGACGGCACGGGAGGGGATTTCCATCCCAAGCGCGGCTTCCACTGCTCGTGAGAACGCATAGGCATAGGCGATCGTGCTGTCTCCGGATGTCCGGCCCGCGAGCTGGGCCGCCTTGGCGAATTCAACGCCTGCGATCAGCGTCTCGATCCCCTTGTGCACGTAGCCCAGCCGCTCTTCGAGGCGCACGACAGTCTCCCCATTGGCCGTGAACCGGAAATGTCCCGGTTCGATGATACCGGCGTGGACGGGGCCAACCGGAATCTGATGCAGGCTTTCTCCCGTAACCGGCAGAAACTCGTAACGAACGGCCTTCGAAGGTCGAGATAGTGACTGACTAAGCGGAAAGCGACTTTCCCAGCGCCCATGGTCGAGCCAGGGCCGGGTGTCCGGCAGGCCCTGCGGTTCGAGGCCGGTTAGATCGCGGATCGTGCGCTCCAATCGAAGCGCCGGGGGATGATATCCCGCAACAGAGGGATAGGTGCCCTGCAGCTCCTTGAGGCTTACAACGCCAAGCGAGCTATCGGACGCATCGAGCAGCGCCATATGGACGGCATCCTGCTCGCCCCAGAGGCCGAGCAGGGTCAGGCGCCCGTCGCGAAGCGCCTCGGCCACGGAAATCCACGCGGGCACGTCGACGACCACGCGCGGCCAGGGGCGGTGTGCCGGGACGAACTGGCCTTCCTTGATGACATCGCTCAGCATCGGCATGGTCGATCTCCCAATCATCGCAGAAGGTTGGCGATATGCTGGAACCAGGCAACCAGCGGCGGCGGCAGGTAGATGCCGGCGCCGAGCACCAGCGCCAGATGCGCGTACATCGGAATATAGGATGCCTCGCCCACAGCAAAGCTGCCACGCGGTTGGCCGAAGGCCACGCCCGTTAGCCGCAGAAGCAGGGCGCCGAATGCCACCAGCAACCCGAAAACAAGCGGAATTGCGAGCAGCGGATGCGTGGCGAAGGTGGAGCTGACGATCAAAAACTCGCTCATGAAGATGCCCATTGGCGGCAGGCCGGCAATGGCGACGACGCCGGCCAGCAATCCCCAGCCCAGGCCCGGATGCGTCTCCGTCAAGCCACGGATAGCGGAGAGCCTTTGGGTTCCCTTGATCTGGGCAACATGGCCGACGGCAAAAAAGATGGCCGACTTGGTGAGCGAGTGCATGACCATGTGCAACAGCCCGGCAAAATTGGCGAGCGGCCCGCCGAGGCCGAAGGCGAAGACGATGATGCCCATGTGCTCGATCGAGGAATAGGCAAACAGGCGTTTGATGTCGCGGCGGCGGTAGAGCATGAAGGCCGCAAAGATCAGGGACGTGAGGCCCATTGTCATCATCAATGGCCCGGCGGCGATCGCTTCGGGACTGGCCGAAAGCAAAATCTTGAAGCGCAGGACGGCATAGAGCGCGACGTTCAGCAAAAGTCCGGAAAGCACCGCCGAGATCGGCGTCGGCCCCTCGGCATGCGCATCGGGCAGCCAGGCATGCAGCGGGGCAAGGCCGACCTTGGTGCCATAGCCGAGCAACAGGAAAACGAAGGCGACGTTGAGAAGCGCCGGATCGAAGGCGGCGGCATGCTCGACCAGAATGGTCCAGACCATGGCGTCATAACCTTCGCCGACGACGGGCTGTGCGGCGAGATAGACGAGAATGGTGCCGAAGAGCGCGAAGGCGATACCGACACTTCCGAGGATGAAATATTTCCAGGCCGCTTCGAGCGCTTCGTGTGTGCGATAGATGCCGACCATCAGTACCGTCGTCAGCGTTGCAAGCTCGACCGCAACCCACATCAGCCCGATATTGTTCGAGATGAAGGCGAGGTTCATGCCGAACATCATGATCTGGTACATGGCATGATAGAAACGCAGGTTCGCTGGCGTCAGCCGACCGGTTTCGAGTTCGTGTGCGATATAGCTTGCGCTGAATATGCTGGTGGTGAACCCGACGAATGCGTTGAGGACGATAAAGACGACGTTGAGATCGTCGACGAGCAGGTATTGTCCGGGCTCGCGCCGCTCGGTGACGAACAGCGACATAGCGGCGAGCAACGTCAAAGCGCTTGCAAGCACATTGAGCCGTGCGGTGATCCTGTAGCCGGGCAAAAGAGCCAGGAGCGCCGCTGCCACGACGGGGATCAGGAGGACCGCCGCCACCGCATCGAAGGCGAACGAAAGGGATGGCGCGTTCACTTCCGCCGCCTCCCCCGGAAATCGTCGAGTGCTCTGACATCGACGGTATCGAACCGTTCGCGAATGCGAAACAGGAAGACGCCGATGACGATGAAGGCGATCAGGATCGAGAAGGCGACGCTGATCTCGACAACAAGCGGCATGCCCTTGGCGCCGGTTGCGGCAAGCACCAGCCCATTTTCGAGCGACATGAAGCCGACGACCTGGCTGACCGCATTGCGGCGCGTGACCATGATCAGCAGTCCGAGGAGCAGAACAGAAAGGGCGAAGGCGAGATCTTCGCGGGCAAGCGGATTGGCCTGGGGCGTGATGCGCAGCATTACCACGATCGAAAGCGCGACGAGACCGATGCCGGCCAGCATGGTGGAACCGATCCCGACGACCGTCTCGATCTCGCGATGGATGCCGAGTTGGCGGATCATGTGGTGGAGCACCACCGGGATGATGATGGCCTTGAAGATGAGGGCTATGGCCGCGGTCACGTAGAGGTGCGGCGCATCCTGCACGAAGGCCTGCCAGGCGACCGACAGCGTCAGCACCAGCGAGTGCAGCGCGAACATGTTGAGCAGGGCGTAGAGACGATCCTGGTAAAGCATCATCATGCTCACGAGCACGAGCCCGCCGGCGAGCATGTGCGCGATGTCGAAGACCGGATCGTTCATCACAGGCTCCTCGAAACGAACCGCAGGAGGGTGGCAAGCAGGGCCAGCATGAGGGCCGCGCCCAGGAATTCCGGCACGCGAAAGACCCGCATCTTGGCGACCGAGGTCTCGAACAGGGCAAGAAGCGCGCCTGCGACCGCGAGCTTGGCGAGATAGGCGATGAACGCCGTCAGGTAGGCGGCCGGCCCCGCTTCCGGGGCTGCAAGCTTCCACGGCACGAATATGCAGGCGATCAGCGAAATGTGGAGGAGCAGCTTGAGCGAGGCTGCCAATTCGATCATTGCCAGGTGCCGCCCGGAATACTCAAGCACCATCGCCTCATGCACCATGGTCAGTTCCAGGTGGGTCGCCGGATTGTCGACCGGAATACGGGCGTTTTCGGCAAGCGCCACCATGACGAGGGCAACGAGCGCAATGGCAAGGGACACCCGCAAACCCACCGCAGGTGAGCTCATGAACGCGGCGATCGTCGAAAGCTGTGTCGAGCCGGCAACGAGCGCCAGCGCGAAGATGATGAGCAGCATCGAAGGTTCGGCAAGCGTTGCGATCATCGCCTCGCGGCTTGAGCCGATGCCGCCGAAGCTGGTGCCGACATCCATGCCGGCGAGCGCCAAAAAGAAGCGGGCGCTGCCCAAAAGGGCGATGATCGCGATCAGGTCGGCGGTCCAACTGAAGATCAGGCCGGTCGCGAATGTCGGGACAACGGCAGCCGCCACCCAGGTCGAGGCGAAGATCAGGTAAGGCGCCACCCTGAACAGCCAGGACGCGTTATGCGCGACCACGGCCTCCTTGCGAAGCAGCCGCAAGAGATCGCGATAGGGTTGGATCAGTGAAGGGCCTTGCCGGCGCAACAGCCGCGCCTTGACCTTGCGAATGAGACCGGTCAGCAGCGGCGCCAGCAGTACGACAAGCGCCATTTGGCAAGCCTGAGCGACAAGAGCGGAGATCATGACCATAGCGCCAGCACCAGAAGCAGGAAAACAAGCGCGAGGAAGACGAGGCTGAGATAGCGCCGGATCGAGAGGAATTGCAGGCGGTTGAGCTTTTCGGCGGCAAATCCGACGGCGCCTGTGATCGGCACATAGAGCCCCTCCCAGACGAGGTCCTGTTGCTCGACGGAAAAGCTGGCTGGTCTGAGATCGCCCGGAGCCGGCATATCGACCCGCTCGCGGGCACGCATGGCGAGCGTGCCGAAGACGCGCCGGACAGGCTGGGCAAAACTGCCCGCGGTATATTGTGTCGAGGGGCTGCTTTCGGGAAAGCCGCAGTCCCAGGCAGCGGAACGACGAAGCGTCCGCGAAGCGTAGCGGTGGACGATAAAGGTCGTCGCAAAGGCCGAGACGGCGATGAACAGGAAGACCAGCAGGCCGTTATAGGAACTGCGGCTTTCGGCGATCGGTATGATCGACAGCCACGGGATGTCCAGCTGCGGTGGCATCCGATCGCCGACCAGGGAAAACACGACGGGCGACACGCCATCGATGACCACCCCCGGCAGGATGCCGGAAAAGAGGCACAGACCCGCAAGCATGCACATCGCGCCAAGCGAGAAACGATCCACTTCCGCAACGTCGCCTGCGGCAGCTGTGCGCGGGCGGCCGAGAAACGTGATGCCGAAAGCCTTGATGAAAGAGGCTGCGGCGAGCGCTGCCGACAGGGCCAGTAGACCGCCCACCGCCGGCACACCGATCTTCAGCGCCCATTGCGGCAGATCGGGGCTCTGCAGAATGGCCTGGAAGACCAACCATTCCGAAGCGAATCCATTGAACGGTGGAAGGGCGGAAATCGCAACGCAACCGACAAGAAAGGCAAAAGAGGTGATGGGCATGTGGTGGATGAGGCCGCCGAGCCTGTCCATGTCGCGCTCGCCGGTTGCCGTCAAAACGGCGCCGGCCCCGAAAAACAGAAGGCTCTTGAAGAACGAATGGTTAAGGACATGGAACAGCGCTGCAGTCATGGCCAGTGCGGCGGCCAGGCCCATGCCGTTTGCCTTGAATGCCAGCGCCAGCCCAAGGCTAACGAAGATCACACCGATATTCTCGATTGTGCTGTAGGCGAGCAGGCGTTTGAGGTCGCGTTCCATCAAGGCATGCAGAATGCCGAACGCCGCCGTGGCTGCGCCCAGCACGAGGACGATGAGCCCCGACCACCACATCGGCGTACCGAGGAGATCGAAGGTGACGCGGATGAAGCCATAGATCGCAATCTTGGTCATGACGCCGCTCATCAATGCCGAGACATGGCTCGGCGCGGCAGGGTGAGCCAGAGGCAACCAGACGTGCAAGGGCACTAGCCCCGCCTTGGAGCCCGCACCGAGCAGCAAAAGGATAAGGACGAGGCCTGTTGTCAACGGCGCCTGTTCGCTCGTGCGAATCGTGGCAAAACTGTAGCCGCCGTCGGGCCCGGCAAGCAGACCGAAGGCAAGCAGCAAAGCCAGCGTTCCGAAGCTTGCCATGACGATATAGAGATAACCGGCCCTGCGATTGTCGGCATTGCGGTGGTGCGCCATTACCAATGCCCATGAGGCAAGCGACATGAATTCCCATGAAATCAGGAACGTGAAGGCATCGTCGGCCAAGAGGACGAGATTCATGCCGGCGATGAAGGCCGGGAAGAACGGCAGCACGCGGTGTGGCGCCTGTTCGTGCCGGCCGTAACCGAGGCCGTAGAAGCTGGACAGCAGACCGGCGAGATTGACCACGAGAAGAAAGAAGGACGAGAGCGCGTCGAGCCGGAAATGGGCGCCGAGCCACGGCAGGCCAATGGGAAGGACGAGGGTCGGAGTGTCAACGAAAGAGGTCGCGAGGTGTATCAGGCTGGTTGCGAAAGCAACGGCCGAGGCAGTGAGGCTCAGACCGTAGATTGCCGGGGTGGCTCGGTACGACCGGCCCATCAAAACCCCGAGCGCCCCGGTCACCAGAAACATGCCAATGCATGACAGGATGACCGGGAGGAATGTCATGAACGCGACCTAGCCCTGCCTTCGGGGGCGGGTGATGTTGCCGTCCCGTATTCGGGCGGTTTGGCTCTCGCTTTCAGCCGGACCCCCCGTCCGCCGTCCTTGCTGGCGGCCCCTTCATTGATGAGTTCGATCCCGGCACCATCCAGAGCTGCTAGCAACCGCATTAGCGAGTCGACGTTGCCGCGAACGACGTCAACACTTGCTTCCATACGCTGGATCGTCGGAACCGATATTCCCGCCAGCTCGGCCAGCTGGCGCTGATCGATGCCAAGGAGGGCCCTTGCGGCCCGCATCTGAGCCGCCGTGATCACGATTGAACGATCGCCTATCTTGCATGAGCCCTGATATCTTCAGCATACAATACAATTAGTGATGTCTCAAATGGCAATCTTGATGCACTCGGTTGAAATCCCTGCCACTGATTTCGTCCTTACCAAAGCACGAGCGGTGCTCGACGCCCACCAGATCGGAGATGAGGTCTCCTGTGACCCGACGCCACGGACGGGTTGCGAGCGCTGATCTGGTCGAAAGCGACTACCCACGCGGCGCTACTCCTTGGCCCAAGAAGATCATTACGTCGTCGATCTGACGCCTATACTCCACGTTATTTTGCGTTCCGGACTATAGTTCGGCCGCCTCCTGCGAAGAGTAAATATATATGTTTTATGTCACTTAATATTGCTAGACGAGCCGGATTGGGATTGTTATGCTGCTATGCACAATCGGGAGTGAGAGCCGGCAAAAGGCTTTGCGCTCATCGATAGTTGCGTTGTCTGCATTTTGTGTCGGTAGGCCCTCTTTCGGTGTCGCCCAGTCAGAACTCCGGCGTCACTGGTGGAAAGTTTTGTGGGAGCGTTTCGGTGGAAGACATCTACATCTCTAATCAGTACGCCGAGCTCAATCCCACATGGCATGAGGAAGATTCGCCCTGGAAGGCTGACCAGATCGCGAAGATCATCGAGAAGAACGGTCTGACGTTTTCCAGCCTCTGTGAGGTCGGTTGCGGTACAGGCGAAATATTGCTGAACCTGGCGCGCGGCTACCCTAATGCCAAATTTGATGGATACGAGGTGGCTCCTCATGCCTACCAGAGAGCCAGGCTGAAGACGACAGGCAACGTCTCCTTCCACCTGCAGGATATTCTTCAGGTGCCCGATGTCCACTATGACGTTCTCGTCATTGCTGACGTCATCGAGCATGTCGAGGACTATATTTCCTTTATCAAGGGATTGCGGGCGCTGGCGCGCTACAAGATTTTCCATATCCCGCTGGACCTTTCAGTTCAGTCGGTCCTGAGAGGGTGGCCGATCACAAATTTGCGCAAGAATGTCGGCCACTTGCACTATTTCTTCAAGGATACGGCCCTCGCGACGCTCAAGGATTGCGGCTACTCGGTCGTGGATTACGCCTATACGGCAAGCCGGATCGAACTGCCGAACCAGGCGTTCAGCAGCAAACTGATGAGCCTCCCGCGGAAACTGTTGTTTCCGCTGAACCCTGACCTTGCAGTCAGAGTTTTAGGCGGTTACTCGCTGCTCGTGTTGGCAGAGTAGAAGCCAAACGCCCTCGGCAGACATTGGTGATCGGTTGCGCCCGACCTTGTCGACGATGCCGATTATCGTCCCTTGCGAGGTTTGATCCTGGCTGGGTTTCGATCGATTGAAGCATGACATTGAGGGCTTGGAGAGACGATTGCTGTCCCTTCAGTCGACAGACAGGGCAGGACGCCGCGCTGAGTTTCGGTCGGCAAAGACCTCATCGAACCGGATGATCATGAGTGGGCACACCGAGTTCGTCTGGGGCTCCCGGATGCGAACCGTTAGCGCGCTCGCCGGCCTTTCGCCTCCCGCCAGATAAGGAACAGGATGCCGCCAACGTAGCCTAGCTGCATCAGAATAATGCAAATAAAGCTATAGTATATAGAAATTGTGATGCTTTTATAGTGAAACCAACAAAGGATAAAAAATACGAACGTGACGCAAAGCATACGTATATAAATGCCAGGCGCGCGCATTAATTCGATAAAACGCTTCATCTATCCTTCCTCGCATTTTGAATGAAAGTTCACACGAGCCTGGAATTTTTGCAAGTGCGAATGCGGTGCGACGAACCGGAACTGACCCACCAGAGCCTTGGCGACCGGGTCGTCGGGGTTGCTTGCGGTTTTGTGGATGGTCTAAGGCTGTTACATCACAGAAAACTATATATTGATATCAACTGGATGCGATCGATCGACGAAGACGAACTGTTTCAGGAACTGACCGTCTGGGAGTGTGCTCGTCCCCTGGCGTGGCGCTCAACAGACACACTTTTCAAGTGCTTCAAGCAGAGGTATGCTGCAATGCAGCGCGATAGTATTTCGACGCCACACGATAATAACGTGACGCGACATTGGGGGCGGATGCCCGATGAAAACATCCGGAGGGATCATTGCTGCAGCAAAGCGATTGCCTTGGCGGGGCGCCACTAGATCCAACGCGGCGGGGCCGGAACAATTCGGCAGTTTTGACCAACGAAAGCATGGTAGCCGACCGCCGTGTTAAACCCGATGGCAGGGCGCCGGGATGGTAGAGCCCATCGGGATATTCACCCTCCTTTTGGGATTTTACTGCCTGACACGCGGATACCCGACGACGGTGCAATCCTTCATCGTGTTGACATTGCTGGGATCTGCGGCAGCATTGACCTTCGGCGGGTCGAGCGTTCCGCCGGCACATCTGTTCCTGTTGTTCCTCACTGTCGCCGGACTGCGCGCCGGCGAACTGCCGGCAGTCGCGTTAGCGGCGTTTCGCTTTGGTCGGCCAGCGTTCTGGTTGACGTGCCTTGTGGTCTATGGCGCCATTTCGGCCTATTTCTCGCCCAGGCTGTTTGCGGGAATGAGCTACATCATACCCCTTGGCGCCTCTGACTATCCTTCGACCGGCGGCACCGTGCCGCTCGGTCCGGTATCGAGCAACCTGACGCAAACGATATACCTTGCAGCTGACCTTTTGTGTTTCGTGACAATCACCGCTGTGTGCTCGACGCCTTCCGGTTTTCGCGCAACGCTCAATGGGCTTGTTGCCTATGCCGTCGTCAACGTGATGTTTGCCGCATTGGATTTGGCAACCAACGCAACGGGAACTGAGGGTCTTTTACAGTTCGTGCGCAACGCGCAGTACACATTTCACGACAGCGATACCGTCAACGGCATGAAACGTATCGTCGGGTCGTGGCCGGAGGCATCAGCCTTTGCGGGAATGACGCTGGGCGCCTTCGGGTTTACCGGGAGCCTCTGGATTTGTGGCCGCCGGACCCGGCGGACCGGGCCGCTCGCTCTTTGTTCGTTTGCCCTGATCATCCTGTCGACCTCCTCGACTGGATTGATTGCCGCCCCGATCTGCCTGCTCCTGCTTTACCTCACCGCGGTTTTGCGCTGCGGTGTTGGGCCGCAGAGCCAGCGCAGCACCGCCGTCGTGCTTCTTGCCCCACCGATCGTGCTGGCGCTTTTTCTTCTCGTCGTGCTTCAGGAGAACCTTTCTCGCTCGCTTTATGACTATGTAGACCTGTTGGTGCTGAGCAAATCGACGTCGAGTTCGGCTCTGGAACGCGGCTCATGGAACGCTGCAGCGCTGCAAAACTTCGTCGACTCGGTAGGCCTCGGGGTGGGATTGGGCACAGCGCGCACGTCGAGCTTCCCGCTCGCGCTGTTGTCGAATGTCGGCATTCCGGGTGCCGTCTTCTTCCTGTTGTTTGCGATGACGGCGTTGAGACCGCGTCTGTCTGCCCGCACGTTCGAGTCCGACGTCAGGCTTGCCGCGTTGAACGGCTGCCTGGCTCTATTGATCGGATCTCTGGTGGCTGGACCGACCGTGGATCTGGGGCTTCTATTCTTCGTCCTGGCCGGCCTTTGCGCCAGCCGGCCGGTTGCAAGGACGGGCGAGATTCCTTTGCTGCCCTTGCGTGGCGCAGCGCTCGAGAAGGCGGCCCAGGCGCGCCTTGTGCCTCGAGTGATCTCAAGCAAACGTCAAACGTAAACGCGCAAATAGTCTACCCGCATATGGGTCTGAAGCTGGTCCGGCGTCAGCACCTTCGGATATGGGACGTCGGCTCGCAGGGCGAGGGTGAGCAGTGGCCAAAAAACGTCGCCATCGACGTCGAGGTCAGGGGCGCGATGGATTTGCCAGTTCGCTGCCTGGCCGGTACGGGTGTCAATGACAGGCTTGCGCTCGAAATAGGGCACGCATTTGGTGTCATCGACCAGTATCCCGTAGCGTCGATAGTCCTCAGTCAGATCAAGACCTGCAGGCACGCCGGTGCCCTCGTGATGTTCTCCCGGTTGACCCCATTCGTGCAGGTAGGTTCCGTATTGCGACAACTCAAAGCCCTTGTGCTCGACGACGTCGAGCTCGATGCTGGTCGGTGTGCCGAGAATGCTGCGGGCGTTCATCAACCAGAATGCCGGCCAGCTCAGTGGATGGCTCGGGAAAAGCATCCGCGCTTCGAAATAGCCTCGCCGCCAGCCTTCGGTTACGGTGCCATCCTTCTTTGCGGTTTGAATGTTTCCCGAAATCCACTGATATTCACTGTGGTTGTTGCCGTAGTAGCTTGGGACCGACATCGGCGCGCCAATGTATTTGGCAGAAATCTGCAGGGCCTTGCCATCAACCGCCCGCGGATCGTCGACAATCGAGTAGGGGTTGAACCCTTCTTCGCCGGTACGCCTGGCAAAGGCCGAACGTCCGTAAAAGCCTGGATCCGACTTCCCAGCCTTCGGCCCGGCGTTCCAGACGGACCAATCCAGCTTCGAAAAGTTGTCTTCAAAGGCGAGGCTGCGGGCTGCCGTTGGATCGTCGGGCTCGGCATGTGCGGGGCGCTCCGGCCCAAGGCCTGCATAGACCGCAAGCGCGATCGTGGAGATGAAGCCTCTTCGGGACATGCGGTGTCCGGCCATTGACGTCCTCCAGGAAACAAGCTGTGGTGACTAGCGCGCAGCGGCGCGCAGCGCACTCGCATGCACGTCGACCACCAGATCCTCGCTATATTGATCGATAAAGGCCTTGCGGAAGTCCGCGTTGGCTTTTTCGGCGGAAACGTTATCGCAGTAATGAACCATTGCGGCAACGAGGGAAGGACCGCCCTCGGCATCGACCAGCCGGCCAAGCCTCGGGTCAACGAGAATGTCGCTCGGACCGAATTCGCAATCGGTCGAAATGACCGGCAGGCCGAAGCGCAACGCTTCGCATATGGCGAGCGACCAACCCTCCCAGCGAGACGTCGACACGTAGATGTCGCTGGCCGAGAGCGCGGGTTGTGGGTTGTCCGGGTGGTGCTCGATCGTGACGACGTCACGAAGCTGAAGTTGGTCAATCTGGTGACGCAGATCAGCTTCGCCAGCGCCGTGGCCGACGATTTTCAGACGCGCGTTCGGGCGCTGCCTGTAGACCTCCGCGAAGGCGCGCACGAGAATGTCCTGACCTTTCTGATAGGAAAAGCGGCCCACATTGACAAATGTTACGCACCCGGCCTCGCCGCCATTCGTTGTTTCGACGCCCTGGAACCTGCGAACCGGATTTGGAACCCAATATTGTGGAACCGTGCTGCCAAACATCTCGCGAAAGGATGCGAGCTGACGCGGTGAGGTTCCAAAAACGTAAGATGCGCGCTCAAGGAAGAATACCCTCATCAGAAAGAACAGTATCCTTGCCTTCAGATGGCTGCATTCGCGCTTTGGATTCCCGTGCAGGTGGACGACGAAGTTGCGTCGAATGCCGAGGCATGAAAGCATCGCGATCACGGCAGGTTCGATCTGGGGGACGACGACGAGATCGTAATCCTTGCTCTTGATGACGTCGCGAAACGTAGTCATCAGCTGCAGCCGGCCGTGAGGGCGTCGATCGATGGCGTGATAATTTCGATCTGTCGGCCGGTTCTGATGGGCGGACGTGTAAAGAACGTCAACCTCGAAATCATCGCCGTATTTTTCGGTGAGCTTGCAGCAAATCGTATCGACCACGCGCTCGATGCCGGCAAAGGACTGTGTGCCAGGCTGCAGATAGAGAATTTTTCGGCGCGACGGGGAAGGAAAGGGACGCTTTTTCCCGAGCCTTGCGGTACTCAGCTCCATGATAAGATCCTCTTTGAGCCGATCGGGTCGTATCCGTAATATATGTAAACGATATTTGGGCGTTTATAATAATTGCGCAACGCACAATAAGTATCGTCATTGACGTAATATAATTGTGCAGTGCGGCGTAAAATGCAATAGTAAAGATCAGGAAGAAAGCGCGAATTCTTCTCGCCTGTTCAGGCGGTTCTGCGGTTCATCGCCGCACTGTCACGGACCGTGACTTTCACGTCCCGCCGACGCACTCGGTCGTGCAATCGCAACCTGTCAGGAGGTTGTCATTAGTCAGCAGTATATTTCGACTGAATCTTCCGCGCGGACCGTGCGCCGCTCGCACGGCGCGTATACAGGCAATAGAGGATTGCATGGGTAAAGAGATATCCAGCCTCGAGCAAAGAGGCGAGCGCTATGCCCCAACCGATGGCTGCAAGGATTCCACTGCCAGTCGTCAGACCGACGATGGCGTATCCCAGCATCACGAAAACAACGATGAGGGTAAAAATAAGAATAGGCAGACGCAACGCGCAAATCGCGCCTATGACAAAACAGATTGCAAATGCCCACCCCATAGGCTGCTCCGACCTCCTGTGCAGGACAACCTGCACAATCATCGATCATATACCTGACATAGGCAAGCTAAAATTCTCTGAAGAAGACGAGAGATAAGCCGACCGGCCAACAAAAGTTCCAGTTTCAGCCCGTGTCTTGGACCAGCAGGCGCCTTGGGCTGTCAGTTGCTGGTGGCCAAGGCCGTTGATCCCCCCCGTTGTCGTCTTTCGACGCGGATAACGTCGCCTGGCGCCACCGGCTCGTTGTCGGAGACGATCAAGCTCTGGTTGCTGCCGTCGATCACGCGATTGATCGACGTGGTGAAGGCATACGTGTCCTTGTCCTCCTCCAGCGCAGCGATTGCTGCCGGTGCCCGGACTTCCAGGTTTCTCAAGAGGTCGCTTGCCGTTTCCGTCTTTTTCGCGTTGGAAGCGAAGCGATCTCGCAACTCGGCTGCTTCGGTCAGAGCGCTAATACGATAGCGGTTGCGCACGTCGCCGATGTCCTGATCGACCTTGGCCAGGTCCTGCTGTGTTTTCAGGACGGCCAGCGAGACATCAAGATTGCGGCTTTCCAGGTCGGCGAGGTTCTGGTTGGCGCCAAGTTGGCGTGTCGAGACCGTCAATCCCTGCGAAACAAGCTTGTTGACCGAGCCCACATCCTTGTTGGCAAGGTCGATCTGTTTGCCAAGCGATGCAGCCTTCTCTTTCAGCCCGGAGATCTGGTTTGCTGCAAGTATCTTTGCCTGATTGAGTGCGTCAATCTCGGTTTCCATCGCGCGCATGCGGGTTTCAAACAGAGCTTCTTCCTCGGCCAGCATTCGTGCAATTCCAGGCTCGTCCTTTCGCGCCGTCAGTTCTGCGGGAAAGCTGATCTCCGAGGCGTTATCGAGGATCGCGTCGATGCGTGCCTGGCGCGCAACAAGCTCGAGCCGCTCGGCTTCGAGCGCGCGCAGATCGCCGCGACCCGTCAGGGCGTCACGCTGCAGGCTGATAAGGTTCGCGTCAACGGGCCCGATGCCGCCTGCCATGCTGAGCGCCTGGACGACCGTCAGGCCCGGACTGAAGCTATACCTGCCGGGCGTTGCCACCATCCCGGTCACAAAAAACGGGCGGTAGGAGGATATTTCAACAGACGCATTCGGTCTCTTTTGCAGCCCTACCTGATTTTGCAGGCGCTCGCCGATCGAGTCGGAAACCTGTTCAAGGGTCTTGCCGGCGGCCGGCACCGTACCGATGATTGGCAAAGAGAGATTTCCTGCCGCCGATATCGCGAACTCACCCGTCAGCGGCACCCATTCGAAGGGTGCGCCTGTGCTCGGTCGCCATTCAAAAACGCGGATCTTGAGCACGTCTTGCGGGCCGAGCAGATAATCTTGCGCCACGGCAGTGCCGCTGCCAAAAGAGCCGACGACGGCTGCAGCAGCAAGACGTCGGAAGAACTTGGAGAGCCGGGCAAGAAGCTCAGCACTGGCGCCCGAGTGCCTGACGGATCTAAATGACATGCTCATGCTCATGCTCCATGAGGCGAGGGTTTTCTGGATGCCATCGCGTCGCGACTAAGCCGGAACGGCAAGCTCGGTCCCGGTTGCGCGTTCGATGAACGTGCGGAAGCGGTTTGTGAAGACCTCGCGGCGAAACTCCGCCGCGCGCAAAACCGCATCGGCTGGATTGAAATCCAGCCTCTCCATGCGTTGAACGGCATCCATGAGATCCTCGATCGTCTGATTTTTGAAGAACACTCCGGTCTTGTCTGCAACGACGGTCTCGGTGGCCCCGCCGCGCCCGAAGGCCACGACCGGCCTGCCGCTTGCCATGGCCTCGACCGGTACGATCCCGAAATCCTCTTCGCCAGGAAATACGAGCGCCTTGCAGCGCGCATAGTGGTGCTTGAGGACGTCGAACGGCTGGGACCCGAGGACCGTCACGGTGGGACCGGCGATTTTCCTTAGATGTTCGAGCATTTCGCCGCCGCCGATCACGACGAGCTTGGCCTTGAGACGATTGAAGGCCTCAACGGCAAGGTCGGGCCGCTTGTAGCTGACGAGTTCGCCGACCATCAGATAGTGGTCGCCGAGTTCGGAGGCGGGCACCGGCCTGAAAGCAGCGGTATCGACGGGTGGATGGATAACCGATGCATCGCGGCGGTAATAGCTCCTGATACGCTGTGCAACGGTTGTCGAGTTGGCGACAAAATCATCGACCCGATTGGCTGTGGCAACATCCCAGGTTCGCAAATAATGCGCCATCGGCGGCATCATCAGGCGGGTCATGAGGCCTGAGCTGTCATAGTACTTGTTGTACATGTTCCAGATGTAGCGCATCGGCGAGTGGCAGTAGCAGATGTGCAGCGCAGGAGAGGTCGGGATGATGCCCTTGGCCGGTCCCGATTCACTGCTGATTACGAGGTCGTAGGCCCCCAGATCTATCTGCTCCAGCGCCATCGGCATTAACGGCAGGTACCGCTTGTACATTTTGCGCGCATAGGGCAGGGCACCAATGAAGGTCGTCTGGATTCGGTGGGCCTTCAGCGCGTCGGAAATCGCGCCAAGGTCACAGACATGCGTATAGATATCTGCAGTCGGGAATATGTCGCACAAGGCCTCGAGGACCTTCTCGCCGCCGCGCATACCTACCAGCCAGTAATGTATGATCGCTACTCGCACGCAATGCTCCACTAAACACACATGAGTAATACTTACCGTAGCGTGCTAAAACGGGTGCAGAACCTATCTAGTTTTCGATATGTATAGTTCGACAGACTAGAGCAGTTCTATAATAGAAATAAGACAATAACTTCCTCGAAGTATGCCTCGTTCCCGCATTGCACCCTTGTATAGTGCGGCGCAATAAACTTATTGTCAAATCGTTTAATACTTGTTAACGTTCTTGTGCTTGCCCGCTCGGGCATTCTCTGCACATGCCCAGAAATAGTTTCAGTTATGTGGGAGTAAGCGGATGAGGGAAATTGATCTCGGCCGAGAGTTCGACACGTTCGACAAATCGAGACGACACGGCCGCAACCTGCCCGTGCGCGGTTTTACTCAGTCAAAGAGGAATGCCTCGGCGGTCGTCGCCGGAATTGGGAAATACGGCCTTGATGCGGTGCTAGCGCTCGTCGGGCTTGTCGTACTCGCACCGATGATCCTGATGCTGATGGCGATCCTGCTGGTATTGCAGGGGCGCCCGATCTTCATCGCCCATCGCCGCATCGGCAAGAACGGTGTGATGTTTCACTGCCTGAAGTTTCGCACCATGGTCACCAATGCCGATGAGATCCTGACGCGCTACCTTGCCGCCAATCCGCATCACAGGGCGCAATGGAATGCCACCCGCAAGCTCAAGGACGATCCACGCATAACACCGTTTGGCGCGCTTCTTCGCAAGAGCAGCATCGACGAAATCCCGCAGCTTCTCAACGTCATTCAGGGCACGATGAGCCTCGTCGGCCCGCGCCCGATCGTGGCGAGCGAGGCTGAACTCTACGGCGTCCACTTCGCCGACTACATCAAGGTTCGTCCTGGTCTCACCGGACTTTGGCAGGTGAGCGGGCGTAGCGACACGAGCTATGGCGAGCGCGTCCAGCTCGACGTGCGCTATGTTAAGGAGCGAAGCATTGTTGGCGATCTGGCCATATTGATCAAAACGGTTCCGGCCGTCTTGCGCTCGCGCGGCAGCTATTAGCCGTCAAGCGCGGGCCCTCACGCATTCATTTTCATTTCAGTCTGATCGACGTGGCCTGGCGATTTTGTGCGTGGAGGATGGGCTCTGGCTTTTGGCGGGCGACCAAGGCTTTCAGGCAATGACGATCATTCGATGTAGAAACGGCGGATATGGAGATCCCTGGCAGACATGATCGAAACCCAGTTTTGCCTTCGCCCTTGCTGCCGGCGGGAGCTCTGAGATGAGCGCCTTGTTTGCCATAAACGGTCGGTTTTTGACGCAGACGACGACTGGCGTGCAGCGCTATGCGCGCAATATCGTCAGGGCGATGGACAGCTTCGAGCAGGAGCATCAGCCCGTCGTTTTTGCCCCCACTGCGGCAAAGGACCCCGGATATGCAAGGCTGCGAGTGAATACGAGCGGCGCTTTGACGGGACACGCGTGGGAGCAGGTCGAATTGCCAGCAAGGGTGGCAGGGCACAGGCTCCTGAACCTCTGCAATACAGCGCCGGCAATCAAGAGCGACCAGATTGTCTGCATTCACGACGCCAACATCTTTGCTGCCCCCGACAGCTACAGTCTCATGTTTCGGGCGTTCTACCACAACCTCCAGCCGCTTCTTGCGCGCCGAGCGGCGCGAATTGCAACGGTCTCGCAGGCCGCCGCGCGGCAGATTGCCCGGCATCTGCCGGTTTCTCTTGCAAGCATCGCGATCTTGCCGAACGGGCACGAGCATGCGTTGGTCTGGAATCCGGAGCGGGCCACGTCCGCCCCAGGGCTGCTTGCCCTGCGCAAGCCGCGTCCCTATGTGCTGGCTCTCGGATCCAGGGCCCGCCACAAGAACGTGTCGCTTCTGATGAACATTGCGCCCGACCTCGACAAGCTGGGCGTCGACATCATCATTGCTGGCGGTGGCGACGGCATATTCGCAGCGGAGCTGCTTGAGGACAGATCAAACGTTTACCTTTATGGCAGGGTATCGGACGACGATCTCGCCTATCTTCTCGACCGCGCGCTTTGCCTCGCCTTTCCGTCACTGACAGAAGGGTTCGGCTTGCCGATCCTGGAGGCAATGGCCAGAGGCTGCCCTGTCGTTTCGTCAAACTGCGCAAGCATGCCGGAAGTATGCGGCGGCGCGGCGCTGCTTGCGTCGCCGTTCGACCTACCGCATTGGATTGATCATGTTCGTGCTCTCTTGCAGTCGAAGGACCTGCGCGACGATCTCGTCGGCCGCGGAGCGCAAAATGCCCGCCGGTTCTCCTGGACCCGATCCGCTGAAGGATATCTGGACCTTTTGCAACAGCCTACCGCGACGTTGCCAGTCCATGCGCCGCCGCCAACCCCCGCACCGTGCATCGCCGTTGTCTTTGCAACACGCGGGAGACCAGACATTGCCGCTGCCACGGTCAGGCACTTCCTCAAAACCCAGAGCCTGAGGCCCGACACGGTCATCATATCCTGCGTGGATCCAGAAGACGCCGGAGACCTTGTCCTGCTTCCGGGCGTAACGATCCTGAGCGGACCGGCGGGGCTTGCGGCACAAAGAAACACGGCCCTCGCCAACCTGAAACCAGGAACCGAAATCGTGGCTTTCTTCGACGACGATTTCGTTGCCGACGCCGACTGGCTTGCCGAGGCTGCGCGCGTCTTTCGTGACGAGAGCCAGGTTGCAGGCTTTACGGGTCGTGTGGTTGCCGATGGCATCAAGGGAGCGGGGATTGGCTTCGATGAGGCCGTGCGCCTCGTTGCCGCGGCAGGAAAACAGAACGGGGAATGGATCGAGCCCTATAGCCCCTACGGCTGCAACATGGCTTTCCGCGTTGCGGCAATCGGCGACCTGCGCTTCGACGAGCGTCTTGTCCTTTACGGCTGGCTTGAAGACCGGGATTTTGCAGCCGCGCTGGAGCGCCATGGAGGCCGACTGATCCGGTGGTCGCAGGCCTTTGGTGTGCACATGGGTGTCAAGAGCGGGCGGGTCAGTGGCGAACGTCTGGGATATTCGCAAGTGATCAATCCCCTCTACATGATGGGCAAGGGGACAATGAGCCTGGTCAAGGTCGCAGATCATATTTTTCGCAACACTTTGAGCAACTTCGTTGGCACGGTCTGGCCCGAACCATTCATCGACAGAAGGGGTAGGGCCAAGGGCAATCTGCTTGCACTCGCCGACATCTTGCGCGGCAGGCTGGAGCCAGAAAGAGCTGCGGCCATCGGTTCGCGCCCGACAACCAACAAACCCGGCTGGAGGCAGCAACAGCGATGATGTTCAACAGACCACGGCCCCTTGAGGCAGCCTCTCGACTGTGGCGGCTGGACGAAGCGCAGCCCGAGAGCGCGGCTGACGGCCCTCTTGTACTGTTGCGGTCAGTGATCGCTCTTAGCTTTCGCCACAAGGTGAGCCTTATGGCGTGCACCATCACCGGTCTGGTTTTGGCGGGCCTTTATGCGCATTCGCTGCCGCCCACCTTCACATCAACGGCGACGCTGCTCCTGGAGCCGCGCCAGTCGGCCGCGTCGGGCCAGGAATTTTCTGTTCAGCAAGGCTTCGATCTCAATCGCGCAGACAGCGAATTGCAGACGATCCGATCGGAGCGGTTGCTGTCGTCGGTATTCGAAAGCCTGGGGTTGATAGACAGTGCCGAACTCAGCGCCGATCAGCCGGGTCTGATCGACCGGTTGCTGTCGACGATCAGCACCTCTGTCGCGCCTTCCCGGGCAGGGGTTGCCAAAAGTGCGCGCGATCCGGTGAGCGAGGATGCAATGCTCGTCAACGACGCCGAGCGTGCGGCATTCCTGAATTTTTCCAAGCGCCTCAATGCGCGGCGCGTTGGCCAGTCCTTCGTGATCGAGGTCGACTACTCGTCATCCGATCCGAGCTTGCCGGCGCGGGTCGCAAACGCCGTCGTGTCGGGCTACATATTCCAGGCGATTGCGTTCAAGGAGCAGATGGCGAGGGCCGGGACCGAAGCGCTGCAGGGACGGTTGGACGCCCTGTCGGGACAGATGGAGGCCGCGCGCCTGGCCATGCACGAAGGATCCCTTCCCGCCATCCCCACGCCCGATGCCGATGCACGCGTCATTGGCGCCGCACTGACGCCGCTTGGCCCGTCGGCGCCTCGCAAGACGCTGATCACCGCGCTTGGTGGCGTCCTTGGGCTTCTCGGTGGCTTGGGGCTTGTGGCTGTCAGGCTGGCACTGGACAGAAAGGTGCGTGACGCGCGCGAGCTTTCGCGCGACAGCGGTATTGCCTGCCTTGGCACGATCCCGGTTGCGCCCGACGCCAACGGCGTTCCCTGGAATGTCGGCGCAAAACACCTTGGCTTTGTTCGCGCCATTCATGACCTGAGAACATCTGTAGAGATTGCCTGCACCAGCCTGCGCAGCGATACCAGCATTGCGGTTGCGGTCGTGTCCTGGTCGCAAGGGGCCGGCGTTACCATGATCTCCAGCAGTCTGGCGCAGCTGATCAGTAGAAGCGGCCGGCATGTCACACTGTTCCAGAACCCGCAGGCACCAAACTGGCCCGTCGAAAAGGAAGCCCATGCATCGCCCTCGGCATCTCTTGCCGACGCTGCCTTTGCCGGACTGCCAATCGAAGAAATTTCTTTTGGAGCGGTCGAAGGCATCGCCGTCCTGCCCATCCACTCGCGCGACACAAACGCCAATCTGTTCACCGATTTTAGAAATCCCCGCGTTCAGCGGATTTTGGAGGCGGCGCGCTTGAAGGGCGATGTCATCCTTGATCTTCCCCCGCTCCAGGCATCGATGGATGCCTTGGCACTGTCTGCCTACGCCGATGCCGTCATTGTCGTGGCACAGGCTGGTGAGACGACCATCGAGGAGGTCATCGAGGCAGTTCAACTGCTGCGCCGTGCCGGTGCCAATGTGGTTGGCACCGTTCTTAACAAGGCGCGGCGATGACGAAGCAAAAGAACGCAGCAGCGCTTCAACCAGCGCCGCCGCTTCTGGCCGTCGTCATCGCGTGTTTCAACTATGCGGACTACGTCGAAGACGCGATACGAAGCGTGCTTGAGCAGAAATGCGACGACTGCGAATTGGTCGTTGTCGATGATGGTTCGACAGATGGATCCTGGGACGTTATCCAACGTCACCCCGTCTCGGCGTATCGCATCAGCAATTGCGGCCAGCGCGCTGCCTGCTTTTATGGATTGAGCAGGACGCAAGCCCCGTTCGTGCTCTTCCTCGATGCCGACGATACACTTGCGCCGGGCTCGCTTGCGACGATGATGGCCAAGCTTGACGAGGGTGTTGCAAAGCTTCAGTTTCCGTTGCTGCGCACAGATCGCAATGGCGCAATCATCGGTGAACCGGTTCCGAAACTTGCCGCCTTTCGCGACGCTGGGGCGCTGGCGCAAAGCGTTTTGCGAAACGGAACCTATGTCAGCCCGCCAACATCCGGCAATGTGTTTCGACGCGATCTGTGTGCAATCCTGCGCGATGCGACCTACGACCACGCAGTCGACGGCGTGCTACTGTTTGCAGCACCATTCTTCGGCGATATTGTCAGCCTGTCGACGCCGCTTGGACGTTACCGGGTACATGATCGCAATGATTCCGGCCTTGGGCGGCCTCTGGACGCGCAAATCCTGCGGCGTGAGATCGCCCGCTTCGTAGACAGAATGGATCATCTCAGACGGGTGCTTGAGCCAATAGGAAAGGCGGCAGACCTTGTCGCGGTGGATGAAACGCAATTTTTCCTGGAGCGCTCGATCTATCTTGCGATTGCGGAAGGCCGGCGCGTTTCGCCAATGACGCTATGGCGCCTGGTGAAGAAGATCGGTGCTGGTGACAACTCTCTGACAACCAAAGGCACGATGGCGGTCTTTCTTTTCCTCATGGCAATTCTCCCGAACCGTCACGCGCGCCGCGGCCTGTCTTATCGGCTCGATGCCGGCAAGCGGTCGATGCGCGGTTTGCTGCGGGCGCTCTTTTAACCAGGTGACCCTGACCGCTCACGCGCGGTCGACGAGCTCCAGACGTCCTCGCCCCGCAATCAACCGGATTCCGAGGATCAGCAGCGTGACGCCGTATGCTGCAGCTCCGGCGGCTGCGACAAGTGCAAGCTCGAGAACATCGTTCAGCTGGTGGCCGGCCAGGCCCTTGCGCAACAGCCAGACCGATATCGCCATTATGCTCGCCGCAAATCCAATCTTCCACAGGTTATGGAGTTGTTCACCAATCCCGAGACCAAGGAGCATTCTTATCTCGTTGAGATAAAAGGCAAACATCAGCACCGACAGAGCGACGCGGGCAAAGCTGACGCCCATGACCGACCCCAGGTAAAAGCCTGCAGAAAGCAGGACCAGACGCAACAGGAGATCAGTTGCGTTCAGGCGGAAGATGATGTTGGGCCGGTCAAGCGCAAGGCTGACCGAGTAAAGCGTCTGGAAGTACGGGATGGGAGCCACCGAAAGCGCGAGCACGCTGAGGAGTGGCGCGGCCTCCTTCCACTTCTGTCCAAGCAGAAGGTCGGTAGCGAGATCCGACGTCAGTGAAATGCCGACGCAAGCCGGTACCGATATCACCATCGCGAAGCGCGCCGCTTTCAAAAATGCATGCCTCACCCGCGCACGGTCGGCGCTGATCTGTGAAAACGCAGCCATGACCGGCTGGAGAGCCGGCCCGATGATACTTTGCGTGGGGATGACCGCGACATCGTTGGCGACAGCATAGCGTCCAAGCGTTGGGCGGTCGGCAAGCGCGCCAACGAGGAAGCGGTCGAACTGCCAGTTGAGAGCCGAGACAATCTGGGCGGAGCTGAACCAGCCGATGAAGCTTGCAAAGTCTGGCAGTCGCGAAAGTGACAATCCCGGACGATAGGGCGCAAGAACATAGGAGGCAACGGTGGATGCGATCGACGCCACGACCGAGTTTACAGCGATTGCCCAGTAGCCGCCGCCTGAAAGGACGACGACGGTTGCTGCGACGCTGGCACACAGCTTCCCGGATAGCTCCAGTATGAAGGTCTGCCGAAAGCCGAGCTGACGGGCAAACTTCACCATTGCCGGGCTTACAAAACCTCTGGCGACCGGGCCGATGGCCAATACCGCGACCAATGGCAGCAACTGGGCTTCGTGATTGAAGAGTGAGAAGGGATAGGCGACCAAAAGCACGATGACGGCGATGAAACCGCTTCTTATGATACTGAGCGTAAATCCCGTATCGAGGTGGCTCTTGTCGACGGCGGGCAATCGCACCAGAGCCTGCGTCACGGGGACCTCGAGGACCGTGTCGACGACGAGGACAAGCGAGGTCGCAAGTGCAGCCAGGCCGAAGTCGGATGGCGACAGAATTCTGGCGAGAACGAGCAATGTGAAGAAATCGATGATGCGCCCGACGAAGCGGGAGAAGACAAGCCAACCGGCGCCCTGGATAGTCTTGAATGCCAGCATCAGATACTCCAGCCCGCTAGAAACGCGGCAGCGTCATAACCGGTCAATGGCCAGCATTGCTGGCGCTCTGCAAGCTTGCTGTTCACGTCAATCGCGCTCGCGCCGGCATCCCGGTTGCCTCGCGCGCTCATCGCTGCAGGCGGGCTGTCACGCCGCGCACGATATGTGCCAACTCCAACGCAGGAAGAAGTGCAGACTTCAGACGCGGAAAATCCCGGGCGATCGCTGCTTCCCGCCACAGCTGCGACTTTATCGATTGCAATCTCAGGGAAAGGCCTGCCTGATCCGGCCGGTTCAAGACGTTGACGCTTTCGGAACGTCCGAAGTCAACCGAGCGGAATCCGACACCGAGTGCGATCACGTCGGCCGCAGTCGGATTGGTGATCGCCTGCTTCAGGCGCGACCAGGAAACCGTTGCATCGCGCATCACTTGCCTGCCGTCGGTGATGCTCTCGATATAGTCGAGAGCTCCGGTCAGAAGTGGGTTACCGGCGCTCGTGTCTACCTTGCCGTAGCTGATCTCTCCGCAATTGCCTTCGACATGACCGTCCTGTCGAAGCGTAAGTAGCCGCACGGAAGGAATAGCGGGTTCAAACAGGCTTTCGATGACGTGCCAGTAGCGCAGGATAACCGTTTCGACCTTGAATGGATTATAGAGGTTGTCCTCAACGACCAGGCCGGAAAGTTCGGGGAAGTGGTCTTCGCTCAATCCCTTGTAGTTGCAGCGGGCAAACTGGATCGTCTCGAAATGGCGTTCGGGCATTGCTGCAGCCAGGAGCTTCTGGGTACTTCCGTAAAGTCCGGTGTCGCAGAGGATGACGCGCCGGTCATTTCCGGCAATTGCGTCGAGATGGCGCCTGAAGAGGGCGTTCTGACTGATGACATCTGCAAGCACGTCCTTTCCCGCGTCGGTGCCGAGGATGTCGAAGAACCGTCCGGCGACAAAGCGCTTGTCCCATGTGGCAGGGAGCGCGTATTTCCTGCCACCCAGAAAGGCGGCCACCTCGGCAAAGCTGTTTTTTGCAAATTCCCGGCTGAGCTCGTCGAGCACAGAAGGACTTCGCGCCTCCAATGCCATTCGCGCAGCGACCAATCTGGAAATCAAAATGTTGTCCCGCTTGATGAGAAGCGGTAGCCCCAGACGCGCGAGCAAGCGCTCGAACGCCTCGCGGATGCCGATGCCGCCGCGCGCGCAAAACACCAGCGTTCCGCCCTGGGCTTCGGCCTGGCGCGCATAGAGCCAGATGTTCAGGCAAAATTGTGCAACGATCGGTCCGAAGACGGCGCGACCGAAGGATGGCTGGTCGCCAAGAGCAGGAAGAGGCTGGCTCTGGGCAAAGAACTGCCGTCGCACGCCTCTCATGGCCTCGGTGCGCGCTGCGTCGGCCCGCGTCATCAAGCGTCGAAGGCGACCCTTGGGGACGTGGATGGTCTGAATGCCCATCCTGTGGGGAACCAGGTGATCGGCCAGTTCGTCGTCGCCGATGTGCAGCATGCGTGAGGGCGACAGCTTTTCTGCCTCAAGTACGGCGGAAAACAGCCTTCCGGAGCGTTTGGTCGCACCAAGTTCGGCGCTGGAATAGACCTTATCGACGAGCCCTGGACCATGAAAATAGTTCAAAAGCTCGCTCAGTCGGTCGCTCGAAAGGGCGGTATCGGAGACCGCTATGACGCGAATGCCTGCCTGGCGATGCTCGCGAAGGGCCATCGCCAGGGCGCCGTTGGCGAAAAGGGAGTTTTTCTCGATCGCCATCTCGATGTCGATCCGCTTGCCAAGAAGCGCTGCCGGTAGGCCGAGCACTGCCAGCTGGCGTTCGACGACATCGCAAAGCCTGACCTCGCCGACGCCACCGCCAACGTTTTGCGCCCGATAGGCCAGCCGTTCTGCAAGCAGGCGGGCCTGCAACAATTCCTCGGCGTTGACGCGCAGTCCCTCATCCTTGAGAAGCCGGGCAAAGCGCCGCTCGCCTTCCATCATGCGCGAGCGTTGCGATCGTGGTTGTCGCAACAACAGCGTGTCGAATACATCGCTCGAGATCAGCCCGACGCTCTCCAGCGGGCCCTGTAGAAGATCGAGGTTTCGCCGCAGCACAGAATACCCCTTCGCCGTCGATCCATCACATGTTCTGCCCGCGAGCCCATGTCCCGGTCCCTGCGGAAAATGCTGCACCCGCGAGAGGATGCCGGCAGCATGTAATAGCAGAAAATGTTCATTATCAAGTCGAAAATATCGATAGTTCTTGAGACATTAAGTCTCTTTTGCGTGAATATATTTGATGGCGAATTGTTTTACATATTTGTTGCTTTAGGTTGTCGACATTCCCAATAATAAAGTTTAATGTTGCGCCGCACCAAGAGCTTCTGGCGGAGCATAGAATGGATGAAGCAAGCCTACAGGTCGTGCCCATATCCAAGTTCCCGCATTTCGACGCCGTCGTTCTTGGCGCGGGCATTTCAGGACTTGTTGCCGCCTCGGTTCTCGCCCAACAGGGAAAGCATACGCTTGTCATCGATGACTATGGCCACGTCGGCGGCAACCACATGGACTGGACGTCGCGCGATGGCTACACATTCGATGTCGGCAGCCTGATATTTCAGGATGACTCGCCACTTCTGCGGCATTTTCCGGAGCTGTTGCCGTCCTACCTGCCCATTGATCCGACCTGGGGACGCCTCAATCCTCAGGGAAGGATCACCGTTTATCCGATTTCGGTGCGCGATGATATTATCGCGGCAGGGCCCGTCGGTCTGACACGCATTGCCCTTTCCGTTCTTTATGCGCGGCTGTTTTGCCGAAGGATGAGCAACGCGCGAGATTTTGCGCGCTATTGGATCGGGGACTATCTGCTGCAAAGGTCCGGTCTCGAGACCTACATGAAGCGCTTCTACGGGATTGCGCCTGAACAGATCGACCTCGATCTTGCGCGCAAGAGAATGGGATGGATCTCCGAGCATGCCTCAATTGCTACCCTGTTTAAGAAGGTCGTGAGGCCACGCACGGCTGCCGGCCCGGTCAACCGTCAACTGGCACGACCAAAGGAAGGCTTTGCCAGTCTCTACGACGCGGCCGTTAAACGTTTGACAGATGCTGGCGTGTCGTTCCGGCTGTCGGCGGGGACACGGGCCATCCTGAAGATAAATGACGGCTTCGAGGTAAGCTTGGCTGATGGCGTCGTCGTCACCAAGCGGGTGATCTCGACAATTCCAATTCCGGCGGCCGAGCGCCTATGTGGCCTGCCATCGCAATCAGCGCTGGACACGATTACGCTTATCTCGCTTTACTTCAGCTTTGCCGGTGATCGCGGCTTTTCGCAGTCGATCATTTACAACTTCTCTCATCATGGCGCCTGGAAGCGACTGACGGTCTACTCCGATTTTTACGGTCGCGTGAACGGGCGGGAGTATTTCGCAGTCGAAGTGATTGCGGGCTCTGTCGTTTCAGTCGATCAGGCCGAAGAGGACTTCCGTCGCCACACGCGGGCGAATGGTCTGTTTGACGGTGATCTCACACTCGAAGGCAGCCAGATTCTAGAGAGCGCCTACCCGATCTACAGCAAGGGCGCGTCACAGCATGCGGCGCAGGCAATCGAGGCGCTGAAGGCCTTCGGGATCGAATCGATCGGCCGCCAAGGCGGTTTCAATTACCAGCCGACTGCGCGCGTCTCGACGATCGAGGTGGAAGCGGCATTGGGAAGAAACTAGTCGCGTCCAGCAGCCCGGCGCAACGACAGCGCTGGCCGACTGTCTGGCGCCTTTGCAAAGTGGAAAGATGAAAGGTCTGCAATGCGTATCCTGCATGTCCTCAATCACACGCAACGCCTCAATGGGCACGTTCACGCTGCCGTTGACCTTGCGTGCGCCCAAGCGGCGCACGGCCACGATGTCTGTGTCGCAAGCGGAGGAGGGGACTTCGACAGCCTGCTGCAGAAAAATGGCATTAAAACAGTGGTCGTCGATCACAAGCGCAGTTTTCCAAACCTCGCCAAGGCACTCGTTCACTTGCGGGGTCATGTCCGTGATTTCGACGCCGAGATCGTTCATGCCCACATGATGACGAGCGCGGTTCTTGCCTTTCCTGTTTGCAGGCTTGCTGGCATTCCGCTGATCACGACGGTCCACAACGAGTTTGAAAAAAGCGCCACACTGATGGGGCTTGGAACGCGGGTGATCGCGGTCAGCGACGTCGTCGGTGCCTCCATGCGCAGGAGAGGCGTTCCATCCTCGCGGCTTTGCGTCGTCTTAAACGGCACGATTGGCTCTGCTCGGGCCGATCAACGCAGTGAAGTGCCTGCCGCACTTTCCTCGCCCAGTATTCTGTTTGTCGGCGGGCTGCATCCTCGAAAGGGATTGCCGGACCTCTTGCAAGCGTTCGAAATCGTCCATCGCTCCAATCCCGACGCGCACCTTTATGTCGTCGGCGACGGTCCGTTCAAGCAGGCCTATGTGGACATGGCCTCGCAACTTTCCTGCAAGCAGGCCATCACTTTCGTTGGCCCGACGGCAGATCCATATCCCTATATGCTCGGCGCAGATATCTTCGTCTTGCCATCGCACGCAGACCCTGCACCCCTGGTGCTGTCCGAGGCACGCGAGGCAGGCTGCGCCGTCATAGGAACAAAGGTAGACGGTATCCCGCAGCTGCTCGAACAGGGCGAGGCGGGGATGCTTGTCCCCCCCGGCGATCCTCAGTCGTTGGCCCGCACGCTCGCCGACCTCCTGGAAAGGCCCGATCAGATCGATACGTGGAAGGCGCGCAGCCAAGTTCGGCTCGAGCATCTGACGATCGATAGGGTCGCGCGCGAGACGATGCAGGTCTATCTGGCAGCTTTGTCGAAGAGTGCGCCAGCGCAAAAGAATGCAGAGACCGAGCGATCACGCTCGCCTGCAGACGCACTCTCGTCAGGTCATCGCAAATAGCCCACGCAAGACTTTGCCTCAATCATTGATGTTGTCTCAACGCCCGTGAAATAGGCCCGCCGGAAAGCCTGCCAGACGCGCCTGGCCATTGAGTTTTAGAGGTCGGTTGTGAACCAGAGAATTTCAATCGTCTTGGCGACATTCAATGGCGAGCGCTATCTGGATCAGCAGCTGCAAAGTCTCCTTTCACAAACGGTCAGCCCATTCGAAGTCATTGTTAGCGACGACAATTCAACGGACCGTACCGATGCGCTGCTTGCTTCGTTTGAGACGAGGGCGTCGTTTTCCGTCCGACGATTAAAGAACAAGCCGGCGCTCGGCTTTCGCGAAAACTTCCTCAACGCGGCGTCAAAGGCCACCGGAGACTGGATCGCGTTTTGTGATCAGGACGACATCTGGCGGCACGACAAGCTGGAGCTTTGCCAAGGTTTTTTTACAGCGGAAGGCGTCACCCAGATCGTCCATCAGGCCAAACTGATAGATGGTTCAGGAACGCAGATCGGCAGCCTCAATCAAGGAATAGAAAGAACCAGCGTCAGGCCGGCGCTGTTTTACGACGTCTGGCACACCTTCTTGGGATTTTCCATGATGGTGAGACGCGACGTGTTGAATACGCTGCCATTCAGCGAGCGATTTGTTGATTACATCGAGCCAAAGCATCTGATCGCCCATGACCGCTGGGGGTTTTTCCTGGCGCAGACGCTTGGCAAGACAGTGGAGATCGCCGAACCCCTTGTTTGCTACCGCCAACACGCGTCAAACCTGTTCGGCAAAAGTGGACGCAGGCCAACACAAGGTACCGACATCCGGCAGAAGAACCTTGGTTATATTGAAGCCACTCGCGGAATGCTCGGTTGCATCAAGAGATTGCCGCGCACGACCGAGGCTCACTTTCCAGGTTTTCGGCGCGAGGTTGCACTTGGCGTCTACGCTGCCGCCTTGAGGCAGGTCGAGGCCCGCGGAAACATCTATGAGCTTGACCGCCATTTGGCACTTGCCGAGCTCGTGCGTCTCATTTTGGCAGGACACTACAGAAGCGCACAGAACAGCCGCTTGCGCTGGCGGTCGGTCGCTCGCGATCTGGCCTATTGCTTTGGAGTGTAAGGATCATTGCTCCAGAGGCGATCAAGTGACGAAAAAGGGGCGAGGATGAGAGGGGTAATGCCCATGGTGAGCAATCAGAGGTCCACGAAGCACTATCCTGCCCTCGACGGAGTAAGGGGCGTGGCTGCGGTGTCGGTGCTGCTTTTTCACCTTGAACGATGGCTCGATGTCCCGGGACTTGCAGCCAATGGAAATCTGTCAGTCGACATGTTTTTCACCCTGAGCGGCTTCGTATTGGCGTTGGCCTATTCCCAAAGGGTCGATACCGTGAACCTTTGGGCGTTTCTCTTGATGCGTGCGGTCAGGCTTATGCCTCTGATCGTCCTGGCGACTGCGATCGGCTTTTCCTATCTCCTGTTGAAGGCTTCGTGGCAGGCCAGCGACATCGTGTATTCAACGCTGCTGTTTGCGTTCTTCACAGGCGCCTTGAACATCCCCTTCCTGTGGGCCCCGTCCAACATCGGCGGGCCACAGTTGTTTCCGCTCAATGGTCCGCAGTTCTCGTTGTTTCTGGAGGTCGTGGCCAACGCAGCCTGGTGGAGTGTCCGGTTCGGTCCTCAGATCTCGATCGCTGCGGCGACCTTCATTGCTTCGGCGACATGCGTGTTCGTCTTCGGCATTGGTGGCGACACGACCGACACGTTCTGGCTCGGCCTTGCACATGTAGGCTCGTCGTTTTCGATCGGTGTGCTGCTTTTCCATCTCGATCGAGTAGTCCTGTTGAAAAAGCCCCAGATGTTCAGCGTGCTGTTCTGGTGCTTGACGGGGCTGATGTTGTTGCTGTTTTACGCTCCGTTCGAGGCAGCATTTCCTTTGAAAATGCTTTGGAAGTTCGTTCTGGCTCCTGCCCTTGTCTGGACTGGCTCAGGCGTGAAGATGGGCGCAGTCCAGGAGAGCCTGACCAAATACCTGGGCGATCTGTCTTACCCGATCTATGCCTTGCACTATCCGATTTTCTGCTGGGTCAACGGTATTCTTCAAGCGTTGACCGGCACAAGGAACGCTCTGGTCGAGGTTCCCCTTGTCGTGCTCGCGGTTATCGCAGGCAGTCATATTGCGCTCGAGTATTTCGATAAGCCGGTTCGTCGAGCCCTCTCTCGGCGCATCGGTGTAAAACGAATGACTGTTCCTGCTGTTGTCTCATAGATTTGAGATCGAGACTGTCTTCATCGAGATAACCGGTATTCTCCCGCCCGTTGTTTCGTTCAGCCTTGACCTGTTTTCCGCTCTCCATGGACCAATCAAGTGGAGGACGACCGCTAGGAGCCAAAGCGGACGCAGTGCGCTGACATCCAGGTTCCTGCCAGGGCTCGATCCTTTCTCGCCCTTGTCAAGGCCGCGAAGGCGGCAAGTAGAAGCTGCTCTCCGCAAGGCAGACGCGCTTCAGGACGCCTATTCGTCCCGGAAGGCCCGGTTGATCTGGTCGGTGAGCGGTTTGACCAAATAGGACAGCGCGGTGTGCTCGCTGGTCTGGATGAAGGCCTCGGCCGGCATACCCGGCAGCAGCGTCAGGCCATCCAGTTTCTTCAGTTCTTCAGGCGGCACGGCTATGCGCACGAGGTAGTAGGAAAGCCCGCTGCGTTGGTCGGTGGTGAGATCGGCGGCGACGAGGCTTACATGGCCATTCAGCTCCGGCGTGGTGCGCTGGTTGAAGGCCGACATGCGCAGCACCGCCCTCTGGCCGATCTGGAGTTGATCGATGTCCTTCGGCGCGATCCGCACCTCCAGCGCCAGGTTGTCATTCTCCGGCACGACCAGCATGATCGGATCGGCGGACGTCAGGACGCCGCCGATCGTATGCGCCTGGAGCGAATGGACGATGCCGGACTGCGGAGCGACGATGTTGGTGCGCTTCAGCTCGTCCTCGGCGGCGATCTTCCGCTCGACGTACTCGCCGATCTGCGCCTGCGTATCGCGCAGTTCCCGTCCGACCTCGGCCTTTAGATCCCGATCGACCTGGAGAATCTGGAGGTTCGTTTCGGTGATGCGGCCGGCGGCCTGCGCCTGAGCGGCGATCTGCTCGCCGCGGTCGCCGCCGAAGGTCGCGCGCTCGGTCTTGAGGCTGTTGAGCCGCTGGTCCGACACCACACCCCGCGTGCGCAGGGAGGTGAGGGAGGCGATTTCCCTGTCGAGCACTTCGATGCCGTCGGTATAGGCGATCTCCCGCGCCTTCACCCCCTCGATCTCGTGCTGATACTGGAGAATGCGTTCGCGCAGTTGCGCCGTCTTGCTTCGCAGCGCCTCGCGGCGGATGGCGAAGAGCCGCTCCTCACCGTGCAGGATCGCTGCGATTTCGGGATCGTCGCGCCGAGCCAGCAGATTGTCGGGAAAGACGATCGCCGGCAGGTCGTCGCGTTCGGCCCCGAGCCGCGCGAAGCGCGCCTGGAATTCATCCAGCCGTCTTGTGACGATCGCCAGATTGGCGCGCGTTGTCGTGGCGTCGAGGCGCAGCACCACGTCGCCGGCTTTCACCTCCGAGCCCTCATGAACCAGGATTTCGCCAACCACGCCGCCGGTCGGATGCTGAACCTTCTTCACATAGGAGTCGACGACGAAACTCCCGGACGCCACCACGGCTCCGGCAATGTTCGTCGTAGATGCCCAGCCGCCAACGCCCACGACAAGGCCGCCACACATCACGAGGCTGCCGAGCAAGTGCCGGCGAATGGAAGCGGAAAGGCCGCCGTCTCTATCAATCCCGGTCATGGGATGTCCCCCATCCTTCTGTTGTTCTGGCTTTGCCAACCTGCTCTTCGGCGTCTCTGGTCATCGCCTGCGCTCGGTTTCGTTCATGAGCCTGTTTCCTGCTTCTGCATGGCCCTTACCGCGGAGCCCGGAGCAGGAGCCACCTGCAGAACCTTTGACAGCACCTCGTCCTTCGGACCGAAGGCGCGCTGGCGGCCACCCTCCATCATCAGCACCTTGTCGACGACGCTGATCGCGCTCGGCCGGTGCGCGACGACGATCGCGATGCCGCCGCGCTCGCGAACCGAGACGATGGCCCTGACCACAGCTGCCTCGCCCTCGGCGTCGAGGTTGGCGTTTGGCTCATCCATCACGACGAGGAAGGGATTGCCATACAGCGCGCGGGCGATGCCGATACGCTGGCGCTGACCGGCCGACAGGGCGGAGCCGCCTTCGCCGATGCGGGTCTCATAGCCCTTCTCGAAGGAAAGGATCAATTCGTGGGCGCCTGCCGCTTTCGCCGCCGCCACGATCGCCTTCGGATCGGGATCGTCCTCGAAGCGGGCGATGTTCTCGGCGATGGTGCCATCGAACAGTTCCACACCCTGCGGCAGATAACCGACATGGTGGCCAAGCGCCTCGTTGTCCCAATGGTCGAGGCTGGCCCCGTCGAGGCGGACATTCCCGGCCGCCGGCCCCCATGCCCCAACCAGCACCCGCACGAGGCTCGACTTGCCCGAGCCCGACGGCCCGATGATGCCGAGTGCGGTTCCGCGCTCCATGACAAAGCCGACGCCGGCGACATTCGGCTTGCGTTCGCCCGGAGGAACAATGGTCAGCGCTTCGGCGCGCAGTTCCCGCATCGGCTTCGGCAGCGGCATGACCGGCGGTTGTTCCGGCACCTTCTTCAGCATCTCCTGTAGCCGGGTCCAGCTCTGCTGCGCCATCAGGAAGGGCTTCCAGTTGGCGATAGCGAGATCGACCGGGGCAAGCGCACGGCCCATCATGATCGAGGCGGCGGTCATCACGCCGGGCGTCGCTGCTTGATTGATGACCAGCCATGCGCCAACGCCGAGGATCGTCGATTGCAGGATGACGCGCAGCGCCTTGGAAAGGCCACCAAGGCCTCCCGTGACATCGCCCGCCCGGCGGTTCGCCGTCAGGTAGTCGGAATTGGTTTTCTGCCAACGCGAGCCAATCCGGCGCGAAAGACCCATCGCATGGACGACCTCGGCATTGCGGCGTGCGGCTTCCATGAGCCCGTTACGTGCCATGTTATGGGTCGTCGCCTCCTTGATTGCCTTTTGCGAAAGGAGGTTCGTCAGCAGCGTCAGCGAGACCAGCACGATCGCTCCGGCAAGCGCCGTCATGCCGAGCCAGAAATGGAAGATGAAGCAGATGCCGAGATAGAGCGGGATCCACGGAAAGTCGAAGAGCGCCGTGGGGCCGGCGCCGGACAGGAAGCCGCGCACGCTATCGAGATCGCGCAACGGCTGCAGGCCGTCGCCGGGCATACGGGCGATGAGCGGTAGGCGCGTGACCGCCACATGCACCCGGTCCGAAAGATCCCGGTCGAAGCGCTCGCCGATGCGCAGCAGGATGCGCGAGCGCAGGATCTCGAGTGCTGCCTGAAAACCGTAAAGCCCGAGCGCAAGAACACCGAGGCCGACCAGCGTCGGAACGCTTCCGCTCGCCAGAACCCGGTCGTAGATCTGCAGCATGAACAGCGGCGCGGTCAGTGCCAGCAAGTTGATGACGAAGCTCGCGGCAACAAGACCGCCGAAAACACTCAGGTTCATGAAAGCAAACATGATACTTCTTCTTTCATAGTACCGCAGGCGGCTTTTACCGTGCTTTCCTCATGCCAATCGAGGAGGAGGTCGACTGTGGAGCTCGCCACCGCGATGAAACTGCCGCGGTGGCGGCACGGCCGGAAAGCTGGCCGTCGTTTTTTTGGTCAGAGGATGAAATCCGAAGCCGTCAAGCCCAGGTTTGTGCCTGTCAAGACGATCGTCATTTCGTCGCTGTTCGCATCGCCATTGGTATCGAAGTGAAGGATCGTGTTGCCGCCGCTTTCCGTGTACCAGGCACTGTGGGCCGTCTTCGTCGTTCCACCCCAGGCGAACGCTTGATCGCCCTGGGTGCTGGGGTTGGCCGTGTACGCGTCGAGCCCGCTCACATCGATCTTGTCAAATCCATGGTGGAAGTCATGGATCGTGTCAGGGGTGCCGGAAGTGCTGTCGCCCGCGGAGGCAAACACAAATGTGTCATTGCCGGAGCCACCCCAAAGATCATCCTGCTCGCTGCTGCCATTGAGCGTGTCGTTGCCGGATCCCCCGTACAACGTGTCAGAGCCTTGGCTTCCAGTCAGCGTGTCGTTACCTGCTTGGCCGTATAGCTTATCGACCCCGCTGTTGCCATTCAGCGTGTCGTTACCTGCTTGGCCATAAAGGGTGTCACCACCGTTGCCGCCACTGATTGTATTGTCAGCTGCGTCTCCAACCTTAATATCGACACCGTTGGTCTCACCCCAGTTTGTAGTTGTCGCGGTCGCCGTATCCGTATCGTGGTCATTGCTGGTATCGCTGTCGGTTTCGATCACGTCGATGATACCGAGATGGAAGCTGTGCGAGGCATCCGGTGTGCCGCCAACCGTGGCATCATTCACGTTCACAGTCACGTCGTAGCTGGCCTTCGCTTCGAAGTCCGCGCCACCGTTGAAGTACAGCGCGCCATTCGAGATCGTGAATGACCCAACGTCACTTCCAGACAGCGACAATACGTTGTTCCCCGAGTCGACATCCGTTACCGCGATATCGGCAACTTTGATCATGTCCCCATTTTCAGGCGTCGACGTCACTGTGTTCGACAACTCAACCGCCGTCGGCGCGTCGTTGACTGCTGTCAGCGTGAAGCTCTGCGTCGCCGGGGCGCTGCCGCCATGGCCGTCGGTGACGGTATAGCTGAGGCTGACCGGGCCGTTGTAGTTGGCGGCCGGCGTGAAGGTCCAGGTGCCGTCGCCGTTGTCGGCGAGCGCGCCATGGTTGGCCGTCAGGCCGGAAACCGACAGCTGATCGCCGTCGACATCGGTGAAGCCGGCGAGCAGGTCAGCGGCGCTGAAGGTGTAGGCGGTGTCTTCGGTTCCTGCCGCAAGCGTCGCCGCATTGCCGCTGAGGACCGGCGCGTCGTTGACCGCCGCCAGCGTGAAGCTCTGCGTCGCCGGGGCGCTGCCGCCATGGCCGTCGGTGACGGTGTAGCTGAGGCTGACCGGGCCGTTGTAGTTGGCGGCCGGCGTGAAGGTCCAGGTGCCGTCGCCGTTGTCGGCGAGCGCGCCATGGTTGGCCGTCAGGCCGGAAACCGACAGCTGATCGCCGTCGACATCGGTGAAGCCGGCGAGCAGGTCAGCGGCGCTGAAGGTGTAGGCGGTGTCTTCGGTTCCTGCCGCAAGCGTCGCCGCATTGCCGCTGAGGACCGGCGCATCGTTGACCGCCGCCAGCGTGAAGCTCTGCGTCGCCGGGACGCTGCCGCCATGGCCGTCGGTGACGGTGTAGCTGAGGCTGACCGGGCCGTTGTAGTTGGCGGCCGGCGTGAAGGTCCAGGTGCCGTCGCCGTTGTCGGCGAGCGCGCCATGGTTGGCCGTCAGGCCGGAAACCGACAGCTGATCGCCGTCGACATCGGTGAAGCCGGCGAGCAGGTCAGCGGCGCTGAAGGTGTAGGCGGTGTCTTCGGTTCCTGCCGCAAGCGTCGCCGCATTGCCGCTGAGGACCGGCGCGTCGTTGACCGCCGCCAGCGTGAAGCTCTGCGTCGCCGGGACGCTGCCGCCATGGCCGTCGGTGACGGTGTAGCTGAGGCTGACCGGGCCGTTGTAGTTGGCGGCCGGCGTGAAGGTCCAGGTGCCGTCGCCGTTGTCGGCGAGCGCGCCATGGTTGGCCGTCAGGCCGGAAACCGACAGCTGATCGCCGTCGACATCGGTGAAGCCGGCGAGCAGGTCAGCGGCGCTGAAGGTGTAGGCGGTGTCTTCGGTTCCTGCCGCAAGCGTCGCCGCATTGCCGCTGAGGACCGGCGCGTCGTTGACCGCCGCCAGCGTGAAGCTCTGCGTCGCCGGGACGCTGCCGCCATGGCCGTCGGTGACGGTGTAGCTGAGGCTGACCGGGCCGTTGTAGTTGGCGGCCGGCGTGAAGGTCCAGGTGCCGTCGCCGTTGTCGGCGAGCGCGCCATGGTTGGCCGTCAGGCCGGAAACCGACAGCTGATCGCCGTCGACATCGGTGAAGCCGGCGAGCAGGTCAGCGGCGCTGAAGGTGTAGGCGGTGTCTTCGGTTCCTGCCGCAAGCGTCGCCGCATTGCCGCTGAGGACCGGCGCGTCGTTGACCGCCGCCAGCGTGAAGCTCTGCGTCGCCGGGACGCTGCCGCCATGGCCGTCGGTGACGGTGTAGCTGAGGCTGACCGGGCCGTTGTAGTTGGCGGCCGGCGTGAAGGTCCAGGTGCCGTCGCCGTTGTCGGCGAGCGCGCCATGGTTGGCCGTCAGGCCGGAAACCGACAGCTGATCGCCGTCGACATCGGTGAAGCCGGCGAGCAGGTCAGCGGCGCTGAAGGTGTAGGCGGTGTCTTCGGTTCCTGCCGCAAGCGTCGCCGCATTGCCGCTGAGGACCGGCGCGTCGTTGACCGCCGCCAGCGTGAAGCTCTGCGTCGCCGGGACGCTGCCGCCATGGCCGTCGGTGACGGTGTAGCTGAGGCTGACCGGGCCGTTGTAGTTGGCGGCCGGCGTGAAGGTCCAGGTGCCGTCGCCGTTGTCGGCGAGCGCGCCATGGTTGGCCGTCAGGCCGGAAACCGACAGCTGATCGCCGTCGACATCGGTGAAGCCGGCGAGCAGGTCAGCGGCGCTGAAGGTGTAGGCGGTGTCTTCGGTTCCTGCCGCAAGCGTCGCCGCATTGCCGCTGAGGACCGGCGCGTCGTTGACCGCCGCCAGCGTGAAGCTCTGCGTCGCCGGGACGCTGCCGCCATGGCCGTCGGTGACGGTGTAGCTGAGGCTGACCGGGCCGTTGTAGTTGGCGGCCGGCGTGAAGGTCCAGGTGCCGTCGCCGTTGTCGGCCAGCGCGCCATGGTTGGCCGTCAGGCCGGAGACCGACAGCTGATCGCCGTCGACATCGGTGAAGCCGGCGAGCAGGTCAGCGGCGCTGAAGGTGTAGGCGGTGTCTTCGGTTCCTGCCGCCAGCGTCGCCGCATTGCCGCTGAGGACCGGCGCGTCGTTGACCGCCGCCAGCGTAAAGCTCTGCGTCGCCGGGACGCTGCCACCATGGCCGTCGGTGACGGTGTAGCTGAGGCTGACCGGGCCGTTGTAGTTGGCGGCCGGCGTGAAGGTCCAGGTGCCGTCGCCGTTGTCGGCGAGCGCGCCATGGTTGGCCGTCAGGCCGGAGACCGACAGCTGATCGCCGTCGACATCGGTGAAGCCGGCGAGCAGGTCAGCGGCGCTGAAGGTGTAGGCGGTATCTTCGGTTCCTGCCGCCAGTGTCGCCGCATTGGCGCTGAGGACCGGAGTATCGTTGACGCCGTTGATCACAACCGTCAGCGTGCCGACGCTGAGAGTGCCGTTCGACATCTTGATCGTGTACTGGATTGTGTCCTTGAACGCTTCTCCGGCATCGAGCGCGTTGATCTGTGCGCTTAGACTGGCTGCGTCATAGTGGATCTTGTTGTCACTACCGATCCAGAATGTTGCTCCCTTCTGGCTGGTTTGGCTGTAGCTAATGCCCACGCCGTCCTGGATCAGCAGGTCCTTGTTGTAGTCGACAAACGCCTTGTTGGTGACGGTGATCGCTGCCCCTCCGTCGTCGTTCTTGACGCCGTCATCCACCGAATAGATCGTCGTCTTCGCTCCGCCGCCGCTTGCGGCCAGGACGTCGAACGTGAACTGAAGGCTGCCATCCTCGGTGCCGGATTGTGTCAGATCGGCCGCCGCGCCTGAATTCGAAAACGTGACGGTCGTGCCTGAAACTGTCGTAGTCGCCATTACAAATTCCCCCCAGTGTTCCTGCGAACGACAGAAGTGTTCGCCCCCATTAGTTATTGTTGATGCCGGCGCGCTCGCCCCGTCGCCGACGAAATTGCGGAATAAACATGCCACATTAGGACGTTATATTATGTTTTCACAAATAGTAAGCCATACAATACATATAATGTCATCAGCTATACAATAGAGTTAAGTTATCAATGAATATAATGATTCACTAATACATGTAATTGTTAGCGCCGGCATCCCCGGCACTGTGCTTCACCCGCAGGATTACGGCGATCGAAGTAGCCCAACAGAGGGCCACTCGTCCGCACAACAGTCATGTCACTGCAGTCACGACGTCGGCCTCTGCTCGATGACTTACGCACCACTTCGTGCAACTTGATCGGGAACGAGGGCATGCGCTTCCTGATGAATTTAAAGATGATAAAAAGAATCATGTTATATTGACACGGCATTTCTGACCCCCTACGTTCCGCCGCATTGTGTGACGTGGGGATAAGCAGAGATGCGGGTTTATTTCAGCATTTATAATAACTTCATCCAATTCTATAGGCATAGGTTATATATTACGAGAGCGCTGGTCTTGAGCTGCATGGTCGCGTTGCCCGCGCAGGCGCAGACTGTTTCGAGCGAAGCCAATCCAACGGAGCTGAAACCCATCGTCGTTGAGGGCGCGACAGCCTCTGATAGCAAGACGGACCGGATTTCCGTCGCGGCCAAGAACAGCGCCGCCGCCACCAAAATCAACACGCCGCTGGTTGAGACGCCGCGCTCGGTCTCTGTCATCACGCAGAAGGAAATCGACGAGCGCGGCGCGCAAAGCGTCATCGAAGCCGTTCGGTATTCCGCCGGGGTCACGACCGGGGCGAACGGGTTCGATCCGCGCTTCGACCAGATCTTCATTCGCGGCTTCAACGTGACGACGATCGGTGATTATCGTGACGGGTTGCGTCAGCCCTTCATCAACTACGGCATGTTCCGTACAGATCCCTACCAGCTGCAGCGTATCGAGGTGATCAAGGGCCCGGTATCGGTCCTTTACGGTTCGGGATCACCAGGCGGCCTCGTCAACAAGGTATCGAAGTTCCCGACCGAGGAAACGATCCACGAGGTCGGTATCTCCTACGGCACCAAGAATCTGGCCGCGGCGACGTTCGACTTCAGCGGGCCGGTCAGCGAAACGAACGATGATTTTCTCTATCGTATCGTTGGTCTTGCGCGCCGTGGCGACACCAATTTCGATATTGCAGACGATCGCTACTTCTTTGCACCGTCGCTTACCTGGAAGCCGGATGAGAACACCTCCCTTACGGTCTACGGCCTGGCGCAATCGGACGAAACAGATTCCAACGTCGGTGCGGTTACCACAGAGGATGGAAGAATTCTCGATATCAGGCAGAGCGACCCCGACTACGACTATCAGAAGGTCCGCCAGCAGCAGGTCGGCTACCAGTTCGAGCACGAATTCGACAATGGCCTGACCTTCCGGCAGAACCTGCGCTATTCGCATCTCGATCTCAGGGCGCGCTACCTTGGCATCTCGAGCTGGACCGGCACGGTTGCCCACCGCAACGCCAGTTCCATCCGCGACGAATTGAACGTCTTCCAGGTCGACAACCAGCTCGAGGCAAAATTCGACACTGGTGCTCTCGCACACACGATGCTGTTCGGTGTCGATTTTACCAATCTCAATTCCAATTGGGGCTATGGCATCGGGGCGGTCGATCCGGCGTTCGACTTCGATATTGCCAATCCGACTTATGGCGTTTCGGGAGCAACGCCTGCCTATAACTTCATTGTCGCCGACGCCGACATGCGCCAGGTCGGCGTTTACGCCCTGGATCAGATCGAGGCTGGCAATTGGCGCTTCAATCTCGGCGGTCGCCAGACGTGGGTGGAGCAGACGCGCGACACCACATACCCCTCTTTCGGGTTGAACACTTCGGAAGACGTCAGCAAGCATGCCTTTTCCGTGCAGGGCGGCGCGCTTTATCTCTTCGACAACGGGATTGCGCCGTTCGTCTCTTACGCAACCTCGTTCGACCCGGTTACCAACCGGTCTGCTTCCGGCGAAATCCTTGAGCCGACGAAGGGCGAACAGTACGAGCTCGGCGTGAAGTATCAGCCGCCCGGCTCCGACATATTGCTGTCGGCCGTCGCCTATCACATCGTTGAAAAGAACAAGCCGGTTCTCGTCGACCCGCTAACGCTTGCCTATGCCTCGCTCGGCGAGGTGACCGGGAAGGGCATTGAGCTTGAAGCCCGTGCTGCGGTTTCCGACGGCCTCGATCTGATCGCGGCATATACCTACAACCACTCGGAAGTGACCGAAGGCGACAACAAGGGCAATACGCCGGCGGTCACACCGGCGCATGTTGCAAGCCTTTGGGCAAATTATACCTTCCAGGAAGCAACTGCCTTCAATGGCCTGTCGGTCGGTGCTGGCCTACGCTATGTCGGCAAGAACTGGACGGATACGGCCAATACCTCGAAGAATGCCTCGAGTTTCTATCTCGACGCGGCCCTGGCCTATGATTTTGGGGCAATCGACAAGAAATATGAGGGGCTGACGGCGGCCTTCAATATCCGCAACATCGCTGATCACCGAGACACCGTCTGCGAGGAGGGCTTTTGCTATCTTGGCCAGGGCCGGAACATGACGGCGACGCTGAAATATCGTTGGTGATCGATGGCAGCGAAAACAGACGAGCCGTCTAAGCTCCAGGACCTGATCGCCAATCGCCTCGTTGCCCCCGGGCCCGTCGATCTCGACGGGTTCGTGGGCGATGGCCCGTTTTCCTATTGCCGCGGAAAATTGCTCCTAACAGCACCGCAGACAGGTAGAGTGATCCGCTGCACCGATCTTTGTGATGCAAGTGTCTTTGATGAGGTTATCGCGCGATATGCCGGCAAGTTTCCCGGCAGCGACCGACGCGCGATCGTCTCGATGTGGACGCTCTATTATTTCAGCGTCCTGACGGTCGCTCCAAGCGTTCATATGTTCGTCAACGGGATCGGACTGCCGTTGGCCATCGATCGCCTTTCACTCGTCTGTGACGAAGAGACCTGCGAGCCGGAAGCCTTCGTCATGTTCGGGCGTCCCGCCACCACCGCCAATCCGGCCGACGATCTCTACCAGTTGATGGTCAGCCATATCGAACCCGTTATAGCGGCGATTGCGGCGAACGGGGCTCTGGCGCCGAAACTCTTATGGAACAATGTCGCAGCCTATCTTTCATGGATCCTCAAGGAGATAGCGCACCGCAAGCAGCGTCTTCTCGTCGAGGGGGGTCTTTCGCTGCTTGACGAGCCGTCATGGCCAGACGGTCGCCGCAATCCGATGTTCGGGATGATCCGCACCGCCAGACAGCAGTGCGGCCTGGAGTTCGCCCAACGGAAGGTTTGTTGCCTGAGGTACAACCTCCCAGGCGTTGGCGGTTGCGGCGAGGCATGCCCATTGCCAGACGGACGCCACTAGGCGACCGGACGCATTCTATCCGCATTTCGCCAAGACCGCGCCCTGGCGAGGGCGAAGCCGCTGTCCGACAGTCAGCGATGACGACGTCGGCTGCGACCGTCGAGCGAGCCTCGCAATTGCAGCGCTGCGTCGTCGTTCGACGAACCGCGGCTTGCTTGCGTTATCTCAATGAGGTCAACAGCGATCTTGTTACTGTCGCGACACTTTCGATCCGCCGCAGAAAGTAACCGGTGAAGCAACGCGGTGGCAGGAGTCTTCTTATGGGTTCGTTTAGCGCCTGGCACTGGCTGATTGTGCTCGTAATCGTATTGCTTCTGTTCGGAAAAGGAAAAATCCCCGAGCTGATGGGAGACCTGGCTCAGGGAATTAGACAGTTCAAAAAGGGCGTTGAAGACGAACGCGAAGGATGACAAACGGCGAAAGCCGGCTGAGATCGCTAGCCGGCCGGTCTTCTTCGTAGAGCCGCCAAAGTCTCCACAAGCTGTCCCGCAAACTGCTGTGCGAGATCGCGGGTCGGTTCGTCCCTTGAAAGCTCGGCTTGTCCAAGATGATGATCGAGCAAGAGTTCGGCCAATGCCGTTGCCTGAAGGTCTGGCTGCGTCGGCGAACGCTCAATCTGGATTGTTTGATCTCCCGCCATTGCCGCCCGTTCCAAGCCCTGCTGCGCGAACGCCAACAACTGATTTGAACGGGTCGGTTGGTGCTTCGCCAGCGCTTTGAGGTGGATTTCGAGCCGACGCTCGAGCTCGCGTATTGGAACGGTCTGCCGGGCATCTGATTTCTTTCGCATGTGGAAGGCTGCGCGCCGCTCGCGGCGGAGCGTCGATACGTGCCCCAATTCCTCGCGCGCCATACGCTCTGCCGCTTTGGCAATGTCCGAGGTTGGCGCATGCGCGGATACATAAGTCCAGAAGAGGAAAGCCCGCTCTTCGTTCCTGACGGCAACCGAAAAGGCCCTGTATGCGGACAGCAGATCGGGATCGGTGAGGTTCATTCCCTCGTCGTCGAACAGTTCGTCCGATTGGCCGCCGGTAGCGCTCCTTGGCACGCCGACTTCAGTCGACCATTGATCTACGGAAGCGAGATGCTCGCGTTCCTCGGCGGCCAGTCTTTCGAAGACGGCAACGAGTTCTGGCTTGCCCGACCGACGCATATGTTCGCGTAATGCCTCATATCCGGCGACCGCCTCCATTTCCATGTCTCTCGCCGTTGCCAGCAATTCCGGCAATGAATTGATTGCACTTGGCTCCTTCGTCAGTCTCGTCATCGTGCTACCCGGTTCCTTCATTGTTGCCGGTAACCGGAATATCAGAAAGAAGATTTTTGAGTTTGACGCTCGTCAAAGAGCGCTTCTCGACCAGCGCCTAATATCGCCGCGTACTTCGAAAAACGGGTGGACGCGCGCACAATATGATATCGAATTCGAGATCCTGGCTCCGAGCATGCCTGCGCGCGCTTGTCGTGGTGTCGGTCACCGTATTCTCGGCTGCGGCCTGTAGCGCAGCCGACCAACTTGCGACTTATCTCCAAAAAGTCCAACCGGGCGAACTCTTCCAGGGAGCCGAAAGCTTTGGGCCTCCACAAGGTGAGCCGCCAATTGCGCCAGTGATGAGGGCCGGCGAGGTTCTCGGATACGCCTATCTGAATTCCGACTTTACCGCGTCGACCGGCTACTCTGGCAAACCTATTCACATCGTGGTCGGAATATCGCGCGAAGGGATTATTCGCGGCATCAAACTCGTCGACCACAAGGAGCCGATCGTTCTGATCGGCATTCCCCAGGCCCGCGTTGTCGCGGCATTGAACTCGATCATCGGCAAGGACCTCAGTCGTGTGGCCGCCGGTCTTGATCGCCCGCCTCAGGTCGATATCGTCAGTGGCGCGACCGTGACCGTGCTGGTCATGGGGGACAGCGTGATCAGGTCGGCGGTCAAGCTTATCCGCTCGCATCGGCTTGATAGCCAAAACACTGTTCAAGCGCCTCAGATCGCCGAGGTGAAGCATGTCGACGAGACGAAGGTCGGGATAAAGGACTGGCAGTCTCTCCTGGGCGACGGGTCGATCCGAAGCCTGCGTCTGTCGGTCGGGGAGGTCTCCGAAGCGTTTCGGGCTGCCAAGCAGGATGCGGCCGCAAACAACCCGGAGGTGACGCCGGAGACAGAGCGCTTCATCGATCTTTACGTCGCGCCCGCAAGCGTGCCCATCATTGGACGCAGTCTCCTGGGCGAGACGCTTTACGAGCGTCTGCGCAAGCAATTGAAACCTGATCAATCCGCGGTGCTGGTCGCAGGCGACGGCGCCTATTCCTTCAAGGGCTCCGGATACGTCAGAGGCGGAATTTTCGATCGTATCGAGCTTCTGCAGGACGGCCAGGGCATCAGGTTCCACGATCATGACCACACCCGCATTCCTTCGCTCGCGGCGGCAGGTGCCCCCAAACTCAGAGAAATCGCGCTTTTCGTCGTGCCCAAGGATTTCACCTTCGATGTGACGGAGCCCTTTGAACTCCAGCTGCTTGTCCAGCGCAGCACCGGCGCGCAGAAGGCGGTGTTGCCCTACAACCTCGGCTACACGCTTCCCGACACCTATGTGAAGATCGATCGCGTCAGCCAAGCGGTTCCCGTAGCGGCTCCTGCCGCGCCGGTTGAGGCCTCTTCCGACATGCCGGAAAGCAATGGCGAACCTCAGCTTTGGATGAAAATCTGGGACGGTAGCCGCATCAAGATCGCGATCACGATGGCTGCCATTCTCATCCTTACCGCGATTTTCTTCTTCCAGGATTGGCTGGTGCGCCGGCCCAAGCTGTTCGGATATGTCCGCACGGGGTTTCTCCTGTTCACGCTCGTCTGGCTCGGCTGGTATGCAAATGCGCAGCTCTCCGTCGTAAACGTGCTGACCTTCGCAAACGCCGTCATTTCGGGTTTCAATTGGCAGTTCTTCCTGGCCGCGCCATTGATCTTCCTGCTTTGGGCTGCGGGTGCAGCGGCGTTGCTCTTCTGGGGCAGGGGACCTTTCTGCGGATGGCTGTGCCCCTTCGGCGCGCTGCAGGAGCTCACCAACGGCGCAGCCAGGAAGCTTGGCGTCCCTCAGATAAAGCTGCCGTGGGGTCTGCATGAGCGCCTCTGGCCGGTGAAGTACATCATCTTCCTCGCCCTCTTCGGTCTCTCATTCTACTCGATGGCGCTGGCGGAGACATTTTCAGAGGTTGAACCATTCAAGACGGCGATCATTCTCAAGTTCGCTCGTCAGTGGCCATTCGTGCTCTTTGCCCTGTCCTTGCTCGGTGCGGGCCTCTTCATCGAACGCTTCTACTGCCGCTACCTCTGCCCCTTGGGAGCCGCCCTGGCGATCCCGGGACGGATCCGGATGTTCGAATGGCTGAAGCGGTGGCCCGAATGCGGCTCTCCTTGCCAACGCTGCGCCAAGGAGTGTCCCGTCCAGGCGATCCATCCTGAGGGGCAAATCAACGTCAACGAATGCATCTACTGCATGCACTGCCAGGAACTTTACCAGGACGACCAGCGCTGTCCGCACATGATCCAGGTGCGTCTGAAGCGAGAGAAATTCATGGCGCTGTCAACGCCGGAATCAAGGGGCGAAACGCCTGCGAAAAAGCCGAAGGTCGAAGTCACCTACAGGGGTATTCCCATCACGAAAGCAGAGGCCGCGCCGGACCAAACGGCGTGACATGTTCATAAAAGGAGACGGAAAATGACGACAGAAACGAAGAATCCGCTGTTTAATCGACGACAGTTGCTCGGAACCACGGCGTTTGCTGCGGCTGCGGGCGCAGCTGGCGTCGGCGGCGCGCTGACGCTGTCTGGTGCCATGGCGACGGCGGCCCAGGCAGAAGGTCTGGACTACGAGGTCAAGCCCGGTGAACTCGACGAATACTACGTGTTCGTTTCCGGCGGTCAGTCGGGTGAGATACGCGTTGTCGGGCTTCCTTCGATGCGAGAACTCATGCGTATCCCGGTTTACAACCGCTGCAGCGCGACCGGTTGGGGGTTGACGAACGAGAGCCGCAAGGTCCTGACGGAGGGCCTGCTTCCGCAGACCCGCGAATTCCTGGCGACACGCGGCGGTGTTTACCAAAACGGCGATCTGCACCATCCGCATCCATCGTTTACGGATGGCACATACGACGGCCGATACCTGTTTGCCAACGACAAGGCGAATACCCGCGTCTGCAGAATCCGTCTCGACGTGATGAAGTGCGACAAGATCATCGAACTCCCCAACCAGCATACCGTTCACGGTCTTCGCGTCCAGAAGTACCCGAAGACCGGATATGTGTTCTGCAACGGTGAAGATCGCGTTCCTATTCCGAACGACGGCAAGGTTCTGGACGATCCCAAGCAGTATCATGCTGTTTTCACTGCCGTTGACGGCGAAACGATGGAAGTCGCCTGGCAGATCATCGTTGATGGCAACCTCGACAATGTCGACGCCGACTACCAGGGCAAATATTGCTTTGCGACATGCTATAATTCCGAAGAGGGCGTGAACCTTCCTGAGACGATGGCCAAGGATCAGGACTGGGTGGTCGTCTTCAATCTCAAGAGGATCGAAGACGCGGTTGCGCGCGGAGACTTCAAGAAGATTGGCGGCGTGCCGGTGCTGGACGGGCGCCATGGCTCGGCCTACACCCGCTACATTCCGGTTTCCAACAGCCCGCATGGGATCAATACCGCCCCGGACGGCATTCATGTGGTCGCCAACGGCAAGCTCTCGCCGACCGTGACGGTCTTCGACGTTCGCAAATTCGATGACCTTTTCGAAGACAAGATACAGCCACGGGAGACGGTTGTCGCCGAACCCCAGCTCGGTCTCGGCCCGCTTCACACGGCCTATGACGGTCGCGGCAACGCCTATACGACGTTGTTCATCGACAGCCAGGTTTGCAAGTGGAACATCGAGGACGCCATCCGTGCCTTCAAGGGAGAGAAGGTCGATCCGATTCGCCAGAAAATCGATGTCCAGTACCAGCCGGGCCACAATCACACGTCGATGGGGCAGACCAAGGACGCAGATGGAAAGTGGCTGATCTCGCTGAACAAGTTCTCGAAGGATCGCTATCTCAACGTTGGACCTCTCAAGCCCGAAAACGATCAGCTGATCGACATATCCGGCGACAAGATGGTTCTCGTCCACGACAACCCGACCTTCGCCGAGCCGCATGACGCGACGATCGTGCATTCCTCGAAGATCAATCCGGTCAATGTCTGGAACCGCGAGGATGTCTTCTTTGCAGACGCGGTCGCCCAGGCGAAGAAGGACAACATAGATCTTCTTTCGGACTCGCAGGTGATCCGGGATGGAAACAAGGTGCGTGTCTACATGACCTCGGCCGCGCCGGCGTTCGGTCTGGAGTCCTTCAACGTCAAGCAGGGCGACGAGGTGACGGTCTACATCACCAACATCGACGATGTTGAGGACCTGACCCACGGCTTCTCGATCGTGAATTACGGCATACAGATGGAGGTTGCGCCGCAGGCCACCGCATCGGTCACCTTCACGGCCGACAAGCCAGGCGTCTACTGGTACTATTGCTCGTGGTTCTGCCATGCGATGCACATGGAGATGCAGGGGCGCATGCTGGTCGAGCCAAAGGCGGCGTGATGGCGCATTTTGCCAAGATAGCGCTATTCGGGATGGCGGTCGCAACGACCGCCGTTCCGGCATTTGGTTTTGCGACCGAGCGTCAGGTGACGCCGGATGCCAACCTCTCACTGCAGCGCGTTATCGACGAGGCCTTTGCTGGAGACAGGATAGAACTGGCTCCCGGCACCTATCGCGGCCCCTTGGTCATCGACAAGCCGGTCGTCCTCGAAGGACAACGAGGGGCGATCATCCTCGGCGATGGCAAGGGAAGTGTCGTTACGGTGTCCGCGCCCCGGGCCACGGTTCGCGGACTGGAAATAAAGGGATCCGGTTTTGATCTTGCCGGACTTGATTCCGGGATCTTCGTCAGCCAGTCCGCCACCGGAGCGGTCGTCGAGGACAATATAATCACGGGCAACCTCAACGGTATCTATCTGCACGGCGCGGCGGGTTCCATTGCCCAACGAAATCGCATTACAGGCATGACTGGCGGACGCATGAGCGAGGCCGGCAACGGCGTTTCGCTGTGGAATGCTCCCGGTGCAAAAATCATCGAAAACGACATCAGCTTTGGAAAAGATGGCATCTCGACGAATGCCAGCAAACGGAACCTTTTCAAGAACAACCGTTTCCGCGATCTCAGGTTTGCGATCCACTACATGTATACGAACGACAGCGAGATCACCGGCAACGTCTCGCAGGGAAACCTCGTCGGCTACGCGATCATGTTTTCAAGCCGGCTTACGATCACCGACAACGTTTCGGACGGTGATCGGGATCACGGATTGCTGCTCAACTTCGCGAACGGATCGACCATATCGCGCAACAAGGTGATCGGCCGCCTTCAGGCGGCCGATCGATGGGTCATGGGGGGCACACGATCGGAGACCTCGGACATGCCCGGCATCGAAGCAAGCTCCCTCGGCGGTGAGGCAACGCGGCTCGGACCTGAGAAATGCGTTTTCATCTACAATGCCAACCGCAACGTCCTTGAAGAGAACCTTTTTGAGAACTGCGCCGTCGGCATTCACTTCACGGCTGGCTCGGAGGGCAACGAGATTGTCGGCAATGCCTTTGTCGGCAATCGCAATCAGGTGAAGTACGTCGGCTCGCGCTATCTCGATTGGTCGAAGAACGGCCGCGGAAACTACTGGAGCGACAACCCGTCCTTCGACCTCAATGGCGATGGTATCGGCGACAGCCCCTACCGTCCGAACGACATCGTGGACACGGTTCTTTGGACCGCTCCGCAGGCGAAGATTTTGACGACAAGCCCGGCGGTACAGATCATTCGCTGGGCGCAGGCCCAGTTCCCCTCACTGTTGCCTGGCGGCGTGATCGACAGCAAGCCGCTGATGGCTCCTCTTGCGGGCAAGGACGCAACAAAATGACATCGACTATTTCGCTTAAGAACGTCTCGAAGCTCTACAAAGACGTGCCTGCGATTGAAGACATTTCCTTTTCGCTGGACGAAGGGGAACTTGTGGCTCTGGTCGGGCACAATGGGGCGGGCAAGACAACACTTATCAAGGCGATCCTTGGTCTTATTCGGCCGACCGGCGGAACCGTCAGGGTACTGGGAGAGGATCCGGTCTCTGGCAATCTCAGTGTCCGCAAGGACGTCGGCTATCTGCCAGAAAGCGTCTCGTTTCATCTGGCGCTGACAGGCAAGGAGATCCTTTCCTTCTATGCCAGACTGAAGCGCGTTCCGATGAGCGGTTGGCAAAACCTGTTCGATCTTGTCGGGCTTGCCAAGACCGCCGCCGACAGGCCCGTCAGAACCTATTCGAAGGGCATGCGCCAAAGGCTGGGATTGGCACAAGCGCTCCTGGGAGAGCCCCGGCTTCTGCTTCTGGACGAGCCGACGAGCGGGCTCGATCCGGCTCTGCGGCGAAGCTTTTACGACCTGATCCTGGAGTTCAAGCGCAAGGGAACAACGGTCCTGCTTTCCTCACATGCTCTTAGCGAGTTGGAGGATAGGGCTGAACGCGTGATTATCGTCAATCGCGGACGCAAGATCGCCGACGGCAGCCTGGACGAGCTTCGACGGATTGCCTGCCTTCCAACGCACATCCGCTTCAAACCGAGCGCCAACGCTGCCGTCGAGACGTGGTCGCGCGGCTCGGTCAAATGGCTGGAACGAAAAGACAAGTTTCTGGAGGCCGATATCGATCACAGGGAAAAGATAGCCGTGATCTCTGCGGTCACCTCGGATCCGGACGCGCTGACCAGCATGACGATCATCGAGCCGACGCTCGACGATGTGTACGCGCATTTCCTTCAAGGACAGGGAAGAAAGCCGTGAAAAACATACTGATCATCGCGCGCAAGGAGATACAGGAGGGACTGAGAAACCGCTGGGTGGTTGCCGTCACGCTGCTGCTTGCCTCGCTCGCATTGACACTCTCGTTCCTCGGAAGCGCTCCGACCGGCAATGTCGGGGCCGGCCGTCTCGACATTATCATCGTCAGTCTCTCGAGCCTCACGATCTTCCTGGTCCCGCTGATTGCGCTGCTTCTTTCACACGACGCCATCGTCGGCGAAATGGAGCGTGGTACTTTGCTTCTTCTTCTCAGTTATCCAGTCGGACGCAGACAGGTCGTTCTCGGGAAGTTCTTGGGCCATACGCTCATTCTCTCTGTCGCAACGTTCGTGGGATACGGAGCAGCCGGTGCCGCGTTGGTCGTTGCCGGTACTGCCGTTGATCCTGGCAGCTGGATCGCATTCGCCACGATGATCGGATCTTCCATTTTACTGGGGACGGTCTTTATCGCGATCGGCTATCTGCTGAGCGCGTCCGTGACGCAGCGCAGTAGCGCAGGCGGAATGGCCTTGGGTATCTGGCTGTTTTTCGTCATCATCTATGACATGGGCCTGCTTGGTGCTCTCGTGTCGACAAAGGGTGAGGGCTTTTCGCCGGGACTGGTAAGCGCGCTCCTCATAGGCAATCCCACTGACGCCTACCGACTTCTCAATCTGGGATCACACACGGCCGGATCGGTATCTTCAATTGCCGGCGTCGCCGCCAATTCGATGCTCACGCCCGGGCTCTTGGTAACCTCGCTTTTCCTGTGGGTTGCCATTCCCCTGTTGCTCGCAATGCTTCGTTTCTCCAGGAGGGAACTGTGACCCGTCCCATCGTCCTATCATTCATGCTCGCGGCCGTGTTTCTCACCGGTTGCGAAAAGGCTGAGACGACCGTCCCCAAGCCGATCGAACTGACATCGGAGGCCATCGACCACTTCTGCGGGATGAACGTCCTGGAACATCCCGGCCCCAAAGGCCAGATCATTCTGAGGAGCGGAGGTGAGCCGGTCTGGTTCAGTTCGGCGCGCGATGCGGTGGCTTTCACCAAGCTCCCGGAGGAACCGAAAGATATCGCGGCCTTCTATGTCTCGGATATGAGCCACGCCGAAAGCTGGGAGGCGCCCGGAGGTCAAAACTGGATCGATGCCAAAAAGGCGTTCTACGTGGTCGGCAGTCAGGTTCATGGCGGCATGGGCGCCCCGGAGACCGTCCCATTCTCCGTGCGCGCCGATGCCGACGCCTTTGCTCGAAAGAACGGTGGCAAAGTCCTCGTTTTCGAGGAAATCGCCGATCGTGACGTGCTGCAATCGACATCCGAGCCGTCGGTAAATGCAAAGGTTGGGAGCAATGGATAAGTTGGTCACACGCCGGCGTGCCATCGGCATTTTTGCAGCTGTGGGCGGTTTGCCTTTGCTTTTGTCGGAAACGGCGGCAGGGGCGGTAACGTCAGCGTACGTCTGGAGCGGTGAGGCGCTTGGGGCTCCAGCCAAGCTGATCTTGAACGATCATGATGCGAAAAGGGCTAAACGACTGATCGGTTCCATCGTCGTCGAAGTGGCCCGGCTGGAACGGATCTTCAGCCTGTACAGGGACGATTCGAGCCTTGTCGAACTGAACCGCGTTGGCGGCCTTGCTGCGCCGCCGCCGGAACTTCTAGCGCTCATCGGAAGATGTTCGACGTATTTTGAAGCGACCGGCGGTCTGTTTGATCCGACGGTTCAGCCGGTCTGGAAGCTCTATCGCGATCATTTTGCGTCGCCCGGCGTTGGCGAGGACGGTCCGGATGCAAGCGTCCTGAATGCGCATCTTCGTCGCGTCGGTTTCGATGCGGTAAGATTTGGCTCGGGTCGGATCGCGTTTGCCCGTCCGCAGATGGCCCTGACACTCAACGGCGTCGCCCAAGGGTTCATCACGGACCGCGTGGTGGAGATCCTTCGCGATGCCGGTATCACAAGCAGCCTCGTGGATATGGGCGAAGCGCGTGCGATCGGAGCTCAATCTGATGGAAACCCATGGCGTGTGGGGCTTGCGGCATACGAAGACAATTCGGATCCGGATATGGTTCTTCCGATCGTCAATCTGGCGGTCGCGACCTCGAGCCAGACGGGCTTCTCGTTCGACGAAGCCGGAAGATTTGGACATATTCTCCATCCAAGGATGGGTGTGGTGCCGAGACTATATCGGCGGGTGAGCGTGGTCGCAAAAGACGCGGCGAGCGCGGACGCACTATCCACAGCCTTCAATCTGATGGATGTGAACGCCATACGGGACACACTCGACAAATTCCCGGACGTGTCCGTGGATCTTGTTGACGTTAGCGGCATCGGGCAGAGGCTGGGGCGGACCCTTTAGTTGGATAAGCCGCGCAAGAATGGCCACTGATGCCGCGTTGCCAGCTTGGGACTCGCTCGCAGTGTGACGGTTCCGGGATCGGTCGCGGTTATGATTGTGTCGGATCGTCCGATGGGCGCGGTGAGAAGCGCCGCCATCTCGTCGGAGGCTCCACCTTGCCGTTGGTCTTCCCGAGCGTCTGGTTGACGAAGTTGTTGTCGAAGGTGACGTCCGAGGAACCTTGACCTGTTTTGATGCTAAAGCTGACGGATACGTCATCGTAGACTGTGAACGGCTCGAAATCCAGCGTCATCGTCTTGGCCGTGTAGAATACTGCGCCGACGTGTCGGCGACCTGCAGTTGCGGCGGTCAACTCTCTTCCGCCTCACTGTTTGTGGCGTTGAGAAACTCGGGGCTGGGGTATGAGCTGAGGATCACTATGGCTGATGGCGTCAATATAAGGGGGCCGTTTTCTTCTTCGGAAGGGTTGGCGGCGGGAGGTAGTCCCAAACAGTCCCCTTGTAGCCGAACTGCTCCCATACCCTCAAAGCTTTGGTCCATTGGATAGGCGGCGCTCAGGAACGGAACAGAAAATGCCCGTTCCACGCCGACAGTTGGCCCCCATCATTGCGCATGCCAGATTGACCACCAGCGCCCTAAACCCAGTAAGGCCCAAGGCAAATGGGTCGGGCGGGGTCGGGTCCAGGAAGCGCCCGAAGGCGGTCCAGAGTGTTGCGCGACCGGGAACGAGGATTATCAACGCCAACACCATCCTCGGCGCGTCGACGGGCCGACCAACCGAGCGCTACGCCGATTGAGAGATTGATCGATACGTCTTCGAGGAAGTCGACGCTATCTGCGAAGAGCGAGACCGACCCTATCGCGAAGGCGACCGCTGCCTCCACGAAGAAATAGGCAAGATTAAGCAGCGCCACGATCACGACGACGTTGCGCAAGGCACTTCTCTCCTGAGACTTTAACGTGGCGCTTTATTCGCTGCCGTTGAGTTGTAACCATCGCTACATCATTGATAGCGGCATGGCTACAGAAGATTGGCTGCTGCTCACCTATAAGGTTCCCGCCGAACCCAACCGGCATCGGGTTGCACTTTGGCGAAAGCTCAAGGGGCTGGGAGCGGTGTATCTGCAGAACGGTGTTTGCCTCCTACCGAAGACGGACGACCATCGCCGGGCCCTGAAGCTCATCGACAACGAAATCCTGGAGATCGGTGGCGCGGCATTCCTTCTGGAGAGCGCCCCGCTCGACCGTAGCCAGTCCGAGAGAGTTGTGGCGCGGTTCCGTGCCGAGCGTGACGAAGCCTACAAGGAGTTGCTGGATCGATGCGACGACTTCGAAGCCGAGATCGCCAAGGAAGTCGCCGCTGATCATTACAGCTACGCCGAGATCGAGGAAAACGACGAGGACCTCAAGAAGCTGAAAGCCTGGTTCGGAAAAATCCACAAACTCGACTTCTATGGCGCAAGCCTCGCCGCTGCCGCGCAAGCCCGACTGGCCAAATGCGAAACGCTATTGGACGCCTACGCGAACGAGGTCTTTGTCCGGCAGGATGAGAACCGCCAGGCCGACAGCGAGGAATGCTAACGCGATGGCAAACGTCGGATTGAACCTCGCTGGCATCACGATGATCGTGATTGGAACGCTGCTCATGGTTCACGGCGCGGATAATGCTCATTCCGTGCTCGGCACGCTTCTTTCTGGTGGCTTCGAATGGACGTTCTGGGGATCGGCCGTGTGCTTCGTCGGCCTGACTGTCCTGGTGCTTCATTGGACTAGGTGACCCATTGCGCATTGTTTACATCGAACAGTTGCAAGCCAGCCGCCAGGCAACGGAGAAGAAGTGGCTTTTTGGGCAAATCGGGAAGCGTCTCAAAGGCAGACGCGTCCGGCAGATCGAGCAAATATCGGCCTAGGGATGATTTTGACGCACCAGCCTCTTCAGGTAGGAGCGACCGGTTGTTCAGCTACCCGTCAGTTGCTCAAGCTACGTGCCGCACTCCAAACGCTGTGGGGTAAATCGGATTCGGAGAATAGCCTTTGAACCTTGTCCTGGAACGTCCGGCGCATTCGGTGGCGATTACACGAGGCGGAATTTCCTATCGCGCAGATATCGACGGATTGCGCGCGTTGGCGATCCTCCCAGTTGTTTTCTATCATGTGGGCATCCCTGGTTTCAGCGGCGGCTTTGTCGGCGTGGACGTCTTCTTCGTCATTTCCGGCTTCCTCATGGCCTCACTGATAACCGGGGAAATCGCTGGAGGCAGCTTCAGTTTAGTGCGCTTCTACGAACGTCGCATCCGGAGAATCTTTCCGGCACTGTTCGCCGTCCTTGCGGCGTCTTCGATTGCGGCATGGGTCCTGCTGATGCCCTCCGAACTTGCGTATTTTGCACACAGTCTGAAGGCGGCCGCTCTGTTCACATCGAATATTCGGTTCGAGAACGAAAGCGGCTACTTCGACATCGGTACGCAGATGAAGCCCCTGCTGCACACCTGGTCGCTCGCTGTCGAAGAGCAGTTCTACATTCTGTTTCCCTTGCTACTGCTGGCGATCGACCGATTTGCACGACGGTACGTTGTACTCGTCCTGGCAGGATTGCTGGTCGTCTCCTTCGCTGCCAGTACATGGATGGTGTTCCAATCCCAGGTGGCAACGTTCTATTTGCTGCAGTTTCGTGCCTGGGAACTTCTCCTTGGGGCCTTGCTGGCCTTCAACGCGATACCAAGGCCACACCAGCCGAAGGTACGGGCTGGTGTGGCTTTTGCTGGCGTCCTCATGATCGCCGTGGCGATCTTCGCCTTTAGTGACAGGACGCTGTTTCCCGGTCCCGCAGCTCTCCTACCTTGTCTTGGCGCCGCGCTGGTGATCCACGCGCGGGACGAATGGGGACCGGCGAGCAGGATCCTTCGATCCGGACCGATGGTCTTCGCAGGGCTCATCTCATATTCCCTCTACCTATGGCACTGGCCGATCATCGTATTCAGCCGGGAGGCAACGGGACGAGAGCTGACACTGCTACAGGGGAGCCTGGTCGTCCTGGCGTCTGTCATCATCGCCGCCGTCTCATGGCGATTCATCGAGCAACCCTTTCGCGGCCGCGCCAGCCTTGTTACGCGGACGCCGCTGTTTGGTGGGGCGGCGGTGGTCGTGATCGCTGTCATTACGTTCGGCGACTACGTCGCTCACCATAAAGGCTTGCCGGGTCGGTTGCCGACAGAAGTGCAAATGGTCTACGCGGCTACCTACGATGAAAGCCGCTTCAGCGCGGCTCCGTGCTTTGCTGAGGCTGATTCCGACGGGCCGCCTGCGGCAGACATTCGCGCAGGCAAGCTTTGCACACTTGGCGTCGAAGGCGCGAGCAAACCCTCGTTCCTCGTATGGGGCGATTCCCACTCCGGTGCGATGGCTCCGGCGATAGATGACGCAGCTGCAGAGGTCGGCATACAAGGGCTGTTTGCCGGACACGCATCCTGTCCGCCCCTGCCGGGGGTACAACTCACGCCGCGCGGCAACACCGAACATTGTGGCCGCTTCAACGAGGCAGTACGTGATCTGATTGCATCGCGTCGAATTCCACTGGTCTTCCTAGTCGCCTACTGGCCCAAATATGTCCACGATAGCGAAATGCCGAACGAGGGACCGTATTTCGATGCCTCGGTGCCGCCTCCATTGGAAGATCGCTCCGCATCGGTTGTGAATTCACTCGACGGCTTGATGGCGGAGTTGACGAAGCTCGGCACCAGGGTCGTGCTGGTCTCGGATGTGCCCGAGATGGGACACTACATGCCCGAGGCAGTCGCGAAGGCGATGATCAGAGGTACCTCCACCGAGCTTGCGCCGCCCTTGGATTATATCGAAAAGCGCCAAGCGCTTTCGCATGCGATCCTGACCCGTCTCGCGGCGAAGTATGGCGCTTCGATTGTTGATCCTCTTCCGGCGATCTGCGGGGACGGCCGTTGCGACGCCATGCGAAACGGCCTGCCGCTCTACAAGGATGCGGACCATATCACCGCGACGTTCGCAAGAAGCTTGGGTGCACTCTACCAACCCTTGCTTTCGGAGGTTCACCAGTCGTCACAGTAGCAGGGATCGGCCGCTGATGACTTCGACCAGTCAGCCGACGGCTTCGGGACCACGTCAGACTGAAGTCCTACATGCCGCTATTCCGTTGCCCGCCTTAGATCATCGCACGCTGTGTCTCGGTATTTCAATTCAGCGAGCTGCAAGAAGATCTGACGGAACATACATCCATCTTCCCAAGGCAACGGCCGTGATGAACAGGGCGCAAATCGACCAAACCGGAAGCGATTCACAAAGATTGCGACCCATTTGCCCTGACGAAGTCGTCGCGCACTGCGATAGGCACCCGCAAGAAGCATCACAAGAGCGAAGGAGACAAGAGCGCAGAAAACCTCCCTGATAAACGACACGCCAGTTCACGATAATGGAGTATCGGTTCACACGTATGACTCACTCGTCATCAATGACAGCGCTAATCGGAAAATTCAGCACCGATTTTTGGCCAACGGCTTTAGACACTGGGCACGGGAAGGTATCAAAGTCCGGATCCGTTGATTAATTGCAAATCTATGCGGGTCATCGCCACGCTGGCATGACAGAGCAATTTTTCAAATTGTGGACCGGGCTGTCGGCTCGCAAACGGGCTTGACCAGAAACAGGCATGGATGGTCTTCATGCCACAGCGTCGGAAACACTTCCGCTCGCACAAAACCGTTGCGATCATAAAATCGTCGTGTCGCCTCGAACTGGGGCTCCTCGCGGCCGCGCGGGGCGAGCGTCTTGACCGTCAGCAACCGTGCGCCAGCCTTGCGGCAGAACCGCTCGGCTTCCTCAAGGAGGCTTCGCCCGGCGCCCTTCCCGTGGTGCTCAGGTCGGGTCGCAATCAGCGCAATCTCGACGGCGCCTGGCAGGTGTGGCTTCAGCGCCATGATGGCGGCTGTGACATCCCGCTCGATATAGCCGAATACGGGTAAATGCTCGATCGTCTCAGCGCTTGCCTCGATGACGTCGGCGCTCTCGAACCAGCCTGGCAGCGCTCCCATGATCGATCGGCAAAGTTCGCCCTTGCCGTCGATGATCTCCACGATTCGTCCCATCGTTCCTCTCCCTTGAATTCCGCCGATTTAAACTTGACTCTTGTTATCATCTTAAAATACACACTGCAATCAAATCGTGTATTCCAGTCGACAACGGATCGCGAAAACAGAAGAACCGACAACCACTGAGCCTGATTTTCCACTTGTCAAAAAGGGTGCAGGACCATGCGAGCATCGCATCGTGACGTGAATGGAAATGCTGTCGTCATCGCCATGATCGAAAACAAGGGGCAGCTTCTTAAGACGATTGAACGTATTGTTAAATCAAAGTCATATGCCGAGGATATATTTCAGGACGGTGTCGTCAAAGCCTACGGCCTAACGGCCGACGGCATTCGCTGCCCGATCGGCTATGCATTCCGGATGGTCTATAATCTCGCTCTCGACGAGAGCCGAAGACAACGCCAAGAGGTGCGCAACCACAGGTCGATCGAGCAGGCGCAGGAGATCACCGCCGCCGTGCCTACGGTGCTCGACCAGCTGGTTGCCGCCGAGACCCTGCGCAATGTTCTTGCTTCCCTCGAGATGCTGCCGAAGCGAACCAACGATGCCTTCGTCCGCCACCGCCTGAACGGCGTGCCGCAGAAGGATATCGCGGCCGAGCTTGGTGTCTCCAGAACCCTTGTCAACTTCATGATCAAGGCGGCGGACGAGCATTGCCAACTGGCGATTGCCGAGCCGCCCGTCCGCCCCGATCGACCGGTCGGTAAAGCAGCTAGCGCCTCGCAACCTCGAACGCCTGTTGCAAATCGTTCCACAGCAGTTCCGGCTCCTCCAGGCCAACAGCGAAACGGATCGTTTGTTCGCTCACGCCGAACCGGATGAAGGATGTCATCCGGTCGGGGATCTGGAGGGCAACTCTGGCTGGGACCACCAACGTCTCAGGTCCCCCCCAGCTGACGCCGAGACGAATGTCACGCAATCCGTTCACGAAGCGCGCCACGTCGATGTCGGGATTGAGATCGAAGGCAAAAAGCCCGGCATAGCCAGACAGGCTTGCCCGTCCGGGATGGTCCTGGAATGCAGGGTGACGAACGCGCGCGATCGCAGGATGCGCCTTCAGACGCTCGGCAAGCAGAAGACCGCTGCGCTCATGTTCCTTCAGGCGGACGCGCAACGTGCGCATTCCGCGCAACAGGAGCCAGGCCTCGAATGGCGAGAGTTTGGCGCCGACATAGGGGTAGGAGGTGGCATTGATCCGGGCGATGGCCTCCTTGCTTCCGACAACGACACCAGCGACCGTATCGCTGTGACCGCCGAGATACTTCGAGGCGGCATGAATGACGATGTCGACGCCATGCTCAATCGGCTTCTGGAAGAGTGGCGTGGCCCAGGAATTGTCGATCATGGTCGTCACACCGGCTTCCTTGGCCATGGCCGACAGCGCGGCAATGTCCTGTAACTCGAATACGAAGGAGGTCGGATTTTCCAGATAGAGCAGCTTGGCGCCGGCAACCGCCTTGCGCACCTCGTCATGGTCGGATGGATCGACAAAATCGACGGCAACGCCCAACCTCGCGAGCATCTTGACCAGCAGCCGGTAGACGTCGTTATAGAGGTGACGGACGGCAACGACGCGGTCACCTGCCTCCACAAGGCTGAGGATCGTCGATGTGATCGCCGCCGTCCCGCTCGAAAATGCGCGGCCGTCCTCGGCGCCTTCGAGGCGGGCGACCAGCAGCTCGAACTCGCGAACCGTGGGGTTGTCACCACGCGAGTAGATGAACCGTCTGGCACGGCCTGCAAAGACCTCCTCCATTTCCTCGTAACTGTCATAGGTGAAGAGCGACGTCTGAAAAATTGGCGGCGAGACCGCGTTGAAGGCGGCCGGATCGACAGGAGAAAAGAGATCGTCGGATACTGTGTAGGCAGCAAGATCGCGTGGGCTGATCGATTGGTTCATGGTGATCCTCTCAGGGGCAAAAGCTTTTATGGGGACGAAAGAGATGCTTGCCTGCTGGTCCTGCCTTCAGTCTGAGCAAAGCCACGACCAGGAGCCAGGCCGACAGAAGGCCCGTCAGCGCAGATGCTGCGAAGATTGCACAAAGCAATCCGGCAAAGCCAAAGGCGCTGGGCAAGACCGCGAGCAGGGGAAAAAGAACATATCCGTTCTGCGCCAGGCCGAGCGCAAGGGCGGCTCTAGGCCTTGCCTGGGCCTGGTAAAGAACGAGCAGTGTCTGCCGCATCCCGAACAGCAGGAAGGGAAATTGCGTTGCGACGATCGCTTGCCCGGCAATGGCCAGTACCTCCGGACTGTCGGCAAAGAGACGTGCCAGATCATGACGAAAACCGAGCATGGCAAGCCCGCAACCGATACTGAAGGCGCTCGTCACCACCGCGAGAATGCGTGCCGCCGAAACCATGCGGGCCATGTCTTTGCGGCCCCAGGCAAAGCTCAAGATGGCTTGTGCGCCAAGCGAGATGCCGATGACGGGGAGCGTCGCGACGGCCAAAAGCCGCAGGGCAATACCGATCCCGGCGATCCCATCTTCCCCGCGATAGCTGCCGGCCAGCGTCAGCAACGTAGCGATTGCGCCGGACGTGACAAGGCTTGCCATCGTCGTTGGCGCGCCAACAGCAAGGACGGACCAAAGCGCGCCTGCCGATTGCATGCGCCGGCCAAGTGAAAGGCGCAGCGTCCCAAGCTTCTTCGCATGGTAGACGCCATAGATGCCAAGCGCCGTAATCTGCGACAGGATGGTCGCGATCGCGACCCCTTGCAGTCCAAGCCCCAATCCGAAGATCATCAGTGGATCGAGGATGATGTTCAACGCGAAGCAGGCAATCAGCGTCCACATGCTGAAGCGGGCGTTGCCCTCGGCAATCGCCAGGAAATCGAAAATGATCTGTGCCATCGTCAGGGGCACCGTGAGCGCAATGATCATCAGATAGCCTTGCGCCAGCGGCAAAAGCGCCGGGGTGGCGCCGAACAGGGCGAGCAGCTGAGTGGGAAAAGCGATCAGCGTGACCGCGCAAATGACGCCAAACAGGACGCCGAAAACCAGGCTGATGGAGGCGGCAACGTTCGCGCGGGCCCGATCTTTTGCCCCAAGCGCCCGCCCGACCTCGGTCGCGACACCGACGCCGATGCCTTCGCCGAAGGCGGCGACGGCCATCAGGATTGGCAGCACGATCATGATGGCGGCGATTTCATGTTCCCCGATCATGCCGACGAAGATCATGTTGATCGTATGATGCGCGGCATTGATCGACAGACCGAGCATTGCCGGCACGCCGAGACGAAAGACCAGCCTGAGAAGCTGCGGACTGGCGAGATCTTCCGGCGCAATGCGCCGCTTGGCGAAGCTGCCGCTCATGTCGTTCATGCGGCCGGCACCCAGAGATGGTCACCGAAGAAGCGCTCCCGGCTGAGCATTACGAGAAGCGCGCGCTTGTGGGGAAAATCGAAGTGCTTGATCTTGGAAAAGCCGGAGCGGTCGAGATTGCGGATCTGCTGTTCGTGGCTTGCTCGCGGTTCGCCGACGATCCGCCTGGTGCGTGGATCGTCGAGGAAGATGAAGTGCATCAGGGACGGAAGCCACGCACTGATCCATTTCTTGCCGCGATAATCCGGCTCGCCGATTGCGACATGCCATCCGCGATCATAGTCGTCAGCGTCATAAAATGGCCCAAGCCGGTCCTCCTTGGCCCAATAGACCTCGAAATATCCGAAGGGAGTATCGCCGAAGCTTCCGATCAGTGGCAGCACATGCGGATCCGCGATCCTCGCCTGAAGGATGTCACGATGCTTGTCGATCGGTCCGGCATCCTCCCAGATCGTGTTCACCTGCTCGTCGTTCATCCATCGGTGGAAGCAGGCAAGATCGGTGTTGGGGTCGGCAACCCTGAAGGAGACATCGCGTTCAAGCCAGGGAATGAACCGCCGATAGACCGTGCCTGTCGGCTTTCTCGGACGGCGCGGATGATAGCGACCGGCCGTCAGCTCCTGAACGGGCGGCAGCGGATAGGTCAGTTGCGGCAGCCACAGCGAGGGCCACTGCCACAGGATTATAGGTTCAAGCCTTCCGCCATCGCCAAGACCATGGGTTTCGAGCGTTACCTTCTGCTGCTCGCAAACCACCGCCTTGATCGAAGGATCTTCGGCAGTCACGGCTTCGGCGGCAGCCATCAGGAGCTCAGCCGACGGCACCGGATTGCCGTGGTAGAAGGTCAGGGATGCGACACCGGCCTTAACCTCGACGGTGGCTTCATGATGCCCGGACGCAGTCTCCAGATACAGGATATTGGGGCCATGGCGGCGGTAGCTGCGGGAGCAAATAGCGCACCTTTGCTTAACGGCATCGAAATCCATCACGTTCTCCTTGAGAAACAGCCATTTGCCGCGAATGAGCACGAAACGCGCCAATGTGCCGATTTGCTGGAATGACGATCCGCCTCGCGGCAAATTTAGGAGGGACGGAAGAAAAAAATTCTCATCGATTTCCTAAACCGCGGCAGGGCCGATCCGTCATTTGGCGCAGGACCATCTTCACGGCAGGAGCTTCGAATGGAGAATTTAAAGCCAGATGGCGATCCTTGGATCGTCGTCTTCGACGCCGAGCGTCGCTACTCGGTCTGGCCGCAGGACAGACCTGTTCCGCTCGGCTGGATCGAGGCCGGATTTTCGGGGTCACGCCTGGAATGCCTTCAGCATATTGGTACGGTCTGGACGGATCCGCGGCCACTGTCGCTTCGTCTGGCCATGGACAGTGACCAGCGACTGCAATAATCGGGGAGCACCAGCCATGAACACGCAGATCACCCGCCTCACCGACGCCCTTCCCACCGAAATCGTCGAAGAGGCAATAGCAAACGCCTTCCCGCTGACAATTGCGCAAAGACGCATCTGGTCGCTCGAGCAAATCGGCAATCGCACCGTCTTTCCCGATCAGGTCGTATCGCTGAAGTTCACGCCCGAGGCCGACGTCGAGTTCGTTCATGAGGTTTGCCGGACCCTGATTGAGCGCAACCCATGGCTTGCCACACGCTTTCGCCGCCTTGCGGGCGGCCGCATCGAGCAGTATCGAGGCGCTTCGGGGGTCGCCGTGGAGCGCGCCGAGCGCACGTCCGAGGCCGAAGGCCTTGCCGCTGCAGCAGCGTTTTGCGCCAAGCGCTTCGATCTTTTGGACGGGCCTGCCGCGCGTTGCCAGATCGTGCCTCTTGCCGATGGCCATGCGCTTGTGACGATTGTCGTTCATCCGATCATCTGCGATGAGGCAGAAAAGGTCGCTCTTGCAAATGCGCTGGCGCGCCTTGCCAACGGCGAGGATCCTGGAAATGCGATCCCCGAGGATTTTGGCGCCGGCCTGCGTGAGGAACAATGGCTGGAAAGTGAGCCGGCAAAGGCAGCCTTTTCGCACTGGAAGGGGATAATCGGCACTGATTATGCCGCATCGACCTTTCCGACGCGCTTCAATAGTGGCGGTCTTGCGGGGGTGGCGCGGGGCCAGCACCGCTTTGCGATCGAAGCCGATCTCTGGGCTGCAATCCAAGAGCATGCGCGCGCAAGGGGTTGCACGCTGGAATGCTTGCTTCTGTCAGCCTTTTGCGTGGTTCTCGGACGCTACAGCGGCAACTACAACATGCTCATCGGGCTTCTGGTCGCGAGAGGTGAGCGGCAGTATCTTGCGCGATCCGGCCGGGCGGAGCAGGTCTTGCCGTTGGCGCCCTTGCTTGCGTCACGAAATGCCATCGACGAGGTCGTCGCAGCGCTCTCATCTCAGATCGATCAAGGTTTGGAGGCGCTTATCCCCCTGGAGCGCCTGACGCAGGAACTCGTCACGGACGAAGCAGCCGCCCAGGAGGCGGTCGTCAAGACGCTGTTTGAATTGCGCAAGCCACAATCGGTTCCCATGCGGGCTTTGCGCATCGAGCCGCTTGCCGGACGCGCCGACAGCGAGTTCTCACTGGTGCTGGAGGCGAAAAAGGCTGGGCCGGCAGCGGCGCTCATAGACTATGCGGAAAATCTCTACGACGGTCGGCTGATTGGCCGGATCGCCGGCCATTTCAGGCTTGTTCTTGAGCAGATTGTCAAGCGGCCCGATATCCGCATCAAAGACATCGAACTCGTGAAAGAAGACGAACTCGACGAACTGTCGGCGCCTTACGAGGATGACGTCATCAATGACGACAGGCCAGTCCACGAACTGATTGCGGCCCATTCGCGCCAGACACCCGAAAAGACGGCCATCGTCTACGGCGACGAGGAATTCAGCCATGGTTGGCTCGAATCCAACACCAACCGTCTGGCGCACCGACTTCGACGGCTTGGCGTGCGAGCCGAAGTCACGGTGGCAATCTTCGTCAAGCGCTCCCCAGAAGCGATGGTCGGGATCCTTGCCACGTTGAAGGCTGGTGGCGCCTATATCCCGGTCGAGCCGGACCATCCGCCGGTGCGCAATCACCACATCTTGCGCGACGGTGGCGTGAAGATCGTCCTGACCCACAGCTGGCTTCGTCATCGATTGCCCGAGGAGCTCAACGCCGTGGTGCTCGAACTCGACAAGACGGCGCTCGACGACGAGCCCGATACACCACTTGATGTCCCGATCCACAAGGACCAGCTCGCCTACGTGATGTACACATCCGGCTCGACGGGACTGCCCAAGGGGGTCGCCGTCGAACATGGTCCGCTGACGCATCATCTGCAGAACACGTCGCGTGTCTATGGCATGAGTTCCGCTTCCAGAGAGCTTCCGTTCCTGCCGTTCAGCTCGGACGGCGGGCACGAGCGATGGATGAACCCGCTGATCGAAGGCGGGAGCATCATTCTACCCGATCAGCCACTATGGACACCGGAAGAGACGCTGACGGCGATGCGCAAGCACGGCGCCAACAATGCAAGTATTCCGACAACCTATCTTCAACAGCTTGCAGAGTGGGCCGACATCACCGATGGCGCTCCCCCCATGCGCCTTTACTCCTTCGGCGGCGAAGGGCTTGCCCAATCCACCTTCGACCTTTTGTCTCGTGCCTTGAAATCCGAGTGGCTGATCAACGGCTACGGGCCGACCGAAACCATCATGACCCCGATGGTCTGGAAGGTCAAAGCCGGCACGACATTCGAGGGTGTTTATGCTCCGCTTGGCCGAGCGGTCGGCCTGCGGCGCGTCTATGTGCTTGATACCGACCTCAACCCCTGCCCGATCGGCGTCACCGGAGAGCTCTATATCGGTGGGGAGGGCGTTGCGCGCGGCTACCTCGGCAAGCCAGAGACGACCGCCGATCGCTTCATCCCCGATCCCTTCGCGAAGGATGGTGGGCGCCTTTATCGCTCAGGCGACCTGACGCGCTGGCGCGAGGACGGGACTGTCGAGTTCGTCGGCCGCGTCGATCACCAGGTCAAGCTTCGCGGATATCGCATCGAGCTCGGGGAGATCGAGGCCTCTCTGCTCCAGCAGCCAGGTGTCGGAGAGGCCTTGGTGGTCTTGCGCGAGGATCAGGCCGGCGGCGACAAGGCGCTCGTCGGTTACGTCGTCGCAAAGAAGGGCGAAACAGTCGATGTCGAACAGGTGCGCAGCGGCCTTGAGCGCAGCTTGCCCGCCTATATGGTGCCTTCTGCCGTCGTCGAGCTCGAAAAAATGCCGACCAATCCGAACAGCAAGCTCGATCGGTTTGCACTTCCGGCGCCTGAGCCCGCCAAACGAACAATCGTCGAGCCGGCGACCTCGTTGGAGGAGGAGGTGCGCGACGTCTGGCGGCAGGTTCTCAAGCTGGAAGCGATCAGCGTCGAGGACAACTTCTTTGCAATCGGTGGCAATTCGCTTGGAGCAATCCGCATCCTTGCGCTGATGCGGCAGCGCTTTACCGGCACGCCGCTGACGGTTGCCGATATCTTCAACAACCCGACCGTGCGTTCGCTTGCCGCCATTATGGAAAAGGGGACGGAGCGGGATCTGTCGGAGGTCATCGTTTTGCGTGCAGCCGGTACCAGGCCGAGGCTTTATTGCTTCCCGGGCCTTTTAGTGAGCACGCGCGAATATGTGAAACTCGTCGACTATCTCGGCGCCGATCAGCCGGCGACCGGCTTCATCTGCCATTCCCTTTCGGAAAAGAAGCAGGTCGGCTCCCCGATCGAGGACATCATCGAAAGCTACGTCGACCATGTCCGACGCCATAGCAAAGACCAGCCATGCTACTTCCTCGGCTGGTCGTGGGGCGGCTTGCTCGCCTACGAGGCAGCGCGCGCTCTTCGTCAAGACGTCGACCTCAGGATGATCGCGATGGTCGATGTCTGCGATCTCGGGACGGAGTTTGCGGTTGGCGCAACCCCGAAATTCAAAAGCGGTGAACGCGACGAGCTCCACCGGCAAGTTGAACGATGGCTTCACCGAACGGCGATGCGTCCCGAGTGGGACCGATTGCTTGCGACCATGGATGCGGCGACCTACGAGCAGTTCCTGCGCTTCGTCGGCGACGAGAAGGATCCGCTTCCGACCGATGGGCCCGATATCAGCAGCCGTGAGCATACCTTCTGGGTCCTCATCGACAACGCACTTGTCTTCCGCAAGCACCGGCTCGTCGCCCACGATGTGCCGATCTATCCATGGGCTGCGGACGACAGCCTCAACCGTGGCCTTAACCTGATTGATTGGCGGCGACTGTCGCGGCGCGCTCACGCCGCCGAGATCATCACCGGCACGAACCATCTGCACATGATCGGATCGGCCGCTTTCCATTCAAGGCTTGCCCAGCGCCTCAAGGAAACAGAGAAGGACTTTTCATGACTGTTGCTTTCACGCGCAAGGACAGCGCCAATGAGCCACTCGACATCGCCGGTATCGGAATCGGTCCGTCGAATCTCAGCCTTGCCTGCCTGCTGGAGGCAGTGCCGGCGATCCACGGTCGTTTCTTTGAACGGCATACAACCTTCGACTGGCACCCTGGCATGATGATGCCTGGCGTCGAACTGCAGTCCTCCTTCCTGAAGGATCTCGTCACACCGGTGCTGCCGACGAGCCGTTGGTCCTTCATCTCCTATCTGGTTGCTCACAAGAGACTCTATGCTTTCTTGAACGCAAATTACGATGCCGTTCCGCGTCAGGAGTTCGCACGATATCTTGCCTGGGTCGCGAAGGGTGTCGACGGCCTGAGGTTCGGATCGGAGGTCCGCGAGGTCGAGCATCGTGCCGACCGTTTTGTCCTGCATTTCGACACCGGGCACGAGGAGGCGCGAAATCTTGCGATCGGAACGGGCACGTCACCTTTCGTGCCGGACTGGGCAAAGCCGTTCCTTGGCGCCGATTGCTTTCACAACAGTGAGGCCAAATGGCGTTTGGGCGAGCTTGACGCATCGCGTGTCATCGTGGTCGGCGGCGGGCAGAGCGGTGGCGAGGTGGTGGAGGCGTTGCTTTCAGAGCCCGGTCAGATTTCGGAGCTGACATGGATCAGCCGGCGGCACAATTTCGAGCCGATCAACGACACGCCGTTTTCAAACCAGGTGTTTTCGCCCGAATATGTTCAAGCCTATCTGAAACTCAGCGGAGAGCAGAAGCAGGCGGCCCTGAAACACTCGATCCTGACCAGTGACGGCCTGTCGATCTCGACGATCCATTCGATCTACCGTCGCCTTTATGCCTTGCGCTATCTTGAGCAAAGCGCACTCAACGCGAACCTGGCGCCAAACCGTGATGTCGTACAGATGGAAAGGAACGGCAAGGCCTATCGGCTGATCGTTCGCAACCAGTTCGACGGAGGGATCGAGGTTCTGCATGCGGACACCGTCATTTTGGCAACGGGTTATCGCTTCCGCTTGCCGGATGCGCTTGCGTCCTTGCCCGACAGAATTGCCCTCGACCGAAACGGATATCCTCTCCTCAATGACGACTACTCGGTGCAATGGGCTGGCCCCAGGGCCAACAGAATCTTTGCCCAGAATGCCGGGCGATATTCTCATGGCATCGCAGACTCGCAGTTGAGCCTGATCGCCTGGCGCAGCGCAAACATCATCAACACGCTGCTTGAGCGCCGGCACTTCGATGCGGAACCGGACAATGCGCAGCTCGTCTGGATGTCGGAATTGTCCCAGGGCCCGTCCCACGACGTGCGCATCGGCTATTTGGAAAGCGCGCTATCGTCCTGAAACCTGCGCACCGCGATGTCAGGCGGTCCGGACAACGAACGGACAGCCAGCGCCACGACGTGCTGGCTGTCGCTGTCGATGACGTAATGGTGCCAATCGGGATCCTCACTACCATCATGCACGACAATCGGCCAAGCGTTGCCGTTCCATGTGACGACAACGTTGCGCGGATCCTCGCTGAGACCCGTGCCGAGTGCCTTGAGATGGCTCTCCTTGAGCGTCCAGAGCGTCATTGCTGCGCGCAAACGGTCATCTGGAGGCATCTGATCGAGCCAGCGGCGTTCATCGACCGTGCAATAGCTATGCAAGGCGGCATCTTCGATTTCATCGTCCGTACGCTCGCAGTCAATCCCCACCGAGGCGCAGCCCGCACCCACAGCCATGGCGGCGGCCACGAGGCCGTCTGCGTTGGCGAGGCTGAACTGCAGGTCGACCGGCGACCGCACATGGAGTTTGCCGAAGGCACCTGGCAACAGCCTTAGATCTTCGGGCTTCATTCCGACCTGCGCACTAAGCAGCCGTTTGAGAAGGTATCGCCCGGCGATGAACATGTTTCGGTCCCGCTCGAACCGATAGGCTGCCGCTCTCTGAAGCTCATCGGCAGAGAGTGACCGCATCCAGCGTTCGCAGGCATGAAGGTCGTCTGAGTACGACCATAGCACCACTTCAATCCGTGGGCGGGCTATATCTTTCTGAAACATCGCAAGGCATCTCTGAGAATGAACGTTGACGTGCTGGAGAAAGAAAGCCCCTGGTCTCGCGAACGTCGTTGAATGACGTTTTCTGCAGTTTCGAGGTCAATGGGCGATAGCATGCCGCTTGTGGCATGTTTGCGCTTCGGGTTCCAGAGATCTTGCCGCCGAACAGATCTTATCTCCGCGACCGGGGTGTCAGCGTCACGTTCGAAGGAGTTGGCTAGAGCCGGATAGGTGTTCAAATTACGGAATTGGATTCGCGCACCGGCAACGACGTGTTCTTGGCGCCGGCTATGCTGATAGCCAATCCGTTACCGCCGTAACCGGCAAGAGCGCTGCCTCTTGCAAACGCAGCCCGCAAGCCAGAACTGGTTGAGCGTTTCCGTTTACCTGGGAAGACCGTCTCTCACGAGGGCGGTCCTGCGCGCAGAGTGGCCTCACTTCGGTCTGACTGGTGCTTGCCTGCAGCACGCGCAATGAGCAATGCCCTCACCTTTGGCGTAGGCAGGGCTCTCCACGGCTTGCCAGTTCTCGGCATATCGGATCGCGAATCCATGCACACCCCATTCTTGAAATTGGTCGACGTGGACCAGTTCATGAGCCCACAAGGAGACTGTCGCGGCCGCAATGGCGTCGCGAAACACGATAACATCGACCAGCGTGACAGCATCCGCGTATCCTCCACGTTCCAGGAGAATGGCAAGATTCGGCGAGCCCACGTCACCAATGCGGTATCGGACGCGGTTCATCGAATCTTTGCTCGAATAACCGGTCAGCTGCTTTCGGATATCTGGTGGGATCGGCATTGCCCCATTTTTTGCGACGTTTCGACTTTGAACCAGAACGCTTTCGAGGATTGGACCAGTGAGAGTGGTGGCCTGAAGTTCATTCAGCGCACGAGCGATATCGTAGATGGCGTCTGCCACCGCGCTTGAGGGTTTCTGGAGATGGACCTCTGATCGCGGCTGAAAACGACTAAGATTCTTGGCCTGGCCGGACCCGGCTGGACGGCTGCAAGGATAGACATATGAAGTCGCTGTTACGGTCACCACGACAACGAAAGTCGAAAGGACATGTCGAGGAACGAACGGAGATTGCATGGCCAGCCTCTCAGGACTGTCACACTATATATGAAAAACAAGTAATATGACTGACGCGGCGGGATATAACCGAGACGATCTTTTTGAGGATTTCCCGATTAACCATCAGCACCTTTGCTTCTGGCGCAATTTTTCAACCCTGGGTAAGAAGGCCCCTGAAAGAGGGGTCACATGAAAAAACTGGTTTCGCTAGTCTCTGTCGTTGCGTTCGTCGCCGCTCCCGCCTTTGCTCAGTCGAGCGTCAAGGCCAGTCACACCAACCGAGTGATCGAAAGCTACCGGGCGTATATTGGTGAGGCTGATCTTTTTAATTCAAATGGTGTCCGGCTGACGCAACCATGGCAGATCATTCGTCAGGACCGAGCGAACTTTCACCAGTTTGGGGTTAGGGATCGAGACGATCAATCCGATTCCTTCTTTGCAGACCCCGCAAATCGGCAGGCGCTCGAAGCCATGCTTCGCAATGGAACCATGACGCGAGACGCCGCAAATATGATCGTTCGAGGAAACGTCTGGATCGACGTCGACATCTACGGTAGCCAAGGGTCCGGACGGTGGATTGACGTGACCGTCTCTGATTGACCGGATCCACGTGGTGGCTCCGGCCACTTAAGGTTGCTCCGCTCAACGGGGCCTAACGCATCGTATCCGGATGTACGAAAGCGCAAAACCGCTGAATTTCAATCTGCTTGGCGACATAAATGGATTCCGGCGTAAACCGGCGTCGCAATCGGTTACAGGCGGAAGTTTATAAGTTCAAGACAACAGTGATCAGCTGCGCCCGAACTCGTCGACGATGCGGATGATATCGTCCTCTCCGAGATAGGAGCCGGTCTGGACTTCGATCAGTTCAAGCATGATCTTGCCCGGATTGGCGAGGCGATGGACTTCGCCGAGCGGGATGTAAACGGACTCGTTTTCCCTGAGCATCTGCACGTTTTCGCCGATCGTCACTTCGGCCGTGCCCTTGACGACGATCCAGTGCTCGGAGCGGTGATGGTGCTTTTGCAGCGACAGCTTCTTACCCGGCGTCACGAAGATGCGCTTGACTTGGAAGCGGTCGCCGTTCAGCACCGATGTATAACCGCCCCACGGGCGGTAGGACGTCGGGTGTGTCTCTGTCAGCTGCGATGTCGACGGGGCGGCAGCGAGCATCTTCACCAGGTTTCCGACGTCCTGGCTATCCTGCAGGCGCCCGACATAGACGGCGTCCTCGCTGGCGATGACGGCGATGTCGTCCATGCCCTGGACGGCGAGATGCACGCCATGGGTCATGATGAGCGAGTTCTTGGTGTTGACGACCGTCGTGTTGCCGGCTGCCACATTGCCATATTCGTCGCGGCTGCCGCTCTTCCAGACGGAATCCCAGCTGCCGAGGTCCGACCATTTGAAGGGCGAGGGGACGACGGCGGCGTTGCTCGTCTTCTCCATGATGGCGTAGTCGATCGAAATGTTCGGGCTTGTGGCGAATGTCGCCTTGTCGAGGCGCGTGAAATCGAGATCGGTCTTTGCATTTGCAACGGCCTCTCCGGCGGCCTTGAGCGTCTGCGGAGCATGGGTGCGCAACTCATCGAGCAGACACGAAACCGAGAACATGAACATGCCGGAGTTCCAGTAGAAGCCGCCTGCGGCGAGCATCTCTTCCGCATTGCTAAGTGGCGGCTTTTCGATGAAGCGCGCCACAACCCGTGCACCGGTCGCCAATGTTTCGCCGCCTTCGATATAGCCGTAGCCGGTTGCCGGTTCGCTCGGCTGGATGCCGAAGGTCACGAGCTTGCCCTGGGCGGCTGTGGCGGCTGCGATGCGGACGCAGTCGAAATAGGTGTCGTCGGCAACGATCTCATAGTCGGAGCCGAGCACATGCATGATCGTGTCTTCGTTAAAGCGCTTGCGCACGAGCGTCGCTGCCGCTGCGACAGCGGCGGCGGTGTTGCGGGCAACCGGCTCGAGCAGGATGGCGGCGAGGTCGATATCCAGTTCACGTGCCTGCTCGGCGACGAGAAAACGGAACTCCTCGTTGGTGAGAACGACGGGTGCCTCGTAAAGCGATGGATCGGACACGCGTAGCAACGTTTCCTGGAAAAGCGTCTTATCGCCGATGAACTGGATGAACTGCTTCGGCGCTGCGGCACGCGACAGAGGCCAGAGGCGAGTGCCCTTGCCGCCGGCCATGATCACGGGAACGATTTTCTGTGTCATTTGGAGTGTCCTTGAATATTTACTTGCTTCGCCAATCAATTCGCCTGTGCCCACCAGCGGATGCGCTCCAGACCGGAACGCAGCAACGTCGCCGCGGCAGCTTCACTTTCCGCCTCGGCGTAGCAGCGCATTTCGGGGGCATTGCCCGAGGGGCGGAAATGAATGATGCGCCGATCCGCCAGTGTGATACGAAGCCCGTCAATGTCGCTGACGCTGCCGACCTCACCGATCGGCTGCAGAAACACCGCGAGATTGGCGGGGCCGGCGCGAAGATAGGCCATCAACCGGGCACTGGTCTCCACCGGAAAATTCTCAAGACGGTCGGCTGCGGCAAACGGCAGATGGTACGCCGCGGCGATCGTCGACAGCGGTTGGCGTCTGGATGCGGCAAGAGCGAGCGCCGCCAGGATGGGTACGAAGCAATCGCGCGTCGGCAGGGCGCGCAGCACCTGGCCATTGACCGTAAAGTCGCTGGCGGTCAGCACGCCTCCGTTTGCTTCGAAGCCGGCGACATGGGTCTGGCCGGCCGCGACTGTGTCCTGCATCCCCGCTATGACAAAGGGAGAACCGACACGGGTGCGCATGACGCTGAAGTGACCAGCAGCTTCGATGCCGGAATTCGAGGTCACCGGCGTGACGATTGATCGCGCACCGAGAAAGTTTGCAGCGATCAGCCCGAGCAGGTCGCCCCGCAACGGCATGCCGGTTTCGTCTGCCACCAAAGGACGATCGGCATCACCATCCGCAGACACAACGGCGTCAAGGCCATGCTGTCTTGCGACTTCCTCGAGTTTGACAACCGTCTCGTCCGAAACGGCTTCGGTGTCCACAGGTATGAACATTTCCGAACCGCCAAACGGCACGACCGTTGCGCCGAAATGCTCAAGGACCTCCCCCAGCAGGTCACGGGCGACGGTGCTGTGCTGGTAGACGCCGACCTTCAGGCCGACGAGCCAGTCGGCAGGGAGGAGGTTGAAATTGCGCTCGCGGAAAACCGCCAGGCATTCGGCGGAAACGTCCCGTGGTCTTGTCCCGCGAGGCTCGAACGCAAAGCCGGCACGATCGAGTTCGGTTGCCACGGTCGTAATCGCAACTTCGTCTGCCTTGTCGATCTCGCCGTCCGGCCGGTAGAACTTTATGCCATTGCGATCGGCTGGAATGTGCGAGCCCGTGACCATCAGGCAGGCGGCCTTTTCTTGAAGGCCGTAAAGGGCCAGCGCCGGCGTTGGCACCGCGCCGCAGTCGCCGACGTCGAAGCCGAGGTCATCAAGCGCATCGGCGCAGTTTGCTGCGATCTCCGGACTGGAATCCCTGAAGTCCTGGCCAATCAGGATAACATCGCCGCGGCGCGCCATCCCAGCATCGAGCAGATAGCGGCCAAAGGCTGTAGCATAAAGCGCCGAAGCCCGGCCCTTGAGGTCGACAGACAGGCCGCGAAGCCCACTCGTTCCGAATTTCATTTTGAATAAGCCCCCGGATGCCTTGAATTCGTCAGCGATTTGAACGCAGTCGTCTCAGCGTTTGTAGTGAAACACAGTGAACAATAGATGTCTGTCACCTTCTGCCCAGGGGCTTGCCGGGAGCGCGTGTGGGCGGTGGCGGCCGATGGTGCCGGGCGGAAGCCAACTTCATCGAGGACTTTTTGCAAAAGACAGATTGCGCTCCCGTCGCACCAGGCAACGCCAATCGCTCAGCTCGTTTCGAGCGGGTTCCATAACGTACGCCGCTGAACGGGTGAACGCGCCGCCTCGCGCGCACAAGTCGTCAACGATGACGATATCGCCCAAACTGAGCGTCGGCACGTGAGGCTGCTGGATATGGGCCTTGAATGCAACGCCCTCGCAGGACCGTCGAGCGATCCAGTCGTGACGCTGCTGGTGATCAGGTGCTCACCAGCAGCAGGATATAGGCGACCACAGTGACCATCAATGCCCGGAACGCGTAGGTCACACAGCGATATTTTCCACGCGCTATGGTCGAAAGGATATCGGCATTCTCGACGTACTGCTCGAACAGATATCCCTTGTCGCGTTTCGTTGCCGCCTCGCGAAAATGGCCACGATGCTTGGGCCAAGCTCCCCAGAACAGGGACGTCGAGGAATTCACGTGGCGCGGCAGAACCACCAGAATCGCTGCGAGGATGGAGACGATTGACGCCAGTGCCAGGGCGCCGGAGAAGACGATGCCCTGTGGCGTGCCCTTGGCATAGCGTGCCCATGTAAAGACCTCGCGTCCCTCGCTGGATGTTACCAAAAAGGCGAGCATGAAAGTAAAGATATAGGCGGCCTTCTGATCCGAGATTTTGATCTGGTCGTAAAATATGTCGTTTATCTTCTTGATGTGGTCCAGATACTCGGAGCTCACATCATCAGTCGAAGGTGTGCTGACCAAATAATCCGAGGCATTCTCAAAATCACTCACGCCGCATCCCCCGCGTCAAAGTGTTTCCCTGATATTACACATGCAACACAAAGCAAGTCTGCCTTCCGACATCTCGCTTGACTTTTCAAGTATAGGTAGACAAATCCTTGCCATATGAGGGGTAGATTTGCGAGATACGCGTGCGGGGGCACAGCGATCGCGGTGGCTGCGTTTTGTTTGACGCATCCAGCCGCGGCGGAGCCGCTTCGGCGCACGGCCCGGGCTGCAGGTTCGGTCATTGACCGCAAGACGGGCGAAGAAGTGCGCTTCGTGGATCTTTCCAGCTGGCAGAACGTCGCGCTTCATCAAGACCTGCTCGGCGGCGACGTACTGCGCACCAATGCCAATGGTCAGCTGGCGATCTTGTTTGCGGACCACACGCAGGTTCGCCTGGGCCGCAATTCCGCGCTGCAGGTCAAGCAGATGGCTGCCGATGGCGACACGGTTCTCAATCTGCAATCCGGGACGATGTGGGCGCGCGCGCAGCGCGGCGGTCAGGGGCTGACGGTGGAGACGCCGGCCGCCGCCGCCGCCATTCGCGGGACGGACTGGACCATGACGGTCAAGGGCGATCAGACGTCGCTGATTGTGCTCGAGGGGCGCGTCGAGCTGAAGAACGAACAGGGCAGTGTCGAAGTCGCCCAAGGCGAGGCGGCCGTCGCCACGATTGGCCAGGCACCGCGCAAGCTTGTCATCGTTACCCCAGACGATCGCGAGCAGATGCTGTTTTATCTGACACTGAGAAGCGGCTTCACGTTCATGCCCGCCTCGCCACTACCGATGCAGAAAATGCGAGCTGAACGCAGCCGCATCGAAGCCAAGGCGCCGGAAGCAAGGACTGCGGAAGATTGGCTTACCCTTGCCGAAGTGCAGATGTCGTTCGATGGGCGCCAGCAGGCACTTAAGTCGTTGGCCAGGGCTCGGGCCTTTAAACTTTCAGCGAGCCAGCGCGCCCGCGCCGATTTGATCGAAGCCCTCATCGCAGGTGCTGAGAAACGTTACGACGAAGCGGCAAGATTGTTTTCGCGCGCTGAGCCGTTGCTCGATCCGCAGCGCCGCAGCATTGCTGCTTACGGAGGCTATTATTCGCGCTCGCTACGCGATCCCGATCATGTGGAAAAGCCACCCTCCAACATCACCGGTCCCTACGCTGCAGTGATGAAGGCCTATACGGCCGGCTTCCTCGAAGATATTCCTGCGGCCATCAAGACGATGAAGGAAGCAGAAGCGCGCTTTCCAACGGATTCTAGCCTGCCGGCATTGCGCGCCCAACTTGCGTTGCTGATCAACGACCGCGTCCAAATGAAGGAAGCGATTGAGCGTTCGCTTTCCATAGATCCGGGCGATCCAGATGGGCTCCAGGCTCGTGCTCGCTATCGTGCGGATGTTGAAGGGGATCTCGACGGCGCATTGAGTGACCTTAACAAGGCAATCAAAGTTGCCCCCGGTTCGTCGATGGCCTGGAACGATCTCGGTCTGTTGCAGGACGCCCGTGGTGCAAGCCGCGAAGCCGAGGCAGCACTCAAGAAGGCAATCGAACTCGATCCGGACGACCCGATCAGCCATGCCAATCTCGCTGTGCTTTATCTCGATCAGTCACGTATGAAAGAAGCAAAGCGCGAGATCGACCTGGCATTGGCCGCCGATCCGGCCTTCGACGTGGCACTTCTTGCACGCGGACGCTACTATCTCCAGTCAGGTGAACGAGAAAAGGCGATCGACGATCTTCTTGCAGCATCGACGGCCAATCCAAGCTACTCGCAAGCGCAGCTTATGCTCGCCGCAGGCCACTATGAAAGAGGCGAACGGGATGCTTCAAATCAGGCTGTCGAAAATGCCGATCGGCTGGACAAGAACGATCCGGTCATCGCAGCGTTTCGAACCGCGGTTGCCATTGACGACTACGACGCTGATGGAGCGATCGCGAATGCCCAGGAGTTTTTAAGGCGCGCGCGCGCCCGAGGGGGGGATTTCAGCGCGCTTGGAGCCAACCAGGATGCCGGTTCCACGCTCAACAACGCCTTTCGTCTGCAAGGGCTCGATGCCTGGGGGCGCTATTATGGCGATGCGGCTTTTGATCCGTTCGAAGGCAGCGGCTTTGCCGATCAGGCGCTCAAGGGCAGCATCAACCCGTTCAAGAATGCGATCACCTTCGGGGATAGCGTGATCGAAAATACGAGCAACGCGACGAGCTTTTCCTCTCTCTTCCAGGGACTGCTGCTCGACCCGCACATGTTGTCAGGCCGGTCGAGGTCGGCCACGTTGCTGCGCACACCATTCATAGAAGGCTCTATTGGCGGTGGCATAAACAGCGTGGGCAGTCATACTGGACGCGTCGGTGAAGCCGAGATCCAGGGCTTTGCCAATGAGACGATACCCATCAGCTTCTTCGGCAATTTCGAGTGGGAAGAAATACCAGCTGAAGGAACCTATGCGGACTCTGGCAATTTTTCCACCGAGACCAAACTGCTGAATGCCAACGGCTACATAACGGCCAGTCCCACTCCAGAGGATCGCGTCGTCGCCTTCGTCAACCAGAGCCGAAGCGATTTTGACCTGAATTCTTTGACGCTCAATCCTGCGCCTTCGATCCGGCTTAACGCCGAGTTTTTTCTCCCTGTCTTCGGGGTGCCGCTCGCGCCCGCGGAATTGCCGCTTTATCGCAATCAAAGCAACAGTCTCGACAACCTCAACAGCGGCTTAGGGTGGAGCCACACGTTCGGCTACCGCAACATAGTGAACGCCGCACTTCTTTATTCAGACGTGAAGTCGGAGAGCTCGACCGACTTCCAATTCGATCAGTCACCCATATTCGGGGTGACGACACCCAGCTTATTGCCGTTTGGCCAAAACCGGGAAAGCCTGTCGTCGAAGAGCTATGTCGCAGCCATCAGTCACAGTCTGGGCACCGACAACGGCCTGACCTGGCGATATGGCATCGAGGGAGGATGGATCGACACCAATCGCAGTAGCTTCAACGAGCTTTACGAGTTGGTCCCGGGTTTTGTGCCCGATATCACGTCGGGGCCGGACGAAGTGTCCAGCAGAACAAATCTGGCGCGTGCTTATGTAGACCTGCTGCATGAGATTACACCAGACCTGCAGGCGGAATATGCTCTCCATGCCACGCGGCTGGATGGGGATGGTATTGACGTCAGCCGTCTGGAGCCACGACTGGGCGTGGCCTGGGCGCCGGTCGAGGATCAATGGCTGCGCGCCGCATTCATGCGCCAGAGCGTCGAAACCGGCGTGCCGACACTGGCCCCGATCGGCATGGTCGGGCTGCAGCCCAATCAGGTTGCGATCGGGCTCGAGGGTTACGTCGATACCGTCGCCCTGCAATGGGATTCCCAGTGGAACGAGAAGTTCTTCACATCCCTGGGCTACCAGCACCAGGAACTGCATGACATGACGATCGGGCTACCGCTGACGGCGCTGCCAGCGATTGACAGCCTGCCTCTGGAACGCGGGAGCATTGACCGGGCGAGCATCACGGCAAACGTCGCGCTGGGCAATGGGTTCGGTCTTTCAGCGACCTACGCTCGCATGGAGTCGGAAAACAAGGATGAAACAAGCGCCAACTTTGGCGGTGCCCTTCCATTCATCCCGCGCAACTCGGGCCAGGTGGCCTTGACCTGGGTCAATGAAGCAAAGGTGAAGGCGACGATCGCAGCCAATTATATCGGTAAGCGAGACGGCGACGAGCTGGGGACCGAGATTGATGACTTTTGGACGCTAGATGCCAACATGATCTGGGAGCCGTTCGACAAGCGCTTTGCTCTTGAAGTGGCAGCGTTCAACCTGCTCGACGAGGATTTTGAGATAAGCCCTGGCGTCCCCGGTTGGGGACGTGCCGTCAAGGGCACCTTCAAAGTCCGGTTCTGATGAGCAAGGCCCCGACACTTGACCAATCTTCGGTGCCCCCCGGTTGGCCGTTCAGCAACCGCGGCCTTCGACTGCTCGTCCTCATTCTGATGACCCTCGTCGGGATCTCCCTGCTTTCGCGCCTGCCGGCCTGGCCGCTGCTGGAGCTGAAGTCCTTCGACTATCTGTCGACGGTCGACGCCCTACCGCCACCGGAGGAGGGGCCGGTGATCGTGGCAATCGACGAGCCTTCACTTGCGGCAATCAATTCGCAGTGGCCGTGGCCCCGCAGTCTGCATGCAGAGCTGATCCGGCAGTTGCGGGCAGCCGGCGCAAGGGCAATCGGCCTCGACATCATCATGGCGGAGCCTTCAACGCCGGAAAACGATGCGGCGATTGCAGCCGCGGTCGGCCCGGACATCGTACTTGCTGGCGACGAAACGCTGATCGAGACGCCGCAAGCCGACCAGCTCGTGCGAGCGACCCCACTGCCTCAACTGACGGCGGCCGGTGCTCGAACGGGCATTGCCTCGATCGAGCTTGGTGGCGATGGTGTTTTCCGGACAATCCCGATCTACGAGGATGGTTTTGCCGCCACGCTGCTGCGAGCAGCCGGCAACGGCGCGGTGCCAATCCCAAAGGGCGCGATGATCCAGTCCTTCGGCCCGGCGCGAAGCTATCCGACGGTCTCCTATTATCAGGCACTCGACCCGAAGAACTTCCTTCCCGAAGGCACGTTCAAGAATCGCGTTGTCCTGGTCGGCCTTAGCCTCCAGAACGCACCGGAGATCGACAAGGGTGGTGCTGACGCCTTTGCGACCCCGTACACGATGCATACGGACAAGCTTACCGCCGGCGTCGAGATCCAGGCAACGATCTATGACAATCTCCGTCAGCGGATGTCGATCACCCGCACCGGTACCGCGCCTTTTGTCGGCTTCGTGCTCCTGGCGGCCACGCTTGCTGCCGCAACTGTTTGGAAATCCACCGGCTGGCTAACGCTGATTGCAACCGTTGTCGCGATATGCGCTTTCGCGCTGCTTGGCTATGCCGGTCTACGGCTCGGCTATTTTTTCGTATCGCCGCTAGGTCCGACCGTCGCCTTTGCGTCCGTCGCCTTCGGACAAGCGGCTTTCGACTTTGCAGAGGAACGCAGGAACAAGCAACGCATTACCCGAGCATTCTCGCAGTACATTTCGCCCGACCTTGTCAAAAAGCTCTCCGACGATCCTTCGCAGCTGAAGCTCGGCGGCGAAAGACGCACACTGTCGGTGCTTTTCTCCGACGTCCGCGGCTTTACGACGATTGCCGAAACGATGAAGGACGATCCGCAAAAGCTGACCGGCCTGATCAATCGGCTGCTGACGCCGCTCTCCGATATCGTCATGGATCACGGAGGCACGATCGACAAATACATGGGCGACTGCATCATGGCATTTTGGAACGCTCCGCTCGATGATCCCAAGCACGCGCTCCATGCTGTTCAAGCATCGCTTGCAATGCAGTCCGCTATTGGAAAGCTGAACAAGGAGCTTGAAGCGGAAGCCAGAACAAGCGGCGCACCCTTGCATGTGCTGAAGATGGGCGTCGGCATCAACACGGGTGAATGCGTCGTCGGCAACATGGGGTCGAACCGGCGCTTCGACTATTCGTGCCTCGGCGATTCGGTCAATCTGGCCTCGCGGCTTGAAGGCGCATCGAAGAACTACGGCGTCGCTATTCTGCTGGGCGAGGAGACTGCGCGGCTTGTCAGGGGAGCTTACACCGTGGTCGAGCTAGACCGTATTGTCGTGAAGGGCAGAACGGTACCGTCGCCTGTCTTCACGATCATCGAAAGCGCCCGGCCGGAAGATCTCGAAATGCACGCTGCGTTCCTCGTGGAAAAATACGAGAAAACATTAACGCCCCTCGACACTGCATTTGAAAGACTGGCAACGGCCATACCATCTCTCCGGCTATATTACTCAATCGTCCGAAGCGAACTTGCGCGCTCGACAGAGGAGTAGTACCGCGGTTGCTCACTGCGGTGTCAAAATTTGTCAACGGCTTGTCGCAGGCTCATTGGGATGCTTTTGAATTTACAGGGGCCGGTAAGAGAACTAGTAGATAGACTGGTTAGCCGCGATACTACGGTCACGAGCCTGCCTCAATTCGGCGAGATGACAGCGCGCCGGAAGAGATGGGCGATCATGACAACGCTGAGATGTACGCACTAGTCCACGAAGAGCATTGACCGTGGCTTTTCGACGTGACACTAGCGGGGCACACGTTGAGCGTTCTCTCGGACTTTGAATGACAGATGGTTCGGCGGCTGGCTGGCGAACAAAACGGTTGAGGTGTTGAATGCTTTTGGTCACAGGTGGCGCGGGCTTCATTGGTTCGAACTTTGTGCTTGACTGGTTCGCGAACTGCGTGGAGCCGGTTCTGAATCTTGATGCGTTGACTTACGCTGGAAATATGCAAAACCTCGCCTCGCTCGAAAAGGACAAGCGCCATACGTTTGTCCGAGGAAATATAGCGGACACATCGCTTGTTTCTGAGCTGCTATCCAAGTACAGACCGCGTGCGATTGTGAACTTCGCTGCGGAAAGCCACGTAGATAGATCTATTCACGGCCCCGAGGATTTCATTCAGACTAACATCGTCGGCACGTATCGCCTCCTAGAGGCGGTACGCCTGTATTGGAGCGGATTGAGCCCAGACGAGAGGGAAGCATTCCGATTTCTGCACGTGTCGACCGATGAGGTGTTTGGGACGCTTTCCTCCGAAGACGCTGCCTTTTGCGAAAGCACTCGCTATCAGCCCAATAGTCCTTACTCGGCTAGTAAAGCAGCGAGCGATCATTTGGTGCGGGCATATTACCATACCTATGGTGTACCGGTGCTGACGACGAACTGCTCGAACAATTACGGGCCATTTCATTTTCCTGAAAAGCTTATCCCACTCGTGATCAGCAATGCGGTGCAAGGACTTCCGTTGCCCATCTACGGCGATGGGCTGCAGATTCGAGACTGGTTGTACGTGGCCGACCACTGCACGGCTATACGACGCGTTCTGGACGCTGGAACTCCCGGAGAGACCTACAATATCGGCGGCCGTAGTGAAAAAACAAATCTCGACGTGGTCCACACGCTCTGTGACATATTGGATGAATACCGGCCAAAAGCTGATGGTACATCTTACAGGACGCAGATCACCTTCGTAAAGGACAGGCCCGGTCATGATCGCCGCTACGCAATCGATGCTCGTAAGATTCAAGCTGAGCTTGGTTGGAAGCCGTCCGAGACCTTTGAAAGCGGTATACGGAAAACCGTACGCTGGTTCCTCGACAATGCTGATTGGACCAGGAGTGTGACGGACGGTAGCTACCGTACGTGGGTGGAGATGCAGTACGGATGAAGATTCTGCTACTTGGCAAGAATGGGCAGGTGGGGCGGGAACTGCAACGTACTCTACTGCCGCTGGGGCAGGTGGTAGCTCTGGGGAGATCGGAGCTCAATTTCGATAGTACGGCCGATATTAGTCGCGTCCTGAGATCCCATGCGCCAGATCTCATCGTAAACGCGGCCGCCTACACCGCGGTCGATAGGGCAGAATCGGAGGTCGAAGCAGCTTTTCGCGTCAACGCTGAGGCAGTGAGAGTCATCGCTGATTATGCTCGTGAGCGCGACGCATGCCTGGTACACTATTCGACAGACTATGTTTTTGATGGACGCAAGGATGCGCCCTATGTGGAACAAGACACTGCGAACCCTCAAAGCGTATATGGAAGGTCGAAGCGCGAGGGTGAAATCGCGATTGAGGAATCCGGCTGCAACTTTCTCGTATTCAGAACCAGCTGGGTGTTCTCGGTCCACGGGATTAACTTCATAAAGACGATTCTTCGACTGGCAGCGGAGCGCACGAGTTTGGGCGTTGTCGACGATCAATTTGGCGCGCCTACGTCGGCCGAATTGATCTCGGACGTCACGGCGCTTGCAATTGCTGCATATTATCGGGGGGGGCTTGCCGCGGGGACCTACCATCTTGCGGCCAGCGGGCGGACAAGTTGGTATGGTTTGGCATGCCATATCCTGGAATATGCAAGAAGGTTGGACCTCCCACTGATGCTCAGTCCGGAAGGATTAAAGGCGATTACAACTGCTGACTATCCACTTCCCGCGAAGCGGCCAGCCAATTCTCTTCTTAATACGAATGCATTGACGTCCCGCGTTGGCCTGAGCCTTCCGGATTGGAGGCTGCACGTCGATAGGACTCTCGATCAGATTTCAGGCGAGGGAAAGAAGCAATGAGACGTAAGGGTATCATTCTGGCGGGGGGCTCAGGCACGCGCCTCCATCCAGCAACGCTTGCACTTAGCAAGCAGCTATTGCCCGTATTTGACAAGCCGATGATCTACTATCCGCTCGGAACGCTCATGCATGCGGGAATTCGGGAAATACTTGTGATCTCCACGCCGCAAGATACGCCTCGGTTCGAGCAGTTGTTGGGTACCGGGGAGCAATGGGGTCTGAACATATCATACGCGGTGCAGCCAAGCCCGGACGGGCTGGCCCAAGCGTTCATCATCGGCGAGCGCTTTCTCGACGGGTTCCCGTCGGCGCTCGTTCTCGGTGACAATATTTTCTATGGACATGACCTGCCGCATCTATTGGCCGGCGGCATGTCGCAAACTCAAGGCGCGACTGTATTTGCGTATCACGTCCAAGATCCTGAAAGGTACGGTGTGGTCGAATTCGATAACGCCCGACGGGTAATATCCATAGAAGAAAAACCAAATCGACCTAAGTCAAACTATGCCGTTACGGGACTTTACTTCTATGACAGCCAAGCTGTGGACTTCGCCAAAAGCTTGACGCCATCACCAAGAGGCGAGTTAGAGATAACCGATTTGAATCGGCTTTATCTGAGTAATAATAGCCTAAATGTTGAAGTCATGGGCCGAGGTTATGCTTGGCTTGATACCGGAACCCATGATTCGCTATTGGAGGCAAGTCAGTTTATCTCGACACTTGAACACCGCCAGGGCCTGAAAGTTTCCTGCCCCGAGGAGATAGCTTTTCGCCAACGGTGGATCACTCATCAGCAACTCGAAAATTTGGCGCTGCCACTGGCCAAAAGCGGATACGGTCGGTATTTGCTGCGCCTTTTGACGGATCCGGCCATTTAATGAAAACTCAACCCCTCGATATCCCGGACGTTGTTCTCGTGGAGCCGAGCGTCCACGGAGACGACAGAGGCTTTTTCTACGAGAGCTTCAATCAGGCAAAGTTCAACGATGCCATTGGCAGGTCTGTCATGTTTGTGCAGGACAATCATTCCAAATCGATGGAAGGTGTGCTGCGGGGCTTACACTACCAAATTCGACAGCCGCAGGGGAAACTCGTTCGAGTGGTGCAGGGTGAGGTCTTTGATGTCGCGGTTGACTTGCGCCGAAGTTCACCAACGTTTGGCCAATGGGTCGGAGAAATACTCTCGGAGAAGAACAAGCGCCAGCTTTGGATTCCCGAGGGATTCGCGCACGGCTTCTTGGTGCTCTCAAATACCGCTCAATTTCTCTACAAAACGACCGACTACTATTTTCCTGAGCATGAACGTTCAATCATTTGGAGCGATGTGAGGTTGGCAATTAATTGGCCAATCGACGGTGAGCCCGTGCTGTCGCGCAAGGATGCGGTAGCGTCTGCATTCGTCGATGCCGAGGTGTTTGATTAATGCAAAAACACTCGTCAGGTCTATTCGGGATGTTCGCGAGCCTCCATCGGAATAGGGAACTTGTATATGCTCTTGCAAAGCGAGACGCGGTAGGGCGCTACAGGGGCTCCATTATGGGATTGGCTTGGTCCTTCTTCAATCCGCTGCTCACGTTGACCGTGTACACTTTTGTATTTTCCGTTGTCTTTAAAGCTCGGTGGGCCGGTTCGGATGAAAGCAAAATGGACTTTGCGGTCATATTGTTTGCCGGCATGTTGGTTTATGGAATATTCGCGGAGTGCATTAGTCGCGCGCCAACCATCATTATAGACAACGCGAACTACGTAAAAAAAGTTGTATTTCCGCTCGAGATACTTCCATGGGTTTCATTGCTCTCGGCTCTTTTTCATTCCCTCATTAGTCTGTGCGTTCTTTTGTTCGTCCAGCTCCTATTGCGGCAAACCCTGCCGGCGACTGTCGTTTTGCTGCCGATCGTTTTAGTTCCGCTTTTATTGGCTGTTCTTGGCTTCTCGTGGTTTTTGGCGGCGCTTGGTGTGTATTTGCGCGACATTGGCCACGTCACTGGACTGCTGGTGACGGTGATGCTTTATATGTCGGCGGTGTTCTTCCCAATTAGCGCCCTGCCTGAGCGCTTTCAGTTTTGGCTGAGTCTAAACCCGCTGGCGGCGGTTATCGAACAGAGCCGCCAGGTTTTAATATTTGGGGAGTTGCCTGACGTACGCACGTGGCTGATCTTGGTGTTGCTAGGATTTGCCGTGGCATGGCTAGGGTTTGCGTGGTTTCAGAAAACGCGCAAGGGATTTGCCGATGTCCTCTGACACTGTCGTCCGCGTACGAGGATTATCGAAATGCTACCGCATATATCAGCGGCCATCGGATCGATTAAAGCAGTCGTTTATGCCGCGCCTAAGTCGAATCTTGGGCCGCGAAGGCAGAGCTCATTACCGGGAATTCTGGGCGCTCAAGGATGTTTCCTTGGATATCCGCAAGGGAGAGACTGTTGGAATCGTTGGTCGCAACGGCAGCGGCAAGTCTACTCTTTTGCAAATGATCTGCGGCACACTGAACCCAACGCTGGGGGATGTCGAAATCGACGGGCGGGTTGCGGCATTGCTGGAGCTCGGGTCTGGTTTCAATCCCGAGTTCACGGGACGTGAGAACGTCTACATGAATGGTACCCTGTTGGGTCTGACAAAGGATCAAATCACGGAACGCTATGATGACATTGTCGACTTTGCCGGTATCGGAGAGTTTATTGATCAGCCCATCAAGGCGTATTCGAGCGGGATGATGGTCAGGCTTGCGTTTGCGGTCCAGGCGCAAACGTCACCGGATGTTCTGATCGTGGACGAGGCGCTTGCCGTCGGTGACGCAAAATTTCAGGCAAAGTGTTTCGACCGCCTGGACAAGCTAAAACAGACCGGAACGAGCATACTCCTGGTAACCCATTCCAGCGAGCAAATCGTAACACACTGCGACTATGCGATCCTTCTCGATCGAGGGTCGGTTGTTGACCGAGGTAGCCCAAGGCATGTCGTAAACCGATATATGGACTTACTGTTTGGCAAGGAGAAGCGTGAGTTGCCCAATGAGGCGAGTCAGCTTGTGGCAGATGGAGGTTCCGGCGAACAGGAATTCTCGCTTAGCTTAGAAGAGGATCTTTTCTCGACGCGGCCTAGCTATAATCTGCACGAGTACCGTTGGGGGGATGGCGCTGCATCAATTCTCGATTTTGAAATTGCAACAGATCTGCAATCGTTTCCCGCGTTAATTGCATCGGGCCAGCTCGTCACGTTGGCAGTCTCGATTAGGTTTCATGTAGATCTCGTCTGCCCGATTCTCGGTCTCACGATAAAGACCAAGGAAGGAGTAACCGTCTATGGGGTCAATTCGGAAACGCTGGAGATAGACCGATTTCGAGAGATAGGCACAAAGGGGACAACTGCAGTTGTCAAAGCCACTTTCAATTGCCGGCTCGCGCAGGGTGACTACTTCTTGTCGCTTGGTCTCGCCTCGAGGAATGGTGAAGATATTGTCCCACATGATCGGCGCTACGACGCGATACACATTCAGATTGCGCCGGAGATGACTTTCACCGGCCTGGCGAATTTGGACCTGAACCTGGAATTGCAGAGTGTCAACGCATGAATAGTCTTCTCACCGACTCGGGCTATGATCTCGACGCAAATACGAATGTGTGGTCGAGAGAAAGCTTTGAAAGCATCCCATACAGCGATGGCGCAGAAGTCGAGCGGCGAATTGGTAACATTGTCGCGGATACGTCCGATGTCTCGGTTCTTTCTCCGGAGTTGAGGAAGCACTGCACCGACTGGACCACGACCTATCACCTCAGCGGCGTCAGGGCGAACCTGTTGCGGCCCTTTGAGCCTCTTATCAGGGGCGCGGATGTCTTGGAAATTGGTGCAGGCTGCGGCGCAATCTCACGGTACCTGGGCGAGACAGGAGCAAACCTCCTAGCGCTGGAGGGCAGCCGAACCCGTGCAGCCATTGCGCGCTCGCGAACGCGCGACCTCAAAAATGTGACGGTCCTTAGCGAAAAATTCGATCAGTTCCGGTGTGACCGCAAGTTTGACATCGTTACCTTAATCGGCGTTCTTGAATATGCAAATCTCTTCACCTCTGGCGACCGTCCGCACCTTGCTATGCTTATGCAGGCAAGGGGATTGTTGAAGGACAATGGTCGACTAATACTGGCTATCGAAAATCAACTTGGACTAAAATACTTTGCCGGAGCTCCGGAGGACCACCTTGGCAAACCTATGTACGGCGTTGAAGGACGCTACGCACGCGGGGAACCTCAGACATTCGGAAGGGCGGTGTTAGACGAACTGCTCCATGACGCCGGCTTCCAGACGAGACGTTTCTTTGCGCCGTTCCCTGATTACAAGCTTCCAGTCTCGATCCTCACAGAGCGAGGGGTTGCACAACCTGGATTCGATCCTGCGGCGTTTGCATGGCAAGGCGTCAACAAGGATCCTCAACTGCCAAAATACCCACTTTTTTCCCAAGAACTGGCCTGGTCTGGAGTTTTTAAGAACGGGCTTGGCATGGACATGGCCAACTCCTTTCTGGTCTGCAGTTCTCCATCCGCAACCGTGACGGACGAAACCAGCGTTCTTGGCTATCATTACAGCACGGAGAGATTACCGGAATTTTGCAAGGAGACGACCTTTCTGCACTCTTCCGACGACGGGATTAGCGTTGCTACTCGTCAATTGCTTCCCGCGCTAGGCGACATTCAAGGGCAGTCTCAGCAGGGGCGAGCGGTCTTGTTCAATCCGCCTTTAATGCAGCCCTATCTGTCAGGCCAGTTGCTTTCCCGCAAATTGCTGGAAGTCCTGAACCGCCCGGGCTGGTCAATCGAAGATGTTTCACATATCGTAAATCGCTATCTGAAGGCAGTATATGCGCTTGCGGATGGCAGCCGTGATCAAAAGGAAGGGGCACCTCCAAAGGCAAGTCTCCCTGGGCACTTCTTTGATGCGTTACTTCAAAACATCATAGAGCGTGACAATGGGGAGTTCGGTCTCTTTGATTGCGAATGGATTTTGACCGAGGATTTGACGGTAGAGTTCTTGTTATTCCGCAGTCTCTTCGTCTCTTTGGGGGGCGTTGAGAAGTGCGCGCGACCTAATGACCTCGCACTGGTCAGGTGGAAACATTTCATTCAACGCGTCGCCGAACGCTGCGGACTACCCATGTCCGATGAGCTCTACACGGCCTTCTTGTCCAAAGAAATCGAATTCCGGGAGTCGGTGACGGGATTAAATTCGGGCACGGTTGATCTTCTAACGGGGTATGAGCTGCGAATCGTGGATGCCGAAAGTCTCGAGGCTCAATACAATGCTGCGATTGCGGAGCGCGATGCGGCCATTGTTCAACGGGATGCGGCTCACAGACAGGTCGAGGTCCTCGTAAACTCGGCTTCCTGGAGGATCACGAAGCCGTTTAGGTTTATGCTGCGTACGCTGAAGAACCGGGGAATCTCTCGGGAAGAACGTGCGGTGGTGAAACGCAGACTGCTTGGACATTATCGTCAGCTTCCGCTGCCACCAGAGGCGAAGAAATACCTAAGCGTCGTCTACCATCGAGGGGTGCGGCCCCTTCTGCGACAGATAAATAGAGTTGCGATAGGCAGCGCTAACACGCAACGGCCGTCTTTTGCGCCGCCGGAGCAGGCGTGGGGCACGCCCGACTATATCATTTTTGGTGTCATCGACTGGCATTTTCGTCATCAGCGGCCTCAGCAACTGGGCCTCGCGCTAGCTGCCATGGGCCGGCGCGTCATCTATATTTCTCCTAACTTTGTTGATGATAAACGGCCTGGGTTCACTGCCGAGCCCCTGAATACCCTTGGAAGCATCGTCCAAGTCAAGCTGTTTGTCAGTAACGCGCCAACCATTTATGACGACGGGCCATCTGCCGATGCCGTCGTTCAGATCAAAGCTAGCCTGGGAAAGGTCCTGGAGTGGACAGACACCATCTCGGCGGTTTCGCTGGTCCAACATCCATTCTGGCACGAAACCGCAGCGGCGTTGCCCAATAGCCGTCTCGTGTATGATTGCATGGATCATCACGAAGGATTTGGAAACAATTCAGGAGCTCTGATTGAACTCGAAAAGAGCCTCCTCCGAGACTCCGAGATCACGATCACCACGTCGGATTGGTTGGATAAGGCGGTCGAACCATATGCCCGTCACCAAACGATTGTTCGCAATGCGGGTGAATATGGACACTTTTCGGCTCTGCCGAACACGATATATCGTGATCCGCAGGGCAGGAAGGTGATCGGGTATTACGGCGCTATTGCCGAATGGTTCGACCTCGACTTGGTGGAGAGAGTCGCCGCCGAGAATTGGCAATGCAGTGTAGTCTTGGTGGGCGCGGACACGACGAACGCAAAGCGGCGTTTGTCAAAGCTTCCCAACATCACTTTCACGGGTGAGGTACCTTACGACCAACTCCCGTTTTATTTGCACGGGTTCGATGTCTGCTTGCTTCCGTTCAAGGTCATTCCACTCACACTCGCAACAAACCCGGTTAAGGCCTATGAATATCTGAGTGCGGGAAAGCCGGTCGTCACCGTTGATCTTCCTGAGATGGCTCAGTTCACGGACTTAGTGTATCGGGCACGAACCCACGAGGAATTCATATCTTCCATACATGTCGCGTTGTCCGAGACGAGTTCTGGCCCTCAGACTGCGAGGAGGAGGGCATTTGCACGCGAGCAAACATGGGCGCATCGCGCCACTGCGCTGGTTGCCTCGATAGAGGCCGATAACCGCGATCCGTTGGTGAGCGTTGTTGTTGTCACCTACAACAACCTTGAGCTAACGCAGGCCTGTCTATCTAGCCTGACCGAACTGAGCCAATACGACAACCTAGAAATCATCGTTGTCGACAACGCATCGCAGGATGATACGCCAACCTATCTGACGCAATGGGCGCGGGAGTCTAGCAAGAGAAAATTGATTCTAAATCCAGACAATCGGGGTTTTGCCGCTGCGAATAATCAGGGGTTAGCAATCGCCAACGGCGAATACTTGATATTGTTGAACAACGATACCTACGTCACTCCGGGTTGGATTCGGACGCTGCTTTCGCATTTGAGGCGCGACGGATCTATCGGAATCGTCGGACCCGTCACCAATAACATTGGCAATGAAGCCAAGATCGATATTGGATATGGCGATATGGAGGAAATGCGGTCAATTTCGTTGTCATATACCCGTCGCCGCATGGGCATGAACCGTCCGCTTAGGACGGCAGCATTTTTCTGCGTCATGATGTCGAAGGAGACGTTCCGGAAGGTCGGTCCCTTGGACGAGGCCTTTGGCCGCGGCTTCTTCGAGGACGACGACTATTGCCGTCGCATCGAGCAAATCGGCATGCGGATCGTGTGCGCGGAGGACGTCTTCATTCATCATCACCTGTCGGCTTCTTTCAATAAGCTGAAGAGCGCTGATCGAGAAAAACTGTTTGAAGAAAACAAAAAAATCTATGAAGCAAAATGGGGCGAATGGGAGCCCCATAGCTATCGATAAGGGCCAGGTATAAGTCTTGCATCAGTTTATTCGCTTTCTGCTGACCGGCGTGTTAGCCACACTGCTGCAATATGCGTTACTCGAGGTAACTGCGGGCAGGTTGCAATGGTCTCCTGCCCTCGGCTCGGGTCTCGGCTATGTCGCTGGATCGATCTTGAGCTACGCAATGAATTATTACTACACATTCCGCAGTGATACGCCCCATATGAAGGCAGCGCCACGATTCTACGTGATGGTCGGAATCGGGTGGCTACTCAACACAACCACGATGGCGCTTCTTGCGGACATTGGCGGCTGGAACAAGTGGGTTTCGCAGGTGCTCGCTACGCTGTTCACGCTGCTCTGGAATTTTCTTGCGGCCCGCAAATGGGTATTCGAGTGAGGTAGCATGAACAAGCAAATCTCAATTGTGGTGCCGGTATACAATGAGCAGGCGGTGGTTGAAATCTTCTATGAAAAATTCACGAGGGTTCTTTCTCGCCTGCCAGATTATAATTTTGAGATTTTGTTCGTAAACGACGGCAGTTCCGATCAAACGCAGCAGATCGTGGATAATCTCGCCAGTCGCGACGCGCGCGTGTCTTCGATACTCTTCTCCCGCAACTTCGGGAAAGAAGCCGCGATGACTGCAGGACTTGACGCGGCTCAAGGAGACGCAGTGGCGATATTTGATGTCGATCTGCAGGATCCACCTGAATTGCTGGTGAGTTTCGTAGAACAATGGGAGGCAGGCTACGACGTTGTGAACGCCATGCGAATCCGTCGCGAGGGCGAAACGTGGCTTAAAAGGTTCACGGCTGCCGGATTCTATCGGATAATGAAGCGAATGTCCCCAGTGACTATCCCTGCCGATACTGGCGATTGCAGGCTTCTCAGCCAGCGAGCAGTTCACGCAATTCGACAATTGCGGGAAAATCATCGCTTCATGAAAGGGCTATACGCTTGGATCGGATACCCGACCACCGCGGTCGAGTATGAGCGCAGTCCGCGCGCAGCGGGAAAGACCAGTTTCAACTATTGGAAGCTTTGGAACTTCGCGATTGAAGGTTTTACGTCTTTTTCCACGATTCCTCTGAGAATTGCATTGTATTTCGGAACAACAATCTCAGCATGTGCATTTATGATGGGGACTTGGATCATCCTGAAGACGCTGATATGGGGCGAGGCTGTTCACGGCTATCCTACGATCATCGTATCCATTCTCTTTCTTGGTGGCATCCAGCTCTTTTTTATCGGAGTGCTCGGCGAATATATCGGTCGGATATATGGGGAAACAAAGAAACGTCCCCTTTATCTCATCCAACACTATAAACCCTCACAGATCGGTCGAAGCAGACCGGGTGACGCATGAACGTCCCAACGCTAGCTGCGCTATTTGGCGGACGGCAGAATAACCTGAACCTCATGCGCCTTTTGGCTGCACTTGCGGTCATCTACGGCCACACTAGTGCCGTCACTGGCAAGGCTCCGCCAGATCTCTTTCTGCAGCTTGTGGGTTTCAAGTTCCTCGGTGGCGTTGCGGTTGATGTATTCTTCGTTTTGAGCGGATTCTTGATTACCGCGAGTGCATTGAAAAGCACGATGACGCAATTTGTGTTATCGAGGGTGCTAAGAATATATCCCGCACTAGTAGTCTGTATGGTTGTCACGGTCTTTGTAATTGGAGGAATTTTTACAACGGATAATAGTTACTACAGTAACGGTTCCACGTGGAGATATTTTCTTACCAACGCCACGGGAACGGGAACTGAATACTACCTGCCTGGAGTGTTTGATAACCTCCACGACAAGGCTGTTAATGGATCGATATGGTCGATCGTATTAGAGCTAAGGTTATATGCTTCAGTATTTGTTCTAATGTATGTCGGTGTTCTTCTGCGAAAGAATGCTTTCAACGTATTGTGCGTGTTTTTGATCTGCGCAGGATATTTCGGTGCTGGCTTCATTGACGCGCTCATCCCCGATGCGAACCATCGACATGTCGCATTAATGTTCCTTCTGGGGTCATTCGCTTGCATCAATCGCTTGGAGTTTCCCTTAAGCCCTCTGTTGCTGTTATTTTTGCTGTTTTTGTCTGCGGCTACACACGGCACCGATAAATTCATCTACATGTATACGATCACGCTCACCTATTTAGTGTTCTATGTCGCGCTGATCCCGGGTGCGCGCTGGTTCGACAATGTCGGAGATTACTCTTATGGAGTGTATCTCTACGGGTGGCCATCGCAACAGCTTGTTGCTACAGCATTTCCTAGTTTGCCAAATAGCGCCCACACACTTCTCGCCTGCAGTCTCGCATTGTTCTTTGCAGCTTTTTCTTGGCATTTCATCGAGAAACCCTGCTTGAGTCTAAAGAAGCGTCTGCGTTTGAAGCGCTCACACAGTGACAGAATTTCAGGGGAACTCAGCCGTAATGAGACGATTTAAGGCATGCGTTTTGCGCACGGAGGCATTCGATGTCACAACAATAGTAGTTTTCTCGCTACTGTCGTTGGGAGTGCTGATAGCCAACCCAGGATACTACAGTCATGACGAATTGCAGAAACTGGACCACGTGGCGAGGTTTGGCATCGGCGACTATATCCGTCATTACGTGGTGCTTGCCCGACCAGAGGCTTTCGGTACCCCGGTTCGCCCTCTCGCCTTCCTCGTACAGGGGGGGCTGGCGCTCTTTATGCAGAACTATCCCGTCGTCGTCCACTTCATGGACGTCCTGCCTCACGTCATCGTGGCGGTACTTCTTTACGTGCTGGCGCTACGGTATTCGCAGGATAGATTGCTTGCGCTTTGGGCGGCTTTAATTTTTGCCATTTGCCCGATGACCATAATTGCCACTGGTTGGTCAGCGGCCTTGATGGATCGATGGTACGTTCTCTTCGGAATGTTAGCTTTTCTCTGTGCTGACGCCTACGTTCGCCGCGACGAGGGAGGCTCATTTCTAACGTTAGCGCTCGTTTTTATCTGCGGGACATTGGCAGTCCTATCAAAGGAAACCGCGTTGGTCCTACCGGCCACGACGATTTTAATGCTGGTTCGATATCCAAAACTAAATCTCAGGCGGTTTGTCATAGCAACAGGGATATGGTTCCTCCCATCTTTGCTATTTTTTCTCTATCGCTTACCTTCGCTAGTTGGATCGTTTGGGGCTCATGACCAAGGACCATATGGGCCGTCTTTGGCAAACGCGCCTTCCGGGCTTCTTGTCTATTTCACTTATCCATTTTTGTTCGGCATAACGGAAGCCAACAACTGGGTATTCTTCTCATCGCTGAGGTTAATACTAGCGGCGTTTGTCCACGGTTGCTTGATTTTGTGTATTTTTGTTAGAGGGGGCGCTAGAGCAACGTTCGCTTATGTATTTCTATATTTTCTGTTTCTCCTCCCTGTATTGCTTATTCCTACACGAGGAGCCCATTATCTTTACGGGTCCTCTTTGGTTTTCAGTGTTGGGTTAGCGTATCTCCTTAGGGGAGCGCGCGGTTGGCCGAGTTGGCTTCAGGGGCTGGTCGGTGTAATGGTCGTTTGCTTGACTATTCAAGCGGCATATCTGGAAGCGTTCGTCTATTCGATCGGTTCATGTATGAATTCTGCGCTAATCGGCCTGCAATCCGCCTACCTCAGTCACGGCCGTCCCCAAATAGTCGATCTCAGAGCAGAACTCGGCGCTCCAGCCCACGTACTTTACCGCTTTACGACCGGAAGGAGCCAGATCGGCGCCGACTATCCGGTAAAATTCGTGGTTTCTGAATGGGGTGCGGAACGGACTAAGGACGCGGTGACGCTTGCCATGAATAAAGAATGCATAGTGTATTCACTTCCGCCGGAATGAGCCTCAGCCGACCGTTGATCTAATGGAATTGGAGAATGACCGTGGCAACGAAAATAATGTGCGTTGTTGGAACGCGACCCGAAGCGATCAAGATGGCTCCGGTGATACTGGCCTTGCAAGCCCAACCATGGGCTGAGGTTAGAGTTCTGGCGACCGCGCAACATCGCCAGATGCTTGATCAAGTCATGAATTTCTTTGGAATTTCACCCGATATTGATCTAGATCTTATGCGCCCTAATCAAAGCCTTGCTGCCTTGACTGCGCGGCTTCTGCAGGAAATGGACGCTGTCCTACTTTCGGAAAAACCGGATGTCGTTCTTGGTCAAGGTGATACGACAACGGTTATGGCTGTCGCGCTTGCATGTTTCTATCGACGAATCCCCTTCGGGCATATAGAGGCGGGACTGCGCACGGGTGACTTGCAAAATCCGTTTCCGGAAGAGGCAAATCGTGTGATAGCGGGCCGTTTGGCGCGATGGCATTTCGCCCCGACGGAGAGCTCGCGCCGTAATCTTCTCAAAGAAGGTGTACAAGATTCAGACATAGCGGTGACCGGCAACACTGTCATCGATGCTTTGCTAATGACGGCTTCGAAAGATATCGATATAGGGATCTCGCTGGATGAGCGGAAACGGCTGGTGCTTGTAACATCGCACAGACGGGAGAACTTTGGACAACCCTTTGTGAATATCTGCCATGCAATCAAGACGTTGGCTGACCGCAACGCCGATGTACAGGTTCTTTATCCAGTGCATCCGAACCCCAATGTCAAAGACGTCGCCTACGATATATTGGGAGGAACGTCGAATATCGTTCTATGTGATCCTCTGGACTATGCCCCCTTCGTGGCCGCAATGAAAAAGGCCTATCTCATCATCTCTGATTCCGGCGGCGTGCAAGAGGAGGCGCCGGCACTAGGAAAACCCGTCCTAGTGTTGCGAGAGGAGACCGAGCGCCCCGAGGCTGTTGATTTGGGCGTCGTAAAGCTCGTTGGTTCTGACACCAATAACATAGTCACCGAAGCGCAGCTGATGTTGGACGATGTTGCAGCGTATCAGGCCGTCGCCAGAGGCGTTTCTCCCTACGGTGATGGGAAAGCAGCCGCCCGCATCGTGGAAGTGCTTCAGCAGGCGCATCAATGCAGTTAGTATACTTGTCGCCAGTCCCGTGGGATAGCTTTGCTCAGCGGCCTCACAAGTTTGTCGAATGGTTTCATCAATCGACGAGCGGGGACGTTTTGTGGGTGGAACCCTATCCGACTCGCTTTCCTTCTCTTTCCGACGTGACGCGAGACAGACGTGACAAGGTTGCTAAGCTCGGCCATCGTCCGGAGTGGCTAGAGGTTTTGCGTCCGCGTAGCTTGCCTATCGAACCGCTCCCAGGTTCCCAAGTTCTTAATAAGCGGTTGTGGAATCCGCTGCTTTGCATCATGCGTGAATATAGTCGTAAGGAAAAAACATTCTTGGCGATCGGAAAGCCATCGCGCCTTGCGTTGATGGCTATCGAACAACTGCACATCGACTCGATGTACGATGCAATGGACGATTTTCCTGCATTCTACCGCGGCCTGTCCCGTCTTTCGATGCGTATCACCGAGGAAAGGTTGGTCGCTTCTGTGGGACATCTCGTAGTGTCATCAACGTTGTTGGCGAAGCGCTGGAGATCCGTGCGACCTGATCTTCAGCTGATAAGAAATGGTTTAGACCCTGATGTACTCCCGCCTGCCTTATCTAAAGGCAAACGAAACGAAACCAAGATTTTGGGCTACCTCGGTACCATCGGCGCTTGGTTCGATTGGGAGTGGCTGGTTAATCTCGCCGAAAATCGGCCAGGTGATTCTATCAGACTAATTGGTCCGATATTTACGCCAAGTCCGCTTCCGTTGCCTGCTAACGTAGAGATCCGACCTCCGCTTGGACATGAAGCCGCTTTGCTTGCGATGCGAGATTTCGATGTCGGGCTCATCCCGTTCAAGCGAACGGAACTTACGGCATCAGTCGATCCGATCAAATACTACGAGTACAGGAGCCTGGGACTTCCGGTCGTATCGACCGATTTTGGTGAGATGTCTTATCGGGGGGGGGAAGAAGGGGTCTTCCTTAGCAAGGTCGTCGGTGACGCGGCTTTCCTCATTGAGCAGGCGCTGGCGTCTGGGACGATATCGGAGCGTGCTAGCCACTTCAAAGAAGCGAATAGCTGGACGGCACGCTTTTCTCACTTGCGGCCGTTCGACCTTCGGCGTTCCCCAGAAGGAGACATTGCGCGGTAAGTTTAGCGTCCGCCTCGCCGCGGATCCTGCCCAGCATAACGTGTTAAATACAGAAAGAGACTGCGCACATGCCAGCGCCGGTAGCGCCAGATCTTGCGACTATCCCTGCGCGCATCATGGACAATCTTGACTGATGGACACGCCATGACCTTGCGACGATTCCGCCAAATGCGCGCGCAGATATCGACATCTTCGTAGTAGAGAAAAAACCTCTCATCGAAGCCATTGAGCGAAGCAAAATCGCGGGATTTAAACAACATGAACATGCCGGCGATCCAATCCGGGGCCAGATCGTCTTCCCCGAACGATATGGAATATCGTCCCTCACTCAAGCCCACAGCCTTGAGAAGCAACGAGACTAGTGTGGGAAATCTTCTTATGCTGTCTTCCACGCGGCCGTCCGGGGCGACAACGAGCGGGCCCACGAGAGCCACTTCCGGATCCGAAAATAGCTTTAGCAGATGCGGGAACGGTGATGCCGCAAGAATTACGTCGGGATTGAGAACGCAAAAATAGGCCGTGTCGCAGGCCTGGAAGGCCGCATTATGATTTGCTCCGAACCCTTTCGGGAGTTGGTTGCGGACAATGACTAACCGGTCTGATATCGGCCAATCTAGCTCCTCACTAACATTAAGAGTTAGAATAACTTTTGTGACCTCCGGGAACAGGAGAAGCTGATTCACGAGCCGCGAAACCATATCGCCGTGCTGGTGGCTGACGATTGATACAGTAATCATGAATGAAGGCGATGTCCCTTGCTGCCGGCGTTGCATTCCACAAAAATGGTCTAATGGTCAACGCCGGCCAATAGCTCCAGCACCCGAGACTGCTGTTCACTTGTCAAACCGACCCACAAAGGCAAGCGGATCAAGCAGGCGGACTGCCTATCCGTCACGGCCATCGACCCGTGCACGCGCCCGTACCTCATGCCCGCTGGGGATGAGTGCAACGGTACGTAGTGAAAGACTGCGCCGATGTTCTCGTGCCTGAATCTTGCGAGCAGTCTTTCCCTATCGATATCAGGGTTCAGCAGCACATAGTACATGTGTCCGTTCTGTCGACATTCCTCGGGCACGATCGGTCTACGCAGCAGGCCACTCGCCTCCAGCGGCTTTAACAGATCATGATAACGCTGCCAGCTTGCCAGACGCTGTCTGGTGATAGTCTCGGCCTCTTCCAGCTGGGCCCATAGAAAAGCGGCGATTAGCTCGCCGGGTAGGAATGATGACCCCACTTCCTGCCAAGTATACTTGTCGACTTGGCCCCGGAAGAAACGGCTACGATCGGTGCCTTTTTCACGGATCATCTCGGCGCGTTGAATGTAGTCCCCGTCGTTGACGAGCAGGGCACCACCTTCGCCAGAGATCACATTCTTCGTCTCGTGAAAGCTGTAAGCTCCCAAATCGCCAATGCTTCCCAGGGTACGGCCTTTGTAGGAAGCCATAACACCTTGGGCCGCGTCCTCGACAACCTTCAAGCCATGACGCTTTGCAATGCCCATGATCGTGTCCATCTCACAGGACACGCCGGCATAGTGGACGACGGCAATTGCCTTTGTCCTTGGTGTGACTGCCGCCTCGATCAGGGTCTCATCGATGTTCAACGTGTCATCGCGGATATCCACGAAGACTGGCACACCCCCTCGTAAGACGAAAGCGTTGGCCGTTGAAACAAATGTGTAGGATGGCATGATAATCTCATCGCCAGGTGCGATGTTTAACAGCAATGCCGCCATTTCCAGTGCAGCAGTGCAGGAGTGCGTCAGCAGGACCTTGGTGCTTCCAGCCTGTGCTGCCAACCATTCGTGACATCGCTTCGTAAACGGACCATCACCAGCCAGAGCACCATTAAAGTGAGATTCGGCAATGTAATATAGCTCCTTGCCGGTCATGTAAGGCCAGTTGAAGGCTATTTTCAGATCACTCATGTCACTTCGCCTCGATTGTAGGTACCCGGAGACAAGGCTCGGTTAAACCGGTTGCATCGATATACGGCCTTGCAAACCCAGGCAACGTGCAGCGGCCGTTTTAATGAGGCGCGTTAACAGAGTTCAACGGACTGAGGCATTCATGTCACCCCGGCGACCGAAGTGTGGTTGGCTTCCTATAGCGACCATCCCAAAAGTATTGATGAAGCGCGCGCGTCGGCTTTATACAGCGAATGCTGGGTAGACACTTGTTTACAAGTTGATCTCTGTCCCGGAGACTTCGGCCAGCAGCCATGATGATGATCAATCAAAGAGAAAAGGAGCGATTCCGGCATGACGACGTTCGAAGTAGCAGACGGTTCCAGTCAAAGCGGGCTCTTCGAGACGTTCCAAAAGACTAAGCCGACCATAGCGGTGGGTATCGCGGGAATGATGATGCTAGCATTAACAGCCGCTACAGACTCATGGGACCGAAACTTAGCGCCGCTCGGTATCTTCTTTCCGTTGTTGATCGTCCTATTGTTAGTGACGGGATTTTCCTCTTTGGACGTTGTTCTTGCGAGAGCACTAACACGTTTCGCTGTTTTCCTCAGCAATCGCGGTGCTTTTTCTTCCAATCCAGAGGAGGAGGCCCCTAAATTTGCTTTTTTGAGGGTGATCTTTGGTGCGCTCCTTCTCGAGCGGGCCGTCTGGATTCTCGCCTATTTAGGACCTTCTGATTGGGATCACCCCTGGATTCTGGTATTCGTATTTACGAACCTGATCTGCGCGGTGTTGGTGACAGCGGGTTTTCTTACTCAGTATGCCTTTGTATTCCTCATCGTCGCGCAGTGGCAGATCGGTGATAGGGTGTTAGCAACGTCGACCTTGGGGAACTACATAGCGGCCACGTTCTCCGTGTTGCTGCTGTTCGCTAATGCGGGAGCGCACTTCTCGCTCGATGGCGTCGTCATTCGGCGGAAAAACACTTTCGCCAATTTGATCTCCGCGTTCTACTATAAAAATGGCATTCCCTCGGTAGCCGGTCTGCAAATATCTAAATTTATCACTTTATCGGCCTACTGGTGCGTTTGTCTCTACTCCCTTGTGATGCATCTTGGGGAGCCCGCCTGGATGAACGGGACTGCCGGCCCGCATCTTCTCACGAACAATTTTATGTCCCGCTATTCCTCGGAATTCGCGTGGCTTCTTTCACAAGGACCGATACCTGTATTTGCTAGCAGAATCGCCCTTTGGGCTATGCTGCCTTGGTACCTCGTCATTGTACCTTTTGTGGTCCTGGGTGGTTGGTTCCGGCAATATGTGATCATTTGGGGCGCGTTATTCTTTGCACTCAGTTTGTTCGTGTTACAACTCGGATGGCTGGCGCATTTCGAGTTTCTGTTCTTTGCTGGCCTCTTTTGGCAAAGGAGTTTCATCAGCGGGCCGAAACGCCTACAGGTTGCGTATGATGACAGATGCAATCTGTGCGACCGTACAGTGAGGTTTGTAAAGGCCATCGATTTATTCCGCCGCGTGGAACTTCGTCCCCTTTCGACAAATACTGCATGGCTTGTGAGTTACGGCATCGACCCGGGGGACGCGCAAAAGGATCTGTATGCCATCGACGCTGCCCGTACGAATAATCCGGTCAAAGGTTACGACTTTTATTTGTTCCTCAGTTCGCATGTCCTGCTATTGCTTCCGATCTATCCAATCCTTCTTGTGGGGAAATATCTGGGCGGTCCAGCAATATACCGGTTCGTAGCAGAACGGCGCACCAAGCTATTCGGAATATGTCAGATTCCAACAGAAAAGCCGGACTACCGGGTGTTGCCATTGGGTGATTCTGTTCCCATGGCCATTGGACGCCGCGACCCTATTGGCCCGACTTTCCTCCACATGATCTTCCTGATGTTTTCATATATCTTAGCAATACCCGCGCCACAGGCATGGTTCGGAGAAGAACGAATGCCCGAAAACATTCAAGCTGTCGTCAATGCTCAGGCGACGGCCGCTCGTATCTATGGCGTGGACCAGATTAATGTGTTCAATCATACCGATCTTCGCATGTCTGAAGGATGGTTCACCCTTTCGAAGAAATTTGTGGACGGAATTGAACAACTTCTGCCGATCTTCACCGAGGGCGGGAAACGGCTGTCGGCCCACAGATCGGATCGTATTTACTTCGGCAATACCGTTCGATTCAGGCGTGGTATCATTGCAAAGGATGGTTGTCAGTTTGCGGCCTACAAGGCGACGATGAATTATCTCGTCGAAGGAGAGAGAAAGGAAGGCGGTGTGTTTGTATACCGGCAATATTTTGAACCCCTTCCGAGCATCGATCTGCTGCTCCGCGGACAGTATGTCGCCGGACAGAGACGGCTGATATGCGAGGTCATTTTTTAAGTTGTCTTGCGCTTACGGGCGACGAGAAGCCTGGAGCCGCCGATCGGCAAGCAAAGGCCTGCTGTGATGAGCGCGATCTCGAAAGACAGCATTAAGTTGAAGATGTAGTTGATCGGTCGCGATAACTTTAGTTCCGAGCGGACATTGATTTCATCGACGGGCGTGTCGCGCCGAACTAGGCGCGAAAATGCCATTGCGGGCAGCAACAAGGTGACGAAGGACGTGCTCTTAACAACCTCAAATCCAGCCGCCTCCACTTTGCGGCGAAGCTCGGCCGCAGTATACCGCCTGTAGTGATGGGAGTATTCGTCAAGGGTGCTCCAGAGCCAAGGATGCTGCGGCACGGTAATCAGCAGTGTAGCATTTTGCTTTAGCGCAGCATGCATTTGCGCGAGAGCGAGTTCGTCGTCGTCGATATGCTCGATGACGTCGAAGGCACCAATGACATCAAATTCCTCGACAAATGGAATATCCCTCGCGTCCATTTGCATCAGAGATCCAGACGGCACTCGCTCGGACGCAAATCTCAGGCCTGCAGTGAAAATCTCGCTGCCAGCGATGCGAGCCTTCGGGTAGATCTGCGCTATCCCCGACAAAACAAAGCCGGTGCCGCAACCAACTTCCAGAAAGGATTTAAAGTCCGGATGGAACCGTTTCAGCGCCCATTGAAGTAGCTTGTTGCGGGACCGGAACCAGAAATTGCTCGCCTCCAGCGCTGCGAGATCATTAAAATACTCCGGTTGGAATCCTCCACCTGCAGTGGCGAACTCTGGAGCATATGCCGTGAAGCCGTCAATCTTTGCGGGCGCCCAACCGCAGGCGGGACATGTTTCAGAATCTGCGGCCGCGGGAAATGTGGTATTACAGGCGAGGCAACGGATCATCCAGCATTCCCACTAATAGCATCTGAACGCGGAAATACGAATAGTTTGAATGAGGCAAAAAGAAAGATCGCGACGATCGCGACGGAGGCCGCCTGCACGTAGGCGTGAGGAAAATTGAGCCGGTCGACAAATACTGAAAGAACCGAAAAATTGATGACATAACCAACCGCGTAGGCAGCGACATACCGTAAGGTCGCGCTCAACATCCTGGCATCGCTGGCAAAGACCCATCTTTTGTTTCCTACGAAGCTGATGCACGTGCCCACGCAATAAAGGATAGTCATTGCTGGTTTGGGCCCCATACCGAGATAGGTTATCCCGAGATACAGCGTATAACCCGCGACATTGGTGAGCAATCCTAGCGTTCCGTAGCGCAGAAGCTGAGCCAACGATTGCCAAGAGGCAGTCGCCGTCAACACGTTACTCTTAGTCGTGGACTGCAAGGCCAAATCCAGTCTTTCCAAATCCGTTACCGTTGTAAAGCATGTGCCAGCGCCCGCGATGAGCAAAGACGAAGGGATACTCGATCATGCCGCTGTCCCACCCGGATGTTGAGACATCGATGCCGGCCTCCTGCAGCCTTAACTCCCAGTCATAGCCGTTATCGCTCATCGCGTAGCCGATACGGTAGCTCTCGCCAAGCCCGCTACGGTAGGAAAACCACATTTGATAGCCGTTTCCTTCGCGGATAACAGTGGGCCGAGAGAAAGCCTGGGCGAGACCAATCTGGTATGGTACCGAAACGCCCCGCCGTTGCCAGATGTGACCGTCCTCAGATACCGCGGATTTAAGAACATGCAGCATCTCGCCGTTCCCGGCGTCCCAGTTCATGGTAGAGCCATACCACATCAAAAAACCGCCGTTCTCGCCTCGCTCTACCCATGGGTACGAGAGACTGATTGGATCGACACCATCGGCCGCCATGAGCGGAGTAGCCGTATCGAGTTCCAGTTCAAGCGCAGGTGTCACACGGATCCGACCGATGTCGCCGCGCCAATGTCCGTCGGGAGGATTTTGCCATCCCATGAAAAGCATATAGCGTTGGCCACCCACGGAGTAGCAATTGCCGATGCTGATACCCGCTTCGTAGAAACTGCCTGCTGGCCCATGCTCAAGAAACGGTGCCTCATGCTCGGCAACGATAACTCTGCGCTCTATATCGACGTCGACGGCGCCAACCGAGGATCGGTTCTGTTCATCTCGACCGCTGAAAAATATACGGTAGACGTCATCGTTCAGGTGCACAGGCAGGGGATTCGCAGCGTGGGAGCGCAATTTTGGATGAGTTCCACGCGGAACATAGAGCTGGCCAAGCTTATGCCAGCGTTTCATAGTGCTCATATCTTCCGCAACTTCGTACTCGGCACTTTTGAACGCTCCGTCGCTTGCGTGACATATACGCCCTCAGCCTCGGTATCGGACAAGATGAGCGCGCCTGCCCCGATAACGCAGCGGGCGCCAATTTTAATATGATCACGAAGCGTCGCATTGACGCCGATGAAGCATTGCTCTCCGATCTCTACGCCTCCGGACACGACAACGTGCGAAGCTATGAACGTGTGACTGCCAATTGTCGAGTGGTGTCCAATGTGGTTGCCGCTCCACAGGGTGACGTTATCGCCGATCCTGGAAAAGGGCTGTATCGTGTTGTCTTCAAAAATGAAGCAGTTTTCGCCGATGTGCCCGTCGTTCAGAACGGTGGCGCGAGAACTGACATAACTCGCGATCGCGTAGTTGCTTGCCTTGGCAGCTTCGTATTTTTGCCGGCGTAACGCATTCAGCTTGGTATAGCTCAGGGCGACGAACATGGCATGGTCAGAGGGTGGATAGATCTTGGTCACGCTTTCGAACGGGATAACCGGCAAACCACAGAATTCCGGTCCACTAAGATAGGCTTCATCCACAGTGAAGGCGACAACCTCGTAGTCGGAATCTGTTGAGAAGTACAGATGAGCGATTTGGGCGATATCGCCAGTCCCGAATACAATCAGTCGTTTCTTCATCACTTCCTCACCAGTATTGTAAATTCATAAAGCCCGTAATCATGGAGCAGCGCCACATTGCGCGAGTAGTTCCGCTTACAGTGATCGAAAAGCTCGCCCGCATTGGCATAATAAAGATAGCCTTGCATTCTGTCTCGGTCGGAATAGGACGTCAGGCAGTTGAACGCAAAGCCACGGCGGCTGGTCCTATCGAGCACGTCAAGTGTGTGCAACATGTGGGCGCGCCATGCATCGTCCCCGCTGTCGAGCCGCACATTGAAAATTCCACTTGCTATTCCATAGTCGGCCACTACATCTGGCTCTGCAGCCACGACGAAACGTGCCTTGCTATTTCCAGAAAAGCGCCGTTGGGCTGCGGCGATCATATCCGCGGAGAGATCGAAACCGCTATAGTGGATCCGGTCATGCAGGTTGTAAAGATAGTCAAAGTAACCGCCATATCCGCAGCCCAGGTCGTTTATCGAGAACTCGCTCGAACAATCTGTGACCTTGCTCAATTGCTCGAAACGAAGCGCTTGGCTTTCCTCGCCATTCCAGTCAACGCCTCGTGCGGACTCGCCGTGCTCTGCGAGCTTGCTGGAATAGTAATCTGCAACAGCCTTCAGAACATTTTTGCTAGTGTCTACCAAAATTCGTTCCTCTACCGCAAACCGCATGCGCGGACCCCTGGTTTTGCCTCAAAATAGAGTACCAATGATCTGTTCCTCGGTCCCAATGTCTTCTGCAGAACGTGTAGCGGATACATAGTGCGCCGATTGAGGATCAACGAGAAAAATGAGGGAAACGTCGTTTTGAACTTCACTTTCCGCCGGCCGGACTCCTTTGTCTGCTCCAGTTTGGACAGCTTGACCTTTGCTCCCTCCTGTGTCGAGACAAGATAGTTCGAAAATGGCAGTAGCAGGTTCGAAACAGGGAACGTCAGACCCTGCACATGCTGCAAAGACCACCCGTGCAGACGTGTGATCGTGTCGATCCTTTCTGGCGTATAGCGGCGGAAGTGACCGGCAATATCGTCCTCTATGCCCCAATAGTGCGGGCCGGCGGGCACAATACCAATCAGCGTCCCATCTCTCTTCTTTAGGTTGGCGAGCGACTTCAGCATGTAAAGTGCTTCGTCCTCGTCGCTCAAATGCTCCATGACCATCGAAGAAATGACAAGATCGACATCCTTAATTTCCGAGTTGATATAGTCGGCGTTGAATAGCGCCAAACGACCTGCGGCGATTTCGTTGGAAAATCGTTGTTCGAGTCTCTCTGCAGTTTGAACATCGAATTCGTAAATCATTCCACTCCATCCCCGCGAGAGCAGAAGGTGTGTAATTTCACCATTCCCGGCCCCGATTTCGATGAAACATCCGGGCTTCAATCGGTCTAGGCGTTCGGCGACATACATCAGCTGCAGGATGGTACCCGGTGGCAGTGCGTTCATTTCCGGATACGCTCCAGCACGACATCGATCGAGTAAAGCGGACGTTCCTTCACTTGGTCGAATATCTTGCCGATATAAAGACCCAGAACACCAAGGGATACGAGAATTGCACCTGTGCAAATTAGCATCATAACGAAAAGGCTAGTCCATCCCGGAGACGAGCCATGAAGAAAATAGCTAATGATGAAGTAGAGCGACGAAGCAATTCCGCCAAAAGAGAATACTAGCCCCGCAGTCACAATCCATCTAAGGAGCTCCGTGGATTGGAAAAAGATTCCATCGAAAGCATGCCGGATCAGCGCCGAGAGTGAATAGGAACTTCTTCCGGCAAACCGCTCATTGTGATCATATTCGATCTGGCCAACCGAGAACCCAAGCCAACGAAGAACAAAGAGATAGTGCCTCTCCCGCTCATTAAATCTAAGGAACTCATTGATCACTTTGCGCGAGAGAATTGAAAATGTCCCGAGCGAACTATCGAATGCCCCTTTGGATAGGCGCCCCATGAGGAAAAAATATGCCTTGGAGCCAAGCACCCTTCCGATCGAATGGCTGCGCGTTGTGCGCCTAGCAAGAACGATGTCAAACCCTTCTTTTATTTTGGCATAAAGATCAGGAATCCGCTCGGGAGGATCCTGCAAATCGCAATCCATTACAACTGCGTAGTTGCCTGTTGCTGCCGCGAGGCCTGCGGAGATTGCGATATGCTGGCCGAAATTCCGGCTCAGGCGAATCCCCTTCACCTCGGGGAAGTGTTCATGCGCCGCAACGATTTTCGACCAGGATTGATCAGGACTACCGTCGTCGACTAGCACTATTTCAAAGGAGGCGCCTATGCCCATCAAAGCGAGGCGGACTCGCGTGCAAAGCTCTTCTATGCAGCCGTCACATCCGTACACAGGGATCACCACGCTTATAGCTGCCCCGTTGCTGCCTTGGTCGACAGTCAGCGTCATAGCGCGACCCCAAGTTTGGCGGCGCGAGATTCACGCCATTCGCGGTCACTTAACGGCACCTGAGAGGTAAATCCGAGCAGGCGCTGCGTATGTTCGGGGAAAGTGAGCCGTTCGTCAGCTAAAAAGCGCGCAAAATCATATTGTTGCTTGAGGATCGGAACGGTGTACATCTGGTTAATGGCGCGACGAATATTAGCCGATGAGTTTGCTCCGGCCCGATGGAAAACCATGGAGTCGAATAAGATCACGGAGCCGGCCTGAGCCTCTCCTTGGATTGAATTATTCTCAATATATTGCGACGACGGCAAGTATTCGATCTTATGAGAAAAAGGCAAGAACTGCGTGCCTCCCGTCTGTGCGGAAAAATCGTCAATCGCAAAGAGCGCATTAATTGAGAGCGGCTTCGAGATGACAAAGTTCTGATACGGTAGATCGCGGTGCCACGAGCTTTGATGGTGCTCAATTTGAGGTCTGTTTATAATGGCATTCTGAAGATTCAGGATAAACCATTCGCCAAGGATTGCCTTCACGATCTCAACGATCCGAGGGTGCTCGGCCAAGGAGATGAAGGCCCTATCATAGAGGAGAGGGGCGCGGCAGAGGTCTAGTTCCTTCATGGCAGCAAAGCGATCTTTGCCGAATTCCTCTTCCTGTATCAAATAGGTTCGGTCAATTTTCGCCCGCCATTCCGTCAGTTGGTCCGGAGACAGGACACTGGGCAGGACGCTGTAGCCGCGATTCCTGATCGCCTCGACGTGGACCTCGATGTCGCTGCAAGCGGAGGACCTCGTGGATACACCGTATAATTTTTCTTGCATATCAAATATCCCGTGATCGAGTTTTTGCGTATTTCATGAATGCGGAACTGTCCTTGCCGCAGTTGAACAGCAAGTCAAGAATGGAGACAGCGTGGACAAATTCTCCCCACTGTTGCGGGTATTCCGGATAGCCCTGATAGTCAAACCACGCCAGTTTAAGGCCACGTTCGCTGAAGACCTTCTCATCAATATAAGCTCTGGCAGCAGGTCCTGATATATACTCCGTACCGCCTGCCTGCACGCAGAGATCGGCCAGCCGCTCGGACTTACCGTCAACAAGCTCGTAGTCCCAGGAATTCGTAATACGCGTCATTATGCCTAAGTAGCGGCAGATGCTTTCAAGCAGAGCGCGATTAAGAGGCGACAGTAGGTCGTAGTCGTTTGAAAAATAGAAGGGCTCCAGGAACGCGGCAACTTCGTCAAAATGGGGTGCTTTCTTGTAGTTCAAGACAAGCGATTTCCAGTGCGCGGTCGCCCACTCTCTTCCGTCGATTTCTGTTTGTCTGATCGTCTGGTGGTATTTACCCCTCACCTTGACGGGAACAGTCAACCACGCAAGCCCTTGTGGGGTCTTGATTTGATTTCGATTGCGCCAATCGCGCCGCGTATACTGCATGTCATCATATAGGATGAATTCGTCGACTGCGGCGATGATGTCGAAATAACCCTTCCAAGGGATGTAATTTGATTGAAGAATCGCGATTTTTTTCATGAGTTAGGGCTTTTGGCTTTGTAGATCTCATAGGCCGGATTCGTTGAGACGGGAATCGGCTCGAAATTGTCTATAATGTATCGATAGGTGAGTGGGTGGGTGTTTCGAAAGCGAAGAGCATCCTGTCCGTCGAGCGCGAGATTGAGAACGAAAATGAAACCTGGCGAAGCCGACCTTATTCGTTCGATCTCGTCCCGCTCGAAGCTTTCGTTTCGAGGAAACAGTGCATAAATTTCCCACATTGGCGATTTGCGCTCAAGCAGCGCGTAGGCACCTGGCCAGAAGGGCGTGGCTACGAAGCTTTTGCCATCTGGCGCATACTGATCCGTCAGGTGGCGAAGCAAGGCAACATCTCTTGCGGTTGCCGGGTCGACTACGAGCTTGCTCCCCGAGACTGTGATATCTACGCATCGTGCGCCGACCGTGCATTGCCAGCCGGGATGCTGCACGCTCATCACCCACAAACTGGCAGCGCAAAGGGCAGTGGTCAGAAACCACCTGGCCTTAGCACCGAGCATAGTGAATAAGATGAAGCACCCTACCAGCATAGGAAAGATGCCCTGTGCAAGGTGACCAACGTCGGCCCGTGAGAATGCGTAATGTGAGTAGGGAATGGCTAGAAAAACGGCCGCTACCAACCCCGGGGGCACAGGCTTTCGTCGTAGACGCGCGACTACCACCCAAATCGCTCCCAACCACCCGAATGCTAAGACGGCTAGGAAGAACGATCCGACCAGCAAATCGCGCATAGCGTCTTCAAATGGCGCGCTGACGAAATTGGCCGTCCACGGCCAAGGCACCGGTAGTGGGAGATTCGTCGCGCTCTGCTCGAAGAGCAGTCGGATACTCTCCCAGAAAGCGAGCGCAAATCCCGGAACTAAAAGCATCATCAAGACCACTGGCAAGAAGCCGACCGCAATGCCTCCCATCCAGCAGAGTACCCCCCGCACAAAGCTCGTGCTGGCTTCCGATTTGATGGAGAGCCAAAGAATCACTGAGAGGCCGCCGACTATACCGTAGACGCCGTGATTTCGTCCGAAAACAGCAACCAAACCAACCGCGGTGCCTGCTGCGAAATAGCGGTAGAGCGTGGGTCTGCGAACGAGGTATGCTAGGATACCAATTAGAAAGATTGAAAGCGAAATATCGAACAGCTTATGGCGTGGAAACATCCAAACTGCCAGCGTAATCGCGGTGATTCCCCAGAAGAGGAGCCTGTCCTTGCCCTCAAATTCCGTGGAGCGGACAACTAAAAGTAATCCGGCAAGCAATCCGAAGGCCTGAAATATAGCCACAGCGGCGCGTGTCTGCATGATGCCGCTGTCGCCCATGATGCTGACGAGCGCCGCGGACCAATAATAGCGGCCAGGGTCGTAAGACATGAAATCTCTGATAGGAATCTCGCCCTTGACGACACGCTGCACTCCATACCAAAGGAAGCCCTCATCCCAAAGGTTGAACCCCACGTTCCCCTGCCAACCAAAGAGCAGGGCAACCGCTACAAATGACAATATGGAGGCGGAGGCCCATTCGTAGAAACGGTGCTGCTCGTGCTTATACATTTTCCCCGATTGCTCTAGGTGGTTGAGAGAGTCGAACAGACGTCTCTGGAACGATTTTTGTTAGCGTGAAAGTGGCTACCAATCCCTATCCAATGTCTCACCCTCAAGCAAGCGAGCGGCCGAAGTGGGACGCCGTGGCCCAAGACAGCCATCGCCGCGACAACGAGGAGATATCTTAAAGGGCATTAGCATTGTCCTGTCCTTGGAGACCCGACCTCAGCCGGTATATTCAAAACATCGGCAATGATAAGCGGACGGATTCACTTCTTTGAAGTGCCAGTCCGTCGATGGCCGAACGGCTATCGGGTCGACGGCACCAACCTCCTCCATCGCTCTGATTACAGACCTAGCCGTATCTTCGAGTGCTAAGAGATGTGAAGTGGTAATATCGGTTTCCTGGCCGGTGGCGCCGCGTTTCGACGATGAGGGCGAGGCAAGCGTCGCTACTGAAACATCGCTCCGGCGGCGAGTCGAGTGCGGAACTGCAACACTCTCTTCAGACAAATCTGGATCATGGTATGGACGGCAAGCTATTTTTCGCCCCGGTGCGCCGTCGCGCATCAAGAGAGATAAGAAAATGGGATGGGCAGCCCTGAGAGGAAAAAATCATCTGTTAGTCGTGTTTCGTGATTTCTCTGCCACAACCATCCCGAAATACGGCAAACGCTGATATCTCCATAGCGTTGTAGCCTAGAGTGCGCTACATCGTGGGCAAATGGCTGAAGCGAACGGTTCGCCGCCGTAGCTGCGCCAAAGGGCAGCGTAGTGGAGAATGATTTCGCGCATGGATGGCGTCGTTCTGCAGCAACACGACTCCGGTCTTCGTGCGCTTTGCGGTATCGCCGCGTTCTACCGGATTGCCGCTGACCCAATCCAGCTTCAGCACGATCTGGCGCTGAAGGGGCGGACATCCGAAGCCATCGACATCCAGCGAGCAGCCAGGATTATCGGTCTCAAGGCGCGTGTCGTGGAGAAGGTCACGGAGCACCGCCTTCGGTCCATGCCGGTTCCGGCAATCGTCAAAGTGCGCAGCGGCTCCTTTCAGGTGCTCGGCGGCTTGAATCCATCGGGCAAGTACAGGCTCGTCGATCCGATCACGCGCGTTGATCGGGAGATTGCCACGTCGGATATGTTGGAGGAAATCGGTTCGTGCGTGATCCTCGTTGGCCGACGGGCCGGCGGAGAAGGGTCCGATCCCAGGGAGTTCGGCCTCAAGTGGTTTTTGCCGTCGATATGGCGATACCGCAAGCCACTCGCCCATGTTCTGCTTGCATCGCTGTTTGTTCAGATCTTTGCGCTCGTCACGCCCTTGTTTTTCCAGGTTGTGGTCGACAAGGTCTTGACGCACAAAGGCTACTCGACGTTGTTTGTGCTGGTCGCCGGCATTGCGATTATTGGTCTCTTCGATGTCGTCCTTCAATATCTCAGAACCTACGCGCTGGCGCATACGACGAACCGGATCGACGTCGAGCTTGGGCAGCGGTTGTTTCATCATCTTCTTCGGCTGCCGCTCGGCTACTTCGAGACCCGCTCGGCAGGTCAGACGGTTGCAAGGGTGCGCGAGCTTGAAACGATCCGTGCATTTCTGACCGGGCAGGGACTTTTCGCAGCACTTGATGTCATTTTCACTTTTGTCTTCATCGCGGTTCTTTTTGCTTATTCCTGGAGCTTGACGCTGATCGTCATTGCCGCGATCCCGATTTACATCCTGATCGGAATGGCGGTCAGGCCGGCGCTTCGCGAATTCGTCAAAGAGAAATTCAATCGCGGTGCGGCGAGCCAGCAATTCCTCGTCGAAGCCATCGTTGGCGTCCATACGGTCAAGTCCGCCGCCGTGGAACCGGTGATGCAGGCACAGTGGGAGGAGAAGCTTGCAGCCTACGTGCGGACAGCTTTCGATACGACGCTGCTCAGCGCTGGCGGACAAAACGCCATTCAATATGTCAGCAAGGTTTCGACGGCAGCTCTTCTCCTCTTCGGCGCCAAGGCTGTCATCGATGGCGAACTGTCCGTCGGCTCGCTCGTTGCCTTCAACATGATCGCCGGCCAGGTCACCCAGCCGGTCTTGAGGCTGTCTCAACTCTGGCAGGATTTTCAGCAGGTGCAGATCTCCGTTGATCGGCTGGGGGACATTCTGAACACGCCGATGGAGCGTCAACCCGGCGCTCGTCTGTCGTTGCCGGCGCCACGTGGACATATCGAATTTCGAAATGTCACCTTCCGCTATCGGCCCGGTTCCCCGGAGGTCCTGAAGAACGTATCGCTCGAGATCAGACCCGGCGAGATGATCGGCATCGTCGGCGCCTCAGGTTCTGGAAAATCGACGCTGACCAAGCTCGTCCAGCGCCTCTATGTCCCGGAGGAGGGGCAGGTGCTTCTCGACGGGGCCGACCTTTCGCAACTCGATCCGGCCTGGCTTCGAAGCCACATAGGGGTGGTTCTCCAGGAGAACCTTTTGTTCAACCGCACTATTCATGACAACATCGCCTTTTCAAACCCGGCGATGCAGCGGGCTCAGGTCATTGCTGTTGCGAGGCTCGCCGGCGCCGACGAGTTCATCACTAGGCTGCCGCAGGGCTATGACACGATGATCGAGGAGCGCGGTGCGAACCTTTCCGGCGGCCAGCGCCAGAGGATCGCCATTGCGCGCGCCCTTGCGACCAATCCGCCGATATTGATTTTCGATGAGGCAACCAGTGCCCTTGACTATGAAAGCGAGCGCATCATTCAGACGAACATGCGCCAGATCGCCAAGGGACGAACGGTAATCATCATCGCGCACCGGCTTGCCGCCGTCAGGCGGTGCAACCGGATCATCGGCATTGCCGACGGTCGGATCGCCGAGGTCGGCAGCCATGAAGAATTGTTGGGTAGGCCGGATGGCCTCTATTCGCGTCTTTGGGCATTGCAGAGCGACAGGGGAGCGGCATGAGCGCGGCCGCTGACGCCCATCGCTATTCGGCTCATCCGCGACCCGCAATGCGCGCGGATCACGAATTTCTGGCGCCAGCACTTGAAGTTTTGGAAACGCCACCATCACCCATACGCATGACGCTGATCCTGGTCATCTGCCTGTTCACCGCGGTTGCGCTGGTGTGGTCCTATGTTGGCCGCATCGATATTATCGCTGCTGCGCAAGGCAAGATCCAGCCGACCGGCCGTGTCAAGGTCGTGCAGCCATTGCTGACGGGGAAGGTGAAGGCACTGCCGCCGCAAAACGGCGATCACGTGCGCCAGGCCGACATTCTGCTCGAACTTGATCCGACGGATGCCCTTGCGGACGAAAGGGACGCCTCAAAGGGCCTCGCATCCGTGAAGGCTGAGGTTCGGCGCCGCAGGTCGGTTATCCAGTTCGTGCGTTCGCAACCTGCGGCGGGATCGGTTCCGGAAGTTGACTGGGGCAGAGACACAGGTCTTGAGCTGCAACAGCGCGAGAACGGCATCCTTCGGGGCGATATCGAGCGATACTACGCCACCATTGCCTCACTCGACGCGCAGCAGCATCAGAAGGAAGTGGAGCGTGATCGGCTCAAAGTGACAGTGGCCGCGCAGGAATCTCTCGTTTTGACCCTCAAAGAGCGCGTGATGATGCGCAGTACGCTGGCTTCGAAGGATGCAGGTACAATGGCAAGCGTCATCGATGCGACAGAGGCAATGAAGGAGCAAGTGACGCAGCTGGCGGTACGGCAGGGGCAGCTTGCTGATGCCGAGGCCGCAATTAATGTCTTCGCGAGCGAGAAACGGAAAACCGAACGCGCCTTTCTAAGCGACCAGCTCGACCGGCTTGGCGATGCCGAGCGCCGCGCGGACGAATTGGAAGAGCGCCTGGCGAAGGCAAAGAATTCCCTTGAGCAGATGACATTGCGCAGTCCGATCGATGGAACGGTACAAGCCTCCTCGGTGACCGGGCTCGGGCAGGTGGTCACCGTTGGTCAAGACCTGATGCGCATCGTACCCGAAAACAGCGCGCTCGAGCTCGAAGTCTATATGCCGAACAAGGACATTGGCTTCATAAAAGTCGGCCAGGACGCCGTCGTGAAGCTTGAGGCCTTTCCGTTCACCCGTTACGGGACGGTTGCAGCCGTCGTCGTGAAGGTCGCCGCTGATGCCATCCCGGAGCCAGACGCAACCCGTCGTGAGGGCGACCCCACAAGCCGGCAGTCGGGCACAGTTTTTGGCGGAGCGGAGAGAACACAGAACCTAGTCTTTCCTGTTACGCTGCGCCTAGAAGCCGATCACATTTTAGCTGACGGGGCAAATGTCAACCTGTCGCCGGGCATGGCTGCAGTCGCCGAGGTCCGTACCGGTCAGCGCAGAATACTGGAATATGTGTTTTCGCCACTGGTTGAGGTCACTGACGAGGCGCTCCATGAGCGATGAAGGATCGTCACGACATAATGGCTATGACTGCTTTGTGAATACGGCATATTGTCGTTTTGTAAGTAAATTCCAATATTTATCCCGAAATTTGAGGGTTAAAAGGCGTGTTTGTGGCAAATGATATTCGTAAAGCGGTTTGGGCGTTATCGCAGATCAGACAGTCAATTATGAGGTTTGCCGGCGGTTTGCTGTCGGCGGTGCCGTGCGGTGGCCGGACCTAATTTCCATTTTCAGCCGAGCGTCGAGCGCGTGGGGAGGTGAACCGACCCAATGCACGGTAAGGCGGCATAAGCAAGCGGTGATTTCATGACGGACACTATTACTCCTACAAAGTACGTCAGCTTGACGGGGGATCAGAAAGTTGATGGCGTTATCAGCGGCTATGCCTGGGACGGCACGATAACCTATGCGTTTCCCACCAGCTCGACGTCGTACTCCTATGGTGGCGAAAAAGATTACGACTTCTCTTCGATTTCCTCGCAACAGCGCTCTGCTGCCTTGTTCCTTATGGAACAATCTTACGGAAACACGGCAAATGACGGCTTCTCCGTCGAGGGATTTACGAACGCCAATTTCGTGGCCGGCAGCGCGGACACCGCAACGGTGCGGTTTGCCGAGTCGTCGCTTCCTGATACGGCATGGGCCTATGAACCAGGAACTGGAAGCTGGAGCGGCGATATCTGGTTCGGGACGGCATATGCTTGGACGGCTAATGATTATCGCTATCCGGAGTTCGGCAACTATGCAGGCCATACGTTGGCGCATGAACTGGGTCACGCCCTCGGTCTGAAGCATGGTCATGAAGCGGACACAAACAATTCGGCGATCGTGCCCGACGCCTACGATTCCCTCGAATATACGATCATGACCTACCGCACATATGTCGGTGACAGTGCGACTGGCTACAAATACGAGCAGAATGGCGCGCCACAGTCCTTCATGATGCTCGACATCGCCGCCCTACAGGAAATGTATGGTGCAGATTACACGACCAACAGTGGTAATACCGTCTACAAGTGGAAGCCGAACGAAGGCGTCACCTATGTCAATGGGGTGGCGGCCATCACGCCCGCCGCCAACAGGATCTTCGCAACAATCTGGGACGGCGGCGGTGTCGACACCTACGATCTCAGCGCCTATACCACCGCCCTTCAAATCGACCTGCGACCTGGGAGCTACTCGGTCTTCTCCGGACTCCAGCTGGCCGATCTGGGGGGCGGCCCGAATAATGGCTATGCTCGCGGTAACATTTTCAATGCGCTTCTTTATCACGACAACCTGGCATCGTTGATCGAGAATGTTCAGGCAGGCTCCGGCAACGATACGATTATCGGCAACGAGGCGGACAATATCCTCTGGGGCAATGCCGGAAATGACTCGCTTACCGGCGCTGCCGGCAATGACACATTGAACGGCGGCGCCGGATTGGACCGGATGTCGGGCGGGTTGGGTGACGACATCTACATCGTCGATGTGGCGACCGATGTCGTGATCGAGAACGCGGACGAAGGGACGGACACGGTCAAGACCGCGTTTTGGGGTTATACACTCGCCAACAACGTCGAGAACCTGACCTTCACAGGCACAGGGGCGTTCAGCGGCACCGGCAATGCGGCGGCCAACGTGATCACCGGCGGGGCAGGCTCCGATTGGCTGGATGGAAAGGCTGGCTCCGATACACTGATCGGCGGCGCAGGGGATGATACCTATATTGTCGATGCCCTGGGCGACGCCCTGGTTGAGGCGTCCGGCGGTGGCACAGACGTCGTCCGGACCGCTCTTGCAAGCTATTCGCTGGCGGCGATCGCCAATGTCGAGAATCTGGCCTTCACTGGTATTGGGAGTTTCACCGGCGCAGGCAACAGCCTCGACAATACAATCACTGGCGGAGCTGGCAACGACACGCTCTCTGGTGATGCCGGCAACGACAGGCTGAATGGTGGCGCCGGAGTAGACATGCTTTCCGGAGGCACCGGCAATGACGTCTATGTTGTGGACAATGCGGGGGACACGGTAACCGAAGGTACCGACGAGGGGATCGACACGGTTCAGACGAACCTCGCAAGCTATACGCTCGGCGCCGACGTCGAGAACCTCACCTACACCGGCACGGCGGCCTTTACCGGCAACGGCAATGCGCTGAACAACATCATGACCGGTGGCATGGGGATCGACACGCTGAGGGGCGGCGCGGGTGATGACACCTATGTCATCAGCACCGGTGACATCGTTATCGAGGATGCCGACGGGGGTATCGATACGGTACAGACAGGCCTGGCCGCCTACACGCTGAGCGCCAATGTCGAGAATCTCACTTACGCCGGGACTATGGCCTTTGCCGGCACCGGCAATGCACTCGACAACGTCATCAAGGGCGGTATTGCTGCCGATAGGCTCACGGGGGCTGCGGGTAACGACACTCTGGATGGGGGTGCAGGAGCGGATACCCTAATCGGCGGTACCGGAGACGACGTCTATATCATTGACATTGCCACTGACGTGGTGACGGAAGCGGTCAACGAAGGTACCGACACGGTGAGGACGAGGCTCGCAGGCCTGGTGCTTGCTGCAAATGTCGAGAACCTGACCTTCACCGGCACTGGCAACTTTGCCGGCACCGGCAATGCGCTCGCCAACACGATCACCGGTGGTGTCGGCAACGACACGCTGAACGGCGGCGCTGGCGCCGACACCTTGATCGGCGGGATGGGCAACGACACCTACATTGTCGACAACGTTTCCGACGTTATCGTTGAGAATGTTGGCGAAGGTACCGACACGGTGCAGGCGTGGGCAAGCTATACGCTTGCCGCCAATGTCGAGAACCTGATCTACATCGGCGCGGCGGCTTTTGCCGGCACCGGCAACGACCTGAACAACACGATCACCGGCGGCGCTGCAATCGACACCTTGTCGGGCGGCGATGGCAACGACACGCTGAACGGCGGCGCTGGCGCCGACACCTTGATCGGCGGCACGGGCAACGACACCTACATCGTCGACAGTGCGGCCGATATCATCACCGAAAATGCCGACGAGGGCATTGATACGGTGCAGACAGCGCTGGCGAGCTATACGCTGGCCGGGCTCGTTGACATCGAGAACCTGACCTACACCGGCACAGCAGCGTTTGCCGGCACCGGCAACGACCTCAACAACACGATCAGAGGCGCGGCAGGCGCCGATACGCTGGATGGAAAGGCGGGCGCCGACACGCTGATTGGCGGTGCCGGCAACGACACTTACCTTGTTGATGATCTCGCCGACGTCGTGACCGAAGCCGTCAATCAAGGCACCGATCTGATCAAGACGGCGCTGTCTGCCTATGCGCTGACGAGTATCGCCAACGTCGAGAACCTGACCTTCACCGGCAGCGGCGATTTTGCCGGGACGGGCAATGGCCTGGTCAACATCATCACCGGCGGCGCCGGCAACGACACGCTGGATGGTGGCGCTGGCGTCGACACACTGGTCGGCGGTGCCGGCAATGACGTCTACATCATCGACAACGCTTCCGACGTCATCGCCGAGGCGGCAGGTGCGGGCACCGACGAGATCCGCACCTCGCTTGCGACCTATTCGATCGCGGCACTGGTGAATGTCGAGAACCTGACCTACACCGGCACCGGCAACTTCACCGGCACCGGCAATGCGCTCGCCAACACGATCACCGGTGGTGTTGGCAACGACACGCTGAACGGCGGCGCTGGCGCCGATACGCTGATCGGCGGGATGGGCAACGACACCTACATCGTCGACAGTGCGGCCGATATCATCACCGAAAATGCCGACGAGGGCACCGATACGGTGCAGACAGCGCTGGCAAGCTACTCGCTGGCCGGGCTCGTTGACGTCGAGAACCTGACCTACACCGGCACGGCGGCTTTTGCCGGCACCGGCAACGACCTCAACAACACGATCAGAGGCGCGGCAGGCGCCGATACTTTGAATGGTGGCGCGGGCGATGACACGCTGATTGGCGGTGCCGGCAACGACACTTACCTCGTTGATGATCTCGCCGACGTCGTGACCGAAGCCGTCAATCAAGGCACCGATCTGATCAAGACGGCGCTGTCTGCCTATGCGCTGACGAGTATCGCCAACGTCGAGAACCTGACCTTCACCGGCAGCGGCGATTTTGCCGGGACGGGCAATGGCCTGGTCAACATCATCACCGGTGGCGCCGGCAACGACACGCTGGATGGTGGCGCTGGCGTCGACACACTGGTCGGCGGTGCCGGCAATGACGTCTACATCATCGACAACGCTTCCGACGTCATCGCCGAGGCGGCAGGTGCGGGCACCGACGAGATCCGCACCTCGCTTACGACCTATTCGATCGCGGCACTGGTGAATGTCGAGAAGCTGACCTACACCGGCACCGGCAACTTCACCGGCACCGGCAATGCGCTCGCCAACACGATCACCGGTGGTGTTGGCAACGACACGCTGAACGGCGGCGCTGGCGCCGACACCTTGATCGGCGGGATGGGCAACGACACCTACATTGTCGACAACGTTTCCGACGTTATCGTTGAGAATGTTGGCGAAGGTACCGACACGGTGCAGGCGTGGGCAAGCTATACGCTTGCCGCCAATGTCGAGAACCTGATCTACATCGGCGCGGCGGCTTTTGCCGGCACCGGCAACGACCTGAACAACACGATCACCGGCGGCGCTGCAATCGACACCTTGTCGGGCGGCGATGGCAACGACACGCTGAACGGCGGCGCTGGCGCCGACACCTTGATCGGCGGCACGGGCAACGACACCTACATCGTCGACAGTGCGGCCGATATCATCACCGAAAATGCCGACGAGGGCATTGATACGGTGCAGACAGCGCTGGCGAGCTATACGCTGGCCGGGCTCGTTGACATCGAGAACCTGACCTACACCGGCACAGCAGCGTTTGCCGGCACCGGCAACGACCTCAACAACACGATCAGAGGCGCGGCAGGCGCCGATACGCTGGATGGAAAGGCGGGCGCCGACACGCTGATTGGCGGTGCCGGCAACGACACTTACCTTGTTGATGATCTCGCCGACGTCGTGACCGAAGCCGTCAATCAAGGCACCGATCTGATCAAGACGGCGCTGTCTGCCTATGCGCTGACGAGTATCGCCAACGTCGAGAACCTGACCTTCACCGGCAGCGGCGATTTTGCCGGGACGGGCAATGGCCTGGTCAACATCATCACCGGCGGCGCCGGCAACGACACGCTGGATGGTGGCGCTGGCGTCGACACACTGGTCGGCGGTGCCGGCAATGACGTCTACATCATCGACAACGCTTCCGACGTCATCGCCGAGGCGGCAGGTGCGGGCACCGACGAGATCCGCACCTCGCTTGCGACCTATTCGATCGCGGCACTGGTGAATGTCGAGAACCTGACCTACACCGGCACCGGCAACTTCACCGGCACCGGCAATGCGCTCGCCAACACGATCACCGGTGGTGTTGGCAACGACACGCTGAACGGCGGCGCTGGCGCCGATACGCTGATCGGCGGGATGGGCAACGACACCTACATCGTCGACAGTGCGGCCGATATCATCACCGAAAATGCCGACGAGGGCACCGATACGGTGCAGACAGCGCTGGCAAGCTACTCGCTGGCCGGGCTCGTTGACGTCGAGAACCTGACCTACACCGGCACGGCGGCTTTTGCCGGCACCGGCAACGACCTCAACAACACGATCAGAGGCGCGGCAGGCGCCGATACTTTGAATGGTGGCGCGGGCGATGACACGCTGATTGGCGGTGCGGGGTCGGACAGGATGTCGGGTGGCGCGGGCGACGACACCTATGTCGTCGATGTCGCGGCCGACATCACAATCGAGAACGCGGACGAGGGGACGGATACGGTCCGGACGGTGCTTGCGAGCTATACACTCGCCGCGAACGTTGAGAACCTGACCTATACGGGCATGATGGCCTTCATCGGTACCGGCAATGCCGCAGCCAATGTTATCACTGGTAGCATAGGAGCCGATACGCTTGATGGTAAGGCGGGCGCCGATACGCTGATCGGGGGGGCCGGGAACGATACCTATATTGTCGATGCCCTGGGCGACGCCCTGATTGAGGCGTCCGGCGGTGGCACCGATGGCATCAAGACCGATCTTGCAAGTTATTCGCTGGCGGCGATCGACAACGTCGAGAACCTGACCTTCACCGGCAGTGGCGGCTTCACCGGCGCGGGCAACAGCCTCGACAATACAATCACTGGCGGAGCTGGCAACGACACGCTCTCTGGTGATGCCGGCAACGACAGGCTGAATGGTGGCGCCGGAGTAGACATGCTTTCCGGAGGCACCGGCAATGACGTCTATGTTGTGGACAATGCGGGGGACACGGTAACCGAAGGTACCGACGAGGGGATCGACACGGTTCAGACGAACCTCGCAAGCTATACGCTCGGCGCCGACGTCGAGAACCTCACCTACACCGGCACGGCGGCCTTTACCGGCAACGGCAATGCGCTGAACAACATCATGACCGGTGGCATGGGGATCGACACGCTGAGGGGCGGCGCGGGTGATGACACCTATGTCATCAGCACCGGTGACATCGTTATCGAGGATGCCGACGGGGGTATCGATACGGTACAGACAGGCCTGGCCGCCTACACGCTGAGCGCCAATGTCGAGAATCTCACTTACGCCGGGACTATGGCCTTTGCCGGCACCGGCAATGCACTCGACAACGTCATCAAGGGCGGTATTGCTGCCGATAGGCTCACGGGGGCTGCGGGTAACGACACTCTGGATGGGGGTGCAGGAGCGGATACCCTAATCGGCGGTACCGGAGACGACGTCTATATCATTGACATTGCCACTGACGTGGTGACGGAAGCGGTCAACGAAGGTACCGACACGGTGAGGACGAGGCTCGCAGGCCTGGTGCTTGCTGCAAATGTCGAGAACCTGACCTTCACCGGCACTGGCAACTTTGCCGGCACCGGCAATGCGCTCGCCAACACGATCACCGGTGGTGTCGGCAACGACACGCTGAACGGCGGCGCTGGCGCCGACACCTTGATCGGCGGGATGGGCAACGACACCTACATTGTCGACAACGTTTCCGACGTTATCGTTGAGAATGTTGGCGAAGGTACCGACACGGTGCAGGCGTGGGCAAGCTATACGCTTGCCGCCAATGTCGAGAACCTGACCTACACCGGCACAGCAGCGTTTGCCGGCACCGGCAACGACCTCAACAACACGATCAGAGGCGCGGCAGGCGCCGATACGCTGGATGGAAAGGCGGGCGCCGACACGCTGATTGGCGGTGCCGGCAACGACACTTACCTTGTTGATGATCTCGCCGACGTCGTGACCGAAGCGGTCAATCAAGGCACCGATCTGATCAAGACGGCGCTGTCTGCCTATGCGCTGACGAGTATCGCCAACGTCGAGAACCTGACCTTCACCGGCAGCGGCGATTTTGCCGGGACGGGCAATGGCCTGGTCAACATCATCACCGGCGGCGCCGGCAACGACACGCTGGATGGTGGCGCTGGCGCCGATACGCTGATCGGCGGTGCCGGCAATGACGTCTACATCATCGACAACGCTTCCGACGTTATCGTTGAGAATGTTGGCGAAGGTACCGACACGGTGCAGGCGTGGGCAAGCTATACGCTTGCCGCCAATGTCGAGAACCTCGTCTATACCGGCACGGCTGGATTCAACGGCACGGGCAACGACCTCGCCAACACGATCACCGGTGGTGTTGGCAACGACACGCTGAACGGCGGCGCTGGCGCCGACACCTTGATCGGCGGCACGGGCAACGACACCTACATCGTCGACAGTGCGGCCGATATCATCACCGAAAATGCCGACGAGGGCATTGATACGGTGCAGACAGCGCTGGCGAGCTATACGCTGGCCGGGCTCGTTGACGTCGAGAACCTGACCTACACCGGCACAGCAGCGTTTGCCGGCACCGGCAACGACCTCAACAACACGATCAGAGGCGCGGCAGGCGCCGATACGCTGGATGGAAAGGCGGGCGCCGACACGCTGATTGGCGGTGCCGGCAACGACACTTACCTTGTTGATGATCTCGCCGACGTCGTGACCGAAGCCGTCAATCAAGGCACCGATCTGATCAAGACGGCGCTGTCTGCCTATGCGCTGACGAGTATCGCCAACGTCGAGAACCTGACCTTCACCGGCAGCGGCGATTTTGCCGGGACGGGCAATGGCCTGGTCAACATCATCACCGGCGGCGCCGGCAACGACACGCTGGATGGTGGCGCTGGCGTCGACACACTGGTCGGCGGTGCCGGCAATGACGTCTACATCATCGACAACGCTTCCGACGTCATCGCCGAGGCGGCAGGTGCGGGCACCGACGAGATCCGCACCTCGCTTGCGACCTATTCGATCGCGGCACTGGTGAATGTCGAGAACCTGACCTACACCGGCACCGGCAACTTCACCGGCACCGGCAATGCGCTCGCCAACACGATCACCGGTGGTGTTGGCAACGACACGCTGAACGGCGGCGCTGGCGCCGATACGCTGATCGGCGGGATGGGCAACGACACCTACATCGTCGACAGTGCGGACGACGTCGTCACCGAAAATGCCGGCGAGGGCATTGATACGGTCAGGACCGCGCTCGCCAGCTATTCGCTGGCCGGGCTCGTTGACGTCGAGAACCTGACCTACACCGGCACGGGAGCGTTTACGGGAACCGGCAATAGCCTTGCCAACACGATAACCGGGGGGGGCGGCGCAGATACGCTTTCGGGTGGTGCCGGCAACGACACGCTGAGCGGCGGCGCTGGTGCCGACACGTTGATCGGTGGTGCCGGCAACGACACCTACTTCATCGACAACGCCGGTGATGTGATCGCCGAAAGCGCCGACGAGGGCATTGATACGGTCAGGACCACGCTGGCGTATTATACGACCGCCAGCAATGTCGAGAACCTCACCTATACGGGCACCGGCAACTTTACTGGCCTCGGCAACGAACTCTCCAATACGATCACCGGCGGCGCCGGCAACGACACGCTGAACGGTGGCACAGGGGCCGACACCCTGATCGGCGGGGCTGGCAACGACTATTACGTTGTCGACAACGTCGGCGTGGCCGTCATCGAAAAGGCCAACGGGGGCGTCGACCTAGTGCAGACGTCTCTCGCCAACTACACGCTGGGAGAAAACATCGAAGACCTGCGGTCGGCGGGCGACCCCACCGTAGCCTTTGTCGGCACGGGCAATGCGCTCGATAATTGGATCGAGGGCAATTTTGGCGGTTCGAACACGCTGACGGGTGGCGCGGGCGATGACAGGCTCTGGGGTGGAGCGGGGGCAGATTTCTTCGTCTATTCGCCCAACTGGGGTCACGACATCATCGAGAATTTCGTGGCGACCGGCGCCTGGCATGACACGATTAGGATCGATCACACGATCTTTGCCGACTGGGCATCGCTGCTTGCTGCATCGCACCCGACGGACAGCAGCACGATCATTACCGCGGATGCGAACAACACCATCATGCTGTGGAATGTCTCCCTGTCGAGCCTGCAGTCGGCGGATTTCCAGTTTGTATGAGATTCGCTCAAACCTCCCGACCGGATTTCCTGTCGGGATGACTGGGCTGGAGTTCGGGGATCGCGGGATGCAGAGGGAAATGCTGACGACCGCCCTGCGCGTCGCACCGCCGCGACCAAGAGGCGAGAAATAAACGATGAGCATGCCAAGCCTGCAAAAAACACTCCTCATCATCAAGGGGGCGGTCACGCAGCGCGGCGGGCTCCAGAGAAACGCGGCCCCCAGCCGTAGGCAATGACACAGCCGTTCTGTCGATTGATGCAGATTGAAGGCCGCGAGTTTGTAGTTACCCCGTCCCCATCTGCCGGTATCAACTGAAGAACTTGCGCGATCAGACTGCCCCACTAGGTCGGGGGCCTTGCCGCACAAGCTATCTGCAGATGGCGCATGCGGTAGGGGCTCTAAGATTGCCGCAAGCTCGCTTTTAGCGAACTGTCAGCATGAGGATCGGCAAAGTGGAAGAGCGCGGTCGCGCGGACCGCGTCTGGATCGCAGGGTTCGTTTGTGTGAATGCTCCTGTAGCCCCAGAACAGATAAAGGCTGCCTGGAACCATCTGAACTCTGACGAGCGGGGCATTTCGTGACCGCGCAAGGGTGCGAAGGAAAAACTGCGTTATGCGATTGTCGAGCAAGAGTTTGTCGAAGAGGTTTGTCGCATAAAAAGCTCTCACCTTCCGGGTATTGGGAAACAGGAGAAAGTCGCCGCGTTTGCCTGTCCCTGGTATCGTCACGGGAATAAGCGCCGTAATCAGGTAGGAATCATAGTGAAATATAAGCGAATTGCGGGCCGCGCCCTTGCCTGTAAGGCACCGCAAGATCTGGTAAAACGTCACCTTCGGGGGTGTCGTGCCCATGGCAAGCCTGTATAGCCGCGAAAAAATACTGGTAAACTCTGGCGACCTTGCCAGTTCGTCCATTCCGGTTCCAGAGACGGCTTCGCTTCCACGGAAGACAACATATTCGTTTTGAGAATGGGCAACCGCGCGGGAGACAAAAAACTGCATCCGCCTCAGGTCCGTTGTATTTATGTAATCGGGAATACAACAGAAACCGTTGGTGTTGATGTCATTGAACATCTGCTGGATTGCGCCGTCCGACAAAACGGGTAAGCGCGCATCGATTGTGGCGTCATCAATCATGTTCGCTCCTGGGATGAACAGAACTGCGCTCAACCGTCAGGCTATGGCGAGTTTGCTAGCAAGGCAAGACAGTAATGAAAATGATCGTGTAACAACGCTCGAAAATATTGTACCGGGCGCCAAATATACTTCGGCGGCTTATAGTTTCGCCCGGAGCGGGATTTAGACCTGTCCGACAACATCTCCGTGGCAGGCCCTGATCGGCAACGCTTGCAAGACGGCTGCTCCGCGAAAGGCAAGTTTCGTCGCTGCATTGGATTGTACACAACTGCTCTTTGACTGCGTCTACCGACGACGGATTGCATTTCAGGGTCGGCAATATCCGGTAAGAGAGGATGAGCGTTGAGCCAATAGGAATATTCACTCTGGCGCTGGGCCTTCTTGGCCTCGCACTCGGATCTGCGTCAACCGCGATGATCTTCGTCGTCTTGACCATATTCGGCTCGGCTGCGGCGGTGATCGCCGGTTCGGCAAGTATTCCACCCGCTCACCTGTTCTTGCTCTTTCTGGTCGTGGCAACCCTGACCACTCGAGGGCGTTCCAAGATTGCCTTGAGAATGCTCGGTTTCGGCAAAGCCGGCTTTTGGCTGGCGTGCCTTGTCGTTTACGGAGCAGCGACGGCCTATTTCCTGCCAAGACTGCTTGCGGGACAAAGCTTGATCATTCCACTCGGCATATCTGAATACCCGTCGACCAGCGGCGCGGTTCCCCTCGGGCCTGTCTCCAGCAATTTCACGCAGACGATTTATCTGATCGCGGACCTTATCTGTTTCTTGATGATCGCCGCGGTCGGTTCGACACGAACGGGCTTCAATGCCCTCGTCAACGGGCTTATCGCCTATGCAGCGCTTAACGTGCTGTTTGCCTTGCTCGACCTGGCAACGAACGCGACGGGGACCGAGGCGCTGCTCGAATTCATGCGCAATGCCCAGTACACATTCCATGAAAATGAAAGCGTCAACGGTATGAAGCGTATCGTTGGTTCATTCCCGGAGGCGTCTGCTTTCGCGGGGACGACCCTTGGCGCACTCGGCTTTACGGGGACATTGTGGCTCTGTGCGAGAAAGGGCAGTTGGGCAGGCCCGCTTGCCTTGGCGTCGCTGGTTCTGATCGTTCTGTCGACGTCTACCACCGGGCTTGTCGCAACACCGTTCTGCCTGGCGATCCTTTATTGGACAGCAATCTTCCGGTCTGGTGTCGCCCACGCAAGCCGCCACGCCACCGCCTTCGTGTTGCTTGCCCCAGCGATCGTGGTGGCCATTACACTCTTTGTGATCATTCATAACGACCTTTACCAGGACATTCGCGATTACGTCGATGTCCTGGTCCTGAACAAGGCGACGTCGACTTCGGCGACGGAACGAGGATCCTGGAACACTTACGGATTGCAGAACTTTTGGGATTCGTCAGGACTTGGCGTCGGACTGGGCACTGCCCGGACCTCGAGCTTCCCAATTGCCGTATTGTCCAATGTGGGCGTCCCGGGTGCGGTCTTTTTCCTGCTGTTCATGTTGTCGGCCCTCATGCGGCTGCCTGGCTCGGCGCGAACCTTTGCGTCCGACGTGAGGCTCGCCTCGCGCAATGGATGCCTATGCCTTTTTGTGGGAGCATGCGTGGCAGGCCCCACGGTTGATCTTGGTTTGCAGTTTTTCATTCTCGCCGGCCTGGCAAGTTGCAATCCCGGCCACGCCCGCTTGCCCATCCCACTCCAGTCTCTACGAGGAGGATCCGGTAAGTCGGCTCGTCGTCAAAAGGCCTTCGGGCCGCGGCTACCGACCCCAAGCCGACAGTCTGAAGACGCAAACGATCAGCCTTGGCGGCCTTAAACATGCGAACGCGGCGCGACCATGGCTGGCGCCTGACAGGCCGCGGATGAGGATTTGCAGACAGGTCGCGCTAAAAAAGCTTCGGCGCATCTGAGCGTCGTCTCGTTCTTCTTTGGGCGGCGAACAACTGTCTGGGGTGGCAGAGCCGAAAAACACACGGTCAGCCGCACCTCAAGACTTACCATCGGTTGCAGCAGGGACATCAGCCAAGCGGCTGCTTAATCGGCAGAATACCTGGATCGAACTTCGCGAGACCTACGCTCACTGCCAGCGCGCCGCACATAGAGGAAATGAAGGACACCATGCGTAAAGAGGTAGCCAGTCTCGAGTGCGCCGGCAAAGAGCAATCCCCATCCAATCGCGTATAGGAAAGTACTCCCGCTGGAATAGCTCGCGAGTGCATAGGCAATCATCACAACAACCACGATTAGCGTAACAATGAGGATTGGCACGCGCAGTGCGCATGCAGCGCCGATCGCAAATAAGATGAGAAGCGCCCACGCCATATGGTTGCTCCGACCCCATTCCTGCCAACGTTATCATCTGACATCAGCGCGGCGGATGCAAGTCTGAATTGAGGTCGCCTTATTTCGCTGGCACGTACGACGCGACGATGACCCAGGTCCTGAGAACCTTTCAATTGCTGCTAACGCTGACCGCAGGGCGAGGGCGCTCACGTCGTTCGACGCGCAGGACGTCGCCGGGGGATACCGGGTCGTTGTCGTTGGCAATCAGACTTTCAGCGCTGCCGTCGACGACGCGGTTGATCGTCGTTACAAAGCCGTAGCTGTCCTTGTCTTCTTCCAAAGCAGCGATCGCGGCAGGGGCTCGCACCTCGAGGTTTCTCAAGAGATCACGCTCGGTCGCGATTTTCTCGGCGTTGGAGGCAAAGCGGTCACGCAGCTGGGCGGCTTCGGTCAGCGCATCGATCCGATAGCGGTTGCGGACATCCCCGATATCCTGGTCGACCTTGGTCATGTCCTGCTGCGTCTTCAAAATGGCGAGCGAGACATCGAGGTTGCGGCTTTCGAGGTCGGCGAGGTTTTGACTGGACCCCAGTTGGCGAGCTGATACGCTAAGCCCTTGCGATACCAGCTTGTTGACGGATCCAACATCCTTGTTGGCGAGTTCAATCTGTTTTGCGAGCGAGGCGGCCTTCGCTTTCAGCGCATCGATCTGGCTGACCGCAAGCAATTTTGCCCGATTGAGCGCATCGATCTCCGCGTCCATGGAATGGGCGCGCATCTCAAAGAGCGCCTGCTCGTCTTTCATCATCCTGGCAATTCGCGGCTGACCCTGTTGAGATACGAGTTCCGAAGGAAAGGTGACGTTTGCGGCATTGGTGAGGATTGCATCGATGCGTGCCTGACGTGCAACGAGTTCAAGGCGCTCTGCCTCCAATGCCCTGAGGTCGCCGCGCCCAGACAAGGCCTCGCGTTGCAATTCAATGAGGTTCGCGTCAACCCGTCCGATGCCGCCGGCCATGCTGAGCGCCTGCTCGACGGTCAATCCCGGGCTGAAGTTGTACTTGCCGGGAGTGGCAACCATGCCGGTGACAAAGAATGGCCGATAGGAAGCAATTTCCACGGCCGCGTTGGGACGCTTCTGTAATCCGACCTGATTTTGGAGCCTCTCGCCAATCATCGCAGACAGCTGCTCGAGCGTCTTGCCTGCGGCCGGCATGGTGCCGATGATCGGGAGGGAGAGATTTCCGGCCGATGAGATGGAAAAGTCACCCGTCAGCGGTACCCATTCGAACGCCGTTGCCGTGCTTGGCCGCCATTCGAAAACGCGTATCTTCAATACGTCCTGCGGTCCGAGAATGTAGTCGTCAGCCATTGCCGTGTTGGCAGAAAAGATCAGGCATGCCGCAGTCATCCAACGGACAAATGGTCTGAGCACCCTGAAAATTTCGTCAAACCGTCCCGGACATGGGCTTCGCATCGTCTTAACTCCGTAACGCTGCTATTCGGATCCTCGGGCATTTCGGCCGTCAGGCGCGAAGCGCAAGCTCGGTGCCGGTCGCCCGCTCGACAAAGGCGCGGAAGCGACCAATGAAGACTTCGCGGCGAAAGTCTGCAGCGCGTGAGACGGCATCTGCGGGATCGAAATCCAATCGCTCGCTCCGTTCCACCGCATCAATCAGGTCTTCCACCGTCTGATTGGCGAAGAAGATGCCCGTCTTGTTGGCAATGACGGTTTCGGTTGCGCCCCCACGCCCAAACGCGATAACCGGTCGGCCGCTGGCCATTGCTTCGACCGGGACGATCCCGAAATCTTCCTCACCTGGAAACACCAGCGCCTTGCAGCGCGCATAGTGATGCTTGAGAACGTCGAATGGCTGCGAACCCAGGATTGTCACGGTGGGACCTGCGATCCGCCGAAGCCGCTCCAGCATTTCGCCGCCGCCGATGATGACGAGCTTGGCCTTCAGGCGGTTAAAGGCCTCCACTGCCAGATCCGGTCTCTTGTAAGCGACGAGTTCGCCGACCATCAGGTGATAGTCGCCGATCTCGCAGGGTAAAACCGGAGCGAAGGCAGCCGTGTCGACCGGCGGATGGATGACCGAGGCGTCACGCCGATAATAGCGCTTGATACGCTGGGCGACGGTCCACGAGTTGGCGACAAAATCATCGACCCGATTGGCCGTTGCGACATCCCAGGTCCTCAGATAGTGCGCCAGGGGCGGCATCATCAGGCGCGTCATGAGGCCGGAACTGTCATAATATCTGTGGTACATGTTCCAGATGTAGCGCATCGGCGAATGGCAATAGCACACGTGCACGGCAGGGCAGGTCGGGATGATGCCTTTTGCCGGGCCTGCCTCGCTGCTGATCACAAGGTCGTAGGCGCCAAGATCGATCTGCTCGAGTGCCATTGGCATCAGCGGCAGATATTTCTTGTACATCTTTCTGGCATAGGGCAGTGCGGCGATGAAGGTGGTCTCGATCTTATGGGTCTTCAGCTTGTCCGAAATGGCTGAGACGTCGCACACATGTGTGTATATGTCGGCGTTTGGGAAGATGTCGCAAAGCGCTTCGAGGACCTTCTCGCCACCCCGCATCCGCACGAGCCAGTAGTGGATGATTGCAACCCTCACGCTATGCTCCACGATTTGCCACAATCGATTTGCTGCGGGGCGCAATTCGTCTAAGTGTTTATATCGAAAATAAAAATGGATTGATTCGTGGAATAAGACAGTATTTTTATCGAAGTTCCGCCGTTTATCCCCGCTGGTAACGTTATATACTGCAATGCCATAAAATTATTGTCAATTCGTTTAATCCTTGTTAACTTCCCTATGCATGCCAATCTGGCATTTCTGCATGTCCCAGACTTGTTGTTACGTGGGGAGTACGCAGATGCGGCAAATTGATCTCAGCCGAAGTTTCGACAGGTTCTCTAAGACGAATCGCGGGGCGGGCTCGCGCAAGACCGATGCGGTGAAGAACGGGGCTTCGGCCGCATGCAAGTATGCCATCGATGCCAGCTTTGCCGCTATCGGACTGCTTGTGCTATCGCCAATGATCCTGATGGTCATGGCCATCTTGCTCGCATTGCAGGGCCGGCCGATTTTCATCGCGCATCGGCGGATCGGCAAGAACGGTGCACCATTTGGCTGCCTGAAGTTCCGGACCATGGTCAAGGATGCCGATAAAGTGCTTGCGCGCCATCTCGCGAACAATCCGCATCTTGAACAAGAGTGGAACGCCACCCGCAAGCTGAGGCACGATCCCCGCATCACGCCCTTTGGTGCCTTGCTTCGAAAGAGTAGCATCGATGAAATACCCCAATTGCTGAACGTGGTTCTGGGGCGTATGAGCCTCGTCGGTCCCCGCCCGATCGTCGCAAGCGAAGTTGAGCTCTATGGCGTCCACTTTGCCGACTACATCAAGGTTCGCCCCGGTCTTACCGGGCTGTGGCAGGTTAGCGGTCGCAGCGACATCAGCTATCACGAACGGGTGCAACTTGATGTCCGCTACGTACGGGAAAACACGCTCGGCGGAGATCTGGCGATCATGATCAAGACCATCCCGGCAATTTTGCGCTCGCGCGGCTGTTACTGAGACCCACCGCGCGGGCGGCGACCCGTGCCCTGGTGGCCTCAATCCTTTCAACGTGCTTCGATTGCCCGAGCGTGATCGTGCGCTGTCTGCGATGCCTTCGTGCGCAGCGCCTCGCCCGGATGCAGGTACTAGTGTTGGAGGTGCTGGTGCGATACCCTCATCAAGGTCGTGCGTGGTGCGGCGTGTTGCCATGAGCGATGCCGCGACAGTCACCAACGGCCGCTTCCTCGCGCAGACGGTAACTGGCGTACAGCGCTACGCCTGCAACATCCTATATGCTCTCGACCAGTCTGTTGCGTCCGGTGAAACGAGCATCCTGATGCCGAGAACTGCAAAGGATCCGGAATTCTTGCGGTTGGCCGTTGTCAGGGCGGGCCGCGGGACTGGACACGCCTGGGAGCAGCTTGAGCTGCCTTACTATGCCAGGGGCCGACGGCTTTTGAACCTGTGCAACACCGCACCGGCCATCCTGCGCGATCAGATCGTCTGTATCCATGACGCCAACATCTTTGCGGCACCAGACAGCTATAGCGCCACATTTCGGGCTGTCTATCAAAACCTCCAGCCTATCCTGGCCCGTCGCTCAGCTCGAATTGCGACAGTCTCGCATGCGGCGGCGCGTCAGATCGCCCGCCATCTGCCGGTTCCGTTCAAGGATATTGCCGTCTTGCCCAACGGCCACGAGCATGCACTGCGTTGGAACCCGGCGCTGGCGAGCGCAGCACCGGCTCTATTTGCCTCTCGCAATGGAGAACGCCCTTTCGTACTCGCTCTTGGATCCCGGGCGCGCCACAAGAACCTTGCCTTGCTGATCACTATCGCCCCGCGGCTCGATGAGCTAGGCATCGATATCATTGTTGCCGGCGGTGGGGATGGCATCTTCACGTCAGAAGCCCTCGAAGACCGACCGAATGTCTACGTTGTCGGCAGAGTATCGGACGACGATCTTGCCTTTTTCCTCGACAATGCCTTGTGTCTGGCATTTCCCTCGCTGACGGAGGGCTTCGGCCTTCCGATCATTGAGGCGATGGCGCGGGGATGTCCTGTCGTATCATCCAATTGCGCAAGTATGCCGGAGGTCTGCGGTGATGCTGCGGCCCTGGTCACGCCATTCGAGCCCGAGGCCTGGGTTCATCTCATTCAGCAGATTGCACAATCGAAAGACCGTCGCGACGACCTGGCGGGACGCGGCCTTGAACAGGTTAAACGATTTTCGTGGAAGCAGACTGCCAGCGGATATCTGGAGCTCTTGAAACAGCCCGGCGCGGATCTGGCAATTTTCGCGCCGACAAGGGGACAGACGCCAAAGCTTGCCGTTATATTTGCCACACGCGGTCGACCCGAAATCGTCTCGGCCACAGTGCGTCATTTCGTGGCGACGCAAAGCCTGAAACCTGCCTCCGTCATTGTGTCATGCGTTGAGCTTGCCGATGCCGGCGATCTTGCCACACTTTGCGGCGTCACGGTCGTGACCGGCCCGCCAGGCCTTGCAGCCCAGCGCAATACAGGCCTCGCAAGCCTTGGGCCAGGCATTGAGATCGTGGCATTCTTTGATGACGATTTCGTCGCCGACGCAAACTGGTTGGCGCAGGCGGCACAGGTTTTTTGCGACGAGAGCCAAGTGGTCGCCTTGACGGGTGAGGTCGTTGCCGATGGCATCAAGGGACCAGGGATTGCCTTTGACGAGGCCGTGCGTCTCGTCGCGGAGGCCCGAATGCAGACACCACGATGGACGGAGCCCTTCAGTCCTTACGGCTGCAACATGGCCTTCCGTGTTTCGGCCATCAGGGAGATACGGTTCGATGAGCGGCTGGTACTCTACGGCTGGCTTGAAGATCGTGATTTCGCGGCGACCCTTGCGAAGGGAGGCGGCCGCCTGATCAAGTGGTCGCTTGCCTATGGTGCTCATATGGGCGCCAAGGATGCCAGGGTTAGCGGCGAGCGGCTCGGCTACTCGCAGGTTGTCAATCCGCTCTACATGATGAGCAAGGGCACGATGACCCTCGCCAATGTCGCCGACCACATCTTGCGCAACACGGCAAGCAACTTTGCACGAGCGGTCTGGTCGGAGCCCTTCATCGACCGGAAGGGACGCGCCAAAGGCAATCTTCTTGCGATCGCGGACATCTTGAGGGGGCGACTGGAGCCGGAACGGGCGGCAGCCATCTCATCGGGAAAATCGATCAGACTTCGCGAACAAAGGCATGAGGCACAATGATGTTCAATAACCCGAGGCCCCTGGATCCGACAGCCCGGATCTTCCGGCTGAACGAGGTCCAATCCGAAGCCAGCGAGGATGGCCCGATCGCCTTGCTTCGCCGTCTGATTGCCCTCGGCTATCACTACAAGATGCCACTCTTGGTGTGTATGCTTGCCGGCTTCTTGCTGGCCGGCCTTTATGCCCGATCGCTGCCGCCGACATACGATGCCATGGCAACCCTGCTGTTTGAGCCACGCCAATCGGCTGCTTCGGGCCAGGAATGGGGGGCTCAGCAGACCCTGGATAGCGCTCGTGTGGACAGCGAGTTGCAAACCATCAAATCAGAGCGGCTGCTTTCAGCGGTGTTCGACAGCCTCGATTTGAAGGATACGCCGGAACTTGGCCCACGTCCGCCTGGTCCGCTCTACCCCATCCTGTCGTTTGTTCGAATGTTATTGCCGGCCGATGGACTGGAGACCGGCAAGGTGCAGCAAGCGTCGAGACAAGCTGCGGATCTTCCGGACGATGCCGAGCGCGCCGCCTTCTTGAACTTCGTGCGACGCCTTGATGTGCGGCGCGTTGGACAGTCCTTTGTCATCGAAATCGGCTACTCCGCCGCCGACCCGGCTCTGCCCGCGCGTGTCGCCAATGGCATCGTGTCGGGCTACTTGTTTCAGGCCGTGTCCTTCAAGGAGCAAACTGCGCGGGCCGGGACGGACGCATTGCAGGGGCGTCTGGATGCGCTTGCAATGCAGGTCGACGCAGCTCGCGAGGGTATGCATGCAGGGGCCCTGCCGGCCATCCCCATACCAGACGCGGACGCCAGGGTGATTGGTGCAGCGCTTCCGCCGGTAAGCCCTTCCGGCCCGCGTAAATCCCTGATTTTGGCGCTTGGCGGCCTGCTGGGACTGTTCGGCGGCCTGGGTCTCATCGCGGTCAATCTCGCGCTCGACCGGAAAGTGCGGGACGCCAAGGATCTATCGCGTGATGCGGGAATACTTTGCCTCGGTTCGGTTCCCGATGTCCCTGGCGCCAATGCAGTGCCGTGGCGCGTCGACACCCCCCGCCAACAACGCTTTGTTGCAGCGGTTCACGACCTTCGTACGTCAATCGAGATTGCGTGTACAAGCCTTCGCAACGACCGCAGCATGGCTGTGGCGGTCGTCTCCTGGTCCGAAAAGACCGGTGTTACCACACTGTCCACCGCTCTCGCCCAGTTGATGAGCCGCAGTGGTCGGGGCGTCACGCTCTTCCAGGCGGCGGCAACGCGCGAGGTTCCAAGGGCGCTGGACGGTTCGGTCCCACCAACGACGTCGCTGGCCGGTGCGGCTTTCGCGAACGTGCTCTTCAGTCAGCTGTCTTTCGATCATGTGGGTTTGGTTTCCGTTCTGCCGATCCACTCGAGGGACGCCGACACAAACCTCTTTGCCGATTTCCGCGATGCAAGAGTTCAGCAGATCATCGATGCCGCGCAGCAAAGGGGTGATGTGGTCCTCGACCTGCCACCTCTCGACAGTTCAATGGACGCTCTGGCTCTGGCAAGCTTTGCTGACGCCGTAATCGTGTTGGCGTTGGCCGGCGAGACGACGATCGATGAAGTCGTAGACTGCATTCGGCTGCTGCGCCGGGCAGGCGCAAATGTGATCGGGACCGTCGTCAACAGGGCGCGGTCATGACCTGGCCCGGCTTGACCGACGAGGCCGCGGCGGTACCGCGGCTTGCGGTCATAATCACATGCTGGAATTACGCCGACTATGTATCACTCGCAATCAGGAGCGTCCTTGATCAGGAGTGCAATGAGTGTGAATTGATTGTCGTCGACGACGGATCGACCGACTCCTCCTGGAGCGTGATTAAGGAACATGGCGTCCGCGCATACCGGATCAAGAACAGTGGTCAACGGGCTGCCTGTCTTTATGGTCTGAGCAAGACGCGGGCGCCGTTTGTGCTTTTTCTCGACGCCGACGACGAGTTGCGTCCTGGGTCTCTGGCCATCATCCTCTCAAAACTCGACGAGCGTGTCGCAAAGCTCCAATTTCCCCTCGAACGGATCGATCGCGATGGTGCGGTCATTGGACCGCCGGTTCCGAAACTGAGAGCCTTTCGCGATCATAGGGCACTCGCCTTGCGCGTCTTGAAAACCGGTACCTATGCTTCCCCGCCTACCTCGGGAAATGTCTTTCGCCGCGACGCCTGCCGCTTTCTCGAGGAGGCCGACTATGATAGCGCCGTCGATGGCGTCATTCTCTTTGCCGTGCCTTTCCTTGGCGATGTTGTCAGCCTGTCGGGAGCACTCGGTCGCTACAGGATCCACGACCGGAACAAGTCGGGTCTCGGCCGCCCTCTTGACGCCAAAGTGCTGCGCTGCGAGCTGATCCGTTTTTTGGCCCGGATGGATCACTTGCGCAGAATTCTGGAGCCGATGGCACTGGCAAACCGTCTTGCACCGGCCGAAGATACGCATTTCTATCTGGAGCGATCGTTCTACCTGGCTGTCGCAGAGGGCCGGCCGGTTCCGATCAAAAGCCTGGCGCGTCTCCTCCAACGTGTCTGGGAAAACGACCAACCGGTCAAAACCAGGGCAGCGCTCGCGGGCTTCTTGATACTGACGGCGATCCTGCCGAATGGACGCGCCCAACGGGGGCTCTCGTACCGGCTGAATGCCAACCAGCATTCGATAAGCGGCCTGATGCGTTCGCTGCTTTGAAGGTCAGATTGTAGCGCGAGCTCAACTTTTGTCGACGAGATCGAAGTGCCCCCGTCCGGCAATCAACCTGATGCCAAGAAGGAGCAATGTCCCGATATAGGCCGTTGCGCCAATGCTGGTAACGAACGCCAATTCGACAACGGGATGGAAGTCCCGTGCGGCAAGGCCTTCGCGAAGAAACAGCACCGAAATCGCCATTACGGCTGACGCAAATGCGACTTTCCACAGATTGCGCAATTGTTCCTGAATGCCGAGGGCAAGAAGGCTTCGGGTCGCGCCCAGGTAGAACGCGAACATCAAGGACGACAGGACAATCCTGGCGACGCCTACGCCCATGATCGAGCCGAGGTAGAATCCGAGTGGAAGCAGTAGCAGCCTGATGCCAAGGTCGACCGCATTGAGGCGGAAGACGACGTCTGGCCGGTCGAGCGCGAGACTTACGGAATAGAGGGTCTGGAAGTAGGATATCGGCGTCACCGAAAGTGCAAGCAGGCTCAGGAGAGGAGCTGCCTCGCTCCATTTTTGTCCAAGCAGCAACGTGGTCGTGAGATCGGCAGTCAACGACATGCCGATGCAAAGCGGTACGCAGATTAACATGGCGAAACGCGCAGCCTTGAGAAAGGCAAGTCTGGTTCGTACGCGGTCATGACCGATCTGGGCAAATGCTGCCATCACCGGCTGCAAGGCGGGTCCGATGATGCTTTGCGTCGGCATAACGGAGACGTCGCTGGCAACGGCGTATCGTCCGAACGTCGACCGATCTGCGAGCGATCCAATCAGAAACCGATCAAATTGCCAGTTCAGTGCAGCGATCAACTGGGCGGAACTGAACCAGCCGATAAAGCCGACAAAATCCGTCAGCCGGCTCAAGGAGACCGCCGGCCGATAGGGGGCGAGCACGTAGGAGGCGATGCTGGAGGCAGTCGAAGCGATGACGAAATTGGCAACGAGTGCCCAGTAAGCGCCACCTGAAAGGACAATGAGGGTGGCAATGATGCTGGCGCACAGCTTACCGGAAAATTCCAGGATGAACGTCGGCCGGAAGCCGAGCTCACGTGCGAACTGAACCATGGCGGGGCTTGCAAAGCCTCTGGAGATCGGACCAAGCGCGAGAACGGCAACGAGCGGCCGGAGCATCTCGTCGTGATTAAGGAAGGCATACGGCCAGGCGGCTGCGAGAACGATAACTGCAATGAGGGTACTTCTGATAAGTCCGATCGTGAATCCGGTATCGAGATGACTCTTGTCGATCGCTGGCAGGCGCACAAGCGCCTGGGTAACCGGAATTTCCAGCACCGTATCGATGATGACGACGAACGAGGTTGCAAGGGCCGCCAGGCCGAAATCTGCCGGAGAGAGCATTCTCGCAAGAACGAGCAATGTGAAGACGTCGATGATACGACCCACGAAGCGTGAGAAGACAAGCCATCCGGCGCCTTGCATTGCCTTGAATGCCAGCATCGCATACCCCAAATCTCGGCGGTGACGCGGCGAGCGGACGGCTGCGCGTAACAGCCCGGCGAACTCCCCCCTTTTGTGACGTCTGTCTTGCCCTAAGTCCGGCGGGCGTTGAATCTGCCGCTCGAGGACCCACCACTGCTTCTCAGCCGTCCTCAACGATAAAGACGTGCCGATACTCCTCGCGCGATATGTGCCACTTCCAGTGCAGGAAGCAGGGCGAACTTTATGTGAGGAAAGTCGCGTGCAATTGCCCCTTCTCGCCATAGCTGCGACTTCGTTGTTTTCAGGCGTGTGGCAAGGCCTGTTCGGTCTGTTTGTGCCAAGACGTGAATGCTCTCGCTTCGGCCGAAGTCGATCGAGCGCGCTCCAACCCCGAGAGCCACCATGTCAAAGGCGCTGGGATTGGTGATCGCTCGCTTCAGCCGCAACCAAGCGACGTCGGCTTGCTGCATCACCTGCCCGCCGCTCTCGACACACGCGATATAGTCCAGGACACCTGAAAGCAGGTCGTTGCCAGCCGTGGCATCGATGACATCGTGAGCGATCGGTCCGGCATTGCCAGACACTGTGCCATCTTCGCGCTCCCTCAGGTGGCGCACCGAAGGAATCGCGGGTTCGAAGAGGCTCTCTATGATGTGCCAGTAGCGAAGGACAACCGTCTCAATCCTGAGCGGATTGTAAAGGTTGGCTTCAACCACCAATCCGGTCACATCGGGGAAATGGTCCTCGCTTAATCTCTTGTAATTGCAGCGGGCAAACTGAATGGTCTCGAAATGCCGTTCCGGCAGGCCAGCCGCCAGCAACCGCTGGGTGCTGCCATACAGCCCGGTGTCGCAAAGGATAATGCGCCTCGCGGGCCCAAAGACCGTATCGAGATGGCGCTTGAAGAGGTGGTTTTGTCGCACGACGTCGTCAAGCACCTGCAGGCCGCAAGGGCTTGTCAACATGTCGAAGAAGTGCGCCGGTGCAAATGTGGCATCCCATTCAGGCGGCAACTCGTATGTACCGCCACCCATGGCATGCGCCACCTGCGCAAAGCTGCTTTTGGCAAACTCCCGGCCGAGCTCATCGAGAACGGCGCGATTGCGTGTCTCCAGCGCGGTGCGTGCCGCAACCAGTCTCGAAACGAGGATGTTTTCGCGTAGGATCTCGAGAGGCAGCTGCAACCTTGCAAGGAGCGCTTCAAACACCTGGCGAATGCCAATGCCTCCGCGGGCGCAGAAGGCCAGCGCGTAGTCGCCCTGCGCCTGCGCCTGCGTCGCGTAGAGCCAGATAAAGAGGCAAAATTGCGCCGCGATCGGTCCAAAAACCTCGCGACCGAATGAATTCCTATCATTGGCAGCACAAAACGCGGGACGTGAAAGCGCAAGCCGACGGCGAACGGTTCTGAGTGCCGCGCTACGGGCGCCATCGGCGCGCATGACATAGCGCCGGATGCGGCTCGTGGGGATATGAACGGTATGGATTCCCAACTTGCGAGGCACCGCCTGATCGGCGATTTGGTCGTCTCCAATGTGCAGCATTTCCGAGGGGGAAATGTTTTCGGCACGAAGGACGGCAGAAAACAGTTGGCCGGAGCGCTTGCTCGCTCCAACGTCGGCACTCGAATAGATCTCGTCGATGAGGCCAGGGCCATGGAAGTGGTCGATCAATTCGCAAAGCTGGCTGGCTTGAAGGCAGGTGTCGGAGATGGCGATGATCCGGATGCCAGCCTGGCGCTGTTGACGCAGCGCGATTGCCAACCGGCCGTTGGCCGACAGCGACGTCTTCTCGATGTCTGTCTCAAGGCCGATACGTCGGTGCAACAGTTCCGGCGGCAGGCCAAGGATTGCCAGCTGTCGTGCGACAATGTCCAACAGGCGAACTTCTCCGCCACCGCCGCCGACGTTCAACGCTCGATATGCAAACTTCTCGGCGAGCAATCTCACGCGACACAGTTCCTCGGCATTGGCAGGGAAACCTTGTTGCTTCAACAGGCGTGCGAAACGTCGCTCTGCTTCCATAATACGCGAACGCTGTGATTTCAGTCGACGCAGCAGCAACGTGTCGAACACGTCGGTGGAAATCAGGCCAATCCCGTTCAATGGGCTGCAAAGAAGATCGAGGTTTTGCCGTAACACCGCATACCCCTCGCCATCGATCAATCTGGTCCCGCGCGCAAGAGAGGCGCCTGCAGCCTGGTGCGCGTCAGAACAAAATGCTGTGCCCGCGACTGTGGGGCCAAGGTATGTAACGACATCGTTTAGTTTATATCAAGGCAAAAGGATCCTTGGTCTTCAACGGTGCGGCTATCGTGTTGAAACTATGAAAACATTATAATGATGTACTGAGCTATTGCTTTGCGTCGTCGACTGACAAGAAAATAGATACTATTATCACATCGCAGCTAAGTGGGCACGTGGAGCGAAATCGATGGATGACGCGAGCCATCAGGCGATGCAGCTGTCGGCACTTTACGTGCCGATCATTTCGAGCTGGGGGCGACTCAACCTCAAGGCCAAAATAGCCACCTATCCCATCTCCATCCGTCACGTCATTCTTTCTGCGGTTCCGGTAGCTGGTCCGGATCTTTGCATCGGTGATCTTCGCCCGGGTCTTCTTACGGTACATGGGTCCGATCGACAGCAACGCTGCCGCCCGGACCGCCGCCAAGGCGATTGCCAGGCTGCGATTGTTCGGGAGCGAGTCGATCGGACGGCAGGATGGGTCCATGGTCCAGTCAAGAGCGAGGGTATCGGCGAACAAGCTGGAGGCGGCAATCGGGGTCGGTGGGGATCTTGGCGCGTGAGAGGAACCGTCGACGCCCGGTGTAGCAGAGATGTGAGCTTGGCCCGCCGGAGCGCAGAGGGATAGGAGAAGGGGTCAACGATGCGGATCCTGCATATCCTCAACCATACCCAGCGCCAGAACGGCCATGTTCATGCCGCGGTGGATCTGGCCTGCGCTCAGGCCGCGCTCGGGCATGATGTTTGCATCGCAAATGGAGGAGGGGACTTTGACCCGCTCTTGCACAGCAAGGGTGTTCGCACCGTGCGTGTCGATCATACGCGAAGCATCCCGAGCCTGGCCAAGGCCGCTTTTCGCCTGCATGGCCATATTCGCGAGTTCAAGGCCGAGGTAGTCCATGCGCATATGATGACCAGCGCTGTCCTGGCATTCCCGATTTGCAGGATCGCGCGGATACCTCTCGTCACAACCGTGCACAACGAATTCGAGAAGAGCGCGACGTTGATGGGACTGGGAACACGTGTGATTGCAGTCAGCGACGCTGTCGGGGCCTCAATGCAACGGAGAGGTATTCCCGCTTCGAAATTGCACGTTGTCCTCAACGGTACGATTGGTTCGAGCCGGCTGGAAGCACGCGCGGGGGAACCGGCGGCGCTAAAATCGCCAAGCATACTTTTTGTCGGTGGGCTCCACCCCCGCAAGGGCCTCCCGGATTTGTTTCATGCCTTCGATATCGTCCATGAGAGCTTCCCTGCCGCGCATCTCTATGTGGTCGGCGACGGTCCATTTCGCGGCTCCTACGAGGAAATGGTTTCGTCTCTCGCGTGCGCGCGGGCTGTCACTTTCCTTGGGTCGGTGAGGGATCCCTATCCACATATGGCGGCGGCCGACATTTTCGTCCTGCCTTCCCATGCCGACCCCGCGCCGCTCGTATTGTCGGAGGCGCGCGAGGCGGCTTGCGCGATAATAGGCACTGAGGTCGATGGCATCCCGCAACTGCTGGAGTACGGCGAAGCCGGAATTCTTGTGCCACCGCGAGACCCGTCATCGCTTGCAGATGCGATCTGCGACCTGTTGCGAATGCCCGAACAGATCGCAGCGTGGAAGGCCAAGAGCCAGCTGCGCATCGAGAATCTGACGATCGAGCGTGTCGCTCGTGAGACGATACAGGTATACTTGGCCGCGGTTGCTCCAAGGCGAGTGAAGACGCAGGCTTTTTGAGGGGAGACAGGCCTTTGGCCGGTCCTCAGAAAGCAACGACCGTGGCATGGAGGAAATCCAAGCAACGGCGGACGTCGCAATCAGGAATATTGCCACGTTTTGTGTCAGCCAATTTGAATTGACGCGCGGGGCGCCCGCCATCCTCAACAACATCCTTTCCAAGATGGGATAGGGGAGGAACATGGCGCCGCCGACTGGCAGTTGCCTCTACGAGAAGCTCGAAGAGACTGGTGGCCACGACGACATTCGTGGAACTTTCAAGCGCCAGACGCGTCGTGATCGAGGCAAAGTGTGTGTCATGCGGACAAGCGACCGCTGGGACCAGCCCTACCAGGTTCGCTGCTGTGCAAAGATCATGCGACAAAGATGCCGCTCAACCTTTAAACGGATAGGCAAATGCTGGACGCAAGAAAATTCGCACTTTCGACTATGGCGATCATTTTCAACAGATTGCATCACAACAGGAATTTGCAGAAAGCGGTTTTCAATGCAATTCGCCTCAACAGGCCGGAGGTCGCGGACATCATATTGGACGATGACCTCAAGTTTGTCGGTTATTGCTTGTCGCGACGTGCGTGGTCGAGGGCACAGATCTTACAGGACCTGTGGGTTTGCTACGAGCTATCCGAAAAACGAGATGGTTTCTTCGTCGAGTTCGGTTCGACGAATGGTCTGAAAAACAGCAACACGTGGTTGCTCGAGAAGAAATTCGGCTGGACGGGTATCCTGGCCGAACCCAACCCCATTTGGCATGCGGAGTTGGCCGCAAACAGAAATGCTTCGATCGACCATCGATGCGTCTCATCGCAATCCCACAACAGGGTCACCTTCCTGGCCACCGACGACATCGACCCGGAGCTGAGTTCAATTGCCGATTTCTCTCAAGGGGATCATTTCTCCGAGGTGCGCAGGAAAGGAAAGCAGATACAGGTGGAGACAATTTCGCTCGGCGATCTGCTTGAAGCGTACCGGGCGCCAGCCGTGGTGGATTATCTATCGATTGATACGGAAGGCAGTGAACTCGATATTTTGTCCGCATACAGCTTTGAGCGCACGTTCGAACTGATTTCAGTCGAGAACAATCCGAAGACCGAGGCCGCGATGCAGAAATTGTTGGAGAGCAGGGGCTATCTGCGCGTCTTCGAACATTTCTCGCAGTGGGATGGTTGGTACGTATCTGCCAGGCGGCGCGACGGACGGAAAAACGAAATCGTCGCCCCGGCGTCGTGAAGGCGAACGCGGAGATTGGGACTGGTTTGTCCATCCGGTGGCTTAAAGCTTGCTGGTCTTGGCGGCAGGACGCTTGATGATTGCGTCGAAGGTGCGGCTTTTCGCGGCCTTGGCGGTTCTCCGATACGAACCCGATATTTCGATGCTTCAGCGTCTCGCAGGTCCCAGGAAGTGAAGGGCAGTCAAGGCGGAGGCACCGGATCGTCGAGGTTGATCGAACATCGGCGCGACGGTGATCGTCAGAAGTTCATGGGTTGTGAAGCTCGAGTGGTCAAGTTCTCATCTCAGATAGACGTCGACCCGCCCCGTGTGACTGTTCGGCGCCCCGCCAGTACCTGACGCGGGCGCGCCGGTCTCCACAGAAACGCCGCTACAGCTCAGTGCGCGACAGTAATCACTGGAATACCTGCCTCCCTTGCCGCTGATATGAGTGCCGCGCGAGCATCTTGGGGCGACGCATTTCCATGAATTGCGTCCAGGCAAGCTTTAACCGCCACGACATAGTCCTCTCCATCGTCGATTGGCCACGCGGCAATCAGCGCCTCGGCAACGTCGCCAAGGGATGTGATGAGCCTGTACTTTTCCGGCCCACCCATCATAAGCATCAGAGGGATGAAATCTCCGCTTCTGTGCCAATTCATTACACGTCACCTCGCTACGGCTTTAGAGATCCGTAACCATGCAAGAAGCATTCCCGACGAAAGGGTACCCCAAGTTGGGCCAACTGACCTTGGCGCTCCGTCTGCCCGCTGCCCCACCGCGTCGTCTCACAGTCTTAAGCAGTGCTCACCCGCAGACTTGCGAGTGGATATGGCCTCCGTCTGCATACGCGGCTTGGGACGACCCACCGCCCTTCCACTGGGGTTGGCCAATGAGCCTGCACGATAAGTCCTCAGATCACAGCGAAGGCTATTTCCGAGACGATCAAATGCGCGGCGAACGCAACGGGCAGGCTCCGTAACGCGATGTTCGAGGCCCAGACGCGGCGTACGGTGGCGAGCAGAGATGTACCGCAAACATCATAAGTTGCCGACAGCGCTCCGGCCGAAGCCCGACGCTGGAAGCTGCAAGCGGCGATCGCAGTGCCGAAAGGATAAAACACAAGCATCACGACGCCGCCTCCGACCAGTCTCTGCGCCGGCCGCCCATCCGGCTTCCCTGACCACATGCCTTCCATTACAATCCCTTCCGCATGCAGAGGAGTTTGCCATGAGCGAAGACGCCTTCAACATGTCGATCCGCAAGTTCCTGAAGGAAGTCGGTGTGACCTCGCAGCGCAAGATTGAGGAGACGGTGCGCGACGGGCAGATCGGCGGCAAAAGGCTGAAGGTCCGCATGACGCTGACGGCTGAGGACACTGGCCTTAACCACGTGGTGGAGGGTGAGATCGAACTGCCCTAGGTCAACGCGGTGAGCGTCTGACGGTGCCATGGGCGAAGCTCGTGTTGATCACGCCGATGCCTTCGATGTTGTGAAGTTGATGCCTGACGAACTGCTCGTGACCTACAGACTTTGAACGAGGACGCGGAGCAGATAATCGGCCATAACCTGGCAGTCCGGTATGCTGTCGATAGAGCGGACCCTACGCTCGAAGCCCGTGACGGCCGCTTCGGAATGTCGCTCAAGCCTGATGCGAACGAATGCGGTGATCAGGAAGGCGCAGGCTGTCGGACAAATCTCAGCTCGCAAAAGTGCGAGCCGCGTTGCAGATTCGCTTGGAGCGCAATCGCGTGTGCCTGCCGATGATTTACGTTAAGGGCCCAACCCGGGTTCCGGAAAGCTCCGAGGGGTGTGCACGCGAGCGGCGCGCCCGAAGCATTCCGGTGTCCGAGGGGTTGGGACAGCACAAATTATGCAGGACCCGGCCAAATTTGACAGTTGGACCAAAGTCCTGAACGCACCAGAGCCGAAGTCCCGGAGTGATCGGACTTAGGTCCAATGTTCAGCAACAATGCTAATGGCGTATTAGGATCCGAGGCGTGGGGCACAGGATTGCGGATCACTATGCGCAAAACGGAATGGGAATGAGACATGAAAAAACTCGCTATCGCAGCGCTGGCCTTCGCGACTGCGTTGTCAGCGTCGCCGGCATTCTCTCAGATCTACTTTGAGTACGGCGCGGGACCTCGCTACTACGATGACCGGCCAGTACCACGATACTATCGTTACCCGCCACGCTACGCATACGATGACGACTATGACGGCCCGGGTTACCGCTATGGCCAGCGGTGCTGGACACAAAGATATTACGGATACCGCTATGGCCACCGGGTGGTGCGGTACCGGAACGTTTGTGAATAGCGCGCCGGCATTTGACCGGTAACATCGCGATACTGTACCGGTCACGCGGATTCGAATTCAGTGGGCGCGTTCGCGTTTGAGAGCGCTGCCCCTCTCAGAGATGTACCAACGGCACTCGCCGGACAGCATCATCGGCGCCGGCGCGTATATGACCTCCCCTCGATCAGATCATCGGCGGCGATTGATCGTTAGCGTTTCTGTGAACCGCCCCAGGTTTTCACCACCAGAGTCTAGCGTTTTCCGGCTTCTGATTCGGTTCAGATCACGACGGGAAGACCGATCAATCAGGCTGGGCCCGCCTTTGCGGCCATTACTCGTTGTCCGGCCAAGTTTGCCGTAAAAAACCAAGCTTGCGGTGCCTGCATGCTGTCAGCGTGGTAGTATACTTGGCTCCCTGCATCAAGAGGGTGGGCAGAGGATGGAGAGGCGTCTCACCGCTATACTTTCGGCCGACGTGGTCGGCTATAGCCGCCTCATGGGGTTAGACGAGGCCGGCACGCTGGAGCGGCTGAAAGCCTGCCGCCGGGAGCTGATCGATTCTACCGTTGAAGAATACCACGGCCGGATCATCAAGCTCATGGGCGATGGCGCGCTCGTCGAATTCCCCAGCGTCGTGGATGCGGTCCAATGTGCTGCCGTGGTCCAGCGGAAGATGTCCGGGCGCGACGATGGCGTTCCGGAAGATATGCGCATTCAGTTTCGTATCGGCGTCAATCTTGGGGACATCATAGCCGAAGGCGACGACATCTACGGCGATGGCGTCAACATAGCCGCCCGCCTACAGGCAATTGCAGAGCCTGGTGGTATCTTCATATCCGGCACCGCATTCGACCAGGTCGCGCACAAGGTCGACGTCGGCTACGTGGCCCTCGGCGAGCAGCGACTGAAAAACATTGCCGACCCGGTTCGCGTCTATCGCGTTCTGCTAGATCCAGCAAAGGTCGGCACAGTCGTCTTTGCCCCTCGGGCACACTCGCTAGGTGTCATGCTCTTAGCGCTCACAGCGCTGTTGATCGCGGCCGCAGGGGCTTTCGTCGCCTGGCAATGGGTTTCACCGAAACGCCCATCTATCGCCGTACTTCCCTTCGCCAACTTGAGCGAAGATCAATCCCAGGACTATTTCGCCGACGGCATTACCGACGATCTGATTACCGATCTCACCAGGCTTTCGAACCTTGACGTCATCTCTCAGAACTCCGTGTTTGTCTACAAAGGCAAGCCCCACGTCCTGGAAGAGATACGTCGTGCACTCGGCGTCCGGTTCGTCGTCGAGGGCAGCGTGCAGCGCAGCGGCGATCTGATCCGTGTCAACGCGCAACTAATCGATGCGTCGAGCGGGCTCCATCTCTGGGCAAATCGATTTGACCGGGGCGCGTCCGAGGTGTTTGCTGTGCAGGACGAGATGGGTCGTCAGATCGCCGATGCTCTTGGACTGAAACTGACACGTAGCGAGACCGAACGCATCGCACGTCCCCCGACCTCCAATCTCGAAGCATATGACTATTATCTTCGTGCCGAGCAGGCCGCCCGAACCGGCCGTCGCTCCCGGATGCTGGAGGCATTGGCGCTCTTTGACAAGGCGGAGGCGCTGGACGGCAGGTTTGCCGAAGCATTCGCGGCCGATGCGCACGCCAGCTCATTCATCTGGCGCATGACATATGACGACGTCCTGCAGAGCGCGCCAGCGCGCAAGAGAGCCTACGACAAGGCAAGCCGCGCCCTTGCGCTCGACCCCGACCTTCCGTCGCCCTATGCGGTCCTCGCCATCATGCAGGCTGTGGACCGACGTTACGAGCAGGCGATAGCCTCGGCGCAGAAGGCCGTCGCGCTCGGCCCCGGCAATGCCGAGGCCCGTATGGCGGTCGCATATGTTCAATTGGTCTGGGGCAATCACGCCGACGCGGCCACCGCTGTCAGGACGGCTCTGAAGTACGACCCGAACCCGTCCGCCATCGATCGATATACCGCTGGAATGGTGTTTTTTCTCCAACACGACTACGAGAGGGCGACAGACAGCTTCCAACGGGCGCGTGACGGTTCCGAGAACAACGGCGACTTCGTTACTCCTCTGGCCATGGCCTATATCCGCGCGGGCCGCATCGATGACGCCCGTGCAACCGTGGCCGAGGCAGCACGGCTTCGCGGTGGGCGCGAGTGCCTGGCGGGATGGCGGCTTGCAAATGCCAACTTACGCAGTCAGGATTTGGCGTTTACACTCGACGCGCTGCGCGAGGCCGGCCTGCCGGAGTGGCCGTTCGGCTTCCACGGAGACGAGCAGGCTCGGCTGACGGGTGCCGAAATCGCGGCAACGGTCATAGGAAAAGTTCTGCGGGGAAAGACCGAACCCTCTAAAGGCCCTGCGATCATGCAGATCCAGCTGGACGGCAAGGCGGCGTTCCGCTCGCCAAACCAAATGATGACCGAGACGGTTTCCGTCAAAGGCGATCTCCTTTGCGAGCAAAGCGAAAATGCATTTGGCCAGCCCGATTGCGGGCCGGTCTATAGGCACACGAAATCCACCGACGAAACCGGCTTCACCTACGTTAACTCGTCCAAGGTCTTCTACTTTTCGGCCGCCGATTAGAAGCCGTTTGCGGTTAGTGATACTGATCCAGTTCGAGATCGGCGGCCACCCTCGGCCACTTGGCATCAGCCCTCGCAACGATGTCAGCCGGATTGGTGGCAAATCCTTCCGCATCCGCTTTGTCATACATCAGGTACAGCTTGCCATCGATGATCTTGAAGGCTTCGGGATCAACATTGACCGTGACTGAGCCGTCGCTCACCTCGCCCGTGCAGTACCCGCCGTACTGGGGTGCGTACTTAAGCGGTTCGCTCATGAACATCTCACGGTGCTTTGAATTTGCGAAATGCCAGGGCGTCCCGAGCCACTCGTAGGAGTATTTTTCCGAGCCTTTTGTCGCTTTGCCTTCGGTGAAGTAGGCGACCGTGTCGTAGCCCATGATGGCCACCCCGCCGAAGTACCCTGTGTTCACCGAGTCGTCTGCCGCCGCAGGCGACCCACCGACAGCCCATGCGACGAGGCCGACCGTCGCCATAAACCGAATGCATTGTGTTCCGCTTCGAGAGTGCATCATCGCCTCCTCTTCACTCGTGGATTTCCATGCATTTCGTATAAAAATCTTCACCTCGGAGCACGCTGGTCGGGGGACACGCCACGCCATGCCGTTTGAATAGCCGGACGATATCAAAATTGCCTTTCCATATGGCTCTCGCAATCGGCGTGTAGCCATGAATCTCGACGTGGCCGATATCCGCTCCCTTAGCCAACAAGAACTCGGCAAGGGCGACATGGTTCTCCTCACCAGCAACCATGAGCGGTGTAACACCCGCTTTGTTGGCCGCATCGTCGAGAATCGCTCCGTGATCGAGGAGTAGTTTACTGATAGGTATGCTTCCTGAGTACGCAGCAGCGTGAAGCGCAGTGAAGCCGCCAGCGTTCCGAGCCATGACGTCGGCGTGCTTGTTGATCAGCAACTCAACTATGGCGGTTTGATTTGCGAGCGCGGCATTGATAAGTGGTGTCGCCTGGTCTCTCGCGCGGCTGTCGACATCGGCGCCCGCGGCAAGAGACTGCTTCACCGCCAAGGTGTCTCCCGCTGAGACGGCATCGAACAAGGGATCGCCCGCGGCCGTCACTGTCGCTGACAAAAACAACGCTACCGATGCAAGCAACCGGCGCATAGCTTCACCTCGGAGTTTCAATCAACAATAGCACAGCACCCTTATTTGGGATAGTCAGCACCAACGCGTTTGGCCACGCGATACGCTGAAAACTACTGTCGCGAGCGCTTGATCGATCAAGCTTCGGACCAACTGCAGCCGGTTGCGGCGCTACGCTCGGGGACCATTTCCCTCGCAAGGAACTTCGTCGGCTCGATCGTTCATGTCACGTATTTCTTCGCAGACTATTGGCTCCGCGAACGAAATCACCGCACTCAGGAGTAAAAATCGGCGGCGCGTCCGCAGGTAGTCTTCAGGTGCCACGCTGAACCCGACCGCCCTCCGCGCGTCTTGGAGGTTGAGCTCGGGATCGCGAGACAGATTTTCGCTCAGCGGGCGGGTCTTGCGTAGCAGTTGATGTCGGAGCCCGACCGAGAACGAGCCGCGCAGGCCGGTCCGATCTTTGAAGAAGCATCTGGAACTTTCACACGGAAAGTCGCTCCTTGCACACAGTTTCGACGAGAGTTTGAAGAGCCTTCACGCGTTCGACCAGCCAGGCGAGCTCCTCGCTGGTGATTGTGTATTTCGACGAATACCGTGCTTCCACATAGGCCCGCGACAGCAACTCGAAGCAGCGCCGTGAAAATCGGCTGTCACGCGGCCACGCTTCGACCAGCCGATTGTCCACCCCCTCGGCCTGGGAGCGCAAGGCCTTTATCCGATGAGACTTGGGGCTGTAGAGGGTGAGTGTTAACAGGACACAATGATAGGCACTCTCGGTCGCTTGGTGCAGCATGAAAACGCCGTGACGCCAGATGTTTCTTTCGAGCATCAGTTCAGCGCCCGTGAGCGCCTCGAGTGACAACTGATACCACTGATCAAAATTAGTTTGCGCTTCCGCGCGCCTCTCCTCCGCCGTCAGCGGCTTCGGTTGCGCCAGCGGATGGCCGGGCTCCTCGTAGAGGGGAATGCCGTCTCTGGCGATGTCGACGAAGAAGGGGCGACCGCGGGACAGCTGGTCGTTGACATCGGCCAACGTGTGGATGATCGGCACGACCGGGGTTTCGATGCGGTGCGCGATCTGCTCCGTCAACAGCCGCTCCTCGATGTTCTCCCAGAGTTCCTGCTCCTCGGCAAACGCCTTGCTGTTGACGACGATCAACAGATCGTAGTCGGAGCGATAGCCGCTCAGGTGATCCTCGACCCAGTCGCCGCGGCCATAAGAACCATAGAGAATGACCTTCAGGATCCTGCCGAAATTGCGCTTGGCCGACAGCTTGCCGGCCTGGAAGCCATCGACCTCGGCAAACAGGATCTCGAGGATGCGCGCCAGTTCGCGCCGCTTCCTGTCCGGCAGATGTTCGATATGGTCGGTCAGGGTCAAAGCCGCGTCAAAGCCTTCGGTCAGAATCGCATCCATCGTAGCGGTTCCATGGTGATTGCGCATCTAAACGTTATACGGGAAAGTGCCTGCAAGTACAATCAAGGGCGTCATCGGGCGGCGCACATCTCTCCTATCGTTCGAACTCGTCTCGATCGCGGCTGCGCTCGGATTCGCTCAGAAGCTCGTCCAATCGTGAAACCCGCTGTTTGGCGGGATCTGTTCTTATGTCTGCGGCGGATCTCGTGCGATCAGTTTGCCTGAGCGCCTCGGATTTCGGTTCGCGGTCTTGCATCTCACTTTCGGCATCCTTTGTGTGGTGACGTTGAACAGCACCGCCGGCCGTTTTCCCTGTTCCCTCGGCCGATCGCTGAGCGGCGGCCTCGATAGCAAACCGCAACTGGTTGTCACCCTCAGCGATCTCGCGAATATAGGTGTTGCCGGCGGCACCGAGTTCGCCGGCCCGGGCAAGCTCGAAATCGAGGCTGGCCTGCCACTTTGCCTTGTCAGCACGGCTCCGATCATCGCCAGCGGATTCGATCCGCTCGCGGTAATACTCGACTGCCATCATAAGATCGCGTCCCGCCTCGACGGCTGTCGGCGTATGGCGTGCGATACTATCCTCACCCTGCTGATTGATCTCGTCTGCCTGTCTAGGCCTGACAGTTTCGCTCGTTCGCTCACCGGCCTGCTCGGCCTGTTCCATCATCTCACGGCGGGCGTCGACATGGTCGCGCACAGCTGAAACGATCTCCCCGAATCGGCTCCGCCACGTTTCCGGCAGGAGGCGTTCTGCCTCCTCCAAGGTGGCTTCCACGCGCTTTTCATAGGCCTCGAATTCGGATCGCGTCATGGTGTGCATGTTTTCGACCTCCGCAAGCTTTGACAGTCCGACCAATGCGGCCTGGATTTTCGAGCCATTGTCGTGGGGAATATCGGGTGTGCGCGGCAGTTTCTCGAGCAAACGTCCTGCGGCATCGATCCGGGAAAGCTGAGTTTCAGCAAAATTCTTAGCTTTGACATTCTCCGCATCGCGAGCAACTTCCAGCCACTGCGAACGAACTCTCTCGGTGTAATCCAGGCTCCTCGCAGTCCTTGCCGCTGTCGGAACCTCCCGCCGTTTCTGCTCATACCTCAGCGCTGCAAAACCCGACGTGCCCGCATACTCGGTTCGGCCCTTGTGGCTGACCGGGCGGACCTGATTGCGGCTGTAAGCAGGCGCGCCTGCCTGGTCTCGACGATCGGTCATTTCCATGCGAATGCCACGAGCACGCGCCTGCTCTGCCAGGTTCTCGCGCCAGCGCCGGAACGATGCGATCGACGTCTCGATCCGGTCTCCGTTCTCAGCCCGCATCGCAACGATCGCGTGGAGGTGGACATGCGGCCGCTTGCCACCGTCCCGTCCGGCTTTCGGATCGCTCGTCGGCTCATGCAGGGAAAAGACATAGCGGTGCTCGGCGAATTCTGCTGCCAGAAACGCCCGCGCCGACGCCCGGAAGGCTTCGACATCGGTGCCGGCCCGTGCTGACATGACGAGATGCATGACGTCGCGCGACTTGCGGCTGTGGAGTTCGCCCCGCCATTCCTGTTGCACCAGATCGCCGGCCTGTTTGGCGTCGCCAATCTTTTCGCCGCGATCGGTTTCGACCGTGCCGTCGAACCTCGCCACCAGCGTGCGCAGCCGGGCGGAACCATACTCGACGCCATTGCCGTAACCCGTGAAGCGAAACTCCGCTTCCGTGGCGTCAACTCCCGCCCTTGTCATCCGTGTTTGGACAATTTCGGTGGCCTTGGCATCGGCGGTCAGCCGCTCGCCATCCTTCGCGCGCAAGACAGCAACGCCTTCGATGCGGTGAGTTCTGCCACAATCCGCAACCCCGAATGCAAACGACCGATCGCCGAGCGCCGATTTGACGATGAAGCGAGCCCGATTATTCATTGCTTGCGCTTCCTCGGGACCATGGGCGATATCGATGCAGAAAATTCCGATGTCGCGGCTTTCAGCGCGATTGCCCATCATAGGCGCCCAATCGTCGGAGAGCGCAGCGATCGCATCCCGGCCACGCAGCTCCTGACCGGATTGGGTTTCCATCGAAACCTCTCCATTGCGGGAAATATAGCCCGCCATCGCGCCAAGCCGGCTGGCCGCGCCAAAGGACGCCATCTTGACGACAGCCGGTTGGCTGCCGCTTGCAAGTCCGGCAAACCGCGTTTCCATCGGTCGGCGCTGCGACGGCGAACTTTGCGCAAGCGGCCAATGAGCGAACTTCTTGAAGCTTTTCAAGGGATTTTGGTCCGCCGCCCCGAACAGCACCGTGCTTCCGCGCCGCCGGCGAAGCTCCTCGTCGTCCGTTGTGCTCGCGATCAGGCGCTCATGCAGGAAGGCCGCCCTTCGACGCTCCCATTCCTGTGTGAACGCTCCGAGAAAGATCTCCACTAGGGACGCCCTCCAACGCTACGGCCGTTTCTCCTCTCGAGCCGGCGCAGTTCCAAGGCGAGACCGGCCGCGACGGGCTGGAGGTCCTTCAGGAGCTCGCCAAGCTCGCTGGGAATGATGCGCTGATGAGCGAGCCGCAGAAGACTGTTCAAGTTCATGCCGATGGCGCGCAGGTCGCGATGAAGCAGGTCAAACACGGCCCGGTCCTCCTCTGTCAGGAATGGTCGGACGCCAGCACCCTCGAGCGTCAGCGAGCGCATAAAAGCTGACATTGTAAGCTCGGCGCATGCTGCCGCCTTTTGAACGGCGGCCAGTTCGGTTGCCGTGAAACGAGCGTGCACGACATGGGCTTTCCGCTCCTTCGGGGGCGTGTTGATCGGCGCTATTTGCTTCATCCGAGCCACGGTACTTTGCCTTGTTCATTGAACGCCGCAGGCGCTATCGACGGCCTGTCCGTCGATCGTCAGCAATTTTGTATCACAAAATTGCGTATCCTGCCGAACCAACATAGACTATTATGGTTCATGACCGCAAGTCTTCCATCGAGACCGCTCCAATCCGCGATCGCGCTGTGAGGCGGTAGCGAAGGGGAATATTGCCGTGTGGTGTGTCAGCATCATGTGATCATTTGGTGGCGAAGTGCTCCACAGATTCATGGAAACAACATATTGAATATAAACACATATGTAGGCAATGGACGTTTTTCCGTTTGATGGCGGACGATACGTCACCCGATGACATCGGTTCGGGCAGTGGACGCGGAGCCATGAAAAATGGCGCCCCGATAAATGGACTGGACGAGGGATGAAAATGAACTAATATGGTTTGCGCTCCGGAGAAGGATTTTTGATGCAGTTTCGTTGAAGGGAGCCTTCATGACGCGGACTTACGCGGTGGTCAGCAACAAGGGTGGTGCCGGGAAGACGACGATGGCGACGCTGATTGCCGGCGAATATGCACTCGACCAACAAAGCATCCTCATGATCGACGCAGACAGTCGGCAGAACCTCGCCGGGTGGTGGAAGCTGTGTCACAGGAAGGGCAACGTGCCGAGCAATATCGAAGTGGCAGTCGCAGCCAACCAGCGGGCGATCGAAGATCTGCTTCGGACCTATGCGCCTGCGTTCGATGTCGTCATTATCGACGCGCCCGGCGTCGACAGCGCCTTGCAGACCACCATCATCCGTTCCTCAAACCTCGTCCTGTCGCCGCTGCAGCCGGGCATCAAGGAAATCGAGGCGGCCGGTCAGACGATTTCCGAGGTCAACGACATCAACGATCAACTGGGGCTATTCGTTCTTCACATGAATGTGCGCACGCGCATCACGCTGACGGGGCGAAGCCTCGAGGCCTATCGTTACATAAGACCCTTCGTGGCCGGCCTGGTTGAAGCCAGCTATCAGACCATGCTGCTCGACACCGAGCTTTATGAGCGCAACATCTATCGGGAAATCCAGAATGGCCTCGGAACGCTGCAGATGCAGGAGCCCACGGAACCGGTTCGAAAGGCGCGGCTTGAAGTCAGGGCCCTGGTGGACGAGATCGAGCTTCGGCGGATGACGGCTTTGGCGGAGATCACGGCATGACGAAGAACACGATTGATTTCTCACTTGCCCCGAGACGCAAGCCCGGCGAACCGAGCGGAACGCTCCCAGACAGGTCTTCCGCCGATGATACTGACGCTGGTGCTGTCGGCCATCCTCGAGCGGTTGAAGGTAAGACGCTGCTGCCGAGGCTTCCCGAAGAAGAAAGACTTCGCCGTTCCGCCAGGCGCGCGGCCGAGCAACAGGAGACGAGGCGAAGGCTCAAGAACCTGAAGCGGATGAAAGAGCGGAATATTCGATTTTACGTCAATGTGCCGCTTGAACAGGATGTCAAGGCAAGGCTTTTGCGGGCAGCCCATGAAAACGATATCCGGATGACGGTGATCATGCAGGCGGCGATCGACACCTATCTGCAAGACAATGGGTATTGAGGTGCCTACGTCTGACCGCTCCGACGGTGCGCAATGGCAAGCCGCCACAAAAAGGCGGCTCGGGATCGATGCGGCCGTCGAGCTCGGCCCAGATGACGGCGCGCTCGGCGATCATCAGCGCCAGCTCGGCTTCGATCGTCAAACGTTCCTGGAGTGTCTCGGCGTCACGGTCCTCCGCCCGTTGTCGTGACAGTCAACCGAAATCTGGAGACAGCATCAGCCGCAGCAGGCGCTTTTTCCAGTTGAGGGACCACAGCATGATTGCGCCTGGGCCTGCTGTTCCGCGAGCCAACGATCGCGAGGCTTGCAGCTTGCCTGCCGCGGCGTGAGCTCGACATGAACCGTGCTGCCGTGGAGCGTTGGCATTGAAGCGCAGTAGAGCTGCATCGGCTGAACGCCGTCGCTGACCTCGAATGTCAGCTTGGCCGCGTCATCCAGCTTCACATGCTCCGTTACCTTGCGAATGATCGCATGGAACTTGCCCGCTGGCATGTGGGTGCGGTCGCCTTCTTCGACGTCCCAGAGCTGAATGAAAATCTCTGCCCATGCCTCAGGATTGGCGCCGCAGTCGAGAGCCGCGAACTGTCCGGCCTTGACCTCGGTCACGTGATAGCCGGGCTTCACCGGCCGTCCGTCGTAATAGAACACCAGCGCAGAATCCTTGGCGGCTGCGAGCACGCTCATGAGCTTGCCCAGCGAGATATCGCCCTTCTGTATTTTGCTGTTGTCGACGGCGTTCATCTGCGTTATTCCTCGTTTCAATGGTTCAAGGATTGTTGAAATATGGATCAACGTCAAGCCCTGATCGCATTCGGCGCGCTGTCCCAGGAGACCCGGCTGCATATCATCCGCATGCTCGTCGTCGCCGGCCCTGACGGCATGGCTGCGGGCGCAATCGCCGAAAGGGCAGAGGTATCGCCGTCGAACGTCTCCTTCCATCTGAAGGAGCTTGAACGCTCCGGCCTGATCGCACAGCAGCGGGAATCGCGCTCGATCATTTACACGGCGAACTATGAAGCGCTCGGCGGGCTCGTCCGCTTCCTGATGGAGGATTGCTGCTCCGGTCATCCGGAGATCTGCGCCCCGGCCGCGGAGCTTGCCACCTGCTGCACCCCTAAAACGCAGGAGAAACTGCAATGACTGCCGAACGCGTTTACAACGTGCTCTTTCTCTGCACGGGCAATTCCGCCCGTTCGATCCTGGCGGAGTCGATCTTGAATGCGGAAGGCAATGGCCGCTTCAAGGCTTATTCGGCCGGCAGCCAACCGAGGGGCGAGGTCAATCCGCACGCCGTAAAGGAGCTTGAAGCGCTCGGCTATCCGTCGACTGGCTTCCGCTCGAAGAGCTGGGACGAGTTCGCCGAGCCGGACGCTCCGCAAATGGACTTCATCTTCACGGTTTGCGACAGCGCCGCCGGCGAGGCTTGTCCGGTCTGGATCGGCCACCCGATGACGGCCCATTGGGGCATCGAAGACCCGGCCGCTGTGGAAGGCAGTGAAATGGAAAGGAGCCGTGCCTTCGCGCAAGCGGCCAGCTTTCTCAAGAACCGCATCATGGCCTTCATCAGCCTGCCACTCGCTTCGATCGACAGGCTCGCGCTGGAATCGCATTTGCGCCAGATCGGCACGATGGAAGGCGCCAGCATCAAGCAGCCGAAGGCCAGCTGATGGGTGGGTTTGATCTAGGGCGTCGGCTTGTCGCCGAGGGATTTGGCACCGCCATGCTGGTCGCGACTGTGGTGGGGTCCGGCATCATGGCCGCATCCCTGACCCAGGATGTCGGATTGGCGCTCCTTGGCAATACGCTGGCCACCGGTGCCATCCTGGTAGTGCTGATCACGGTCCTTGGACCGATCTCCGGAGCACACTTCAATCCGGCCGTGTCGCTGATCTTTGCAATGTCCCGGTCGCTGCCGAAACGCGACCTCGGCGGATATGTCATCGCGCAGATCGTTGGCGGCGTGGTCGGCACGCTGGCCTCGCATCTGATGTTCGACCTGCCGCTGATCGAGCTGTCGAACAAGGTTCGCACCGGGGGCGCGCAATGGTTCTCGGAAGGGGTTGCAACCTTTGGGCTGGTGGCGGTGATCCTCGCCGGCATCAAGTTCGAGCAGAAGGCGGTGCCTTGGCTGGTGGGCCTCTATATTACCGCCGCCTACTGGTTCACGGCTTCGACGTCCTTCGCCAATCCGGCTGTGGCACTCGCCCGGTCGCTGACAAACACCTTCTCCGGCATTCGACCGGTCGACCTTCCTGGATTCTGGGTTGCCGAGATAGCCGGTGCGGTCGCAGGCCTCTTCCTCTTCACCTGGCTCCTGCAGCCGAACGCACCCTTAACCGTATCGTCAGAGGCAAAGCTATGAACGCCACCATCTACCACAATCCGGAATGCGGCACGTCGCGCAACACGCTGGCGATGATCCGCAACGCCGGCATCGAGCCGACGGTTATCGAATACCTGACGAACCCGCCATCGCGCACAGAGCTGGTGAAGATGATCGCAGACGCAGGTCTTACGGTGCGCAAGGCCATCCGCGAAAAGGGCACGCCCTATGCGGAGCTTGGTCTCGACAACCCGGACCTGACGGACGATCAGCTTCTCGACGCGATGCTGAAGGACCCGATCCTCATCAATCGGCCGTTCGTCATCGCCCCACTCGGCACGCGACTCGCACGCCCGTCCGAAGTGGTGCTGGATATCCTGCCCGACACGCACAAGGGCGCCTTCACCAAGGAGGACGGCGAGAAAGTCCTCGACGCCAAGGGCAAACGCATTGTCTGATCTGCCAGGCGCCTCGCCGGAACATTTGCGCCAGTTGGACCCGGCGGCACGACGGCCGCCATTGTCGACGCACAAGCCGCGCATTTTAATCCTCTACGGTTCGCTGAGGCAGGTATCCTACAGCCGGTTCCTTGCACATGAGGCCGCGCGGCTGCTCGAACACTTCGGCTGCGAAGTGCGGATCTTCAATCCTCGGTGCCGAACAGGAACCTGCAACTGAAGATAGCCGCCGCGCCGAGCAGCGGGCCTATATCCACCGAAGGTTCATAAGGGAGCGACAACCTCCCTCAGATACTGGCCTCATTCGAGGTCAGCGAGGACAAATGCTTCGATGTCGCGTGCGAATTGCTCGTCCTCGGCCCGCGCCTGAGCCATGAGAGCCGCCAGTTCGGCTTCGGCCACGGCACGTTCTTGCCTTGTGAAGAAGCAGCCTTGCAGCTCGGCACGCAGTTCGTTGATCTGATCGATAGTGGTCATGTTGATCGTCTCCTTTTGATGACGTCAAAGGGACCACGTGCGCGCGAAGTGCGGGTCAAGGATCGCGAAACGCGACCGGCGGTGCCGGCGATCGGGGGAGCCGATTTTTGCCCTGCGAAGTGCGACTGAGGGCGGTAAAAATTGGGGTACCGATCGTCCTTGACGCGGGCTGAGAAGCCGTAGAATGGGACGACAGAAAGAAGGGAGCCCGCAGCCCAGCCAAGGGGATGCGACCGTATTCCAGATATATCTATCCCCGGTGTGCTTGAAGCGGCGGGCTAGGATGCTGCTTCTACAAGACCCCGAAAAACGGCATTGCCGGGGTGATCCGCATCGGCAAACAGCTCCTGATGCCATTGCAGGCCAATCGCGAACGAGCTGGAGACGACTTCGACAGCCTCGACGATACCATCTTCAGCATAGGCGCTTGCAAGAACGGCTGGTGACAGATGCGCGACCGCTTCGCGATGGAAGGTGTTCACCTCGATGCGGGGTCTGCCAATGATCTGCCCCAAGCGGGATTCCGGGACAATCTCGATTGCATGGAGATGGTCTCTTTTGTCGTGTTCATTTGCGGTCGGAAAGGACGCGCGAAGATCGGGCGTGAGGCGACAACCGTTCAGGCATGCCAGCATCTGCATGCCGGCACATATGCCGAGGATGGGTTTGTCTTTCTCCAGGAAACCCTCGACGATTGCCCTTTCGACATCGAGACGTTCCGATGGCGGGGCTTTGGAGATCTCGCCGGAGATGTACCAATCATCAGGATAGGCGAACCGGCCACCAACTGAGACCAGGCCATCGAACTCGTTCACAACGATGTCCACGACCTCAGGAAGATACGGGATGCCAAAGGGAAGACCTCCCGCTTTGCTCACTCCCCGAAAATACCCCTTGGCCGCTTCATAGCGTGTTCCGCCCGTGCTTGTGTTCTCGTCGAGAATGATCGCGATGCGAGGCTGACGCATACAATCTGGCTCCCGCCTTAGTCGTTTCGACACCGTTTTTGAGCATGCTTCGGGTTAAGAGAGCATAGTTGCCGATTCATGGCGAGATTGATGAGCGATATCGACGTGGAAATTGACATTCGCCCGGTGGATCTCGAAACGCGGGCGCAATTCTCCGGCATCTTGGAAGAGGCGAGCGCGTGGCAAAAAGCGCGCGGGTCGGAGGGCTGGAATTATCCGGAATAATGTAGCAAATGCCACCAATCGGTAACGAGGCTGGCGTTGGTACCTTTGTGGCAGGAGTGACCAGGGCTGAACTGCGACCTCGTGCTTGCTGCCATCGCGAAACGACGAGAGGATTTCCCAATCAAACACCGTCCGGAGGCACAAAGAAGCAGTTAACGCGGTATTTCCCTTCCCGCCCCATCCCCACAGCTTCAGAAGGGTCATCTGTTGGCTGAAGGCAGATGTGATAGTGATAGTCGTGAGATAGCATCTCCTTTCCGTATGGGATTAACAATAACTGATTTCTGGTCACAAGATGATGGTCTGCCGGATGAAGTTGAATTGAGAATCCAAACGGCCCTTTCGTGACGTCCGAACTCGGAATCGCTTGGCAGTCGCCGTCGACATCGTTGCCATTGCAACAGGCGGGCGGGTAGGTCCAAGTGCCAGTCGCCATGTGGGCATCGCTCGGTGCGAACAGACCCATCAATAAAACCGCGAAAGGCACCATAAGTGCTGTTGCAGGTGAGGAAACCATGGACCGCCCCCAGCGTATCCCTTCGGCTCCGTGAGCCGGTTGGATTGTGCGCTCAATTCATGGAGAATGGGAAGCAATAGTTTGCATGAATGCATGTGGCTTCGTTGGGACGGGAGTCGGTGGCATTTGCTCCATAACGCCGGAATTATCCCTTCGATGACGCGTGGATGCTGCCTCGGATAGAGCGCCGGGAATTGTTCCTCGCATATATGAACAGCCAAGCCGTCGCGTTTCGAATCCTGTGGGAGGATCGTCCGTATTGGCGGATCGCCGGCGACGTGACGAAGACAGACGGCGGTGGCAGGGTCGAAGAAACAATCGGCCCACGCGCCGACATAAAGAGTGCGTGCCGTGTCGGCCAACATGACGCGGAGGCGACTGCGATCAGCGATCATGCCGGGTAGCGGCTGCAGCTCGGCTGCCGCGCCGTCGAGCGATCTGCCAATGCGGACTGCGCCAGGACCTGATAGCCCCACCCCGAATTGCCGCTCGTCGAAGAGAGAATATCGCCCTCTGCCCGAGGCGACGCTTCGCCTCGACCTCCGCACGGCAGCCAGATTTGCTTGGGCCCACATAGCCTTCGATGGCAGCGACTGTAACGTGTCATATTGAATTATTCCGGCTACCGTCCCGAACGGTCGATGGCGATGTGCCATGCGATCGTTCGACGAAATTGCCGCGTCTTCAGCAGCCAAGGACGACCATCGGGACCAGGTGAAATGATTGGCGCCTCGTCGCCCCCCGAACCGTTCATTCAGATGATCTCGAAACTGGTTCAGACGGGTCACGAAATCGGTCAATAGCGTGTGCTCGCGCGCTCTGGGCACCCGCACCATGGGTGCCCGTGTCAACGGGAGGCGCTTTCCAGGCCGGCCTCCGCCAGCTATGTGGGAGCGCTGCGGCCGGCGTGGAAAATCCCTCCCTCTGTATGTGCATCGACGTTTGCAGGAGGGTCAGAGTCGGTGCAGACTAATAAGATAAGGCACGGAGTTCCTCGATTTGCTGTTCGACGGTCATGGTCGTCGTCTCCTTGACCGATGTGAGAGACGACGGCGACACGCGGGGCGGGGAGAGGCAGGTCAAGGTCGTGGTTACGACCGGCGGAGCCGGCGCGTGGAGGAACCGATTTTGTCGAAATGCAGTGAAACGAAACGGAGAGAAAATTGGAGTGGCCGCGCGGCCTTGAACTGGCGCTTGCCGCCCGGCACGATTGGCCGATCTGAGCAGACAGGTTTTGCTCTCGTATGGCACGATTGCGCGTCCGTGCGGCTGGTACAAGGGCGACCTGACTGATGCGCGAGTTTCTCTTCGACGGCGAAACAATCTCCGACGAAGCCGAAGACTTCGGCAGCCGGCTCGCGCTCGCTTATCGCAATCGCTCACGGCCGGTATGCCTGTGCCGCAGTCCGGGCATCCCGATGTATATTGCGATGATCGGCGATCAGCCCATGATCAAAAGAATGCCACTGACGGGTGGCGCCCATCAGCAGGCTTGCCCGTCCTATGAGCCACCTTTTGAGCTGTCTGGGCTCGGTGCCCTGATGGGCCACGCGATCAAACTGGATGCTGAGGGTGCGACGGCGCTGAGACTGGATTTTTCGCTGTCAAAGAGGGGCTCTGCCACTCGTCGGTCAGGGGTGACAGAGGCCTTGGAGAGCGTCAGGAACGACAGTACAAAGCTATCGCTTCGCGGTCTCCTGCATCTTTTATGGCATGAAGGCGCACTGACCGAATGGACGGCGCGTTGGACAGGAAAGCGACATTGGTGGCAGGTTCACAGCCACCTTGTCGAGGCAGCGAGGACCATGTCGGTCAGGGGCGAGAGGCTTGCGGAACGGATCCTTGTTCCCGAGCCATTTCGCATCGAGGACAAGACAGCGATTGAGGAGCGGCGCGCCCGGGCTCTGGCGCCGCTTTTCCAGAACAAGGCCGGAGCGAAGCCGCTGATGATCCTGATCGGCGAGATCAAGGACCTTACTGCGGTGCGGATGGGACAGCGGGTCGTCATCAAGCACATGCCAGGTTTCAGTCTCTATCTGGAGGACGAGACGTGGCGGCGTCTCCAGCGTCGTTTCGGCACCGAGCTTAAGCTGTGGCAAAGCGCCGACGATCACCACCTGATGGTCATTGCAACGATCGGCCGCACTCCATCCGGTATCGTCACGGCTCACGAAATCGCCCTGATGACGGTAACCGAACAGTGGCTGCCTGTGGAAAGCGTTCATGAGACGCGATTGCTGCAGGTCCTCGCGCGCAAGCGTGAGAAGACGATCAAGGGGCTTCGTTTCGATCTGCCGCGGGCTCAGCCTTATGCGGCGGCAGTCTTGCCGGAGCGTCCTCAGCCCTTGGCGCTTTATATTGTTCCGGCAGGTGCCGATTCCCACTTTGAGGCCAGGCTCAGGGAGATGATCGAGGCAAGGCCCGATCTTGCCGCATGGATCTGGCGCGTCGACAAAGACGAGATGCCTGATATCACCGACTAGACGCATCTTTCTAGGGACGCTGGCCGATTGATCTTACGCAGCCTGAGGATGCGGTGCCGACATGAGGGGTGAAGGCGACACGTAAGGCGGGGAGGCGGAGCTGACGTCCCGGCGCGGGCAAAAAGCGTATTCGAATGCCCGCCGTCTGGAACTTGTGGAAATCCCATCCGGGCATGGGTCGCAAGGGTCTCGGGGCGATGACATGGCGCGTTTGGGATGAGAAGCATAAGGCGTAAAAAAATGGGGAACATCATGACCACGACCAATGAAATCGCAGACAAGATTGCCGCGGAATACAGCCTGACAAAAGCACAGGGCAAGGCCATTGTGGAGGCTGTGATCGCTTCGATTACAGCGGCGGCTGTTGCCGGCAACGAAACGTCTCTACCGGGCTTCGGCAAGTTCAAGGTCAAGGAGACGCCAGAGCGCGAGGCTCGCAATCCGTCGACAGGGGCTACCATCAAGGTCGCGGCGGCCAAGAAGCTGAGCTTCCAGCCGGCCAAGGCGCTGAAGGATGCGCTGAACAAATAACAAGGGAAAACCCGCCCTGCGGAGCCAGCCGCGATACCCCTTACAACGCCGGTTGTCGGGGGTATTGATTATGCCGGGATTTTATCGGAAGAGCCAAAGCGACTTCGACTTCCTCTCGAAGAAGTCCTGTATTTCGAATAATCGCCCAACCCAGAAAAATGCGGGATAGGAACTCCTTCGGCCGTGAAACGCGATGGCAACTATGCGCCAGGATCGCCCAAGTCACAGGCTAGCGGTAAAAGGTGAGGTGTATTGTGCCGCTCGGTGCCGTTTCTGCTTTGACTGTGTAGCCAGCCTCTAGGCCGCGAAGATCGTCCCACAGACGTATGCCGCGCCCGAGTGGAATCGGCGTGATGGCAATATGAAGACGATCGAAGCCCCGCTCTTAGAAAGTCGCGAGCGACCGTTGCGCCACCGTCAATCCGCACGTCTTTACCGTTTGCTGCCCTAACAGCCTTTCGGAGCGCATCACCCGGAGTGGTGTTGAGGAAATGGAAGGTGGTGCCACCAGCCATTTCTATCGAGGGTCGAGGCTTGTGCGTGAGAACGTAGACGGGAACTCGGAAGGGCCGCTCCCCACCAGCCACGCCAGTTCGGATGGTCGGGGAAGCTGTGGAGCCCGAACATGCCAGCGCCCATGCTCTCGGCACCCACATTTGCGAAATATTCCTTCGCGTAGTCATCGTCGACACCGGTGGTCCCGGCCCCGCTGGTATCCTTGAACACGCGCTCACGGACGGGTCGCGTCGCCACATAAGCGCCGACGAGACGCGCCCAGTCCTCCCCGAACGGGGCTTCGGGTGTCTGGTCCGTCGTTGTCGCGAAACCGTCTAGCGAGATCATCAGATCGACACGAACTGCCATTGGAATCTGCTTGTGAGTGATTGCACCATAGCCGCCCGGATAACCAGGGCCCAACACTAAGGTAGGTGCCTTTATATACGCCTCGACACTAAGGCAAGTACCTTTTTATTCTTGACCAATGCACTGGCTCGATTTAACAAGTCGCATGCCTTACCATTCGGCCCCCCTCGACCTCGCCTTTCACGCTCTCAGCGACCCCACCCGCCGCGCGGTGGTGTCGCGGTTGGCAGACGGCGAGGTGCCGGTCAGCGTGCTGGCCGAGCCATTCGACATGGCGCTGCCCTCCTTTGCCCAGCACCTCAAAGTGCTTGAAGATTGCGGACTGATCGCCAGCGAGAAGCGCGGGCGCAGCCGCTGGTGCAGGCTAGTACAGGCGCGCTTCGACGAGGCGGCGGACTGGATGATAGCGGAGCGAAGGCGCTGGACCGAGCGGTTGGATCGGCTGGAGGTCTACCTGGACAAAACGGGAGAGGATGACGAAGCACATGGCAAACCTGTCTGACACCTGGTCGCTTGATCGAGAAATCGTGCTGGTGAAGGTGCTGAAATATCCACGCGACAAGGTCTTTGCCGCTTGGATGGATCCCCAAGCGCTGGCCGAATGGTATGGTCCAGCCGGTCTTAGAATTGAGAGCCACGAGGCCGATATCCGCGAGGGTGGGGTCTGGCGGTTCGACATGGTGGGCGTGTTCGAGGGCAAGGAACAGCGCTTTCCGAACCTCGTGCGCTTTCTTGAGATCGCGCCGAATGAGCGGATCGTGATGGACTATGGCACGCCCGATCCCGACGACCCCGACCGTTTCCGCACCACGGTAACCTTCGATGAGCAGGCAGACGGGAAGACGGTGCTGACCATGCGCCAGCTTCACCCCAGTCCCGAGCGGCGTCGGTTCGTCATCGGCTTCGGCGCGGTCGAATACGGACTGCAGACGCTGGATGGCCTCGCAGCCTGGCTGGAGCGCTGAGCGTTTGGCCAATCAGCGTCTCGCGCGTCGTGCATTCTCCATTTATTAACGGTGCTATGGGCGCTGCATCCACCGCAAAGCCCTGATCGCGGCCAAATCCGAGTGAACGCCAGGGCCGGTTTGCGCCCCAAGAGCCGACATTGGCAGCCACCATCGCCGTGGTCGCCAGGATCGAGGAAGCGTTTTCTCAACAACGTCCCTCTCGGGCGTCAGGCGGCAGGGCGAATATTGTGGTTCATCCGGAACAGGTTGCTCGCGTCGTATTTCTTTTTCAAGTGGACGAGACGCTCGTAGTTATTGCCGTACGTGGCCTTAAGGCGCACATCGCCTTCGTCGTCCATCATGAAGTTCGGGTAAGCGCCGCTAAGATCAAACGGGTGGACCGCCTGCCAATAGTCGGTCGCCCATTTCTTCAGCGTCGCCGCCTGCCGCGGATCGGCGTCAACGCCGGCGATAACCATCGACCAGGTAGCATCCCGGCAACTCCATGCCGTTTCATCTCTTGCCTTGCGATGGACAGCAGCATCGATCGGATAAAGGTGCATGCACGAAGGCTCGCTGGGTGCCTTGGCCGCCTGCTCGATGTGCGCTTCGATCGCGGCGTCCGGAAGCGTCTTCACGAAATCGCCCTTCCAGTACCATTGAAGGCCTTTCGGATAAAGTCCGTCGAACATGCCTTGAAGCGCCGGGTAGGGTATCGGACCGGCAAAATCGACAATCGGATCCGGAAGCGCCCTGCGAACAGCATCGACTGCCTTCTCCCCGTCGGCGAGCGCTCCATTGTAGGAAACGAGAAGCACGCAGATCTTCTTGCCACGATGCTCCACCGGGAACGGATCGGCGGAGGGAACCGTCTGCAGCCCAAGGAAGATGTAGAACTTGTCCGGCGCGGTCGCCAAAAACTCGCGGTACCAACCCATCACCGTCTGAGCATCCTTCAACTCCCAGAAGATCGGACCGGCGTAGACGGTGTCGGCAGGGTGCGCCTCGAACAGAAAACTGGTGACCACGCCAAAATTGCCGCCGCCGCCGCGCAGCCCCCAGAACAGATCCGGGTGCTCGGCCTTGCTGGCGGTGACGAAGGTGCCGTCCGCAAGCACGACGTCGGCCTCGATCAGATTGTCGATGGCAAGCCCATATTGGCGGGTGAGGTATCCGTGGCCGCCGTTCAGCGTCAGGCCCGCCACGCCTGTGGTCGAGACGACACCGAAGGGGATTGCAAGCCCAAAGGCGTGGGTGGCATGGTCGACCTCGCCAGTCGTACACCCGGCAGCCACACGAACTGTCCGCTTTACCGGGTCGACGCGCACACCCCGCAGCAGCGACAGATCGATGACGATGCCGTCGTCGACGCTGGCAAACCCGGCTCCGCTGTGGCCACCCCCGCGCACAGCGATCGGAAGCTCGTTGTCGCGTCCGAAGTTCACCGCGGCAATCACGTCGGCAGCATCCGTACACTTTGCGATCAAAAGCGGCCGCTTGTCGATCATGGCGTTGTAAAGCCTGCGGGCGTCCTCGTAGTCGGCATGGTCGCGTCCGATAAGAGTGCCGCGAAGAACCTGTGTGAGCTTCCCGATGTTTTCGCTGTTCATTACACCCTCCTGAAGCCGAGCCTGAAGCTTCTGACGTCGAATCGAACGCTGACTAGAGGCGTTCATGGAACGATGCACTGACGACTTAATTCGCTGCCCACAGCGGTCGATTGCGATTTCTGAGAATGCGCTGAAAGGCGCAAATAGTCCATAATTCTCCCAGGCTGGGACCGAAGGCCGTCGCCTGATCAGCAATGGAAATGAGTTTCGCAAATCCGCTGGTCAGCAACCTGACGATCAGCGGTGACCCACCTGAACCCCCGGTCTCCCAACGCGAGCGGCCCCGCGCCACAGCGTGCACAAGGCCGTCGTTCGTGGTATTTTTTGAGGAACGGTTGAGCGGATTGAAAGTCGATGCAGACGATTGAGGATTGGCTGGCCCAACTCGGTCTCGGCAAGTACGCCGCGGCCTTCATCGAGAATGACGTTGATCTGCGAGCGCTCCCTCATGTCGCGGAATCCGACCTGCGTGAACTCGGCGTCTCGCTTGGTCACCGCAAAATTATTTTAGCCGCCATAAACGGACTTGCGCAGCAACCTCCGGACGAACAGCAATCCTCTGCCGTCGCGACGGACGCTGCGGCTGACAGACGGCTGCTCAGCGTGCTCTTCTGCGACCTCGTCGGGTCGACTGCATTGTCGGAGGAGCTCGACCCGGAAGACATGCACGAGCTGATCCGCCGTTATCAGGATAGCGTCGCGGGCGCAGTCACGCGGTTCGGAGGCTATGTCGCCAAGTATCTCGGAGACGGCGTGCTTGCCTATTTTGGGTGGCCCATGGCCTACGAGGACCACGCAGAGCGCGCAATCCGGGCCGGTCTCGAGGCGATGACCGCCGTCGATGCGCTGCAGTCGCCCAACCAGCGGGGACTGAAGGCTCGGATCGGCATCGCATCCGGGCACGTGGTCGTTGGCGACACCGACGGCAGCGCCAAGGAGCGTGGATCGATCGCGGGAGACACGCCAAATCTCGCAGCACGCCTGCAGGCGGCGGCCGCCGCAGGCCAGATCGTGGTCTCGAACAGCACCCGTCGCCTTGCCGGGCGGTCGTTCGAAATCGCCAGCCTCGGCGAGCGAGCGCTCAGAGGCTTCACCTCGCCCATTGCGCTCTTCGAAGTCCGCGGCGAGCGAGAGGTCGATAGCCGTTTCGAAGCCGCGCATTCCAGAAAGCTTTCGAAATTTGTCGGACGTGCCAGCGAGATCGGCCTGCTGCTCGAACGGTGGGATCTGGCGAAGGCCGGCCAGGGACAGATGGTCTTTTTGTCGGGGGAGGCGGGCATCGGAAAATCCCGTCTTGTCGAAGCCTTCGAAGAACATCTGCGCGAGACAGAGCATGAACTCATCCGATTGCAGTGCTCACCCTATCACGCCACATCGGCCTTTTACCCGATCGTCGAGCGACTGAGCCGGGTCGCGATGTTTACCCCGACAGACGACCGAAAAACGCGGGTCGAAAAGTTTCGCACCCTTGTCAGCCGCTACGGCGAAAGGCCCACGGACGTTGGCGCAATCTATGCGGAGCTACTTTCGCTCGATGTCGGTCACGAGTTCAAACCGCTCAATCTCTCCGCCCACCAGCGTAAGGACCTTCTCGTCCGCACCCTCGCGAACCGATTGTTGCTTGCGACCAGGATCGCTCCGGTGCTGATGGTCGTAGAAGACGCGCACTGGATGGATCCGTCCACCATCGAAGTGCTACAAGAACTCATCGGCCGGCTTCACGGCACGGCAGCCCTTGTCGTCGTGACCCATAGACCGGAATGGAGCGCGGACTGGGCCAGCGGATTGGCGCAGTCGACAACACTCTCCATTGGACGTCTGACCAGGCAACAGATGCACGAACTCATCGGATCGATGGACCGCGACATTCCCGACCAGCTTGCCGAAAGGATCGCAGAGCGAGCGGACGGCGTGCCGCTGTTCATCGAGGAGTTGACCCGCTCGATCATCGAGAGCGGAACGTCAACATCGCTCAACGTAGAGGTCCCGGACAGCCTGCAGGGTTCTTTGATGGCTCGTCTCGATCGTCTGGCGGCAATAGAAAAGGAGGTCGCCCAGATTGCTGCCGTAATTGGCAGGGAGTTCGATCGTGGCCTTCTGTCGAAGATTGCAGGTCTCGATGATCGGATACTCGAAAAAGCACTGCACCAGCTTGTTTCCAGCCAGATCGTCGTCGCAGGCGGTGTCTTGAATGATACTCTCGTTTTCCGTCATGCGCTCATTCAGGATGCCGCCTACCAATCCCTCCTCAACCGGCGGCGACGACATTTCCACGAGGAGATCGCCAAGGTTCTCGTCGACCAGTATGCCGATGTCGCTGCCACGCAGCCCGAACTCATCGCCCAACATTACGAGAAAGCGCAACGGGCAGAACTCGCGCTTCCATACTGGATGAAGGCTGGAGAACGAGCCCTCGCACGATCCGCCAATTTCGAGGCGGTCGACCATTTCCAGAACGCACTGTCGATGGCACAACAGTTGCCCAAGGAGCCCGGCCAGCAAACGCATCTTCTCGCAGCAGTCCTGAAACTAGGCGACGCCCTGTACGCTGCGGGCCGCATGACGGATTCGCTGGCGAAATACCGGCTGGCCGCCCCATTGGCACGCAAAGCGGCAGACACGCTGGGCTTCGTTCGCGCAGTGATCGGCCTTGACGGCTCGCAATTTCTCTCCTCGAACTCGCTTGCCGAAACCTTGCCGCTTCTCGAGGAGGCCCTGGCGATGGTCGAACCAGCCGACAAGAGATCGCGGTGCCAGCTTTTCAGCCATCTTGCGCGGGCATACGCCTACCTCAGTGACAGCGAGAAGGCCACAAAATGCCATAGCGTTGGAATAGAGCTCGCCCGGCAGGTCGGCGATAAGACCTCCCTTGTGGAGCTCTCCGTTCTCCCACTCCTGACAGCCTCGCCGGTCAAATCCGCCACGGAAAAAAACGACCGGATCGCCCGCGTGGATGAAATACGACGGCTCGCGGGCGAGATCGACGATGACGATGTGCTGACCAGGGCGCTTTCCATTGACACCTACGTCTCAACTGAACTGGGCGATCGTGCACGGGCCGATCGGGCGGTCGACGCCTTGGAGGAACTCGGCACCAAGCGGCAGCATCTCAACGTCCAGTTTTACGCTCGGATCGCAAGAGCGATGATGGCCATCCTCGATGGAAGGTTCACCGCGGCCGAGGAGCTTGCCGAGGAAGCGCTGAAGCTCGGCAAGCACACCCTTGGCGTGGCACCCGAAGGTGTCTACGGCATGCAAATGTTTACGATCCGCAGGGAGCAGAGCCGTCTCTCGGAGGTCGCGCCTATCATTAAGTTGCTGATCGAGGAAAACCCGGAAGAAACCACCTGGCTACCGGGTTTCGCGTTGGTCGCCTTTGACCTGGGCTATCGGGAAGCGGCCCAGCGGAGATTAAGCGAGCTTGCCCGCACTCGCTTCATCGTTCCGCTTGACGGAAAGCGAAGCGCTTCCCTCTCGTTCCTGACGGAGGTCGCCGCCGGTCTCCGCGACACGAAAGCTGCCCAGGCTCTCTATAATCTGATGCTCGACTACAAGGAGATGACCGTCACGATAGGCATGGCAACTGTCTGCTTCGGTGCCGCAAGCCGCTATCTGGGCATGTTGTCCGCAGCGCTGGGTGAATTCGACCGGGCATCCAGGCACTATGAGCATGCACTCGAGATGAATTCGGCGATCGGCTCGCGACCGTGGCTCGCGCACACGCAGGCTGAATATTCCGAGTTGCTAATGAAAATAGGTAGCCGAGCCGCGATAAAGAGAGCAATGTCGCTATCCGAGCATGCCCGGTCAACAGCGGACGAACTGGGAATGGTCAGGCTGCAACAACGACTGAAGCAGACCATTCACTAGGACCAACAGTTCGCTGCCTAGGTGGGAAGAGGGTTTCGTCATGCCGCGCTATATCATCGAGAGAAACTTTGCCGAACAACTCGAATTGTCGAAGGAGGGTGTCGAGGAAATCAATCTGATCAACGACGAGGAGGGAGTAAAGTGGATCTTTTCCTTCCTCAGCGCGGACAGGAAAAAGACGTACTGCCTTTACGAAGCGCCAAATCCTGAAGCCATTCGCGCCGCGGCAAGGAGGAACAATGTCCCCGCGGATGTCATCATTGAAGTTGGCGGGGAGATCGGCCCCAATATGTTTGCGTAGCCCTGGTCATCTCGCAGGATGACCGACGGGATCGTTCCAAACGAACCCGACCTGAGGGCAAGACAAGATACCGAGTTGAATGTCTGGTGCGTTCACTTCACGGCCGCCCATCGAACGATAAAATCGGCGGTTCGGATTTGCAGAGAGCGCAGTGAGGTAGAGGCCCCAGGGGTTTGCCTCGATCAGCTCCGTGACGACTGCCCTAAACAGGGCGCGACCGATGCCCTGCCGTTCGAACTCGGGTCGAAGGTAGATGGCATAGAGTTCTGCTCCTTCGAAGAATTCTGTTTGACGACCTGGACCTGCGGACGCGAAACCAGCAATACCGAGGCCTTCTATGTCGCAACGCGATAGACGACGCCGGGCTTGGAAAAGATCCGGCTGTGGCGGGAAGCTTGGTGTTCGGCTGAAAGCGAGGCAAGGAAGTCAGAGGATACAAGCCCGGTAAGTCTGTGATGCCAAGAGGTTGCTGCGATCTCCCCGATAGCTACCATGTCGCTACGAAGCGCCGCTCGTATATTTAAGCCTTCTTGTGCCATGATCTAGTTTGTCGCACAAAACGCCCCGTCCAGTTTGAGGTGACTGAGCAGACGAAATTGGCTGGCTTCCCACGATCAAAAGGACCGGTGGTAGCTATCTGTTTAGAGGCAGACGTCGGCATCAACTCATCGACACGACAGTACGCGCGGATCGCCCAACGATCGCTGCGCGCACCGGCCCTGCCATGGTTCGCGAGCGACCCAAGGCGATGGCGCTCCATAAGCAGGCTTGGATGGTTACCCGGCCAGTCTCTCTAGTTCATGCACATGCTCGAGGAGCAGCGTCGGCTTCAGCCGCCGAAGCGATTCCGGTGCGGCATATCCCCAGGTGACTGCCGCGGACGACGCACCGACTGCATTGGCTGCCTCAATGTCGCGCGTCTCGTCGCCGACGCAGACAGTGCGCTCGGGCGCGGTCCCGAGCTGCTTCATCGCGCGTCTAAACTTGACGGCCTTGCCGAACATTGAAGACCCGCATCCAAAAAAATTGATCTGTTCGGCAAGCTCCGGGCCCAGAACCGTTCGTACGTTCTGCTCGGCATTGGAACTGACGATCGCGAGCTTGATGCCGCGCTGGCGCAACATCGTCAATGCCGGTATGACCCCTTCGAACAGCTGTATCGACTCGATGTCCTCTGTCGCCCTTCGCCGCATATATGCGGCGATAGCCGGCATCTTCCACATCGGCACTCGTAGCTTCCGAATTATCTCACGGCTCCCCAAATGCCGGAGCGCCTCCCTTTCTTCGACGGTTGTCCGGCGGAAACCGAAACGATCAGCCACGTCGTCGAGCGAGCCGAAGAACCACTCTCGACTATCTGCAAGCGTTCCGTCGAAGTCGAAAATGGCTAGATCATGTCTCATCGCTAGGACTTTGCCTTACAGCAGCTAGCCAAGCAACACGACGAGCCCGCAAATGCATTTGATCATCAACTGCTGTTTCGAACGGGCCATTCACATTGGGGGCAAGCTCAAGCGGAGCGAAGAACATCACATGGCCGACCTAGAGGCCATGCGTGCCGTCGTAGCCGTTGACCTTGGGCGCGCTCCAGCCTTCCGGGGGATGAGTCGGCTTGTAGATTTCGACCGCCAGCGGATAGCAGGCCACGGCATCCGAGGAATGCTCGGAAGAGCAATCGCCGCCGGAACAGGCCGACATGCAGCCGAGGAGGTCGATCTCGGCGAAGAACTCGAGGTAGTCGCCGGGGCGAACCGGGCTTGCCTTCATGAAATACTGGCCGGTGTCGCGCGTGAAGCCGGTGCACATGAAGACGTTGAGCACGTCGTGAATGTAGGTGCTTGCCTCCTGCAGCGACTTGCCGGTCTGCGCCGCGAAGACGCGGGTCAGATTGGAGTGGCAGCAGTGATGATACTGGCCGCCATTGCTGAGGAGATTGTGCGTATAGGGGTCGCAGCGCGTGCCGATCACGTCGTGGACCGAACCGCCGAATTCGTCGAAGCCGTACCAGTCGAGCGTGTCGTGGGTGATCGTCGCGATCGGGCGCAGATAGGGCATGTTGGAGAAAAGCTGGTCGCCGAGGCCGACATGCGTGCCATTGAGCGCCCGGGTCTTGCCGGTGAAGAGGCGCTCCTCCAGATTGTTGGCATTGAAGAGGTTGAGATCGCCCACCTGCGAGCCCTCGCTGGAGAGGATGCGGCAGAAATGGCCTGCCGGCACGTTCCAACAGGCCGCGTCGCGTGGCGGCACGATCAAGCGCTCAACGAACACCAGATCGTGGCGCAATGCGCGGTACGCCTGGAGGTCCGGGCGGGGCAGCGTGTCTACGGGATAGCAGATCACCGGCTTGATCGCCTTGCGGCTCGATGCGTCTTCCGGTGCACTGGTAATCGGCTGGGGCTTCATCCCTGTCTTTCTCCTAATATGCTTTGCGGATGGCCGCGTTAATCGGCGGATGCCGCCAATGTCTTGCTGGGGCGGGGCAGGGTCTGCGCGCGGGCGGCTTCCAGCACCACGCGTTCGGATTCCTGAAGATAGAGTTCGAGGGCCCGGCTGGCCGCTGTGCGATCGCCGTCGCAGAGCAGCCCGCAGATCTCGACATCGCGCGCCACCCACGGCTCCTGGAAGCGCCGGGCGTCGGGCGCCATCGAGAAGGCGAGGCGAGCCTGCGCGGCGACGGTCGCGAAAACATCATTCAGACGCGGACTGCCGATGAAATTGACGATCTGCTGATGGAACTCCAGCGACGCGGTGGCGCACTGCCGCCAATCCTTGGCGAGTGCTGCCCGCTGCACGGCTTCCACACGCGCCACCAGCTCGGACATCGCTTCCTGGGAGGCGTAGGCGCTGCAGGTGATGCCGCGCAATTCGAGCGTCATGCGGATTGCGTAGATTTCGCTGATCTCCGTGGCATTAAGCGCCCGCACGGTGGCGCCGTAATGGGCGCGGTGCTCGATCAGCCCTTCCGCAACCAGATCGCGCAACGCTTCGCGCAGGGTGTTGCGAGATACGTTCGCCGCTTCCGCCCACACGACCTCGCGCAGCGGTGTGCCTGGCGCGAGTTCGCCACGCAGGATCTTGTCGCGCAGCAAGCCGGCGGCGGTCTGCGTCAGGACAAGGGGTCGGTCGGGGGGACTCCTGTTGGTCAATGCAGTCTCCGTCATGGTTGATTTTTGTTGAACAATGTACTGATGTCAAGAGAGATGCTGTAACCTATGTGTTGATCTTGGCGCTGCTGCCAAACGGGCTAAGGTATCGGGCGAAGAGCATCGACTACCGATGGTTCGGGCGCATCTCCTCTTCGTGTGGGATTCAGATCGGCTGAGTGAGCCTGTTAAAACCCATTTTAAGGGATTTGCGCGCAGGCGTTCAGTCATCTTGTTTTGTTTCGGGATTTCAGGCGTTTGGCGTCATTATTCAAGAGTCTTCGCCGGGATGCAGGCAGTCGATCTGCTCGAAATAAGCCCGTTGATGAAGCTTTACGCATCGGAGGGACTGCAATCTCATAATTGTTCAACAAATATGGTTATCAATTGAGAGGAACGGTCCATGTAAAAACTCCTTGCCGGTATCATCTTGTTGGCGGCGCTACCGACTGCTGCCCATGCGGAGACGCTGAATGACGGTGTCGATCTCACCTACCCGCCCTACAACTACTTCGTCGACGCCAACCAGCCCGCCGGTTCGACGTCGAGCTGGTCAAGCTGATCGGCAAGATGACCGGCAACGAGGTTTCGTTTCGTGACACCCGTTTCGAGAACTTGATCCTTGGCGTCTCCAGCGATCGGTTCAACGTCATCGCTTCCACGCTTACGTGACTGCCCCACGCGCCAAGCAGATCGACTACATCCCTACATGAAGACGGGCGTCTCGATCGCGGTCTCAGCCAAGACCTGCGAGACCTTCACCAGGCCGGAAGAGCTTTGCGGCAAGCGCGTCGGCTCGATCAAGGGCGCGGCCTGGATCCCCGAACTCGAGAAGCTGAACAAGTCGGTATCCGGCTAATCCGATCGATACCCGCGAGTTCCCGACCTCGCCCGAAGCGAAGCAGGCGGTCATGTCGCTGGCCTATGTCATCGAATGATGGCGCTCCGCTCTCAACGGGGCGCCTCCTTCCAATCCGTCGGAGTTATGCGGAGCAGAATCCGCCGCTATGGTCGACGGATCCAGCCTTCAGTGACCGGAACTCGGCATAATCCTGCTCTCAGCATAATCGACGTGGTGCGCCGCAAAACGTTGAGCTGGGTGCGGCCTGGCAGAAGCGCTCCACCGAGACCGACCGCGACGACCTTTCGGTCAAGCTCGACGATCCGAGCTTCCCGGCCCCGATCTACGCGACGCTGACCGAGGTCGAAGGCGAGGACGGCTACCAGCCGATCTGGTCCCGCCCGAACCGGGAGTAAGTGCAGCCGGCCCCGCCCCACCGGGCGGGGCTGATCGCCTGAAATATACAGCATTTACACTAATGCTGTAAATGCGGTATGTTCATGCTGTGGGACAATGGATGGAGATAGGCATGACGCGTCACGGCAGTTCATATTCAACGAGCGACCTTTCCCGAAAATCCGGCGACATTATCGCGGAGGCCCTGCGGCATCCTGTGACGATCACACAACGCAACAAACCGCGCCTCGTGCTTCTCAATATCGATGACTACGAGCGCTTGATGCGGCAATCCGATGCGCGGTCGGTGGGCACGCTCGAAACCATGCCGCGCGATTTGCTCGACGAATTCGAGGCGGCGGTCGATACCTATGCCGACAGCGATGAGGTTAGTCGATGAGCGGCTATGACGCAGTCCAGACCGCGACGGTGATCCGCTATCCCTATCTCTGGGCGAGAGAAGCCGGCAAGGGTGAGACTGAGGGCCGCAAGGATCGGCCGGTCACCGTTGGCGTAAGGCTCCCACGACCCGACGGAGATTTGGTGGTGTTTTTCCCGATCACCACGAAGCAGCCGGAGAAGGCGCTTTTCGCCGCAGAAATCCCCACCATTGAGAAACGGCGAGCCGGGCTCGATGCCGATCTTCGGCTCTGGATCATCCTCGATGAATTCAACAGCGACGTCGTCGGCCGCTCCTTTTACCTTGAGCCCGAACCACCGCTCGGCCGGTTCAGCAAAGCTTTCTTCCTTCCGCTTCTTCGTGAGTTTATCGCACGTCGCAAATCGACCACCGAGATCAGCCGGTCCAGATAGTGCCCGCAAAGTTTTCCCTCCGGGTTGCCGGGTTAGACTCAACTTTACGCTCGGTGGGAAAAACCACTTGAAGGAGTGGTGATGGTGCCCAGGCCCGCCGCAGAAGCGCTCCACGGAGACCGATCGCGACGCGACGCTGACGGAAGTCAAAGGCGAGGACAGGTACCAACTCATTCGTTTCCTCCCGAACCGGGACTGAAGAACCGGCGGCCCCGCCTCAAAGGCGGGGCTTTCCCTTCTCATCGAACCATCCGGAGCCTCCTATTGGATGGAAACCGATGGACCAGCGGATGTCGGTGGTCGACCTCACCAATATCCCAGGCAGCACAGTTTCGCTTCCTCCGTCAGTGCGCCAGCATCTCCTTGGCAATCTCTGATCCGGTCAGCTTCGCACGATAATAGGTCGGCCAGTTCGTGACCTCAGTCAGGAGAGCGGCGCGGTCGTTGCCCCAATAGAGGTGATAATGGTCCGCGTTTTGCGGCGCGATGATGTGATCGCTGAACTGGATGAATTGCGGCGCAGCGCCGTCGCCGGCGATTTTCCTGAAGATGAAGCGGACGCCGCGGTTGCCCTTCTTATAGGTCAGGATTTCATGGCCATCGGCCTCATAGCCACCGCTCACCGCCGCCTCGCCGCGGAAAAACGTGACGTTCTTCCCTTTGATGAGGATGCGGTCGACATCGGTCTTGTAGCCGGTGTCATAATAGGCGCGGTAGTCTTCGGCGCTCTTGTCGCCATGCTTCGCCTTATCCGCCATTACGGAATCCAGCGTTCCGTCGACAAGGTAGGGATAGACAGATTGCCAGTCGCCTTCCCAATCCGACAGAAGGCGTGGCTTCACCTGCTCGTCATCGAAGTAGCCGTCATGAACCGATCGCTTTTCATCGTGGCCATGGGCGTGGCTATGTCCGGAGGATGTCTGCGCGACTGCGGCTCCCGCAAACATGAGCGGGGACGATACGGCCAGCGCAAGACCAAGCGTTTTGATTACTTTGTTCATTCCTTCAAACCCTTCCAATACGGCTTCGGCGCCATGTTGGCGCACTATGATATGTAATAACATTACGCCAGTCGTGTAGCGTGCTTCAATGGCCGGCACAAGAACGTTGTGCAAAATTATTCGTCACCAAGACGCCGCCGCCCGATACGTCGCTCTGCGCGACGCGTCCATCGGCTCCTGAACTTCCGTCTGTTCGCAAGTACAGCTATGTCCGAGGTCGGCTCTTCTGAGCCGAGCATCAGGCTCGGCCCATAGTTGTGGATTCGCGACCTGAAACCTGCGGAGATGGCATGCGAGCGTCTACGCCGGGATAATTCATGACCGGGGCGGCCGATCGGTGAGCCGAATGGTCGACCGATCCAGGGGCTGGAGGGGCGCCATTGCCAACCAACGTTGCTCGCTGTTACCGGCGCTCCCTTTCGCGGGCTCGATGCGGCATGTCTGACCGGAGACCGGCCTCGCCTCGGTCGTTTTCCCGCAACGGCCTTCGCAACTTTCTTCCCCTGTCGGCTTTGCCGCCATTCCTCGCGAAGCAACAATGCTGCTCCCGGCCGCCCTCCATTCTATTCCGTCCCATGGGTGCGGTCCGATCGTCCCCGGTCCTTGCGACTGCCATCGAGGCCGCGATGGGCGCGACCTCATATGAGGAGCCACTCGTCAAGCTGCTGTTTCGAGTGGCGGCTGGGTGACGGGGTTCGTGACGCCCCAGTTACGGGGCGTCACATCGAGAGCGTTCAGTCGCCAGAGCGGCGGTTCGGCCGAGACCAGATGAGGCTGAAGGCCTTGCCATCCTCGTCTTCGACCAGATTGGCGTAGAGCGGAGCGGTAAAGCTCGGATCGTCGAGCTTGAGACCGAGATAGTTGCGACCCTCATTGGACTGCTTGGACCAGGCGGCTCCGATTTCGATGCGGCCGACGAAGACGCGGTGGCTGGGAGCGTTTTCGCCGCTGGAGCGCCTATCGGAAACGATGCGGACGCTTTTGGTCTGGAGGGAAAGGGTGACGATCTCGCCGCTGAAGTCGTTGCCGGATTGTTGGAAGGTTCCGATGGTAGCCATTGTCGTTCTCCTTACTGGGTTGCCGAAGCCGCCCCTTGCGGCCTCGATGCGGTCGTGAGGCGCCGATCTGCCCGACTGCATCCCATCGGGGCCGCAGCGCCAGCGCAGGACGGCGAAAGCCGGACTTGTTGTCTCGCGAGGAATGCGGCGAAGCCGCAGGGGAAGAAGTTCGGCGAAGCCGTTGCAGGATCAGGACAGATTGGCGTCAGACCCGCCTAAAGAGAGGTCGTGAGGGGCGTCTTCCGGACACCGGTCTCGCGAGAAGGATGTTGGCAACGGTCTTCCAACCATGAGCCGGCACTGGCGGCGCATCGGAGTTCGCCTTTTGAACCTGCGGTCTGAGCCCGTTTCCTGATCCTCGGGCAGCAGGTATCAACCTCATATCCGGTCGCCGTTCAAACGGCCGCACCACAATCCCGCCTGCAGCGGCTAGGGCTCAGGAGGACGAGACCAGTCTCGATGACGGCGTTTGAAGCCAGGCCATTGCCAAAGTCACCACATTCAATCGAGCCCAAGGTCCTCCGGATCCGGCACGGTCTTGGCAAGAACGTCCTGGAAACTGATCCTCGCGGTGATCGGCATGTCGGGCGCTGCCAGACAATTCGTAATAGCCGACTTCAACCTGCATGCAGTGGTGATCACCCTTTCCTCTGAACTGGCAGAAGCATTGACGCCGGCCCGGGGACGTGCCGTCAGGGGCTCTTGCAGCGCAGGAGAGGCTGCCTCGTTGACCGGATCGTCAATGAGATCATGCCGGGCGGGTTCCACCGCATCAGCTCTCGGGTCAAGGCCAGGGATTGCGTAGTCAGGCAAGGTGGCAGGGACCGGCAAGGCCGGCACCATTTCGACGTCTGGCACCGCGACGGTGTTCTGACGGGCTGCGAGAGCCGCAGTCCTGAATGGCTCGATGGCGTGGTAACGAAGTTTACTTGCGAAGATCGGGCGTTGACCTTCGACCAACAGGATTGCCTTGTGTTCCGGCATCTGGCGTACTTCCTGCGGCATCATCAGGTCGCGTTCACGGATCTGTTCGACCTTCGTGCGTCGCGCCCGGCCGAAAGGCTCGAGCGTCCTTGTCTCCGATTGATAGCGGATCGTGCGTTTTCCAAGTGCGCGTGACGCGTATTCTGCCGTGACCTGATCGTTGGCGCCGAGGATGAGTTGAAGCCCGCAATTGCCCAGGAGCGAATGCCGGGAAGTCTCCCCATAGATCTCGTCGACGCTCTTCAAGTCCTGAAGGACGAAGGCCATCTTGACATTGTAGCCCGCCACATAGGGCAGCTTGTTCAGGATCTCGTCCATTTTCTTCAGTTGCCGGAACTCGTCGAGCAGAAAGTAGACGGGAAGGCCGCTTTGATTGTGTTCGCGTGTCAGCAGATCCATCACCTGCTGCACGAAGAGGGTGAGCAACGGCCTAAGGATCGTCATGTCGGTGATACCAGGGGCGAGATAAATCGTCACCGGGCGCCGTTGCAACGAGGAAATAGCCATGTCGGTCACCGCGGTCGAGGCAATCACGCGTTCGTTGCGGAACGGCGCCAGGGCTTTTTGAATATCGAGAAGCGCGGAGCGGGCCGCTCGTTCGTTGAGGGAAATATAGGCATTGAAGCTCTCGATGGTGAAGCGGGAGAGATCGACTTCGTTCTCCTTGATCAGCTTCATCATGGATTGCAGATCAACGCCTGTATTGAAGAAGGCGTTGATCTCGCCAAGATTGCGGCGGTTATGATAGTGCCGGCTCTCGAGCACATAGCTGATCACGCCGGCGATCAGCTGTTGGGCGGTTCCTTGCCAGACAGCGTTTTCGGAACCAACGGTCTCGGGGATAAGGAGCGCGGCAATATTCTGAATGTCGATGGTCCGGCTGCCCCGGTCGGCACGCACGAAGTCGAGGGGATTCCAGCGATGCGTTTTCGGCGAGCCCGGCGAAAACAGGAAGACCTGGTGTCCGTTTGCTCGCCGATATCCAGCCGTCAGGTCGAAGATCTCGCCTTTCAAATCGGTGACAATCATCGAGCCCGGAAACATCAGGGCATTGGGAATGACATAACCGACGCCCTTGCCGGAGCGCGTCGGTCCAACAATCAGATGATGGCGATCGTCCTGTCGTCGAAGGATGCGACGGCCGAGACGCCCGAAGATGTGACCGTCCTTGCCGAACCAGCCGGCGCGCCGCAATGCGGGCATGTCCTGGAAGGCGGCGTCGCCAAGCGGACTGCCATGTCGCCTGAGGCCGAACGCGGCCGCCGCGATACCTGCTGCTATTGCGGGGAGGGCCGCTGACAGTGCCACGAGGCGCAGCGATTGGTTGCCAAAATAGGCTGCGAACTGCTGAAGCGGCGCGAGCGGATTGGTCGTCGTCATCTGGTGCAGGACGCGCCCGTCCTTCCAGACGATGTCAAGGATCAGGCCGTAGGCAAGCATCCAGACCATGACTGCGATGATCGCGCAAAACAACAGGTGGATGGCAAGATATCCCCGGCTCATGCGGCACCTCGGGCATAATGGATTTCGCACACGCCCCTGCGCCCGCCATCGCGGCGCAGCTGGATCACGATCGGAATGACCATCCGGATGTAGGACATGAGGTCGCCTTTCGAGTAGCCGGACAGGCCGGTCTGCATCATCATCAGCGCAAGTTGCTCGTAGGCACCCATCGGCGTGTCTGCATGGACGGTCGACATGCTGCCGGGATGACCCGTATTGATCGCGCGCAGGAAGGCAAATGCCTCAGCGCCGCGAATCTCGCCGACGAACAACCGATCGGGCCGCATGCGCAAGGATGCTTCCAGCAAGGCCTGGATGGTCACATGCGCCGTGCCCTGGTCGCCCCGCGATGCCAGCAGGTGCACGGTGTTGCGATGCGGGGGAAAGAGTTCACGCGTATCCTCGAGCGTCACGATGCGCTCACGCTCATCGATGCTCTTCAGGCAAGCATTCAGGAACGTGGTCTTGCCTGTCGATGTGCCGCCACTGATCAGGATCGAGATCCGCTCGCTGATCGCCGTCTCGATAAACTCATGCACCAGTCCGGCCTCGAGAAGGGCCGCGAGCCTGGTTTCGATCTCACAGGCACCGCCGACGGTCACCGAGACTTTGTCGAACCCGCCGCCATCGCGATACTCTGCCAATGTGACATCGTTGATGACCTGCTTTCTGATCGAAATCGATCCGCCGTCGGGTGCTGCTGGCGGCAGAACGATCTGGATGCGCTCGCCGGTCGGAAGTGCGGCACTCAAGAGCGGATTGACGGGGCTGATGAACTGATTGCTGGCGGCGGCGACGCGCTCGCCGATATGCTCGATTTCTCTGGCGTTAAGCTCGGGAATGGCGTGAAACTCCATGGCCGAGGCTCCCAGACGTTCAACGAAGACCTCACCTGGTCGGTTTACGGAAATCTCGATGACGCTGTTGTCGGCGAGGAAGTGCGCGAGCGGTTGAAGCGCCCGTCGCAGAAAATAATGGGCGTCCTTAACGGGCATGCCTTTGATCAAGGCCTCGCTCATGCCTGATCTCCTTCAGTGCTTCCTCGATCGGATCCGGATAGATCGTGGAGAAGTCGAGGTCCTGGCGGACATAGACGAAGATCCGCTCACCCTGCGGGACGTTGATGGTCGGGGGGATGCGGAGGTTTTCAGAAAGCGCCTGATTGGCCATGTCGGAAAACGTTCTTGCGATTGTCTCACGGGCGAGTTCGCCAGCCCGGTCGGAGTCTGTCTCGCCATTGCCGCTTGGAGAGCTGAACTGGTTGCTGCCGTATCCGATCAGATAGGACGAGCCCGCGCCGACGACTGAAAGCAGGATCGCCGAGCCGAACCGCTCGCGCCATTTATTGTCGACGATGCCGGTGAGGCCGGAGCGTCCAAGCCCATCCGTGCCGATACTATTGAGCCGCACCGACACGCCATCGTCGCGCAGCAGCCGGGTCCAGATCACAAAGATCCGCTTCTGCCCGCGTGTCACGTCGGATTGGTATTCACCGATCAACCGGGTACCGGTCGGGATGAGGACACGACGCCCATCAAAGGAATAGATGTCGCGCGAGGTGATGGCACGGATCTGCCCCGGCAAATCACTGTTGATCGCGGTCTCGAGGATGCCCGGGATGAGCGTGCCCTCGGGTATCATCGCATCGATCCGGTCAATCTGACGGGCTCTTGCCGACCGGTCACCGATCGCGGACGCCGTCGCCAGGAACTTGCTGTTGCGATCCTCTCCTGCAACGGTCGGGCTGCCACTGGTGCTGTTGAGCGATGCCGCATCACGTCTGTCTTTTGCCGAATCGACGACGAGCTGTTTGGACCGAAATCGGTCAGGGAACGTTTCGGGTTCGGGCTTGGCGCTGGCAGCGGGTTCGACGATGTCCGGCGGAGGCGGCACATTGAACTCGGTCGTATCCGAAGGCGCTTCCGGTTGGGCCGGGGGCGGTTCCGGAATCTGGATGATGGTGTCGGCGGACTTTGGTTCGGGCTTCTGCTCTTCGCGCAGGAACGACGGCGGCCTGAAGGTGGTTGTCGCGAACTCCTCGTCACCTTGCAGAACATCGTGTACCGTCTTTTCTGGTGCGAAGACGACAACATAGGCAAGAGCGACGGCGCCAAGCAGCAAGGCAGCCGCGCCAAGCAGCCGCTTTTGACGGGCGCGCTTGTCGCCCACTTCCGTTTCGTCGGCCGCCAGCATGGCTTCGAGCTCAGGCGAACGCTGCATCAATTGCCACTCCTTCTGCGGTTCGCCGCCTTCTCATGCAAAGAGGGAGCAAGGGGCGCAGGGGCGGGCTGACCCAGATCCGGTCTTCTCAGATTGAAGATGCAGATCCACTGATTGCCGTCACGCAGGGTGTATTGCGACGCTGTTCCATCGAGGACGATATAGTCTCCTTCACGACGAAAGTTTCGAAGGGTTTCGGTGAAGTCGCTGTTGACGGCAAAGATTGCAGGCACGTTTTGCCCAAACCTGAAAAACGTCTTCTTCCCGTCGTCGAAAACCAAGAGGGGTTTGAGGGCGGGATCGCCGGAAAAGGAATAGTCGATGTTGACGCGGGTCTTGTCGATGCCTGACATGTTCGGGTAACGGACCCGTGCCTCGGCTTGCCGCCGGAGTGAAGCGTTCAACGCCTTGTCCGGGTAGACGAAGCGGATACCGAAGACCTGCCTGTTGTCTTCCGGTGCATAATCGTTGAGCTCCAGGTAATAGATCCGTTTGGTGGTCACGACATTCATGTTGGTCGCGACATTCCTGGCCTTCGGCTTGACGAACAGGATGTTTCCCTGGTCCGTCGGGACGATGTCCCAGCTGTCGCTATCGCCAACAGCGATCGTCTCGAACGTCTCGTCCTCGTCAAAGACGATCATCGTCGAAATACCGTAGGTGGCAGAGACCCGCACGACATCATTCGGTTGATAGGTGACGCTCGTCACCCGCGGATCAAGCCGACCGGCCAAGGGGGTCCTCGCAGCATGCAACGATGCCGGCAAGACGGAAGCGATTGTCGCAACGAGTAGAATGCGCCCTCTCACGGATTGCTCTCCGTAACCGTCTCCTGATCGCGTCGATAGTCGTAGACCTGAAATCCCAGCGGGTTTTCGAAACGCCACTCGTTGGGCGTCGGCGTGTCGGTATAGCGATAGCGGACAACTGCAATCCAATGGCGCGTGATTGTGTCGGTGTCGGAGACTTCGCTTGTTGCGAAACGGACGATGCCGGTCGAACCGTTCGGGAAGGTCACCGAGGCGATCTCGGTCGTCACCCGTTTGGCTTTGCCGTAGACCTTCGCGGGGTTCTTGGCATTGGCGGCGCTAAAGAGGTCCTGCAGTTCGCGCGCAGCGTTGCCGGTGGAAAGGAGCGCTGCAATTCCAAAGTTCTGCTCGATCGCGTAGGGGTCATATCCTTCGCGGGATCTGATGTAGCGAACGATATTGGCCTGCGTGACGGCTTGCTGCGCGGTAAGATTGGCGGGCCGGGTCAGGCCGCTCTTGACTTCGAGATAGCCGGTGTTCTTGTCGACTTCGACGATATATGGCTCGAAGCTCTTCAGCGGCAAAAGCATGACGAGCGCCACGAGGCTGAGCAGCGTGATGCCGCCGAAGATCGCCGTCACGAACCAGGCAAGCGTGCGGGACCGCTTTGCCTTCCTGACGATTTCCTGCTCCCAGATGTCACCGCTCTGGTAATAGCTGCTGAGGTCGAGTTCCCGTGCGTCAGTCATCGTCTGTCTCTTCTGTCCTGATCGTCAGCCTGGGAGGCTCTGGCTAGAGATTTTCGATTGCATGGCCTGGCGTGTGGCGGAGGCGCCGTCTGCCGCATCGCCAGCGCGGTTCGAGAGCGAGCGACTGCCGCGATAGGCCGCAAGGCCAAGCCTCACGCCGCCCTTGGCCAGGGCGGCTGGATACTGGACGCCCAGTCGGCGGGTGATGCCGTTGGCGACGTTTCCGACGCCGATGGCAATGCCGCCGGCAATTCCCTGGCCGATCGAGTGGATGTAGAGCATGACAAACCCGCCGGCGATGCACAAAAGCAGGAAGCCTGCGATGTCGGCAAGCGTCAGGGTCCGCGCCCCGCTTGCTGCATCGATCTTGGTGAGCTCCGGGTTCATCGCGGCAATCAGGAAGGCGGCAATGACGTAGATGAACAGCGGAATGAGCGCATAGGTCAGCACCTGGTTGAACCAACCCATGCCGTAGCTGCGGGTGCGATCAAACAGCATGCAGGCAATAAAGACTGGCGCGGTGCCGATCAGCACCCAAAGCATCACCTTGGCAAGGATGAGGACGGCAAGGGCGATTGCGATGAAGATGCCGGCGCCGACGAGGATCAGGATGCCGATCATGCTTGGCAGGACCGAAAAGTAGCCGGACTGCTCCGCAAAGGCCGAGGCCGCCTCGTTGGCTGTCATCCATATCTGCGACAGACCGTTGGTCGGCTCGGTAATCCCCGTGCCCGAGGCAGCCAGGATCGCCCTGCCGACGTCTTCGGGCGTGTCGTTCAGCCAATGATAGAAAAGATTGTTGAAGTTGGCCCAGGAGCCGACCAAGGCGAGAATGACCATCATCCTGACGATCCTGCCAATGATGTCGCCGAGCGAAAGACGCGACGTGGCCATTATCAGCTGCAGCCCGTACCAGGCCACGTAGGCCATGAACATGACCCTGAGCAGCGGCATCAGTTCGTTGCCGACTACGGTGTAAGCCTGCTGCGAGAAGCTCGAACCGGAGTCTTCGATGCGTTGCAGCAGATCGCCAAGAAAATCCTGCATCCCCGAGATCCTCATTGACCGTCTTGTGGAGCGATGCCGATCGCGGCAAAGGCCGCTGCCGGATCATTGACGCGCCGCATGACGGCGCAATCCTGTCTGGGGTCGCCGGCAAACGATGCGAGGCTCAAGGGCCGTTTGCACGGCGCCGTCTTCTCCTTCACGGTGCCGCATCCCGACAGCAAGGCGGTGGCGACGGCTGCGATGCCAAGCATTCTTCCGATCGTCATGCTAATTGCCGTAGGTCAGCGTCTTCCTGGTGTTGGAAATATCGGTGAGGCGGCGCTGGTTTTCCGCCTGCAGCGACAAGACTGCGCCGTTCATCACCCCGATCATCTCGTTGAGCGTCAGTCCCGACTGCACCTGCAATTGGGTGTTCTGATCGATCGAACCCTTGATATCCTGAGCAGTCCCGATCCGCGCACCGGCTTTTTCGAAGGCGCTGCGCCGCGTCTCGGTTGCCTTTTGCGAACCGTTGGTCAGGGCGGAAACCCCAAGCACGGTGTTGACCAGCTGCTCATAGGACTTGTCGCCCGAAAAGCTGCTATTGTCCTTGCCTGACAGGTTTTTCACCAGCTGCAGGCCATTGATGAACAAGGTCGCTTGCTTGGCGATGTCGCCACTCATTGAGCCGAAGTTCGGCAAACCCTTGTTCAGAATGCCGTCCAACGAGGGGATCTGCGAGACGCTGAAGCCATTCCCGATCGCCAGGTTGTTCAAGGGCGCCGCGGTGCTGCCACGGTCTCCGGTCACGGCCTTCAGCGTGTCTTCGACCGTCTCCAGGATGTGCTTGTTGGTGTCCAGGATCCTGTCCGTCGTTTCGGCGGTCTTTTTGGCGACCTGATAGTTGGTTCTGTCGATGACCGGCACGTCGGCGAGGGCAGCCTGGTGCATAAAAAGCAGGACGGACATTGTCAGGATTTCAAGTCTCATGTCGTTCTCCCATCATTGCGGTTGCAGCATCAGCTGCACCTGGTTCACATCGGGGCGTTTTTCGATGCAGGCCCTGTCTTCGGCAATCCAAACCAGATCTTGCCGTGGGCTGCAGGAGCCTGTTGTGTCGCTTACCGGGTCGTCAGCCTTGCTGCTGGTCGTCTGCGAGGAGCCGGAGAGGTTGGCCGACGACACGGCATTGCGCGAATTTATGAGATCCGCCATGGCAGTGACGAGCTTGGTGACGTTGTTCATCATTTCGAGATTGGCGTTGCGGGCCGTCGAATTGTGATCCCAGCTGTCCTGGATCGTTCCCGTCTGCAGCGCGCCCAGTTGCTGGTACCAGCTTGCGACGTCGCCAAGACTGGCAGACGTCGACGTGCTGATCCCGATCGCGTTCAGGGTCGAGGTCCGCATGCCTGTGTAGGTGGTTTCTCCGCCCCCGAAATTCAGAGGAATTCCCGATTTGTCGGATCCGCCGAAGGCCGGCAGCCAGGCCTTTGTGATCTGGGCGACATAGCCTTGGGTTTCCTTGAAGGGAGGAATGCCGCCATACTTGCTGACGTTGCCAGGACCTGAGTTATAGGCGGCAAGGGCAAGGTTCACGTCACCGCCGAAATTGGATAGTTGCTGCCTGTAATAGCGCGCGCCGCCACGCAGGTTCTCCTCGATATTGTTCTCGTCGACGCCAAGCTCGGCGGCTGTGTCCGGCATCAGCTGGGCAAGTCCGGTCGCGCCGGCCGCGGACCTGGCGCATGGATCAAAACGGCTCTCCTGATAGACGAGGGCAAGGAACTCGTTTTCGTCGACACCAAGTTCGCGGGCGACGCGACGCACGAGACCGGAAATTTCCGGATTGGCTTGCGCTGCGCCGAGCGGATCATTGCGCCGGCCCGGCCGGTACATCGAGCAGCGAACCGAGGTGTGGATCGTGTAGCGCTCGTGATCGGTGTCTTCGATCTCTGCGGTCGTCTTGGCACGCTTGTCACGTGGATTGAGATTGCTGCTGTCGAAGGTTGGAACGTCTGCCCTTGCCAACTCCGCCCCAAGGCCGATCGCCAGGGCTGTCAGGGCGACGATGGCGGCGCATGGCGGCCTTTGCGCTTTGCCGCTTTTCACGAACGCTCCTCCCAACCGCAGAACCTTGCCAGCCAGCCGGAGGGATGATCGCCGTACTGTTTGCGAAGCAGGGCGCATTCCTCGATGGTTTCCTTGCGTCCGGAGAGCACCTTGATCAGGTCCGGCATTGAGCCGAGATCGAGCCGGGCAATGACGCTGTCATTGCCGTGCTTGATCAGGAAGGATCGCCTTTCCGGCGGCGTGTTGCGGATAAAGCTGAATTCCTTGGCGGTGAGCCCGAAACGATGGATGTAGCTTTCCTCGTCCGCGCGCGGATTGGGAAAATGAATATTCGTGGCGGACTGTTCGATCAGCGTGTGCGCGGCTGGCGAGCGGACAATATCCGCAGCAGACTGGGTGCCGAAGCCGACAATGCCGTTCAATTTGCGGATGGTCTTCATCTTGTCGACGATGAAGTCGCTGAAGGTCTGGTCTTTGAGCAGGCGCCAGCCCTCGTCCAGGAAGATCATGACCGGGTTGCCGTCGAAGAGCGCCTCCAGCCGATGGAAGATGTACATCAGCGCCGGGGTGCGGACATCGTCATTGTCGAGGATATTCGTCATGTCGAAGCCGAAGACGCGCCCTTCGCAAAAGGACAAGAGGTCATGGGAGGCGTTGAAGAGCCAGGCCTTCTCGCCCTCTATCCAGGGGCGCAGCCGCGCATGGAGATCGTTCGGCCCGGCGCGCGAGCGTCCGGCAAGCAGCCCGGCCAGGTTGGTCAGCGTTCGTTCGGCCAAAGGCTCGCGCATGAGCCGGACGATGGCGCGCTCAAGCGTGTCCTCTTCTTCCTGATCGAATGTGGCGTCCTTGTCCTTGCAGACCATCGCCTTTAGCAAGCGGAGCAGAAATTCCCGGTTTTCACCGGTGTCCTCGATCTGCATGGGATTGAAGCCGGTTGGCGTCCCCGGGGTGAGGATCTCGTATGAACCATTCATCGCCCGCAGGAAGATTTCCGCGCCCCGGTCCTTGTCGAAGAAGACGGCGCGCGGCTGCGGTTTCACTCTGAAAGCCTGCGCAAGCAGAAAGGTAAGGGCGACGGTCTTGCCCGATCCAGTTGGCCCGGTCACCAGGAAATGGCCGATATCTCGCTGATGGAAGTTGAACCAGTAGGGTGTCTGGCTGGACGTTTCCAGAACCGTGACCGGGCTTGCCCAATGCATGCCCTCGCTTTGGCCGGCCGCGAAATTGTGCATCGACGACAGGCCGGAGAAATTGGCGCTCGAAAGCATCGCCCGCCTGGCGATATAGGCATGATTGCCAGGCAGTTGCGCCCAGAATGCTGCCTCAAGATTGAGGTCCTCGCGCAGCCAGTTGATGTTCATGTCGGTGAGGCGGGCGCCGAGATCTGCGATCGCCTTGTTGATGCCATCGAGGTCGCGCGACAGGCAGAGCAGCGAAAGATGATGAAAGCCGAAGACCGCCTCCTGGTTGAGCAGGCTGTTCAGCGCGAAATCGATATCGGTTTCGACATCGCTGCCGGCCTCGTCCGACGCGCCGATCTGCCGCCTGAGCCTGGCAATGCGTTCCTGAGCAATCGGTTTGTCGGCGAGTGTAAAGGACTGGGTCAGGATAAACTCGTGGTTCACCTGTAAGAGGCCATCCAGCATCCCGGGGCCAGTAAAAGGCGGATATTCCTTGATGGACAGCATCGCCCCGAAGCGGTCCTCTTGCCTGGTCGGCCCCTGCGCCTGCATTGTGCGCCGTGCAAAATGGAGCCGCGATGTCCCGAGGAAACCGGCAAGGCTCATGCGCGCAAGGCGCATCCTGCGCGGTACGCCGCAGGTCAGGAGGGTGTTCAGGAACGCCGACGGCTCCGAGTAGGGCTCGTTGTTGAGGCTTGAAATGCCAAGGACTGTCGCGCCGTACCTTTCAAGGTCGCGGACGATATTGCCGACGAGCTCTTCGAGCTCGCCAACTGCCTCGAAGAGCTGATCCTCCTTGGCCTCACCGCCCAGGGCTTGGGCGAGGAAATGTCTGACGCGGTCACCGGCCGCCAGCGCGCCGCGCATGCCCGACCGCAAGACGGTCAGGTAAAGCTCATTCGTGAACATCCGCTTGCCGCCAAGCGAGGCGGTGTAGCGGCGATCAAGCTCGGCGCAAAACGGATCGTCGAACTGGCCGGCGATGAAGCTGTCGACCTGCCGGCGGATCACCGTCGACCAAAGGGAAAAACGGCTGGAGCCGAGCGCCCGGATCAACGTGTTCTGCACCACCGCGCGCATGTTGATCTCGGCCTGGTCCTCGGTCTGGAAGAACAGTCCGTCCAGTTTGATGACGCTCATCAGGGTGCCGTCCTTGAGCTTGATGACGGTGTCGGCGACGTGACGGAGATAAGGGATGTGTCTGGCCATCGACCGTTCGCGACGGTGGGCGGATCCAAAGCCGAGTTCTTCGCTGATGATCCTGAGCATGGTCATGGCCCGTAGGAATTTGCGCCCCAGAATGTCTGGTTCGGCGTCCGGGGCGTCAGCCGCATGGAGACCTGCAAGACAGCGAGGACACGCGCGTCCAGGCTGCAGAGGGTGAAAAGAACGGCGTAGGCACATGGTGCCGTCATGAGCGCCCACAGCTCGTTGATGATCAGCCAGGCGATGATCGTAAGCCCGACGACGGCGACGACCGCCATATAGGGTACGCCCCAAAGCGTCGGTGACCGGGTCAGGCCGATAACCAGGGGAGTCAGGTTTGGTTTTTCATCCTTGATAGCAGCCATGGGATCAGTTCCCGACCGTCGACATCAGCTGGTCGACGATGGCTGGTGCGCCGAAGACCAGGCCAATCCCGAGAACGACAGCGCCGGCCGTGAACCAGCTGAGGCGACCGGCGAATGCAAGAAACCCCAGTCCGATGACTGCAATGATGGCAACGAGACGTCCGAATGGCCCGGTGATGAAATCGACCACGGCCTGCACCACGGTCTGAAGCGGAGCAAACGCCTGGTTGGTCGCCTGCGCCACGGCAAGGTCCGCCGCGGCAAACTGCATCAGGACAAGCGCGACGAGAACGGCAGCACCGCGTGCCCATCCCTTTTGATGGGAAGATACGACAAGCTTCATGGCAATCTCCTTTCAGTTGGGAACTTCATGACCCCGCCAACGAAGGTCGGCGTTGGCGCGCCGAGGATGTGGCTCGCGCGGGGGGTGTCGATATCGGTTATCTGATTGCGGCTGCGACCTTTCCGCTTGACAGGAAAGGCGAGCCCGAGCTGGTGGTTGATGACCGAGGCAACGTAACGGACGGTCTCGGGATAGGCTGGCAGGCCGCCGCTATTGTAGACCGCCTGTTCGCCGGCATTATAGGCAGCGGCCGCGATGATCGGGCTTTTGAATTCATCGAGAAGCGCGCGCAGATACCGCATGCCACCGTCGATGTTGTCGGCGGGATCGCAAACATCAGTCACATTGAAGCGCCTGGCTGTCTCCGGCATCAACTGCATCGGCCCGCGCGCACCCTTGGGGCTGTTGCGGAGTTGATCGAAGCGGCTTTCGGTCCAGACGACGGCAAGGGCGAAATCCGGATCCACGCCGTGCCGGCCAGCACTGTCAACCGCCAACGCCTTGATGTCTTCTACCGACGCCGGCGAGGGACCGCAGGGCGGTGGGGAGGTCGAAACCAGTGACTCGTCTTTCCGAACTGATTTGGTCTGTTCTTCAAGGGAGCGAGCGCGACGTTGATGATCGCTGCGGCCAGATAAATAGGAACTAAAATAGTCCACATCTTGAGCTGTGCCGGCGACTGGCTGGCGAGGTAAAAGAATGGCTTCCCCTTTGATTTTCACCGCCGCCGCGCCAGGCGACACGAGGCGCGGCTGCGGGATCGCGCCATTATGCGATAGCCATGAAATAATTGATTTACCGTCGTTTTTTGTCGACTGCGCCTCGGTTGTCGCCGAATGCAGCCATGCTGTCGCCGCGATGATGGACGCCTGGAACTTGCTGGTCATACGATCATCCTTGCTTCCGTCTGGAGCCAAACGACACCAAAAATGACCTGTTGTCAATTCCATAAATGAACTGTTATAGTCTAGTAATTCAGATCGTCAGGCCTAAAACATTGTCGCGAGGATGTGCTGATGTCCCAAACGTCTTTCGTTCGAGAAGCTGTCGCTGCGACTGCGATGCTGTTTGCAGGGCTCGTGTCTCGTGCCTTTGCTGCTGGCCCCGTCGAACCCGCCTACATCAAGTCTCTTGCTGCGCCAGGAAAAATGGTGCTGGTGGTCGAGTATTACGACGGCAGCAGTGCCATTGTTTCCCGGAAGGGTTACGCCTCAGCGATCGGGTTTCGCGCCCGTTCGTCGAACGAGATCGTGATCGACGACAAGATCACCTTGCATCTTTTTGGCGTGGAGCCTTGCGAGGGTCAGATGGTCAACCGGAAGGAGGGTTTTTCCGGCAGCTGCGAAGACTTTGCCGAGCAGCAACTGAAAATCCTTCTCAAATACCCAAAGGTCATCCTTTGCCGGGCCTTTGTTTCCGAGGAGAATGCTCCCAAGCAAGATGTAACCTGCTTCGGCCACTATTTTTTCCCCGGATCGCTCGACAGCATCAGCAATTTTGAAGAGGACCTGGTCGCTTTGGGTGCACTACGTCTGGCAAAAAAAGCGGATGGCTCGCTCATGCGTCCGGACCTGGCGGAGGCCGAAAGGATCGGCCGCCAGGGGTTCGGCATGTGGGCTGATCCGAGGACAAAGCGATGATCCGGCGAAAACGCCGAACGCCGATCACGCTCTGCATCGCAACAGCTGCCGTCGAACCGGGGCGGGCCTCGGGTCCCGCCTGCCTGGGCCGACCACGGGCTGCGGCCGACAAGTTGCCGGTCTGCGCTACGAGATTTCAAAGCCTTTGCCAACCCATCCCCCTTGGCGCGGGTGTGCCAGTCGCTTGCGACCTAAGGAGACGCTAGACATGAAGCTCATTCTAGCCGCGGTATCTCTGTTCCTGGTCTCGTTGTTGCCCCGTAACGCTGCGGCCGACGAATGGGGCTGCGAGGTGCTCCTTTGCGTCGCCTCGTCGAACCCGACATGGCATGGCGTGCCCGAATGTCGTCCGGCGATGGATCGCCTGATCGTGGCGATGAAGGCGCCAGGCTTTTCCTGGCCGACATGCCCGGAAGGCGGCGCGGGAAAACCAGGATATGAGGCATTTGCCGATTGTCCCGCCGGCTGGTCTGCGACGCAGGGTGATGATGTCGGACGCGACGCCACTCGTGAACTGTCGCGTTGCATGCGATCGGTGGACGATTGCCAAGGTTGGCAGTCTCGGGGCGTTGACCGCGGGGATCGAAGTCAGGCTGGCGGCCTTGGCCGCGTCTATCACGACCGCCCGCCCTGCGCCTACATCGAGTACATGGCCCGACCGCGTCGTGAACAACCGTACTATTTCGATATCTACGACGAGACGAGCAACAGGCACTCGCGTTTATATTTCGACTTGAAGCGCTGACGAGGGCCGCCCGTCACCGGCGCGCCTGTCACCCAGGGCCGGTCGAGGGTCGCAATTGCCTGGCAGCATGGTGCGGGTGCTGACACCTCAACTGTTGCCTCGCTGCTGGGTGTGTCGCCGCGTCGATGGGTTACCGTTCTCGAGGCTAATTTGCCGACAGGATTTCCAAATTGGAAATTTGAACTTGTTTCCAGATTGGGAACGGGCTACAGAGGGGTGAGAATGAACATTATCGCCAAATCCGCTCTGGTGCATTTTTGGAATGTCTTGCCAAAAGGGTCGCCCAGAGAGACTGCTGAAGCTGCGATGACGGAATGGTATGCCACCGCGTCCAAAGCGAGCTGGGCGAGTTTCAGCGAGTTGAAGAAGACTTTCAACTCGGCCGATATTGTCGCTGGCAACAAGGTTATTTTCGACGTTGGCGGCAACAAATACCGCATTGTGGGGCTGGTCGCGTTTCGCTCCCAGCGGATTTATGTCCTTTTTGTCGGGACGCACGCCCAATACGATGCGATTGACGTGAATAAGCTCTGAGGTGAAAGGAGATCGATATGTTGAATTTGAAAGCCTTTCGAACGTTTCAGAGTGAGGACGAATACAATGCGGCGTTGCAGGAAGTCCGGCCGTATTTTGAGAACGAACCCGATGAGGGGTCCGATGAGGCTGCTCATTTTGATGCGCTCGTGCTTCTGATCGAACAATATGAAGCCAGGCATTACCCTATTCCGACGGCGAATCCGATTGAGGTGGTCAAGTCGGTGATGATAGCAAACAATTACAGTCGCGCCGACCTCGTGGCTGTAATTGGCTCCAAGGCGCGAGCGGCTGATCTTTTGAACGGCAAGCGGGAAATCAACCTGGACCAGATTAGAAAGCTTAGCAAAGCATGGAATATTCCCGCTGGCTCTCTGATTGGCGAAGTTGCTGCCGAAAGGCGAGCTTGAGGCGTATGCGGGCCACGTCGAGAACACCGAGGACCCCAATGACCATGACGGCCTTCTCATCGGACGGACACCTGGCGGCGGATCTACCTGAAGGCTGGCCGGCGTCGAAAGTCGTAAACGACCAGGCGACATCCGCCTCGTGGAATTAATTTTCAGTGTCGCTTTGAAAGCGCCGGCCCTGCGCCTTTATTTTTGCCAGCGCCTCATCGTCGAAGGCGATTTGCCCGACGAGGACATGTGCGAGAAGGTGAAGTAATTTTTCGACAGCAAGCGTGGCTGTCGGTGCTTCCCAATCGATGAGATCGTCTCGTGTCGCAGCTTCGCTCGCAAGCACCTTGTTCAGTTCGAGGCGCGTGACGTTAACCGAGGCCCTGTTCATTTCGATCATCATCGACAGGGAACGTTCGTGTGCCCTGACCCGTCTCAACAGTTCGGTTCTCACATCGTTACCCTTTCTTGATTTCACCTCAAGGACACAGACCGGAAAAGGGCGCCTCAAGCGTCGTTACAACTTGGCAAAACCGGATGGCCAATCGCCGGATGAGTGCTATAAACCAAGCCATCGATTTGAGCGGACATGCATGACGGCAAGGACTGACAGCTACATCACCGAGACCGGACTCGAGCCAACCGCCGACGCGAAGGTGGATCGCCCTGTCTATCGCCGCCCCGGGTTTGACGGAATTGCCTCTACACAGGAGATGGATGAAACCATCGCCGAAACGTTGAGCAGGTTTCGAAAGCAGAAAGACCTGTCGCGGGCCGAGCTCGCCATGCTTATCGGTTCGATCGAGGCGGTCTACGGACGCTACGAGCGGGCGGTGACAAAGCTCCACGCCACGCAGGTCCTACACCTGTGCGAAGTCCTTGGCATTTTTCCAGATGATCTGCTTTTTGATGCCGCTCCCCATCTTTGGGGGCAAACGAAGGACGAAGCTCTGGAACGCCGGCGCATCACGAAGATGATACAGGCTCTTCCACCTGAGACCTTACGGACAGTCGCAACGATCCTGGATTCGATATTTGCGCTTCAAAAAGCGCCTGGTCCCTAGTGAGCCTGGTCGACCAAGCCGAAAGGATATGCGCTCGCTTGCTGCCGGTCACTGCGTCCGGCAACAATGGGTGCGCAGAATGGCCATCGCCCGTATCATTGCATATCCGATAGAGCGCGCTCAAAGCTCACTGGAAAAGGTTGCCAGCAGCGATATGAACTTGGGCCGCATCTTCTTTGGGACCGCGAGAAACGCGTCTACCAGCCGCTGGCCCTCATCGGTGGCGACGAACTCTTCCCTGACGGCCGCCTTGCGCTCCAATTCACCATTTGCCAGCGTCGCGCGCTGCCCCAGACTTTCAAAGAAATAGGTGATTGGGGTCTCGAGAACATGCGCGATCTCGTAGAGGGTCGACGAGCTCACACGATTGGTGCCCCGCTCGTACTTCTGGATCTGCTGAAACGAGACGCCGACCGCGGCGCCAAGCGCGGTTTGAGACAGCCTGAGTTGCTGCCGGCGCTTCTTGATGCGTTTGCCGACTTCGATGTCAGCAATATGCCGGGCGGTTGTTTCATTGGCGGCATCGGTAGGGGCTGATGCAGCATCAGCCAATGTTTTCTGCAACATAAGAGCGCTCCCGCTGGCCAGACAAGCTGGCAACCAGAAGCCGGGGAGATGGAAATAACCGTCAAGCAGGCGGCCCCATGGTCTTTAGCGCGAACACCTCTTGCATACACCACAGGCTCCCCGACGAATTGGTCGCGAAAAATACGCTCGAATGAAGAGCAGTAAGCTTGAATGGGGTTTCCACGCCCCAAGGCGATTGCATCGCCTGGGTTGTAGTCTATCAACAGGATTCACGTTTGCAAAGAACTTTAGGAGGGCATCCTAACATTACCTTACGCGGTGCCAGGTCGGCGCATGCAAGTATTCAACGACCTCTAGGGATCATCGGGACCCATGGTCCGTTTCGTCTCAACGACGATCATGCGCAGCAGATACCGGACGAAATGCAGGTCATCATTCGGGGGAAAACGACGACAGATCTCCTCGATGATGCCCAGCAGTTGTGAGGTCTCCGCATGAACCGTCGCGATCGCGAAGCGGTGAGCATCGCCATCATCCAGTAGTGATTTTTTGCGGCGGACCAACGCCTGGCACCGACGCTACGCAGCCGTCGGAGGACGCTGTGCAGTGGCACTACGCTCACGCCCCCAAACCAACAATGACTGTGTGACACCGTGCCTTTGCCGGTGCAGTGAAAGGAGATCCGGCGGCAAGCTCGAGGAGACAATCTCAACCCGGTCACCGTTGCTCAGCGAAACGATGTCCCGGCATTGCACGGGGTATCCGCGCCGCCGCATCATCTCGACGAGAGGTGTATATGTCACGAAAACGATCGCGCTGGCGTTCAATTGCACAAGGCATTCCAGAACACCGGTCATCAAAAGATCAGAGGCAGCATGCGCGCCAACCGGGAGTGCATTACGAGCCGTGGCGCACCGGCTCCACTCGAATATTGAAGGCCCGGAGGGCAGTCTGGCTGACAAACTGCGATGCAGGCTGCTCGCGAAATGAGGACGTATCGTTGGAATGAGCCTTGAATATCCAACTATTTGCCCGCGGTGAACCAAAACCGCATGAATGGCATCCGCAGTATCGTATTGATCCCGTTCGCGGCCATCTTCCCTGCGAAGCTCTTTCCAGCCCAGCTGCTCGACGAACCGCTTGTGCCGGAAAAGCCAGACCTGCTCCATAAGCTCAGGATCGTCTGCTTCACGAATAATCCTCAACATTCCAAAGCCTCCGCGTGCACATGATGAGGATGCAACCACGGATAAGCAAAATCTATTCGTAAAATGTCGTATTTTTCAGCGCAGCAGGCCCCTGCGAAACGCTTCGGCAATAAGTCGGGCGCGGTTGGTGGCGCCAAGCTTGCGCTGAAGGTTATGAATATGCGCCTGGATCGTGCGAGGAGACCGACCGGTGATAGAGGCAATTTCGCGGTCGGTCTTGCCTGAGGCACACCATGTCAGGCATTCGCTCTCGGTTTTGGTGACTGTCAGATCTTCCAGCGGGAGGACAGGCGGTGCAGCCAGGTCGAGGAGACGACGATGTGCCTGTGTCGCGACGAACTGCAACAGGGTGACCTCTTGCGGCGAGAGCGTCGGGCCCCTGCCTGCAACCGAAAAGACGCCAGCTATTCCATGTTTCGAGTGAAGCGGGATCGTGACCCCGTCGACGAGACCAAAATCGCTGGCTTCGTCCATGATCCGCTTCGATTTTGGCGAAAGGTTCTGCAACTGCAGCGATTTCGACCAGATCATCGGGCGCCCGGACAGCCGAACAAAACGGACGACCGGATCGGCATGGAAATAGTTGAGTTTCAGATAGCGTTCAAACCATGGGCTAGGCCAGTTCTCCCAGATGAAATAGGAGTCGAGCCGCTCGTGCACCAGGGGCAGGAACGCTGCCGCAAAGTGCTCTGCTCCCAGCTGGCAGGTCACGCCCTCAATGGCAGCCATCAACTGGGCTCGATCGACGGTTCCCTCGGAAGCATCCAGGAAGTCCGTCAGGATTGCTGTCGGGAAAGGGCTCATCGGAAGTCGCTCGCAAGTTGATCTCAGATCAACAGGGGTCCGACCGGCATGTTGACGTGAGGCGGTTGCAATACGCATGATGCTACTGATGCTTGTACACCTCGGCGGCAAGGACGTAAATCTCAGCGGATTAACACGGGTCCTGACCGGCAGTCGCGACCAGCGTTCCAGCAATTGTCGAGAGCTTGTCGGAGGTGCCGTCCTGCGCCTTCTAGAATGTGGCGTGCAGGCGTTCGGAGCGGCATAGACCGTTCAATCGCCGCCATGGGATCTTCAACCCTTGCTGCAGGCATGTCTGGGCGCAAGTCGCGGCCCCACGGAAAAGCTTGGAGCGTCTGATGTCGTTCCGGCCAGCATCCGCGCCTTATGTTTCGAGCCTTCTGGGAAAGGCGACGGCGCACCCAACCTCGTCGCGCCTCGTTGTCCGGCACCAGCCATGCAGGGCGCAGTTATCGCCCTTGGCCGATCTGCTTCGGCGGTCGACGCCGACTACCGGATGACCGGCTCGCCATGATAGCGGCGCTTTGACGGTTTCGACACGCCAAATCCGACTTCCATCATCAGACGCGGCGTCTGCTTTGCGAGCGTCCCCATATGAAAACCGAAGGGATCCTCGACAAAGCCCGAGCCTGCCTTTCCGGTGATGGTGACCGCATTCTCCTCGCCATAGAATCCCAACACTTCCTCGGCTGAATGTCCGACGAGCAACGTCAGTTGATGTTTCAGCCGCCGGCGGTTGTGGCTGCCCTTGACGTAGACATGGGGCCCGGCATCGGCATCGACGTCGGACAGATAAAAGAAGAACTTCAGCATGCGCCAGTCATCGAGATCGAAGTGAAACTTGAACGATGCGCGGCTCAGGTCGGCCTGCGAGGCCGACTTCGTCGGAAAGCTCCACCAGGTCCGCGTGGTGATCAATTTCGCCTCGCCACCGAGATAATGTCTGGCGATGTCGATGAGCAGCGGGTCCTGCTGGACGGCGAGCGCGGCTTTGCATTGCAGCACGCGCTCGAAATGATGGCCGCTCAATATCGTGCGCCCGAAGCGGCGTTCAGCTTCCGCGTGGTCTTCTGCCCGAAACTCCAGGCCGCGCTCGAAATTGCCAAAACATGGCGTCTCGCGCGCAAAGCTTGCGATTTCCGCATGGATCGCCGCCGGCAGATTGAGGCCGGAAAAGATGCCCGTCCGTCTCAATTCCGCTGCCACGTCATCCGCCTTGATGTCGCCAAACATGGACGGCGCGGATTTGGCAGACGAGGGCACCGGCCGGGCGGTCAGCCAGTGTGCCCGGCGAAACGGGATCGTACGGGCCAGAACGAACATCGGCAACCAGGCGGGGTTTTCGCGCAGGTCAGTCAAATAGGTCGGCACGCGCGCTGCCATGCGGCGCAGAGGCCCTCCTGTGCGGGCAATCGCCTCAAGGTCTTTCGGCTTGGAGTTCGGCGTATCAAGCATTTGATATCCTTATGCGTTCATGGTGGTGCCCGCGGCGCTTCTTGTTTCCGTACCCTGGCGTACGGTAAGCTGGTCGTGATTATAATGCAATGCAACATATGTCCTTTTTGCGATGCGGCGGGTGAAGATCGACTTTTCATCGGTCTACCACACGGCAACGGACGTTGCCCTTCCGCAGGCTTGTGGCCCCGGGAGAATCCGGACTTAGGCGGACTGCGTGTATTTGGTCAGCTGGCCATCTTCCCAGTCGACAAGGGCAGATCCGCGCTCTGGGCGGCCGGTTTCGGGGGAACGGCAATCGCGGACCGCAGCTTGCTGTAGGGGTAGATGCTGACCACCAACATTGCCAGGATCGCAAGCAAGGTCCACCAGGCGGCATGAGGCCGCCGAAACCGATGAGGCGTGGTGCGAAGGTCGAGATCTCGATTGCCGTTATCGGTGATCATGAGGCTTCCCCCGACATTCGTAGGGGGCCAACGCAATAAGGTGCGATGGGTTCCCACCATCGTCATAAGACCATAGTCCGACCGTTATTGGACCTCCGCCCGATGTGCGATCGACGTTCCCCCTATAATTTCCGACTCAGCCCAGACGAGTTTCATCGACTGTATTTGTCGATCGGCTCGGTATTTTGATCTCTTTGGAGGAAGCAATGCGTATTTCGACTTTAGCGTCCGTGGCGGCTCTTTCCCTGGCTGTTGCCGCAAGCCCGCTGACGATTGCCGGCGTCAATATCTTCGCCATGGCAAAAGATGGCGGCAATGGCGGCGGTAACGGTGGTGGCAATGGTGGTGGTAACGGCGGCGGAAATGGTGGTGGAAACGGCGGTGGTGGCAGCGGCAACCATGGCAGCGCCAACAGCAGCACCAAGTCTCAAGGTTCCGTGAAGGGCAAGTCCGGCGAGGCGGGCAGCAAGTCCCAGTCTGCGAAGACTGGCACGGCTGGAAAGGTCACCAAGGAAAAGAATGGCTCGGCGCAGCTTGCCGGGCTGAACTCCCTGAAGCGGAGCTACAAGGCCTACCTGCACACCTCGGACCCGCGCATGACCGCAATTGCCGCTTATGCGATGGCCTATGCGCAATATGAGATCGACAACGGAACCGAACCGTCCGTGGATGACCCGGTTCTCGGGGATGAGGCTTTGGAGGATGCGCTGGCCTCGGCAACAAAGACTGGCGAGGTCAGCCCCGCTGTACTTGATCAAGCCAAGACCATCCTTGGCGTCGGCGATGCCGACGGAAAGATCGACGAGATCCGCGCATCATTGGAGAAGTCCGCTGCGCAAACGCCCGACGAATAAGGGCCGAGCGACGCGGTCAGGGAAGCGTCTCTGACCGCCAGCTGTTCCTGGTCGTGATCAGAACACGGCCGATCTTTGCTTCCAGCTCGGGGGAAGCTCCGGACGCGACGGACGCCGTTCGGGCTGCCCGACGAGAACGGCTGGCAACTGGATGATCTCGCCCGCGACGAAGCCGCCGACCAGTATCGTTTAAACGATGTAAGCGCCATGACCCGCCTCCACTAATGACGCACTCGGATCCCTGAGGGAGGCTTCGTCGGCTGGCACATTGGTCCGCAGCAGCTGCTGGCGGTTGGGTGGGTCGGCGACACGGGCTTGGCCGAAATACCATTATCGGCCGACGCCCGCCCAGCGACGAACCACGACAACCACGCTTCGCCAGGCCGATCTTTCCGCGCTGCGACGAATGGCTTATCCCCGGTGACCGGAGCATAGGGACCGCATCGCCCAAGTGGCAAGCCCAGGGCCGAGCCAATAAGCGCAGGATTGGCCCGCTGGGGGTGGTGGCATTGATCAAGATGGTCTTTTTGGGCGAATTCATCCCTTGCGCGCTGCAGTCACGGCGGCGCGAACCCGCTACCGGACAGCAAGACCACGTCACGCTGCGCGGAAGTTTCGCACAACCCACACGGGCAAGGGCTGGAACAGGCGTGATATCCACAATATGGATATATCTGCTTAAACTATTTCGAGCGTCTCATGGGCCAGGACCGAATGCGCATTATTACACTTCGCGGGGCTCCGAAAGAGCGGGGGCGCCAACATGGCGTTGAATTGCGCGGCATGATCCTGGACGCTTTCACGGACCTGCGGCGGTCGACCGATGATGCAAGCTGGAATCTTGCACAGGCCCGTGCGGCTGTTTGCATTGATCAGCTTTCGAGCGTTGCCATGGATCTCGTCGCTGAACTCGACGGCATTGCCGAAGCAACGGAGCTTTCGACGCTGAACGTCTTTCTGCTCTCGGCATTCGAGTACTTTGCCAATGGTCGGACGGGATGCACGTCGGCAGGACTGGCAGGACCTCATGGTACCGTCGTTGCCCAGAACTGGGATGCCCAGGTCGGTGACGAACGCCATCTGGCAGTCTTCATCCATGAGGGCGCGGAGCAACACCTCGTCACCGTGGCCTCTGCGGGCACCCTTGGCTGGGTTGGCATGAATGGGCATGGTCTTGCCCTGGTGAACAACGACCTCATACTCGACAGATCGCAAGACGGTCTGCCGAGCCTGGTGATCCGGCGCATGATGTTGCAGCAAACATCCGTCGACGGCGCGATCGCTGTTCTTCAATCGCATCCTCATATGTCCGGCCGGTGCTTTCTGCTTGGCGACGCGCATCGCACTCTGCGTGCGGTCGAAGTGGGGCCCTCGGCCGGGGTGACCGACCGGGCTTTCCGCAGCATCGTTCATACGAACCATCCGCTTTTCCCGAAACCGGCTATGTGGGAGGACGTGGAAGAGGTCGCTCGCCATTATCCGTCGAGCCGCTCTCGTCTTCGGGCCGCGCGGCAGTTCGTCTTGACCGATATCAACGACGTCATGGCCCTGCTGAGAGATCGGTGCGGCGCGCCTGACGCGATCTGCAAATCGCCGTCGGGCCGTGAGCCGACCGCCACCGCCTTCTCGGTCATATTCGACTGCGGTCGGCGAGAGATGATGGTCGCGATCGGTCAACCGGACCAGACAGACTACCGGCGCATCGGAATGCTACACCCGGCAAATGTCTAGAAGGTCTTCAGCCTATCCTTGCATCCGTCATTCCACTGTCGCGGGCAAACTGGGCAAAGTGTGCTGCCAGCTCCTCCGCACGGGCCTCGCATTCCTGCGGCGGATAGGCCTGAAGGTCATAGCCGAGCACCTCGTCCAAAACACTCGCGGCCATGTCGGTAAAGCGAACGGTTCCATCGTCATCAACGGTCTCGATACCGTCATAGCGTTGGCACTCACGATTGATCGCGATTGCTTCGTCGAGACTGAGATTGGCGGGAAGATCGACCAATAGTCCGTCAGCTGAAACTCTGACCGGATATCCACCGACCAAGCCGAACGGGCCCGGAGCATGGACGACGTCTCCCGATCGACGTGCAAGCGCCAAAAGCATGGCGGTAGCCGACGAGGCGGTGACCGACTGTCCCGCGAGCCCTTTTACTCGGCGAAACCGTCCGGCAACCAGGGAAAAGAGCATGGCATGATCGATCTCTTCGCAAGGCACCTCGCGTCCGTTCGCATAGACGCTCAAATGGTAGGGTGCGCCATCCGTTCCTCCGGTGCTCGGCATCCGATAGCTGAGATAATGATGCGCGAAGAACCTGATCTCGATCGATGCCGGCGGCAGCGCCAGCATGTGGGCGGCAGCCAGCCGGATGCCAGGAACGGCATTGGCGATGTTGCCGATGCCAACAGCGGGCGCCAGTCCTTCGCCGGCAAGTGAGGCATTGACCACATCAGGATAGGAGGCATTGACGACAACCGCAGCGGAATTGGCCAGCCGGACGGCCTTCATCAGTCTGCGGATCAGAACCTGGTGCATCGGCGTCCAGATGCCGCCACGCGCCGCGTCAAGGCGCTTGAACGCGTCTTGTGGAAGCTTGGTGATGACCCACCAGCTGTGCAAGGTTGTCGCGTTGAAGACAATGTCGGGTTTGACCTGCGACAGGCGCTCGGCTGTTGCCTCGACATTCATGAGATCGATCGGGACGATGTCGACGGGCGGCGAGAAACCAAGGTTCATGGCTGTGTAGCGCGCCAGGTTGACGCGATGAAGTGCCTTGTCGGCATCGCGGGCGCCAATGGTAATCTCGACATCTGCCCCACTCTGCAGCAGGAAGTCGAGAACGTCCCCGCCGAGGACTCCTTGTCCGATAATCAGGATCTTTCTCAGATGCTTCATATGGGCCATCTTTCATCTCCTTGTGCAATCTAGGCGTACACGTTGTCTTTGGCGCAGCGAATGGTTGCATCATGGCCGCATTCGCTGTAGATTGCAACCAATAGATAACAAGAATCAGCACTGCGATCAGAGGTTGCTGGCCATGCAGTCCCATGAACCCGTTTTGTCCGTCGATTTGACGGCGATTCAAGCCAATTTCTCCGTTGTCCAATCGTTGGTGGGACCAGCCGTGGGCGTCAGCGCTGTCGTCAAGAGCGACGCCTACGGCTTGGGACTTGAGCGGGTGATCGCGCCACTTTGGGACGCCGGTTGCACGAGCTTCTTCGTCGCGAGCTTAAAGGAGGCAATCTCCGTTCGCCGCCACCTGACGCAAGCAGACATTGCAATTCTCGAGGGTTTGCTGAAGGGCAGCATGAAGGTTTACCGGGAGAGGCGCCTCACACCGGTCTGCAACACACTGGCCGAGGTTGTCGCGGCCACGTCGGAGGCAATCCCCTATGCCCTTAATCTCGAAACTGGCTTTGGGCGGCTTGGCCTGAGATTTGAGGAGCTTCGCTCGCTCATTCACTTAAGGCGGCAGGCGCCAGACCTTGTGATGAGCCATCTTGCCTGCGCCGACGACGCTGCAAACGCGCACAACCGAGTGCAAAAGAACCGCTTTACCGGCATGTGCGCGATGCTCGCGCCTTCGACACCGCGCAGTCTCGTTGCCTCGGCAGGTGTTTTTCTTGGCGCCGATTATCATTTCGAGAGGGTGCGCATCGGGTCCGCACTTTATGGGCTCAACAATGCCGGTCTTACCCCTAACCCGTTCAAACCGGTGGTCCGGCTGACAGCCCGCCTGCTAGACATCCGACAAATCCATCGCGGCGAACGCGTCGGCTATATGGGAGCATTCCTCGCAGATCGCCCGACCCGTCTCGGTATTGTCGCGATCGGCTATCGACACGGCCTTGCCTGGCAAGTCGCCAACCGCGCGTTCGCTCAGTTGGCAGGGTGGTCCGTGCCGATCATCGGACGCGTGTCGATGGAATATTGCGCAATCGACCTGACTGACATGCCGGCCAAGCTCGCCCGTGTCGGCGCCTGGGTGGATTTCATCAGTGCAACGGCACCGGCCGAAGACATGGCCCGCTCGGCAGCGACAGTGCCGCAGGAGATCCTGATCCGCACGGGCGCGTCATGCGCCCGCCGGTACCGCCAGGCACCGACTGGACGACACCCATGAGCCTGGAACGGCAGGCTCAGGCTTACGTGCTCTTGTCCGCCGTGCTGTTCAGCACCGCCGGCCTGTTCATGGGCCTGATCGATACCGGCGTCTTTGCCGTCGTCTTTTGGCGCAGCCTCTTTGCTGTTGCGTTTACCTGCACACTCATGTCGTTCGTCCCCGACCGAGGTTCCATAAAGCCTGATTCAGCCGGTCTTGCTGCGTCCCTGCTGTCGGCCGCCGCGATGCTTGCCTTCATTCCGGCGTTGCGGTTGACCTTTGTCGCCAATGTCGCAGTCATTCACGGCTCCTTGCCCTTGCTGACGTCACTGCTTGCATGGCTGACGATCAGGGACCGTATTGCCTTGTCTACTGCCGGTCTCTGCGGAATGGCCGGGATTGGGACTGTGGTGATCTTTTCCGGATCGGCGTCCTCCGGGCCGCGGCTTGCGGGAGACGGGCTTGCGCTTCTGATGACGGTCCTCATGGCGGGAATGACGATCGCTTTCAGACGATCGAACGCATCAAGCCTGCTTCTGGTCGCGCTTTCCAATGGTTTTGCCGGGATCGCCGGCGCCATGCTTGCCCCAACACTTCAGGTTTCAGTCGGGCAGGGTGCTTTGCTTGCCTGCTTTGCCTTTGTGCAGATGACACTTGGCCTGCTCTTCTTTGCCATTGGATCACGTACCTTGTCGCCTGGCGAAGCCGCCCTGATTTCGCTTGCCGAGGTGCCGCTATCGGCCCTGTGGGTGTGGCTTGCGTTTTCCGAGGTGCCGGCAACCGAGACCATTGCCGGTGCCGGCATCATTCTCACGGCCGTTCTTGTCTACCTGGTATCGCCGCTCAAACGGCGCAGCCGCAACCTGGAGGAATAGCCATGGACGCTTGCCCTTCTGATGAGGTGACGATCAAGGACATAGCTACATCGTTTCGTGGCGTTGTTCTCGACATCTTCGGCGTCATTCATGACGGCGTCAAACTTTACGAACCGGTTCATGAGGCGCTCACCAGGATGCGTGCCGCCGGTATGCGCATCTGCTTGCTGTCCAATTCGCCACGGCGTGCCGGTGCGGTCGCATCCCGCCTATCCGGCATGGGCCTCGGGCCTGATCTCTATTGCGGCCTTGTCACCTCGGGGGAGATGGCGCGTGCAGCACTTGCTGACAGCGCGCGCACCCCCGCGCTCGGTGGCAGGCGCTATTGGCACGCCGGACCGCCGGATCTTGCAGACCTTCTCGACGGGTTGGCGCTTGAACGTGTCGGACAGATTGGAAGAGCCGATTTTCTCCTGGCGACCGCCAACATGGAGGAGGGCGACGATTTGCTGCGGCAGGCACAGCAGCGGGGATTGCCATTGGTCTGCGCGAACCCTGACCTTGAGGTCATGATCGCCGAGAAGAGGATCCGTTGTGCCGGTTTTCTCGCTGCGAGATACGAAGCGATCGGTGGTAGGGTGATCCGCTTCGGTAAGCCGGAATTGGCGGCCTATGTCAGCGCCCTGCGAGTGCTCGACCTGCCGACAACGCAAGTGATGGCGATCGGCGACAGTCTCGCCACGGACATTTCCGGCGCCAATCGGGCCGGCATCCGCTCGGCGCTCGTAATGACCGGAGTTCACCACGCGGAAGCATGTCCGAACGATGTGCCGGATCATCAAGTGCTGGCGGCGCTCTACGAGCGGTATGATGCTGTGCCCGATGTCCTGCTGCACAGGCTCTCCTGGAGCTGAGGCGAACCGCGTTTGAGGCACGGTCGCGACGCTGCTTTGCCCCCTCCAAGAAAGGCCTTCAGGTGAAGCCATGAAGGCACGGAGAGCCCATATCAGGTCGTGCGGACCAGGCAGCGCGTACTGCTGACCCTGCGCGAACGGCGGCCTCGGCGACAGACGACCATAATCTGATGTCCGGCGAGCGTTCACGCGTGGTCATACATTTTAGGGCGTCGCAGAATCTGGGTGGCGCACAATATTAGTAACGCAGAAAATATGCTCGCGCCGTTGCCGTTCTACCGCGGAGCCGGAATGATGCTGGAAGACCTTTACCGCTTGTTGAGGGCCGGGCATGTCCAGGCGCAGGTTGTTGTCGATACGATGACCCAGCCGGTCGTCGTTCTCGATCAGGGTCTATCCGTGTTGACGGCAAACAACGCATTCTTGAAGACGTTCAAGGTCGAGCGCGATGACATCCTGGGACAGGTCTTCTTCGAGCTTGGCAATGGGCAATGGAACATTCCTGAATTTCGCCAGCTTATCGGTTCGATTATTCCGAAAGCGGCGGCCGTCGTCGGCTTTGAGGTGAAGCACGACTTTCCCTCGATCGGACAGCGCACCTTCCTCGTCGATGCTCGGCGACTGGTTCATCCAGACGACAACAGCACGAGTATTCTCGTTCTTTTCGAGGATGTTACGGAAAGGCAGCGCCACGATGCAGAGAAGGACTTCATCATTGCCGAGACAAGGCACCGCATGAAGAACCTTTTTGCCGTGGTGCGAGCGCTCGCCATGCAGACCCAGGCAGAAGGTCGCAGCGGCGTCGACTACCGCGACAGCTTCCTAAGGCGGTTTGAGGCGACACTCCGTGCCCAGGAAATCGCTGCCGCGGTCGAAGCGACTGACCTTGAGACCCTCCTCAGGGAATCGGTCGGCGAGCCCGCAGCAAGGCAGCTTTTTTGCGACGGACCATCCGTCCAGATCAAGGATTCGAGGATCGTTCCGACAAGCATGATATTCCATGAGTTGGCGACCAATGCCGCGAAGTACGGTGCTCTGACCAATCCCGACGGCGAGCTCCACGTGAGATGGTGGCTGGAGGATGGGCCAAGGAACCGGAAGTACCTGAACTGTGAGTGGCGCGAGGTGAATGGGCCTTCGGTGAAGGCGCCGACCTGCAAGGGTCTCGGCACCGAACTGATCGAGGGAACGTCGGCACATCTTGGCGGTGGCGTGGAAATCGACTTCGCTCCGCAAGGGTTGACCGCGACAATTAAGCTGCCCGTGTGAGCCCGCCCATGAGCGAACCTGAGATGAATCTCTGATCGAGAGCAAAGGCTGCCCAAAGTCGCACAGCAAAGGGCAATCTGAGCTTCGGCGCACCTATTGGCGATCGGCACCATGCATTTGAAAAGCACCCCCGCCGTCGCGGTTGCGCAGGCTAGTCGGATTGAGCTTTGAGGGTTTCCATTCCTGAAGCGGGACTGAAACGATCCGCACCGGCTTTTGTTCCCACTTGCGGCAAGAAAGGGTAGAGTGCTGAAGGTTCTGCAAATTTCCTAAAGAAGGCGGCCATGGCAGACTGGTGATGTTCAACGTCACCTATTCCCCGGAGGGAACGCCACCATGACCAAGACCGATGGTAAGACAGCCAGTGCTGCAGTGAAAGAGATTTTGCTATCGAACCCTGACGGCTTGCGTGAAGTGATCCGCGCCGTGATGCAGGAAGTTCTGGAAGCGGAGATGGACGAGGCGCTTGGAGCTGGCAAAAGCGAGCGCACACCGGACCGGCTCGGATACCGCTCAGGCCACTATGGCCGAACGTTGATCACCCGCGTTGGCAAGCTTGAACTGCGTGTTCCGCAAGATCGCTCGGGACACTTTTCCACCGAACTGTTTGAACGTTATCAACGTTCCGAGCGAGCCCTGGTGGCGACCTTGGCAGAGATGTATGTGCAGGGGGTGTCGACCAGAAAGGTCAAGGCGATCACTGAAGAACTCTGCGGCCATGCTTTCTCGGCATCTTCAATCTCGGCGATCAACAAGCGATTGGACGAAAGCCTGAAGGCGTTTGCGGAACGCCCGCTTCTTGAGCCCTTTGCCTACCTGATCCTCGATGCCCGCTATGAGAAGGTCCGTGAGGCTGGCGTGGTGATGAGCCAGGCAGTGCTGGTTGCCGTTGGCATCGATTGGGACGGACGGCGGCAGATTCTGGCTGTCGAAATGGCGGCCCGGGAGAGCCGCTCGGCGTGGAAGGACTTCCTCGTCAAGTTGAAGGGCCGCGGTCTACGGGGTGTGGAACTGGTGGTCTCGGACGATCACGCCGGCCTCGTGGCGGCGATCGCGGAGACGCTTCCCGAGGCCGCCTGGCAGCGCTGTTACGTGCACTTTCTGCGCAACGCCCTCGATCACCTGCCACGAAAGCATGGCGACGACTGCCTGCAGGAGCTGCGGTGGCTCTACGACCGGCGCGACCTCGACGAAGCCAAGACCGATCTCTCCGCCTGGCTCGCCAAGTGGTCGGCACGCTATCCGCGCTTGACCAGCTGGGTCGAGGAGACAATCGAACAGACGCTGACCTTCTTCCGATTGCCACGCCAGCATCACAAGCACTTGAAATCGACCAATATGCTTGAACGCCTCAACGAGGAAATCCGCCGCAGGACCTACGTGGTGCGCATCTTTCCAAATGCAGAGAGCTGCTTGCGCCTCGTCAGAGCCCTCGCAGTTGAAACCCACGAAAACTGGATGGAGGCCAATCGATACATCAACATGGACGATCTACGAGAGCACAAAAAGCTCGCTATGCGCCAAGCCGCATGACCGCCCAATTTGCTGAACTTGACGCACATAACCCAAGAAAGAGCCCCGCATGGGGATAAGCGGGGCAAGGTGGGACGGCGTTGTCCAATGATCAGATCTGGAAGGCTCCGAAGGGTTAATCGTGCGAATGGGTTCGCTCGGAGCCTTCCAGCGTCCTTGGGGTTGGACACCCATAAAATGGTGCGCATCGCAAGGCTAGGGAAGTGGGACCAAAGTCCCTAAGACCAGAGGCTGTAGCCGGTCGAAGTCACTCGCTTCTCGTTGTCTCCATTGGCGGATGGACGTCGGCCACGGCGACATAATGCTCTTGAATCGCTAGAAACCTGAAACCATCTCAAAGTGGACCCCACACGCAAAGAAGGGAGGAAGGAGAAATGACGCCGAGATATCACCGGCACGACGAGCCGCTGACATCCGAGGATTTGGCTAAATGCGAGATAATACTCGAGGAATTCTGCTCCGCCAATAAGATCACACGTGCCTCTGATGAAGCCGAGCGGGTCGCTGCGATTATCATCGAACTGTATCAGCAGGGGGTTCATGAACTCCATCATCTGCGGCCATTGGTGGACGCTGCGCAAGGGATATTGGCGACTGACGGGTCACGGGCTCAAGACCCGGCAGGCTGATCGTGTCGTCATTGCAGGATTTCACAAATAGGGTCGTGGCAAAGAGGCGAAGGCCTTATGCGGTCAGTGCTAATGGCGAGACACGATTGAAAATAGGCTATGGCAACCGGGGTGGATTTTGCGGCCCACGCGGTTGCCTGTGCTGAGCATAATGAGACGGGATCAAGGCACTGCCGAACTGGCTGGAACAAAGACCCGCGTCGATGTCTGATGGCCTGATGACAGGACCAGAGTGCCGGCAATCGCCATCATGGCAATCAGGATGACGATGACGGGAAAGGCCAAGCCGGACGGTTTATCTTCATGGTAGATCATTGCTTCCTCCCGCGGCCCCGACGGCGCACACGACGCCGCCGGGAAACGCCTGCTAGGCCTCGATGATGTAGACGATCGCCAGACTATCGGGATCGACGATGACGATCCGGCCATCTGCGAGGAGGAAGAAGCGATAGCCTTCGTACGCCGGGACGATCTTCACGATGCGCGGCGGCAGCGCCGCAAGGTGAATCTTTTTCGGAATCCTGGTTCCGACGGAGACCGCAAAGTCTGCCTCCTTGACGGGTGCAACGTGAACCTCCTTCACCACCTGGCGAATTTCGGTCTGTTGTTCGACGGTGATATTGACGTCGGACTTGGTGCTCGAAGTCTGCTCATTAGTCGTCGCATTGTTCTTGACGTTGGTTTCAGTTGAGCTGTTGTTGGTTGCCGCCGCGTCCTGGTTCGACTGCTTCGCCGCATCACCGCTCTGCGTGGTGCTGCCAGAGGCCGTCGTCGAGCCGCTGCTATCGGTGGTGGCCGGTTTGGTGTTGGACTGCTGTTCTGCCCTGGTGCCACCTGATGCGTCCTGCGAGCCGGACGTGGTCGCTGTCGACGACTTGCCGGACGCGCTTCCGCTCGTCGTGCCATGATCATTCGATGGCTGCTTGGCGCTCTTTTGCGTGTCGGACCCCTGACCGGATTTCTGTTTCAATGACTGGCCCTTGCCCTGCGGGCAGGCTCCCGAAGCGTCTGCTGTGCAGTCGGTGCCGGTGGTGCCGGACGAGGACTGTGAACCGGTTTGTGTGTCGGGCTGCGAGCCGGATTGAGCCTGACCGCTTTTCTGTGTCTGCTGCTGGGCGGTGGCGGGAAGGCTCGCCAGTGGCGCGGCGCTGAGCGACAGCGCCGCCAGGATCATCGTCAAATGATTGCTGTTCATGATCGATCTCCGAGGTATGGGCACGCCATGGCGCCCGCATTCTCATGCGTGCCTGCGTGCCTCATTGTTGGAAGGGGGGCGGCTTTCGCCGCCCGGCGGTCACTGGATGACCTGGATGACCTTCCGCGAGGAAGGCTCGACGATCACGCGCTCGTCGTTGACGATTGCGTATGCGTATTTCGGTTCATCGGGAACCGGCGTGACGACCACGGTCTCCGGCAACGGCTGTCCGACGACAACCTTCTGTTTCACCACAATACGGTTGCTCGGGGCCGGAACCTGCTGAACGTAGGTCACCACCTTCTGCGGCGGCGGCTCAAGGAGACTGCCTGCCACGCCACCGACGATGCCACCGACAGCAGCACCCGCCGGGCCGCCAACGACGGCACCCGTTGCGGCACCACCGGCTGCCCCTGTTACCGTCGACGACTGCGCAAATGCTGACGCCGATGCCAACAGGACACTGGCTGCGATTCCTACTGCTTTGATATTCATTGGTTTTCCTCCATTGAGTGCGGTTTATCCGCTGCGAGGTCAAACCGTTCAATGGAGGAAGGGTTCCAGCGGTGGGACTTCAGTCTGGCGTTGTTGGACCTTGGTCCGAACCTCTTCGATACCGGTCAGTCCTGCTGGGGGAAGCGGCTGAGCATCCGGTCCTGCACATTCTGCGGGCCTACGATCATCGCGGCAAGCGAGATGGCTTTCTCGCGGTCTGCGGTGTTTGTTATAAAACCTTCAAGCAGGACGATTGGACCGAGCATCCTGATCGTAATGGCACTGCTGTCGATGTCCGGATCAGCAGACAGCGCTGCTTCGATTGACGCGACGGTGGACGCCGAACTATGGCCTTGTGAACAGCACTCCTCGTGGCTGTTGTTGTCAGAGCCGAATTTCATACTTTCCTCCTGTTCCGACCCTCCACGGAACCTCATCTATTTCAACCAAAACCAGTATGCGCGGTGTGACTTAAGCCCGCCAGTCAGACTTAGGTCCGACCTTTCTGTCGTGCCAGCCGCTCTTTTCAGAGAATACCTGGATCGTGTCGCTTCGTTGATCCGGTCGGCATGCGGAGGCCCAGTCCGCTGACATGAGCCTGGGAACGGCAACGAAAATTGCACAATCCAGGTCCATGTCCGCAACCGCCACCTGGCTGTAGAACTGGTCATCTGCCCGGCATCACGGCCAACGGCGGACAATCGTGAGGCTGAACACGATCATGGATAGCGCCTTTGTCCACCGCTGAAACGATGGTCAAAGAGGTCACACGACGTCTTCTTCACAGCTTGTGACCACTCTCATCCTTCGTCGCTGCGTATCATTGAATCGTGGCTCTTAGCCATATGACGGCGGCGGCCGCGCCAGCGTCCGGATTGCCGATTGCGCGCTCCCCGAGATAACTCGCGCGTCCAAGCTTTGGATGCATGTCACTCGTTCGCTTCATTCCCTCCTCGGCTGCCTCCACGGCCTTGTGCCAAGCGGTCGTGAACGCCACGTTCGAACCGAGTTGATCGTTGAACGTCCGGGCAGCGGGTTCCAATGCGTCAACCATGGTCCGATCGCCGGGACGTGCCCCACCAAGATCCATGATCGCCTGAACCGCGTCCGAAAATGCGCCTGCGATATCGACGGCGGTCGGCTCGTCAATCCCCGACAAGCGACGTGCCGCACGCATCAGTGCCGTGGCATAGAACGGCCCCGAACTTCCCGCGATCGCTTTCCTGACCCGCTCGCCAGTTTCCAACAGCGCTTGAGCAACGCTTGAAAATGAAGCATCAGGCAGGGACAGCAAAGCGTCCGCGCCGCGCCGCATGCTTGCCCCAAGGTCGCCGTCACCAGAGATGCTATCCAGTCGCGCCAACTCGTCCTCTGCATCGACAAGAGCGCTGGCGATGGAGGCGAACAGTTGATGCAAACGCTGGCCCGATTGGGGAACAACAGCGTGCCGACCGTCACCGGCGGCTGCGGGATGGGAGGCGACGCTGACCGTCGCCCCAAGTCTATTCACTCTGCCTCCACCTGGCCAGGCGAGGGTTTCGACCGGGCGATCAAGACGCACCAGGTCGTCAGCCGTTACCGGCAAGACCGACAGCGAAAATCCAGGCATGTCGAGCGCGGAGAGGAACGTTCCGGCCCAGCTGCGAACGACGGTCATGCCTTCTCGCTCGAGCCGCGCCAGGCCAGCGCGAGCCACGATGGCGAGCTCAAGGGGCGGCGTCGATCCAAGGCCGTTGACGAGGAGCGCGACATCGTCTCCGCGCCTGATTTTTCCGTCGGCGATGATCGTGTCGATCACGAGATTTACCAATGCGTCGGCCGAAGCACTCGACATCCGGCTGACGCCTGGTTCGCCATGAATGCCGAGCCCGACCTCGATTTCATTTTCCCCGAGCCTAAAGCCCGGCTTGCCAACGGAGGGAAGCGTACAGGATCCGAGCGAAACGCCCATGGAAGAGATCCGCTCAGCCGCATCCCTGGCAATCGCTGCGACACGGCCAAGCGGCAGGCCCTCAGCGGCGGCCGCGCCGGCGAGCTTGTGAACCAGGACGGTGCCGGCGATACCCCGGCGACGCTCGGCAGGAACCGTGTCACGGAGCGCCGTATCGTCTGCAACGACGACAATCTCGACCGGTATCCCTTCAGCACGCGCCATCTCGGCGGCGAGCCCGAAGTTCAACCTGTCGCCCGTGTAGTTCTTGACGACGAGAAGAACGCCGGCGGGTGCGCCAACCGCCCGGATCGCGGCAAGGACGGCATCGGCACTTGGCGAGGTGAAGACGTCGCCTGCCACCGCCGCCGTCAGCATGCCGGGCCCAACATAGCCGGCATGGGCCGGCTCATGGCCACTGCCGCCGCCGGAGATCAGCGCGACCTTGCGCGCGCAAGCTTCCGGCAGTCGCGCCTGAACCAGGATGTTTTCGTTTCTCAGGAGCGCAGTTGCCGGCGACAGAGCAGCAACGCCTTCCAGCATGTCCCGGACGACATCTTCCGGCCGGTTGATCAGTTTTTTCATCTTCACTCCCATGACAATGTAAGGATATCAGCCCCTTTGGGGTCTGCGGCAAACACATGTGCTTTCACCCCAAGGCCGTGACTTCGACGGCGGGACGCTTGCTGCGGCCGTGGTCACGATGCGTCGCCGGCCGATGAAGGCGCTGTTCGAGGGCGCGGGCCATCAGCGAGGCCGGCCATGCGAGAGCAAAATAAAGCAGCGCGGTCAGTGCGAAGACGGAGAGCGGCATGAAACTCTCAGACATGATCTCGCGCGAGACCAGCGTCAGTTCCGGAACCGCGATGAGGGCGCAGATTGAACTGTCCTTCAGCAGCGAGACCGCATTGATCAACAGCGGGGCAATCGTATGCCGGACCGCCTGCGGCAAAAGTACAAGCCGGAACGTCTGGAATGGCGTCATGCCGCTTGCCAGTGCCGCCTCGCGCTGGCCCGTCGCAATGGCGCTGAGGCCGGCGCGGAACACCTCGGCGAGATAGGCGCCATAGACCACTGCAAGGCCGATCGTCCCGGCAGACAAGGCCGACAGGGTGATCCCTGCGCCTGGCAGCGCGAAATAGAGAAGATAGAGGATCACCAGAACCGGCACGCCGCGCGCAAATGCGATATAAAGGCGCGCAATGGCCCTGAGCGCGGCATTGCGGCGACTGCGCAGATATTCGATGAGCAGCGCCAGCACGAGGGCGAGGCAAAATCCGCCCGCCGTCAACGCAAAGGTCGATCGCAGGCCAATAAGCAGCCGCGGCACCCAGTCAGTAACATTGTCTGCAATGGCTTCGACGAACATCATCGGGTCTCCAGCCGGCGCTCGACCAGAGACGTGAACTGCGCGACGGCGCCAGTCAGAACCAGGTAGACGAGTGCGGCACTTCCATAAATCAGGGCTGTTTCGAAGGTTTCGTTGACGAGCTGGCGCGCGTTGAACATGATTTCGGGTGCAGCAATGGCGGCGACCAGGGACGTATCCTTGACAAGTGCAACCGCGTAATTGCCGAGCGAGGGCAGTGCCAGCCGCAACCCCTGCGGCAGCACGATCAGTCGGAAGGCGACGAAGGGCGTCAGGCCGATCGATGCCGCCGCCTCGGTCTGGCCGGCGGGGACGGATCGAAACCCCGAGCGAAATATGTCGAGGGTGACAGCGCCGCCAATCAGGCCCAGTCCGACAATGGCCGCCAGCATCGACGGCAGCCTGATTCCAAGCGATGCAAGGCCGAAATAGAGAAGGAACAGAAACGTCAGGCTCGGCACGTTGCGCAGCGCTTCGACATAGAAGCGAATGGTCGTCTGGAGCATGCGGTTGTTTGTCAAAACGGCGGCGGCGGCGAGCGCCATGCCAATTGCCAGCGCAACGGTGAGGGCGCCTGCGGTGACCTTGATGGTGACCAGGGCTCCGGTCAGCAACGCCTCAGCGATCAGTCCTGGAAGTGCATCACTCATCGGACCCCCCAAGCTTCAGACTTGCGAGAAATTGCTTCAGGCGTGATGACTGCGGCTGATCAAGCACCGCCTTTGCGGGGCCATCTTCAACGATCTGCCCGTCATCCATGAAAATGATGCGATCGGCGACCTCGCGCGCAAAGGCGATCTCGTGCGTGACGAGGACCATGGCCCGCCCTTCGGCCGCCAGTTCCTTGATCACGGTCAGCACTTCGCCGACGAGCTCTGGATCGAGCGCCGACGTCGGTTCGTCGAAGAGCAGGACCTTCGGCTGCTGCGCCAGCGCACGGGCGATCGCCACACGCTGCTGCTGGCCACCAGAGAGCCGCTGTGGCATCTCCTCGGCCTTGTGGGCGAGATGGACCTTGCCGAGCAGATCGCCAGCAAGCATGTCGGCATCGCCGCGGCTCATCCCCCTGACCTTGCGTGGCTGCAGAGCAACATTGGCGCGAACCGAAAGATGCGGCCAGAGGTGGAAGTGCTGGAAGACCATCCCGATTTCGGCGCGCTGCGGCGCCATCTCCCGATCCGTCATCCGTTGCCCGTTCGGCCTGTGTCCGATCAACTGCCCTTCCAGCCTTATCTCGCCCTTGGTCGGTGGCTCGAGATAATTGATGGCTCTAAGACAAGTCGATTTTCCGGAGCCGCTCGGACCGATCAGAGCGACACGCTCGCCGCGGTCAAGCTTGAAGGAGACATCCTTGAGGACTGTCAGGTGACCGAAGGTTTTGCCGAGATTGGCGACCTCCAGGAGAGTGTCGGCGGCCATGGTGACCTCCCTTGTTCGAACTGTGGATGCGGCCGGTCGCCCGGCCGCCACTCTTGCTATTTTCCGCAGGCTGGCGGCGTCCAGTCGGCGGCGCGATCGGCTCCGACCCGAAAGTTTTCGGTCGACGGCGTATAGTTCGCCTCGCTGATATTGCCGTAGCGTTTGCCGATTGCCTTCACTTCACAGGAGGTCCAGAGCGCGCGGATTGCGGCGCTGAGGTCAGCGGCAAGAGCGGCATTCTCCTTCGACAGTCCAAAAACATACTGACGGCCGAGACCGGTCAGCAGCGGAAAATCTGGGTTGTTGTCGCTAAAGGCGAGATTGACGAGACCCCATTCGGGGTTCTTCGACAGGGCATAATCGATAACCGGCGGGTCGCCCACCAGCGCCTCGATGCGCCCGGCCAGCAGATCGCGAAGTGCCGCATCAGTGCTGTCATAAAGCGAGAGTTCCAGTCCAGGTACCCGTCGAAGCTCTGGCAGGAACGAGAAGCCCGTCATGGAACCAACCTTGCGGTTCTCGAGATCCTTGAGTGTGTGCCATCCAGAGGCCTTCTTCGAGGTGATCCCGTTTTGAAAGTAGCCGGTCGGATCCGTCATCGAGAGCGTATCGGCACGCTGCTTTGTCCAGGCAACGTTGCCGCCGATAATGTCGACGCGGCCGGTCTGGACGGCAGCGATCGCGCCCGACCATTCCATTGGCACCGGCTTGATCGTCAGGCCGAGCTTGTCCGCCGCGATCTGAAGGATGTCACCGTCATAACCGGTAAGCTTTCCGTCGCGGGAAACCAGTCCCGGCATGTCACCGGTGATGGCGACCGAGAGCACGTTTTGTTCGCTCAGATGGTAGGATGGATCGATGGCGGCGGCCGGACCCGATGAAAGTCCCGTTGCGAGTGCCACAGCGCCGCTGAGGAATTGATAAAATGCATGTCGCATGTCTGTTCCCTTTCGTTCCCTTGTGAATTTCAGGTTTGGACGGCCGCCGCCGGAGGCTCTTTGAACCGGGTCATGGCGAGGCCGGATATGGATGTCGGTGTATGGCCATCGAGGCTGAGCTCGGCGAGCACGGCACCGACAGCCGGCCCGAGCTGGAACCCGTGGCCGGAAAAACCGAAGGCGTGGAAAAGACCTTCGACGGTGGGGCTTGGCGCCACGATCGGCAGCCCGTCGGGCATCCGTCCCTCAATCCCCGTCCAGCTTCGCAAGAGCAGGACGTTCCTGAGCTGCGGCACCATGGCGACGGCCGCTGCGGCAGCCTCGATGGTGATTTCGGCGAGCGGCCTGGCGCGCAGGCGCTCTCGATCGGCAGTACCAAGACCTGCGCCGAAGATGACGCTCCCGTGGGCGGCTTGGCGGATATAGATGCCGCCGCCACAGATGCCGAGATTTGGTCCGATCAAGGGGGCGATTGGCTCGGTGACGCACATGTTGGGCGCCATCACCGTCTCGTCGACGTGGTCGCCGAACTGCGCAGCGATCGCCGCACCCCAAGCACCGGCGGTGTTGACAAGGCGGCGCGCTGTGAGCGCTGTCGGATCATTGTCGAGCCGGATGGAAAATCCGCCCTTGCAAGGCTCGGCGCCGATTACCCGGCAGCCTTCGCGAATGTCGGCTCCGAGCGCGCGGGCAGCGCGTGCAAAGGCAGGCGCGACGAGCCGCGGATTGGCTTGACCGTCCTCGGCGCAGAAAGAGCCGCCGGCATAACGGCTCGAAAGATACGCAAACCGGTTTTTGAGATCGCCTGCATCGAGGATCCGGGTCTGGATGCCGTGCGCGCCAAGCAGCAAATGATGCGCAATCAACTCGGCCATGTCGTCATCGTTGCGGGCAAGTTTCAAATGGCCGGTGGCCGTAAACTCGCAATCCGTGCCGATCAACCCCTTCAGGCTGCCCCAGATTGTGCGACTCCTGCGCGCAAGGCCAAGCTCGGCTGGATGACGCCCCTGCTGGCGGACACCACCGTAATTGACGCCGCTTGCCTGAGCGCCGCAGCGACCGCGCTCGACCAGCACCACCGAGGCGCCCTTGAGGCGGGCATGGAGAGCTGTTGAACAGCCGGCAAGCCCGCCGCCAATGATTGCAATGTCGAAATCCCGCGTCATGGTTCGCCTCGTAGAAGATCGGCAAGCGCCACCGGCCTGAGGGGTGCCTGTGCGCGCAGGCGGCCAACGGCCTCGATGCTGGCGCCCGCCGAAGCCGCAATGAGCTCGGCAGCGGAAGTGCCGCAGAGCCTGCCCTGGCAACGACCCATTCCGACCCGGCAGAAGGCCTTTATGCGATTGATCTCAGCCTCGCCTGAAACCGCGACCGCCTGCCGGATTGTTCCCGCAGTCACGCCTTCGCAGCGGCAGATGAGGACGTCGTCCGAAAGCGTGGCAGCGAGCTGATGCGGGAAAGCGAAGGTCTTATCCAGAGCCTTTCGAAAACGCGCGGTCTTTGCGACCATGCGCCGCTCACGAGCAATCTCGATCGGCCGGGCATGGCCGCTGTCACACAGCAATGCCGCCGCCGCCAGCCGCCCGCTGGCATTTGCGATTTCGCTGCCGCGGATCGAGAGCCCGTCACCGGCGAGGTAGACCCTTGCCATCGACGAGCGGCCATCGCAGTCGGTGCGGGGCAACCATTGTCTCTGAACAGGATCAAAGGCGAATTCGAGCCCGAGCAGATCAGCGACCTGTGTTTCCGCCTTCAGGCCGTGTCCGATTGCGAGACCATCGCAACGCGCAACTCTGTCGCGGCCACGCCAATGATAGGCAACGCCCGTGACATGATCATCGGCATCGCGCAGGACCTCGATCAATCGGACGCCGGTCAACAGCGGAACGGCGCGCGTGCGAAGCGCGGCCATGTAGAAGAGCCCTCTTGCAAAAGCGGTTCCGCCGGAAGCCAGCGCAGGCAGCCGCGCCGTATGGCCGAAGGGATTGCCGGTTTCGAGGACTGCAATAACCGTCGCGCCTGCCTTGGCATATTGGTAGGCGACGAGATAGAGGAGGGGGCCGGTACCGGCAAAGACCACGCGCCGGCCAATCAGGGAGGCATCAGCCTTGAGCGCGATCTGTGCGCCCCCGAGGCTGTACACACCCACGGCCGACCACCCTTTCACCGGCAGGATCCGGTCCATGGCACCCGTGGCGATGATGAGATGGGACCAGTTCTGGATGGAGGGCCCGGCTTTTCCCAAAAGATGCAGCTTGCCTTCGCAAGCGCTCCAGACCTGGGTCTCGGGTCGATAATCGACCATCGATGCGAGCGCAGCGAAAGTATCGCGAAACCCGACGGCCCTTTTTGCATCGAAGCCGTAGAGCTTGTCGTCGGTTCTCATGAGTTGCGGACGCGGCTGGCGGAAGATCTGTCCGCCGGGTCGAAAAGCCTCGTCGATGACGACCGGCCGCAATCCGGCCTGCGCAAGGGTGGCCGCAGCGGCAATGCCTGCGGGTCCGGCCCCGATAATGACGATGGCCGCGTCCATCACACCGCCTCCGGCGCGCTCGTTACGAGTTCCATGCCGGCTTCGACGCGACTTGTGCAGCTGCGCAGGCGTCGTCCATCGTTGCGCCATAGCCAGCAATCCTGGCAGGCGCCCATCAGGCAAAAGCCCGCGCGGCTTTCAGAGGCAAACTCAAAGTTGTGCGCGTGGCCTCCGCCCATCCTGATGGCCGTCAGGACAGTCTCGCCCTGCCGTGCCGTAAAGGATTGACCATCGACCGTGATCTCAATTGCCTCGCTGCCGGCTGCAGCAAGCCTCCTTGGGCCGAAACGGGCCTGATCCAGCATCTTCGTATCCCTCCTCCGCATTTGATATTGACAGGCTAATAGTCCATATTATGGATGTCAACGCGGATATAAATCCATTTTATGAAGTTCAACAGAGGGATGCTCGAAAGTTGAATACTACCAGAAAGAGTATGCCGGCGACGCCGAGGCGCGAATGCAGCGCTTCGGTCCTGGCCGCCTATTGCCGCAAGATCGAACGCGTGCCCGCTGGGGCCCACGCCTGCGCACGTCGAACAGTTCTGGACACGCTTGGCGTTGCGGCAGCCGGATCGAAGACGCAAGCTGGCCGGGCCTCGCTCAAGGCGGCCGCAGAGATATGGGGAGACGGCGCAGCGCCGGTCTGGTTCTCAAAAAAGCTGCTGCCGCCTGTTGGATCCGCCTTCGTCAACGCCACATACGCGGCTGCCCTCGATCTCGACGACGGCCATCGTCAGGCGTCAGGTCACCCCGCTGCCGCGATCGTGCCTGCGGTACTTGCCGTTGCGACGTCCGCAGGCTCCAGCGCCGACCGGCTCTTGAGCGCGATCGTTCTCGGCTACGAGATTGCCGTGCGCATTTCGGCTGCCCGTGATATCAGCACGATCCGCACAACGGATACGGGGCTCTGGTGCGGGGCAGGGGTCGCGGCGGCCTGCGGATGGCTGACAGGTCAGTCGACGGCGGTGATTGCGCATGCCATCGCGATTGCCGGACAAACCGCGACGTCTCAGGCGGCGACAGGCTGGACCAGGCTCGGCCATACCGTGAAGGAAGGCATACCGTGGGCCACGGCAAACGGGCTTCAGGCCGTGGCGCTTGCGGCCGCGGGCCATCTCGGTCCGCTCGATATTCTGGATGACCCCGGGCTCTACGACCAGCAGCGTCTCCTCGAAGGCTGCTCAAGAAGCTTTGCGATCGAGGAGGCCTATTTCAAGCTCTACAGCTGCTGCCGTTGGGGACATGCCGCAATCGACGGAGCATTGGTGCTGGCAAAGCGACTGCAGGCAGGCCCGAACGATATCGAGGGCTTGTCGATCGAGACCTTCGAGCGCGCGCTGACGCTGCCGAACCAAAAGGAACCGCAGTCGGCCGAGGCCGCACAATACAGCATTCCCTTCTGCGTTGCCCTGGCCCTGGTACACGGCGAAAAGGCGCTGCTGCCGATGGATGATGCGCATCTTTCCGACGGCCGTGTGACGGGGCTTGCCGGACGCATCAGCTTGTCGAGCACGAAGGATTATGCCCACTCGTTCCCGGCCGGTACGCCGGCACGCGTCACGATGACGGCAAAAGGAAGAAATGAAACGATCGAAGTTCTGTATCCAAGGGGTGAGGCGCAAAATCCGCTGACCGCGCGCGAGCTGCAGGAAAAGTTCCTGAAACTCTCATCAGCTCTGAGCCACCAGCAGGCGTCAGACATTGCGGCTGCGGTCAACGGGCTCGGCATCCATCATGGACCGGCTGCGTTAATTGAGGCACTCCGCAGTTCCGGCTAGAGTTTACAACGCCGCCCGGATGTATAAGGAATTCCTCGGACTTAACGTTTGGGGGCAATGAATGGCGAAGGACGAGATCGCGGCAACAGGCACGCAGCTTCTCGACCGGGCGGTCGCGATCTTGAAATATCTCGGTGAGGTGGGTCAGCGCGGTGCGTCGATGGCAACAATCGGCGAGGCTATGGGCCTGAAGCAGCCGACCGTCCATCGCATCGTTACCGCCCTTGAACGCCATGGCCTCGTTGATCGCGAGCGGGAAACCAAGCGCTATCGGCTGGGGCTGGCGCTCTTTTCGATGGGAGCGTCGGCAGCCGATGGGACGGGACTTCGTCAGCTGGCTCGCCCGGCACTGCTGCGGCTTGCGGCGGCGACTAGCGATTCGGTGTACCTGATGGCGCGTGCCGGCTTCAACACGGTCTGTGTCGATCGCCAGCAGGGCACCTATGTCATCGACAGTCTGACGGGCCATATCGGCGGACAGATTCCAATGGGCATCGGACCTGCCAGCCAGGCCATTCTCGCCTTTCTTCCACCAGCGGAAGCCGACGTCATCCTCGACACGAATGCCATGCTCTACAATAGATATGGCACCTTCACCGCGCGCAAGATCAAGGACGCGCTCAAGAAAATCCGAAATCAGGGATATGCCATCGACGATGGGGAACTTGTTGCTGGGATTTCCTCGATCGCTGTGCCGATCCTGCCGCCCGGCCGCGATGCAATCGCGTCGATTGCGATCAATCTCACGAGCCCCAGGCTTACGGCCGAACGGATGCCCGAACTCGTTAGCCTGCTAAAAAAGGAGGTGCGGGAGATCGAGCAAAAGCTCAATCCGCTCGCCGACTGAAGCTGGCCTTCTGGTCAGTCGGGCCGAATGCCGACGAATGGGGCCGTTCGCGCCACCGGCCGGAACCATCGTCAGTGGCTGACCGTTTGTTGATAAAGGAGACAACGCGATGCCAAAATTGGTCCGAGATCCAGCCAAAGCCCCACGTGGTCCGAGACAGGCTCCGAGCCGGTCGGGCGGAACCAGGGACGAGCCACAGCCGAGCCCGGCACAAGATCCGTCCGATAAAAAGACCCCAAAGGATCCGCCTCTTGACCCGGCGCTTCTGCCGATTGGCGATCCGGCCGGCGCGGCATAGCCCCCACCTCTCGATTGGCACGAGATCGTGACGTCGATCTCGGTAACGCAAACCAGGCGGCGCGCAGTCTTCCCTTTTAATATTTCGTGATTGCGCTCGCTCGGGATCCAATTCGCGCCAACCACGTTCTGGTGTGTATCATGGGTCGGGCGCCGGTCATTTCAGACGATCGCAGCAAGGAGCGAGTTCATGTCAAAGCCATTGAACGAAGACCTGAATATCGAGGACCGGCAGTCGTATATCCCGCCGGAAATGGAGCTTGAACCCGTCTCACTGGCTCGGTTGCAAAAAGACAAAGGCGCAAGGGAAGGTCGTTCGGGCGCACCAAAACAGCGACAGCGACGCGACGAGGCCTGAGGGCGGTCCTTCAATATTATCGCTTGTCCTTCTGTTTCAAGGCGTCGCTGAAATCGCGGACCTCGGGATCGCGATTGTTTTCATCCATCGCGTCACGATTGCTATCGGGGGTCGTCTTTCGCAGGAAGATATCCTCGCGGCCTGTTCGTCTTCGGCCCTTCCCAGCGAGGTGATTGGTCAGTTGTACCGGGTGCGCCATCCTGCGGTTTCTTCATTCCCATGGTCAGGCTCCTAGGTTTTGTAGTTCACAGCCGAAAGCCGGGGAAAATGTTCCCGCGTTTCAGTCGGCTCAAGCCCAAAGCGGCACCCGTCCGGTAGAACATGTGGTCAGCGCGTCAGCCCAAAGACGAATGCGGCAGCAGCGACGATCGCCAATGCCGTGATCGGTTTTTCCCTGACTTTGTCTTCGACATCTTCCAGCAGGGTACGGGCCTGCGCCCTGGCGGTGTCCACCGAACCCGACGCAACCGCGGAAACCGATCCGGTCAGCCGATTGGCATCCTGCCGCAAGGAGCGAAGGTTCTTGCCGAAAGTTTGCCTTCGGTCATCACGGTCCTCTTCAACGGATTCAACGGGATATTTATCCGTTTCAACCTTGACACGTTCGGCAGCGTCCGTGTCGGTTCTGCCCGTGGCTATATTGGTCTGAGTGACAGAAAGCGGATCCGACGCGGGAAAGGTGTCCTCCAATCCCTTGTCGAGTTCTCCTCGGCGGGCGCGACGCTTTTGTTCGGCCTGTTCTTTCATCATTGATTTCACTGCGGGGGAATCTTTTGGGTCGGGCATTGCTCGCGCTCCATGTTACCTTGGCAGGGAAAGGCTCGAAGGGAGGAGAAGTTCCCGAAATATTGAGCGCAAAGCCTGGCGACGTGCTCTGTTCGCAGTCGCCTTGCGATCCGAGGCAACCAGGCGCAATACGCGGGCGAATTCGAACTCTGCGCTGATGAGTAGCGACCAGGCTCATGACGTCCCGGATGGTCTCCCTGGCGTCGTAACGAGGGGGCCGACTTATCGTCGCGGGACAGCAGACACATGCCAGAAGCGTCGCCCCCTTGCTGGCAGGATCTTGGTGTGACCCTGGTTTTGCCGCCTGATCGAGAGGATTGTCGCCCTCGCTTGCTCCGCTTGTCCCCAGAACGGAATTTGGTGCTTGAGTTGCTCGCTACAGATGTCGAAGCGGATGCGATATATGATAATGAATAATCTGAGTTGCGCGATGCGGTTTTATGCATAAGGCGTTGACGCCGATGCAGCGCGCTGATCGGCAACGGCGACATGCACGTCAAGAACTGGTCGCTAATCTATCCGGATCGTCGGACGCCAGCGCTGTCGCCCGCCTATGACCTGCTTTCGACGATCCCATATATCGAGGGCGAGGATACGGCTGCGCTCAATTTCTCGCGTACCAAAAAGATGGCAGCCCTGTCGATCGACGAGCTGAAGCATATGGCCGCGAAGGCGCAGGTTTCGGAAAAACTGGTTCTCGACACAGCTCGGGAAACGGTCGAGCGGTTCATTGAGGTCTGGCAGACCGAAAGGACGAACCTCCCGATGATGAGCAACGTCATCGACGCCGTCGATGCGCATGCGCCGTCTATAATGCTCCTACCGGGAAGTGACTCACACGTAGAATATGCGGGTGCTGCAGCCCCCCTATATCCACGAGTGATCCGCTGCATATGCGACGCCATTGCGGCTTAGGTCGATCAGTATGTGGGCTCTCGTCTCAAGCATTGTGATATCACGCTGCCAGCCACCAGAAGGCGCCTGAAATGATGGCTCTGAGGTTCGATTCGCATCAACTGCGCCAATTCACATCACGCGAACGCCACTGCCGCGCATCGTCGACGACGGCCGCGAGAGTGGGCAGTCCGCCACGGCGCCCGCACAGCAGCACGCGCAATGGCGGCACTGCACGCAGCCCGGCCGGTACAATCCTGGATAGTTCCACTGCATGGGCCGTAGACGACCCGCTGCCGGATCAGAATTTGGGTGGCGTCTGACCGGCCACTCGATGGGCCGCGATGACGGTATTGGCCATCAGCATCGCGATTGTCATCGGCCCGACCCCACCGGGAACCGGCGTAATGACGCCAGCGACCTTCGCAGCCTCATCGAAGGCAACGTCGCCGACGAGGCGCGTCTTGCCTTCACCCTTTTCGGGAGCCGGAACGCGGTTGATGCCGACATCGATGACAGTGGCGCCGGGCCTCACCCAATCGCTCTTGACCATCTCCGGGCGCCCGACGGCAGCAACCAGAATATCCGCATTGCGGCAGACAGCCGGCAGATCCTTGGTGCGCGAGTGAGCGATGGTCACCGTCGCATTCGCATTGAGCAGCAACTGCGCCATCGGCTTCCCGAACAGGTTCGAGCGGCCGATCACCACAGCATTCAGGCCGGAGAGATCTTCGCCATGCGTGCGGCGCACGAAGACCATCGCGCCAGCCGGAGTGCAGGACACGAGGCCGGTTTCGAGATCGCCGGTCGCAAGCTTGCCGGCATTGACGACGTTGAGACCGTCGACATCCTTCTCCGGCAGGATCGATTGAATGATCGGTTCGGATTTCAGATGCTTGGGCAACGGCAGTTGCACGAGGATGCCGTGGATTGTGGGGTCGTGGTTCAAGGAAGTGACGAGCGCTGCCAACTCCTCCTGCGTCGTCTCGACCGGCAAGGTGTGCTGGACGGATTTGAACCCGCATTCCTTCGCCATCTTGCTTTTGGAATTGACGTAGGCATGGCTGGCCGGATCGTCGCCGACGATCACGACCGCAAGGCCCGCTGCCCGACCGGTCTTTGCCGCCAAGGACACGCCGCCAATTTTGACAGTCTCGAGTATCGAGGCGGCCACCGACTTTCCATCGATGATCGTCGTCATTTCATCCTCCACGTTCGCAAGGATTAGCTGAATTCATGGCTCATGCGAGCCAGTTCGTCCCATAGGCTTTCCGCGAAACTTCTCAGGACGATGAGCTCGAATTCGTGTCCGCCCAGACGCGTGATGTGAACCGAGATATGGCCGAGCAACGTCGTAGCCGACCGCCCGATAGGAAATTCGGACAGCTCAAGGTCGACTGCGGTGCCTTTTTCCAGCACGCTTTTTGCCATCGGCCCCCTTATCTTGAAGCGGACGCGGCCATCGCTCTGATCGATCAGATCGGCCTCGGCGCCGATTGCCGCCGACAGCGCTCCGAGCTCGGACTGAGTGATCACACTGTCGCCAACGACAAACCATTGGGATTGGGTGACCGGGCGCACGGCGTACGCCTTGTTCCCTGTAAAATCTGCGAGTACCGCCGACAGGTTCTGTTCGCCGCGGTCGGCGAGGACATGTAGAACATGCCCCTCCTGGAGTGCCTCGATACTCACGCTGCCACGAAGGATCGGAGACGCGTCGCCCAATGCGGAGCGGCGGGTGATACGGAATTCTGGCATCGAGCTTCCTTTCTTCTCTAGGCGTGCAGCCGTTCGTTTGACGGATCGACAAAAACGGGATTGACGAGCCGCGCCGGGGTCGACTCGCCCTTCAGGCCGTTCCAGACGACAACCTCTTCGCCGTGTCGCGAGAGGCCGCCCTTGACGAGGGCGAGACCGATGGTTGAACCGACATGCGGGGAGTAGCAGCTCGACGTTACGTAGCCTTGATCGTTTTCCAGGGTCGCCCCGGCCTGTTCCTCGAGGATGTGGGAGCCAGAGCGGAAGCTGGTACTGGGATCGAGTGGTATGACGCCTACCAGTTGCAGCCGGTCGGATGCCCCGAAGCCTTCGCGGGCGAGCATTCGTCTGCCGATGAAGTCCGGTTTGGTGGTCGATACCATCTTGCCAAACCCGAGATCGCCCGGCACGACGGTCCCGTTGATCTCGCTGTGCGTCACGTGACCCTTTTCGATGCGCAGGACGCCGAGCGCCTCCACGCCGTAGGCGCACAAATTGTGTTCTTTTCCCGCCTCCATCAGGGCGTCAGCGACACTTTCGCCGTAGCCGGCCGGGACCGCCAGTTCGAACGCAAGCTCGCCGGAGAACGAAATGCGAAACAGCCGTCCCCGGATCGTACCGCCGAAGAGAGAGACCTCCTTGGCAGCAAGAAAGGGGAAAGCCTCGTTCGAAATGTCGTCATCGACGACACCCTGCAGCACAAGCCGCGCCTTTGGCCCGGCGATCGCCATCTGAGCCCATTGATCGGTCACGGACGCCAGACGAACGTCCAATTCCGGCCAAAGGGCCTGTGCGCAGAATTCAAGATGGTTCATCACTCCCGCAGCATAGGCCGTCGTGGTCGTCATGAAATAACGGTTCTCGCCAATCCGGCTTGTCGTGCCGTCGTCGTAGATAAAGCCGTCTTCCCGTAGCATGAGGCCGTAGCGCGCCTTGCCGACCGGCAGCTTCAGGAAAGCGTTGCAGTAGACGCGGTTCAAGAATTCAGCCGCGTCTTTGCCTGTGATCTCGATCTTTCCAAGCGTGGACACATCGCAAATTCCAGCGTTGACCCGGACATTTTTCACTTCACGGTCGACGCTTTCCCGCCAGCCCGTTTCTCCCGATCGTGGAAACCAGGAGGAGCGATACCACAGTCCGGTCTCCACGAACTGAGCACCGTTCTTCTTCGCCCAATCGTGAAGGGGGGATTTCCTGACGGGCTGGAAATGCTCGCCGTGCGATGGTCCAGCCAGTGCGCCGAAGGAGACCGGAGTGTAGAACGGGCGGAACGTCGTCGTGCCGACCTCGCCCGGAGACACTCCGCGGGCCTTGGCGATTAGCCCTATTGCGTTCACGTTGGAAAGCTTGCCCTGGTCAGTTGCCATTCCATTCGTCGTGTAGCGCTTGGCGAGTTCGACGTGGCTGTAGCCTTCCCTCACGGCAAGGCTCAGATCCTTTGTGTGCACGTCATTCTGGAAGTCGATGAAGGCCTTCCCCTTGGCGCCATGGACCGACCAGAACGGCGGTGCCGGATTTGCGATTATCTCCCCATCAACAGGACCGAATAAGGCCTTCGCCACGGGGAAGCCGAGGTCGCTCAGGGCTGAAGCCGCCCGGTCCGCGCCGTCGTCGAGACATGCCTGCAGACCGCCAACAGCATTTGCAGCACCCGCAAGCGTGGCCCCGGCTATGCCCGACGGCGCCAGGAACGCGGCATGTTCATCCGACCAATGCGGTCGTCCGCCGCGATGGCACGCGAGATGGATGACAGGCGAAAATCCTCCGGACATGGCGAGAGCCTCAACGGAGATCCTTTCCCTCCTGCCCTGACGGAGGATGCTGATGGACGACAGCGACTTGCCGCCATGGGCGTCGGCAACAAGACCACCCTTGATGACACGGGCTTTGCCTGCATACGGGGTCGAGCCTCCTTCAGGCCGGCTGTCGATGACAAGCAGGTCGGAAATTCCTGCCCGTTCAAGGTCCGAGGCAAGCGAGTAACCGGAATCGTTCGTCGTAAAGACCGCGACCGACTTGCCAGGCGCAACGCCGTACCTGTTGAGATAGCTGCGCATGGCGCCCGCCATCATCACGCCTGGGATGTCGTTGCCTCCGAACACAATGGGGCGCTCTTCGGCACCTGTAGTCAGGATTGCGCGCTTCGCAACGATGCGCCACAAGCGTTCGACGGGTAACGAGGGTAGTGGGTGGGAAACGTGCTTCTGCACGCGCTCGACGGCTCCGAAGACGTTTCCGTCATACCAGCCGAAGGCAGTTGTCCGCGCCAGGATACGGACATTCGCCAGCGCACCAAGCTCCTCCAGGCAAGCGGAGGCAAAGCTGGGTGCAGCCTCTTTGCCGATTGTCGCGGTCTCGGACAGCAGCCCACCGCCCAAGGTGCTCTGCTCATCCACCAGCGCGACCCGTGCGCCTGCTCGGCCAGCGGTCAGCGCGGCGGCAAGTCCTGCAGGGCCAGCGCCCACGACGAGCAAGTCACAGTGCATCCAGCACTTCTCGTAGGTATCGGGATCAGCCTCATAGGTAGCCTTTCCAAGGCCCGCAGCACGGCGGATAAATGGTTCGTAGACCTTTTCCCAGAACTTCGCCGGCCACATGAACGTCTTGTAGTAGAAGCCGGCACTCAGGAATGGCGACAGAAGTCCGTTGAACGCACCAATATCAGCCTCCAGGGACGGCCAGCGGTTTTGACTGGTCGCCTGGAGGCCTTCGTAAAGTTCCTGCATCGTCGCCCGAGTGTTCGGCTCCGTGCGGCCTCCTTCACCGATGGTCATGAGGGCGTTGGGTTCGGCAGCGCCCGCCGTCAGGATGCCGCGAGGGCGGTGGTACTTGAAGCTGCGACCAGCGAGGATCTGGCCGTTGGCGAGGAGCGCCGATGCGAGGCTGTCACCTTCAAAGCCCTTCATCGACTTTCCGTCAAAGGAAAAGGAGAGCGGTGCGTCCCGGTTGATCAAACCGCCTGTCGAAAGACGATAGAACGTCATGCCTGCACCTCGATCCTAGCTTCCGCTGCGTCGCGGCATCCGGCAACCTCATGGGTGACCGTGTCGCGGGTGACCACCAGCCAACGACGACAACCCGAAGTGTGATGCCAATATTCCTGGTATGCTCCGCGAGGGTTTTCCCGCAGATATACGTAGTCGAACCACACGTCTGTGGTCGCATCCGGATCCGGGCGTTTCAGCGCTGCGCCTTTCACCGTGAACTCCTCCTTGGGTCTCTTGCCGCAATGCGGGCACGAAATGATGCTTGCCATTCAAATGTCCTCGATGTGCCTGCCTAGTGGAGGTTTGGCTGGGCGCCCTGGCCCTTCTCGTCGATAAGATAACCGCGGGCGAAACGGTCGAGCCGCATCTGCCGCGTGGTGGGATGCGAATCCCCCTTCGCCAGGAGGTAGGCGAAGCAGAAGCCGGAGGCTGGCGTGGCCTTGAAGCCGCCGTAGCACCAGCCCGCGTTCAGATAGAGATTGTCGAGGTGGGTGCGGTCGATGATCGGAGAGCCGTCCATCGACATGTCCATGATGCCGCCCCAGGAGCGCAAAACCCGGACTCTGGACAGCGCGGGGATCATGGCCTTGCCAGCTTCTGCCACGTGCTCCACGGTAGCGAGGTTGCCGCGCTGGGCATAGGAATTGTAGCCGTCGATGTCGCCGCCGAACACCAGGCCGCCCTTGTCCGATTGGGATACGTAGAAGTGTCCTGCACCAAAGGTCACGACGCCGTCGATGAAGGGCTTCAGTCCCTCCGACACGAAAGCCTGGAGGACGTGGCTTTCGATCGGCAGCTTCATTCCGGCCATTTCAGCCAGTCGCGAGGAACTGCCCGCAACGGCAAGCGCCAACTTGTTGCAGCCGACGAAACCTCTTGACGTCTCGACACCAAGAACGCGGGCACCTGTCTGCCGGATGCCTGTAACCTCGCAGTTCTGGATGATGTCCACGCCGTGCCCATCTGCGCCCCGCGCGTAGCCCCACGCAACCGCGTCGTGACGTACGGTGCCGCCACGTCGCTGCAGAAGCCCACCGTAGATCGGAAAGCGTGCGTTATCGAAGTCAAGGAAAGGAACCATTGCCTTGACCGCGGCGCGATCAAGCAGCTCGGCATCGACCCCGTGCAGGCGCATCGCGTTTCCGCGGCGAGTGAATGCATCGCGCTGCGCATCGGAGTGATAAAGGTTGAGAACGCCGCGTTGAGAAACCATGGCGTTGAAATTGAAGTCTTGCTCGAGACCCTCCCAGAGCTTCATGGACAGTTCGTAGAACGGGTTGTTGCCCGCTAGCAGGTAGTTGGACCGGATGATGGTGGTGTTCCGGCCGACGTTGCCGCCCCCGACATAGCCCTTTTCCAGAACAGCGATATTTCGGACGCCGAATTCCTTTGCGAGGTAGTAGGCGGTAGCCAGACCGTGCCCGCCGCCGCCGACGATAATGACGTCGTAATGCGCCTTGGGCTGCGGATCGCGCCATGCAGGCTTCCACGACCTATTCCCCAGGAGGCCATTCTTCAAGATCGAAAAGGCTGAGTAGCGCACGTTCGGAACCTTCTGTTCGTTTCGTCCAAACTAACGTGGACAGAATGATCGAGATTGCAAAAAAGGGACAAAATGCGATACGTTTGGGCCATGACACCAGCCGACCGAACGCTGCAACGCATTGGCTTCCTTCTGCTACCCAATTTTGCGCTCATGTCGTTCGCATCGGCGAGCGAGCCGTTGCGTGCAGCAAATTTGGTAGCTGGTACCCAGCTTTATCAGATTAGGCTCTTGTCGGTTGACGGACATCCCGTGCGCAGCTCCTCCGGCATGTCAATGGAGTGCGAGAGCGTGGCGTCGGTTGGAGAGCACTGTCACACCATATTCGTTTGTGCCGGCGGCGTTCCGGACGATTGGACGTCGGCCGAGAACTCTTACCCGGCGTTGCGCCGCATCGCGCGGCAGGGCGTTCGGGTTGGCGGGATCTCGAGCGGGGCGTACGTCCTGGCGGGAGCGGGGCTCCTGGACCAGCGTGACTTCACCATACACTGGGAACACGCCTCCATTCTGCGCGAGGCGTTTCCACACCTGACCCCGCGACAGGCACGCTTTGTCGTCGACGGTGACCGGATCACCTGCGCGGGCGGGGTTGCGCCGCTCGACATGATGCATGCCTTGATCTCGGATCGACTGGGACAGGATTTCGCGCGCCGCGTCAGCGACTGGTATCTGCACACGGCGGTTGCCGAGCCCGAAGCCTCGCAACGCAGTTCGGCTGCGGAACGCTTCGGTACCTTCCATCCGATCCTGTTGATGGTCCTCGAAAAGATGGAAACCACTATCGAGCAGCCTCTCGACCGTCGGTCAATGGCGCGGCTGGCGGGAACGAGCGTGCGACATCTGGACCGGCTCTTCGCCCTTCACATGAAGTCCGGGTTCCTCGACACCTACCGGAACATCCGGCTGGCACATGGCAGACGCCTACTCGAGCAAAGCCCTTTGTCGGTCGCGGAAGTGGGCTTTGCGACCGGTTTCTCGAGTTCGGGCCATTTTTCCAGAGCCTTCAAAATGCTTTACGGCGTGACACCCATCGTCCATCGTCGGAAAGTTTCCTATAAGGCGTCGTAAGGCGCCCTCAAAAGACAACCGCGGGAGTAAGCATGGTGTCCAGACCGGATCCAAGAGAAGTCTTTTCACAAGATCCGCATGCTGTGCGCGAGCCGCGAGAAAACAATCTCGAAATGGCGATCGGACACGAGGTTCGTTCCTATCGCAAGAAGCTTGGCATCACGGTGAACGACCTGGCTGCGGCTACAGGGGTTTCTGTGGGCATGTTGTCGAAGATCGAAAACGGCAACACTTCGGCGTCGCTAACAACCCTTCAAAGTCTGTCGAAGGCGTTGGGGGTGCCGATCACCGCCTTCTTCCGCGGCTTCGAGGAGCCGCGCAGCGCGACGTTCGTGAAAGCGGGCGAAGGGCTTAAGATCGAGCGTCGCGGCACGCGCGCCGGGCATCAGTACAGCCTGCTCGGGCACATCGACAACAACAGCAGCGGCGTGACGGTTGAACCATATCTGATCACGTTGACGACGGATTCCGACGTATTCCCGACCTTCCAGCACGAGGGAATGGAGTTCCTCTACATGCTGGAGGGCGAGGTCGTCTATCGGCACGGGGAGAAGCTCTTCCAGATGCAGCCTGGCGACAGCCTGTTCTTCGACGCGGACGCGCCCCACGGGCCCGAGGAGCTGGTCAAACTCCCGGCGCGCTACCTGTCGATCATTTCCTATCCGCAGACCTCCAGCGACATCGGCAGATAATTCCTCACAGGAATATTTGTTTCCTGACAGTTGATATCGTCGGAATCATGTGTTAGCCCTTCGTCAGTAACGAACGGAGGTGCACGTCGATGTGCGGCATTGTTGGACTTTTCCTGAAAGACTCGAGCCTCGAACCGCAGTTGGGTGAGCTGCTGTCCGACATGTTGATCACCATGACCGATCGCGGCCCGGACTCAGCGGGCATCGCGATCTATGGCGCCGCCGAGCACGGGAAGGCCAAGCTGACCGTCCAGTCCCCGAACCCGGAGAAGGACTTCGCCACTCTGGAAGCGGATCTGCGCGATGCGGGCGTCGTCGCCACCGTAACCGCCAAGAGCACTCATGCCATCGTCGCGCTGCGATCCGTCGAACTCGGAAACCTCCGCTCGGTCCTGTCCGCTCTGCGACCCAACGTCCGCGTCATGGGATCCGGGGAAAGCGTCGAGATCTTCAAGGAAGTCGGGCTCCCGAAGGAGGTCGTCGCGAAGTTTGACGTGCGGTCGATGCGGGGGACTCACGGGATCGGTCACACCCGCATGGCGACGGAGAGCGCGGTGACTACTCTCGGCGCGCATCCGTTCTCGACGGGCGCCGACCAGTGCCTCGTCCACAATGGCTCGCTTTCGAACCACAACAATCTGCGCCGGGAACTCATCCGCGAAGGCATCACCTTCGAGACCCAGAACGACTCGGAGGTCGCGGCCGCCTATCTGACTGCCGAGATGGCCAAGGGCAAGAACCTCGGCGAGGCGCTGTCGGGCGCGCTCGACGATCTCGACGGCTTCTTCACCTTCGTCGTCGGAACGAAGTCCGGCTTCGGTGTCGTGCGCGATCCGATCGCCTGCAAGCCCGCGGTCATGGCCGAAACCGACCAGTACGTCGCCTTCGGCTCGGAATACCGGGCGCTTGCCAACCTGCCTGGCATCGAGAGCGCGCGTGTCTGGGAGCCGGAACCGGCGACCGTCTATTTCTGGGATCACGAGGAGGCTGCGTAATCATGCCCGTATTCGACCTTTCCAACATACCATTGCGCGAGCTCAATGGCGCTCTCCACCGTCTGCCTGATGGCGTTAACGATACCGAATTCGAAGTCGTGAACCCTCGCGGCAGCCACGCTGTCGCGGTCGGGCTCGATCGCCCCGTCCAAGTCACCGTCCAGGGCTCGGTTGGCTACTACTGCGCCGGAATGAACGACGGCGGCACGGTGACAGTCAAAGGCTCCGCAGGTCCCGGTGTCGCCGAAAACATGATGTCGGGGACCGTCGTCGTCGAAGGTGACGCCTCGCAGTATGCCGGGGCGACCGGGCGAGGCGGCCTGCTCGTGATCAAGGGGAATGCCGCCTCCCGATGCGGCATCTCCATGAAGGGCATCGATATCGTCGTCCATGGCAACATCGGTCACATGTCGGCGTTCATGGGGCAGTCCGGCCACCTGGTGGTTTGCGGTGATGCTGGCGATGCGCTGGGCGACAGCCTGTACGAGGCCAAGCTCTTCGTGCGGGGCAGCGTAAAGAGCCTCGGGGCCGACTGCATCGAAAAGGAAATGAAACCGCAGCATCTGGAAAAGCTCGCCGAACTCTTGAAGCGGGCCGGCGTCGCCGATGCGAGGCCGGAAGAATTCAAGCGCTACGGCTCTGCCCGCAAGCTCTACAACTTCAATATCGACAACGCCGACGCGTACTAGGCCAAGGGATCATCATGAGCTATCACAACCCATACACCCCGCCGCGCAAGTCAGCGACATTCGACGACTACACCTTAGCGGAAATCCGCCGCGCAGCGGCTACCGGGATCTACGATATCCGCGGTGCCGGTACCAAGCGCAAGGTGCCCCACTTCGACGATCTCCTGTTCCTCGGAGCATCGATTTCCCGCTATCCGCTCGAAGGCTATCGCGAGAAGTGCGACACGACCGTCGTGCTGGGCTCCCGCTTCGCCAAGAAGCCGATCACCCTCAAGACCCCGATCACCATTGCGGGCATGAGTTTCGGGGCTCTGTCTGGCAACGCAAAGGAAGCTCTGGGGCGCGGGGCAACCATCGCCGGGACGTCGACTACCACGGGCGACGGCGGCATGACCGACGAAGAGCGCGGCCATTCGCAGACGCTGGTCTACCAGTATCTGCCGTCGCGCTATGGCATGAACCCCAAGGATCTACGTCGTGCCGACGCGATCGAAGTCGTGGTCGGGCAGGGGGCAAAGCCCGGCGGCGGCGGCATGCTTCTGGGTCAAAAGATCTCCGACCGCGTCGCCAACATGCGCAACCTGCCGAAGGGCATCGACCAGCGTTCGGCCTGCCGGCATCCGGACTGGACCGGGCCGGACGATCTCGAAATCAAGATCCTCGAACTGCGCGAGATCACAGACTGGGAAAAGCCGATCTATGTCAAGGTCGGTGGCGCGCGTCCCTACTACGACACGGCCTTGGCGGTAAAGGCCGGCGCCGACGTCGTGGTCCTCGACGGCATGCAGGGCGGAACCGCCGCAACCCAGGATGTCTTCATCGAGAACGTCGGCATGCCCACACTCGCCTGCATCCGACCGGCCGTTCAGGCACTCCAGGATCTTGGCATGCACCGCAAGGTTCAACTGATCATCTCCGGCGGCATCCGCTCTGGCGCCGACGTTGCCAAGGCTCTTGCCCTCGGCGCCGACGCAGTCGCGATCGGTACGGCTGCTCTCGTCGCCATCGGCGACAACGATCCGCGCTGGGAAGCGGAATATCAGAAGCTGGGCACCACCGCTGGCGCCTACGACGACTGGCACGAAGGAAAGGACCCGGCGGGCATCACGACCCAGGATCCCGAGCTCTCCAGTCGGCTGGATCCGGTCGCCGCAGGGCGTCGCCTTGCCAACTACCTGAAGGTCATGACGCTCGAGGCGCAGACGATCGCACGTGCCTGCGGGAAGAACCACCTGCATAACCTCGAGCCCGAAGATCTCTGCGCACTGACGATGGAGGCCTCCGCCATGGCTCAAGTGCCGCTGGCCGGCACCAACTGGTATCCCGGCAAGGCCGGATTCTGACCCGAGCGGGGCGCGCGTCTGGGAGGAGCGCGGCCTGCTTACTCCAATGAGTGTCGAACTTAAAACAGGGGAACTACTGTGACACTGGACCTCTCGAAATTCGCTGCCGAAAAGGGAATCAAGTACTTCATGATCAGCTACACGGACCTGTTCGGCGGACAACGCGCCAAACTGGTTCCGGCAGAAGCAATTGCGGGCATGCAGGAGGACGGCGCTGGCTTTGCCGGCTTCGCCACGTGGCTCGATCTGACGCCCGCCCATCCGGATCTGTTCGCCGTTCCGGATGCGTCCTCGGTGATCCAGCTTCCTTGGAAAAAGGAAGTGGCATGGGTAGCTGCCGACTGCGTCATGGATGGGAAGCCTGTCGGCCAGGCGCCACGTGTGATGCTCAAGAAGCTCGTGGCCGAAGCTGCAGACGCTGGCCTCCGCGTCAAGACCGGGGTCGAGCCGGAATTCTTTCTGATCACTCCCGACGGGTCGGTGATCTCGGACGAGTACGATACCGCTGAAAAGCCATGCTATGACCAGCAGGCGCTGTTGCGGCGATACGACGTGATCGCCGAGATCTGCGATTACATGCTCGAACTCGGCTGGAAGCCCTATCAGAACGACCATGAGGATGCGAACGGCCAGTTCGAGATGAACTGGGAGTATGACGACGCGCTGAAGACGGCCGACAAGCATTCGTTCTTCAAGTTCATGGTCAAGTCGGTGGCGGAGAAGCACGGCTTGCGGGCGACGTTCATGCCAAAGCCGTTCAAGGGGCTTACAGGCAACGGTTGCCATGCCCACATCTCGGTGTGGGACGTCGAGGGACGGGTCAACGCCTTCGCCGACAAGACCATGCCATTCGGCCTTTCGTCGCAGGGCAAGATGTTTCTGGGCGGCATCATGAAGCATGCCTCGGCACTGGCGGCGGTGACCAATCCAACCGTCAACTCCTACAAGCGCATCAATGCGCCGAGGACCATTTCCGGTGCGACATGGGCGCCAAACACTGTGACCTGGACGGGCAACAATCGAACCCACATGGTGCGCGTGCCAGGACCGGGCCGGTTCGAACTCCGACTTCCGGATGGCGCGGTGAATCCCTACCTTCTTCAGGCAATCATCATCGCCACTGGCCTTTCGGGTCTCAGATCGAAGGCCGACCCAGGGCCGCATTACGACATCGACATGTACAAGGACGGGCATTCGGTAACCGATGCCCCGAAGCTTCCGCTCAACCTCCTCGACGCGCTGCGTGAATACGAAAAGGATGACGAACTGCAGGAGGCCCTGGGACGCGAGTTCTCCGCGGCCTACCTGAAGATGAAGCACACGGAATGGAACAGCTACTGCTCGCAGTTCACGGAGTGGGAAAGGCAGACCACCCTCGATATCTGACCCGACCAGTCTTGTCCCTATCCCCCACGCTTACGGCGTGGGGGATGTATCGACTCAGTCAAATACGGAACGTCATATGCACTTTGTTCTTACAGTCACCTGTAGGTCGACCCGTGGAATAGTGGCGGCCATCTCCGGCTATCTCGCTGAGCTCGGCTGCAACATCACCGACAGCTCGCAGTTCGACGATCTCGAAACCGGGCGTTTCTTCATGCGCGTGGGCTTCGTCTCAGAAGAACGGGCGACGGAAACGGACCTGGTCGAGGGCTTCAGACCGATCGCGGAGAAGTTCGAGATGACCAGCGAACTGCACAGCAAGGCAGAACGCATGAAGGTTTTTCTCATGGTATCCAGATTCGGCCATTGCCTGAACGACCTTCTCTATCGCTGGCGGATCGGTGCGCTGCCGATCGAAATCACCGGTGTTGTGTCGAACCATCTGGACTACCAGAAGCTGGTGGTCAATCACGACATTCCGTTCCACCACATTCCGGTGACGAAGGAAAACAAGCCCCGGGCGGAAGCCAGGATCATGGAACTGGTGGAGTCGACGCAGACGGAACTGATTGTCCTTGCCCGCTACATGCAGGTCCTCTCGGATCAGATGTGCCAGCAGATGTCCGGAAGGATCATCAACATCCACCACTCCTTCCTGCCTAGTTTCAAGGGAGCAAACCCTTACAAGCAGGCCTACCAGCGAGGTGTCAAGCTGATCGGTGCGACCGCGCACTATGTAACGGCGGATCTCGACGAGGGTCCCATCATAGAACAGGATACAGTCAGGATCACGCATGCTCAGTCGGCGGAAGACTACGTGTCGCTTGGACGCGACGTGGAGGCGCAGGTTCTGGCACGGGCGGTCCACGCCCATATTCACCGGCGTACCTTCCTGAACGGCAATCGAACCGTGGTCTTTCCGCCCAGTCCCGGCTCGTACGCGTCCGATCGCATGGGGTGAGGGAGCCCGTTGCTTCGATCACGACCCGCGACTATATTTTGGTACGCCATAATACGATCAGAATTCTGCCGTGGTGGCTGAAGGCGAACAAAATATGAGGGATGGGAACATGGGCGCTGGCCTGCAGGACAACGCAATACGGATCGAGCGGCCGGCCAAGACGCTGAGAGAGCTCGCCCTCGACAAGATGCGAGACAGCATCGTCAATGGGTATTTCCGTCCCGGAGATCGGCTGGTGGAGCGTGATTTGTGCGCGCAACTTGGAGTCAGCCGGACGATCGTGAGAGAAGTCCTGCGCCACCTGGAATCCGAGGGTCTGGTCTCAAACCAGCCCAACAAGGGTCCGATCGTCGCAATGCTCGACCTCGAAGAGGCAAAGCAGATCTACGAGATCCGCGGCGCTCTCGAGGGCATGGCTGCGAGGCTGTGCGCGGAGCGGGGCGACAAGAAGATTGCGCAGGCGCTGGACAAGTCGCTGAACGGGATCCGGAAGAGTTACGCCGAGAAGGACATGCCGGGCGTGTTGGCGCACACGAGCGCGTTCTACCAGACGCTGTTCAGCAAGGTCGACAGACACGTCGCCTGGGGGGTCGTCAACCTTCTGACGGTTCGTATCAATCACCTGCGATCGATGACGATAAAGACGCCAAATCGGGATTCCGACGGACCAGCGCAGATGGAAAAGATCGTCGATGCCATTCGAAGAGGAGATGGCCAGGCCGCTTACCAGGCGGCGACCGATCATGTTGCGCGCGCGTGCGCAATCGCGGAGGAAGTCTTGTCGGCGCAAGCCGGTTCGGATTGACTTGATTGACCTGTTTGCCTCGATCCATCGACGAGGCTGCTTCGATTAGTCCGGGCAAAGCCTACTGGTCCTAAATCGAGTTTCTGCGTTGTCGTGCGCCAGCTTGTAAAGGCGGGCCACGACGTCGATCGACGAACTGCGACGCACGCAGTTCTCTTTCAGCGGAAGTGCATGCTCCTCGAACCCTTCACCGTCGTGGCCTTATCCTGCCATGACGACGGAGTCGGGTTGTTTCAACGCCGCTTAAGAAACGGGCTGGAAAAGCCTGCAGGCCGATGCGGCGGACGTCGCTTGACTCTCCAGTTTTTTGGCATACCATAACACTGCATACCTAGAGAGGGCACCATGGCTATCGAGATCCGCAAGACACTCCTTCAGATCGAAACCACTCTTGTTGAGGGAGGAAGGGCCGCATCCTCCCCTCTGAAGCTGTTTGCCGCATACGCAGTCGTGAAAAACCCCTGGGCGGGGCGGGGGTTCGTCGAAGATCTGAAGCCGGAAATTCATGCTGCGGCGCCGGTGCTGGGTGAACTGCTCACCGGAATGATTATCGACGCCGTCGGATCGGGCGAGGCCGTCGAAGGCTACGGCAAGACCGCCGTCGTCGGTCTCGATGGAGAGATCGAACACGCTTCGGCCCTCATTCACACGCTTAGATTTGGAAATCACTACCGTCAGGCGGTCGGTGCGAAGTCGTATCTCGCGTTTTGCAATACTCGCGGGCCCGCGAACGCTCCCATCATGATCCCGCTGATGGACAAGAACGACGAAGGACGCCGATCCCACTACCTGACGATCCAGACGTCTATTCCGGACGCGCCGGCGGCAGACGAGATTGTCATCGGGCTCGGCGCTTCCGTCGGCGGCCGGCCGCATCACCGCATCGGCGACCGCTATCAGGATCTCAAGGATCTCGGCCAGGCCGTCAGCAATCCCGCTGGCGTTTGAACTGGATCGGTGACGCCATGTCAAATACCGCCCAAAGATCCGCGCAGGCTTTCGAAAGTAGCAGCGCAACTTGCCCCCGGAAGGCTAGCCCGCGTGGGGTAGCCTATCACGACGTCGGACAGGGCGAGCCGCTAGTTCTGGTCCACGGCGTCGGGATGCGATTGGAGGCCTGGTCTCCTCAGATTCCGGAGTTTGCCAGGACTCACCGTGTGATTGCTGTCGACATGCCGGGTCATGGCGAAAGCAAGGCTCTACCGGCCGGGAGTACCATCAAGGACTTCGTTGCATGGCTGGAGCGATTTCTCGACGACATCGGACTTTCCCGCGTCAACATCGCGGGTCATTCGATGGGAGCGATGATCTCGGGCGGCGCAGTAGCGACATTCCCGGAGAGAATAGCAAGGGTCGCGTATCTCAACGGTGTGCATAAGCGCGATCCTGACGCGAAGGCAGCTGTGCTGGCTCGTGCCGCTGCCATCCGGTCAAGCGGTGTGGACAAGGAAGGACCTCTGCTGCGGTGGTTCGGCGACGATCCCGAGAGCAACCGGGCGCGCGAACTCACCCGCGCATGGTTGGAACAGATCGATCCACAAGCCTATGCGACTGCCTATAGCGCGTTTGCTACCGGCGACGACGTCTTTTGTGATTGCTGGCCGAAGGTCACGTGCCCTGCGATGTTTCTGACCGGCGACGGTGATCCGAATTCGACGCCGGAAATGGCTAAGACGATGGCGACGCAGGCACAAAACGGTTGGGCACGGATCATCAGCGGGCACCGCCACATGGTGAACCTGACGGCACCCGGCATCGTCAATGACATGATGCGTGAATGGCTGGCGACAGAGGAGAGGCCAACATGACAGCACAGGCGTTCGATCCAAGAGCGCTGCGGGACGCATTTGGTGCGTTCCCGACGGGCGTGACAGTCGTAACCACGCGAGACGCCAGCGGCCATCCGATCGGCTTCACAGCGAATTCGTTCACTTCGGTGTCGTTGGACCCGCCTTTGCTCCTGGTTTGCTTGGCCAAGACATCGCGCAACTACGCGACCATGACGGGAGCTCGACACTTCGCCATCAATGTCCTGTCGGAGACACAGAAGGACGTCTCCAATACGTTCGCCCGCCCGGTCGAGGACCGCTTCGCTTCCGTGAACTGGCGCAGTGGCGAGACGGGCTCACCGGTTTTTTCTGATGTCGCCGCATTCTTCGAATGCGCGATGCACGAGGTCGTGGAAGCCGGGGATCATGTGATCCTTGTCGGGCGGGTGACGACGTTCACCAACAGCGGTCTCAATGGACTTGGCTATGCGCGTGGCGGCTACTTCACGCCGACCCTGGCTGGAAAAGCTGTTTCCGCGGCGAGCGAGGGCAACATCAAGTTCGCGGCAGTGTTGGAAAGGCAAGGCGAGGTGCTGTTGCTGGGTACCGAGCGATCCCTCAGCCTGCCGGGTTGCGAAATCAGCGACGGCAATCCGAGCGAAGTTCTCGCAGACCACCTCGAAGACGTAACCGGTCTGAACGTCACCATCGGATTTCTGTATTCGGTTTACGAAGACAAGACAGACGGATGTCAGCACATCGTTTATCGGGCGATCGCCGGGGGTGGCGATCCGAAGTCCGGCCATTTCTATTCGCCGTCTGAAATCGACCCCGCGGCCGCCTGCGACAAGGCGACTGCCGATATCATTCGCCGCTTCGCGCTGGAAAGCTCGATCGGCAACTTCGGTGTCTACTTCGGCAATGAGACCGAGGGGAAAGTGCATTCGAGCCAGGTGGAGGAGACGCGGCGATGAAATTTTCTCTTTTTGTTCACATGGAACGTCTGAATGCGGACCAGCAGCAAAAGGATCTGTACAACGAGTTCATCGCTCTGTGCGAGATCGCCGACAAGGGCGGCATGCATGCGATCTGGACCGGCGAGCATCACGGCATGGATTTCACCATCGCGCCGAACCCCTTCGTCACCATCGCTGATCTCGCAAACCGTACGAAGCATGCTCGCCTCGGCACCGGAACGGTGATCGCTCCATTCTGGCACCCAATCAAGCTGGCAGGCGAGGCGGCAATGACTGACCTCATCACCGACGGCAGACTGGATCTCGGTATCGCGCGCGGCGCTTACTCCTTCGAATACGAGCGTCTCTTTCCCGGCCTTGACGCCTGGGGCGCTGGCCAACGCCTGCGAGAGCTCATTCCGGCCGTCAAAGGCGTCTGGCAGGGCGACTATTCCCATGATGGCGAATTCTGGAAGTTCCCCTCCACGACATCGGCGCCGAAGCCGCAGCAGCAGCCGATCCCGATCTGGGTAGCGGCTCGTGATCCAAACAGCCACGAATTTGCGGTTGCCAATGGCTGCAACGTCCAAGTGACCCCACTTTGGAACGGGGACAAAGAGATCGACAGTCTGATGGATCGGTTCAAGGCTGCGTGTGAAAAGGCGCCGAAGATACCTCGTCCGAAAATCATGCTGCTGCTCCACACCTACGTCGGCACGGATGCAGCCGATGTGGCGCAGGCTGAGAAGGAACTCAGCATTTACTACAATTACTTCTTTGCATGGTTCAAGAATGAGCGCCCTATTCGACAGGGCCTGATCGCCCGGCTGAGCGAGGAAGAGATGGCGGAAAACACCATCGTCTCGCCGCAGGTCATGCGCGACAATCTGGCGTTGGGTACCGCCGATCAGGTGATTACTCGCCTCAAGCATTATGAGGCGCTGGGATACGACGAGTATTCCTTCTGGATCGATACCGGCATGCCCTTCGAGCGCAAGAAGGCTTCGCTCGAGCGCTTCATCCGCGACGTCATGCCGGCGTTCCAGGAGTGACAGAGATGCGGCGCTTCCAGCTTTACATCGACGGCCACTTTGAAGACGGCGACAACACTTTCGAGAGCCTCGATCCGGCCACGGGCGAGCCGTGGGCCATCATGCCGGAAGCACGAGAGCCGGAGGTCGATCGCGCCGTCGAAGCCGCCCACAGAGCACTGACAGAAGGGTCGTGGTCAGCGATGACCGCGACCCAACGCGGGCAGCTGCTCTATCGTCTCGCCGACCTGGTTGCGGAAAACGCAAAATTTCTGGCGGAGATCGAAACGCGCGACACCGGCAAGATCATCCGCGAGACCTCGTCGCAGATCGCCTATGTCGCCAACTACTACCGATACTATGCCGGGCTTGCCGACAAGATCGAAGGCTCGTTCCTGCCGATCGACAAGCCTGACATGGATGTCTGGCTGCGCCGGGAGCCGGTGGGTGTTGTGGCCATGGTCGTGCCTTGGAACAGCCAGCTTTTCCTGTCGGCCGTCAAGGTCGGGCCGGCACTTGCGGCCGGATGCACTCTGGTGCTGAAGGCATCCGAAGACGGTCCTGGCCCACTTCTCGAGTTCGCCCGTCTCGTTGACGAGGCAGGCTTCCCGCCCGGTGTTGTCAATATCGTTACAGGCTTCGGCCCTGCCTGCGGCGCAGCGCTGACGAGCCATCCGAAGGTCGCGCACATCGCCTTCACCGGAGGCCCGGAATCCGCACGCCATGTGGTTCGTAACTCTGCTGAAAACCTTGCGTCCACGTCCCTTGAACTGGGAGGCAAGTCGCCGTTCGTGGTTTTCGCGGATGCCGATCTCGAAAGTGCCGTGAACGCACAGGTCGCCGGCATCTTCGCGGCGACTGGCCAGTCATGTGTCGCCGGATCGCGACTGATTGTCGAGCGTTCGATCAAGGATGCGTTCCTCGCGAAGTTGAAAGCCAAGGCTGAGGGGATCCGCATCGGCAGCCCTCTGGACATGGCGACGGAGGTCGGCCCGCTCGCGACCCGCCGACAACAGGATCATGTCGACGCCTTGATCGCTGCCTCGATCGCAGCTGGAGCAAAGCTTGTCACCGGCGGCGTACGCCCCCGTGGTTTAGGAAACTACTATCCGCCGACCATTCTCGATTGCGACGGCATCGCCTCACCGTCGTTGGTCCAGGAATTCTTTGGTCCGGTATTGTCTGTCGTTTCATTCGACACTGAGGCAGAGGCCCTGCAATTGGCCAACGATACGCGCTTCGGTCTCGCGTCCGGTGTCTTCACTCAGAATCTCGCACGCGCCCACCGTATGAGCAAAGGCATCCACGCGGGCATCGTTTGGCTCAACACCTATCGCGCTGTTTCGCCGATCGCGCCCTTCGGAGGCTACGGTCTTTCAGGGCATGGTCGCGAGGGCGGAATGGCCGCGGTCATGGATTACACCCGGACAAAGACCGTCTGGCTCAACACGTCCGATTCACCCTTTCCCGACCCCTTCGTGATGCGGTGAGATGATGTTTTACGAAATCAGGACATACCGGCTCAAGAACGGAACCGTTCCGACCTACCTCAAGGTGGTCGAGGAGGAGGGCATCGCTATCCAGAAATCGCATCTGGGCGAGCTCGTCGGTTACTTCTTTTCCGAAATCGGCACGATCAACGAGATCGTGCACATCTGGGCCTATGAAACTCTCGACGACCGGGAGCGACGGCGGACCGCACTCAATGCGGATCCTGACTGGCAGGCGTTTCTGCCCAAGATCCGCGATCTCATCGAGGTCGCGGAGAACAAGATCGTAAGACCGGCCCGCTTCTCGCCCTTGGGCTAGTGCGGATCCGTTGAATGCAGGCATGAGAGAACAAGCTCAAAAAAGGAGTACTGGGAACATGAAATCGCATATCGGACTCGCGGCCGCGGCCGCTTTCATCTTGACCACCACGTCGGTCAGCGCCGCCGATCTGGTCTTTTCGAGCTGGGGAGGGACGACACAAGACGCCCAGAAGGCCGCGTGGGCGGACAAATTCACCGAAAAGTCGGGCATCAATGTTCTGCAAGACGGGCCGACCGACTACGGCAAGCTGAAGGCGATGGTCGAAGCCAATGGCGTGACATGGGACGTGGTGGACGTCGAAGGCGACTACGCCGCCCAGGCAGGTGGGAAGAGCCTGCTTGAGAAGCTCGATTACAGCGTCATCGACAAATCCAAGCTCGATCCGCGCTTCGTCACCGATTACTCGGTTGGCAGCTTCTACTACTCGTTCGTGATCGGCTGCAATAAAGACGCCGTCTCGGCGTGCCCAAAGACCTGGGCGGATCTCTTCGATACGCAGAAGTTCCCCGGCAAGCGCACCTTCTACAAATGGTCCGCACCCGGTGTGATCGAAGCTGCGCTCCTGGCCGATGGCGTTGCGGCAGACAAACTCTATCCTCTTGACCTCGAACGGGCTTTCAAGAAACTCGATACCATCAAATCAGATATCGTCTGGTGGTCGGGCGGGGCTCAGTCGCAGCAATTGCTTGCTTCCGCGGAAGCGCCATTCGGTAGCGTATGGAATGGACGCATGACGGCCTTGGGCAAGACGGGCGTAAACGTCGAGACATCCTGGGAGCAGAATATCACCGCTGCCGACTCTCTTGTCGTCCCCAAGGGCACGAAGAACCTGAAGGCCGCCATGGAATTCATCGCGCTGGCCACATCGGCACAGGCGCAGGCCGACATGGCGACGGCGACGGGATACGCGCCGATCAATCTCGATGCCGCAAAGCTGATGGATCCCGAGACCGCAAAAACCCTCCCGGACAAACAGACGGCGAGCCAGGTGAACGCAGACATGTCCTACTGGGCGAAGAACAGGGACGCCATCGGAGAGCGCTGGTACGCCTGGCAGGCTAAGTAAACCATGAGGAGAGGGTAGGGACGCTGGGCGCTTGGTCTACGCATGGACATCCAGTCTTGCGTCAGGCCTTGGTCAGTGACCCTGCCCCGGTTTGCAGCGCCCGCGTGAGCGCCGCTGATTTTCGAAAGGGAGAGCTATGTCCGCTACAGCCGTTTCGCAGCCACGAGGCCGCCCTGCAATCGCAAGCAAGGCTGCGAAAGTGGCGAGCGCCGTTGGCTTCGCCTGGGTCGTGCCCGGTTTGGTCTTCGTTGCGCTTTTCTTCGTGATTCCGGTGGTCTCTCTCCTGCTACGCAGCATCACCGAACCGACCTTCGGCCTTACCAACTACGCGGAGCTTCTGGGGTCGACCACCTATCTCAGGATCTTCTTCAACACATTCGCGGTTTCGGCGCTTGTGACCCTGATTTCGCTCATGATCGGATTTCCCGTCGCCTGGACGCTGGCGATCATGCCGCGCCGTGCAGCGTCTTTCGTTTTCGCGATCCTGCTTTTGTCGATGTGGACGAACCTTCTCGCCCGGACCTACGCGTGGATGGTGCTGCTCCAGAGAACAGGGGTCATCAACAAGATCCTGATGGGCTTGGGACTGATCGACACGCCCTTACCACTCGTGAACAACCTCACGGGCGTAACGATCGGCATGACTTACATCATGCTGCCGTTCATCATTCTTCCCCTTTATGGCGTGATCCGGAAGATAGACCCCGCGATCCTTCAGGCAGCAGCTCTGTGTGGTGCCACGCGCTGGCAATCGTTGACGCGGGTCCTGCTTCCGCTCGCGATACCGGGTATGGCGGCCGGCGCATTAATGGTCTTCGTGATGTCTCTTGGCTATTTCGTCACGCCCGCACTTCTCGGCGGCACCGCAAACATGATGCTCGCGGAACTGATCGCCCAATTCGTTCAATCGCTTGTCAACTGGGGAATGGGTGGCGCTGCCGCACTGGTGTTGCTCGTCGTCACACTGGGGCTCTACGCCGTCCAGCTCCGTTTCTTCGGTCAGCAGAATCTGGGAGGCCGATAATCATGTTGTTGAGCTTCGAACGCCTCGGTTATTGGAAGTATATTCTGCTCGCGATCACGGTTCTGACTGCCGCATTCCTGCTGCTGCCGATCCTGTTCATCGCAGCTCTGTCCTTCGGGTCCTCGCAGTGGCTGATTTTCCCACCGCCAGGTTGGACGTTGAAATGGTACTCGGATCTGTTTGCCGATCCTCGGTGGCTTGAATCAGCCTTTACCAGCTTAAAGATCGCCGCGATGGTCACCATCCTGTCGGTTCTGCTCGGGCTGGTGACATCCTTCGGTTTGGTCCGCGGCAGGTTTCTCTTCCGCGAATCCATCAAGGCATTGTTCCTGACACCGATGATCCTTCCCGTCGTCGTTCTGGCAGTCGGTCTTTATGCCTTTCTCCTGAAGGTCGGCCTAAACGGCACGATGACCGGGTTTGTCCTGTCACATTTGATCCTGGCCCTGCCATTCTCGATCCTCGCCATCAGCAACGCGCTCGAAGGCTTCGACAAATCGATCGAAGATGCCGCAATCCTTTGCGGAGCGTCCCCAATCGAGGCCAAGATCCGGATCACCTTGCCAGCCATCAGTCATGGTCTGTTTTCCGCTGCGATCTTCTCGTTTCTTACGTCGTGGGATGAAGTGGTCGTTGCAATCTTCATGGCGAGCCCGACGCTTCAGACCCTTCCGGTAAAGGTCTGGGCAACGCTTAGACAAGATCTAACACCAGTCGTGGCCGCAGCCTCGACCCTCCTCATCCTACTGACCCTCGTGCTCATGACACTGGTCGCACTGGTGCGCAAAGGAATGAAATCATGACGATCCCCTTCCTGCAAATTCAAGGAATCCGTAAAGAATATGGACCCGTCGTTGCGGTGCATGACGTCAATCTCGAAGTGCGCAAAGGCGAGTTCCTGACGTTCCTCGGGCCATCAGGTTCAGGTAAGAGCACGACGCTTTATATCTTGGCCGGCTTCGAAAATCCCACAAAGGGCGACATCAAGCTCTCTGGCTCGTCATTGCTGTCGACGCCTTCGCACCAGCGCAACATCGGCATGGTGTTCCAACGTTACACCTTGTTCCCGCACCTTACCGTCGGCGAGAATATCGCGTTTCCGTTGAAAGTGAGAAGAAAGTCGAAAGCTGAGGTCGATGCCAAGGTTCGGGAGATGCTTCGTCTCGTCCGGCTTGAGGGGTTCGAGGATCGCAAACCTGCGCAGATGTCGGGTGGTCAGCAGCAGCGCGTCGCACTCGCCCGTGCACTCGCCTATGATCCTCCGGTCCTTCTGATGGACGAGCCGCTCTCGGCTCTCGACAAGAAGCTGCGCGAGGAAATCCAGTACGAAATCCGCCGAATCCATCAGCAGACGGAAGTCACTATCCTCTACGTTACGCACGATCAGGAAGAGGCGTTGCGTCTTTCTGACCGGATTGCTGTGTTCTCCAAGGGGGTGATCGACCAGATCGGCACGGGTCAGGAACTCTACGCTAACCCGGCGACCCGCTTCGTTGCGGAGTTTATCGGCGACAGCAACTTCCTGCCATGCAACATTCTCAAAGCGTCGAACGGCCGCGCCGAGATCTCATTGTTTGACGGCCTTACTGTGCCGGATGTGCCTATCCACGGCTCTGCCTCCGCAAGTTCGAACGCCTCGATCATGCTGCGACCCGAGCGCCTGTTTCTCTCAAAGGCCCCTCAGGACAGGGCCCTGGCAGCAACGGTCGATGACATTACGTTCCTCGGCAACAACGTGCACGTCGTTACGACGACAGCTCGGGGCGACGGTCTCTCGGTCCGATTGCCGTTCGGCCATGACGCGATCTCAAATCTCAATCGCGGCGACCCCGTCTGGCTGAAGTTTGAGGCCGGATCGGCTCACGTGTTCAATCATTGAAATGACAAGGCCAACACGGCTTAAAGCAGACGTGTTCGCTGGCATTGCGCATACATAGAATGGAGCATACGGGATGATCGCGCAGTCTCTTCTTGGCAGGTTAAGTGACCCCAGCCTGGCGACAGACAAGGCAAGGATCGGCGGCGGCTGGGTGACAAGTAGTGACAGTGGGCGCACCTTCCAGGTCACCAATCCGTCGACGGGCGAAGTCCTCGCGACACTTCCGGATATGGGAGGTGCCGAAACGGCTCGCGCCATCGCTGCTGCGCACAGAGCTCAACGGGAGTGGGCGCGAATGACGGGGAAGCAGCGCGCGGCCATTCTTCGAAGACTGTTCGACCTCCTTGTCCAGAACGTTGACGATCTGGCGGTCATCTTGACAATGGAGATGGGGAAACCTCTTGGCGAGGCAAAAGGAGAAATCCTTTACGGTGCCGCGTACGTCGAGTGGTTTGCAGAAGAGGCCAAACGTGTCTATGGCGACACGATCCCGGGTCATCAGCAAGATAAGCGCATCGTTGTCATCAAGCAGCCGGTCGGCGTCGTCGGCGCAATCACGCCATGGAACTTCCCGAACGCGATGCTCGCGCGGAAGATGGCACCGGCTCTTGCTGCAGGCTGCGCAATGGTTTCGAAGCCGGCTGCAGAAACGCCGCTGTCTGCTCTGGCGATTGCCGTGTTGACCGAACGGGCCGGCCTGCCTGAAGGTCTCTTCAATGTCATTGTCTCGACCGACTCTGCCACGGTCGGCCAGGAAATGTGTCGGAACGACAAAATCCGAAAGCTTACCTTCACGGGATCAACGAACGTCGGCAGGATCTTGATGCGTCAGGGCGCTGAACAGGTCCTGAAACTCGGTCTTGAACTCGGAGGCAATGCTCCCTTCATCGTCTTCGACGACGCCGATTTGGATGCCGCCGTGGAGGGGGCTATGGTTTCGAAGTACCGTAACAATGGCCAGACCTGTGTCTGTGCAAATCGGCTCTATGTCCAGGCCGGTGTCTACGAAGACTTTGCAGAAAAGCTGGCTGCCAAAGTGAGGGAGATGAAGGTCGGGGATGGCTTCGAAGAAGGGGTTAATGCAGGTCCTCTCATCTCCGACAAGGCGCTTTCGAAGGTTGAGGAACACGTAAACGATGCAGTGGCGAAGGGCGCGAAGATAGCGCTTGGCGGGCGTCGGGAGGCGCGGGGAGGTCTCTTTTACACGCCGACGATCCTGACCGGCGTGACGGGGGAGATGAAAATCGCGCGGGAGGAAACGTTCGGACCGGTCGCGCCGCTCTTTAAGTTTGAAGACGAAACCGATGTGATCGCCATGGCCAACAACACAGAGTTCGGCCTGGCTTCGTATTTCTATTCCAGAGACCTATCCAGAGTGTTCCGGGTGGCAGAGGAACTCGAATACGGAATGGTTGGCGTCAACACGGGACTTATTTCGACAGAGGTAGCACCGTTCGGAGGCATCAAGCAGTCTGGCCAGGGGCGGGAAGGGTCCAAGTACGGCATCGAGGAGTACCTTGAGATCAAATACGTCTGCCTCTCCATCTAAGGGAGTGCCCGTACAAGGCGGCAATGACAAGGGAGGGAAGGCATGGTTCCGATCGAAAAATTCTTTCAACTGCTGCGTGACCTCTTTCAACCTGACGCCGGTGTGTCTTCCTCTTTGGAAGCGGATCAAGGGTTTTACGAGATGCATGTGGGCTGGCTTGAGTGAGCCACGGAGTCGCTGCTCTTTGACCACCAAGTCGTCGACCGTGCTGCACGGCAAGGATATCCTCAACTGCGTTGCATCCAGCGAAAGCTCGGCTTGCGGGACCAATAAGGCTCTCGGCCAGCAACAGCGATCAGGCTGATTTGATTTTACAAGCCTGGCGAAGGGCATCGCTCCGAAGGTACAACTTTAGCGTTGGCGATATCCCCCACTCTTCTTTGCCGACTTATAGCAGACGGTGGATGCGGTCATCTCACCGCAGGATGAATGAGATGATACATCCGGTTGTCGCCCAATAGTTGCGCGATGCACGATGAAGTCGCCATCGCAACCGTTTCGGCAGCTACGCTTTTTGACGGAAAGGCGCGATCGGAAGCGCGACGGAACCCAGGATCAGGATGCCGCAATTGACCAAGCAACGCTTCTCGAAGCGTTGCTTGGCACGTTTCCCCTTCCGCTCTTCTACAAGAATTCTCAGGGTCGCTACGTATGCTCCAACGAAGCTTTCGAAGACTTCTTCGCCGCACCCGTGACGAGGTCATCGGGAAAGTGGCTCGATCTTGATGCGAAGCAATCGACCGACCTCCATTTTGGGCATTAGGCGCTTCTCGAAGGCGACGAAGCCACAGCCAGTGAGGCGGCTCGATCGGCCCCACGACCTGCCGTCTCAACGACGTCGACCCCATGGCGTGGCTCGCCGATGTGTTCGCCCGCATCGCCGAACTTCCCGTCTCCCGCCTGCACGAACTGCTGCCTTGGCAATGGAAGACACATAAAGGGACGGCTATTGCGGCGGCCGCGTAAACAGCTCCCGGAACAACGCTTCGGAGCGCTCCAGGCCTTCATTGGTCAGGATCAGTGACTTCGACTTGTTGACAGGGTCGCCGATCATGCCCTTCTTGTGAAGCCGATCCGTCGTTGCCCAGTCGAAGCCCTTCCAGGCACGACGCTCGTTATGCAGCGTCAGCCATAACAGCGCCAAAACGGCATCGTCGATCTTGTCCTCATCGATCTCCATGAACCGACATTACCACGCGCGGCGCCCAAAATCCCGCGGCCCTGCTCGGATGGATACAGCTCAACACTCAGACCGGCATGAGCAACGGCTATCGCTTTGATTCAGCATTTAGGTCCGCGCGTTGGCAGAGGTATGCAGTAAAGCCCCCGCCTTTTTAGCCGCCGCCCGCAGACGCTTGTCTCTGGTCCACAAGGCCGCGCTGATCAAGGAGAACCGAGGCCAGCAAGTGGGCATCTGTGTAGTTAGCCTTTGAGCGCGTTGGCTCAAATGACATAGTGCCCTCAAAATATGCCAATCGGCGCCAGCCGTCGCTTCTCCCCCAGCCCCCACGACACGGCGCGCAGGGGGCGATAATCTTCGCACAGTCATTCAGGCGTGTGCGGACTTTGCACTCAGCATTGTTCCGAGCGTGTCAACAGTCCGCGCAATTGTGCTTCCTCGACCAGCCGCCCACCGGCTTCCTCGAACGCTTCTCGCGCGGCGACTTGCCGTGGCTTTCGTTTTGATGAGGCACCCCTTGAGCCAGGAAATTGTGCGAAATAGGTTCTGAGAATGTACGAGCGGGCTGTGTCACCCGGAAAAACGACTCCGGTTCTGCCTGATGGCTGCGAGCCATGAGCTGCCCGACCCGATCCGAAAGTCAGCCGACTTGCTCGACTGTCAACGAGCCTGCTGATAACGGCTTGATCAGCGATCGGGCTGACGTGGCTGGCTCCAGCCAATCTGCCCAAGCGTCGCGTTCCAGGATGACGATCTGCCGATCGTGATAAGGCGCGATGTCCGGTCCCGGCTCCATTGTCAGCATAGTGAAGGCCTGCCCGACCTCCGGTGTTTCTCGCCAGATGCCTGCGATGCAGAAAATCGGCTCGTCCTTCCTGGTGAATAGCCACTTGTCTTTGCGCTTCTTTTTCGGGTCCTTTGGCTCGGTGAACTCGTAAAAGCCATCGGTGACGATCAGACAACGATTGGAACTGAACTCCCGACCCTCCGACCGGAAATTATAGACCGGACGCTTGTTCGGTCCAGGCCAGCTCCAGCGCCGCTGCACGAGCTCAGGCTCGTTTCGGGCTCCGTCAATCGTCCTGACGATAGGGCCAAGATCGGTGATCTTGATGTCCTCGCGCGCTTCGAGGTTCGGCGCGCCCTCACCGAAACGGATCTTGATCTCGAGCTCGGCGAAGTCCTCGACGATCGAGGCGACATCCACCATCAGGCGATAATCATTGCACATGCGTCCCCCCATCTCGGGTTGATTGCTTCAGATTCATGTTCCTGATATGTTCCATTCAGGATGAGCGCGAAGGCTTTCCAGTCCGACACCCCGCTCGACCAGCCTCGCATGATCATAAGACGCCATGATGGCGAGGTGGAGATGGTGGAGCTTTCATGGGGGCTGCGTCCCCGCGATGGTGGGCTAGCGCCGTGAATGTTGTTCGATCGGAGGGAGCGGTTTACCCTCCGCACGGTGCCGGCACTTCTTAGCAGGAGTTCCGCCTGGCAGGACTATTGTGATGCCGAGCGACCCCTCGAGCAGGCGATCAAACGGCTCGGGAAAACAAGAGGGACAGCATGACCTGTGAAAGTGGTCAGGCGATCTCACATGGACGAGGAAAAAAAGGACCCACCCACGTCGCCACGTGAGGGTGCAACAGCCGACCTGCCGCACGACCGGACAACGCTGCAACGCTTTCGGCAAGCGTTTCCGCGTGCACGATGGAGCGACGACCTGAAAGCCTGGTTCGTGCCCGGCCGCACCGCGAGTAAGCGCGTCGGCCGCTTTCTGGCCGAGATGGAGGCCAGGGCCGACGCCTTTGCTGACGAGAAGGGCAGGGACGCATTCGCCTTCGAGCCGATCGAAAGCCGCTATCTCGAAGCAGCACCCGCGACCTTCGAGATCCGCACCCCCTATTCAAAGCAGGTCATCGACGAGATACGCGAAATTTCGCGTTCACGCTGGGACGCAGATCGCCGCCTGTGGACCGTGCCCTACGGTTCATTCGAGGAACTGCGCCAGCGCTGGCCAGCCATCGAGGCAGCCGCCGAACGGAGCGAGCCGGAAGCCCGCCGCTCAAGGCGCGAGGCGATCAAGGGCACTGAAGAAGACGAGGCATCCAGGGCGAGGATCAGGGAGCGCCGGCGGAAGCGATATCCCGTCCCTGCCGATGATCCCCCGCCCTTCGATCGTGCGACCGGCACCCATATCGGGATCGTGTTCTTCACCAGGACCGACGGCGAACTCGCGGATCCGTCGACAGTCAGTGCGTTCTACTTTGCCGCGCCGGATGGCGAGGAATATGTCTGGGCGTCCTGGCGGTCGGGCTCGCTGGAGGAATTGGTGACGACCTGGCCGGCGCGCAGGCTACCGGATCAAAGTGAACTCGATCGCGGCTGGTGGATGCCAACTCTTGGGGAATTGCGAATTGCCCGGCGCGACGCCAAATCCAGGCGGCGGGCCAGAGCGCGAGCAGAGGGACAACCCACCCGGTGAGAGAACAGCAGACAGTTCTTGAGGAATTCCGACGCTTGCCGCCGATCAAGCCACGCGAACTCGTCGGCCTATGGAAAGGGCGCGGCATACCGGCGGGGCATCCCTTCGACGGCGTGCTGGAAAATCTTGGCTGGTTCGGCAAGCGGTTCACATCCGACATGCGCGCGGATGCCTTGCTGTTTCGCGCAGGTGGACGGCGCCTGATCGCCATCGATCCGAAATGGATACCGCTCGGCCTGGCGTTACGTTTCCATGGAGTCGGCCGGACGCGTGCCGCGCAAAACCTGTTTTTCTATCTTCAGCAGCGGCTGCAGGCCAGGGGGCCAGTCGCCTCCGTAAAGACCATGATGTTTGATGGTGTCGAGAGTGCGGCCATCACCTACGACAACCAGCCGATCGTCGATCATTTCCGGCGGATCGACGTGGACCGGATCATGGGGGCGATGACCGTCACCGGCAAGGAGCGGACCTATTTCTTCGAACTTGAGCGCGTCGACGACCCTTGAATGCCGGCTGTGACATCATCGATTGGCGACAACCGGTCGGTTTCTCATCCATGTCATGCCGCGCAGCTCTCCGGCGTCCTGGCGTTGAACCTGTACCGACCGAGCCGACATAGGTTCAATCATGCTCTTTGCGGCCGGCAAGAAGCAGGCTGCCGATCCCGCCGCGCGCGATCGTGGAATGCTCGTAGCCGACGATCATGAAGCTTTCGCTCTGCACGCATTTGATCTTCAATCAGCCGCCGGTGCGGCCGCAGCGATAGGGCAGGTCCCGGTGCTTGGCGATGATGCCCTCGAGCCCCATCGAACAGGCATCTGCCCAAAATACGGCGCCATCGAGAAAATCTTCCAGGAAGTGCCGGCGGACGAAAAGGTCATGTCATCCAAATAAAGAAGGTCGAAAGCGAAGAACACCGATTCCATCGACGACCGCTTGGCGCCGTGCCCTAAAGCCAGCGCTGCAACGCCCCCGAAATCCGAGCGGCCTTCTTGATCGTGCACGACCGCCTCGCCACCGAGGATGGCGGTTCTGACGCCGAGCTTGCGCCTCGGCGATGGCTGGAAAACGGTGTGTCCAATCGTGGCGTATAGCGTCGCCACTATTGATTTGGCTTAGAATAGATCGGCACATACGAAGTGACATTATGACCTATACTCATCTAGCTGGGCCGGTGAAATTAAGTAATTTTCAACAATATTATTGACGCGCAGAAATTGAAAAATATAGTTGCCAGATGGTAAAGTGGTCTACCGTAGAAATTACGCGTTGCCAAAAGTTGGGGGAATTAATGGACTTTTTCACTACGCATTTCCTAAGTAGCGAGTACTACAATTCGAACAGTAACGCATCCATTCAAGGGCAGCTATCATCGAGTTACGAGGGAGCACTTTCCGACGCAGTGAAGCAACTGGCGGACTACGTTGGCTTTATTTATTCCGAGCAGCCCGGCGTTTCCCTGGACGACGCCAAGGCCGTTGTCGAAGCGATCTCCGCGGGTCAGTTCCAACTCACCGGTCTGCAAAGCTCAGCACAGAGCAAGACCGGCCCGGTCGACGGAAACCTGATCCAGGATCCAGACCCCACCGTCTTGGTCAACGGTGTGTCGATCTCGATCAAGGACATGCTCGGCGGTCTCGATACCGAAAGCTGGAAGGATGCCGGCAAGAACGGCCAGTGGCATACGCGGGAGTTCTACACGTCGGCGCATGAGCCGCATGGGTACGATCCCGACTGGGCGAATCCGCCGAAGGCGAACGAGGCGCCGACGGCTTCCGTACTGCATTTCAACGCAACGGAGACGCAATCGACCTACGACGCGGCGCACGTCATCAGCAATGGAGCGGTGGACGGCCACACGCCGTTCATGAGCCTGCTGGAAGGGGCGTCGGATCCGGATGGCGATGTGCTGACGACGAGCGGCTATAAGTTCTTCGACGAGGCCCACAATGAGATCGCCCAGCCGGGCTACATCACGATCGACGGCAACGGCAACCTTGTCATCGACCAGAATAGCCGCGAATTGGACGACCTGAAGGAAGGTGTCCACCTCAATCTGTCCGTCGAGTACAACATCGACGACGGTCACGGCCATGCGATTTCCAATACGGCCTTTATCGATATCGTGGGCACCGCCGACATCTACAAGGCAAGCGGCTCAGATTACGTGGAGCAGGAGCACCTTCGGTCGGATTCGGATAACGGTGGCGGAAACCTCAACGGCAATGTTTTGAGCATTGTCTTCGATGAAGCACAAAACGGCGGGTTCGATTTCACGGTCACCAAGGCAACCTTGACCGCGACCGAAACCGGGCTGACAGGGAACGAGAAGATCACCATCTCCGACGGGACAACGATTGAATTTGGCGGTGGCGCTATAAATCTCGATGCCAGCACCACCACGAAGCCGGTTCCCTTGCTTGACGGCGCCCTGAACGACAACAAGGTGGACTACAATGTCGGTTTCAACGGTCAGACCGACCCGACCGATAGTGTGACGGTCGGCGTGAAGTACGACTACGACTACTGGCACTGGGCCTAAAACCATCACATCAAACAAGCGGAGGGCGCATGGACGTCCTCCGTACCCGGCGGCTAACGTGCCACCCGAGAACGGTGTCACGAGGTCCTCCTTATATGTGGCCGATACTCCAGAATTTCACGGAGCATCGGCTCGAGCGTAGCGGGCGGTGATGATCAGGAATCCGGAGTTAAGGGCGGTCGCCCATCAGTTGCGGCAATATTACTTTGTCGCGGGCCTTTTCAGTCTTGCAGTCAATCTGCTGTATCTGGCCGGGCCCATCTACATGCTTCAGGTCTACGACCGGGTCATGTCCAGCGGCAGCGTCACCACGCTTGTCATGCTGAGCCTGATACTTCTCCTCGCCTATTTCTGCCTGGTCGGGCTGGACATGGTGCGCGGACGCATTCTCAACCGGGCGGGCATCCGTATGGACGCGCTTCTGTCACAACGGCTGCTGCTGGCCTCGCTCGAACGTCCAGAGGCCCGCAGCCAACCCTTGCGCGATCTCGACACGATCCGGCAATTCGCCACCGGCGGCGGCGTTCAGGCCCTGTTCGACCTTCCGTGGGTACCGCTCTACCTGATCGTCCTGTTTCTCCTTCATCCGCTGCTTGGCGCGTTCGCCCTGTGCGGAGGCATCGTGATCGGTGCGCTGGCCTTTATAAACGAACTGGTCCTGCGCAAGACGCTCAGCGAGGCGGGTGACGCCTCGAACCGAAATTACGCATTCACTGACGTCAGCCTGCGCAATGCCGAATCCGTCAACGCCATGGGAATGGCGCACAACCTGATCCTGCGCTGGTCCGACGACCGCAACCTGATGCTCCAACGCCAATTGCTGGCAGGAGATCGCGGTGGCTTCATCGGCGGTATAATCAAGTTCGTCAGGATGTCGATGCAATCGATCGTGCTCGGACTCGGCGCCTTTCTCGTAATTGAGCGCATGGCGACGGCCGGCATCATGTTTGCGGGCTCAATGCTGCTGGGGCGTGCGCTTCAGCCGATCGAACAGGTGGTGGCGCACTGGCGCAGCTTCGTTTCCGCCCGCGACGCCTATGCGCGCATCGACAAGTTGCTGGCAGCCGTCCCAACAGAAAGACCGGGCCTCCTTCTGCCCCGCCCCGACGGAACGCTGAGCGTTGAAAACGTGGTGTTCGCCGCCAGCGCTCAGAAGCCCGTACTCAAGGGCGTATCCTTCAGGCTCCAAGCGGGCGAGGCTCTGGGCGTGATCGGTCCGTCCGGGGCCGGCAAGTCGACGCTGGCCCGCTTGCTCATGGGTGTTGCGACGCCCTCGGCCGGCGCCGTCCGGCTGGACGGGGCCAATATCGCCCAATGGCCGAAATCCCGCCTCGGCCGCTATCTCGGCTACATGCCGCAGGACATCGAGCTCTTTCCCGACACGATCGCTGCCAACATCTGCCGTTTCGAGACGGGAGAAGACCACCTGGTCGTCGAAGCGGCCAAGATTGCGGGCGTGCACGAGCTGATCCTGCAGCTTCCGCAGGGCTATGACACGCGCATCGGTGCTGGCGGGGCAATGCTGTCGGGCGGTACGCGGCAGCGCATCGGTCTGGCGCGCGCGGTATATGGCCTGCCAAACCTCGTGATTCTCGACGAACCCAGCTCGAACCTCGATACGGTCGGCGATCTGGCGCTCGCCGAATGCCTGCGGCACCTCAAGGAGCACGGGCGCACCGTCGTCGTCATCTCCCACAGGGCCGCCACGATCGCCGCCGTGGACAAGCTGCTCGTGTTGAAGGATGGTCTCGTGGAGGCGTTCGGTGAGCGGGACGACATGATGCGGCGTTTCCTGTCGCCGCAGGCAAGCGGCAGACCAAACATCAAGGTAATCCACCTCAACCAGCCCGCGCTTTCTTCCATTGGGGGTGCCGAATGACGGCTGCGGCCCTCTCATCTTCACTGTCGCGGCAAGCGACAAAGCCGAAAACGCCTCGACCGGATGACGACTTCCGGCCGGTGGCGCGGACCGGCTGGTTCATCATCCTGGGCTTCTTCGGATGCCTTGGCACCTGGGCAGCGCTCGCGCCGCTGAACGCCGCGGTCATCGGCGACGGCCTGGTCAAGGTTCAGGGCAATCGCAAGAGCATCCAGCATCTCGACGGCGGCACGATCCGGCGGCTGGGCGTCCATGAGGGAAGCCATGTCCGTCAGGGAGACCTGCTGGTCGTGTTCGACGACACGCAGGCAAGAGCGCAGGTCACGATCCTGGAGAAGCAGCAGATCCAGTTCCTGGCCGTGGAAGCGCGCCTCGTGGCCGAGGCGACGGGCGCGGAGACGTTGACCTTGCCTGCGAGCCTTTCGGGGGCGAGGAATTCGGCCGTGGCCGACATCCTTCAGGAACAGGTCGACGAATTCAACGTCCGCAGTTCCGCGCTGGCGGGCGAACGCGAGGTGCTGGGCAAGAAGATGCTTCAGTACCAGACCCAGCTTGACGGTGTCGAGGCGCAGAAGCGTGCCCTCAACGAACGCCTGCAGAGTTTTGCCACTGACCGCGAGATCCAGGAACGTCTGGTCGCGAAGGGGATTGCGACAAGGACACGTCTCAACGAACTGGAGAGGGCGGAGAGCGGCATCCGTGGTGATCTGGAAGCACAGTTGACGTCTGCCGACGTGACGCGTCAGTCCATCGCCGAGGTGAGGGCACAAATCGACAACCTCTCGAGCGAGCGAAAGAAGGAGGTCGCCGGTGAGATGCGGGACGTGCGCACACGCCTGGCCGAGATCACACCACGCCTTGAGGCCGCAAGAGTCACACTGAAAAACATGGAGGTGCGCTCTCCCGCGGATGGAACCATCGTCGACCTCAAGTTCTTCAATGACGGCCAGGTGGTTCGCCCCGGCGAGACGCTGCTCGAGATCGTTCCCGACAACTCTCCCCTCACCGTCGAGGCGCGCATCAGGGTCGAGGATGTCGCGGACGTGAAGCCGGATATGGATGCGGAGGTCCATTTCACGTCCTACAAGCAGAAGACCCTTCCCATCATTCACGGAAAGGTGACCGGCGTCTCCGCAGACCGTCTGACGGACGAGCGGAGCCAGGTGCCATACTACGCGGTGACCGTCGACGTCGATCCAGAGGAACTGGCCGCAAGCCCGAATGTCCAGCTCTATCCTGGCATGCCTGCGAGCGTCATGATCACGACGGAGGGGCGCTCGGCGCTCAAATATCTCCTCGGACCGTTGGCGTCCAATCTGAATACCTCGTTCCGAGAGCGCTGAAGTGGCGGCTCCCTAGACCCCGATCGCGCCCTGCATGTCGGCGTTCAATAGCGCCGTGGCGGTTTCGTTCAGATGCCCGCGCAACCCGTTTTGGCGGACCAGATTTTCGTTTCGCCAGAGGACCAGCCGACGTTGACGCTTGAAACGCGTTGCCGGTAGATGGCCGCATCGGTCCCATGTCCGGCAGAATCGGCCGTTCTTCTTCGCCGGGAACTTTTCGGAGCTTCACCGGTTTGGAACGCGCAACAGCTATGACAGGTATGTTGCACGCTGGTTCCCAGTCCCTTAAAGCACCAGCACAAAGGGCTCGGCGCTCCCGGTCGCCGGGCCTTTTCAGGAGGGATTTACCTCATTGAAGTGATCAAGGATTCCGTGACGACTGCGTCGCATGATGGCACGAAGAAGCCGCCGGAATTCGCGCCGACGGCCTAAGTCTCCACTAGAAGTTAAGATACGAGGCTCACACCCGACCGATGATGATAGGGGTAATAGTCGCGATAGCCGTAGTACCGGGGATAGCCGTAATATCGCGGAGGGTAGCACGAGCCAATAATACCGGCAGTCGCGGTAAGCGTACCGCCGATTCTTCCAGTGGCCATACGCATATCCATGACCGTGGCCGCGATGTTTGACCTTTTCGACGTCGGCGGTGTGGATAGGTACTGCTTTCGGCACGACGACCGGCATGGCGTTTGACGGCAGGGCGAAAGATCCAGCCAGGACTATGGCTGCGAGTGTGGGAAAAACCTCTTCATGATCGGTGCATCCTTTCAGGGTGATGAGCATTAACCTCAGATGAAGGGCTGCGCGCTGCGGTCTTCCGAAAGACACCGGCCGACGCGCTGCTGCGAGAGACGCAGGCGATGATCGCGCCGGCCCGTAGGTGACTGCGAGTAAAAGAGACCAACCCTTGCGGCAGGTCCGACGCGGATCACGCGCCCTGAAATGCAGCGGGCAACGACGTCGCCATCGCCTGCCCGGTTGAGGACCATTCGCCCGACCATCCGCGACAGCAAAGACTCTGCCTGCTCGGTAACTGCATGAACGCTCATGCTCGGCCATCCGCGCAGGCCGGATTTACCTGGTCCTGGGGTTGTCTTGATAAACGGGCCGATTTGGGTTGCGCGGTGTCGTCGTACATGCCGACACAAACGCGGCCGGGCCGACCAGCACTCCGGTCGCTGCCTTTGTCTCAAATCTGCTCATACGGACCTCCCGCCGCGTGGCGGCGGCGTCCTCGACGAGGAATTCGGACAGGAGCCGCCCCAGAGCGCTAGTGATGATCTCGATCGTCGCGTGCTATCTCGTAGGTATTGGCCGGCCGTAGTCTGCACCATGGTCGCCATTCGGTTGACGGGCAGGAAGTAACGCCAGGAATAGGCTCTCCGACCTCCCGCCGTGACAGTGTGGTTGCTTTGGCGCAAACCGCGCGAGGCGAGAGGCCGGTGGGCTGTGCAAGCAGGGTTAGAAGAAGATACTTTTCGCTTGGCGCAGCGGAGCCACGCATCAAGCTTCAGCGGTTTGGGTTGCGACTGAAGTCCGCTTGGGACAGGAAGGCGACAATAGCCTCTGCCTTCTGACGTCACGAGCAGTCGCCCTTCTTCAGTCTTGCGTGAGATGATCGGAACGCATTTGGGTCGAGGAGAAACTAGAGGTTGGCTTTTGTTCGCTGCGTTCGCGTGAGCCCACGACCTCCACAGGTGTTTTCACGATGATCTCACGATGCGGGAACGGGATTGAAATACCGGCAGCCTTGAACGCATCCCACAATGCCATCAGGACCTGACCGCGGACGTTGGTCAGGCCGTTGCTCGGGTCGGAGATCCAGAACCTCAGTTTGAAGTCGAGCGACGATGAACCAAATGCTGTCATCCAACAGACCGGTGGGGCATGCGTACTGGCAACGCGAGGGATGGCTTTCGCAGCTTCGACCGCGATGCGGGCAACCTCGTGTGGGTCGCTGTCGTACGAGGTGCCGAAAACGACCTCGATGCGGACAAACTCGCTGGAAAAGGACCAATTCACGACCTGCTGGGAAATGAAATCCTCGTTCGGGATGAGGTATTCCTTTCCATCTCTGGTGATGACGGAAACGAAACGGGAGCGTAGGTCGCGGATCGCCCCGAAGGTTTCTCCAAGCGTAATAGTGTCGCCCGGTTTGATCGACTTATCGAGAAGGATGATGATGCCGGAAATGAAATTGGAGACCACCTTCTGCAGGCCGAAACCGACGCCAACGCCGACGGCACCCGAAAAAATCGTGAGGGCCGTCAGGTCGATACCCGTTGCAGATAGGGCGACCGCAATCGCCAATCCGATAAAGCTGATCTTGATGAGCTTGCTGATGAGGACCTTTAGCGATGGTGTGAGATCCGCGGACTTCTGTATCCAATGCGACGACACGTTGCCGATCAGAACGGCCAGCCAGATCAGTGCGGCAGAAAGGACGATGGCCTTCAAGACCAGCAACATCGAAAGGCGCGCAGCCCCGAGGTTGACGGCAACGCCATCGAGGGCGGTGAGGATCGCCTGATCCAGTCCAAGTGCGTATAGTGCGAAATAGAACCAACCCGCGACCGCAACGACCTTTGCGAGCATTTGGTTTCTGATTAAGCGCGTCAGCACCGCGATCACAAACCACGCCGCCACGAGCGTAAGCGCTGTGCCAACCAGCCACCGGTACGAAGGCCATCCGAACCGTGACAGGATCACGTCGGCGATCCATAGCCATATGATCAAGAAGAGCCACCGCAGCCGCCTCATGAAGGCGATGATGACGCGGAGCAGATCGGGGTTTCCTTTAATGGTGCGAGCGCGGGTCTCCAGTGCCGGCTCTATCCGTTTTGCCAGCACACCGCTAAGCAGGTAACCGGCCGCAACCACCACGAACTGATAGGCTGTCCACTCGTTTAACAGGACAGTTTGCAGCCAATGTCCGGCAGCGCTGACAGCTTCTGGAAAATCCATCGCATTTCTCGTCGAAATCTCCGCGGGGGACAACCTGCGGCATCGTTCTATCAAAGCCGAATGCTCTGACATTATGGAAAACTCGAACGAGGCAAGGATGGTTCCTGCCCCCGCACAGCCACGGGAACTGGGGTAAGCCAACTTTGTTTGACGAAGATGATGGCCTCAAGCGGCCGTGTTGGGTCCGATATCGATGAAAAGGCCGCAGCCCATCCAGGTGTTTCCAGTGGAGCCAGCGGCATTCCCGATAGCGTTCCAATTCTCGATCCAAAGCGCGCCGTTCCACGTCCCGCGCTATTTGTCGGAGGGTGACTTCCCAAGTGAGGCGCGTAAATTGGCATCCTTCGAGACGAATGGAGGATGTGCCGATGCCCCGCTTTCTTGCCGTTTATACCATGAAGCCCGAGGACCTGGCATCCTTTCGAAACCTGCCCAAAGCCGAGCAGGATGCAGTCGACGAGTGGTCAGCGTGGGAAGAAAGAAATGCTGCGTCCATCCCTGATCCTGGTGGAATGGTGGGCAAGACGACACGCATGACCAAGGAGGGCGTCGTCAATGCGGTGAATTCGTTCTGCGGCTACTTGGTGATCGAAGGGGAGAGCGCTGATGCTGCTGCAAGACTGTTCGAACACCACCCGCACATGACCGTTTTTCCGGGCGACGGGGTGGATATAATGCCTTTTTTGACGTGACCGCGTTGCGCGGGCATCACCATAGCCGATTATCTCACGTCAGCGACGAGTGAGTCCTCATGGGCCACAATCCGCCAGCCGTAACAGGCTCCGAGCGCTCGAGGCGAGCGACGTGGTGGGAGGCGCGGCGGAGGACTTGTCATTGAATCCGGCGGCGTCCGTGGAACAAGGGCGTACTCGCAGGTCAAAAGCGGCCTCTGCAGTCGAAGAACGCATGGTCAATTCGCATTCGTCTAAGTGGTTCGACACGCGAATTGGCTCTATTCATTTGGCCATCGACAGCTTCGCGCATGTGACCTGCTCAAGCTTCGAGTCGACGCCCTGTGGTCCGCAAGTGCGATCGGAAATCGGCAATGACCGCAAAACGGGGCCGACAGAAGCCTTTAGGCACGTATCACCGTGAGGGGCACGGCAAGAGACCCTCAATGGCGCCGCTTTCTGGCGGTTGACGATCGCGGTGAGCGTGCTGCTTCTTGTAATTTGCCCGAAACGCCGCGTGCGTCCACTCAGCGCGTCACATGTCCAAGTCCTTGGCCATTTTTAGATGATGAGCACAGACCGCTATTGGTTATCGGGGCAGGCTTCACTCTTGGAAGCGCCACCGTTACAGTCTTGGGTCGCAACCAAACCGGGAGCCGGCTCAGCCGCGCAGCGCGAGCGGTCTACTGTGCCAGTGGAATTGGTGTTGCCGCCCGTCGTGCTATTCGTGGCATTCGGATCGACGACCGCAGTTCTGTTGGTACCCGTCTGTGTCTGCACGTCACCGCTTGCGCCGCCGCCTGCGTCCTGGCCCGGGGTCTTGTCGCCGGTCATGCCGGGTTGACACGCCAGGAATGCCTGTGCCCTGAATTGTCCTGGCGCCGAAATGTGAGCCGGGAAGTTCCGATCCTCCACCGTGAGACGTGCCTGGCATGACCCCGAAAAAATGGGGCTCGGCCCGGATATGGGAGGATGGCGATGCGATCTGCCAGGCCCGCTCGTGACCGACTTCGGCGCAAGCCGAGCCCTCCAGGCGGCGTGCGGCGGACAAGAGCGAGAAGCAAGGCCTAGCCTGCGCTTCGAGTTTTGTCCTTGTCATTGACGTCGATAATGAACGCGCGCCTTTGTCTCACAGCGTCCAGCGTCGTCGGAAGTGAACAGCTGGCGCTGTCTTGCGCCGGCGCGATCAAATTGCCAATTATGGCAAGGAGAATGGACGGTTGCGAGAGAATTGAAGACGTGCAGCGCTTGGCGTTCCTCCCGTGCGTCAGATCGAGCAGCCGAGAAACGGTCCCATGTCGAAGCGATCAGGAAGTGCAGATTTGCCGCTCCACGGGGGGCGAGTTCCACATTGGCTGAGTGACCGCATGTCGAGGCTCGGTGCGCTGATCACCGAAGCCATCGTGCATCACTATGGGCGCGAAGAAATGTTGCGCAGGCTGTCTCATCCATTCTGGTTTCAGTCGTTTGGCGCCGTGATGGGCATGGATTGGCATTCGTCCGGTATCACGACGAGCGTGCTTGGCGCACTGAAGCGAGGCTTGAAGCCGCTTTCGGCTGAGTTAGGGCTGCACGTTTGCGGTGGGCGAGGCTCACATTCTCGAAGAACACCGACAGAACTGATCGACATCGGCTACCGTGTGGGGATTGACGGAGCAGCGTTGGCCAATGTCAGCCGGCTGATCGCCAAGGTTGACAGTGCAGCTGTCCAGGACGGTTTCGATCTCTACCTGCACGGTTTCATTGTGACAAGCGACGGTCGATGGGTCGTGGTACAGCAGGGAATGAACCCGGAAAGACGTCAGGCAAGACGATATCACTGGCTGTCGGAGGGACTGGAGAATTTTCTGGACTCGCCCCATAGCGCGATAGAGGGCCGCAGCCAGGGCAACATCATCAATCTTGCTGATAAGCGAGCCGATCAATCGCGAACCGGCCAGCTTGATCTTCTGGCGACGCTCGGTCCCGATCGTATCGCGCGTGAAGCCTTGGCTCTGGATCATGCCCGCGATGCCGTTGCGCATCCTTGCGACGAGCCGCTTTTGCCGCACCTGATCATGCCCGCGCACCATGATGTTCGCGAAAGCAACGTGAACATGAAGCGCCTCCATGCAAACTTGGCCGCTGCCGCCGATCGCGGACCTGCTGATTATCCGGAACTGCTTCTTGTGCCAGGTGTGGGGCCGCGGACGGTGAGGGCGCTTGCCATGGTCTCGGAGGTTGTCCATGGCGCACCATGCCGCTTCTCCGATCCTGCGCGGTTTTCTCTCGCACATGGCGGCAAGGACCGTCATCCCTTTCCGGTGCCCTTGAAGGTATATGACGAGACGATTCGCGTTTTGAAATCGGCGGTCGCAAAAGGGAAACTGGCACGCGAGGAAGAACTCGCCGCCTTATGGCGCCTCGATCAACAGGCACGCCGGGCCGAACAATATGCAACTGGACCTGATCTCAAAGAAATCATTGCAGGTGAGTTTGGCGATTCCACCGAGCTTGGTGGCCGTAGCGTGTTTGGCTGGGAGTAACCACACGCCTGACGGTTGGCATTCTAAAGGCCGGAAGCATGGTTTAAAGTCTCACTCCAGGCTTCGGATCCGCCAGCGTATCACCGGGGGGCCGAGCGCTGCCCCTATCCGTGCTCACCGCGAGCACTCGCTATCGAGGCAATGAATGCCATCGCCACCGTATCTTGCGGATAGTGGCTTCAAATGCATTGCCGTCCATGAAACCGTGTCGGCAGCACACCCCTGTCATCGTCGGTTACAAAGACGAGCGGGATGCTCCGCTCCGCCAGACTGTCCGCCAAGGGGAATATCTGCGTTCCGTTCAGCTGGACACCGAGAACGACGGCATCGACCGGCTCTTGCCAAAGGGCGCAAAGCCATTCCGGGCCAGAAGAAGGGCCGACGATTTGGCTTCCTTGCTCTTCCAGTGCGGCGCAGAGCGCGATGGCCTGCAGATTGTCGTCTTCAACGACGAGGACATGTTTTCCAAGAAGCTCCGCCCATTCCCGGCCTCGCCGGCGTTCCCTTATTTTTCGATCCGGATTTTGGCACGCCTATCCCATTGGCTTCATTTGTGAAGGAGTGCGATCTCAACGTAGCTACTATCCGCCAGCCCCGGGAGGAGCATCGTTTTCAAAAAACTCCCGGTATTGCACCGTCTCGGCCTCGTTGACATCGATTGTCGCGGACGGCTTGGCGATCAGACGTACGCCCGGCCCGCCATCCACAAGTCCTTCGCTGAAGAGCAAGACACCGGCAGCAGAAAGAGCATTGACGATCGCCCGCGTGGTCGTCGTATCAGGAAGAGGCCCGCTTTGTGCCTCCACCGCGTGGACACTGACGACAGAAACGCCGGCCGCCTTTGCCAAGTCCTCAGGGCTCCATCGCAACAGAGCTCTTGCCGCCGCCAACTGCTCGACTGAAGTCATGCAATCCTCCAACACCATTCTCGTGCTCGCAGGCTCTATCATTGCGACCAAGCTGACGGCTCGACGCCGATAGGCCGTGACCGAAAGGCTTGATTGTAGCACTGGCCAAATTGGTGCCCGGCATTTGCCAACGCCCCGCGCCGCCCGCGCTATCCAGGCTCAAGGCAGTCTCTCGCACTTATCCGTGGCGCATCGCCAGCGGCGCCGGTTGCGCCGGGAGACGAGCTCTCTCTGTATGAGACCGCGAAAGCCCGAGCACGGTTGACATTATGCCCGGGCTCATTCGTCTGGGCCGGCCGCGGCCTCACCGGCACGCCTTTGCCATCCTGGGCAGATCGGCACCTTCATCCGGATTGGGAAGCGGCACGTCACCAGGCAGCCGGTCTGGTTCCGGCTCCTTGATTGGAGGCTCTGGTTTGAAGGGAGTCGGCATGGGAGGGCTCGCTGGATCGCCGGCAAGTACGGGGTCATCGGGTATCGAGGTCATAATGTCGCTCCAGCTTTGTGTGAGAAATGTCTCCGCGCGCCATTTCGATCATGACAGGATACACGCGCGATGCGCCGATCGCTCGCGCGGAACACTGCGTTTGCCCTGGCCGCAATCACCTTGGTCGTTTCGATGTCGACACTCCGTTCGTGCGGACTCGATTTGCTGGCCGGCCGTATTGCTTTCCGGCTCACCAATGACGGCATGGGCGGCAACCTGATCTGTCCCATCCGGTGACTTGCGTCGTGGTGGCTCAAAACGACGCCAGGGTCTCATTGTTCCCTAGGCCGTCGGACCGCCTGCGCCTGATACTGCAAACCGCATTTTGCCGAGCGGCTCCGGCACCGCGATAGGGTCACCGGTGCTGATCCGCCAGCCAGCGCTCGGCAACGCGCCGTTTCATGAAGACCGTGGGGTTTCTGGCAGACCAGAGGGCCGTCAAAAAGGTATCGGTATCGCGGTCCTTCCTGAAAGATAAGCGGGATTGGACGGTAGCCAGTCATGCGGCGCGATGGCCGAGACCATCGAACCCACTATCGCCCGGGCTGATGAACTAGCGTGGGACTGATGAGGCGTTCTCCGAAATTTCTAAGCGAGCACTATGGGTTTGCAACTTCGCTTTCCTCGTTCCCCAATTCGCATGGCTGGAACTCCGGGACCACCGCAGCGTTAGAAGGGCTCTTTAAACCGGCGACCAAATGAATATTAGCATGGGCCTTTCGCACGACCATCGATCGTGCCTATGCGTTGCCTCGATGGGTCACGCTGGGTTCAGTGGCTATGTCGATATCTGGTTCATGGTTTTCTTCGACGTCGGCGTTTCGATCGCCTCGTGATGGTGTTGCAAGGCTCAGTCGACCAATGTGGCGTTCGTTCGCGGTCGTCGGGGCAAACCCAGCACTCGCATGCCTGGAATCGATCTTGACTGCGCCACCGTGCTTGCGGGGCGATCTCGCTGATCTCAGCAAGTCATGAGTTATCACAGAACCTGAATGTTCTGGCGGGGTAGGTGGCCGCAAAACAAGCGGCGGTCGATACTATTTAAGAAGTTCAGGCGGGACCCTGCCGCCGTTTTGGGAGAGTGCCTTCATAAGCGCCCTGTGCAGAAACAGGTTCATTTTCGCGCTGTCTTGCGTGTCGGCGGTGTAGCCGAGTTCGGCTGCGAGTTCGGTTCGCTCTGGATAGCTTGCATCCATGCCGATCGCCTTCATCAGGTCGACGATCGAACGGCGCCAGTCGAGTGTTTGACCCGACATTCGGACGGCTTCATCGAGGATTGGCTCAATGTCCACCATTGGGCCGGTCGGTGGCGGCGGTGCTCCGGTCGCGGGATCCGTTATGAAAGGAGGCGACGCGGCGATCTGGTCTGATACTGATTGCATGACCACTGGCGGGGAACCAGGGGTTCGAAGGCTTGCCTCGTCGTTTTGCTGCTTGCCTATGATTGCATTCCGGATGCGCTCGAAGATACTCATCGTCGTTTACCCCGCTGCCGTTGCAGCTTTTTCATCGCCTTCGAATTCCTTCAACGCTGCGCAGAACCGTCTGTGCAGTCTGTTCTTGCAAGACGGTGACCCGGTGGATCATTCACGTTTCGCTGTACCGTCGGCGCACATCTCCTTAATGATCTTGAGACCTTCCTCGTATTTCGAAGGATCCGATCCGACCTTCTCGGCCTGCGAGAGATTGTCTTTGAGGTCGGCGACCTTTACCGGGCAAGCGAGGTCGTTGCTGGCGATGCGCGTGACAAACTCGCGGTCGTCTTCATCCGCGCGCTTAGTCAGGGCGTCGACTGCGTCAATGAGAGTAAAACTGAATCCCTCGTTACGCAGACGCTCCAGCGTCCAGCCGGGTCCCTTCTCGACGACGTCATGAAGGTATGCGAGGATGCGCGCGTCCTCCCCCTCGACGGCGTCCGCCACCCGTTTGCAGTGCGAAAAGTATGGCTCGCCCGTCTTATCAGTCTGCCCTGCATGAGCGTTGAACGCGATTTTTATGGCTCGTAGCAGTCCCGACGGATCACTTTGCTCATCCCAACGGCCTGGTCGTCCTGATCCCATCACCTTACCTCCAAGCAATGAACGCCGGAAAAAGGGTTGAGTTCCTAAAATGCAAGGGCGAAGGTTTCTCGTCGAGTTCGAGCTCACCATACCGCGGCCTAATCATTTGCCGGCCTTGGCACGCATCGCCAACACTCTCCCGCTTGTTCTCCCTCGGATCGGAGCACTTCACTCAGCCTCGCCAGAGAGGGACAGGCAAGGCTTGTCACGGTGAAATGGCAAACCCAGGCAGACCGGTCGAATAGTTGGACGATAAATCAAGCCCCGTATTTTAAATCGTTGGAACAAAAAGAGATTCCTGCAGTTCGTTTGTTTTCAACAAGAGGAAACGTCATGAAGAAACTCATGATCTTCACCATCGGTATTGTGGTGACTGCGTCCGCCGTGCTCGGCCAGAGTGAAGCGCAGACCACCACACAAACCACGCCGGCAATCAAGACCGAGCAAAATCCCGGAGCCCCGGTCGCAGGAAAGAACAGCTTTACCGAAGACCAGGCAAAGACCCGGATCGAAGACGCCGGCTACGCCGATGTCACCGGCCTCAAACTGGACAATCAGGGCATATGGCGGGCCACCGCCACCAAGGACGGCAAGCAGGCTAATGTGGCCCTGGACTTCCAGGGCAACGTAACGATGACAAAGTAACCCAAGAATAACAAGGAGCAGTTCCATGAGAATGGTCGCCGGACTTTATGATAATTACGATGACGCACGAAGGGCCGTGATGGCGCTGGAAGACGCAGGCATCCCATCAGACGACATCAGCATCGCAACCAACAAGGCGAACGGCGTCGATGTCGAGGGCCAGGGCAGCCGCGCTGCAGAGGGCGCAGGAACAGGGGCCGGGCTTGGCGCATTGGTAGGCGGCGCCGGCGGTCTCCTCACCGGTCTTGGCATGCTTGCGATCCCCGGCGTCGGTCCGGTGGTTGCCGCCGGCTGGCTTGCTGCGACCGCGGCTGGAGTTGCCGCGGGCGCCGCTGCAGGTGGTGCGGTCGGTGGCATCGTCGGTGCGATGGTCAGCGAAGGCGTTCCTGAGGAAGACGCACAGGTTTACGCCGAAGGCATCCGGCGCGGTGGATCGGTCGTCGCGGCGCGGGTCGAGGAAGGTCGTGCCGCCGCGGCTCAGTCGATCCTGGACAGGGCTCGTCCTGTCGATATCGCGGCACGCCGGGCGAGTTATGTCGAGCAGGGGTGGACGCGCTTCGATGAAAATGCCGATCCCTACACCCTCGAACAGATCGCCGCTGAACGTGAGCGTTATCGCTCCAGCCTCTAGGCGACATTCCGAGCGTTGGAGCGGTCGCCTTGTGCGGCCGCTCTTGGATTGAGCGAACCGGGAGGGTCAACCGCTATGCTCTGCGGGTTTCGCGCAAGGTGTGTTCAACGAGGCAAGCTCTGTCCCCTCAGGGACGGCGTATTTCGGAACATTCCCCTGCAAAGATCGTTGTCGTTCCTGGTTGCGGATCCTTTACAGGCTCTTTGCACATGTCTGAGAACCAAATCCTTAGCGAACCCGTCGATGATCTGGCGCGCCGCCTCGCATCGATGATCGACGACGAGGTGTTTGCAGCCATGGAGCTTTTGGAAATAGCGAGCGAGGAACGAAAGCGGGAAGACCTGGACGATGTTCTCTCAAGAATCGCGCTGATAGAAAGCGAGATAGAGCGGCGTTATCCAGGACAGCTTCTGATCCCATACCGGGAGTGGAAAGAGGGCAATGCGAGGCACTGAGTGCAACTCTCGGAATTAGAGCTCCGCAGCAGCGTATCAACAACAGCCGACGCTATTCAGGCCGACCGGAACCTGAGGCTTTTGGCCTGAGGATCGCGCCTTGACCGGGGAGCGCCATCCCTCTGGCAACCGGTGACAAAAATCTGGGAACCAAGGAATTCAGGTAGTGACGATTATGCACCTTGATCACTTTTTGGACGCAAAACCGGATCGGGCATTCGTACGTCGGGATGCGTATGGGCGTGATCTTTTTCGGTAGAGTGCTGAAGGTTCTGCAAATTTCCTAAAGAAGGCGGCCATGGCAGACTGGTGATGTTCAACGTCACCTATTCCCCGGAGGGAACGCCACCATGACCAAGACCGATGGTAAGACAGCCAGTGCTGCAGTGAAAGAGATTTTGCTATCGAACCCTGACGGCTTGCGTGAAGTGATCCGCGCCGTGATGCAGGAAGTTCTGGAAGCGGAGATGGACGAGGCGCTTGGAGCTGGCAAAAGCGAGCGCACACCGGACCGGCTCGGATACCGCTCAGGCCACTATGGCCGAACGTTGATCACCCGCGTTGGCAAGCTTGAACTGCGTGTTCCGCAAGATCGCTCGGGACACTTTTCCACCGAACTGTTTGAACGTTATCAACGTTCCGAGCGAGCCCTGGTGGCGACCTTGGCAGAGATGTATGTGCAGGGGGTGTCGACCAGAAAGGTCAAGGCGATCACTGAAGAACTCTGCGGCCATGCTTTCTCGGCATCTTCAATCTCGGCGATCAACAAGCGATTGGACGAAAGCCTGAAGGCGTTTGCGGAACGCCCGCTTCTTGAGCCCTTTGCCTACCTGATCCTCGATGCCCGCTATGAGAAGGTCCGTGAGGCTGGCGTGGTGATGAGCCAGGCAGTGCTGGTTGCCGTTGGCATCGATTGGGACGGACGGCGGCAGATTCTGGCTGTCGAAATGGCGGCCCGGGAGAGCCGCTCGGCGTGGAAGGACTTCCTCGTCAAGTTGAAGGGCCGCGGTCTACGGGGTGTGGAACTGGTGGTCTCGGACGATCACGCCGGCCTCGTGGCGGCGATCGCGGAGACGCTTCCCGAGGCCGCCTGGCAGCGCTGTTACGTGCACTTTCTGCGCAACGCCCTCGATCACCTGCCACGAAAGCATGGCGACGACTGCCTGCAGGAGCTGCGGTGGCTCTACGACCGGCGCGACCTCGACGAAGCCAAGACCGATCTCTCCGCCTGGCTCGCCAAGTGGTCGGCACGCTATCCGCGCTTGACCAGCTGGGTCGAGGAGACAATCGAACAGACGCTGACCTTCTTCCGATTGCCACGCCAGCATCACAAGCACTTGAAATCGACCAATATGCTTGAACGCCTCAACGAGGAAATCCGCCGCAGGACCTACGTGGTGCGCATCTTTCCAAATGCAGAGAGCTGCTTGCGCCTCGTCAGAGCCCTCGCAGTTGAAACCCACGAAAACTGGATGGAGGCCAATCGATACATCAACATGGACGATCTACGAGAGCACAAAAAGCTCGCTATGCGCCAAGCCGCATGACCGCCCAATTTGCTGAACTTGACGCACATAACCTCTTTTTCGCTTCGCGATCGAGTATGGATGGACAACGCGCATTGGGCCGCCAGCATCCGGGCTTATTCCCATGAGGACGCTGAAGCAGGCATCAAAGCAATGAAGGGGACGCTTGCTGTGGTCAGATGTTCTGCGAAGTGTCGGGATAAACGCAACCAGAATTCAAGAATCGATCGGCGTGACCTGCGGCAGGTGCTGCAACGGTTCGGCCGGAAACGGGACGTTAGCGTTCATGCCTCATGACAGCGCGCGAAATCGTTCAAGCGAAGGCGTGTTATCCAAAAGACGGTTGCGCAGGAACCTTGACAGGAATGAAAAGTTACTGCCTGGCAAGGCAAAAGCGTGTCCCTTTGAGTGGAGGTCAGGAACTGCTGTTTGCAGCTTATCATCGGTGAAAGGAGCTGGAGGAGACATGCTGAAATCACTTCTGAAGGAGATTATCGGCGCACCGCCCGCGATTCTGGAACGCTGTCCGAGCCTGCTGCCATTTCGCAACAAGTACCATGTTCTGGTTCTTTTCGAGGGTGCTGCCGATGATCGGCCTGAAATCCAGGAAAACTTGCTCGCAAACCAGCACGACACGCTGCAATCATACGAGATTGCCTTATTGCGTGTCGCAGGCGGCGGCGTCTTTACCAGTCTCGACAATCCGGCGGATATCGATGCCGACGAGCTGCGCAACGATCTGCACGGACCGTCGCCGGAGGAGTTCGAAGCTGTCTTGGTGGACCGCGAGGGTGCCGTTGTCTTGCGCTCGTCGAACCCGGTAAGCCTGCCATACCTATTGGACCTGATTAACGGCTGCCCGCGCGCCAGTCCTCCGTCACGTAGCAATCTCTAATCGAAAGGAGAAGTGTTCCTATAATCCGTCGCTTGCGTCGGCAGCTGCGCGCCTACGCTCTTGCGATTCCCTCTTATTTTCGATGATGGTTCGCGAGTGACGCTGGTACGCTGAGATCAGCGATCTCCATTTCTCCGTGAGGAGGAACGGAAATGAACGTCATGATCGTCGAGGACGAGTACTACATCGCAGCCACCATTGAACAGACGCTTGCCCTTGCCAACAAGGCAGACATTGCCGCCTGCCCGGTCATGCCGTCGGCGAGCCTCAAATCGACCAGGGCGCTGGCCGCAAACCGATTGACCGGTTCGGCGTGCAGGTCATTTATGTGACTGCGATACCGGAATGCACAGGAACGGGACTGGCGTCCGCCCTCTCTGATCATTCTGGCTTCATCGTGTGGAGACTGCCGCGACTGCGGGTCCGCACGCGATCAGTCTTCACGCCCATCCGGCAGACCCTCCTGTTTCCAAAGATCACCGACCATAGGCCCTTTTTCCCAGAGAACGCTCGCTCCTTTGCTTCCTGGCAGTCGCGAACCGCCTTCATTGGGAACTTGCAGCCAAAAAGTCGGTTTGACGCGCAGGGGGTATCATCGCGACCCGTTACGGAGTCGTACTTTGACTGAGAACGCCATCATGCAGATCTATCACGCATTTACACCTGACAATGCCATCGCCGGTTCCATCGTCGTGAGGCTTTACCATTCCGGCGATCAGGTGCGAGGCTATGTTCGCGAGATCAGCGCGCGCGCAACGGCAGATTCCATCTTCCCGGGTGAGGAAATGGAGCCCAAGGCGGCGCTCAGGCTTGCTCGAGACCATGCGCAGAATGCACAAGTTAAGTCAGTCTATGTTGAACTGGCTGAGGGCCTACAGTGGGATAACGCGTGGGGCGTACTCGTGTGACGCCGTCGGGGCGGTGCTTTGTCTAGCCCTGATCGTTATCATCCTTAACCTTGGATATGTCGTAGTTCAGGTCCCAATCCTTCACTTTCTTCCCCCGCGGGGGAGCCTTGTTGGCTGTCGCGTCTTCGGAGCCCGTAATGACTGTCGGCTTGGCACTGGCTACGCCGCTACTGTCGCGCTTTGCCTGCGAGGGGGCAAATTGGCCCTGTGCGTCTTTTCGGTTCTTCATCAGTTTCACTCCTATACATTCGAGCTGACGACGCCTGCTATGTGTCGACTTCGGTGACAGCAGGCTTGCCGCTGGCAACCCATCCTAAGCCTCCAACCGCGAGACCGTACGCCAGTATGGTTTCAACCGTCGTGGTAGACTCAAGGTTCCGCCTGATTGAATGATATTCGGCGCCATGACGCCAAATGGGGATCAATAAGATCGCCATCACTTAGACGCCCGGCGCAAGATGATGCCGGATGTTCCGGTGGAGCAGTGTCAATGCCGACGAAAGCGAGCCGGGTGCTTCTGGTTCTATCCGAGATTCCCGTGGTCGCCCGCTTCCGCGTTTCCACTATCAGGACTTCGGGAACAAGTGACGTCGCATCCATGAGTTCTCTCGCTCCCAGACCTGAGCAAGCAGTCTGATCGTGGTTGGTGAGTTCCTCCAATATCTCGAGAAATAGATGCCGTGGCAGGGTCATGACCTAATCCTTTCGCGATCTCGAACAACGGGCGAACGCTTTCGTTCCGGCGAAGCCGTGGCGTTGCTTGAGCAGCTTGAGCTCTCCAAAGCATCTGCATCCGGAGCTTCGCATCGAGGTACGAAAGCGGTCCGTCCATCGGGAAGGCCTTCGGATGACGGCCAATAGCGCGGCCCATGGTTGGCCCGCACGCCGCAAAAGTCTGGCGTCGGGTTCCCATCCACGTGCGAAGCAAAATGACGACCGGCGAGAGATTTGGTTTTGCCAGGTCCGCAACTCGCCGGCCTGTGGCCTTTGGATCAGCCGGCGTCTAACCGGTGCGAGCACCAGCGCGCAATCTGCGTTCAACACCCAGCGCCTTGCAAAATCACAGGGCCGCCGTCCGCTTCCGCCATAGGCGGGATCCTCATTCGACAAGATCAGCCGCCACTCAGTCTGCGCGGGCGGGGTAAAAAGCGGGTCGGGCACGCTGTCGATCGCAAGGTCCTTGCCGAGGTTGACGATCAGGAGCCGCTCATCCTCGGCAGCTGGCGCGCGATAGCGAAGGCCGAGGCTTCGACGCGAAGAGGATCGAGCCTACACAGCAGGCCTTCGATGGGCGGGCCGGCTTGCAAATGCCTTTCGTCCCAATGTCTAGGCCGGCGCCCCCAAGGCTGTCAGCACCCTCTTCGACGGCTCTCTTTCCTCGTCGATCAGCCGACAGTATTCGCGCTCCGGAACGCCGTAGGCATCGCCTGCGAACTTTTCCAGCGCTTTGCGATCACGCACGATGACGTTGGCGCGCTCGGATCGTATGAGGCGTTCGCCTTCAAGCGTGTGCAGCGCAATCGTTACTGACGGCCGGCGAACGGAGAGCATCAAGGAAATGTAATCATGCGTCAGGGCTAGTTCGTCGTTCTGCATTCGATCCTGAGACATCAGGATCCATCTTGCGAGGGTCGTGTCCCTGGGAGAGGTGTAACTCGGCGGTAGCGAAGCCGCTCGCGAGCGCGCCCTCAACAGCGCTGTAGCGAGTGAGCGGCTTTGCGGGTGGTCATCAATGTTTTTCCGGTAGGGTCGGGTTGTTCAAGACCAACCTGATGGAAAGAGCACTGATGACCGATGACATGATGAACCTGCGCTCGCTCGTTGAGAAGAGTGCCGATGCGGATTTGTTGCGTGAGATGATCGGCTTTGCGGCCGAGAAGCTGATGGAGCTGGAGGTCGGCGCCAAGACCGGCGCGGCCTATGGCGAGAAGAATGCATTGCGGCTTGCTCAACGTAACGGCTACCGTGAGCGGGATTGGGAAACGCGGGCCGGAACGGTGGAACTGCGTATCCCCAAGCTCCGGACCGGCAGCTATTTCCCGAGCTTCCTGGAGCCGCGCCGCATGGCCGAGAAGGCTTTGACCGCCGTCATTCAAGAAGCTTACATCCAAGGTGTCTCGACCCGCTCTGTCGACGACCTGGTCAAGGCGATGGGGATGTCGGGCATCTCCAAGAGCCAGGTTTCCCGCCTGTGCGAGGAGATCGACGATAAGGTCAAGGCGTTCCTGGCCCGGCCGATCGAAGGCGATTGGCCATACCTCTGGATCGATGCCACCTATCTGAAGGTCCGGCGCGGCGGGCGCATCGTTTCCGTCGCCGTCATCATTGCGGTCGGCGCCAACACCGATGGGCGGCGCGAGGTGCTCGGCATGGAGATCGGCACATCGGAAGCCGAGCCGATCTGGACCGAGTTCCTGCGCAAGCTGACCAGGCGCGGCTTGAGCGGCGTCAAGCTCGTCGTCTCCGATGCCCATGAAGGCATCAAGGCTGCCGTTTCCAAAGTCCTCTCGGCCACCTGGCAGCGCTGCCGGGTCCACTTCATGAGAAACGCGCTCGCCCACGCCGGAAAGAGTGGTCGACGGGTGGTGTCCGCCTTCATCGCCACCGCCTTTGCCCAGGATACGCCTGAGGCCGCAAGCACCCAGTGGCGTAGCGTTGCCGATCAAATTCGCCCGAAAGTGCCAAAGCTCGCAAATCTCATGGACAATGCCGAGGAAGATGTGCTCGCCTACATGACCTTTCCCAGGCAGCATTGGACCAAGCTGCATTCGACAAATCCCATCGAGCGCCTCAACGGCGAGATCAAGCGCCGCACCGACGTCGTCGGCATCTTCCCCAACGACGATGCCATCGTCCGGTTGGTCGGGGCACTCCTGCTCGAACAGAATGACGAATGGGCCGTTCAACGATCCCGCTACATGACCCTTGAGACCATCGCACAAATGAGCGATGATCCCATCATCAGCCTGCCCGCTGCGGCGCGCTGACCCATTCCCGGCCCAGCCGGAAGGCACGGCGATCAACAAGCCGAGCTACACCACTCCAAAAGACGCGATCTAAGCTTACCGTGATGGGTGAGAAAATCCTGAAAACTCTCCCGTGCGAAGGACGCTGAGGAAGGTTTGCACGCAGCGTCACGAATAGCCTTTAAAATCCTCTCGTAGCCAACGTCCCTTTTGCTGGCTGGCCATTCATCGAGGAAGTCGAAGACATCATCGAGGCCGCTTATTTCCTGAATATTCTCGCTGCGCAAAGAGTGGCGCGCTGAACGGGTCGAGAGCCATGTCCTACTCCTTGTCTGGTGTCCGTCATTGAATATCGCTTCGACAGATCTCAGTGCTTCGCCACCTTGCTTGGGACCCTTGCGGCCACAAGATGCTCGGTGATAGCGCGCCGCACATCACTCATCGTGCCGAACAGCCTGTTATCCAGACCTGTGACATGGAAGCGAACGGCGATGAACTTCAGACGGTCTTCGGCCGGACTGACAATCCCGACTTCCTGGCCGTTGAAGACAGCAAGATGGGATGGAAGATTTGCGGTACCAGAGGGCGGGCTTTGTCGGTATGAAACCGGACAGAATTGTCGGCATGATCTGAGAGCTCGAAGGAGCATAATTGAGTACGAGGTCATCATTCTTCCCTGTAGCGAAGGCCAAGCCACCAGCCTATGTGAATGGGAAAACGAACTCCTCTGAGCGGAGACCCCCTAGATTGGGATACCCAACAACTGGTTTCTATATTTTTTTAGCGATTGGTTTTGTATGACAATTACCGCAAAAGGAAGACGTCTTCACCACGTGCCGAAACACTCCTTCACCCTCAAGGTCGGTGGCGTGCGAACTTCGCGTCACGAGGCCCATAGTACATGAGTGAGGAAAGATCCTGGCGGTTAGACCGACAAATTCGGAACAAGGCCCCGCTTTTGATGCGGAGCCTTGCAGTAATGGATGTTTTTAAGGGCAGCGATCACATCCACGCCCTTCTAACAATGCTGAAGCGGATCGGTTCCAGTGCTCGTCTGATAATTATAGCAAATGCTTGGCGATCGCGCATCGCTTGGTCCGATTCGGCCTCGCCAGGCGCCAGTATTCGAACGAACTGCGTTGCCTCATGCGACGGGCGAGTGGCTTTGCTGACACGTCTCTTTCCGACGAGCAGGGAGGCGGTGCCTGTCCACACGTCAGTCGGACGGCTGTTTTTAGCGCGCCGTAGGCTCTGCCATCGACACCACGATCTGCTGACGCTGGATTTTTGAAGGCCCGGCACGCTGTCGTACTCGCCAGGAATGACATCGTTGTCGGTGACGAAGGCGAACGGTATGTCGCGCGTCATCAAGGCCTCGACGATGACAAAGCACGCTCCGAATCCGGGGTTGATATCGAACAACGCGGCGGATATGGCACCTTCGTCGAGCGCTTCGAGCGCTGCATCCTGATCGTTATAGGGCCGCGACAATCGGTCCCGCACCGCGAAGCGGCCCGCCAGCTCATAGGGGATCTTCTCCTCGATCAATTCCGTGCCAAAGCCGCGTCTGCGTGCGATTGAAACTGGCGGCTCCTCCAGTTCCAACCATTCGAAGCGGAGCCTCGCAGGAACGAGGCGCCGCTTCTGGCGCCGTCTCGAGATTTTGGGACCAATTGCTTTCCAGCCAAAACCGATATCCTCAGCCCGGGTGAGCTTTGGGCGGCGGGGCGAGTAAAAAGGCTTTGCTGAAACGCGCCGCAAACATCACGCCTGGCAGATGTGGGCGGCAAGCCAGGAATAAGGGCTTTGCAATTTTACGATGCCGCAATTGATCTGCAAGTCAGATGGGAACGGCGTGGCATCAAAAGCGTTTCGTTGTTTCCAGGAGCTTTGATGCCCGCTAAACGAACCCTCTCGTCTGACGATCTCGACCCCCGAGCGGGCAGCCCTAGCCCGCGGCTGGATGAAGCCGAGTTCAAACGGCGGTTTCTCAGCCAGTTCCAGGACCCTGCTTACATGTCGCTCGGCGCGGAGCTGGCAAAGATTGCTTCGGCTGCGTGGGACGCTTATGAACACTCACGCAAGAGTCCAAGAACGCGCAAGGCGGGCGCGGGTTTTGCGGATCCGGACTACGATCTCTCCGTGGACTGGATCGCAACGCATGACGCCGTTTCCTTGGCCCAACTGCGCCATGATGATCAAAAGGGGCCACGACGATTTCTTCTGATCAACGGCTCGTCACGAAGCGAGCATACCTGTCCCGGCGAGTTGTCGAAAAGCTTCCGTATCGTCGAGATCGCGCGGTCCGTGCTGGAGCACGCAGCTGATGTAAAAGTGCAGGTTCTCGATCTTAGCAGGCTTGCGTCGGAATACGGGCGACAAATTCATCCTTGCAAGGCCTGCTTCTCCACGTCGGCGCCGCTCTGTCACTGGCCGTGCTCATGCTATCCGAACTACTCACTTGGCCAGGTGCATGATTGGATGAACGAAATTTATCCGCTCTGGGTGGAAGCACACGGCATCATGATCGTCACCCCGGTCAATTGGTATCAGACCTCCTCGCCACTAAAGCTTATGATTGACCGCCTCGTTTGCGCCGATGGCGGAAATCCGGATCCCACGACAACCCATGGGAAACATGCAAAGGACGCCAAGGAGATCGAGATGAAGGGCTGGAACTATCCCCGTCATCTGCAAGGGCGGCTGTTTTCCGTCATTGTCCACGGCGACACAGAAGGCACTGAAAATGTCCGCCGCTGCCTGGCGGACTGGTTGAAGTCGATGGATCTCATTCCCGCGGGCGCGTTGGCGGAGATCGATCGCTATATCGGCTATTGGGAACCGTACGCGACCAGCCATCTGTCCTTCGAAAGGGACCAGGCGTTTCAAGACGAGGTTCGCAACGCAGCCCGCACACTCTATGAGGCGGTCGTGGCACGGTCGCAAGGAACGCAGCTTTCGGCGGGTGCGGGTCTCAGGCAACCTCGTGAAAAATAGGATTGCGCGAGCAGTGGACGGGGCCGGTGCGGCCGTCGAGCTTTATCCCGACAGAGTCCGTGACGCGTATTGACGCGGCCCGGCAGCTTCGTGCCGGATCGCGAAGTCGTCCGAGCTTGTGGCAGAGGCAGTTTCTCGCCTCATGAAATTGGCAGATGGTCCGTCAGTGGACCGAAGAAGAGGTGGGAGAATTGGTCAGTATCGCGGTCGGTCCGGGGTATCTTGTGATCAATATGGACGTCAGCTCTTCCTGGGTATGATGGCCTTTGTTGAAGAGATCGATGACTGCGCTGCAGAGCATTTCGGATGCCCGCTCGTCCGGTTTGGCCCTGTAGTGTTTGTACCACGTCTGAACGGAGCGTGACAGCATCGCCATTTCGGTGTCTCTGATACGTCGAACAAGCATTTCCTACCTCCGAAATTTGTTGGGCACCTGGATCCTAATGGCTCTATATTAGAGGTCAATAAAGAACCGCCGTACGATATCGTACCGCTTCACGCGGCTCCATGATTGCTGTTGGCAGATGCCGCAACGCTGGGAAACCGCGCGATTGGGCAGTGGCTTCGGGGCGACAATGGCTCGGTGCGGCGCGGGCCAAGGAAAGCCGGCGTTATCAGAGCGATTTTTTAGCGAGCAGCTCGATCACCGTGAAGGCTGATCGATGAACTGAAGACGCCGTCAGAGGTCTGAAAGGAAATCTTCGGTCGTGGCAATTTCCACCTGGACCGAGAAGCGATGGCCAAGCAGCGCGAGAGAGGCGTCATGGGTGGAATCAGCTCCGCTGCAGACGGCGTCCTTCAGCACAATGACACAGTAGCCGAGATCGATCGCACCGATCACGGCGGCAAGCACGCACACGTCTGTTTCGCCGCCGGTCACAACCAGGGTATCGACATGCTCGGCCACCAACCTCCGATGGAGGTGACCGCCGATCCAAGGTGAGTATGTTCTTTTATCAAAGACGCGGGCAGGCGGTGCAAATCGCCTCAGGTCTGATACCAGATCGAGTAACTCGACAGGCAGTTTCGCGCGCGTCATCATCTCCCATTTCGCGTAGTAGGCTTTCCACATGCCCGGCATCGCGTCTGCAGTCGTTGGAGGAATGAACCTCGTAAATACCGTTCGTTCGGGAAATCGGGCTGCAACTTCGACGATTTCGGGGGAAACATTTGCCATCCACGGAACATGCCACGGCGTCTGCTCTGCGAACATTCGCTGCATGTCGATGCATAGGTGGACCCACCGTCCCATCAACTCGCTCCTCCTTCGCGCATCCAACTAATCGTCGAACCGGGAGTTCCACCGGCAAGAACGGCGATCTTGCCTTGAGCAGACGTGATGAATTTTCCAGGCCGAGCCGGCATCAGGCAAATATCACGATCTGATCTAGCCTCGGCGCTAAAACGGCAATAGGATCTAATCCTCTGGCGATCCGCCCCCGACATCTGCGGTATCGTCTTGCAGTGTGGGATCTTCGAAAAGGTCGGACCTCCGCTGCTGCGAGGCGTCGTCGAACTCGGCTCCAAATGATGTGAGTTGCACCAGGATCTCCTTGGCGCGGCGCACGGCGTTGGCGTCGTCGAGGCTGTCGTCATCGGTGATCATCCGGACAGACACGAGTTCACCGCCCTCCCCGACAAATTCCACCGAGAGCTTTCCATCCGTAACCGTACCCACATGGGTCGCGATCAGTTGCATTGTCGTTCCTCCACCGTTGGCGAGGAGGAATGTTCGTGGACAGCCGTTGTTCCAGTAGCACCGTCATGAAGGTTTCAGTTGCCGCGAAGGCGCAAGCCGACAGAGGCGCCGCAGCTCCCAAAAGGGCAAGCATCAAGCTGGAACAATGTGCGCGGCCGGGCGTTCGGGGCAGGTAAATTGGCTTTCTAGGAGGTTTTTCCATGGGTCGCGGTCTACTTCTTTGGCTTCTCGGCATTCCACTGCCGATCGTCATTCTTCTCGTCCTGTTCATGCGCTAGGAGGTCGCAATGTCACTAGGCGAAGGCGCAGGAAACATCATGCCGATCGAATCTTCAAAGTCCGCCCTCGCTTGGGGTCCGATCATTGGCGGTGCCGTGTCAGCAACTGGCATAACGCTCATCCTCCTCTTGCTCGGCTCCGGCATGGGACTGACCATGGTATCGCCGTGGTCAGGGGAAAGCAGTTCAGCGGCGACCGTCGGCGTATCCGCAGCCCTCTGGCTTATTGTCGTCCAGTGGTTATCCTCAGCTCTGGGCGGTTATTTGACCGGGCGCCTGCGCACGAAATGGGCTGCCGCGCACACGGACGAGATTTTCTTCCGTGATACGGCGCACGGCTTCATTGCCTGGGCCTTGGCGACGGTGTTCGTGGCCGGGTTTCTCGCCGCCTCGCTCACATCGCTTGTGGGTGCCAGCGCAAGCGCGGCCGGTACCATGGCCAACACGGCCGGCGCCGTTGGGGCCGCGAACATGGCGACGACAAAGCCCTCCGATCTCTCCACCGCTTACTTCACCGATGCCCTGCTTCGCCCGCAGCAAGCAGGCGGCCGGGCGCGTGAAGACGACGGTGCCGCGAGCGCCGAAATCTCACGGATTCTGCTTCAGAGCGCGGCTAGCGGGCAGATCAACGACGCCGACAGGACTTATATCGCCAGCATGGTTTCGGCTCGCACCAGCCTGTCCGAGGCAGACGCGCGCAACAGGGTCGATGCAGTCCTCAAACAGATCGCTGACGCAAAGGCCGCGACTCAAGCGGCGCTCGATAAGGCGAGAAAGGCTGCTGCCACCACCGCGCTCGTCGGCTCTCTTTCGCTACTTGTCGGCGCCTTCATTTCGTCGGCCGCCGCGGCATTGGGCGGCAGGCAGCGTGACGAACAGGAAGATCTCGTCGCCACGAGCGTCGTTGGCCGGTCCGAGGCTTCACCCCCAGCCTCCTTCATTGGACATCGATAGAGACAAAAGGGCTCGCCACCAGCAACGGGAGCCGAGCCTTCACAATGTGGCGTGTCACGATACCTTCCGCGACGTGATAATCAATCGCCCGCTGTCGCCATCACATGTCGGCGTGAAATACGTGAAATAAATGGCCATCTTCTTCTAAGGCGATCGCATTAGCCGAAATGTCTCTCAGTTTCGCATAAGAGCCGCTTTTGTCTGCCACTTTCGCGTAAGAAGCAGTTTCGTCTGTCATCTTCGCATACGGTGACGGAAACCAAAGAGACAGCGAGGCTATTATTCAGGTCGCCGCCGTTGCCGTTGCGCAAAAAGCATCGCAAATGGGTAAGCATCTCAACGTGCGCCCCATGAATAATTGGCAAGATCATCGTTGCGCCTGCTCGGAACCAACGAGCTTCAAGCTGGTTTAGCCAATACCGTTTCGCAAGACCCCGGAGGCGACGATGTGGGCAATCCTGATTGGGGCCGCCCTCGTAATCGGCGGACTTCTGCTCCTCTTTCGGCCAGCGCTCAGCAGAAGAGCGAGCGATCTGCACCGACTGCCCCAAGGTGGCCGTACGCTTGAGCCACACCGCCAAGGTCTCAGCTTCTTCGGTATATCGAAGAACTGGTCGGCCCTGGCCATTATCGCGCTCGGCGCGGTCCTGGTGGCTATCGGCGGCTACCTGTGAAACATCACAGCGCTTGACCGCGCTGCCAACTCCTTCATCTGTCAACTGATCCGCACATCTTACTTTCGAGGATCGTTGCCCCCAAACCAGGCGCACTTGGGTTCGCCCGTCAATCTGCCCGAGGCTTGCAGCTCCACGACAGGGGTATTTCCCAAGAACATTGGTGAAAAAATCAATTGACGCAAAAAGCGAGCGCGCGGGTCGTGATCCGACCTCATTTGGACCGCAGCTGGCTATTGCGACGATAACAGGAGCGACGATAACAGGACACTTGGGAACATCCAGGAGGTCTCTGAGTTTAAAGCCTGCACTAGGATGCCAGTCAAGGAGGACACCCATGCCTACTCAGAAGACGCTCGACGACCTGTTCCTCGATACGCTCAAGGATATTTACTACGCCGAAAAGCAGATCTTGAAAACGCTGCCGAAAATGGCTCGTGCGGCACAATCGGAGAAAGGAAAGGCAGGGTTCTTACAACATCGCGACGAAACCCAGGGCCAGATTGAGCGCCTTGAACAGGTGTTTGAGATCTTCGGCAAGCCGGCTCGTGGCAAGACCTGCGAAGCGATACAGGGTATCATTTCCGAGGGTGAGGAGATCATTGAAGAGTTCAAGGGATCTCCGGCTTTGGATGCCGGTCTGATTTCATCGGCCCAGTCGGTCGAGCACTATGAAATCGCCCGTTACGGCACGCTCATCGCCTGGGCTAATCAGCTCGGCTTAAAGGATGCTGTACCGCTCCTGAAACAAAACCTCGCCGAAGAAGAGGCAACAGACAAGAAGTTGACTCAACTCGCCATGTCCGCCGCCAACGCCAAGGCAGCATAAATCGGAAGGTCGGCCGCCTTCATCGCGGCCGATTTCCACCTGGGACGCGGAGCTGTCGAAATTCAAGGCGCGAGGCGCGAGCCACAAATCTAGCTCGGCGTCTTGCTCCCGCCAGGCTCCTGGACGAGATCTCCAATGTCCTGCTGATGGTGTTCGAAAGCGCGAAGGGCTGAGGCCTTGATTGGCAAAGACGCACGTTGGCGGGGCATCGTCTTGCAGTTGCCGATTCGCGTCGTTTTGTGGATCAGGAGGTTCCCGAACGGAGCTCATGAAGAAACGTGTGGTGCCGTTTCCAGAACCGTTGCCAGCATGGTACGTCCACTGCCACTGCTGGTATTAGAGCCCGCGCCTGAGCCACCGATGTGTCGGCGTGCCCGATCAGGCCGCAAGAGGAGCCGCTAGCGCCGCCACGCCTTTCTCGATTGCGGAATTGTTGCGGTGGCAAGATAGAAGCTGATTTCGTCCACGCGCGAGTTCGTCAATGCCGGTGCCCCCGCCATGTCAGCGAGAGCCGGGTTTTGTACGGTTGACGACCAATCAGATCGGACGATCGATTCGTCTTGAACGACTGGCCATGAAGTGAAATGGTTTGTTTACCACAGGAATTTTGTAGCGGGGCCCAAGGGTGTTGCACGGCGCATTCGAACCAACCGATCTACGGATGATTCAGGACATTTATGACCGGATCACGTCGGAGCCGTGGTTCTCCGAGGGGATCAGCTATCGCGAAGAATTCGCACTCTACGTGCTGGGCATGCACCGCCGTGGGCTCGTGATGCCCGACAAGCTCGAGGCGCTCTGCAGAATAGCCGCATGGGAGAAATACCGCGCTTCCAAATCGACCTTCGAGGGCTTCAGGTTCCTGATCGTTGAGGATGACTACCTCATGGCACGCGAAGCGGCCGAAAGACTGACAATGCTCGGAGCTGAGATCGCTGGACCAGTTTCCGGTGTTGCGGAAGCGGTAGAAATCGTCGAACACGGACATGAACTTGATGGTGCTTTTCTGGATATCAACCTCGACGGACAAATGGTTTATCCCGTCGCGGCAATGCTGAAGATGAAGCAAGTCCCATTCGCGTTCGTAACGGCCTACGAGGACCGGGTTCTACCCACATCTTACAGATTAGCGAAGGTGTTCACCAAACCGGCGAGCTGGGAAACGATCGCGTCTCATTTAGCACACGAACGGATTGCTCATCGCGCGCGACTTCGGCCCCTGCGGCAAACAAAGTTAGGCACTTGACGTGTCGACCGTTTTTCCAAGCGTGTCGGCGACGTAGGCCCCGCGCGATCCCATTGGCAAAGGCAAGCCAGTTGTCGTATCTCTCGCCGTTTGATGTTCGAGCTCGGCGTTCAACTCGCCGCCAATGATCAGAATGACGACCGAAAGCCATACCCAGACCAGAAAGCCGATCAGCGCTCCCAACGTTCCGTAGGTCGCGCTGTAATTGGCAAAGTGATCCAGGTAAAAGGAGAAGCTAAGGGACATCACGAACCACAAGATCGTGACAAGGACTGCGCCCCAGGTCATCCATCGAAGTGTTGCTGGTTCGCGGCTCGGTCCAAAACGATAGACGGCGGTTGTCCCCACCCCGGCGATCAAAAGGAGAAGCGGCCAACGAAGGACAAGTGCCATATTCTCCTTGAATTGATCCAGCCAGATAAACGAAAGCGCAACTGGCATCACCGCGACAAGTCCAATCATCAACGCAGCAGCGAGCAATCCGCAGAGCGTAAAGCAAAGTGCAATCACGTTCAGCCGGATCAGTCCGCGCTTTTCCCTCTCCTCATAGGCAACATTCATCGCGTCGAAAACCGCAAGCGTTGCGTTATGGCTGCCCCAGAGCGCAAAAGCCAAACCGATAAAGAAGGTAAGACCGAGCGTGGAACTGCGCGTTTCGACCAAGCTTTCAATTCTCTCGGCGATGAAATCGAAGGCTCCCGGTGGAAGCAGTGCCGAAAGCTCGCGCAAGTGCTCGGCCATCGTCGCGGGATCGGCAACCAGTCCATAAATGGCAACGACGGCTGCGAGCGCCGGAAAGAGTGCGAGCAAGAGATAGAATGTCACGCCAGCTGCGATGAGCGTTACACGATCATCCAAGACTTCCTCTATAACCCGCCAAAAGACGTCGCGGAGGCCTCTCAGGGGAATTGCCTCGGGGACGGCTGCATTTCTTCCCCTGCCCTGACCCTTGTCCTCGCCTTCGATCCCCAAGTCCGGAGCAGTCCTTCCGTTGCGAGCAATCCAGATGAAGCCGACGATGGCCATTGACAAGACGAAGAGTGCGGCTGGATTTAACGTTTTCATGAGCGATGGGTTTGGTTGCATCCGCTGGCCTCCGTTGACATTCTGATAAACGTGCGTTCGCGCCAAAAGATGCAGTCGGTTGCAGATGCTGGCTTACCGGGCTTTCCCTCAAGCTGCTCTATCAGCTGGCGCCTGGTGCCCGTCCGTAAAAGGAGCTCCCATCCGGCCGTTTGGCTGTGTTCCGGTATTAACGGGTGGGCGCCGCCCAGCACTCGGTCACAAGGGTCATGGGCTCGTATCTAGCAGGGCGCTGCAGCTGAGAGGCATGACCAAACTCGGTCTCGAAGAAAAGGTTCCCGGACCGAAAAGAGTGGACTGTCGGTAAGACCAGTTCTTTTCTGGAACATCTCGACCTAGCCTTTGTTACCAGTACTGAGGGGCGTCCGATTCTGCATTCTCAAACGGACGGTTGGCCCAGTCGCCTCTCGGTGTCGACCGTCATGCGACGGCAGGAAGCGCGTGCGGATGAAGAACGGGCCACAGCTGTTCCTGTGGTGGCAAAAACAAGGCTCAACGCTTCCCAAGCTTACGGAAAGCCGCGACCAGGCCGGACCACACTCTTTGGCGCAGGCTAGCCAAAACCGCGAATAGGCCGATATGGTGCAAACCCATCTCTTTCTACGATCGGGGTCCTTATGACACGGCGCCATCAGCATGAGGTTTCCGCGCTCCGGCTGTTTGCGGGCAAGCGGATCCTTATCGTGGAAGACGAGTATTTCGTGGCCGATGAAACCCGCAAGGCGCTGCTGGCAGCAGGGGCGCAAGTCATCGGACCTGCCCCTACGGTCGACATCGGCATGTCGATGATCGACCGCGAGATAGTCGACGCTGCTATCCTCGATATCAGATTGGAGGGCGAGACTGTCTTTCCTATTGCCGAGCGGCTGCAGGGCCTTGCTGTTCCGTTCGTCTTTGCGACCGCCTATGTCGATGCCGACATTCCCGAAAAATTCGGCGGTTATCTCTTGTGCGAAAAGCCTACTGCGTTGGCGGAGATCGCCACGGCGCTGTTTGCCTCAAAACCCTTGAACCACTGACGACTGAATGCCGGCGTGCGATATCGTACGGAAGGGAACCAATAGTCTCGGCGAGCTTTTAATCCCCCACAGTTCGCGGGGATTAGACGATGACCGTACATACGTCCGCCGGTTCAATGAGCGACGATATCGTCGAGCTCCTTCCGGCACTGCGAGCGTTTGCTCGCACCTTCTACCAGCATCAGAACGACGCCGACGACCTGGTCCAGGAAACCTTGGTGCGCGCACTTTCAAACCTCGATCATTTCCAGAAGGGCACACGGTTAAAGTCGTGGCTCTTTACGATCATGCGAAATACGTTTTGCACGCGCTACCGGGTCGCAAAGCGTGAGGCCGTTGGAGCGACAGACTGCATTTCGTCGCAAGAAAGCGTGCGCCCAGAGCAGGAATGGAGAATCATGGGGCGCGAGATCGAGGCCGCATGCGTGAAGCTGCCGGATAAGTACCGGACTGCGTTTGAATACATTTTCATCGATGGACGTAGCTACGAAGAGGCTTCCGATCACTTCCACTGTCCGATCGGGACGATCAAAAGCCGCGTCAATCGTGCCCGCCGGCACCTGATGAGCACACTGTCTTGATGGGCTGCCAAGGCTATCAGCCAATCAGCGCTTCGGCCGATCATCGGCTTGCCTTTCGCCGCTGGTTGGCTCGAGCGGGCGTTCCTTGCAAACTGCCCGCCGGCCAGAAGTCACCTGCTGACGCAGTCTCCTTTACCATCATCAGACCGCAGCGCCAGATGATGGGCAAAGAGCCGGCGCGCTGGCGTACCACCGAGAGCACTACATTACCGTTGCCGGCCGCTTCAGCGGGTCATGATGTCATCAGAAGATCTGACGGTCGAACGTGAAGGGTCTTTTGCGCAGCGTCATGTCGCCAATTTCTCGGCCCGGCTTCCAGCCGAGACGGGTTGCTATTGAACGGTGCCGGCTGCGGCAATTTCGGCAAGCCACACCACTCAATGATCGGAAACGCGTCTAAGTCAGGCTCTTTCGGAAGAAGGCATGCGTGAACGAACCGCAATAGAGATTGCAAATCGCCTCCGGCTTATCCGCCATGAATTCATCACACGCCTTTTTGACACCGGGCAGATAGTTCCATCCGTCAGGATTGACGGCCGGATCACAATAATCGTCGATCAGGCAAACCGCTCCCTCGGAAAGGCGGGGATAGACGTGCTCCAAGCTCACCAATATCGACCGATACAAATCACCGTCGAGATGGGCAAAGCATATACTGTCTGGAAGCCCGTGTGGGAGCGTGTCTTCGAACCACCCCTTATGAATGGTGGGCAATTCCAGCCTGTGGGTTACGAAATTGGCGATCAGGACATCTTGCGACGTAGCAAGATCGCCTTTCTTATACGCATTTCCATCCTCGCTTCGCGCCGCCGGAAGTCCTTCGAAACTATCATAGACATGCAGTCTTTTGCCTGAATTGAAACTTTTAATGACTTTCGAGATCAATACGGACGACTGGCCTTCGTTGCAGCCGACCTCGACCAGATCTCCCTCTATTCCATAGGCGATGACCTGGGACACCAGGTGATACATGTTGATTCTCTGTTCCACATTCGTGCTGATGCCAGAGCGCGTCGGCGACAATCTGAGACCTGTGAGTCTGTGGATCAGCCCGTCGATGAAACCCGCCGTATCCGTGTTGAACCCGATCCGCCGCGTGAACAGGTTCAAGACCCTGTCGACGTGGGAAGAGCGTCGTATCTCCCAGTCAAAGTCTCTCGCGATGAAAAAGTTGTCCATACCACACCTGATGTCGTCATCCCTGGTACCTCGACCATTTCCAGCTGGAAATTCTCAGACATCGTCCTTCCAGGGATTGCTAACAAAACGACCAGTTGTCGCGACCGGTTCCATAGGATGTCAGCAACCGGCCCGGCACCTGCTGATCACGCAAAGCTGGCGCAAGACGTCATTGATTTTCCATCGCCGCTCCCCCGGATCTGCTTGGCGGCCAATAAGCGGAAGTGCAGGCACACGATCACCAGAGGGATCATTTCTGAGCGTGATATGCGGCCTGCACACCGCTCGATCAGGAACTCAGGAAAATTGAAGAAGGCGACTACGCCGTCGAAATTCGCGTCGAGCGTGTCCATGTTTTACGCTTTTGATGACGCGTTCCCACAGCGGTGACGCTGCGTCCGATCATCTTTGTTCTCAAGAGCCGAGGCGAAGTGGGTGGAACTTTCCTCCTCGCTTGCAGTTCAGTGCACTCCAACAGGATGGCTGGAAGACGACACTTGATCGACAGCTCCGCGTCATTGAAAAGCACGTCGATACGACCAATCCCGGCAAAGAATTCAACACTGAGGGCGACCTCAAGAAATCAAAGGCAGATCGGGGAAGCAAAGGAAAGAGCCAGGGGCTGCGGCCGCACGCCGTGGTCCAAGACAAGGAGCGGAACATGCTGAGGGATGTCAACCAGGAAAGCAGGCACAGGAAACACCGGGGGGCGCAGCCGTTCTTGGCGAAGACGAAAAGGAGATCAACGTGACCAAATCAACAATGACAACGGATCACGACCATATTCGTGCCTGGGCGGAGGCGCGCAACGGCCATCCCGCCCGCGTGAAGGGCACCACCGACGGTGGACTGCTGCGAATTGATTTCGGCGCCCCGGAAGAAAACCTCGAGGAAATCCCATGGGAGGAATTCTTCAAGATCTTTGACCGCAATAAGCTTGCCTTTCTCTATCAGGACAAGACATCGAGCGGCGGCGAAAGCCGGTTCAACAAATTCGTCGATCGCGAGCAGGACGGGCAATCCTCGTGACCACTTTGAGATATGGGGAGCAAACAGCCCCGGTCCCGATCTCAAGAACCATACGCAGGGACCGATTAGGCGCCCGTCCCTGGGATGAGGCTCGGCCGTTAGCGAGATCGACGTAACGAGCGGCCTCTGAAGCCAGTCTTTGGATGGTCACGGGCCCTTTACGCCCCCGTGCTGGCGCCGATGCTATGGCATCGCCCGAAGATGCCGCGAGACATACATGCTTGTCCGACGCGCCCCTCTTAACGATCACGCCGCGCCGTGTTTCATTCAACAGCCAGGCTGGCGATCACCGCCAGACATTGAAGTGGCTCTGCATATATTCGATGCATCGGCGATTTGCTTCGCCGCGGCCGGCGCCCTCGATCGTCGCCTTGTAAAGGGAGGAAACCTCATGGGCATCCGTCGAATAAGGTTCGACAAGCCCTGCTGGCAGGTAAATCGGAACACCCTTCAGCGCGAGCATTCCCGACAGCCAGTAATCATCGACTGCCCATAGGACGTTCGGGATGTCATAAGCAACGTCATCAAAGAATTCGGGCCTCACGACAACGCCGCCCAGTCCCTGCAGGATATCGACGTACCCACCCTTTTCGACGAGACTTGGCATTGGCCGCAGCCGATCGGCGCGAGAAACCTTCCTGGCAACCTTATAATGAAGCCGACGGACCCGAAGCCCCAGTGTCAACTTTCGTTTGAGCACTGCCTTTGGCAAGAACGGCGTCGATCTTGCAAACTCACTCGGGACATCCTTGCCGATCAGGGCGACGCATTCGTTGGGGCGTTCCTTCTGCGCTGCAAATAGCCGGGACGCCCAATTGGGCGAGAAGACCTTGTCGTCGTCGCAAAACAGGATTTGCGCACCCTTTCCGCGAAGCTCGCGAGCAGCAAAAAGCACTTTGGACGCCGGCCCGATATCCTCTTCCGGCCGCACGATGGTAACACCGTCAGGAACATCCGGAAGCGACCCGTCATAGTCCGGAAATCGACGATAGTGTTTGGGAATGTAAAGACGGATTTCGTTGATCGGACCGATCTGCTTGGTCAGGCTGTTGAGAGTCGGCGCGAGTTTGTCGAAACGTGGCGGAATGCTTGAAAGGGATATGATACGCAATACTTATCACTCGGAAAGACGCATTGATGACGGCTGCTTGGCCGCTGATGCCATTCGCGGTTGCGAAGAGTCAATAACGCGATCGCGACACCGAACATATAAATCCAAACCAGGGTTGGATTTTCTCTCTTCTGCCCATCAATGCCGATCGGCAGCTCGACAGGTCTGCATAGGAGCTGGGCTGGCTGGGCGGCACCGGTTGACTGTTGCCCCGAAAACAAAACCGGCTCGATCGTTGGGAGATTGGGTTGAAAAGGACGGCGCGCGCCAGGACTGCGGACATCATGCGTTGCACAGTCAGTGGCGCCGGCCTCGAACCTTCTGTCAATCTTCGACCTTGGATAAGGTTCCGATTGCACTCATGGAACTTTTCGTCTGAACGCGTGAGCAACCTCCTAGGTCGTTGCGCTTGCGGGCTACGGAGCAGAGCTGCTTGACGCGAAGAGGTGCCGTGGTCTTTCAGCAGATGCCCGACGACCACCGCAAGGGGGACCGCTCGCATTGAGACCGTACCGGCGAGCGAACCTTTTGTGCGATCTCTTCGCGAACGCCTGGGACGAAGATCAACTCGAAGCCATGGCTGGTCGAGACCTTGACGGCGACTGAGCATCGCAAGGTTCGGAAAAGTGTCTGGAACCTTTTCGGGTCAAGTTTGTTTAAATGCGTCCGTCGCTACTGATCCCACTCGAATCCAAGCTATCTGCCAACACTAAAGGATCGGACGGAGGGCCGCTCAATGACCGCAAACCGCACCGGCAACAGACTCCTAAACGCTCTGTCCGACGAAGATTACAATCTGATCAAGGATCGCCTCGAAGAGGTCGACATGCCGCATGGTCTTCGTCTGGCCAAGGTAGGAGAACCCTTCGGTTATGCCTATTTCCCGTCCACCGGCATCGCCTCGGTGGTTGCCGTCTCACCCGCGGGACGGCGAGCGGAGGCCGGCATGGCGGGACGTGAAGGCTTTGCTCCAATCGCTGGCCTGATACATCCGGGCCGGGGCCCTTTCGACATTGTCGTACAGGTTGCCGGACAGGGCTTGAGGGTGCCGCTGCCAATCCCCACGATGCGATGGACCGAAGCCGTGAGCTCACTGATTTGTTGCTGCGGTACGTGTTGGCGTTTCACTTCCAGGTCGCCTACACCGCCTTTTCGAATGCATCACATACGATAGACATTCGGCTCGCAAGGATCGCGTCTTTTGGAGTGGTGTAGCTCGGCTTGTTGATCGCCGTGCCTTCCGGCTGGGCCGGGAATGGGTCAGCGCGCCGCAGCGGGCAGGCTGATGATGGGATCATCGCTCATTTGTGCGATGGTCTCAAGATAGGGTGGATGCCAGCCTTCTCCGGCGGCATAAAAGTCTTGGCGTAAACACCACTCAAGTGAAAGGCAGTCTTGATGAAGACGGTTACCATCATTGGCGTTGATCTGGCAAAGAATGTATTTCAGCTGCACGGAGCAGCGGCTGACGGTTCTGTTTTATTTCGTAAGAAGTTGGCGCGCCCATTATTCCGCAAGTTTATTGCTGCTCAGCCCTCCTGCGTCGTCGCAATGGAGGCATGCGCCGGCTCGCATTATTGGGCTCGCGAGATGGGGAGATTGGGTCACGAGCCAAAGCTGATCGCGCCTCGGTATGTGAAGCCATTTCTCAAACGGCACAAGAACGACGCTGCCGATGCAGAGGCCATTGTTGAGGCCGCACAGCGGCCGACAATGCGCTTTGTCGAGGCAAAGACGGAGGAGCAACAGTCTCGGGCGATTATGTTTCGCACCCGTGAGCAGCTAGTCAGTCAGCGAACCGAGTTGGTAAACATCCTACGCGCGCACCTTTATGAGTTCGGCCACATCGCGCCGCATGGAATAGGTTATCTGAGCAGGCTTGAAAGTATCCTGGCGGACGAGACCGCTCATATGCCGGTTCTGGTCCGCACGATCTGCCGCGACCTGCTGGAGCACATCTGGCAAATAACGGATCGCGTGGACTCGCTTAGCGAGAAGATAGATGGTTTATCCAACAAGGCCGAGACAACACGACGTCTGCGCACAATGCCGGGCGTAGGCCCGATCACCGCTCTGGCAATTGAAACGTTCGCGCCTCCGATGGAGGTGTTCAAACGTGGCCGGGATTTTGCTGCTTGGCTTGGTCTGGTGCCGCTACAGAATTCGAGCGGTGGCAAGCAGCGTCTAGGAAAAATATCGAAGATGGGCCAGCAAGATATTCGAAGGTTGCTCATCATCGGAGCCATGGCCGTGGTTCGATGGGCGTCACGAAAGGGTGCGCCAAACGATAGTTGGCTTGGCCGTATGATGGCCAAGAAGCCACGCATGCTCGTAGCGATTGCCCTGGCCAACAAGATGGCGCGTGGGATCTGGGCTATGCTCACAAAGCAGATGGATTACCGGAATCCGGCGACAGTGCCCGCATGAAGCGGAGCACTTGAAGCCGGTCTATGGGAGACGTGAGGAAGACAAGAACTGCATGGGCAAATGATCGATAAGATCGGGGTCAGCAAACCAGAATGACGCTTCGAGCTTCGAGCTCGCTTTCAAGATTCGGACCTGACTCGCGTATCACCATACCGGCCCGCGGCACTTCAAGGACCGCATATAAAGGCCTTACACAAGACCGCACTCGATCACGTGTTCAAAAATTTCAAATCTTCCTTGCAAAACGGCTGGCATCCACACAAGCGTCATGTAGCGGGATCGTTGAACGGCCCATTCGTCATTCTGTTCGAGCAGGAGTGCCCCGACCAACCGGACGATGGCATCGTCGTTGGGGAAGATGCCGACGACGTCGGTGCGGCGCTTGATCTCGCCGTTGAGGCGCTCGATGGGATTTGTCGAATGCAGCTTGGTCCAATGCTGCCTGGGAAAGGTCATGTAGGCGAGCACATCTTCCTCGGCATTGTCCATGAGATTTGCGAGCTTTGGCACTTTCGGGCGAATTTGATCGGCAACGCTACGCCACTGGGTGCTTGCGGCCTCAGGCGTATCCTGGGCAAAGGCGGTGGCGATGAAGGCGGACACCACCCGTCGACCACTCTTTCCGGCGTGGGCGAGCGCGTTTCTCATGAAGTGGACCCGGCAGCGCTGCCAGGTGGCCGAGAGGACTTTGGAAACGGCAGCCTTGATGCCTTCATGGGCATCGGAGACGACGAGCTTGACGCCGCTCAAGCCGCGCCTGGTCAGCTTGCGCAGGAACTCGGTCCAGATCGGCTCGGCTTCCGATGTGCCGATCTCCATGCCGAGCACCTCGCGCCGCCCATCGGTGTTGGCGCCGACCGCAATGATGACGGCGACGGAAACGATGCGCCCGCCGCGCCGGACCTTCAGATAGGTGGCATCGATCCAGAGGTATGGCCAATCGCCTTCGATCGGCCGGGCCAGGAACGCCTTGACCTTATCGTCGATCTCCTCGCACAGGCGGGAAACCTGGCTCTTGGAGATGCCCGACATCCCCATCGCCTTGACCAGGTCGTCGACAGAGCGGGTCGAGACACCTTGGATGTAAGCTTCTTGAATGACGGCGGTCAAAGCCTTCTCGGCCATGCGGCGCGGCTCCAGGAAGCTCGGGAAATAGCTGCCGGTCCGGAGCTTGGGGATACGCAGTTCCACCGTTCCGGCCCGCGTTTCCCAATCCCGCTCACGGTAGCCGTTACGTTGAGCAAGCCGCAATGCATTCTTCTCGCCATAGGCCGCGCCGGTCTTGGCGCCGACCTCCAGCTCCATCAGCTTCTCGGCCGCAAAGCCGATCATCTCACGCAACAAATCCGCATCGGCACTCTTCTCAACGAGCGAGCGCAGGTTCATCATGTCATCGGTCATCAGTGCTCTTTCCATCAGGTTGGTCTTGAACAACCCGACCCTACCGGAAAAACATTGATGACCACCCGCAAAGCCGCTCACTCGCTACAGCGCTGTTGAGGGCGCGCTCGCGAGCGGCTTCGCTACCGCCGAGTTACACCTCTCCCAGGGACACGACCTAAGCTTATGCGCAGCGAAGACGTGCCGGCATTTCCGCAAGCGGTGGGATCGCAACATCAGCGGCACTTGAGAATGACGGCAGCGACCTTTCCGAGGCGGGGATAGGCCGGCCAGAAAGCAAGCCGTCGTATTCGTTCCAGCTGTCGTGACGCCGAGCACGGTCGGCTGTCAGCGTGACCAGGCTGTCTTAGACTACTGTGCAACGCCTGTAATCGGATTGACGATCGGACGCTCGCTTTCGTCTTTCGCTCCGCGAGACTGTACGGCCGGCGACGCAAGCGAACGCTTATCAGCCCTTGCGGCCCTCTTGTCTGCGACAGGCATTACGTCCTTCGGCCGCCGTTGTTCCGGCGACGCGTTGGTGTCGTTCGTCTTCATGTCATTCTCCCTTCCGCGAATCAACACAACCAGGGCGGACTTGTTCCGATGACGCGAGGAACAACGGCCCCGATAAAGAGTTATTGCCGCGCAACGTCTGTTGCATCGACTGCTTTCCCTCAACCGCAGTCGAAGGAAGCCCGGTACCAGCCACTCGGCACCGGGCTTTCATGATCGAGGCCAAGAAAACGTCCAGGAGCAATCAGAACATTTCAACAATCAGGTTCTTGTTTGAGCGATGCCGCTCCGCTACGGTTCATATGCGCTCGATAAAGCTTGTACGAACGACGACTTTTTCCTTCTGCGGAAACGACAGCTGCAGCTGGTATTTGTAGGCGGTCCACCACGAACGATCAACGAGCGCCGTCATTACTTCTATCACCACGATTTCATCTGCTCCCCCCGGCTGACCGCCGCTCCAAAGCCATTCGGCCGGGCAATCCAGATGCAGCCTGACACGACCGAATTTTTCGGTCAGGTCATTGCTTATCTTTTCCAGGAGGGCTGTCTGCTCTTGCGTGCGATTGAATGGCAAGAGCACCTCGACGAGGTAGGACACCGCAATTACTCTTCCTGCTGTTTAAGCTTTTCGGCCTGATCGGGATCGGTGGGTCCAGTCGCGATCGAGGTGATGCTCGCGGCAACCGGATCGGATGCAGGGAAGTGTCCTCCTTTTCAAGTTTTCCCTTCTCGAGATCCAGCTGTTCGGCAATCGCAAGAACTCACTGAACGCACCTCTCTGGCCACTTCTGAAGCGCGATTGTGCCTATGTCGGTGGAGCTTGCGCTCATATGACTTTAAGGCGCTGTCAGACAACGCTGGTCAGACATCTCTTTCTCGGCATGGCCGAAAGCAGCATTAACGCAAGTCGCTTGCAGGATCCATGCGTTCGTCCACACCACGCAGTTGATCGACTTCATCTGCAATCCGGTCGCGTGCCTGGTCATGAATGTCCGCAACGGCCGATACAGCACGACCAGAGACATCTTCAGCAACCTCGGCTGCTTTCGTCAGAACCCGAGATAGGCCATCCGATGCCTGCTTCTTTATGTCGTCGGACAGAGGACCCAATTCGGAGTCTTCTCGTTGCGTATGAGGAAGGGCAGCTCCGAGGGCTGCTCCGATGGCAAATGCGAGCGCGCCACCGACCAGGGGCTGATCCCTATAATGCGCTAGCGCGCTTTCCCCGATCTGAGCGCCTGCGCCAAAGGAATCTCGGCCCGCATCAGCCAGTGCGTCGCCAAATCTGCCCGCCGAATTCGTGACGCGCTGCCACGTGTGGGACGCCCAGCCGGACGCCTGATCAAACAAGACGCCTGCTTCGTCGCGGATGTCCTGTATTTGCTGGCCCGCAGCGTCCGCAAGGCCGCGGAAGGTCTTGCCTGTGTCATCGACGAAGGGGCCGGCACGCTTTCCGGCCTCGTCCGTCAATGCCCTATAGCGTGTTCCCGCATCGTCAACGAAATGACTATAGCGCTTGTCGCCATCTGCCTGAACCGGGCCGGTGCGGCGGACATCACCCTGGACCGTCGCCAGGGGATACTCGACGGTTTCGGCGTAGCTGGACAAGGACGATTTCGGTCCGGTCATGAGCCAGGCCAGGCTGATACCCATAAGTGCGAGAGGGATAGGATTATTCTTGAGCGCGGTGCCAAGGCTGGCGACATATTCTCCGCCGTCCGACGACTTGGCGTAGGCGAGAACCTCATCGACAAGCTGTCCTGGCGACAGCCGCTGTTGAATGGCATCTATCTTTTCTTCGATGCGGCGGCGGTCATCGTCGATCTCGCGTTCAATCTGCGCAGTGGTCGGGCTCATGGGCGTGTAGGCCATTACGTTTTCTCCTTGATGATTTGAGCGTCTCGCCGAAGGGACGCAGCGGTGTGGTCGAGCCTGAGACTTTCTTCCCGCAAGGCGGAGCGGCCGCGCGCGATAACAGCCCAGGCGATTAGTCCAACGACGACGCCGACGAGGACCGACGAGAGTACGTCGGCGTTGGCTTCGGACATGCCTTGCGTCAGCAAGAAGGCGGCCACAGCCTTCACGAGCGCGGCGAGAAGCACGCCGAGAGCCCCGACTGCCAATACAAGCCCTGCGGCGATGGTTGCCGCGCCTGCCAAGGCATGAGACATCTTGTCGGTCGCTTCTGCTTTGGCGAGATTGAGTTCGTTGCGAAAAAGACCCGATATGTCGGCGAGGAGGCCCGTAACAAGTTGGGTGATGGGACGCTGATCTTGGACGCTAGCCATTTGCCCGATCCTCCATGGAAGCACTGTCGCGGTGGCGTTCGCCCGGCGTGCGACCGTGGCCTTCTGCCGATGCCATCAGGAAGCGACTGGCAGCGAAGCCGGCGAGAGCGGCCATCCCCAGGAACGCAAGGGGCTGCTGCCTGCCGTAGGTCTCCGCTGTTTGAGCAACCTGTCGGATATCCTGATCGTCTATTTGCTCGCAAAATCCCCGGATGCTAGCGCCAAGGTTTCGGGTCAGACGCCCGATGTCTCGTTGTTCACCCTTTTCCAGTTCGTCCGCGACCTTCTCCATTGCAGCCGCAACGCCACCGAGCTTTTCTGCTATTATGTTCTTTTGACTCGAGGCGACTTGTTTTGCCGCGTCGGTTGCGGCAGCAACTTGATCGCTAACGGCGTCCTTCACGGACTGCACGTCTTCGGACAAACTTTGCCGGAGATCGGGCTTGGCATCCTTGGCAACGGATGCCTGCACCACAGAACCGGCTGGAACATGCTTATATGAGGAGCGTCAATGTGGAACTGTCGTCAGGGTGACATTTCTTGCACTCCGTCGGTTGTTACGGCGTCCACGGTCTGAGCCCGATTGCAAGACGCGGCTCGTTGCCAAGCCAGATCCAACTTATATACGGTCGCTGTTCGAAACAGCGGCACCAACATCCCGCTTGCGGCGGACAAGGGCTCAGGAGGACGAGACCATTCTAGCCTACGGCCGTTTCAGGGCCATGCATATTCTCGGTTCGTCCCACCTGGATCCGCCAGGACTGATCGGGTCCTGGAAGATTGCAGAATTCAGTTCGGGTAACCGATCAGACGGTCTTTAAGACCGCGCCCTCGATAACGACGCCGGCATTGACATATTTCCACAGCGCAACGAGCAGCTTGCGGGCTAGCGCGACAATCGTCGTCTTCTTGAGACGGCCGCCGTTCTGCTTGACCCGATCCTTGAACCACACGGTCAGCGCCGCGTGCGGTTGATGACGCAGCCACAGCCAGGCCATCTGGATCAGCGTCGTTCGCAGCCTTGGATTGCCGGATTTTGAGACCCCCTGGTCGTGATCGACCGAGCCACTCTGCCAGGGTGTCGGCGCAAGGCCGGCATAGGCGGCAACCTGTCGTCGGTTGTCGAAGTGACGCGACAGCCCTTCCGACCACAGCACGGCGGCAAACTCCGGCCCGATGCCTTTCAAGGTGAGCAGCATCGTCGGTGCTGGCGAGACGACCTGCGTGGCAGCGAGCATGGCGTCGCGGCCGGCCTCAATAGTCTTGATCTGCTCGAGCAACAGTTCCAGCCGATCGAGTTCGCGGCCGATCTGCGCCTTCAAATGTCCCGGCAGCGGACGGCCGTCGCCGGTCTTGCACTCCTCCAGTCGCTTGCGTCGATCGCGGCGCAGCGGCTCGTAGTCGGATACGCCCTGGCTGAACAGTAGGCCCTTGATGCGGTTAACGTGTCGTATGCGCTCGTTCGTCAAGGCCTCGCGCTCACGCGAGAGGCGGCGCTGGTCCTCTTCCTCGGGCGTCGGAACGTGGAGCATGGCGCATACCCGCGGCTCGCCCCGCTGATAGGCGAGCAATGCCCGAACCAGCGCTTCGCCGTCGATCCTATCGGTCTTGGCCCGCCGCCGCCGGCGCGAGGTTGCAATCGATGCCGGATCGACGACGTAGCTTTCGATCCCCTCGGCCTCCAACACCCGATGGATCCAGAAGCCGTCGAGCCCAGCTTCCTGGATGACAATGATCGGAAAGCACCGTCCGGTTCGCGCCCGCGCCTTCCTCTTGAGTTCGGCAAAGCGCGCCAGCATGCCGGCGACGTCGCTGGCCGCCACCATATGTTTCGACATCTTCTCGCCGCCACCCGGCGACAGCGAGGTGATCAGCCATTTCGAGCGACTCAATTCCAATGAGACGAAAATTGCGCAAAGATCGGTGCGGATGGCGGTCGGCGCTTCGGATCGGTGAGCTGCAACGAGCATGCTTGCCTCCAAGGGTAGGGTGTTTGTGTCCAAGCAACCGCACTTTGCCACAGCGTAGGTCGCTATCCACCCTCCTCATAGGATCTGGCTTGCGGCTGCGCCATCCGCACCGACGTCTCGTTCAGTCATGGCTACCTCCTGTGAGAGAACGCTTTCATCCATATCGCGCCGAACCACGAAAGTTTCAGATAGTTCCCGCTTCGACGTGGCGGCTCCTCTCTTCTGTCTGCGCTCGATCGCGCGACGGCGCGCGCATCTGATGCATTCCTGGATGCTTGACGGGCATGACGGAATTCTCCCCTTTGATATCGGCGGCGCGAACATCAGAGCTGGTGTTGTCGAGAGAGATCCGGACCTGTCGAAAGGGCGTGTCTGGAAGTCGCATCTCTGGCGCTATGCCGACCCGACGAGCCGCAAAGAGGCCGTCGCGAATTAATTAAAGAAAAAAGTTGAGGCATTAAGGGCCAGCCATCATGAGGACGGCGATGCCCGTTGGCCTCGATTTCTGCGGGCAGCTGCCGGTCGAGTTTGCCGTGGCCTGGGCGAAAAACGCTTGGAACCAATACGAGCGCCTATTCGTTGGAACGTGTCGAATATCTTTGAGAACGATGGAGTCGAAAATGCTCTACTACGCGCTGGTGTTTTTGATCGTCGCCCTGATCGCTGGTGTCCTCGGATTTGGCGGGATAGCAGGGGCTTCCGCGTCGATCGCGCAGATTTTGTTCTTTATCTTCCTGGCTCTTTTCGTCATTTCGCTCGTGATGCGAGTGGCCAGACGCTAAAGTGTGTTGGTGCGCATTCGACGGAAGGCTTCGCATGGCCAGGCCTTCCGTCAGGTTGTGGACCCTCGCTCATATTGATCAGGGCGTTGATCAAGGCAAACAGGTTCTTGATGCGATGGTTCATCTCTCGAAGGAGCAGAATGGGCGCTCGCGTTCGCGCCTGCGTATCCATCGCTGGTCCTTTAGTGCCGACGTGTCATTGAACACCTGAAAGCGATCGATGTTCCAGACGAAGCGGTCGGGCGCGTTCGTCTTTGGCTAGTCAGGAGCGACACGATAGGCGACAAAGCTGGTGACAGTCATCGGCAACGTCCTGTACAGATGCGTCAAGCTGCCGGACCGCATCTTTTGGCCTTCTCGATCGGCCCAAGCAATTATGGATTTTGCAATGTTCAAACCTTGGAAGTGCCGAGTCGGCCTGCTCGCACGGCCTCTGCTAGACGCTTTCTCATTTCTAAGAAGAAATCTTTGGGAACGTTTCCGTAGTCACAGCGAGAGGGATCGTTTGGCAATGGCTTGATACGGTCTGAAGGCCACTCAAATCGGTTGACCTCACTCAGTCGAACGTAATTGATGTCCTCATCCAAGCCCATGGCCTTGCAGACATCTTCAGGCACCTGCAACGATTGGTCTTCTTCCCCAATATCTGGGTACGAATGTGTAATTGGAACAACCGTGACCATACCTGTCTCACTTGAGGCCAAGACGATGGCGCAGGGGCGTTCTTTCTTGAAGTTGTCTTTGTACCAAGTGTAATCGAACCGGATCACGAGACCCGGCGTAGGCTCTGGCAGTTTCACTTAGAGATCACGCCATACTCTGCGTTCTCGATCTCAGTGAGAAGCTCGTCATCGATCTCGCTCACATGAAGCACCTGCACCTCACGTCGCTTGAGACGGTTGAAATGTTCAAGCTCGTCAGCGCTGATGTAGGCACCCACGACTCGGTTATGCGACGTGACTTCAATCACCCCGGCCTTATGTACCATTTCGCGAACTTGTCCAAAGCGACGAGAGAAATCCGATGCGGGGATTTGAAGTGCTGCACCCATAACCTATCTCCTTTATTGATACGCAAATTACGTATTTTGCGTAAAATGTCAATGCCGAAGAGTACACGGTGGTTCCCAAGCTGCGATTTCATGGAGCAGGAGCCACCGCAATAAGCTTTGTGGCAACTGCTCCAAAATGCCGGAAAAAGCCCAGCGTCGAAAGCCGTGCGCGCAGGAAACTGCCAAAGGATTGGCCCAAGCTTCGGTCCGAGACGCAAGAGGCCCGAGGCAAAGAAATTCGCAAGCGGTGTTTCGATATCGGCAAGTCTTCTCATGTGGGTAATGTAGCGCGAACCGTTTTTCGCGAAAACGAAATCGTCCGGTGCCGCCTGCCGCCAGCTTTCGAAAACGCCAGTGCGCTGTAGCCCGTAAAACGTGCCGTTGATTTCTATCGAAGCAAATTGCCGCGACGCATAGGCGAGCTCGCGCTTCTCGGTTAAGCTGCTGGGATAAAAGACGCCACGCCAGGGTCGATAGGTCCATCCGGAGATCCCGATCCTGATCGTGCCTGATGTTGCCATGCGATAGGAACTGCAAGGCAGACGGCTTGTTCCGCGCTCTCTTGTGCTGCCCGTCACGCGCCTTCATGCCTTCGGGCACATAGGCCGAGCGCGTGGTCCAATGTCTCATCCGTCAGGAACATTGAGGACATCAACGCGTTAGAGGTGAAGATTTTCCACTTTATCAGCAGTTTAGTCTGCCACGGGATCTGGCGCCCAGATGAGGCTGATCACGCATGACTTCGGAGATCGACGACGTTCAGCTAGAAGGCATCGCCGAAAAAGCGGCCTTTCTGATCAATGGCAGTTGCTACTTCTCGCAACTTGCAGGCGCGTTGCGCCGAGCACAAAGGAGGATATGGATCGTCGGATGGGACTTCAATCCGGATATCCTCCTCGAACCGGAGAGATCCAGGCAGACGCTTGGAGAGCTGCTGGAAAAGTGTGCGCGGGCCAATCCCGACCTCGAGATCAAAATTCTGGTTTGGGCTCTCGGCCCGGTCTATTCGGGAAAGTCGCTCAACCTCGTCACCAAGGCGAAATTCCCCCAAAGTGGCCGCATCGATCTGCGTTTTGCCTTTCAACCTGCCATGCGTGGCTGTCATCATCAAAAGCTCGTTTGTGTCGACGAAATCGCGGCATTCATTGGTGGAATTGACCTTACCTCGCGGCGCTGGGACACGTGTCGTCACAAAATGCGGGACCGGCTGCGGTGCGATCCGGCAGGCGTGGCCTACGAACCCCTGCACGATTTGCAGGTCATGGTGAGTGGTCACGCCGCGGCTCTCATATCAAGAGTGGCGAGACAGCGATGGCGCGAGGCGACAGGGCAAACATACGAGGCCTTGCCGATGCAGAGCGCCCCCGACTGGCTGGATGGCCCTGCTGTAGTGCTGCGCAATGTGCCGGTCAGGCTTGCATTGAGCAAGCCGGCAACGCTGTTCAAGGCCGGCCTGCAGCAGGGCATTCGCTTGACGAGAAAGATGATCGCCACAGCGCAGCGGCAGCTCTATATCGAGACTCAGTATCTGGCATCGTTCAATGTCGCCGAAGCCCTTGCTGCGCGCCTGCAGGAGCCGAATGGGCCCGAAATCGTCATTATCTGCACCGCCACGTCTCATGGATGGATCGAAAACGCAATCATGGGCCGCAACCGTGACAGGATCATTCAGCGCCTTCATCGTGCTGACCGAAACAAGAGGCTGCGTATATTCCATCCGATCGTTCGCGAGGGTTGCGAGCATGCAGAATTGCTCGTGCATTCGAAACTCCAGATCGCTGACGACAAACTCCTGCGTATCGGGTCGTCCAATCTCAATCATCGCTCGGAAGGTCTCGATACCGAATGCGATATTGTTTTTGAAGCATCCTGCTGCGACCATCGCCTGGCGATTGTCCGATTGCGCAATTTGCTGGTGGCCGAATATCTCGGCTGCAGTGCCGACGCCGTCAAAGACGTGATCCACCGGAAGCGCTCCCTGATTGGCGCGATCGACGAGCTCAACGTCAAACCCAGGTCTCTACGATCGTTTGTCCCGACAGATGAGAAGGATGGGCCGGTTTTCGCGACAGCCATCGTCGATCCTTCCGGCCCGTTTGGACAATCGATGCGCGCCTTTTGCCATCGCCTCCTTCGAGGCGCTTTACTGTTTCTTCCGCTCTCAAGAAGCGATCGCAGGACAAACTGCAGTGGACGCGAGCTGATTGAGAAAACAGGCAAAGCGAAATGCCATCAAGGCAGCGATTGACGCGTTATCGGGCGCGAAGAGGTAATGACAGCGCAATCAGGAACGCTTCGTGTCAACAAGGGCGTGCGCATGACAGGCCCTGGACTGCAAAGCATGGCGGTGCCCGCCGGAGAGCCGCTGACGAGGAGCGGCATGGGACCGATGTGACGTTGTGAGGATCGTCGCGGAACGATTGGAGGCCTGCCGTGTTCCTTGCTCATGGGCGAGCAAAAAGCGATCAGAATCCTGAGCTACAATGTGCATAGCTGTGTCGGCACTGATCGCAGGATCGACCCCAGCCGAATCGCGGCAGTCATCGCCGATGCCAGGCCCGACATCGTGGCCCTACAGGAAATTGATGTTGGCCGCCGCAGAACCGGCGGCGTCGATCAGGGAGCCATCATCGCCTCATTGCTTAAAATGGATGCCCACTTCAATCCGGCATTGACGATTGCCGAAGAGCAATATGGTGATGCTATCATAACGGCTTTGCCAGCACGCCCGGTGAAGGCCGGCCCCTTGCCTTCGCTTGGCGAAGCGCGTGGCGCGCTTTCCGTCGAAGTGATGGTCGCCAATCGAAACCTGCTCGTTGTCAATACTCATCTCGGGCTTCGGCGGCGCGACCGTGCCCAGCAGATGAGCGCTCTTCTCGGTCCGGCCTGGCTGGGACGGGATGGCTACAATCCAGCCTCAGCCATCCTGTGCGGCGATTTCAATGCGGTTCCCTCGTCAGCCACCTACCGTCTTGCGGCGCGGCTTCTGCAGGATGCGCAACTTGCCTGCAATCAGACTGCAAGAGCGACCTTTCCGTCGCGCTTTCCTCTCATGCGGCTTGACCACATCTTCGTCAGCCTTGACCTTGCGGTCACCACCTCACGCGTCATTCGCAACCGCGCCACGAGCCTGGCATCGGATCATCTTCCGCTTGTTGCCGATATCGAATTTGACGACAGCTAAGGCTCTTTGCCGAAACCCAGTGCGTCGGTGGCGTTGTCGCCAGCGATGAAGAGCCATGTTGGTTTCATCCCTTTCAGCGCGCGCCATCAAAAACGGATGGCGTCATTGACCTTAGCCAAGGACGGAGAAGATCGACGAGGTCCTGCAGCTGCGGTCATCTTTCTGGCCGCGTGCCCTTTTGCGCTTTCGTTCCCGGAGGCTTCACAAGCGCGCCGGATGCTGATTAAGGCCCTGCCATAAACCGAGATGACTTGACCGCTTTTTGCTGGAGCATGATCCAAAAGGCGATGGCAGGGCATTCAATATGCCACCATGCGTCCGGTCGGGAACTCAGGCGCTCACCACCGCCTTGTAAAGCCCGATAACACTTCGCTTGTTGGCCCACCAAGGAAGGGAAGCCATCATCCTGCGGGAAAGAGCCGCCAGCATAAGCACTCCTTTTGCAGGCGTAGGGAACCGAAGTGGGCTGTCATGGGTTCGTAATCTTGTCGCTGGCGAGGATATGATCATGGCAGGAAAATCGGAGCACGCATTCGAGAAGGGGGGGCACAAAGGTCCGGCCGGCGGGTGGGGTTCGGCAAAGGCGGTCGGGGAAATCCTGCTTCGCGAACATATACTTCTGGCGGGACCATCGTTGCTTGCCCATCAAAACAAGCCAGACGGATATATGTGCGTGAGTTGCGCATGGGCAAAGCCCGCCAAGCCGCATCCATTGGAATTTTGCGAGAACGGTGCCAAGGCCACCAGCTGGGAGATTACGAACCGTCGCGCGGACCGGGCATTTTTTGACGCACATCGGCTCGTCGAACTGGAAGGCTGGAGCGACCACGATCTCGAAGAGCAGGGCCGACTGACCGAGCCCATGCGGTGGGATGCGACGACCGACAAATATATGCCGGTCGCGTGGCAGGCGGCTTTCGAGGAAATTGGTCGCGAGTTGCGCGCGCTTTCACCGGAAAACGTCGACTTCTACACCTCCGGACGCGCCTCGCTTGAAACAGCCTACATGTACCAGCTATTCGCTCGAATCTACGGCAGCAATCATCTGCCCGATTCTTCCAACATGTGCCATGAGAGCACGTCTGTCGGATTGCCGGAAAGTATTGGCGCTTCAATCGGAACGGCCATTTTGTCCGATTTCCAAAACTGCGATTGCATCTTCTACCTCGCGCAGAATGTCGGCACATCCTCACCGCGCTTGCTGCACGACCTGCAAGATGCCGTCGACCGAGGGGTCAAGATTGTCACGTTCAATCTTCTTCGCGAACCGGGGCTCGAGCGGTTTGTCAATCCGCAGGCGCCCGGACAGATGCTCACGGGCAAGCAGACACCAATTTCCTCGCAATATTGCCAGGTTAAAAACGGCGGCGACATCGCTGCTCTTTTTGGCGTGTGCAAGGCGCTGATCGAGGCCGACGACGCTCTCAAGGCCTCGGGCGTGAGCAAAGTTACCGGAACCGATGCAACACCTGCCGACGTTTCCGACGCTGCAACCATTGCCTTTGCCACGGCGATAGCGGCGGCAGACAGGAAACGCGTGCTCGATCACGACTTCATCGAGACGCACACGGCCGGGTACGAGGAATTTGCGTCCGCGGCCCGCAATTACGACTGGGATGAACTGGAGCGCATATCGGGCCTTACACGCGATCAGATGACGGAGGCGGCGCGCACCTATGCCAAGTCTGACGCCGTGCTGATGGTCTATGGCATGGGTTTGACCCAGCAGATCATGGGCGTCCAGAACGTGCAGATGGTTGCCAACCTGGCTCTTCTGCGCGGCAACATTGGAAAGCCTGGCGCCAATATCTGCGCCGTGCGCGGCCATTCGAACGTGCAGGGGCAGCGGACTGTCGGCATCACCGAAAAGCCCGGTCTCGTCCCCTTGGACAAGCTGGCTGAGCTTTACCGGTTCACCCCCCCGCAATGGACAGGTCATACGACCGTCGACACCTGCAGGGCGATACTGGCGGGTGAGGCGCGCGCGTTCATCGGCCTCGGCGGAAATTTCCTGCGCGCGATCCCCGAAACCGAGGCTGTCGAAAAAGCCTGGCGAAACCTGCGCCTGACCGTTCAGATCGCTACCAAACTCAATCGCACGCACGTTGTTCATGGCGAGGTTGCCTACCTGCTGCCCTGCCTCGGGCGCATCGAGATAGACGAACAGGCAAGTGGCCAGCAAGCGGTGTCGACGGAAAGTTCCATTGCCCATTTTCATGGGTCGCGAGGCAGAGCCAAACCGGCAAGCCCAGAGCTGTTGTCCGAACCCGCCATCATAGCTGGCATGGCCGCGGCGACGCTGACGAAAGGGGTCGTGCCATGGGACAGCTGGGTCGCGGACTATTCCAAGATCCGCGACGCGATCGAACGAACCTATCCGGAAACATTCAAGGATTTCAACAAGCGCCTCTTTCAGCCCGGCGGTATCGCAAGGCCGTTGCCGGCGCGCGAGCGCAAGTGGGTCACGGCCAACGGCAAGGCCAATTTCATTACGCCCGACCGGCTGTTTCCGGATTTTGCAATTGCCGCGCCGATGAGCGATGTTCTGCATCTCGCCACACTGCGTTCGAACGACCAGTTCAATACGACGATCTACGGTTACAACGATCGTTACCGTGGCGTAGAAGGCACCAGACGGGTCATCCTGATGAATGCCGGCGACATTGCCCGCCTTGGCCTTCACGATGGTCAGATGGTCGAACTTTCGACCGCAATCGCTGCGGAGACGAAGCGGAGGTTATCAGGCTTCCAGGTCGTGGCCTATGACATTCCCGAGGGATGTTGCGGCGCCTATTATCCGGAAACCAATCCGTTGTTTCCGCTTGATCATCATGACGCCAAGTCAAAGTGTCCGTCATACAAGCTGCTGCCCGTCCGGGTGATCGCATCCGGCGCTGCGGTCCGCCATTGAGGCGCGTTCATGGGCATGGCGCGAACAGGTCAAAAAGCCTTTGGAAGAATTCTCTTGGCGGCATTTTTTTTCCCAGGGTTGTTGCTGGCTCTCGGCTTGGCGGCCTGGATGGGAAGCTTGAGAGGCGCGCGCCAGTACCGCACCGATCCTCCGGTGGCATCAGGCCTTCAGGCATTGCGCATCATGCCCGGCGGTATCGAGGGTACGCCACCAGAAGTCTATTTTGCCCTCGGCAAGCCTTACGCGCACAATGCCTATGATCTGAGCCAGGGAAAACGGCTCTATTCCTGGTTCGGCTGCCCGTCTTGCCATGGCGATGGGCGAGGTGCGAGTGGCCCTTCCTTTCTCGACGGCTGGTGGCTTTACGGTCCCGGCATTACCTCGATTGTTGCCTCGATCCGCGATGGCCGGCCGCATGGCATGCCAGCCTTTCGCGATAAGATGAGCATCGATCAAATCTGGCAGCTGGCGGGCTATATCCAGACGATCGGCGCTTACTCGGCAAGGATGGGCGCACCCGGCCGCAACGACGACAGTCACACCCGGCCGGCCGAAAATCGCGCGCCCGCATCGATCCTTTTCGACGAGCGGCCGGTCGGCGCCAACCCGCAGCAAGGACCGACGCCTTGAGAAGCACCGCTTATGCGACCCTGGTTTGTCTGACCGCCCCCTTGGCGGGATGCAATTCGATGCAGTCGGCTCTCAACGCACAGGCCGAGCCTGCTGTCCACCTCAAGCATTTGATCATTGCAATGGTGATCGTCTGCGCGGTTACCTGGACAATGGTGATGGTCGTGCTTGGTTGGGCTTTGCTGCGGACGGGCGGGCCACCGGAGGAAGGCCGTCCGGCACGGGAACGCGAGATGAGCCAAGCTGTGGTGTCTGCGATTGCCGCGACCGCTTTCGTCATCGCTGGGTTGACGATCGCAAGCTTTTATACAAGCCGGAGTCTGAACCACCAGAGACATGCCGCCCTTGTCGTCAAGGTGCGCGCGCAGCAGTGGTGGTGGCAATTCATCTATGACGACGGTGATAGGGGCAAGACATTCCAGACCGCCAACGAGCTACATGTACCCGTCGGCGTCGACATTCGCCTCGAACTCGAGGCGGCAGATGTCATACACTCCTTCTGGGTGCCCAGTCTGATGGGCAAGCGCGACCTCGTTCCCGGCCGGCAGAACCAATTGATCCTTCGTGCCGACCGACCCGGTATCTATCGCGGCCAATGTGCGGAATTCTGCGGCCTTCAACACGCACACATGGCGCTGTTCGTCATTGCCGAAGACGGCGCAAGCTTTGAACGCTGGGCGTCTGGCCAGCGCGCCGATGCCTTGCTGCCGACCGAGAGCGAGGCTGTCGACGGCAAGGCGGTCTTCATGGTCAGGCCTTGCGCTGCTTGCCACAGTATTCGCGGCACCGAAGCAACCGGAACGGCCGGTCCCGACTTGACCCATGTGGCCAGCCGGCGGACGATTGCAGCCGGCCTCATCGACAATACGCGCGGCACGCTTGCCGCCTGGATAGCCGATCCCCAGACGCTGAAGCCGGGAAACAACATGCCGATGGTTCCACTTTCCAGCGACCAGCTAAGGCAGCTTGCCGCCTACATGGATAGCCTGAAATGAACGGCGAAACGATCGAGCAGGACATAGAAGGTCTGGACGAGCTCGAACGCTGCCTTGCCAGGACCTGGGAGACGCCGCGCAGCCCATGGGGTGTCTTGACGACGGTCGATCACAAGATCATCGGCCGGCGCTATATCACCACGGCCTTCTTCTTTCTGATGCTGGGCGGAGTGCTTGCTCTTGCCATGCGCCTGCAACTGGCCCAACCGGAGGCACGTTTTATCGGTCCTGACCGCTACAATCAGATCTTCACCATGCACGGATCGACAATGATGTTCCTTTTTGCCGTTCCGGTCATGGAGGCCATGGGGGTCTATCTCGTGCCGCTGATGGTCGGAACACGCAACATCGCCTTCCCGCGCCTGAACGCCTTTTCCTACTGGATCTTTCTGGCCGGTGGCTTGCTGCTGTGGATCGCCTTCGCGCTCGACGCGGCACCCGACGTCGGATGGTTTGCTTATGTACCTCTTTCCGGCCCGGAATTCGGCGCCGGAAAGCGGGCGGACATTTGGGCTCAGATGATCACGTTCACCGAGCTTTCGGCCCTGGCCGTCGCAGTGGAGATCGTGGTCACCGTGTTCAAGCAGCGCGCCCCTGGCATGTCGCTCGATCGCATCCCGGTATTCGTCTGGGCAATGCTGGTGACCTCCTTCATCATTATCATGGCGATGCCGGCAATCATGCTCGCAAGCTCGTCGCTGATACTCGATCGCCTGGTCGGCACGCATTTTTTTAATCCGGCCGAGGGCGGTGACGCGCTGCTATGGCAGCATCTGTTCTGGTTCTTTGGTCACCCGGAGGTCTACATCATCTTTCTTCCGGCCGTCGGAATGGTTTCGGCGATCGTGTCAACCTTCGCGCAACGACCCCTGTTTGGATATCTCCTTGTGGTCATGGCGCTCATCGCCACCGGTGTGTTGGCCTTCGGCCTTTGGGTGCACCACATGTTCGTCGTCGGCCTGCCGCAGGTCGGCGAAAGTTTCTTTACCGCCTCCAGCATGGCAATTGCCATTCCGGCCGGCGTCCAGATCTTCTGCTGGCTTGCCACTCTCTGGGACGGGCGGCTGCAATTCAAGACGCCGCTGCTGTTTGTCGCAGGCTTCATCATCACCTTCGTCATCGGTGGCCTGACCGGCGTCATGGTCGCTTCCGTGCCGGTCGATGCGCAGGTGCACGATACATATTTCGTGGTGGCGCACTTTCATTACGTGCTCATCGGCGGCGCGGTCTTTCCTCTACTCGGAGCGATTTACTACTGGTTTCCCAAAATGACCGGGCGCCTGATGAGCGAAACGCTCGGCCGCTTCGCATTTGGGCTGATCTTTGCCGGCTTCAACATGACCTTCTTTCCGATGCACATTCTCGGTCTTGAGGGAATGCCGCGGCGCATTTATACCTACCAGCCCGACACGCCGTGGGCGGGCATGAACCTTTTTGTCAGCGCAAGTGCCATCATCCTTGCATTGGGCTTTGTCATTTTCTTCATTGACGTGTTTCGCAGCGCGCGATCAGGAAAACCCGCCGGTGCCAATCCCTGGCAGGCCGCGACGCTCGAATGGGCGACCTCCTCACCCCCGCCGGCTTTCAATTTCGCCCGCATCCCCGTGGTAACAGACCGGGAGCCACTCTGGAGCGATCGTGACGAGCTGCCGGTGTCGAGCGGGCTTCGCAGCGATCGGCGCGAACTCATCGTCAGCAGCCTCGTCGATGCGCAGGCACAGGTGCGAGAATCATCGCCCAGAAATTCGATATGGCCGCTTCTCGCCGCCATCGCCACGACCGCCATGCTCATTTGGTCGATATTCTCCCCCTGGGCCGTCGTGTGGGGATCGATCCCGATCGCCGTTGCGCTGATCGCGTGGTTCTGGCCCAAGCAAGTGCCGGAGGACGAGTCGTGAAGGAGCGCGTTGTCCTCGATGTTTCCAGACTTCCGCTTAATGGCATGGGCACGGCAAGCCTCACCTGGTGGGGAACCTGCGCATTCATGCTGATCGAGGGATCCGGCTTCGGGCTGTCTATTGCCGTCTATTTTTACCTGATGAGCATCGCCACGACCTGGCCGACTGATGCACCTGCGCCCGGTCTTTGGCCTGGAACGCTGCTGACGCTCATGTTGTTGGCAAGCGTTTTTCCGAATGTCGTCCTGTCGCGCCTGGCCCGCAGGCGGGATCTAAAGCGCGTGCGCATCGGACTGCTCGTCATGTCGGTGCTTGGAACGTTGCCGTTGATAGCCCGGTTCTTCGAGTTCACGGTGCTTGCGGTGTGGTGGGACGACAATGCCTATGGCTCGATCATCTGGGTCATGCTTGGCCTTCATACGACGCATATACTGACCGACCTCATCGATACCCTGGTTTTGACTTGCCTGATGTTTTCCCGTCATGCCGATAACCCGCGCCGTTACGGCGACGTTGAGGACAACGCGCTTTATTGGAACTTTGTCGTGGTCGCCTGGATTCCCTTATACCTGTGCATTTACTGGGTGCCACGGCTATGATGATGACGGCGAAATATGCCGGTCTGGTCCTCGCGCCTGCGATATGGGCCATTAACACGCAGCTTGGTCTGGTTCTGCCCTACGCCGACTGCGGCACCGAAATGTCGTCGACACTCTTGGTTTGCGCGGCTGCGATCCTGCTGGCAGTCGGCAGCGCCTTGATCTCGTATGCCGGGAGGGTATCGGCTGGCGCCCGCACGACGCTTTTTCTATGCGATCTCAGCACTCTGACCGCGCTGATCTTCGCTTTTGCGCTCATTCTGCAGGGGGTCGGCTCATGGCTTGTCAATGGCTGCCAACACTAGGAACGGCACTCCTGCTTTCGGGCGCTGCCAGGACAGCTTCGGCACATGGGATCGCCAGCCACGGCCTTGAACCCGCATGGACCTTCGATCCATTCATTGCAACGCCGGTCTGCGTGGTCGGCCTGCTTTATGCGCACGGCTTCTTGCTCGTATGGCGGCGGGCGCGGCGAGGGAGGCGCGCCATGCTGGTGCGGGCAACATATTTTGGGACCGGCTGGATTGCCCTTGCTGGCGCGCTGATTTCTCCGTTGCATTGGCTAGGCGAGCATCTTTTCTGCGCACATATGGTCGAGCACGAGATACTGATGACGATTGCCGCACCCATGATCGTGCTGGCGCGCCCGGCGGGCGTGTTGCTGTGGGGCCTGCCGACCCCTCTCAGGCGGACCACCGGAAGGATGATGAAAGCCGATGCCGTTCAAATGACCTGGACATGGGCGAGTGCCGGCCTGAACGCCACGCTGATGCACGGGGTTGCCATCTGGGTCTGGCATGCGCCGGTCCTGTTCGATGCGGCGGTGACAAATGTCGCGCTGCATCGCTTGCAGCATTTCAGCTTCTTTTTGAGCGCCATCCTCTTCTGGTGGGCGATATGCTGGGGAAGCAATTACGGTGCCGCTCTCTGGCATCTCATCATCACGATGTTGCATACCTTGGCTCTCGGCGCGCTGATGACGCTTGCTCCGAGGGTCCTTTATTTCGCCCAGACGCGCGTCGCCCAGGCATGGCATTTGACGCCGCTGGAGGATCAGCAATTGGCCGGCGTGATCATGTGGGTGCCGGCGGGAACCGTTTATGCCGGCGCCGCATTGATGATGGCGGCGTTGTGGATCTCCGCTTCCGGCAGAGGGAACAACGATGTCCAGCGTCTCCTTCCTTGAGAAATATGGCGCACTCTGGATGGCGGCCGCACTTGTTGCCGCGGTTGCGGCCTTTGCTGCCGGTGCCCTGATCAAGGACGCCAGGCAGCGCAACGATGTGGCGCGTGACCTGACGGGGGGCGATCCGTCAAAAGCCGCACCCATCTTTCGCCGCTATGGCTGCACGGGCTGCCACGTGATCCCGGGCATTGCCGGTGCGGATGGGAAGGTCGCAGCCCCTTTGTCCGGCATCCGGCAGCGCGTCTATATTGCCGGGGTCGTCGACAACAATGCCGACAATCTCGTTCAATGGATCGTTTCGCCGCAAGCTTTCAGCCCCAGGACGGCGATGCCAAGCACTGGGATCACGCAACAGGAGGCGCGCGATCTGGCGGCCTATCTCTACGCGCATTGAAGCGTCTCAGGGATGGGGCACCGGACTGGGCGCAAGCGATTTGATATAGCGCGCAATCGCATTACGATCGCTTTGCGGCAGCGTGGCGGTATTGGCGACGACATCCGCCATGGTGGACCCGACGCGGCCGTGACCCGGTGTATTGCCGCTTCGCAGCATTTCGGAAATATCGGCCTCGGACCAGGTCCCGATCCTTGCTGGCGTGATGTTAGGGACGAAGCCAATATTCTCGGGATCGACTCCACCGGCAAACCGCGTCGTGGGTTTGATGGCGCCGAACATGTTGCGGGAGGAATGGCATTCGGCGCAATGGCCGATCGTCTCCACCAGATACGCCCCCCGGTCCAGCACGGTGTCACCAGTTGCATGCCCCTGCGAATAGCCCTCACGAAAGAACAGCAATTTCCAAAAGCCGAGGAGGCGGCGGACGCGAAACAGAACGAACAGGTCGTGCGGAGGCGGGCGGCCGGAAACAGCAGGTAGCGTTTTGAGATAAGCCCAAAGGTCGTTTATATCGGTGAGCCGCATTGCGGTGAAGCTGGTATAGGGAAAGACGGGATAATAGTGTTTCCCTCGTGGCGAGACGCCGCCCAACATTGCATTTGCGAAATCGGAGTTGCTCCACGCGCCGATGCCGTCGATCTGATCCGACGATATGTTGGGTGCGCGAAACGTCCCGAAGGCTGAAGCCAGCGCCAGACCTCCGCCCAGATGCAGGTGGTCCTGTTGCCCGGGAGTGGCGTGGCAAGAAGCGCAGTCGCCCGCAGCAAAAAGCAGTTTGCCCCTTGCTTGATCGCCTTTGCGCTGCAGACGGTGATCATCTGCGGCAATTGGCGCGACAGGCTTCGTCATCAGCCAGATCGTCGCGAACGCAAATACTGCCGCGACGAAAAGCCAAATCAGAATGCGCTCAGACGGACGTGCCGGTGCCATCGAGATCTCCAACGAAAGAATGCAAGCCCCAGGACCGCTCCAATCGGCGGTTTTTCGCTGAATTCGACACTGAGTTGACCAGCATTGGTGTCGATCCCGGCACCGGTCAGGGCAGGGGCCGCATGGTCCGCGTTCCTGCGGATGTCTTCACTATCTCCTCCTGGCGATTTCGACCCTTGGGGGTGCCAAGTTCAGCCCACGTCTAACGGCGCCGGGCCGGGGTTGTTCCGGACGGCCTCGATGATGAAGAAGCTGGCGGCACGACCTCTTTGGCAGCTGACAACAGGGCTCGGCAGGTAAGTCATGGACGAAGTCGATCAAGACAAAGATGTCATGGCTCAAGGAACATTCCCTCAGGTTCATTGTTCGGGCCGGTCGAAACACTCAGAAATCCAAGGGCCTCAGGTGAGTCATGGCGCTTATTCTTGTTAGGGGTGGCTGCGGCTTTATCGGCCGCCATCTCGCTGAGGAACTTTTCGCAAACGAGCATGACCTGCGCGTGCTCGACGCGCTTTTCGATCTGGTCTATGCCGGTTCCGACCTCAACCCAGTCGGTTCGACCAGCGCTCTGCGGGCGATCCGACCGACCGGTTCATTCCGAACAAGGCGGCAATGGAGCCATGGTGCGCAGCTCGGGTTTGTCGCTCTGAAGGATCCAGAGCCGGAGGTCTATCTCCTTGCGCGCGATGAGCCTCATTGGGCTGTGGAAAGCCCGCCTGCCATTGCGAGCAGCAGATGAGCGTGGAGACGGGAGTATTGCGATCACGAAACCAGCTGGAGACGACCACAAGGGCTGACGTAAACACAGGCTTGAAGCGCAGCCTCGAGGAATGCGTCACGGGCAATATCGCAGTTCGATCGTCCTTCGGCGGCTGCGAGGCATATCGTCAAGGCATCCCGGTAAGCTTCGTCTTGCTCAGCCGGCCATTCTCCCAACAGACACGCGACCGCCTCGGTATTGCTGGCGATGACACGATATTGGCCGACACCGTGCAATTCGACAACAACCGGATTTTGCCAAGGTCGATCGTTGGACATCGTCATCTTCTCCGCCCGACGAACGCACCGCAGGCGCGTATGTTCCCTGTGTTGCCGTGCAAAGCGCCTTGCCACGAAAGCTGCAGCGACTGCGAAGAGCCATTCTGCCGGCAGGCTGTTCACCCCCGCCAAAACTCAACCATCAAGGCACATGCAGGTGCAGTCAGGATTTCCATCATGAAACTCCTGGTATTCGCATTATTACTCGTCACCATGGTCTCCTGCTCGGATGAACAGCAAGAAAGCGACCGAAAGTTTCGCTCGGTCCTGTCCTGGAGCGCTACGGCTGCCATGATCCTCGAGGCAAGGCAGAAATCGATTGTCCCGGAAGGCTTCACAAGACTTTCGCTCAAACGATGCAGGACGGAGATAGACAATATTGCGCAACAGCTGACGAAAACCGCCTCGCAGGATTTGAGCGTGCAGATCGCGGGGCTGAACAAGGTTATCGCGACCGCTTTAGAAGACGTCGAAAGCGGTCGCAACCAGGATGCTGCAAGGCAGTTGGAAAACGTGAGACGCATGCAGCAGGCTCTCAAAGCCCGGTCCGGAGCATCCAAATGAAGAGGATGTTGCAGATCGCCCTGGGTATTGTCACCAGCGTTGGCGGCTTTCTTGAAACGGGAAACATCGCGACGGCAAGCCAGGCGGGTGCGGCTTACGGCTTTGGTCTGCTTTGGGCGTTCATTGTCGGCACAATATGCACGATTTTCCTGGTTGAGATGTCCGGGCGGTTTGCGATCGCCAGCCGCTACACGATCATGGACGGCATCCGTCACCGCTTCGGCTCCAATGTCTTTCTTCTGACGCTTGCAATTGCCGTCCTGGTAAATCTGATGGTTCTGAGCGCGGAGATCGGCGGGATTTCCCTGGCACTACAGTTTGTCACTGGCATCAGTTTTCAGTGGTGGGCGCTGCCAGTTGCCCTTGCGGTCTGGCTCTCCTGTGGCGGGGTACGTTCGGCCTCATCGAAAACGGCATTTCGCTCCTCGGGTTGTTGGCGATCTGTTTCGTCGTCGCGCTGTTCTTCATGGATACACCTTGGTATCAGATCGCAACGCAATTGGTGCCCACCTCGTCGATCCAGGACCCGCTGCATTACGGCTTCATCGCAACGAGCATTCTCGGCGCGGTTATTTCGCCATATTTGTTCTGCTTCTATTCCTCAGGAGCAATCGAGGAGGGGTGGGATAAGAGTTATTTGGGTCCCAATCGCGCAATCGCCACTCTCGGAATGACCTTCGGCGCCATCATTTCGGCAGCGATCCTGATTTTGGCGGCGATGATTTATCCACCAAATGGCATAGAAAACGTGGAGGGCTACGAGCAGATCGCCATGATCCTTACGCCCGCATTTGGCAAATGGGGCTTTTACCTGTTTGCCGCCTCGCTCGGCATAACATGCTTCGGAGCCGCGCTCGAGGTGAGCCTTGCGCAAGCCTATATCGTCGCTCAGGGTTTCGGATGGAACTGGTCGGAAAACGCAAAGCCTCAGCACAATCCCGCCTTCAGCCTTGTCTACACGGCCTCGCTGACAATAGCGCTCGTACCCATGCTTGCCGGAATAGATCCGCTGAGGATCACCATTTTTTCAATGGCAATCACCGCCCTCAGCCTTCCCTTCGGCGCAGTGCCGTTCCTCGTTCTCATGAACGATCCGATCTATGTGGGTGAACACCGCAACGGGTGGGTCGCAAACGCAGCGGTGCTCCTTATCATCGCCCTGGCATTCATCCTTTCGATCGTGACCATCCCCTTACAGATTTTCGGAGGTTGAAAATGAACCTCATTCGCGACGTCCTCGACAAACAGGTAATCGATCGAAATGGATCCCGGATAGGAAAGGTCGATGGACTGATCCTCTCGGTGGCGGATGAAGAGCCCCCGAAGGTCGCCTTTATCGAAATGGGAACGCCAACCCTTTTGCGCCGGTTGAGCCGGAACCTTTACGACTGGCTGCCTTCAGGCATGAACCGGTCGCCGCCCTATCGGATACCCTGGTTCAAGGTTGAAGACGTGGGCGTCGATGTGAAGGTCGATGTCGATGGCACCGGCACTCCACTGGAACGAGGTCAGGAGTGGCTGAGGCGGCATGTTCTGCGCTATTTCCCGGGGGGGCGATCATGAGGGAAGTGCACCTCGAATTGCTTCTTGGAAAGCAGGTCTATGACCAAAACGATCAACCGATCGGCCGGCTTGAGGAAGTCAAGGCGGAGGAGCGAGGGTCGGACGTGGTGGTAAGCGAATATCATATCGGCGCCCTCGGTTTGGCCGAGCGGCTCGGCGCGTGGGTGATCGTGCGTGCCCTGTTGCGACCGCTGGGGCTAAAGAAGGAGATTAAGATGCACATCGTTCCATGGCACGACATGGATCTGAGGGACCTCGATCACCTGAAGCTGCGCGCGCCTTCTGACAAATTCGCACGCAAACCCTGAACGAACAACGTCACATCGGCACAATGCCCGTTCTCCCAGCCACTTGGCCATTCGTCCAGATCGGACTGAATGGCGGGTTTGAGCTTCCGGTCTCAGTCCGATTTACGCCGCCAAGATCGTTATGGCAATTGTCTTGTAGCTGGCGCCAACTGAGGAGAAGGTGACGCGAGCGGCCCCACCGACTGCCTTGCGGAATTGGCACGAAAAGGCAATCGACGACCCAGTGCCGGTGCCCGTCGACGGTCGACCGCGGAGCCTGTCCGGCATCGCTGTTTAGCGCTTGCTCATGGGCCAATCTAGGGTCATTGTGATGGAGATTCATCCTGGCAGTGTGCCAAGACGAGAGTCGGCCCTGCACGCTCAATCTCGACCGCTGCAGTGCCGATGCGAACTCGACTTCAAAGCCATTGTCGTGGTGACGTTTCTTGACTGATCCATGCGGCAAGGAGATTGCCGATGTCTACGTCTCATGGCGAGCATCTGTTGCAACCGGGCGAGCGAGCGCCGAATTTTGTGCTCAATGCAATCTCGCGCCGAGGCAAGGTCGCACTTGATGACTTTTACGGACGCAGCCCGTTATTGATCGGTCTGTTTCGAGGCTTGCACTGCCCATTTTGCCGCCGCCATATCGCGGCAATGGCCCAGCTTAACCCGCTGCTGCGCGAGAAAGGCATCGAATCCCTGGTTGTGGTAAGCACCCCCGTCGAACGCGCACGGCTCTATTTCCAGTACAAACCGATCCCCAATCTTCTGGCAGCATCCGACCCGGAAAGGGCCTCGCATCGTGCCTTCGGCCTGCCCATCGTCGAGTTCACGCATGATGAGACCAACTGGCCGCACAAGGTAGGAATGGACGTGGTCATGGCAATGCGGGTCGATCGACCTGGAGAGCTCCCCGAACCGATGGCCCCGCCCATAGCCGGCGATCTCCTCGACAAGATGGACCCGTACGACATCACAGAAGCCGATCGGAAGGTGAGCCTTGCCGGACGCATGCAGCTTATCGGTCACTTTCTGCTCGACCGGGAAGGTGTTGTCCGCTGGCGCTTCACGGAAGTCGAAGACGAGGGACGAAATGTGTGCCGCGCGCTCGACCCCGAAGAATTGCTGTCGATCGCTTCCCAAATTGCACATTAACAGCGACGAACCGGAATTGATGCCGCCTAAGTCGTCTGCTGCTTTGCGCCCATTGCGCGGCCATTGCAGCGGGCGGGCTTTGTGACCCGATGTTCCAGGCTAAGCCGCTGTGCCGCAGCAAGCAACGTGAGAGATCGACCCCAAACATGCAACTTGCCGGCAGCGCTCCATCCGAACCACAACGGAAGAGGCCCGACACAGCCCGAAGGATAAGGGCCAGCTTCAAGAGGCCGCCGTAAGATGAGACCACCCGCGCCGAGCATGAGCCACGCATGGCCAATCCTAAAGCAATCCGGACGTCCGTTTGACCTTGGGGGCGGGTCCTTCGCCTTGCAAACATGCGGATTAGGTCTGCTGATTGAGCACTGGGCAAGCGCCGCAGATCACATCAGCAGTCCGTGCAGGACGAGATCAATATGCGCCTTTATATAGCTCGTCTTGTCCAGAGTTCGCCGCTCATCGAAAAGAAGCTTGAAGAACAGGAAGGCAATGGCTGGCCCCACGACTGCATCGGAGAATGCGGCTGGCGCCGGTCGAAACTCGCCAAGTCTTACACCGTCATCGATGAGGGACTGCATCTGTCGCTCGAGAGGATCGATAAATTCATCGTGATGTCTATCGACGATCTGGGGGAAGCGCGAACCTTCGGCGATGACGAATCTTATCAGTTCGCGCAATTTGCGATCCTTGATCATGAGATCGTAGATCAGCCCTATGTGCTTCTGAAGCCGGTCCGTCGCGGTCCCTTCCAGCTTGTTTGCAGTCGCCAAAAGGTCTTCGAAGGGCACTGAAATATGCCGGATCATTGCTTCGAAGAGCTGCTCCTTGGTCTCGAAGTAGACATATATGGTTCCTTTCGTCACTCCGATTCTAGCGGCGATATCTTCCACTCGCGTGGCGACGTAGCCGCGGTCGACGAACTCTTCGAACGCTGCATCCAAGATCTGAACAGGGCGGCGGGCCTTCTGCTCCGCACGCGTCAGCTTTTTCATGTCAGGCATGTCTCACCTTGAGCGTTGTTCGTGGCTTGCCGTCAAGACAATTTCTATTGACTAATGGGTTAGTCAATATTAGTCGTCTGCCGAAGAGATGCAAGAGGTCATTTCATGAGAACTATCCTTGTTGTCGCCTGGCTGGGCGTCAGCGCAGCTTTCCTTGTCGCATGCGAGAAGCAGGCCGCGGGTGAGGCGAAGCCGAAAAGCGTGGAGACGGTCATTGTGAAGGCAATGCCGGTCGTCGAAACCAATACCATCACGGGAGAGGTCAGCGCACGCGTCGAGAGCGACCTCTCCTTTCGGGTCAGCGGGCGTATCGTGGAGCGTCTTGTCGACGTCGGGGCGCCCGTAAAGGCGGGTCAGGTGCTGGCGCGCATGGACGCCGAGGAGCAAAGGGCCGACCTCGATGTGGCCAAGGCGACCCTGCAGTCGGCCCTTGCCCAGCAAACGCAGGCCCAGCTGGCGTTCGACCGCCAGCAGAGCCTTTTCAGGACGCAGGTTTCGACGCGCGCTGCGCTCGATCAGGCGCAGGAGGCGCTTTTGACAGCTCAGGGCAGCGTGAAATCGGCGCAGGCCGGGCTCGATACGGCGCAAGACGCGCTTTCCTATACGGAACTGCGCGCCGATTCCGACGGTGTGATCACTGCCCGAAACGCTGAGGTCGGCCAGGTTGCGCAGGCAGCGCAGCTGATATTTACGCTGGCGCATGACGGCCCCCGTGATGCGGTCTTCAACGTCTTTGAATCCCTCTATCTCGGGCGCAGGCTTGAAAGCAAAGTTGGGGTCAGCCTGCTTGCGGCATCGTCGCACAAGACAGAAGCACCCGTGCGCGAAATCTCGCCGACGATCGAGCCGTCGACCGGAACGATCAGGGTCAAGGTGGGTCTGGAAGATGCCCCGGACATGCAGCTTGGCGCTCCGATCGTCGGCTCCTTCCGCTCGGTCGCAGAAAACGCAATCGAATTGCCGTGGTCGGCAATGGCTTCGAAGAGCGGCCAGCCAGCCGTCTGGATCGTCGACCCCACATCCTCAAGCGTGTCCATGCGACCAATCGATGTGTCCAGTTACGAAACCGGTGGTTTTCAAGTGCGCGCAGGTGTGGCTCCAGGCGACGTCGTCGTGGTCGAAGGCACGAAATTCTTGAGGCCGGGCGAGGTGGTTTCTTACGAAAAGGGAGCTGCGAAATGAGCATGCGTTCGACATCTGGCCTGTTGCTCCTTGCATCGTTGCTGCTTTCGTCTTGTCAGAAGCAGGAGGAAGTGCGAGCGGAGCCGCCACGCCCGGTACTTTCCATTGTCGCCAAATCCACCGCCGCCTCGTCTCTAAGCCTGCCAGGCACCGTCGCGGCCAAGATCGAAACTCAGCTCGGATTTCGCGTGCTCGGACGGGTGATCGCCCGCAAGGTCAGCGTCGGCGACATCGTCAAGAAGGGTGATGTCGTTGCTGCCATCGATCCACTTTCGCTGGAGCTTGCGGTCAAGACCGCGCAGTCCGAACTGTCAAACGCGCAGGCCCAGCTCGCAAACGCAGTCTCCACGGAAGAGCGCCAGCGATCGCTCGCCGAAACCAAATCCGGAAGCGAGGCCGCCTTCGAGGAGGCCGAACTCGGACGCAAAAGTGCCGCTGCTGCGGTTGCCAAGGCGCAAGCCAATCTGGACAAGGCCGAGGAGCAACTGGGCTATACGCAGCTTCGCGCAGAATTCGATGGCGTCGTGACGGCAACGTCGGCGGAAGTGGGCCAGGTTGTGGCTGCCGGCCAGAGCGTTGCCACCATTGCCCGTCCCGATCAGCGGGAAGCGGTGATCGACATACCGGTTGCAAGCTTCGACGGTCTCAAGGTGGGTTCACCCTTCGAGATTGCTCTGCAGTTGGATCCAACCATTCGCACGAGCGGCATCATCAGAGAGATCGCACCGGAAGCCGAGGCGACAACTCGCACGCGCCGCACGAAGATAACGCTCATCGATCCGCCGTCCGCGTTTCGCCTCGGCTCGGTCGTCACCGCAATCGCAACTGTCGTTAATCAGCCGATGATTCTGCTCCCGTCCTCATCCGTGCTGATGAAGGACGGAAAGGCGAATGTCTGGGTGGTCGACGCTGCTGCCGCCAAGGTTTCCATTCGCGAAATCAAGATCGATGCGGACACCGTCGAGGCGGACGCCGTCCGGGTCGCCGAGGGCGTCAAGCCAGGCGAGCGCGTTGTCGTCGCCGGCGTTCACAAGCTTATTGATGGCCAGGCCGTCAGGGTAGAGTAGGGGAATACCTCGTGAAAAAATTCAATCTTTCCGACTGGGCGCTTAAGCACCGTTCGCTCGTCTGGTACTTCATGATCGTCTTCATTCTGGCCGGCGCGTTTTCCTATATCGGGCTCGGCCGCGAGGAGGATCCGGCGTTCACCATCAAGACCATGATCATTCAGGCACAGTGGCCGGGTGCGTCGGCCGAGGAGGTGACCAAGCAAGTAACGGACCGCATCGAAAAGAAACTCGAGGAACTGGAATCGCTGGATTACACGAAGAGCCAGACGGTCGCCGGGCAAACGACGATTTTCGTCGAACTTCTGCCGACGACCAAGGCCAGGGATGTGAATGCCATCTGGATGCGCGTCCGCAACATGATTGGCGACATCAAGGGAGACTTCCCGAGCGGCGTTGTGGGGCCATTTTTCAACGATCGCTTCGGCGACGTCTTTGGCAACATCTACGCCTTTACCAGCGACGGACTGACGCAGCGCCAGCTTCGTGACCTTGTCGAGGATGCGCGCGCAAAAGTACTGACGGTTCCGAATGTCGGCAAGGTCGACATTATCGGTGCGCAGGATGAGGCCATCTATCTCGAATTCTCCACACGAAAGATCGCAGCGCTCGGGATCAACCAACAGTCCGTGATCGAGACGCTTCAGGCGCAGAACGCCGTGACGCAATCGGGCTTCGTCGAGGCCGGTCCCGAACGCATCGCCTTGCGGGTGAGCGGTCAGTTCACATCCGAGGAAAGCCTCAAATCGATCAATCTTCGTGTCAACGACCGCTTCTTCCCGCTGACCGATGTCGCGACCATCAAGCGCGGCTACGTCGATCCGCCCTCATCGCTGTTCCGCTACAACGGTCAGCCGGCGATCGGTCTTGCCATCGGCATGAAGACCGGCGCAAACCTCTTGGAGTTCGGTGAAGCGCTCGACAAGGAAATTGAGCACATCACTGCGGATCTTCCCGTCGGCGTAGACGTCGAACGCGTGTCTGACCAGCCCGCCGTGGTAGATGAGGCCGTCTCGGGCTTCACGCGCGCGCTGTTCGAGGCGATTGTCATCGTGCTGGCGATCAGCTTCATCAGCCTCGGCGTCCGGGCCGGGCTGGTGGTTGCCATCTCCATCCCTCTCGTGCTGGCGATCACCTTCCTCGTCATGGCCTATTCAGGCATTTCGATGCAGCGTATTTCGCTGGGAGCGCTGATCATCGCCCTTGGCCTTCTGGTCGACGATGCGATGATTGCCGTGGAAATGATGGTTGCCCGCCTCGAGGTCGGCGACGATCTCAAAAAGGCGGCAACATACGTCTATACCTCGACCGCCTTCCCGATGCTGACGGGCACGCTGGTGACGGTGGCGGGATTCATCCCAGTTGGCCTCAACAGCAGCGCGGCCGGCGAATTCACCTTCACCCTGTTCGTGGTGATTGCGGTCTCACTCCTGGTTTCATGGATTGTCGCGGTGCTGTTCACGCCGCTCTTGGGCGTGACGATCCTCCCGAAGACCATGAAGTCGCATCATGAGCAGAAGGGTCGTTTCGCACGGGCCTTCGCATGGCTCCTGGGTGTGGCCATGCGCTGGCGCTGGATTACGATTGGCGCGACTGTCGCGACCTTCGCCGTTTCTATTGCTGGCATGAGCCTGGTGCAACAGCAGTTCTTTCCTTCCTCCGACAGGCCGGAACTCATCGTCGACTGGAACCTGCCGCAGAACAGCTCGATCTCGGAAACGAACAAGCAGATGGCGAGGTTCGAACGGGAGATGCTTGCCAACAACAAGGACATCGAGCACTGGACGAGCTATGTCGGACAGGGCGCTCCCCGCTTCATCCTGTCGTTCGACGTTCAAACGCCGGACGTCTCGTTCGGTCAAACCGTTATCGTCACCAAGGGGCTTGACGTTCGCGACAAGGTCAAAACCGAGTTGCAGGACTATCTGACGAAAACCTTCCCCGGCACCGATGCATTCGTAAAGCTGCTCGACATCGGGCCTCCTGTTGGCAAGCCGGTGCAATACCGCATTAGCGGACCGGATATCCAGAAGGTCCGGGACATTGCCCAACAATTTGCCGGCATTGTCGGACAGCACCCTCTGCTATCCAACATGACATTCGACTGGAATGAGCCGTCGCGTGTCGTAAAGGTCGATGTCCTTCAGGACAAGGCGCGGCAACTGGGGGTCTCCTCGCAGGACATCGCAACTGCCCTGAACAGCATCGTCGAGGGATCGGCGGCCACGCAAATCCGGGACAACATCTATCTGGTCGACGTGATCGGCCGGGCCCAAACGTCCGAGCGGGGTTCGATCGATACCCTGCAGAACCTTCAGCTTGCCGGCTCCAATGGCAAGTCCGTGCCGTTGTCTGCGATTGCGAACTTCCACTACGAACTGGAGCAGCCGACGATATGGCGTCGCACACGCATACCGACCATTACCATCAAGGCTGCGGTCGCAGGACCGACGCAGCCGGCAACCATCGTCACGGAATTGCAGCCGAAAGTCGATGAATTCCGCAAGAACCTTCCGGCCGGCTATCACGTCGTCAACGGCGGCGCGGTCGAGGAAAGTGCGAAGGCGCAGGGGCCGATTGCCGCCGTTGCACCGCTGATGCTGTTCGTCATGGCGACGATCCTGATGATCCAGCTACAGAGTTTCAGCAGGCTCTTCCTGGTCTTTGCCGTTGCACCTCTGGCATTGATCGGTGTGGTGGCGGCCTTGTTGCTCAGCAATGCTCCATTGGGCTTCGTCGCGATCCTGGGTGTGCTGGCGCTGATCGGCATCCTGATCCGCAACTCCGTGATCCTCATCGTTCAGATCGAACAGCTTCGAAGCGAGGGTGTGCCACCATGGCAAGCCGTCATCGAAGCGACGGAGCATCGCATGCGTCCGATCATGCTGACGGCGGCTGCAGCAACACTTGCGCTCATCCCGATCTCCAGAGAAATTTTCTGGGGCCCGATGGCCTATGCGATGATGGGCGGCATTGTCGTCGGCACGGTTCTGACCCTTCTCTTTCTGCCCGCCCTCTATGTGGCGTGGTTCAAAATCCCGAAGGAGGCCGAACCGGAAAAGCGGCAACCGGCAGAGGCTGTCGCACATGCTTGAGTGCTGGGGCGACTGCAGCGGTCGCCCCTTGCGTCGCCTTCGCCGACGCGCGGCGGGTCTCCTTTTGTGAGATTCAAGACACCGGATTTAAGGTCGCTTGACCAATCGCTTGCTGAGGCGAACGGGATAGAAAGTACGCCATCGATCCGGCTTCGACAGCAACCTCGCACGGGAGGCGGTCGAGAACGGATCGCGCCTTTTGTCACCTCCGATATCGCAGAACCCGTGCGGTCGCCGGCAGGGGAACATACCACCCGACCTTGTCTGGAAGATTTTCGGTCTGGAAGAGTTTCGGATCACCGCCCGGAAAGACCGGGCCTGCGCGATGCCGGTTTGCCATTGACGCCGGGGAAATCGGCAGCCCGGAAGAAACTACTTTGAGATAAGGATCGTCACGGCATCGACCCGACAACCGGGGCCTGACGTCCTCGAGCGATTGTCCAGCGCTCGCCGGCTGAAGGCGAATGCCGAGAAGGAAAAAGGCCGGAACGAATCCCCGTGCCCGGCCTTCCTCGATGCATCCCCACCACAACTGCCAGTACCTCCGTGGTCAGTGTGAGAGATACAGTAGGTCCAAATTTAATGCCCGCGGAGCTGGATTCAAGTTCAGCTTTCGGAGGAGTGATGCAACGGGGCGGAAACTCGATCATTTCGCGAACAGACGGATCTCTTTGCGGCGGCAAAGGAATGTCTCCCATTCGAAAAGGCACCAGGCAGCCAAGGCTTTAGCAACGGCATTGAAGGCAGGATGTGCGGGCTTTCTGTGAAGGTCGCGCCCCGGACCGATAGCAACGCCCACGACATCGGATTCTCCTGGAGGTTACCCGGCAAATCCGGGTGCGTTCAGATCGCGTCTTTTGGAGTGGTGTAGCTCGGCTTGTTGATCGCCGTGCCTTCCGGCTGGGCCGGGAATGGGTCAGCGCGCCGCAGCGGGCAGGCTGATGATGGGATCATCGCTCATTTGTGCGATGGTCTCAAGGGTCATGTAGCGGGATCGTTGAACGGCCCATTCGTCATTCTGTTCGAGCAGGAGTGCCCCGACCAACCGGACGATGGCATCGTCGTTGGGGAAGATGCCGACGACGTCGGTGCGGCGCTTGATCTCGCCGTTGAGGCGCTCGATGGGATTTGTCGAATGCAGCTTGGTCCAATGCTGCCTGGGAAAGGTCATGTAGGCGAGCACATCTTCCTCGGCATTGTCCATGAGATTTGCGAGCTTTGGCACTTTCGGGCGAATTTGATCGGCAACGCTACGCCACTGGGTGCTTGCGGCCTCAGGCGTATCCTGGGCAAAGGCGGTGGCGATGAAGGCGGACACCACCCGTCGACCACTCTTTCCGGCGTGGGCGAGCGCGTTTCTCATGAAGTGGACCCGGCAGCGCTGCCAGGTGGCCGAGAGGACTTTGGAAACGGCAGCCTTGATGCCTTCATGGGCATCGGAGACGACGAGCTTGACGCCGCTCAAGCCGCGCCTGGTCAGCTTGCGCAGGAACTCGGTCCAGATCGGCTCGGCTTCCGATGTGCCGATCTCCATGCCGAGCACCTCGCGCCGCCCATCGGTGTTGGCGCCGACCGCAATGATGACGGCGACGGAAACGATGCGCCCGCCGCGCCGGACCTTCAGATAGGTGGCATCGATCCAGAGGTATGGCCAATCGCCTTCGATCGGCCGGGCCAGGAACGCCTTGACCTTATCGTCGATCTCCTCGCACAGGCGGGAAACCTGGCTCTTGGAGATGCCCGACATCCCCATCGCCTTGACCAGGTCGTCGACAGAGCGGGTCGAGACACCTTGGATGTAAGCTTCTTGAATGACGGCGGTCAAAGCCTTCTCGGCCATGCGGCGCGGCTCCAGGAAGCTCGGGAAATAGCTGCCGGTCCGGAGCTTGGGGATACGCAGTTCCACCGTTCCGGCCCGCGTTTCCCAATCCCGCTCACGGTAGCCGTTACGTTGAGCAAGCCGCAATGCATTCTTCTCGCCATAGGCCGCGCCGGTCTTGGCGCCGACCTCCAGCTCCATCAGCTTCTCGGCCGCAAAGCCGATCATCTCACGCAACAAATCCGCATCGGCACTCTTCTCAACGAGCGAGCGCAGGTTCATCATGTCATCGGTCATCAGTGCTCTTTCCATCAGGTTGGTCTTGAACAACCCGACCCTACCGGAAAAACATTGATGACCACCCGCAAAGCCGCTCACTCGCTACAGCGCTGTTGAGGGCGCGCTCGCGAGCGGCTTCGCTACCGCCGAGTTACACCTCTCCCAGGGACACGACCTGCGTTCACGCACAGGCTTGGTTCCCGTCAGTCTCGCGGCAACCTGCCGAGAAGCAGTCTATTGCCGGCATGGTTTCCGCAGCCGGAGCATTTCAACCGCTTCGCGACACTGACAAGCGTACTGCTTTTGCCCATCTGCCGGCCAAGCTCCCAGCGATCGATTGGTGCACGCTTTCGGCAAGCCGGGCAGGCTGCCACGAGCACAAACATTTCAGGCAGTGATCCGAGCGTTTCATGACCAGGATCGACCGCATAGTCAGCGGGGCGCGCCAGATCGATGCCCTTGCGGTGACGCATGTTCAATTCCGTTCAAAGGCCGGTTTCCATCCGCGGGTCATACCACGGCTCATCACCCCTTCGGCTAAGGCAAGCTGGTGGCGCAAATGCCTGATGTCTTCCAGCAGCGTGGCAATCGTCGCGTTCACATCGTCGTCGTGCCAGGCGAGCGCGGCTTGCACTTCGAAATCCACGTCTTCCTTGGTCATCGGTAACATCAGTGCAGATCCAGGCTGAGTTGCTGACCTTTGAGCACAGGCAATGGCCGACCTATTTCGATCTTGCCGAAAACGCGTTTGCGACGCTCAGCGTCTCGCTCCCGTTCTGCGCGGCTGGCCGCAACGACTGAAAGAGCAGTTGCGATGACTTGTTCTGCACGGGTCATGAGAACCTCCATGGGAATGTTCTCATTTTGTTCTCTTGTCGCCGAAAGTCAATCGGTAATTTTCCGGCGTGCCTGTCGCCGTTTTGCCAACGTTACCGACACATCAGGACACAGCCACAGGATGTCGGAGGAATGAAGGCGATCTTAAGAGCCTGATGTGACATCACCGCTCACCGCATCTGTCTTGATCGTAGCGGGAGGCGTATGCGACGAAACGGATGCGATTATCTTCATCGCTGCTGCCAACAACAAAATAGCGGCAGGCAAGACCAGCGCATTCCATTGCGGCATGGCATCTCCGGTCTCGGCAACCAACGTCACGAAGTGAACGACAAGATAGAGAATGATCATCTGAAAGAAGAGGTTCTTCAGCTCGGCGATACCTTCGATCACCATCCATTCCGGTAATTTCTTACGCCAGGGCGAAGATGGACTAATGACGAACCCCACGGTAATCGCACAGCCGAAAATGACCAGCACGATACCGAACAGCAACTTGTCGGTACCCTGCAGGACCGCGGTAATGACGGCTTGATCCGGGTCGGTTCGGATGTAGGCGAAGGCTTCCCAGATTGTCAGCAGGCCTTCCCAGAACATCAGGAAAGACGCGGCGATGACACCGACAGATGCCAATGCCATCACGTAACGCAAACTCAATAACAGAGCGATCATTTCGTCTCGTCCCCGGAAGGCGGCTTTCTCGCAGGTCAGTTTCGGAAAACGAAATCACTATTGGCGGTAACCATTCAGTACCATCAACTCGCTGTTGCTGTCCATTCCGCGTCGAGTGCCATCCTCCTCCTCAAAGATGTGGCCGAAGGTGGCCGTGCCGGGATTGTGAAATCAACGCCAAGCCGCCGGCGACTGATGGGAACGCATGGTGCGGCCACGCCTGATCTCAGATTGTCAACGAACTGTCTGACAAGGCATTTGATTTTTTTCAACATCGCGCAATATTTCATACACGCAGAAATAGAGCCTCAGGGCATGGTTCCGCGGCGAACAAGTAAATTGGCTTTGCGAACGGTAATCAGGCGCAAGGGTGTCTCTGATTGCCGCAACCGGAGCAGGCGTGGCTCGCAGCCGCGCAAATAGCGTTTTGGTGTCTGGAGGTCTTCTCGTCGGTGCTTTGCTTGGGTGCCAATTCCTCTTCTCCATGTCCAGACCCCGTCCGAGGCCCTCAAGGCGCGGCTCTTTGGCCTCAGGACGCCAGATTGCAAGTGCGAAGCCAAGGTTAGGTCAATCGCCAGCGGTGGCGAAGCCCTTTCAAAGCCAGTTCAAGGAGCAACGATGCCTTCTCCTCAGACCAAGTTTTCGGCCTGGACACTGATGGGCATCGTGGTTGGTTCCATGGTCGGCGCGGGAATTTTCTCGCTGCCTCAAGCCTTCGGAAAGGCGACGGGACCGCTCGGTGCGGTGATTGCCTGGACGATTGCCGGTGTCGGGATGCTGATGGTCGCTTTCGTGTTCCAGACCCTTTCGGAGCGGCGACCTGACCTCGACGCGGGCATATATGCCTACGCCAAGGAGGGATTTGGCAACTACGCCGGCTTCCTGTCGGCGCTCGGTTACTGGAGCGCTGCGCTTTTAGGCAACGTATCGTATTTTGTTCTCATAAAATCGACCCTCGGCTTGTTCTTTCCAATGTTCGGAGATGGAAATACGGTCGTTGCGGTCGTGACCTCTTCGTGCCTGCTCTGGGCAATGCACTGGCTTATTCTTCAAGGCATCCGCCAGGCCGCCGCATTAAATGCTGTCGTAACGGCTGCAAAGCTCATTCCAATCATGGTTTTCATCGTACTGGTGCTACTTGCCTTCAAATGGGAGGCCTTCAGCAGCGGATTCTGGGGAAGCGGAGATCGCACCTTCACTGCAATCGCCGATCAGGTGCGCAGCACCATGCTGGTCACCGTATTCGTCTTCGTTGGCATCGAGGGTGCAAGCGTTTATTCGCGATATGCAAAGAAGAGGTCTGACGTCGGGATCGCCACGGTAGGCGGATTTCTGATCGTCCTGGGCTTGATGCTGGCCGTGACACTGCTGTCCTATGGCATACTCTCGCCCGGTGAGCTTGGCCAACTTCGCAATCCCTCCATGGCAGGTGTCCTTGCAGCGGCAGTGGGCCCATGGGGTGCCGTTTTCGTCAGCGTCGGATTGATCATCTCCGTCGCCGGTGCCTATCTTGCCTGGGTGCTGCTTGCCGCGGAGATCCTATACTCCGCGTCGAAATTCGAAACGATGCCTCGGTTTCTGTCGAGGGAAAACAGCCGAGGCGTGCCTGCCAATGCGCTCTGGCTGACAAATATCCTGGTTCAGCTATTTCTTATCATAACGCTTTTCACCCAATACGCCTTCACCTTGGCGGTTGCGATGACCAGTTCAATGATCTTGATCCCCTATTTCTTTGTTGCAGCCTATGGCGTCAAACTCTGCTGGAGCCAGGGGGGAACAAGACAACGTCCTGCCCGGGCAGAATTGATGCAATCTTTGCTGGCGCTGATCTACACGAGTGGTCTGATATATGCAGCCGGCGCAAGGCATCTGCTTCTCACCACCCTTCTCTATTGTCCCGGTACGGTTCTCTTTTCCTTGGCGAGACGGGAGCAGGGCAAGCGGGTCTTTAACCATTGGGAAAAGGCCGCTTTCGCCCTGCTATTTCTAAGTGCAGCCGCGACTATATTCGAAATTGCAAATGGGAGAATTAGCATATAGCGTCAGACAACTCATAGGGGCAAAACCACCCCCTTCCAGAATGCAAAAGCCTTACATCAAACTGACAGCTGAACAGAGATAATGCTTGAACTGAGAGGTTTTCTCAAATGGCAGAGTCGCAGCAGAAGTTCTCACTATTTTCTCTGACCGCAATGGTGGTCGGCTCCATGGTCGGAGCCGGAATTTTCTCTCTACCACGTACTTTTGGTATCGCAACGGGTCCCTTCGGCGCGATCGTTGCCTGGTGCATTGCCGGCGGTGGCATGTACATGCTGGCGCGCGTTTTCCAGGCACTTGCCGAACGCAAACCCGGTCTTGATGCCGGTGTTTACGCATACGCCAAGGAAGGCTTCGGCGACTATCCAGGCTTCCTGTCCGCCTTCGGCTACTGGATCGGCAGTTGCATCGGCAACGTGTCCTACTGGGTCTTGATCAAATCAACGCTCGGCGGCTTCTTTCCGGTCTTCGGCGACGGCAACACGGTGGTTGCGATCGTCGTCGCATCGATTGGAATCTGGCTGTTCCACTTCATGATCCTGAAAGGCATTCAGCAGGCGGCCCTCATCAACACCGTCGTGACGGTCGCAAAAGTCGTACCGATCATCGCCTTCATCATCATCCTCTTCGTCTTTTTCAAGCTCGATCTGTTCCGGCTGAACTTCTGGGGTGGCGAAGGCATGCCCGAAGCCTCGCTGCTCGAGCAGGTGCGGGCAACGATGCTGGCAACCGTGTTCGTCTTCATCGGGATCGAGGGGGCCAGCAACTATTCGCGCTACGCGCGCACGCGCACCGATGTCGGCACCGCCACGATCATGGGTTTTGTCGGCGTGAGCGCGTTGATGGTCCTTGTCACGTTGCTGCCCTATGCCGTCCTGCAGCGTCCCGAAATCGCCGCCATGAGCCAACCTTCGATGGCGGGCGTGCTTGCCGCAGTGGTCGGCCCCTGGGGTGCGGTCTTTATCAGCATCGGCGTCATCGTTTCGGTTCTCGGCGCCTATCTCGCCTGGTCGCTGGTGTGCGCCGAAGTGCTCTACATCGCAGCACGCACGAACGACATGCCCCGTCTGTTTGGAACGGAAAACCAAAACAAGGTTCCAGCGGCTGCCCTTTGGTTGACCAATGGCATCGTCCAGCTCTTCGTCATCAGCACCTATTGGTCGCGAGACGCCTTCGCGCTGATGCTGAACCTGACCAGCGCCATGTCGCTCATCCCGTATCTCTTTGTCGCTGCATTCGGCTTCCTGCTGGCGAAGCGGCGACTGACCTATGACCTCAGACCGGAGGAACGCAACCGGGATCTGACCATCGCGAGCATTGCGGCCATCTACACGATCTTCATGATCGTCGCCGGCGGCATGAAGTTCGTCCTGCTCTCGGCTCTTCTTTATGCACCCGGAACAATTCTCTACTTCTGGGCGCGGCGCGAGCAGGGCAAGCAGATCTTCAACACGGCCGCAGACTGGGTGATCTTCGCCGCCGCCGTTATCGGCTGCATTGTCGCGATCATCGCTTTGGCCACGGGATACCTGACAATCTGAAAAGGAGGAAACGCATGTCTTCTGCAAGTTCCACCCCTCAGGCATTTGGCGTCCATTCCGAAGTTGGGCAGTTGCGCAAGGTTTTGGTGTGCGCTCCCGGGCGTGCCCACCAGCGGCTGACACCGTCAAATTGCGACGCGCTGCTGTTTGACGATGTGCTTTGGGTCGACAATGCCAAGCGAGATCACTTCGACTTCATGAACAAGATGCGCGACCGCGGTATCGAGGTCGTGGAAATGCACAATCTCCTGGCCCAGACGGTCGCCGTGCCCGAAGCCAAGAAGTGGATCCTCGACCACCAGGTCGCCCCCAACCAGATCGGCCTCGGCCTCATCGACGAAGTGCGCTCCTATCTCGAGGGTCTGTCTGACCGTGATCTCGCCGAAACGCTGATCGGCGGTTTGTCGACGTACGAGTTCCCCGAGGCAATCGGAGGCGAGCAGCTGGCCCTCATTCGCGATGCAGCCGGCGTCAACGAATACCTGCTGCCGCCACTCCCGAACACGCTTTACACGCGCGACACGACCTGCTGGATCTATGGCGGCGTTACGCTAAACGCGCTCTACTGGCCCGCGCGCCACGAAGAGACCATCCTCACGACTGCAATCTACAAGTTCCACCCGGATTTTGCTGGCAAGGTCAACGTCTGGTGGGGCGATCCGACCAAGGATTGGGGCCTTGCCACGCTCGAAGGTGGCGACGTGATGCCCATCGGCAAGGGCAACGTCCTGATCGGCATGAGCGAGCGCACGTCGCGCCAGGCCATCAGCCAGGTCGCCTCAGCGCTGTTTGAGAAGGGGGCAGCCGAGCGCGTGATCGTCGCGGCGATGCCGAAGCTGCGCGCCGCCATGCATCTTGACACCGTGTTTACCTTCGCGGACCGAGACTGCGTGCTGCTCTATCCGGATATTGTCGATGGCATCGACGCCTTTTCCTACCGGCCGAACGGCAAGGGCGGTGTCGAACTGCACAAGGACAAGGGTAGCTTTGTCGAGACGGTCCGTGACGCTCTGGGACTTAAAAAGCTGCGGGTCGTCGAAACTGGCGGCAACGACTATGTCCGCGAACGCACCCAGTGGGATAGCGGCGCCAATCTCGTTTGCGCCGCGCCGGGCGTCGTCTATGCCTATGACCGCAACACCTATACGAACACATTGCTTCGCAAGGAAGGTATCGAGGTCATTACCATTACTGGCGCCGAGCTCGGACGCGGACGTGGCGGTGGCCATTGCATGACGTGTCCGATTATCAGAGACCCCGTCGATTATTGACAAGCTGAAGTCTTGCCCATAGGTGGCAAGCCGCTAAAGAGGTCAACAACGCGTATGGCGATGAGGGATGCGGGGCGCGCGCGGGCCCAGCGCACTTGTTGTCTGTTGCCCGACAAAGCAGGGATTTGATCCTGTCCGTCTGTGGACGAAAACCGAGACAACGCGGCATGACCTGAGTGCGGTTCCCGCTCGGGGATACAGCAGTTGCCGTCGCCGGTCGTCGGCCATTGCGATTGAGGACGCCGGCAATCACGTCCTCATCGGCAACGACGGAGTTATCATACTCATCCGAACTTGAGGCCTACGTCGGACATGCGCCCGGGAGCGGCAGTCTTGTCTTGTGGTTGTCCCCAGTGCCGAAGTTCTCCCGGCTAGCCAGCACAGATATTCCTGTCTAGTGTCGGGCCATTCTAGTCAGGGCCATACTGGGCACAGTGGGTTCCTCAGAGAGGCGAGTTTGTAGCCGGGTGCTCTCGGATTGGAAGATGCGGCTGACGACAAACCGGCCACTCCCTCACCTTATTTCAGGCTGCAGTCAGAAATGCCCTCCAAAAGGCGGGTGCTCGCCGGAGGTTATCGTTGATGTCAGAAAAATCGAGGTTGCCCAGGCCAAGGATCGGCAGCATTTCGCTTTGCGTCGCAACCGCAATCTATATCCTTCTCTTCTGCAACAAGACATTCTGGACCAAGGCGGCCGCTTACCTTGGCAGCGGCAGCGGGCCGCTCTTGATGCTCTGTCTGGCAATGCTCTGCCTCTTCGTTGCGGCAATAACACCATTCTCGACGAAGTATCTGATCAAGCCTTTTCTTATTTTCCTTGTCTTTGCTGCGGCGCTTGCGTCCTATTTTACCGACACGTTTGGGGTGATTGTCGACGCCGACATGATCCGCAACGCGATGGAGACAACGCCAGCGGAAGCGCAGCATCTTATAACAGCTGACCTGGCCCTACACCTGCTGCTTTTCGGCATATTGCCTTCAGTCTTGATAGCTTGGGTCCGTATCGAGCATCGCCAATTCCTTGGCAAACTCGTTTGGAACACGATCGCAATCGTTGGATCTTTGGCGGTCTTCGGCATCTGCGGCATTACGTATTCTCGCGAATACACTGCGGCTATAAGGGAGCGGAGGGACATTACCAGGAGCGTCAACCCGGTAGCGCCGATTGTCAGTACCGTTCGCTATTTCTTGAGTGCCAAAAAAGAGGCAGCCATCGTTGCGCAGCCAATTGGAACGGATGCTAAAGTGCAGCCCCCCGTCGTCCCAATCGGCAAACCGCGGGTGACGATTGTCGTTGCAGGGGAAACAGCGCGCGCCCAGAATTTTTCACTGGGCAGCTATCGTCGCGAAACAAATCCGCGCCTCAAAGCCGAAAACGTCATTTATTTCTCCAGCACCACAAGCTGTGGCACCGCCACCGCGACGTCTCTACCTTGCATGTTCTCAAAGTTCCCTCGCTCCGAGTTCGACCATGAAAAGGGGTTGGCGTACGAAACACTTCTGGATGTCTTGACGCATGCCGGGATCGATGTCGCGTGGTTCGACAACAACACCGGCAGCAAGGGTGTTGCCAATCGGATCACATATGTCGATCTGGCGAACTCCTCCGACCCGCGCTTTTGTCAGGGTGGCGAGTGCTTGGACGGTGTTTTCTTTGACAGGCTCGATGAATGGCTGAACAGCGTCAAGGGCGACAGCGTCCTTGTGCTGCATCAACTAGGCAGTCATGGCCCCGCTTACTATCTTCGCTATCCTGAGGAACAACGCAAGTTCAGACCGGATTGCCGCACGGAGCAGCTTGGCAATTGCTCGGCCGAGGAGATCGTCAATGCGTACGACAATTCCATCCTCTATACCGATTATTTCCTCTCGAGCGTTATCGATCGGCTGAAGGCCCGTTCGGGTCAGATCGCCGCCAGTTTGTTCTATATGTCCGATCACGGGGAGTCGCTGGGCGAGAACGGCCTTTATCTTCACGGGACTCCCTATTTCTTTGCTCCCCCTCAGCAGACGCAGGTGCCGTTCCTGACGTGGATCGACGATGATTTTTCGAAGTCCATGGCATTGGACACTTCATGCCTTCGTCGAGAAACGAACGAGGCGACGTCGCACGACAATTTCTTCCACAGCGTGCTGGGAATGATGAGGGTATCGACGTCCGTCTACAAACCAGATCTCGACGTTTTTTCCAAATGCACCAAGGGGAACTTCTGATGACGATGCAAGGGCCGCCGTCTTGGCCGCCTGTTCTGCTGGATCTGCGGCCACCCGATGGCAGCGGCTTTTCGTTGCTCCGTTCCATTCGCAGTAGGGACAACGATCTTCCCGTCATCATTATGACAACTCAAGATCAGATCGGCGATCGCATGGCAGGAATGAACGGAGGAGCGAACGATTTTCTCGTGAAGCCTTTCACGCTCCACTCGACCGCGGCCTCGACCCTCGTCGCTCTATTGGCCAGCGAGTTCTATCGGGTCGCAGCCGGTTTCCTTCCCGAACAGGAGTTGCCGTATGCGATGGTGCTAATCCCTCTTCTTGCGTCCATTGTCGCGCTCACGGCTCGCGTCAGTGCTCCGAAGAAAACGAGGCGTATTCAATGAATTCAAGACCACTCACTAAAGTGCTCGCCGGCAGAAATAGTCGTCGACAGTCCGAGTGGGGCAAATTCCAGCCGACGCGGAGAACACTCTCCTTCGCATCGGCTCGACCAACATGGCGTTTGCACCTTTCTAATGGAGCGAAAGGTCAGACATACCTGCCTCGTTGGCCGGCCTGACGTCCAGAAGCCTTGCGGATCAGAGCATGATACGTAATAACGTATCTCCACCCAGCTGGTCGCTGTGCTGAGAGGCAGATGCAAGACCATCTTCAGCGGCACAAAAGAGCGTACAAAGCATGGCAACGCCGAAAACGAGTTCCGATATTACGCAGCAGCTGCCAGAGATCAAAGACCGGCCAGACTTCCAACTTGCAGCGGTTCAAGCGCACGATCTTGCAAGCCAGGGCTTCAGTGTTTCGATCTTCGCGGCCCTGCTTCTACTCGGTGCTCTAATTGCGAATGACGTCAGCCTGAACGCAATCTGGATTGCGTTTTTTTGCAATAATGCGGCAGCGCTTATCCTGTTTGGGGCCGGGCTTCGATCCGCCCATGACGTCGCGCGGTGGCGTCGGGAGCAGGCCGGGCTTGCCTGTATCCCTCCTAAAAAGCCAGTGCGATGGCTTGTTGCTGTTGCGCGCTCGGTTTGGTCCGTGGAAGAGACGCAAGAACTGGATCGCGTGGAACGCTGGGCCGGGAGTGCATTTTCCCTAGCCGAGGTGGTCTTCTTCCGCATCGGCACCCGCCCGCTCTCAGTCTTCGGCCTTTCCCTTTTCGCATGTTTTATCGTCTATACCGGTTGGAGCCTGAAGGCGGACGACATGCAGATCGGAACGATGACCTTTCTGATCATTGCGCTCTGTATGGCTTTCGCCTTTCTGCTGCTGGTGACCGAGAGGCGGCTTGCCGCCATCGATGCGGAGGAATGGCCCGAGGCGAAAGCGATTTCGCAATTGGCGCGCTTGCCAATTTTCGTACTCGCACTGTCTTCCTTCTGCCTGTTCCTCAGCATGCGTGGATCCGGGCTCTCCATCAAACTCCTGGCGGTGTTGGGAGGCTTTGTTATCCTGGTCGGGCTTGAGTTCGTGCTCCGCGCGATCGCCTTCATGTTCCGCCCGCAACACGACAGCCGCGAGCCGGCATTGATCGCCACCAGCCTTGTCGCGGGCGCTCTCCAGTGGCCGCCCCGGCCGTTGGTCGGCATTCAATCGGAATTGCGAACCAGGCACGGCATCGACCTTCGCCAGATCTGGGCCCTTTCGTTCATTCGAAAGGCCGCACCGGCCATCATTCTCGCAACGCTGTTCCTAGGTTGGCTGTTGAGCGGCGTGCACGAGGTTCCGATGAACGGCCGGGGCGTCTACGAGCGGTTCGGCAAGGCCGAGAGTATCCTGCACTCCGGTCTGCATATCGGCCTTCCATGGCCGTTTGGTCGTGTCATTCCCATCGAGAACGGCAGCGTGCACGAGCTGGCAACCTCCGTCAGCACGAAGGGCGATGACGAGCCGCTGGCGGATGCCGAAGGGCCAGCGCCGGAAAGTGCCAACCGACTGTGGGATGCCTCTCATGTCAGCGAGAAATCGCAGGTCATAGCCAGCGGTACTGGCGGAAGACAGAGTTTTCAGATCGTCAACATGGACGTGCGCTTCGTTTATCGCATCGGTCTTTCGGATGAGGCGGCGATGAAAGCGGCCTATCGGGTCGCCGATCTTACGACCTTGATCGAAAGCACCGCAAATCGCGTACTGGTCCATGACTTTGCAAGAAGAACGCTCAACGACGTCCTCAGCGAAGGCCGGTTGTCGCTGGCAAACGATATCGCCTCGGTAGTCCAGAAGAACATGGATGAGCTGAACAGCGGCATTGAAATCCTGGCGGTCGTCATCGAGGCCATCCACCCACCCGCCGGCGCGGCCAATGCCTTTCACGGGGTCCAGGCAGCGCAGATCAGCGCGGAGGCGCTGGTTGCGCGCGAGCGGGGAGCGGCCGCCCAACTGGGCAACGAGGCGCAACGCAACGCGAGCCGCCACGAGGACAATGCGACGGCGACGGCAAGGGAAAGCATAGCAGCTTCAGAAGTCGCAAGGCTGCGCTTCCAGGCTGAGCAATCGGCTTTCCACGAGGCGGGACAGGCGTTTCTGACAGAGGAATACTTCAATCAACTGACGACGGGACTATCCCGCTCGAGGGCTCTCGTCCTCGATCACCGCATCGGCGGAAGCATCGCCCCGATCCTCGATCTGCGCGGCGGGATGTTGCCGGTCGATCCCGACACGACGCCTGAGCCTAACACTCCATACCAAAGCGAAGAAACCGGCCATGACTGACGCGCACGCCCATCTGGACTTAGACCATCATGGTCACGATCATCGTCATTCTCACGGCGATGATGACAACGAGACGATGCCTTTTCGGTGGTCCCGCCTGATATTTGCGATGATCATCGTCGCCACCATTGTGATCGCCGCCTGCCTCGTCCAGGTGAGATCGGGAACAGCAACTATCATCACCAGATTTGGCAATCCGGCTCGCGTTCTGATCGATCCCGGCCTCGCCTTCCGGCTTCCCATTCCCCTGGAGAAGACCATCGACGTCGATCTTCGCGCCAAATCGACGTCCAGCGGCCTGCAGGATGTGGGAACCAAGGACGGGCTGCGGATCATCGCGCAGGCCTATGCGATCTGGCAGGTCCCGCCTGATCCGGATGCCATCAAGCGCTTCGTCCGGTCGGTTCAGAACCAGCCGGACCAGGCCGCGGCACAAATCCGCACGTTCCTCGGATCGTCGCTGGAGACCACGGCCAGCAATTTCGAACTGTCGTCACTGATCAACCCCGATCCGGACAAGCTCCGGATCGATGCCCTGGAGGCGCAGCTCAAGGCCCAGATCGGACGGCAATTGTTTGATACCTACGGCTTGCGGGTTGTTGAGGTCGGTATCGAGCGCCTGACCCTGCCTTCGGTGACGCTGAGCGCCACCGTCGACCGCATGCGGGCCGAGCGTGAGACCATCGCCACCGAACGTGCAGCGATCGGCAAGCGCCAGGCCGCGGAAATCCGCTCAGCAGCCGAGCGCGACGCGAGAGTGCTGCAGGCGGACGCGACCGTGAGGGCCGCCGGTATAGAGGCGAAATCGCGCGTCGAGGCCGCGCAGATCTATGGAACAGCCTATAAAAGCGCGCCGGAACTTTACGAACTGCTCCGCTCCCTCGACACACTCGGCACGATCGTCAATTCCAACACCCGCCTTGTCTTGCGTACCGATGCCGCACCTTTCCGGGCCTTGGTCGATGGACCACCGAGCGCCGCGTCGGCTGGCGGAGCACATTAAGGATGCGCACCATCGGGGATAGGAATTCAACGGCGCAGCATCAGGCTGTTCGTCTGGTATCCGTGCTGCTGTCGGCGATCATGGCGTTGGCGGCGGTCGGCTGGGCAACATCCAATGTCAGGGAGATCGCGCCACAAAGCCGGGCTGTTGTCCTGCGCCTGGGCGCCTTGCACCGGGTGCAGGAATCCGGCCTGCTATGGGCCTTGCCGGCGCCGTTCGAAAACGTCTTGCTTCTACCCGACGCCGCAACGGTTCTGGAACGCCGGATCAATGGATTGCTTCGCTCGCCAGCCGCGCAGACCGGCGAGGCCGACGCTGCGACACAGAGCGATAGTTTGGCAGGATCGGGATATCTATTGACCGCAGACGCGAGCGTCGTTCAGCTCGATATCCGGGTCCTTTATCGGGTAACCGATCCCTTCGCCTATGTCCTGCAGGAGGAGCATGTCCTTCCCACGCTGGACCGCCTCGTGACCCGTAGCGCAGTTGTCATCTGCGCTTCCCGCGATCTCGACAGCATTCTGGTCGCACGCCCGGAACTGGTCTCCGCCGACAGTGGTACTGCCGAGCGCCGCGAACGGTTGCGCGCCGACCTGGTAAAGACCATCAACGCTAGCCTCGACGCGCTGAAATCGAAGGGCATGAGTCTCGGCATCGAGATCGACCGTGCCGACGTTCAATCCGCGCTGCCGACGACAGCCGTGAACGCGTTCGATGGGGTGCTGACGGCAAGCCAGCAGGCAGAGCAGGCGATTGCGTCAGCCCAAAACGATGCCGAGAAGGACAAGCAAGCCGCCAATCAGGAAGCCGACCGGATCGTACAGGTGGCTGAAGCCCAATCCAGCGAACGTCTAGCAGCGGCACGCGCCGACACGGCGACCATCACCGGCTTTGCAAGCGGGCAGGGACGCGATAGCGATCCCGGTCTTCTCTGGCGACTCTATCGGGATCGCGTCGCCAAAATCCTATCGCAAGCAGGCTCGGTGATCACGGTCGACCCGAAGGACGATGCGCGCCTCATTCTGCAGGGAGCCGACAAATGAGTGTTGCGAACGATCATTCCCACGCCTCGCATGGCCACACGCACCATCATAGCCATGTGCTCAGCGCCGGGCTGCTGAGCGCCAACGAAAAGCAGGCGGCCGCCGTTCAGCTTACCTTGGCCATGATCGCCTTGAGCCTGCTTGTGCTCGGCATTGCATGGCGCTGGTTTGCGCCGGACGAAGAGGGCGTCGGCCAGCTCCTGCTCGCGGCCGCCTCGCTGATCGTCGCGGTTCCGGTCATCCGCTCTGGTTGGCACAGTCTGCGCCATCCGAGCCTGCATGGCATCACCGATCAGCTGATCGCTCTGGCAATGCTGGCCGCCTGGGCTACCGGGGATTTACTGACTGCCGCTCTCTTACCTATCATCATGATATTCGGTCATGTGCTGGAGGAACGCAGCGTCATCGGATCAAACGAGGCGATGGAGGCGCTGGCACGCCTGACGCGCAGCCATGCGCGACTGATCACACCGAGTGGTGGAACACGAGAGGTCGATAATATTGCCTTGAAGCCGGGCGATCTGGTGGAGGTCAGGGCGGGAGACCGCATTCCCGCCGACGGTCGGGTCCGACAGGGACAGGCGAGCCTCGACACTGCGCCCATCACCGGCGAATCAGTGCCTCTCGAGGTCTCAACCGGCATGGACGTCTTCGGCGGCGCGATCAATCTCGACGGCCGTCTTGAGATCGAGGTGACGAGAACCGGCGAAGATTCGACGCTCGGAAAAGTCATCGCGCTGATGCAGCGGGCAGAAAACTCGAAGCCGCCGATCACCCGACTGCTGGAGCGCTACGTCCAGCAATATCTGGGCTTCGTCTTGACGGTTGCAGCGATCGCCTGGTTCCTTACCTACAATGACCAGATCATGCTTGCCATCCTGGTCGCGGCTTGCCCGTGCGCGCTAGTCCTGTCCGCGCCAGCGACGGCGGTTGCCGGCATTGCGGTGGCGGCGCGCCATGGCATCCTCATCCGCAGCCCGGCATTCCTGGAGGAGTTGGCCGATCTGACGTCGCTGATCATCGACAAGACCGGCACGCTCACCTTTGGGCGACTTCGGTTGCAAGAGATCAGACTGACCGCGAATGCGGATCGGGAAGCTGTTCTGGCTTTAGCGGCGTCGTTGGGGGCTGCCAGCAGCCATCCGGTTAGCCGAGCCATGGCATCGCTCGTTGCAAATGACGCATACTATTCGCTAACGAATGTCAGGGAGATCCAAGGCCTGGGTGTGATTGCCACCGGGACCGCCGGCGAAGTCGCACTTGGACGTTCCGAACTGTTTGAACGTATGTCCATCAATGTTCCTTCGGTTCCCTTCCATGACGGTCCACTCGCCGGGATATCCATCAACGGAGACTTCGTCGCCTGGCTGCTCCTGTCGGATACGATCAAACCGGAGGCCGCAGATGCAATGATGGATTTGCGGGCGCTCGGCCTCAATCGACAGCTTCTGCTGACCGGCGACCGCCAGTCCGTCGCGCAGACCTTGGCGCAGGAGATTGGCATAAACGACGTCATGGCTGAGGCCCTGCCTGCCGATAAGTTGAAACGTGTGTTGAGCGAAACCAAGAGCGGCTTCAAGCCTCTTGTCGTCGGCGACGGAATCAACGACTCGCTGGCGCTGAAGGCGGGCGCTGTCGGGATTGCGATGGGCGCGGGCGGCGCCGATATCGCGCTGGCCTCCTCAGACATCATTCTCATCGGCAGCGATTTGCGGCGGCTCGGCACGTGCATCCGGCTCGCCAGACTATGTCGACAGACATTGAAGACCAACGTCATCATAGGCCTCGGCTGGACGGTCGCGATCGTCGCCTTGGCTGGATTTGGTTTTCTTGGAGCGGCGGGAGCCGTCGTTGCGGCAATCCTGCACAATTTCAGCACCTTGCTGGTGCTCGCGAATGCCGGCCGGCTGATGAGATACGACGAAGCGCTTGCAGTGCGACGCGTATGAGGCAGGTCGGATTGACGGCCAGAGATCGTGGAGTTGGTTCCGGCTCGGCATGAGGTGGAAACCCGCAACTCATCGGCGTAACTCCTGGCTGACCGGCGACGTGGGCGCCATGAGGTCGTTGGTGGCCAATGGATTTCCGGCTGGGCGCAAATGCGCAATGGCGTCAGGAAAATAGCGAATCTGTCCGACTCCTGAGAACGCATGCCGAACCTGCCCGCTTGACTGCGGAGCCGGTTAGTTTGTCAAAGGCAGAAAACAGATGGAATGACTCTCCGGTTCCCGGTCCATAGTAGCTCTTGAAACTCGCGCACAGAGGCGACCGCTCTGACGGAGGCCAGATTCCGTGATCTTCATGGTAGGCTGCGGTGCCGAAGCGAAGGCGTCGAGGGGTGCTCAATGGATCGGAAAGTCGCTACGGGTGAGATGCAGAAAACCACATCTGAACACCCTGCCGGTTGTGGGAGTTCTCTTGGCAGGCGACATGACGTATCCGAGCTTGGCTGCCTTCTTTGAACAGATGCAGGAGCTTGGCTACAGGGACGGAGAAACGGTGCGGCTCGAAGCACGCTTTGCGGAGTGCGGCTTGGAAGATCTCCCAACCCTTGCGGCCGACCTCGTCCAATGCGGTGCCGATGTGATCGCCGTCGTTGGCGCCGTGACCTATTGGGCGGCACGCAAAGTGGCGCCGGATCTACTGATTGTCTTCGCCATCGTGCTGGATCCCGTCTCGGCAGGAATGACCGACAAGGCGGAAAAGCCAGGCGGCAGGACGACAGGATGCACGAATTTCGATCCGTGCGAGATCGGCGAGCAAATTCGGATCCTGAATAAGGTCGTGCAGCCGCCCCCATCCGACGCGTGGCATTAATTGATGCCTTGTTTAATCCAGAGTTTGCGATATATGTAGGTCATCGACCGTTGGTTGTGACCTTTGTCAAAGAGCTCGAAGCTCCTTCAGATTTCCTCTCAAGATCGATCTTTAGCCCTGTGAATAGACGCATGGCAGTAACGACCATTGAAAGGAGATCGTTATGAATTCAGGTACCGTTAAGTGGTTCAACAGCACCAAGGGCTTCGGCTTCATTCAGCCGGATGATGGCAGCACGGACGTTTTCGTTCACATATCCGCTGTTGAGCGCGCTGGTCTCGGCAATCTGTCCGATGGCCAGAAGATCACCTACGATCTCGTTCGCGACAAGAAGTCAGGCAAGAATTCTGCCGACAACCTGCGCGCAGCTTAATTCTTATTCGGCCCCGGCTGACCACGAATGTACTGGCAGCCAAGTGCCTGATGGCAGAGGCCGGGGTCATGCCCGGCCTTTTGCGCTCTTGACGATCAAGACAGTTGGGTGAAATCAAGTGGCACGAATGCCCAGATACGCTGTCGGCGACAGTATCGTTTTGAAGGACGGCTTCGTCCGTACCGAGACGGCAGGCAGGACCTGCAAGATCACGGCGGTTCTTCCGTCTGAAGGCAGTCGCCCGCAGTATCGCGTTCGATTCGAGGCCGAAAACTTCGATCGGCGGATTCTGGAGAGCGATATCGACCTAAACCAATCCGCACCGCCGTCGCCCGCGATTGCCAAGGTCATGGATATTCAGGGCGGATCCTGGTTGAAAACCTCGAGCATCAGGGTGCGGAAGTAGTTTCCACACGGACCAACGGCAAACGAGTTTGCCGCATGAAAGGAAAGAATTTGCAGGTTCTCGTCCGAGACAACAATGTCGACCAGGCGCTTCGCGTGCTGAAGAAGAAGATGCAGCGCGAAGGTTTGTTCCGCGAGTTCAAGGCACGCAGCGCTTATGAAAAGCCATCCGAGAAGCGTGTTCGCGAAAAAGCCGAAGCGGTTCGCCGCCAGCGTAAGCTTGCGCGCAAGAAGCTTCAGCGTGAAGGTCTTCTTCCGGCTCCGAAAAAGGCAGTCCGTCCGGCCCGCTGAACGGATCGGGCGGTCTCCGGCTGGAGAGAGAGAGAGAAAGAGAGAGAGCAGATGACTTCAAAAGATGAATTCTTCAATCCGGCCAAGCTCTCATCGCGGGAAAAGGCGTCCGTCACCGATACGACGGCGAGGTCCATTATCAACGCGGAGGCCGCAGCTCGCGAAAAAAAGACCGAGAAGCTGAAGGCCTTGCGCTTGCAGCACGAAGCCGAAGCGTCACCGGTGACGGCTCCTGCGAAGAGACGGCGGACTGCGCAAAAGCCGTCGTCATCCTCCTGAAAGCGAGGCTTCTCCAATTCGGAAGTTCGCAGGCGCGAAGGCAATTTGCTGTCGGCCAAATCGACGTTTCTGCCGCGGATCGCTTCCAGCTTCTGGACGTGCTCGTCGGTTGGACGATAAGCCTCGCGCGTTCGTTCCAGGTAAAACGATTTCGGCAAAGCAGGCGGGCAGTACGGTGATATCGAGCGTGCGTTGATGGAGCTCGGACTGATCGTAGCAGCCGCACCTTGCGGTCACTCGACTCTCTAGGAAAGCCCCATATTTAGCTGGTGAGCGAACTGCGATATCTGCTAAGAATCGCCACAGATGAAACTAATATCATCCGTGCGCTGAAGGTTGATCGATGATTGAGAAGATCGCAACAATGGCCGTGACGGCGTTACTCCTCGCAAGCTGCATGGTCGTTTCAGGCTCTTACTCGTCTGACGGCCTGGCACCCATCCCTGGCAGCATAACCTACAACGGTCAGCCGCGCACGAAGCTCACGAAGTCGCCGATCGGTTCTTCGTTCCCCCACACTTTTACGGATCAGACGGGACGCGAAGTCGAGGAAATCTATATCATTCAGCCTGACAGAACCTTGCTTATCGCAGAACGCCACTACCGGCCTTTCCTCGCCTGGAGCCGTCGCTAGAACTCGGCGAAGATGGGAGCGGCCCGATAATCTCGCCGTTGGCCAAAGGAGTTCAACCGCCGCCCGGTCCCCAGTCGCCTCGTCCGGATGGGTCCTATTCCGATTGCGTGGCAATCCGGCCCGAGACGTCGTTCAAATAGATGCCATAGAAGAGATGGACGGGAGCACTCGCCGGAGGAACTTCGGTTGGCTTCAGCGATCCGATCTCCCACCAGTTCAGATGTTTTTCCAGCAAGGACCACGCGTGCAGGCGCTCCTCATGCCAGGCGTCGTCGTCCGGCAGTTCCTGAAACCTCCCATTGACCACAACGCTTTTCCAACTTCCCTCTGACAGCCACTCCTCGACCTGAAGACAGACGTTCGGATTCTTGCGCATCCATTCGACTTTCCGTCCCGGCATCGAGAAGCTGTAGGCTACTCTTGCCTTGAAAGCGAAGTAGGTCGGAACGAGGTATGGTTGCCCTTCGTTGCAGCAGGCCAGATGGCCATAGTGGGCGCCATTCAGCGTTTCCAGGCATTCTGCCTGTGTCATGTTTCTGAGTGCCATTGCCATTTTTCTCGCTCCCGATCCAAAAAAACGGTCCTGGGTAGAATGTTGGAAGTGAACATCCCATCGGTTCCCGTCGCCGCTCGACCGGTGCAAGAGCAGTCTGGCGACCGGCTGCGATTGTCACGACGATAGAAATAGCGCGTTGTCGAAGACGAACCAGCGCAGCCGTGGGTGGCAGCCCTTGATGCGCAACCCGCTGCTTCTCGGGCAAGACGCGCCTCAAGCGTATCCGAGCACGATCGGGCACGGTCGGTGGTCCAAAAGGCCAGCTGGATAGACCTCAGGCCGGGAGCTCGGTGTTTCTGCCTCCAGAAGCAGGCGCCGGTCGGGGGCGGCGTCATCGGTCCCACGACGCGGCGACTATGCCACGTCAGGCGCGCTGCCGGTCAGAAACCACGGCAAGGATGAAACGGGCTAGCGGCGGCCCCGGACATCGCATAGACTTCACAGACCAATGACAACGGCATCAATAAAATCCACCGTAAAAATCCGCCCCGCCACTTCGGCGGACGCGGCCGCACTTGGTCATTTCGGCGCGCTGCTGGTCGCACTCCACCATGAGCTCGACCCGGCCCGCTTTATCGCAGCCACGGTAAACACCCCATCAGGATATGCCAATTTCCTTGAACGCGAGTCGAGCCGAGGCGATGCAGTCGTGCTTGTCGCACAAGAAGACGGCACGATTGTCGGATATGCGTACGCGGCCCTCGAAGGAGCCGACTACATGTCCCTACGGGGCCCGGCGGGTGTTATCCACGACCTCTTCGTGGATCCGGCACGTCGGCGAGGGGGTGTTGGTAGAATGCTGTTCGATGCAGTCGTTGCAGAAATGGACATAAGGGGCGCTGAGCGGATCGTACTTTCTACGGCATATGGAAACGACGCGGCACGGCGCCTGTTTGCCTCCGCGGGCTTTCGTCCGACGATGGTCGAGATGACCCGAAGCTGAAGACCGATTCGAGCTTTGACAAGGGCGCCGGCCCAGGGCCCAACAGGAATTAATCCGACGGATCCCGGGCGGGGCCGCTTTCCACGAAGGAGCGAGTGTAAGGCACCCCAGTGTCGTCGGCTCGCGTTGCTGACCTCCATTGGGTTCTTCAGCATATTTGGTGCAGGTCAGGGTCTCCGCCTGCTTGCGGTTTCACTATGGTTGTTCAGGCGTGAGCGCCACAGCATTTTTTGAATTTTTTGCCTGATCCACACGGGCAGGGATCGTTTCGGCCGGGACTGGCAAACGAGCGCAGGCCAGCAGAGGCGCTTTTCTTTTCGAGTTCAGACATACGCCAATAGGCCGCAATTGCCAAAACGGTGTCTGGCAGGGCCTCAATTGCGTCGTCAATCACCTGCTCTTTTTCCTCGATGGCAAGTTCTTCGGGCAGATTTTCCGGATCACAGAGCAGCATGATGGGAACGAGCAGAATCGCGGCTTCAGACTTGAGCATCTTCGTCCAGTGACGCTGGCGCAACGCGAAGGACTCGACAAAGCCGTCAGCCCAGTCCCAGGCGATGACGGTGTCGCCGGATTGCCAAAAAATAGGCTCGACGGTCTCGTTCTCTATTTGCCGGACGATCTCGTCATAACGGCCCATAATGGCCCCAAGGACAGCCTGCGCTTGGCTCTCATCGTCAAACTGAGGCGCAGACTCACCCCAAATAACCGGCAACCACTCGTCGGGCGGGATTGCCTCCGGCCCGACGGCGATGCCGGTCAAAAAGCCATCCAGGTCGGACAGCAGCATACTCTCCGCTGGAGAACTGTCGGACATGAGATAAGCTTCAAGATCATCAAGGCTCATTGCTTCGGTGAAGGACGTTTGATGCGCAGTCATATCGCAATCCTTGTAGAGCTTCGAACAAATCTAAGGCCGACGCTCCGCCCCAGGCAATGCTCAATGGTTCCCGTCCCCCGCAATTTGAGTGTCAGCTATGCCGTCAGTAGAACGCGACCGCGCAGCAGCGCGTAACCGGCACGGCCATACATCTGCCGCTTCAGCGTCTTCAGGCGATTGATCTGACCCTCGACGGGGCTGGTCGTCCATCGATGATTGATCGCGCCGCGGACGGCCTCGACGTCGCGGCTAATTCCGGCAGCCAAAGAGGCCAGTTCGCTGTCCCCGGCCTCAGTGATCCATCCCTCCAGGAGGGAGGCATCATCACCCCGCAATATCGCTTCTAATCGGCGAGAAAGATGCCCGGCAACCGAAAGCTGCGGCGCATATTCGTAAACATGCTTCAGGAAACACTCGGTCTTTGTGTCACCGGATTAAGGGTCCTGGCCCAGAAGCCATGCGCATGCGCGCCGAGATGGCGGTCGCCAGGGCCGGCTCTTTTCGCCTTTAGATGATTGTGGCTGCTTCTTCAGGGCTGCGATCCATCGGTAAACGGTTGCACGGCTCCCTTTAAATCCCTGGGTTTTGATCTCGGACAGAAGCTGTCGGCCATTGTGACATCCTTCGTTCCAACGTCGACGAAGATAGTCCTCGAACGGCAGGAGGGTATGGTACAGAGCCGAAGGGCGGTGGTGTTCGGGTTCACCGCCCGCTGCCAGCCAGCGTTCAATTGTACGCACACTCATGCCGACCTGTGGCGCAATCTGCTTCGCAGAGGTGATCCCCGCATCACGCAGACGCATCACCTCCTCATACAGATCACGACGTTGCAGCTTTCGCTGGTGCCGCAAGCTTTGCAGCGATGTTGGCGTCTGCGACGGGTGTTCGGGGAGTTCACTTCCTGTGGCGATCTCATTCATCGCGGCGACGCCGGCAAGACGGACAGCTTTGCGATTTCGGCCGACCGCCAGACGAAGAGCCTCACCCAAATTCGTAAGAAGATGCCATCGATCCGCGATCTGAGCGGCATCAGGGGCGCCTCGTCGTGCCCCTTCTGCATAAACGCCAGCACGGTCGTGGGCGATAATTTCTACGCCAGGATGGCGGGCAGCCATTCGGCTACAACATCAGCATTTCGTTCGGGAAGGAGATCATGAACGCGGTTGCGTTCCAGATCGCAGACAATCGTGCCGTAACGCTGGCCCTTGCGCCAGGCGCAATCGTCGATCCCAACGATCCGAGGGGCAGGATAGGATTCGTGCACCGATGAGCTCACCGTTCGCAGAAGTGTATCGCCGCTCACAGGAATGGTCAGCTTTTGCGATAAGCGACCACCGGGCTCGCCTCCTGCCGTAAGTCCGACCGCTGTTTGTGCCGCTTTGAGGCAGTTGGTTCGACGGGCCTTGGCAGAAACCAATTCCGGAAATCGTTCGGTGAAGATGCGCGTCGTGCATTGACTATCGACACAACGAAAACGCCTGGCACGAAGCCGGATCGCCGCAGCTTGATCCTGGAAAGGCAGATCGGCAAGCCGGCGCAGGTAATGGCTGTGAACGCGCCCTGGAGCGATCGCAAGTGGCCGAGGCCGAAATCGACCGCGCCGAAATAACGACAGCGCCGCATTGGCGCACGATCTCCACGACCTCGAAATTCTCCGGAAGCAACGAGTTGAAAAAGTGAAGCACGAGCAAATCACTGCATAGACTACGATTCCGAATCTATGACCGTATTCGCGCCGCACGTGAATCCTCCTGCACCAAATATGCGGAAGAACCCTCCATTGGCGGATTACCGCCAGGCCATCTCGTTTTTCTGTTCATAGTCGCTGAAGGCCTTCCTGAGACCGATAAGCACTTCCGCTGCGGTTTCAAACATAGCCCTCAACTGCGGCTCTTCAACCTTCCCGATATCTCCGCGCAAGTGATCGACCATTTCCTGAAGGCGCATCTGCATCTTTTGCGTATGGTGACGCGGGTCCCGATCTGCTTTGCTGACCATTGGCCTTCTCCTGTAGGGCTCGTGGCTCGTTTTTCGCCCTGTCTTTTTAGGTTGCAGGTTAACCGGCCTCTACGGTCTTGGTTCCCGATGTCATGTCGATTGCCGGTATCTTCACGTGCTTCATCGCGCGGGGCGGGGAGATCCCGAGATGGTCGAGGAGCTAGCCCCATGAGATAACACCTCCTCGTTGCGCGCCTGTTGATTGTGCCGAATTCGGCAACAGGGCTGACGAGATTGCGGCCGGACATCAGTCTCGAAGCCCCGATCCGAACGGCATCCGCCGCCAGACCGGAACGGACGAGCCAGGCAGAAAGGATGCGCAATGCGGCCCGCGGTGTCCGATCTGACCGAGGTCAGTGAACCAGTCGCGGGCTCGCTGCCAGTTTTCCTGTGGCGCTATGCGAACGTCAGTGCGCTGTCTGCGAGTGTGCGCCGCCGCGTTGCGAAATGCCGCTCAGTGCTCGGCCTGTTTCCATGGCCTCGCCCTTCTTGGCGAGATCACCAAGCGAGATGATGCCGACCAGCCGCTTGCTTCGGTTCAGCACCGGCAAGCGCCGTACTTGGAGATCGCCCATGTTGTGAAGGACGTCTTCCACGTCTTCGTCATCGAAGCAGTATTTGACGTCGGTACTCATCACATCGCGAACCTTGGCATCCGGGCCTTTGCCTTCTGCCACGCCACGAATGGCGATGTCGCGATCGGTGATCATGCCGACCAGCCTATCGTTTTCGCCCACCGGGAGAACGCCGGCATCGAGACGGCCCATCATCAAGGCGACATCCCGCAATGTGTGTTCCGGATCGGTGATCTGAACGTCGGTCGTCATGCAATTGCTGACTTTCATGATAGCCTCCCTCGTATTGCCCACGCCTACTGGCGCGGGATAAAAAGAATCAACGCGCACCGGTCGGAAACGTTCCTGCCAATGAGCCCTTTAGCCGACCACCCTGCAAAGTTCGCATGGCCATGGGCCGGGACGACAGATCGGCCATCGGTCGGCACGGCTCCCAGTGCCAATTCCGTTTGTCAAAGCGTCTTCGGTCAATGACGCACGAGCGTGCCCGCCGTCAGGATCTCTTGAAGGACAAGGATGAAAATCGATCCGACGAACGCAAGCACATACGACACTCCCGCTCGGCGAAGTCGCTGAATCTATGGTGTTGATCCGATCCCAATACCGCCAGGGTCCAGTAGTCAGGCGCTTAGGGCTTAAGTCAGCCCGCCATTTTCGACGATAAAGTCAATGATGTCCTTGAGGCCCTTTCCGCGCGAGAGGTCCGTAAATGCGAAGGGCCTTGTTCCTCGCATGTTGGCCGCATCGGTCCGCATGATATCCAGATCAACGTTCACATAGGGGGCTAGATCACATTTGTTGATGATCAGGAAATCAGATTTCGTAATACCTGGACCACCCTTGCGGGGAATTTCCTCGCCCTGACACACCGAGATGACGTAGAGCGTCAAATCGGCGAGGTCAGGTGAAAAGGTGGCCGCGAGATTGTCGCCCCCGGACTCTATGAAGACTACGTCGAGGTCGGGGAATCTCCGGCTCATCTCGGCGATGGCCTGCAAATTGATGGAGGCGTCCTCACGGATCGCCGTGTGCGGACATCCACCGGTCTCGACGCCCATGATGCGGTCTTCCGACAGCGCCTGCTGGCGCGCCAATATGAGCGCATCCTCCTTGGTGTAGATGTCGTTGGTGATGACGGCGATCGAATAATCGTTACGCATCGACATGCAGAGCTGCCCCGCCAGCATCGTCTTGCCGGAACCGACGGGGCCGCCAATCCCGACGCGAAGGGGACCGTTTCTCGAAGACATGCGCTTTGCCTTTCGTCGTTCGTGAACTGAACCCCTTGGCTACGAAACCGGCGAACGGGGCGAGGAACCGAGGCTCGCCTGACGCGAAGCATCGCCTTCATTCCGGCTCGTCGTGTCTATGGCGATGCGATAGTCGTGGTGACGCCCATCGTCCTGGCGGTGGCGGTCGCGAGTGCAATTCCTGCCGGCGATCGCACGGAGGGCTCGTCCGCGGCCTCGATCTCCAGACGGATGTCGTCTTCGAACATGAGGACATCCCGGGACTGCCGCAAGACCGGATCGAGGAAGCCTTGGCACGCGACAGCGAGGTCGGCTTTCCGGCCCTATTCTCCGACGCGCATAGCACGGTAATACTCAACACCAGATTTCCCTCGGACATCAGAGGGCTAGAGAGCCCTCAATTCGCGTGGAGACTGTTTTGCTTCTTTTACTTGATTGTCATGCGATGTTCTATCGCGAGAGGCGAGAATGACGAAGTTTGGGACGAAAGCACAAGGATCTGGACGGAAAGCCGATCACATCCACACGGTCGGATGATAGCCTCTTCAAGGTAACCGCTTTCGAAATCGGTGACGAAAGATGAGGCGTCCGCAGTCTCCGCCCGACTTGCCGTCCAGCAGCGCCGCGACAGGGCACGCGCAGTCTGTGCCGCTGCCAAGCAGCTGGTTGGGAGAACTGGAGTTGTGGTTCGGGTCGCGCGGCGGGAGGACTGCACTGATGCGGCAGCGCCACGTTGGTCCTCTTGTCGTCCAACGCCCTTTTCACCCTGAGGCAGACGGCACCTGCCACGTCTATCTGTTGCACCCACCGGGCGGCATCGCCGGCGGCGACAAGCTCGAGACGAAAATTCATCTTGGACCCGGCACAAAAACCCTTCTGACGACCCCCGGCGCCACGAAGTTCTACCGCAGCACGCATGGCGGTGGTGAGCAGCGCATATCGATCAGCGTCGGCGAAGGTGCGGTCTGCGAACATCTTCCTCAGGAGACGATCCTGTTTGACGGGGCCGACGCCTCTATCGACACCAGCGTCCTCCTTGCCGCGGGAGCAAGCTATGTGGGTTGGGACGTCCTGAGCCTGGGGCGGCCCGCAGCGGGCGAGGCGTTTAAAAGCGGCAGGATCAGCCAGCGCATCGAGGTCCTTTGTGACGCCGGGCCGATCTGGTTCGAGCGCCTGCATCTGAGCGGCGGCTCGCCGCTTTCTCAGGCATCCTATGCGCTGGCCGACCAGCCGATCCTCGGCACGATGATCTATGTCGGGGACGCTGCGGAAGGCTGTGCCGAACGGGTGCGTGGAGCGCTCCGGGAGCGTGGCGCAGACGTGTTTTCGGTCAGTCAGCTGGAGCGGGTTGTCGTATGCCGCTACCTCGGTCAGCGGGTGTCTGAGGCCAAGAGCCTGTTTGCCAGCACGTGGGACGTTTTGCGGACAGCATGCCTCCGCAAGCCGGCGAACGCTCCGCGGATCTGGGCAACGTAGGCATCGTTGAGCGAGGAACAGAAACGATGGAACTTTCACCGCGCGAGAAGGACAAGCTGATCGTCTTCACGGCAGGATTGCTGGCTGAACGCCGCAGGGCTCGAGGCATCAAGCTCAACTATCCGGAGGCGATCGCCTATATTTCCGCAGCCATCCTTGAGGGTGCGCGCGAAGGCCGGACGGTCGCCGAGCTGATGTCGTATGGAGCAACCCTTCTGGCCCGAGACGACGTCATGGAAGGTATTCCCGAAATGATCCACGACATCCAGATCGAAGCGACTTTTCCAGACGGCACGAAGCTGGTCACCGTGCATGAACCGATCCGCTAGGACAGAGAAATGCTTCAGTTTCGGCAAGACCGAATGCTCCCACCACCTCGTCGCTGCTCGAGATCGCGCAGCCGTCATCTGTCGGTTTTCATGAAAGGTCCTTCCATGTCCGCCACCGCAAAGATCAAGGAAGCCGGGCTCGCCGCAGTCCTTCTGACCGCCTCGGCTCTGCCCGCCTACGCCCATGTCGGCATGGGCGCGACCTCGTCATCGTCCTTCATAGCAGGCTTTATCCACCCATTCCTGGGGCTTGATCATGTGACGGTGATGATCGCCGTCGGCCTGTGGGCGGCGCTGAAGGGCGGCAAGGCGATCTGGGCGTGGCCTGCGGCCTTTGTCGGCGTCATGCTGGCCGGTGGCGCGCTTGGCATGCTCCATGTGCCGGTCCCCTTGGTCGAACCGGGCATTCTGGCCTCGGTCGTGGTGCTCGGCATCCTGGTGGCGCTTGCGGTCAACCTGCCGGTCGCTGCTGGCATTGCTGTCATCGGCTTGATGGCACTCCTGCATGGCCATGCCCACGGAAGCGAGATCCCGGAAAATGCGCCCGGGCTCGAATATATGGCCGGCTTTGCGCTTGCCACCCTCATGCTCCACGGTATCGGGATTGCTGCCGGTTGCGGCTTCGGGCCGAAGCTGCGCAACTTCGTGCCGGCGGCAGGGGCCGCCTGCGCGGCAATCGGCGTCAGCCTGGCCTTCGGCATGATTTGAGGAGGCGATACGATGATCCCGGGTGAATTCTTCATCGAGGCCGGCACGGTGAGCCTCAACGCCGGCAGAGAGGTCTGCACGATCGACGTGGCGAATACCGGCGATCGGCCAATCCAGGTTGGTTCCCACTACCATTTCTATGAAACGAATACGGCGCTTCGGTTCGATCGCGAGAAGACGAAGGGATTCCGCCTTAATATTCCGGCGGGAACCGCCGTCCGTTTCGAGCCCGGGCAGGAGCGACCGGTCGAGCTGGTTGCGCTTGCAGGCGAGCGCAAGGTTTACGGCTTCAATGCCATGATCATGGGCAGATTGGGAAACTGAGATGGGCACGATCACGCGAGAGAACTATGCTTCCCTTTACGGCCCGACCAAGGGCGACAGGATCAGGCTCGCCGACACGGAACTCGTCATCGAAGTCGAGACCGATCACACCATTTACGGTGAGGAAGTAACCTTCGGCGGCGGCAAGGTCATCCGCGATGGCATGGGCCAAGGCCAGGCGCTGGCAGCCGAGGTCGCCGATCTCGTCATCACCAACGTCGTGATCCTCGACCATTGGGGCATCGTCAAGGCCGATGTCGGGATCAAGGCCGGCCGCATCTCGGGCATCGGGAAAGCTGGCAATCCTGATATTCAGCCGGGTGTCACCATCGTCGTCGGCCCCGGTACCGACGTCATCGCGGGCGAAAGCAAGATTTTGACCGCAGGCGCGGTTGACACCCACATTCACTTCATCGCGCCGCAGCAGGCGGACGAAGCTCTGGCTAGCGGTACGACGACGCTGGTGGGCGGCGGCACGGGTCCTTCTGTCGGAACGCTGGCGACCACGGTGACGCCCGGACCTTGGAACATCCATCGGATGCTCGAAGCCATTGAGGACCTGCCGATCAACGTCGGACTTCTCGGCAAGGGAAACGCAAGCTTGCCAGAACCGCTACGCGAACAGATCCGCGCCGGTGCCATAGGATTGAAACTGCACGAGGATTGGGGAACGACCCCTGCTGCCATCGACACCTGCCTGACGGTTGCCGACGAAGAGGACATCCAGGTCGCCATCCATACGGACACGCTGAACGAGAGCGGCTTCGTGAAGGATTCCTTTGCCGCGATGAAAGGGCGTGCGATCCACTCATTCCACACGGAAGGTGCCGGCGGCGGCCATGCTCCCGACATCATCACGGCGGTTGGGCAGGAAAACATCCTCCCTTCATCCACGAATCCGACGCGGCCCTACACGATCAACACGATCGACGAGCATCTCGACATGTTGATGGTCTGTCACCACTTGAGCCCGCAGATACCCGAAGACGTGGCCTTTGCCGAGTCGCGAATCCGCAAGGAGACGATCGCGGCCGAGGACATCCTGCACGATATCGGTGCACTTTCGATGATGTCGTCTGATTCGCAGGCCATGGGCCGGATCGGCGAGACTACGGTGCGTTGCTGGCAGACGGCCCATAAGATGAAGGTTCAGCGCGGACCGCTGCCCGAGGATAGCCCGCGCAATGACAATTTCCGCGCCAAACGGTACGTCGCCAAATACACCATCAACCCGGCGATCACCCATGGCTTTGCCCACGAGCTTGGCTCGATCGAGGTCGGCAAGCGGGCCGACCTGGTGTTGTGGAAGCCGGCGAGTTTCGGCGTAAAGCCGTCGCTGGTGCTGCTAGGCGGCATGATCGCCACAGCGCCAATGGGCGATCCGAACGCTTCGATTTCCACGCCACAGCCAGTGCATTTCCGCCCGATGTACGGCGTCCTTGGTCGCGCCCGCTTTTCGACCGGTGCCACCTTCGTATCAAAAGCAGCGCTCGATGCGGGCATCGGCGACAAACTCAAGCTGAACAAGGCCCTGGTTGCGGTGAAAGGCACGCGGTCCATCCGCAAGAAGGACATGATCCACAATGCGCTTACGCCAAACATCGAAGTGGATCCGCAGAATTACCAGGTGCGTGTGGACGGCCAGATCATCACCTGTGAGCCGGCGACGGTCCTGCCGATGGCGCAGCGCTATTATCTGTTCTGACAAAGCTGCGACCGGGAGGCCACGAAATCTGGACCAAACGGCGGGACCTTGGCAGTGCGCGGGAGAATGTGGTGAACCAGAATTACTTCCAGGACCACCGGGCATTCGGATTTATCGACTGGTCGCTGCGAGGCATCGGTCAGGTCGTGTTTCAGAACAATCCCCTGTGCGGGTTGGTCATTCTGGCGGCTCTATTTTACAATTCATGGATCTACGGGCTGATCTGCCTGCTCGGCGTCGTCGTCAGCACTGCCACCGCGATCGTGCTTAAGGCCGACAGCGGGTTGATCCGCAATGGCCTTTACGGCTTTAACGGCGCGCTTGTCGGCCTTGCACTCGTCGCCTTCACCAGCGAGAACTTCCGCACCGGCGCGGTGCCTTCGTTTTATCTCGCCGTCTACATTGTCTTCGCAGCAGCCATGACGACGATGGTTTTTGCTGCGCTGGCCAACCTGTTGGGCCCGTACAGGGTGGCGGCGCTCACCATGCCTTTCGTGCTGGTCGGATGGCTCTTCCTTTTCGCGGTGCTAAAGTTCGACAATATCGAGGCCGGTCCGCTGGCCAAGCCGGTCTCTCCGGACCAATACGCAGACGGTGTCGCCTATGTGCTGCCGACCTGGTACATGGGTATCGGCAACGCGATCGGGCAGATCTTCTTCCAGGATAACTGGGTCAGTGGCTATCTCATCATCATCGGCATTGCCATTCACTCGCGCATCGCCGCGGCAATGGCCGTCATCGGAGCAGCGCTGGCAGCGCTCGTGGCAGCAGCCTTCGGCGGGCCGGAAGGCGCTATTCGGGACGGCTTGTTCGGGTACAATGCAGCGCTCACGGCCTTGGCGCTTGGCGGCTTTTTTCTTGTCCTGACCTGGCAGAGTTTTGCCTACACGCTTTTTGGCGTGGTCGTGACGACCTGGCTTTGGGCATCGGTTGCAATTTTCCTCGAACCGATCGGCATGCCGGTCTTGACCTCGACCTTCGTTATCGTCACCTGGCTGATGCTGATAGGCGCATATGCGTTCAAGGCGCTGGAGCCGGTCCCGCCGGCTGAAGCGACGACGCCGGAAGACAATCGGCGACGCTATCTGGCTGCGGACCGCAGCGCATCCCGTTCAGAGCGAAAAATAGCGTAACCTTCAAATGGCAAGGAGCAGGGGATTTGGACAACATGACCTTTGACCGCTCTGCAAGCGACGCATCGAAAATTCATCGCCTTCCGTCTTATGCCGCGCGCCAAACCGTGGAGCCCGCCCGGCAGGGAGGCGCTGTCGACACGGACAATGCCGTCCCACTTCATCTTCTGCGGCTTGTCAGTCCGAGCCTGCCTGTCGGTGCGTTTTCCTATTCCCGTGGCCTTGAATGGGCAGTGCATGCCGGGTGGGTAAAAAATGATGCGACGGTACGCGACTGGATCCTTGGCTCCCTCGAAAACATCTTCGCGGTGGTGGATGGCGCACTGTTCTGGCGCATGATCCAGGCGCTCTATGCTGAAGACCGTTCGGGCTTTTCCCATGCGAACGCCTGGCTTGCGGCGTGTCGTGAAAGCAGCGAGATGCAGGCTGAAGACCGGCGCATGGGCGAAGCCTTGATCATTCTCCTCAAAGCACTCGGCGTTCCAGCGGCACAGGCCTATGCGGGCACCGAACTGACCTATCCGGCAAGCTTCGCGATTGCTGCCCATCACTGGCAGGTGGCGCCATTTTCTGCATTGCAGGGGCTGATGTGGGCGGTTGTGGAGGCGCAGGTTGCGGCCGCCATCCGCGTGGTCCCGCTCGGTCATGTCGCTGGCCAGCGCATACTGATCGATGCCGTTCCGATCGTCGAACGAAGTGCCGCCTCGGCCATTACTCTCGACGATGCCGAGATCGGCAATCTGTCCGTTGCGCAGGCCATGGCGAGCGCATGGCATGAAACACAGTATAGCCGCCTGTTTCGATCCTGAGCGTTGGCGGCGCTGTCCCGACTTGAGCAATCGATGGGGCAGAAGGCGAACGACGACGCTACTTGGCGATGCCAGATTGGACGACCGGCCGGGCCTGGATTGGATGGTGTCCTTGGAAAGGGGTGGCAGCGGTGGTTCACGTGGATTGCCGGTGACCGTCGACATCGAAGCCGAGAACTCAGTTTGGATGAAAGGCTGAAACATGGGATTGGTTGGGATACTGCTCGCGCTCGCCCTGCTGATATGGCTTGCCTATCGCGGATGGAGCGTGTTGATCGTGGCTCCGCTGGCTGCACTGGTGGCGGCTGCGATCTCCGGCGAGCCACTCCTTGCCAGCTGGACGCAGACGTTCATGGGAGGGGCTGCGCGCTTCGTCGCGCAGTGGTTCCCGATGTTCCTGCTCGGTGGTTTGTTCGGCAAGCTCATGGACGACAGCGGTGCGATCATATCGATCGCGCGGTTCTTCACCGAACGGCTCGGAACGAAGCGCACGATGCTGTCGGTCGTGCTTGCCTCGGCCCTGGTCACCTATGGCGGCGTCAGCGTCTTCGTCGCCTTCTTCGTGCTGGTACCCATGGCGGACGAGATGTTCCGGGCGGCCAACATCCCGCGCCGGTTGATGCCGGCCACCATCGGTCTCGGCGCGTTTACGTTCACGATGTCGGTGATGCCGGGAACGCCTTCGGTCAACAACGCCATTCCGATGCCGTATTTCGGTACGACGACCTTCGCCGCGCCTGGTCTGGGCATCATCGCTTCAATCATAATCTTCGCTTTGGGCATGTGGTGGCTTGCCCGCGCCGAAGCTGCAGCACGCAGGGCCGGCGAGGGTTACGTTGGCACAAAAACGGCCTTTGCCCTCGACGACAGGACCCGCGAGCAGGCGGCAATGGCCGGCGATTTCGACCCGGCGGAGATCGATCACGGCAAGCGCAGTGCCAGCTTGCCGCCCTTCTTCCTTGCTTTTTTGCCGCTCGTGGTGGTCATTGTCGTGAATTTCCTGATGGCCCTGGTCGTGCTTCCGCGCATGGACTTTGCGTTCCTCGCCGAGGAGGCCTGGGGCCGGACCACGATCGGAGCAGTGGCCGGCATATGGTCCGTCGTCCTTGCGCTTGCTGCTGCCATACTGACCGTCATTATCGTCAATTTCCGACGCCTGCCTGCGCTGCGCGAAACCCTTGATGCCGGCGCCAACTCTGCCGCCGTGCCGATCCTGATGATCGCCAGTCTCGTAGGCTTCGGCGCCGTCATTGGCACACTGCCCGCATTCGTTGCGGTTCGCGACGCCGTGCTGGAAGTCCCCGGAGGGCCGCTGGTTTCGATCATCGTCGCCATGAATGTGCTCGCAGGGCTCACAGGCACGGCTTCGGGCGGAATGGCGATTGCGCTTAATGCGCTCGGCGACAACTTCATGACACTTGCGAGCGAGCACGGCATCAATCCGGAGCTGATGCACCGGCTGACAACGATCAGCGCGGGCACTCTGGACGCCCTCCCTCACAACGGCACTGTACTGCTTCTGCTTCAGATCAGCAAACTCACGCACCGTGAAAGCTATGGCGACATGGTGATGACTGTCATCGTCAATGTCATCATCGCGCTCGTCGTGGTCACCGTGCTCGGTTCGATGTTCGGCTCATTCTGACGGGCGTGCATTTGGCGCGAGGTGTTTCGGTAGGGTAAGGGCGAGCCGGCAACAAGCCTTGCCTTTCCCGACGCTCACCGAGGAAGTGCACCCTGCAGCGAATGCCCGGATCATTAGTCGACGGTGTCAGGGTGTGTCGATGCCTTCAGGTCGGCCAGCCCACGGTTCGCATCCTTGCTGCCGGTCGCAGCGGCGGCTGTGAATATCCGTTCCGCGTCGCCGTACATCTTCATGTTCAAGTAGGCATATCCTCGAAGAACCAAGAGATCGATCGGCTCCTGGCGGAGTTGCGCGCGCTGATCGAGATATATCAATGCTTCGCGATAACGCTTCGCATCGAAGGCGGCGAGCGCCCGATCTGCCAGGATCGCGGCCTGCAGTTCCGCCGCCCGCTGTTGTGTCTGCGGCGCCTTCGTGGCGGCGACCGCTGCATTGTTGGAGAGACCAGCCCTCAGGTAGGCGAGGCTCTGGCCATAGGCCGCGTCTTCGCGCGTCTTGCGGTTTGGACCGGCTAGCGCTGCCTCGAAGGCCTTCGCCGCTTCCATCGGCCGATTGATGTCCATCAGGCACCAGCCGCGTGACAATGCCGTTTCCGGATCAAGCAATTGGGCATTGATCGTGGTGGTGCAGCCGCGCAGCTGCCGTCCACTGCGGCGAACGGTTACAGTTTGCATCGCAGGCTGGCGCAAGGCTTCGACGCGAGCCGGTGGGATTGCTCTTTCAAGCGGCTCCGTCGGTGCGCTGACGACCTTGGGCGGCGCCTCTGGCTCAATCGTCTGCCCCGGAGCGGGCAGGGGAGGCATGGTGGTCGTCCTGTTGGTGGTCTCACCCAACTGCGCGATGCGCTCTGACCTGCCTGCCCACAGGCGCTGGATCTCGGCCACGCCGGTATGATCGCGCAATTGCTGACGCGTGATGGCCAGCCCGTAGGCAGAGGGCTCGTCATCCGGCTTCCAGCGCAATGCGGTCTCGAACCAGCGCGCTGCCGCTTCCGGTTGGTTGAGGGTGCGCGCAAACCAGCCGAATTGCTGCGCCGTCGGCACATACTTTTGCGCAATGACCTCGGCGGCGATACGCGAAAGCACCTCTTCGCTGAGGTTCGCGGGTGGCTGCAGGGCCATCAGGTTTGCCGTTGCCGCAAGATAGGTCGCGGTCGCGTCCTTGGATGCGCCGCGCCACTTGTAGACCACATCCTCGGCTTCCTGATGTTTCTTCTCGGCAATGAGCGCCAACGCCAGACCCTGTGAGGCAAGGGCCGTGTCTTCCTTCTCGCGCGCAGTCCGGAACCATTTTTCGGCATCCGCGTAGTTTTCACGGCGAAGCTGATACCAGCCAAGCAGCAGGCTGTCGGATGCAAGCCCCTCGGTTTCAGCAAGCCGTTGGACAATTGAAAGGTATGTTGGCGCCACAGCGAGATTGGGGTCATCGTTGCCAGCGGCGACAAAGCGGCGGGCAAGGTCATTGCGGATGCTATCAAATTCGCGACCGCCGTTGCCATCGGGACGTTCAAGGCCAATGAGATCCTGCATCATTGCGTAGGACAGCAACGTGGACGCCTTCTGAATGGTCGCCAAGCGCTCCTGGGGATTTGTGCAATTCTTCAGGATGTAGACATAGGCAGCCTGGGCGCGAGGCGAGCGGTTTGTCTTTGCGAAGGCTTCGGCCACGCGCCACAGCACATCGATGTCGCTACATGTCAGAAGGCTCGGCGTGTTGGCGCCGATCTGGATGACGGTTGCGTACTGCTTCAGGTCGGACGCATTGACAAGGCGCGCCCGGGCTTCGGCAACATCCAGCCGGTCAAGCAGATCGGGCGGCGGCTGCCACCCCGGCTCGGACGCCTGCCGATCGGCAAGAGCCTTTCGCAGTTCCGCATAGCGTCCCTCCGAATAAAGCTGCCACATTTGTTCAAGCTGCTTGTCGCCGCCCTGCGGAATGGCCAGGGGATCGGCCGGTGGCACCCAGTTCGGGTAGAGTGCCCGAAGACGCGCGATCTCGGCCTGGAGTCGTGCCGTGTCGCCGCGGCTGGCGAAATAGCGCAATGCACTCTCGTCGACTTTTGGCTGGGGCCTTGCTGGTTGAGCAGCACTTGGCTGCTGTTGCGGAGCTTGTGCAAGCGTGACCGGGTTTTCGGCTTCCTCGCCGTCCTGAGGCTGCGGCGCAACCATGGTCGCGGCCTGCAGCCGATCGGCGATCGCCTGCACATCGACGTGCGGCTTGGGACTGGTTTCCGGTCCCGTGACACGCCCCATGAGCATGAATTGAGGCGCGGGCTCGCTCGTCCAATGGAAGCCAAGCATATCCCGAAGTGCCGGACGATCCTTAAGAGCGGTCACCAGACCGGCTACCGCCACCGCGACAACAATTGCAACGGATGAGGATCTTACAGACACTCTGGATGTTTCTCCCCGACAAATGCCAACCCAAGAAGATGAAGGGTCGATGGATAGTAGAGCGATGGTTCAAAGTGCCGCGACGACTCGGACAGCCTCGTTCCATCTGTCACACAGGCCACGACATCGTTAACAATTCGATAACCCGGGTCCGGCAGCAGTGTTTTCGGCTTGCCGGATGCGAGGTCGATCGTCGCCGGAGTGCCATCCTGCGTCGTCATTCCCTTGCGTATTCTTGACAGCAATTCCTTGTCCGAAATTCCCGCGCGAACGAGATAAAGCGGGATGCGCAGGCTGTTATATCCGTATTCCGCATCGAAGCCTTTCGCCGGTTCCGGCATGCGATTGAGGCTGACCCAGTCGCCTGGTAGCTTGCGTGGTCCGAACTGCATTGCCCGCAACAACGACAGGCCGTCGTCCGACAGCTTTTGCCAGGCGTTGGACGGCGCGAGCAGCGCCATGACCGGGATCGCCTCGTAGACCCAGTAGGAAGGATTGACGATCGGGCCATCTTTGCGATCGGTGGAATCAAATCCGCTGACACCAGGCAACAGCAATGTTCGTCCGCCTGAGCTGACCACGACGCGCGACAGAAGCGCCTGCGCCATCTTCGCGGCTGCCTCGATATAGTCGCTCTTGTTCCAGGCAGATCCGGCGAGCGCCAACGCATAGGCGATCAAGAGATCGCCGTCCGAAGCGTTGTTGGTGTCGGTGACATGTGGCGTGACGGCCGGGTCCCATTTCCAGGCTGCCAGGCCGTCGTCGCGCAACAGCAGCTCGGTGCGCGTGAAATACCAGATCTGCTCGAAGTCGGCGGGGCTATTGGCGAGATAGGCAAGCAGCAGGCCATACCCCTGGCCCTCGCTGTGGCTGATATTGCCGTTGGCGTCATCGATGATGCGGCCGCTCGCATCCAGGAACTTCGCCTTGTAGGCGTTCCAGGCCTGCGGGCTGATCCCCGGTCCCTGGGCCTGCGCAGACTGGAAGCAGAAAGCAACCGCAAAGCCTGCGGCGCAAATCAGTTTCAAAAGCCTCATCATTCGCGCCTGCCCAATCTGGAAAGCATGCTTGCCGTGGTCACGCCGATCAGAAGCGACAGGACGACAAGAAGGAAGGCGTAGGACAAAATGTTCGTCGACAGCCAGTTTGCAGCAATCAGGCGATAGTTTGACAGGGACCAGGGCTGAGAGCTTACGAAATCAAAGCGACCGACGGGGACGCTTTCAATCTTGCCGGTCTTGCTGGAGTAGGTGGTGATATGACCAGCGATTTTTGGCCAGTTGACCTGGGCGGTGACAGCCTCCACGCCTTCGCGCAGGTCGCTGGCCGAGGGAGCTGTGACGACGGTCCAGGACGACCCCCCGGCCACGCTTTTACCCTGAGCGATCAAGAAGCTGTCGGCATTGCCGGGTGTAAAAACGTCTTCCGACCCGGGCACGAACTGCAGTGAGCTCAAGGAGATGTCGAAGTTGCGGCGAAGCCACTCCTGGAAGGATGTGATCTGTCCGCGCCACACTCCGCCGCTAACCTTCGAGCGCCAATCCTCAAAGGTCACGGAAGGTTCAGCCTGATTGGATTGAGCGGCGATCTGAGGTCGCCAGGAGGCCTGGCTCGTCGCCGCAATATTCAACTGCGACAGCACCGCTGGCGGCATTTGAGAGATCGATCCTATGAAAATCGCATCGCGCTCGCCTATGGCGCCTGGCGTCGCCGCCGGTTCGACGTCGATCGGGCGGCCGGCAACGATCGCCATTTGTCCAAGCAGCGTGGCGGTCGCCGACAGCGTGTCGCTGTCAATCCGATCGATAAAGAGCGGTACTGGCAGCATGGCTCGATTGTACGGATAACCGGTTCCAGACAGTCCGGCGAGGTTTGGCCGCTGTCCGATCCGGGCAAAATCGGGAATGTGGAGCTCGCTGGTGTCGAAGAGCGCAAAACGCGGGGCGGCGCCGGCCGTCGTGCCGGGGACGCAGACTTCGTCCTCCTTCGTCATCAGGATGGCCTCAAGCGACAGCGTGTTCAGGCCTGGCTTGAAATGCCGCATGGTCACGCGAATGGGCAAGTGCCGGAAGATGCCACCACCTGTCGACGAAATCGGTACCGTCGAAGCGATGTTGCCGTTGACATATACATCGATGTGACTGCCGGGCAGGACACTCTGCGTGAAGGCTGCGTCCAACAGCACGGTGGCCTCGCCATAGGCATTGGCGTAGAAGTCGGACGGAACCGCGATATTGAAACTGGTGCGGAAGCGTCGTCCCGAAAACTCGCTGGTCTTCACGCCCAGTTGCGCAAATGTCAGGTTTGTCGCCGACAAAACGAGCGGCGCATCCGGGGCGCTCCAACGCTGCGTTACCAGCGTATCGCGACTGGCTGTCGCGGGACGATCCGTTGGCGAAACGATGGTATCGATCGCAGACGCGATTGCAGGCCAGGACGGGCCACTGATCAGGAGAACAGGTGCCCCCGACTTCGGGTCTGTCACGAAGGAGGCGAACGGCGCTGCTTGCGCGGCCAGCGGCAGGGTGATGACTGACTGAAGTTCGGCCGGCGTTCCGACCACGACGGTCATGCGACCGGCACCGGTTGGCGGCAAGGTGTCGGGGGTGAAAGAAAAAGTCTGGTTCGGCATGCCGCTTAAAACCGCAAGGCCTTGGGCAAGACGCAAGAGAGGTTTCGTTGTTCCTGGCTGCTCAAGGGCCGGCACGACGAAACTGATTTGCGTCCTTCCTGTTTCGTCCACGCCAATCGCGCGGATCGCGTCTGTACTGGAGAACCGCCCGGCTTCTTGCCCGCCAAAGGTCAGGTAGGTTTTTGCCGGGTCGATATCGGTCCACAGCTCATAGGTCGATTGAACGGTGCAGTCTGTGCGGTGGCGTTGCGTTGCTTCGAATGTCAGAAGATTTGCGCCAGGCTGCAACAGGCCTGGGGGTACGTCGAAGGCGACGCTCGATGGCGCATCCGATGAGGCGATCGGCTGTTGACCGACGATCCGATTGTTCAAAAGAACCGTCAGCTGTGATGCCTCCGGAGCAACGACCACGGCATTCTGGTAGGAGAAGTTGAACTTCGCCGGCGCGGCAGCTTGCTCCGGCGTTATGTAAATCGACCATGACTTGCGATCATATTCGCCGTCCAGACCGAACTTGGCGAAGGGAAGAACATATCTCCGGAATGCGTCAGTCGCCATTTGCCGAGGCAATGGCATGGCGGGCGGTTCAGCCGCCGGTGATGCGTTTGCCGGCGTTGTCGTTTTCGGGCGCACAGCTTGTGCTTGCGCTGGCGCCGAAGGCACCTCAGCCGGCGCTGACGAGGAAGCCGGCGCCATGGAAAACGGAGGGGGTGGCGTCGTAGGCTGCGCGGCCGGCGGAGGCGACGGCGTTGCCGGTACGGGCGTTTGCGGGATTGTTGCCGGTGCTGGCGTGGCCGGCAATGTCAGTCTCGGCACCATGGGCGCGCTACCTTGCTCACGCTCGCCCGACATATCGAAAGGCGCTACCTGCGCATAGGCGACCGCGCAAGCGGCGAAAAGAAACGCCGTGATCGATATGATGGTCTTCATCAGTTGCCCGCCTTCACGACCTGGTGCTGGCGCTCGCGTTCGGGCCGCATGCTGCGGAAAAGATACACGAGGCCGCGGCTCGTCTGATAGAGCGCGAGGCCGAGAAACCAGATCGTGCCGCGCACAAGACCCGGATTGTGGCGGCGCGCTTGCTGGAACTGCGTCCACTGATCGGAATTCGCAAACATCAGGTCGGCAATCAGGCGATGGTCGAGGGCGTTCTTGGGAACATATTGGCAGCCGACGGCAAGAATCTCGCCGGAAGGCTGGATGTTACGGACGATCAGCGGCAGCGTTTCGATGCTTGCGCCGCTGTGAGGCTGGAAACGTATCTCTCCTTCGGTACCTATCACCATCGTGTCCAGCTGCTTGTTGAACACATGCAGCCTTGCGCCGTGGACCGACACGTCCTCGATGGAGGCGGTATACCACTTGCCGTTAACGCCGAATTCGCAGCGGCGGTTGACACGGACACGGCGGGACGCGGCCCGCTCGCCCCGTTCGGAGACGACACCGAGGGCGCAGCCGGCCATGATCAGGTTGATGACGTTCCACCCGCCGACGACCAATGTCACATCAGCCTTATAGGGCTCGGCGTAGATGCGATAAATCGTCACCGCCAGAGCAATGAGCTGGACTGCAAAGATGACGAAGAATGGCCGGCTGATCTCCGAAAGGCGGCTGAGCGCGATCGACTCGTCCTTTGCTGTCACCTTGAAGGTTGGCTTGCGCGGATTGAGCATGACCGAAACCACTGCAGGCAAAAGGTGGACTGTCTGAACATATTCGTAAAGTTCCGAAATCCACGGCCAGCGGAACGATCCGTAGAGATAGTTCTGCATCATCAGGTTCACGAGCATATAGGCCAGCGTATAGGCAAGGAACTCGCCACCCGATGCGGTGAAGATTTCAAGATCGAAGAAGAGATAGAAAAGTGGCGCAAACAGGAAGATCGTGCGCGGGAAGGGGAAGAGCCAAAAAAGCGTCGAGGACATGTAGCAAAGGCGCTGCGGCAGCGTCAGGCCACGCTTGAGCAAGGGGAAGCGGAAGCGCAGAATCTGCATCATTCCCTGTGCCCACCGGCTACGCTGCCCGATGAAGCTCGCAAAGGTCGCCGGCTGCAGCCCGGCGATCAGCGGCTTGTCCACGTAGATGCTGTTCCATCCGTCGCCGTGAAGGGCAAGGGCGGTTTCGCAGTCCTCGGTAATGCTGATGCCGCTGAAGCCGCCCTGGGATTCCAGCGCCCGGCGGCTGAGGACGGCGGCTGAACCGCAAAAGAACGCTGCATTCCATTTGTCGAGACCGCGCTGGATGATGCCGTAAAACATCTCGTTCTCGCTCGGCATCCTCTCGAAGGTCTTGAGATTGCGTTCCAGCGGATCCGGGTTGATGAAGAAATGCGGCGTCTGGACAAGGAACAGCTTCGGGTCGTCGTCGAAGTAGCCGACGGTTTCGAGCAGGAAGTCGCGCGCTGGCGCATGGTCGGCGTCGAATACGGCAATCAGCTCGCCGCTCGAATACCTCATGCCGTTGTTGAGATTGCCGGCTTTGGCGTGCTCGTTGCGATCGCGCGTGAGGTAGCGCACGTCAAGATCCTCGCAGAGCTTCTTCAGCTCGTCGTGGCGTGCAACTGCCGCCTGGGCTTCGAGAAGCTTGTTGGAATTGCGCTTCTGCAAGGTGCCGCCATCGTCAAGCAGCCAGACATGCAGCCTCTCGGCCGGATAATCCATGGCCTTTGCCGCAGCCAGGGTGTTGGCAAGGAGGTGCGCGTCCTCATTGTAGGACGGAACGAACACGTCGACGTGGGGGAAGCGCTCTTCCTTGCTGGCGCGCGAAGGGCGCGGTGGCAAGGGTGTCGCGACGATGAACAGGCTGAGCGCCAGCATCGCGACGCTGTACATCTCCGCGAGGTAGAGAAGCAGGCCGGGGATAAAATTCTCCGGTTGATTGATCGGTGGCAGCGTGTTGGTCGTGCGCCAGTAGACATAGCGAAGGACGATGGACGTGCCGAAGGCGAGCGCGACCAGCCGCCAGGTACCTTCCGCCTTCAGCCCTTTGATGATCGCCATGATGGCGACGACGACAATGCTCGCAATCAGCTGCGTCTGCAGGTTCACTGGCAGCGTGATCAAAACGATCACGCACAGAGAAACGATGGCCCAGGTAATCATGCTTCGGGCTTTATGCATCAATATCCCTTTGACAAGTCAGGCAGGGTGCTTGGGAACACCTCAGCCTCATTTCGTCTATCTCCGGCACGCGGCCGTCATGGCCGAATCCCCAATACATTCCGGCAATGGCACCGTTGTGCCGCCTGGCGTCGCGGTTCCCGCTCGGATCTGTCCGTTTGACGGCACCACTGACATGTCTTTCTGCGTCAGGCCGTTGGCGCCGTCTGGCAACGGTACGCGAGGACCTGTCGGCGGCGGCAATTGCGCCGGCGTCTCCTCGGCCTTCGGCTGAAGGCTGCGTACGACAACGACACGAGATTGGATTTCCGGCCGGGCAGGTTCATAGCCGAAGGCCATCGGCATGCTTCTGTAACCATTTTCGTCCGGATAGATCGGATTGCCGGGCCGCCCAAGCGTGGGATCCGTGCCTGGTGCGGATCCAAACGGATTCCATATTTCGCCGTCGAGCGTCCCAACGAGTGTGTAGCCGTACATGATTGCGAGCAGCTGTCTTTCGGTTGCCCGTGCATCACAAAGGCGCAACCGCATCTGGATCATTCCGAAGTTGCGCGCCTGTGTATGTGCCGATCGGCTCGAGCGGATCTGCTGCCAGCCATAAATACAGGTATCGCCCGAACCGCTCTGGCCCGATGCATAGCTGAAGGGTCCGTAGCTGTTTTGCAGATAGGTCATCGAGCGCGTCATCTGTACGCCGGGAACCGCATCAAAAGCCTCGCGGATTATCCCGTTCTCGCTGATCATGTTGAATGGTGCGCTGCTGGTGCCGGGATTGGCGCCCGATGCCCCAAGGAACTGCACCTTGAGAAAGTTCTGCCCGGATACCGAAGACGACGTGTAGAGCGAAATCATTTGCTCGGTGCCGTTGCCGCGCTTGTGTTCGACAACACTGACGATCGAGGGACCTCCAGGTGGAGGCAGGGCAAGCGCCGCCTCAGCCGGAACGGTTTGTGACGTGTTCAGGGGGCGGACGTTTCCCGATGACTGGCATCCGACCAGCAGGCCGCCAATCAGTGCCAAGCACGACGGCCTCAGTAGACTGAACGCTTCGGGTCGCCGCAATCGTCTTTCCCCACATCCATACGCAGATTTCGCGCCGGATTTCCGAATCAACGGCGCTCGAGGCCGCTTTATCATGGTAAACGACGATTATGGTTAACCCAAAGTTAATGCGTGGCATCGGGATAGCTCTCGTTTAAAAGAGTTCGCGCAGCCATTGCAGCTGCGATTTTTCCACGCTCTCATCGAGCGGCTGGGCAAGGGTCTTGTGTCGGTAGTATACGGCACGACCAGGCTGGACCAGAACGCGCCCGATGCCGAACACGCAGAGCAGTTTGTCGTAGAACGCCGATGCGGCGTCCAGGTCATTGGTGCCGACCGTCGAATGGCTTGGCAAGCCGCGGACCCTCTGTGTTTCGGCAGCCGATTTACTGATGGCAGTGTTGTTCATTTCAGTTCGTCCTTTCATACTTGGTTTGGTAGCCCGTCGGGGGCCGATGGCTTCAAGCGTCGGCGAGGCCCAAAGGGTTCCGAACCGTTTTGCCTGCCTTGAATCTTTTCGGTTGCTACGCCCAGGATTTGACTGGATGTTGCATACACACTATCTAACGCGAGCCTATCGAACGTTGTGGAGGTCAAGCGATGGATCGAATTGGTCCCAGGTCCGCTATCGCAGGCGAGGTCGTATCCGGATGCTTGATGACGAGGGCCAGACGCATCTCTCGGGTGATCACAAACATCTATGACCAGGAATTGCGCAGCCATGGCCTGAACGCGTCCCAGTTCTCGATGCTGATCGTGATTGCGAAACTGGGTGGTGCCAGCCGCGCCGAAATCGGCCGCGCAAATTTCCAGGACCGGACGACCCTGACCCGCAGCCTCGCACCGCTGCTCAAGGAAGGCTGGATCGAAGAGCTTCCGACAAAGGGCGGTCGCAGCCGCCCGGTCGTCATTTCCGCCGGCGGGGAAAAGCTACTGAGCGAGGCCGCTCCGGCCTGGCGCAAGGCGCAGCGCAAAGCCAGCCGGCTCGTTGGCAAGAATGGTGCAAAAGCAATCATCGACATAGCCGAAAATCTCCCAAGAGAGGACGAGCCAGCATGAGAGCGTTCGTACCGGCGCAGGCTAATTCGCCGCGCGGATTTCGGCGATGACGTCCTGCGGCCTCTGGAGGTGCGGATAGTGACCGATACCCGGCAGAACGCAAAGGGTTGCGCCGGCTCGCCGCGCAAACTCCTCGCCCATGGCTTTGTTGATGTAGAGGTCGTTTTCACCCCAGACGACCTTTACCGGCGTCTTGAGTTCGCCAAGATGGGTCTCCAGGTGGTCCTGGTCTCGGGTGAAGTGTGAATAGTAGTGGTAGAAAGCATCAGCGCAGGTGATGCCGCCATGTTCCCATCCCAACGTCATGTCCTTGAAGACATCGGCCGGGAGATCGAACTGTTTTTCGGGCGGCAGGCCACGACGATAGACGTTCGCCAGAATCTCGGCGCTGTTCTCGTTCATGTACATGCGGGTCTTCGATCCCGCCGGCTCGCTCTTGAGGTTCTGGAGGCTCTCGTACATGTGCTCCGGCCTGTTGAATGGAGCGAAGTCTCCGACGACTATCTTTCTGGCGATATCCGGCTCCTCGATCGCAGCCAGAAGGGCCGGAAGCGATCCGATATCGGTCGCGTAGATTGTCAGCTTTGAGCGATCGATGCGGGCAGCCTTGATGTAGGCTGCCAAGACATTTGCGTAGTCTCTTGGCGAATATGAGAATTTGGCCGGCGCCGGACGAGAAGACAGCCCATAGCCCGGCCAGTCGATGGCGTGGACTTCGTAGTCCTTCGCCAGCTCGGTGGCGATATCCTTCCAGACGAGCAGAGTCTCTGGAAACCCGTGCAGAAAGAGTACCGTGCCCTTCGGGCTTGCGCTACGGGCGACCATGCGGCGAAGCGTGATGTCCGGGGCAACGTCTATGTAACCGATCTCGGTGCGGGTGTTGTCGAAAGCTGCGCCCGATCCCACGGCAGCAGGTGCGCTTAGCGCGACTGAGAAAAAGAGTGGTATAGAGCGTTTCAACATCTCAAGACTCCTTCTTGGTTCGGCGCGATGAACGCCAGGCCAGTTTCGACAGGTCCCATATGATGCATATGCAACATTAGTCACCGTCGTACGAGACGCTGCAGCGGGCGATTTGGTATTGCATTGTATCCGCACGCGCGGGTGGCGACGCTTCGTTACATTTTAGCCGCCTTGAAACACATGCGGGATACCGGCCGGCCCGATTTTGGATGGCAAGCACGGTGCCGTCGCACCCGCTCTCGTCAGCGAAGGAGCAATCCAATGAGCGTCCGATTTATCGTTCCCGCGGCACTGATTGCCGCCATTTTCACCTTCCAGATTGCACAAGCCGAGCAACGTGAAATTCGGCGGACGGACTTGCTAAAGGAGGACGTCAGCGTTTCCGGCAGGGAGGTTGTCCAGGTGCGCGTCGATTTCGATCCGGGCGCATTCGCGATAAACCACCGGCACCCTGGCGAGGAGGTCGCCTACGTTCTTCAGGGAACACTGGAGTATAAGCTTAAGGGAAGGGAAGCCGTGACGCTCAAGGCAGGCGAATCCCTGTTCATCCCGGATGGTGTCGCCCATTCCGCTCGAAACGTCGGGGATGGCAAGGCGTCGGAGCTGGCGACCTACATCGTCACCAGGAATGCGAAGCTCGTCGAAGCTGTGAAGTAATTCACCAGAAGGGGAGGAAACGTCATGACCCTGAGCGCAAAATTCGATGCTGCCGATCTGTCTCGTCGGGCTCTCCTGCTTGGGGGAACAGCGGCGGCCCTCTCCAACGCGATCTTGCCGTCGTTTGCCAATGCGGCGCAACCCAGAATGGCGATAGCTTCGAACGGCGAAATACGCCCGTTCAAGGCAGAGGTCGCAGAACCGGCCCTGATTGACTTGCGGCGGCGGCTGGCTGCAACGCGCTGGCCGGACGGGGAAACCGTTACCGACCGATCCCAAGGCGTCCAATCGACCAAACTGCGAGAACTCGTCGAATATTGGCAGGCCGATTACGATTGGCGGAACGCAGAGAGCAGGCTGAATGCATTCCCGCAATTTCTGACCAACATCGACGGGCTTGATATCCATTTCATTCACGTGCGCTCCAAACATGAAAACGCCTTGCCGCTGATCATGACCCACGGTTGGCCAGGCTCGGTGTTCGAACTCCTCAACGTGGTTGCTCCCCTAACCGATCCGACCGCTCACGCAGGCAAGGCCGAGGACGCCTTCCATCTCGTGCTGCCGTCCATCCCTGGTTTCGGCTTCTCCGAGAAACCGAGCACAACTGGCTGGAACCCGCAGCGCATCGCCACCACATGGGACATGCTCATGAAGCGCCTCGGCTACGACAATTATGTGTCCCAGGGTGGTGACTGGGGAGCAATTATCTCCGATGCCCTTGGCAGGCTGGCGCCAGAGGGCCTCCTCGGCATTCACGTCAATCGCATCGAACGAGCCACGACGTTCCCACCGGACGCTGCCCAGGCATTGAAGAGCGGCGCTCCGCCACCTGCTGCTCTCTCGCCCGACGAGAAGACGATATTCGAGGAGGCAAGAGACTTCCTGAACAATGGCTTCGGCTACGCAGCCATCATGAACACCCGTCCGGAGACCGTCGGTTACGGTCTGGCGGACTCACCAGTCGGGCTTGCTGCCTGGCTGTACGACAAGATTGCCGACTGGGTCTTCACCCGTGGCGAGCCAGAAAGGGCTTTGACGAAGGACGCGATCCTCGACGATATCACGCTCTACTGGCTGACCAACACCGGACCATCGAGCGGGCGCATTTATTGGGAAAACACGGTCTCAGCTGCGAAGCTGACGGCTATCGAGGTACCGGTCGGCGTGACGGTCTTTCCCGGGGAGGTCTACAAGCCGCCGAAGGAGTGGCTGTCGAGGGCGTATCCGAAGCTGGTCTACTACAGCCGAGCCGATAAGGGAGGCCACTTCGCTGCCTGGGAGGAACCTCTACTCTTCAGCCAGGAGATCAGGGCGGCATTCCGCAACATGCGATCTTGAGCGCCGCCGACTACTTTCGGGCGGCGTCAATATCGGATGTCGACACCGAGGGTGCATTTCGCCGGCTGCCAGCGAAGAGGCGTCCGCGGTTTCCTTAAGACAGGGAAAGCAACGCCTCGAACACGACGGGAGCCTGCCGTTGAAAGGGTAGAGGCAGCCACTCGCACCAGACCTGATCGTCGGCAGTTGCTATCTGGCGCGACCAGGCTGACGCGCAGGCCGTGGATTTCCAGCCGAAAGCCTGCCGCGTGGCCGGGGAACGACGTCGCGTGAGCTTCAATTCCACGAGCTGAGATCCACCTCCTATACGCGATCCATCGCTTCCGTTGCGACCGGCTATATGAAACTGGCTTCGAACAGCTCACGAGAATAGGTGTCGTGGGCGGTGCTGGTTTTGAGATCGCTTTTTGACAGTTCGTCGATGAAGCGACCGTCCTTCATGACCAGCACGCGGTCGCACATGTGGCCGATCACGGCGAGATCGTGACTGACAAGCACATAGGTCAGTTCCCGTTCGTCGCGCTGGTCTGCCAAGAGGTTCAGGATTTCCGCCTGTATCGACACATCGAGCGCGGAGGTCGGTTCGTCGAGAAGCAGGATCGGCGGGGACAGGATCAGCGCTCTTGCGATTGCGACGCGCTGGCGCTGACCGCCGGAAAGCTCGTGGGGAAAACGGTTTGCAAAGGTTGCCGGCAGGCCGACCTGCCGTAGCGAGCGCTCGACGGCTTGCCAAATCTCCTGCCTGCCCATCGCCCGCAAGGGTTCGGCAAGCGCGGTGCCGATCCGGTGGCGCGGATGCAGCGAGCCGTAAGGGTCCTGGAACACCATCTGAGCGCATTTGAGGTCATCGAGACTTCTTGACTTGCCGACGACCCGACCCGCAAGCACGATTTCTCCCGACCATCCCCGTTCCATCCCCGACAGGCATCGCAACACGGTGGACTTGCCGCAGCCGGATTCGCCGACAATGCCCAGCGTTTCCCCACGCGTGACACTGAAGCCGATGTCCTTGACGACATGGTTTTGCTGTTTTCCGGACGCGAAGGTGACATTGAGGCCACTGACTTTAATCATCCTGCTCTCTCCAGGTCGATTTTCGCGCGGTCGAGAACCGCAAGCCGCCGGACCGGGTGCCTCGGATCCGGCATCGCGGCGATCAGCCCCTTGGTATAGGGATGGCTGGCATCCTCCAGCCGCTTCAGCGTCTCGACGATGCGCCCCGCATACATGACAATGATCCGCTCACAAAAGGCAGAGACCATGCGGAGATCGTGGCTGATCAGGATGAGACCGGAATCGTTCTCCCGGACGAGTTCGTCCAGGAGCGTCAGCACATCCTTGCGCACACTGACATCAAGCGCCGAGGTCGGCTCGTCGGCGATCACCAGCTTCGGCCTGGCAAGAAGCATCATCGCAATCATGACGCGCTGGCCCATGCCACCGGATATCTGATGCGGATACTGCCCCATCACGCGCTTTGCGTCCCTGATGCAAACGCGCTCGAGCATCGCTTCGGCCGCCAGGCGCGCCGCTGCGCCGCGCAGGTTGAGATGCAGGCGTGCCGCCTCGGCGATCTGCTTGCCAACGGTCAGGACGGGATTGAGCGAATAGCGGGGATCTTGCATGATGAGAGCAATATCCTTGCCGCGGATCTTTCCCATCTGCCTCTCGGACATCGACAGGAGCGGACGACCATCGAGATCGAGACGCTTTGCAAAGACAGTCGCGCCTGGCGACAGAAGGCGCATGATGGCGCGGCCGGTTGTCGATTTTCCCGAGCCGGATTCGCCAACAATGCCGACACGCTCGCGACCGACGTCGAAACTGACATGGGAAACGGCAGCGACGGTGTTCTTGCCAAAGCTGACATTGAGGTCTTCGATGGACAGGACTGGCTTCATATCAGGACCTGGCATGGCGGGGATCCAGAATGTCGCGAAGCGCATCGCCTGCGACGTTGAAGGCAAGACTGCTGATAAGTATGGCGACACCGGGCATCACCGCCACCCACCAATAGTCGAGCATGAACTTGCGCCCGCTCGAGATCATCGCGCCCCATTCGGGCGCCGGCGGCTGTGCGCCCAATCCGAGGAAGCCAAGCGAGGCGGCCGTCAGAATGATGCCGGCCATGTTCAGGGTCAGGCGCACGATCACCGACGGGATGCACATGGGTGCGATGTATACGAACAGAATGCGCAATGGCGAGGCGCCATAGAGGCGGGCTGCGGCAACATAGTCGGCATTCCTGACGACCAGCGCCTCGGCGCGTGCAAGGCGCGCTATCGGCGGCCACGCCGTCAGGGAAATGGCGATGATCGCTGTTGTCAGGCCGGCCCCAAGTGCTGCGGCGAATGCCAGCGCCAGGATCAGCGAGGGGAAGGACAGGACGATATCCGTCGCCCGCATGAGCAGCGCATCGGTGCGACCACCGAAGAAGCCTGCGACGACACCGATCATGAGACCGATCGGACCAACAATCAGGGAAATCGAAAGGACCGTCTGAACGGTGATCCGCGTGCCATAGATCAGGCGGCTGAGGATATCCCGACCAAATTCGTCCGTGCCCGCAAGGTGGGCAGCGCTCGGCGGCTGCAGCGCGTCCGACAGCACCTGTATGTTGGGGTCATAGGGTGCAAGCAACGGCGCGAGGATCGCGATGATGCACAGGACCACCAGAATGGAAAATCCGGCCAAGCCAAGCGGTTCCTGTCCCAGCCTGGAGACGATCCGCATCGTGGCGGCGGCCATTCGGGCAGGCAGGTTGGGTGGGCGTGCGGCGAGATCGGTTTGGATTGCATCGCTCATTGCGCAGCCTCCCGCGTTCGCGGATCGAATATCGCATAGGCGATGTCCGCCAGGAAATTGAGGAACATGAAGATAAAGCCGATGATGATGGTGCCGGCAACGACAGCATTCATGTCGCCGATCATCAATGCATTCGTCATGTATTGGCCGATACCCGGCCATGAAAAGACGATCTCGGTGACGACGGCACCTTCCAGAAGTCCACCATAGGAAATCGCCAGGATCGTTATCAACTGCACGGCGATGTTCGGCAGGACATGCCGGGTGACGGTGCGGGCGGGACCGACACCCTTTGCACGCGCGGCGATCACATAGTCCTGGCTCAATTGCTCAAGAGTGAAGCTGCGGGTCATGCGGGTGATATAGGCCATGGCGGCATAGGCGAGGATTGCCGCAGGCAAGATGATGTGCGCAGCCGCGTTCCAGAAGATCTCCGTTTCTTTCTGCAGCAGGCTGTCGACGAGCAAGAGCCCGGTTTGTGGCGCCACCAGACCCTCGTAGAAGACATCGATACGCCCAGGTCCCCCAACCCAGTTCAGTCCGGCATAAAAGATGACGAGGCCGACGATCCCGAACCAGAAAACCGGGATCGAATGACCAACAAGCGCCACGATCCGGGCAATCTTGTCGATGAAGCTGTCGCGAAAGAGCGCTGCCGTCAGACCAAGCGGAACGCCGACGAAGGTCGAAATCAGGATCGCCAGGGTGGCAAGCTCGAAGGTCGCGGGAAACGCCTGGGCAAGATCTGACGAGACCGGATTGCCCGTCAGCACCGCCGTTCCGAAGTCGCCATGCGCCAGGCCATTCAGGTAGATCAGGAACTGCTGGTAGATCGGCAGGTCCAGACCAAGTTTTGCGCGCATGGCGGCATAGGCGGCCGGGTCTGCAAGCTCGCCGACGATCGCCCCGACCGGATCGGCAGGAAGAATACGGCCGATCACGAAGGTGACGCACAGCAAGATGAACAGGCTGACGGCCAGGTGTCCCACCCGGCGCGCCAGCTCCTTGACGGATAGCTCCTTCATGATCGGCGACCCTTTTTAATCGGTCTCGGCTTTGCTGACGCCCTCAAGGCGCGTCGTCTGATTTGGATGGCCGATATAGCCCTGGACCTTGCTGTTCAGCACAATGGGCTCGAAGCGTTCGAACATCGGCAAAACCGCCGGCTTTTGATCCACGAACATCTTCTGCATCCCGACGTAGAGTTCGCCGCGCTTCTTCGGGTCGGGCTCGAGCGAGGCCTTCGCCGTCAGAGCTGTCAGTTCGGGTATGTCCCAGGCCGAGCGCCAGACGAAGTTGCCGGCATTGTTTGCCTCCAGCGAATTGTCGGGGTTGGACGCGAACTGCTCCATCGCCCCAAGCACGTTCGGCATGTAGGCGCCTGTCTGAGGAATAAGGAGATCGAAATTTCTGGCACGATGGGCTGCGATGATGTCGGATCCGTTGCCCTGCTGGATGTCGACCTTGATGCCGATCTGACCAAGCGAAGCCTGGATGGCGGTGGCAAGATCGATGCGGGGCGTCTGCGCGATGGTCTTCAGATTGACTGTGAAGCCATCCTTGAAACCGGCCTCGACCAAGAGCTCCTTCGCCCTGGCGACATCGAGGTGCCAGTCGGGACTTGGAATTGCATATTCGAAGTTTTCGGGAACCGGCACGGTGCGCGCACGTCCATAAGGCCCCATGATGGTCTTTTCGATCCCCTTGTAGTCGATGCCATAGGCGATTGCCTCGCGCACCTTCGGGTTCGACAGATATTTGTTGCTGGCGTTCATCGACAGCACGTAGAAGCCGCCCGTGGGCACGCGCTGGATCTCGAAGCCCTTCTTGTTGGCGAATGTGGCGAGGTCCGACGCGCTCAGCGCGCTCGCTATGTCGACGTCGCCGCGTTCCAGCATCAAGCGCTCAACCTGGCTCTCGGGAACATGGCGGACAATGACGCGGCGCATCTTGGGAGCGCCTGCGACATAGTCCTTGTTGGCGTCGAGAATGACCAGCTCGTTCGGTGTCCAGCGGTTCAATGTGAAGGGCCCGGAACCGGCCGAGTGGGTGCGGAGCCACGCATTGCCATAGTCGTCATTGGCGACATGCTTTTGCACCTCGACACTGTCGACGACACTCGCAATGACCATGGCCAGACGATAGAACAGAAGCTCGGAGGTCACCTGACCCGAAAGATCGATCCGCACCGTCTTGTCATCGACTGCTTTGACCAGTTGATCGACATTGTCCTTGGTATAGCCGACGCGCTTCAGGTTCGCGGCCGCGGCCTGATCGAGCTTCAGTAGACGGCCGAGCGAATAGACGACATCACTGGACGTCACCGGATTTCCGGATGCGAAGGTCGCATCCCTGAGCTTGAAGGTGATCCCCTTGTCGTCAACCTGCCAGCTTTCAGCGAGCTGCGGCACGATCTTGCCGTCGGGTGTCGAGGCCACCAGCCTGTCGTAGAGGTTCGACATGATCTCGTTGGCCTTGGCTTCCGTCGCCTGCTGGGGATCGAGCGACAAGACTTGCGCCAGCGAGGTGCCGATCACGAGTTGATCGGTGGGGGTGGCCGCGAAAAGCTGAGGTGCCGCCAAGGTCAGCGCACAAAATGCGACGCCAACGAACAGGCTTCTGGAAAAATGCTTCATTGCAACTCCTCCCTGAGTTACTATACAAGACATAATATGTCGGCCGTATGTCGTATTATGATGTTTCGTTGAGCTTTGCAAGCGCCATGCGGACGAGGGCGGATAAATGGGGAACCATGAAATGGTGGCAGGCACGCGCAGCAGACAGCGCTTGGCGCAGCAGGTTATCGACCAGCTTCGCATGCAGATCGAAACGGGAAAGCTGCGTGAGGGAGATCAACTGCCAACCGAGCCCCAGCTTGAGGCGGCCTTTGGCGTCAGTCGCACCGTCGTGCGCGAGGCGATTGCCGACCTGCGCGCTGCCGGATTCGTCCGGCCCGTTCAAGGCAAGGGCGTCTTCGTATCGGACCCGAAGGCGCATGGCGGCATGATGCTGACGCCCGTCGAGGTCAAGAGCATTCCAGAAACACTGGAATTGCTGGAGTTTCGGATGGCTGTCGAAGGCGAGGCGGCCGCCATTGCAGCCTATCGCAGAACGGCCGAGCAGGAAGCCGCAATCAGGCTCGCCAACCGGAAAATGGCCCAGCTCATCGAGAGTGGAGAGCCCACGGTTGACGCTGATTACGAGTTCCATACCGCCGTAGCCATCGCCTCGAACAATCGGTTTTATATCGATGCCTTGCGCCAGTTCGGCCCGCGCGCCATTCCGCGCGGTCAATTCCCGACCCTGCCCGAAGCCAGCGACCGCGCCTATCTCGAAAAGGTTCACGCAGAGCATGGAGAGATCCTGGCAGCCATCGCCGAGCAGGATCCCGACCGCGCGAGACAGGCCATGCGCGCCCATTTGATGGCGAGCCAGCGACGATATCGAATGCTCGCAGAACAGCAATGAGGCTCGACAATCCCCATAATTCATATTATGTCATATGACACTATCTGAATGATTGGGAGGTTGATCGTGTATTTGGGAACCCAGGTCGCCGCGCGCGATGACGATGATTTTCGCGTTTTTTCGCAGTTGGGCGTCAAGCACATCTCGGCTGATCCGCCAGGTGCGCCGTCGAGCTGGACGCTGGAGGATCTCGAGCGTCATCGCGATCATGTCGAGAGCTTCGGTCTCGTGCTGGATATGATCCAGCTTCCCTTGCCTTCCAAGCCGATCGAAAACGCCTCCTATCCCGACATCCTGTTGGCTGGACCGCAGCGCGACCGCCAGATCGATGCCGTCTGCCAGATGATCGAAAATTGCGCAAAGGCGGGAATTCCCGCCACGAAATACAATCTCAACCTCATCGGCATTCCGCGCACCGACCTTGAACAAGGCCGTGGCGGTTCGCTGAACGAGGCCTTTCGATGGGAGAAGGCCGATCGTGAGGCCGCGCCCGGTATTGCCGGCCTCCTCTCGCAGGACGAGAACTGGGAGCGGATCGACTATTTCCTCGAGCGCGTGGTTCCTGTCGCGGAGAGCAACAGGGTGCGTCTTGCCTGCCATCCGCACGACCCTTATACGCCGCCGGGCTATCGTGGCGTCACCCGGGTCCTTGGCACGGTCGACGGGCTGAAGAAATTCGTTGAGATGCGCGAGAGCCCCTATCATGGCCTGAATTTCTGCCAGGGCTCGATCGGCGAGATGCTTGATAATCCACGCGAGGAGATCGACGACATCATCCGCTGGTTCGGCACGCGCGGGAAAATCTTCAACCTGCACTTCCGCAACATTCGTGGCGGCAAGCTCTCCTTCATGGAAACCTTTCCCGACGAGGGCGACATGGACATGGTGCGGTCGCTGAAGGTGTACCAGGAGGTCGGCTACAGATATATGGTCATGCCGGACCACGTGCCACGCATCAGTGGCCGCGACGCGACGGGCGTCGCCTTCAGCTTCTGCTACGGATACATCGCCGCACTCCTCGAGGCGATCGAAGCCGGCCATATGTGAGCGGGACGCTCGCCTTCAATCAGCAATCATTCAAGGAATTCAACATGGATCCCAACGCCATCAAGAAAGCCGTGGGCGACGGCCTCCTCTCCTTTCCGGTCACCCATTTCGACAGCGAAAACAAATTCGACGAAGCCGCATACCAAAACCATGTGAGCTGGCTTGCCGGTTATGACGCCAGTGCACTCTTTGCCGCTGGCGGGACGGGCGAATTCTTTTCGCTCAATCCTGCCGAAATCCCCCTCGTCATACGCGCTGCCAAGGCGGCCGCGGGCAAGACGCCGATCATCTCCGGCGCGGGCTACGGCACGTCGCTTGCCATCGATATCGCGCGGGCTGCGGAAAAGGCCGGCGCCGATGGCCTGCTGCTGCTTCCGCCCTATCTGATGTTTGCCGAGCAGGCCGGACTTGTCGCCCATGTGAAGGCGATCTGCCAGGCGGTCGGGATCGGCGTGATCGTCTATAACAGGGATAATGCGATCCTGTCGGCCGACAGCATCGCGCGGCTCTGCGACGAGTGTCCCAATCTCATCGGCTTCAAGGACGGTGTTGGCGATGTCGACCGTGTCATCGAGATCACCACCAAGATTGGCGACCGGCTTGTCTACGTCGGCGGCATGCCAACCCACGAAGTCTACGCGCAAGCCTATTTCGCCGCCGGTGTTACCACCTACTCCTCGGCGGTCTTCAACTTCGTCCCGTCTCTTTCCCAACGCTTCTACAAGGCGCTGAGGGCAGGGGACCAGCAGACCGTCGACCAGATCCTCAAGGACTTTTTCTTCCCTTTCGTCGCGCTGCGCAACCGGAAGAAGGGCTATGCCGTCTCCATCATCAAGGCGGGGCTGAAGGTGATCGGCCGCGATCCGGGCACGGTGCGGGCACCGTTGACGGACCTTGCGAGCGACGAGCTTTCCGTCCTGCAGTCGATAGTCGAGGCCAACGACCAAGCGAGACTGGCCGCAGAATAAGAGCGCTGCGATCTGCCGGCTGACCGGGACGATGTCGGGCAAGGGGCGGCCACATGCAAAACGCTGTTCGCTTCTTCGCCGCGGCCTACCTCTGGGGCAGGAGTGGTCACGCGAGCGAGCTCATTCGATCTGAAGCTCAAGCGTCTTTTGGTCCCCGCTGAACCTGCCAGCCCGATATCCGTCGGCGAGATCAATAACGCCGATCTCGGGAAGGCCGTCCCTCATCTGGCCGACGAAGGCCGGTAGGGCCGCGATTGCCGTGGCGGCGGCGCAACATGCCGGTCCCTGAGGCCTTCCCGTCGACACAGGCACCCGTCCAAAAGGCCGGCCCGGCAGTCAGGGACACTGGCGCGACGAACGCGCAACCACTTGCCGGGTCTTCAGACCAATGCTGATCTGTCGATCCGGCATTCGCCAGACCATGTGACGCCGAGATCGCCACAAGTGCGATCCACCCGATGTCCTGCAACCGCTTCATTCGATCGAATCTGCTCGTCTTGAGCAACCCCCTTCATCACGTCGCACAGGCTCGTCGCCAATCATCCGGAAGCCTGGCAATTCCATAGGGATTGCCGGCCAAAGATGGTTTCCAGCCCAGCACGGCTGCTATTCCTGCCAACAATAAACGGCGCATCTGGTCCAAGGATTTCTGCCTTCTGTTACTGGCCTCCTTGTCTCGTTTGGGAACCTTTGAAAGTGAGGGGGGCTGCTAGGCAAGGGCGCAACTTTGGCGCTCTGCTTGCTGCCTGACCGTGAGCGTCAAGGCGCTGTGTTTTGAGCGAAATTTGCAGCCGACGAACGGGGGATGAAGCCTCGGCCGCGAATGTCAGCTTGCGGTCTTGAACTTGCGGCAGGCCGCCTTGGAATTTCATCTGGGTGGTCAACGTCAGGAACAAGGAGTGACGCCCCTTGCTCCTGACGGGCTTATGCGCGTGCCGGAGTTCTTGCCGGAACGATGGCATTGACCGCAACCGCGACGACAATATTTGCGGCAAGGGCAAGCAGTCCGGTGTAGATGGTAAATGGTTCTCCACCGAGGCTGACCAGGTGCAGTGGTTTCCAGCCTGCATCCCATACGAGATAGGTGCCCCCGACAAACCCAACGAACCAGCCGGCGAGCAGTCCCGGTGCGCGGAACCAGTTGGTGTAGAGACCGAAGACCAGCGCGGGGAACGTCTGGAGGATCCAGATACCGCCGAGAAGCTGCAGGTCGAGTGCAAACTGCGTCGGCAGGAAGACGATGACGAGAAGCGCGCCGACCTTGACGACGAGCGACGTCACCTTCGCGACCTTGGCCTCGCCAGCATCTGTTACCGCCGGGTTGACATAGGCCTTCCAGAAGTTGCGGGTGAAGAGGTTGGACGCGCCAATGCTCATCACTGCGGCCGGCACCAGCGCGCCGATGGCAATCGCCGCGAAGGCAAAGCCTGCAAACCAGCTCGGGAACAGTGTCTGGAATAGTGCTGGAACGACGTCGTTGGCGCTTTCGAGCTTCAAGCCGGCCGCGTGGCCCATGTAGCCAAGGAGGGCGAGGAGGCCGAGCAGCAATGTGTATGCCGGCAGCAGCACGGCGTTCTTGCGGATCGTGTTGCCGCTGTTGGAGGCAAAGATGCCGGTCAACGTATGCGGATACATGAAGGCTGCAAGCGCTGAACCGAGCGCCAATGTTGCGTAGGCGACATACTGGTTGGGCTGGAGCAGCAGGCTGCCGGAGCCCTTCGCCTGGAACGCTGCATCAGCGGCAGCAAAGACGTTGGCATAGCCGCCGAGCTTCGAGGGGATGAGCGCCACCGCCGCAATCACGACGATGTATATCATGATGTCCTTGACGAAGGCGATCAGCGCCGGCGCCCGCAGGCCCGCCGAATAGGTATAGAGTGCGAGCACAATGAAGGCGATCGAAAGCGGCACCTCGCCATGGAGACCGAGCGCCTTGAGTGCCGCGGTCATGCCCACGAGCTGCAACGCGATATAGGGCATCGTTGCGACGACGCCGGTTGCGGCAACCGCAAGCTCCAGCCCACGCGAACCAAATTGGCCGTGAACCACGTCGCCGGCGGTGACGTAGCCGAAATCCCTCGCCCGCTTCCACAGCACAGGCATGACCATGAAGACAAAGGGATAGACGATGATCGTGTAGGGCAGCGCAAAGAAGCCGTAAGCGCCGACAGTGTAGACCAGCGCCGGGACGGCAATGACCGTGTAGGCGGTATAGAAGTCGCCGCCGACCAGAAACCAGGTGATCCAGGTGCCGAAGCTGCGGCCACCAAGGCCCCACTCGTCGATATGGGCAAGCGTCTTGGGTTTACGCCAGCGGGATGCAACGAAACCCATGACCGTGACGAGCACGAAGAAGAAGATGAAGACGGCAAGCGCGGTGGTGTTGAGTTCAGTCGTCATCGCGCAGGCTCCGGTAAGCAATCCAGGTCAGAAAAGCGGTAATCGGCACCCAGGCGAGCTGATACCAGTAGAAGAAGGGGAAGCCGAAGAGCGTCGGTTCGCGGAAATTATAAAAAGGTGGCCAGAGCAGCCCGATATAGGGAATGACGAGCAGCCAGAGCGCCGCTCTGTTCTTTGGTTTTTCCATTATGAATACCTCTCGGGCGCCGTTTGATCGGCGCCAAGTTGCAGTTGTCGGTGGTGAAGATGGTTTGTCAGTTGCTGGACAAAGTGAGCCCGAACCGCCTCCTCACGGCGGCTCTTCCGCAACGGCGGAAGAAAGCCTTGTGCGTTTGAAAGTCCTCCCAACGGCTGCGCCCGGCGAGCCGTAGCGAAGTCCTATGGCGAAGCTTTGCATGCAACAAGAGGGGGGAAGCGATGAAATGCCTGCGACTACCCAGAAGTGGGTAGACGGTGTTCAGATCGGTTTGGTCTGAATCCCGCGGTCGAGCGCATAACGGATCAAACCGGCCGTTGTCGCGATCCCGAGCTTCTTCTTGAGGTTCTTGCGATGCGTTTCGGCGGTAGCCTGGCTTATCCCCAGTGCCTCGGCGATCGCCTTGTTGGCCTTTCCGGCAAGCAACAGGCCGAGGATATCGCGTTCGCGGGGCGTGAGGGGATCGGCGTCATTGCTGGCTTCCCCCTCCATCAGCACGTCAAAGACACCGGACGAGAAATACGTCTTGCCATCCGCAACGGTCTCGATGGCCGAAACGATCTCGTCGGTCGACACGTCCTTGAGAATATAGCCTGCGGCGCCATGCATGACAGAAGAGGATATGTATTCGCGGCTGTCATGCATGGAAAGCATGACGATCCGCGTTTCCGGGACCTTTCTCTTGAAAAGCTCGATCGCATCGATGCCGCTGAGCTTCGGCATGTTGATGTCCATCAGCAAGACATGCGGCCGGACCTGGCAAGCGAGTTCAAGGCCGGTCTGGGCTTGGCCGGCTGTTCCAACGACTTCGATGTGGTGGAATGTCTCAAGGACGGCCTTCAGCCCGTCCAGTACCAGCGGATGGTTGTCGATCAGCAGGACCTTGATTTTGTCACCTTTCTTCATGCAGCCTCGGCCTGTTGGTTGGTGGGGCGATTGGCCGATTTTGGCAGCATCGCGGTCAACACGGTGCCGCTCGCATCACTGTTGATCAGCATCAGCCCGCGGAAATGCGCCATACGTTCCTGCATGTTGCGCAAGCCGAGACCAGATTGTCTGAGGGGGCCGTCCCTGCCGTCGCCAAAGCCCGAACCATTGTCGGAAATCGTCATGCGGGCGCGCCCTTTCTCGCTCCAAAGCCTGACGGAAAGCCGCGACGCACCGGAATGCCGTTCGACATTGTTGAAGGCTTCTTGTGCGATGCGATAAAGCGCGGTGCTGGCTTCCGGCCTTAGCATCTCGATGAAGCCGGAAGCTTCGATGTCGGTTTGAATACCGGTCCGCTCGACGAAATTGAAACAGAGTGCCTCGATCGCCGCCGTAAGGCCGAGATCGTCGAGCACGCGTGGCCTCAGATCGTGCGATAGCCGCCTGATTTCCTTGATCGCGCCGTTCAGGGCCTCGATGCCGCGATTGATTGTCTGTGCGGCGTCATCAGCATCTGTTCTGACCTTACGTCCGGCGAGATCCATGGTATAGCGCACGCCGACGAGATTTTGCGAAATGCCGTCATGCAACTCGCGGGCAAGTCGGGAGCGCTCTTCTTCCTGTGCGTTGATCACCCGCTGCGTCAGTTCCTTGAGTTTGCCGTCCGCCATGCGCCGCTCGTGGAAGGTCACCAGCATGCAGGTGGTGAAGACGACCAGCACAGCAGGCACGGCGATCAGCGCCACGACCACAAAGGTCCGCTTTATGTTAGCCCGCATGCTTTTGTTCGCTGCAGCCGTTTGGGCAAAGACGTCGTCGAGATAGACACCGGTTCCCACGACCCAATGCCACTTGTCGAGGCTGACAACAAAGGACAGCTTGTCGGCCATCCGGCCGCTCGACGGTTTCTGCCATTTGTATTGGTGCAGGCCGCCGCCCGATTTGGCCGTGGCGATCAGTTCGGCGATCACCTTGTCGCCATCGGGATCGGTCAGGTTGAGCCAGTTTTGTCCATGCCGGAAGCCTTGACGGGGATGAACGATATTGTTTCCGTCATAGTCGTAGACGAAGAAATATCCGTCCTCGCCGTAGTCGAGCGAGTTCAGGATCGCCGCCACCTTGTCTTTGGCGACCTGGTCGTCCTGACCGGCATCACCATAGGTCGACTGGATTGCAGATAGCGCGAGGTTGGTGAGATTGAGGATCTCCGTCTCCTTGGCCTTCAGCATATTCTGCTCGAATGTCGCAATATTGTCCCGCGCAAGGTCAGCCGATTGCCAGGTGATGAATGCCGTGATTGCCAGGATGGCAATCACGAGCGGAACGATCGCCAGCGCGACGATTTGGTGTCTCAAGGTCAATGAGTGCCCTCCCAAGCCAGCCGATCAGCTGAAGCATGAAGACAGTAGGGCGTGAAGAATGGCGCCCGGTCAAGTCTGGCTCAACCCGCGACAGGACGCCCAATCGGCCGGATCGAGGCGCGCATGCGAAAGACCCGGGCGTTCGCCTGGCACCCCCGCGTGGTCGGGCCGGAGCGGTCGCCGTTTCATTTGAGTGACATCGGGACGCGCGAGCTTCGTATGACGAGCCTCGCTATCCTGATCCGGTGCCAACCGAAACCATGCCGCCGTCGCGGCTACGGCGCGCGTTGATCTGCAGCCGAAGTGAAGACTATTTTTCGCAGAGCCGTCGCGCGCCATAATAGGGCTGATAGGTGCAGTCCGACGGGCGAAAGGAACGATAGCTGCGGGAGCAGGCAGTGATATTGCAGGACTGCGGTGCGTCTTGGCCGTCGATGATTGCTCCCGTCGACCCAGCCCCGTTCGGCGCAGGCTCGCTCATCGCTTCTTGCATGAAGTCCCGCCAAATACGCGCTGGCAGGGCGCCGCCGGTGACACCGTTCATCGGCGTGTCGTCGTCATTGCCGACCCATACGCCGGCGACGAGCGGTTCCGTGAAGCCGACGAACCAGGCATCGCGATTGTTCTGGCTGGTGCCAGTCTTGCCGGCGGCAAACGTTCCAGGGTCGGCTGCACGTCCGGTGCCACGCTCGACCACCAACTGCAGAAGGCGGAGGAGATCGGACTGATAGGGCGACAGATCGACATTTGGCCCAGCTTGTGAACCAACCCGAAACGCTTTTGGCTGCCCTGCAGCCTGAAATTCGATGATGCCCCAGGGATTGACGGGCGCCTTGCCGAGATGAACAGACGCATAGGCGCTGGTCAGGTCAAGCAGGCTTACTTCGGATGTACCGAGCGCCAGAGACGGCGTGTTGGCAAGCGGCGCATCGATGCCGAGCTCTCGTGCGGCCGCGACCACATTGTCGAGCCCGACCTCTTCGGCAAGCGCTACGGTCGCGGCATTTAGCGACCGTGCGAAAGCCTCAGCCAGTGTTACCCATCCGTGATAACGGCCGCCGGAATTTTCCGGCGACCAGCCGTTTATGTCGATTGGCGCGTCGAGAACACGATCATACAAGGTGAGCCCGGCCTTCAGGGCTGCATAGTAGACGAACAGCTTGAACGTGGAGCCCGGCTGCCGCATCGCTGTGACGGCACGGTTGAACTGGCTTGCCTTGTAGTCGCGCCCACCGACCATGGCAACGACCGCGCCCTCGGGCGTCATCGCGACCAATGCGGCTTGCGAGGCTCCCGCAGCCTTGCCTTCCCTGTCCAAGGCGCTTGTCACAACCCTTTCAGCGATCTGTTGCAGGTGTGGTGAAAGGGTCGTGCGTACCGTGGTCGAACCTGGGGAGGGGCCGGCGATTTCGCTCGCCTGCGGCGAAATCCAGTCAGCAAACCAACTTCCCGAGCGCGGCGCAGGCGGCGTCGGATGCAACTTGGCGAAGCTTGCCTTGACTGCCTCCGCCTTTGATGCGGTGATCTTGCCATTGGCTGCCATCGCGTCGAGGACGACGGCACTGCGTTGCCGGGCCCCTTCGAAGTTATCGATCGGATTCCATTGGCTCGGCGCCCGCAGCAGTCCCGCCAGCATCGCCGATTCAGCGAGATCGAGGGCGCTGATATCCTTGTTGAAGTAGATTCGCGCGGCGGCAGGCATGCCGGTCGCGCCGGCACCAAGATAGGCGCTGTTAAGATAGCGCGTCAGGATTTCCTGCTTGCCGAGCTTCCACTCCAGCCAAACGGCGATGACGACCTCTTGTATCTTTCGCTTAATTGTCCGGTCGCTGTCGAGATACTGCAGCTTGATGAACTGCTGGGTGATCGTGCTGCCACCCTCGACCACCGAGCCAGCTTCGAAGTTCCTCAGGAACGCCCTTGCGATGCCTCTGAGATCAATGCCGAAATGATCCATGAACCGACGATCTTCAATGGACAGGACAGCGTCGATGAGATGAGGCGGAAACTGGTTGTATTGCGCATACGGTCCTTGATAAGGCCCCTGTCTTACCAACGGTTTCCCGTCAGCGGTTTCGAGCACCACGACAGGTTTTAGGCTACCATCCCGGATTTCGCCCCAAGGGACGTCCCGCAGTGCCCATGTGAGAACACCTCCTGCAAGGAGCAGGCCGGCAAGAAACGTCAAGCCTATAGTGACTTTCCACCATCCCGGGCGAAGTGATCCCCGCCGGCCATTTTCCAGGGGCTTTTCAAGGCGGACACGCTTACTGCTTGCTGCTCTACTGCGAGCATTTGCGAACCACTTGCCAAGATTGCCGACGGTGGTCTTCGAAGGGATTGATCCTTTGATCCTTGTCCTCAGATAAGACACCGCTGTCTTGGCCCGGGCCCTTGCAAAGGTTGAACTCGCTTGCAAATCCTGTCCCAACGCGCGCAATAGCTCCGGCGCCATCTTCCTGCTTCGGCCGAAGGCTTTGTGAGGCTGTTGTGGGTGGTCCCCTTGGGTGGACGAACTTGCTCCTACCATCGAGTCCAAGGCGGGCGCCTGTTCAGCGACATGGTTGGCAGGGAACTCCAGACTTGCCGAGCCATCGGCACCCCGGCCTGCGTCACCGGCACTTTGCGTTGAGGATTTGGGAGGGTTCGGCATCGGTTCCCGCTAAAAGGCTCTTCCCAAAGGTAGCGCGTCTCTATAACGCGGCAATGCCAGATGATCCATTGCGAAAATGGCGCGCTTGCGTCTGCAATTCGAATGTATCGCCAGGTCGGATGTCAGAGCGTCGAAAAGGTCGCGCAGGCCTTGCCAACCTATAGGGGCGGAAGCGGGATTAGCTCCATCGCGACGTAGACAAAGCTCTCCTTGCCGCCACGAACTCCCGCAGCTCGCCCGGAGATACCGATCCTCGAAAGGCCGGGGATGTTCCACCTTGTGCGCGCATAAGCAATTTTCGCTTGCATGTCTCTTGCCCCGGCTCGCGGGCAGCTGGATCACGCGATATGTTCATGCCGTCGCCATAAACGGATGATGTATGGGCAGTATTTGAATTGTCGACATGTCCGCTCCTCATTGCGAGGAGTTCCACGGATTGACGACGTTCAGACCTGCGGCCTGGAAGGGACTTGTGTCACGAGTGGCAAGCATCAGCCCGCGCGCGGCGGCCGTTGCAGCGATGTAGCCATTAGCCTTGCCGGCTTCCTTCGCCCCCGCCATTAGCTCGGCGTAGGCTTGGGACGCATCCAGGTCGAAAGAAAGAACCCGGCCGGAAAAGGCTGGCAAAACCTCCCGTTCAAGACGATCCTGGTAGATCGCTCGCCGTTTGCCTTCCGGCATTGTTGCCAGACCATAGCGCAATTCAGCGACGGTGATCGTGGACAGGTAGAGGGTTTCGATCAGTTGGGCGTCAATCCAGGCCAAAACGTTGGTATCCGGCTCGACTTTCCAGAGTTCGGAGATCACATTAGTGTCGAGAACGATCATTCAAAGTTCATCGGTTCAGCTGGCGTCTTGTCACGAAGCTGGTTGAGGCGTTCTGTTTCGGCGTCTGTCAGCCCTCCAGCCTCACGCGCGATGGAAGTCAACAGCGTGCCGAGCTTCAGACGTCCCTCTGGTTTGGCAGCCTGTTCGAGAATGCTGCGGATTTCAGCCTCGGCGCTGCGGCCGTTGATGGCGGCCCGGACACGAATGGCACGATGGACCTCATCTGGCACGTTGCGAATAGTGATGGACGGCATTGCTTTATGGCTTCTAAGCTGATTGCGATGCATGCATACTAACCAAATGCAATCAATTGTTCATTTGGCAGGTCGGTAGAAAAAAAGATCCGGATAGAGCGCCGAATAGGCGGTACTGGCTGCACTTAGCCGCATCGTCTTGCAAGTTGGCGTGCCAGCCGCATCGCTGCAACCGTCATCTTCTGGCTGTAATAAATCTCGGGCCTAGGTGTTGCTCTTTTCGATCGCCAGTTCTGCCTGGAGGCTGTCGGTATCTCGGAAGATCGTGGCAACCGCCAGAACCCGTCCGCCGCGCTTGAAGCGCAGCAGGCAGTCTTTCGCGGCTACGTCGCCCTCGACCTCGATTGCCTCCCATCCCTCGGCATGGCCGACATAGTTGATAGGAATGTCGTAATGCTGGCTCCAGAAGAACGGCACATCTGAGAACTTCTTCTGACGTCCGAGCATGTTGAGCGCGGCAGCAGCTCCCTGCCGCTGCGCCACCACCCAGTGCTCTACCCTGATGTTCTCGCCGGTGTGGGGGTCGGGCCACCGGGCGATATCGCCGGCAGCGTATATCCCCGGCGCGCTGGTCTCGAGGTAGGCATCGACCAGGACGCCCCCGTCGGTGGAAAGACCTGCAGCCTCGGCGAGATCGATCCGCGGCCGTACACCGATGCCGGCAACAATCATGTCAGCCGCCAGAGTTCTGCCACTTGTTAGCAGGACTTCGCTTGCGCCGATGCTCGCCGCGGTATCCCCAAGATGGAAGACGACGCCATTTTCCTCATGTAGGGCGCGGATGAAGTCGCCCATCTGAGCGCCCAGGACGCGTTCCATCGGCCGTCCGTCGGGCGCCACGACGTGCACGCCGACACCGCGAGCCCGAAGAGCGGCGGCAACCTCGAGGCCGATGAAGCTGGCGCCAAGTACGACGGCATGCCTGGCCGTGCCGCTTTGCGCGATGATCCTGCGGCAGTCGGCAAGCGAGCGTAGCGTATGGACATGAGGCTGGCTGGAGCCGGGTATATCCAGTCGCACCGGCTCGGCGCCGGTAGCAAGCAGCAATTTGTCGAAGCCGACCCGTGCCTCGTCGACGAGCACAACCTCGCTCGCACGCACATCGATGGCGGCAACCTTGGTTGCGAGGCGCAGATCAATGCCGTTCCTGGCATAAAAGCCTTCCTTGCGCAGCGGGATCCAGTCTTCTGGAGCCTTGCCTGCGAGGTAGTCCTTCGACAGATTGGGGCGGTCAACGGGCAGAGCTTCGTCGTCGCTGATCATGACGATGGCGCCCTGATATCGTTCACGCCGCAGTCTCTCGGCCGCGGCAAAGCCGGCCGCGCCACCGCCGACGATGACGATCCTTGCGGGAGAGAGCCCGGCATTGCTTTCGTGCGGGGCAGGCGACGGCTTCTTGAGCTTCTCGCCAACGAAAATCCTTTCACCGCGCTGCTCGACGGACCAGCAAGCAAGCGGCGACAGCGCAGGCGCGCGCAGGGCCTCTCCGGTGTGCAGGTCGAAGCAGGCATGATGCCAGGGGCAGCGGATGCCGTCGTCGGCGACGAGGCCGTCGACCAGTGGCCCGCCATAGTGCGAGCAGGCGGCTGCAACGGCGAATATCTCTGCTCCGCGGCGCACCAGAAGCACGGGCTCACCCTCGAGGTGGCCGACCATCTTACCACCATCGGGAAGATCGGCGAGCGCGATGCCGAGGGCCAGGTCTGGCCCGTTGCGGTCCGAATGATGACTGGCCATTTTTTCTCCTCTCTCAAAGAGCCGTTGCCAGAATCCGCCATCTCGACGCTCGGCTGCCAGGCATGCGGCTTGCCTCGAATTTCCCGCTATTGCGGCTCGGAGGCACATGTATCTGGCCTGCGACTGAGTGGAATTTCTCTGATGAAGCCGGGTTAGTCGCTCCTCTCCTCAAATGCACGGCGTCAACCTGAGTGTTGGGGCACATGCATCGTGCTTCCCGCATGATCGGGATCTGCGCCATGCTAGCCTTCAATCAGGCTTTGCTCGGGGCTACAGCTTGTAGCCGATCTGTCGCAGAAGGTCTTTGCGCCACGCAATGTCGGCGTCGGTTTCGACACCCAGAGGCGAGGCGCCATCAACGACACCGAGCACGCCGCGGCCCAGTTCGGTCTGTGCAATGATCACCTGTGTCGGGTTGGCCGTCGCGCAGTAGATGCGGCAGACCTCGGGTACCGAACGCACCGCAGCCAGCACGTTGACAGGAAAAAACCCGTCCCCAAGGAAGATCAGGAAAGTGTGGCCAGCGCCAATCTCCAAAGCATTGTCGCGCGCTAGCGCGATCATGGATTCGTCATTGCCGGACCAGCGCAGCAGCCGCTTGCCAGAGGCTTCGCAAAACGCCAGCCCGAAGCGAATGCCAGGAACCGCACCAACCAGTGCCTCGTGGAGGTCTTCCACGGTTTTGATGAAATGCGACTGGCCAAAAATGAAGTTGGTGGCGTCCGGCTTGACGATCGGCACCACGGCAAGTTCCATGGCTGCGCTCCTTCAAGATAGGCAATGCTATGGTAGGTAGGCAGACAAAAGGCGGTTTCAAGCCGCCAAAGGCGGACACGCCTTCCGGGGCATCCCCTTGGCCTCCTCGTTGAGGTTCCACGTGCTTCAAGGTCGGGTGCTGCAGGCACCCATTATCCTGCGTTCCGCAAAGATCCGGCAATCCCTGAAGCGTCAGAGTCCTTAATTCTATCACTTGCGAGACTTCGAGCTCGGCTCGCTTGCGGCCTGGCGCCCGGCGCGGATGCTTCCTCCTTCATGTCGCGCCGCAACCGCACGTGCGCTGCCATCCGCCGTCACAGCCTCCGCCAGAGGCCCGATCGGTCATGCCCTGCTCGATCGGGTTGCGGCGCAGCGCGCGAAGGCCGGCTTCGCGAGTCGTTCCAAAGCAAGCGGGCAGTGAATTAAATGCGAATGGCGGTTTCCTCTTTCGCCGCTCGGATTATTATCATGGTGAAGTAGCGCGCAACATTGTTCTGGTCGCGGAAAATCCTGTCGCACAGACGGTCGAATTCTTCCATATCGTGCAGGCGCAGCATCAAAACGACATCGGTCTCGCCGGTGACGGCGTAGGCGTGTGAAACGGCTTCCTCGGCACTCGCGATATCCAGAAAGCGGCGCATATGCTGGTCGCCGTGCAACTTCAGTTCCACCGTAACCAGAGCCTTGATCGCACGCCCGGCCTTGGCGGGATTCAGGATCGCGACAATGCGCTCGATCATACCTGATTTTCGGAGCCGCTGTAGACGTCGGAGGCAGCTGGAGGGAGATAGGCCAACCTCGTCGGCCATATCCACATTCGTGCGCGATGCGTCACGCTGGATAAGGTTCAAAAGTTTCCGGTCGATCGGATCCATTCCTGCAGCATATCTAGCAGCGGCTGATTTGCAATAAAATTGCAAGAAGTCGCAATCTTTGACCGAAAATTCGAGCCCACTCGGGCTAGCAGATTGGGATAGCCGTAGAGGAGTCTCAAATGTCCTTCCTAATGTCCATCTTGCGCAAAACAAGCGAAACACTTGAAATCTATTGGGTGCTTGTTCGGATCACGGTCCCGATCACGATCTTAACAGAGCTGCTATCGAGGATGGGAGCGATCAAGGCGATTGCTCCCGCTTTTGCGCCCGTCATGAACCTGCTTGGGCTGCCATCAGAGCTCGGCCTAGCCTGGCTGACGGGAATGCTCGTGGGAATATGGGGCGCTGTTCCCCTCATTTTCACGCTCGTTCCCACGTCCTCGCTGAGCGTGGCGGATATCACTGTTTTCTCGGCGCTCATCTTGTTCGCACACGGCCTGCCCATCGAGCAGAAGATCATTCAGAAGGCGGGGCCGGGCATGATCATCACGACGACGCTGCGTATCGCAGGCGGATTGTTTTACGCCCTTCTGCTGCACCGACTTCTCGAGGCCACAGGATGGTTGTCGGCTGTGGCGAACCCGACCTGGATTGCCATGAGCGCCACGCCTGATTGGGGCGAGTACTTCCGCGGTCTCGGCGAAACCATGATCTCGATGCTTGTCATCCTCGTGGTTCTGTCCTGGGCACTTGAAATCCTTAGGCTGACGGGGCTGCTGGAATTGATGATGAAAGTGCTCTCGCCCGTGCTGCGCCTTGCCGGTATTCGGGACGAGGCGGGCCATCTCACAGCCGTCGGATTATTCCTAGGGATTTCCTACGGTGCCGGTCTTCTGATCCGCGAGGTGCAATCGAGGGCAATATCACCGCGCCAGGTCTTTCTGTCATGCGTGTTCATGGGCTTTGCGCACAGTGTGATTGAAGACACCATTGTCGTGATCTCGATGGGTGCCAATGTTCACGGTGTTCTTGCCGGCCGGCTTGTTTTCGCGGTTGCGGCAACCGCCGCAATTGGCATTGTCCTCTACCGAGTGTCCGACAAGGCATTCTTCGCACGGATGTTCCGGCTACAAGGCGCGCAGGTGGGAGGACGATGAGCTTCGAGCAAAACGCCGCTTTGCATCCAGCATCAGGCCAGCCGCCAAGAGGCGACGTGCTCGCTTTGTATCGGAGAACCAGCTAGAAGACCTCGAGATATGTTCGGAGGTATTGGCTTTGGCAAAACTGACTGAATATACGGTCTTTCAAGGGCGGGCAGGCGATCACAACGATCTGGCAATACCGGGCGCACGGGCGATCGGTGAAGAGCTGGCCCGTCGCTCTGGTGTTTCCCCGACAGTAATCGGAACACCAGAGCCTGCGTTGAACATTGGCTGGCGCGAGGAGCTGGACGCCGCCCTGCCATATCTCAGGGAAATGCAATTGCGGCTGGACGAGGTCTTTGCCGGCGGCGGTGTCTCCATCGCCGCCACCAGCCGATGTGCGGTCTCGCTCGCAACGCTTCCAGCCGTCGCAAAGCATCATCCTTGCGCCTGCATCGTTTGGTTCGATTCCCACGGCGATCTGAACCCACCTGACGCCAGTATTTCCGGATATCTCGGCGGGCTCGCATTTGCAGGGTATCCATCCGAGGTGGGCCGCGGGACTTGGGGTCTCGCGCGTGGTAGCATAGCAGAATGGAGATCGACGAGGACAAAATCGATGACGCGGTCCTGTGTGATCCGTTGAACAAGTCGAAGTCGCTGGTCCTGACGGACGAAGGTCTACGGCGTTCGGAAGAACTATTCCGCCGGTTGTTTACACGGTAAAATCCAGTTTCGGCTTTCACCCACAGCCCGGTGTTCAGGTTTTGCGTCGCGCTTTTCGGACCCATTTTGCGGCGAGGTCATCGACGGCTTTGTTGAGCTGCGAGAAGTTGGCGCTGTTGGGATTGTAATCGCTGCTGCCCCACCATTCTAGGATTTCGGCATGTCGCTCGTGCGCCGGGTCTGCAAGCGCCTCGCGGAACTCCTGATAACCCCATGGACCACCAACGTCTTCAGGCGGGCAGTGTCCCGTTGCTTCGAGGAGCATCGGTCCTTCCGTGCCGACTGCAGGAAAGGTGCGCTCGATCTTGATGCTGTGTTCCCAACCGTCGCCAAAGTCGTAAAGGTATTTGAACGATTTCGCACCGGTGTCCTGGACTGCCGACAGCAGCGAGACCCTGCGGGCATCGATCGGACCATCCCCCCATTCCTCGTCTGGCAAACCAAAGCCGACGTCACGCATGCGGAATTCGTAAAGGTGGCTGTTGGTCCAGCCCATCGCCGCCTGCAATACCTCGTGCAGCCGACTGAGCCTGATGGTGAACGGTACGACAACGCGCCGCATCACTATCGGCTCGACATGATCGAGGGTGACCTTCAGGCGGACGGCAGAAGCCACCATCGTCAGGCCGCCAGCATTACGGTTGCCGGCGATGCACGTTTCCACTCCCAGGGCAGCAGTTCGTGCAGGCGCGTCACAGGATGGTCGGCGATGCGAGCCAGGACATCGGCAAGCCACGCCTTTGGGTCGACATCGTTGAGGCGGCAGGTGGTGATGACGGTCAGCATGACAGCGGCACGATCGGCCCCACGCTGGGAACCGGCGAAGGTCCAGTTCCGTCTTCCCAATGCGACACTTCTCAGCGCCCGCTCGGCTGCGTTGTTCGTGAGACAAACTCTACCGTCTTCGAGGAAGAGGGCAAAGCCCTCCCAGCGCTTGAGCATGTAATCGATCGGCTCGATGACCTCGGACGATCTGCTGAGCGTGGCGCGTTCCTTCGTCAACCACTCGTGCATGTCATCGAACAGCGGCTTGCTTCTCTCCTGCCGCGCAGCCAGTCGTTCTTCGGCACTCAATCCGTTGATCTGCCGCTCGATCCCGAACAATTCGTCGTAGCGCTTGACGGCCTCAAGCGCGATCGGCGAGATCGGCTTGCCCTTGCGTTTGCGATCCCGCGCATTCTTCTGGATATCGGCCAGCTCAAAGAATTTACGCCGCGCATGCGCATGGCAAAAGGCGAAGGTGATCGGCACCTCTTTCGTTGCGGCAACAGCGATCGGCTCGAAGCCATTGTAGCAATCGCTCTGTAGAATGCCGCCGTATCTGGCCAGGTGCTTCTGCGGATGTTCGCCGCGCCGGTCACTCGACGCATAATAGATTGCGGCTGGCGGCGCTGTTCCCCCGAATGGCCGGTCATCGCATACGTAAGTCCATATGCGTCCGGTCGTGCATTTGTCCCTGGCCTGAATGGGAATGGTGGTGTCATCACCGTGAAGACGCTCGGCCGCAAAGACATGCGCCTCGATCAGATCGAAGACAGGCATGAGAGCGGCTGTTGCGTACCCGACCTGGTCGGCCAGCGTCGAGGTCGAAAGATCGATCCCCTCGCATTTGAACCGGGCACTCTGCCGGTTGAGCGGGCTGTGCATGCCGAACTTGTCGAACAGGATCGTCGCCAACAGATGAGGACCGATGAAGCCGCGCGGCGTGGCATGGAACGGTGCCGGCGTCTGACTGATCGCCTCACAGTCACGGCACGTGAACTTTTCCCGCACCGTCTCGATCACCTTGAACCGGCGCGGAATCTCTTCCAGCGTCTCGGTGACGTCCTCGCCCAGCTTCGACAAGCGTGAACCACCACAGCAGGCGCAAGTCGTCGGCGGCTCGATGACGATACGTTCGCGCTCGATATCGTCCGGCCATGGCTTGCGCACCGGTCGTTTGCGCGTGAACGAACGTACGCTCGAGGTTCTGGCGCTTGCTGCCTGTGCCGCGACCTCGTCCTCCGTCGCCGCCGTCACGAGTTCCTCGAGCTGCAGTTCCAACTGGTCGAGCAGGCGCGCCGTGCGTTCAGAGCGCTGGCCTCGCAACTCGCGCCTGAGCTTCTCGATCTTCAATTCCAGAGCAACGATCAGCGCCTCGTTGTCAGAGAGCATCGCCTGCGCATTGGCCGCTTCCGCAACTGCGATAGCGTGTTTAGCCTGCAAGGCTTCATGCTCGCCAAGCAGCGCCAGGTAAGCGCCAACAACATCCACAGGAAGATCGACAGGCTTTGAGATCATGAAGCCATTCGATCAGATTTCCCCTGTATTTTCAATTGAATAATGCTAGCCGACCTTCGTCGGCCGCCAGGTTTCTTGAGGGTGCCTCCAGTCGATCCCGGACAGAAGATAACTCAGCTGCGCGGGTGATATCGCGATCGCGCCGCCTTCCGCAGACGGCCAGACGAACCGGCCGCGGTCCAACTTTTTTGTAAAAAGGCAGCTCCCCTGGCCGTCACTCCAGATCACTTTTATCAGCGATCCGCTACGACCGCGGAATACAAAAAGATTGCCGTCCAGAGGGTTCAGTTTCAGCACCTCCTGCACCCGCAACGCAAGCGATGGAAACCCACACCGCATGTCGGTATGGCCCGTTGCAATCCACACCCGCACATTTTGACCGGAAGGAAGCGTGATCACCGCAACGTCTCCAGACCCCGCATGATCCGCAGCAGCGCCTCAACGTCGACGCTGCCGTCCACGACCACACGACGGCCGTTCGCCGCGACAATCTCCATGCGGCCGGAAGGAGGCGCTACCGGATGCTCCATCGCAGCAGGTGGAGTGACCTGCTTCACCGGCACAAAAGTTTCCGGCATGACGAACGCCGGCACAAAACCATCGGTTTGTTTCTGGCTGTGCAAACCCTGGCGAACCGATTTGCGCCAACGGTTTAACAGCGAGCGGCTGATGCCGTACTGACGGGCCGTGGCCGACGCCCGGCCTCTCCCCGCAAAGCTTTCTGCGACAATCCGCAGCTTCTCATCCTCAGTAAATCGACGCCGCCGTCCGGTGTTGATCACCTCAAGACGGCTCACCCGAGACCCGCTGTCCCCTTCAAAAATCTCCATCTGCCCAACTGTCCTTATGCCTGGGAATAAGGACAGGGTCTGAACAGTTTTATCCAATATTCAAAGGCGGTCTCGCTCGGACGGATACTTTGCAGGGCCTGTTGGCCTATGGGATTCCGGTCTCGGGGCGGGTTTGCGTTTGGACCAGGTCGTCTTGGTGGGGCAGCGTGATCTCGATCCATATGAGGTAAACTTAATGGCGCAGCACAACATTCCACACATCAGGCCGAAGGACGATCTACCCAATGAGCTGAGGAGCGCAATCGACGGCCGTCCAGTCTACGTGCATCTTGATTGCGACGTGTTGGAACCGGGCATTGTGCCAACCGACTACACAAATGCAGGCGGCCTGTCTCTCGATGATCTTCAGCTCTGCTGCGAAGTCATTGCTGAGCATCAAATTGTCGGCCTCGAAATCGCGGAGTTTCAAAACGCATGGCAGGCTGGCGGACCGCCCGTCTCCCCCAGCGCATTGCTTGACGCACTGAGCCCTCTTCTGGTGGCGCGACAGTCGTGAACAGCGTCCGCTTGGAGCCGACAAGGGACGATCTTGGCGTCGGCTCATTCAGGGCAGATAAGCAGCTTTTCGGCCTCTGGAGCGCATTGGCGGCCACGAGAACGCAAGCGCTTTTGGCGTTGGTATTCGTCTTGCTTCGTATGCCCATATCGGCAACTCGCCCAAGTGCTTGCAAGAGGACCGAAACAGCCAAGCGGCTCCGACTCTCTGAAAGAGGTGCCGTTGGCCTCATGGCCGATGTAGCCAGACGCCTATAGGAAGAACTGGCATCCAAACGAAACCGCGGCAATGGCCAATGGCATTGTTAGCACCATTACGATGCATTGCCAGTCGGCTTGATGCTCGTCGTCGCGCGCTTTTGAGTTCATTGCAGCTACTCCCCACAGAGGCAGAAGCCTATCGGAGTTAGTGACGATGTCGTCTCAAAATAGGTTTCTGGCTGTAATATTCCGCAACAGATCAGCTCCTGGAGGCTGCCATACGCTCTGCTGCGGTTGAGCTTTCGGCGGCCTCTTCTCAGGATAGGGTAACCCGACCAGTCTTGGGGACATGTATCTCCGGCCAGACCGGCGACACTGACGGCGAGTCATACCAGAAGCAAGCTGCCGCGAAGACAGCAGAGAGGACGAGAACGCAAGCGATTTTGCAGATCATGTGCGGTTTCCTCTCAGCTTCGTGCGGCGGCTCAATAGCAGCGACAGTGTAAACAGTTCCCTAATCAGCGCGACAGGGCAAACCTCGCGCCTCCCCAACAATCTCGCGCTTTCAATGTTCAGCGCCGAGGCCCGCCGGGTGCTGCAGCCATGATGGATGCCATTCGTGCTGCTTCTGTCGCAACCGGCGACGGGAGGCGGTTATTTCTTGAAGTATGGCATGACATCTTCCGCTGAGCAGCCGAGGGGGCGAATCCATAGCAACGCAATTTTGACGGAAAACCACTCTTCTGGCATCCTGTGCTGGGCGAAGGGGGCTACCCGGCATGTCCGAGAACAATCCGGCGAGCGGCGATGCGTTCTATCGCTCGCAATACACACGCATCTACGGTCAACTTGCGTCAGAAATCCGCAGAGAGGCTTTCGGCGAGGATTTCGGGCAGGAAAGTTGGCGCAGTCCTGCCGAGCAGGCCGAGATCGCCGCCCTGCTGCGGTTAGGTCCGGGTGCGCGCGTTCTCGATGTAGCCTGTGGGGCCGGCGGCCCATCCCTCGCTTTAGTAGAGCAAACCGGCTGCCACCTCCTCGGCATCGACATCGTGCCTGAAGGCGTGTCAAGCGCGACAGCGCAGGCGGTGAAGCGAGGTCTGGCGGATCGAGCCAAGTTTGTCGTACTCGACGGCAACGAACCACTCCCGTTCGAAGACGCGACGTTCGACGCCATTGTGTGCATTGACTCCATCGGCCATCTTCCCGACCGGCACTCCGCCCTGCGGGATTGGGCGCGGCTTTTGAAAGCCGGGGGACGCCTGGTCTACACCGATCCTTTCGTCGTGACCGGAGCCCTTTCGAAACTGGAGATCGACGGCCGTTGCGCGCTCTCCCCCAACGGACTCTTCGTGCCGCCAGGCTTTAATGAAGGTGCGGTGGCCGCGGCCGGCCTCGTGCTGGTGCAGAGTGTCGACCGTGCCGCAGCTGCCGCCGAGATAGCAGGCCGCTGGCACGCCGCCCGCGAGCGCCGCGCCAAAGCGTTGATTAAGGAAGAGGGCCAAGACTGGTTTCAGCGTAGACAGGTCATGCTGAGCATGACCGCGCACCTTGCGTTGGAACGGCGATTAACGCGATTCTTCTATCTCGCAGAAAAGTGAAAGGAATCACGATCGATGTCGCTTACCCTAGCGTTGCATGGCACCCAGTGCGCACTTGCCAGCCGGTGACGAGCTGAGGACCTTGCTGATCCCCCCTTCGTCGGTTTTCCCGTCGAGAAGCTGCAAGGACTTCAAGGTGCTGACGTTTCACAATTGAACAACGTCGTTGTCGAGGCCAAGGGTCTTGGACTTCACTGGCCGGATATCGATGCCGATCTCTATGTTCCAGCTCTGATGGACGGAATTTTGGGATCCAGGAAGTGGATGGCAGCGCAATTGGGTTCGACCGGTGGGAAGGCAAAGTCCGGCGCGAAGGTCACTTCATCGAGACTCAATGGCTTAAAGGGCGGTCGTCCCAAGAAGAAGGTCGCCGCGTAGTCGCTCCTCGAGGCCGCCTTTCCAGGCGGCCCAGCCGGCAGGGTAATTTCATTGGTGGCGGTTGCTACCTAATTGCGAAAACATCGACGGCTTGGGCCGCTCCGATGGTGCATGCACACTGAATGTTTCCGCAGTGATCTACCTGACGCCCCGCATCGGCGCCCCAGCGATTCCGTCCAAATCGGGTTGCGCAGTCTCATGCATCAGCCGTCCCCATCACGACGATGGCGGCATACACCAACCTATCAATAAGGCGTGTCTAGCAAACAGGCTTCAATACATGCCGAGGCCGCGACACTAGCCGCGGCCTGGCCGTTAGACAGAGGCACACAAGGCGGGCAGGGGGTTTGCTACTGGCCTTATGTGTGGACCCTGCTCACAGAGGAACTGCGAGCCGTTTTAGAATAGCCGATTAGGGCAAAGCGCAGGACGCCTTCGTTCGAACAGGCAGGCTTAGCCATTCGGTGGGGGGGTGGAAAGGTGAGGTCCGCAAGGGGTGTAAGCGGACCTCGGAGCACTCTGACAGGAAGTTGGCCGCATTTGGGGCCGAGCACATAAAAACACAACCGGCCGTCGGCCGCACGTTAACCAATGGTGGTACTCGCGGTGCGGCTCTTTTGCTTTTCCAACAATACAATCTGGAGCTTTCAATGAGTGTCCGGGTCACTGCGCAGCAGCATCGTGCTGCCAGAAAAGGGACTGTAAACGCCCGGAACATGAATTCCGTGCTGGTGGCGATGAAACTCGGTTCACATCTCTGGACAAAAAGATTGACGTTATCGGCGGCACGCTGAAATGGGTCAATCGGGCCATCATCACCGGCATCATCATGGGTGTCGTCGCATTCCTAATCAGAGGCGGGTTTTCAATCCCCCAGTAGCCTTGTCCACGGCGCTCGTCACGCCCCGTGTGAAGCGACAAGATAGGACTGCAGCTCATCCTCAAGTTCGACGCAGAATCGCTCGCACTCCTCCAGGCGAGTTTGGTCGCCAGCCTCAGCAAGCAAGTTCTCGCGGAACCGGATGGCGTCGCCGTAATTCTCGACATCTTCCATCCGCCGGTGCGCGATAAGGGCATAGGGACGGAGATGTGGGCGACGCATTAGAAGGACCGCCAACCCATAGCGAAATCTGTCGAAGCGTGCGGGTTCCATGTTCCAAGAGCCGTCTTAGGAGCGCGAAAAATACAATCCATACGAGAATACTAATTCAGCTCTAGCTTATTTGTTCCGCAGGGTTGCAGAAAATACTTCCCGCGGGCGTTCAGGAATTTCACGGAAACGAAGCCGGTCACCGAGGACGTGAAGCGCTGGAAGCTCATGGGGCTTGGCGCTATCGGGGTGACTGGCGTTGGCGGAATGGCAATGGGCGTGACGTTCGCCGATGCCATTAGGCGCGTTGGCTCGGTGACTATCGGCCGTTGATGGCCGGAACCTCGGGCACTCCGACACTACCAAAGAGATTGTCGCCATGCGCGAACGCTTGCAGCAAGACGGGCTTTAAGCCCGCCGATTTTTAGCCGCAGGCGGAACCGGGATGTGAAACTGCACGCGGCCGCCGCTCGGTGCAGCGTCAGAAGCATCAGAAACGTACACGTCTATATTTACGCCAAGAGACAGCAGATACCTCAGTAGCCGCTCTGCCGAATACCCGGTCAACTTACCACATGTGATTTCAGAAACTCGCGCTTGCGTTGTTCCTAGCAGGCGCGCAACCTGGCTCTGTGTGTACCGGCGCGCGACGATAACGCGCGTGATTTCCCTGGCTATTTCTATTTTGATCTCTTCTTCTGGAGAGAGGTCCAGGCCGAGATCAGCGAAGATATTCCCAGAGCTTTGGACGATTCGCTCGTTATCGCCCTTACGTACTGGCATTTTGGCTCCTCTTGGATTTCTTCCCGAAATTGAGTTGGTAGTGTTCCGCAGCCGCCTTTAGCCTCTGGCGCACTAGTGTCCATTTCCTTTTTCGGCGTTGCCCTATCCTTTCTTGCTTTCTTCATGAAGGCGTCGTGTAGGACGTAAACTGCGTCCTTCCTTTGAACTGTATAGACCGCCCGAAACGTGTCTCCGTGGCTATCTACGATATTTCGGGCACCAAGCGGCGACGGCCCTGGCTTAGGGAATCGGCTGGTAGGGGGTTCGTCGCTCCAGGGCGGTGCCGGTCGATGACCTTCTGCATTTTCTTGCGCGCCAGGCCTTCGTTGCCAGGCTTGCGGGGGCTTGGCCGGGCGGCCGCCGATTTGTGAAGGCCGTCACGATCGATGCCATCTGGAGGAACCGGAATGCTGAATCCGGGTTGTGGCTCTGTGAATGGATGGAGAGCACGATGCAGTGGCAATCACTTCTAACGCAGTTAGGAATATGGACTGCTCGACCCTGGGCTTTCTTGATCGTGGCCATGTATTCGATTGGATGGCTCGTTTTTAGCCCTGAGACGTTTGAGTGGCACGGCGTTGCCACGATTGCCACTTGGTCGATGACGTTGGTCATCCAACGCGCCCAGCACCGAGATACCCAAGCCATTCACGCCAAGCTTGACGAACTGGTTCATGCGCAGAGCGACGCGAGGAACGAGATTGTGCGGATGGATGAGAAAGAGCCGGAAGAAATCGAGAACTTCCGTGAAGTCGACAGGGCAGAGGAGTAGCGGGGGCGTTAGAACGCGGAGGACGTGGTTTTGGCGCGGGATTGAAAGGGAAGCCCGCGGCGGGGCTACGACGTGGCTGTCGCATAGGGCGAGAGCTTCCCCTTTTGTCCTGCCCCCAGCGAACAGAACAAGGATAGGTTACGCCTATCTGCGTGGATCACTAGACGGACCAAAGTCCGAAGACGCAGTCACGACCGATCGTTGCCGGCAAAGAAATAGGATTGCATCTCGATCTCAAGCTCGCGGCAGCGTCGCTCGTATTCCTCTAGCAGCACCTTGTTGCCCCCCGCTGCCCGCAGCTTGTCGCGGAACCTGACCGCGTCACCATAGTCCGCGATTTCGTCGATCCACCAATGGGCGCTCGGGGCATAGGGTCGGAGATTTGGGTGGCGCATGAAAAGCACCGCCAATCCATAGCGAAAGCTCTTGAAGCGTGGGTCTTCCATGTATCAAAAACGCCGCCACTCTGGGTTGGTTCCAGACGGCAGCCTTGCCGCTCTGTAAGCCCGAGCCCGTCAGCAAAAGAAAGCCCCGCAGTCGCGGTTGCGGGGGCCGAGTCGAGAGTTGGCTTTGAGGGGTTTCAATTCTCAAAGCGTGGTGGAAACCATTCGGATCGGCTTTTGTTCCGCTTGCTTCAAAAAGAGCCGCGCAGTGGGCCTAGCGGGGCGAGGAAGGGACGTTGGAATAGGAAACGGCAGGAAAATGACAAGCCTGCCGTCTCTGCTCGCTCAACGTGGCGCGCTGATCTTTGTTTCTGCCTACCGCCGGTTCTTTTTCTTCGGCTTCTCCGTTTTCGGGGGAGGCTCGAAAAGCGCGGCGTTGGCGTTCAGGCTTATTCCAGCGTCTTCCGCAGCCATGATGAATGCGGCTCTCGCGGCCTCGGCATTGGTCTGTGTTTCCAATGCTCTCAGGCAGGCAACGACTGCGCCACGCCACGCGCCGCCCTTCTGCTTTTCCGGCCAGCGCGTCATCAAGGCGTCGCCCATAGCCGCAACCGACGTCAGCACGCGATAGACACCGGGCCGCACATCCAAGTCGATGCCGAGTGGCGGAATTGGCATTTCGGAGGGCTCTTCCATGAAGGCCTCACTCATGATGTCAAATCATCGTCGGTTCCGTATCCGGATCGATATCGAAAATGATATCAGCATCATCGTTCTTCTGTGAGCCAACCTTTCGGTCGATCCGCTATGCCTCGGGGTGTAATGCGTTGGCGAGCGCGATCGACAGGCTCTCATGGGTCCGAAAACCGGCTTCGATCAGGTCAATTGCCAATGCCACTACCGCCTGAGCGCATTCGCTTTCCGGGTCCATTCGATTTGCTTGGCACCAAGCATCGACGACGGCCGTGAGGACTTCAACCTCGCCGTTCTCCAGTGTGAATGTAGGGATTTGCATGTGCGTTCCTCCCATAATGGCAAGAGCGCGTAGGGGTCTCTCAATCGGACGGTGCCGTGCGTTGGTCCAACGCATCATTCTACGCCCTTTTCGCAAGACGTCGCTGAAAAAGAAAAAGGCCGGAACGAACACTCGTGCCCGGCCTTCCTCGATGCATCTCGACAACGACTGCCAGTACCTCCCGTGTCAGCGTTGGAAATGCAGTAGGGCCAAACTAACGCGCACCAGACTGGATTCAAGTTCAGCTTTTGGAGGAGCGGTATTTCAGCTCAGCAAGTGGCTTCCCGACGCAGGCGCGACATAGAGGGGGAACAACGTGTTATCGTGGGTGTTGAGGAAGTGGATCGCACGGGTGAGGGTTGTTTCTCCCCTCATGTCTTACGCTGACTAACTGTGTGATCCACGACGTTCCATTTCTCATGCGGAATCGGAGACCTTGTGTCGGCACCGGGATGGTCATGCGCATCGCGCCTCTCCTTGAAGAGGTTGCCGACAGCCGCATGATGTCGAGGCTTGTGGTTTGCGCTCCCCGCCCGAACTGGCAGACAGATGGCATCCCGCAGAGGCAGCGTCAAGACTGCCGCCATTGCATTTTCGAAAATCGGTGTCTCACTTGACCGATGGCAAAGTCTCCGCGCTCCAAGCCCCTCAAGTGTACGAGAGGCCTGCAAGCAAAACGAGCAAGCATGCTCGATATATGTTCAACTTGGTCATTTGGCCCTCGTGGCGACGTGCGACTGCATCATTTTGGAAACTCAAACGTTACGTCGATTACCCTCCATGCCTCGGCAGCCATGAAAATGGCGAGGCTCGTTGACGCGCCCGAAAAAGCGCCCCTGCGGCCGCTCTTCGTGTAACCCAGTCGTCACCTGTTACTTCCAAGTCTGGGATTCCTGTGACCGCGCCGCGCCGGCCCAGCTCGAAGTGGATTTTCACCTTCGCGCCATGGCTGGCTGGCACGTTCGGCCGCGACAATTTCCTGATGATGGCGTCTCGCACCGAGTCTTGATAGTTCTTCGGAGCCATGTTCGCTTGCCCATCGGCAAGCGCTGCATGGGCAGATAGCGCTGCAACGACTAGGACGGCAATCGACCGTAGTTGCATTATGCGTGTCCCTCGACTTTTGGGGGAGATATTCCCGATGTGCCTGTAACAGTCAATTAGCCAACGTGCTCGTCGAGAGATTTGCCGGAAGGCGAGGAACGTGGTTAGTCTACACCCCGATGATGTTGGCCAGTGTAGAGGGCTGGTCGGTGGCAATCGTTTGGGCTGGGATGAATGAGTGGCGAGTCCATCTGGAAATATATCTACTGGCTTAGCTTGTTGGCCTTTCCGGCGTTCGTGTTTTTCAACAGGAGAAGCGCACTCGCGGTTGGATAGAGGTGACCGCAAAAATTAGAAACTCCCGCTACCGCATGATGGGCGACACGTCCGTGCCATTCGTCGATGTAAGTTACGAGGTCGACGGCAAACAATTGACCGCCTCGAATTTGAACACCGACGGGATAAGTACCCGGGATTATCCAATCGGGGGCGCAATTCTCCTGCTAGTGAATCCAAACGATCCAAGCAAATGCGTCGTAAAGCTATATCCGTAAGACACAGTCGGCGAAAAGCGATGGCGTAATCACCGCGGCAGGTGCCTCACACTCAATGCTGCATCTCCCCGAGGATTTCCGATAGCTATGCCTACCGCCAGGCCGGTGCGCTCCGGCTTTAGGGAATCGGCCGGTAGGGGTTCGTCGCTCCGGGGCGATAGCGGTCGATAACCTTCTGCATTTTCTTGCGCGCCAGCTTTCGTTGCCAGTCGCTCGGCGGCTTTGCGGGATAACCGCCGATTTGTGATGGATATCCCGACGTGGCGCTTATCAGCATGTAAGTCACGTCTGGGCGGCCATGGGTCTCTTCTTCTTCGGCAATGAGATCAAGCAAGTCCTTGGCGCCACGCATACGCCAGATTCCGACTTCATCACCGAATTGCTCATACGTGACAGGACCGCCGTCCTTCGCCACGCGAATCAATGCATCCCTGATTTCATTTTTTCGATCGATGAATCTCACAGGCACGAGCGTTCCTCATCCAACAACGACAACTTCTGAGGGGCTGCTATCAGAGGCAGAAATCGCACAACGGATTTTCTGGGTCTGTTGCCTGCCAAGAGTGCATCGGATTGTTGCAGTGGAGACATCTTGTATCCATCGTCTGCATGTCCGCGATGCGCGCCGCTTCTCTGGCTCTCCCCGCCGCCGCAATTGAATTTCGAATGGCATCGTCGCGGCGCTTCATCTCGGCCGCGCGCTCCTCGTCGGTAAAACCGCTCATTGCTATCCCCTTGCCCTCACAACGGCCATGAGAGCGTCTATACTGCACGTTGTCGTCAAGGTCATGGAGATCGCCTAAAAGGCGTAGTGGCGCATTTTCGGACAGCGCTATCTTTCCGTTCCCTCGGCGCGGACCGCCGATCTTTGTCCCGGCCGGCAACGTGCGGATGCAATGAGCCTCTTGATCGTTCCGCTATTCGGTGGTGGTAACAGGCGCGTCAACGGGCACCGTCGGCTCTACCGGCGCCGTGGGCTCTTCTACTGGTGGTGTCGGCTCCTCGACTGGCGTGGCAGGCTCTTCTGCCGGTTCGGCAGGCTGCGAAGCGGCAAGATCATCGCGAATCTGATCGATCTTTCCGTCAGCATCACCAACTCCGAGGATTTCCTTGGCCTGCTCTAGGGCCGCCGGGCTGATGCTGCCTTTCTTCGTGGCGCTTGCCAATGCTTCTTCAAGTGCGGCATCGCCTAAGACCGGATCATCAGCCGCAGGGGTGGTGCCGTTGTCGAGCTCATATTGGGCGTACGCAAGAGCATAGGCCTGAATGGCGGCCATGCGGGGATCCGATGTATTCATCAGCGCCTTGTAGTTACGGTTGAGCGAGTTGAGACCGGCGAGCTGCGCGGTGGGGTTCTTCTCCTTCTCAACGGTCACTTTGGCGGTCTTGGAGGACTGCGACGATTTGTGGTTGGTCTGACCAGACTTTGATTTCGATCCGCTCGTGTCCCTAGAACCAGACTTCCCGTGGCCGGTGTTATTCTGGCTGCCACTGCTCTGGCCGCCGCCGTGATTTTCGCTGGTCCCATGGCCGCCGCCGCCGTTGCCGCCGCCGTGGCTTCCCCCGCCATTGCCGCCACCGTTCCCGCCGCCGTTACCCCCACCATTACCCCCGCCGTTCCCGCCGTTTTTCGCCAGCGCCACGCCATCAAACCCGACAAGAGCGACCGGTGAAACGGCAACAGCCAAGGATAGGGCGGCGAGAGATGCCAGTGTAGATAAGCGCATGGTTTCCTCCAAATCCAATTGGTTTATTGGCATGGAAGGTACATGTTGTGGATCTTCTGTCATCGGGCGGAAGTCCCGAAGAGATCAGACTTACGTCCTAGAGCTGCAAACAGCACTAATAGCCGGTTAACAAACCGATATACCTCATCGGGAGGAGGCGCTGCTTTTACCAAAACTGAAAGATCAATGCAAACAATGGGAGAGGCCTATACGGCAAAGGTTGTAAGACTTAGGTCCCTCTAGGTTGTTGGTCTATCCCTCGCTAGCGTCGCCTTGTTGGTCTGCCGAGGAATTTAAAGTCGCCTAAATCTCGGCAGCGGGCTGGGTAGCAGTAGAGGGGATGGTCGGATCTTCCGACTGTCTCCCGCCGATCAATCGGCTTCCGTCGTCTGGGGGAACTCCGTGCACTCGCCTGTACGGGATCCACTATGCCTCAGGATGTAATGCGTTGGCGAGCGCGATCGACAGGCTCTCACGCGTCCGGAAACCGGCCTCCATCAGGTCAAGCGCCGTCGCGGTCACCGCGCGGGCGCACTCGCTTTCCGGGTCCATCTGGTTGGTATGGCACCAGGCGCCGATGACGGACGTCAGGACTTCCACCTCCACGTTTTCCATTGTGATGAATGTGGGGAATTGCATGGTGCGTTCCTCCCAATAATGGCAAGAGCGCTGAGTGGTCTCTTAATCGGACCGTGCCTTGCATCTGGTCCAACGCCCACATTGTACGCTTTTTCGCAAGACGTCGCTGAAAAAGAAAAAGGCCGGAACGAACACTCGTGCCCGGCCTTCCTCGATGCATCTCGACAACGACTGCCAGTACCTCCCGTGTCAGCGTTGGAAATGCAGTAGGGCCAAACTAACGCGCACCGGAGCGGATTCAAGTTCGCTTTTGAAGGAGGGATGCAGTCCGCGCGGGAACTCATCGTTTCGACGAAAGTTCTTCCGGAAAAGGAGAACAGTTATGCCTTCTCGGACCGGCGACGTAACCTCGAAAACTGAAGAATTGCGCCCTCAAAAGACAGCTTCGTCTGCTCTTCCGGCGTTGACGCTGGAACAACAACGCCTGGTCGATGCGTACTGTTGTGGTCAAATCGAGGAACCGTTGTTTCAACGGCACCTTGCCAGCGATCCGGTCTTGGCGCGTTACGTTCGCATGAAGTGTCGCCCACCCCGGGAGGGATGGTTGCCACCCACCTCAGGAACGCCATTGAAAGGGAACGGGCACTGATAATGCCGCTGTCGTGAGGCGCGGTATGTCTTGGTTTATTGCGCCCCAATATCTCGACATGCTCAAATCTATATAAGTCCCAGCGCCGGCCCGCGTTTCTGTCCGGACAACACCGCTGACTTGGACGCTCGACGCGAGGGCAAGGCGTCGGGTCGCACCTACGGCTCCATCTGTCCTGTTTCCCACCATTGGCCCGAGGCTCCAGAAGACCGTCTGGTCATCTCGGCTGCGCGACGAGGATCGGAGCGGAAACGTTCCGACGAGACGGCAAGTGGCCAATGTGGCTGGTCGTATCGAGGCTGACCGGCCTTAGCCAACTGCGGAGACACCCCATCATCGCCGAGCAGGGACCTGGCTAACCTTTCTCCATTTCGCTGGAGTGCTTCCCGTCCAAGTATTGAAAGCGCGGTAGAATGAGTTCGTATCCTCATATCCGGTGAGAACGGCGATCTCCTGGACATCCGCGAGTGGATCTTCCAGCAGCCGGAAGGCCATTTCCTGTCGTGCCTCATTCAGTAGTGCGCGGAAGGATTTTCCCTCAGCGGCGATGTGGCGCTGCAGACTGCGATCGCTGAGACCAAGCTGCCGGCTGACAGCGGCGACGCCTGGTGTACCACCAGACATGCTGCGTTTAATGACGGCTTTGACCTGCGCCGTAAGCGAGCTTGCACCCTCAAGATCGCGCAGCGCTTGGCCTATAGCGGGCGCAAGCATGTCGAGAAGATCCGGGTTATATGAGATGAAGGGCCGGTCGAGGTCGGCCGACTTCAAGGTGATCCTGTTTTTGTCGGCATTGGTTCGAACCGGGCAGCCGTAATAGGCCATGTGGTCCTGACTGATCGGCCCCGCGCGTGCCAATTCGACTTCCACTGGCACGAGAGGCTGCCCGGTACCGCGCCGACCCAGTTCGATCAGCATCGCAAACGTCGCATCGACCGACAAAGCCGGCTCTGGCGCCGTGCCCGATGGCCATCTGATCGTGATGGACATGAGGCCGTCGCGTTCTTCGCATTCAAGGTTGTCGGGACTGCACAGGAGCTTGAACCGTGCGAAGCGCGCCAGCCCGTCGCGGTAATCGCGGGCATAGGCGGCGGCGAGAAAAGCAACCTTATGTGTTGCGGTATTGGTGTCGCGCACCATCCTGAGCGCGATACCCGGATCGCCCAACATTTCGATCGCGCACCAAATGTCAAAAAACTGCGCTATGCTGATATGTGCGGTGGAGTCCTTATGCAGACCGGCGGGAAGTCTGGCCTGCCTGAGAACTTCCGATGCAGCTAGTCCTTGCGACTCGACCGCCCTCCAGAACGCCTCGGGTATTTTGCATACATCGGTTCGCGACGGCGCCATGGTCCGGGTTCTCTCCCTATGTCGACAATGCCCTTCGCATATTGGCGGAGCTTGCGAGTTTTTTGGCGCATGTTGCCGATGAATTCAACTCCGTGAAGCCGCATCTTGTCGGCAAGGCAGCAGAGGCGCCGACAATTTTTCGAACGATGGAGAAAGCCCATGTCCCTTACCTTTTTCACCAACCCGAACTCCCGTGGTCGTATCGTGCAGTGGATGCTTGAGGAGGTCGGATGCGACTACGAGACGATAGTGCTCGAATATCAGCGTTCCAGTGCGTCGGATGCGTGGGGCGGTGCGGCGCTCGAACGTCCAGCTGATCCACTGGATGAGCGCCACCGTTTCTTCACAGAGATTAATCCCATGGGAAAGGTGCCCGCGATCGTTCATGATGGTCGGGTGGTGACCGAGAGCGCGGCAATTTGCGCCTATCTGGCAGATGTCTTCCCCGCGGCGGGCCTTGCTCCCGGCAGCGGCGATCGCGCCGCCTATTATCGCTGGCTCTTTTTCGCAGCCGGACCGCTGGAGCAGACGGTGACCAACCATCGTGCGGGATTTGTTCCGAAGCCTGAGCAGGAGTTCTTCTTTGGTTACGGCAGTTACGACCGCACTGTGGACCAACTTGAGCAAGCGATAGCGGCCGGACCCTATATTGCCGGTGCGAAGTTCACCGCGGCCGATGTCTATGTCGGTTCACACATCGGCTGGGGTCTCGGGCTTGAAACGCTGCCAAAACGTCCGGCTTTCCTCGACTATATCGGCAGGTTGAGCCAACGCGAAGCGTTCAGATCGGCGATCGCGAAGGGGGACGCATTACTGACCAGACGTCAGTGATTGGCCCAAATCATCAGCAGCGCCATATAATCGCAGTGATCGCCAGGTGTCGATTGTAAGCGCCGGAATCACCCACGATACCGCAGACGACTGACGGGCTTTGCTCCGCATTATTCCCGACAAACCTCTGCTGGTCGTTTGACCAGCAGAGGAGCCTGCACATACTCAATAACAAGATCTACTCGTTGATAGTGCTGGGTCGTGGCGAAGCGGCTGGGGATTGCTTCCCAAGCTTGACGAACCGGGGATCTCTCAAAGAGATAAATCGTTGACGCCGGGCTTCATGGTGCATGGCTTCTTTTCGTCGAACAGAATTTCCTCGGTTAATCCTTCGCCGCAGCCCAAACTCGGTCGTGTCCCTGGGAGAGGTGTAACTCGGCGGTAGCGAAGCCGCTCGCGAGCGCGCCCTCAACAGCGCTGTAGCGAGTGAGCGGCTTTGCGGGTGGTCATCAATGTTTTTCCGGTAGGGTCGGGTTGTTCAAGACCAACCTGATGGAAAGAGCACTGATGACCGATGACATGATGAACCTGCGCTCGCTCGTTGAGAAGAGTGCCGATGCGGATTTGTTGCGTGAGATGATCGGCTTTGCGGCCGAGAAGCTGATGGAGCTGGAGGTCGGCGCCAAGACCGGCGCGGCCTATGGCGAGAAGAATGCATTGCGGCTTGCTCAACGTAACGGCTACCGTGAGCGGGATTGGGAAACGCGGGCCGGAACGGTGGAACTGCGTATCCCCAAGCTCCGGACCGGCAGCTATTTCCCGAGCTTCCTGGAGCCGCGCCGCATGGCCGAGAAGGCTTTGACCGCCGTCATTCAAGAAGCTTACATCCAAGGTGTCTCGACCCGCTCTGTCGACGACCTGGTCAAGGCGATGGGGATGTCGGGCATCTCCAAGAGCCAGGTTTCCCGCCTGTGCGAGGAGATCGACGATAAGGTCAAGGCGTTCCTGGCCCGGCCGATCGAAGGCGATTGGCCATACCTCTGGATCGATGCCACCTATCTGAAGGTCCGGCGCGGCGGGCGCATCGTTTCCGTCGCCGTCATCATTGCGGTCGGCGCCAACACCGATGGGCGGCGCGAGGTGCTCGGCATGGAGATCGGCACATCGGAAGCCGAGCCGATCTGGACCGAGTTCCTGCGCAAGCTGACCAGGCGCGGCTTGAGCGGCGTCAAGCTCGTCGTCTCCGATGCCCATGAAGGCATCAAGGCTGCCGTTTCCAAAGTCCTCTCGGCCACCTGGCAGCGCTGCCGGGTCCACTTCATGAGAAACGCGCTCGCCCACGCCGGAAAGAGTGGTCGACGGGTGGTGTCCGCCTTCATCGCCACCGCCTTTGCCCAGGATACGCCTGAGGCCGCAAGCACCCAGTGGCGTAGCGTTGCCGATCAAATTCGCCCGAAAGTGCCAAAGCTCGCAAATCTCATGGACAATGCCGAGGAAGATGTGCTCGCCTACATGACCTTTCCCAGGCAGCATTGGACCAAGCTGCATTCGACAAATCCCATCGAGCGCCTCAACGGCGAGATCAAGCGCCGCACCGACGTCGTCGGCATCTTCCCCAACGACGATGCCATCGTCCGGTTGGTCGGGGCACTCCTGCTCGAACAGAATGACGAATGGGCCGTTCAACGATCCCGCTACATGACCCTTGAGACCATCGCACAAATGAGCGATGATCCCATCATCAGCCTGCCCGCTGCGGCGCGCTGACCCATTCCCGGCCCAGCCGGAAGGCACGGCGATCAACAAGCCGAGCTACACCACTCCAAAAGACGCGATCCCAAACTCAAACACCCTGTAATTGGATCGTTGGTGAAATCTCATATTCAGTCAACATTCGATCGAGGCGGTCGATACCAGTTTGGGAATCGACAGCTCTGCCGTTTGAACCGCTTCAAGGCGCGTCAGATGACCTTGCGTACTTCCTGTTCGAAACTGAGGACATGATGCAACGCAATGCGTTCGGCGGTATCGGCATCACCGCGACACACGGCTTCGAGCATCAGTATTTGTTCCTGCACGACTTTATCGAGTTCAGGCGATAACTCCGGAAACCGCCGCATGGCGACATGAAGGATCCGAAGAGAGAGATTATGGTAATGATCGAGGGTGTCGAACAGATATCGGTTCTTGGCACATCGATAGATAAAGCGATGAATTCGCCGATCGAGTGCAAGCAGCGCATCGATCTCCGAAGGAAGGGAAAGCGCCTTTAGCGCTTCTATTAGTTTACCGGCTTCGCGCCGTTCAGGCTCACGCAATCGTTCCGCCGCCAGTCGCGTCGCCCAGGATTCGATGCGCGCTCTTGCCTCGTAGATCGCCGTCAGGTCGCTTATGTCGATCCTGCTGACGAAAGTACCTCGGCGCGCGTTGACATCAACAAAGCCATCGCGCTGCAGTCGCAGGAATGCCTCCCGCACCGGAGTGCGGCCGACATCAAGGCGGCGCATCACATCATTCTCGCGCAGGATGGTGCCAGGTGCCAGGTGCACGGTGATGATGTCCTCGCGCAGCTGCAAATAGGTGCGCTCCGCCAACGTCAATGTGGCTTCCGGATCGTCGAGCATTTCTTCCGACATCCAAGTGTCCATCCACGTCTTCTCCATCCTGAGGGCGATCCGATCGCGCTTTATACGGAATCACTTGACAATGCACCTGGATAATATACCGTCTAATATATTACAGATATATAAGGAGGGTGAACATGAATAGCAACGATATTTGCCCGCATACGCGACGCAAACATGCTGTGACGGCAATCCTAAGCTTTGGGCTTGCGCTGATTTCTGTACCCGTGATGGCGCAAGCTGCAGACCTCGAAACGCTAAAGCCGGGTGTGCTTCAGGTGGTTATCGAGCCGTATATGCCTTACACGGCATTGAAAGATGACAAGCAGGTCGGGCTGGATAGCGACATTCTCGATGCGATCGCCAAGAAGCTTGGCCTGAAGATCGAGACGACGGTCACAGATTTCCCTGGCATGCTTGCCGCCGTGCAGTCGCAACGCGCAGACATCACGATCGGCGGCATCGCCTGGTCCGATGCGCGTCAGAAGGTGGGCTTGTTCACAGATCCACCCTACTATTCGCCGCCGGCCATGGCCGTGCACGGTGACGCTACCTACCCCAATGTTCAGAGCCTTGAGGGCAAAGCACTCGGCACCGTGACCGGATATGTCTGGGCCAAATCCATTGCTGAAGTCCCGAAGGCCGACGCTCATACCTACCCGACGGCCGACAGCGTTTTCTCGGATCTTTCATCGGGAAGAATCGATGTCGGCTTTCTCGATCCGCTGCTGATTATTTATCAGCAACAGCAACGACCCGACATGAAGTTTCGGGTTGCCTATCTCAATCCACCGACCGCAGAGCAGGTCGCCGCGCATCCCGACTATAAGTATTTCCAGCCCTATATGACTGGCTTCTATCTGCCCAAACAGTCTCCGAAGCTTACCCAGGCGATCTCCGATCAGATCGATCAGATGTACAAGGACGGGTCGCTCGCCGCGCTGGTAACGAAATGGGGTGGCGATCCCAAGCAGTTCCTGATCCCGTCGCCAGATATGGCAGCCCAGCGTCGCGGCGTGGATCGCCCGAAGACATGGTCACCACCATCCATCACCGATTGAGTGCGGGAGAACGGACATGAGCTATTGGCAATCTTTTGCTCAATTGTTCCAAGTTCCCTGGGGCGACTATGCCGGTAATCTTGGCGGGGGTCTTTTGCGGACCCTTGCCTATACCTTGTGTAGTTTTGTTGGGGCCGCGATCCTGGGCCTGGTGCTTGCCTTGATGCGCCTTAACCGGTGGCGCATCATCCGCTTAGCGGCAGCTATCTACACGGAAGTCTTCAAGAATGTACCATTGCTTGCCATCATCTTCGTCACCTACTTTGGCTTGCCTTCCATAGGAATAAGGTTCAGCGTCTTCGTCGCGGGCGTGTTGAGCCTCGTGCTATTCTACGCTGCCTATCTGTCTGAGATATTTCGCGCCGCCATAGCCGGCATTCACGCCGGGCAGAACGAGGCCGCGCAAGCATTGGGTCTTGGACGCGCCACGACATTTGGTCACGTGATCCTGCCCCAGGCGCTCCGGCTTGCGCTGCCAGGTACCAATACGATGTTCGTGGACTTGTTGAAGTCGACGTCACTGCTGGTGACCATCTCGGCAGCGGAACTAATGACCCGGGCTCAGTTGATCGCGTCCGAGACATTTCGGTCGCTGGAGGTCTATTTGGTGATCGCGGCAGTTTACTTTGCTGTCTGTTATCCCATGTCGCAATGCCTGCTCTGGCTTGAGCGCACCATTCAGGCGGGCATACCCTTGTCGCCTGGCCGGCGGCGACGTCTCGGGCTGGCAAGAGCCTTGATTCAAGCAGGGAGCTAGAGGAATGGCTCACGTAACGATCGAAACAACCGGCGCTGCCGTTTCTTCCGCTAAAGCCTCGGCGATCAAGATCAGGGGACTTCGAAAATCCTTCGACGGAAGATTGGTGCTCGATGGGGTAGACCTTGATGTCCCACGCGGTCGCATCATCAGCATCATCGGGCAGAGCGGAGGCGGCAAGACAACCCTGATGCGCTGTGTGAATTTGCTGGAGCAGCCCGACGATGGCGCGATCGAAATAAACGGCGAAACGATCTTTTCGAGGGGAGCGGTGACCTGCAAAGACCTCGCCAGGCTGCGCCAGCGCGTTGGTATGGTGTTCCAGCGCTTCAATCTGTTTCCGCATCTGACCGCCGTGGAAAATGTCGTCCTGGCGCAGATGCACGCTGCTGCCGTCGGCGAGCGTGAAGCGATAGAGCGGGCCGTGCGATTGCTGACCCGGGTCGGTCTTCTACACCGTGCGCTGGCCTATCCGGAGCAAATGTCAGGCGGAGAGCAACAGCGTGTTGCAATCGCGCGGGCTCTGGCTCTTTCGCCAACCGTACTCCTGTTTGACGAGCCGACCTCCGCACTCGATCCGGAATCGACGGGCGAAGTGCTGCGCGTGATGCGCGAGCTTGCAAGCGACGGGATGACGATGATCATTGTCACCCATGAACTGCCGTTTGCCCGGGAAGTATCGGATTGGGTCGTCTTTATCGATGGCGGTCGGATTATTGAGCAGGGCCCGGCTTCAGTCGTGCTTGACAACCCCAGCGAGCCTCGAACCGTTTCTTATGTAGCAAGATACGCAAAACCGGGCTGAACGCGAGCTTTAGGGCAGTGAGCTGCAGCACCGACTGCCTTCCTCCTGGAACGATGGAAAAGATGCGCGGGATTTCGACGGATATTGCCGTTGTGGGTGGCGGCGTCATTGGCCTGGCGATCGCCCTTCGGCTTCGTGCCGATGGGCGTGAGGTGGTCGTCATAGAGCCAAACGAGCCGGGTTCGGGCGCTTCCTACGGGAATGCTGGAACCGTTGCGAACTATGCAGTCATACCGGTCGGCACTCCATCAGTGCTTCGAAATTTTCTGTCGCTGCTCCTTGATTCAAGCAGTCCCCTGGCAGTCAGGACCTCAGCTCTGCCCACATTGTTTCCGTGGCTGGCCCGCTTTGCCTATGAATCCCTCCCACATCGCTATCGCCAAAATGCCAGCCGGATCGCCGAACTCGTTTCGGACGCTGCATCAGCCTGGACGGAATTCGCCTCGGAGATAGGCGCTTCAAGCTTTCTGTCGGCAAAGGGTTGCCTCTACCTTTACGAAACGCGCAAGGCGTTCCAGGCAGCTGGCGCGGACATAGAGTTGCGCCGCAATCATGGTGTTTCGCAACAACTCCTTTCGGCTGGCGATGTAGCAAAGCTTGAGCCGCGCCTTACTGGATTTGAGGGTGGCCTCTTCTTTCCCGAAGCCATCAACCTCAGTGATCCGGGCGAGGTGATGCGCCTCCTGGCCTCGGGCGTGAAGCGGGCAGGTGCAGAATTCGTTCAGGCATCCGTCAAAAGCATTGTCCGTGAACGGAGTGGCTTGCACATCGCAGCCTCACCTTATGACGTTCGTGCTCGCACGGTTGTCATTGCTGCCGGCGCCCATTCAAGACAGCTCGCTGCATCACTTGGTGATGAGGTTCAACTTGATACCGAGCGCGGCTACCATATCGAGTACGACATGACGGCACTGCCGGTCGAGCGGCCGGTTTGTCCGACCGCGCATGGATTTTACTTCTGTCCGATGCGGGGGCGGCTACGGGTTGCCGGTCTGGTAGAGCTTGGTGGATTGACGGCTCCGGCGAACTCGCAGCTGACGGAAGCACTGGCGAGGAATGCGCGCAGAGTCTTTCCTGAACTTGGGGCGCCAAGCCGCTCATGGCTCGGGTTTCGGCCCTCAATGCCCAATTCCGTGCCGGTTATCAGACCTTCGAAAGCGGGGAGGGACGTTATTCTTGCCTTCGGGCATGGGCATATCGGGCTGACGCTTGCTCCGCGCACGGCCCGGTTGGTGAGCGCGATGCTGGCCACCTGAATGCCTGTGCAACGGGTACCGCCCACCCTCACGAAGATATCGGCGGACTGTCTGTGTTGCGAGCACATCCAAACTCCTTCGATGGGCGCTTGGCACCCCAACGAGGCTCATGCTGCCGCAACGTTGCCACCACCTCATGCCTGAGGCATATCTTCGCCCTGCATCGTTCCCGACAGTGCAGGATGCGCCGAAATCGCGCTCGTCATCAATCTCTCCCCGTTGCGACACGGGGGGCCAGTTCGTCATTTCGCTAGGGGGCGCTTTCTCAGCTAGCCTGACAGCCGGCAGCGCCGGCGTCATCTCGGGGGCGGCTCCGGTAGGGGGCGAAATGACACCGTAAGGGAAATCCTGTTGTATCGCAGCAGGAAGGGCAGAAATTTGAGAAAACTGAAAATTGAGATCTTCAGCCCTCCCTGCGTACGCGCCTAACTTGCTGGATCGCTGCGGTTCGTGGTGGTCTACCTCGCCGAAGATCGTCGACTGTTAAGGCGGTGAACTCACCCCGCGCCTCCGCTGTGGACCCGGTGTGTATTGAGGGAATCAGGCGGCAATCTGTTCGCTTGGATCGTCAATTGACGTGGACCACGTGGCGGGTTGGAACTCTTGAAACCCGCTCTGTCTGCGCTGATATTTTCTTCACTTCTTTTTCATCCGGCTTGAATGCGAAAGGAGGACATCATGCTCAACCCGGAATTGGTTTGGATGACCCCGTCACCGTTCACATGAAGGACGGGGCGTCCCAGCTCTTCGCTTCTGTCAACGACGTACTCGATTTCCTCGAAGGGGATTGGGCCATCTATCGCGGCAGAAAATACAATCGGGCGGTTCAAACGTGCCGCCGTGCTCTAAACCGAGTGACGCCAGTCGCCATCGCGCGCGAAGCGTTTATTGACGCCTGCCGAGACGCGGGCATGTCGACAGGCGCGGATGGACCGCCTGGGGCAAAGACAGGTACCGGCGGTCAACGCTCGCTTACCTAGAATGGCTGGGCCGGGGCACTTCTTAGTGCCCCAGCCTTTCGAGCATTCGCTGCGGCGCACCGGAGCAATTCGCCATCCCCCATCCCCCTTAAAGCGTTCTGATAGAGCCGCCAGACGCGATGTCCGGGCATTTCGATTGATCATGTCAGGCCCATGTTCGCCTTTACGGCCCCTGGGACGCCATGCGGGCGGAGGGTGCGGGGCGTAGATCTCGTCATTCATGGCTGGCTGCCCCATCACGAAAACAATCGGGCTCTTGAAGATCAGTTTCCGCAAAATTACGTCCTTTCGACGCCGCCCTCGACGGGCACGGCCTTACCTGCCTGCCGTGCGACCACCTGGGTCCGCTCGTGAGAAAGGACGGTTCATCCAGGTGCTAAAGGGACTGGTGTCCCTCGTTTCCTGGATATCACCCCAACTATCCGAGCCGCCGCGTGGCATCGCCTGCCTTCGTGCTGCTGGTTGATGCCCTGCGCTATCGATGACTTCCATGGGAGGAAAGCGGATACGGAGGCAGGCTCACTGCCGCCCGCCAGCCTACCTTGAGAACCAGGCAACAAGCGCTGCTTACCGCGCTAACTAGAGAGGCCGCGAGCGCGGCCCCCCACTCTCGAAAGCCGGTTTACGGGTGTACTCGACCGCCGCCCGGTTTGGCCTTGATCATCCACGGCAAGACCGCGGGAGCCTTGACAAGGATGCCCTTCTTTTGCGCAAAGGAGCGGAGCGCATCGCGCGCCACCTGAACTGGCTTGTGGCCGTCATGTGCCAGGTAGCACGTTTTCAGGGTCGCGTGGTGGATGATATCGCGATCTCCTTTGGACCACTCCTCAAGAAAATCGATCGCGTCTTCCAGGTTCGTGATTTCGAGGATCAGATCCTTCCTTTCACGCAGGTAAACTGGTCGGTCAAACATCTTCGTGTGCATTTCTACCTCACTGAATTCGTTGGTTTTCAACAAGGAAAGCGCTTTTGGATGGCGCCCGTCGAAGATTTATTTCCGCGGCTTGGTGAGTTCAAGGGGTGGAGCGTGCATTATGCATCCACGCTTCCATGCAAACTCAAAGGTCCGGGGCGGAACGCGGGTTCGAGAGCATGGCCGCGCTCTTTCGAACTGACCGGTGAGTTGGAAGAGGGCCGGCTCATCGCCGAAGCGGCCGACGAAAACCCTTAGCGAGCGACGATGTTAAAGGCATGGAACGAGATTACGCTTCAGCGTGTCCAACACTGGAACGAATCCGGCCTTCCGGGTGACAAGAGCTCGCTTCGCTGCCGGCGAGCGGCTCCGGTCAGGGCGGCCCATCCGGTGACCGTCATGAGTGCGAGGAATCATAGGCCAGCTCACCGAGTTTATCCGGCGGCGGCTGGTTCACGCCCTTTTGCCGCGATCCGATTGCATGCCGAATGTTTCACTCTCGTCGGCGGATTGGCAACCGCATGTCCCATTTTCGTCGCGGGCCTTCCTCCAAGGCTGTGTTCCGCCACGTTTCGCCTACGCTTAGATCCTCGGTCTGTCGAGGCAGTCGATCACAATCGCCTTAGTCGTGGTGGCCGCAGCCCGCGGAGATAATCGGCTCTTGAAGATCGTATTTCGCAAAATTACATCGTTTCGCGCAGCGTGCACAGCCCGCGAGAACACCGTCGATCAAGCTTCATTCGTGGAGGCTGTCATGTTCTGCGCTGCGGCTGCCAGCAGGCACTGGCATGCGACGCGGGTTTGACTTCGGGAGCGGGCACAGCGATGACCGTGAAGCTGCTTGGCGTCGGCAAACGAGCGCTCGACCGTCTCCTTGCGGCGTTTGTAGATCGCCTTGCCCCAGGACGTCAGGCGGTTGGCATCGGTGCGCTCGCGGGCACCGGCCCAGACATGACGCGTGACGGTGCGGGTCGCAGCGGCGTTTGATGTGCACGCGGCCAACAACGGGCGGTCGCGGCAGATCGCCGGGCGATAGTGGCGATAGCCGGTGCAATCGGAATAGCTGGCCGGCTTCGTTTCGGAACAGCGGCCGACTTCACCAGAATGCGCAAAGACGCGCCACGCAAAGGGGCGCATCGCGTTTGGCGGCGATCGCCGGCCGTGAAATGCTTCAAGGCCCGAGGCTGTCTGTGCTTACTCGAGAATATTGGGGACCAGGAAGAAGTTGCGCTCACTGAGAGGTGCATTCGCCACGATCTCTTCGGCATGATTGCCTTCGGTCACGACGTCCTGGCGCATTTTCATGGTTGTTGGCACAACCGAGGTCATCGGAGGAATGCCTTCGACATCAACCTCCAAAAGTTGCTCGATGAAGGTCAGAATTTCGTTCAGCTCGCCACACATTGTTTCAGCCTCGTCTTCGCTGAGTGCGAGATGGGGAAGGCGGGCGATAAGTCTAATGGTCGCGATATCTATCGACATAGGCCGCGTCCGATTGATGGCTTCGGTCGCTTGCGCAGAATTTTGCTGATCTGAGCCTTCTGCCGCTAACACTGACTGCCTAACAGAAATCTGGCAAGTCAATCTCGACGGCCCGCTGCATTCCGTCCGCTATACGCATCAGCGCCTGATCCGGCCGAACGAATGGCGCCGTGTTGAAGGTGAGTCAAGCTGCACTGAGATTTGCGAAAATTCTCCAAGGCAGCCCTTGAAGCCGGATTTCTCAAATACCAGATCATTTGCCGCCAGCCGCTGACAACAGGGCTGGCAATGCTGGAAGCGCCGTCTTTCGGCGCTCCATACCCATGTTGCTTTTAGGAGGATATGGCTATGGCAACACCTTACGACTACACGCCTCTCTTTCGATCGAGCGTTGGCTTCGACCGGCTCTTCAACCTGCTGGAAAACGCCCAGCGCGACCGTTCGCCCAGCGATTGGCCGCCCTATGACATTGTCAAGACGGGGGACGACGGCTACCGCACCTCGATTGCGGTGGCCGGCTTCTCCGAGGGCGACCTGGACATCACATTCCAGACCAATCTTCTCACCGTTACAGGCAAGGAGCAGGATGTTCCGTCCGAAGCCTATCTGCACCGAGGCATCGCCGGCCGCCCGTTCGAACATCGTTTCGAGCTTGCCGATCATGTCAGGGTGAGTGGAGCGGGATTGAGCAATGGTCTGCTGACCATCGATCTCGTCCGGGAGATTCCCGAGGCATTGAAACCGCGCAAGATCAGCATTCAAAGTGGTTCCGCTCTCGGACAGCCGCATGCGGCGCCGCAGATCGAAGCGCAGAGCGCCGCTTGAGCAAGTTTCGACCGGAGGGCGCCGCTGTAGTTGCGTCCTGCAACATCGCGGGTTGGAAAGGAGTGAGTTATGAAACCCGATATGTTCAAGAAACCTGTGCGTATTCTCGTCGGTCTTGGATTCCCGACGGAAGTGAGAAGCGTGATGGACGCTTACCGACATCTAGTCGAGTGGCCGATATCGCTCAGGGATGGTCCGCATTCGGTTGCGCTCAAGGCATGCCGCTCTGCCTTGCGCGGCGAGATCGAAGCTGAAACCGCACGAGGGTTGTTTGCCGCCTTCGCGGAAAAGCACGATCTGCTGGCGCCGGAAACTGACCTCGTCATGGCGACACATGCGAGGTGGAGCAGGAAGCCGCACGTAAGCTGAGGCGAACCGATGATGGACGATATGTTTAAGCAGATTGCCGCAACTGCCGTGAACATCGGACCGGAAGTTCTAGCATCTCACTGGTCGCCGTTTCGACGTCCAATGGATGTGGTGAAGGCTCCTGCACTTTGTGTCGATGATAAACGGGCCATTCTCGCCGCGTGGGCTTCGGACCTATACGCGATAGATTCGAAACCGGCTCTCCGTCATATGCCAGGAACGCCTGAGCCGGTTTCAATCGATGAGGTTCGGTCTGCCCTGCGAGAGCTCGATTCGCGGTACGATATCTGACGGAGCTATCTGGCGCCTGCTTCAAAGCCTTGCCAGCTTTCCGACGGGCGGTTCTCATATGAGGCGGCCCGACGGTGCCAGCTTTCGCTTTTCATTATTGTTCCGGCGGCCGCTTTTAGGCCTGGAGGAGCGGTAGGCTGTGGTGCGGTTGAGCCGCATCTTCTCCTGGCTGATGGTCTCGCCCTGGCTGCTTCAATTCGCGGCGAGCATGAACGCGATGTGGACCCATGTGGTCCTCGGCATGCTCGTCACCGCCGTGTCAGCCTGGGCACTCTGGGACTATCGGCGGGTGGGAAATGCAGTTCAACCTGAGTCAGCGTGTCATATCACTCCCGCCAGTGTAGCCCATCAGACAGTCGATGACGGGTGGGGCTTGCCGCTCGAATACCAGCAGGTTGCCCCGAGACGCGCGCCGAAGTCATCACCGAGCGTGACGGGTGAAAAATGCGTGCTACGGGATCAATGTTTGGTCGCCGGCAGTTGATGTCAATCGCCAGGGGCTGGCTGGTGCTGACGTGCTCCACGAACTTCCGGCCAGCGCGGCCGGATAGTCTGTCTCGCGCAAGGGGTTCCCTCAACCACGTCATCGGTTTTTGCCACCCGCATATCCAGCCGGGCACGTTAGTACCCGGCTGGCTTGCGGCGGTCGGTATTATTTGGTGCTGTCGATGGTGATCCGCTTGACGTTGGCTCGCGCCTTTTCGGTCTTCGGCAGCGTCACTGCGAGGAGACCGTTCTTGAACGTTGCGGCGATCTTGTCCTCATCGACTTGGCGACCAAGGGACAGCCGCCGTTCGAAGCGCCCGTAATAGCGCTCGCTGAACCGACGATCCTTATCCTCGGTTTCCGATTTGCTTTCGCCGCGAAGCGTCAGCATACCGTCTTCCAGCAGCACCTCGATGTCGTCTGGTTGGATGCCTGGAACCTCCGCTATCACGCGGATCTCGTTGTCATTCTCCTCGATTTCCACGTGCGGCCACGAGCCATTGAAAGACGCCGTGCCACCGAACAACGATGGCGGGCCGAAGCCGCGGAAGACTTCGTCGAACAGACGGTTGACATTGCGGTGCAGCGACAGGAATGGATCCATGTCATCACCGCGATAGATGCTCGGGACCTGGCTGCTGCCACGGCTCCACGGGATCAGGTCACGTACACTCATGGCTGTCATCCTTTCGGTTTCTTTCCTCCTTTTTGGCGCAGCTGCTTTCCTTCACCTGCTCGACAACAGGTGAGGATCGCGCAGTGCGCGCTTCGTCAGGCCGCCTTGTCGCCGTCGATCTGCTTCGAAGCTGGTTTCGTCATCTCGGTTTCGATGGCGATCCGACGTGGCTTCATTTCCTCAGGTATTTCCTTCCTGAGGGTGATAACGAGAAGCCCGTTCTCGAGCTTTGCGCCCTCGACGATCATATGATCGGCGAGTTCAAATCGCCGAACAAACGGTCGTACCGGAAGCGCATGATGGAGGTATTGTACCTCTTCGTCCTCCGATTTCACGCCGTTGACCACGAGCATGTTCGCTTCATGGGTAATCGTCAGTTCGTCCTCGGCGAAGCCCGCCGCCGCGATAGCGATCCGGTAGGCATCTTCGCCAAGTTTGACGATGTTGTAGGGCGGCCAGTTGTCAGCGTTGAGGCTGGCGTTCTCGAGCAGGTCGAAGATGCGGTCAAAGCCGATACTTGACCTGTAGAAGGGGGCAAAGTCGAGGTTTGTTCTCATAGCTACATCCTCCGTAGAGCAACATAGATACGAGGGAGCGCCAAGAAGCTAGGCGCCCCCTGACCAGGCCGACCCATTTTTGGCGGCCGGCGAAGATGAAGTGGGGATTACATTGCCTTCCGTCAAGAGGGGCGGCGAATGGCATCGGCGAAGAATAGTCCCATGAATTCATACCGGTAGCACTCGACAGGGCGGAGTGCTAAAAAATTTCTGCGCCCCTCTTGAAACTCGAAAAAACAAAAACCAGATCGATTTGCGCGGCGATGCCGAAAAGCTCGTCGCTCCGCGTCGGGTTCGCTTCCGAATGCGGCGCGGAGGACCGCTTGAAAAACCTGTTTGTCCATGAGGAGAGCGACATGACGTTCCGTCCCTTGCATGACCGAATCCTGGTTCGCCGCATCGAGGCCGAGGAGAAAACGGCCGGCGGCATCATCATTCCAGACACGGCGAAGGAAAAGCCGCAGGAAGGTGAGGTCGTTGCCGCCGGCCCTGGTGCGCGCGACGACAGCGGACAGTTGCGACCGCTCGATGTGAAAGTGGGCGATCGCATTCTGTTCGGCAAATGGTCGGGCACCGAGATCAAACTCAATGGCGAGGATCTGCTTATCATGAAGGAATCGGACGTGATGGGCGTGATCGAGGTCGAAGCCGCAGCGAGAAACGCAGCCTAGTGTCGATCCCGCCCCCTGCTAACAAGGAATGCTGCCTCAGGAAGGAGTAGAAAAATGGCTGCCAAGGAAGTGAAATTCCATTCCGACGCCCGCGAGAAGATGCTGCGCGGCGTCGACATCCTCGCCAATGCCGTCAAGGTTACGCTCGGCCCCAAGGGCCGTAACGTGGTGATTGACAAGTCATACGGTGCTCCCCGCATCACCAAGGACGGCGTCACCGTCGCCAAGGAGATCGAGCTTGAGGACAAGTTCGAGAACATGGGCGCACAGATGGTGCGGGAGGTTGCCTCGAAGACCAGCGACATCGCTGGTGACGGCACCACCACCGCGACAGTTCTCGCCCAGGCGATCGTCAAGGAAGGTGCGAAGGCCGTGGCGTCGGGCATGAACCCGATGGACCTGAAGCGCGGTATCGACAAAGCCGTAGACGCCATTGTCGAGGAATTGAAGACAAACGCGCGAAAAGTCACCAAGAACGACGAGATTGCCCAGGTTGGCACCATCTCGGCCAACGGCGACACCGAGATTGGCCGCTTCCTCGCAGAAGCGGTCGAGAAGGTTGGCAATGAAGGCGTCATCACCGTCGAGGAAGCCAAGACCGCGGTGACGGAGCTGGAAGTCGTTGAAGGCATGCAATTCGACCGCGGTTATCTCTCGCCGTATTTCGTCACCAACCCGGACAAGATGCGGGTTGAGCTCGAAGAGCCCTACGTGCTCATCCACGAGAAGAAGCTCTCGAACCTGCAGGCGCTGCTTCCGGTCCTTGAAGCGGTCGTTCAATCAGGCAAGCCGCTGTTGATTATCGCCGAGGATGTCGAGGGTGAGGCGCTGGCGACGCTCGTCGTCAACAAGCTGCGCGGCGGCCTGAAGATCGCGGCTGTCAAGGCTCCGGGCTTCGGCGATCGCCGCAAGGCCATGCTGGAGGACATCGCCATCCTGACGGGCGGCACGGCAATCTCTGAGGATCTCGGCATCAAGCTTGAAAACGCCACGCTCAACATGCTCGGCCGTGCGAAAAAGGTCGTCGTCGAGAAGGAAAACACAACAATCGTCGACGGCGCTGGCTCGAAGAGTGAGATTCAGGGCCGCGTCGCCCAGATCAAGGCGCAGATTGAGGAAACCACGTCGGACTACGATCGTGAGAAGCTGCAAGAGCGGCAGGCCAAGCTTGCCGGCGGCGTTGCCGTCATCCGCGTCGGCGGTTCAACCGAGGTCGAGGTCAAGGAACGCAAGGACCGCGTCGACGACGCTATGCATGCCACGCGGGCGGCCGTCGAGGAGGGTGTGCTGCCGGGCGGTGGTGTCGCTTTGCTGAGGGCCGTCAAAGCACTGGACAACACTCAGACCGAGAATGCCGACCAGAGGCACGGCGTTGAGATCGTCCGCCGGGCACTCGAGGCACCGGTGCGCCAGATCGCCGAGAACGCGGGTGCCGAAGGCTCGATCATTGTCGGCAAGCTGCGCGAGAAGACCGAATTTGGTTATGGCTGGAACGCCCAGACCAACGAGTTCGGTGATCTTTACGATCAGGGCGTGATCGACCCGGTCAAGGTCGTTCGCACCGCGCTGCAAGACGCTGCCTCGGTCGCCGGCCTGCTGATTACCACCGAGGCAATGGTCGCCGAGAAGCCGAAGAAGGAGGCGCCCGTGCCGCCCCTGCCGGCAGGCGGCATGGACTTCTGACGGAACCGATCGGTCCGCGCCCTCCGGTCAAAGGCTCGGATCTCAAAAGCTGGGCACTGGCGGTCGCCAGACGTGCGGGCCCCAGAAAGGCGCGTGTCGCGCTGGCCCGTAAGCTGGCGGTGGTGTTGCACCATATGCTCAGGGATGGAACCAACTTCATTCCCCACAAGGCTCAGGCAGCCATGGCCGCCTGAGCCGGAAGGAGACAACAGGATAGGTTTCGGGCGGGCACTGCCATCAGCCCCCCAGAGCAAGGTCCCTACGCCGGGACGATGGATGGGCTAGGCCGCAGCTGTGGCAGCAACACTACATGATTGCGCGTCGCTAGATTGGCCAGCCGGTCCTCAGCAGACCCCATAAAGCAGCGGCCAAGTGCCGACTGCGGACATATGTGGACGGCCCCCTCCTTGCAAGAACTCTTATGATGATTTTGATCGGATCGCTTGCGTTCATATGTCCGGCCTTTTGTTGCGCTCGCACATGAACGCTGGCCAAGATGGGTTCCGCGACATGGATTCCAAACAGAAGCTCGACTTCAAAAGCCACTGTCCGCAACGGAGTGTCCCGCGTCTCGGATCGATCGATCACACCATCTGCTCGTTTCCTGCAAGTTCACGCATCAGACAACGCGGTAGCTTTGATTGCCAGCTTGCGGTGGTTGCCTGATCTCTTAAGCCGCACTTGCCAACTTTGGCGGCTCAGCGTTTTGGCGATAGGTTGCGCCGGTCACCATCATCTTCCAGGAAATCCGGGCGATCTTGTTGGCCAGCGCGATAGCCACGAGCTTGGGTGACTTGCGCGTGAGCAACTCGACAAGCCATGGGGAAGCCTTCCTTCCGCGTCCCGCTCGCAGGTGCTGCAACACCGCGGTCGCGCCCACAACCAGTGTTTTGCGCAATGCCTCATCTCCGGCCCTCGTAATGACACCAAGCCTGACTTTACCCGCAGTCGAATGGTCCCGGGGCGTCAGCCCCATCCAGGCGGCAAATTGCCTTCCCGACGCAAACAACTCCGGCGCCGGCGCTTTCATCACCAGTAGTACTGCGCCGATCGGCCCGACACCCGGGATTTTTGCAAGACGACGGCAGCATTCATTATTTCGATACCAGGCCATCAGTTTCGCCTCCAGTTCCCTCCGGCGCTCATCTAACTGCACAAATTCGTCAGCGAGAGATGCGAAGAGATCGCGTGCCAGGGCTGGAATGGTTTCGTTAATCATGATCCGTTCAAGCAGTAGCGGGATATGGGACATGCCTTTACCGGCGGTCAGCCCAAACTCAGCCGCATGGCCGCGAATCGTATTGGAACGCTGTGTTTGTGCGGCAACAACGCGCTCGCGTATGCCAACTAGCATCAGCACGGCTTGCTGATCCGCCGATTTCATTGGAACGAACCGCATTGTTGGGCGGCTCATTGCCTCGCATAGTGCCTCCGCATCGGCTGCATCATTTTTGCCACGTTTGACATAAGGCTTCACGAGCTGCGGGGGGATCAGTTTGACCTCATGCCCGAGCCAGCAACCGGGCCCAGTGATGCGAAGCACCACAGGCTTCGATCGCAATCACAGTCGGCGGGCATTCCGTGAAAAAGCCCACCATTTCCTTACGGCGCATCCTCTTGCGCAGGATCGGTTGCTCAGCAGCGTTGACGCCATGCAATTGAAAGACATGTTTTGACGTATCCATGCCAATACGAATAATCTGGTCCACGGACGGCTCCCTTGCTTGAGTTCACAACGACTCACTCTGGCACACTTCGATGCCGTTCAGGGGCCGTCCACCCCAACAGAAGCAAGCACTCGGCGAGGGATTAAGCTCATAAGGGATTGACTTAAGGCCCGTTACAGAAGCCCACATCTCTCCGCTGGGCTGGGCGCACATCCTGCCCACCGGCGAATATCTCTGGCCTACGGAGGAAAGCGCTTAGGGTGTCATTCCGCCCCGAGCCGGAACCGACCCCATCTCGGCGGAGCATGGCCCAATCCCGGCCCGAGCTCCGATCGACGTGCCGAAGCCTGCGGTGAGCGGCAACGGTGCTGTTTTAGAGCCAATTTTTGATGCGCTGCAGCGACGAACCTGTCTTGACGGGACATAGTTTTCGCGGCTCCATGCCAACTGATCTGCTGGACCAACCAGTGGGTCAGTTGGAGGTGATGACGGCGATGAACGGCAGCCCGATACTCACACAGATGCCGAAGGTCGGACAAAGTCTCGACCGGCGCACTGCTCGTGATCTCATCGCCGACAAGCTGATGGTGCTGATCGCCACCAACATGCTGCGTCCCGGCGATGTCTTGCCGGGTGAACGGGAACTCGCCAATGTGCTTCATGTCAGCCGCGAAACCGTGCGCGGCGCCATCCAGACGCTCGCCGCACGCGGCATCCTCGAGGTGTCTCAGGGCACTCGCACGCGGGTCTGCAACGTCGATCTCAGCCATCTCACCGTTACCATCGCCTCGCCCAACGCCATCGACAGCTACGATCTCGACGATGTTCACGCGGCCCGGCTACATATCGAGCTGAAGGTCGTCGGCGATGCTGCCGATCGGATTGATGAGGAGATGTTGGGCAAGCTCAAAAGCCTGCTCGAAGCGCAAAAGCTGTGTGGCGATGACGCCATGCGCTTCCTGATCTGCGACCGCGAATTCCACATGGGAATCTATCGGGCTTGCGGAAACCCGCTGCTCTCCGACTTCGTCACCGACCTCTACACCTACATGATGGACCACCGGCGCAGCGCGATGTCACGGCCAGGCGCGATCGATGCCAGCTATGACGACCACACCGAGATCATGGAGGCACTGGAGCGGCGCGACCGGGACGCGGTCGTTGGTGCCTTTCGACGGCATCTCACCCGGATCTACGACACGACGAAGGAACTGCTTGGCGGGAATGGGAAGCCGAAGCGGGAAAAGAGCAAGAGCAGGACGAAAGCTTGATCCGGCCTGGCCGGTAGCAGGTAGGAGGTTCACCGAGCATGCATGTCATGGTGATTGGAGCGGCCGGGATGGTTGGCCGAAAGCTGGTGGAAAAATTCGCCTGGGAGGAGGGCGTGCTTGGCTACGATATTTCCAGGCTGACGCTGGTCGATGTCATCGAACCGCCCGTGCCGCAGGCCCTGTCGGCCGCCGTAGCGACACTTGCGCTTGATCTTTCAACGGACGATGCGGCTGAGAAGCTCGTCGCGTTGCGGCCCGGCGTGATCTTCCACCTCGCGGCGATCGTTTCGGGCGAGGCCGAGGCAGATTTCGACAAGGGCTATAAGGTCAATCTCGACGGAACGCGGGCTCTTTTCGAGGCGATCCGCCATGAGGGTTTGCGGGAACCGTACGTTCCACGCGTGATCTTCGCCTCATCGATCGCCGTTTTTGGACAGCCTTTTCCGGAAAAGATCAGCGACGAGTTCTTTACCACGCCACTGACGAGCTACGGCACGCAAAAGGCGATCTGCGAACTGCTCCTCGCCGACTATACAAGGCGTGGCATTTTCGATGGCGTCGGCATCCGCCTGCCGACGATCTGCGTCCGCCCGGGTAAACCAAACAAGGCGGCATCCGGCTTCTTTTCCAATATTCTGCGCGAGCCACTGGCCGGTCAGGAGGCGGTGTTGCCGGTGGACGAGAACGTGCGCCACTGGTTTGCGAGCCCGCGTTCGGCGGTCGGTTTCTTCGTTCAGGCCGCGCGGATGGATGCGTCGGTGATCGGCCCGAGACGCAATCTGACCATGCCCGGCCTTTCCGCCCTTGTCGGTGAGGAGATCGAGGCGCTTCGGCGTGTGGCTGGTGAGAAGGCCGTCAAGCTCATCCGCCGTGAGCCCGACCCGGTTATCCGCTCGATTGTTGCAGGCTGGGCAACCGATTTCGACGCGCGGCGTGCTTGCGAACTGGGCTTCAGAGCCGAAACCAACTTCGAAGAGATCATCAAGATCCATATCGAAGACGAACTCGGAGGACACATTTGAGATGGTTCGCGCTTTGAAATCCGGCGAAGGCAAGATTGCACTGGTGACGGGCGGGGGCACGGGTGTCGGACGCGGCGTCGCCGAGGCCTTGAGCACGGAGGGTTATACGGTCGTCATCACCGGGCGGCGCGCAGACGTCCTCGATAGAGCCGCTGGCGGCATAGCGGCACAAACCGGAGGAACGGTGCGGGCGATCGTTGCAGATATTGGCGATCCGGCCGCGGTCGCTCGCCTTTTCGAAGCGGTCCGCACGGAGTTCGGCCGGCTCGACCTCTTGGTCAACAATGCCGGCTCGACTGTGCCGCCCGTGTCGCTGGAGGATGTGACCTTCGAGCAATGGAGCGGCATTGTTGCCGCGAACCTCACGGGTGCATTTCTCTGCACACAGCAGGCGTTCCGGCTGATGAAGGCGCAGAAGCCGCGCGGGGGGCGGATCATCAACAACGGTTCGATTTCGGCCCAGACGCCGCGGCCGAACTCCGCGCCTTATACGGCAACCAAGCATGCGATCACCGGGTTGACCAAGTCGACGGCGCTCGACGGGCGTAAATATGACATCGCATGCGGCCAGATCGATATCGGCAATGCAGCAACCGACATGACGTCGAAGATGAATTCCGGGGTGTTGCAGGCCAATGGCGAGACCGCCAGTGAGCCGACGATCCCCGTCGCACATGTCGCCGATGCCGTTGTTTACATGGCAAGCCTGCCGTTGGAGGCGAATGTGCTGACGATGACGGTCATGGCGACGAAGATGCCTCTGGTGGGGCGAGGGTAAGGGCAGTCGAGAGGGAACCGGAAGGGGTCCGAGAACGGTACGAGGAAGCCGCCGGGCAATCCACCGGGTTCAGATGTCATTCATAGGGAGGAAAGCATATGGCAGGCGTTGACTTCGTCGATGTCAGAAAATCATTCGGAGCCTTTCCCGTCATCAAGGGCGTGAACATCGAAATCGAGGACGGCGAATTTGTCATCCTTGTTGGCCCTTCCGGCTGCGGGAAGTCAACGCTTTTGCGAATGCTGGCTGGGCTTGAGAACATTTCGGCGGGCGAGATCCGCATTGGCGACAAGGTGGTCAACACCCTGCCGCCCAAGGATCGGGATATCGCCATGGTGTTCCAGAACTATGCGCTTTACCCACATATGACGGTCGCCGACAACATGGCCTTCTCGCTCATGCTAAACGGCTCACCGAAATCTGAGATCGACAAGCGCGTCGGCACAGCGGCCGGAATTTTGGGGCTTTCAAAGCTGCTTGATCGCTATCCGCGCCAGCTCTCCGGCGGCCAGCGCCAGCGCGTGGCCATGGGCAGGGCGATCGTGCGCGATCCACAGGTGTTTCTCTTCGACGAACCACTGTCGAACCTCGATGCAAAACTGCGCGTAGCCATGCGCGCGGAGATCAAGGAGCTGCACCAGCGGCTGAAGACGACGACCGTCTACGTCACGCATGACCAGATCGAGGCGATGACCATGGCCGACAAGATCGTCGTCATGCATGACGGCGTTGTCGAGCAGATCGGTTCCCCGCTTGAGCTCTATGACAGCCCCGCCAATCTTTTCGTCGCCGGCTTTATCGGCTCGCCGGCGATGAACATGATCAAGGGCAGGCTCGATCCGCAAAATCCGTATAACTTTATCGCAACCGATGGCATGGCGCTGCCCGTCGCGCGGCCACCGTCGGCGGGAAGAGGGCGCGATCTCATTTACGGAGTGCGGCCGGAATATATGTCGCTCGACCCGAACGGGTTTGCCGCCAGTGTCGCGGTCATCGAGCCCACCGGCTACGAAACGCAGATGATCGTGCGCTTCGGCGGAACGGACGTCACCTGCATTTTTCGCGAACGCGTCAACGTGCGCCCGGGCGAGGCGATCCATCTGTCGATCGATGCCAATCAAATTCACCTGTTCGATGCCGAAACCGGGGCGCGGCTGACCGACTGATACCGGCCCATCTTGCCGCTGCGTCGGGAGAGGAGCCCTAACGCATCCGGTTTCGGGTCGGCGTTTCCGGCAATGCCGGAAGCCATTGCCCGGCATTCGTCAAACGGGACGGCGGATGTCGAAAACGATGATGTCCCGTGTTACCAGGAGGAGCATTATGACTTTCAAGAGACGTGATTTTCTTGCTGCATCTGCCGCAATTGCCGGCATGGCTGGCCTTTCGCCTTTCGCCATCCGTCCGTCTTTCGCCCAAGGAGCTGAACCGGTCTACAAGCCGGAGGAAGGTGCAAGCCTGAGGCTCTTGCGCTGGACGCCCTTCGTCAAGGGCGACGAGGATGCATGGCTTGCCAATACCGCGAAATTCACGGAAGCGACCGGGGTTGCCGTCCGTATCGACAAGGAAAGCTGGGAGGACATTCGCCCGAAGGCCGCGGTCGCCGCGAATGTCGGGTCCGGACCGGATCTGGTGATGTGCTGGTTTGACGACGCCCACCAATACCCGGACAAGCTTGTCGATCTGACCGAGCTTGCCAACTATCTCGGCGGCAAATATGGCGGATGGTACGATGGCGTGAAAGGCTATGCGACGCGCGACGACAAGTTCATCGCCATGCCGCTGACAGCCATCGGCAACGCGGTCTGCTACCGCGACAGCCATATGAAGGCGGCTGGCTTCAGCGAATTCCCGAAGGATACTGAAGGTTTCCTCGAACTCTGCAAGGCGATGAAGGCGAAGGGAACGCCCGCCGGCTTCCCGCATGGCAAGGCCGTCGGTGACGGCAACAACTATGCCCATTGGCTGCTTTGGAGCCATGGTGGCAAGATGGTCGATGAAGGCGGCAAGGTTGTCATCAATAGTCCCGAGACGCTGAAGGCGATCAACTATGCCAAGGCGCTGTACGAGACCTTCATTCCAGGCACCGAGAGCTGGCTCGATATCAACAACAACCGCGCCTTCCTCGCGGGCCAGGTGTCGCTGACGGCGAACGGCGTCTCGCTCTATTATGCGGCGAAGAAAGACCCGGCGACGGCGGAACTTGCGGCTGATATCCGCACCACCAACTTCCCGATCGGTCCGGTCGGCCAGAGCGTCGAACTGCATCAGACGAGTTCACTGGTTTTGTTCAACCACACGAAATATCCGGAAGCGGCTAAGGCTTACATCAAGTTCATGATGGAGGCCGACCAGATGAATGCCTGGATCACGGGTTCCAGCGCCTATTGCTGCCAGCCGCTCAAGGCCTTCGCCAGCAATCCCGTCTGGACGTCCGACCCCATCCACGCGCCCTATGCACGCGCTTCCGAAACGCTGCGTCCGAATGGCTATGCCGGCCCGCTCGGCTATGCCTCCGCCGGTGTGATGGCCGACTATGTGCTGGTCGACATGTTCGCGAGCGCCGTCACGGGGCAGAAGACGCCGGAAGAGGCGATTACTGAGGCTGAGCGCCGAGCAAACCGCTATTACCGGGTCTGAACCCGCGGTCGCAGCAAGGCTGTCCAGAAAGGGACCGGCGCAAATGCTCCCGCCGGTCCCATCCCCAAATCCATCATGCTGGAGATGTCCGATGCCCACAGTATCGTCCAGGAAGCCGCCATCGGCGATCGCTTCGCTCATGCAGAACAGGAATATGATCGGCTTCCTCTTCATGCTGCCGGCCGCCGTCTTCCTTGTCTGCTTCCTGACCTATCCGCTTGGTCTGGGCGTCTGGCTTGGCTTCACCGATACGCGCATTGGCCGTCCTGGCGTGTTCATCGGGCTCGAAAATTACATCTTCCTTGCCGAGGACTCGGTCTTCTGGCTCGCGGTCTTCAACACGCTTCTCTACACGATCGTCGCATCTGTCCTGAAATTCGTCCTCGGGCTCTGGCTGGCGCTGCTGTTGAACGAAAATCTGCCGTTCAAATCCTTCTTCCGGGCGATCGTGCTTTTGCCCTGGGTCGTTCCGACCGTGCTTTCGGCGCTGGCCTTCTGGTGGATCTACGATGCGCAGTTCTCGATCATCTCCTGGTCGCTGATGCAGCTCGGTGTGATCGACAGCCCGATCAACTTCCTCGGCGATCCGACGAACGCCCGGGCCTCGGTGATCGCAGCCAATGTGTGGCGCGGCATTCCTTTCGTCGCCATTTCGTTGCTCGCTGGTCTCCAGACCATTCCGGCCTCATTGCAGGAGGCCGCGTCACTGGACGGCGCGACAAGCTGGCAGCGCTTCCGCTACGTCACGTTGCCGATGCTGACGCCGATTATCGCCGTCGTCATGACCTTCTCGGTACTGTTCACCTTTACCGATTTCCAACTCATCTACGTGCTCACCAAGGGCGGTCCGGTGAATGCGACGCATCTGATGGCAACGCTGTCCTTCCAGCGCGGCATTCCCGGCGGACAGTTGGGCGAGGGGGCCGCGATCGCCGTGGCGATGATCCCCTTCCTGCTTGCCGCTATCATGTTCAGCTTCTTCGGCCTGCAACGCCGCAAATGGCAGCAGGGCGGCCAGGATTGATTGGGGGAGAATGACAATGGCCACGACCTTGAAATCCGAAGACGCCGTTCTGATAGACGACGTACAGGGAATGAGCTATCTCAATCGCCTGCCGCGCCGGATCGTGATGGTCTATTTGCCGATGGCGGTGTTCGTCTTCGTGCTGCTCTTTCCATTCTACTGGATGGCGATCACGGCGATAAAGCCAAATTCGCAGCTGACCGACTATACGAACCACAGCCCCTTCTGGGTGGTCAGCCCGACGCTCGATCACATCAAGTACCTGCTGTTCGAGACCTCCTATCCGGGCTGGTTGTGGAACACGATGCTGGTTGCGACCTGCGCGACGTTTCTGTCGCTCGCAGCTTCGGTTTTTGCAGCCTATGCAATCGAGCGGGTACGGTACTCGGGCTCGCGGCCGGTGGGGCTGCTGATCTTCCTCGCCTATCTCGTGCCGCCGTCGATCCTCTTCATTCCGCTCGCCTTCATCGTCTTCAAATTCGGCATCTACGATTCCAGACTGGCGCTGATCTTCACCTATCCGACTTTCCTCATTCCCTTCTGCACATGGCTGCTGATGGGCTATTTCCGGTCGATCCCGTTCGAACTCGAGGAGAGTGCACTGGTGGATGGCGCAACGCGCTGGCAGATTCTGATCAAGATCATCCTGCCGCTTGCTGTCCCCGGGCTGATATCGGCGGGCATCTTCGCTTTCACGCTGTCCTGGAACGAGTTCATCTATGCGCTGACTTTCATCCAGTCTTCGGAAAACAAGACGGTGCCCGTTGGCGTGCTGACGGAACTTGTCCGCGGTGACGTGTTCGAGTGGGGAGCGCTGATGGCGGGTGCGCTGTTCGGCTCGCTGCCGGTGGTGATCCTCTATTCCTTCTTCGTCGATTATTACGTCTCGTCGATGACCGGGGCGGTGAAGGAATGAATACCCTCAAATACGCTCACTTATTCAACCGTGGTCGTGGTCGTGGTCGTGATGCGACGGCAGCTCGAGGCCGAAGGTCTTGGCAAGATCGGCCACCTGCGCCGGGCTGAGGTAGCGGGGGTTGAGATTGCGCAGCAACAGATAAAGCTTCGCCGTTTCCTCCAGCTCCTCGGTAGCGAAAACCGCCGCCTCCAGGCTGTCGCCGGCGACGACCGGTCCGTGATTGGCCAGGAGCACCGACGAATATTTGCCCGCCAGCCCACGGATTGCATCGGCCACCGCCGGATCGCCGGGACGATAGTAGGGAACCAGCGCCGTCTCGCCGGCGCGCATGAGATAGTAGGGGGTCATCGGCGGCAGGGCGGCGCGCGGATCGATCTCCGGCAGCATGGTCAGCGCCACCGCGTGGGTGGAGTGAAGATGGACGATAGCGCGGGCGCTGCCACGCGTGTTGTAGAGTGCCGTGTGAAGCGGAATTTCCTTGGTTGGCTTGTCGCCGGCGAGGTGCTGGCCCTTGGCATCCAGCCTCGATATGCGGGCAGGATCGAGGAAGCCGAGCGAGGCGTTTGTCGGCGTGACGAGCCAGCCGCCATCCTCGAGCCGCAACGAAATATTGCCGGACGACCCGGGCGTCAGCCCGCGCTCGAACAGCGAGCGGCCGTAGCGGCAGATTTCCTCACGCAGGCGCGCGTCGGACATGACGTTCCTCCCTCTTAGGCGGTTGCCCCTTCGATCAGCTCGAAACCGAGATCCACGACCTGGGGCGGCGCGTTGGTGACGACGAGCCGTGCTGCCATCTGTCCCGTTGCCACACGCGGCGTACGGATGGTCGACAGCTGTTGCGGCGTCACCCGGCCAATATCGAGGCCGTTATAGCCGAAAATGGCAAGCTGCGAGGGGATCGAAATCCCCCGCGCCAGGCAGTGAAAATAGCCGCCCAGCGCCATGTCATCGTTCGAGAAATAAACCGCGTCGAGACCAGGCGTACGGGCAAGCAACCGCTCCAACCCCAGCCTGCCGTGCTCCACGGATGATGCACCAGCGAGGATTTCGCGGTCGGCGAGCGGCGCGTCATGCGCGCCGAGCGTTTCGCAAAAGCCGGAAAACCGCTTGCCGGCGCGGGTGTCGCGGTTCAGGTCGTGACCGACATAGCCGATGCGGCGATAGCCCCGCTTGAGCAGGAAAGCAGCACTTTCGCGTCCGGCCGCGCGGTTCGAGAAACCGACCGCCATGTCGAGGGCGTCGCCGTCGAGATCGAGCATTTCGACGATCCGGCAACCGCTCGCGCGCAGCATCTTTACCGTGCCCTCGGTGTGCTCGTATCCGGCCAGCATGACGGCCGCCGGCCGCCAGGCGAGCATCGCGGCGGCAAGCGCTTCCTCCTTGTCGGGATCATAATCAGTGACTGAGAAAACCGCCTGATACCGATTTTCCTCCAGGACGGCGCTGGCGCCTCGCAACACGTCGGGAAAGACGATGTTGGACAATGAGGGAATGACGAAGGCAACAAGACGCGAACCGGCAGAAGCCAGCGTTCCTGCAATCCGGTTCGGCACATATCCGAGCCGCTCGACCGCAGCCATCACCCGGTCCCGCGTCTTGCCGGAAAACGAACCGTGGTTGCGCAGCACGCGCGACACCGTGCTCTCGCCGACACCGGCCGCTTCGGCGACCTCGGCCAGCGTCACCGTCGCCTGATGTTTGAATTCCATGGTCACTCTTGAACCCAGCTCTTAGATGACTTGCTCGTCAGCGGGCATGCCTGCGCGATGATCCATCCGGCAGCCATTGTTCACCGCTGCCGCCAAGAAGCAAGGTCTTTTTGGCAGCGCTACCAATTTTGTATTGGCAGCGCTGCCAAAATGAATTAGAGACAATGGCAGCGCTGCCAAAAGTGGCCTGGCGTGCCGCAGGAGGAACCGACAGGAGACCGCGGCAACTAGTGGAGGAGAGAATCATGACGCTGCAAACGCAGGCGCCAGTCGATGGCGCGTACGCCGCACAGGCGGTGGAGGACCGTGCATATGGCAAGGTATTCTGGCGCATCGTGCCATTTTTGATGCTGTGCTACGTGGTCGCCTATCTCGACCGCGTCAATGTCGGCTTCGCCAAGCTGCAAATGTCGAGCGAGCTCGGCCTTTCAGAAGCGGCCTATGGCATCGGCGCCGGCATTTTCTTCATCGGCTATTTCCTGTTTGAAGTGCCGAGCAACGTGATCATGAACAAGGTCGGCGCACGGGTGTGGATCGCCCGTATCATGGTGACCTGGGGCATAATTTCCGCCGCCTTCATGTTCACCTCGTCGGAAACCGTCTTCTATGTCCTGCGTTTCCTGCTGGGCGTTGCGGAGGCCGGATTTTTCCCCGGCATCATTCTCTATCTGACGGCCTGGTATCCGGCCCATCGCCGCGCCGGGATCATCACTACGTTCATGTCAGCGATCCCGATATCCGCCATTTTTGGCAATCCGCTCTCGGGTCTCTTGATGGACAGTTTCCACGGCACGCACGGCCTTTCCGGTTGGCAGTGGATGTTCCTCATCGAGGCCATCCCAGCCATCTTTTTCGGCGTCGCCACGTTCTTCTACCTTGATGATAAGATCCGCGACGCGAGATGGCTGAGCGATGAGGAAAAGCAGGTGCTGACGACCAATATCGAGGCGGAGAACAGAGCCAAGGTCGCAAGCCCGCACAGCATTGCCGGAACCCTGACGGACCGCCGCGTCTGGCTGATGTGCCTGATTTATTTCTGCTTCGTGCTCGGGCAATACGGCCTGAATTTCTGGATGCCGACTATCGTCAAGGCCTCGGGCGTAACCGGAAACCTGAACATCGGACTGATCTCCGCGATCCCCTATATCTGCACCTTCGTCGCCATGCTTGCGCTCGGCCGCTCCGCCGACCGGCTGCGTGAACGCCGGTGGCACCTCGTCATTCCCGCGCTCATCGCCGCCGGTGGCTTTGTCGCGGCGACTTGGGCGGCAAGCACGACGGTCGCAATCATCTGCCTCTCGCTGGCCGCTGCAGGCGCCATCAGCTGCGCGCCACTCTTCTGGTCGCTTCCGACCGCATTTCTTGCCGGTACCGGGGCTGCGGCCGGTATTGCCTGGATCAACTCGGTCGGCAATCTCGCCGGGTTCCTCGGGCCATTTCTCGTAGGCTATCTGAAGGACCTCACCGGCAGCAACAGCGCTGGGATGTATCTACTGGCGGCAGCGCTGGTCATCGGTTCGCTGGCCGTGCTGACGGTGCCGGCGAACACCGTCAATCGCTAGACACCGACCCCTCCGGGTGGCGGCTTCATCCGGAGGGGCAGTTTTTCCCTTACAAGACTGGAGAAAATCGTCATGTCACCGCTTGCTGAAAACACCGGCCCCACCGTTGTCGCGGCCGTCATCGGTCTGGGTTCCATGGGCCTTGGAATGGCCCGCTCGATGAAACGCGCAGGTCTCGACGTCGTCGGCTACGACATCACGGCTGCGGCGGTGGATCGCTTCGTCGCCGAGGGCGGCCGCGGGGCAGCCACGCCCGCCGGCGCGGCAGAGGGCGCCGATATCGTTGTTTCAGTCGTCGTCAACGGCGCGCAGACCGAGGCCGTCCTGTTCGGCCCCGAAGGTGTCGCGAAGACGATGAAGCCCGGTGCCGTCTTCATCTCCTCGGCGACCATGGACCCGGCGGTGGCACGCGACATGTCGCAACGGACCGAGGCCCTCGGGCTCAATTATCTCGATGCGCCGATTTCTGGTGGTGCCGCCAAGGCGGCGAGCGGCGCCCTGACCATCATGGCATCCGGCTCCAGCCGGGCGTTCGACACGGCCCGCCCGGCTCTCGACGCCATGGCCGGCAAAGTCTACGAGCTCGGCGAGGCGGCCGGAACCGGTGCGGCCTTCAAGATGATCAACCAGCTTCTCGCCGGAGTGCATATCGCGGCCGCCTGCGAAGCGATAGCCTTTGCCTCCAAGCAGGGCCTCGATCTCGACAAGGTCTACGAGGTGATCACGGCGTCGGCCGGCAATTCCTGGATGTTCGAAAACCGCGTGCCGCATGTGCTGGCCGGAGACTATACGCCGCTGAGCAGCATCGAGATCTTCGTCAAGGATCTCGGCATCGTCCAGGACATGGCCCGCTCCGAGCGCTATCCCGTGCCGCTCGCAGCAGCGGCCCTGCAGATGTATCTCGCCGCCTCCGGCGCCGGAATGGGCCGTGACGACGATTCTTCGCTCGCGCGGCTCTACGCAAAGCTTTCGGGCACACAATTGCCCGATGCGGCCAAAGAAAACCTATAGAGGAACGCCATGCCGGTTTTCGCCGCCAACCTGACGATGATGTTCAACGAATGGCCGTTCCTCGACCGCTTCGACGCGGCCGCCGATGCCGGGTTCACCGCCGTCGAATACCTCTTCCCCTATGAAGCCCCGCCGGAAGCGATCGCAAAACGGCTCGCCCGCAACAATCTGCAGCAGGCCTTGTTCAACCTGCCGCCGGGGGACTGGGCTGCCGGGGAGCGCGGTATCGCAGCGCTTCCCGGACGGTTTGATGCGCTGAAAGTCGATGTCGTGCGGGCGCTCGACTATGCGGCGGCGACGGGCGTCAAGCGGTTGCACCTAATGGCAGGCCTCGCCGATCCCCGTGACCAAGACGCGGTCTCCTCTTACCTGCGCTCCGTCGTCTACGCTGCCGGTCGCCTTGCGGAGGAGGGCATCGACCTCCTGCTCGAGCCGATCAACGGGCGAAACATGCCGGGATACTTCCTCAATGACTTCGGCGCCGCCGAGCGGCTGATCGCAGAACTCGGCCTGCCGAACCTGAAGCTGCAGTTCGACATCTATCACCGCCAGATCATCCATGGTGACGTGGCGATGGCCTTGCGCCGCCTCATGCCGATAACCGGCCATATCCAGATCGCCAGCGTGCCGTCACGCAACGAGCCGGACGGGGAGGAGCTCAACTATCCCTATCTGTTCGGCGAAATCGACCGCCTTAGCTATGACGGTTTCATCGGCTGCGAATACATCCCGCGCGGCCACACACTGGACGGTCTTGACTGGTTTGGACCTTTTGCACGGAGCTAGACGATGGCTATATCGCTCGGATCGATCGCGGACGACTACACGGGCGCGTCCGACCTCGCCAACACGCTGACGAAAAACGGCCTGCGCACGGTGCAGACGGTCGGCATCCCCGATCGGTCGCTGGCGCTGCCGGATGTCGACGCGGTTGTCGTTTCCCTGAAGATCCGCTCGGCGCCCGCCTCGGACGCCGTATCGGCCGCGACCACGGCCGAACGATGGCTGCGCGGACGCGGCGCGACCCATGTGCTCTACAAGATCTGCTCGACTTTCGATTCCACCGAGGCCGGCAATATCGGTCCGGTCACCGAGGCTTTGAGCGATGCCGCCGGCGGCGGCGTGGTGCTGGTGACACCCGCCTTTCCGGAAACGGGCCGCACCGTTTATCTCGGCCATCTCTTCGTCGGCGGACAGCCGCTCAACGAAAGCCCGCTCAAGGACCATCCCCTCAATCCGATGCACGACGCCAATCTCGTGCGCGTGATGGCCAGGCAATCGCGCAGGGCCGTCGGGCTCATCGATCTGCTGGCAATCGCCGCGGGACCGGATACGGCCAGAACCCGGCTCGCGGCCTTACGTACGGCGGGTGTCAGGTCGGCCATCGCCGACGCAATCTTCGAACAGGATCTCGAGACGCTCGGCGCAATCGCGCTGGAAACGCCGGTGTCCACCGGCGCATCGGGCCTCGGGCTTGGCCTTGCCCGCGCACTCGTCCGCTCCGGCCGGGCCGCTGCCGGTGGCGCTACGACGGCGGACGCCATTCGCCCCGTCGGCGGGCTTTCGGCCATCGTCGCCGGCAGCTGCTCCAGGGCAACGCTGCATCAGCTCGACGTCGCCGAACGGTCGATGCCGGTCCTGCGGCTCGACCCGGAAAAACTGTTGGCCGGTCCAGATGAGATTGCCGCGGCGATTTCCTGGGCGGGAGACCGCATCTCGGCCGGTCCCGTTGTCGTCGCCGCGAGTGCGGCACCTGAGACCGTTTCCCGGTTGCAAGCGCAATACGGGCGCGACGCCTCCGGCCACGCGATCGAAACCGCAACCTCGATCATCGCCGCCGAACTGGTGTCGCGGGGCGTGCGGCGCCTGGTCGTCGCCGGCGGCGAAACCTCGGGGGCCGCGGTCGACAGGCTCGCCATTCCGGCATTTCAGATCGGTCCGGAGATCGCGCCCGGCGTGCCGGTCTTGCGCACGATCGCCAATGCGCAGGGCGATATGCTGCTGGCGCTGAAATCGGGAAACTTCGGAGGTGAGGATTTCTTCGCCGCCGCGCTGGCGATGATGCACTGAGCGAGCCCACAGACCTGTTAAGCCAGCGGTCCATGTGCCTGTGCCGACTGATCGTAAATCTTCAAGCTATCGCTCAAGGGAACGATGACAACCCGGCACCAATGGAAAGGGAGCCAATAATGCCTGCATCCGCGTGAAGGTGGTCATAGTATCGTGCCTTGCCGCTAACCTTATCGTGGTGAGTCGCCGCCCAGACCTGCAATTTCCTGCGTCAACGTCGCATAAAGCCGGCTCCCTTGATCGAAGCGCACCCCAATCTGAGCAACGAGCAACGGAATGCGCTGTTGCGGAGTTTGACGGCAGGATGGCCAGGGCGTTCCGGTCACCATCGCGAGCGAACACGTGAACGTCGCCAAACGCAACACCAAAGCGCGGCAATGTACTGGGGCGGCAGAAACGTACGTCCACATTGGGGAAACATGCGCCAGCACATCCTTTCTGGCAGCGGAGGCTCGATCCGCTGCCAGAGATGTTTCAGCGGGTGGTCTGCTTATTTTGCCGGGGGCTTGTACGAAGATGCGATTGTGCCCGCCTTCTCTTGCGCAGCCTTGAATTCCGCTCCGGTGAAGGCCCTCACCGTTTTGACATTCGAGACGGCTCCCGATGCGCCGATGACGAGAAGTGCGGGGACCAAGTCAGCGCCATCGTCGAATTCCGTGATTGCCATCCAGTCGGTTTCGCCGGTCGTGACGTAGAAAGAATGCAGTTTCCCGCCCGCTGCTTCCATGACGCCACGGGCCGCCGTTTCTCGGTTCGATGGATTGTCAATCATTCCCTTCGCTGACGTGGCAGTATAGCACCCTGTTGTTACGAAAAGTGGCATGGACATCCTCCCTCGATAATTGGGCAGATCGGGTGATCTGCCCAATGCCTACTATCTCAAAAAACTGGGCGTTAGACGAGCGTTGGCTGCAGAGCCTGACAGGCGAGGGAAGGTCTCGGCTACAGCGCGCTGCAAGCGGTCATGAGCTCTGAGGCCGAAGGGCTTCTCGCGTGGCTACGGGCTCCAGCACGGGATCGGGCTCCCGACGCAGTTCGCATCGCGAGCCGCCAGAAACGCCGTTCTGGAACACGCTTTCGGTTCAGCGTCACAATACCTTCATGCGGACAAACCATACTGCTACCGAGAGCAACTGGTCCTTTCTGTGTTTTCCCCTGTTCCTGGCCCACACCCCCCGTGGGCCTTTTTCTTAGCTCGCGTGCGAGAACAAGAGCGCGATCATGCGGAGTCACCCAGCATCCAAATCGTAGTTTGCCGACCACGCTTGTTGCGATGGGCGAGAAAGTCTCTGTCTTGCGGATCGACTTGGTCGCCCGGATTTTCCTACATGAAAACTTTAAGCGGCTAAGCGAAATCAAACACAGGGACTCGGTAGATCGTCGTTTGCCACTAACAGCGCTTGCCATGCAGGTGCTAACTCGCCGATCTCCTTGCGAGATGGTTCACCAGCCGCGCCGCTTCCTCTGCAACCCCCACTATGATTCCCGATTTCCGTGTCGCGGCAAAATCGAGGCCGGAAAAATACAATCCGGGAAGGAAACCGATCCCATCCTCGTGAATAGGCTGGCCGTCGTCATCGATGGTGTCCGGGATTTTGATCCACCCGAAATCGCCTTTGAACCCGGTGCACCAGATCACCGACCTTATGCCGCTCGTCGCCAACTCGATTGAGCGGATCGGTGGACTTGGCAGGCGTGCGGCGATCATCTCGGCTGGATCATCCTCGGCTGGCGGCGCATTCAGCCCTGCGCGCCGGATGTATTCGTCGATAAAGCGCTTGACATCGGCTGAACTCTCGTCGGCAAAACGCATGTGTTCATCCAGGTTGCCACCGAACATCAGGTTGCCATTCTCGATACCCAAGAAGCGACCGAGCAACACGACGCCCTGGGCGCTCAGCGATTGCAGGCTCATCGTATGCGTGGCACCCAGCAGGGCTCGCGTCGGCAGCTTTCCGGACGGCAGGACGATGTCCCTTCGCGGCACGTCAAGAAAACCGGAAACGGTCATCCAATTGAACATGTCGCCGCCGCGATAACGGCGGACGAGGCGGCCGGCTCGGCTGGTCGCCAAAAAGACCGAACGCCCAGCGAGTATCAGGTCCTCGGCAATCTGGCCACCGGATTGACCGCTGCCGACCACTAGGACCGCACCTTGCTCCAGCTCGGTGGCATTGCGATATGCTGAGGAATCGAGCTGGCGAAACGTTGTCGGCAGCCCCGCCGACGCAGGCGGGCGTTTGGGGCAGTTCAGGCTACCGCTCGCCACCACGACGTTGCGAGCCCGAAGGATACCGCGCGGCGTCGTCACGAGAAAGAGGCCGTCACCTCTGGTCAATTCTTCTACCGGAGTCTCGGTTTTCACTGGCAAACGGTGCCGCTCGACATAGCCCTCGAGATAGGCGACGAATTGATGCTGCGTGCTGACACCCCAAGGGTCAGGAACGTCACGGACATCACCCGGCAGCAACGAGCGGATGTGGGGCGAGTTCAGACGGAAGGAATCCCAGCGTTGGGTCCGCCACGTTTCTCCGATGCGGCCCTTTTCAAGCACCTGATGATCGTAACCTTGCTGCTTGAGGAAATAACTGATGCCAAGCCCGGCCGAACCCGCTCCTATGACGACGACATCGAGTATTCCCGCCATGAATCATCCTCCCAACAAGACGGCATTGTAGGTATTGAAGCGCGACCGCCTCGCATCAACGTTCAGGCGGGCCTGCTGGCGCTGTTCCCGCCGCTACCATCTGCCTTATTCCGGATATGCTTTGACACGAGGATATCCAAACGACGGTAACACGGAAGTTAGATCAACTCTAAGGGGAAAAGCGTTATTCGTTTCCGCACGCGCAGGCCAGCAGCTCCCCAATCCCGACGACTGAATGCTGACGCGGACGGCTCCACGTCTCTTCGCGGAGCTTGCCCCGCGCCAGGTAAATTTGCCGGAGTGATCTTCCATCTTTACATGCGCGCGCATATCCGCATGGTCGAACCCGGGCTTGGCCGAGAAGCGTCAGAAGGGGAGATTGCGATAGACCTCAATCGGTCTATCAGGCGCGTCGCATATAACCCTTGAAGCTCAGAAATGCGCCTAAAATACCGGTTGTCAGCGCGACCACTATTGTAGAGGCGCGACCGCCGTAGATGGTCGCCCCTACCGCGATTGCGACCTGCGGCAAGACGATCCGAAAAATGCCCCCGATCGTCATCAGCCAGCCCAACACTGTGATGATCACGCGCCAGTCCCTCTGCCATCGATTGTGGAGGTTGACGATCGCGAGGCCGGCCAACAGCGATATGAAACCGGACAGGTAGAACAGGATGCCAAAGTGCAACGCCTCTAAAATCATGCCCCGATACGCGTCGCGATTGATCAGCATGCCGACCGCGACCGCAACAAAGGTCGGCCCTAGAAGTCTGGAGAGAAATAGCGATCGATCCAAGACGGCACCTCCGCCTCGCGCAGACCAATCAATATGTAGGTCTGGCTTTGGGGACTTCGAGGGGCTCGGTCCGTCGACTGCTGCCGGTCGATGGTTACCTGCGGGCATGTCTCGCGACGGGTTCTTTGCGGAGTTACGCAAGAAGGATTGTTGTCCTTCGCCAGCGGTGGCCGCTTAGTCGAAAGCGACGTCGCTTTACGCAGGTCACTCCGGTCAGACGCACATTGCGGTTGACACCCGGCAGCGGGAGAACCTGAACCTCGCAGGCGACGGGCTCACCGCCTTGCCTATTCTCGTTCAAGCAATATTTTTGGTGCGGCATCGATGGAGCGTATTCGATCGGCCGCTCAAGGGCAGTCTCGTTCTCAGATAGCATCGCGAATTGCCCGAATGTCTGAAACGCGGCCGCCGCGATTACCCCTGTCTGGTAGGAGGTGCTCGGCGTATTGTCGGCAGGGTTCGTCTGTGTCAACAAGGGGGAGTGGCTGTGGCTCCGCAAATGATCACCGGTCGACTGATTTGAGGCTACCATCACGTCGGTTGCGATCTGGGGCTCCGGCTTGATGTCCGGTAGGCGATTATCCCTCCTGACGTAGGAAGCCATAAGATAAGGCATATCGTGTCCGCCCGGGCGGGCGCGGCCTACATACTGGACACGAACATGCGCCGTGCCACGGTGCTTCAGGTCCAGCAAATCTGCCGCCTTGCTGGAAACGTCGATGATGCGGCCCTTATGGTATGGGCCGCGATCGTTAACACGCACGACGAGCGAAGAACCGTTTTCAAGATTGGTCACCCGCACGTAGCTCGGCAAGGGAAGGGTGGGGTGCGCGGCTGAAAGGTGATTCCTATCGTAAACTTCGCCGTTTGCAGTCAAGCGCCCACGAAACGCTGAGCCATACCAGGAAGCGACGCCATTCTTGTCATAAGTCGGGTCTTCCTTCGGCGAGTAACGTTTGCCCTTCACCACATAGGGCTTGCCGACGGTATAGCGGCCACCACCCTTGCGCATATTCCTGAAGTGGGCGGCTCGCAGGTTCGTCTTCACAGCGTATACCTGTCTGGAAATATATCCGTTGCTGCGATAGCTGTTTGGCGCTTGTGTGGTCGTGCAGGTAGCACAGCATGCGCAGACCGCCGTGATCGCCAGCCATCGCAAGCCCTTTGCAGCACTTACATCAACAACCATCCGTTCATCGTTGACAACAGTCTTCCGTGTATCCGCGCCATGCGTCGATACGAATGCTCATGCCAACCGCGTACTCGAAGTTTGCTGCGCGTTGGGGTCGAGAGCCGGACGGAATAGCTGCATAAGCGCACGTCGATGCGCTACTCCATTCTGGGATTGTGCCATCAATTCGCTCCATCACTGAGATAATTGTCAAATCTGGCCCGAGGGCAAAAGTTCCATCGGGACGCGCGATTTTGCGCCGTCCCGAGTTTCGGGGACGTTGTCGAGAGCGGAATTACCAATCTTGCCGTCTGGGTAACGACCTTCGAAAAGCCGTCCTCGGCGCCGGCATGCTTGGGGTCGACAGGCGCATTCAGCGGGAAGGCGAGGTGGTGTCTCTCGCTGCCCATCGCCTCACCGACCTCACGAGGAAACTAGGGAGCGTCGGCGACCGCGACAACATCTTTCCGCTGCGCATGGACGCGTCAATATCAGGCGTCAGGCTGCGGCCTCTTCCCTTTCCAAACGCCTGGCGTTCGAGGCCTTTTCCGACCTCAGACTCAAGAATTTCCTTCAGGCGTGGCGAACAATCTTCCTCTTCAACGAGCTGATACCCCATCGACGCATAGAATGGTGCGTTGAAAGGCGCGAAGCGGTCGGTCGTGAATCTCTGAAGCTGCGTACGGCCACGACACAGCTCGCAAGCTCACTTGGGTATTGAATCGACTGCAAAGGCCTGAGGAACTCCGCCATGCGGCGCAATCGCTCGACATGGCCTAGATGCCGCCTGCTCCTCCATCCATGCTCTTCGAGACGCTGGTCGGAAGGCGTGGCCGGACGCCGATATCGAAGAAAACCCAGCACTTGACGAGGGCAGCCACCCAAGCCTCAAATGAACGCATGATGCAAGCAGCCCGTGTAACGTTGCCGATCGCACTCTTCGCGCATCAGGTCCGGAGGAGTCTAGACTGCGCTGTACGAGCGTCAGAGCGTCGTCAAACAGCGCTGTTTTAAGTGTTGAGCGTTTGACGTACCATTTCGAGCAACGGTCCGTATATTTCAACTGATCTTGAGACGCCGTTTGCCGACAACACGCTTCGCCGAGGATCATGGGCAAAAGGGAGGTCCTGCGATGACAGTCCGACCGGGTCCGACAATCCGATACGCTGCGGTGACGCATAGGGGCTTGGTTCGTGAACAGAACGAGGATGCCGTGCTCGTCACTGATACGATCCTGAAGGGTGATAGCGCATCACGTGCCGGGGCAGTCTCCGACAAAGGAAGACCAGTGTTCATGATTGCGGACGGCATGGGTGGCCATGCGCGCGGTGACGTCGCGAGTAGCTACGCCGTCGAGTGCCTCAAAGCCGATATGGACCGCTTTGACGACGCTTACTGGGGTGATCGCATTCTCCGTGCCAACAACGAGATATTCAAGTTGATGGCGCGCCGTCCAGAGTTGACGGGAATGGGTACTACTTTGGTGGGGGTGGAAGTTGGCCGATTATCGCTCGTTGTCTTCAACGTTGGGGATAGCCGGGCCTACCGTGGTGGTCACGGGAAGCTTATCCAAGCCACCGTCGATGACGTCCCAGAATATTTCGGCGAGGGATGGCGCAGTCACCAGATAACGCAGGCGCTAGGCGGTGGTCTGACGCCGAGCCGAATATTTCCCCACGTAAGCGCTCAAGAGCCGCTTGCAGATGGCGAAAAGCTGCTTCTCTGCAGCGACGGGCTTTGGGACATGCTTCCGGACGCCATCATCCGTCGCGTTCTTCACGAAGAAGCGGACGTGCAAGCCGCTGCGCGCCGGTTCGCAAAGGGCGGACGGCTCGATGGCCGGCTTGTTGGGACGCGCCGATATTGACGCGCTGCTCGTCGAGCTGCACGACGACGACGATGATAGCACCAAGCTGGAGAAGTTCGCCGCCAGGATCGCCGTGCTAAGCACGGCGGAGGACGTCGACAAACAAGGACAGCTTGATAAAGCCTATGACGACCTGGAGACCTCGCTGCTGGCACTCCTCACTCCTGAGCTGCGCGACCGTTATCAGGCTCTTCAGCCGCTTTCATATCGCAGCACTGGCCAGATCGAAAAGTTCTCGATCCTCTCTGCCAGACCTGCACATCGATACGCTCAAGGTGAAGAGCCGGAACTTCCATTGATCAATTGGGACGGATCGGGCAATAGGATGTCGTTACTCGCGAACTTCGAGACGGTCTCCGTATTTCAGGGCGAGCCGCCTGCAATCTTCGCAATCAAGCTCAATGCCGTCCAGTATGACTGTCGCAGCCGCAGTACTGCAAACAGCCGGATCCAACCTGGCGACACGAAGAATGGCGTTGCCAAGCAGCATGTCACATGGAGCATGCTCTACTTCAGGCCCGCCGACGCTGTGCGTAACAATACCCCGCACTGTGGCAAGCCATTTGCGCTTTCGGATGATATTTCTGTCCTCGACCATGAGGGTGCCTCTATCGGAAACCCGGTCAGCTCACCTCGAACAGACCGAGTCACTGCTAGGAAAACCCGTTTGAGAAATCCTTGTTCCAGGGGGTGCAACCACTCTCGATCAGCTCGATCCAACCATTGCATCGTTGCCTGTTGACTTGGGCAATCTTCGCTCGGATATGGTCCGATTCAGAAAAGCAGTGGCCGACAAACAATAGCGGAGTGTAGTGGTGAGCGAACCGACCGTAGAAGATGCAAGGAACCGCATTTATGAATCGCTTCACGCAGACAATGCCGATATTGACGTTCATATCGCGACTCTCAAGGCGGCGCTGACGCGGGCTGGCTTGAAAGAGGTTACATTCGACCCCGCTAGGCTCGTGCAGAACAACCGTTCGGGCAGAAAGCTACTGCAAGCCTATTTTCGGCAACGCGGCGTGACAGTGAAGTTCTACGCTTCTTAGATCTGCAGGCATGGCAGACGCGAGCACCGCGCCTGGACACACGATGGAAAGCTGCGACACGCCTCGTACAAAGGCTTGCGCGAGCGCCAGGACAATGCCGCCGTTTACACGATTGACTGCAGATCGTCGCGACTTTCAGGGACCAAAGCCCGACGAGAAATCGCCGGGCTTTGTTCGATTATATCGAATTTGGTTGTCGGGGCAGGGATTCGAACCCCGCGTCACAGCTCGAAGGCTGGAAGCAACCTCGGATACCCGAGGGATGGGGAGAGCGCCGCGCTCCGATTACGCTTACGCCCGACTAACCCATTAATGCGTCGGGCGATGTGATTGTTCCTAATACGGTGCCAAGATCGCGCCGCGCGCCGGCTGCCCTCTGCCTGTTGTATGAAATCCGTACTAGAACGACAGATTTCGGCCTGTTGGCGACTCCATCTATCAGCTACACGATGCATGCTCCTTCCATTAGGGGCTCTTAGCCACACCTGAGCCTCGGAGAAAACCGAGGTTCTTTTTTCGTAGGCGACGATCTCGCCGCGGAGGGGAACATGCGAAAACTGGTCGCTGGAAAGCTTCATGGCATCTGCGTAACCGAGGCTAATCTCAACTATCACGGTTCGATCACTCTGGACCCGGATCACTGCGAGGAAGCGGGTATCCTCCCAATGGAGTTCGTAGAGATTTGGAATAAGAATTCGGGCGCGCGCATTTCGACGTATGTCATTCTTGGCGAGCGTGGGTCGAAGTGTTGCGTTCTAAATGGAGCTGCCGCCCGCACGTGCCAGGCTGGCGATCAAATTATCATCTGCAACTCCGTCTATCTCGGGGAGTCCGAGCTTACGTCGTTGAAGCCAAAGGTGCTCACCTTCGATAAGGACAACAACGTAGTCGATCGACTGAGTTATTCCGTATCTGTCGATGCTGACGGACGATATGGCTTCGATATCCTCGATAGTGCGTCGAACAGCCTGCCGGTACCGTTGTTGGTGTCAGGCACTTAGAAGGACGCTGACCGCGTACAGATTTTCAGGGATCCGAAATGTTCTGAAAAACCTTCGTACGCTACAAAACCGATCCCATATCGAGGTACGCTTTCACGCAGCTTAGGAAGCTGGCGCTGTAAGGATCAATGCGAATCTGCCGGAAGGAGGTTTCAATGAATGATCTGATTGCTGATTGCGAGCGCTTTCGAGATTGATCGTGCGGTCCGACCGTTCTCAGCTCATAGTTAGCTTTCAGTACTTTCCGCGAGGAGCCTGCGACGACGCGTCATTGGTGCTAGCAAGGTTTCATAGGGAGAGGGGTCATGGCAGGTTCCGACGGATGTCGGGCAAGCGTGGCGAGGAAACCCATGTATGGCTTGAGCAGGGTGATTGCGTCATCGACATAACCGGTGATCAGTTTGGCGATTACCCGCATGGCCCTGCCTATGTTGGCAAAGATCGCTCGTGACACGAAGCGTTCACTGGCGTAGATACCGGGCCGGCAAATTATAGTCATCTCGATGGGCGCATCGTGGCCGGTCTGAACGCGACCTACTCACTTGTCTCGGACAGTCACTGACATGCCATTTCACGACCCTGGACTTCTGCCAACCTACCGGGTGAGAGCAGTGACGGCCACCCGGTAGCTTGATCATGTTGGCCAGCTGTCAGACGCTGAGATGCTGGTCGAAGAACTGCTGGAGCTTGTCAAACGGGATCACGTCTACCTTATCGTAGAGGTCGGTGTGGTTGGCTCCCGGGATAATCATCAGTTCCTTGGGCTCGGCCGCCGCAGCGAAGGCGGTTTCGCTGAAGTAGCGAGAGTGTGCCTTCTCACCATGAATGAACAGGACCGGGCGCGGGGAAATCTCCGCGATATAGGTCAAGATCGGCATGTTCATGAAAGACAGCGGCGTGGTCTGCGTCCAGGCGTTGCCCGAGTTAACGGCACGCTTATGGTAGCCGCGCGGTGTGCTGTAGTAGTCGTGGTAGTCGAGCAGGAACTGGGCTTCGCCGCCCTTCAGCACGTTATAGGGCGGCTGGTAAGCCGGTGCGCCTTTCTCGGCATCTGCCCAACGCTGCTGGCTAAGCTGCTCCAGCGCCTTGGTGCGCTGTTCCAGCGTCACGCTGTCGTTGTAGCCCTTGGACATCACGCGGGTCATATCGTACATGGTGCTCGCCACCACGGCCTTGACGCGCTTGTCCACGGCGACAGCATTCAATGCCATACCACCCCAACCGCAGACGCCGATTACGCCGATCCGCTCGCGATCGACTTCGGGGCGAAGACCGATGAAGTCCACTGCCGCGCTGAAGTCTTCGGTGTTGATGTCAGGGGAGGCAACATTCCGCGGCTCACCGCCACTTTCGCCGGTATAAGAGGGGTCGAAAGCAAGCGTCGCGAAACCGCGTTCCGCCATCGTCTGTGCGTAGAGGCCCGAGGACTGTTCCTTAACGGCTCCGAAGGGTCCGCTTACTACGATTGCGGCGAGTTGCCCGTCGGGACGGTTCTTGGGGAGATAGAGATCAGCCGACAAGGTGATGCCGTAGCGGTTCTTGAAGCTAACTTTCTCGTGGTCAACCTTGTCGCTCTTGGGGAAGACCTTGTCCCACTCGGTGTTCTCCTGGGCAAACACCGGTGCACCAGCGACCGATGCAACGCCGAGCGCCGCGACTCCAACACCGGTCATCTTCAGCAAGGTACGGCGACCTTCGTCCAGCTCGTCGTGATTGACGGTTTCGTTTGGTGTGCTCATCTCGATCTCCAGTTTGGTTTGACGGGAGGAGATGTAATGGACGTCCGTCGCTCGGATTAGACCCAGAGTTTCGCTTGTTATAATGAGAGAATTTCATCAATCGAAGATGAGAAGGGTGAACCGATCGCGTTGCGGCTCACCGCAAGGGAGTCGTCCCGAGGCGAGCAATGCGCCGCTCGAATTGCTAGTTTTGAAGCTTGAGCGGAGCCAGTCTGTCCGCATCTCCCGTCCCGCCATTTCGGAACGGCGGGTCATAGACGCAAACCTTCCACTCAGCTGGTGGAAGGTCCTGCGGACGACGCCATCGTCGCCCGCAAGAGAATTGCCGCGGCGTCACCTTAGACGCCCTTAGACCGTCATCCCGAGGTTACCGGCACGAGACCCGACGCTTCGTCGTCGGATGCAGCCGCAGTGCGGAGGCGAATGCCCTTGGTCTCAGGAACGAACTGCACCAGCACTAACCCGACGAGTGCGATTGCGGTCACGTACAAACCGGGTGCAAGCGCCGAGCCAGTGCTGCTGACCAACCAGATGGCGATCAATGGCGTGGTGCCGCCGAAGATGGCCACAGCCAGCTGGTAGGTGATCGCATGGCCGGTCGCACGGTACGACGTCGGGAAAAACTCGGCTGCCGCTGGAAAGGCCGCTCCGTTGTAGATCCCAATACCGATAGCCAGCAGCAGCTGACCAATGAATGCATTCGCGAGATTACCCGTCGAAGCCAGCATGACAGCGGGGTAGGCGGCTACGAGAATCCAGAGGGCTCCAAGCGTGAAAACCTTCTTGCGTCCGATTTTATCGCTCAGGCGGCCAGAAGCTGGGATGACGGCAGAAAGCACCAAGATCGCTGCCGCGTTGGTCATCAGGGCGTCGGTCGGACTGCCTTGGAATTGAGGCCGTGATGCTCGATGAAACGCTCGATGTCTTCCGGCCTCGCGGTTTCATGGCCGTCGGTGTGAACTTTGAATGGATCGACCAGCCGCGCGATGTTCGGCGTTATCGGCTTTCCATCCTTCTTCGTCTCGAATATCTGGCGAAGAACCTTCAAGCGTTCATCGGCCGCAAAAGGCGCTTCCTTCTTCCGGTCGCGAAGAACCTCGATATGGCCAACGGTCAAGTTGGGAAAAGGGATATCAGCAAATGGCCGATCGTCTTTCTCGCTCAAAGGCTCCTGCTACATCGCTTCCATGATGTTCCGGCGCCTGGTTCGCGTCGTCTCGTCCAATGACGTGAACGCATTGCTGCGCAACGCTGGCGGAAGCCGCCCGTCGTGCTTTCGACAGCACCGCCAACGCCTACCAGGATAGAGGCTGAGGATCTAAGTGAGCTTGTACCCGCTCCGGCGGGGTCGTCGTACAATCAAAAACGTGCATTCTCGCCTCTCCTCTTTCCAACAGGCGAGCACAGGTTCATCATGTCATGGTTGTCCCATGACCTTTCTGCGCGTCGCTTGAACAACACGGCCTGCTGGGGCATGGGATGTTTACTGCCGCTTAGCTGTTTCAGCAGGTTCGAACCCGGAATGCTCAATTTGGAGAGTTCCCATGATCCGCTTGCAAAAGCCAATCGCAGCTTTCGCTTTTCTCTTGATCGCAGCAATCAGTTCGTCATGTACCACCGGTGGGCCAGGAGCCCGGTCGTTGACAGAGCCTTTGAACCCTGCCTGCGCAGACGGCTTCCAGGCCAAAGGCGGGGGCTCATGCGACTTTTAAGATCCGAGGTAATGCCATATCGCCCGCGGCCGCCAGGCCAATTGACGAAATCCCGTGCGGGATAGGCCGCCTGATTAGCGGCATCAATGAGGTAGCCTTCGGGCGGTCAAGCTTCCAGCCTCGGGAATAAATGAGAGTGGCATGCCGGCTCTGCTTCGTTAGGAACCGGCAACAATTCATCGCCGCGCTTTTCGCCAGCCCGCAGCTCGAGCTTCGGCCTCACTGCAGAACCATCGCTCGCCATAGCTTCGTGAGATCACGGTCTCGGAGTAGTGCTCCTGACCTGGGACGTGGTAGATGCGCTCGCCTGTGTCGATACTGACGTTGCCTTTGATGTTGCATGCGTTCGAGAACGCCTTAAGCGGCATTGAGGGCGTTAGTAGGTCCGTGCCGACGTAGCCAGCCAGTCCACCCACAATGATCGCCATGTAGAACATCTTCATGGTGAAGAGCGGCTGGGGCTGCTTCTTGGCCCGATATTGCGGTGGCGGAAATGAGCGGTGTGTTGGCATACTTTAGCAAAATCGAATTTTATATATTGGTCAAGGATAAGTTGCATAGAGCGTGAAGATGATCTTGAGGGCGCACGAGTGAGCATCCGCCCCTGCGACTATTCCGGCATTATGGAGCAAGTGCCACAAGATTCCGATGAAGGCTGATGCTATCTCCTGAGGGTGCCTCGGGAGTGTTGCGTATGGTGGAAGTCGTAGACGAATTGAAAGCGAAGCTGGCCGAGATCGACCGCAAGATGGAAGAGCTGCGGCGCGAGATCGTCGTCCTCGAAGCTCAGAAATCCGCATTCGAGACGGTGATCAGGGTTTACGACCCCAGTTTCGCACTGGCTGCGCCGCCTTCGAAGGCACGCGCCTCATCCCGAGAAACGGCGAGCGGTCGCGTCACCGAACTCCTCAAGGGCAGGAACAACCGCCATATCGTGCTCGACATCCTGCGCCGCGCGGAGCGCCCGACGACGACGGCAGAGATCGCCGAGCGGTTCGCGAACGAGGCCGATCTCGGAAGCGAAGCGGCACGACTGGAGTCCGCCCTCACCAGCAGGTTCTCAGCAACGCTGAACGGACTGGTGAAGCAGGGACTGGTTAGACAGGCAGGCACCGCAGACGGTCGCCGTCACCTCTGGGAAATCAGCCGCTAGTCCGGCGGCTCGCCCTGCAGCCAAACCTGATCGACGATGTTCTGGGCCGCGCACTGCCAGTACCCGCAGAGGTTTCGCGACGTCGGCCTGAAGGTGATCGTTCGAAGAAGATCGGCGAACTGCCAGCACAGGCCGATGTAGCGCGTGTCCTCCTTCCACGACAGCATCGCCATGTACCAATCGAGGTACTTCGTCGAGAAGCGGTGGTTGATGCCCTTGTAGGCCTTCTCGACGCGGCTGAAGAAGCTCTCGATCACGTTCGAGTTCGTACCGTCATCTTCTTGGTACTGCAGGCTGTGGTTCACTCGGGTCAACTGGACAAGGCCGACGAGATCATCGTACGCCTTGTGCTCGTCGGCGATCAGGAGAGCCTTCGGATCGACATGCTTAGCAACGGCCGCCCAGGCGTCCTTGCCGTTCTCGTCCAAAATCACCCGCGTCAGTGTCCTGTTCGGCGCATGTCGGTTGGACTCCCTCAGCGCCAGGACGCACATGCGCTTGCCGTTCTGGTTTTCTTTCTTGCGGCCGTCCTTGCGTTCTTCCTTCTTGTTCGCCTTGCGGAGGACGCCGCCGACGTACTTGCCGTCGATCTGCACGACGCCCTGGAGTTTGATCGTATCGCGTCGGAGGCCGACGGCCTCGCGGAGCTTCTGCAGCAGGACGTATGCGGTCTTGTACTGGACGTTGAGTTTGCGGCTCAGATGGAGCGCCGCCATGCCCTTGGCGGCTGTGATCTCCTCCCAGATCGCCATGATGATCTTCTTGAATGAGAGCTTGCGGTTGGCGAACACCGTTCCGGACGTCACCGAGAACTCGGCGCGACATTTTGGCTCCGAGCATCGGAACCGATGGCGGCGAACACTGTACGGTTCCAGGCAGCCGCAGCGCGGACAGTAAGGCTGGCCGCCGTTGTCGGCCCAGCGGAAGTCTACGAACAGGCCATAGGCATCGTCTTCGGTGAGCGACCAGACTTTTTCGGGATCGAGGTCACGGCCATCCGGGCGCAGGAGCGGATGCTGTCCGAAGCCTTCCCCTGGATCAGGCCAGGCGCAACGGTCGTATTTCGAACCTCCGGTCTCCTGCGGAGAAGGGGTCGTAGGAGTTCGGCCTCAGGATGGGAATTCGCTTCTGGAGCATGTTCAGGTTTCCGGTCGATACGCGGGACATAGGCGGACAGCTCCATCGTAAGGAGGGAGGCAGAAGATCAGCGCTCTATTCGTATCGATCTGAACATGAGAGGACCGATACCAGGGATATCATCCGGAGTCGATTCGAATTGCTGTGACGCGTGACAGTCCAAGCGAAGCCGGGAGTTAAAAATATCCATGAAGCTTGCGAGGGCACCTTGCTTCATTCAAAGAATGTGCTATTTAAGTAGCACAAATTGGAGTTCATCAGATGAGTAATACAGCAAAGATTCGCCGTCAGGGCGGCGCGACCGTATTTAGCATTCCTCCCGCGCTTTTGAAGATGCTCGGTGTCGAAGTCGGCACAGAGTTGACCTTGGTTGTCAGTAATGGGTCTCTTGTGGCGACCCCCAAGCAGGGAAAGAAAAGATATACGCTGGCTGAGCTGCTCGAAGGAGCAGATGAAATGGCTGCGCTCAATAAAGAAGCGGCCTCCTGGAACGTTAGCACGCCCGTTGGTAACGAAGTGTTCTGATGGTTCGAAGCAACATTCCAAAGCGTGGCGACGTCTTTCTCGTCGATCTTAATCCCGTTGTAGGCAATGAAATGAGGGATGATCATCGCTGTGTCGTGATCACCCCTCGTGAAATCAATCTGGTCGGCATGTGCCTTACAGTTCCCATTACGACGGGCGGTGCGTTCACCCGCAAAGCCGGTCTTGCCGTCAATATCTCAGGCCACAAAACGACCGGTGTGGCTCTCTGCAATCAGGTAAGAGCACTCGACATCCTAGAACGAGTGAAGCAAAAGACTGCCAAACATGTCGACACGCTGGACGCCTCCACAATCGACGAAATTGTCGCCAGAGTGGTCAGCATGATCGACCCTGCTTAGTCGGCCAACGCACGTCGGCCGAGAACCATCATCTTAAATTTGCCTATCCCACCCCAAGGGGCCATGAGCCTTTAATCCGGCTTGTGGCAACTGCTCCATAATGCCGGACTATTCGGTGTACCAGATTTGGTCCGCGCTTGAGTTCTTCATGAGCGTAATGCTGTGCGTGCAGTCGTTCCTATTGATGTAGCTCTCGCTGCTTCGGGAAATCTCTTCACCGTTTTTCGCGTAGTAGATCCAGTACCACTGTCCGCTGTTGTCTTTTGTCTGCCAGTAACAGGGGTAAGTAACCTGAGCCATTAAGCTCTCCTTCTGCGGTTGCATTACCATGAATTTTGAAACAGGCGATTCCATCAAGGGGTAATCGTCCGAATCGCCGTTACTCATAGGCTTAATGGACCGATTCAGCGTTGTTCGACTTCTCCACCGGTTGAATTCCGATAAATCGAAAATATCCTGATGCTAGCGCTGATGCTGCTTGGCGCACATTGGCTGTGCGACTACCCGCTGCATGGCGAATTTCTGGCCACGACCATCAGGGTGCCGCCGTCGCGCTCGTCACTGCCAACGTATGGCTCGGGCTTGCGGAGTGGGTGGCACGCACCGTCGTCGGTTGTTGGGTAGGTGGTCGGCCAATGTCCGGGGTTCATCGAAACAACCAAACTCCATGGCCACAATCCAGAGGCTTATCTGACAGACGTCCTGACCAGGGTTCAGAACCATCCGAAGGATCGACTTGAGGAACTGCTCCCGTGGCATTGGACTCCGGCAAAAGACCGATACGAGGCTGCGTGATGGCACGCTCAAGGATCATCTATACCCTCAAAGAGGTCGCTGAGATGATCGGCGAGAACCTCGAGTTGATCGAAGAGGTGACCGCCAACTCGGACAATATCAGCGAGGGCGAATTGCTTTGTGTCCGCGACGGCAGCGAATACGGCACAAAGGGCCTGACCGAAAATGGCGTGGACGAGCTCCAAGATCTCCTTGCCGACATACGCGCGTGGGACGGTGGAATCCGCCAGTTTCTCATCGATGAGCAATGCGATGCGGAAATGATCGAGCGCGTCTCGGCCGATGAGTTAAAGCGCGACCTTTAAGCTTCTACGTCTCGACCAAGCCCAAATGTGTTCGCCGGACGTGTGATGACCCAGCACCGGCCTCGCAGGATAGTTTCCATCGGGAGCGGCTGGGGCAGGTTGATCGCGGTGCGCGGCGCTATCTGCGCCCGAGGGAATAACGGTTGCAGTGGTTCCGTCGTGCTACCGTTCGACTGGGGGCCGCCCCTTCCGGCAAACAGCCGCACCAGAATCCGAAACAGTCCCATTCCCAAAGCTATACCCTCGACTTGTCATCGTAATTGCCTTGAAGGCGTAGGGACTGGCGCGACGGCATTCTTGCGCTTCGCTGCCAATCTGTTGTCGGTGATAGCCATTCACTATCGGGCGCCATTAGAAAAGGGTTCTTCGTTGGTGCGGTTCTTCCAAAGCCGAGTGATTAATGGAACGAAGGACCGAGCGCCGCCCGGACCGAGGCGCAGCCGGTTCTGAGAATATTTGGCGTGCAGGTACTGATTTCTTTGTCACGTTTTGGCCCGCCTAACGCATCTGAAACCAACGTGACTCGTGGACGTATCCTCCGGTTCCGCATGACGGGCGGCGGGACGGTAGCGTCGGCAGTAGGTCGGCGCACAAAGATGTGATCCGCCTTTCAGCACCCGCCTCGGGATCCGGATTTCCGGTTGACGCGTATCGAAGCTAGCCTCCCGCTCACCACCATGAGGGTTTGCGGGAATGCAGCACGGCTTCGCCGCAGGCTCTGGATGGCGAACCGACCAATAGTCGGTTGTCCACTCCCATACATTGCCGATCATGTCATAGATGCCATACCCGTTCGGCGGGAACGTCCCGACAGGCGATGTTCTGTCCGCACCTACAGGCTTAGTGTTCACCGTGGGGAAAGCTCCCTGCCAGATGTTGGCCATGATTTTTCCGTCAGGTGTCAATTCGTCTCCCCAGGCGAACTCGTTCTCATCGAGACCGCCGCGGGCGGCGAGCTCCCACTCTGCCTCGGTTGGGAGCTCCATTCCCACCCAGTCGGCATATGCCTTGGCGTCTCTATAGGCGACATGAACGACTGGATGATCGAGCTTTCCGCGTATATCGCTGCGTCCGCCATAGGGATGGCGCCAGTTGGCGCCGAACTTGAACGACCACCATTGTGTGATATCAGGCCCGACGACTGTCTTTGGTTGCTTGAACACGAGAGATCCGGCCCGCAACATTTCAGGACGTGCTCCGGGATAGTCGGCAGCCTCCGGGGTCTTTTCAGCAACGGTGATATGACCGGTTTCTTTGACGAAGGCGGCGAATTGGCGGTTGGTCACAGGCATGGTATCGATCCAGAAGCCGTCCACTTTGACGGGGTGCGCAGGAGCTTCCTCAGGATAGTGCTTATCCGATCCCATGACGAAGGTTCGCCCCGGCACCCAGGCGAGGCCTTCCGATCCGGCATCGTGTTTGTCCACCGCGCTCATGGTCCTGCCCATCGCTTGAACTAGCCTGCGAGCTTTATATGACACGGCGCTTCGGTCGCTGCCTATTGCCCTTTAGGGAGGCACGGCGCGCTCGCCAGGAATTCATCGTCGCGGACGGCTTCCATCGCTGGCAAGCACAGCGGTCGATCACGGCGATTCCCTAAAGGGCAATATCTGCATTCTCTAATACACTGTAGAAAATGGTTGGAAGAGTGGAAGTCCTCTTCTGCAAGTCGAGGGTCACCTACGGCCGTGAGCCGCGTCTTTACCGTAGCAGACCTGCCCATTGGGCAGTGAACAGGGCGCCGCCGAGAAACCCTTCTTTTGCTTTGACTCGTCTTTCAACCAACCTTGGCCGTCATCGGGCGGTCCCCAGAGGGAGGCATTCGAAATGAGACGGACCACGAAGTTGATAGCAACCGCACTGGCGGCCGCGGGCAGCCTGCTTGCGAGTACCGCGACAATACACGCGCAGGAGGAGAAGAAGCCCAACATCCTGTTCATCATGGGTGACGACATCGGCTGGATGCAGCCGAGCATCTATCACCAGGGTCTCGCGGTCGGTGAAACGCCCAATATCGACCGCATCGGCCGGGAAGGCGCGAAGTTCATGACCTATTATGCCGAGCAGAGCTGCACGGCAGGGCGGACCGCGTTCATCACCGGCATGCAGCCGGTGCGCGTCGGCATGGTTCTGCCGGAGATTCCCGGAAGCCCGTCCTACCTGCGGGCCGGTACGCCTCACCTCGCCAAGTTCCTGTATGATCTCGGCTACTCGACAGGAGAGTTCGGCAAGAACCATCTCGGAGATACCACCGAATCCCTGCCGACGGCACACGGATTCCAGGAATTCTGGGGCTACCTCTATCACCTCGACGCCATGCAGGGGGTGAGCTTCCCCGACATCAATAAGACCTCGACCGAGCAGGGGATCGCGCCACCTTGCAGGAACACGCCGATTCCTGGGATAGCGGAAGATCCGGCGGCGGTGGACGCAAAAACCACGACCTGCCTGACCCCGCCGCGTCCAATGCTCGCGTGCAAATCCTCCGACGGGTCGCCGGCCAACCAGTCATGCAAGGACGAAGGGCCGCTGACGCTTGAGCGCTCCAAGACAATTGATGAGGAGATCTCCGCCAAGGTCATCGATTTCCTCGACCGCAATGATCCGAAGAAGACCAACAAGCCGTTCTTCGTCTGGTACAACCCCGCGCGCATGCACATCACCACCGTCCTGCCGGACAAGTACCTGAACATGGTGGGTGAGCAGGGCGGCAAGGACTGGGGCGTCAACGAAGCCGGCATGAAGCAGATGGACGACAACATCGGTTACGTCTTGAAGAGGCTCGAGGAGATGGGCGAACTCGACAATACCATCGTCGTCTTCACCACCGACAACGGCGCCGAAACTATCACATTCCCGGACGGCGGCACCACTCCGTTCAAAGGCGGAAAGCTCAGCACCTGGGAAGGTGGCATGCGTGCGCCGCTCGTGGTTCGTTGGCCGGGGCACATCGAGCCCGGGACGGTCAAGAATGACATCTTCTCGGCCCTCGACTGGCTGCCGACCTTTGTGAACATCGCCGGTGGGCCCAAGGGCGACGGCCTGAAGAAAGAGATCGAGGCGGGCAAATACCCCGGAATCGTCAAGACCACGCTCGACGGGATCGACCAGCGCGACTTCCTGGAAGGCAAGTCGCCATCCAAGCGCGACTCGTTCCTGTACTATTCCGGCAAGGAGCCGTCGGCTGTCCGCTATAAGAACTGGAAGATGTACTTCGCCATGGTCTCCGACGATCCGGCTGGATTCATTGGCGGCGTGCAGCCTTACGCCTGGACCCAGGTCGTCAACATCAAGCGCGACCCGTTTGAAACCTCGGTCGGACAACAGTTGAAGACGCTCTTCGGTACAGGCGGCGCCATCGCATCACCGTCCACCGCCTATGTCTACGACTGGAACATCCTGCCGATCGGCCAGCAGTTGTGGCTGAGGCATCTCGAGACCTACATCGACTTCCCGCCGCTTCAGAGCCCTGCAAGCTACAATCTGGAGCAAGTGATGCAGCAGGTCCGCGAAATGAAGACTGGTCACGACTGACGCGCAGGCGACTACGACATTTGTAGCGGACGCCAGATCGCGTCCGCTACATCAGTATGCCCAGAGGGCCGAGCGATGAGCGATGTCATCCAACAAAGTCGTGACGAACCTCGCTGGCCTCCGATAGTGGCGATCCTTGCAGTGTTCGCGCTTCTGGAGGTGCTGCCGCATCACGTCTACGCCCTGCCGGGGTGGATATCGTATGGTGTCCTCGTAGCGGCCATCGTGCCAATGGTCGCTGTCACGCTCTCCATCCACAATGCAGCGTGGCTGCGGATCGAGCATGTCGCCATCATGCTGCTCGCCAGCGTCTACGCGGGCAATACCGCGGCCGAACTTGGCGACATGGTCGGGATCATCACCGTACATCCGCCCGAGACGCGATCAGTTTCGCTGCTGACGTCATCCTTTACGATCTGGATCACCAACGTCCTAACCTTCTCGCTTCTCTACTGGCAGATCGACGCGGGTGGTCCGGCGCGCCTCGCGCGTAGAATGGCGGGACGACCTGACTGGCTCTTCCCCCAGACATCGGCACCCGAACTGGCCGCGCCGGACTGGCGACCGCTCTACGTCGACTATCTTTCCCTCGCGTTCAATACGGCGGCTGCGTTCAGTCCTACCGACGTGCTGCCGCTGACAAGACGTGCGAAAGGACTGATGATGATCGAAAGTTCCATTGCTCTGTTGACGCTCGTGCTTGTGGCTGCGCGAGCGGTCAATGTCATCCCGTAGGTGCCTTATGTCAGTCGGGGCCGATCAGCTTTCAATAATGATCAGTCACGCAGTGGCGCCCGCGTTCGTGCTCAACGGCGTCGCGGCGATGGTGGCGGTGCTCGTCAATCGGATCTCCGGCGTGACTGAACGGATCAGAAACCTCCGTGAGATTGATGAAGCTGACCTCGTTCGCGCCAAGCTAAAGCGGGAGATTGGCGAACTCAGGCAGCGGGAGCTGCTCTTGAACAGTGCTTTGCACCTCGCTGTCCTTGCCGGGATCGGGGTGACGCTGTTGCTCCTCTTCGGCTTTGTCGTGGCATTCTTGGGGTACCGCCACGAACCAGGAGCTGCCGTGCTTTTCATCGCGTCGCTTTGCTTTCTGGCTGGATCCCTGTTCCGGTTCCTGCAGGACATTCGGCTCTCCCAAGGCGAGCACAAAGATCGTGTGTCGCCTTAATCGCTAGACCGTCGGGTCCGTCACCGCGAGAGCGGGTAAATGTCGGACGGCGGGGCTTCCGGCCGCAGTCCGACTGAAACCCGACCGCGACCTTGCGAAATCAGTAGCAAGGTGGGAAGGGGTAGTAGCCGCATTGCTGGCCGTCGTAGTAGGAGTTGTAGTAAGGGCGTGCCGCAGCCGCTCCTACTGCAGCGCCGGCGACGACACCTGCCGCAACCGGAGCGCCGCGATACCAGGCACCGTGATAGACCGGTGCCTGCCAATAGGAGCCACCGACGCGGTTGATGTTCGTGTCGCCGATATGAACGTCGGCACCGTGCAGTCCGCCACGGAAGTCAGCACCTGCAAAGTCTCCTCCGCGCATGTCTCCTCCGAATCTGCCTCCCCCGCCGAAGCTACCGCCGGCAAAGCCGCCTCCGTGGAACCCTCCGCCGCCGAAACCTCCACCACCAAACCCTCCACCACCACCGCCGAAATGATCGATAAAGAGAGCTGCCGGTCCGGAGGCTCCGCTTAGGCTGCCTTCCAGCACGGTTATATCGAAGGTGAGCGTCGTTCCATCCAGTTTGGGTGTTTTGAGCGTCACGACGGCATCACTGACGTCTGAACCGTCGCCTCCCAAAACTGAGACCGTTGCGTTCGGTGGGTCGACCGCGAAGTTGTCCTTGCCGTCGTCCCACTGCATGATGAATTGTTCGGTCGTCACATGTCCTGCTGCCCGAACCGGCCGATCCGCAAAGACGATCGAATTGGCCGACACCCCGGTCAGGATAAGCTTGCCGTTTTCGATTTTCGCGCCAGACGAATTGAGCACCGCCAATGAGGGGACCGGCCCCGTCGGCGTGACCACGCCAATCGTCTTTTCCAGCGGCACGTGCGGCTTCTTCGGTGAGTCCTGGGCAAAGGCGGCGGGGCTCAAGGCGACGCTTCCGAGCAGGATGAGCGTAGTGAATCGGTCGCGTTTCATCGATGTGTCCTCGCAGTTGGAATGGGGCAAGGTGTCCATCACCTTCCATGCCCCTTCTTGAAGTCACAGACTTTGGTGTTGCGATCTCCCAACCAGGAGAGCCGCCTTAGTCCTTGAAGATCTTTTTCCAGTCGGCCTTCATGTCGACGACGGTCCAGCCTGTGATCGCGGCCGCATCGAGCGCCTTGTCGAGGTGACCGAATTCGCTCTTGCGGTCATAGGCGTATTCACGCTCCTCATCCGTGTGGTGAATGAGCACCCCGAGACGCGCGGGCGCGCCTGCCATTGTCGTCCACTGCAGCATTTCGAGATCGCCGTCGGAATTTCCAAAGGCTGCGATGGGACGGCGACCGATCTCCTGGTTGATCCCAACCGGCTTACCGGCCTTGTCGTCGATGAAGTTGACCTCCGGCAGACGATACAAGGTCGGCGTGTCATCCTGCATCTTGAACTGCGTCTTGATCGAGGAACCGACAACCTGCTCCGGGGGAACGCCGTAGATCTTCTCGGTCCATGGCCTCATGAACTCAACGCCGCCGCCTGACACAATGAACGTCTTGAACCCATTAGCGCGCAGGTAGGAAAGTAGCTCGACCATTGGCTGGTATACGAGCTCCGTGTAGGGACGTTTGAATTTCGGGTCGCGCGCCGTCGCAAGCCAGTCGGTCACCACCTTCTCAAAATCAGACGTGGTCATTCCCGCATGGGTGACCATGATCAGCTCCAACAGACCCGTTTCCCCTGATGCGGCGAGTGCATTCATGTCGCCGTCGAGCACAGCCTTGAAGGGCTGGACGTTCTGCCATTCCGGATGCTGGGGAGCGAGGGTCTTCACGCGGTCCATGGCGAAGGCAAGCTGGGTGTACATGGGATGCTCGACCCACAGTGTCCCGTCATTGTCAAAGACGGCGATCCGTTCCGGTTCCGGGACGAAGTCCGGCGATCCCTGCTTTGTCACTCTCTCGACGAAGGACACGATAGCCGACTTCGGTCCGGTGTCGTTCCAGGATGGCAGGGGATCGCTCTGTGCGTACGCGGACATTGCGAAGGCGAATGCCCCAATGATGATGGCGGCAGCCCCATGGAGCGGCGCGGTGACGAGATGGCGAAACATGGTTTTTACCCCCAAGTAAGAGCAGCGCGGACGACGCGTTCCTTCTCTTCCGGCATCCATCAATTCTAACGAATATGTCCGGTCCCTGATATTGCCCTTTGGGGAAGCTGAACAACCATGAGTGGTTTGGCGGCGCATGACACCTCAGCGATAAGATGTTATCATCCTCCGGCTTTGGGGGGGACCGATGGCCTTAGGCAAGGGGGAAGGTCGACTGCGGTACGCTGGCGTCTTGCTGGCATCCCTCTTTGTGACGGTCTCAGTCGTATTCGCTGCCCCTCAAGCTACACCCCCGCGTCTCGATCGGCCGCCTCGGGTACTCATACTTTACCCATATGACGAACGGATCGCGGCGACCACTGCTGCTGGAGAAGCACTGCGAAGCCGTCTGCTTGAGGCGACCGGGGGCAAGATCGATCTGTTTTCCGAATTCCTGGATCTGTCGCGGTTTCCGGAGCCCGAGCATGTCCAGCGGCTGGGGCGGTACATGGCTGAGAAGTACGCCATTCGTCGTCCGGACGTCGTTGTCGCGCTCGGAAGAGAGTCGGCCAGTTTCATTTCGGCAAACCGGTCAAGCATCGCTCCCGACGCGAAGATCGTCGCGGCTGGTTTCGGCAATTCGACCTCGGAGAATATCGATCTCCCGGACGACGTGATTGGAGCGTTCACGACATTCGACATTCTGAAGACTGCCGAAATGGCCCGCAGTCTGCAGCCCGGAGCCCGTCACCTCTACATCATCGGTGGATCGTCTGAGTTCGACCATGGTTGGTTGGCGACGGCGCGCGCCGACCTCGAGGAATTCTCCAAGTCATACGAAACGACCTACCTTGAAAACCTGACTATTGAGCAATTCGTTGAACGGGCAGCCGAAGTCCCTGCCGACAGCATCATACTGGCGTTGACGGTCTTCAAGGATCAGTCTGGGCGGAATTTCATACCTCGCGAAGCGATAGGAAGGATTGCTGCAACGGCCAATGCTCCGGTTTATGGCCCCTACCAAACCTACATCAACTACGGCGTCGTCGGCGGCAATACCGTCACCTTTGAAACCTTGGGTCAGACCGTCGGCAACCTGGTACTCGACGCCATTGCCGGTAGGCCGATGGAGAGTATTCAAGCGCCCCAGACGTACATCGTCGACGCGCGACAACTGAATCGTTGGGGCTTGGCGGAAAAAAACCTGCCCGCCGGCACTGTCCAGATGTACAGGGAAAAGGGGCTCTGGGAGGCGCATTGGCCAGCAGTGATGGGTGCGTTTGGCGTTGTCATTGTGCAGGCCGGCATCATCGCCGCATTGCTGCTCGAGCGACGCCGTCGCCAGGAGGCAGAGAGCCGATCGCGAGTTCACCTGCTGGAAGCCGTTCACCTGAACCAGTCCGCGACGGCCGGGGCGTTGTCGTCTTCCGTTGCCCATGAACTCAATCAGCCGCTGTCTGCCATCAGAAACAACGCGGAGGCTGCCTCTGTACTGCTTCAAAGTGACAGCCCCGACCTTCAGCTCATCCAGCAGATCCTTCTCGACATCCAGGCAGATGATCAGCGCGCGGGCGATATCATTGGCCGGATGAGAGGATTGCTCAAGAAAAGAAGCGAGATCGATTGGCAGGAGTTCGACCTGAACGATGTAACGTCGAGCGCAGCCAGTATTATTCACGGCGAGGCCGAACGCAGGGGAATTACGCTCAAGACAAAGCGACCAACGAGCGAGCTACCGGTCCGCGCAGACAAGGTTCATGTGCAGCAGGTTGTCCTAAACCTGGCGACCAACGCGATGGATGCCATGACTGACGCGGGTTCTGCCAGCAGGATCCTGACGCTGGCGACTGGACTTGTGAAAGAGAATGCCGAGCTTTGCGTGGCCGACACGGGCAACGGAATACCCCAGGAGCGCCTCTCCAGCATCTTCGAGCCGTTCTACACGACGAAGCAGGCAGGAACGGGTCTTGGCCTTCCCATAGCGCGCGCCATTGTCGAGACATATGGCGGCACAATCTCTGCGTACAACCGGCCCGAAGGCGGCGCCATCTTTCGCGTGGCGCTGCCTCTTGCCCGAAGCGAGGAGCGGCACTGATGAAACCGGTCGTCCATATCGTCGATGACGACGAATCCTACCGAACGGCAACGTCACGGCTGCTATCGGCTTATGGCCTGAGGGTGGAGCTCTATGAATCCGGCGATCAGTTTCTTGCCAGTCTTCCAAACTGCGAGCCAGGCTGCATTCTACTCGACCTGCAGATGCCCGGCAGGTCCGGGCTGCAGATACAGCACCAACTAAACAAGCTAGCGCCGCTGCTTCCGATTGTGTTTCTCACGGGAGAAGGGGACATAAAGACTGGCGTCGACGCGATGAAAGCCGGTGCGCAGGACTTTCTGGAGAAACCGAGCTCAGTGCCGGTCCTGATCGAAACCATCGAACACGCGTTGGCCCAGTATGAGAGGCGCAGAGCCGAGTATGAGCGGCTGCAGCAAGTGAGGACTTTGGTGGCTGGACTAAGTGCCCGCGAAGCTGAAGTGTTTGGGCTTGTTGTCCGTGGCCATCTCAACAAGCAAATTGCCTACGCCCTTGGTATATCGGAGCGCACGGTAAAGGTTCACCGTCATCAGGTCATGGAGAAGCTCGGAGCGAGGTCGCTCGCAGAGGCCGTTTCGATTGCTGCGGACATCGGCCTCGACCACGGACAAGTACGACGTGTGACGTAAAGTGACGCGCCGCCTTCCCCTTAGGGCAATATCGAGATTTCGACGACGCGCCTACAATGGGTGGCAACTGCGTATCTCGAGAAATGTCACGAGTGGGGGCATGAGGTGGGAAAGCTGCGCGGCACGGTCGCTGTTGTCGATGATGATGCGAGCCTACGTCGAAGCGTCGGGCGTCTGCTCAATGCCTACGGATTTCCGGCCATTGAGTACCAATCTGCAGAAGCCTTCCTCGGCCGCGATCCAAATATCCTGATCGACTGTCTCGTGTTGGACATCGACCTCGGCGGCATGTCCGGCATCGAATTGCAGCAAAAGTTGAAAGAGGCAGGATCGAAACTGGCGGTGATTTTCATCACCGCCCTCGAAGACCCCCGCCTGAAAATCCGGGCTGAACAAGCCGGGTGTGTCGCCTATCTGCGAAAGCCCTTCGCTGGAGCCGCGCTTGTCGATGCAGTCAAGAAAGCGATCGGATCCTGAGTTCCTGATCAAGGAGCGACCGCCACGACCAGGCTCATTAGTTGCAATGCCAACAGGGAGGTCGAACATGGAATGGCTTAGACACTGGCGGCCGAAGGCCGAAGCACTGGCGATGGCAACATGCCTCAGTGTGCATCCCTTTGCTGTCGGAACGGCATCTGCGCAGCAAGCCAAGCCGAACATAATGTTCATTCTCGGCGACAATATCGGCTACGGCGACATCGGGGTTTACGGGGGCGGGGAGTTGCGCGGATCGCCGACGCCGCGCATCGACCAGCTAGCTGCCGAAGGGCTGCGACTGACGCAGTTTCTGGTCGAGCCCTCCTGTACGCCGTCCCGCGCCGCCTTGATGACAGGACGCTATTCCATTCGTTCCGGGCTGTCGTTGGTCGCTGTTCCGGGCACGTCTTTTTCCTTACCGGCGAACGAAGTTACCATGGCGGAGATGCTGCATGACGCCGGCTACGCGACGGCGATCTTCGGCAAGTGGCACCTCGGTGCGGAAACCTACAGTCAACCGCAATACCAGGGGTTCGACGAGTTCTACGGCATTCCGCCTGGCGACACCTGGGACGCGTTTGGAATGATCCGACAGGGCAAGCAGACGAACGCGCTCGACATTCCACTCGACAAGGGGCCGCAGATCGTCGAGGCGAACCGAGGCCAGCCACTTAAATCCGTGAAGCCATACACAGAGGAAGTGCGGCGCGGGATTGATTGGGAGTTGGCGGATCACGGGATCGACTTCATGAGGCGGCAAAAGGCGTCGGGCAAACCGTTCTTCCTGTACCTGCCGATCTCGCGCACACACTTTCCAAACCTGCCTTCGAGACGGTTCGAAGGCGCATCGCGGATTGGCCAGTTCGGGGATTCCCTGATGGAGGGCGACGCGATTGTCGGAACGATGCTTGACGCAGTAAAAGGTCTCGGAATTGAGAAGGATACGATCGTGGTCCTTGCGTCAGACAATGGACCGGACGGTCCTGGCGCAAGCCGCTTCGGCGGCGACATGCCGGATGTCGGCAGTCCCGGGCCGTATCGTGGCGCGCTCGGTGAAATCAGCGAAGGTGCGATACGCACGGCCGCGGTGATCCGTTGGCCGCAACAGATCAAACCGGGATCTTCGTACGCGATGTTTTCGATCATGGATTTCTTCCCGACCTTCGCTCACATCGCTGGCGCCAAAGTGCCGGATGACCGGCCAATCGACGGTGTGGATCAAACCAGCCTCTTACTGGGAGAGGACGACGACGGTGCCCGTGATCATCTGCTGACCTTCGTCGGGTCGGAGTTGGTCGCAGCCCGCTGGAAACAGTTCCGTGCGTATTTCGTCAACGTGGCGCCGGGCCATAGCGGCGCAGCGGGCGCAACGTTGATGGGAGGCGTTGGCGCGAGTGCTGCACCCATGAACGGTTATCCGCAAGTGTTCAACATCGAGGCCGATCCACAGGAGGAGCACAATATCGGCGAGATGTACAACTGGGTTCTTGGGCCGCTGCTTCAGGCGGTGGGAGAATATAAGGCGAGCCTTGCGCGATCACCAAACCCGCCGGCGGCGAACATGACAAGGTTTTAGCTGACATCCACCGACATCAACGCAAGAGCGGCAGTCTTGCGAGCATGTTCCGGAGCTTGATGGCCACGCGCGGCATCTGCTCGGCGATGGTGGGGCCTACGATGTCAAACTGCCGAGCGATGTCGTCGACGACACGAATGACGCCGTCGCTCTTCATCCCGTCAGGATCAGTGCCGACGGCCACGATCAACTCAACAGGATCGATAACATCGAGGTCGAAGTGGACGAGCACTTTCGAGGCACCAATCGAACTCAGCCATTCGAGAACTGCCGCGCTGCTCTCGGCGACCTCCGCAGGCGACAGGCTCTTCACGCCGAATTGGCGCTGGCGCTCTTTGGTCCCGCATGCCTCTCTAGGCTCGCGCATGCGAGGCCGGTCACGCGGAGGTCGTCGCCGAAGTGCTGACAGGACGCCGATGCGATGGCTGTCATCAGGGGAACGCCAGCCAAGCCTTGACCCGCAACCGGCATGCCGTGCCATAATGTGTACATGTAAAACACAACGGAGAGTGTAGCGTGAGTGCGACGATGACGATCCGTGTCTCGGAAGACACCCTGGCCAAGCTGACAAAGATCGCCGAAGGGACGAAGCGCAGCAAATCCTTCCTCGCGGGGGAGGCGGTCTCGGCCTATGTCGAGCGCGAGCTTGCCATTATTGAAGGCGTCCAGCGCGGGCTGGCCGACGTGGCGGCCGGCCGCGTCGTCCCGCACGAGCAAGCGATGGCTGAAGCCCGCCAGATCATTGCGGAAGCACGGCGCAAGAAAGCGCAAGGATGAGGCGAGTTGTCTGGTCGGCCGACGCACACCGCGACTATCTCGACATCCTCGCCTACATCGCCGACGATAGTCCGGATGCAGCCGAGCGGGTTGTTGACGCCATCGACGACGCGGGCAACAGGCTCAGTTCGTTCGCCACTGGCAGGCCGCGGCGCGTGACTGGCACTTACGAGAAGGTAGTGACGGGCTTGCCCTACATTATCGCTTACGCGCTGACGGACGAGGCAGTAGTGATCGTCCGCGTCATCTATTCGGCCCGCGACTGGCAGGAGGAGGAGTGGCCGTAATCTCAGAAGGGATGTGAGATGCTTGATCCCGACGACATGGACATCCGCTGGCTGGGGATCGACATCGATGTCCACCCCGGTTCGTATCGGGTCTTCACGTCGGTCATCGGTATGGCTGGAATCCTGACGCAACACTGGCCATAGGACAAGCAGGGCGATGAAGCCGCCTGCGCTGCCTGTGTGCACAGCACTGTCTTTGTAGACATGGCTATGGCGAAGATAGTGCATTTGGTTAGCGATCTTCTTTGCAGCAGGGTATTGCGTTTGCTTGCCGCAGTGATTGATGCGCGCAATCATCGTCCGTCCATGGAGAGGATCGCCGTTGCGTCTCCAGCGGATGTAATGCGCATTGCAGTATCCGCGTTTTGGGGAAGGTGACTGGCAGTCAACGATAGAGCATTTCATGGTAGCGTAGTCTAACTGAGCCACCACAGTTCCGACACACTCGGTTTAAGAGAAGCCCGTAAACGCCGAGCGGGTTCGACCACCCGAGGAAAAGCCAGCCTCAGCGAAGCCAATCATCGGCAACGCAACTTGCGGGGTGTGGACGGCTCTATCTCGGCCTTTAGGACATCGCTCCAGATGGTGGCCCAAAATCGGGTAGCACTTCAAAAAACCGCCGGAGCAAACTCAAAACTGGATAAAATCTGGGGGCAAGGTCAGAGGCCATGAAACAAATGTTGCGTATAGCGAAGATAGCGTTTTTTTGGGCTTACGGGATTCGCGTAGTATTCGTTTTGCTAACGGTGCCTTTTGCGATGTGGCAGCACGGGCCGGAAGCGATAAGCCTTCCTCGTCTAGGTCACGTGCTTTTAGGTCAAAGCGTTTATGCAGCAATTACCGCAGTTGTCGGGGTCGCCGCCGCACTTATCCCATACTCTCCGAAACATCGGCACCAGTATAAAGATCCAGGCGTTTGGCACGCAATTTCGGCCGTCTGTATAGTGAGCGCAGTCGGCATCGGATTGTCGATTTTGGACATACTTCGCACCTCCCAAGGTGCAAGCCCGCAGTAAGGGTCACCGCCCGCCCCAACATCATGTGCGAGCAGGGCAGCTTTGCGCCACAGCGGTCATCGCGATCACGGCCAGTCTCTATTCGGGAATTCGCGATTTTGCTAATAAACTTCATCCCCGTTGGAGATTGTCGATGCGAATAGTGAAGGAACTGGATGTTGTTGAAATTGGTACCGCCCTTCATCCGAAACGTCGTATTGTTATCGTTCAACGGGACGATGGCCTTTACGCCTACGCGGAGCAGTACCAGTATGTTTCGCAGTACGATGGCGAGATCGTAGCCGAAGGTTGGGGCACGCTTCCTGCTGAAGGCATTTATGCAAACTCACACGTTGCTGAGGTTGAGGGTCGGGCCGCTTTTGCTCAGTGGCATGGAGTAGCTTATTAAGTCTAGCAGGTCGTCCGCTTCACGAACGTCCCTCGGTCAGGATCGCACCAACTGCAGAAGTTCAAATGCACTTTTGGATAATGAGAAAAAAGCTAGAGCGACTATAATTTTCGCTGTAATGACAATCCAATGCCGAGACGAGATTTCCCTGAGATTGTGCAGCCCTCGCGAGAACCCCTTCCCACGCTAAAGCAACCTGCGAGCCGCGCTAGGCTTTTGATCGCTGCAGGCGTCGTTGTTCCCCTTTGCATAATGTGCGGGTTCATCATTCATGGTGACTTCACGACCCGTAGCATTGGTCCTTTGACAGCCACATTTCTCCTCCCCGTCTATCTCGTTATCGTCGCGGTTTTCTTGTACGGAGCGTGGATAGTCGATCTGGACAGACCTCTCCGAGTAATCAGCCCGGACGGTATTCTTCTGCAAGGCCTTCCAAGGCCCATTCCTTGGCACGCGATCTCCTCCGCTAAAGAAATGACCGTTGCCAAAACGCAGGTTCTGTATTTGACCGTCCGCCGCGAGTCAGATCCTGAGCTATTCGAGCTGTTCGTTCGCAGGAACCTTTGGATGTCACGAAAGGTCTCCATTCCGTTGGCGTATTTCGAGGGAGTGGGGCCTCAGGAAGTGCGGTCAATCGTCGAACGGTACCTCCGAGATGCAGGCGGCCCGTCCTTCAAGTCGAGAGACGGCTAAGGGCCGATAGGCGACGAGGTCCTCGGGCAACTCGTGCCACTGATGCGGCCGATGCAACGTACTCGATCTTGAAAAGGCGACTTGCTGACCGGTTTCACTTCGGTTTCGTTGAAGTTGAAGGCTTCAGACGGATACGAACAGGTCGGCCCTCAACGTGGTCGACTTCGAACGAGTTTGTCTTCTTGACCAAGTCACTTAGTTTCTTGAAGCCGAACGTTCGTGGATCGAAGTCAGATGCGAGGTTGGCGAGCTGTGTTCCAACTGCGCCAAGCGGCACCCATCCATCCTCCGTCTCCATCTGCGCAATCACCTTTCTGATGATGGGTGTGGCGGCGCTTGGCGGCTTTAGTGAAGGGGCAGCTTGTCCTGCGTCCGCGCCGTTCGTAGCGACAGAAGGGAGCAAGTTCTCGGTGTAGATGAAGCGTCGGCATGCTTGGCGAAAACTCTCCGGTGTCTTCTGTTCACCGAAACCAAAGACATCGACGCCTTGTTCCCGGATGCGTGAGGCGAGGCGGGTGAAGTCGCTGTCGGACGATACAAGGCAAAAGCCGTCAAAGCGACCACTATGCAGCAAATCCATTGCGTCGATGACGAGCGTGATGTCGGAAGCGTTCTTGCCGGTGGTGTAGGCGAACTGCTGTTGCGGAATGATGGCGTGCTTCGAGAGGACGTCTGTCCACGCTTTCGAACGAGCACTGGCGAAGTCGCCGTAGATGCGCCGCACGCTAGCCTCGCCAATTTTGGCTATCTCCTCAAAGAGACCATCTACGATCTTCGCTGAGGCGTTGTCAGCATCGATGAGAACCGCGAGGCGCGGTAACCGCAGTTCAGGCATGCAGAGGCTCCGTGACGATTTAGAGTACCGAAAGTACGCAATAATTCATGCAAAAATGCATCTTATAAGAGAATTTTTCTGATAACGCGCGTCAGTTTTCATCGACACCTGATAGGTACGCGAAACTACCACGTTACGTGCTTTCCTTCTGTAAGAAAGGTGGAGGTCCATGTTACCATGGCATCATGGTTGTCGAAATTGAGCGCGTATGGAAGGTGCTTTAGTGTGAGATTTCAAAACTAAAATGTTCACCGGCAGCGCTGGCCCAATAGTGGGCCCCATTCCACTTATTATCACCGCGATATGCCTTTACTCTTACGTTAAGGGCCTAAGGACGCGTATCAGCGAGCATTCCACTATTATTTTCAATGTTTTGCTTCTCTCGTTCCAGCTTAATGATCGTCCCCGGTCACAAGCCTAAATGCCCTCGAGTGCTGTAAAAATGCCGTTCGCAACATCTCTCTCTGTAGTTGGACCCCTTCCGCTCCTCCTTACTGCTCTCGCTGTCTTTTCATACGGGCGAGGGATCGTGAAAAGAGCCAACGATCGTTCGCTCATTCTGTTCACTACACTTTTAATAAGCTCATTCCTGGTGACTCTATTCAGGCCGGAGAACGGCGGTCGGGGATTTCTTCCGTTATTTGCATCGCAACTCACAACCGCGATCCTTGCCTATGGATTGCTGGTCATCGCGGAGTTCCGGAGTGGAGAAGACCTAACCGGCTTGAGCAACGAAAGACGAGCAGCGGGAGTACTGCCATTTACGCTGCTCGTGGCCGCGCCAGCAGTGATCGTGGTGAACAGCTTTGTTCCATACATGGCCACGACATGCTCGGATGTTCGTTGTGCAGTCTTCGAGCGTATCTTTGGATCGCTTAGTGAAGGTTTCCAGCCCTTCTATATGCTGAATTTTTTCTTCGGCCTTTTGCTCGTGCCAGGGGTCGTTCACATCGCACGCATTCTTTCAAAAAAGAATTAAAGGTTAACGCACATGACTGACGACAACAAATCTACGGTCAAGAAAAATTCTCGCGAAGACGTTAACAATATCGCGAGGATAGTGCAGTTTGAATTAGGCCTCCTGCAAGCCGGCCTCACGTCTACGATCACATCCGCGTATACCAAGGGACCAACCTCCCGGTTGCCTTACCAGCGAGTCTGAGGCTTCCGTGTGGGAAGTGACGTTCCGCATAACCGTCGTTGACTGACAGCTTGTGCTGTCGAGGAGGATTGAGGACCAGCCAAGAGGCGCAGGCTGCCTGCGAGCGTTCGGGATTGTGGGGATTCCAATCGAGAGTTGTGAGTTCTCGCAGGCACAGTCGGAAGCACGAGGATTATGAAGTTGCCCGAGTCCGTCGTCGCTACTATCACACATTGTACGTATTGGCCTTTCTGTCGAACATAGTATATTGCTAAAGTTGCAATGCCGTCCACGGGGGACCTGATGACGCTAGGCACTCGCACGGATGCTGCGCTGAACGATTGCTATCAAGCGATCGTGTCGCCTGACCTTTGGCCGGACGCCCTTCAACAGCTTGCGGCGTCAATCGATGCGTCCTGTTTGATGTTCTATGCTCGAAATCCCGACCCGAACGGTCACGATCCGAGAAATCCCAATCGGACCTTTGATCTGCTGCCAGCCTCGGTGGAGTATCGAGGTCTACTCGAGGAGTACATCGCCAATCAGTGGTATCTGAACCATTACAGGGCAGAACGAGGCACGCGGCTCCTTGATAACGGCCAATCAGTTGTTCTGGAACACGATCTTGCCTCCGACGAGGAGCGGAAGCGCCTTTCCCACTACAACGACCTCTATCTTCGATTTGGATATCCGGGTTTCGCCATGACTGGCCTCACGGCAAATCGGCAGCGATGGGCGGTGACGATGCTGAGGAACAACAATCAAGGCCATTTCCAAAAAGACGATGTTCCGCTTCTGGCCGCCCTCAACCATCACTTCAGGAGAATGATCTTGTTTTCGGAGACGCTGGCCATCAGCGAGGCCGGCGCGGCCCTGCAGGCCTTCAACGCGAGCGGTACGGCGGCTTTCCTGCTCGGTTCCGATGGATGTGTCTTGCGACATAACCAACGGGCTGAGCGCCTGCTCGGACACGGACTGACAATCGTCTCGCGCCATCTTATTGCCGGAGACATCAAGGGCAATCGGGAACTTGGGGCATTGATCCGCAAGGCGGTCTCGCGAGGGCTGCCATCAGCGGTCGAAGGTGAGTTATCTGTCCTGATCCCGAGAAGCGAACGGCGACCGTTGCTCGTCGAGGCGATGCCGACGAGCAGCTTGATCTCAGACGCATTTACCGCCACGAGTGCGATCATTCTGGTTTTCGACATGGAGGAGCGTCCGAGGATGCCCGAAAAGCGTCTCGCCCTCCTATTCGGGCTCACTCCGGCAGAAGCTCGGGTGGCGTCGATGCTCGTTGCAGGTTACGATATCCAGACTGTAGCCGAGCGGAGCGAGACTACTTCAGAAACCGCCCGAGCCCATGTGAAGGCTATCCTGTCCAAATCTCAAACCCACAAGCAAACCGAGTTCATCGCGTTGGCTTCACGATTGATCCCTGGACCTCGTCGCTAGACTTCGACATCAGGGATGGGGAGGTCTAGTGGCGCTGAAGTGGCGGGTTCGCCACTATTTCATCGAAGCCTTCACTGTCTCGATACGCGATGAAACCTTGTCGCCCTTGGACATCTTTTTCACTTCGTCGTTGTAGATGTCGCCGAGGTATTGGTCGTCATCGCCAGAGACGTTTTTCGTCCACAATTGCTTGCCTGCTCGGTACCATTGCTTACATGGCGCGTAGGTCTCCGCGGTTTCCCCCGCCGCGTTTTTCCAGTCCGCCTTGAAGCAAAAAAGATTGTCCTTCACGGTCCATGTGCCGTCGGCCCAGGCATGAGTGCCGTTCTTCCGGTCGAGTACACCGAGGAGCTTTCCATCGGGAAGCCACGTATAATACACCGCGCCGAAGTCCACGTTGTATTTGACGGTGTTTCCGACGTAGACCTTGGTCGTTTCCTCGGCCGACAGGGGTTTCGCATTCTTGGGAAGCTTGCCCTCGTTTTTCCCAAGGGCCGGAGACACGGCCAATGCAACTGACGCGACGGCTGCCAATGCAAATGTATACCTCATCGGTTCCCTCCCGAGCTTTCCAGAGGTCCAGTGTTACGTTTGGAACCGATGTCGCACATCTCCCAAATGGGTTATCCGTGGGGAAGGGAATTTCCTCCGTTGGGTCGCCGCCGAAAGCGCTAAATCCGGTCATTGCGGCAATCAGAATAGGCACTAGACTGGAGCCCATCAGGTTGAGCAAAGGAACTGTCGAGTGCTTGGTTTTGATATCTTACTTGCATTCGTCGTCACCACTGCGGTTTTCGCCTTCATCCCTGGACCCGCGATGCTTTATGCGGCAGCCCGCACGATCTCTGGAGGACGACGACGTCCAGGTCCGGGGCGGCGACGAAGAGCATGCTCAGGAAAAACACTGACGCGGACTTCATCGTCGTTCTCCGCACAGATTGTGCTGGTCGCGATTTGGCGCACGAGATGCAAGTCTCGATACTGGACCTGATGTGTTTCCCTCGCAAGATAAGTGCCTCAGGGGGAGAGGTGTATCTGACCACGCCGCCATCGCGTCAATGTCTGGTTCTGCCTCGGTTCGGCTGGTTCGCCGTGCCGCTTTTGCTGAGCGGCAAGTCCGCTGGTGGTGTTTGCTCCATAACCTTTCGCGGGTCTTTTGCGGCAATCACCATGGCCCAACGCTTTCTTTCGTCGAAGCGTGCGCCAAGGCTAATGCTCGGTCGGGTGTCCGTGGACGTTCATACTTTGGCATTTCACAGGGTGCTGCTGAAACGCAACAGCCAACAAACCGCAGATTAGTTCCATAAGTTATCTTATGCGACAGTGACATGTAAGGGCTATTTAGTAATGCGACAGTTGGGCCAGTTAGACCGTATGTTCGTGGCCTGAAGGTGGCCCGCCCCCGCGGTAAACTAAATTCGGGGGTTGCTCTGGATAGAGCCAGAGCCGAGCCCCATAGTTTAGCGAGGGCGAACCATGAAAGAAGATAATGTAATTTTCATCGGCTTGGATACGTCCAAATTGAAGATTTCAGTGGCCGTTGCCGAAGGAGAACGCAACGGCGAAGTCCGGTTTTTCGGCGACATCTCTTCCGAGCCCGCGTCTGTGGCATCGCTGGTCAACAAGCTTTCCAAGCGCGGAGCCAAGCTTCACTTTTGCTATGAGGCGGGTCCCACCGGTTACGGCCTTTACCGTCAAATTGTCGAACTGGGGCATGACTGCGTGGTGGTGGCGCCGACGTTGGTGCCCAAGCGAGCGGGCGACCGGGTGAAGACCAATCGCCGGGATGCCGTAAGCCTGGCGCGCCTGCACCGGGCGGGCGAGCTGACCGCGGTCTGGGTTCCGGATGAGGCTCATGAGGCGATCCGCGACCTGGTGCGGGCTCGCGAGGCGGCCAGCGATGCGCTGAAACAGGCGCGCCAGCAACTTCAGTCTTTCATGTTGCGTCATGGCCGGATCTATACCGGCCGCAAACCATGGTCGCGCGCCCATACAAGATGGCTGACGTGCCAGGCCTTCGATCATCCCGCCCACCACATCCTGTTGGCGGAATATTGCCAGGCCATCGAGGATGCCGGCGTGCGTCTGGACCGGCTGACCCAGCTAGTGGTGGAGACCGCAGCATCCTGGTCGATGGCCCCGGTTGTGGCCGCCTACCAAGCAATGCGTGGTGTTGCATTCATGACAGCGGTCACCTTCGTGGTCGAAATCGGCGATGTCAGGCGCTTTGATAATCCCCGTCAGTTGATGGCGTATCTTGGTCTTGTGCCGTCGGAAAGCTCGACGGGCGAACGGGTCAAGCGTGGTGGGATCACAAAGGCAGGCAACACAAGGGCGCGTCGGGTCCTCATAGAAGGCGCCTGGACATATCGCTTCCCGGCACGTGTAAGCCCGACGATCCAAGCGCGGCTAGAGGGATTGCCAAGGACCGTTCGGGAAATTGCCTGGAAAGGCCAGGTGAGGCTCTGCGCGCGCTATCGCAAGCTGATGGCAGCAGGCAAGCCGAAGGTCGTCGCGGTCACCGCCATTGCCCGGGAGATGGCAGCTTTTCTTTGGGCGATTGGACAGGAGGTCACTCCCACAGCAAAAATTTAAAGCCTATCGTCGGTGCAAAGCGCGACAAACAGTCGAGAAGCAAAACATCTGCTGTTGAACAAAGATGGAGGCAGGGTTCCGGTGGGGAACCCTCGTCATCTCTATGTGGCGGATAAAATCCATGCCCGATGTTAGATAGAGGCAGCCCCAGACGAACATACGGAAATGCGGTACCCAGCCCGCGCATAAGAGTATGCCAGCCGTCGTCAAAATGCCCTGTCTCCTCCTTTGTTCAACAGCTTCACGCATGTGCTTTCGTCGTCAAAGCCGGAAGTAAAAATCATGACTAAAGAGCTTGAATACGAACATAAGAGAGATGCGACAGCCTCGCCTCTCGACGTGCTGGTCAAAGCCAACGTTGGGAGCAAGGATGACGACCTTCAACCTGGTCGAGACCATGAGCGGTCGGAGTCGTCATGTCCTTTTTGATCACCATGTCGCAGAAAGAATTGCATCGCCTCGAGCTTATCCAGAAGATCCGTGACGAGCGCCTGACCGTCGTCCAGGCCGCCGAACAGCTCGCGCTTAGTCGAAGTCAGGTCCATCGGCTGCTGCAGGCCTATGACCGGGATGGTCCGGCCGGGCTTGTTTCAAAGAAGCGATCGCGCCCGAGCAACCGGCGCCACAGCGAGGAGTTTCGCAATGCGGCGCTGGATCTGATCCGCGAGCGCTATCTGGATTTCGGTCCGACGCTGGCGCGCGAGAAGCTGATCGAGTTGCACCGGATCTCTGTCGCCAAGGAGACGCTGCGGCAATGGATGACCGAGGCTGGCATCTGGGTCTCGCGCCGGGAGCGCAAGAAACGGGTTTTCCAACCACGCGGCCGGCGCGATTGCTTTGGCGAACTGGTGCAGATCGATGGCTCGCATCACTGGTGGTTCGAGAGCCGCGGCCCCAAGTGCGCCCTGCTTGTCTATATCGATGACGCCACCGGCAAGCTCTTGCATCTTCGCTTTGCCGGATCGGAGAACACGTTCGACTATCTGCATGCGACGAAGGCTTATCTGCAGCAATGGGGCAAGCCGCTGGCTTTCTACAGCGACAAACATGGTGTCTTTCGATCGACGCATCCGTCGAAGAAGGACAGGACAAGCGGTCTGACGCAGTTCGGCCGGGCGCTCTATGAGCTCAACATCGATATCATCTGTGCCAACACCCCTCAGGCCAAGGGTCGGGTGGAACGTGCCAACCAGACATTGCAGGATCGGCTGGTCAAGGAGATGCGGCTTCGCGGCATCGATACGATCGAGGCTGCCAATGCCTATGCGCCTGAGTTCATGGCGGATTTCAACGGGCGCTTCGGCAAGCCGCCACGCAATCCGAAAGACATGCACCGACCGCTGGCCGACCACGAGAACCTCGATGGTGCCATGTGCCGCAAGGAAGTGCGCACGCTGTCGCAATCGCTGACGCTGCGCTACGACAAGGTGCTGTTCATTCTCGATCCGACCGAGATTTCCCGGCCATTGGCAGGTCAGAAGGTGATTGTCTGCGACTATCCGGACGGTCGGCTCGAGATCATGCACGAGAGCTTTTCCCTACCCTACAGGACCTTCGACACGTTGCGCTCGGTGCATCGTGCGGAGGTCGTCGACAACAAACGGCTGGACGACATGCTGTCGATTGTCGCAGAGATGCAGGCCGGCCGAGAACAGCAGCGCAGCAAGAGCGGTCCCCGACGCACCGGGCAGACGGATCATATGTTTGGCATTCGGGACGGTAGCACCGCCAACGGCTATCAGAAGCGGGGCCGCAAGCCGAGGACGGATTTCATGAACGATCCGGCGGTGATTGCGCGGCGAGAGAAAGCGCTATTGAGGCAGCCAGCGGCGGAATAAAGATCGTCAATGCACGCCGATGTCGCTTTGCGTATCCGATTCCAGCTGCAGGCATGCGGACCAAAGCGGTGTCTTGTGGAAGGATCCGTCCTGGAAGAGTGTGAGCCCCTCTCTTGCTTCATAGAGCAAGCCGAGCCAGCACAAACGCCGTAAGACGCCGTATTTTAGATCGGATTTCAGCTTCCAGGCCTCCAGGGTCATTTCGGTTTCCGAAAGAGGCTCCAGATCTGGATAGAGGATTTTCACAACCTCCATTGGCGTGCAACCTTCTCTGGCCTTGATATTGAGAAGATTGAGGAACATGCGCCACCAGCGCAACCGCGCTTGCACCTCCTCTTCCCGTTCGGTGGCGTGGATGTAGGAATAGAGATAATCCGTGGCGACCAAATCGAAGAAGGCGTTAGGGTTCACCAGAAACTCGCGGCCGCGTCTGGTTGGCAGCAGCACATCCTTTTTCCGACGAAGCAGCTTCAGATGACGGGTCATGTCGCGCACGACCCAGAGCGGCGGCATGTCGCGTTCATTGAGCACCTTGTTCATGCTATAGAGGTCTTCGGCTGTAAAGTCGGGCCAGAGGAAGTTAACAGCGGCCCAATGCACGAACTTGCGGTTCATGGCGCCGGTTGCCGTCAACCCGATGCCCCCCTCACCGTCGGCATAGGCAACGGCAAGAAGCATGCCGCGAAGAAGTGGTGACAGCGCGGCGACATTGACGTCACCCTGCAGTTTGATTTCCGGAAGCATCCTGCGACTTTGATCCCTACCCCGCCCCTATGCAGGTGCGCACGAGTATCAGCCGGAGACGGAACAATTGCTACTGAGAAAGCTAAAGCCGAAGGGGAGCATCATCACCCGCCCCCGCTCCGCCCTTTCAACCCGGCCCAGCCGGCCGGATCGGGGGCTGATCGTCAGAGCCAGTGTCGCGTTTCTAACTGGCTGACAATGTCGCGTGTCTAGCCAGCTTTGACATGACATGTAGCCGCAAAGTTAGAATGTCCTGTTTCTGCAAAGTAGAAATGTCACTCTCTCCCCGTTTTTGATGACGGCGGAGATTGCAGATGGGATTGATAGCGATGAGCGAGCGTGATCTGCAGCGGATCGAGATTTTATCGAAGGTGATCGCCGGCCGGATGACCATGGTGTCGGCGGCGCATGTGCTTGATCTGAGCACCCGCCAGGTCCGTCGGCTTCTGCAACGGATGTGCACGGACGGCGCGGCGTCGATCCGGCACAAGGCGATTGGCCGACCGTCGAACAACCGGATCAGCGACGGCGTTCGCGATTATGCGGTAACGCTGGTTGGCGAGCGCTATGCGGATTTCGGGCCGACCTTGGCGACGGAGAAGCTGGCCGAGCGTGAGGGGTTGCGTGTGTCGCGCGAGACGGTGCGCGGCTGGATGGTCGATGCTGGACTGTGGCTGTCGCGCAAGCAGCGGCGGACGTTTCATCAGCCACGATTGCGGCGCGAGGCCTATGGCGAGCTGGTGCAGATCGACGGTTCCGAGCATCGCTGGTTCGAGGACCGCGGGCCGGCTTGCTCGCTGCTGGTGTTTGTCGATGATGCGACCGGCAAGCTGATGCAGTTGCGCTTCGTGCGTTCGGAGAGCACCTTCAGCTATTTCGAGGCGCTCGAGCTTTACCTGAAGGATCACGGTGCTCCGATCGCCTTTTATTCCGACAAGCATACGGTGTTCCGAGTCCCTAAAAAGGACGCCAAGGGTGGCCAGGGGATGACCCAGTTCGGGCGTGCTCTGTGCGAGCTAAACATCGAGATTCTTTGCGCAAATTCGAGCCAGGCCAAGGGCCGTGTCGAGCGGATGAACCGAACACTGCAGGATCGGTTGGTCAAAGAACTGCGGCTTTCCGGCATCGACACCATGGAGGCCGGCAATACCTTCCTGCGGGACTTCGTGGAGGACACAACGCGCGGTTTGCGATCGTCCCTGCCCGGTGTGATGACCTGCATCGGCCGATGAATCTGGCGCCGGATCGATTGCAAGAGATCCTCTGCAAACGCGAACAGCGCTATATCGGTGCGCAGCTGACGTTTTCGTTCGAACGGCAGCGGATCATGCTGCAGGAGACCGAGGTGACGTGCGGGTTGGCTGGTCGTTATGTCGAGACCTATGCCTATGCGGACGGTCGCCTGGATGTGCGCTGGAAGGGATATTGCCTGCCCTACACGGTGTTCGACAAGGATCAGCGGGTGACGCATGCGGCGATTACCGAGAACAAGCGGCTGGGTGAACTCCTAGCCTATATCAAGGAGCGTCAGGATCAGCGACCAACGCCGAAGGTGAAGACCAACAGCGAGAAGATCGGCTACACGCCTCGCGGCGGCAAGCCGGGGCGGAAGACGGATTTTATGAACGATCCCGCCGTCATTGCCCGACGGCGACAAGCGCTCTCTGATCTCGATGCGGCGGAATGACTGACTGGTCCGACTGTCAAAGCTAAAGTCGGTTGGTGCGTCTCACCCGCCCCCTCCCTTCCCTTGCAACCTGGCCCAGCCGGTCCGGTCGGGGGCTTGCCTCAGTGCAAGTGGACATGGTGAGTGTCGCATTTCTAAATGGCTGAAGACGCGCCCAAAGTGACATTTCTACTTTGCAAATCGGCGGACATTTCAACCTGGCCGCCACATGACATGTAGCCGGGTACATTCTATTTCCAAGTGCGACATGCCAATGATTTCAATCTGTCAGATCGGCCCTTTGGTGGAGTTGGATGCCGGTACCAGCGACAGCCGCAGGCCAAGCACTTTCACCGCTTTGGCGATAGTATCGAGCGTCGGATTTCCCCCTGGGCGAAAAACCTTGTAGATGGTTTCACGACTGAGTCCGCTGTCTTTCGCGAATTGCGATGCGCCGCGTCCGCGGGCAATATCGCCGATGGCCGCTGCAATAAGAGCAGGATCTCCATCCTCCAGAACCGCGTCGAGATAGCCAGTCTGATCCTCGTGGCTTTTGATGTAGTTCTGAATATCGAAGCGCGTTGTTTCTAATGCCATCTTATAGCTCCTTCGCCATTGCCTTCGCCGTCGCTATGTCGCGTTTCTGGGTTGCTTTGTCGCCACCACACAGCATCACTACGACAACATCAGCCTGCCTCACAAAATATAGGCGATACCCCGGCCCATAATCTATTCGTGCCTCGCTCACCCCGCTCCCCACGGGCTTTGCGTCTCCGAAATTTTCTAATTCGAAACGGCGCAATCTGGCGAGAATTCTGTCACGCGCGCGCCGGTCTTTGAGATCTTCCAGCCATCGCGAAAAGACGACTGTCAGTCGAACTTCAATCATGTGTATTACAGTACGCATACTGCATAGTTTGTCAACTGTGGTACACAGCCGATGTTGACATCTACCCCACCGATTGATGCACCAACATGCTTTGTCATTCTCTCGACCTCCCCAACTGCCCCGAGTGTCTGAAGAACGCGAAGATCGATTATCGCCCAAAGGCCGCCTTCCAGCCCGGCGAGCATTCTGCCCGCGGCCATCGAGAAATGCCGCATGGTGGCTCCCAACGTGGCCGGTCAGGACTGCGATTGAGGGTCTCCGCCCTGCCCGACCACCCCGATTGAAGTCACAGAAAGGCCGCAGACAGTGATATTTTAACTTTGCCGGAAAGCGGACATTCCAACTCCTCCGCACAATGATTGTAACGCACTTCCGCGTAGCTGACGTCTGCACGCGCTAAAGGTCGACGGGTGTCAGAGCCTTTGGTCGCGGGTGCCGCCGGCGCTGCAATTACTGCAGGTCTTCAGCGCCGCTACCGGCTGTCAAATACGCAGAAGCCCGGATGGCGGCATCATCATCAAATCGGCCGTGGCTGTCTTTGGTTGATAAAGGCCGCGTACATTTTTGAGCAGTTCTTGTTTCGGCAAGATGTCAACCTCTAATCACCAAGAGGCCACTTTTGCGCACCGTGCACGACACGAATGAGATCCACATTATCGCCGACGGCGCAAACAACGATGAAGGGCGTGCCGATCACAACCAATTCTCTTGTTTCTACTATTCGCCCCGTTCGACCAGAACGTGGGAAATCCCGCAAGCGTTCAACCTGCCGGTCAATTTCATCCCACATATCAAGAGCCGCCGCGGGGTTGTCCTTCGCGATATGCGCAACGATGCGGTCCAAGTCTGCACCATATGAGGCACGTCTGACGAGCCGCATATGCTCAGCGGCCCCGTTTCACTATGCTACGCTTGAGTTCCGCCCGTTTCGCCTTCGCCCGAGCCGCCCATGCATCCTCGGAGATCTCGGGATTCGAGCCGTCTTTCATGCCATCCAGCGCGTTTTGCACCTGGCTTCGGAACCAGGCGTCATGTTCAGCTGCTTCGCGCAGCTGGCGCTGGCGTTCCGCCGTGTCGGGCCGCTTCCTTTCGATAGCCGAGGGATCGTGTTCTGTCATATCGATTTCGAACCGGGCAATGCCCAGTTCATCGCGAACATAGGCGGCGACGGTATTCAGATTGCGCCAGATTCGCATTTGGCGCGACCGTTGCGCGGCAACCGCTCTTTGATCCGTCCCATATTTCACGAGAACGGCGAAGCCGCCGGGCCGCCCCAATACGACGGCGTTGTTAAGTGCATGCGCGCTGGCCAGACTCTTGACGGTCTTGCCGTCGATCGTTTCCGGTGAATTGTGGGGTGTTCGCATAGTGAACCTTATCTAATAATAATTGCGCGTTTATTAGATAAAAACACAATACAATGTCTTTCACAACCCTCCCCCTCTTTCAAAGGCTATGGCGATGTCCGGAGGAAAAGCATTGCGGTTTGTTGGGAGCAGAACGCCCCGCACACAACGCGGATCGGAACCGCCGCAGGGCTGCGTCAACGGTCCGAACAGCGACGACCGCTTGTTCTTTCCTGTATATGAAATACAAACAGACGGCGATTCAGTCAGTCCAGCGGGCTCACGTCAGATTGAGCCTGATCGTCGTGCCGTGTGGCAGCGCAAAAATGACATTTAAACTTTGCGCCAAAACGGGCAGTTCAGTCTTGCTGTCACAATGATGACTGACGGACAATTTCAACCGGGTCGCCACATTTGATTTGATGTACCGCATTTTAGAGATGCGCGAGGAGCGTCCGAAGACCGGGTATGCTACTTCCCGGTCTGTCCTTGCAACCTGGCCCAGCCGCGGTCCGGTCGGGGGCTTGCGTCAGTGCAAGTGGACATGTCGAGTGTCGCATTTCTAAACGGCTGGAGACGCGCCCAAAGTGACATTTCTACTTTGCGTGGCCGCGGACATTTCAACTCCTCTGCCGCAATGACCTGTAGGCCAGTTAGACCGTATGTTCGTGGCCTGAAGGTGGCCCGCCCCCGCGGTAAACTAAATTCGGGGGTTGCTCTGGATAGAGCCAGAGCCGAGCCCCATAGTTTAGCGAGGGCGAACCATGAAAGAAGATAATGTAATTTTCATCGGCTTGGATACGTCCAAATTGAAGATTTCAGTGGCCGTTGCCGAAGGAGAACGCAACGGCGAAGTCCGGTTTTTCGGCGACATCTCTTCCGAGCCCGCGTCTGTGGCATCGCTGGTCAACAAGCTTTCCAAGCGCGGAGCCAAGCTTCACTTTTGCTATGAGGCGGGTCCCACCGGTTACGGCCTTTACCGTCAAATTGTCGAACTGGGGCATGACTGCGTGGTGGTGGCGCCGACGTTGGTGCCCAAGCGAGCGGGCGACCGGGTGAAGACCAATCGCCGGGATGCCGTAAGCCTGGCGCGCCTGCACCGGGCGGGCGAGCTGACCGCGGTCTGGGTTCCGGATGAGGCTCATGAGGCGATCCGCGACCTGGTGCGGGCTCGCGAGGCGGCCAGCGATGCGCTGAAACAGGCGCGCCAGCAACTTCAGTCTTTCATGTTGCGTCATGGCCGGATCTATACCGGCCGCAAACCATGGTCGCGCGCCCATACAAGATGGCTGACGTGCCAGGCCTTCGATCATCCCGCCCACCACATCCTGTTGGCGGAATATTGCCAGGCCATCGAGGATGCCGGCGTGCGTCTGGACCGGCTGACCCAGCTAGTGGTGGAGACCGCAGCATCCTGGTCGATGGCCCCGGTTGTGGCCGCCTACCAAGCAATGCGTGGTGTTGCATTCATGACAGCGGTCACCTTCGTGGTCGAAATCGGCGATGTCAGGCGCTTTGATAATCCCCGTCAGTTGATGGCGTATCTTGGTCTTGTGCCGTCGGAAAGCTCGACGGGCGAACGGGTCAAGCGTGGTGGGATCACAAAGGCAGGCAACACAAGGGCGCGTCGGGTCCTCATAGAAGGCGCCTGGACATATCGCTTCCCGGCACGTGTAAGCCCGACGATCCAAGCGCGGCTAGAGGGATTGCCAAGGACCGTTCGGGAAATTGCCTGGAAAGGCCAGGTGAGGCTCTGCGCGCGCTATCGCAAGCTGATGGCAGCAGGCAAGCCGAAGGTCGTCGCGGTCACCGCCATTGCCCGGGAGATGGCAGCTTTTCTTTGGGCGATTGGACAGGAGGTCACTCCCACAGCAAAAATTTAAAGCCTATCGTCGGTGCAAAGCGCGACAAACAGTCGAGAAGCAAAACATCTGCTGTTGAACAAAGATGGAGGCAGGGTTCCGGTGGGGAACCCTCGTCATCTCTATGTGGCGGATAAAATCCATGCCCGATGTTAGATAGAGGCAGCCCCAGACGAACATACGGAAATGCGGTACCCAGCCCGCGCATAAGAGTATGCCAGCCGTCGTCAAAATGCCCTGTCTCCTCCTTTGTTCAACAGCTTCACGCATGTGCTTTCGTCGTCAAAGCCGGAAGTAAAAATCATGACTAAAGAGCTTGAATACGAACGCAGTCGTCGCCTCTTGGGATGCTGGCTGGTCTAACGTCCGCCTCACGATGCTCATTGGCATCGGGCCGACCAGAGCGATCCTCGATAACGGCCGGCTGCTCACCGGGAACCCGGAAAAGCTCCTCCTTCACAGAGATTTCTAAGTACTCATTACGAGCGGCGCCGCCTTTGGTCTTCATCGCGTGGGCTTTCAGAGATTTTTCGCAGAAAGCTGCGAAGCTTCGACAGGAACATTTCCGGTGCTTCAGCATAGTCGGTCTGACGCGCAACAACATCCCTGCGGTTCAATTCCTGTCCTCTGCGAGCCAATACCTCCAGACTCTTGACCAGATCCGGGCGCGCCGCGATAGCGTCGCCTACGCCCTTTCTGTCGAGGCGGTAAGCGGTCACTGGCGTCAATGCGGTAGCCGTTGCTGCGTAGGGGGTCCCTGTGATCATGCCGATCGCCCCAAGGCTGCCGCCAGGACCTAGTCGGAAGATTACTTCGGTCGAACCGGGCGGACCATCCGTAATCTCGACGGTGCCCGATGCCACGATGAACAGCACTTTCGGATCGTCACCCCGCTTCATAAGCTGGTCGCCAGCGGCGAACCACACTTCGACCAGTTGGTCCGCTAAGAGACTTCGATCGGCATCGGCGAGGACTCCGAACCAATCGGACTCCTCGAGGAGAGTTGCAGCGGTTGGGACTTGCAAGCGCCCTTGGATCGGAACACCCGGAACGGCGAGCGCAATGCCTGCGTGCCGAAGATGGGACTGGATGTGGCCCAGCAGTTCGGTCCGGGCCTCGACGAACACTTCGATGCTAGGAATCGTAAAGCTGATGTCGTAGGCCACGCCGTCACCTTGAAGCTCGCTGCGGGCGACGCTTGGAGGCGGCGTCGCCGATAGCAACACGCAGGTTTTAACTGCGGCGTTCAGAACCTCCATGCAACGATCGGGTCGTTCACTCGCTGCGAGCTTCACCGTGATCGACACGCGGCGAACCTTCGTCGGCAAGCTGTGGTTTACCAGACGTGCCTTCGCCATCACGCTGTTGGGGACGATCGCGACGTCCCCGTTCAGCGTCGCAATATGCGTGGAACGCCAGTTTACCTGTACGACGCGGCCTTCTATCCCGCCTTCCACCCAGACCAGATCGCCAGGACTGTATGGGCGCTCTATGCCAACCGCGACCCCCGAGAATACGTCTGACAGGCTACTCTGAAGCGCTAGGCCCAACACGATCGCAATGACGCCGGAGGTGGCAAGAAGGCCGCCGACCGGCACGGCGAAGACGAAATTGATAACGGCGAACAGCGCAAGAAGATGGATTAGCCCTGCCATCAGGTCGGAAACGATCCGCGTTTCTCGCGGCTTGGTCTCGAAGACCACCAGCAACCGGACAACGCCGATTGCGCATTGGGCGGCAACGAGCCACCATCCGATCTCAATGAGTTGCTGCCATATTCGGTCGCCAGGCTCGGCAGCATCAAACTGCGGCGCAAACGGCGACCCTCCGATTCGCAGCACCGTGTATGTGAGAGCGATAAACACAGCCGTCCGCCACGCGGCTCTCGCCCAAAGCGGCCATCTCCGCGTGATCCAAGGCACGATCATGGCGGCAAACAACAGCAGGGTTGCACTGATCTGGGCGGCTTCTGTTGTCATATGAACCCCATCGATGAAAGCCGCGGATGCGGGCTTTCGTAGCCACGAGCCGGGCCTATGCTGACATCGGCGCCCCGGCAGAACAAGTGCTGGGTGCTTGCTAAAAGATCAGGCGTCGTCTTATGGGGCCTTTTTCAGATTGGACATCTGCATAAGAAACAGGATTTTCCCCGCGTTGTTATCCGCTCAGATGATGACAGAGCACAATTAATCCGCGCCACAACGATACAGATCATCTCGAAGAATTGCTCCGGGCGGAGGCGCCGCAGCGTCCAAACTGATCGCCTTCGAAGTGCTGCTAACCCACACAGGGATTCATTCCGATTGCGAGGGTGTTATTTCTAGTATAAGTTGCTGAAGAGCACGTTTTAGAAATACTCTCGATGCCTCATTGATATCTGAACAAAAAGAAAACATACATTTGCGCGATGTCCCCCGCATTTGGCACATGAAGCCGCTAGTATGCCTTGTCTGTTTTCCATGGAGCGGAACTTTGCTTATGAGCACGATGCGACAACGAACAGGACTTACCTCCGATCTTTGAGCCAGCGCTCGACCGGTCGCGGCAATCGTGGCCCGACTTTCTCAACGAATCCTTGCCAAGTCCCCAATCTGTTGACAACGGAGTTTGCGGAACTGTCTTAGCGGCGGACGCCCTGCCGCCCCTTGCCCCAGAACGCGGACATGGCCATCCTGACAACTTGCCTGAACACGGTGTGCCGATCACATCGATATCGCGCCAATTTTCGAAATTTGGTATGACTGGTGGTCACCGATGCACTCGCCAACGGACCGAGCTTGCGCTGAAAGGCTCACGATGACCGTCGTTGGGTTATACTTAATATGAGCGTCACAAAGCTGCTGCTGATCCTGTTGGTGGCGGCGGCTTTCGCTTATATCTCGGTTGTCGGCTTGGTGTTTCTTTCGCAGCGCGCCCTACTTTATCCCGGCACCAACGCCGCCCCTGTTCCCGAGACAGCGAGCTGGGGCGAGAACGTCCATATAATCACCTCAGACCACGAGACGCTTCACGGCCTCTATAGCCACAGTGCATTAGACAAACCATGCGTGTTGCTGTTTTTCGGCAATGGCGACCGCGTCGACAATTACGGCTTTCTCTCACGCGCCCTGGCCGCGCGTGGCATCGGCTTGCTGGCGGTCTCCTATCGCGGCTATCCGGGATCGACTGGCTCGCCGAGTGAAAAGGGCCTGCTCGCCGACGGAATCGCCGCGTTCGACTGGCTTTCGACACACGGTAAAGGTGAGATTGTCGTACTTGGCCGGTCGCTAGGCACCGGCGTCGCCCTGGACACGGCAGCGCAGAGGCCGGCCGCCGGTGTCATCCTTGTGTCCCCGTACCTGTCGGTTCTATCGGTCGCGCAGACGCATTATCCGTTCTATCCGGTTGCGCTTCTGCTCAGGGATCAGTTCCGCTCGGACCTTAAAATAGCGGCGGTGAGACAACCGAAGCTATTCATTCACGGTCGCCGCGACGACAGCATCCCACTCTCTTCGGGCGAGGCACTGTATCGGATTGCCCCCGAACCCAAGCAGATGGTGATTGACGACGGTGCGGGCCACAACGACATCTGGAACGACGGCACGGTCGGCAGGGTGATCCGCTTTGTGGAAGGATTGAAAAGCGCCGCTCGCTGAAGCCGATCCTCCAGCTCCCGATGACGGGTCGGCATTGCGCTGCATCAACCGTCGAGGTGTTTGTGGCGCATGTGCAAGACGGAAGCCAATCCCTACCCTCAAAATGGCAAGATGCGCTCGGGTTGGATTCTTCATTCTCCGCCGCAAAGTCAAAGTGTCCTGTTTCTGCAAAGTTGGAATGTCACTCTCCCCCGGTTTAATGACGTGGGAGATTGCGAACGGGACTGATTTCGATGAGCGCGCGCGGCGTCGGCGACTTCCCCCGGTCGACCAGCTCCCCAGTCATCTGCGTGATGACGACGATCTCATAGGCCGGCATCGCCTCCGGACGCTACAACGGGGGCAAGTCGCTCGGCGCCGGCAAACGGCAACGCCTTCGTTCGAAGGATCGTCGTCGGGCCTTGTCTTCTTCCTCCGTAGGCGCCTCAACCCGCTTGCGCCGCTCTTCCGGCTCGTCGTCGTCTTGCCAGGAACCGTCCATGCGTGCAGCCGATCGCTCCAGCGAGCACGAGGGAACAGTTCCCGGAAGCGCCCGACGGTCATCCGGTCGACGAGAAGGAAACCGTCTTAACGAGGTGCGCGTCTTCCGGCTTTGGTTGGGCGCGTCATGTTGGTTAAATGGCTGTAGACCGTCGGGGTTGCGAGGTACTATCGCTTCGGCTATCTTCCGCAACGGTCGAAACAAGAAGGAGGCGTGCAATGGCAGAAGATTTCATATCCCACGCCACCGCGATCTGAGATACCAATGATCGTCCGGCTTTGAAACCGGGCCAGTCCTCATCAAGCTGACAATCTCGCGGTTAGGCGTCTTCACGCAGCACGCGGCCCATGGGTTTCCAACCAGCCGTGGCTGCCTTCCCAAACTTTGGAAGAAGGCGCGGTCGAAATCGCCGCGAACCATCATGAAGAAACACGTGTATCCGAGCACGGAATCTAGGCTTGCGACTTGGAGCGTTCGGTCGATTTTGGACTTGTTCGCCGTTCTGCCGATAGCGAGATGGCTTCCACGCAGGACGGCGAGACCTCAAAACTTTGCGGAGCTATCATATAGGCTCAGGAAGGATATCGGGGTGGATCATCCGGACTGAAACGTCCAAGGGTGATCCATTTTGTGGTTCAATTGATCCAGTTATTGGATCACCCTGGCGGATTTCCGAAACCATGGGGAGCGCTCTCGTCACCCGGAGGTTCGCACACTCGTGGCAGCGTGGGCAACGGCAGGCGGTGCATCTCTCCAGAAATTCGATAGCGATGTCGGAAACGACGGCTCATGCGCGTCCTCGAATGGCAAAGGACAAGTTGGAGAATGGAAACATGGCGCTCAAGCGGATGGACAACATAGGCATTGTCGTCGAGGACCTCGGAGTGGCGATCGATTTCTTTCGCGAGCTGGGCCTTGAACTCGAAGGGCGCGCCACGATCGAAGGAGAATGGGCCGGACGCGTCACGGGATTGAGCGATCAGCATGTCGAGATAGCGATGATGCGCACACCGGACGGGCACAACCGGCTGGAGCTCTCCCGCTTCATCAGCCCCGCTGTCGTCCAGGATCACAGGAACGCCCCGGTGAATGCCTTTGGATACCTGCGAGCGATGTTCACCGTTGATGATGTCGACGAGACACTCGAAAGGCTTCGTTCATGCGGTGCGCAGCCTGTGGGCGAGGTCGTTCAGTATCGGGACGCCTATCGGCTCTGCTACATCCGCGGGCCTGAAGGACTTCTCATCGGCCTCGCGCAAGAACTCAACTGAGCACCGGCAGTAAGTCGTGCGCCCCCAGCTTGAACAAGTGAAACGGTGGCAAACGTAAACTGTTGGCGCTTTTGCTGCTCCAGCCGCTCGATTCATCTTGTCGTTCGCTTTCGCCCGTGCGGGTCGCATCGGTCGTGGCCTCGTCTGTTGTCGCGCCCCCTCACCGACCAGATATAGCGGGCCCAGGAGACCAGCCCTTTCTGGTGCAGTGATCGGCGTGCGGAGAGAACTTCCAATTCGCGTCATCTTTCGTTTCGAGAAACATCCAGTGATTTTAGTCATGACGGTAAACGTGTCAGTTCATCTCGCTAATCGCTTCTGAGTGGGGTCGCTCCCGGGCCGGGGCAAGACCGGCCTTCTCAACCCGCCGCCGCATCATTCCAGCGCCCACAAGCGGCGGATGAGATGATCGAGCGACAATCGACCCGGCCCCCATCGCATGATCGCGAGCGCCATCGCCGCCCAGGTGATGTGAACGGGCCAGCCGTCGGGAACCGTGAGTTCCACGACCAATGTCATGACAAGAAGACCCGTGCCGGCGAAGCGCGTCCCGAAGCCGAGAACCAGGAGGATCGGGAAGACGATCTCGCCGCAGCCCGAGAGGAACGCCATCGTTGCCGGCGCCGGGAACGGATAGGGCCCGCCTGGAAGATGCAGCATGAATTCCTGTGTGAAGAGATCGATCGCGGTATCATTGAGTCGAAGGAATCCATCCCATTTCAGGATGCCGGAGCGCCAAAAGGGTACCGCAAGCGCCAGGCGGACGACCGCCTGGACCAGGTCGGGCTGCGCAATCGTCCGGACGAGCCCGCCGGCCGTCGCTATCAGTTTCGCCAATGGGTTCAGAGCGCTTCGACGGGGTGCGGAATCAAGCATGTTCGACATCAGAGATCTCCATCTCGATATTGGCAAAGGCGCCGGCCTCGATCATCCCGGCGATCATGGCGGATAGGTCGAAATTGTGGTTGTCATGCAGGGCGACCGCGGCGGCAATTTCGAGAGAGCCGCCAGCGATAAGACTTTTGAGAAAGGCCGCGCCGCCGCGTTGAAGCCGGCGGACGACGACCTCGTCCGCGATGCGCGTGATCAAGCCGTCTTCCGGAACATCATCGACGCGGCCGACCGGCTGAGGGATCCGGTTCAGGGCGAAGATGGTCACGACGGGGTGGTTGGAGGAGATCACGCGCATGGCGGGGTGAGGCTTGAACTTCAGATCGCCCAGGCGTTCCGAAGGAACGCTTGCGAGCGTTTCCGGGCGGACGACTGGCGCGTCCGCCGCGTGGTAGGAATCGAGCCAAGCCCGCTCGACCCGTGCCACATCGCCAAGCCACGGCATCTCCTGCGCATATTCATACTGGCCGATAAAGGCAGGAAACTCCCGGCCATATTCGAATAGCAACGGAGATGTCGGCGGCGTCTCGCGGATATGGAACCGCGCCATGGCGCGGAAGAAGTCCGCTCCGGTGATGCGCTGGACGGCCGGGAAGATGGAGGCAAGCGCCTCGATGAGGCCCACCGTGACGTTGTTGCGGTAGACATTGTAGCGCTTCTCCGGTCGCTTGCCTGCCGGCCCGGTGACCAGCGCCGGCGCCGGGGCGTCAGGCACCAGCAGTGCGGCGCAGAACTGCTCGGTGAAGTCCGGCGCCGGTGACCGGATCGGCAGGATGTCAGCCGGGCACATGGGACGCCTCCCTGCGAAACGCATGCCCGTCGAGGATCGCCTGTGCAGCAAGCGCTTCGGCACGAAGCACGGGCCAATCCGGAATCTTGCCGTCCCACTCGATCAAAGTGGGGATCGGTCCGCCGCGGGCAATGACGATTTCGTAGAGCCGCCAGACGGCATCGGCCACCGGTCCGTCGTGGCTGTCGATGAGCAGCAGTTCGCCCTCGTCGTCTTCCTGTTCGGTGTGGCCTGCGAGATGGATCTCGCCGACTTTGGAGAGTGGAAAGTCGCGTAGATACTCCAGCGCAGAGAAGCCGTGATTGGTTGCGGAGACGAAGACATTGTTGATGTCGAGAAGCAGCCCGCATCCGGTTCGCCGGGAAATCTCTCGGATGAAGTCCGTTTCGTTCATCGATGAATCTGCAAAAAGAACATAGGTCGACGGGTTCTCCAGCAGGATGGTTCGGCCGATCACGGCCTGCATCTGATCCACGTGGTCGCAGACGTAGGCCAGCGTCGCACCGGTATAGGGCAACGGCAAAAGGTCGTTCAGATAAGTGTCCGCATGCGTCGACCAGGCCAGATGTTCGGAGACCAGCGCCGGCTCGTAGCGCTCGATGAGGGTCTTGAAGCGGCTCAGATGCTCCTTGTCGAGCGGCCGCGGGCCGCCGAGCGACATGCAGACGCCGTGCAGCGATATCGGGTGGTCGCGGCGCACTCTCTCCAGCGCGCGATGCGGCGGGCCGCCGGCGCCCATATAGTTCTCGGCGTGGACTTCGAAGAACCCTTGTTGGCCGGAGTCTGCGGCGATCGCCGCAAGGTGCTCCGGCTTGAAGCTGGTACCGGCCCGGCCTGCAACAGAATAGGTCGGAAAGCGGGGCGTGCTTTCCGCCTCCACGGGCAGAATGGTAGTCCCGTCGGTCTTGGTCATGTTCGCCTCCGCTTTCCTGCCAGACGCTTAGATGTCGCGCTTCAGCGGCATCAGCGAACCATGGCGGTCGCCCGGCAGCTCGAGCGATGCGCAGGTGCCGCCGCGAACGAACTTCCAGGAATTGCCCTGGAAATCCTTGACGGACGTTCCCTGGCAGGTCGTGCCCGGACCGGCAGCGCAATCATTTTGACCCTTGAGCGCGACGCCGAAGCACTTTTCCTTGTGGGCGGCGATCGCAGCGTTGGCTTCCGCCTTGGTAAGGGGGCCGGCGCTTGCGACCGTTGCGAGGGCGGTCGTCACCGCACTGGCGAGAAGGGCGGCGCTGATGGAAGTCTTAAGCATTCGAATTCTCCATTGCTTGTTAAGCCCCTTCCGTCGGGGCACGGACGGTACTCGTAAGCAGGGAGGTTTTTGTTACAGGGGGCGGGTGTAACGAATGCGTGATCCCTGTAAATTGCCGAGCGAGGCAAACGACGATTTTCCGGTAAGGCTCATGCCCGTGCCGCATGTGCGCGACACAAGCAGTCCGGGAGTTGTGGATTCTCAAAATGAATCTGCATAGAGCGGTAACAAAAGCGTAGATCCGCACGTAGAGGATAGAAGGGTGAAATATTCGGCGCGTGAAGAGGAATGGGCAGGCTGGATGCGTGCCGCCATGAATGGCGACACGCAGGCCTACCATCGCTTCCTGTCGGCAGTCACGCCGCATCTGCGCGCCATCGCGCGAAGGCGCTGCGATCAATTCGGCGCGCTGCCGAGCGAGGCGGAGGACGTGGTGCAGGAAGTGCTGCTTGCCGTTCACCTGAAGCGCGGAACCTGGGATCCGGGGCGGCCGATCGGTCCCTGGCTGTCGACGATCGTGCGCAACAAGCTGATCGACAGTCTGCGGCGGCGTGGTCGGCACATCAGCGTGCCGATCGAGGACGTGATGGCAACGCTTGGAGCGGAAGAACAGACCGACGCGCTGGATCGGCTCGACGCTGAACGTATATTGGAACGGCTCAGGGATCCGCAGCGCGATATCGTGCGCTCGATTTCCATTCAGGGCGCGGGCGTGCGGGAGACCGCCGAGCGGCTGAAGATGAGCGAAGGCGCGGTGCGTGTCGCCCTTCACCGGGCGTTGAAATCGCTAGCCGCCCTTTACCGGAGTGACGAACTTGAAAACGGATGACCTGATCAACCTTCTTTCGCAAGACGCCCCTGTCGGCATGCGGCTCGGCCGCATGCTGTCGCTGGCGCTGGTGATCGGTGTCGCGATATCAGTCGCGCTCATGGCTTCGACGATTGGCGTCAGGCACAATATGCAGACCGTGTTTGCGACGGCACGCGTCTTCTTCAAGATCTGCGAGACACTGCTCTTGGCGATCGTCGCATCGCGTCTTGTCTTCCAGATCGGCCGGCCCGGCGTTCCGCTGAAGGCACGTAGTGTGGCGCTGCTCGTGCCTGCCGCGCTGTTGATTGCTGCCATCATCGCCGAGCTTTTTGTCGTGCCGCAGGAGAGCTGGACGACGAGCATGATCGGCAAGAACGCCGCCTTCTGTGTCTTCTTTATCCCCATCCTGTCGGTAGCACCGCTGGCAGGCTTCCTGTTGGCCCTGAAAAACGCCGCTCCCGGCAATCCGGGGCTTGCAGGCGCCGTTGCCGGGCTGGCCGCCGGCGGTATTGCGGCGGCAATCTATGCCTGGCACTGCCCGGATGACAGTCCGTTGTTCCTGGCGAGCTGGTATGGCCTCGCCGTCACCATCGTGACGGTCGCCGGGTTGTTGATCGGACGGCGCATGCTACGCTGGTAGCTTTCTGGCAAACGCGGCATCGTCTGGCGCACTTGGCGATCTGAGCGATGACGTGACGTTGTCGTGATAATCGATTCCTATGACCGAGCAGGCACCGGCCTCCCCTACCGCAACTTTTTCGCGGGCGACGTCACGACGCTTCGTCATCGCCCCAGGCGGATGACGCGCCGGGCAGGTCTCGTCCCAGCATCCAGAAACTAGCGCGACCGGCGAGGTACTGGCGTCAGCGGTCCTTTCCAGCAAGCGGTTCGAAAGAAGTGTGGCATCACCACGCAGCCGCATTACATCGCAACGTTTTCAACCTCAGGGAGCATCTGAGCGTCCGGACATATCGTCGTCCTCGCGCTTGACGTTGCCCACCTAAGATTGTCTAATTTGAGACTAGAACTTCTGGAGGTAAGATGGCGTCGCGGATTATCTACGTCGTAATGGTCGTCGGCGTCGCCGGCGCGCTTTTGTGGTGGGCCATCAATTGGTGACACGGATATCTGGGACGCAGTTCGATGACATGCGACCCGGATGCGTCAGGTAGCGCCGTTTCGTCCGACCTCTTTCCATCGGAGCGCGTCACACCAGAGGTCTCCTGGGGTAATGGATTTTCCTGGAGGCAACGCCCATGCGAAACCTAAAGCATGCATTCTGGGGCATGCTCGCGCTCTTGACCCTGTTGTGGTCGGCTGCTGAGCCGGCAATCCTTCAGCCAGCGAGCTTCTTCGGCGTTCGTGCACTGGCGATGCAGTTCACCGGCATCATCGCGATCGGTTGCATGAGCGTCGCGATGGTTCTTTCCTTGCGGCCGCGCTGGCCGGAACCATGGCTTGGTGGTCTCGACAAGATGTACCGCCTGCACAAGTGGCTCGGCATCACGGCCCTCGTCGTTGGCATCGGGCACTGGCTCTGGGCCCAGGGACCGAAATGGGCAGTAGGCTGGGGTTGGCTCGAGCGCCCGGCGGGCGGCGGGCGGCCTTTGATCGACAACCCTGTCCAAGCATTACTGGGGAGTTTGCGCGGTTTTGCCGAGACCGTTGGCGAATGGGCCTTTTACGCCGCCGTGCTCCTGATCGCACTGGCACTTGTGCACCATTTCCCCTATCGACTGTTCTATAGAACGCACCGCCTTCTTGCCGTCGCCTATCTCGCTCTGGTCTTCCACACGGTTGTGCTCGTCAAGTTCAGCTATTGGGTATCCCCTGTTGGATGGCTGACGGCGGTGCTGCTCGCCTACGGCACATGGGCCGCAACCATCGTCCTCCTGCGTCGAGTAGGTGTGGACCGGCAGGTGAAGGGCAGGATCATCTCTCTTCGCTATTACCAAGGGGTGCGCGTGCTGGAATCCGAGGTCGAGGTGCCGCGAGGCTGGCCGGGTCACAAGCCAGGCCAGTTCGCCTTTGCCACATCGGATGTCACGGAGGGCGCCCATCCCTACACCATCGCCTCGGCATGGCATCATGAAAACCCGGGAATTTCCTTCATCACCAAGGAACTGGGCGACCATACCGGCCGCCTGCGCGAAAAGCTTGCGGTCGGCCAAGAGGTGAAGATCGAAGGGCCCTATGGCTGCTTTACCTTTGATGACGACTGTCAATATCAGATCTGGATCGGCGGCGGGATCGGCATCACGCCCTTTGTTGCGCGGATGAAGCATATGGCACTGCAAAAGGCAGCGCCCGACTGGCCCGATGGGCAGACGGCGGATCTGTTCCACAGCACCACCGATGTCGATGAAGAAGCCCTTGCTAAGCTGGCTATTGATGCCAAATCGGCTGAAGTCCGACTGCATTTGTGGATCGATGCACGCGACGGCCGCCTGACGGGCGAGCGCATTCGAGCCGCCGTTCCCAACTGGCGTGACGCAAGCATTTGGTTTTGTGGCCCGATAGGCTTTGGCGAGGCATTAAAGCGCGACTTCGCTGCGCGGGGCTTTCCCGTAAATCGGCGCTTCCACCAGGAGCTCTTCGCGATGCGGTAGAGGTGCCTGACGTTAAACGGCATGGCATCATTCCGGGACACCGGTTTGCGCCATGTGAATGTTACCAGGTTGGAAGGGCGGAGGTTTTCGGTCCCTCCCCACCTGGTGCAGACTTCACAGCTTGGCCGTCAGCCTGATTTATGCCTGGCTGGCGTTTGAAGAAGCTACAGACAGCGTGACATCATGGCAGTGTCGCGTCTTTAAACGTACATCGTGCGTCGCTCGATTTTGGACAATCATGCTTGCGATGCTATGACTTAGTCGCGATTTGAAGCGGGCGCAGACGGGCGGAACGCGCATGGCTACGACAGTTGCTGTTTTCGGGGGTATCGGGCTTTTCTTGCTCGGCATGACCGTCATGACTGACGGTTTGAAGGCGCTGGCAGGATCTGCACTGCGGACTGTTCTCGGCAAGGCCGCGGCGACGCCGCTCTCAGGAGCCTTCTGGGGCGCAATCGTCACACTGCTCGTACAGTCGTCGAGCGCGGTGACGATGACGACGATTGGCCTCGTCAGCGCCGGGCTCTTGACGTTTCCGCAGGGGCTTGGTCTCGTGTTCGGCGCAAATGTGGGCACGACCGGAACGGCCTGGCTCGTGGCGCTGATTGGTGTGCGCGTCTCGCTTTCAACTTACGCGCTGCCGCTTATCTTCTTAGGCTCGCTCGCCAAGTTGCTGGGAGGCAGGCGGATCGCGGCAGCGGGCGGCGCGCTCGCAGGATTTGCGCTGGTACTTTACGGGCTGACTACGTTGCAGCAGGGCATGGCAGGCCTCGCCGAAAGTCTGCACCCGTCCGACCTGCCCGCCGTCCTCGGCACGCCGGGTGTCGGCTGGATCGAAGGGTCGGTCGGTCTCATGAGCTTGGTGGTCGTCGGCTTGGCGATGACCGCCGTCATGCAGTCATCGACAGCTTCGATCGCCGTTACCATTTCGGCATACTATGCCGGTGCGGTGGGCCTGGAACAGGGTGCAGCCCTGATCATCGGTCAGAACATCGGAACGGCAACGAGCTCCGCACTGGCAGCCATAGGCGCCAGCGCAACGGCCAAGCGCCTGGCTCTTGCCTATGTGCTGTTCAAGCTTATCGCAGCGGTTATCGCAATCGTCGCATTTCCGGTCACGGCGGCGCTGATGAAGGCCTTCATGACATCGCTCGATGGGATGACGCTCCTTGCCGCCTATCATACGGCCTATAACGTCGTGGGTGTCGCGGTGCTGCTTCCAGCGACACAGTGGTTCACCCGCATCGTGGAGCGGCTGTTGCCCTCCAGGCAGACGGCGCTTCAGCGCGCTCTCGATCCAAGCGCACTTGCCAGTGCGGTGGTTGCGGTCGAAACCGCCCGGCGTGTCATAGCCGGCGTCCTCGGGCGGTCCACGGCTTCCGTTTCCGCGATGCTTGCCGGCGGAGCCGTCCCATCGGCGGCGGCCGCCGAGGCGGCGGGTGCGCTTTCGGAAGTACGGGCTTTCTTGTCCGAGTTGCGAGAAGGGCCCGAGACAGATGCCGAGCGATTGCGCATGACGAGCACGCTGCACGCACTCGACCACGCCTCTCGTCTCGCAGAAATCTTGACCGACGGCAATTCGCCGGGGCATCCGGCTCAGGCCACCGGCAATCTTCGGGCTGCAGAGCTATGCGCTCGGGCCATGCGTGCGGCACAGGCGATCGGTGGCTCCATCACCTCGGAGTCTGCTCTCAGCACAAAAGCCGCCTCCATCGGCTGGAGCATTTCGAACGAGGTCGCCGCCTCTCTCGACGAAGCAGAGGCGGCATCAAGCGAGCTGGAGGCCCTGCAACGCGACCACCGCGCGGCGGCCCTCGCCTCCGTTGCTGAGGGCGAACTGACTGCGGCCGATGCCCTCGGTCGGATCGACGCTGCCCGACGGCTTGACCAAATCGCGCACCACGCCTGGCGTTCGGCTGCCCATCTGCTCGGTCGAGGCGCAAATGCCAATCGAGACTAGTGAGGCAAAGTGCCAATGCGCCTTCTGACATTTGCGGCCGTGCGGTTTGCGAGCGGACTGCCAAAGTCGCCTCGTCAACGCCTCGTCTCAATCTTCTCTGCGGTTCGAAATCCCATATCGCGGTCACGAAGGATGAGCGCTTAGTGGCCATGGCCGGCGGCGACGACACGGGGCTGGCGCCGCCGGTCGCCTACCCTATCGACATCAAACTGGCGTTGCCGCCGGCCGCTGCGGTATTGATGGAAGTGGACACTTCCTCCAAAAGCCAGTTCAGGCAGTATGCGTCCGGATCGCGTTCAAGGCGCTCAGTCGAGGCTGCCTGGGAAAGCAGCAGAGGACCGGGCGTCGCGGCGAGTTTTGCGAGCATGGCCGAGACCCGGTCGGCATCGCCTTCAATCAGCGCGCCGGCCATTGGGCTGGCCTTTGCGGCTGCCTGTTGCCAGGAAATCCGTTGAGCGACGCTCGTGGGAACGCCGTTCAGGGTCGAGCGGAGGCTGTCATCAGCGTCGATGACAGCGCTGTTACCGGTGGCGAGAACCGCCGACACCTGGCGAATGAGGCCGGTCCGAGAGACCGCAGAGCAGAGGATCGCGCCGCGCGAGTGAAGCGCATAGAGGTTGCGCTCGCCGACCGGACCTGCGAGCTCGGTTTCCAGCCCCAGAGCCGATTGGCTGCCGAGATGGCGCGCCGTTTCTGCGTCGTCTGAAAGGCCCTTTTGGTCCAGCCACTTGGCGAAATCGGAAAGAGCGGGATCGCTGTAGACGGAGCTGTGTTGCGGCGGGATCGGTGGCGTCGTGACCAACCGCCCGAGATAGAGCGGACCGCCGGCCTTGGGACCCGTGCCCGACAAGCCGCGGCCGCCAAAAGGCTGGACGCCGACCACGGCCCCGATGACGTTGCGGTTTACATAGAGGTTGCCGGCCTTTACCTGTGACGTGACGGTCGCGATCGTTTCGTCGAGGCGCGTGTGGAGACCGAAGGTCAGGCCGTAGCCAGTGCCGTTGATCTCGTCGATCAGGCGAGCGAGATCCTTTCGCCGCCACCTGATGACGTGCAGAACGGGGCCGAAGACCTCGCGCTTCAGCTTAGAGATCTTGTCGATCTCGATGATCGTTGGTGCAACGAAGGTTCCGTGCTTGGTTGCGTCCGGTAAGTCAACGCGCTCGACCGGGCATCCGGCGCTGCCCATGGCGGCAACGTGCGCCTCGATGATGGCCTTGGCTTCAGCGGTGATTACCGGACCGATATCGGCGGCCAGCCGGTTGGTGTTGGCGATCGTCAGCTCGCCTAACGCGCCCTTTAGCATGGTCAGCGTACGATCGGCGACGTCTTCCTGGAGGCACAGGATACGGAGCGCGGAGCAGCGCTGGCCTGCGCTGTCGAAGGCCGAGGCGATCACGTCGCCGACCACCTGTTCGGCGAGCGCCGAGGAGTCGACGATCATTGCATTCTGACCGCCGGTCTCGGCAATCAAGGGGATCGGCTTGCCGTCCTTTGAGAGGCGTTTGGCAAGTTCCGTTTGGATGATGCGGGCGACTTCGGTCGAGCCGGTAAACATAACAGCTGCGGCTTCAGGTGCTGCGACCAGGGCGGCCCCTACCCTTCCGTCCCCGGGAAGCAGTTGGACGACGTCGGCAGGAATACCGGCTTCGTGGAAGATCCGAACGGCCTCGGCGGCAATCAGCGGTGTTTCTTCTGCAGGCTTTGCAAGGACGGGATTGCCGGCGACAAGAGCTGCAGCAACCTGGCCTGTGAAGATTGCCAGCGGAAAGTTCCAGGGGCTGATGCACACGACCGGCCCGAGCGGCGCGTGCGAGGGTCCAAGCGTACGGCGGGTCTGCTCGGCATAGTAGCGCAGGAAGTCGACGGCCTCGCGCACTTCGGCAACCGCGTTTAGCAGCGATTTGCCGGCTTCGCGGATGATGAGGCCCAAAAGCGTCTCCATTTTGGCCTGCATGATGTCGGCAGCACGATCAAGCAGGGCCGCTCTTTCGAGGGGCGGTGCCGATGCCCAGGACGAGGCCGCTTTCAGGGCGATCGCGGCAGCGTGAGCCGCCTCTTGCGTGGTCGCTTCGCGCACCGTGCCGACAACGTCACGGCTGTCGGCCGGGTTTAGAACGTCGCGGGCCGCTGGCGTCGCGTCGGTCTGGCTTGTTGGCGCGGCCGTCCACGAGACGATGGCGCTCGCCTTCAGTGTTTCGGTCAGTGCCTGCAGAGAGGTTTCGTCGGAGATATCAATGCCGGCAGAGTTGCGGCGCTGACCGTACAGATCGGAAGGAAGCGCGATCTTGTCGTGCTTTTGACCGGGCACCGGCATTTTGGCGACGATCTCGACCGGATCGGCAACAAGCTCATCGATCGAGACATTGGGGTCGGCAATGCGGTTTACGAAGGAGGAGTTTGCACCATTTTCGAGAAGACGGCGCACGAGGTAGGCAAGCAGGGTTTCATGGGTACCGACGGGGGCGTAAATGCGGCACGGACGGTTGAGGTTCTGCCGACCGACAACCTCGTCGTATAGCGGCTCCCCCATGCCATGCAGGCACTGGAACTCGTACTTGCCGACATGATAGTCCGAGCCGGCCATATGGTAGATGGTGGCAAGTGTCTGCGCGTTGTGGGTGGCAAACTGCGGGAAGACCGCGTCGGTTGCTGCAAGCAGTTTCTTGGCGCAGGCGATGTAGGAGACGTCGGTATAGATCTTGCGGGTAAAGACCGGGAAGTCTTCCAGGCCATCGAGCTGCGCGCGTTTGATTTCGGCATCCCAATAGGCACCCTTGACGAGGCGGACCATGATGCGGCGGCCGGCACGACGAGCAAGATCGATGATGAAGTCGAGGACGAAGGGGCAGCGCTTGCCGTAGGCCTGGACCACGAAGCCCATGCCGTTCCAGCCGGCAAGGTCTTCGTCGAGGCACAGTGTTTCAAGGATATCCAGTGACAGCTCCAGCCGATCGGCCTCCTCGGCATCGATGTTGAGGCCGATGTCATAGGATTTGGCGATCACCGCAAGCGCCTTGACCTTCGGCAGCAACTCGCCCATGACGCGGGTGCTCTGAGCTCTCGAATAGCGAGGATGCAGGGCGGAAAGCTTGATCGAAATGCCGGGGCCTTCATAGATGCCGCGACGATCGGAGGCTTTGCCGATGGCGTGTATCGCTGCTTCGTAATCCTTGTAATAGCGCTCAGCGTCGGCGCCTGTGGTCGCCGCCTCGCCGAGCATGTCGTAGGAGTAGCGGAAGCCGCGCTGTTCCAGCGGCCTTGCCCGCTGGAGCGCTTCGTCGATCGTCTCACCGGTGACGAACTGCTCGCCCATCATGCGCATTGCCATGTCGACGCCGCGCCGGATGACAGGCTCGCCGCAGCGCGCGATCAGGCGGGTAAGCGCTGCCGAGAGGTTGCGATCGTTGACTGTCGCGGTGAGCTTGCCGGTTACCACCAATCCCCAGGTTGCGGCATTGACGAAGAGCGAACGACCGCCACCGAGATGCGATTTCCAATCGCCTTCTGCAATCTTGTCACGGATCAGGGCGTCGCGCGTTGCCGTATCGGGAATGCGCAGCAAGGCTTCCGCCAGACACATGAGCGCAACGCCTTCCTGGCTTGAAAGCGAATATTCGTGAACGAGACCTTCGACGCCAGTGCCCTTGTGCTTGGCGCGCAGCGCTTCAATGAGCGTGCGGGCGGTTGTCGCCGCATCCTGCCTGACCTTTTCGGGAAGCTTGGCGGCGTCAACGAGCCGTGGGACGCAAACGGTCTCCGGTGTACGGTAAGCGGCCGTGATGGCGCGCCGCAGATCGCTTTGCGGTCGCACTGTCGGGGCAAAATCCTCGAAGAAATTTGCGCCGCCAGGCTGCGTGTCACCGGTCTTGTTCGCCACCGCATCGTTGGTGATCGTCATCTCTTTGCTCCAGGTCGGGATAGTAGAAGATCCATAGCAGTTCCTGAAAAGTGGAGTTCACTTGAAATTTACGTTTGAGAACTATATTTTCCTAATTTAAGCGCAGACTAAAGGGAATATCGTGAGTCTCGTCACAAATAACAGGGAAATCGACCAGTTCGACCATAAGATAATCGAGGCCCTTGTCGCCGACGGCCGCATGTCGATTACCGACCTCGCCAAGAAAGTGGGCCTTTCCAACACACCGTGCCAAGTCAGATTAAAGCGATTGATCGAAGATGGCTATATTCTTGGATTTCGCGCCATCGTCGATGTGAAAAAACTCGGCAAGAATCACGTTGCATTCACCGAGGTAAAACTCTCCGATACGCGCGAGCACGCGCTGACGGCTTTCAACATCGCCGCACGCAAGCTGCAGGAGGTCGAGGAGTGCCACATGATCGCCGGCGCTTTCGACTATCTTTTAAAGATACGCACGTCGGACATTGCCAATTACAGGCTGGTGCTCGGTGAAAAGATATCGAGCCTTCCTTTCGTTGCCAGCACGTCAACTTTCGTAGCCATGGAGGCCGTAAAGGAAAGCGGCATCTGAAGCTCGGCCTGCCCTTGCGGCGTCCCTCTTCTGCCAGGTTTCCTGCCCGCTCGCGCGCAATCGGCGCGCATGCGAATATTACCTATTTACAACTAACATGTCAGTCTGCTACGTCTAACCCATCGACTGGGAGAACATGACATTGACTGAGAAATTCGGGCTTTCCGTTGCGCTTGCGACGCCGTTTGACGCCAAGGGCGAAATCGCCGTTGATGTGATGGTTGAGCAGGCAAAACAATGCCTTGCGGCAGGATGTGAAAGCGTTACGCTGTTTGGCACCACGGGAGAGGGATCGTCGATCGGGACGCAGGAGCGTGAGCACATCCTCACCGCATTTCTCAACGCTGGTATCGCGCCCCAGAAGATCGTCATGGGCGTGCTGGTCGATGCTGCCGAAGACGCTGCGGTTCAGGCCGGAAACGCTCTTTCGCGTGGTGCGCGCAACATCCTGCTGGCCCCGCCCTCCTATTTCAAGAATGTCAGCGATGACGGTCTTTTCAAGTGGTTCTCTGCCGTCTTTGCGATCCTCGGCGACAAAGCGCGCGACGTCATTGTCTACAATATTCCTTCGGTAACCATGGTGCCGCTGACTGTGTCGCTGATCGGGCGTTTGCGTGCAGCTTTTCCGGCGGTCGTCACCGGCGTCAAGGATTCGTCCGGCGACTGGCCATTTACCGAAAGCCTGCTGAAAGCCCACGGCGATCTCATTATTCTGATCGGCGATGAGCGCCACCTCGCAAAGGGCGTGCGCCTCGGCGGCCAGGGCGCGATCTCAGGCATGGCGAACTTCCTGCCTGCCGAGGTCAAGCTGATGGCGACAGAAGGCAGGGACGATGCCCGCGTAGAGGGTTTTGTTGCCGAGCTTCTGAAGTACCCGGTGACACCGGCCGTCAAGGTCATGGTCGCCCGTCTTGCCGGGGAGGAGATGTGGCTTGCGGTTCGACCGCCACTCGTTTCGATTTCCAGCGAGGGACAGGAGCAGCTTGCGCTTGCCTTTGATGCGCTTTTCCGCTCCAAAGCAGCATAAGCGCCATGTACGAGGGGGAGGCAATGGACGGAATGGACGAGCAGCCGACGCTGCGGGAAAAGGCGTATGAAAGCTTCACACGCCACCTGCTGGCACGCGACGTACGTCCGGGTCAGTTCGTCTCCCAGCGCCGTCTGGTCGAACTGACCGGATTGACGCTCGCGGCGATCCGCGAACTTATCCCGCGGCTTGAGGCGGAAGGGCTGATCAAGACGGTCCCACAGCGTGGGCTGCAGATCGCTCATATCGACCTCAACCTCATTCGCGAGGCTTTCCAGCTTCGGCTCTTCCTCGAGAAGGAGGCCGTGGCGCTCTTCACGCGCTCAGCGTCGGACGAGGCGATCGCCGAACTTTTGAAGCAGCATCGCGATATCGCAAACGCCATTGCCAATGGCGACGCCTCGCATGAGCTGGAAGTGCGTGCTCAAGCCGTCGACTGGGGCATGCACGACGCCTTTATCGACGCGCTTGGCAATACGATCATCTCCAATGCCTACCGGGTTAATTCGATCAAGATGCGCCTGATCAGCCAGGAGCGTTTCCGTATCGACGGGCGTGTTGGCCCGGTCATGGGGGAGCATCTGAAGGTTCTTGAGGCGATCGAAAGGCGATCGGCCGAGGATGCGGTAAACAGCCTCGCCGCCCACATCAATCACGCGAGGGATCGCGCCTTAAGGATCTAGTTGATAACAAGCCGGCGGTGAGGAGACCGACGGCAAAAGAGGAGGAGTTACATGCGATCATCATTCCTGAATCCAACCCGGCGCGGCTTTCTCGCCGGCACAGCGGCGCTTGGTGCCAGCAGCCTCATGGGCGTTCGCTCGGCATCGGCGGCAGTCGACTGGAAACGCTTTGCCGGGACGACACTGGAAGTCAATCTGGTCAAGAGCCCGCGCAGCGAAACGCTCATCAAGTATCTTGCCGAGTTTGAAGAGTTGACCGGCATCAAGGTCAATGCGGAAGCGACGCCTGAACAGCAGCAGCGCCAGAAGACCACGATCGAACTGAGCTCCGGCAAGCCGAGTTTCGACGTTGTGCACATGAGCTATCACGTCCAGAAGCGACAGTTCGAAAAGGGTGGCTGGCTTGCCGATATCAGCGGCTTGCTCAAGGATCCTTCGCTCACCGATCCGTCCCTGGTTGAGAGCGACTTTGCCGAAGCCGGCATGACCTTCGCCAAGGATTCTGATGGTGTCCTGCGCTCCCTGCCCTTTTCTGTCGACTACTGGATCGTCTACTGGAACAAGGCGCTCTTTGAAAAGAAGGGGCTTTCCTATCCGACCACGTTTGAGGAGATGGCACATGCTGCAGAGGCGTTGACCGATCCGTCGACCAACACCTACGGCTTCGTCGCCCGTGGCCTCAAGAATGCCAATACGCCGGTTTGGACGACGCTATTGCTCGGCTATGGATCGAGCCCGCTCGGGCCTGATGGCAAGCTGCGCACCAATTCGGATGAGGCCGTGGAAGCCGCCAAGCTCTACCAGCGGCTGATGACCAAGGCCGCTCCTCCCGGTGTCTCGGGCTTCAACTGGGCGGAAGCCCAGTCGGCCTTCCTGCAGGGCAAGATCGGCATGTGGCTCGACGGCGTGGGCTTTGCGCCGCCAATCGAAAACCCGGAAAAATCGCGTGTCGTTGGCCAGGTCGGATATGGCGTCATGCCGAAAGGGCCGAAGGCGCAGGCCGCGGCAACCACCGGCGACGGCCTTGGCGTGGTCGCCGCAAGCCAGAAGAAGGAAGCCGCATATCTCTTCTGCCAGTGGGCCATTTCCCACGACATGGGGGCACGCCTGCTTCAGGCCGGGGCCGGCGTTCCGTTCCGCCAGTCGGTGCTCGAGGATCAGAAAGTGCGCGAAGGCGTGAAGATGCCGGCCGCGTGGCTCGATGCCGTTGCCAATTCCGCCAAGGTGTCGCAGCTTGCCCTGCCGATCATCATACCGGTCACGGAGTTCCGCGATATCTACGGGGTCGGTCTCACCAACATGATCGGCGGTGCCGATCCGGCCACGGAGTTGAAGACTGCCACAGCCCAGTTCGAGCCGGTCCTGGCACGAAGCGAGGGATAATGGCTTCGGTGAGCATGGAAACCGCAACTGCGGTCAAGGCCAAGCAGGGGAGCAAACCGTCTCGGTTTGCTCCCAATTATTGGCCTTTCGTTATCCCCGCCCTGGTCGTCGTGGCGGCTGTCATCGTTTTCCCCTGGGTCTTTACCCTGTGGATGAGCGTCAACAGCTGGACACTCGGCCAGGCACAGGTTTTTGCCGGGCTGGACAACTACCTGCGCCTGGCGGTTGACCTGCGCTTTTGGGACTCGCTGTGGCATACCCTGCTCTACACAACCCTGTCGGTCGCAGCTCCGCTTTTCCTCGGAACGCTGGCCGCGCTCATCTTCGATGCCCAGTTTCCGCTGCGCGGCATCCTGCGCGGCATATTCGTGATGCCGATGATGGCAACTCCGGTCGCCGTCGCGCTCGTCTGGACGATGATGTTTCATCCCCAGCTCGGCGTTTTGAACTACCTGCTTTCCTATATCGGGATTGGTCCGCAGGAATGGATCTATAACCAGACCAGCGTCATTCCCTCGCTGGTGCTGGTGGAAACCTGGCAGTGGACACCGCTTGTCATGCTGATCGTGCTTGGCGGCCTGGCGGCAGTACCGCGCGAACCCTATGAGAGCGCAGAAATCGACGGTGCCAACGTTTGGCAGAAGTTTCGTTACCTGACGCTGCCGATGATCGCGCCGTTCCTGATGATCGCCGTGATCATTCGCAGTATCGATGCGGTCAAGAGCTTCGATATCATTTACGCGATGACACAAGGCGGCCCCGGCACCGCGTCGGAAACGATCAATATCTACCTCTACAACACCGCCTTCTCCTACTACGACATCGGCTATGGCTCAGCGATGGCGGTTGTCTTCTTCGTGTTGATCGTGGTCCTTTCCTTCATTCTCTTGATGGTCAAGCAGCGCGCCAACTGGTCCGATGGGGAGACACGCTGATGAAGCGCAAGGCCCTTGATCGTATCGGACTTCTGTTCGTGGCGCTGGTGATGGTGTCGCCGGTGGTTCTGTTCTTCCTCTGGATGATCTCACTGTCTCTGAAATATGAGATCGACAATGGCGCCTATCCGCCGATCTTCATCCCCGAACGCTTGGCCTGGTCGAACTACGTCAAGGTATTCGAGGAAAACAACTTCTTTCTCTATCTCTGGAATTCGGTTCTCGTCACCGGCGCGGCGACCCTCCTGGCGCTGGTCATCGGTGTGCCCGCCGGATACGGCATTGCTCGTCTTAAGGCAGAAAAGTCGGCCGTCGTTATCATGATCGCCCGCATGACACCCGGCCTTTCATTCCTCATTCCGCTCTTCCTGCTGTTCCAGTGGTTGAACCTGCTCGGCACGCTGTGGCCGCAGATCATCATCCATCTGGTCGTTACAGTCCCAATCGTCGTCTGGATTATGATCGGCTATTTTGAAACGACACCGATGGAGCTGGAGGAAGCCGCAAGCATCGACGGGGCAACGCCCTGGCAGGTGTTCCGCCTGGTGGCCCTGCCGATCGCCAGGCCGGGGATCGTCGTTGCCTTCATCCTGTCGGTGATCTTTTCTTGGAACAATTTCGTCTTCGGCATCGTCCTTGCAAGCCGTGAAACGCGAACGCTCCCTGTTGCGGTCTATAACATGCTGTCGTTCGAACAGGTCAGCTGGGGTCCACTTGCAGCGGCAGCCCTGATCGTCACGCTGCCGGTGTTGATCCTGACCGTCTTCGCGCAGCGCCAGATTGTTGCCGGCCTGACGGCAGGTGCCGTCAAGTGACGTTAGCAGTCCAAGAACAGCAAAAAAGGGCAAGGCACATCCTGTGTGTCGGCGCGGCTGTCCTCGACACACTCTTCCGGGTCCGTATTATGCCGACCGGGCAAGGCAAAGTCCTGCCATACGATATGCTGCAGATTGCGGAAGGCATGGCCTCGAGCGCCGCCTTTACGGTTACAAGGCTTGGCGGGAAAGCCAGCCTGTGGGGTGCAGTCGGGGACGACGAGACCGGCGGACGCATTGTCGCTGATCTCGCTGAAAGCGGCATAGATACCCGTGGCATGCGTCGCGTCGCAGGCGCCCGTTCGGCAATGTCGACGATCCTGATCGACGACGGCGGTGAGCGCCTGATCATCCCCTTCTACGATCCGCGGCTGCATCAGGATGTCCATCCGCTTACGGCTGCCGATGTTTCGGCATTCGATGCCGTTCTGGTCGACGTTCGCTGGCCCGAACTTGCACTACAGACGTTGCTCGCTGCCGGCAAAGTCGGCATACCTGCCATCCTCGATGGCGACGTGGCGCCCGACGGGGTGATCGAGATGCTGGCGCCGGCGGCAAGCCACATTGTCTTTTCGCAGCCGGCTGCGGAGCGCCTGGCTGGAACAGCAGACCCGATATCGATCGTTCGCCGGCTGAAGGAACACTTCAGTCACGGTTTCGTCGCCGTGACGTTCGGGGAAAGAGGCTCCTACTGGTTCGACGATGACAGTGCCTCTATCCGCCACCTCGAAGCACCTGACATCACGGCCGTCGATACGCTGGCGGCAGGCGATATTTTCCATGGAGCCTTTGCGCTTTCGCTTTGCGAGGGCATGGCGATCGAGGATGTGATGCGCACATCATCAATGGCAGCGGCCATCAAATGCCAGAGGTTCGGTGGGCGTGTCGGGGCACCCGATCGAACAGAGCTCGAGGCTGCACTGCAAGACTGGCCAGCCAGGGCCGTCGATGTCATACCATCCGCAGAAGCGGCGCAAGCCGTTTGACTGTCAAGCGGCCTTCTAGATGCCGTAATGGGCCGGCGTCTCATGAGTAGCCAGTTGGGTGGCTGTCCCTCAGAATGATGATGTTTGGAAACGAGGTCCGAGCGATCGGCCTCAAGCATCATGAGAGGAACAGCCATGGAATATTATGCAGGAATCGACGTCTCGCTGAAAGAGAGCAGCGTGTGCGTGGTCGACGCGACGGGCAAGTTGGTTCGCGAGGTCAAGGTAGGCAGCGAGCCTGAATGCCTGGTCGGGTATTTTGATCAACTGGACTTTCCGGTAGAGCGCATCGGCCTTGAAGCGGGGCCGTTGTCCCAATGGCTACACGCGGCTCTCGTTGCTGCGGGTCATGAGGTGGTTTTGCTGGAAACGCGGCATGTGAAGGCGGCGCTTTCGGCGATGACGGTGAAGACCGACCGCAAGGATGCACGGGGGATCGCGCAACTGCTCCGCATGGGGTGGTATCGTCCGGTCCACGCCAAATCGTCGCCGGCCCAGGACACTCGGGCTCTCCTGGTTGGCCGCAAGCTTCTGCAATCCAAGCTGCTCGACGTCGAGCTCAGCATCCGGGGTATCCTGCGTGGCTATGGATTAAAGGTCGGCGAAGTCAGCCGAGGGCGTTTCGAGGCGCGCATCCGCGAACTGATTGCAGGGCATGCGATATTGTCGATGGTGATTGACGCGATGCTGACGGCGCGAGCAGCGCTGTGGAGCGAATTTACGAAGCTGCACCGCGAGATGCTCAGGATCGCCCGCGCCGACAGAGTTTGCCAACGGCTGATGAGTGCGCCGGGTGTCGGTGCCTTGGTTGCGCTGACCTACCGCTCCGCGGTCGATGATCCAGCCCGGTTCGAAAAGTCCAGCACAGTGGGTGCCTACTTCGGGCTGACGCCGAAGAAATATCAATCCGGCGAAACTGATCGCGATGGCGGTGTCAGCAAGGTCGGCGACGCGATGGTGCGAACCGCATTGTTCGAGTCTGCGCACATAATGCTGACGCGGGCGACGCGCTTTTCCAGTCTAAAGCGCTGGGCGCTCGATGTGGCCAGGCGTCGCGGGATGAAGCGCGCGAAGGTTGCCCTCGCACGCAAACTGGGTGTCGTACTTCACCGCATGTGGATGGATGCGACGGACTTTCGCTGGAGCGCAAACCCTATGGCGGCATGAAGAGAGCTACGTGATTGACGCGGGCAAGTGCAAGGCTTGCGTCTGATGAGGTCCCGTCGCTGGGACGCAGGCTTGGCAAGGTCGTGTGTAGTGCTGTGACCGCTTCGGCGAAGCACGCTTTCTAGATTGACCTGTCGGCTTGTTGATCTGATGGCATAGTGTGGCGGTCTTCGTGCTGACCACGGACAGAAGCATGGCCTCAGCGACGAGATAATCATTCAGAGGGACTTGACGAACAAAGGCCCATTACAGAAGCATTACAGTTGCATATTTACCTATGATCTGAATCTATGGGTCTCCATGATTCGGAGGTCATGGATGGCAGGTGCATCAATCGAGACGACGCTTGAGCTTTGGGCATCATCCTTGCGCGACGTGAAGGCTCGCATGCGCGGACTGTTTACGCAGGAGCGAGTTGCAGCCTCTGCGAACCTTTTCCTGGACGGCTTGCTGGGTGACGAGCGGCGTAAGACAGGTTGGATGCGTGCTGAGGCGGCCGGTGATCCCGGCCCGTGGCGGCAACAAGCCATTCTGGGGCGCGGGCGCTGGGACGCGGACGGACTTCGCGACATCGTGCGAGAGTATGTCGTAGAAAACCTCGCCACGGATGATGCGGTCCTGGTCATCGACGAGACGGGCTTCCTCAAGCAGGGCAAGACATCGTGCGGTGTTGCCCGTCAATATACAGGTTCGGCAGGCAAGATAACGAACTGCCAGATCGGTGTGTTCGCCGCCTATGTGTCCGTTCGCGGTCATGCCTTTATCGATCGAGCCCTGTACTTGCCCAAGAGCTGGACTGGCGATCCGGCAAGGCTTGCAGCAGCTCATGTTCCTCAGGCTACAGCCTTCGCTACCAAGCCAGGCCTGGCTGTCGATATGATACGGCGGGTGCTGGCAGCGGAAGTGCCATTTTCATGGGTGGCCGCAGATGCGGTCTATGGCGTCGGGGACATCGAAGGAACCCTGCGCCGAGCCTGCAAAGGCTACGTTCTTGGGGTTAAATCGGACCACCATTTCGGCTCGTGGTCGGGAAAGCCTCCGGTCGCCGGCACAGCTCAGGAGATCGCCCGTGATCTCGATCCAAGTGCATGGCAACGTCTTTCCGCCGGTGAGGGCACCAAAGGCGCTCGGCTTCATGACTGGGCCTACTGCGAACTCGCCGATCTCGATGCCGACGAATACAACGAGACGAAATCTGGGCTTTGGACCCGTGGCCTCCTGATCCGGCGCAATATCAGCGACGGTGATCTCGCATTCTTCACCACATGGTGCCCGGCCGGGACGGACATCCAGACGCTCGTTTCCGTTGAAGGCCATCGCTGGGCGATCGAAGACAGCTTCGAGACCGCCAAGAACGAGCTCGGACTCGATCACAACGAAACCCGGTCATGGCATGGCTGGCATCGCCACGTCTCCCTCGTCATGCTTGCCTTCGCCATGATGGCGGTGATCCGGTACCGCGCCAATGACGCGACGCCCCCAAAAAGACCGCGGATGCCGACCATCCGGATTTGATCCGCTGGTCTATCCAGGAAGTCCGGCGCATCGCCATCAGACTCGCTCAGCGTCGCATAAGCCCCGCCTACGTCATCGCATGGTCATGCTGGAGGCGCGCCCATCAGGCGGCCGCTCGGCGAGCTCACCTCAAAACTAAAATGCAACTGTAATGCTTCTGTAATGGGCCTTTGTTCGTCAAGTCCCTCTGAATGATTATCTCGTCGCTGAGGCCATGCTTCTGTCCGTGGTCAGCACGAAGACCGCCACACTATGCCATCAGATCAACAAGCCGACAGGTCAATCTAGAAAGCGTGCTTCGCCGAAGCGGTCACAGCACTACACACGACCTTGCCAAGCCTGCGTCCCAGCGACGGGACCTCATCAGACGCAAGCCTTGCACTTGCCCGCGTCAATCACGTAGCTCTCTTCATGCCGCCATAGGGTTTGCGCTCCAGCGAAAGTCCGTCGCATCCATCCACATGCGGTGAAGTACGACACCCAGTTTGCGTGCGAGGGCAACCTTCGCGCGCTTCATCCCGCGACGCCTGGCCACATCGAGCGCCCAGCGCTTTAGACTGGAAAAGCGCGTCGCCCGCGTCAGCATTATGTGCGCAGACTCGAACAATGCGGTTCGCACCATCGCGTCGCCGACCTTGCTGACACCGCCATCGCGATCAGTTTCGCCGGATTGATATTTCTTCGGCGTCAGCCCGAAGTAGGCACCCACTGTGCTGGACTTTTCGAACCGGGCTGGATCATCGACCGCGGAGCGGTAGGTCAGCGCAACCAAGGCACCGACACCCGGCGCACTCATCAGCCGTTGGCAAACTCTGTCGGCGCGGGCGATCCTGAGCATCTCGCGGTGCAGCTTCGTAAATTCGCTCCACAGCGCTGCTCGCGCCGTCAGCATCGCGTCAATCACCATCGACAATATCGCATGCCCTGCAATCAGTTCGCGGATGCGCGCCTCGAAACGCCCTCGGCTGACTTCGCCGACCTTTAATCCATAGCCACGCAGGATACCCCGGATGCTGAGCTCGACGTCGAGCAGCTTGGATTGCAGAAGCTTGCGGCCAACCAGGAGAGCCCGAGTGTCCTGGGCCGGCGACGATTTGGCGTGGACCGGACGATACCACCCCATGCGGAGCAGTTGCGCGATCCCCCGTGCATCCTTGCGGTCGGTCTTCACCGTCATCGCCGAAAGCGCCGCCTTCACATGCCGCGTTTCCAGCAAAACCACCTCATGACCCGCAGCAACGAGAGCCGCGTGTAGCCATTGGGACAACGGCCCCGCTTCAAGGCCGATGCGCTCTACCGGAAAGTCCAGTTGATCAAAATACCCGACCAGGCATTCAGGCTCGCTGCCTACCTTGACCTCGCGAACCAACTTGCCCGTCGCGTCGACCACGCACACGCTGCTCTCTTTCAGCGAGACGTCGATTCCTGCATAATATTCCATGGCTGTTCCTCTCATGATGCTTGAGGCCGATCGCTCGGACCTCGTTTCCAAACATCATCATTCTGAGGGACAGCCACCCAACTGGCTACTCATGAGACGCCGGCCCATTACGGCATCTAGATGGTCATGGAGCAGCCGTCGCCTTGAGCGCTCCTATGATGACACTGGTAGGCGGCCGGCGGCGCGACCAATCAGCCGGTAGAACATCGTGACCGGGTTTGCTGAAGGCTCGATCGACGTCGCAATATCTGCGCGCTAGTCGCAGAATGGGCTCTCCCGCGATCCGCTCCGGACCTTGTTGCGCGTTGCGCTGCGGTACCCTGGCGTGGTCTTGCGCCCTTTGTCGCGGGCCCTCCCCGATCGCCGTGCCGACAACGAGAAACACCATGCTCCCAGGTTCGAGAGTATCCCGTCCCTTAAACCTCGGCGCTATGCCGTTTTGCCGGAGTTGCTGGCGACTTCTCGCATCAAGCGACTATAAGAAGTTGAAAGACGCAAGGCGGCGCTTGAACGCGCTCCGTCACTGCCACCTACGATCTCTGAGGCATTCGCCTGCGACCTCTCAAGGCTATGAGGGTGGTTCCCAACAGAGATGCGACGGCTGCGAAGGCAAATACGCCGTCCAATCCGTTTGCCTCAACAATCAAACCGCCGAGCGCTGCGCCGCTGGAGATTGCAATTTGGAAAGTGGTCAGCATCAGCGCTCCGGCGCTCTCGGCCTCATCAGGAGCTGCCTGAGTGATAAAGCTTTGAACACTGACAGGCAGAGCTCCGAAAGCAAAACCCCAAAGGGCGATGCCAATTGCCGCAACGCCCGGCTGGGCGCCAGCGAGCGACAAGAGCAGGGCGGTCACCGCAATTCCACCGGCTGCGAACGCGATCGCAAGCGGCGTGTTGCGCTCGGCAAGGAAGCCGCCGAAGAGATTGCCGAGGAAACCGCCGATCCCGAAGGCGAGCAACACAGCAGAAATCCCCTCCACCTCAAAATGGGGAACGGTTTCAAGGAAGGGCCGGATGAAGGTGAAGCCCGCGAAGTGCCCGGCAACGACCAGAAGAACCGTTGTCAAGCCGAGACGGATCGCGGGACGACGTAGCACAGCGGCCATTGTACCCAGATCCGCGGCGCCCCTTGATGGCATGGCTGGAAGCGTTACGAACTGCACGACGAGCGCGAGACCGCCAACGGCGGCCGCGATCAGGAAAGCCGATCTCCATCCAAAGACCTCCCCTACCCATGCCCCGACAGGAGCTGCACACACAGTAGCGACAGATACCCCTGTCATAATGACGGCCATAGCCCGTGGCATCAGCCGCTGGGGTACAAGTCTCATGGCAAGCGCCAATGACATGGCCCAGAAGCCCCCGAGCGCAATTCCAAGCACTGCGCGAGCAACGAGGAGCATGCCGAGCCCGCCAGCAAACGCCGATAGAAGGCTTGAGACGATCAGCAGGGTCGTCAATCCAAGCAGGGTCAAACGCCGGTCCATCCGGCTGGTGCCGATGACGACGGCTGGCCCTGCAAGTGCGCCGATCACGGCAGTCGTGGTCACGGATTGCCCTGCTCCGCCAATGCTGACGTTCAGATCCTGAGCGATGGGGGTAAGCAGGCTGGCGGGAAGAAATTCGGCGGTGACGAGGCCGAATACGCCCAGAGAAAGCGAGACGACGCCTGGCCAAGCGGGCCGTTGGTCGCTGTCGATAAGAAATGCATTGGCTTCAAGGTTCACATTCATAAGCCGTCTCCATTTTTTGTTGGATTGAGGCTAGACGGCTCCGATCGGCGTTTCTATGCTAAAAAATCTATAATTCATGACTATTCGTCCAAAGAAAAAAGGACTGGCAATGAGCGACCCGTTAACCGAAATGATGCGGGGACTGCGGCTGGATGGTGTCGAATACGGTCGTTGTCAGCCCTCCGCGCCATGGGCGACCTCGTTTCCCGCGAAAGATGAAGCGCAATTCCATTTTCTGGCGGCTGGCCACGCGTTTCTGCAGGCCCCGGGAGGCGAGTGGATAGAAATGCGAAGTGGCGACGCCATCCTCCTGCCCCGTGGAGATGCTCACGTCCTTGCGAGTGAGCCCGGTTTGGCTGCAACACCAGTCGAATGCATGCCGCGCAGGCCGGTCTGTGATGGGATAGTCGACCTGCAATGTCCCTGCGCCGACAGTCGAAATCTTCTTTTCTTCGCTGTCCTGCGCTTCAACATGGACAAACGGCATCCCCTTTTGCAGTTGATGCCGGCGATAATGCGGACAAGCGATCTTGCGGCAAGCGAGCCGTCTATCCCTGCCCTGCTTGACGCAATGATGCGTGAGGTCGACATGAACAGGGTCGGAGCAGGCGGCATCCTCGCACGGCTTGCAGACGTTCTCACGGCGACGATCATCCGGACCTGGGTAGAACATGGTTGCGGAGACGCGACCGGTTGGCTTGCCGCGGTTCGAAATCCTGACGTTGGCCGCGTCTTGGCCGCCATCCATCTCAACCCTGCGCACGATTGGTCCGTTGAAGAGCTTGCGCGTGAAATGGGGGCATCACGGTCGGGTTTTGCCGAGCGCTTTGCAAAGGTCGTTGGCGAAACACCGGCTCGCTATGTTGCGCGCATGCGGATGCATCAGGCCCACCAATGGCTGCGCGAAGGGCAGCGGGTCGCAGCTATCGCCGAGCGCTTGGGATACGAATCCGAAGCGTCATTCAGTCGCGCCTTCAAGCGCATCATTGGTGCTTCGCCGGTCAGTTTTCGTGAACGCCCCACGGCATCATTGCGACCTCCCCCTCGCGCCAGGTAGATCGCAAGCGCTCTTTTGCGTTCACGAAGCTCTCTCCATTGCCCTTGCTCGTGCCGCACTCGTATCAGTACGGACGGTCGCCTGCGGCCCTATCGCTGCCAGAAAGCCTGCATCTCCTCGAGCGTGACCTTACCATCCTTGTTCGCATCCACGTGGTCGAATATGCGCCTATGGACTGCTGTCACTTCTTCGAAAGACAGCGCGCCATCCCCGTCGGTATCGGCGATAACGAACATGATCTTCGTCATCTGCCCTCGCATGTTCATGGGATAGCCCTCTCCCATCGTTCCTGATTTCATCATCTCCGATCCCATCATTCTCATCATATCTGGACCAGGCATGCGCATCTCCGACGATGGTGCTGCCTGTGATTGGTCTTCCGGGAGTTGGGCAGACCCTGCCTGGCTCGTCTGTGCGAACGCCAGCCCTGCCGTGCAGAAGCTGATCGCCGTGGCCAGCAGTCCCACTTTCCAAGCTCGTAGCGTTTTCATTTCGTTCTCCTCTTTGCGACTGGATCTAGGCACGGTGTTCAGCGCAGGCGTTGATTGGAGGAAATCTCATATGGAGCCACACTCGCGGCGATTCCAAAATAAAGCTCCGCATCAGTCGATGGCAGGAGCGCTGGCGGTTTAGGCACCACAATACGGAGGGGCGTCGATGTTGTAATCGGACATCCGCACAGGCTGTTTGGGCCTTGGAGCAATCCCCCGTGTCGCTGCATGCCATCGCCTACGCAAACATTGACCTGACCGCAGGCTCCTGCATTGACCCTGGTCAAACAGGCCATGGATTTTCGCGGCCGCTCCGGTTCTCGCGCAAACGGCGGTTGGAGCGGTTGGAGATGGTGCTGCAGTCGCGATCATCCGGGGGAGTACCAAGCGTATCGGGCGCGCAACCTTCAGAAAATGCGGTTGGTTCGGCATGATTTGAAAGGTGTGTCTCACGTCGCCGCAAAGGACCAACCGGGTCACGGCACGAGCACGGCTGCCCCGTTGATGCGGCCTGCCCGCAAATCGGCCAACGCGTCATTGGCGTGCTCCAACGGATACGTGGTCGTGACTGTTCGGATGCTCACCTGTTCCACGAGCCCGAAGAATTCTCGTGCATCCTCGCGTGTCAGATTGGCTACCGATACGATGCGGCGTTCTCCCCACAGAAGTCGATAGGGCATGACCGGTATATCGCTCATGTGGATGCCCCCGCAAACGACGGTGCCACCTTTGCGGACCGCCGCCAGAGCTTTTGGAACCAGCTCACCTACGGGCGCAAATATGATAGCAGCATCCAGTTTCACCGGCGGCATCTCATCCGAGAAGCCGGCCCAGGTGGCGCCCAATTCCCGAGCGAAGCGTCTTGCCGCTTCGTCTCCCGGACGGACAAAAGCGTAGACGTCCTGCTTTCGCCATCGGCAGACCTGCGTCAGGATGTGTGCCGCTGCACCGAAGCCATAGAGACCGATTGCCTTTCCCTCTCCCGCCATCTTCAGCGACCGCCATCCGATCAGACCCGCGCAAAGAAGAGGCGCGGTTGCGACAGGCTCCAAACCCTCTGGCAAAATGAACGCATAGTTCACGTCGGCCACGACGTGCGTTGCAAAGCCACCGTCGAGCGTATACCCGGTAAAGCCGGGTGTGTCGCAAAGGTTTTCGGTTCCGGCGAGACAGAATGAGCAGCATCCGCATACGTGCCCGAGCCATGGTACGCCCACTCTCCATCCCTGAAGACTTTTCGAGACGCCAGGACCGACGGCCACGACGCGACCGACGATCTCGTGACCGAGCACCAGAGGCAGCTTTGGATTTCGAAGGTCGCCATCGAAGACGTGAAGGTCCGTGCGACAGACCCCGCAGGCTTCCACCGCGATCACGGCCTGCCCTGCGCAAGGACGCGGATCTGGCGTCTCCATAAGACGTAGCGCAGTGCCGGCTTTTTCCAGGACCATCGCTCTCATGTCTTCCTCCTTGTCGGCACCCGATGGATCATCCTGATCAATCCGCAACCTAAAACCTGCCGCCTTGACCTGGATCAACAACTCTGACCGCGTCTTAGGATAAGCTTAGGTCGGTACCCACGTCGTGGTGGCAGTAGCAAGAGGAGGATACAGGATGAACCACATCGTCACCGCCGCCAAGGACAAGGACGCATCGACGTTCGCCGTGTGCGCATCCTTCCCTCACGCCAGAAAGAACGAAGGCGACATCCTGCTCGAACGGGTGGACGAGGACCATTGGGTCGTCACGATGATCTCACCGCAGGCTCTCGACTGGGCGACAAGAGAGCTCTGCTGTCCGCTTCGCTCCTGCTTCTCTGGAAGCATGCGGCTAGACATGATGAGCGCCGACCGCCTGTTAAAGCAAGCTCGCGCCCAAGGGTTCAGGACGGAGTTCGTTGGGCTTGGCGGGATGGACGCCTTTTAGGACCCGACCGGCGCATCTGGAGCTGCCACGGTTACCAGACATGCGAGAGCCAAACAGAACAGGATAAGCGGCCAGTGCCGCTCGACAAGGGCATCGCGCGCCCTGCTAACAAGGTCCGCTTGCAAGGTGATGTGGCTTCGAAGGATTGCATGGCGCGCGTGCCCCTTGAAAGCCGCGCAGGTAGAGAAAACGTCGCATCAGCCAAGTCATCGTCATTGATCTATGACAATGCACAAGGATGTCATCCGCGGGACAAATAGCACTCAATTGTCCAGCACTGGGGAGGACGCCATGCAATACGACTACGTCGTCGGCGAATTGCGGCGAGACGACGAGCTCGCGGCCTTCGCCCTTGTCTGCAGCGTGGCAACGACGTTCGACGAAAAGGACTGGGCGGCTGTATTCGATGACAGTCGGAACTGGCGTTGCATCAGCGCCAGCGATCTCGCGGGCCGCGTGAGAGGCCTGGCCGTCTTCAGGCTCATGATGCATCCAGAGGCGGGATTGCTCATGGATGTGCCGATCTTCATCGCCCTTAGTGCTGCCGATCACCATCAGATCGCCGAGAGCCTGTTTTCATCGCTCGAGGCTCAGGCGACCGCGTGCCAGTTCATGCGCGTCTGGACCAACCTACCCGGCAGCCTACAAGAACTGGAGGATCCCGATTTTTTTCGCCGTTGGGATCATGGTGTCATTTATCGCGTGCATCCAAAGCCGATCGGGCCGGCTTGGCGGTGAAGACGTAACCGGCCGACCGAACGGACTTTATGAGCTTCGGTCGTGCTGGATCGACTTCGATCTTTCTTCTCAACCGGGAAATCTGCGTGTCTATCGAGCGATCGAACGGATCCCGCTCCCGATGTCGCGTGAGATCCATCAATACGTCTCTACTCAGAACCCGACCTGCGTTGCGGACGAATGCGTCCAACATCTCGAACTCCCCGGTGGAAAGCTCCACTTCAACATTCTCGGGGTTGAGAAGCTTTCGTTTCTCACTGTCGAGGCGCCAGCCTTCGAAAACCAGTACCTCATCATCACTCGGCGTCGTTTTGCTGGCTGTTTGACAACGGCGTAGAATTGATTTTAGCCTCGCGTGAACCTCACGCAGATGGAACGGCTTGACGACATAGTCGTCCGCGCCAACCTCCAGGCCGACCACGCGGTCGACGACGTCCTCACGTCCAGTGAGTATCATTATCGGCACGTTCGAAGCGCGTCGTATCTCTCGGGCCAGATCAATCCCGTCCAGATCAGGAAGGACGAGGTCAAGAAGCACGATGTCGAATGGTCTCGCGCTCAGCACCGATCGCATTTCCCTGCCGGTCGCCACGCAGGTAACTTTATAGCCCTCATGCTCGAAGTATCGCTGAAGCATCTTCCGGATATGCGGATCGTCGTCGACAACAAGAATTTGCGTTTCTGCTGGAGACCCCATGCTCATCATCGCTTCTGGATCATTGCAGTTGAACGAGCCCGAAAATGCTGGATCAGGCGTAGAATACGTCAGAGATCATATTGGTCAATTGCGTCTTTGGTCGTTGCATTGAACGGATCGACGGCGACACTCCCGCCGTCTCTTATTGAGCAGTCGTGCACAATCTCCCGCCAATTTGCGCTCAATCAATGCGCCCACATTCTTTCTCCTCAATCTGATCCTGCACACACTGGTGACACAGGAGACGAAGCATGGCTGGCGGCAACTTCCTTTGCAACTTGAGGCGCATGGCATTTGCCATTGGCGCACTAGGGCTCACCATCGGGGGCCCCGGGACCGCCGACGCAGGACAATCTGTAACCGCGTCGCTAGCGCCGATGCTCAGCCGTGTCATACCAACGGTCGTCACCATATCTGTGCGCGGAAAGTCAAACGACGAGCAGGATGACACCCTCTACCTGACGCCCGGCGCACAAAACAAATCGTCCCCGAGCCAAACGGCTGTAGGGCAGATCTCCGAGACGGCAGGAACCGGGGTCATAACGGATGCACGCAACGGCTACATCCTCACGAACAATCATGTGATCGAGGGCGCCACGTCCATCAAGGTGACGATCGCCAGTGGTGAAAGTTACGACGCCGTCGCTGTCGGCGCCGACGCGCAGACTGATCTGGCAGTCATAAGGATCAGAGCAGCCGGATTGAGCCAGGCCGTGCTGGGAGATTCCGGTTCGCTGAACGTCGGCGACTATGTGGTCGCCATCGGCACACCGTATGGCCTGGGAAAGTCCGCGACCTTCGGCATCGTCAGCGCGCTCGATAGATCCGGGTTGGGATTGGATTTAGAAGAGGGTTTCATCCAGACCGACGCGTCCTTGAACCCTGGGAATTCAGGAGGCGCCCTCGTCGATCTCGAGGGCAAGGTGGTGGGCATCAACACCGCGATCCTTGGACCATCGGGAGCAAACATAGGGATTGGATTTGCCGTACCAATCAATACGGCCAGTGCGATCATGCGACAGCTCGTTGCACATGGGGAAATCCGCCGCGGCCAGCTTGGCGTGCAGGTTCAGGATAGCAGTGCAGATTTCGCCCGCGCTCTTGGGGTCGGCGCCTCGACGGGAGCCCTGGTTAATGAGGTTCGGCCTCGATCCCCCGGTGCAGAGGCCGGCATCGTGGTTGGTGACGTCATCACCGCGGTTGACGGAGTTCCGGTCTCGGGATCAACCCAGCTGCGGGCGCGCATATCCGCCCTTCCGCCGGAAACAGTCGTCAAGTTGACACTTCTGCGACGTAGCGGCAGCGTCCAGGTTGTCGCGACACTCGCGGCCGCCGTGACAGAGCCCCCGGTCGAAGCGGTCGACTATGTCGATGGAAAGGGGTTGCTCGATCTGGTCACGCTCCAAACCCTCGATGCCGCATCCGACGCATTCGGAAAGGTCCAAGGTGCTCTGATATCCTCGATTTCAGACAATAGCCCCGCCGCGGCCGCTGGCTTGCAGCCCGGAGATGTCATCACCAGCGTCAATCAGACGAACGCAACGACGCCGCAGATGGTGGTTGAGCTATCGAAGGCTTCGACAGACCTTCTCCTTCTCGGCATCTTCAGGGACGGTCGCAGGAGCTTCCTCGTCGTCAAACGATAGACCGACCATCTGGATTTCATGTCCGATGCCTTTGTGCCGCATAAGCGAAGGACTGACGGAACGCGGCGTCCCCGCGCTGTCGACTGCTGAAGGAGCATCCGGTGCCTTGGCGCGGCCCCGGGCTTGTCGCCGGTGGCCAACGACGATCGAGACGCCGGTTGCCGCGCACGCGCAGGCGGAAACATCGGGGTTTCGGTTACCGCGACAAACGTGTTCGGATGAGGCCAATTTGATCCAGTGCAATGTAGCCCATTCGGTCGAACGATAGAGTGGGCGTGTCAAACCAGAGGCAGGCCCGCGCGATCCCGCATTTCGTCTGCCTTTGCCAAGGAGAACGATGAAAATGGATAAAATACGGATTCGCGCGAAGGACTGGATCCTTGTTTGTGATGGATCGAAGGCGCTCCTCTTACGCAACGATGGGGACGCGCAAAACTTGAACCTTGTCGAGGTCCGCACGACGACCAATGAGGGCGTGCCGACACACGAACTGGGAGACGACCGGCCAGGTCGTGTCTACGGAGCGGCAGGTGGCGCGCGGAGCGCTGTCGACGCACCGGATCTGCACGAGCGCGATGAACAGAACTTCCTCGCCGGCTTAGCAAGGGAGTTGACCAATGACATCGCCCTAGGCTCCCTGCAGCGACTGCTGGTCGTCGCCCCTCCCCGCGCGCTCGGCATTCTACGACCAAATCTTGCTTCAACCGGCAAGGATGTGATCGTTGGAGAAATCGCCAAAGACTTCACAAAGATGCCTGTCCACGAGATCGAAACGCGGTTGGAAGCCTACAATCATTGAGGCTGCCGCCACTCCGGTTGATCCGGACAAAGGAGGTATCGCAATGTTTGCCAAGGACATCATGACCAGTCCGGTGACGACGATCGGCGAAGACCAGAACGTCCGACGAGCGATCGAAATCATCAATGCCACAAAGATCGGTGCCGTTCCGGTCGTTGATGACATGGGCAAGATGGTCGGCATCGTCACGGAAGGCGACCTTCTTCGTCGCATCTCCTCGTCGAATGGAACGCGACCCGTTCCTCACACCCGAGGCCGGGCTGAGGCGCTCGGGAATTACATCAAGGCCCGGAGCTGGAGGATCAGGGACGTCATGACTTCGCCGGTCGTCAGCGCGCTTCCAAGTGCTACGATCGCCCAAGTCGCCGATCTCCTTCTTGCGCGCGCCATCAAACACATCCCGGTCGTCGCCGACGAACGGCTCGTCGGCATGGTGAGCCGCCGCGATCTCATGCGTGCCATGGTCGATGAGCCTTCCGGTTCAGTGGCTTCCGGCGACGATGCCATATGCACAGCGGTGCGTGCACGGCTGCAGGCGGATCTTGGTGTTTCACCGGAAGCCATCGAGACCCAGGTCAGGGACGGGCTGGTCACACTTCGCGGAGAAGTCGAGAGCTCTCTCGAGCGGGATGCAGCAAGAGTGGCTGCCGAAAGTGTTCCGGGTGTGCACGGCGTGTCAACCAACCTCCAGATCGCCTATCACATGGTCAGCCGGATGAAGCCCGCGCCCTGAAGCATTAGTCGAGAAGCTGGCGCAGCCGGATCGAAAGTTCCTGCGCGGTGTACGGCTTCTTCAACCAACTGGCCGTCGGTAACGATTTGTTGGCGATACCTGGCTCCGCATAGCCGGATGTGAACAACACTTTAAGGCTGGGCCTGAGCAGCACGGCCTTGCTTGCCAGCTCGTCGCCAGTCATACCACCTGGCATGACGATATCGGTGAACAGCAGATCGATCGGCTCGCTCGTCGAGAGCAGTTCGAGAGCACTTGCGGCGTCCTCGGACTCCAGAACGGAATAGCCCGCCTTCGTGAGCCTTGCCACGACGACCCGCCTTACGCGCTCATCATCTTCGACGACGAGAATCCGCTCGGTTCCGCGGGGGACATCCTCGGCGCTTGACGTCTTTCGAGAATTTTGAACGCCCGCAGAACCTACTGCAGGTAGGTAAATCCGGATCGTCGTTCCCTTGCCGAGCTCGCTGTAGAGCTGAACGTGCCCCCCCAATTGCTTGACGAAGCCGTAGACCATGCTGAGGCCAAGGCCGGTCCCAACGCCGACGCCCTTGGTGGTGAAGAACGGTTCAAACGCGCGGGCTTTCACCTCTTCCGGCATTCCTTTTCCCGTGTCCGTCACGGCGATCAGGATATAGTCGCCAGGCCTTAGCTCCGGATACATCTCAGCATAGTCGGTATCGAGCCGCACTCGTGAGATATCGAGCGTCAGGCTTCCGCCCGTCGGCATTGCGTCCCGAGCGTTCAAAGCGAGGTTGAGCAAGGCGCTCTGAAGCTGTGACTTGTCGATCAAGGCTGTGTGGTTGCTTCCTTTGATGGTTGTGCGAAGTTCGATCGTTTCCCCAAAGCGTCCGTCGCAGAAGCTCTGAGAAACCGGATACGAGAGATCCTATATCGACGCTCTCGGGCTTGAGAGGCTGGCGCCTCCCAAAGGCGAGAAGTTGCGCCGTCAGTTTTGCACCGTCGTCCGCCGCCTCCTGGGCCTCCCGGAGCAGCTCGCGCTGCTCATCATCGGCAAGCAGAGGCTCCAGCATTTCGAGATTACCGCTGACCACTGTCAGCAGGTTGTTGAAGTCATGTGCCAGCCCACCGGTCAACTGCCCGACCGCTTCCATCTTTTGGGACTGCCGCAACTCTTCCTCGATCCGTTGCCTGGTTGTCAGGTCACGAATGAAGCCGGTGAATATCCGTCTTTCGTTCGCCACTGCTTCGCCCACCGACAACTCCATTGGGAAAATCGATCCGTCCTTTTTGCGTCCCTTCACGACTCGCCCCAGGCCTATGATCTTCGCCCTGCCAGTGCGAAGGTAGTCTGCGATGTATCTGTCATGTTCGTCGCGATATGGTGACGGCATGAGCATGCGGACGTTGCGGCCGATGACCTCGCGGGAGGAGTAGCCGAAGAGCTTTTCCGCCGCGCTACTGAAGGAGGTGACCGACCCCGCCTCGTCGATGACAACCATCGAATCCGGCACGGTGGCGAGGATTGATCTCAGATGCGCTTCTCGTTCGGCAAGGTCGTCCTGGATCTTCCTGGTCTCCGAAACGTCCGTATTCGTCTGTATGATCGCCGGTGTCGGAGACCGGGCGTCGAAGACGACCCAGCGCGTTGCGATCGTCATCGGGTGTCCGTCCTTATGATGATGGACTATGTCGCTTTCCCAGGTGAGGCCGGCATGGACCTCCTTGCGGATATCCTCAATCGGCCTGGGGAATTTCGTCCGGAGTAAGGTGTGAACCACCTTCCCCACGGCCTCGATGCGTTTCCATCCGTAGAGACGCTCGCACCCCGACGTCCAGTGGCTGATGACGCCGTCCACGCCGTGAATGATGACATTCGTATCGTCGAAAACGCGCGCGATGACGTCGAGATCCTGCGCCGGAGCTGATGGAACTATGGCATCGTCTGGCATCGCCGCCCTGCCTTTTAATGATGATGGTACCTTGGCGTATCGTCGCGACCATCATCGACGTCAGCTAAGTCTTCTCCGGCCCGTTGCACAAGCGCCGACTTCTTCAGCACCAGAATTTCATGTCGACGGCCCGCCGATAAAATGCCCTGCCCTGCGAGCTTCGTAACCGTGCGCGAGACTGTCTCGATCGTCAGGCCGAGATAGTCGGCGATATCAAGCCTGGTCATGGGCAGATTGATTACGTTTGGCTCACAGCCTTCGACCATGCTTTTCCGCAACCGGGCCAATAGGAAGCTGCACAGCCGCTCTTCAGCGCTCTTGCACGACAACAGCACCATCTGGTCTTGCGCCGCCGCCACCTCGTCGCAAAGCTGCGAGAGTAGCACTGGTCGCAGATCGGGGCGGGTGAGAAGCTGCTTCTCGAATGCCACCTTGGTCTGCCGCCGGAATGAAACGTCGTCCAGCGCTTCGGCACTGTAAAGGTAGCGATTCTTGAACGAGACCCCGACAATATCGCCCTTCGTAAGAAAACCCGTAATAACACGGCGTCCGTCGTGAAGCTGCCGACAGATTCGCAGATTGCCCTCGCGGATCGCGAAGACATGGAGGGCGCGGTCGCCTTCGAAAAAGACGATCTGGCCCGCCGCCGCATGCTCCAGTGGACTACGGTCGAAAAGCGTGCCGAGGCTGCATTGTTCGCGTGTTGGACCGGTTTCTTCAAACAGGGGTCGGACATTGAGACTGTTCGCGAACATGATCTTGCTCCCTCCAATCATGAAGATCGCATTAGACGATCGCAACGTCACATGCCGATGCCACTTCCGTGCCAATTGGTCTAAATCTGTGACAGTTTGTGACAACCCCGTCCGGCGTCGCCGACGTGCGCAGCCGGTCGTGCTCGGGCCCCGTTTAACGATGTCCGGGTCCGAACAAAAGTCCAGATGCATTGATCGGCATCAAAGATGCGTACGCCAACTATCTGTAGCATTTCCAGCACGTTAAAGCGATCTTCATGGCCCACCAACGTGCCGATCGATAGCCAGTTTCATGAAGAATTGCCTCGCTCGATGAGCCTAGCTGAGGATGACACGACCTATGACCCGAACAGGTATTTTGCCAGGCGCCACCGCCGTTGCTCTCTTTCTGGCGTTCTTTGATGAGGGCGCCACGGCCGATCTTGCTCGCGGACGCGGCATCGCCCTACGCTGGTGTGGCGAATGCCACGTCGTTGCTCCCGGACAGGTTCATGGCTCGGATTCCGTCCCAACATTCGCTCAGATCGGTGGAGCCGAAGACTTCAACGGGGCGCGATTGTCGGAGTTCTTGGCATCTCCCCAGCACTCGCGAATGCCGAACCTCTCACTGACGCGCTCGGAAATCGCTGATCTCGTCGCCTACATCAAGGCCCAGCACCATTAGCAAAGCACCGTCGCGTTCACTGTGTTTACTGGAGCTGGCCTAAACAGTCGCGCTTCTCGCCTCGCATTGATTAGCCCACTCGCGATCCAGATCGCTGACAACCGTCTTCCGGCTGCCAATTGACACTTCAGATGGACTTTCAACGCGGCAGTTAGCCGTTCACCGAGCGCGCTGGCGGTGCTATCAGAAGCAGCCTGCATAGGCGCTGCGTGATCTCGCCTCGATCTCTCCGACAGCCCCGTGGGTGTCATTATGCGCCTCGGCGGTTTCATCGCCGCGGCTTCGCGCAGCGGTGCGGCTCGCGGGAAGGTTTAGTCCCTGACGAAGGGAACTGGACGTCATTCTCAATGATCGCGAAAGAATTCGCGTCCGGATGCGTCGTCAACGCGACAGGAAAAGCGGGACGGTGCTATTCTTCAGCATGAAGCGCGTGACACCGCCGAAAAGCCGCTGCTGGAGCCGTGGGTGATTGTAGGCACCCATGACCACCATGTCAGCAGCGACGTCCGTCGCATGTTGGCGCAACGTTTCGTCCACGCGGCGTCCGCCGCTCGCGACCTGGTCGACTTCCACTTTCACGCCATGCCGCGTGAGAAACGTGGCAATATCGGCACCCGGCTCTTCGCCGTTCTCATAGCTCCTGGCGACGGGGTCTACGAGCGTCACGTGCACGGAATCGCAGCCTTGGAGAAACTCCAGGGATTGGCGGGTCGCGCGCGCCGCCTCGTCGCTGGAATCCCAAGCGAGAAGTATAGACTTCGGGAATGACGAGACCGCCTGCATGCGGGGGTTGACAAGGATTGGCGTCGGAGACTGGAACAGGGCCCCATCGATGATCCTTCGTTGGAGATCCTCATCGCCGGCGGCCTGCGCTCCGACCAACACGAGGTCGGCGTAGAAGGCATGCTGTGCGATGTCGTCGTCGGCCCACGCAAATTCCGTGTAGATTTCCTGGATGTCGAAGGACAGTTCTGTCCTTTTTAGTATCTTCTGAATCGCATCCGCTTCTTCGGCGAGACGATCGATCTGCTTCTGCTGCTCGTCGAGCCAGGTTACCGTCACGGGGTAGACGGAGACTGGCGGAACGGAACACATACAGATCACCATCGCGGTCATGTGCGCTCCCTGCGCTTCGCAGAACTCGATGGCAGACTTGATGTCCTGGTCCCAGCGGTCGACGCTAAAGACACACATGACGGTCTTGATGCTCATGGCACTAACCTCCCTGTCACATGAGATAAGTCTATCGTGTTCCGAAAGGGTTTCCTTGATGTGCGTCAAAGTACTGTGGCTCGTTGTTCATCAGCCTGGATGAACAACCGCTATAAAATGACGCTTGAGGTTCAATCCGATCGATGCCGGATGGGACAGGACGACCTCCAGACGGCAAAGCCAATTGTCTAAAGCCACAGGGCTCGCCTTGCTGGGCAACGGTCCACTATGGCGAATGGCGCAGCAAAGTCGCCTGGTTCGAGCCCGCTCGCGTCGGGAGAATATTCACACGAACAGACGCGCCATTTTGACCAAGCGCAATGAACAAAGTTCTCCTTGGATAAAAAATGCTGGGCGAAAAAGGAAAGGAGCCGGCCATGCTAAAGATCTTTATGATATGTTTTGCGATCACGCCGGCGGTTCTTGTTGATCATGCCGCCATGGCAAAGGCGCGCGGACAAAGCCATGCAGTCTGTGCCCAATCACAAAAGAAGCCACCCAAACCAAAACTTGGGTATCTGGATCTGTTCATTCCGCCGACCAAGGGAAACGGATTCTGATGTCTCATTTTCTGACCAACGTGACGCTGAGCAAAAGATTGCTGGCAGATCACTGCTCTACTGCTCTGATGTCCGTTGTCATTTGCTTTGGGCGCGAGAAACCTCCAATTCCAAAATGGCTGGTCGTATCCTTACGGGCTCTTCGCACACGCATCAGAATGCACGACGGCGTAACGATCATTTGCGGCAATCGAAATCAGTTACCCCTCAGGCTGTACACTTGAACACGATGTCTTTGACATCAATCAAGGTCTTCTCAGCAGAGACGAGGAAGTATCGATAGGACTTCCGAGATCTGGAGAGCGACAGATGAACCACCTGTTTTTGACCCCATCGGACTTGGACAAGCTCTCTGCCGCAGTTCAGAATTGGTATCGATACTACAGTGTGCCGTTAGATGAGGCGGTTTCCTCCCGCGTCTGCGCACTGGCGATCCAGATCTACCAACACGGCATCAGCAGCGTAGATGATATTTCGCGGATACTCATTGCGAGACTTCCGCCAGAACGCGCTTCGGGGAAACTGTTTTCAGACACCGTTCACTAGGTTACGGGAGCAGAGTTTCTAGAGCTCTGAACAAGGCTGTTCCGAGCGAAGCCGTCACGTGGCTATTCAACTATCCAATACAGATGGGGTATTCGGCTTGCGCCTCATCTTTGGCAACGATGCATGGGAAGGTGCTGCGCTTCGAGTTGATGGTAAAACGTGGTCTGTTCTGGAACAGCCACAAGCATCAGGAAAGGAAGCGCAGCATGAAACATTATGCAGGATTGGACGTCTCGGTGAAAGAGACCGCCATTTGCATCGTCGACGACAGAGGCACGGTTTGCCGCGAGGTGAAGGTGCCGAGCCATCCGGTGGATCTTGCACGGGTGCTGACGGATCCTGCCTGGAACTTTGAGCGGATCGGCCTTGAAGCCGGGCCCTTATCCCAATGGCTGTTCGAGGGTCTTGCGAAAGCCGGCCTGCCGGTGATCTGCATCGAGACGCGACACACCAAGGCGTTCCTGAAGGCGCAGGTCAACAAGACCGACCGCAATGATGCGCGCGGGATAGCGCAGATGATGCGGGTCAATCTGTTCCGCCCGGTGCATGTGAAGACCCTGACGAGCCAGAAGCGCCGCGCCCTCCTGACGGCGCGCAAGCTGCTGCAGGAAAAGGCGATTGCCATCGAGAACGACATCCGCGGACTGTTGCGCAACTTCGGGCTCAAGGTAGGCATGGTCGGTACGGTCAAGTTCGAACACCGTATCGGCGAGCTCACTGAAGGTATACCCGATCTGGCCGAGATCCTCGCACCGCTGCTCGACGCACGTCAAATGCTGCGCCGGAATTTTGCCGCCCTTCACCGCAAGCTTCTGGCGATCGTCCGGGATGACGCGGTCTGCCGCCGGCTGATGTCGATACCGGGTGTAGGCCCAGTCGTGTCGCTGGCCTACACCGCGACGATCGACATCCCTGCCCGTTTCCGCAATTCAAAGGCGGTCGGGCCGATTTTGGGCCTCACGCCGGTGCTCCATGAGTCGGGCGAAAGCCACCGGGTGGGCCGTATCTCGCTGTGCGGCGACGGCATGATGCGAACGCTGCTCTACGAAGCCGCCAAAACCCTGCTGACCAACGTGAAGAAATGGTCATGGCTGAAGGCCTGGGCGATGAACGTCGCCAAGCGGCGCGGACAGCAGAAGGCGGTTGTCGCGCTCGCGCGCCGACTGGCGGTGATTATGCATCGCATCTGGAGCGACGGCACACAGTTCCGCTGGACCAGGAAGGAAATCATGCCGGTCGCCGTCTGACTGGTCCTCTGTAAAGTTAGAAGGAGACAACAAAGTTCCACTTGTTGGTGGAAGGATGTCCTTCGCGGGACGAGGACGCGGTGAGTTCGCCAGGCTGCTTGTACCGATCACATCATCGCGATCAGGACGAGTGACAGATTGTTCCACCTCGTTCTATGGAGTCCCCATACTGGGAGGGCCAAGGCGCCGATCCCGTAGAGAAGCAAGACCCCGCGAAAGGCGTCAGATGCCGGTGAAGTGGAAAGCTTGAAAGCGCTTGACTTCAAACCGCCGAATAGAGAAGCAGCCAGTGACAACGACGGCCAACAATCTGGTGAATAGCCCGTTACAGACAACTGTTGGGCGGCTGGAATTCGACTGAAACCCGGCCTGCTGAATTCCCTGCGGGAGGCCTTTACGGGAGATCAAGGACACTGCTACCTGCACGTTCACCCAATCTGCATTGCGGCTCGGCCGGAGACGTCATTCATGTAGATGCCGTAGAAGAGATGGGGAGAGGCATGCGCCGGCGGAACTTCCTCGGGTTTCAGCGAGCCGATCTCCCACCAATTGAGGTGTTTTTGGAGCAAAGACCACGCGTGAAGACGTTCCTCGTGCCAGGCGTCGTTGTCAGGAAACTCCTGGAACTTGCCGCTGAGCACTACGCTTCTCCAACTACCCTTCGATGGCCATTCCTCGACCTGAAGACATACCTTCGGATTCTGTCGCATCCACTCGACTTTTCGTCCGGGCATGGAGAAGCTGTAGGCTACTCTTGACTGGAACGCGAAGTAGATGGGAACGACGTACGGTTGCCCGTCGTTACTGCAGGCCAGATGACCAAAGTGCCCTCCCTTCAGCATTTCCAAGCATTCCGCATGCGTCATGTTTTTCAATGCCATTGACATCTCAATCGCTCCGTTTCTCAAAGTCGATCCTCGATCGATCGTTGCAAACGAAAATCCGACCGGGTGACATTGCTGTTTGCACGATACAAAAGCACGCTGAACACCGTCGCGATCATAACGATCAGAACTATCAGCAACGCATGGTCAAGAACCAACCAGCGTAGCCATTTGTAACCGTCTTGGGCGTGCATGTTGGCAATCCTACTTGTTGAGCAAGGCTGGGTTCAGCCTCGCCAACTATGTCGACATTCTCAGATCAGCCGCTCACCGCGAGATCGTTGATGACGCTGACGACTCCAGGAATCGACCAGGCAGCCCGCTCCGCTGCACTGCGTTCCCGCCAACCGGTTACGCCACCCTTCAACGTGACGTTGCCACCGGAAACGTCGACCTGGATTCGGTCCGCCTCGACCTCGGCATTGCGTTTCAGTGCACCCTCGATGCGGTTCTTGACATCGGGAATGGATGCCGCGGGCTTGATCGACAATACGTTTGTTACTCCGATAACGCCGCCAAGCTTCATGACCGCCTTTTCAGCCGCCACCCTCTGGAAGTGCCACGGCACCTCCCCTGAAAGCGTCACCCAGCCTTTCTGAACTTTGACGCCGATCGCGCCGTCCGGCAGAAGCGCGTCCCATTCGATAATGTCCAAGGCCCGCGCCGCGATCTCGTCGTCCGCATGGTGCTTGCGGCCCGCGTACCGGACCTCGAGGATTCCCGCGAGCGCACGCACGCCCTTGACGCGCTTCACCGCCATTTCAGCAGCGATCTTTTCGGCGTAGCTGCCAACGTGGCCTGATAGAGTGACGACGCCCTCCTCCACCGCGACGCCGATATTGGCGGCATCGACGCTGGGTTCGAACCCGAGTTCGTCGACGATGTTTTGGCGTAATGCGAGATCGTTCATGACATTCCTCCATTGACCAAAATTCATCGAGGGAAGACCTCGTGTTAATGCTCCGTCCCTTTTGCCAGGGCTGCATTGCGCTTGATCAAACGAGACTAAATTCTGCACCGGCTTTAATGGCCCGCGGGAGCCGACGCAGCGCCATTTGAGACAGGTCAAAGTACGAGCTCCCATTTGTCACTAAGATCCACGCCCGTCGAAACACGGAAGGAGGCTTTCCCATGACAGACGTCACGCTAAGACAGAATGTACTGGACGAGCTTGAATTTGAGCCTAGCATCGATGCGGCCCATATCGGTGTCACGGCAGAAGGTGGTGTGGTCACGTTGACCGGCCACGTTGCGACCTACGCGGAAAAGGACGCCGCCGAGCGTGCAGCGCGACGCGTGAAGGGCGTGCATGCCATCGCCCAGGAAATAGAGGTGCGTCCGTACGGCACTCATGTCACCGCAGACGACGAAATCGCCAAGCGCTCGATCAGCACGCTGGCATGGCGTACGACCGTGCCAAGGGATGCAGTCACTGTCAGGGTTCAGAACGGCTGGGTCACCCTCGAAGGCAAGGTTGAATGGCAATATCAGAAAAACGCGGCTGCGAGTGCCATTCGTGATCTGGCAGGCGTCGTCGGCATCTCCAACCTGATCGCGGTTGCCCCTCGCCCAACCTCGAGCGACGTCAAACGGCGGATCGAAGAAGCGTTCCGGCGCGACGCAGAACTCGAGGCTCAAGCCATCCAAGTGAACGTGCTTGACGGCAAGGTCACGCTTGATGGAACCGTCAAGCGCTGGTCCGAGCGGCAGGCCGCCGAACACGCCGCCTGGTCGGCTGCAGGCGTAAAGTCGGTCGAGGATCATCTGCGTATCGGCTAAAGCTTGAAAGGATTCGAGGCGCCAAAGGTTTCGAGTTTGCGCCTCGAGTTCCTGCCGCGCAGCTTCGGCGCTTGGTGGTATTCTACAGTCACGTTTGTCACATGATACAGGCGATGGATCAGGCGCCCTTCGGCGTCGAAAACGGGACGTTTTACAGGCTTCCAGAACCGGCGGCGAAGCTGTAGGTGAAACGCGCACGTCGCAACGTTGAACAGCCAAGGCAGCGGCCGCGTGCCCTTCTTTGACGACCGCTTCCCCCGCATTCTTAGATCGAAGCATCGAAGTCTTCGCCTAATGCGTCGTGTGGGCGAAGTATCTCATCAATCAGAACATTGATGGGCTTTCCTGCGTCAACGCGCTTCCATTCGATAGCGCCTAGCGCGTGATCAAGCTGTTGCTCCAAGACCTCTATCCCGGCGTCCGAGACGCCCTTTAGGCGGTCGACGACACGCCGTCTAAGAAGTGCAGGATCAGCGTCAAGCCAGACACCCTGAAAAATTCGTTCATCGCCGTTGCACGACTCCTCGATTAACTTGCGGTTCCGGGGCTTGTCGAAGACGCCGTCAACGACCACGCAACCGCCCGCCTTCAGGTGGAGCCGCGCGCGCCAAGCCATCTCCCGGTAGACCTTCGCCGAGATTTCTGGTCGGTAAGCTGCCGCAGGCAGTTTTGTCTCCGGAGGAACCCCGTGCAGTGCCTTTCGCAGCCTGTCGCTTTCGATTATTCGGGCACCTGGTGCGGCGCCGACAAGCGGTGCCAGGGCTTCCGCAAGCGTCGTCTTGCCCGAGCCGCTGAGCCCCCCTATCACTATCAGACGGGGTGGTTTTGCACGCAGCATCGAGCCTGCGAGCTGAAAGTATGATCTTGCTTCTTTGATGAGGTTGTCGTGCTGCTGCGGCTGCGCATCCGACGCACTGGTGGCGAGAACGTGGGCGCGAACTGCAGCGCGAAGCGCCAGGAAGAACGGGAGCATCTCGAAGCCTTCCTCGTCGTCCGTCTCATCAAAGTAGCGATTCATCAACTGGTTCGCCAGCGCATACTCTCTGCGATGCCATAGATCCATCAGCAAGAATGCAAGGTCATAGAGCACGTCGCTCGTGGCGATCCGATCATTGAATTCGATGCAGTCGAACAGGCGTGGCTCGCCGTTCAGCAGGAAGATGTTTCTGAGGTGAAGATCGCCGTGACACCTGCGTACTTTTCCTTCCTGCCCGCGTTGTTCAAGGATATCTGCGAGACCTCCCAAGGATCGATAAAAACTCGATGTGAGCTCTCGCACGTCCTCTCGAGAAAAGACATTGCTTGTTGCAAATCCGGCTTCGTTGATTTCGAGAACCGACGAGACGGCTCGTTGCCCTGAAACCGTGTAGTCCGGTTTCGCGCCACGGTGATAACGCGCTATTGCGTATGCTAACGAGTTGATCAATTGAGGTGTCAAGCCGCCTGACCTGGCGACGTTGTCGAGCAGCGCCGACTGATCAAAACGACGCATTTCGACGAGCGCTTCGCGTGTCGGGCCGCTGCCGTCGATACTGTAGTGGCCGGCAGCGTCTTCCGTGATCAATCTGACGCCAAGGTAGGTTTCCGGCGCGGCGATGGCGTTGAATTCGATCTCCTTGCGGCATGCAGCCAACCGAGCCTCGATCGAAGAGAAATCGACATAAGGCAGTTTGACTGCGCGCTTCATTTTATAAGCGCGGTCCCCTGAGAGGAAGATGATGGAGATATGCGTATTTATGACCTCAACAGGAAGCTCATCCCTGCGCAAGGCTTCCTTCAGAAACGCCACGATTGCGGATTGGTCCTGGACGAGCATGGAGATACTCCCTCTTCACACGGCAGATCCTGGTCGACGTGCTCTAGTTTGGCATTGACCCTGGTCAATGCGCACAATTGCCCGGTGATCCGAATGACCCTTGGCGGACACTCGACCTCGAGAATGACCGCGAGGCATTGATGCGAATGGTTCGTGGGTGGGCGAAGCTGTATGTGCCTGCCCTTCACGGCGCCCTGGTGGCCGTTTACTCCAATATGAACATGCGTCGCCGACGGCACGATCGATGGACTACTTGCGACCAGGAGACCCGACCTTGCTGTTGCCGTCCCAGCGGGCGAAATAAATTTCCGGACGTCGACCCGATCACGCGGCGCAAATTTGATGCTGGTCAAACAATCTTGGCCTGAAATGCGCCATTCTGAACAATACAGATGGGAGGCTTTGGACAAAGCCCGCTATGCGTAGGGAGGCTGCGATGCCATACAAACAGATCCTTTTCAGCACGGAAGCTCGCGGTAAGGTGTTGCAGGGAGCGACAAAGCTCGCGGATGCCATCCGCCTCACACTGGGACCTAAGTCGAAGTCCGTCCTCATCGAAAAGAAATGGGGTACGCCGATCGTCTGCAACGACGGAGTTACGATCGCGAAAGAATTCAGCCTGAGAGATCCCGAAGAGAACCTCGGCGCCAGAATGTTGCGCACGGCGGCGGAGAAAACAGGCGAGGTCGTGGGGGACGGTACGAGCACATCGACGATTCTTGCTCATGCGATGTTGGCGGACGGTCATCGCAATGTCGTGGCAGGCGCCAATGCGATTGATCTTAAGCGCGGTCTTGACCGAGCCGCGGCCGTAGCAATCAAAGCCCTTGGCGCGCTCTCCCGCCCGGTGACGACGGACAGGGAGAAGGAGCAGGTGGCAGCGATCTCCGCCCACAACAATGAGATGATCGGCAAGCTGGTTGCCACCGCGATGGCAAAGGTCGGGAAGGACGGCGTAATCACCGTCGAGGAATCGAAAACGATGGAAACCCAGCTCGATGTCGTCGAGGGCATGCAATTCGACCGGGGCTACATCTCACCCTATTTCGCCACCGAGTCCGAAAAGATGGAAACTGTCCTGGAGGATGTGAGGATACTGATCTTCGATCGAAAGATCTCTGCCCTCAATGATCTCGTTGGCGTTCTGGAGGCGATCGCGAAATCAGGCAAGGCGCTTCTGGTGATCGCCGAAGACATCGATGGGGAGGCTCTCGCTACCCTCATTGTAAACCAGATTCGTGGCACTTTGCATAACTGCGCCGTCAAGGCGCCCGGCTTCGGTGATCGTCGAAAGGAGATGCTGCGGGACATCGCCATTCTGACGGGCGGGCAGCTCATCTCCCAGGATCTTGGTTTCAAGCTCGAGAATATCACGCTCGATCATCTCGGAACTGCCTCGCGTGTGATTGTCGACAAAGACACGACGACGATTATTGGCGGTAACGGCAAGCAGTCCGAGATAAAGGGGCGCGCCGACCAGCTCCGTCGAGACATTGAAAAGAGCACGAGCGACTACGATCGTGAAAAGATGCAGGAGCGCTTGGCGAAGCTATCCGGTGGCGTTGCTGTTATCCGGGTTGGCGCGCCGGCTGAAGCCGAGATGAGGGCAAAGAAGGAAGCTCTCGACGACGCGATAAACGCGACCAAGGCTGCTGTTCAGGAGGGAGTGGTCCCTGGCGGCGGATTAGCACTCTTACGATGCGTCAGTGCCGTAGCCGCAACGGAAGCCCATTGCGAGGGTGACGAGCGAACTGGCGTTCAGATTCTGCGACGAGCACTGGAGGCACCAGCGCGCCAAATTGCCGAGAATTCGGCTGTCGACGGCGGAGTTGTCGTTGCCCGGATGCTGGAAAGCCAAGGCATGATTGGTTTCGACGCAGCGCGCAACCGTTATGTTGATATGCTTGACGAAGGTATCATTGATCCAACGAAGGTCGTGCGTGTGGCCTTGGAAAATGCAGTATCGGTCGCCGGTGTGCTTCTTTTGACGGAGGCAACAATGACGGAAGTCCCCGAACCTCTACCGTCACAACAGCCCGAAGCAGTCGCGTAGACTACCGAAGGATCGGCCCGAAGGCCGCCTGTGGGCGGCGCCTCTTGTGGCGGACGAGACTCGATGACCAACGGACCGGAGCAGCCGACCGCTTCCCACCCTACAAGTTTTGCAGTTCACCCCTACAGTCTCGCTGGCGAATAGGCGATCAAAGGCGCCACGGTTGATGAGACTGGTCAACCCATCCGTGTCGGCAAGAGCTCTCAACTGATGGGCGGAGTGTTTGAGTGCCATTTCCGCCTGCTTCGTCACGGTGATGTCCGACACGACCACCATAGCCGTGTCGTCATGCGCGAGCCTTGCCTTGAGTGCACGCCACTCGCCGTTTTTCAGTTGGATTTCTTCGTCCTTGTTGATGGGCAAAGTCGCGGCGACCGATCCAGTGATCTGACGCCTCTTCGGGCAACCCGACCCGTTCGCCAGTCTCGGCCACGCGTCGTAGGATGTCGCTGATGTGCGCGCCGACGACCCGAGCATCACGAGATAGTGTGACGCGTCTCGGTACGGTTCGTTACAGAAGACGAGGAAGCCCTTCTTGTCGAACATGGCGAAACCCTCGGACATGCCGTACATCGCAAGCATTAGCAAATTCCGTTTCTCGCGAAGCTCACGTTCGAGCTCCATGCGCTCTTGGAAATCGATCACCAGCTCGCCGGTGCGCGCCTTGTTCCCGGAAACACAGCTCTTCAGCTTCCGGTGCACTCCGCAAATTGAATTCGGAAAGGCCTATCATGTCCGAGGCCGCATGAAAGCGGAAAAGGCGGGCCATATTGTCATTAACGGTGATGGATTTGTTGTTTCGGTCCGTTACCATAGAGGTAGTCCGGGGACTGCGAGAACGCTGCCTGCAGGACCCGGCGGCGCCGGCTGTGAAATCACTCGAACGGAGACCAACTCCAGCACAAGGAGAGATGGTCGAACTGCGCTAGAAGCTTTCGTTCTTTACGCTTTCGCGCGCCATATCTTCGGCCGCCATGAACATTAGTTCATGCATCTCGTTCTGGATCGTCGCCCCATCGACGTCCTCGCCAGCATCTTTGAGGTCTTTCAAGACCTTTCTCAGAATGACTTCGTCTCCCGGCGCCGAACTGCCCGCTTCTATGACTTCGGCAACATAAGCATCCCTGTCATTTCGTCCGATCAAAGAACATACCCACTGCGCCAGGAGGTGATTTCGACGCGAACGCACCTCGAGCAGCCGTTCAAAATCAAGAACGTATCGATCCTCGAGCAGTCTCCGTCTATCGTTGCATTTCATGATCTGGTCCTCCAATCGCCATGGTCGGTCCGATTGTTAGCCAAGAGCTATTATCGGTATTGGGAACAGGTGCGCATTGACATGCGTCAATGTTCAACGAGCCCGCAATCGTCCAGGAGGTAGCGACCATCAAGAGGCGAAAACAATCGTGGATTTATCGCTTCCGTGTTGTCCTTGATGGGTATCAGCGCGGACCACTCGATGGCGCCGCCCTGCGACTTTCGGGGCTTCACCTCGGCAGGTCAACCAAATGCGGCGGTTTAGCCCGATCTGTCGTCGCTGCGAGCATGGCCTAAGCATTGCGGTCCCTCCATTTGGTGGACGCGACGGTATGGTCAATCGAGCAAGCTAACTCGTTCTTTGACCGGAATCAAAGTTCCAAGGTGCGGAACGTGCTTTGATCCTCGGGCTCGTTCTCGAGCGCAAGCCAGTGTAGTGGGATCCGGCTTCCGGACCTCCTTGGAAAACAGGAGATGATCATGCCCGACAAATTCCCCGTTAAGACAGAACCCAAGACCCCCTCTCCGGCTCAAGGCGGCTTCTGGTCGCCCTTCGAGTCCCTTCGCACGGAAATTGACCGCCTGTTCGACGACTTTGGTCCCTCGTCATGGCGTCCTCTAGCCCGCCCATTGTTAGGACGTACCTTCGGCGCTTCGAACGGCTGGGTCGTATCACCGGCCGTTGACGTAGTCGAAAAGGACGACGCCATCGAAATCACGGCGGAAGTCCCTGGCCTCGACGAGAAGAACATCGAGGTCAAGCTCGCCAACGGCATACTGACCATCCGCGGCGACAAGACCGAGGAGAAGGAGGAGAAGGATAAATCGTATCACGTCTCCGAACGTCACTACGGCTCCTTCCAGCGCTCCTTCCAGCTTCCGGAATACGTCGATACAGACAAGGTGAGCGCCGCCTTCGCGAAGGGCGTCCTCAAGGTGACGCTGCCCAAGACCCCCAATGCGAAGACAAACGATCGGAAGATCGAGATCACGGCAGGTTAAGACGTGAGCCACGTCTGGGAGCCGATTGAGGCGACGGCGTTTAAACCGATTGGTACGCTTGCATTCGATGTGTCGCCAAGCGGTGCCTTTCCATATGTCCAAGCAACTCAGCCCCGCCGACCGCGGGGCCATTTTTTTGCAAGCGGCTGTTTAACGCTCCGCGTCGTTGCGGCGTTTGCTTCGCGCAGGTGCCGTGCGCGCTCGGATTTTCTCTCTTTGATCGCTCATTTTGATCGAGCGCAATGTACTGTGAACTAGGAGTTCTATCCTGACACCCGTCACGAACTCGGCCGCGGGAGAATTCAATGAAGGAACCAGGCTGGCAGGATCCGATAATGGTGACGCTGGGAAGCTTCGTGTTCGCACTCCCGTGGTTGCTGCCGTCCACCTTCGGAGATCCCATGGCGGGCGACACGATGGCTTGGGCCTTTCTTCTGACCGGCCTGGCAACCGGGGTGATCGCAGTCGCAGGCATTGTGCTTCCTGGCAAATGGGAAGCCCTTGTCGAGTGCGCGCTCGGCATTTGGCTCATGGCCTTGCCGTGGGTCGTCTGGCCGGTCACAGACCCGAGTACCGGCGACTGGGCTACCGTTGTCATCGGGGGCATGATGGTCGTTCTCTCGGGCATTTCCGTATACTCAGGACGCGGGCGTCGCCCGAGACAGGAGTAAGACGATGACCATTCACACATCGCGCACGACAGAAGCTCTGCTTTCCGCGGCCGGCTACCTAGCAGAAGGAGATGAAATAATGGGCGTTAAGGTGCTCCCAAAATCCGAATGGACTGCTTATTTCTCGCGCCTTCACAAGGACGTGGAGGGGAAGGAAATAAAGATCGAAGTCCTCGGCGCAACAATTGGCGACCAGGTCCTGGTGAGATCGGCACCCCTACTTGGTGCCACCTATGAACCGAAGGAAGACGCTCTTGAAATATCGGTCAAGGGCATGACCCACGTCGTCGATCATCCGCAGAAGATATCGGTACAGTATGACGATGGAAAGGTCTTCGCCATCGAAGTCATCGACGCCGGGGACAGACACCAGCTCATGACGTTTGCCTAGTTGCGGCATCGCTTGAGCGGCTTTCCGCCTAGCGGTCTCGCGTAAAAAATTGGAGTTCGAGCGGCATGATGAACGTGAGAGCTGGAACGCGGATTGCCGAGGCCATCTATTCGCCCACATCTCCTCTCGAAAACCTCGGGACGATAAGCGAGTGCTCGCAGGACAAGGCTTGCGAGCTGCTTCGTTCGGGCCATTCTGGCATCTCTTCGGCTGAAGCTCGACGTCGGCGAGAGCAATACGGCGCGAACGTGGTCAGTCGTGAGCAGCGTGTGCCACTGCTCAGCGAGATCTGGTCGCGTGCCAAGAGCCCTCTAAACGCCCTACTGCTGACACTTGCGCTCGTGTCGTACGCCCTCGGAGATATCCGTGCTGCGATCGTCATATCTGCGATCGTCGTTCTTTCCGTGGGTATGGCATTCGTCCAGGAGCATCGTTCCAGCCAGGCCGCCGCGAAACTCCGTGCGATGGTAAGGACAACAGCAAGCGTTTTGCGTCCAAGCGAGACGCATCCCAAAACTGAGGCTATCGCTGTCGACGACCTCGTCCCTGGGGACGTCGTGGTACTGTCGGCGGGCGATCTTATACCTGCCGATCTCCGCCTCCTCGAGGCCACGGACTTCTATGTGAATCAGTCGGCGCTTTCCGGCGAGGCAACGCCAGTTGAAAAGCAAGCAACTCCCTCAAGTGATCCGATAGAGGGTTCCCTGGACCGGAGCAATCTTTGCTTCATGGGTTCGAACGTCGTCAGCGGGTTCGCTCGAGGCTTGGTGATCCGAACAGGGGCAAACACCTTCTTTGGAGCACTGGCCGAAAAGGTCGTGGCGCAGCAGGACGAGACGGCATTCGATCGCGGGATCAGGCGATTTACCTGGCTGATGATCGGCGTGACTCTCGTTCTCGGCCCCTCGGTATTCCTCGTCAACGGGATCACCAAGGGGGACTGGCTGCAGGCTCTGCTCTTTGCAGTCGCGATTGCCGTCGGGCTGACGCCCGAGATGCTTCCGATGGCAGTGACCGTCAACCTTGCCAAGGGTGCGCTGGCGATGGCCAGATCCAAGGTGATCGTCAAGCGTCTGGACGCGATCCAGAACCTTGGCGCGATGGACGTGCTTTGCACCGACAAGACCGGGACGCTGACGCAGGACAAGATCATCCTCAAGCAGCACGTCGATATTCATGGCGCGGATTCGCCGCGCGTGCTGCACTACGCCTATCTCAACAGCTACTTTCAATCAGGACTGAAGAACCTTCTTGATGTCGCCGTTCTGGAGCACGGCGACGTCCACGAAGCTCTTGGAGTCGACGAGCATTTCCAAAAGATCGGCGAGATCCCATTCGACTTCTCTCGTCGTCGGTTGTCTGTGATCGTCTCCGACAGACGCGACAAGCACATTCTCATCTGTAAAGGGGCGGTCGAGGAGATATTCGCGGTCTCGACGCGATACGAAGATGCCGGGGCTATCGGAACCCTGGACGCGGGGCATCTCGAGACGGCTAAGCAGGAGACCGTGCTGCTGAACAAGAGCGGCTTTCGTGTCGTCGCGGTTGCCTACAAGGAAATGAGCGGGACGACGCCGGCCTACGACGTCGAAGACGAAAGCGACCTCGTTCTGCTCGGCTACATTTCGTTCCTCGACCCGCCAAAGGAGAGTGCCTCGAAGGCTATCGCTGCGCTGGAAGCCAGCGGCGTTCGCGTGAAGATACTTACGGGAGACAACCAGGTCATCACACGGAAGATCTGCGGCGATGTCGGAATCCAGGCCAAGGACATCTTTCTCGGCCCGCATCTCGACGCAATGACGGACGTCGAGCTTACGACGACGGCAGAGTCTGCCACGGTCTTTGCGAAACTCACGCCGAGTCAGAAGGAGCGCATCGTCCGGCTCCTGCGGGCGGGCGGGCACGTGGTCGGCTTCCTCGGTGACGGCATCAACGACGGCCCGGCACTCAAGAGCGCCGACGTCGGGGTCTCGGTCGACAGCGCCGTGGATATAGCTCGGGAGTCGGCCGACATCATTCTGTTGGAAAAGAACCTGCTGGTGCTGCGAGAGGGTGTCATCGAGGGGCGCAAGGTGTTCGCAAATATCACCAAGTACATCAGAATGGGCGCGAGCTCGAATTTTGGAAACATGTTCAGCGTCCTTGGCGCAAGCATCCTCCTGCCGTTTTTGCCCCTGACAGCGATCCAGGTTCTCACCAACAACCTGCTTTACGACGTCTCGCAAACGGCCATTCCGACCGATACGGTCGACGAGGAATACGTCGCATCGCCGCGGCGGTGGGACATAGCTGGTATCTTCAGGTTCATGCTGGTGCTCGGCCCGGTCAGTTCGATCTTCGACTATCTGACGTTCGCCATGATGCTGTTTATGTTCAAGGCGTGGACGAACCCCGCCTTGTTCCAGACGGGATGGTTCGTGGAGTCGCTACTGACGCAGACATTGATCATACATGTCATACGGACTGCCCGTATTCCCTTCATTGAAAGCTCAGCCAGCTCCGCCCTGGTGACAACCAGCCTCCTCATCGCGGGCACCGGCATTCTCCTGCCTTTTACTGGCGTCGGAGGCGCGCTGGGCTTCGTCTCTCTGCCTCTTCTGTACTGGCCAATATTGGCGGCGATCCTCCTTTCCTATGCAATCCTCGCGCATCTGGCGAAGGTTTGGTTTGCCCGAAGATGGGGCTTGTAGGAATAGGTGCTCGATCGCCGCGTGACCTACCGAACGGCAGTGAAATTGCGATGGGTCAATGAAGCGAAGGCCAGGATCTGGCTGAATGTCCTCTCAGGAGGACGCGCGATGGGAATTGAGGGCAGACGACACGAGGCACCCGCGCAGGAAGACACGGAGGCGGATATGCCATCTCGCAAGGAAGACGCCATGCCGCGGAGACTTTCCGGTTTCATCTTGATGATGGGACGGGGCCATCAGGCGATGTTGGTGTTGCTGTCGGTTCTCTTGTTCGCCGTGGGAATTCTGCCGCTCGATGTTCAACGGCGCATCGTAAACGGCGCGACGCAGGGGACAACCCTCAGCACGATCCTCGCTCTCGTGCTTGTCTACCTGGCGCTCGTCCTTGGTGAAGGTGGGATCAAGCTCGTGTTGAACATCTACCGCGGCTGGATTGGGGAAGTGGCGATCCGGTGGCTTCGCATGAAAGTCATCGATGTGAAAGAGCATCATCCCGACGATCTTACAACCTTGGCCGAAGGCGTCGAAATGTCGATCGTGCTTGCGGAGGCTGAACCTGTGGGCGGGTTTGTCGGCACCAGTATATCAGAGCCGATTCTCCAGGCAGGCATCCTCCTGGCAGTCGGTAGCTACATGCTCTACCTTCAGCCGCTCCTTGCTCTGGCCGTCATCGCCGTATTCGTCCCGCAGTCCGTCCTGGTCCCTGTTCTCCAGGGGCTCATCAATCAGCGGGTGAAGACGAAGATCACCGTCATGCGCCACCTTAGCGAGGAGATGGTCGACCACACTTCGCCGAAATCGCCGAAGCACCAGGCCGCCCGCGTTCAGCGACTATTTTCGACCAACATGAGCATCTACAGGCTGAAGTACGCGCTCAACTTCCTGATGAACCTGATGTTTCAGCTCGGTTATGCAGGGATTTTTGCGCTCGGTGGCTACTACGTCATAACGGGCAGGATCGAGATTGGGACAGTCGTTGCCTTCATTGCCGGCCTCAACAAGGTGTCGGATCCTTGGGGAGCGCTCGTAGACTGGTACCGCGATCTGCGGGTCACTCAGGTCAAATACGAGCTTATCCGCGACGCAAGCACTCTGGACTCGCGCCAGCCAAGTGTCGCGCTTTGAATTCACGGGCACCCATTTGACGGTCCGAATATTCAGGACATTGTCTGCCAACGACATCAATGGCTCGTCGCAAGAGGAGTCGAGGTGAAACCGATTTGAACAGACGTGGTGTCCCTTCCCTCCACGGGCATCGCACCACTGCCCTGCAGCAGTTCATCTGCCCCGCTGCGATCGCGAATTCGCACGGTTTTTAGAGATTCGTCGCCAACCCTCTCCCTGCGGCGACCGTCCTCACGAGCGATTTCCGCCGCCGCCTCGATCCAATGGTCGTGGCCGACGTTGACGCGTTCGAGCTGGGCTGGCCCATCGAAAGATCAAGAGAACGGGATCGGATCGTGATCTCCCCTCGGGGAGGGCGTTGCGGCCAACTCGGTGCCGCCCTAACTACGGGCCATGATCGTATTCCTCGACTTCGAAGCCTCCTCCCTCAGCAAGCACAGCTACCCCATCGAAATCGCCTGGGTCTTCGAGGACGGTCGCTCGCGGTCGTTCCTGATCAAGCCAAAGCCCGGATGGACGGACTGGTCCGCAGATGCGGAAAAGGTCCACGGTATCTCGCGCGATCGCCTGCGAGAGGAAGGAAGCGACGTCGAACTCGTCGTCAGGGAACTCATGGCGGAGCTCTCAGGAAACGAGCTTTATGCGAGTTCGCCTTCGTGGGACGGGAAGTGGCTCAGCGCGCTACTTCGAGGCGGAGGAATGCCACGTCATGCGTTGCGACTGCGGAAATCCGACGATCTCTTTGCCGAGGTGGCGTCAGCTATCCTCAATACGGGTGGCGCTACAGTCGACATTCCGGCCTTGGTCGCCAATGTCATCGCACGGTCGGAGCCCGACAACCCGGCTCATCGCGCCCTTCCTGATGCACTCCTCGAGCTTAAACGGCTCGGTCTAGTCCGGGATACAGCAAGGAAGATTGCCGCCTCCTGACAGAAACGGTACTCGGTTGACAGGCCGGTGGGAGCAATTCGAAACCGTAGAGTTTCAGAGATTCCGCATTTTGGTGGCTGGGCCGTTGGGCTGTCTTCTCTAAATACCGAGAGGCACTCGGCGACCATTGTCGGGCGTCGCCCAATGCGCGTTGTGGGCGTCGATGAATTGGGGTTGGTGGCCGCGCCCGCGTTCAACGACATTCACGCTGACTAGGGAGCCTTTAGGCCGGAGCCACCAATCAGATATCGGCGATTACGTCAGCAAGCATCGAGCGTACACTACCGGCCAGCCCTTGAAGCGTCGCGTTGTCGATCGCCTTCATGGAGGCAACCGGATCGATGGCGCTCACCATGATGTCACCACTGTCGATCGACCGGACGATGACGTTGCACGGCAGCATCGCTCCGACCTTCGGCTCGAGCTTCATTGCCTCAAAGGCCATTCGAGGATTGCAGGCACCAAGGATCAAATAGTCTTCGACGTCGGCATCTATCTTTTTCTTAAACGTGGCCTTCACGTCGATCTCTGTCAGCACCCCGAAACCATGCCTGGAGAGTGCGGCCTTTGTCCGCTCGACGGCATCCTGGAAGCTAACCTTGCCGAGTGTGCGATCCAGAGTGTAGGTCATTTCGATCTCCTTCCTTAAGTGACTTCAAAAAGTCGACCACCGGGCCCGCATTGTCTATGATCGAGATCAACTTGATCTACGCTTGTTCTACAGCTCGGCCCGCTCGTAATTCGGGACCAGCCTCAAGTTCGATCGCTGACCGTGTTGAACGAAGAAAATCGCGTGGTCGGCACACTCTCAATCCCAAAACCAGTTGGCGAGAAGCCGAACGGATCGCGATCTTAGAAGTGGTTTGATTTCGCTCAATGCAGCAAATTAGAGATCACGTATATTCATTTGATGGATCAACAACACTTTCAGTTCCTGGACAGGGTAGATGCTGGTCGTCAGCTTGCAACCAAGCTCGTCAAGCTGAAGCTCGATCGTCCAGTTGCCTATGCCTTGCCACGCGGTGGGGTGCCGGTGGCGCTAGAAATCGCGCGCGCCCTAAATGCTCCGCTCGATTTGATCCTTGTACGCAAGATTGGCGCGCCAGGCGCGCCTGAAGTCGCGCTGGGCGCCGTTGTGGATGGTGAAAGCCCCGAGACGGTCATCAACCAGAATGTCCGGCTGGCGAGTGGTGCTGACGATGCCTACCTTGAACGCGCCCGACAGCGCGAACTTGTCGAACTTGAGCGCCGCCGCGCGCTGTACCTCGGCAACCGCGCGCGAGTAGACCCCAAGGGTCGCACCGTAATCATTGTCGATGATGGACTTGCCACAGGGGCGACGGCGAAAGCGGCGCTTATTGCCATGAGAGGCCAAGGTGCCGCAAAGATCGTTCTCGCCATTCCAGTCGCGCCGGAAGAAACACTCGCCGAGATGCGTCAATATGCCGACGTGGTCGTATGCCTTCATCCCGCCAAAGATTTCTGGGGCGTTGGCGCCTTTTACGAGGATTTCCACCAGCTCACCGATGAAGAGACGATTGGACTTCTGAGGCAGGGATGGACCGAATCCGAAAAAGCCGAGCCGAGCCCCAGCAAACGGCAGATTGCTGTCCCGCCACTCGGTCTGGTTGGCGATTTGAGCGTTCCGCCGGACCCGCGCGGCATTATCCTGTTCGCTCATGGCAGCGGGTCGAGCCGGCTCAGTCCACGGAACATTGCCGTCGCCGACAGCTTGAATGACGCGGGCTTCGCAACCCTTCTCTTGGATCTGCTGACGGCGGACGAGGCAGGAGACCGTCGCAACGTCTTTGATATCCCGCTTCTCGCGGAGCGCTTGCTCGAGGCTGCGATCTGGATCGGTGCTGAGCCGGACATCGCTGATTTGCCGTTAGGCCTATTCGGAGCAAGCACCGGAGCAGGAGCAGCAATGCTAGCATCGGCGGAGCTTCGGGAGCGGGTATCGGCGGTAGTTTCGCGTGGCGGTCGTCCAGATCTGGCCGGGCGACGGCTGACCGAGGTCGGAGCGCCAACGCTATTCATTGTCGGTGGCCATGACGAGCAGGTTCTTGCTTTAAACCGCGAAGCCCTTGCCGCCCTGACCTGCGAGAAACTGTTGAGGGTCGTCCCCGGCGCCACCCATCTGTTCGAGGAACCTGGCGCACTTGAGGCGGTGACCGAGATGGCAACTGCTTGGTTCCAGCATTACCTCGCCCCGAAAGCCCTCAGCCACGGATCCGCGGCCACGCAGCCAGTATCGCAGGCATCGATAGCGGAAGTACTACGGTCCGCCGCCGAGCCTTTGCCCGCGCTGGACGATCCGGCCTTCGCCGACGCCTTCGACCGGTTCGGCCAGGCTCGTGTAGTGTTGCTCGGTGAAGCGTCCCATGGAACCTCGGAGTTTTACCGGGCGCGCGCTGCCATCACGCGCCGGCTGATCGAAAGACACGGCTTCACAATTGTCGCAGTCGAAGCTGACTGGCCGGATGCCGCAGCAATCGACCGTTACGTGCGGCGGAGCCCGCATCGGCCGATGAACCCGATGCCGTTTACCCGCTTTCCGACCTGGATGTGGCGCAACAAGGATGTTGATGCCTTCATCGAATTTCTGCGCACCCATAATGCCTTGAAACCGCTAGGCGAGAAGGTCGCATTTTATGGCCTCGACCTCTACAACATGACGGCATCGATGGCCGCTGTGCTTGCCTATCTCGACCGCGTCGACCCTCAGGCCGCGAAACTGGCACGTGGGCGATACGCGTGTCTTTCGCCGTGGTCGCGAGAGCCGGCCGCCTATGGCCGCGCATCACTGAGTGAAGGCTACGCCCTGTGCGAGGGACCAATAATAAGGATCCTGATCGATCTTTTGCAGAAGGAGCTTCAGTACGCCAGGCAGGATGGCGCGGACTTCTTCGATGCCGTGCAGAATGCCTTTCTGGTAGCAGATGCGGAGCGCTATTATCGCGCCATGTACTACGGCGCCCACGAGTCATGGAATCAGCGTGACAAGCATATGTTCAACACGTTGCAGAACATCCTTAAGAAAACAGACTCAAACGGAAAAGCCGTCGTTTGGGCACATAACTCTCATATTGGAGACGCCCGGTTTACCGATATGGGTATGGAGCGGGGCGAACTGAACCTCGGCCAGTTGTGTAGACAGACCTACGGAAACGATGCAGCCCTGATCGGCTATGGCACGCATACCGGTACCGTCGCGGCAGCGTCGGAATGGGACGCACCGATGGAAATCAAGGCCGTCCGACCGTCTCGCCCCGACAGCTATGAAGCGCTATGCCACGACGTCGGCACCGAGCGTTTCCTTCTGGATCTTCGCGCCGGGAAACATGAAGATCTTCGCCGCGTCATGGCTGAACCACGACTTGAACGCTACATCGGCGTTGTCTATCGGCCAGATACTGAGCGCTGGAGCCACTACAGTTATGCGTCGATGCCCGGCCAGTACGACGCGTTTGTGTGGTTCGATCAGACAAGTGCGGTGGTTCCACTGCCGACACAGGTAACCACCGGCGAGGATGAGACTTATCCGTTTGGCGTGTGATCTTGCAAGAACGCAATTTGACAAAGCAAGTAACCCGCGTTGAGAGCTCGGGTTGGGATCAGCCACTATCTTAAATGAGGAATCGCAAAATGGCGCGACCATGGGCAACAGGGCTAGGCACTGTCAGGCGGCGCGAAGAAACAGTCGTTTTCCGTCGGATGAAGGCAGATGTGATACCGGCCATCGCCGGAGGGCATCTCTTCGCCATATGGGATGAAGAACAAGTGTGCTTTTGTCGCGAGGTGGTGGTCTCCCGCATGTAGGAAGACGGAAAGCCACGAGGCCCTGGACTGATATCCTGAGCGGGAATGGCTTCACAATCTCCACCAATATCGTGAGTCCTGCAGCACGCTGGAGGATAAGTCCAGCCGCTCTTCGCTTGATGGGCGTCGGCTCTAATTAGGATTCCGACAGAGATAGCCGCGAGTGTGATGAGGGACACGGTTGATGTGACGAGTGTCATTGCACACCTCCTTGGAGGCAGCCCTCGAAGAAACGCCGAGAAGTTGCTTCACCGATTGGCAAGAACGCATTGTCTTCTCGATGCATTGATTAGTTGTATGCTACCGGACGCCCTGCGGTCTGGGTAGGTCGCCTGCGCCTCACGGCTATGATTAGGATGCGATTGCGAGGAAGGCGTACTGCGGCTCAGATTCCGTGCCGAAAACGCCATCGGCACTTTCCTGTCTTATAAAATACTGCTCCACTGCGTCGGCGTGAAATCAACTTCTGCTGCGGCGACCGCACGGACTGCGGGCAATTCCAGTTTTGGTGACGCTCACCCCTTAGAAGGGAGTGGCAGTCGAAGCCGCTTTGGTGCTTCCGAAGAAAATCTGTGCCAAGACCAATCGCTGTGAAGGCCCCGGCGGAGGGCAATGGCCTCTTCGATGAAGAATGCGCGGATCTGGTTAATCGTCGCCGTCCTGCGTGACACAAGACGCGAACGGACCCGGTGCAACTCCTGCAGATCGAGCTGATCCTGGCCCTTTTCTGGTACCATCTGCTGATTGGTCCGCATGGCTGCTTCCGCATCATTGTAGTCGTTCTTCTGCCCTTTTATGAACGGCTTGCCGCATATGGCGGGAATTATACGTGGGGCGAACCCAAGACCGCGCAACACCCGGCTGACGAAGTGTGCGCTCAGGCAAGCTTCCATGCCAACTACGCAACGCGGCAGTTTGTCGAAAACCTGCTCAAGATCGAGCCGCTTGATCTGGCGAGCTGGCGGTCGATGATGATAGCTGGCCGGGTCGCCCCGCCAACAAATTTGATAGCGGCATTTTACGGATATGGAACAACCTTCAGAGAGCTATGCGACCGTTCGCGCCGCGCTGTTCTCCAACGTCGTACGGGCCTCCTCGCGCATGCGATGCGCTGCCTGAGAGGCCAACTTCGAACCAATCATGAGCATATTGCTCGCTTCGCCGGCGTAGTCGATTTTAGCAACTCGAACGAAATCGCCGATGACATCGAGCGCGTCGTTGTATCCTGCGCTGCCGACAAGATCACCAACGAGCCTCACTTGCTGCTGGTAACGTCGCATCAGGAAATCGAAGGATTCGATCTGGAGCTCCGCCGCCGCGTTCAAGACCTGGACCTGAAAACCGACGCCCGCCTCCAGAAGCTTCTCCGCAGCCGCAATAGCCGGAAGATTCGAAGGGATGGGATAGATGTGGTCGGTGTCTTGGATCATTTTCGGTTCTCCCATTGGCACGTAAATTTCCCATTCCTTCACCGAAATACGAGCACGGGGATACGCGAATGACTGAGGACTTTGTTCGTAACACTACCGAGGATCAGCGCGGCGACGCCCCCGCGGCCATGCGATCCCATTGCGATCAGATCGCATCCATGAAGACCGGCTGTTTCGACGATGGCTTCGTGCACCTCATCGCTTCGGAGCTTGACAGTATAGCAGGTAACTCCCTGATGACGAGCGCGCAACTTGACCTCGTTTAGGAATTGAACGGCTTGTTCATCCGACAGCCGATCGTAGTCTTCCCGGCTGGCTGCCAGCTTGTCGCTGTCGGTTGTGAAGATGCGAAACGGTTCGATGACGCAGACGAAGACGACCGATGCGTTCGCGTCTCTGGCAAATGCCACCGCGTTCTCTGCGGCCGTGACCGCAAGCCTGGATCCATCCGTTGGAACGAGAATCTTTGCAAACATGGCACTCTCCTCCTCGAATAAATACTACGGCAGGTCGCTCGCCCGTCTTTGATCCTTGTCAATATCCGGCGAGGAAACTGCGCCCGCCGTCTTTCACCAATTGCTCGCAAGGCACCCCTACCTTGACCAAGGTCAAGGTACGCAGGCATCGGATGTGCAAAGAAGCCGTGAGGAAACAGCTAGGCGGAACCATGATGAAGCGCGAGATGATCATACGGATCGCATATCTGGTCGCAGCCCTGGCGATCTGGGGATCGGTCGCGTTCTGGCTCGGCTCGCGTGACGTCGCGCATGTGCCCTACAGCGACGTGATGCGAATGGTCGCCGAAGGCAAGGTCCGGTCGGTAAGCGTGACGGAAACGACGATCGAAGGCTCCTTCAAGGAACCGCAGTCCGGCAAGACCCATTTCGTCTCCGCTCGCGTCGATCCGGTCGTCGCGGAAGTCTTCGAAAAGGCAGGCGTAGAGGTCTCTGGTGGTACTGACAGCAACTGGCTCACTGTAGTGCTTTCCTGGGCAATCCCGACTCTCCTGCTGTTCGGTCTTTGGCTTTTCATCTTTCGTGGGATCGTCGAACAGCAAGGCATGGGCGGCCTGGTCAGCATCGGAAAATCGAAGGCCAAGGTCTATCTGGAACGCGCGACTGGCGTCACCTTCGACGATGTGGCCGGTGCGGACGAGGCGAAGGCCGAGTTGCGGGAGATCGTGTCTTTTCTGAAGGACAAGGAGCGCTACGGGCGTCTCGGCGCTCACATTCCAAAGGGCATCCTGCTCGTCGGGCCGCCCGGAACGGGCAAGACGCTGCTGGCTCGCGCGGTCGCGGGAGAGGCCGGTGTCCCGTTCTTCTCGATCTCCGGATCAGAGTTCGTCGAGTTGTTCGTCGGCGTGGGCGCCGCGCGGGTGCGCGATCTCTTTCAGCAGGCTCGTCTGGCCGCGCCATGCATCATATTCATCGACGAACTTGATGCGCTTGGGCGCGCTCGAAGCCAAGTCGGTGGATTTGGCGGAAACGATGAAAAGGAGCAGACCCTCAACCAGCTTTTGTCCGAGCTCGACGGCTTCGACCCGCGCGTCGGCATCGTGCTGTTGGCTGCAACCAATCGCCCGGAGATCCTTGACGCGGCACTACTTCGTGCAGGACGCTTCGACCGGCAGGTCGTGGTAGAACGGCCCGATCGCAAGGGGCGTGCGGCAATCCTGTCGGTGCACGCGAAGAAGGTAACAATCGAGCCCGGCTTGCACATGGACGACGTAGCCGGTCTGACGCCCGGCTTCACAGGAGCGGACCTCGCAAACCTCGTCAACGAGGCGGCCATATGCGCGACGCGCCGGAACGCGGCCGCTGTTACCATGGCGGACTTCGTCCAGGCGGTTGAGCGGATCATCGTCGGAACCGAACGCAGAAGTCGAATGCTCACGCCGGACGAAAGGAGACGGGTCGCCTATCACGAGATGGGCCACGCGCTGGCTGCGGCCTCGCTCGTGAAGACGGATCCGGTTCAAAAGGTGTCGATCATCCCGAGGTCGATTGGCGCTCTCGGCTACACGCTGCAGCGGCCGACCGAAGATCGCTTCTTGATCACCACGAGCGAACTCAAGGAGCGGATGATCGCGCTGCTCGCCGGGAGGGCGGCGGAAGCTCTGGTCTTCGACGAGGTCTCGACGGGCGCTGCGGACGATCTCGCCAAAGCGACCGATATAGCCAGAGAATGTGTCACACGGTTCGGCATGAGCGAAGTCGGACAAGCGGTTCTGGAACCTCGCCGGCTTCAATGGCTGAACGACGGGCACCCCGGCATGCACGACAGGGATTATTCGGAGGCAACAGCCCGTCAGGTGGACGTTGCCATCCACGAGATGATCGATGGCGCCTTCGAAGACGCCAAGAAGCTCTTGTCAACGAGAATGCAGGATCTGACCGCCGGTGCGGACTTGCTGCTCGAGCACGAGACGATCACGCCCGAGGATTTCCCGCCACTTCAACGTAAGGCTGGCGATCCCAAGACCGCGACGACCACGGAGGTGACCGTTGGCTAACGCGAAGGGACATTCGGCCGGGTCGGACGACCTGCTTCTGAAATCTGAGCAATCTTCCGCACGTGCGATCGTCGGTTGGTTCGCCGGCGCGCTGATATTTGCCAGCGTGATGGGAATCTTGCTGCATTTCGCCGATATCGCCGAACTGTTGGCTGTGTTGAAAGCGGCGAGTCCGCTCTGGATCGCCGCGGCTGTCTCGTGTCAGCTTGGCACCTACGCCTGCGCCGCCGCCGTCTGGCAGATGGTCACGAGGCGCGCAGGATTTCAGCTTCGACTTGCGGACCTTCTCAAACTGGCTGTCATGGAACTCTTCGCCAACCAGGCGATCCCTACAGGCGGCTTGAGCGGAAGTCTGCTGGTTGCCCGCGGCCTCGTGCGGAGACGCATCCCATCTTCCATCGCCATAACCGCCTTGCTGGTCGCCGCCCTTTCATACTACGCCGCCTACTTTCTGATGGCGGCGCTTGCCTTCGTCCTGCTGTGGTCAACCGGCGATCTCAGCGATACGTGGGAATGGCTCTCGATCATGTTTGCCGCGATCGTTATTTTGATCACTGTCTGCCTCGTCGCCGTCACGGTTGCCAAGGGCCGTTGGATCCCAAGGTCTCTCCTCCGCAGACCGCTGATGGCGCGCCTTGCAAAAGCGCTTGCACAGGTTCGTACCGACATCGCTGGCGATCCGAAGGTATTAGGCCCGACAATCTTCTTTCAACTGGCGATTTTCGTTCTGGATGCCACGACGCTCTGGTTCGCCGTGCGAGCTCTCGGCACGAGTGTCGGCCCCTCTCCTGCATTTCTCGCCTTCGTTCTCGCGTCGGTCATTGCAACCGTCTCACCTATCCCGCTCGGCCTGGGTTCGTTCGAAGGAGGATGCGTCGCAGTCCTCCACTTGCTTGGAGTCAGCATCGAGGTCGCTCTCGCTGCCACGCTGATCTTTCGAGGAATGTCGTTCTGGATGCCCATGTTTCCGGGAATGTGGCTGACCCACCGGGAGGCGCAGGCGGATCTTTGACCTCCGTCAATGCGGACGTCGTGCAGATGTATGATTCTATCGGCCGTACTTCTTCAGTCGATGTCGTGGACCGAACGGCTTGAAAACGAGGTTCTGGATCGGAGAAACACACATGATAGTCGAGAACGCAATGACCCCGTCCCCGATCACCGTCGGCGCATCCTGCACGGTGTTGGAGGCCGCCGCAATAATGCTCGCCAACCGGATCAGTGGCCTTCCTGTCGTCGATGACGACGGAGTGCTGGTGGGCATGGTTACCGAAGGCGACTTCCTGCGGCGACACGAGCTCAACACGGACCGCAGACGGTCCTGGTTGCAAAGCTGGCTTGCAAGCCCCGGAAAGATCGCTGACGAATACGTGCGCTCCCACGGACGGCGTGTTGACGAAATAATGAATTCGCACCTCGTAGTCGTGCCTCCGACCGCGGCGCTTTCCGAGGCCGTTCGCCTGATGGAACGAAACGAGGTGAAGCGACTTCCCGTGATCTCGGACGGAAGACTCGTCGGCATAATATCGCGTTCAGACCTGTTGCGCGCCCTGACCAAAGTGGAAAAGCCTTCGGCTCCATCCACTCAGGACGCCCAAATCCAGGATGCGGTCGATGCCGAACTGGCGAAGCAAAGCTGGAGCAGGAATGGATTCATCCGCTGCCAGGTCAGAAACGGAGTAGCCGAGCTCTCCGGTACCATCTTCGATGAACGGGAGCGTCTCGCCGCGAAGGTTGCCGCTGAGAATGTGCCAGGGGTCAGAGCGATCACGGACCATCTCACTTGGATTGATCCGTACTACGGAGTGGCTCTGCCGCCGCCGGTTGGCGACGAGGATCGCATCTGAGCTTTCTGATTGGATCGAGGCCAGATTGATCTCCGTCAAGGAAGCAGTGCCGTCCTCCTGTATGCTCGCGTCAAAGCTCATAGGTGGAACATGCAGGAACCAAAGTTATCCTTCCATGGCGCGGCCGGCTCGGTCACCGGTTCCTGCTTCCTCCTCGAGGTCGCCGATTCCCGGATTCTGATCGACTGCGGCATGTTCCAGGGTTCGAAAAGCGAGAAGGAGCTGAACTACCGGCCCTTCCCCTTCGATCCGGCGGAAATCGACGCCGTTCTCCTGACACACGCCCATATCGATCATACCGGCCTGCTTCCCAAGCTCGCAAAGGAAGGATTCGACGGACCTATCTATGCTACCCGACCGACCATGGAACTGTGTGAGGTCATGCTGCAGGACTCCGGGCATATCCAGGAATCGGAAGTCAAGCAGCTCAACCGCCGCAATCGGAGACGGTCACGTGAGCCTGTCGAGCCGATCTACACGGCTGACGACGCCCGCAGGGTGATGCCCCAATTCGTATCCGTGCCATACCAGCAGTGGCGAGAAACGGTGGGCGGGGTCAAGTTCCGCTTCTGGAACGCTGGCCACTTGCTCGGATCGGCCTCGATCGAGATCGAAGTGACCGTTGCCGGCGGTCCGCGGCGTCTTCTCTTCTCGGGCGATGTCGGCACCCGTTACAAGATGCTGGAAGGGCTGCCCCAGGCTCCGGCGGGCGTCGACTACCTCGTCTGCGAAAGCACCTATGGCGACCGCGAGCGCGAGGACTACACGCAGGACGCTCGCCGCAGCCGCTTGAGAGAGATCGTAGCCAAGGCGCACAATCCGAGCGGCGCGCTTCTGATCCCCTCCTTCGCCGTGGAGCGCACGCAGGAAGTGCTGACGGACCTCGTTGCATTGATGGACGACGGCAGTCTGCCTCGGGCGCCGATCATGATCGACTCACCACTGGCCTCCCGAGCAACCGAGGTGTTCAAAGCTCAGGCCGGAGAGCTGGCAAACGCCGCCGCGTTCACGCGTGCGCTAAACGCGCCGAACGTCCGGTTCACCGAGTCGGCAGAACAGTCAAAGGCCCTCGATCTTGTGCGCGGCTTCCATATCATCATTGCTGCGAGCGGCATGTGCGAAGCGGGCCGCATCCGGCACCGGCTGCGCAACTGGCTCTGGCGACCGGAGTGCACCGTTCTCTTGGTGGGCTTCCAGGCAGCAGGAACCCTCGGTCGAATCCTCCAAGACGGCGCCGGCGTGGTGCGTATCCAGGGCGACGAGATCGTGGTGAACGCGAAAATCATAGCCTTCGATGCCTACAGCGGGCATGCAGACGCCAGCGATCTTGGGGAATGGGTTTCGGCACGGGCGCCGATTGAAAAAGGAGTGTTCCTCGTTCACGGCGAGCCCGCAGCGCGCAGCGCTCTGACGAGACGACTGTCGAAGACCCTGAAGGTTCCCGTGATGGAGCCTCGGCTCGATGATCGTTTCGTCCTTACTGAGGACGGCGCCCGTCTGCTCGAGGATGCGGCACGTGTCCGGCTTGCACCCGAGCAGCTTGGCCGCCCCGATTGGCACAACGACTTCCATAGCTTCGTCCTCGAGCTGTCCGACCGTCTGAACCAGGCCGCCGACCGGAAGGGTCGGGCCGTCATTCTCCGTAAGGTCAGGCGGGCCCTGGAACCGGAGCAAGATACAGTCGCTGCAAAGGAGAACGAAAATGCTGTCCACTGATCGGGATTACAAACCCGGCGGCGAACATTTCGCGATCACTACCCAAGGCGAGGTAGAAGGCAAGCTATGGTTTCGGAGCTGGTCGCCGTCGCCTGCCTGCAAGAGCTTCTGCAGACGGAGCATGCGCCGGTCGTGGAGAGAGTTCGGCGCCGCATTCTGCGGGATCTGAAGCATCGCTGCCGAGCGCTGAAGCTCTGCACGTATGACGAGAAGGTGACTGCGGACTATGCGTTGCGGGTCTTGGATTCTGCGGTGAAAGAGGCCGGCTCCCGGTAGGCTAAAGGCCGAGCGAGGTCATCATGAATAAGGAAGTTGGAGTTACCTTCAATGCCGGTTCGTCGAACTTGAAAATCGGCCTCTTCGACGTTGGTTCCGGCGCCGCCAAGCGCTTCGGCCGGGCTATCGTCTCCCTCGGCGAGCACCCTCGCCTCAAGTATGGCAGCGATGACGATATCCAAGAGATCGATCTGCCCGCCGCCTCGGATGGCCTTGGCATCCAAGTCATCTCAAGCGTTCTTGATCGGCTGTTGCACGGCGATTGCCATATCGGCTTTGTCGGACACCGTGTCGTGCATGGTGGGCTGATTTTCAAAGGGCCGACGCTTATCACCGGCGGCGTCATGTCGCAAATTGGAAGTTTGACGCCTATGGCCCCGCTTCACCAGCCTCAAGCGCTAAACGTGATCGATGCCGTCTTCGCCCTCTATCCATCCGTCATTCAGACGGCATCGTTCGACACGGCGTTCCATACTTCGCAATGCAGCCTCGCGACAAGGCTGGCAATTCCCGGCGCAATGCACGACGCGGGCATACGTCGATACGGCTTCCACGGCCTCTCCTACAAGTACATAGCCACCTACCTTCAAAGATTCGCACCTTATATCGGTGGCGCCAGGGTGGTCTGCGCTCACCTTGGGAACGGCGCCAGTCTCTGTGGCATGGTCGGCGGCGTCAGCATCGACACCAGTATGGGGTTTTCCGCTCTCGACGGCATCCCGATGGCCACACGTCCGGGAGCGATCGATCCCGGCGTGCTGATCCATCTCCTCAGATCCGAATTTACGGACGCCGACAAATTGGAAGACTTTCTTTATCACCGCTGCGGCCTTCTAGGCGTCTCGGGTATAAGTGGCGATACTCAGGCGCTCCTCGAGGACTTCCGCCCCGCCGCAAAGGAGGCACTCGATCTGTTCTGTTTCAGAATTGCCGGCGAGGTTGGCCGTCTTGCCGTTTCAACGGGCGGCGTCGATGCGCTGGTGTTTACAGGGGGCATCGGGGAACATCAGCCGGAGATCCGTAAAGGCATCGAGAGGCACCTGTCATGGATGGGCCTCTCGCTGAACGAGGCCGCCAACAAGACGAATGCGACAGTCCTGAACGCCAAGGACAGCGCCATCGAAGCGTTCGTCATCCCCACGGACGAGGAGCAGGTGATCGCCGACGAGGCACTCGCCGTCATCAGCCAACATGGACTACATCGAGGAGAGCGATAATGACAGGCAATGTCACCTTGCTGAGACAGGAACTCGATCTGACCGACCGCTATTGGCGCGCCGCCCCACTATCTGTCGGTTGGCCAGATCCACTGATGGACAACCCGTCGCAAACTGGAGTGGTGACGACGGCCATCGAAAGATCCTCGAAAACTGGATGCGGAGCTATGAGCCGGTAGAAACTGTTTGACGTCAAAGGCCGCCCGAGGCCGGTACTGCGGGAGCTCGAACCGAATGGTGAGAAGAGAATGCGCGACTCCATTCGCAAACGGCGGTCGGCTTCGAACAGCGCTCACCCCCCAACAATTGCCGACCATGCGATCGAGATCGGCCCACCTGGTTCGAAGCAGGCGCATCTCCGCGACGTCCTCAGGCTCAATGCCGGCCGAAAGAGCTTTCGAATCTTCGGACAGGACGAGACTGCATCCAACCGCCTCGGAAGCGTCTTTGAGGAGACAAACCGGGTGTGGCTGCAAAAGATCGAGGAATACGACGTCTATCTCGCTCGAGACGACCGGGTCATGGAGATCCTTAGCGAGCATCTCTGCCAGGGATTAGAAGGCACCTTCTCACTGGCCGGCACGGACTTTTCTCGTGCGACGAGGCTGTCATCCACATCGTCGACTCGAGTTCTGGGTCTCGCTGCGAAGGTGCCGGACGTGACTGAGAAGCTGAAGGCCAAGCTCGCCGAACATACCGCATACATCACGGAAAGCGGAAAGGACATGGCCGATATCACTGGCTGCCGATGGCGACGGGCGTGAGGAACGATGGTTGGCAGCGATGTTAGTTAGTGTCGCGCCAGGTCACGGCATTTTAGAAGGGCCGGTCCGGGATCGCAGCACGCCCATGTTGCGTGCCAGAGACTGAGAAGCCCTGCTCATCACCCCAGAGACGCGCGCGTCTCTATCTGTCGGCCACATTTCTCGTTCTGTCGGCGATATTGTAGGTGGCGGCGAAAGGGAATCGATCTTCAGCGGCCGAAAAATGCCGCGTGCGACCTGGGCTGCGACCGCCTCCTCCGACCCGATCGAAGCGTCTGAACGCTGGTTCAAGTTGTAGCTGTCGGACCACAGGACCGCTCCATCTGCCTGTCGAACGAGGCGAGCTGTCAATCGAACGAGTTCTTCGTTTCCCCTTACGCTCCCCTGCAGGACATAACGCTCATCCGCCGAAGTGTTGAGCGCAGCAGGGCGCGCGATGACGGTCAGCTTTCCTGCAGCGACGAGTTTGACGAGGATCTCATCCCTCAGAAAGCGGGACACTTTCGCCGTCTGGCCGTTGCCGCCTGCGTCGTCGAAGGGCTCCATGACGACCGTCGGCGCTGGCGGCTCGTTGACAAGATTGCGGACCGTCTCGGTCGAAAAGTCAGGGCGCAAGAGCAAGATCATCGTTGTGATCCCCATGAACGCCAGGCCAACGACCGCCGCCATAGAGCCAACTGATGGCTTTGGAGCGCCTGCGGACTGCCCCCCTTTCCTAGCAGGTTCCGCTATGGACCTTCTCTCGCTTTCCGGATTGGCCCTAAAACAGGGAACGTAGCCACCTTTCGGAATTGTGATCAGGACAGGTTCAGGTTGCCGCGACAGGAGATAGTACCGCTCCAGCTCTCTCCTTATCCGGCCCGCCTCGATGCGTACGGCCGGGTCGTTTTGAGCATCGAAATTCGATCTTCCAAAGATCGTCTGAGCGATCGTGGAGGCCTTTAGATATTCCGATCGCTCGGTGAGTGTCTCCTCCACGACGTATCGCAGAAAGCCTCTTGCCCGCTCCGGAAGGCAGAGATCACCGCTCGCCAGAATCCGCTCTAGCTGAGCCTGCACGTCCGGTTTTGAAGGGGCCTCGGCAGCTTGGTTGAAATCTTCTGCGTTTGCCATTGCGTTCCCCCCCATACTCTCGGTCCGCCTTTGATCTATCCGGTACGATGATCTGCCGTCCGATCTGCGCGTCCGCGCCGGACCTGTTCAGCCACGCGATAACGCGCCGCGCCTCCTTTCGCGTGAGGAGGACCGTCGTAGCACCGACGTCGGCGGGCGAGCCGCTGGCAGTATCAACCACATTGAAGAGACCGTAACGCGCGGGGACGCAGACGTATCTCGCTTTGTTTGTCATAGCTGACCTCGGCCTCGGTCCGGGCCTCCTCCGGAATTTCTCATCGCGGCATCCGCCGTCAGCTCGACCGGAGTGGCGGGGAGTGACGAAGGAAGGCTAGCAGCAGACCATCCGCAGACATTGAGCTAGATCAAACTAAAAACGTCTCCATCTTGATCGGCGTCAATGTCCATTCCGGGCGATCAGCCATTCTCGTGCACACGTTCGTTTTAGCCTCCTACTACAGCGAGATATGCCGATGGGTTGGAACCGATGGTACAGCTTTAGAAGCTACGTCAGATCCTCGCTGTGGATCGTTCCATTCATCGCTCTGCTTGTCTATGTCGCCGCGATCCGTCTGGTCTACGCTTACGGAGATTGGATCCCATGGCTCGACGTATGGCCCTGGGGAGTAGCGGGGACACAAAGAATGCTCGAGACGATCATCACCATGACGTTGACTTTCGTCGTCTTCACATTCGGTTCCCTACTCGTGGCGATTCGGTCGCCGGCGGTCAGTTGACGCCCAGGATCATCGCGACAACCCTTCTTCGGGACAACGCGATCCGGTTTACCGTCGGCCTGTTCATTTTTACACTGCTCTTCGCGACTGGCGCTCTTTCAAGACTTGATACGACTGTTCCCCACGGTGTTTCCGGGATGGCTGGCCTACTGGGCTTCTTGTCCATCGCAGCCTTTCTCTACCTAATAGACTACGCGGCGCGGCTGCTTCGTCCTGTCAGCATCATCTTAAGGGTCGGTGAACGGGGGCATGCAGTCATCGAGGAAGTGTATCCCGATCTTGCAGGTATCGAGGGCACGTGTGACGATAGCGTCCCGTTCGCGGGCGTGCCTGACAAAATCGTCTTCCATCAGGCGAACCCTGCTATCGTAGTTGCTGTCAATATGAAGGCCCTCGTGGCCCTGGCCGACCGGACAGGCTCGATCATCGAACTTGTGCCGAGGGTCGGTGATTTTGTCGGAACTGGCGAAGCTCTTTTCCGCTTATACGGCCAAAGCTTGCCAGACGAACGCAGGTTGAAGGCCTTGGTGGCTCTCGGACCGGAGCGGACCCTCGAGCAGGATTCGACGTTCGCGTTCAGGATAATCGTCGACATCGGCATCAAGGCCTTGTCCAAGGCAATCAACGACCCCACGACAGCCGTCCTTGCGATTGACCAGCTTCAACGTCTCCTATGCTTCGTCGGAGGAAGGCATCTGCTCGGCGATGAGATCCGAAGCAAGTCAGGCAAGTTGCGGCTCATCCGCAGAACGCCGAACTGGGAGGATTTCGTGCAGCTGACCTTCAGCGAGATCCGCCTGTACGGCGCCGAAAACTTCCAAATCGCCCGTCGATTGCGCGCGGTGATCGAATATGCATCACAGGTTCTGCCTGACGACCGCCGCCCAGCTCTCCTCAGTGAACTGGATCTGCTCGACCGAATGCTCGAGAGGATCTACGTTTTTCCAGAGGATTTGAACCTGGCTCGGACGCCCGACTCGCAGGGACTGGGCGGCTCGGGGAGGCAGTCGAGCCAGGCTAGCTCGGATTGAGCTCAAAACTGGTTTCGGAGCAGGTCGATTCAATACCTTCGCAACGCCAAATCCAACCAGCAAAGTGATACAGGCGGCCAGAATGCACATCGTGCTCGCGCGCGGATCCGCGTCAGGTAAGGCCGCCAATGGGGCGAGCGCCGCACCCGCGTTTTCTGTACGCCGGATCGCCTTTTGTGACATCCGAAAGCAGAGGCAGCGTCAGGCCCAGCAACAGCAGTCCAAGCGCATAAGGCTCCGCCATGCGAACGTCCGAGTAATAAGCAGGGCAGGAAGCCGCCCGACACCAAACCTGACAGCACGCTAGACATCACGAACCGCCTGTTATGCAATGCGGCCCAAGCACATCATCTGGGCTATTCCAGGCGCATCGTTGCGCTCCGTCTTGTTCGGTTGAGCTTTCACCCTGGCATGCCTGTCACCTCTGAGGGACGCCCTCCCCGGCTGGAAGCCGAGTCTAGTTTGATAAAGGTCAAGGACAGCAGTCGTTGGGAGGTTCAACTTTCCAGCAATCAACCTGCGGAATCCAAGACAGGAGTGTCTAATGCGTTACAGTCCCGTCCTCACCTTCCCGGACGCCGCACAGGAAGCAGCCGTTTGGATCCGCGAGCTTTCGGAACTGCTTGGCTGCGAGCAGCGCGTCGCATACGAAGTCTTGCGTATCACCCTGCACGCGGTGCGTGACAGGCTTTCGGTGGACGACAATGCCAGGGTTGGCAACGATCTGCCATTGCTGCTTCGGGGCCTCTACTTCGAGGCATGGGACCCAATGAAGAGCCACGGGTACGATGACCTTCGCGATCTACCGGCCTTGCTGCTTGCGGCCTTGCCACATACCGCTGCGTCAGACCGAGACCTATTCACGAAGATCCTGAGATTGTTCGAAGACCGACGTTGTCACAAGAAATCGACCAAGCTCGACTTTGCGCTGAAGCTTTGCGCTACGTCTGTCGAAAACAGCGGTCCCACCAGTTTTGATCCTCAAAGCGGGCGATCACCCGAACTGCGTTAGCCCCACTGAATCTGCAGGGAGCACGTGGCGATGCCGGCAACGTCACCTCTTCCTCCATCCAGATAAAAATACGGGACAACGGAGATATCGTCGACGCGCCTTCCTCCCGGATTTTGCTGCGCTGCTCCTCGTCGTGGCGATCACGCAGTGCTTGGAAAAAGCAATTGTCAAGTGCTTGAGCGCGAGGGCCACGCGTGCATTATTGATTCCTCTGATTTTCACGGGTTCGTATTGGGTTCGCAGTTGCTCATCGCTGACAATGGCAGAGGAGAGCGGGACCAGCACTTTGCGCCGGTCGCGGCGGCGGTTCGTGTGGATCGTGTGGATCGTGTGGATCGTCGCGGCATATCTGATCTCGTGGCTGCGCCAGATCAGTGCGCATTTGGCGGAAGTTGTCAGAAACTGGGACCGTCCCACGCTCGGGGATCGCCTGGGCCGAACGCCGCCGAACGGTGCCGATGCAGACGTCCCGTCAGACTGGAGGACGTCTTCAGGAGAACCCCATAGCAACGCCTCTCATCGCGCGTCGGTCGTGCCGGCGAGAACACCATCGTCGACGGATTGCCAGCTTCGCGTGTCAGTGCCCAGCAACTCTGGCAACCCGACGCTGATATCGCACTGCCTACCGGCCATTCCGCAGCGTGCGGCACGCCACATAGAGACCAAAGTCTGGTTGGCCCGCCTCAAGGCAGCGGCGCTAGTCGCCGAGGGATGCAAATTGCGCTGTTCTAGTGGTATGTTGAGACTGCGTCTCTGAGCGCATTTCGGCCGCTCAGGATTGGTGGCCAATCCTAATGTTGTCCCAGCCAGACTCAGGGAGTACGGAGCAGGATATTGCAAATGCGAACAGCGATCGCCGTAATCATTGCAGGCACCTTTGCAGCGGTTCCGGCAGTTCACGCAGGAGATATTCAGCACGGGCGACGGATCGCGCTTGAGGTCTGCGCAACCTGCCACGCCGTCCTTTCGGGTCAAACGCGATCCGCTGTTGCCGAAGCGCCCAGTTTCGAAGCGGTGGCTGCGACGCCGGGAATGACCGCCATGGCACTTAACGTTTGGCTCACGGCGCAAAGTCATCCGACCATGCCGAATATAATACTCTCGCGGACCGATATTCAGGATGTGTCGGCTTATATCCTAAGCCTTGCGAAATAGAGACTTCTCCAATGGAGCCATAACCGTGGAATTCGTCCGCGACAAAGACACTGCACCGGGCGTCGTTGCCTTGATCGGATCGGCGATGGCGACAAGACCACCGACCTTGCCGTCGACCGTAGCGGTGACGCCCTTGCCGACGGGGCTGTCGAAGTCGCGGGCCTCACCCAGGGGCAATGCCCCTCTCCTGCGCCGCGGCGACAATGGCGGCGGCAAGGGGGTGTTCGCTGGCACGCTCGAGTGTTGCGCCCAACCTCAGGACTTCTGTACCGCTTATCTTGCCAACCGCCTGTTGAGGCAATCCCATGTAGGGGTCAGGAAGGAGTTCGTGGGGTTGGCGGGATGGACGTCTTTTAGCGCCCGACCGGCGCACGCCCACCACACATCTGGAGCTGGCCGAGGTTAGGCCGCGGCTTATCGGCTATCCCATGCCCCCTCGGGATGGCGTCGTAGAATATAAGAAACCGATATACGTCCTGCTCGAGGTCAGCGCATAGCTGAGCGTACTCGCCGAGCAGCTCTTTATCTCCCGACGTCCGCAACCATTCGAGATAAAGCACCGGCTCGCTCAAGGATTTGCGTAGGTCCTTCACGCGATGCTGCTTGCCGCGAAAGGCACGATCGGCCGGGCACGGCATCTGCAGAAGCATCCAGCCATGAGCGAAAGCATCGAATGTTTGTTGCATTCCAGGCTTCCGGTACTGCGTTTCGAGTGGAAGCTCAATATAACGGCGGTCCATCGGTTCCCTCAGCCCGGCGAATTTTAACACGTCTTCGGGAACGAAGTGCGGGCACTGCTCAATCCGAATACGGAGCACACCACTTTGACGAACATCAAAGAAACCTTCCAGGAACGCGATACGATCCAGCTATCAAGAAGGAGGCAGTGCGATGAGCATTAAAACCGTCATGTGCGTCTTCGACGTCGACCGCTGGGACCAGGACCTCAAGTTGGCCATTGAGTTTTGCGAAACACAGGGCGCCCATATGACCGCCCTCGTGATCTGCATGGGTGGCGTTCCAGCGATCGCCACCTACGAAGCAATCTCGACAACCTGGCTCGAAGGCCAACAACAGGAAATAGACCGGCTTGCCGCGGAAACGAAAGCGGTACAAGAGATCCTGGAAAGGACGGAGCTGTCCTTCGACGTCCAGGAGATCTACACAGAGTTCGCATGGGCTGAAGGAGACATCGCTCAGCATGCGCTTTACGCCGATCTCGTCCTTGTTGGAGCCCAGGCTGCTGGCAACGAGGATCTTCAGAGACGCATCATCGATGGCGCGCTGTTCGAATCTCCGACGCCGATCCTGATCAACCCACGCATGCAGGCTGTCAGCTCGTTTCCAAAGTCGATCCTGCTCGCCTGGGATTCGAGCGACGAGGCAGCGCGTGCCACCCGCCAGTCGATGGAATTCCTGAAGGGTTGTGATTCCGTGCACGTCACGATTGTTGACCCTGTCGCGAGAAGCTGGGAGAACGGCGAAGAGCCCGGATCCGATATCGCCATGTTCCTGACCCGCCACGGCGTGAAGGTCGAGGTCGATCGGGTGGCCAGCGGCGGGCGCCGCGTGGACGAAACCTTGCGCCAACATGCCACGGACGTGGCAGCCGACATGGTGGTCATGGGTGCCTACAATCACCCGCGCATACAGCAACGCCTGTTTGGAGGCGTCACCCGTTCGATGCTGAAGGACAGCCAGGTTCCGCTCTTCCTATCGCGGTAGTGGAAACTTCGAGCGACCGTGCCGGTCGGCCTGGCCGCTCGAAGCAATGAACCATGTCATGTCTCGGGAGGACGTCATGAAGCCACAGTTTCATCTGCCATTGACCACGCATCCAGAAGCGAGTTCGTTTGCGATAATCGAGAACGCCATCCAGTTTTCGTTGCATCAGGGTGCCGACCTTGTCGCCAGCCTCGCTGCCGCGCGACGCCATCGTCACGAAGTGGCCGAGACATATTCAGACGACGACGAGTTCCAGGCCGATCGCTTTGATCGGGATGTCGCAGCACAGCTCGTCAGGCATTTGCGAGAGCGGGCCGAACGGGTTGGTCTCGACGTGAGGCTTGTCCCCACTGATGCCGAGGCGATGTCGGCGACGATAAGGCTCGCCGAACTTGCTCGCGCCTACGACGTTACGATCCTGGAAAACACCGAGCTGGCGAGGCCGATCATAGAAAGTCTCGTCTTTGACAGTGGTCGCCCGCTGCTTCTCATCCCGTCGGGGGACTTCTACGGTCGCATCGACAATATCGCGATCGCGTGGGATGGGAGTGCAACGGCGGCCCGCGCGGTTTCCAGCGCGTATCCGATGATCCAATCGGCGACAAAAATGACAGTGATACACGTGTGCGCTGCAGCTCCGCGGAGCGAGGTTTTTCTTGATCGCTACGTGGAGGCTCTGAAGCATTCAGGGCTCGACGTCGCGTTGGCTGCCGTGCACAGTGACGGAGAAGCCGTCACCACCGTCATCCAGGACATCGCCATTGAGGGCCATGCCGATCTTCTTGTCGCAGGTGCCTATGGGCATTCCAAACTGCACGAAACCCTCGTCGGCGGAGTGACACGCGGCCTGCTCGACAATCTCCGTATTCCGACCCTGCTTTCTCACTAGACAAGGGCTCGAAGCGCATTCAGAACCACCGCAATGTCGATCGCCTCCTGAATGAGCGCGCCTTGAACCGGGGGCAAAAGTCCGGCTCCGGCGAATGCCATCGCGACAGTAGACAGGCCAATACCAACTGCCACGCTCTGGAGTGCAATTCGCCGCGACCGACGGGCAACCTCCAACGCAGCCACTATGCCGCTCAAACCGCTTTTGAGCAGCACCAGGTCCGCAGCCTCGGCCGCGGCGGCCAGATTGCCGCGGGCGACCGCCAGTCCGACGTCTGCTGCGGCCAGTGCCGGAGCGTCATTGACGCCGTCGCCCACCATCATCACGCTGCCCAGCGCCTTCGTCCTTAAAACGATTTCGACCTTGTCTGCCGCGCTGAGATCTGCCTCGACGGCGTCCATTCCAAGACGGTCGGCGATTGCTTTTGCGACCTCGAGCCGATCGCCGCTTGCGAGCGAAATATGCTTTATGCCGAGCGTGCGGAGATCTTCGATTGCCCGAACGGCATCCCCTCTCAGAGGGTCTTCGAAACGTATTGCCCCGAACACCCTGTCATCCACACACACGAGCGCACTGGCCGAGGCGTCGGCAACCGACATTTGCGGCTCGATGCCCTTTGCTCTGACGAAGGCAGGCCCTCCGACAAGAACACGACGCCCATCGACCATCGCCTCGACACCCTCGCCCGCCACCTCGGCTGCCCGTACGGGCTTGCTGAGCAAAAGGCGCCGACTTTGCGCTTCCTTGACGATGGCCCGGCCCAATGGGTGTGCCGATGCCAGTTCCGCTGATCCCGCCAGACGCAGCAGCGCGTCCGGGTCGTCAGTGCCGAGAACGTCAGAGACCGTCGGTTGCCCGATCGTCAGGGTTCCAGTCTTGTCGAAGACGATGGTATCGATCTTCGACAAGGCTTCGAGCACAGCTGCGCCCTTGATCAGGATTCCTCTGCGGGCCGCCTTCGATATCCCCGCTACCAAAGCCACAGGAACGGCCAGGATGAGGGGACAGGGCGTCGCGACGACGAGGACCGCCAGGAGCCTGACGCTGTCTCCCGATGCCGCCACTGCAGCCGCAGCAACGAGGAGGGTAAGCCCAAGAAACCAAAGCCCCATACGGTCGGCTACTCTGAACATCGGCGCCTTGGATTGCTTGGCCTGCTCGACCAGCCGCAGGACATGCGCATAGGTGCTGTCCTTGGCCGCCTTCGATGCGATCAGATCGAACGCGTCGCCGGCGTTCGATGCGCCGCTCAGGACCACCTCGCCCTGCAAAACCCGGGCAGGCAGCGGCTCCCCCGTCAGTGCGGACTGGTCGAGGACGGCCGTGCGCCCATCCACGGTTCCATCGACGGGAACGACATCGCCACGCCGAATGAGGAGGCGGTCTCCGGGTGAGATCGCATCAATGGGCACCTCTATGAACTCGCCGTCGCTAATACGCAGCGCACTGCGGGGCACTCGGGAAAGAAGCTCAGTCATCCCGCTTTCGGCACGACGATGCGCATAGAATTCGAGAAAGTGGCCCCCGGCATACATGACCGAAACGATCGCGCCAGCGAGGTATTGGCCGAACCATAGCGCCGTGGCCATGGCCAAGGCGGCAATGAGATCAAGTCCGAACTCTTTGCGTCGAAGCTTTGAGGCAATTTCGACGAGGAGACAAGACAGCACCAGGAGGATGCCCGAAACGAGAAGAACGTTCGCAGTCGACCAACCGCCCAGCAGTGCAAGAAATAGACCGCTTACCAGAAATGCGAGAGCCAAACAGAAGAGGATAAGGGGCCAGTGCCGTCCGACAAGGAGCTTCGCACGCCCTGCGAATAAAGCCGGTTTCAAAGTTGATGTGGCTTCGAAGGATTGCATGGCGCGCGTCCTCCTTGAAAGCTGCGCTGCTGGAACTGCCTGTCATAGACCGAGTGGACTTTCAGCGACGTTTTAAAAAAAAGGCGCTCAGCGCACCAACCGCTCTTGCCATGGGCCTCGGCCGTCCCCGGATTTCAGTCCATCTTTTCCAGTCGCGCCCAGTGTGCCATTTCTCCAGAAAAAGCAGATCCAGCTTTCCCGCGCGATTGTCGCGCGACGGGACTGGCCGGGGCGATCGGCATGCCGGTCGCCGGCGTAACCTTGCAGAACATTTGCATGAGCATGTTCATGACGAGCGCGACGCGCCCATCGCAGATAGAATAGTAGACTTGGCGCGACTGGCGGCGGGTTAAGACAAGGCCTGCCTGGCGAAGTTCGGCAAGTTGCTGCGAAAGCGCCGGCTGCTTGAAACCCAACTCCTCCTGGATTTCACCGACGGCGCGCTCTCTTTGCGCGATGTAGCAAAGGAGCGTCAGCCGACTTGGGGTGCTGAACAGGCGCATGAAGTCGGCGGCCTCGACGGCCTTCTCCTGCATTTCTTCAAAAGGGAGAGGGTGACCACTCATCCGCGACGCTCCCGATAGTACCAGGAACCGCCTTCGCACGGTTCGCAGGCGTCCTCCATTGAAGCCGCAGCCGGCTCAAGCAGCGCGTCCCCATGTCTCCACCCTTCCGGAGTAAGAGCCGCTTCCCTTTCGGATGTCTGCAATGCTTCGACCAGACGAAGCAGTTCGCCAACCGATCTGCCCACGTTCATCGGATACCAAACGATGGCGCGAATGACACCTTCCGGATCGATCACGTAAGTCGCGCGCACCGTTCCGCTGTTCTCGGCAGAATTGTCCAACATCCCGTAGGCTTTCGCGATCACCATCGCCGAATCTTCGATCAGAGGGAACGGCACCTTGACGCTGAAGCTCCGTTCGATGTCACGCAGCCAGGCGACATGAGCATAAAGGCTGTCGACCGAAAGACCAAGGAGATCGCAGTTCAGTTTGGAAAAGCTATCATGGGCGCGAGCGAACGCGATGAACTCGCTGGTGCACACCGAGGTAAAGTCGGCCGGGTGAGAGAAGAACAACAGCCATCGTCCCCGGTAGCTCGAAAGGGACACTTCCCCGGCAGTCGAGCGGGCGACAAAACCAGGTGCCCTGTCGTTGATCCGCAAGGCCGCTGGCGCGGCCTCCAAATTTTCAGTCGTCGCGTTCATTTCCACCCCTGTCGACCGGCAGCACAGCCACGCTGGCATGTGTAGCAATACATACTTGCATATTTAATGTAAATATGTATATGTGCAAAAAAACTGCAAGGGAGAACCACATGCCCGGCCCGGCTATAGACACCCACCTTTCACATGCGTCCTGGATCGTCCGGCAAGCGCTTGAGGATCATTCCAAGCGGCCCGCAGTTCGCTCGTTCTTCGATCCCGCGACATTCACCGTCAGCCATGTCGTTCGCGATCAGAACTCGAAGGCCTGCGCCATCGTCGACAGCGTGCTCGACTTCGACCCGACATCCGGGCAAACGACGAACCCATCTGCTCGCGCCCTTATAGATTACGTAAAATCCGAAAGTCTGGAAGTTCTATGGCTTCTCGAGACGCATGCGCATGCCGACCACCTGTCGGCGGCGCCACTGCTGCAGGCCGAACTCGGCGGTCAGCTCGCGATCGGGCGTGAGATCGTTCGCGTCCAGGAGGTGTTCGGCAAGATCTTCAATGCCGGCACGGAGTTTCAAAGAGACGGCAGCCAGTTCGACCAACTCTTCCAGGACGGCGACCGCTTCAAGATCGGCACCCTGGATGCGACGGTTCTTCACGTTCCCGGCCACACGCCCGCTTGTCTCGCCTACGTCGTCGGCGACGCCGTCTTTCCCGGCGACACCCTGTTCATGCCCGACTATGGGACGGCGCGCTGCGACTTTCCGGGCGGTGACGCGCGCACGCTCTACCGATCGATCAAGCGCCTGACCCGGCTCCCCGACGAGGCACGCATGTTCATGTGCCATGACTACAAGGCGGCAGGTCGCGATCACTTCGCCTGGGAGACGACCGTCGGCGCCGAACGCAAGGGCAACATCCACGTGCATGAGGGGGTCAGCGAGGACGCCTTCGCCAAGATGCGAAACGATCGCGACGCCACTCTGGCGATGCCGAAGCTGATCCTCCCCTCGGTGCAGGTGAACATGCGCGCGGGCAAGCTACCGCCCGCCGAGGACAATGGCATCCATTACCTGAAGATTCCAATCAACGCACTGTAGGCGCACATGTCACACCTGAACTACATCTGGCCGCTTTCCGGCGGTCTTCTGATCGGCCTGTCAGCAGCACTTTACCTGCTGCTTGACGGTCGCATCGCCGGTATCTCCGGCTTGACCGCCTCCGCCCTCGGATGGACGGGTGCGGGCATCAGCCCGCTCGGCATCGGTTTCATTGGCGGGATCGCCGGCGGAGCGGCAATCGCGTTCACCTATTTCAGGCATGCCGAGTTGACGATTATATCGTCGCCGATGCTTCTCATTGCAGGCGGCCTGCTCGTCGGCTTCGGCACACGACTGGGCTCGGGCTGTACCAGCGGCCACGGCGTCTGCGGTCTGGCAAGACTGTCGCCGCGTTCGATCGTTGCCACAGCGACCTTCATGGTCGTTGCGGCAGCGACTGTCTACGTGATGCGCCATGTGATCGGAGGCTTGTGATGGCCAACCGCATCCTTGCTTCGATCCTCTGCGGCGTTCTCTTCGGTATTGGGCTCGTCGTATCGGATATGGTCAACCCGGCCCGCGTGCTCGCCTTTCTCGACGTCGCCGGAGACTGGGATCCGTCTCTCGCCTTCGTCATGGGCGGCGCGTTGGTCCCGTCGTCGGCAGCCTATGCGATCAAGCGATATCGGCAACGCCCGGCCTTTGATACTGAATTTCATGTTCCGACCAGCCGCTCCATAGATGCCAGCCTCGTCGTCGGCGCGGTTCTCTTCGGCCTGGGCTGGGGCCTCGTCGGTCTTTGCCCCGGCCCGGCGATCGCATCACTCGTCACCGGCCGTTGGGAGGCTGTCCTGTTCGCCGTGGCCATGATTGCAGGCATGTTCGTCTACCGCATAGCAAAATCCTGGCAAACCGCGCCGCTTCGGCTTCATTGAGCATAAGGGGCCGCCCGGCGGCTTGCGTCCATCCATGTACCTCGATCCAATGCAATATGTTCTGGGGGCCGCTTCCGGCGGCCTTGTCGGCTTGACGCTCGGGATGTTCGGCGGTGGCGGCTCGATCCTTGCCGTTCCCCTGATGGTCTATTTTGTCGGCGTTCCAAGCCCACACCTGGCAATCGGCACGAGCGCCTTTGCCGTGGCCGCCAATGCGTTCGCAAACCTCCTCGGCCATGCGCGGCTCGGCAATGTCAAATGGCGATGCGCGGGCGTCTACAGTGTCGCGGGCATCGCAGGTGCCTTCATCGGCTCGACCGTGGGCAAGATGATCGACGGACAGAAGCTGCTTGTATTCTTCGCACTTCTGATGCTCGTCGTCGGCTTCCTGATGCTTAGCAAGCGCACGGCGGAAGGCGACCCAGGAGCGCAATGCTCACGAGGCAACGTGCACAAGGTGGTCGGTTTTGGCGGACTGACGGGTGTCTTCTCCGGCTTCTTCGGTATCGGTGGTGGCTTTCTCATCGTTCCGGGTCTGATCGCCTCGACCGGAATGCCGATTCTCTTTGCGATCGGATCATCACTCGTCGCCGTCACTGCATTCGGGTTGACGACTGCGCTCAACTACGCCCTATCCGGATATGTAGACTGGTTGCTCGCAGCCGCCTTCATCGCCGGCGGCGTGGTCGGAGGATGGCTTGGTGCCAACCTCGCCCGCCATCTTTCAGCCCGCAAAGGGCTTTTGAACAGCCTGTTTGCCACCCTGATCTTCGTCGTTGCCGGCTACATGCTTTACCGAAGCCTCGCTCAGACGTTGACTGCCTGATGTCGGCGACGAGGTCGAACCTGGCCTGTCGGTCGAGTTCAAACCTCGCTGGCCTGGCCATTGCCGCGCGCAGGCTACCGACCGGTGCCGCACTGGCGCAAAGCGGCGAAACGTCGTTCGGTGGATCGTCCGCATCGGACAGGAAACCGACAGCTTTGCAGCCTTATCGATGTCCCTGTCGCCCGCAACGGGTGCTAACAGAGGATATTGTTCATGACGCTGAAACTGATCGCCGCTATCGCTATTGCATCCGCAACGCCCGCCCTTGCACTCGCAAGCCCGAGCTGCACCGTTGAACCGAAGTCCAAATGGATGTCCGAAGAAGCCATGAAGGCGAAGATCGACACCATGGGCTACAAGGTCAAGACGTTCGAGGTCACGGGCAACTGCTACGAAATCTACGGCAAGGACAAAGACGGCAATCGCGCCGAGGTCTATTTCAACCCCGTTTCTGGTGCCATTGTCCAGAAGGGTGACTGAGATGACGATGGTCTCATCGAAGAAGGAGGGCTTAGCGCCCTCCGACACTGCAAAGCGCACGATCAAGGTGTGGGATCCTGTTGTGCGCTTGTTTCACTGGACGGTGGCTGCGGCATGCATGCTCAATCTCTTCGTGCTTGAGGAGGGAAAGTACTGGCATCGCGTCACTGGATACGTCGTGGTCACCGCCATCGCCGTCCGCGTCGTCTGGGGTTTTATCGGCACGAAACACTCCCGCTTCAATGATTTCCTGCCGACGCCTTCGAAGGTGATGGATCAGATCCTGGATATCCTCAATCGCAACGAAAAGCGCTACATTGGCCACAACCCGTTGGCTTCGGTCATGATGCTGGGCCTGATGGCCTTGCTGGCGGCAACGGCGCTGACGGGCTGGATGACGACGCTCGACGCCTTCTGGGGACAAAAGTGGCTGGAGGAATTGCACGGCGCAATCGCCAACAGCATCATGGTCCTCGCTTTCGTCCATGCCGGTGTTGCCGTCATCGAAAGTTGGAGACACAGGGAAAATCTGGTCTGGTCGATGGTTACGGGTCGCAAGAAGGCATGAGGATTCTGCTGATCGAGGACAGCTCGCGGCTTCGCGACCTGCTTTGCGAAGCCATCAGGAGCGTCGGTTGGAAAATCGACGCCTTCGAAAGCGCGCAGGAAGGACGTTTCGCGCTTAAGGGCGCGCACTACGATCTTCTCCTTCTTGATCTCGGCCTGCCCGATGAGGACGGAATCGATGTTCTAAAATCACTGCGAAGTGCAAAGGTTGCAATTCCCGTTCTCGTGCTGACGGCGCGCGGTGCGATCGACGAGCGTATCGTTGGCCTCGATGCAGGCGCAGATGACTACCTTGCCAAGCCCTTCCACAATGGCGAACTGATCGCGCGTATTCGTGCCCTCATGCGGCGTGCTCCCCTCACGGCGATGCCGACATTAGAGTACGCAGACCTCCACCTTGAGATCGCGTCGCGACGCGTAACGTGCGCCGGCGCCGAAATCGCGCTCGCCCCCTCGGAGAAGGACCTGCTCGAACTTCTGATGCGCAATGGCGGCAAGGTGGTCTCCAAGATCAAGATTGAGCATGCATTTTCAGAATTCGGCGACGAAAGAAGCAGCAATGCGGTCGAGCTGGCGATCTCGAGGCTACGCAAGAAGCTCGAAGGGCATCCGACCGGCGCTTCGATCGAAACCGTCCGAGGCGTTGGCTACATGATGCGAGAGGAAGGCGCGTGAGCTCCTCACATCCTACACTCGGTGCAATCCTGACCAGACGGATTGCGTTTTTTGCAGTGCTCGCAATGATCCTGCAACTCGTCGTGATATTCTCCAACTATTATTGGAACGTCGGTGAGCTATCGCGTCTGTTTGTTGAGCAGGAAACCGAGCGCCTGGCCTCCGGTATAAGCGTGGAGGACAAAAACGTCCGCTATCAGCTTCCTGATAGCGTCAGGCAGCGCTATCAGGAGCGAGCATCCGGATACGTCGCGAGGATACGTGATGCGGCTGGCGCACTTGTGTTTTCGTCCTGCGACGACGCCTGCGAGAGCCGGTTTCTTCCAGCCGATGTCAATCCGCCGGATTTTTGGCTGAGGTCGCTGCGGCCGGGAAAGCCGTTGGCCCTTGTTGGTGGCCGTGCGTTCGCGGTTGGAAACCGACGGTTCGTCGTCGACGTCGCAACAATCGACGACCCTCAAAATGTAGTCTCCTCCGTCTTCTGGAACGAAGTCATCGAACATATGCTGGTGCCGATGAGCATCCTGCTTGTCCTGGTTCTCGGCGCCACCCTGCTCTCGGTGCGACAGGCATTGAAGCCGGTGCGTGCCGCAGCCGATGCAGCTGATGACCTTGATCCGATGGATGCACGGTCGCACCTGAATTTCGACGGGATGCCGCGCGAGGTCGCCCATCTCGCCATTGCCGTCAATCGCGCTTTCGAGCGCGTTGGCGAACTGATGACGTCACAGAAGGTTCTTACATCCGGCATAGCTCACGAAATCCGTACGCCACTTGCAGCCATAAAGCTCGAACTGGGAAACATCGACCATCCGCGTGCCCGCAAAGCGGAAGATGATCTGGATGACCTCGTACGCTTCGTCGCGGAACTAACGACGCTCGCCCGACTAGACAGCTTCGACCATGGTATCTTCGAGGCGGTCGACCTCGTCGCGCTTTCGGCCTCCGTTGTCGAGCAACTCGCACCATGGGTCTATGAGAACCGCCACTCCCTGGAGTTCAGTCCTCAAGTCGAATCCGCCCTCGTCCAGGGGGCGCCGGCGCTAATGAAGGACGCCTTGCGTAATCTCGTCGAAAACGCCGTACATCATACGCCGGCAGGCACCGGTATTCTTGTGTCCGTCAGCAGCAATATCGTTCGTGTGGAGGATCGGCATCCAGGTGGTCTGCGGCGGGACACCAGAGCGCCCGGCGGCAGTGACAACCTTGGCATCGGTTTGAAGATCGTCCGGCGGATAGCTGAATTGCATCGGGCTTCATTTCGCCAGTCCACCTCCAAGATGGGGCACGTCTTCGAGATCGTTTTTTCCGATCGACAGCCGAAACCCATGTCGCTGCGCCCTTAAGGCATGGCGACGGCCAGGATGAGAGGGAAAGACACCTGCCCGGCGACACGCGTCAGCACGCCGAAAAAGTCATGCGCGCCGATGGCGGATTCTGGCGGGGTCGCCAACTTGGGCACGGCCCGAGCCGGTCATGACGATCGCTCCCCGTTTGACGCGAGAACGCTTCAAAGGCCGGGGCCGTAGAAGGCTCTAGCGGTCGCTATTGCCCTATCGGACCGAACAGCCTGTTATGCGGTATTGCGAATCGACTTTCAAATTCGGGGGGCCCAATTGTATCGCCGCAGTCTTATTGCCATTTTAGCGCTCGCTCTTACCGCTTGCACCACAGCCACCATTGATCCGCAGAAGAAGGCCTCCATGGGCGCTGTCTATGTGGCGCCTGTGCAATTGTCCAAAGCCACTGTCTTCGGGCCAAGCGTAGGTGAGGTAAATGCAAGTTCTGGGAAAGTGCCCACCACTGTGTCAGAAGCGACATCTCGACTTCAGCGGGTCGTAGATTCGCGTGCAAACCTGCCCGAGCTCATCGGGGAGCAAGCCAGGCAAGATCTCATTGCCAAGGGATATCGCGTAGCAGACGCGGCATCAAGCGCCTCCGCCGAGCTGAAGATCAACGTGTACCACGCATTGAGCGTTCCAGTGGGCGCCAATGATGGGCGAGGGATTGCAATGACCGTCAGCGCCGAGATGGTTCGCTCATCGGATGACAAGCGGTTGATGTTCGCCGGCGAGAGCCAAATCAGGGATTCTGAAAAGAAGGGAGTTCGCATGGCACCCTACGCCGAATGGTTCACCAATGATGATTTACTCGTCGACCAGTACCGCTTGGTTGCGCGGCTACTGACAGCTCAGGCCCTTGCGGGCCTATAGGGATGTAAGAACGCGTTGGTGGCGATGTCCCGTCGAGGATATCTTCGAATGGGCACCTCTCCTACCCTTCTCGACTGCGGGTGCCGTCCAGCGTGGTCCCTCGCATCGGGCGAACGATCGGATCGACACCAATCACCAGGCTCTGCCCCCGCGAACCCATTTTATGGATGACAGCCGCGCGCTTCTCTGCGACAAGAAGCCGAAGAGAGACAGGGGCGCCTTCCGAACGGCAGGCTGAGAAGCACCCTTTGAACCTGAACCGGATAATGCCGGCGGAGGGAGTCGCTCGGGACCTCCCGCTTCCCGCGTCTGTCCCTCGCGCCTTTCTTCCCGGTCGAAAGGCACACAATGCTTGACCAAACCTCACCGGGAACCTTGCTGAGCGAATTACGAAAGCAACCGCCGCTCGTCCACTGCATCACCAACTTCGTTGCCATGAACATCGCAGCCAACGTGCTTCTGGCGACGGGCGCTTCTCCCGCCATGGTGCATGCGCAAGAAGAGGCGGGTGAATTCGCCGCAATCGCCGGCGCGCTGACAGTCAACATCGGCACACTGTCGTCGGGCTGGCTTGGCGGTATGGAGGCGGCCGCTGTCGCGGCCCGTCAGTCCGGAAGACCATGGGTTCTCGATCCGGTCGCCCATTATGCCACGAGTTTTCGTCGTACGGCCGTGGGTCGGCTGCTGGAGCTCGGCCCCGCCGTCATTCGCGGCAACGCCTCCGAAATCATCGCGCTTGCCGGCGGCGCAAGCCGCGGTCAGGGCGTCGATAGCCGTGACGGTGTCGAACAGGCCGAAGAATCCGCCCGGCTGCTTGCCAGGGCGCATGGAGCGACCGTTGCAGTGACAGGCGTCGTTGACTTTGTCACAGACGGCGAACGGGCGGCGCGCATCGAGGGCGGCTCGGCATTGATGCCTCAGGTGACCGCGCTCGGCTGTTCTTTGACCTGCCTTGTGGGAGCTTTCACAGCAGTTCGCCCGGATGCGCCTTTCGCAGCAGCGGTTGCGGCGCTTGCGACCTTTGCTGTCGCCGGCGAGATGGCAGCCGGCAAGGCAAACGGCCCCGGCTCGTTTTCACCAGCGTTCCTCGACGCGCTCGCAGCGCTCGACGCCTCCCTGCTTGATCGCGATGCCAAAGTGTTTGCCGCATGAAACACCTCGATCTTTCTCTCTACCTCGTCCTCGACCCCGACCTTTGTGCCGCCTTCGGGATGGTGGAGACTGCACGTGCCGCGGTCGCCGGCGGGGCAAAAATAGTGCAGTTGCGCGACAAGCGTGCGGACACCGCCCGCATGATCGACACCGGGCGGGCACTCCGGGCGGTTTTGTCTGGCAGTGGCGCGCGGCTTATCGTCAATGACGACGTGGAGGCGGCGATCGCAATCGGTGCCGACGGCCTGCATATCGGACAGGAGGATATCGATACGCCGACTGCCCGGGCACGGATTGGGCCGGACATGATCCTCGGGCTCTCGGTCGAGACCGAGGCGCTGGCCGCGGCGGTCGATCCGGACATCGTGGACTATGCCGGTATCGGCCCGGTATTTGCGACGCCGACGAAAGCGGACCACAAGGAGCCGATCGGTTTTGCCGGGCTTGCTCGCCTGGTGCGGATCTGTCCCGTTGCCTCAGTCGCGATCGGCGGCCTTAAGGCCGCCCATGTCGGGGATGTCTTTGCGGCCGGCGCTGACGGTCTTGCCGTCGTCTCGGCGATCTGCGGCACGCCTGACCCGGAGGCTGCGACCCGTGACATCGCCAGAAACATCAAGAAGGTTTACGGATGATCCGCAATGTTCTCTCCATAGCCGGTTCCGATCCGTCGGGTGGGGCCGGAATCCAGGCCGACTTGAAGGCATTCTCTGCCCGCAGCGTCTACGGCATGGCAGCCTTAACCGCGCTGACGGCGCAAAATACGCAGGGTGTGTCTGGTGTTCATCTGGTTCCCGCCGCCTTCGTTGCCGACCAGATCAGAGCGGTCTTTGCCGATGTGCGCATTGACGCAATCAAGATCGGCATGATTGCCAATGCAGAGATCGCCGATGCGGTGGCCGATGCGATCGAGCCTCACAAGGGTATACCGATCGTCCTTGATCCCGTCATGGTGGCCAAGGGTGGCGCTGCCCTCCTCGATCTGTCTGCGGTCGAAGTCCTTAAAGGGCGCCTGCTGCCGCTGGCGACACTGCTCACACCCAATCTGCCGGAAGCCGCAGCACTCCTGCATGGAGCGACGGCTGAGACGCGCGCGGAAATGGCGGATCAGGCGCAAAGCCTGCGGGCGCTCGGCCCCGAGGCCGTGCTGGTCAAAGGCGGCCATCTGTCTGGCCATGAGAGCCCGGACGTCCTCGCGACCACCGCAGGGCTGTGCTGGTTCGAGGCGGAGCGGATACCAACGGCGAACACGCATGGCACGGGCTGCACACTGTCGAGCGCGCTTGCAGCCGAACTTGCAAAGGGTGCCGCGCTGCCCAAGGCGGTGGCGGATGCAAAGGCCTACCTTGCCGAAGCCGTGGCGCATGCAAACACGCTGAGTGTCGGCTCCGGTCATGGGCCGGTCCAGCATTTTTTTGAATTCTGGCCGATGGCGCCCAACGGAACCGAAAAACGGCGGTAACAACCAATGGGGGCTATCCTTTGTGCGCCCCGGAGGGATGATCCCGGAGCCTTCCTTGTGCAATCGCGCATGCGAACATTATAAAAAAAGCTCAGCGTCTCCCGAGGAACCTTTCCCAGCGAGAACGCGCCTTGGCAATACGATTGATCGCAAGTAGCGCTTTGCGGAAGAGACAATCGGCCCGTTGGGACCAGCAACGCTTGATCGAGCCCTGCGAAAAAACTGGCGCGTTGAAAGCTGACTGAAAGCTCGGGCTGCTAATCCTTTTTCCACGCACCGGGCAAATATGCGTTTGGAGAGCGTTGCGCCGGTGCCATACGCAACAGGGAGGAATTCATGCGTTTTCATCGCAGCTTCGTGCGCGCTTTTTCCATGTCTGCTCTGGCCATTGCCGGGCTTTTCGCTACAACCTCGCTTGCCGGCGCATCCGAAAAGATCACTATCATGGTCGGCGGCTATGAAAAGCAGATCTATCTGCCGGCCAAGCTCACCGAAGCACTGGGTTACTTCAAGGATGAAGGGCTCGATGTCGAATTGCTCAACGAGGCCGCTGGCGTTGATGCCGAAAACCAGCTTCTCGCCGGGGCGGTCCAGGGTGTGGTTGGCTTTTATGACCACTGCGTCGACCTTCAGGCCAAGGGCAAGTTCGTCCAGTCTGTTGTCCAGTTCAGCCAGGCGCCCGGCGAAGTGGAAGTCGTTTCCAACAAATATCCCGACGTGAAAGGCCTTGCCGACCTCAAGGGCAAGAATCTGGGCGTGACGGGGCTCGGCTCCTCGACAAACTTCCTGACCCTCTACATGGCATCCAAGGCCGGCCTTTCCGGCGGCGACATTGTCACCGTGCCGGCTGGCGCCGGGGCGACCTTCATCGCCGCCATGCAGCAGGACCAGATCCAGGCGGGCATGACGACCGAGCCCACCATCTCGCGTCTCGTGAAGACTGGCGACGCTCGCGTCCTCGTCGATTTGCGTACCGTCGATACCACGCGCGCAGCGCTCGGGGGTACCTACCCCGCCGCCTCGCTGTACATGGAGACGGCCTGGGTGGATGAGCACAAGGAAGAAGTGCAGAAGCTTGCCAACGCCTTCGTCAAGACCCTGAAATTCATCAATACCCATTCCGCCGCCGAGATCGCCGAGAAGATGCCGAAGGATTTCTACGTCGGTGACAAGGATGGATACGTAAAGGCGCTCGAAGCGGGCAAGGGCATGTTTACGGCCGACGGCGTGATGCCGCAAGACGGTCCGAAGACGGTCCTCGCCGTGCTCTCGGAGTTTTCCAAGAACGTCAAGGGCAAGCAGATCGACCTGTCCAAGACCTATACGAGCGAATTCGTGAAGAACGCCCAATAGCCAATCCTCCCGACCGCTCCCGCCTCCGGGCGGGGGCGGGTTCTCCGGAGATATCGTCTGCGAGCGCAAACAGCGCCGCCGAAAGGATAACCCATGTCCAAAAATCAGGGCCGAGAGCCGGCCATCGAGCTCATCAATGTCACCCGGCGCTTCGTCTCCCCGACCGGCAAGACGCTGACGGCGCTCAGGGACTTCAACATGACGGTGGAACGGGGCGAATTCGTCGCGGTGGTCGGTCCGACCGGCTGCGGCAAGTCCACCACCTTGAACCTCGTCACTGGTCTGGCCAAGCCCTCTGCCGGCGAAGTGCGACTGATGGGTGGTCCCGTGAAGGGCATAGACCCCCGTGTCGGATTCGCATTCCAGAAGGATGCGCTCTTTCCCTGGAAGAACGTCATCGACAATGTCATGGCCGGTCCCCTCTTCCGCGGCCGGTCGCGGGCCGATGCAGAGACGGCCGCCAAAGACTGGCTCGCCCGCGTGGGGCTGTCGAAATTCCTGCATCACTACCCGCACCAGCTTTCGGGCGGCATGCGCAAGCGCGTGGCACTTGCGCAGACCTTCATCAACGAGCCGGAAATCCTTTTGATGGACGAGCCATTTTCCGCGCTCGACGTGCAGACCCGCACCGTCATGCACGAGGAACTGCTGAAGCTCTGGGCGGAACGCAAGGCGTCGGTGGTCTTCGTCACCCATGACCTCGAAGAAGCCGTGGCGCTCGCCGACAAGGTCTATGTGCTGACAGCCGGACCGGCGACGGTGAAATCGGTCTACCACATCGACCTGCCGCGTCCCCGCGTCGTTTCGGAAATCCGTTACGAGCACGCATTCATCGACTACTGCAAAACCATCTGGGACGACCTGCGCCAGGAGGTCGAGACCAGCTATCGCCGCGCCAGCGAAGCGGCGTGAGAAAGGATAAGGCCATGACGGACATTACCATGGAGACGGGCACCACTTCCTTCCGTCCGGGCACGTCGGACAAGGAGATCGAGGCCGCCGCACTGAAAGCGATCAAGCGCCGCAAGCACACGGTCTTCTTCTGGCAAATCACGATCCTTGTCGCAGCCCTCGGGCTTTGGGAGCTCTCTTCCGATTTCGGCTGGATCGACCCCTTCTTCTACTCAAGTCCCTCCGGGGTCGCCCAACGCCTCTATGAGTGGGCGACGGAAGGCACCACGGAGGGGTCTCTCTGGTATCACCTCGGGGTGACGATGGAAGAGGCGCTGATCGGCTTCTTTACCGGCTCGATCGCCGGTGTCGTGGTCGGCGTCGGGCTTGGACGCAACCCGATGCTCTCGGATATTTTCTCGGTCTACATCAAGGCGATCAATTCGATACCGCGCGTCGTTCTCGCTCCCATCTTCATCATGATCATGGGTCTCGGTCTGGCCTCCAAGGTGGCACTCGCCTTCGTGATGGTGTTCTTCGTGGTCTTCGCCAACGCCTTCCAGGGCGTGCGTGAAGCCGACCGCGACATGATCGCCAATGCCCGCATCCTCGGCGCGTCGGACTGGCAAGTCACCCGCACTGTGGTTATCCCCTCGGCGATGAGCTGGATCTTCGCCAGCCTGCATGTGTCCTTCGGCTTCGCGATCATTGGTGCGATCGTCGGCGAGTTCGTCGGCGCCCGCTTCGGCATCGGTCAGCTGATCTCGATCGCCAAGGGTACCTTCGACGCCGCAGGCATGTTCGCCGCCATCGTTCTGGTGATGGTCGTGACGCTTGCGGCAGAATCTGTGATGACGCTCGTCGAGAACCGGCTTGCCAAGTGGCGCCCGCAACAAAGTCTCGAGACACATTGAACCGATCGCTGATCGAACCACTGTCGAGGGGGCCAAAAGCCCCCTCGTTGCTACGACGCCAACGGCAAACGAACCGTCACGGCAAGCCCACCGCTTGGCGATGTCGCGAGATCGATGGAACCGCCGGCACCGTCCACGACCTCACTGACGATGGCAAGCCCGAGCCCGCTGCCCTCGGCCTGGGTTCCGATAATGCGATAGAAGCGTTCGAAAACCTGGTCACGTTCGTTTTCGGGGATACCGGGACCGGAATCGTCGACTGTTAGCAAGACATGCGCTTCATCATGCGCTACGCTGACAGTGATTTCGCCGGGCGCCGGCGTGTAGCGCAACGCGTTATCGACGAGATTGACGACCATCTCGCGCAGCATCGTTTCGTCGCCCACGACCGGGGCCTGACCGTCCGCCTCAAGACCGATGTCGATGCCGCGTCTGAGTGCCTCCTCCGCATGAGCCTCGAGCACCTTCCGCGCCACCTCAGCCATGTCGATCCGTTCGGCGCGCGGCGCGCGACTGCCCGGCTCGGCGCGCGTCAGGGTAAGAAGCTGTTCGGCCAGGCGAGATACCTGCCGGGTGCTGCGCGTAAGCGCCTGCAGTGCCTCGTGGCGGCGGGTCGGGTTGCTTTCACGCGCCGCGACACTGGCCTGCGTCGCAAGCAGTGTCAAAGGTGTCCTGAGCTGATGCGCGGCATTGGCGACGAAGCGGCGCTGCGCGCCCATCTGCTTCTGTACCCTGCCCATGTAATCATTGAGAGCGTGCACAAGCGGTTGCAGCTCTGTCTGGACGCTTGCCGGATCGAAGGGTTCAAGTCGTTCGCGCCGGCTTGCCAGAACCGCATCGCGCAGCCTCAGCACGGGCGCAAGCAGGCGCCGCAGACCAAGCACGGTGACAAGGCCGGCGGCCACGACCAGCGCCACCTGATTGGTGAAATCGGACATCCAGAGGCTCCGCCTCAGCGCGCCCTCACTGTTCAGCGTCACCGCCACGGTCACCGTCGCGACGCCGTCATTGCCAAGGCCGACGACCGGATGATCGATCGCCATCGCCCTGATATCGAGGTCGCGAAACCGCATATCCTGGCCGGTGACGAGCTTTTCAGGCTGCGCAAGCGCCGGGTCACCGGCAACGAGATTTCCCCAGGGGGTCGTCACCCGATAATAGACGCGGTCGCCATAGCCGGTACCGAAGATCTCGAGGGCAGCCGGGGGAATGTCGACCGTGATCGTGCCGCCTGGATCGACGCGCACCGCTTCGGCGATCATGCGCGCCGAACCCAGCAGCATATTGTCGGTGACGATATTTGCGGTGAAGACGGCACGGCGTTGGCTGACATAGAGGTTGAGGCAGAGAACGCAGACGAGCGTTACGGTTACCCACGCCAATAGCTGGGCACGAAGGCTGTCGCGAAGGCGCGCAAAGAGAGCTGCAACGCGCGGCCACGGCTGAAAAACCGTCATCTCAAAGCGCCCTCAGCATATATCCCAGGCCTCGGAGCGTCGCGATCTGGACAGTTCCGCCTTCGAGCTTCTTGCGCACGCGGTGCACATAGATCTCGATGGCGCTCGGATCCGTCTCGGCGTCGAAACCGAAGACACTCTCCAGAAGCGCTGCCTTGGTCACCGTAGTCCCGGCTTTCAGGATCAAATATTCCAGAACGGAATGTTCGCGCGGCGTAAGCTGCAAGGGCTCGCCCTTCAGGCTGAATTGCCGAGTGGCGCTGTTGAGCACGAGATCGCCTACGGCAATTGCCGGATTCGCCAGGTCATGCCCTCGCCGGATCAGGGCGCGCAGCCGCGCTTCCAGTTCGGCAAGTTCGAATGGTTTGGCAAGATAATCATCGGCGCCCGTGTCGAGGCCCGCTACACGCCCGTCAAGCGAGGCATTGGCCGTCAGGATAATCACGGGCGTCTTGTTGCCAGCACGGCGAATGCGTTTAAGCAGCGTCATGCCGTCGACCTTCGGCAGGGAAAGATCGAGGATGACAGCCGCGTAGCTCGCGATGGCGAGCAAATGCTCGGCCTCCTCGCCGTCATGCGCCGCATCGACGGTATAGCGTGCCTGCTCAAGCGCTCTCGCCAGCCAATCTGCGAGCTCGTGATTGTCCTCAACGATTAACAGTCTCATTTGCCTCCACCCTTCACACCAAGGAAGACTAGGAAGAAAGTCGTGCAAATGCAATTGGTTGAGGTCGATAGTTATAGCGATCTATCGGATACCATGTGATAGATCAGCAGATTAGCGCAGGAAAATCCCCGGGTCGAGAACGGCCGGATAAGCGATTTGGCGCGGAGATCTTGCGGTAACGGTCTTCAGGATTGGCGATACCGCCGACGAAGCCGGACATCGTATTGTTTCGCATAATAGTGACCGCAACGCAAAGACAGCCATCGAAACGCAAACGACTCCCGCCATTCGGCTTTGCCGCTCATTCTCCCTTTTCCTGTCTTGCTTCAACGGCTGGGGCAGCCCACCATGATCGACGCGACCGACATCCCCGGACCGCTCGGGTCACGCGCGGTCCCGGTTGAGTAGAAGGATAGTTGCGATGCACAACGATTGGACCGCCCAAAGTTGGTACGAGGTGGGCAAGAAGCAAGGCGTACGCGCCGGCAGGCTCGGCGGAGAGGTACAGCGCCGCCAATACGACTTCGATGACGGGGAGGAGAACGCCGAATGGATCGACGGGGTCCTGGAGGGCGTCCTGTCCGTTGGCGCCAGGATCGCCGCGGTCACCCGTGTTCAGGACCTCATGAAAGGGTCGAAGGGCGGGCTCATTCAGGTGATCAAAGTGGAGCGTCGATAGACTTCTTCGTTTGCGAATGCCCAAGCTCCTGTCGACCGCAGCCAGGAGGGCGCAAACCGCAGGCAATACGAACAGGGTGCAGCAATAACGCGCTCAGAAGTGCGAACGGGCTGACGTCATTCGTTCGCCATTATCGTGGTCGATTCCGCCCAGGGGAATCTCCTCGCAGCATGAACTCAATGTAGGAAAACAAGAATGTTCGACTATATTAGAATTAGATTACCATGCCCGTTTCCGGTCAAACAAAGGTCAGCTCGCGAAAAAATGGCACTATCGGTATTTTGCGTACAACTACTCCGGTAACGTTCGAGGTGGTGAAGCATGGCAAGCATCTCGACAACATCAGATTTTCTCTCCGAGCTCGTTCGCGCCGTCGATCAAATCCACCTGCTGACGCCCGACGAGCGAAAAGAGCTGGTTGCTCGCGGTATCGCGAGCATTCACGAACTGCGGCTCACGCTTGATGAAAGCGGCACGGATACGCCCATGACATCTCGCGCACTGAGCGAAGTGGAGACATTGATTTCCGGGATGGACGATACGCCAAACGAGGTCGTCGCCGCTGCATTCATGGTTTTGTGCGACGAGATCAATACGCTCCTGAAAATTTGCGAAACGCCATCTGGGACCAAAGGGAGGGATCAGTGATCTCATCTCGGCACGGCTTTCGTTGCCGCGATTGCGGTCTTGACGCGAGCCTACGCCGGGACCAGCAAATGGCCCGACGGACGAGAACCATACTTGCGAAGCCGGTGGACCGTGGGCCTGGAAGGCGAATGAGTACCAGGTTGCACAGACATTTTAAAAGGACATGCCGGCTGCGGATCGCAACTGGCCCCAGCACCGCGTTCGCTACTTGCTGGATCTTCGTGTCTCCACCGATACAACACGACGATGCCGGGGCGCGACATGGGCGCAATTGAAACCGGCGTGGATGGAGGGCTTGCCTCGAACGACCAGCGAAACGTCACGTTGGCCGGACAACGACATCGCTGCCAGCTGCGCTCCAACGCTTAAGATATCAAGACTAAGGCACGCGCAGGCCGTTTAGTGATCATTGAAGGCAGTATCTGCCTGTTGCAGAACGACAACGGGCGCTGGCTGTGGCCTGATGTTGACGAGAATTCGATGTGACCACACATGAGATAGGCCTAAGAAGATAGGCTCTCTCAGTTCGTGAAAGGATTGCCATCATGCACGGCTCCAGAGCTTCCTTTTCCGTTTGCTTCGCCTTCGCCACTTTACTGGCAACGATGGCGTCCGCCCAGATGCCGCAGCAGCAGCCCGGTTCGAAATCCTTCAAACTCGGCTCATTCGACATTGTTGCCCTGCATGATGCACAGTTCGTCAGGCCGAACGACAACAAGATATTCGGTGTCGGTCGCAGCCCTGAAGACGTCGCAGACGTCCTAAAGGCGGCGAGCGCGCCTACGGACACGATAACGCTCAGCGTCGACGCGCTGCTGGTGAAGCAGCCGAAGCGGTTGATCCTCATCGACACAGGTGTTGGCGGCGCGCTCCAACAGTCGCTCGCTCAGGCAGGCTTCAAGCCGGAAGACGTCACCGACGTGCTGATCACACACTCCCATCCCGACCACGTAGGTGGTCTCGTCAAGGACGGCAAGCTGGCCTTCCCCAAAGCAACCATCCGCATCTCGTCACCCGAATGGGCCTTTGCCAAGAAGGACGATGAGCTCGCCGAAGTCGTCAAGGCAATTGCCGGGCAGGTGAAGACCTTCAAGCCCGGCGCAAAGGTTATCACCGGAATTACCTCGGTCGGGTTGAAGGGACACACGCCCGGCCATGTCGGCTACGAGTTGGTTTCCGGCAAAGAGAAACTGTTCGATATCGGCGACACCGTGCACAGCTCGATCATTTCGCTTGCCCGGCCCGATTGGCCGCTCGGGTTCGACAACGACGCCGTCATCGGTGAGGAAACTCGCATTGAGACCCTGAAGAAGCTTGCCGCATCGCAGGAACTGATCTTCGCGCCTCACTTCCCGTTCCCCGGTGTCGGCCACATTCAGTCCGATGGCGATCACTTCAAGTGGGTTCCGGCATCGTGAGATGGGCACGTGCTGTCACTTCGCCATTGCCTCATCGCGAACGGCCGCCTCGCCTTCGGCTGAAGCGCAGTCTCATCCTCGGGGCTCGCGTCAAGACTTGACCGCACCCGCAGTCAACCCGGCGATGATATGCTTCTGCGCCAGGAAAAACACGATGATCGTCGGCATGATGGTCAGCGTGATGAAGGCGAGCACCAACTGCCAGGCTGTGCCGAACTCGCCCCGGTAGACCATGATGCCGAGCGGCCAGGGATACATCGTCTCCGAGTTCAGCATGATCAAAGGCAGAATGTAGCTGTTCCAACTGCCGACGAAGGAGATGATGCTGACCGTTGCGATGATCGGCCGCGAGAGCGGCAGCGAGATGTGCCAGAAAAACCGGATGTAGCCACAGCCGTCGACGATTGCGGCCTGGAACAATTCTTCCGGAAGGTTGCGAAAATAGTTTCGGAACAAGAGAATGCTCATGCCGAGCCCAAAGGAGACCTGGGGCAAGACCACGCCCCAGTAGGAATTCAACAACCCAAGGTCACGGATCCGGATGAACAAAGGCAGGATGGCGGTCGCGGCCGGAAACATCAGGCCGATCAGGAAATAGTTCAATAGGAAGCCAGCACCGAAGAACTTCACGTGTGCGAAGGTGAAGGCGGCCATGGCCGAGACCGAAACTGTCAGGCAGACTGTCAACGTCGCGATGATCAGCGAATTCGTCATCTGCCGCCAGTAGCGGTCACCGAAGAGAATGTCGGTATAGTTCTCCGGGTGCCATGCGGCAGGCAGCCCAAAGGGGTTGGTGCGCAGATCGCCGAGATCCTTGAAGCCGCCAAGCGCCGTCGTCAGCAATGGCACGAGCACAATTGCGGCAATGATCGTCAGCGAGACGTAGAGGTAGATCTTTGTGCCGGCAGCAATCCGGGCGGTTGAGGCCATATCAGTCATTGCGCATGAATATCCGTTTGTAGCCGAAGGCGAGCGTCACGCAGATGACGAACAGGACGACGCCTACGGCGCTGCCGAGGCCAACCTGCATGCGCGTAACGCCGAAGTTGAACAGGAAGGTGACCATGGTCTGTGTCGCGTTGAAGGGCCCGCCGCCAGTCAGCGGCATGATGAGGTCGAAGAGCTGCAGTGAGCCAACGACTGCGAAGAAGACGGACAGGCGGACCGTCGAGCCGAGAAGCGGCAGGGTGATGTAGCGGAACCGCTGCCAACCGCTCGCGCCGTCGATTTCGGCAGCCTCCAGCACGCTCTTGTCGAGCGACTGCAGTCCCGCGATGAACAACATCATATGGAAGCCGAAATACTTCCAGACGACAACTGCCAGGACCGCATAGATTGCCAGGTCCTTATCGGCCAGAACATAGGGGGTTTCGACGCCAATGAGGTGGGCAGCCGAGGCAAACAAACCATAGTCGCCGTCATAGACGAAGCGCCATATGAGGCCCGCTGCAACCTCGGCCAAGACGTAGGGCAGGAAGAAGATCAGGCGGAAGACGACGACGCCCGCAATCCGGTGGGCGAGCATCATCGCCAGCCAGATGGCGAGCGGTATCTGGATCAGGATCGAAATGACGATGATCAGGGCATTGTTTTTCAGCGCGGTCAGGAAGGCGCTGTTCTTGAACAGCACCTCGAAGTTCCGCATTCCGACGAACTGCGTCGGTAAACCGTACCCGTCCCATTTATAGAGACTGTACCAGGCAGCCTCGCCCATCGGCAGGATGACGAAAATCGTAAACAGCAGCACTGCTGGCGGCAGGAACAGAAGCAGGACCGGCAGACGCCGCGCCAGGCTGGGATCCTTGCTGCGCACCGACGATCTGACGGTCGGGCGCGGACGCACAAGGCTTGTGGCGCTGATGGTGGTCATGAAGGCCGATCCCCTTTACCCGGATTGAGGGTGGCGCGGGGACTTGCTCCGCGCCGCGATAGTCTTGATCAGAGCTGATCCTGCTCGAAGGCTTCCTGGATCTGCTGAGCGCCGTCGGCGGGGCTCATTTGACCCGATACGATGGCAACCGAGACGTCGTTGACCACGCGACCGACGGACGGGCCGAGATCCTGATCGAAGAAGTTCTGATGCCACGTCGAATGCGCAAGCTGTTCGGCGGCCTGATGCATCAAGGGATTGGTCACCCCGTCCTGCGCACCGGCGGCAACCGGGATGAGCATGCCTGCCCTGGCCATCTCGCGCTCGTTTTCGGCATTTGTCAGATAGGCAAGGAAATCAAGCGTTTCTGGCGGGGCCTTCTTTGTCACAGCCCAGCCATTCAGGCCGCCGAGCGTGTCGGTTACAGCCCCCGCGCCGCCGGCAACGGCGGGGAAAGCGAAACGGCCGATATTGTCGGGATCGAGGCCTTTGCCGTCGCCGGAATTTGTGCGTTGGTTGGCAGCGGTGTTTTCGAAACCGAGGATCATCGCGGCCTTGCCGTCACCGAAGACGCCGAGCGCCTGTGGCCAGGTGGCACCAAGGTAGCCCGGCTGGAACGGTTCTAGCTTGCCGAGTTCGGCGAGTTGTTCGCCAGCCTTGATGATGGCTGGATCGTTGAAGCCCTCGCCCTGCCCGTTCTTGGCCGCATCGAAGACCTTCTGGCCGCCGTCGCGCATGACGAGGTAGCTCCAGTAGAAATGGATTGGCCATTTTTCGCCACCCCCGCCTGCAATCGGTACGATGCCGGCATCCTTGAGCTTTTTGACGGCGGCGAGGTAATCGTCCCATGATTTGATCGAGGCTGCGTCGACGCCGGCCTTCGCAAACATCTTTTTGTTATAGAAGAAGGAAACCGTACCCATCTTGTAGGGAACAGCACCGATCTTGCCGTCGAAGGTCAGCCCGTTGATCGAGGCCGGATTGTAGCTCTTCAGCCAGGCGCCATCCTTGGCCTTCATGGCTTCGGTCAAGTCCATCAGCGTGCCGGTGGCAAGCTGCTGCTTCAGGACGCCGCCGCCCCAGCTGAAAAACAGGTCCGGGGCATCACTCGATTGCAACAGCGTCGGAAGCTTCGCCTTGAAGGCTTCGTTTTCCAGAAACTGCATTTCGATCTTCACGCCAGGATGCTCAGCCTCGTACTTGACAGCGATCTTCTTCCAGACCGCCAGATAGTTCGGGTCGATTTCAAGATGCAGCCACTTCACGGTGGTCTCTGCTGCGGCACTTCCCGCAGCAATCAGGAGTGCCAGCCCGGTGGCCGCCGAGCGGGCAATGAAACGGCTGCGAAGCAAGGCTTTCGCCTTCAAATGGTCAAACATGATTTCTCCTCCAGGAAGGGCAAAAATCGTCCTCTTCAATTTTTCCCTTATGCGGATTAAATCATCGGGAGGTTTTGGAGAATGTCAACTCCCCTCCCGGAATTTAGCAATTTTGGCTTGACAGACGGGGTCACCGACGCGCTATTTAATTCGTATACCGTTGAAAATATAAGCCCCGCGACTTGCGGGAATATCGAAGAGCCGGCCAGACCTCATGAAGACCGCAGATCCGGAATTGATGCGCGCGATCAACCGCTTGAACGTGCTTGATACGATCCGCCGTCACGGGCCGATATCGCGTGTCGAAATCAGCGAGCGGACGCAATTGTCGACAACCACGGTTTCAGCAATCACCGCCTCGCTGCTCGACGACGGCCTGATCTTGCCACGCCATGAGGGCGATATTCGCAACGAGGCGGGCCGCGGTCGACCGCGCGTCATGCTCGAACTCAATCCGGATGCCGCACGGGTGGTCGGCGCCAAGATCGCCGCCAACCGCCTCGTTTTCGTCGTGACCGATTTTCGCGGAGACGTGCTGTCACAGCTCACGCTCCCTATTCGCATCGATCGCCAACCGATCGGCGTCATCGCCGATCTTGTCGAGGATGGTGTGCGCCGCTGCGTGGTCGATGCCGGGCTCTCGCTCGAAGATGTCGATACTGTTTGCCTTGGGCTTCCGGGGGTCATCGAACACCGCACCGGCCATATCCGCAGCAGCCCGATCTTTCGTGACACGAATGTCGACTTCGCAAGCGAGATGACGGCCAGGCTCAATACCCCGACGATCGTGGAAAGCGATGCGCATGCCATCACGCTTGCCCACCACTGGTTCGGCCAGGCGCGTGATCTGGAGGACATGGTCCTGATTTCCCTGGAGCAGACGCTTGGTCTGGGCGTCCTGCATGACAATCAGCTGTTTCGCGGCGCCGGCGGCCTCAGCCACAATCTTGGCGACCTGGTGCTGGGCATGGGACCGCGCGGCATCGTGCGACTGTCGAGCCAGGCTGGCGAAAGCGAGATTCTCGGCGACCAGCCGGCCAGCGGCCGGTTTGCCGAGGCCATCCGGCTTGGACGGGGAATGACGCATGCCCAGGCCCTTATCAAGGCCGAGGACGACACGCTGATCAGCGCAGCAATCCGCGCCGGAGAAGCTGTCGGCGTGGCGATCGCCAATATCGTCACCTTGTTTGCGCCGCCGCGGGTTATCCTCGTCGGTTCCAGTCTTGCGCTGGGCGAGCCGTTTCTCGACAGCCTGCGAAACGCCTATGCGCTCGCCGTGCCGCCGTCTTTGAAGGGTGTTGCCGAACTCGTCTTTGACGATTCGACCGACGACTTCTGGGCGCAAGGGGCAGCCGCTGTGGCACTTTACGAACTCTACGAGTCGCCGTGGAACACCACCGGTCCGGCGCTCTAGACAGCAAAATCACGACATCCAACAGGAGGAAATCATGGAACCAGTCGGCATCGGCATCATTGGCTGCGGCAACATCTCCGGCGCCTATCTGAAGGCGATGGCGTCGTTTCCTATCCTTGATGTTTGCGGCGTGGCCGACCTCAACCACGATATGGCCGTGGCAAAGGCCGCCGAGTTCAACGTGCCATCAAAAAGGATCGATGAACTGTTTGCCGATCCCAGGGTCGAGATCATCGTCAATCTGACGGTGCCCAAGGCGCATGTCGCGGTTGGCCTGCAGGCGCTCGAGGCTGGCAAGCACGCCTATTCGGAAAAGCCGCTTGGCATCAATTTCGCGGAAGGCAAACGACTTGCGGAGGCAGCAAGAGCCAAGGGCTTGCGCATCGGTGCTGCACCCGACACCTTCCTCGGTGGCGGGCACCAGACCGCGCGCACGCTTGTCGATCAGGGCGTGATTGGCCAACCGGTCGGTGGAACCGCGACCTTCATGTGCCCGGGTCACGAGCGCTGGCATCCCAATCCCGGCTTTTACTACGAAGTTGGCGGCGGCCCGATGCTTGATATGGGTCCCTACTACATCACGGATCTCGTCAACCTCTTTGGACCCGTCGCACAGGTCGCCGGCTTTGCCCTCACACCGCGCAAGGAGCGTGTCATTACCAGCGAACCGAGAAACGGCGAGCATATTCCGGTGCATGTGCCCACCCATGTCGCGGGTCTCATGGCCTTTGTTAATGGCGCAGTCGTTCAGATTGGCATGAGCTTCGACGTCGCCGGCCACAAGCACGTACCGCTTGAGATCTACGGGACCGAAGGCACGCTGATCGTCCCTGATCCGAACCACTTTGGCGGCGATGTGGAGCTGCTGAAGAAGGGCGGAGCATTCGAACCGCAGCCACTCACGGCACCTTATGCCGACGGCAACTACCGCTCGATCGGTGTCGCGGATCTCGCCCATGCTGTCCGCACGAACCGGCCGCATCGCGCCAACGGCGATCTGGCTCTGCATGTCCTTGAGGTGATGGAAGCCTTCGACACGGCCTCCAAGAGCGGACGCACGGTCGACATTACAACGCAAACAGAGCGGCCGATGCCGCTGTCCCAGTCGCTCATTGACGGGCGCTTGGCCAAGTAATCATCAGGAGGAAGAGCATGCGTGAAGCACTGATCGTCTGGGGCGGATGGAGCGGCCACGAGCCGCAGGAATGCGCCGCAATCATCAAGGACATGCTGGAGGAGGATGGGTTCAGGGTCTACGTCGAGCACACGACCGAAGCCTTTGCCGACCCTTCTGTCCGTGATCTCAGCCTGGTCGTACCGATCGTGACGATGTCGAAAATCGAAACGGAAGAGATCAAGAACCTCGCGGCTGCGATCGAGGGCGGCGTCGGCCTTGCCGGCTACCACGGCGGCGCCGGCGACAGCTTTCGCGAGTGCGTCGACTATCAATTCATCATCGGCGGTCAGTGGGTCGCCCATCCTGGCAATATCATCGACTACACGGTCAATATCGCGCGGCCCGATGATCCGGTGATGGAGGGCATTGGCGACTTCCCATACACTTCCGAGCAATACTACATGCATGTCGATCCTTCGAACGAGGTGCTGGCGACGACGACGTTCACCGGCGACCACGCCTATTGGATCGACGGCGTTGTGATGCCTGTGGCCTGGAAGCGCAAATACGGCAAGGGCCGTGTCTTTTATTCTTCGCTCGGCCACCAGGCCAAGGAATTCCAGGTCCCGCAGATGAAGACGATTTTCCGTCGCGGTGCGAACTGGGCAGCGCGTTGAACGCCCGTTCACAAAAATACCGGCGCCGCAGTATGGCGCCGGTATTTTAGAAAGATAGCGTACGAATTGCGCGGGCGCATGTCAGCCGTAGCGGCCGAGATCCAGTCCCTCGGTCGATATCTGCGGTTTCGCCCTGTTGACAAGATCGGTCAGTACGCGGCCGGAGCCGCAGGCCATCGTCCAACCGAGCGTGCCATGTCCGGCGTTGAGGTAGAGGTTGTCATAGACCGCCTTGCCGATGATTGGCGTTCCGTCGGGCGTCATCGGCCGCAGTCCGCACCAGAACTGCGCCTTGCTCTGGTCCCCTGCTCCACCGAACAGATCCTCAACCGAATGCGCAAGTGTCGCTTTACGATTAGGCGGCAAGTCCTTGTTGAAACGCGCGATTTCGGCCATGCCGCCGACACGGATCCGATCACCCAGACGGGTGATGGCGATCTTGAAGGTTTCGTCCATGATCGTCGAAACGGGCGCCCGGCTCTCGTCGAGGATCGGAACCGTGATCGAATATCCCTTCACCGGATATATCGGGACCTTCAGTCCGAGCGGTTTCAACAAGGTCGGCGTGAAGCTGCCGAAAGCGGCCACGAAGACGTCGCTGTCGAAGGCGCCATGCGAGGTTTCGACGGCCCTGATCCTGTTGTTCTCGATGCGCAGCTTATGGACCTCTGCCCCGTAGACGAAGCGCACACCTAATGCCTCCGCACGCTTTGCGAGTTCGTTTGTGAATTTGAAGCAGTCGCCCGTTTCGTCGTTGGGCAGGCGCAAACCGCCAACGATCTTATGCTTGACCGGCGCCAGTCCAGGTTCGGCCGCGACGCATCCTGCCGGGTCGAGGACTTCGAACGGCACGCCGTCCTTTGCGAGGACCTCGATGTCTTTTGTAATCGCATCGAGCTGCTTTTGCGTGCGGAAGAGCTGCAGGGTCCCTCGGGCCCGCTCGTCGTAGGCGATGCCGGTCTCGTCACGCAGCTCGATCAGGCAGTCGCGACTGTATTCGGCAAGACGGACCATACGGCTCTTATTGATGGCGTAGCGCGCCGAAGTGCAGTTGCGCAGCATTGCCGCCACCCAGGCCCAGGTGGCTGGGTCGAATGTCGGACGTATGATCAAGGGCGCATGCTTCATGAAAAGCCATTTGACCGCCTTCTGGGGAATCCCGGGGGCTGCCCAGGGGGATGCATAACCGGGCGAGATCTCGCCGGCGTTGGCGTAGCTGGTTTCCAGAGCCGGTCCGCTCTGCCGCTCCAGCACTGTTACCTCGTGTCCCGATTTCGCCAGATAGTAGGCAGTGGTAACGCCAATGACGCCGGCACCAAGCACGGTGATCTTCATAGTGAACCCCAAAAAAAGTCAGATCAGATGTAACGATTTCTCAAATGGCCGAGAATTTTAAAAAGGAGATGGTATCGGCGTCATCAGCCATCATCTCCACAATTTGCCCTTTTTCCAACAACACGCTTCATGCCGATGCTGCGCTGCCACGCGCCCGGCAAGGGCTGCTGCGGGAAAGCGCCAGGGTCAATTGAATTGGCGCCGCATCCGTCAGTTGCGAGCGTAACATTCTCGATGCTGCTGTTCATGACCCGGCCCAAGTGTATACGCCCGCAAGGATATCGGTCTGTGAACGAATTTTTCACTCACTTCGTTATGGAAACAAGCAATTGCGGCAGCGTTCTTGCAACTTTCTTCAAACCGTTGAACGTTTCGTGCGGGAACGCGGTCAGATGAGATAGTTGATGAAGCGCTCTGCCGCTGGAGGCAGGCTGGAGCGGCTGCGGGTCAACAGATAGAGGGAGCGGACAAGCCGAAAATCGGCTATCGCGCGAAAAACAATCTCATCGCTCTGGATGACCTTGGCAGCGTGCCTAGGCAACAGTGCGACGCCGGCGTTGCGGCTGATCAGGGTCAACTGCGCAATGGTGCTGAAAGTCTGTATGCGGCCGATAGTCAGGCTCGGTGGCAATTCGCGGCAATCGGCCAGCATCCTTGCAATACCGGCCTGTCGGTCAAGCGCGATCACATCTTCCGGATTGATATCGGCCAGCACAACCGGTCGCGATGATCGTGCAAGATGATGATCTTTGTGGCAGACGAGACCGAAAGGGTCCTCGCTGATCTTTCTTCCCTCCAATTCGCCCGATTCAAAGCCAGGACCAGCCAGCGCGAAGTCGAGTGTCTTGTTGATCACCATGCCGGCCAATCGCTCAGCCACGTCGTCATGGACAACAATATCAATTCCCGGATGGTCAGTGCGAAACTTCGCAATCGCCTCCGACAGCGGCGTCAGGACGGCTGATGGCGCTGCACCGATCGCCACACGACCGCGTTTGAGGCCGCCGACCTGCCTGAGGTTTGTCAGCGAAAGCTCGAAGCGATCGAGAATGTCGCGAGCGCCCTCAAGGAACGCTTCACCGGCTTCTGTCGCTCTTACAGGACGCGTCTTTCGATCGAAGATCGCCGTTGCGCACTCAGCCTCGAGCATGCGGATCGTCTCGGTCAGGGCCGAGGGCACGACGCCAAGCCGTTGCGCCGCCCGGCTGAAGGATCCTTCTTCCATGACCGTGAGAGCCGCGCGAAGATGGCGCAGTCCTATGTTCGTATTTTCCGAAAACACCTTCATATCTTTCTAATTATACGAAGTGGTCAGATGTGCTTCAATACTGGTTCCCCCGATTTTTCCGGATCTACAGTGATGCTGCACCAGACTGTCAATACAACGCCCTATCACATTGCACTTGAGGAAATTTCCTCCTTGCTGACTGACGCAGGATTTCGCGGCGACATCGCAGCAGACGCCGCACTGCTCGCAGCCATGTCGACGGACAACAGCATTTACACCATGATGCCGGATATCGTTGTTGCTCCACGCGATGCCGAAGATGTTCGACGGCTGATGCGCGTCCTCGACGCCGAACATCTGCGTGGTGTTCCCGTGACAGCGCGCGGCGGCGGTACCGGTACAAACGGCCAGAGCCTGAACACGGGCATCATCGTCGATTTTCAAAAATACATGAACCGCCTTCTGCGCGTGAACGTCGCGGAGCAATGGGTGGAGGTTGAACCGGGCATCGTTCTTGACGAACTGAACGCGCAGCTGGCCGCGACCGGTCTGTTCTTCGCGCCGACGACCTCGACGGCAAGCCGCTGCACGATCGGCGGTATGGTGAGCACAGATGCATCCGGAAAAGGATCGAGGCGCTACGGCAAGACCAGCGACAACGTGCTTGGAATGGAGATCGTCCTTGATGGCGGTCGGACACTGGATAGTGGCGCGCCTGCGCCTGACTGGGCGAACACTATGCTGTCTGAGATCGAAGCGGCTTGCAAGTCGGGCCGCGACGCTCTCATCAGCCAGGTCCCGGCGCTTTCGCGCAGGTTTACCGGATATGACCTTGAACGGGCAAAGCCGCCCGAACGCGATCTCGAATGGTGGCGCCTGCCGATCGGTGCGGAGGGCACGCTCGGCCTCGTTACGCGGGTACGTTTGCGCCTGCTGCGCAAGCCGAAATTCAAGCGATTGATCGTCATTGGTTTCGAGACATTTGCCGCCGCCCTGGACGCCGGAAGTGCCCTCCTCGCGCATGATCCGCTCGCAATCGAAGTCATGGACGAATGGGTGCAGGGTCTCGCCGACAAGGCCGGAATTCTGCAAGCCCTGCCAGCCAGCCTGCGCGCTCGCGACGGCCAGGCGATCGCCTACAATTTCGTCGAGTTCGTTGGAGACGAGGAGGCAGATCTGATGCGGCGGGTCGAAGCACTGCAAGAGAGCGCGCTGACGCTTGCCGGTGTAATCGCAAGCCATGTCGCCATTGACGATATCGAAATGGCATCACTCTGGCACGTCAGGGCTGCAAGTGTTGGCTTGCTCGGCAAGGTCAGTGGCAAGCGCCGACCGGTTGCCTTTGTCGAGGACTGCGTGGTTCCTGTCGAAAACCTTGCAGCCTTTGTCGAGGACTTCACGGCGTTGCTCGGCAGCAACGGCTTGACCTATGGCATGTACGGACATGTCGATGTCGGCTGCCTGCATATCCGTCCCGCACTCGATATCGACCGCGAGGAAGACCGGGCAATCATGAAGGTGATTTCGGATGGCGTCTTCGAACTGACACGCCGGCATGGTGGCATTTTCTGGGGAGAGCATGGCAAGGGCGTGCGTGGCGCGTACCTCGCGGAGTTCGTCGGCGCTGTCGCATATGATGCGTTTGGCCGTGTCAAACGCGCCTTCGATCCAAAACATCGCTTCAATCCCGGCAAGCTCGTCGGTGATGCGGGGTCTCTCATGGGCATCGGCACAACCCCGTTTCGCAGCGTCAACACCGAGGACAGTGATCCTCTCGGCCTTGCCTTCAGGTGCAATGGCAATGCGCAATGTTTGAGCTATCAACGCAGCAACGTCATGTGCCCCTCGTTCAAGGCGACACGGGATCTGCGCCACTCGCCAAAGGGCCGCGCCGACGCTCTGAGGCATTGGCACCAGGCGCAACGGCAAGGTCGCGCGACCGAAGAGCTGGAGCGCGATGTTCTGTTCGCTCTCGACGGATGCCTCGGCTGCAAGGCCTGCGCCACGAGCTGTCCGGTACAGGTCGACATACCGGAGATGAAGTCGCATTTCCTCGACCGGCTCCATCAGAAGCGTCGGCGTGCGCTTGCCGATAGGGCAGCGCTGTTGCTGGAGGAATACGCATCCGTTTTGATCCGTTACAGAAAGCCGGCGGCGGTCCTTGCAAGGCTCGTCAACCCACTGATGGAAAAATTGACGGGTCTGCGCGACCTGCCTCTCCTTGCCGATGATGATGTGGGCAGCGGTGGATATCAGACGTTTGGCGCCGAAACGATCACGCAGCATCGATGGCATGAGGACACGGTCTTTATCTGGCAGGATCCTTTTACGGCGCTTTTCGACACCAAGGCGGCATTGGCGCTCGCTGATGGCCTTCGTGGCTTTGGTTATCGCCCGGTTTTCGTGGCCATGTACCCAGGCGGAAAGGCAGCCCACGTGCTCGGCGACAGAGCCCGCTTTGTCAGGCAGGCGCGCAAACTCAGGTCGGCGCTCGACATGGTTGCCGCATCCGGTCGACCAATGGTGGGGGTCGATCCGGCCTTCGTCATGATGATCCGCCAAGAATATCTGAAGGCCGGTCTGACGGGCCAGCCGGTAATGTTGGTTCAGGAGTTCCTGAACAGGGAAATCGCAAACGGGCGCGCCCTGCCCAAACTGGCCACAGCACGCCTGCCGCGCAAACTGTTCCTTCATTGCAGCGAAAGCGCCGGCGCCGGGGCGACGGCCTGGAAGACGGTCTTTGCCGCACTCGGCGCACCGGTCGAAATTGCTGCAACCGGATGCTGCGGCATGGCCGGGTTGTTCGGACATAAGGAACGACACCAGGTGCTCAGCAGAAGCACATTTGACCTTTCCTGGACCGGGCAATTGCAGGGCGAAGAGGAGGCGATGGTCTCTGGCTTCTCATGCCGTTGCCAGACGAAGCGATTCTCTTCTATTCGGGGTGAGCATCCTATGCGATGGATGGCCGATGCAATCAGTGGCGCGTGACGGCTGCCTGCGGCGCGAATAGATGAGGCGATAATGTATGAGATTGATGCCATCGACCGGAAAATCATCCGGCAGTTGCGCCTGAACTCCCGCATATCCAATGTCGATCTCGGCAAGGAGGTTGGCCTGTCCGCCTCGGCTTGCCTGCGCCGTATTGCCCTCATGGAAAAGGCTGGAATCATCAAGGGTTATACAGCGCTTATTGATGTGCTTGGTGAGGAGGCGATTGCCGTGATCATCCAGATCACGCTGGAGCGCCAGACAGAAGAATATCTGAAACGCTTTGAAGCGGCCGTGCGCAAATACCCGGAAATTCGTGAGTGCTTCCTGATGACGGGCGGCTCGGATTATCTCCTGCGCATCGACGTCGAAAGCGCCGGTGCCTTCGAAAGGATCCACAAGGAGATCCTCTCCGTCCTGCCAGGTGTGCTGCGCATCAATTCCAGTTTCTCCATCCGCAATGTATTATCGGCTCGTCAAAAATAGACCCTGAGGGCTTGAGGCGGAGCGGCTTGCGCAAGCCTCTTGCAGTGCCATACGTCATAAGGATCGCAAGACGACGAGCCGCGTGAATGCTAGCCTGACAGCAGACGAGTCGGATCCGGGGTAGCGGCATGTATGACAATTGCGTCATTGGAGGTGGCATCGTCGGCCTGGCGGCTGCCATGGCGCTTCAGGAAAAAACACCTGGCGCCAGTATTGTCGTTCTGGAAAAGGAGACCGAACTTGCAAGGCACCAGACAGGTCACAACAGCGGCGTCATCCATGCCGGCATCTATTATGCTCCCGGCTCACTGAAAGCGAAACTCTGCCGCGAGGGCGCGGAGGCGACAAAGCGCTTCTGCGATGAAAATCGCATCCCCTTCGAAACCTGCGGAAAGTTGCTGGTCGCGACCAGTGACGCGGAGATGGAGCGGATGGAGGCGCTCGAGGAAAGAGCGCAAAAAAACGGCATCGATCATACCAGGTTGTCGACGGCGAAGCTGCGAGCCGACGAGCCCAATATCGCCGGTCTCGGCGCCCTTCTCGTTCACGCCACGGGAATCGTCGACTATGCCCTCGTGTGCCGTGCCATGGCACGAAAGATCGAGGAACGAGGCGGCAAAATCAGGCGCGGCGTGGCGGTCCGGGCGATTAACGAGGAAGACGAAGGCGTACGCATCGAAAGTGCGTCCGGTTCCATCAAGGCCCGCAGGCTGATTGCCTGCGCCGGCCTCCAGTCCGATCGCATTGCCATGATGGCCGGTGTGAAGATCGATCATCGGATCGTGCCGTTTCGCGGCGAATATTACGCATTGCCGGCATCAAGGGCGAAAGTGACGCAGCGCCTTATCTATCCGATCCCCGATCCAAACTTGCCCTTCCTCGGTATCCACCTGACGCGAACGATCGATGGTGGCATGACAGTTGGACCGAACGCCGTGCTTGGCTTTGCGCGCGAAGGCTACGGCAAGGGAAGTTTTGCGCTCAAGGACGTCGCCAGCATGGCTGCATTTCCCGGCTTCTGGAAAATGGCGCGGAAAAACTGGCGCTCGGCGATGTCGGAATTTGCCAATTCCGCATCGCGGGCGCGCTATCTCGAGGAATGCCGGAAATATTGCCCCTCGCTGACGATTGATGACCTGCAAAAACCACAGGCTGGCATTCGCGCGCAGGCGGTGATGGCCGACGGAAGCCTGGTACATGACTTCCTCTTCAAGCAGACCGAACGAATGCTGCATGTCTGCAACGCTCCCTCGCCCGCAGCAACCTCGGCCATCCCGATCGGCAGCATGATCGTGGATCGGCTGCTCGAAGGCAGCGCCACGACGATCACCGCCTCCCTGCCCCGTGAGGAAGCCCAAGCTTAGCTTCTTGCGGAGCTCGATCGGGTTCGCCGGCATCAAGATGGCGAAGCGGCCGTCGAGCGGAAGCGATATGCCCGTGACCATCGATCAGTCGTCGCTCAAAGCGAAGAGGATCGCTTCGGCGAAGATCGGCTTGCACGCGACCTCAAGTCGCCGCAATCGTGGTCAACTCCACCGCTGTAGCGCCCGCTTCGCCAGGTGAATGCTGCTGCGCGTCCGAGCTCTTTCGGCCGGGCGGGCGATGAGAATTCGTTCCCGACCCCGTCCTTCTTTTATTCTCCTGATGAACCCTGACGTCGGCGTCGTTGACGCAGATTTGACTGGAAATGCACTGTCGAACATCCAGGCAAGCATGAATCGGATGACAAAAAACTATCGGTAAGCGCGGTCAAATGTGGTGGAGCGGCCTGTCATGTCCGGCTAAGCTTCTTTCGTGGCCGCGGGATGGAACCGGGAGAGTTCGCCTGCTTTGGCCCGGCAAGAGAGTTCGGACCTGGGAGGGTAGTCGTATGAAGGATGCATCAGAGCCCGATCTGGAAGTCGTCCAGATACGTTCCGGCGAATCCTTCAAGATGTGGTCACACGGATATCCCTATCATACGGTGCGGTGGCACTTTCACCCCGAGTATGAAATCCACCTGATCACCGAAACCTCCGGCTGCTATTTCGTCGGCGACTTCATCGGCGATTTTCAACCGGGAAATTTTGTGATGACCGGTCCGAACCTGCCGCACAATTGGGTGAGCGAGGTTTCGGACAACAGACGCATCGAAAAGCGTTGCCTGGTCTTGCAGTTCTCCGAGCAATTCATCGACGGCCTGCTTGCCATCCTGCCCGAACTCAAAGGGTTTCGCCCGGTGCTGGCCGACAGCCGTCGAGGCGTCCTGTTCCCTGTTAAGACCGCCGCACTCGCCAAACCGGTCATGCAGGAGATGCTTTACGCCACGGGTGCACGTCGCATCGCACTTTTCATGCAGCTCGTCGAACTTCTGACGGTTGTGAACGATCGCATCGCGCTGACCACACCCGACTATCAGCCCGACCCGTCCGGTTACATGTCGATCGGCACCAACAAGGCGTTGGCATTTATCCGCGAACGACTGACGGAGCCGTTTGCCGAAACCGACCTGGCAGCGATCGCCGGTCAGACGCCAAGTGCGTTCTCGAGGTCGTTCAGGAAACATACCGGCTTCTCGGTGGTCCAATATGTGAACCGCTTGCGCATCAACCTCGCCTGCCAGCTGTTGATGAGCAGCGAGGACATGCCAGTGATCGATATCTGTTACGCGTCCGGGTTCAACAACCTTTCAAATTTCAACAGACACTTTCTCGCGCAAAAAGGAATGCCGCCCTCCAGGTTCAGAGCCTTGCGGGCACAAAACGAAAAAGCGGTGGAGGCCGCCTAACCAGGGAGGACAGGGAGGAGAAAGCACACATTGATGGCGCGTTCGAACGAAGGCCCTGGCGGCCCTCGTGAGGGCAACGCTTGTCTTCAAATTCAAAACAGCTGCGCCCCAGCAGCTCGGCCGGCGATGGTCCTCGACCGTTGGTTTCGGTGGCGGCTTCGTGCGCTTTGAACTCAGGTGAGCCACGCCTGAGACGGTAACCGCAACAATCGATCTCTTCAATGGAGAAACCGAAATGACGCAACTTTCAACGAAACTCGCAAGCGCTGCAATCCTGGCCTTCGGCCTTCTCGGCGCAACGTCCGTTTTTGCACAATCGGCCAAGGTCACGGATGCAACCGTTGCCTTCCTCATGCCCGATCAGAGTTCGACACGTTACGAAGAGCATGACTTCCCGGGCTTCCAGGCCGAAATGGCAAAACTGTGCGCCGGCTGCAAGGTGATCTACCAGAATGCCAATGGCGATGCATCGCGCCAGCAGCAGCAATTCAACTCGGCGATTTCGCAAGGTGCCAAGGCGATCATCCTCGACCCTGTCGACTCGACGGCTGCGGCCTCGCTGGTAAAGATGGCACAAAGCCAGGGCGTCAAGGTCATCGCCTATGACCGCCCGATCCCGTCGGCAGCTGCCGACTATTACGTCTCCTTCAACAATGAGGAGATCGGCAAGATGATTGCCGCATCGCTCGTCGATCACCTGAAGAAGACCAATGTCAAGCCCAAGGATGGTGGTCTCCTCGAGATCAACGGCTCGCCGACCGACGCGGCTGCTGGCCTCATCAAGAAGGGTATCCATGCCGGCATCGCTGAAGGCGGGTATCAGGTGCTGGCCGAATACGATACGCCGGAGTGGGCGCCGCCGAAGGCGCAGCAGTGGGCGAGTGGACAGATCACGCGCTTCGGCAAGAAGATCATTGGTGTTGTCGCCGCCAACGACGGTACCGGTGGCGCGGCAGTGGCAGCTTTCAAGGCTGCCGGCGTGGATCCCGTCCCGCCGGTGACGGGCAATGACGCGACGATTGCCGGCCTGCAGCTGATCATTGCTGGCGACCAGTACAACACGATTTCCAAGCCGAGCGAGATCGTCGCTGCCGCGGCCGCCAACGTCGCCATAAAGCTGCTTTCGGGCGAGACCCCGAAGGCTGACACGAAGCTCTTCGACACGCCGACCCAGCTCTTTACGCCGGCATTGGTGACAACAGAAAATCTCAAGGCCGAGATCATCGACAAGGCAGTCAACGGCAAGCCGATCCAGACGCCTGAACAGCTATGCGGCGATCGCTACGCCGATGGTTGCAAGAAGCTCGGCATCGGCAGCTGAGAAATCCTCCCGAGGGCCCTCCGACACACGCCGTCGGGGGGGCCGCCGCGGGTATCGCGAAGTCATACAGAAAGGCTTGCCTCGATGACGGACAACCAACATGACGCGCTCGCGACCGGCGAGCTGGTGCTCAGCCTGCGTGGCGTCTCCAAGAATTTCGGCGCCGTGTCCGCCCTGACGGATATCGACCTCGACGTGCGTGCGGGCGAAGTCGTGGCGTTGGTCGGCGACAACGGCGCGGGGAAGTCGACACTTGTCAAGATCCTGGCCGGGGTCCATCAGCCGACGTCAGGCACGATCACTTTTGCCGGCAAACCCGTCACGCTGGCTGATCCCAGTAACGCACTTGATCTCGGCATTGCGACAGTTTTTCAGGATCTGGCGCTTTGCGAAAATCTTGACGTGGTGGCCAACATCTTCCTCGGCCGGGAGACCAGTCCCTTAAAACTCGACGAGGTGTCGATGGAGGTGCGCTCCTGGACGCTCTTGAACGAGCTGTCGGCCCGCATCCCGAGCGTGCGTATTGCGATCGCCTCGCTTTCCGGTGGACAGCGTCAGACGGTGGCGATTGCGAGATCGCTGCTCTTGGAGCCGAAGCTCATCATGCTCGACGAGCCGACGGCGGCCCTCGGCGTGGCACAGACGGCGGAGGTCTTGAACCTTATCGAACGGGTCCGTGATCGCGGTCTCGGGGTGATCATGATCAGCCACAATATGGAAGACGTTCGGGCCGTGGCGGACCGCATCGTGGTCCTGCGTCTCGGTCGCAACAACGGAATATTCTATCCCGACGCCACCAACCAGGAACTGGTCAGCGCCATCACCGGGGCCGCAGACAACTCCGTCTCCCGCCGGGCAAGCCGACGCCAGGCGCCGCGGGAGATCACAGAGGGGAAAAACCCATGAGCAGCAACGCCAATCAAAACGCGCCATCCGCACCGCTGCTGGATAGAAGCGATGTTCGGGTCAAGCACGAAACAGGCATCAGCGGCGCCATCTTGACCTTTGCAGATCGGGTGAAATCAGGCGATCTCGGGTCGCTTCCAGTCGTCGTCGGTCTTGTTCTTATCTGGACGGTGTTTGCCTCTCTCAATCCGATCTTCCTTTCAGCCAACAACCTCGTCAATCTGCTTTTCGACGCATCGACCGTCGGCGTCATTTCACTGGGGATCGTCTGCATCCTGATGGTTGGCGAGATCGACCTATCCGTCGGTTCGATCAGCGGATTTGCTTCGGCGCTGGTCGGCATGCTGTGGGTCAACCAAGGCTGGCCGGTTGCGCTGGCGATCGTCGCTGCCCTTACCGCCGGCGGTATCATCGGCGCGCTCTATGCCTTGCTCTTTAACCGCCTCGGAATGCCGAGCTTCGTTTCGACACTGGCTGGCCTTCTCGCGGTCCTCGGCATGCAGCTTTACCTGCTTGGCGCGACTGGCTCGATCAACCTGCCATACGGTTCGGCGGTCGTGAACTTCGGCCAGCTGCTGGTCATACCGGATCCCGTTTCCTACGGTCTCGCTGCCATTCCCGGCATCGTGATGTTTGTGACCGGCTACCGGACCGTCCTGCGCCGGCGCGAGGCGGGCTTGTCGTCGCGCTCGCTTGGCAGTCTCGTTTTCCGCGCGGTCATGATCACCGCAGGACTGGAGACGATCGTCTTTTATCTCAACCAGGACCGCGGCATTCCGTGGATGTTTGGTCTCTTTGTCGGCCTGGTCGTGGCAATGAGCTATGCGCTGACCCGCACAAAGTGGGGCCGTTCGATGACAGCGGTCGGTGGCAATCGTGAGGCTGCGCGCCGTGCCGGCATCAATGTTCGCATGATCTATACGAGCGCCTTCATGCTCTGCTCGATGCTGGCTGCCTTGGGCGGCGTATTGTCTGCCGCGCGTCTTGCATCGGCAAGCCAGCAGGCTGGTACGGGCGACGTCAACCTGAATGCTATCGCAGCTGCCGTCATCGGCGGAACCAGCCTCTTTGGTGGTCGCGGCAGCGCCTATTCGGCGCTGCTTGGCATCATCGTCATCCAGTCGATCGCCAACGGCCTGACGCTGCTCGATCTGTCATCGTCGCTTCGCTACATGATCACGGGCGCCGTTCTTGCCGTTGCGGTCATCGTCGATTCCCTCGCGCGCCGTTCGAGAGTGTCGCACGGACGCGCGTAAAACCCGGGCAAAAGGTACGGAATGCTATGAAACAGGAACTTTCTGGAAAAGTCGCTGCAATCACCGGCGCGGCCTCGGGGATCGGCCTTGAATGCGCAAGAGCATTGATCCGTGAGGGCGTCAGCGTTGCCCTCATCGACCGGGCAGAGGATTCATTGAAGCGGATCTGCGCCGAACTGGGACCACAGGCATTCCCGCTGGTCGTCGATCTCACCGACCCGCAGAGTGTTGCGACGATGGTGCCGCATATCCTGGAAAAATTCGGCAAGCTCGACATTTTTCACGCCAATGCGGGTGCCTATATCGGCGGAGACGTGGTCGAGGGAGATCCGGATGCCTGGGATCGCATGCTTAACCTCAATATCAATGCGGCCTTCCGTTCGGTTCAGGCAGTGTTGCCGCATATGGTCGAGCGGCAGACCGGCGACATCATCATGACGAGTTCGATTGCCGGTCTGGTTCCGGTTGTTTGGGAACCGATCTACACCGCCTCCAAATTCGCGGTACAGGCGTTCGTCCATACGGTGCGCCGACAAGTGATGAAACACGGCATTCGCGTCGGCGCAGTCGCACCAGGCCCCGTTGTGACTGCCCTGATCAGCGATTGGCCGAAGGCCAAGCTCGAAGAGACCATTGCAGCGGGCGGCTTGATGGAGGCGAGTGAAGTCGCCGATGCTGTGATATTCATGTTGTCGCGGCAGCGGAACGTGACAATCCGCGACCTCGTCATTCTGCCTCACAGCACGGATCTCTAGACATGACACGCCACTTTCTCGGAATAGACGTCGGCACCGGCAGCGCGCGGACCGGAGTGTTCGACGAGAGCGGTGATTTGCTATCAACGGCGAAGCACCCAATCGCGATCTGGCACGAGGCTGGCGGCGTCGTCGAGCAGTCCAGCGAGGACATCTGGCGGGCAGTGTCCCGCACCGTCCGCCAGGCCGTCAAGGATGCGGGCATCGCTCCTGCCTCCATCGCCGGGATCGGCTTCGACGCTACCTGCTCGCTGGTCGCAGTCTGCCAGGACGGAGGTCCGCTCAGCGTCAGCACGTCCGGCGATGCCAACCGGAACATCATTGTCTGGATGGATCATCGGGCTGTTGTGGAAGCCGACGCAATCAACAGCGGCCAGCACGCCGTCCTGCGCTACGTCGGCGGCCGCATCTCGCCAGAAATGCAAACACCGAAGCTCCTGTGGCTGAAGCGGCACCTCCCCGGGCAATACCAGGCAGCCGCCCATTTTTTCGACCTTTCTGACTATCTGACCTGGCGTGCTACCGGCAGTTTTTCGCGATCGGTCTGCACGGTGACATGCAAGTGGACCTATCTCGCACATGAAGGGCGCTGGGACGTTGACTATTTTCGCGCCATTGGTCTTGCGGATCTGGCCACAGATGGTTTCGAGCGGATTGGGACGGATATCGTCGCGCCGGGAGCGGCACTTGGCACGGGGCTCTCCAGCCAGGCGGCGGCAGATTTCGGGCTGTTGGTTGGGACCCCGGTTGGCGCAGCCCTCATTGACGCGCATGCCGGCGGGATCGGGACACTTGGCGCAGTCGAAAATAAAACGTCGGGCTCAGCCGACACCGGCCGCCGGCTGGCCTATATCTTCGGCACGTCGGCATGCTCGATGGCGACCACGCAGCAGCCGACCTTTGTCGACGGCGTCTGGGGTCCGTATTTTTCAGCGATGGTGCCTGGCCTGTGGCTGAACGAGGGTGGACAGTCGGCGGCGGGAGCCGCAATCGACCACCTGGTGAGCATGCATCCGGCAGCCCCTGAAATCGCGACACGCGCCAAGGCCGAGGGTCTGTCGCTCGTTGCCTATCTGGAGCGCGCAGCCGCTCGGGCTGGTGACGACGCTGCCGATCTCGCCGGGAGGATCGTTGTCGTGCCCGAATTCCTTGGCAACCGCGCGCCTTTTGCCGACCCTGATGCGCGCGCATTGATTGCCGGGCTGACGCTTGATGCCGACGAGGCGTCGCTTGTTGCGTTCTATGTCGCTGGCCTTGCAGGGCTCGGCTATGGGCTGCGCCAACTGCTCGACGCATTGAGCGACAAAGCGATCGACATCGATCTGATCATGGCGAGCGGCGGTGCGGCAAACAGCCCCCTCGTTTTGCAGATGATCGCCGATACCACCTCAACCAAGGTTGCCAGCGTGACCAGCCCGGAGCCGGTCCTGCTTGGCGCCGCTATGCTTGGGGCGGTTGCCGGTGGCTGCTACCGCGACATCTCAAGCGCCATGGGGGTCATGTCGCGCATCGCAAAGGTCTATCGCCCTGCCTCGGGCGTAATAGGCGAGCGGCACGATCGGCGATATCAGGCTTTCAAGCTCTTGCAGGAGACCGGCCGAAAGCTGCGTGACGTGAACGAGTGAGGCTCTATGCCCGAGAGGTCGGTCTGTTTACATCACCGGAAAATAGGGATACTTTATATCCTTAATAGATGCGGTTCAGCATCGACCCGGACTGAATTTATGATCCTGAAAAGCCAAGTCGAATGGGCGCTGCATTGTTGTGCCATTCTCGCCGGTCTGCCCGCGGGCCGTTATCTGTCCACCAAGGCGCTGGCCGAGTTCCACGGACTTCCCAAGGAATATCTTTCAAAGGCGTTGCAGAGCCTGTCGCAAGCCGGTCTCGTCGATACGTCCCTCGGGCCGTCAGGTGGGTATCGATTGGCAAAGACGCCAGCAGAACTGACCTTTCTCGATATCGTCGAGGCGGTCGAAGGCAAGGCGCGGACCTTTATCTGCAACAATATCAGAGCCAACAACCCTTGCCGACCGCTCGGCTACTGCGAAAGCGATCCCTGCGCCGTGGCGCGCATCATGTGGGAAGCCGACGAAGCCTGGCGCCAGAAACTGCGCAGTGTCAGGCTATCCGATCTGATCGAGACGCTGTCTAAGGATATCCCGGCGGAGCTTTGGAAGAGCAGTTTCGAATGGGTGCTAGAGCGCGCGGGATGAACGCAGCTTGATGTCGTCTAATTCAGGCAACGCGTATTGATAGCTCTGGGGCGGCATTGCGAGGGAGAGGCCGCTTTGCCGGCAGTGATTGTGGACAAGGTCGATGACTTCATTTCTCGCCGGCGTCCTGTTTGCCGAACTGGCCACCCGAAACTGCAATTCGGTCTCGATGGCGATGGCGTCTATCCCTGTCAGGGCGACGATCGGTGGCGGGTCCTGGACGATGCGCCTACTGCCTTGCAAGGCGGTCCGCATTGCTTCTTCGACCAACCGTGGGCTATGGCTTGCGTCGATCCGGACAAGCAGTGTGATCTGGTGCGTTTCGTCGGGGCGGCTGAGATTCGTGATCCCGACCTTCGCCAGGACGCTATTTGGCAAAACGACGACGTTATGAGCGCCAGTCAGCAAAAACGTGGAGCGCCAGTTGTTCTCGATGACACGTCCCTCGGTTCCGTCGCAAAGCACGATCCAATCGCCGATGACAAAGGGCCGGCCCAATGTGAGTGCGATGCCCGAAAACACGTCGCCGAGTGTATTTTGCAGCGCCAGGCCGAAGATGATGGCGACGACGCCGGAGGTTGCGACCAGCGTGCCTATGGGCGCTTGGAAGACGAAGCCCAGGATGGACAACGCCACTGCGAGATAGACAACGGCAACGATCAGATCCTGCAGCAACCGCGCCTCCCGCGGCCTTCGCTCCAGAACAATATAGATGCGAACGAAGCCGATCAGGGTCCAGGCCAGATGTGTCCACCACAGTACGCGGGCTGAGATGGACAGAAACGCCATGAGGCCCGAAAACTGCATCTCGTCGACGCGATGCGGCAGGATGCCCGCAAAGACAAGGACGGCGGTCATGCTTGCGAAAAACAGAATCTGAACGACCAGGCGGGCAGTCGCACGGTTGCGACCCTGGAGATGCCATACGACGATGCCGGCAACGCCCAGAATATTGATCAGAACAAGCGGTAACGAGAGTTGGTCATTGAACATGACAGGCTCCAATCGCGATAATTGCGGCCCGTGTGGAGGGCCGTGTGTGCGATCACACCCGGCCCGCCGCTGACTTGCTACTTCAGAGGAAAGGTCAATTCCTTCTGATTGGTGTCAACCACAAAGACCGCCAGCAGCTTTGCAGGTTTTGTCTTGCTGCCGTTTGCGCTGACGCCATGACGGTCGCCGGGCATTTCCGAAAAGCTCTCTCCGGCCTTGTAGGTTTTCACCGGCCCATCATTGACCTGGCTGCGAATGGATCCTTCCAGAACCGTTGCATAGATGAAGGCGGAGTTCGGGTGGGTGTGGCCCTCGGAAAAGCCCCCTGGACCATATTCGACCAGCACACCCTTGACGCTCTTGCCAGGAACGTTCGGCAGTTCATGCTCATAGACGAGCGTAACCTTTGAGGCCTTGCCGCCGGCGTCATCGGCCAGCGCTGCGGTGAACGTGACCGCTGCAAGGGCAGTTGCAACAAGGATCGATTTCGTCATAGCAAATTTCCTTTCATGGGTTGGTTGCTGCGCCTCAAGACCTATGGCGCAGCCGCGCCTGGTCATTTCCGTGCGGCGGTTGCCAGCCATTGCTCGAAGGTGATCTTGCCCAGGCGTGGGTTGTTGTCGGAGACCAGCGAACCATCCTTGAGCCGGACGCCGAAATAACGCGCTTCGGCATCCGCTTCGACCTTGCGGGCATCACCGGTCGCCTCAAGGTAGCGAGCAACGAGTTCATTGAGCCGGAAGCGTTCGGGGCCAGCAATTTCGATCGTTCCGTTGACCGGGGCAGCAAGGGTCACATCCGCCATTGCGTCGGCGACGTCATCGGAGGCGATCGGCTGCACATAGGCCGGTGACAGATGAACTTTGTCGCCGACCGTGCCGGATTGCGCGATGCCGCTCAAAAACTCCATGAACTGGGTGGAATGGACAATCGTGTATGGTACGCCGGAGGCCTTGATCAGCTTCTCCTGGGCGAGCTTGCCGCGAAAGTAGCCGCTTTCCTGCAGTCGCTCGGTTCCGACGACTGAAAGGGCGATGTGGTGTTTGACGCCAGCTGTCTTTTCAGCCGCAATCAGATTACGGCCCGAGGTTTCGAAGAATTCCAGCACGGCCTTGTCTTCGAAGGATGGCGAGTTGGCGAGATCGACGACGATCGAAGCACCAGTAAGCGCTGCGGCGAGCCCCTCCCCTGTGATCGTGTTGACGCCGGTGTTCGGTGAGGCGGCAATGACCTCATGGCCCTCTTTGCGCAAGCGGTCGACTGTTTTGGAGCCGATGAGCCCGGTCCCGCCGATAATGACGATCTTCATAGGACTTCTCCTTTCGGGCGGCCATCGGCCGCGGTGTTGATGGCTTTGAGGTCGCAAGCTCAGTTGAGACCGGCTTTGTCGAGGCCGTAGGCCTTGTCTGCAGAGCCCGGGACTGCCTTGAAGGCGATGCTCGCGCGGTTCCAGGCATTTATCACCATGATCGAGAAGGTCAGGTCGGAGACTTCCTTCTCAGAAAGCTGGCCGCGCACCCGCTCGTAGAGCTCGTCGGCAACGCCGCCTTCGGCAAGCTTCGTGACTGCCTCGGTCCATGCAAGGGCCGCCCGCTCGCGCGGGACAAAGAGGTTCGATTCACGCCAGATCGCGACGTGATAGAGCCGCAATTCGCTTTCCCCGTGGATCTTGGCTTCCTTGACATGCATGTCGAGGCAGAAGCCGCAGCCATTAATCTGTGACGCACGGATATTCACGAGGTCACGGATCTTCTGTTCGATGACGCTGTCCTTCAGGCCCATGCTCAGGTCTGAAAGCTTCTTGAAGAACTCGGGTGATTGCTGTGCGTAGTTGAGGCGCTGCGTCATGTCTTTCTCCTTATTACGGATATTCAGTGTCCTTATGGACATACAATATCCGCAATCTCTGGACAGTAAAGTCTTTCCGACCTAAACTGCGACATAAGGCTTATGTCGAAACGTATGGGGGACAGGATGGACATCGTATCTGCGCTCAGAGCCTTTTTGCGCGTGGCGGAGACAGGGTCGTTTTCTGCAGCGGCAATCGATCTTGATCTCACCCAGCCAGCAGTCTCCAGGCAGGTTTCCGCACTCGAAGACCATCTCAACACGCGCCTGCTACATCGTACCACGAATGCGCTGGCGCTGACCGTGGAAGGCGAACAAATGATCGCGATGGCACTACGGGTGGTAGAGGCAGTGAACGCGCTGGCCGAATCCTCCTGCGTCGAGACCGCCATGGCGTCGGGCCGGGTGCGGCTTACGCTTCCCGCGCCTCTCGGCCTTTGTGTGAGCGAGCGCCTTGCGGGATTGCTCGAACGCTACCCCGCACTGTCTGTCGAACTGATCTTCCGCGAGGAGCCGTCCGATCTGATCGGCGATGGCATCGATCTCGAAGTGCGGCTCGGTCCAGTGTCAGACAGTAGCTTGATGTGCCGCCGGATCGGCTGGACAACGGCCTTCCTCGTCGCGGCGCCCCGCTACCTCAAACAACATGGCAGCCCCAATACGCCCGATGAGATCAGTGGCCATGAATGCATCTGCTATAGCCGCGCCGGTGATGGGCGGTCATGGTCGTTTTCCAATGGCTCCGATGAGACTTCCGTGCGCATTTCACCGCGCCTCATCGCCAACAACGCGGTGGCGGTACATCGCGCGGTCCTGGCCGGAGGCGGTCTTGCGGTGCTTTCGCATCTCCTTGCCTGCCCCGACATCGAGGCTGGCAGGCTGGTCAAGCTAATGCCTGAATTCCCCCCCGCACGCCTGCCGATCAATGTCGTTTACCCCTCGCGCAAGAACCTGCCATTGCGGGTTCGCACGGTCCTCGATTTCCTGGCCGAGACGGTCAGAAATGACCCTTTGATGGCGTCCTAGAGCGCAGGGACCGCGACGATTTCGGCTCATCTTCATGCTGCGGGCACTTGCGGAAACCGTGAGCGGCAGCATCCGCTTCTTTTTGCAAACACCCGCCCCGTGCGTCCCGGAAATGGCGTTGCGACAAGGCGAGCGGGCCGGGCAAGCTACGTCGCCGTCGATGCGGTTTTCGCGACGGCCGCGGCACGCCGCTTTGCGTTATCCCGCCTGCGCTGCAACCCGGCCGGAGACATCGCTCATGTAAATTCCGTAGAACAGGTGTGAAGGGGCCGCCGCAGGCGGCAGCTCTGCGGTTTTGAGGGAGCCGATCTCCCACCAGTCCAAGTGTCTCTTCAGTAGTGACCACGCATGAAGCCGCTCCTCGTGCCAGATATCGTCGTCCGGCAATTCCTGGAAGCGGCCGGCAAGCACGACGCTCCTCCATCCGCCTTTGGCCCACTGCTCCTCCACCTGCAGGCATACTTTCGGGTTGCGTCGCATCCACTCGACTTTTCGTCCCGGCATCGAGAAGCTGTAGGCTACTCTTGATCGGAAAGCGAAGTAGACCGGGACGACGTAAGGCTCGCCATCGTTGCAGCAGGCCAGATGACCGAAGTGGGCTCGTTCCAGCATTTCCAGGCATTCGGCATGGGTCATCGTCCTCAGTGCCATTGACATGTCGGTTCCTCCCGTTCCTGCGAGGGCTCGCAGCTTGAGAAAGCTGCTGCGCTACGCTCCTCCTTCTTTGATGGGGCTGCATTGCTTTTAATCAAACTCTACCCAGCAGACACGACGCGCCGGGGAAAAACATCCCGACACATCGGGTGGCGGACCTGAACGCCGCGCGCGGCCAGTGCCCGCCGGCGTGCGAGACGTCAGGCCGAAAAGGAAACACTCGCGCAAGCGCCTTACCGGCTTCTTCCACCCTGTTTCCGACTTTTTGACATTGATCAAAGTCTCTTGCCGGCAGGCGTGCTTTGATGATCGAGCTCGATGTCGAGCGCAATGCAATGATTAGATCCGGTTTCCGGACCTGCTTGGCAGACAGGAGATGATCATGCCTGACACATTCCCCGCTAAGAAAGAACAGAAGGCCACGCTGCCGGTCCCCGGCGCTCCGTGGTCACCATTCGATACGCTTCGTACCGAAATCGACCGCCTGTTCGACGACTTCGGCCCCTCCTCGTGGCGTCCGCTCTCACGCCAGTTGCTCGCACGCACGCAGCCTTCAGCTGCAGCCTGGGTTGCGTCCCCCGCGGTCGACGTCGTCGAGAGGGACGACGCATTCGAGATCACCGCGGAAATGCCCGGCCTCGACGAGAATAATATCGACATACGGCTCGCGAACGGCGTGCTGACCATTCGCGGCGAAAAGACGGAGGAAAGGGAAGAAAAGGAGAAGACCTACCACGTTTCGGAGCGCCACTATGGCTCATTCCAACGATCGTTCCGGCTGCCCGAATATGTCGAAGCCGACAAGGTGAGCGCCGGCTTCGCGAAAGGCATCTTGAAGGTCACGATTCCGAAGACTTCAAACGCTGGAACCAACGACCGCAAGATCGAGATCAAAGCCGGATGAGGCGGGTGCAACGCAAACGGGGATGTCCCGACCTGTAACCTCCGGGGCTGCCGATGCAGCCCCTCTTTGGCCACCGCACCCGAAGAAGCGGTGGCCAAGCCAAGATGACAGGTCGCATATCAGGTTCACAGATGATGGAAGCAATGCTCGCCGCAAAGGCCGCTGTCGGGCCGAGCAAATGCAGGAGATCGCAAGATGGGCGCAAGGGTGCTCGCGACGCTCGAATGGGCGACCTTCTTCTCGCGGCTTGACAAAGATAGTCGAGGGAAAGGAAATCCGGATTGAAGTTCCGGGGCTGGCCATCGGAGATCAGGTTCTCGTAAATCCTGCCCATTTGCTCGGTGCGACTTACGAGCCGAAGCAGGACTTTCTCGAAATTCTCGAAATCTCGGTGAAGGGGATGACACACGTCGTCGAACAGCCACAGACGATCTCGGTTGAAGATAACGAAGGAGAAATCTTCGCCATTGAGGTGATCGACTGCAGGCAACGACACCAACTCATGACCTTTTTTGGAGGATGCGCATATCCTGTCTGGAGGATCTCAGCATGAAGGTCGACAACCGGATGCGCGATCCGCTTCCGGCGGAAGCACCGAGCGCAAATGCGAAGACCCGCCAGGACGTCGCCATGCCGCACAAGCTCGTCGGATTCATCGTCAAGATGGGGCGCCGGCACCAGGCGGCGCTGGTCGGACTGTCGGTTTTGTTGTTTGCCGTCGGCATCCTTCCGCTAGAAGTTCAGCGGCGCATCGTCAACGGAGCAACGCAGGGGTCGAGCCTCAATGCCATTTTCGGCCTGGTGGCGGTCTACCTCGCACTGGTTATGAGTGAGGGCGGAATAAAACTCGCCTTGAATATCTACAGGGGCTGGATAGGCGAAGTGGCCGTTCGCTGGCTGCGCATCGCAGTACTGGAAGTGGGTAAACAGCACATTGGTGAGGCGCCGACGTTGGCAGAGGGCGTCGAAATGTCGATCGTCCTGGCCGAAGCCGAACCGGTCGGAGCGTTCGTGGGTACAAGCATTTCCGAACCCATCCTCCAGGCCGGTATTCTTCTGACCGTCGGCAGCTACATGATCTACCTCCAGCCCTTCCTCGCGCTTGCTGTCATCGCGGTCTTCGTCCCTCAGGCCGTGCTGGTCCCAATTCTGCAAGGCCTCATCAACCAGCGCGTCAAGACGAAGATCACTGTGATGCGACATCTGAGCGAAGAAATGGTCGATCACGGGTCGCCCAAGGGGCTGCGGCATCAGGCCGCCCGCGTCCAGCGGCTGTTTTCAACGAACATGAGCATCTACAGGCTGAAGTACTCGCTCAACTTTCTGATAAACCTGATGTTCCAACTGGGCTATGCCGGGATTTTCGCCCTCGGCGGCTACTACGTCATCACGGGAAGAATCGAGATTGGGACCGTCGTCGCCTTCATCGCGGGCCTGAACAAGGTCGCGGACCCTTGGGGAGCGCTCGTCGACTGGTACCGCGACCTGAAGACGACGCAGGTCAAATACGAGCTGATCCGCGATGCGAGCAGCGTGGGACCTTCGCAGCAACCTCTCTAGAAAAGTTCCTCGAGGTCGTCGTGTTGTGTTGCGTAAGCCTAATGGAAGGCACTTTGACCTTGGTCAAGGACGCATGCCTTACTATAGTCTAGTCTTAAGAGGGATCGATGATCGAGTTCAGTCCGATCGTGCTGTCCTCCATGGGGCTATGGACGCGCTGGCGTTCACGTAGCTGAGGGCTTCATGGCGCGTCAACCGACATCTTAAGGAGGATTGCCATGCTGTCGTCCGATCGAGATTCGAAACCCGGTGGTGAGCGCTTCGCCATTCCAACGCAAGGAGAGGTCGAGGGTAAGCTGCTTGTTTCCGAGATCGTTGCAGTGGCTTGTCTGCAGGAGCTTATAAAGCGGCAGGACGCGGCCGCGATCGCCAGGGTCCGCCGACGCATCCTGCGTGATCTCAAAGATGGGTGCCAGGGACTGAAGTTATGTGCGACAGACAAGAGGTCCGTCGTCGAATATGCGGAGCAGATCCTGGAGTGCGCAGTGACAAAGGCCGGCGATCGCTAGTGTCCTGGCCCAGCAAGGGATGCGGAGGGTCTTGTGATATGGCGAGCCACATCGCCCATCGAGCGAGCCTTTGATGCCACCAAGACCCTTTACGTTCGTTTGAAAGACAAACCTGCGAGCGCTGATGGCCCCTGAACATTAATGGGGCACAGATATACGGTTGAAAGATCAAATCATAAACATCGGCCCTCTTCGGGCTCCAGTCCCGCGCGAAATCGAAGGTCGCAGAAGGGTGGGGAGCAGTCGCTCAATGCGATGAGCACGAATGACCCCGATGCAGACGAAGCGGAAGTTGCTCCAGTCGCAAGCCTCCGCGGTCTTGAAGGCTGTAGCTTCAACTGAGCATTCCGCGACGCCAAAGTCTCAGTCTGAAAGCTCGACTTTGGCCTTTAGTAGATCACAAACGCTCCAAAAGCAGACCTGCCGCCAAGGCATGAAAAGCCTCGACCGCCTTCGGCAGCACGCTCTGCGGGTTTTCGCTCGCGGCGATCCAGAGAGCAGCATTGAGAGCCGCGCCGCTAAGCAATCGGGCCGCCGCCTCTGCGTCAAGTGGCTTGAGGATGCCTTGTGCGATTAGGCGCTCCACAGTGCTCTTGCTCACCTGTAGACAACTGTTCTGGCTGGGCCACTGCGAGGGATCACCTAACACCGCAGGTCCGTCGAGCAGAACGATGCGTTGGACTTCCGGATTTAGCGCCATCTCGATATAGGCCGCACCCTCGGCGAGCAAGCCCTGCCAATCGTTACCCGCCCGAGCCCCAATCTCTTTAGCGCGCACCGCCATTTCCGTGTCAATCTGATCGACAACCGCCGCCAGGAGCCCGCGCTTGTCTCCGAAGTTGTGGTAAAGCGCACCCCGTGTCAGACCGACGTCAGCCGTCAACTCGTCCATTGACGCTGCGGAGTACCCCTTTTCCGCAAATGCCTTTCGCGCAGCCGCTATCAACTTGACGCGGTTTTCCTGCATCGTTTCGCTGCGTGTTTTCGCCATTCAATCCCTCAGATTCACATACGAAGCGTATATGGACTTGACATACGATACGTATGTCGGATATTCCACATACGTATCGTATATCAAATGGAGCGCGAGCTTGTGAAGCGTTACTCCGGGCTCAGCGGTCGTTGCCAACAATAAAGAGAGATCAGAATGACCCAACGCGAAGCAATCTTTCCTGCTAACAGGCACACTCTTTACGAGGAGCACGGCTATTCCGCCGCTATCCGATCCGGTGATCTGCTGTTTGTGTCCGGACAGGTTGGCAGCCGTTCCGATGGAACACCTGAACCCGATTTCGAACGCCAAGTACGGCTGACCTTTGAAAACCTGAAGGCCACGCTGAGCGCAGCGGGCTGCACGATGGATGATATCGTGGACGTAACCACCTTCCACACTGACCCTGAAAACCAGTTCGGAACTATCATGGCTGTCAAGCAACAGATTTTCAGCAAGCCACCCTACCCGAATTGGACTGCGCTCGGTGTAAACTGGCTCGCCGGCTTCGACTTTGAGATAAAGGTCATCGCCCGTATTCCGGCAAGTACTTGACATCGCCACACCCCGGCTGCCCGGGAAATCGCCATGTTCTGTCGCACGCGCGCTCCAGAAGAAGGCACTTGCGATGGAGTTTGCGAAAGCTCGATGACCGCTATGGGACTCAATCCAGGCCCTTCATTGTGCTTGTCGCGAACGGCGGTAACGGGTCGAGGGCGGCCGAAGAAGCTGCGAATCTGTCTGCCCTGAATGCTTCAGGTTTCGCGCTTGCGACGGGCGAGCAGTTTTTCACCATCGGCCCTCAATTCGCCTTTCGGTCCGACGAACCGGTAAAGCGTCTGCCTGGTAATCCCGAGTTCGGCACACAGATCGCGCACCTTGGTCTCGGGCTGCCCCATCGCCGCACGAGCAAGGCGCAACTTGGCCGGGGGCGGATTCATGCTGGCACGCGAGCCCTCCCGACCTACACGCCACCAACGTCTCTCGAGCAGTTTCGATCAACGCTATCGCATCAGCGAAAAAAGTGCACCCGAGCGTCGTCTGAATTCAGGTGCACTCACGGCCCTCGCCGCTCTCCTCAGTTTAGCTGGACCGACAGCTTGTCGATCGTTCCGGTAAACGCGAACGGCACTTGGTAGTCCTTGTCATCGACACCGGTGCGAGTATCCATGCCAACATCGAATGTCTCGTCCCATGGCATAAGGGCGGGGACAGTGTGCGGGATTTTTTGGCTGGCGACTTCCTTGCCGTCCACCTTGAGGATGCCCGTACCGCCGCTGCCCATGCGCTGGCTGTCAGAAGTGAAGTCGAACTCGATCGTATGCTTGCCGGGGGCCAGCATGTCGGGGCCCTCCCACCGGAAGCGTTCGATGTCCACGAAATTATAAAGAAACACCGGCTTTTGCTTCAGGATGTATAGGCCGAAGCCGCCAAAACGACCGCCCGTGGTCGCGAGCATGCCATCCGCGCCGGTCGCCGGGATCTCGATCTCAGCGGTGATCGTGTAGGACTTGTTCAAAATGTTCGGGGCGTTTCCTCCGGGCACGCCGGAGACGACGCCTGAATAGGTGAACAGCTTGCGTCCCGCCGTCGCGCTCGGCCGGGGCGTCATGAGGCGCTCCAGGATCGAATTGTCGAGCGGGAATACGTTGTACTTCGCGGCTTCGAGCAGGAACAGTTGCTGCAGTTGATGTAGCTTGTCGGGATTGCTCTGCGCGAGGTCGTTGGCCTGTGAATAGTCCTCGTTGAGATTGTAGAGCTCCCACTTGTAGCCATTGACCACTTCCGGCATCGGCGCCGTGCCCATCAGCCAGGGCGGTGCCGGCGGCGTGGTGCACGCGTACCAGCCGTCGTTGTAGATGCCGCGATTGCCGAACATTTCGAAGTACTGGGTGTGGCGTGTCGAGGGCGCGTTGGCATTGGCCTTATCCCACGTGTAGGCCATGCTGAGGCCTTCGATCGGCTTTTGCGACACACCGTTGACCATGGCTGGCGCCGGGATCCCGGTCGCCTCAAGGATCGTCGGCACGATGTCGATGACGTGATGGAACTGGCTGCGAATGCCGCCTGCGTCCTTGATCCGGGCGGGCCACGCCATTGCCATGCCTTGTCGCGTGCCGCCGAAATGCGAGGCGACCTGCTTGGTCCATTTGAATGGGGTGTCAAAGGCCCATGACCACGCTACCGACATGTGCGGGTAGGTCTGGTCGGAACCCCAGGCATCGTAGAATTTCAGTTGGTCGGCGACCGGGATCTGAAGGCCCTCGATGGTGATTACCTCGCTCGGGGTGCCGAGTGTGCTCCCTTCCGCGCTCGTGCCGTTGTCACCTTCGATGTAGATGACGAGCGTGTTGTCCAGCTTGCCAATGTCGTCTACCGCCTGAATCACGCGTCCGATCTCGTTGTCGGAATAGGCGACGTAAGCTGCGAATACCTCCGCTTGACGAGCAAACAGCTTCTTGCTGTCGGCGTCGAGTGTGTCCCATTTCGGCAGGTCATCCGGCCAGGGGGTGAGCTGCGTATCTTGCGGGATGACACCGAGGCGCTTCTGGTTTGCGAAGATCTGGTCGCGCATCGCATTCCAGCCGATGTCGAACTTGCCCTTGAACTTCTCGATCCATTCCGGCGTGGGATGGTGCGGCGCATGTGTGGCGCCGGGCACGTAGTAGACGAAGAAGGGTTTGTCTGGCGCAGCAGCGTTGAGCTGCTTTATGTAGTTGATCGCGTTGTCCGCCTCGTCCGTAATCAGGTTATAGCCGGGCTTTCCGACCCATGGAAAAATCTGCGTGTGATCCTGAAAGAGGTAGGGCTCCCACTGGTTGCTGTCGCCGCCCATGAAGCCGTAGAAGTAGTCAAAGCCCATGCCCGACGGCCATTGGTCGAAGGGACCGGCGCTGCTGTACTGGAATGATGGCGTGTTGTGGTTCTTGCCGAACCACGATGTGGAATAACCGTTCTGTTTCAGGATGTTGCCGATCGTTGCGTTGTCCACGCCCAAAACGGAGTCATATCCTGGATAGCCGGTCGCCTGCTCGGAAATCACTCCGAATCCGGTCGAATGATGGTTGCGTCCGGTGATCAGCGCCGCGCGTGTCGGCGAACAGAGCGCGGTTGAGTGGAACTGCGTGTAGCGCAGGCCCGTCTGCGCCACCCGATCGAGCGCGGGTGTTGGGATAACGCCGCCGAAGGTGCCGGCAACCCCGTAACCTGCATCGTCTGTCATGATCAAAAGGATATTCGGTGCGCCCTTGGGCGGCACGATTTGTGGCGGCCAATACGGTTTGGAGTCCTTGGCGCTCAAGCCGATCTCGCCGCCGAAGGCAGCGGGTGGATTGGGAAGGTAGCGTCCGTCGACCGTCGTCGTGGCATCGGGCGCTCCCGGTGTACCAGTGGTTTCTTGGGCGCTCACGGTCCAGGCTGAACACGCCAAGGCGGCCGCGGCGACCTGCGTCAATAAGGCCAATTTCACTCGCATGATGCTCCCCTTTCTGTTCACTCCTCAACAAATCTCGGCGCTTTGCGGTTCTCAACCGCTTCAGTCGCAAGGCAGGTAAAAGGGCGGTCGTCATGTGCCACGCCCGCGTGGGCTCGGACCGGTTTGGACGACGTCGCGCCGCACCGGCTGGCCGGCGAAGGTGATAGCGTTTGCCAAGATGCCACCGGGCGCCGATGCCTCGCCCTGCAAGTTGGCGCCACGGACATTCATCGCGATCATGGAAGGCTCGACTTCGGTCCTTGCCTTGGCGATCGCCTTCTGAGCGGGCGACTTGATGTCATCATCGGCCAAAGGCAGTCCCTGCAAGACAAAAAGACCGGCCTCAAGAAGGATAACGGCGCATGTACGACTTGCGGCCACGACGACAGTCCCCCTCGTATTGTGTCCTGCTCGGACGGGCGGATCATCTTATCATTGTTTTAGACAATGCGAACTTATCCAATAGTTGTGATATCGCGCCGACGATCCTGTCGGAGCAAGCGAGCAGATTGACGCATTTGGCACCGCCGCGATGACGAAATCATCGGACAAGGCGAGCAAGCAACGTCACCGGCCGCCCCGCATGTTCGGCTGTCCCATGCGTTGCAGATGGCAAAGAAGCGGCGCGGCTCCATCATGGCCAACTCAGCATCGCCAAGCTGCCACCGGCCACTGCCAGGGGTGGTCAGGACTGGATGTTAGGAGACAGTCACAGGTTTCGACCGGAGCCGATTGACCGTCGCCAGATCTGCCCGCCGGCAAAGTTGCGGAGGCAACCCTTTCATTATCAGTTCGGCATCGGCAACCGCCATGGAGCCGAGAGCATAGAACGCGTCGCGTGTTCCGCCGGTGCGGTGCGCCGAAAGAAGCATTCCTGGTAAAGATCGCACGGGATCATTTGCGTGCACCGGTTCTTCTGGGAAGACATCGGTCGCGACGCGGATGTGACCGGATTGAGCGGCGTCCAGCATAGCCGGAAAGTCCACCACCGCGGCGCGGCTCATAAGAAGAAAAGCAGCGCCCTTCTTCATCATGGCGAACTCGCGCCTGCCCAGGAATGACTGGTTTTCGCTCGTCACGCTGGCAAAGACAAAGACCAGCCGGCTTTGCGTCAACACCTCGTCCAAAGAGCTCGCAATGCAGTCCGCATTGGTGACGATCTCCCCAGGCAGCCACGGATCGAAAACCCGAACCGTGTTTTTGAATGGCCGGATCAGATCTCTGAATTGTCGCCCAAGGTCGCCGAACCCGATGATACCGACCGGCGCTCCAGCGAACCTGAAGGTTGTTGCGTTTCCGGCCAACCCATATTGTTCGACCCCTGCCCTGAAGTCTCGGTCCGCCTGAGTGATGCCGCGCGCGAGATCCAGACCCATCGCCAACGCCGCCTCGGCCACCGGCGAGGCGAATGCCGCAGCAGGCGTGATGACCCAAATGCCGCGCTCCACGCACGTCTTGTAATCGATATTCGGCAAGAAGTTGGATTCGACGTTGATAATCGCTTTCAATTTCGTCGCGCGATCCAAGCGTTCCTTTGGCATGTCCGTCTGCCCGAAGATCAGCACGGTATCGGGCAGAAGCGTGTCCACGAGTTCCCCGGACATTTGTTGTTCCTCGGAAACGACGACCTCCCCCAGCCGCTCCAACCTGGCGCGGACGTCGGGCTCCATGATCAGGTCAAGGGTCCGTGGCAATGGGTCGACAATGACGACGGTGCGGCTCATGTTTCCTCCCTGGAGCAAAAAGGGCCATAGTAGTCGAATGTTGCCAGAAGCATAGCGTCGTGCGATCTGACGCGATATCCTCGCGCCTTACCCCGCCTCAACCGGCGCAGAAGACTGTTTCCTGCAACCGTAAAGTTCCCGGTGTCGTCAACTGCGACCGATACGGCAACAGCAATCCTTGCCTTCCACTCAGATTTTCAGTTGCCAGATACGCGCGGCCGAAATCGCGCGCCAGCCGGCCTTCATCGCCACCGAGCGGATGCCGGCAAAGCTCGGCAAGCGCTTTGTTCCAGTCCAGCGACCGTTGTCGGCAAAGACCTCGATCGAGCCGGCATCAAGGAAGATCCGCACGTGTGACGGTCGCGCCCCGACGGCGAGATAGCGTGGTGAGGTCTTGCCACTTCGATCGGCGAACAGGATTGCCAACCCATCAGCGTCGAGCCGCACGCCAAGGTCGATATCGGCATGGCCGAAAGCTAGCTCGAACGGTGCACCGGGTGCTACGAGATCGAGCTCGATCTCGACGGCTCCACTTTCCAATCTCAACTGTTCGCCGGAAACAAGACGGCTTGCGTCCAGCGCCAAATGGCGCAGGCTGACGACGCTCTCGACGGGGGGCGTCAGCACCGCAGCACCGTCCCATAGGACCCGACGTGGCAGGGTCATGGCGGTTGGAAAGTCGTCCTTCTTCGAGACATCCGTCCAATTTGCAAGCCAGGCAATTCCGACTGGTCCACCGTCGTCGACGAAAGCCTGGAACGCATATGCATCGGAGCCAAAATCGAGCTCCTGCTCGACTTCAGGCTTGAAGCTGCGGCCATTGAAGCGGCCAACCGTGACGCTGGTCATGTTGCGGCGGCCGGTTACCGCGTCGCGGCTGGTCAGGAGGCCGAAAATCAATGCCCAGCGCGCTTGGGGATCGTCGATGTCGCTAAGCGGCACCATGCAGGGGCATTCCGCGGCCGTCATGCCGTAGCGGTTCTCCCGGTGCAATGTGGCGATGAAAGTCCAGCCGTTTTCCGCCTCGGGATCGAGCGTCTCATAGAGTAGAACCACGCCGCCGCACTTATCCCGACTGCCTAGAAGCATTTTCCAGTATCCGTCCGGCCCCTTGAAGACGTAAGGGTCTCTGAAATCGAGCGTCAGGTCCAATCCGTCGGGCCGTTGCGGCAAGACGACCGACGGTGGCCTTGCGACAAGGCCATCAGCGCTCAAAGCAGAGAGCTGGATCTGCTCCTCCGGCTTGCGATCCCGCATCTGCTCGGTAAAGAAGACGCGGATGCCGCCCCCAGGCCCGGCTGCCGATATCGCTGAACCCGAGAATGCGCCGCCGCGTCCGTCGTCGCGTTTTGAGAGTTCTTCCGATGGGAACAGGAAAACCGGCAGATGCTTCCAGCGGATATAGTCTTTGGAGATCGCATGCCCCCAATGCATCGTATTCCAGCGAAGCCTATGGGGATAATGCTGGTAGAAGAGATGCACCTGACCAGCGAAGCGACCGAAACCGTTCGGATCGTTCATCCAGCCGAAGGGAGGTCGGAAATGGTAGTTGTCCGCTACGTCCGGGGGCGCGTTTTCTGCTGCATGATGCAGAACGCAAATACCCTCATCTCGAACCGTCAACGGGTGGAACATGTAAATCAGAGAGACGGCAGCGTCCAATGGGTTGTAGCTCAGTTCGGCCTTTCCACCTTGGGACAGTTCCACTTCACTGAACTCAAACTCCTCTGTTCGGGTCGTCACGACATCGGCCAGCAAAACGCCGTCGACACGAACCTTTAGATCGGCGGGATGATCCGTTCGGCGCGACTTCAGCCAGAGATGAATGACTGCGCCAGCGTCAAGGTCTGCTTGCACGATGTGTACTGGGGGAATGGACATTGCCTGGTAAGTCATCAATCAACCTTTCACGGCAGAGCCGACGAACGAGCTCACGAACCAGCGTTGAAACGCGAGATAGAGGGCAAGGATGGGGATCATCATCAAAACCGAGGCAGCCATGGCGCGATCCCAGTAGATGCTGTCCTGACCAAAGAAGGTGGCGATAGCGACGGCGATCGGCCGGGCGTAATCGGTCTGCGTGACCAAGGTCGGCCAGAGATACTGGTTCCAGCTTTCGATCCCCATGAGGATGGAGACGGTGGCAAGTGCGGGAAGGCTCAGTGGCAGATAGATCGAACGATAAATGCGGAAGATCGAAGCACCATCAATTTCCGCCGCTTCGTAGAGTTCCTTGGGAAGCTGGGCGAAGAACTGGTAGAAGAGGAAGATGTAGAGCGGACTTGCCACAAAGGGCAGGATCTGGACGGCGAAGGTATCGGTCATGCCGGCCCGCGACATCATCACGACCAGCGGCATGATGATGCTTTCCTGCGGGATGACGTAGAGGGCGACGACGAGCGACAACAGCACCGCCTTGCCGCGCAGCGATCCCCAGGCGAGAACGAACCCGGCCATGGAATTGACGACAAGTCCCGAGGCCACGGTGACGGTGAGTATCAGCAACGAATTGGCGAGATAGCGGCCGTAGGCGAGTTCGCCAGAGAAATGCGCGATTTCCTGGAAATTGGCGAGCGTTGGGTTGGCAACCCAAAAGGCTCGAAAGCTCCCCATGTCAGCGAGGATCTGGAAGCGGTCGTCTTTGAGGCTCGCCACCAACAGCATGAAGAGCGGCGAGATCACGACAAGTGCAATGATGAAGATGCAGACGGTCTGAACGAGGCGCAACGATATATTGCCGGTGCGTTCAGCGGGCACAACCCGAGGAAGAGCGATGTCAGACATCAAAACGCCTCAACATTTGGCGCTGCAAGAGCGCAATCGCAAGAACGATGACGAAGAGGATGACCGAGACGGCGGAGGCGTAGCCCAGTTTCTGCTGCTCGAATCCGCTTCTTACCATATAGTGGACGACGGTCTCGGTGCTGCCCTTCGGGCCGCCCTGGGTCAGGATGGCGACCTGCGTATAAAGCTTGAACGCCTGGATCGTCGTGATCACCAGCACGAACACATGAGTTGGCCTCAAGCCGGGCATCGTCACGTGCCAGAAGCGCTGGATTGCATTGGCTCCGTCGATCCTTGCGGCATCGTAGAGTTCGTCGGGAATTGCCTGAAGACCGGCCAGATAGACGATCATCTGGAAGCCGTAGGCCTGCCACGCAGACAACAGCACGATCGAAAACATCGCCCAGTTGGGATCGCCAAGCCAGTCGATCGGTTGAATATACCCGGCCGAAAGAAATCCGACGATCTGGTTCAAAGGCCCGCTGGGATACTGGAAGAGCGTGCCCCAGATGACGCAGACGACGACCATCGATGTGATAGCGGGCAGAAAGAACATGCCGCGCAGCAAATTCCGGCACGGTATCTTCTGGTGCAACAATAGAGCTGTGGCGAATGCCATTCCGCATTGGACCGGAAGTATCCAGATGGTGAACCGGGTTACATTCCATAAGGAAGTCCAAAACAGTGGATCGTTGAAGATGCGGACAAAATTCTGCAGTCCGATGAAGCGGACGGGCGTCGGCCGCGGCACCAGCGGCTGATTGGTCATCGACGTCCAGAACGACAAAAGGAACGGCGCGATAAGGAAGCAGCCCAGCAGCATGACGGCTGGCGCGATCATCAGAACTTCCTGCATGAGCCGGCCGGGGTCGCTACGTCGGCCCACACGCGGCCGGGCAGCCGGATGGGCTTGTTGCAAGGTCATTGTCTCCTCCTCGGGTATTCTTGCCGGTGTCGCATGTTCCGGGGCCGGTTTTTCTCCGGCCCGGGCAAGGACGGTTACTCCTTGGCGTCGAACGGCGGATAACCGTCGTTGTCGTCGATATCCTCGTCGATCTTCTGGGCCGCCTCGGACAGAGCCTCCTTCACGTCGCCGCCGTTGAAGGCCTTGTCGGCAGCCTGCATGAAAGCGGCCGTGATTGCGGGATAGGCCGGATGCGGGGGGCGAGCGACGGCAGTTTTCTGCGCCTGCTCGAATGCAACGGCCATCGCCCCCCCCTCGGCATATAGAGGTGAGACCGCAGCGAAGCTCTTCAGGCCCGGGAACGCCGATTCCTGCTTGGCATATTCACGGTAGTCCTTGTCCTTCAGCAGGAAGCTCAGGAATTTTCCGGCGACGTCGGGATGTTCGGATGTCTTGGTGATCCCCCAGATCCAGGTACCGTTGGGGCTCACGCCCTTGTCGCCCAGCTTCGGCAGCGGCATGACGACGATATCGTCCTTCATCGCTGCGGCTGCCTCGGCATAGAACCAATGCCCCCCAAGTGCGAGCGCGGCCGGATGGCCTGGCGCATAGAACTGATTGGTGCCCGATGAACCTGGTACCACCCAGCCATTCTTCACCCAGGTTTGCAACATGGTCAGCGCCCCGACGCAGGCGTCACTGTCGAGCGTGCCGGACGCCTTCCAGGTCTTGCGGTCGATCAGATCGCACCCGGCACTTTCGAGCAGCGGACCGTAGGCATAAGTGATCCATTCTGTCTTGATACCGTAGCCACGGAACGTGTCGATCGGCCATTTGACGCCGTCGAGCTTCGCGAGCTTTTCCAGATAGCCTTCAAATTCCTGCTTGGTCCAGGCGTCGTCTACCGACTTCGGGATGCGAGCGCCGATGGCTTCAAGGTACTTCTTGTTGCCATAGAGTACGACGGACGAATCCGTAAGGCCGACTGCGTAGAGCTCCTTGTCGATCGGGTATGTGCCCTGAGAGACGTTCGATGCCGTCATGTCGCTGAGGATGTCCTTGTCGATCAGCGACTTGATCGGCTGGAGATAGCCCGACCAAACGTAATTGGCGAGGAAAGGTGCGTCGAGCTCCATGATGTCGGGCAGCTGCTTGGACATGACGGCGGCGCTGAATTTCTCATTGTAGGCGTCATGGGGGGCATAGATGAATTCGATGTCGACGTCTGGATTTTGCGCCTCGAAGCGCTTGGCGACGTCGGCATATGCTTTGACCCAGCCTGGATCCCCTTGGTGCATCATGTGAATGACGGTTTTTGCATCGGCCCCGCCGGCGGTCGCGGCAAGTGAGGCCGAAGTCAAAAGCAGTGCGCACAGTAAACGATTACCCATTACAGTCTCCTCCTTGGTAGACGTGGTTCGACGACATTTACACGGATGACCGCTCGACGAGCTGGAACGGCAGCTTTCGCAGCATCGGCTCGCCGCCATCTGCCGCCAACAGAATCTCGGCGGCAAGGCGACCCATTGCGCGATGGGGCAACGCCATCGTCGTCAACGGCGGATCGAGACGTGAGGCAATTTCGACCTGGTTGTCGAAACTGGCCACGGCAACGTCGTCCGGGATTGCCGCCCCCAGACGACGTAGCGCGGCGTAGACCTCCATTGCGACACGATCGTTGCCGCACAAGATGGCATCGGGTCGTGTGTCTGCCGCCATCAGCGCCGTCAGATGCGACAGGACGAGGGTTGGTGCGCGATCGCTATAGATCGTCCGACGGACAGCCGGCAGGACGGCGACAGGACCAAGCCCCGCTTCCTGGAGCGCCTTTTTGAAACCCTGTTCACGCAACTCCCCTGCGAGGATGCCGGGAAGATTGATGAAGGCAATTCGACGCCGTCCGGCGGCAACGAGGTAGCGCGTTATTTCCGCAGCCGCCTCCTCCTCATCTGGCACCAGCGATGCCACGCGACCTGCAGCTTCGCGGCAATTGATCATCACACCGACGCTTTTGGAAAGGTCGGGGCCGAGTGCCACCGTCTTGTGATACATCGCGGCGAATGCGATAGCGCGCGGACGGAATCGGCGAACTTCCTCCAGTACTGACGCGACGTTGCGATTGCCGCTCAGATTCATCGCAAAGACGGCCATTTCGGCGCTCCGGGCCGCGCCGTCGAGGCCGCGAATGATCTCCGTAGCGAAGGGAGACGTAATGAGTTCGTCAGCGACGACGCCGATGAGGGGCAGCCATCCTTGCCGAACACCACGCGCTGCAAGATTGGTGACATAGCCAAGCTCGTCTGCAATCGCCTTGATTCTTGCGCGAGTCTCATCCGACATCCGGGCCGCGCCGCCGTGGAGCGCGCCGGAGACCGTCTTGACAGAGACTCCAGCCCTCTCAGCAATGTCAGACAACGATGCCGTCAACCCTGCTCCCCTCCTTGGGTTATCGGTTACCCATTAACCTCTTCGCTGGATCTCTGTCAAGGTGTCACACCGATCAGGCCTCCAAGACCACTGCATCAAGGTCGCTCACTTGCGCAAGGAATGGTCCGGCCCGGCACCAGTCGATCTTCCGGGGAAGCCGTTTGATAAAATATCCTAAGGCTCTATCGCGTCGCGTGCGGTTAAGATGTTAGCCTGCGGCAAAAGAAGAATGCCGGAGGATGACATGACGAAGAAGACGCTTGGCGATTGGCGGGCTCTCGCCGAGAAAGAGCTGAAGGCGGCACCCGAAACGCTCGTCTGGAAAACGCCCGAGGGTATCGACGTCAAGTCGCTTTATACCGAAGCCGACGTCGAGGGCGCCGAGCACCTCGGATCGCTTCCGGGCCTTGCACCGTTTACCCGCGGGCCGCGTGCCACTATGTATGCCGGCCGACCCTGGACAATCCGCCAATATGCCGGCTTCTCGACCGCGGAAGCCTCCAACGCTTTCTACCGCAAGGCGCTGGCAGCCGGTCAGCAGGGTGTTTCCGTCGCTTTCGATCTGGCCACACATCGCGGCTATGACAGCGATCATCCGCGCGTCGTCGGCGATGTCGGCAAGGCAGGTGTGGCGATCGACAGTGTCGAGGACATGAAGATCCTGTTCGATGGCATCCCGCTGGAGAAAGTCTCGGTCTCCATGACGATGAATGGCGCGGTCATTCCAATCCTCGCCTCCTTCATCGTCGCCGGCGAGGAACAGGGCGTGGCTCGCGCCGCGCTTTCGGGGACCATCCAGAACGACATCTTGAAGGAGTTCATGGTCCGCAACACCTATATCTATCCGCCGCAACCTTCGATGCGGATTGTCGCCGACATCATCGAATACACCGCCAAGGAGATGCCGAAGTTCAACTCCATCTCGATCTCCGGCTACCACATGCAGGAAGCCGGTGCGACGCTGGTGCAGGAGCTTGCGTTCACGCTCGCCGATGGCCGCGAATATGTGCGCGCAGCACTTGCCAAGGGATTGAACGTCGACGATTTCGCCGGTCGCCTTTCCTTCTTCTTTGCCATTGGCATGAACTTCTTCATGGAGGCGGCAAAGCTGCGTGCCGCACGTTTCTTGTGGACGCGCATCATGGAGGAGTTCAAGCCGAAGAAGGCCTCGTCGCTGATGCTGCGCACGCATTGTCAGACGTCGGGCGTGTCGCTGCAGGAGCAGGATCCACACAACAATATCATTCGGACCGCCTTTGAGGCGATGTCGGCAGTGCTCGGCGGTACGCAGTCGCTCCATACCAATTCGTTCGATGAGGCGATTGCCCTGCCAACAGAGTTTTCGGCACGCATCGCCCGCAATACGCAGCTTATTCTTCAACACGAGACGGGTGTGACAAAGGTCGTCGATCCGCTGGCCGGCTCCTACTACGTCGAGAGCCTGACGAAGGAACTGGCAGACAAGGCGTGGGATCTGATCGAGGAAGTGGAGGCCCTCGGCGGCATGACGAAGGCGGTCAACGAAGGCTTGCCCAAGCGGCTGATCGAGGAAGCGGCGACACGACGCCAGGCGGCCATCGACAAGGGCGATGAGGTCATTGTCGGCGTCAACAAGTACCGTCTCGAGACCGAAGAGGAGATCGACATCCTGGCGATCGACAACGCCGCCGTGCGCGCCGCCCAGATCAGGCGGATCGACGAGACGAAACGCCGGCGCGACGGGGCCGCCGTGAAGGCAGCACTCGACGCGCTTGCGCAAGTGGCAAGCAGCGGCCACGGCAACCTGCTTGCCACAGCCGTCGAAGCGGCGCGCGCGCGCGCAACCGTTGGCGAGATCTCGGATGCCATGCGCCGCGCCTTCGGTGATCATGCGGCCGAGCCTGAGGTCATCAAGGATGTCTATGGTCAAGCCTATCGTGATGAGCCAGAGCTGGCAGTGCTGAAGGACCGCATGACAGCAATCGGCAGGATCCTCGGACACAGGCCGAAGATCATGGTTGCAAAGCTCGGTCAGGATGGCCACGACCGCGGCGCCAAAGTGATTGCCTCGGCCTTTGGAGATATCGGTTTCGACGTCCTGGCCGGGCCACTCTTCCAGACACCAAAGGAAGCGGCCGATCTCGCCGTCGCAAGCAAAGTGCACGTGGTCGGCATGTCGTCGCTTGCAGCGGGCCACAAGACCCTGGCACCGCAACTTGTCGACGAGCTGAAAGCACGGGGCGCCGAGGACGTCATTGTGGTCGTCGGCGGTGTTATCCCGCGGCAGGATTACGACTTCCTGATGGACCACGGTGTGGCAGCTGTCTTTGGCCCCGGCACCAATGTCCTCGACGCGGCAAATTCGGTTCTCGATCTGCTCGAAGGCAGGCGTCGAAACCGCTAGATTTCAAGGCCCGCGCCAGAATTGGCGGGGCGCCCTCGCCCTTGCAGCCGCAGCGCGACACAACAAGCCAGCTTCTTCGCCGCGCTTCGACGGCGAAAACGATTTCCGTGTCCCTGGTTGAAGGCCCCGGCAGCCCGGAAAAAGGCCAGTTATGAAAATTAATTTCACCGCTTCAACTTTTCGCGCGATTCGTGTTGACGAGTTCGAATTTTTGTCCCAACTTGACGAAAATAAATTACGTAAGTGGGAACGAGAATAGCATGAAAGTGGGAATTATCGGGCTTGGTTTCCGGCTCGGCTATCTTGGCTATGTCTTCAGGTCTGTCGATGAAAGCTTCGAGATCGCGGGATATGTCGACCCCGATCCGGCGGGTCTTCCAGGTCTCGTCGAAAAGGGCATTTCTGCCGGCACCTCCTATGCTTCCCCCGAAGAGCTGATCGCCCACGAAAAGCTTGATCTCTTGATGATCGGTTCCCCGAACCACATGCATCTCGACCACATCAGGCTGGGCCTCGAAAGCGGCCTGAAGGTGTTCTGCGAAAAACCGATCGTCACGACGATCGCCGAGAGCATCGAGCTCGCGCGTCTGATGGCAAAGTTCGGCCATGAGCGTCTGATGGTCGGCCTCGTGCTGCGCTACTCGCCGCTCTACAAGGACCTGCGCGCCATTCAGGCCGCAGGCAAGCTCGGCCAGATCGTTTCGATCGAAGCCGCCGAGCACATCGAGCCCTATCACGGTGCGTTCTTCATGCGCGACTGGCGCCGTTATGAGCGCTATTCCGGCAGCTTCATGCTGGAGAAGTGCTGCCATGATCTCGATCTCTACAACGGCGTCGTCGGTGTTCGACCGGAGCGCGTCGCAAGCTTTGGCGGACGCAAGAGCTTCACGCCTGCAAACGACCCGGCACGAGAAGGCATCAACGACCTGGAACTCTTTCATCGCAAGCCGAGCGGCTGGATGGGGTCCGACAAGGTGTTCGACAGCGACGCCGACATCATCGATTACCAGGTTGCGATTGTCGAATATGCCAACGGTGTGGGCATGAATTTCCATACCAATCTCAACGTTCCTGACCAGTTTCGTCGCTTTGCCATCATGGGGTCGCGGGGCATGGCGGAGGGCGATTTCGTCCGTGGCTATCTCGACGTTCATGAGCAGTTGAGCGGCAAGAAGGTGGTCGAGAACAAATACGTGGCGACCGAGCTGTCGCAACATTACGGTGCCGATGAACAGATGGCCGCCGACCTCCTCGATAGCGTCCGCACGGGCACTGAGCTTCCGGTCTCTACGCTTAACGCCCTTGAAGCCGGCATTCTCGCCTTGTCGATGGACGAGGCGCGCATGAGGAAGGCGGTTGTTGATCTGCGGCCCGTCTGGGACAGGTTCGACGAAGCCCTGCACGCAAGAGCGGCTTGAGGAGGGCGGCAAGATGAGCGTCCAACGCAACGCAGTCATCTTCGCCTGGATCCTTCTCCTTCCGGCAGTGCTCTATGTGCTGGCGATCGTTGCCTATCCCCTGGTCGACACATTCATTTTGTCCTTCACCGACGCATCGCTGAAGAAGACGACGAATTGGGTCGGCTGGGTGAATTACGAGAAGATCTTCAACGCCACATTTGCGGAAGTCATCATCCGCACCTTCATCTGGACCTTCTTTTCCGTATCGATCAAAATGATCATCGGCGTCTTCGGCGCCACCATGCTGAATTCCGCAGTGCCAGGCAGGGCCCTCTTCCGTGTGTTGACGATGCCGCCCTGGATTGTCCCAATGGCGATCGGCATCTTCATGTGGGGCTGGATGTATAACGGCCAGTTCGGGATGATTTCCGGCATGCTGCAGCGCTTTGGCCTGGTGGATGCTCCCGTGGCCTTTCTCGCACAGGGTTCGACAGCGTTCTGGGCGACGATTATCACGGATGTCTGGATCGGTGTTCCGCTGGTCACCCTTTATATGCTGGCCGCCATGCAGGCCATTCCTCAGGATCTTTACGAAGCCGCCTGGACCGACGGCGCCGGTCGCTTCTACCGCTTCCGGCGCATTACCCTGCCACTGATCGTCCCTTCGATGATCACCATGTCGATGCTGTCACTCATCGCCACGTTCAACTCCTTCGACATCATCTGGATCCTGACGCGTGGCGGTCCAAGCGGCGAAACAACGACGATGATCATCGATACGTACCGCACGGCGATTGGGTCCAACAAGTATGGCGAAGGTGCCGCGCGCGCCGTGCTGATCTGCATTTTCCTGTCGATCTTCTGTGTCTGCTACTTCCGGCTGACCAGCCGCCTTGCCTCCGGAGACAAGCGTTGATGCAATCCCATCTGCTCATCAATCGGTACAAATGGTATGAGATGATCGGCATCTATGCCGGCGTGCTGGTGTTTCTCACCTTCGTGCTCGCCCCCTTCGTCGAGGGCTTTCTTGTATCACTGAAACCGCTCAGCCAGCTCTTCTCCTCGCCTTATCGGTTCATTCCCGAGAACGGTTCCTTCGAGGCGTACCGGACGATGTGGGTCAGCGTGCCAGGCTTTGCGCGCTACATCTTCAATTCCTTCTTCATCTCCACCGTCGTGACCGCTGTCGTTCTGGTCCTCGTCATCCCGGCTTCCTACGCGTTTGCCCGCTTTGAATTCAAGGGCGCCGGGCTGTTGCTCGGCGCGTTCCTGGCGGTCAACATGTTTTCAGGGGCAGTGCTGCTTATTCCGCTCTTCCGGTTGATGCGCTCGCTCGGGCTGCTCAATACCTATTTTGCCATCATGGTTCCCGGTGTCGCCTTCCTCATTCCGTCCGCGATCTGGCTGCTTAGAACCTACATGATCCGTATCCCGAGAGAACTGGACGAAGCTGCCTTTGTTGACGGTGCCAGCCAATTCTACACGCTTCGCCGGGTCATCCTGCCGATCGCCATGCCCGGCATCATGGTGGTCGCCATCACCACCTTCATCGGCTCCTATGCCCAGCAATTCATCTTCGCGCTCACCTTTAACTCCAAGACCGAATTTGCCCCTTTGCCGGTCGGGCTCTTTGCCTACTTCGGCCGTCAGGAAGTGGTCTGGAATGAGCTGATGGCTGCCAGCTTCGTCGGCATTGCGCCGGCCATGATCGTGATTTTCTTCCTTCAACGGTATCTCGTCAGCGGGCTGACCGCGGGCGCGGTGAAACAGTAAGTCAACCACCAGAGAAAAACGGGAGCTAACAAATTGACGATACAGTTTAAAACCGGGCTGATGGCCCTTGCCCTGCTCGGCTCCACCGCGCTCGGCACCATGAGCGCCCACGCTGCTGACAAGGAGATCAGCTGGATCTACTGCGGCGACAAGATTGACCCGATCCACGAGAAGTACATCAAGGAATGGGAAGGCAAGAACCCGGGTTGGAAAGTTACGCCTGAGGTTGTTGGCTGGGAGCAGTGCCAGGATAAGGCAACGACGCTGGCTGCCGCCGGCACGCCGGTCGCCATGGCCTATGTCGGCTCACGCACCCTCAAGGAATTCGCCGAAAACGACCTCATCGTTGCGGTGCCGATGAGCGACGACGAAAAAAAGAGCTACTATCCGAACATCGTCGATACCGTCACCTTCAACGACACCCAGTGGGGCGTGCCGATCGCGTTCTCCACCAAGGCGCTTTACTGGAACAAGGATCTCTTCAAGCAGGCCGGACTTGACCCCGAAAAGCCGCCGAAGACCTGGGCTGAAGAAATCGCTGACGCCAAGGCCATCAAGGAAAAGACCGGAATTGCCGGTTACGGCCTGCCGGCAAAGACCTTCGACAACACCATGCATCAGTTCATGCACTGGGTTTATAGCAACAACGGCAAGATCATCGATGGCGACAAGATCGTCGCCGACAGTCCCGAGGTTCTTGCAGCCCTGCAGGCCTATAAGGATATCACGCCCTATTCCGTCGAGGGTGCAACGGCTTACGAACAGAACGAAATCCGCGCCATTTTCCTCGACGGTAAAGTCGGCATGATCCAGGCCGGTTCCGGTGCTGCCACCCGCCTGAAGGACACCAAGATCAACTGGGGCATCGCACCGCTGCCGCTTGGCCCGTCGGCCAAGGGCGAAGGTACGCTCCTGATCACCGACAGCCTGGCGATCTTCAAGGGATCGGGTGTCGAGGACAAAGCCGTCGAGTTCGCCAAGTATATCACTGCGCCCGGCCCGCAGGGTGAATACGAGCTCCAGGGCGGTGCGGGCCTGACGCCGCTGCGGCCGTCCGCAAAGGTCGACGAATTCGTGAAGCAGGATCCCTATTGGAAGCCGCTGATCGACGGCATCTCCTATGGCGGGCCGGAGCCGCTCTTCAAGGATTACAAGGGCTTCCAGAACGTCATGATCGAGATGGTCCAGTCGGTCGTTACCGGCAAGGCCGAACCGGCGGATGCGCTGAAGAAGGCCGCCGCCGATCTCGAGCAGTACAAGTAAGCCATTGCTTCAGGCAAGGGGACGCTGCCTTTGGTGCGCCCCCTTGCCTGTCACGTCAAACAGCAAGCCGCCTTGAAGGCGGCCGGGGAAAGTACCGTGGGACAGCTTTTTCTCAGTAACGTTCAAAAATTCTACGGCGACTACGAGGTCTTAAAGAGCGTTAAGCTCGAGGTTAAGAACGGCGAGTTCGTGGTCTTCGTCGGGCCGTCCGGCTGCGGCAAGTCGACGTTGCTGCGCATGATTGCCGGTCTCGACGCCACGACGGCGGGCGACATCGTCATCGATGGCCTGAGAGTGAACGACCTCCCCCCGGTCAAGCGCGGTATTGCCATGGTCTTCCAGTCCTATGCGCTTTACCCGCACATGAGCGTTTTCGAAAACATCGCCTTCCCGCTACGCGTGGAAAAGATGGAAGAAGAGAAGCTGAAGGCCAAGGTCGAGCATGCCGCGCGTATCCTTCACCTGGATCAGCGTCTGCAGCAAAAGCCCGGGATGCTTTCCGGTGGCCAGCGCCAGCGCGTCGCAATCGGCCGCGCGATCGTGCGCGAGCCGAAGATCTTCCTGTTCGACGAGCCGCTGTCCAACCTCGATGCGGCCCTGCGGGCCGACATGCGCATCGAACTCGCGAAACTGCATCGCCAGCTGAAGGCGACGATGATCTACGTCACGCACGACCAGATCGAGGCGATGACCATGGCGGACCGGATCGTCGTGCTGAATGCCGGCGAGATCGCCCAGACCGGGGCACCGTTGGAGCTTTACCACAAGCCGGCCAACATTTTTGTCGCGGGCTTCATCGGCAATCCGAAAATGAACTTCCTGCCCGTCACCTGCACTGGCGTCAGCGATACCGGCGTCGAAGTTGAATACAAGGGCCAGACGGCGATGATCCCGGTCACGCCGCGCCAGGGTGTTGTTGGAAAGCCGCTTGTATTGGGTGTGCGCCCTGAGCACATCCAGGTCGGCAAGGGTGACATTACACTGACAGTTACGCCAACAGTCATCGAGCGGCTTGGGGCGCAGACGGTGGCCTATGCAGCACTTAACGGCGAAGGCGAGAATTTCTGCGCAACGCTTCCTGGCAGCGCTGCAGTTCGGCCCGATCAGCCGTTGGCAGCCGGGATCAATGTTGCAGACTGCCATCTGTTCGATGAGGCCGGCAAATCATTCGAGCGTCATGTGGAACTGACGGACATCGACATGAACCTGCTCAGCCCGACGGCCGCATGACCAGTGACGGCCGTGCTGCGTCGCCCCTTCAATACAAGGGATAAAACAGCCTGTTGGCGGGGTAGGAATAGGCGCCGCGGTCCACGATCCCCAGCCGGTACATGCAGCTCCTGAGCGCGGTGACGTGCCAGGGATGGGCCGGATAGGGAGAGCCGCGGTAGACGGCTTCGGGCTCGCAATAGCGATATGCCCTATCGAACCGCGCCAACAGCACCGGATCGGAATCCATCCGCACACCGTGATAGGTTTGCCATTGCCCTGGCGCTTCAGCCGCCGAGACGGCCAATAGACTTGCTGCCATTCCCAATGCAACCGAGATTCTCATCGATATGACCTCCCGCGTGCCAAACGCCCGCGCAAAAGAAGATGTTTTTCAATTGCCTAAGGTCAAGGGTCCTACCTCAAAGGGAGGCGCGATCTGCTTGCAACGCGCACTATTGCGAGGCGTCTCAAATTGCAGCCGATGATAGCAGCGCTTCGTCTCAATGCGGATCACGCAGACGACCTTGTCTCAGGGCCGGACAGTGATCTTGTTTGCCAGGGCAAAAGGGCAGCCTTGCGGGGTTGCCCTTTGCTTTGCTTCACGCCCGGTCATTAATTGCCCGGCTTGTTCTTGATTGCAGCATCGATCTGCCGCTTGACCGCATCCAGATTGAAGGAGGCCGGGTCCTGCATCGGCGGGTAGTCAACTGCCGTCAGTGCAAGGTTCGCGACCTCCTGCTGGACGCTGACGAAGCGCCAGAACTCCCGGGCAAAGAAGTCATTCATGTAGCCTCCACCGAGGTCATTGAGGCTTTGCTGACCAATCGATGGGGTCCGCTCGAACGGATCCTGACGGATGTTGATCATGGTCGGCATGTCCGTGGTCGCCTTCGCGCCGGGCCAGCCCTGAGGCTGCTGGAAAAACTGGAACTTGAAGTTGTCGATGCGAATCGCCCCAAGAGCAGGCCCGGCGAAGTAGAAGAATTCATGCCGTGCGGACGGCGATTTGCCCAACAGCAGATCCATCTGGTTGTAGCCATCGAGATGGTTCTTGTAGGTCCGGTCGCCGAGCTTCACACCCTTGAGCAGCTGGTCCTTGACCTCGATGTTGCCTGCAGCTGCTGCCAGTGTAGGAAACCAGTCCAGGGCCGAAAATATGCCGTTCTCGACGGTGCCCGGCTTGACCTTACCCGGCCAGCGTATGATGGCCGGTGCGCGGAATCCGCCTTCCATTACGGTGCCCTTGGTGCCTTTGAACGGGGTCATGCCACCGTCGGGCCAGGTAAACACTTCCGCCCCATTGTCGGTCGTGAAAATAACGATGGTGTTGCCGGTTTCGCCCGCATCTTCCACGCATTTCAGGAGAGCGCCGACGCTGTCATCAAGCTGTGCCACTCCCGCTTCTTCAAGGCCATAGTTGCTGTCGCTATTCATGAGAGCCTGGTACTTGGGCGACAGAAAAGTCCAGACATGCATCCGTGTTGTGTTGTGCCACACGAAAAACGGTTTGCCGTCGGTCTTGGCCTTGTCCATGAAGTCGCACGAAGCCTTGACCAGCACTTCGTCGAAGGTGCCCATATCGTACTTGGCCTTCGGCATCACCTCATGCATGTTTGGAACATTGGACATATCGGGATATGGCGCCAGGGGGCCCTCATCCACGATCCTCTGCTTGCCGATTTTACCCCAACGCGGCTGCTCGTTCGTGTCATCGGTATCCATTGCGAAGCTGTGGATCAAATTCCGCGGCCCGACCTTATCGCGGTACGATTGGTCATTCGGAAACGAATACCAATAGGGGTCCGACATCGCATCGAGATGATAGAGATAACCGAAAAATTCATCGAAACCATGCAGTGTCGGTAGATATTTGTTCAGATCGCCGAGATGGTTTTTGCCGAACTGACCGGTGGCGTATCCCTCCTCCTTGAGGACGGCGGCGAGCGTTGCTGCCTTATCCGGCATGCCCACGTCTGCTCCCGCCTGACCAACAGTCGTCAGGCCGGTGCGTAGCGGAATTTCCCCGGTGATGAAACTCGCCCGGCCCGCCGTGCAACTCGCCTCTGCATAATAGTCGGTGAACATCATGCCTTCGGATGCAAGCTTGTCGAGGTTAGGCGTCTTCCCGGACATGATCCCCCGGTGATAGGCGCCAAGGTTGAACCAGCCGACATCATCACCCATGATCACAAGGATGTTGGGTTTGGGCTGCTGTTGCTGCGCAACTGTGGGCGCAGCCAGCCCGGATGCCAGTGCGGAAACCAATAGACCAAAGCAAAGATTTCTCATGCTGTTCATGGCATGTACCCTCCGTTGATCTGCCTGAATCTTCATTGACGCCCGACGCAAGGGGCTGGACCCCTCCGGATGCAATCCGAGCAATCGCGTGGCCTGTCCCCGGCGTGGGCTGATGGAACTCAATGCTGCTTCGAATGACTCGCCGTAGTGCGGCGATGGCTATCGGGCCATCGAAGGGGTCGGTGGCGGCGATGAAACACACGTCATGACGAGCCCGCTCCAAAAGATTGCGGTCGTCCAATACGAGTATTGCACATCTTTATTTTCGCCGCCAGATTGAAGTCCTGCGCCCTTCAGTCAGCACCCAGCGGTTGCGGGCGAGCAAACTTCACGCTACGCGGTCGTCTCTCAAGCGGCAAGCGCGCTTGGCGTCCTACCAGACGAGACCGCGGGCCGCCACATCCTCGACGCGCGTTACGACGCCGTCACGGTGAAAGACCATCGTGTCGAACAGATTGGAGACGACGCAGGTGTGGTTGGGGATGATGCGGATCGTCTCGCCGATCTCGGGACGGCTGTCTCCGCATCCCGATAAGTCGATGACGCCGTGTTCCTCGGATAGTCCTGTAATCACAGCCTCGGGATAGCCGACAACGGTTCCGAAATCGGCAAAGCCGAGCAGATCGGAGGTCAGGGCCTTTGATCCGGCGTCGATGACCGCGCGATCGGCGGTCGGACGAGACACCACTGTCGCCAGCACATGCATGGCACAATCGGCTTCGCTGCAATGGCCGGCGCGCACCATCGAGCGATCGTTATAGATATATGTCCCTGCGCGATGCTCGGTCGCGGCACTGACGAGATGGGCCTCAAAGAGGCTGGGCGTGCCGCCATTGCTGACGACCGGACAGGCGATCCCATCGATTTTAAGGAGCGAAAGTGCATTTTCGAAGAAGGCTTGAACAGCCTTGGCCGAACCGGGCTTTGGGTAGTTGAGAAGACCGCCGAACGTAAGCCCCGGTGCGTCGCTGATCCGTCTTGCCAGGCGTCGCGCTTCTTCCGGCGTCTGGACACCGCAGCGCCCGCCACCGGTGTCGCACTCAACGAGAACGGTCAATGGTTTGGAGGATGCGAAGTTGGACGACAGGCCATCGATCGTCACCGCGCTGTCGGCGACCACCTTGAGACCGGAGATCCGCTCGTTGAGCGCGCGAAGCCGCTCGAGCTTTTGCGGGCCGAGGATGTTGAAGGTAATGAGGATGTCTTCAAAGCCGGCCGCAGCGAAGGCTTCCGCCTCGCTGATCTTTTGGCAGTTGATGCCCTTGGCGCCGGCCGCGATCTGCGCGGCTGCAAGCGCGGGGATCTTGTGCGTCTTGATATGCGGCCGAAAATTCAGGCCATGCTCATCCATATATGCCTGAACCCGGGCGATGTTTGCAGCCAGTCGATCCTCATCGATGATCGGGCGCGGTGTCGAGAGGTCAGCGACCCTGTCGCCCGGCTTGGCGACGACGGCGAAGGAATTTTCCGGCATATGAAGCTGCTCCGCGCTAGCGGCCGTGGGGGTTGGAGACCATCGGCCAGATATTGTTCGGCGCCCGACGGTAGGGTGTCTTGGCTGGATTGTTGGGATAAGGCGTTCCGGCCGAGCAGTAAATGATTTCAGCAGCGATTTTCGAGAAGGACGCGTAGAAATGATTGGTCGATTTGATGACCAGGATCTTCTTTGACGTCGGATCGATCCCCATGACGGAGAAGAGGCTTGGATCGAAACTCTGGGCGCGCGTTGAATTCAAAATGATATCGATGCCGTCAAGCGTGATGTGCGCGGCATCGCCGAACGGCGCAAAGCTCTCGCCGAACCGCATCTCAGCGTTCTCCACGAGCTTCACCACCTTGACGACGCCATCGACCGGGTTGCCGGTGCCGGGCGCAGACTTTGCGCCGAAGCGCAATGGAATCTCAGCACCCTCACCCGCCGCCATGCAGATCTGCACCGCCATCGGATCCCAGATCGTGCCGAGCGCAGCACCATTTACCTTCCGGTCCAAAAGCTCCCTGAGAAGGACGGTGGCATCGCCCGCCGTGCCGCCGCCTGGATTGTCCCAGACGTCGGCGATGACGACGGGCCAGGAGGTCGCTGCTGCGGCCTTTGCCACGGCCTCGACTTCGTCTATCTGCGGCATGATGAAGGTGCCTCGCTTGGAAAAGAGCTCGAGGCCGAGTTCACGTGCCAAAGCCTCGCCCTTCTCCGGCTTGTCGCTGCTGACGACAAGCATCTTGGTGCCCATTTCCGGTACGTCGCCTGCCATGAAACCATGGATGACGGAAATTGACACGATGTCAGCGTCTTCCTTCTCCAGGCGCATGATCTTGTCGACAAAGGAGCGCATCGGATCGCGCGAGGTCGGATAGACGTCGATCATCCGGCAGTCGAAGACGGACATCACAGGGTGCAGCCGGCCTTCCAGTGTCTCGACCGCAATCCGCCAGAGGTCCTCGGCTCGATCGACAAAGTCCGTGTGCGGGAATTCCTTGAAATAGACGAAGAAATCGGCGGCCGCGAGCCGCTTGGCCGTCAGATGGCTATGTGGATCAAGCTCGGCACAGACGAGGATGTCTGGTCCGACGATCTCGCGAACGCGCGCCAATATATCGCCTTCCGTATCCTCGTAGCCGGCCGCAACCATGGCGCCATGCAGGCCGAGGACAACGGCATCGACGGGCATTGCAGCCTTGAGCTGATCCAGGATCTCGTCGCGCAGTCCCTCGTAGGTCGAGCGGTTCACCAGTCCAGCCGGATCAGCCCAGGCAGCCGTTCCCTCGATCAGTTCCCATCCCTTTTCTGCGCAGACCCGGCGCCCAACGGTGATGGGCGCCGAGCAAAGTGTCGGGGTTTCAGGATGCTGGCCCGGAGGCGCATAGAGAGACGCCTCAAACGCGCGCCGATCGACGCAGATGGGAGAAAAGGTGTTGGTCTCGGTTGCGAGCGCCGCCGTGAAAATGCGCAAGGGTTCTGGCCTTTGTGTTGATCAGCCCATGGGGTTCGGCAAATAGCCGGTAAAGCCGCATATCTTCCAGCGGCCGTCATGCAGGCGGCAATAATAAAGCGTCTGCCACTGCATCACATCACGTGTACCGTCGGCCTTTGCAAGCCCACCATCGAACTTCTTGCGCACGAGCGCCATGTCGCCTGCGATTTCGATGTCCTCGAGCGTTGTGGTCGTGAAGATGGCGGTGCGGGTGTCCTCCGAGAAGGATTGCGTTTTAAAGTCCTTCGCCTGGCGCAGCCACTCGTCGCGATAGGCCGACAGGCTCGGAAATGCCAGACGCCACTTGTCCGGGCTTGGCTGCTTGCGTCCATCGATGCCGATGAAGCCCTCCTCGACGAAATCATCTTCGACCAATGACCAGTCGGCTGCCAGGAAGGCATCGATGTCACGAGGAACCAGCATCTCCCAGATCGCGTGCCGCGCAACGTCGGACACCGGAAAAGGGTTCTTGAACGGATCGCGCATTATCTCCCCCGGATTGAAATTCTTTTCATGAACAGCGTTTTTCACTGGTCAAATTCCGCTTTCTATGGTGAGTTGTCAACTTAATACGAAAATAATTTGCAAGGATCGATCGATGTCCATCAAGCGTTACGGCGCGGTTCAAGAAGGTGCCGGCGGCAAACCCCTGCCTTTTGCGCGTGCTGTCGAAGCAGACGGCTGGCTCTATGTGTCGGGTCAGGTTGCCATGGAAAATGGCGAAATCATCGATGGCAATATCATCGCGCAGACGCACAAGACGATCGAGAACGTGCTGGCGATCCTGAAGGAAGCCGGATACGGCGTGGAGCACGTGGTACGCTGCGGCGTGTGGCTTGATGATCCGCGTGATTTCTGGACCTTCAACGCGATCTACCAGCAGTATTTCGGCGGCCATCCGCCGGCCAGGGCCTGTGTTCAGTCGTCGATGATGGTCGATTGCAAGGTCGAAATCGACTGCGTAGCGTACAAGCCGAAGGACCGGTAGCGCAAACGAGGGGGACGGGATGGACATTTTCTCGACATTGCAGGAAGAGAAGGCCCGGCTTTCGCCCTCGGAAAACCGGATCGCGGATATCCTCGTTAATGACTTCGAGTTTGCGGTCAACGCCTCGATCATCGAGCTTGCCGAAAAGGCTGATGTGTCGCCGCCGACCGTTACGCGCTTCTGCCGGCGACTGGGCTGTGAAAGCTTTTCCGATTTCAAGGTCCAGCTGGCAAGGACAGCCTATGTCGGCATGCGCTACCTGAAACCGGAACCCAAGAGCACCAATCCGGGTGATGTGGCGCAGGACATCATCACCAAGGCACAGAACGCACTTTTCCTGCTTCATCGTTCCCTCGACCTTGCTGCAATCGAGCTGGCGGCCGAGCGACTTTCGCGCGCCGACATGATTTACGCCTTCGGCTCCGGTGGCAACTCGTCAATGATCGCCAACGAACTGCAGAACCGCCTGTTTCGCTTCGGCCTGCATGTGACGGCAAGCTCGGACCATGGAATGCAATTGATGATGGCGGCCGCCGCCAAGCAGACGGACGTTTTGATCGGGTCATCCTTCACTGGGCGCAACGCCGAACTCGTGCGTGCCTTCGCGCTTGCGCGTGAATCCAGAGTGACGACGATCGCGCTCACCCAAAGCAATAGCCCCGTCGCGCAAATAGCGGAAATTGTTGTGCCTATCGACCTGCAGGAAGGAAGCAACATCTTTCGTCCGACCTCGACGCGCATCGCCTATCTGGCGGTCGTCGATATTCTCGCCAGTCTCGTTGCCTATGCGATCCAGCCAAAGGCTGCGGTGGCTCTGCGCCGCATCAAGCAGCAGCTTGTTGCCCACCGCGATGGCGATGATCGGCAACTGCTCGGGGACTAACAGTTCCATGCCAAGAAGGAATGCTGCATGACACAGACGGTAGCGATCGTAACCGGTGCTGCGGGCGATATTGGACGGGCTATTGCAGAGCGGCTCGCAGACGAGCACGATGTCATCTTCATGGTCGACATCGACGTCGCCGCAGCCGAGAAGGCCGCCCGCGCTCTCGGCCCAAGCGCGCGCTTTGTCGCGCACGGCTCGGACGTGACCAGCCAAACAGATGTCGCCGAAATGGCAAGGCAAGCCGGCTTGCTTGGCTCGGTTCGTACGCTGGTCAACAATGCCGGGGCAGCACGCGCCGTCAGCCTGCACGACACCACCCCCGAAATTTGGAGAATGGACAATGCGCTCAATCTCGAGGCTGCCTTCTTGTGCTTTCGCGCCGTCGAAGATCTGCTCGAAGCGTCGAAGGGTTCGGTGGTCAACATCGCATCCGTCAACGGCATGAACGTCTTTGGCCACCCCGCCTATAGCGCTGCGAAAGCGGGACTGCTGCATTTCACCAAGCTGGTTGCAGTGGAATATGGAAAGCTCGGTATCCGCTCGAATGCGGTAGCGCCCGGCACGGTGCGCACACAGGCATGGGAGGCGCGCGCTGCTGCCAACCCCAACGTCTTCGAAGAGGCTCGCCGCTGGTACCCGCTCCAGCGGGTCGTCGATCCCAGGGACGTCGCTAACGCCGTGGCGTTTCTTGCCGGACCGCAGGCCGCCGCAATCACCGGCGTCTGCCTGCCGGTTGATTGCGGCCTGACTGCCGGCCAGGCTGAGCTTGCCCGGACATTCTCGCAGTCCGAGCATTACTAAGAGACATAATAAGAGAGGAACAGATATGACGTTGGCGCCTTATCGCCTGGAGAGTTCGTGGCAGCCTGATGGCGGCCCGAACGGCCGCTTTACCTTTTCCCTTTTCAATCTCTCCGAAGTCGCGCTTTCTGGCTTCACCCTGGTCTATACGTCGCTCACGCGCGTCATCGATGCGAAGGCCTTAGAGAATGCGACCTTTCTGCGTCGCAACGCCAATTTCCACGAGTTTGCTCCGCCGAAGGGATTTACACTCGCGCCCGGCAGCAGGTGGAGTTTCACGGTCAGCGGCCTCCACCGGCCGGCTCGCCACTGCACCGATGGTGCGAAGTCGGCCTATCTGACGCTTCAGGACGGGAAACACATCACGGTTGCCGTTTCCGATTTGCTTCTCGAAGGACGCGTGAACGCACCGCCGCCGGTCCTGCTTCCTGAAGGCAAGCTTTCAGGGCCGTTCTCATTGCAGCCCTGGCCGGCGGACATCGACGCCAGGCCGGGAGATGGTTTCCCCGTCGTTCTTTATCCAGCGGAAGGGTCCTCAAATGAAAACGCACGAGCGGTCTCGACGGTGCTTTTCCTTTGCCGCCGACTGTTCGAGAGCGATCACGCACCGTTCAATCTCGCCCCTTCGCCGCAGGGGCGGCCCGTACGGTTCCTGGTCGATGCCGCGATGGCCCCGGAAGCCTACAAGCTCGATTTTTCGGCCACAGAGATCACATTGTCCTTTGCCGGTGCCGCCGGGCGCCAATATGGGCTGACCTCGCTTGCGCAGCTCCTGCATGGAGCCCGCAGCCAACCGCAAACGTTTCGCTTTCCGATCTCCGGGACGATTTCCGACATGCCGAGATACGGGTGGCGCGGCTGCCATCTCGATGTTTCACGTCAGTTCTATCCCAAAGCCGACATCGAGCGGCTGATCGACATCCTGGCCTGGTTGAAGCTCAATATCTTCCATTGGCATCTGACCGACGACGAGGCATGGCGTCTTGAAATCAAGGCCTATCCCGAATTGACGACGACGGGCGTCCTTCGCGGTCCCGACCAGCCGCTCCTGCCGCAACTCGGCAACAGCGCCGAACCTGTCGGTGGCTTTTATTCCCAGGGCGATGTGCGCGACATCGTCGCGCATGCTGCGGAATTGAATGTGGAGATCATCCCCGAGATCGACATTCCCGGCCACAGCACCGCGACATTGACGGCGTTGCCAGATCTGACGGACGGCCAGGAAGCGCCGGAGAGCTACCATTCGGTACAGGGATATCCGAATAATGCGCTCAATCCCGCGGTGCCGCTGACCTATGAATTCCTCGAAAAGGTGTTCGACGAGATGGTCGAACTCTTCCCGTCCGCCTACCTCCATATCGGCGGTGACGAGGTGGCAAACGGGTCGTGGCTTGCCTCGCCGCTAGCCAAGGCATTGATGGAGAAGGAAGGAATCTCGGGCACGTTTGCGCTGCAATCCCACTTCCTAAAGCGCGTGAAGGACATGCTGACGGCGCGCGGCCGCAAGCTCGCCGGTTGGAACGAAGTGGCCCATGGCGGCGGTGTCGCAGCCAAGGACACGCTGCTGATGGCTTGGGAGAACCCGCAGGTCGGCATCGATCTGGCCAAGGAAGGTTACGAGGTCGTCATGACCCCCGGCCAGGCTTATTATCTCGACATGGTACAGGCCGACGCGTTCCAGGAGCCTGGTGCAAGCTGGGCCGGAACCGTGCCGCCGGCACTCACTTACGCCTATGAGGCAGAAGGCGACTTCCCGGAGGAATTGAAGGGCAAGATGAAGGGCATTCAAGCCTGCATATGGTCGGAACACTTCCTGTCGCGCGGCTATTTCAACCGGCTCGTTTTCCCTCGCCTGCCGGCGATAGCGGAAGCCGCATGGACGCCCCGGGCGATGAAGGACTGGCACCGCTTCGCCGCAATCGTGCCCCTCAGCCCGAAATTGTGAGGCCGGCGATGCGGATTGCAGTGGGCGGAATTCACACGGAATGCAGCACCTATTCGCCGGTTATGATGACAGTCGAGGACTTCCGCGTTCTGCGGGCCGAGGATCTCCTGGCTTCGGACTATTTCGGATTTTTGGCAGCCGATGGGGTTTTGCACCTACCGCTGTTGCATGCGCGCGCAGTGCCCGGGGGGCCGGTCTCCAGGGTGGCCTACGAGGCATTCAAGACCGAATTTCTTGATCGGTTGAAGGCTGTCTTGCCCGTCGACGGCCTCTATCTTGCGATGCATGGCGCGATGAATGTCGAGGGCATGGACGACGCCGAGGGCGACTGGATTGCCGCCGCCCGCTCTGCCGTCGGTCCAGATTGCTTGGTCGCTGCGAGCTATGATCTGCATGGCAATGTCAGTCAAAAAATCATCGACCAGCTCGATATATTCGCGGCCTACCGGACCGCCCCGCATATCGATGTGCGTGATACGATGGTGCGTGCATGGTCATTGCTGGTGGACGCCCTTTCGTCAGGCACGCGGCCAGGTGTCGCCTGGGCCCCGGTGCCGGTTTTGTGGCCAGGTGAGCGTACGTCGACCGAGGACGAGCCCGCGAAGAGACTCTATAAGGCGCTTTTTGCGATCGATCAGCGCGACGGCGTCCTCGATGCCAATCTGATGATCGGCTATGTCTGGGCGGACGAACCGCGGGCGAGCGCCTGTGCGGTCGTGACTGCGACAGACAAGCGAGCGGCGTTGACAGCTGCCGAAGAGATTGCGCTTTCCTATTGGAATGCGCGCGACGATTTCGTCTTTGGGCCCGTTACCGGTCCGCTCGACGCCATGCTCGACATGGCGGCGAACGCATCGACAGCGCCTGTCATTCTCGCAGATTCGGCCGACAATCCGACGGGTGGTGGCGTTGGCGACCGGGCCGACGTTCTGAAAGCGCTGCTGGCCCGTGGGTTTGCGGGCGTGCTGGTTGCCGGCATCACCGATCCACCGGCCGTCGCGGCATGCTTTGCAGCCGGCAAGGGTGCAACGATCGCGCTTGACGTCGGTGCCACCCTCGATCCGTCGAGCTCGGCCGTTGGCATTGAAGCGGAAGTCATTCTTCTCGATGACCCGGGCCCCGACGCTGAGCGTCAGGCGGTCATAAACACCGCGGGAATTACCGTGGTGCTCGCGGCACGGCGGCGTCCATATCACACGATAGCGGATTTCTGGCGGCTTGGGCTCGATCCGAAGTCGGTGCGTCTGCTTGTGGTCAAGTCCGGTTATCTTTCCCCGGAACTGGCGCCGATCGCCAATCCGAACCTGATGGCATTGACTGACGGCGTCGTGAACCAGGACATAGAAGGCCTGGTCAGCAACCGACGGGCTCGACCGACCTTCCCGTTTGATCGCAACTTTGACTACGCGCCGCGTGCGCGCCTTTCCGCGCGCTGGCAAGACTGATCATTCGCTCAAAGAGTTTCGGCTTCACGCCGAACCTGCTAAAGCGCCTTCATTCGCAATACAGGTGATCGATCACCGCACCATTCATGTCATGAGCCGTCTCCTCCCCGATGTTTTTCGCGACCCGACAATCCGGGTCAGCATGCTCGCGATCTTTGCCTTTGGCTTTGCCGGAGCGGCGACCTCGCCGTACCAGTCGGTCATTGGCATTCGCGAACTGGGTCTGAGCAACGCACTCTACTCAGTGCTGATATTTGTGGCAGCAGCCGTCAACGTCACCGTGAGCATCCTGCTTGGCAATCTTGCCGACCGGCTTGGCGAGTATCGAGCGCTGATGGTCACGGTTACCGTCTTCGGAATCTTCGGTTACGGGGCGGTCTATCTCGTTCCTGCTCAGGCGACCTTCATCATCAGTGGGCTCCTTCTGCTGCCGGTCTACAACGCACTCAATTCGCTGCTCTTCGCCAATGTGCGCGCCAGGACCAGCGGAATGGCGCGCAGCGAGGTAGCGGCCGTCAACTCGGGCGTGAGGGCGATGATCTCGCTTTCCTGGGTACTTGTGCCCGGCCTTGTCGGGGTCGTTTTGTCGCGATCGACAAGCATGCTGCCGGCCTATTTGTTTGCGAGCCTCGCCTCTACGATGTGCCTTGGTCTGATTGCGCTCTTCCTGCCGCGCCAGAGCGGGACGGACAAGGCGGCGACGCGCCACCTTTCCTATCTTGCAGCACTTGGCGAAGTCATCTCGCCACGCGTCCTCATCCGCGTCATCGCGGTGTCACTGATCAGCAGCACCCTTCACGTCAATGGCGCCATCCTGCCGCTGATCGTCACCGGACCCGCACATGCGACGGTTGGCGACGTCGGAATACTGGTCGGGATCGTCGCCTTCCTCGAGGTCCTTTTTATCGTGGTGTGGGCGCGCGCCCAGAGGAACATGAGCCATGTCACGGCCCTGGCTATCGGCACGATCATCTATGTCGTCTATCTCGTTCTGCTGGGCTTTGCCTCTGCTCCCTGGCATGTCTACGCATTGACCATCATCAGCGGGATCGGCGCTGCGGCCCTCATCTCCATCCCGATCACCTATCTGCAGGATCTGATCGCAGAGCGTCCTGGCCTCGGCAGCGCACTCATATCCGTCAATATTTTCGTGAGCGCTGGGCTGAGCGCGCTTTTGTTTGCGATCGGGACCGGTATCAGTGGCTATTGCGGGACGGCAATCATCGGTGCTTTAGCCGGTTTGAGCGGGCTTGCACTGTTGCTGTCATTCGACAGAACCAAGCGAGCGGGCTGAAACTGCGCATGTTCTAAAGCATGTCTCCCGAAAGCGGGAGCCGGTTTCGGCCAAAGACATGCGTGAAAACAAAGAACTAAAGCGCGACAAGCGAATCTGAAAGATCGCGCCGCGCTTTAGGCCCTGCGGCACCTGGCCTGAACGGAAATGCCCGCCGCGAGACCGGCGGCGGGCATCTGCTCCTGGGGCTCGGGAGAGTTGAGCCTCAGATGTTGGCGAGCAACTCGTTGATGCGCTGTTCCATGTCAGCGAGTGCTGCACCGACTTCCTTCTGACCAGTGACCGCCGCGCTCATTTCCTGGCCGATGATGTCCTGAATTGCGAACTGGCGCTGAACGGTCGACGGCAAGGGGGTTCCGAGCGTGGCGACGGCCGAGATCGTGTCGCGATGCGGGAGAGCCTTGAACTTGTCGGATTGCAGAACCGCCTTGACGGCCGGCAGGTGGCCGGTGCGCGACCAGTCGAAGTCGTTGTCATGGAAGAACTTCAGGAACTTGCCGATTGCAGCGGTCTGCTCCTCAGACCGGTCTTTCTGTGACACCGCCCAGCTATGACCGTCGGCATACTGCGCCTTCTTGCCCGGGAAGAGCTGCGGATAAGGATAGACGGCATAGCCGCCGGCGTTGAGCGCGGTACCGGCCTTTTCCGATGACGCTGTGTAGTCACCGATCACCCATGTTCCGTTCAGGTGAACGCCGCCTTCGCCGGCCAGGAAGGCGTTGATGCCGGCCGCGTAGTCGAGATCCTTCGTGGTGTAACCATTGTCGTAGATCGCCTTGTACATCTCGAGGACCTTCTTGGCCTCGGGCGTATTGATCTTGACCTGCTTCGGATCAGCAAAGAAGGTCGAATCCTGCTGGAAGAGGTACGTATAGAGATTGCGGGTATAAAGAGCGACTTCGTTCGCAAGGTTCTGGACGAAGTATGGCTTGCCGGTCTTTTCCTTGAACTGCTTGGCCTGCGCAAGGAGTTCGTCGACGCTCGTCGGGAGCTTCGGGGTGCCATCTGCATTGATCAGATCGGCCTTTTTGAAGAGATCCATGTTGATGTGGTACAGCATGGTCCAGTTGTCGATCGGCAGCCCATAGATCTTGCCGTCCTTGGTCACGCCGTTCAGGCTGGCATCGGTAAAGTCGGAAGGCGCAACACCGACCGACTTCAGCACGTCATCCAGCGGCATGAGCAGGCCCTTGGACTGATAGTCAGCAAGCACCGATTGATGAATGGTGACGATATCGGGTGGGTCGCCTGCAGCAAACTGCGCCGTCAGCTGATCGTAGCCGGGCCATTCGACGGTGGTCACCGTCACATGAACATCCGGATTGTCGGCATTGAACTTGTTGATCAGGGAGGTGATGATGCCGCATTCGCCGACGGCCTTGCTGACATCGGTGTTGGTGCCGAAATCAGCATCGCAAGCGCCGAAGAAGCGCTGGACGGTCAACTCCGTGGCGGCGAATGCCGGGCTTGCACCCGCAAGCGCGATCACCGAGGCTGCCGCCAGCATGTATTTTCTAAAGGTAAGCGTCATTTCCATCTCCTCCTCATTGGGTCTTCGACCCTTGGCTTCAAGCCCCCTCCCCGGGGACGGGTTTGCAACGTGACCGATGGCGAGGTGTCAGCGCACGGCGGCGCCAGACACTGCCGTTACGATGTATTTCTGGAAGAACAGGTAGAGAACGAGGATCGGGGCACCGGCGAAAACCGCCTGCGACATCAGGAAGCCGAGACCTTCCGACTGCGCAAAGTTCGTCTGCGACGAGGCAATTCCGATCGTCAGCGTATACATTTCCTTCTTGGTGCCGGAGATCAGCGGCCAGAGGTAATCGTTCCAGGCGCCAAGGAAGGTGAAGATGCCGAGCGTCGCCTGGGCGGGAACTGTCAACGGCAGGAGAACCTTCCAGAAGATCTTGAAACGGCTGGCGTTGTCCAAAAGCGCCGCCTCATCAAGTTCCTTTGGGATGGCCCGGAAATACTGCGTCATCAAGAACACGCCAAAGGGCGCCGACAATCCCGGCAGGATCAGGCCGTGATAGGTGTTGTGAAACTTCAACCAGCTGAAAATCTGATGACGAGCGATAAGCACCGCCTGCTCAGGGATCGCAAGTCCGAGCAAGACAATGATGAAGAGGGTGTTGCGGAACGGAAAGTTCAGCCGTGCAAAGCCATAGCCTGCAAGCGACGAGAGGATCAGCGTGAAGATCGTCAAGCCGCCGGCAACGATGATGCTGTTCAAGATCCAGCGGAACACCGAGGAGGTCGCCAGGATATTGATATAGTTGTTGATCGTGTAAGGAGCACGGAAGACGGAATTCATGTCCGCCATCAGCTCCTTGTTGTCCTTGATGGACAACCCGATCACCCACAGCACCGGCGCCATCATGATCAGTGCGCACACAAGTGCCAGGAGAAGGATCACGCGATCGCCGGTCGAGCGGCCGACCATGTTTCCACCGGATAAGGCGCTCATCCTTCTTCTCCTTTGCGACGCGAGATGAAGTACTGCGCCATCGCGGCAATCAGGATCAGGATGAAGAGAATCTCGGAAGCGGCCGCACCAAGACCGAGGTCCCACTGCCTGAACGCAGCTTCATAGATGTAAAGCACGATCGGCTTCGACACGTTGTTCGGGCCTCCGAGCGTCATCAGTTTTGCCTGACCAAAGAGCTGGAACTGCAGCACGACCTGGATGATCAGGACGAGCACGAAAGTCCGCCGGATCGAAGGGAGCGTGATGTACCGGAGTGTTCGCCAGCGGTTGGCATTGTCGAGGGCCGCGGCTTCGTAGAGTTCTGCCGGCACCTGTTGCAATGCCGAGAGAAAGAGCATCATTGGCAAGCCGATACACCACCAGACGGTCGCGATCGCGATGCCGATCATGGCGAGGTTCGGATCGGAGAGAAAGGCCGGCGCAGGCACGCCGAACCAACCGTAGATGGTGGCAAGCAGACCGAAATTACCGATGAAGACAATGCGCCATATCAATGTGACGATCGTCACGGACAGGACGGAGGACGAGAAGTAGACGGCCCGCAGCGCGGCTGCCATTTTCGTCTTTCGGTTCAGGGCGAGCGCCAGAAGCAGACCCAAGATGGCAAGTGTGGGAACTGTCAAAAGCACGAAGTAGAACGTATTGCCGACGGCCTGAATGAAGACCTTGTCGTTAAACAGCCTGGTATAATTGCCGAGGCCGACAAAACGGCCAGTCCCAAATGCGTCGGCCTTGTGAAGGCTGAGCCAGATGCCCCAAAACAGCGGAACGACAAGCAAGGTCACGAAAAAGAACAGGTAAGGCGCGACGAAGAGAGCGTTTCGCCAGAGCGGCGCATTGATATTTTGCACCTTTTGCCTCGCCGAGGCGCGGGTCACAGATCTGGCCGATGAAAGGGCCGCCTCAGCCATGGCCGACCTCCTCATTGTGCCAGGCGTGGCCGGCATCGTCGAAAAGGTGCGTGCGGGTTCCGTCGAGGTTAAGAGCCACCTCATCACCGATCGCAACCCGGCTGTTGCCGATATCCTCGGCAACGACAACGCTGCCATCCTTGAGACGGGTGTACAGAAGCGTGCGGTCGCCGAGGCGCTCCAGCACATCCACTTTGCCCGTCGTCGTCGCAGCAGCGCCGTCGCCAAGCTTGACCGCCTCGGCCCGGATGCCGAGAGAGAGTTCGCCGGCCTTAACCCCGCTCGCCCGGATCATGGTCTGCAATTTTGTTCCGTCCGGCAGCTTTGCGCGCAGAAAGCCATTTTCTTCCGTCACCCCGACCTTGAGGAAGTTCATCGTCGGCGAGCCGACAAAGGTGGCGACGAAACGGCTTGCCGGACGGGAATAAATCTCCATCGGCGTTCCGATCTGCTCGATCTTGCGATTGTTCATCACGACGATGCGATCGGCCAACGTCATGGCCTCGATCTGGTCGTGCGTGACGAAGATCATTGTCGATCTGACCCGGTGGCGCAGCTGTGCAAGCTCGACACGGGTGCGAACGCGCAGCGCAGCATCGAGGTTCGACAACGGCTCGTCGAACAAAAAGGCCTTTGGTTCCTTGACGATCGCGCGGCCAATGGCGACGCGCTGGCGCTGGCCGCCGGAAAGCTGGCCGGGCTTGCGCTCCAGGAGATGGGCAATCTCGAGCATGCGAGCCGCCTCGGCGATACGTTGAGAGATCACATCGGCAGAAACGTTGATGTTGCGTAGTCCGAAGGCCATGTTGTCGGCCACCGTCATATGCGGATAAAGCGCGTAGGACTGGAACACCATGGCGATGTCGCGCTGGCCGGGCGGAAGCGTATCGATGCGCTCGCCATTGATCGAAATCGTGCCGTCGTCCACGCTTTCAAGGCCCGCGATCATGCGAAGAAGCGTAGACTTGCCGCAGCCGGAAGGGCCAAGAAAGACCATGAACTCGTTCGCCTTGATCGACAGCGACAGGCCATCAAGGACAGTCATCGAACCATAGCGCTTGGTGACATTCTGGATTTCGATGTTGGCGGTCATCCGACTGCTCCTGGATTGCAGTCAGAACCCGAAATGCCGATATGGATACCAGAATGACACAACTCCACCAAGACAGCATCCACGATCAGAAGTGGAGCCCCCTCAGTCAGTGATGGTGCCAAAACAGAAGCGCTTGCTCCCATCTTTTCCTCCCAGTGGCACGTCAAGACAGGTGCTGACGTTAAATCATACCATTGCATTGTCAACATATCGTTTGATATGTATCAGAAATCAGGATTCATATTACGCTTGCAGACGGATCATCCGATAGGAGAGCGGGGCAATCCTTGCCTTGAGCTTGCCGTCGACGAAGCTTGAACCGGTTGCCGCCTTCGGCACGACGTTGCTGGGCTTGTCGGCGGTGTTCGTGATGTTGAGATCGCTGTGGGCAAGGACCTGATCGTCGATGACCCGCAAGGCGCCGAATTCAAGCAGGCCTGCGTCGAGATCGAGCGGCTCCGTGCCATGGCGGTTGACGATAAAGAAGGTCACGGTCTTCTTGTCCGCATCATGAACCGCAGACACGTCGAGGTAAGGAACGTCGCCAAGGTCATCGACCGTGTAGGTCGGGCTGTCGACCATCAGCTTGAGCGCCGTTCCGCGTCCATAGACGGAAGCGAAATAGTAGGGATAGAAGATCGTCTGGCGCCATGCCGGACCACCCGGGACGGTCATGATCGGGGCGATGACGTTGACGAGCTGTGCCAGGCAGGCAATCTTGACCACATCCGCCCGATTGATGAAGGTGTTGAGGATGCAGCCAACCTGCAGGACGTCCTCGAAGTTATAGTCATCCTCCAGCAGTGCGGGCGCATGCGGCCAACCGTTCGCACCGGCAAGCGTTGCCTTGTCGCGTTCCTTGGAGTGGTACCAGACATTCCATTCGTCGAACGAGATGTACACATTTTTGGATGAGCGCTTCTTCGCCTTGACGTAGTCGATCACGCCGGCGACCGTGCCGATGTAATTGTCGAGTTCGATGCTGCGGGCGAGATAGTTGGCGGTGTTCTTGGCGCGATTTTCAAAGTACATGTGCAACGAGATGTAGTCGACCTCATTGTAGGTGTGGTCGAGCACCGTCGCTTCCCATTCCGGATAGGTCGGCATGTGCGCGTTTGACGAACCGCAGACGACGAGTTCGAGCGAGCTGTCGAAGGCGCGCATGGCCTTGGCGGTCTCATGGGCCAGCCGGCCATACTCGTCCGCCCTCTTGTGGCCGATCTGCCAGGGGCCGTCCATCTCGTTGCCGAGGCACCAGAGTTTGACATCCCAGGGCTCGCTGCGGCCGTTGGCAATGCGCTTGTCGCTCCACTCACTGCCGCCGGAATGATTGACATATTCGAGGAAGTTGCGCGCTTCATCAAGACCGCGTGAGCCGAGGTTGACCGCAAGCATCATCTCGGTGTTGGCCGACGTGCACCAATCGGCAAACTCGTGGATGCCGACCTGGTTGCTCTCGCAGGTGTGCCAGGCAAGATCGAGGCGTGTCGGGCGACTTTCCTTGGGACCGATGCCGTCTTCCCAATTGTAGGCAGACACGAAATTCCCACCGGGGTAGCGCACGATCGGAACGTTCAGCTCCTTGACGAGCTCGATGACATCCTTGCGCATGCCGTTTTCGTCAGCGCTCGCATGACCAGGCTCGTAGATGCCGGTATAGACAGCACGGCCGAGATGCTCGATGAACGAGCCATACAGGCGCGGATCGATCTCCGAGATCGTGTATTTGCTATGCGCTGTGACCGCCGCCTTCATGTCATCCTCCACTATATCGTCTTTTGTGATTTGTATCACAATTTGAGATCAATAAAGCGGAAGCACGGGAGCTGGTCAAGCGTAAAGTTCAGAAATCCGGATAGACTTACCGGGTCTTCAGCCGCAGCAGAATGTCCTGATCATAGTTGCCGAAGCCGCGACCAAAGATGTTGATGCCACCAGGATGTTTGGCGTCGTCGCGCACACCGATCCGCAGGCGCACCGAATGGTGCTCATCGAGCTTCAGATCGGCAAGCGTGACATCGGAAATGCGCAAACCATCGACGAAGGCGCCATCATCGTTGATGCGGAAGTTCTTCAACTTGCCGTACTGCGAGCCCTTCAGCTTCCACCAGTCAGGCGTGAAGACCCCCCGTTTGTCGCCGAAATCCCCTGGCGACGTCCAGGTTCCGATATCGGCACCGTTGACCGTGAGGGTGATGTCGGAGGGCCAGTCGGCGCTGGTCCCAGGAACCTCTGAGCTTAACTCCATGACGAATTCGATCTCGCGAATGCTGGTGTTCGTCAGTCGCGCGTTATTGGGGAACTGATACTCGACGTGGCCTCGCGTGAACCAGATGAGCCCCGCTTTCATGCGATCCGGATCGAGGAAGGTATTGGGAACGTCGAGGAGCCCAATGATACCGTCGGCTGAACACAGGCCACAAGGCGCCGTCACTTCGAAACTCGTATAGAGACCAAGCGGCATCGACACCTCGATCGCGTCCGGTTCGGTTTCCTTGATTTCATTCTTGAAGACGACGAGAATCTCGTCATAGACGCTACGGCAGACCTTCTGGTTGCCCTTGCGTGCCTTTTGCGTCTCGGTACGGATCAGCCCGGCCTCTTCCAGCATCTGGACATTGGTCGAGACGCTCGACTGCGGCAGATCAAGGATCTCAGCGATTTCATTGACGTTCAGCGCCCCCTTCTCGTGCAAAAGCTTCAGCACGGCGACGCGAGCCGGCGATGCGAGCCCCTTGAGGATAGGCATCCCCTCTTCGGGGTCGACGACAAGAAAATTGCGGCTCATGGGGCTCCGATCTGCGACGGGATAGTCTCTGTTCTATATCAGAAAATGTGATGTTATCAATTGGTGATCGGTGGAGGTAAAAGCGATTGGCTGGCGTTGCAGGGAACGCGTCCGCGGTGGGCGTCAAGGTCCTCCCGCGCTGACCTTGGACATAAGGACCAGGTGGATGAGAACAGCCGCCACTGGGCCTTACCTGAAATCCGTCAACGTGGATCGACGAAGACGAGCACCGTCTTGAGCACGGCTCATCGATTTCAGGCTGGCCTTAACACGGTGCCAATGAACTGCGACCATTGCGATGAGCGCTTGGACGACTGAAGAGAATAGTTGCAGAGCGACGCGTTTCGCGCCCCGAACCGGTATTTCCGACGAGCCACACTAGGTCGGGGAGCGCAGAAATGCGCTAGCCGCTGACCACCTGAAGGGCCTTATCCGAGTGAAACCGTGCTATTCCTTTGCCGCTCGATTTGGCCAGGTAGAGCGCTTGATCGGCCTTCTGCAGGAGAGCGGCGCTTTCTTGCCCGTCGGTGGGCGAGACTGCGATGCCAATGCTGACACCGATTTCGACGACCGTGTCAGCGACCCTATAGGGCGATCGCAAGGTTTCGATGATCCTGCTTGCACGTGTGCGCAACTCGTCCTGGTTGGTCAGCCCTGGCATCACCACGACAAATTCGTCGCCGCCGAGACGGGCTGCAGTATCCTGCTCACGAAGAAGCGACCGCAGGCGCTGCGCGACCTGACAGAGAAGCTCATCGCCGGCCGCATGGCCGTGCCCGTCATTGATCGCTTTGAAGCCGTCCAGATCGAGATACATGAGGGCTACGCCCGGCTGGCGGCTTTTCAGGTGGCCGACGAGGCGATCGAGGCGATCAAGCAGCAGCAGGCGATTGGGCAAGCCTGTCAGTGCGTCGCGCATGGCGCGAGCCTCGCTGCTGCGGATCAGCCGTGCAGCCTCTCCCGAATAGCGAAGCACGACTATCGACAGGGCCACGAAGGCACACAGAGTGAGAACAAGAACCGGCCCGGCTGTTCGCAAAAGCGCATCACCGGGACGCACAGGATCCCAAGCCAGATAGCGGGCCGTCGCCCGTATCTCGTCCGAAATGCGTATCCGCGCACGTGGATCAACACTCCCGTCATCGATATCAGCGGCCCTCAGATTGGGCAGCAGATACGTGTGGCCGAGGTCAGCCAGACGGGCTCCGTTCAAGACGTCGACGAACACGATCAGATAGCCGGTATCCTGCGATCGTGCCTTGTCATCAAAGGGGCGCAAGGGTGCTACCGCCACCATTGCAAGCTCGTTTCCTGCAGTCACAAGGCCAGATGTGGAACTGACGTGATCGCCCGCACGATTGCGCGCAAGTATTTCGTTGAAGCCGTTCGAAAGAAGCGACCGGGCATCCACAGTGCCGCCTTTGCCATCGACGTAGGAGTAGAGAGTACGATTTTCCGGGTCCAGGACGAAAGACATGGCCAGGCCGTAATTCTGGGCGCCGGCCTGGCCGATATTGCCGTCGACCCAGGAAAAATCGAAGCGATCGACGATCGCCTCCACAGCCTCGTCCCAATGACCGTAGTCTGCGGCTCCCTTGGCGAGGGCTTCGCCGTGGACGTCAACTGCAGCGCGGGCCAATCGCGCCTGTTCGCCAATCGCGGCCTTCGTCTGATAGTCAGCGAGCCAGATCAAACCGCCAGCCGAACCAACGAGCAGCAAGGCGATCAGCAGGGCAAGCGGCAGAATGACCTTGAAGAAGAATTGCCGGGTGGCATCGATTTGTCGGGGCATTTTTCTCAACGAACAGCATTTCTTGCGTGGAATGGCGCCGAGCAATTCCACAAACCCGGCGCTCTGGGCTTGGGTGACCGCCCGCCTTTAATGATGACCTATGCACGCGCTCAATTTAGAAGTCGTGAAGAAAGAGCCTCGGTTTCGATCTTTCTTGGATCAATTTCGATGAGATTGGCACGAGCCAGTGCAAATTGCTTCGGGCGGGCGCAGTTCCAATCCCTCTTGTTGTCGGTGACCGCCACCAATCGTTAGCGCCGGCGGCCCGCGCCGCCGCTGGTCGCCTGATCCGTCGCAAATACCTCAACAAGACAAATACCCACGGACATCGGAAGCTCGATGATGGAGGCGATATGGGAAGACTGCATAGGTGATGATAGGTGATGCCGAAGATTGCACGGGACGCGCGCCGGAGCAGTCGGCGATCCCTGCGCCGGTCCAGACGGAGGGTGGCGGGGCGAGTTTGTCGCTAAAGCCTGCGCATTGAACCCGTCTGTTGGAATCAGACGTAGGCGACCCGCTCTCCGAAGTCGCTGTCTTCGTCAAAGTTCTTGGTTCCGATGCGGTCGCCTTCACCAGAGAGTGTGGGCTGCAGGGCTCCGCCCTGCTGTCGGGAGGCTGCATTCGAAGACTTCTCCAGCTTGGCCAATTTTGCCTCAAGCGTTGAAATGTCGCTTTGCAGCGTTTGAGCTTCGTTCGGATCCTTCGTGCTGGCAAGTTCGGCCTTCTTGCTGGCGATTTCCTGCTTGATGCTCGCGGCATCGTCCGAGGAAGAGGAAGAAGTTGATGTCGAAAGCAATGTCGTCGATGCCGACGAATTCGAAATAGCGGTGACCATACGACCCTCCTTACAGGCGACTTGTACCTGTCTACTTCGCCCTGCCTTACCAGCAAGTAAAAAATGGTACCATTGGGTACCGTTTTTTGCGCAAGGTGATCTAGTGGAATTGCGATCACGCATTTACCGTCATGATTGTCAGGCGCGCGTCACAACATGGCGGAAGCCATCGGCTCTGTCGCCGCACATCACTCATGCGCGCGCCGGCCGACGTTTTTCCAACAAAGTCCTCGTCAATGAGCGACCGGAAATGCTTTATGGAATTCCGTGTATTCCACCCGGATGCGATGGTTAGAACAGCAGTCGCGCGGCGTTTTCGTCTTAGCTTGGCGGATCGTACACGCCGGGCGCAGGCCAAGGGATCGTGCCCGAAGAGCGCAAAGTCAAAAAAGGCTATTCCGCCCATTCCACGTCTGCGGTAAAGGCAATGGTCAGCCAGCGATTAGCACTCTCGTCGCCGATCGCTTCACCGATTTCATCGCGCAGCGCATCCCACTCCTCGACCGTCTTCGGCGGCAGCCCCCCGGGAACGATAAAGTAAAGCTCGATCTGCGTCGCTCGGCCGACGCGGGCGACATAGGCGCGATAGGAGAGGAAGCCGAGGCGGCGCACCGTCTCCGACGCAACGCGATCGACATGGTCCCTCAGGTCCACCGGCGCGATCAGCAGGATTTCCGTAAGCGCCTTCCAGACGGTACCGATTGGAAGCGGGATCATCACTAGGCTGACAAGCGCCAGGACGACCGGGTCGACATAGTTTGCGACCCAGGCAGCGGGCGTCGGCAAAACGGCAAGTCCGATGAGAAACGCAATCAGCAATGCGAGCGCAATCCCGCCGGACATGATCCAGGCCGTGATATCGAGCGATATGAAATTCGATCGCAGGCGGCGGTTCAGCCTGATGCCCATTCCGGCCATGGCCATACAGACGAGCAATGTCACCGCGGAATAGGCGATCGCAACACCGAAATGCAGCTCGTGACCGCCATTGAGGATATTGATGATCGCGTTGATGAGCGCATAGACCGCCACCGTCATGAGCAGGCAGCCGTTGAGCATGAGGACGATCGGCTCCAGATGCCAGAACCCCATGGTGAAGCGGTTGCGAATTCTGCCAGAGAGGGCATCGGTCTGCGCCGACTTGACGATCAGGCTCGAAACCCATAGCGCAAGGCCCGTCATTGCTGCGTCCGCCAGCGAATAGACGCCGTCGAAGGCGATGGAAAACGAGCCCGACAATATGCCGAAGACGACACCGAGGCCGGCGACCACGACCGTGGCCGCGATCGAGACGCGTAAAAAACCCTGCTCACTCCACATCCGCATCTCCCCCACCGTCCCGGTGCTGAACCGCGTCATCCTATCATTTCCGGATCAATCCTCGGTGTGATCGCCCCTCGATTTCGATGCACCCGCTTGCGCCGCTCCACAGTGTAGGCCAGATCCGCCGCCGGCGGTTCCAGGGCGGCAAACTCGGTCTGCACAACTGACGGCACTGTTGAGAGATTGTCAGTCGCGTTGTCGACAAGGATCAGCACCTCAACGCCGTCGACTGCTTCGAGCGCCTTCGTCAGACCCTCCGTTGCAGCGAAATGCCTTGCGCGGACTATCCACACCGCTGGCCGAAGCATTCCCGGCCACATGCCCGCTACAGAAGGAGAAGATGGCTCTAGGCCACCTCCCCCTCGTTTGCCATCCGCGGCTGCAGGTGATGCAGATAATCGACTGCGCGCTGGGCATGGGCGGCGGCGGCGAAGATCGCGCGCTTGTCACCATCGAGTACCTTTAGCCAGCTGTCGATGTAGCTCGCATGATCGGGACGTGGTTCAAGTTCGGGAACGACGCCGAGGTCGGCGCAGAGGAAGCAGCTGCCGAGTTCGGCGACAAGCTCTTCGCGGGCACGCTCGCTCCGGTCCTTCGCATAGCGGCTGAGATCACGATCGAGCCGGTCCTTTGCCGCCGTCCAATGGGTCATCTCGTGACTGAGGATGGCAACGTAGGAAGCGTCGTTTCTGAAATCATCAAAGGATGGCATCTGGATATAGTCGTGGGCAGGCACATAATAGGCCGACGACCCACCGTGGCGGATCAGCGCGCCGGTACTTGCAAAGAAGCGACCGGCATCGCCAATCCGGTCAAATGGGTGTGACGGGGTTGTGGTCTCCTGAAACCGCCCGTCAAGACCCGTGATCTGATCGGCATTGAAGACCGTGTATGCTTTCATGAACGGGATATCGTGTTCGACGTCCTCGCCAGTTTCGGCGCTTTTTGCGCGGATGAACGAACTGGCAAAGACGACTGTCGTACCGGTCTCGCCCTTGCGGACTGCGCCACCGTATTCCAGCGCCTGGCGAAAGGTCATCCAGGTGGCCGATGAGAAACCGCGTGCGATTGCCTCGCACCAGAGAATGAGGACGTTGATGCCAGAATACGGCTCGCCATTGTGGCGAAGTGGCCTTGAGACGCGATCTGACGGGCAGGCCGTTTGCCAGGGCTGCGTCCAGGGTCTGACACCTTGCTCAAGTTCGGCGATGATCTTGTCGGTGATGCGGCTGTAGAGATCGGACCGTTTAGTTGGCTGCCCCGTCATGTTCAAACCTCCGTTCGAGGTCGCGACCATCGCGACCTGCTACGGCGGTCCGAAAGCCGGGCTGCAAGCGCTGGCCCGCACCCGATAGGGCCGAAACGAAAGTGGAGGACGGCAGGCCGTTGCGGGGCAGCGCGAGCCCGGCAGGACCCAAAGCCGGTGCAGGACGCGAAGCGCAGGCATCACCGCGATGTTCAACGGCAGGCAGGCCATTCGGACGTGGTCGCGCCGGCTGCGTTACCGCCAAAGCTGGTCGATGGCGGCTGCCCTCACCACCCGCAATTGCCTCGGCAAAATGGGACGGCGCAAGCTGAACCCCATGCGGCCGCTCGACACTTAAGGGGCTCGATGCGTTCAGCGCGCCATTGTCTCATCGCTGCGAGACGATGCTGCAGCCGCTGCCCCGAAATCGACGGCGACGGCGCGACCGCGGCGCGGCCATGGTCGAATGGATATCGGCTGAGGGTTCTGGCGCATGCCAAGGAAACATCGAACGAGCTGCTGCGGGAGCCGATCGCTTCACTTCGATGACGCGCGAATTGTCGAACGCTTCGGGCTTCTCGGCCTGACCGCCCGGGGCGATACGCTCCGGAAACTCGACCAAGCACTGTTCAGACTGGGCTCGATCGGCCTGCCGCCCGAGCTCGTAAGAACCCGCTGCGGTTTCCACATCATGACGGTCGCCAGCCGCATCCTCGGCAGAATGCTCCCCTTCGCGTTCGCCCGGGACCACATCGCCGAGCGCCTGCCCGCCGGCCAGACTGATATTACCGGCGTCGATCTCGACGCGAGTGCGTCGCCGCTTGTGCAATGACCCAAGGCTTGATGAGCTGCCGCCCTTTAAGTTTGACGCCCCCCGGAGCTCGCCATCAATCGAACAGCCCATCGTTACCGGCAGTACGGCCTTACTGGACAAGCCGGATGGCGCCGGGACTGTTGATCTGGTTATCGGCCAGTTCCTGCTTGCAATCCAGCTTGAACGTGCTGTTGCCGATCATGGTGATCTCCTGGGCGATGATGCGGACGCATTCGCCGCCCGTCCCGCCATTGCCGGCGTATTGGACTTCCTGGGCCGCCGGCATGTAGATGATGCCGTTAAGATGCGAGCTGCTGTTCCCGTTGATGACCGCGGCAGCTGTGTTGCTCCGGTCGGCGACGATCGAGAACCCGGCCCATGCGCCCGATGTCGCAGCGGTGACGTTGAAGGTCGAGCCGCCATGGATGTCGATTGAGGCACCGTTCAGAAGGAAGAAGGTGACCTGATCGCCGGTGATGACCGACTGGCTGGCGAACTTCAAAGTGCCGCCGTCGATGATGTAGTTGCCGGGCTGCAGCTTCACATTGCCCTTGATTTCGAGGCCGGCATAGGTCCCAGGCTTCAGCGTCACGGCATATCCTGCGGCAGGCTTGTTTGGCGTCTTGCCGGTACCATTGCAGGTACCGCCGCCACCGCCACCGCCGACAAAGTTCTGTCCGCATCCGGACAGATCCACGGCTTGTCCGGCTGCAGGCATTGTCTTGCGCTTGAACGGGTCAATGGCCACTGAGCTTCCTTCATGCGCATGGCCGCAGGCGAGAGTCGTGCTGTTTGGCGACGCCGAGACCTTACCCGGCGTATAAAGACATTCCGTCTTCAAGGTTCCCGACCCGCCGACATAGATGGCTTCATTGCTGCTTGAGTTTGCGGTGATTGTGCAGCCGGATGTGTCGACCGTGGAACTGCCGCTGACCTCGAACGCGCGGTCAGCCGTCCGATTGAGCGCCAGGATGCAAGCTTCCCCGCCCGTCTGGTAAGACGCACTGCTGTGGCGGGAGATGGGAAACGACAAGCGGGTCAGGAACACCGGCTGGTAATCAAACGAATAGTTGGCCGCTGCCGTTATCTGCTGTCCCGCCTCCGTATAGAGGATATTGATAGACGAGGGCACCGCCGCGGCGGCTTGCCCGTTGCCTTGTGAGTGGTCCCAGTTGCCGAAGAACGTATCGTTTGCCACCTGGGTGGCTTCCGCCTCGGTTTGGCCTTCGCCGTAAAGCCGCACCGCCCTCAGCGCGGCGCTGTCCAACGCCTCCTGCAGCTTGTCAGCCTCGAAACCGGCATTGGTGTAGTCGACTGCAACTGAGGCGGCCGCGAGCAGCGGCACCATTGCCAGCGCAGTCAAGACTGCGAAGTTGCCGTCATTGTTGCGAAGAAATCGATGGGCATGCCGACTGAGAAATTCAAGCATCTTTGCGTCCCTGATCCGATACGGCCACGGGAGCCACATTATTATATAGTGATATAAAGATTGATTGCTTGAACCATTCGAATTCTACTTATCCTCGAAATAGAGTCCACCCGCCGGCAAGGAGCTGGCATGGAAGCTTGTCCAGCCTATTGAGGTTGGCCTCTTCGGCAAGGACAGCTTCGGTCGCCTTTACCGATAAGAGTTTGTTTCGCTTCGCAGCCGCAGCACAAAAAAAGTCCCGCGGCGACGCCGCGGGACCTCATGTGGCCGTGACCGGGAGAGAGATGGTCAGGCGGCCTGAACCTTGCGGCCACTGCGAGCCCATGCCGGTAGCCAGTCGCCGTGGGCGGCGAGCATCTCGTCGACCATTGACCAGATCTGGTCGAGGTCGAGTTCTGCCGCCGTATGCGGGTCCATCATCGCCGCATGGTAGATGTGCTCGCGATTTTCGGTCATCAGCGCCTGGACCGTCAATTCCTGGACGTTGATGTTGGTGCGGATCAGCGCCGTCAGCTGGGGCGGCAGGTCGCCGATGAAGGTCGGCTGGATGCCGGATGCGTCTACGAGGCAAGGCACTTCAGCAGCACAGTTAGAAGGTAGCGATGTGATGCAGCCATTGTTGCGGACGTTGCCGTAGATTACGGAGGGTTCGCCCGTCCAGACCGAATTGATGATCGACGAGGCATACTCCTTCGATTGCTTCACCTCGATCTTGTCGGCCGAGCGATAGGCTTGCGCCTGCCCCTTCCAGCGCTCGATCTGCTCGATGCAGCGCTTCGGATATTCGTCGAGCGGGATCCCGAACTTCTCGATCAGATCCTCGCGACCTTCCTTGATGAAGTAGGGCGTGTACTCGGCAAAATGCTCCGAGCTCTCGGTCACGAAATAGCCGAGACGGGTCAGCATCTCGTAGCGCACCTTGTTCGGGCAGCGCGGATTCCAGCCAGGCTTCGGTGCGCGGCCTTCGCGGTAGGCGCGCACCAGTTCCGGATAAAGATCCTTGTAGGTACCGTCCGCCTGGCGATGCTCGAACTTCAGGTAAAACGCCATGTGGTTGATGCCGGCAGAGCGGTAGCGGATTTCCTCGTAGGGAATGTCGAGGTCGTGGGCGAGTTCCATCGCGGTGCCCTGCACCGAGTGGCAAAGGCCGACCTGCTTGATAGCGGGGTATTTTTCCGCAATCGCCCAGGTGTTGATCGCCATCGGGTTGACATATTGCAGCATGATCGCCTCGGGGCAGACGGCAAGCATGTCCTCGCAGATCTTCCAGAGATGCGGCACGGTGCGCAGGCCGCGCATGATGCCGCCGACGCCGAGCGTATCGGCAATCGTCTGGCGCAGGCCGAACTTCTTCGGGATCTCGAAGTCGGTAACCGTGCAGGGCTCGTAACCGCCGATCTGGAAGGCAACGACGACGAAGTCGGCGCCATCAAGCGCCTTGCGCTGGTCGGAATAGGTCTCTGCCTTGGCATTGACCCCAAGCGTGGAGATCAGCTTGTTGACGACAATCGCGCTTTCTTCCAGGCGCTGCGGATTGATGTCCATCAACGCGATTGTCGCACCCGACAGCGCCGGGCGCTGCAACACGTCGCCGATGATGTTCTTCATGAAGACGGTGGAGCCTGCTCCGATAAATGTGATCTTGGGATTTCTTGCCATTATAACCTCCGGCATGTGCAATCAGGCTACCTCGAAAGCGGCTTTGACGAGCCGTTCCGTGTAGGCGGTCTTGGGATTGGTGAGAACTTCGTTGACGGGCCCCTCTTCCATGATCTTACCGTGCTGCATAACGATCACCCGGTGGCAGAGGGCGCGCACGACCTTGAGGTCATGCGAGATGAAGAGATAGCTGAGGCCGCGTTCGTCCTGCAGCTTGCGCAGCAGTTCGATGATCTGGGCCTGGACAGACAGGTCAAGCGCCGACGTCGGCTCATCCAGCAGGATGAATTCAGGCTCCAGCGCAATTGCACGAGCGATGGCGATGCGCTGCCGCTGCCCCCCGGAAAACTCGTGCGGAAAGCGTGACAGGATATTGCCGGGCATACCGGCCGCTATGAGCGCCTCGCGAACGCGATCGAGCCGTTCTGCCCTGGTCGCGCCGAGTTGGTTGACGATCAATCCCTCCGCGATGATCTGGCCGATCGTCATGCGTGGGTTGAGCGACGAGAACGGGTCCTGAAAGACGACCTGCATGCGCGAACGCAGTGGCCGCATCTCGGAGCGCGATTTGCCATGGATCGGCGCCTTGTCGAAGAAGATCTCGCCTCCGTCCGGCTCGTTCAGTCGAATGAGGGCCTGTCCGAAGGTCGTCTTGCCGGAACCAGACTCACCGACAAGCCCCAGCGTTTCGTGTCGGCGAAGCGTCAGGTTCAGGCTGTCGACTGCAACCAGTTCCTTCAGTTGCGGTCTAAAGAAGGTGCCATGCCGCATCATGAACGAGACGCGTACGTTGCGCGCATCGAGGATGACATCGGACCCTTCCGGCAACGGATTGGCCTGGCCGCGCGGCTCCGAGCCGAGAAGGTGCTTGGTGTAGGCATGCTGGGGATTGGCAAAGAGCTGTTCGGTCGTATTGTGCTCGCGCATTTCACCATGCTGCATGACATAGACATAGTCGGAGAACTTGCGCACGACCGTGAGATCGTGGGTGATGAGGATCACCGCCATGCGCAGTTCCGTCTGCAGGTTGCGAATGAGATTGAGGATCTGGGCCTGCACGGTCACGTCGAGCGCCGTCGTCGGCTCGTCCGCAATCAAAACGTCGGGATCGTTGGCAAGGGCCATGGCGATCATCACGCGCTGGCGCTGTCCGCCCGACAACTGATGTGGATACTGCATCAGGCGCGCTTCGGGATCGGGAATCTGAACGTGCTTCAAGAGCTCAAGCGCCCTCGCCTCGGCCTGGCTTCGGCTAACCTTGCGGTGGACGCGGATCGCTTCGACGATCTGGCTACCGATGGTGTAGATCGGGTTCAGCGAACTCATCGGTTCCTGGAAGATCATCGAGATCCGATCACCCCGCAGTTTGCGGCGCTGACGCTCCGAAAATGACAGGATGTTGTTGCCGTCATATTGGACGCTCGACTTGTCGGAGACGGTGGCACGTTTCGACAAAAGCCCCATGACAGTGCGGGCCGTCACGGATTTACCGGAGCCGGATTCGCCAACAATGGCAATGGTTTCCCCGCGGTAAAGCTGGAAGGAAATGTCCTTTACCGCATCGACGATACCGTGCTCGACCTTGAATTTGACGCCGATGTTGCGTGCGTCGATAACGGGTTTTTCCAAATGCGCCTCGTGGTCGTGACGAAGGGGCGGCGCGAAGGAATTGACGAGTGAGAGTGCCATCTTCATCACCTCAATAGGGATCGACCGCATCGCGCAGACCATCACCCAACGCATTGAAGGCGAAGACGGTGACCAGCACGAAGCCGACGGGTGCCAGGATCCAGGGATAGGTCCCGATGACGGAGTAATTTGCGGTGTCCTGCAGCATCAGGCCCCAGGAAATCAGCGGCGGCTTGACGGCAAAACCGAGGAAGCCGAGGAACGATTCCAAAAGCACGACGCTCGGGATGTGCAGGGTGACCGCGACGATCACGTGGCTCATCACGTTCGGGAAGATGTGCTGAAAGATGATGCGCCTGTCAGTTGCCCCAACCGCCATGGCCGCACGCACATAGTCGATGCGGGCGAGAGCCAATGTCTTGCCGCGGACCTCGCGCGACATCTGCGCCCAGCCGAGTGCGGACATAACGACAATGACGAAAGCCAGGAATACGTTCGTCGGCGCGGTAACCGGGATCAGCGACGTCAGGGCCAGGTAGAGCGGCAATTGCGGGAAGGCCAGCACAATTTCCACGAAGCGCTGCAACCAGGCATCGAAGGTTCCCCCGAAATAGCCGGAAACCATGCCGACGGTCGTGCCGACGATCGTGACGATGAAGACAACCGTCAGTGCGATCATCAGCGAGATGCGAGAGCCGATGATGGCCCGCGAGAGGATGTCACGGCCAAATTTGTCGGTTCCAAGGAAGTGAACCGGCTGGCCGTCGACGGAGCCGAAGAAGTGCCGATCGGCTGGAATGAGGCCGAGCAGATTATACTCGGCGCCCTTGACGAAAAAGCCGAGATAGCGCGGGTTGTCATAGTCCGGCCCGACAATCGGCTGGAAGGTCACGGGATCGAGTTCTTCGGATTCCCCCAGCGCATAGACGCGCGGCGGATAGGCGAAGTTGCCGTCCTTGTCGCGAAAGCTGATGACCTGCGGTGGGGCGAAGCCGACATCGGTTGCCTTGGGATCCATTGGTGCGAAGAAATCCGCAAAAACTGCCATGAGAAGCAGCAAGCCAACGAGGACAAGCCCCATCATGCCGGTCCAGGAGCGCCTCAGTCGGCGCCAGACGAGCGCAAGATAGCTTTCATTGCCATGCGCTGCGTTCTTGACAGATTCTTCGTGCGGCGGCGGTGGCGCGGAATCGAAGGCGAGCATATCAGGCTCCTGCGTACTGGCGGACACGCGGGTCCAGCATGGCAAGCAGCATGTCGGCGATGATGTTGCCAACGATCAGCGTTGCCGAAAGGACCATCATGAAGGTGGCCGTGACATAGACGTCGCCGATCGCCATGGAACCGACGATGGCCGGACCGACGGTGGGCAGCGAGAAGATGATTGCCGTCTCGATTTCGCCCGTCAGCATGTAGGGAAGCACGACGCCCTGGTACATGACGAGCGGGTGCAGCGCGTTCGGCACGGCATGGCGCATGACGACCGCTCCGCCTGACAGCCCCTTGGCGCGAGCCGTTTCGACATATTGCGCGTTCAGCGTATCGAGCAGATTGCCGCGCATGACGCGCATGTTGTAGGCGAGGCCACCGAAGGTGGCGATGGCGACGACCGGCCAGACATGGCTGACGAGGTCGAGGAATTTCGCAAAGGACCACGGCGCGCCGCCAAACTGAGGCGAGAAGAAACTGCCGATTTCCGAAACGTTGAACTGGAAGACAAGCAGATAGACGATGATCAGGGCCATCAGGAAGCGCGGCACCGTCATGCCAAGAAAGGAGATGCCCGAAAGCAGGCTGTCGATCCAGCTATACTGACGGGTGGCCGCCCAGATGCCGAAGCCGATTCCAAGCACGGATGCAAAGATGTGGCAGACCAGGGCCAGGGCCAGGGTGCGCGGCAGTCGCTCGGCCACCACGTCGGCGACCGGCTTGTTGTAGAACATGCTGTAGCCGAAATCGCCTTGGGTCACGATGCCTTTGATCCAGTTGAAATACTGGATGACCATCGGCTGATCGAGGCCATGGGCGATACGATAGGCCTGAGCCTGTTCGTCGGCCTGAGCAAAGGAGGCACCACTCTGATTGATCAGCTGCGAACGGATGTAGTCGGCATAGTCACCAGGCGGAGCCTGGATAATCGCGAAGGTCACGATGCTCAAAATGATGAGGACGGGGATCGCAGAGGCTATGCGCACGAGCAGGAAACGTAACATCGGACGGTTCGCTTCTCCTTGCCGCCAGTCGCGCCTGTCGGTGCGGCCGGCTTGTTGATATTGCCCGGCCGCGCTTCACGCGCGACCGGCTTTTTTTGGTTGGGAGGGAACTCTTAGTTGACCTTGTCACCGGGCTTGCCGGGCAACTGTTCTGGGAACAGTTCGTATTTGCCCTGCTTGTCGGCGGCCACCCACAGACGTTCGCGGATGACGGAGTCTTCAGCCCAGTTGAACATGAAGATCGGGGTACCTTCCGGCACATTCGAGAACCGCTTGTTGATGATCAGCGCACCCGGATATTCCGTCAGCCCGACCGTATCGACATTCTCGGTCGCGACCTTCTGGTACTGCTTCATGAGTTCGACGCGCTCATTGTTGTCCTGGCTGGCCTGGAACTTGGTGACGATATCGACCAGCTTTTCTTCGTAGGGCATCAGGTCAACTTTGCCGTCCTTGCCGGCACGATGCTGCCAGCTGGTACGCGGACCGAGCGGGGCAAGCTGCTCGGTATTCTGCACGACCGAGGCAAGTTCCGGCGAACTGCGCTGGATCAGCCAGTCGAAGCGGCCGGCGTAGTGGGCATCGTCACGCTTCGTACCGTCCAAGGCATTGAGAATGACCTTCAGGCCAAGCTTCTCCATCTGTCCGATGACGCCTTCGGCAAGGCTCTTGTCGGTCGCGTAACCGTTGTTGACGAGAAGCACGATCTCGACGTTCTTGCCGCCTTCGGTGCCTGCCGGGAAGTTGACGAAGCCGTCACCATCGGTGTCCTTCAGGCCTGCCTTGGCGAGCAATTCCTTGGCGCCCTTCAGATCGAAGGGATAATAAACCACGGAATTTCGATCGTAGAAACTCGTGCCGGACGAGATGCCGCCGGGATAGATCGCCGTGAACGGACCCTTGACCAGCGAGTCGCCGATCGCCTTGCGATCGAGACCCATGGTGATCGCCTTTCGGAAGTCTTCATTGCGATTCAGTTCACGGACGGCCTGGCCACGCGCATCAGGGTCGCCCCAGCCGTTTCCGGAGAGGTTCATACGCAGGTTGTAGCCGATAAGACGCGGGCCAAAGGCAAGACGCGCCGGCGCCGACTTTTCGGCAGCGCGCTTCAGCGACGCCACGAAATTTTCCGGCTGTTCCAGGTTGGAAAAATCTCCGGAGCCGGCAACCGCCTGCACGTCACGGTCTGCCCAGGTCGACAGCTTGTAGTGCAGCTCGTTGAGATAAGGAAGCTGATTTCCCTTCTCATCGACCTTCCAGTAATAGGGGTTGCGACGCATCACGATGATGTCGTCGGGACGATATTCCACCGGCACCCATGCACCCATGACCGGCATGTTCATGAATTCCGGCGGGAAGGCATTCTTGAACTGGTCATAGGTGTTCTTCGAATACTTCGGATGCTGCGGCTTCAGGATATGCGAGGGGCCCGGGCAGAAGCTCGGATAGGCCATGGTATAGAGATACTGCTTCGGGAAGGCATCCTTGAAGGTCCACTCGACGGTGTAGTCGTCGATCTTCTTGAGCGTCGTTCCCTCGCCGAACGCCTCCGGCGATGCGCCGCCGCCGAGCGGCGAAACGTTCGGATCGATGACTTCATCGTCCCAGTAGAACATGATGTCGTCAGCGTTGAAGGGGGCGCCATCCGACCATTTCGCACCTTCGACGAGGTGCATGGTCAGCTTGTGACCATCCTTTGACCACTCCCAGCTCTTGGCGAGGTTCGGCAGCGGCTCGGTATCCTTCGCCTCAACCTGGAAGAGAGGCGCGGTGCGTGTCAGGCATTCCGACAGGCCGATATCGATACCGCCCCAGCCTTGCGTCTGGCCAGCGCCATAATTCCATCCTTCCGGACGACCACCGATGACGTGGCGCATGGTGTCGCCATAGACACCGATGCCGTCGGCCATGTTCTCCGTCTTGAAGACAAGCGGTTCCTTCGGAAGGCGGTCCTTGACGGCGGGCAGCTTGCCGGTCGAGACGAAGTTCTTCGTCACCCAATCAGGCTCGTGATATTCAGGCAATGCCTTGAATTCCTCGATGGAATCCCTCGAGACATACTTGATCTTGCCTTCCGCCGGGAACGGTGGCGGCGCGGGTGGTACGGTCGGCTGCGAGGCGTAGGCGCTCAGGGCCGAAACGGAGACGCTGAGCGCCAGTCCGGCCATAATGCCAATGTTGCGGAAATTTCTCATCGTTTCTCCCTCTTGTTTCAGGGCGCCTTTAGCGACCCCGCTTCTCCTCAAACGATCCGGTGACGGGCTTTGGGCGATGGGCTTTCTCCCGAAGCCCCATCGCCCACCCTTTCTCCGGCAATTCTATACGGCCTGCTTGAGTGCCGCCTTTTCGGCACGCAACTCCTCGATCGAGCGGACGTCTCGGCGCGCTGCACCGGCCCACTCGCGGGTCTTGACGGTCGATTTCGCCAGCCGCTCCTTGGCGGCCGGAACGGCATTGGCATATTGCGGCAGCCATCTGGCCTGGGCGACCACCATCTCGTCGACCATCTGCCAGACCTCTTCCGGGGTGGCGACCGCACCGACCAGCGGGTCGTGCAGGACGGCAAGCTTCAACAGATCGATATCGCCGCTGACTGCTGCATGAACCGACATGCGCTGGACGTTGATCGAGGCGATGCAGGTGGCCGCGCAGGCTTCCGGGATGGTGATGCCAGAGACCATGTTTATGCCGAAGCGGTCGACGAAGCCTGGCGACTCGATGATCGCATCCGACGGCAGATTGGCGATGACCCCATTGTTCTTGAGGTTGAAATGACCGCGGTAGACACGTCCGGTTTCCAGCGCCTCGAGAATATGGCTCGCGTGCTCGTTCGAACGCTTGGCCGGATCGATCGGCTTGGACGCCGATTCGAGGAATTGCGGGAATTCGGTTTCGAACCAGTTGCGGGTTTCTGTGGAGTGCCTGAGGTAGCCGCCGGTTTCGCCGTGGATCCAGTCGGACATGTCGATCCACTTGGTGATCTCGTCCGGACGCTTGCGGTACCAGGGAAGGTACTCCGACAAATGACCGTTGCTTTCCGTGGAGTAGACGCCGAAGCGCTTCAAGACGTCGATACGCAGCTTTTCTTGCCGCGAGAAGACCGGATGCGCCTCGAAGGCTGCGATCAACTCCTCCTTGCCGATCTTGCGCCCGTTCAGGCGCAGGTCCACAAACCAGGTCTGATGATTGATGCCCGAGCAGATGTAGTCGAGTTCGGCAGGTGATTTTGCCCCGAGGACCTCGGCGATCTGTTCGGCGCCGTGCTGGACGCCGTGGCAAAGCCCGACCGTGTCGACCTTGCCGTATTCGATCGCGGCCCAGGTGTTCATGGCCATCGGATTGGCATAGTTCAGGAACTTCGCACCCGGCTCGGCGACTTCGCGGATGTCTTTGCAAAAATCGAGAATGACTGGAATGTTGCGCTGGCCGTAGAGAATGCCGCCGGCGCAGATCGTATCGCCGACACACTGGTCGATGCCGTATTTCAAAGGAATGCGGATGTCGTCGGCATAGGCCTCGAGACCGCCGACGCGCACGCAGCTGATGATGTAGCGCGCCCCTGTCAGCGCCTCGCGCCGGTTCGTCGTCGCCGTCACCTTGGTCGGCAGCTTGTTGGAAGAAACGATCGTGTCGAGGATCTGCTTGATCATTTGCAGATTGTGCTCGCTCATGTCGGTGAGCGCGAACTCGACGTCCTGGAACTCCGGAACGCAGAGGATGTCGGTAAACAGTTTTTTCGTGAAGCCGACGCTGCCTGCGCCGATGATAGCGATTTTGAAACTCATGGCCTTTGCCTCAATGCGATCAAATTGCCGGCGCTGAAGGATGAGAAGGAGAATTGGAGGCGGGCTTGCGCCCGGCGCCAAAAAAGTCCAGAAATCAGGCTTGTTCTCCTCCCCGCCGCTCCTCTTTGCTGGCGGTGTTCTCTCTCTTGAGAGCCGATTATGCGCAAATTCGGCGAGGCCGCCAGAGAAGGATTATGCTTTCATGGGTAATTCTGTGCTGCAGAAATTGATTGACAATGGTCCAGTCATGCGGACGGTGTCACTGCCGCGCGGCCGCCAGAGCCTGCACACGATGCCGACCAGCACCGGCTACGAGATCCGCGAGAACGCCACCTATGACTGGGATGGCAGAAAGCGCGGGCAAACACCCTTTACCGTCCTCCAGCATACGATCCAGGGCGCGGGAAACCTGCGCTACGAGAATCGCCAGCTTCGGGTGAAGGAGGGAGAGACGTTGCTGGTCCTCGTTCCGCACAATCATCGCTATTGGCTCGAGGATGGGGACCGCTGGGAGTTCTTCTGGATTTCGATGAACGGAGAAGAGGCGCTGCGTATCCATCGCTCGATCCTTGCAGTGACCGGCCCGATCCTGAAGCTGCAACCGCACACGATCGAGCATCTGGCCGACTGCAGCCTGCGGCTGATCAATGACGCGGAAACGCCTGGACTGGCCTCCGCAATCGCCTATGAGGCAGCCATGGCGCTCTACGACGACGTCTTCGGTTCGCATCCCGTCTTCAGTGAAGAATACCGGACGATGCAGCATGTCATCGACTACATCATGGCGAACTTGGAGCGTCCCCTGCCCGTCGAGGATCTTGCGCGGGTCGCCGGTCTCAGCCGGGCACATTTTTCCCGAATGTTTGCGGCCAATGAAGGCCTGCCGCCGGCAGAATTCGTTTTGCAGAAGCGGCTGAAGCGAGCCGTGACGCTGTTGACCAAGACCGCCAATATGCCCGTAAAGGAAGTGGCGATCCGTTCGGGGTTCGAGGACGCCAATTATTTTTCCAAGGTGTTCCGGCGTGTCTATGGCACCAATCCGACGGAGTTCCGTACAACTGGCATGTATGCGAGCGTCGGCAAGGTTCGCTGACGCCCGCATCGACCGTCGGTGCTATTGTGCGCCGTCATAATTGAGCTTCGGATACCAGGTCGGCGGGCGTCCACCCGGCGTGGTGTCGAGCACGGTCCAAAGCGGCATGAAGTCCGGTGCGCCGCGTGGGTCCTGGCCAGGGTCTGCGGTTGCCGGCCCCATTTCCGGGTTCCAGAAGTGGCGGATCACACCATCGTTGAGCGTGAAGACGTTGTAGGCAGCGTCATCGCTGCCGTCGGGACCAATGGCGTGATAGTCGCGACTGAATTCGTCGGTCGGGTCGCAGTAAAGTGGCAGGTGATGCCAACCGCGCTCCTTCTTGAATGCAAGCAATCGTTCGATTGGCGAACGTGCAACCACGGCAAAGGCAACCTGCTGGCGAATGTCCGGAACCTCTCCGTCGAGCGCCGACAGCATGGATGTGCACATCGGGCACGGGCGTTCGCGCTGCGGCCCATACATGTAATTGTAGACGACCAGTGTGGACTTGTCCTCGAAGAGATCGCGCAGCGTCACCTCGCCATCGGGGCCCTGGAAGCGGTAGTCTTTGCGAACCTGGCCACCTGGCGGCAGCGCGCGGCGTTGCTCGGCCACTCGCTCGATATGTCGGCGCAAATCGATTTCCTCGGCGAGCAATTCATCGCGAGCGCGCCGATATTCGGGGCTTTCGTTCGGAAAGCTTAGGCCGTTTCTTCTTGCCAGCTCGCTTGCGGAAACAAGATTGTTCGCATCCATCACGTGAACCTCCTTCTTACGTTTCTGACAGAACCATGCGGCGGATTTCGTGGACGCTGTCCGCCGCTCAGACAAGAAACGTTTGAGGACCGCAAAAATCGACAAGACGACCCAATTTCTTGACGGGCCCGACCCGGCTGCACTTTCTAGGCGCTTGAATTTTCTGGGATACTATCCGCCGTTGCAGCTCGGCGCATATTCTTCTCTCTCAGTGATCTTTCCCCTTCCCCGCTCCGATTTAAGACCTATGTCCCACTGATCCTTCATCTCCTGGAAGGACGAGGGAGGCTTCAAGACGTCGTGGCAACCGGTGTCAAAGCCTCCCTCCATGGAGGAAAACAATGAGATCCTTCATATCCCTGATCGAGGCAGCCGTTGTCGCTGTCGGTTCTCCTGTTGCATCTGATGACGGCAAAGGTCTTGAGCGTGCTGAGGCCGTGTGCTCGTTTCTAAAAGACACCGGCCTGAATGGCGATTGTGGCGTCGATGCCAAGGAGACGCTCATTGAGGTTTCGCTGGCGGGACAATACGACAGCCCCGCAGACTGTCCCAAGGTTGTCGACATGCTGCGGGCACATGGCTTTCAACTGGGCTCGAACTGGGAGCTACGGATCAAGGCAAGTGTCAAGGACGAGCCAGCGGTCACCGAGTGTCGCCTGGCGCCTGCTCAACAATAGGAGCCGGCGTAGCAGGGGCTGTCGCATTCACGGGTGACGGAGGAAGTGCTAGGGCGTCGTCTTCGGCGCGATAACAAGTTCTGATCCATGCGCTTCCTGCAATTCGTCATCGCCAGGCTGGCGGTCGCCTGCCTTGTGCAGGAGGATTGACCTGTAGCCTTGAAGCTGCGTTCCCTCGATCAACGTGACGTCGGAATTTCCCGGATTGTCGGAACGCTCGAACCAGTCGACGGGATGTTGGAGAACGTTCATTTCGAGCGCCCGATTTGTGACGCCGTGGCCGACGATAATGACGTCGTTGCCTTTATCGGACATATCACTGACCACGGTTTGCAGGAAAAGACGAAGCCGCTGGGCCACATCTGCCCTGCTCTCGCCGTCCGGTGGCCTTGCATAGAATTTTCCGCTGTTGTTTCGCAGTCTCGCCCATTTCTCGAACTCATCTGGAAACTTCTGTCGCCGCTCCGCATGGTCGTAGATTTCGGTAAAGAGACCAAAATCCTGCTCTCGCAACAGATAGTCCTCCCGTACGTCCCTCACCCATTGCGGCGGCAGGGCTTGCAAAATCGCGTCCTTGCTTTGTCGCGTCCTCAGATAGGGCGAGTACCATATATCCAGTCCTTGATTTACGCTCTCTGGCAATTCGGCAAGATAAGACGCTAGCGCTCGTCCGGCGACGAGCGCTTGTCGATAACCCCATTGTGTCAGCGGGACATTGTGATCGCCAAACTGCCCATAGGCCTTCTCATCGATGTTTCCAAGGGATTCGCCGTGACGAACGAGAAAGATGCGCATTGGTCTCCGTGTGTTTTCGTGTCGATTGCTCCAGTATGCGGGCGCGTGAGGCGCGGCGCAACGTCGGCCGCCTCAGACGCACGGGTGCCTGCAACGAGGACTGTGGGCAAAGAGAAAAGGCGCAATTGAGTTAAATATTAGCGTAGGGTGTTATGACACGTCGCGTCCGCTACCGGAGGTACCCATGACCAACGATGTCTGGGAGGCATGCGTGGTTCGTCGCTTAATGGTGATCATCGTGGAGGTCTTGGGCGCTGTCGGCGTTGCACACAGCGCAACAATCAACGTCGAGCCTAAAAGCGAGGGCCGTGACGAGGGGTTGACGATCCAGGATGCGCTCGACGTCGCACAGCCGGGTGATACGGTCATGTTGGCGCCCGGAACCTATATGCAGGATTTGCGGTCGGTGCGGGATGGTGAACTCGGAAAGCCGATCACGATCGAGGGCACACTTGGATCTGTCGTTAAGGGCGGTGGCCAGCCCCGGGTTATTGAAATCAATCACAGCTATATCGAGCTCAGGAATTTTACCGTCGATGGCCGATTTGAGAAGCCGAATACCAAGAAGAGCTATCGGGACAAGCTTCTCTACGTCATCGGACACACGCCTGGCAGGGAATTGACGGGTCTTCGCGTGCTCGGGATGGACATTCGCAACGCAGGCGGCGAATGCGTTCGCCTGCGATACCAAGCCAGACAGAATGAAATTGCTTATTCCAGAATAAGTTCGTGCGGTCGCTTCGACTTCTTGTTTAACGACGGCGGAAAGAATGGCGAGGGGATCTATATCGGAACCGCGCCAGAACAATTGGGTGGGCGTGGCGCGCCTGACAAGGCGATCGACCATTCCGATCGCAACCGCATCCACGACAATGTGATTACCACCGCAGGCAATGAATGCGTCGACATCAAGGAGGGCTCGAGCGGCAATATTATCGAGAAGAACAGTTGCACAGGGCAGAAAGATCCCAACTCGGGCGGCTTTGACTCGCGCGGCAACAGCAATGTCTTCCGCTACAATCTTGTCTATGACGTGGTTGGGACCGGCGTGCGCCTTGGCGGGGACGAGGCAACGGATGGCACCAATAATGATGTCTACGGCAACACGTTTCGCAATGTGGGCGTCGGGTTGATCCGGGCGCAGCGAGCGCCTCAGGGAAAAATCTGCGAGAATATTTCTCAGAACAACAAAGCTGTCGGCACCAACGCCATCGGCAAGACACTTGATCCGACCGGGCCTTGCGACGGACCGAAGGCAACGGCAGATCCGCGAACCCAATCGGTGGCTGCAGCAATCCGATCCGAGGCGACCAAGAACGTCGAGAAATATAGCAAGCCCTTAAGTTGCGGCCCCTCCGTGGCAGGGTGTGTGATCGGTCGCCTCGAAGGCGACGATCGCAACAGGATCAAGATCGTCGATGCGAGCGACGTCGTCCTGCGCGGCCACCACCTGATTTTGTCCGACGCTGTCGGGCTCGACGGAAAAGCGATGCCGCTGAAGCCGCTCGCTGGAAAGCTGGTCAGGATCGAATACACCGGTATCGAGAAAAAGCGGCTTGCGGGCGCCAGGATCATCGAGGTGATCAATTAGCCTGGCATGGGAGACTTGCCGGGGAAAGGCTCCCGAGAGATGAAGCTGCGCCCGCCCGCGGCCCGTCGGCTACGGCCATCTCAGAATAAGGCGACAATTGCGCCAAATAGCTCGACGCATTGGCGAGATAACTAAATTCTGTCAATGCGATGACGGTGATTGCTTAGATACCGGTGCAACTGACCAGCAGGTCCATGGCGTCGATCCGACAGCTTGCCTTGACGAGGGCCTGTGTGATCGCACCATCTGTCTCGACATGGGTTACCGCTAAAGCGCGGTCGCGCAGGATCGTCAGGACGGTCAACAGATGTGCCGGCCGCCGTAACGCCGGTATAAACTCTTAGAATTCTCCAATATTATCTACCAACGGTAGGTGCGACTACCACCATTGACGTCCGTGCGATCGATGGTCGGTTGTGCTTTTATGTGCGCGGCCAGACATGAGGGTGGCCAACTTCCCTGCAGTGCTCCGAGGTCCGCGTACACCCCTGCCGGCCTCACCTTTGCAGACCCCCACCGAATGGCTAAGCCCTCCTCTTCTAACGAAGGCATCCTGTCCTTTGCCCAAGTAGGCTATTTTGGAAATGGCTCGCAGATCCTCTGTGAGCAGGGTTAGCTCAAGGCCCGTCCGGAACCCCATCGAGCCTTGTTGAGCCTCTGTCTACGGCCAGACCGCCGCAATGGCGGCGGTCTCGGCACATTTTCCTGCTCAACGCTGTTCCAAGCAATTGGAGTGACCACGCCAAAGCGCACCCGATAGATCACGACTGAGAACCGGCGCCAGCCTGAGGACTCTTCAACATGAAGGCTTCGCAAGGCCAGACGTTCTTGGGCAGTTCGTGAAGCCTGCGCGAAAACTGACGCCCGAAGACGGCTTGCGAGGCCTTCCGCCGTGCTCTCGTGCCAAGGCGAGCTCCGCCTCTGCCGCGCAAACACCGCTGGCGGGACATGCACGAAGGTGTATTTTAGCCATCGAGAATACACTTAATTAATCATACCTCTTTAGCTTGCCTTGCGCTGATCTTGGAGCCGGACCCCAGCCCCTCCTTGATCAACGGGCGTGCGGTTGGGGCTTAAGGCGAATTTGCTTCGACCGTACGCTCCTAGTGCTCTCTCTCCGAGACATCATCGAAGTCGATGATGACCCCACGGCGCAATGCCTCTTCCTTGGCCACCTGCAGGGCCCTTTGGATAAGAAGTAGAACGACGTCGAAGTCTGGACTTTCCCGCGACGCAATCTCTTGCGCGACACTCAAAGTGAAGATCAGTTGTTCTGCAGATGTTTCGGTCACCGCACTGTCCCCGGGAAGCCGGGGCATTCTAGACGCCGGAAGGGAGTGCAACTATGGCAACGGTCCGGTGGATCAGTACGAAAAACCACTACGGTCTTGGTGGAAGCGTACTATCGCTCCTCCATGACTCCCCCCAGAGTGCGCAACCTCATCATCGAGAAGACGTCTCCCCAACCCCGCCTCGGCCACCATGCTGTCGCGCCAGCCTGCAAGATGGGGTGTTCGGCTGGCGCCCTCATCTTTAGCGATGACGCAAAAGGCACAACGAACCGAGCTGATGTTTGAGCCTGGTCTGCGTGAAGCTGCCCCGAAAGGAAGGTGCGACATGACGCATTATGCAGGATTGGATATCTCGGCAAGAGAAACGGCGGTGTGTATCTTGGACGAAACGGGCAGGGTTTCTCGACGCGCGCAGCAAGCTGCGTCAGCACTGCGCCGCCCTTCACCGCAAGCTTCTGACGATCGTCCGAGATGATGAGATTTGCCGCCGGCTGATGACAATTCCGGGCGCGGGCCCGGTCGTAGCGCTGGCCTATACCGCGACCATCGACATTCCGGCCCGCTTAGCGCAACTCCAAAGCGGTGGGGCCGGCACTGGGCCTGACGCCGATGCTCCATCAATCGGGCGAGACTAACCGAGTCGGCCGGATCTCGCCAAACGGTGACGATATGATGCGAACGCTGCTTTATGAGGCCGCGCACGTCCTGCTGACGCGCGTGACGACGGTCGTGGCTGAAAGCCTGCCACGAGACTTTCTGCCGCTGAACACTAGGATCGCGGTGATCCTGCGGAGTGATTGCGCATGGTCCTTGTCGTTGATGAACTGAAGAAAAAGCAGGCAGAGATCGGTCTTCGCCAACATCGCTTCAATTGGTACGCAGCTATTGTGCCTTGCGTGTCTCCCGCGTCTAATTAGTGTGTTGCAAATGCAGTAAATTAGTGTGATGTTAATACACCTAATTAGTGTCGACACAAAGCATTGGATTAGTGCCGTCGTCGCACCTGTAGGATTTATGAAATGTCAGGACGCCCGCCAAATGAACTACTTGCCTCATCGCTTCGGGAGCTTCGGGGTGCAACCGAACAAGGGACTCGATCAGTTCTGAAGAGCGACCGATTGAGCAGGGTTCATCGCGAGCGTCTCGCCAATGCGGGATTTGTGGAAGAGATAATGCGCGGGTGGCTCGCGGTTAATTCCCGACCTTCCGATAGGCGTCGGATCGACTCCGAGTGGAGCACCGTCTACTGGGAATTCGTACGGAGCTATCTGGACGATCGCTTCGGAACCGACTGGTGCTTCTCGCCGGAAACGTCGGTGACTTTATGGGCCGAAAACTGGTCCGTTGCGCCGCAGATTGTCGTTCGCAGTCCTGCAGCCAATAATCAGGTTCTTCCAATGCCGGGCGGCACGTCCCTTTTCTTGTTGCGGGTTCGACAAGTCGACCAATCTGTCGTCCATAACGGCGTCCGAGTGCTCACCAAGGAAGAGGCAATCATCAACAGTGCAAGGAATAGCTGGACCGCCAGACCGACGGACATGATCGCCGTCATGGGTTCTACTCGCGGTTCTGCGTCGCTTCTTCGCGTTCTCCTTTCCGGCGCAAGAAGCACCATAGCCGGAAGGATAGCGGGTGCCTTACGCCATCTTGGAAGGAGCCGCGATGCCGATAGCATCCTGTCGACGATGAGCGCGGCCGGATATGTCGTGCATGAAGACGACCCATTTGACGACAGTGGCCACGCTCTGCTTGACGAACGAAGAGCAGCGACACCTGCGGCGACCCGCATCAAGAATCTGTGGGCGAAAATGAACCGGGATGCTCTGGACAGCATCGACATAGAAGGCACGCGTTTCAACGACATCGACGCCTACATGGAGGAGATCGAAGAGCGATATGTAGCGGATGCGCTGAACTCGCTTTCAATCGAAGGTTATCAGGTGTCGGAAGAACTCATTGAGAGGGCTCAGTCCGGTGACTGGAACCCCGAGGAGCATGCGGGAGATGCCGATGCCCGGAACGCCCTAGCTGCGAAGGGCTACCGCCTCGCGTTCGAAGAAGTAAGAAAGGATATCCGGTCGATCCTTGAGGGAGAACCGTCGGGGCCTCTTCTATCTCATCGTCATCAGGACTGGTTCAGAGCGATGTTCCAGCCGTCAGTGCAGGCTGGCATCATAGAACCCTACAAGCTCGCGGGTTACAGGACTCACAACGTATATCTGCGGGGTTCTTTTCATGTGCCCCTCCCACCGCATGCAATAGCCGATGCCATGGACGCTCTGTTCGAATGCATCGAGGATGAACCCGATCCACGGGCCAAGGCTATTGTTGCCCCTTTCCTCTTCACCTACATTCACCCTTTTCCCGATGGAAATGGACGCTCCGGTCGCTTCCTCATGAATGCGCTGCTGGCTGAAGCCGGACTACCTTGGACGGTAGTGCCTGTCGATCAACGCGACAGGTACATGTCATGTCTTGAGGAGGCCAGCCAGAACGAGAATATCCGGCCGCTTGCACTCTTTATCGAGGAACTGGCCAAGGCACCACCGCCGCCACGCCCCCAAACGACAGCATGGGCAGGCAAAAAATAGGCGCTCAGAACTCAGGGCGCGGATTTCTCGTTCTGGCGCGGTATCAGGTGGGAACGGCGACCAACGCTTCCAGCTCGAGCCGCCGATGGGCTTCCGCGATAGCCCACTTTCACTGAAACAGAGACTGGTGGCAGTTACCGAACTACTCAAGATTGTTCCACCTCGTTCTGCGGATTCCCATACTGGGAGGGCCGAGGCGCCGATCCCGAAGAGAAGCAAGACCCCACGAAGGATGTGAGAGGCCGGTGAAGTAGAAAGCTCGACGACGCTTGACCTCCACGTGCCGAATAGACAAGCAGCTTACATCGTGTTGGTCCCCGGGATTTCGGCAGGGCGCTACGCCTTCGCCGAGATGGCACTCAGTTCCTCCAGATCAAGGTCCCGTTCCAGTTCCCGCAAGGTTTCGTCGTCGATCTCGCCTGCTCGATGGAGGCGGATGAGCTCCCGGCGACCCGTCGCAACCGCGCTCAGCACGACGTCGAAGTGAGCATGGAGGGTCGGTATGTATTCCTCCGTCCGTGCTGCGTAATCGACGATCGCCGTGGCACGGCGCTCGTACCTCGCAAGGAGCTGCGGATGAATGAGGGTGCCGGCTCGATCGTACGCAAGTTCTTTGATCGTGACGAGTTGCGCCTGCGCCATCGCAGCCTCGGCCTGGCTCATCGTCAAAGGCGCTTTCTCGGATTCCTGCTCGGTCAGCTTCGCCCATTCGATGACGCGCCCCAGCGTCGTGCCCTGCAAGAGCACCGTTCCGAGGATCACCGCGAACGACGTCACGAGGATGAAGTCGCGGGCGGGAAAGCCCTCCGGCAAACTGAGTGCAAGAGCGAGTGTGACGACGCCGCGAATGCCTGCCCAGCTCAATACTGTCGAACCACCGACGCCAAGCGGCCGCGTTCGAGCAAGCCCTAGGGAGTTGAACAGCTTGACCACCGCTTCGGAGCCGAACACCCAGGCCAGGCGCGCGATCGCAAGCGTGGCGAGGACAATGGCGGCGGGCAGGCCCATCGTTGCGACGACCGTTCCAAAACCCCCGCCGCGTTCGACGACGTCACGGAGCGAAAGACCAATCAATATGAACACCGCTGCTTCCATCAGGAATATGACGACGGTCCAGAACGACGTCCCCCGCATGCGCGTGGCCGCCGACAGAACCGTGTGCTGATGCCAGGTCGCGATCAGTCCCGTGGTGACGGTGGCGATCACTCCGGACACGTGTAGGGCTTCTCCCAAGAGATAGGAAACCCAGGCGAGCAATGTCGTCGAGGCGATGATTAGGTACTCGTCACCCAGACGCCGCACGAATTTCACCCAAGCATAGCCGACAAAGGCCCCCACTGCAGCGCCCCCGATCGCAAGAACCAGAAAGCCGCCGACGGCTGCCGTAGCGCTGAAGGTCCCAGTTGTCGCTGCTGCGATCGCTAACCGGAACAGGACGAGACTGCTCGCGTCGTTCAAGAGGCTTTCTCCTTCGAGCAAGATCTGAAGCCTGCGTGGCAGCTTCACCCTGTCCAGGACGGCTCGCGCCGACACAGCGTCAGGTGGCGACACGATCGCTCCCAATGCTGCGCAAGCTGCCCAGGGTAGCGACGGAAACATCATGTGAGTGACCACGGCCACGACCGCGCATGTGAAGAAGACCGCGCCGAGCGCGAGCGACGCTATTCCGAACATGTGACGTCGAAGCCGGCCCACCGCGATGGACCATGCACCGTCGAGCAGGAGTGGCGGCAGGAAGATCACCAGCACGAGCTCCGGATCCATGGTGATCGCTGGAAGGCCAGGCACGAACGCCAGCATCGCTCCACCGGCGAGCAGCGCGACGGAGGGTGGAAGGCCCAGCCTATGGGCCAGGTAGTGAAGCGCAATGATGGCGAGGAACATTGCAATAACAAGTTCGAAAAGGTGGGTGCCGTCCATGTATCTCCCCGACATGGGCTGAGTTGACCGGTATGAAAGAACGGCTTGCAGCGAAAGGCAACCAGCCAAACGCGACCCTAGCCATTTTACAAAGCGAGGGCTGCGAGGCCCTTTAGGGGATGCAACTGGACTTCGCTCTTCCTTGGCACGTAATCTTGTGCCCCACCGCCCTTGAGGGCCACGTCGGCGCCTTATGAAGAGATTGCCGAACGGCTCCAATTCCAAGCTCGGCGGCTTATTGGGTCATGAACAGGGCCACCAAGAAAACCGTCCGAGTATTGGCCAGCGCAGCTTGAAAAGCGTCGCCCAAGAAGATCCGCACGTTGAAGTTGCTACAATTGTCTTTCGGTTAACTGTTTGTATTTCCACTGATGTAACTGGAGTTACGCTATGAATGGCGCTCTGTACTTGATGAGCAATGCAATGAAAAAGTTAAGCGCCAGACAGAAATTGCAGCATTTCATGTCCGTTCAGTCCGATAATCCGGACCTCCTGAAGGCGCAGTACCGCGCTTTTACACGTCAGATGCCGATGATGTACTTCATCCTGCTTTCAAGTACATGGGCGCTTGCGATCACGCACATGCAACTTGCGCCGCTCTGGCTTACCGTCGGAATTCCTGCTCTTTTCACAGCCGGCTGCATGCTTCGGGTCATGTTCTGGTGGAGGACGCGCGGTACCGATCCCAAGCCAGATGTGGCCCACGCAGCGCTGGTGCGCGCCAATCGCCTTGCCATCGGCATTGCCAGTGTATTCACGGTCTGGTCTTTTTTGTTGGTGCCTTACGGGAATGCTTATACTCAATCTCATGTCGCCTTCTATATGGCGATCACCGTCATCTCCTGCATCTTCTGTCTGATGTATGTTCGTTCGGCAGCATTTCTCGTCGCGTTGATCGTCAATGGAGCATTCGTGGTCTTCTTCGTGGCGTCGAAGCAACCAACCTTTATTGCCATCGCCATCAACGTGCTGCTCGTCTGTGCCGGCATGATGTCCATCCTCCTGACCAACTACCGCAATTTCGAGCGCATGGTTGTTTCACAACAGCGTACGGAAGCACTCAGCAATGAGAACCTGCAGCTTGCCAATATCGACAGTCTGACCGAACTGCCCAACCGGCGCGCGTTTTTCGCGCATTTGGAAGCCGAACTTGAAAAGGCCAAGGTCGACGGTACACGGCTGGCCCTGGGCGTCATTGATCTCGATGGCTTTAAGCCGGTCAACGACCTTTACGGCCATTCCGTGGGGGACAGATTGCTGATCAAGGTCAGCAGACGCCTGACGAGTGCTTTGAAGGCCAGCCGGGCGTTTCGATTGGGCGGTGACGAGTTTGCGATCGTCGCTCCGATTGTGCCGGAAGATGACCAGCTTGTCGCAAACGCGAATGCGATTTCCGAGCAGCTCAGGGCGCCTTACCAAATGCCGGAAGGGACGGTGCACGTCTCTGCGTCCATGGGCATTGCAGTCTTTCCAAACCTTGCGTCGACGCTCGAACAGCTATTCGACAGAGCGGACTATGCCCTATACCATGCCAAAAAAACCCGGCGTGGCGGCGCCGTATTGTTTGATGCGGAGCACGAGAAGCAGATCAACATTGAAGCCCACATCGAGCATCTGCTGAAGCAAGCCGATCTGGAAAACGAACTTTCGGTCGTTTTTCAACCGATTGTCGATGTCTGCAATCAAAAGACGGTTGGCTTCGAGGCGCTGGCCCGCTGGTCAAACCCGACCCTCGGATGCGTCTCACCTGCACAGTTCTTCTCCATTGCGGAACGGGCCGGTATCGTCAGTTCGCTGACACGACCTCTTCTCAAGAAGGCACTTGCCACCGCATCGACATGGGAAGAGCACCTACGTTTGTCGTTCAACCTCTCGGCGCACGACCTCAACTCCTGCGAAGGGGTACTGTCATTGATCGGTATCATCGAAAGCAGCGGCTTTGATGCACGACGTCTTGACCTTGAAATCACCGAAACCGCCTTTACGCTCGATTTCGAGCAGGTCAAGCAGTCGGTCGAAGTGCTGCGACGCCTCGGCTGCGGCATCTCATTGGACGATTTCGGCACCGGTTATTCCAGCCTGACGCGGCTGCACGCGCTTCCGCTCACCAAGATCAAGATCGACCGCAGCTTCGTCACGGACCTGCACGAAAAGCCTGCAAGCTACAAAATCGTGAAATCCCTTCTGACGCTCAGCCGCGACATGGGCCTGGAATGCGTGGTTGAAGGGGTTGAGACGCCAGAAGAGCTTGCAGCCCTTAGGGGGCTGGGAGGCACATTGGTGCAAGGCTACGTCTATTCGCCCCCTCTTCGCGAAGAAAATGTCAGTGAGTTTCTGTCAAGGAAATCGATCGATATCGCCGTAGCTGGGCAAAAATAATAGGATCTGCAATGACGCTTGGTTTTTGAACCGACCCGCACGCGACCGATGGCGGCCCTGATCCGGGATATGCGATTGTACATCGGAGGGCGAACCCGCGTTCGCCAGAGCGCCTTACCTTCGAGATGATGCGTCAGCCCCACCGATGAGAAGGGATACGCTCGAATGCGCCATTGATACCGTCTCCAGTCCTTGCTTGCGCGCCCAATCTTGTGCCAACGCTTCGTCTTTTGGCAATCCTAAATTGGCGTCGCCTTATAAGAGGTGCCTCCCTGTCGCAGCTGGGCGAGTGTTCGCGGAAATCGGGCATCTGCCTGGTGCTGATATTGCCGAAATCGAGGCGAGGACCGTCGCCAAGATTCCCCTGAGCATCGAGCCGCCAGCATGTAGTCCCGAAGTCATTCATCCGCACAAGAGCGGTACTTTGCCCTGAGGAGATCGAGCCCAGGGCTCCTCCCCAAACCTAGGATAACGTGTGGAACCGCCGCCGGAGGAAGCAATACATTATACGTATCTAAAACAACCTCGCGTTTCACCTCTTTTCCCGTTGTAATTGCGCTTGCGGTTGGTAGTATCATGGTTGCACACGCTGTGCGTCGCTTCACGTAAGACGGCGCAACATGGGAGAGGATACCGCCATGTCTCAAGCACTTGTGAAATCCAGAAAAGCCCCAGCGAAGTCGGCAAAAACCGCTACGAAAACAAAGACCACAAACAAAAATGCGCCTTTAACCATGCCCGCCGCAACGGTGGAATCGTGGGAGGACGATCCTGACTCGGGCGTGGCCGTGATCGGGCCAACTCCGGATCTCGCCAAGCCTCCCCTCGCCTTTGTCTTTCCAGCGTCGGGCCCTGCGCCTGCCATCTACCCGCACGGCACGCCCCAGTTCCGCTACTGGGCCACCGCGGCCGCATTGAGACGCGGCGCCGATTATTGGGCGACGCGCGTTCCTTTGACACAGTGGCACGGCGGACCAAGCCTCAAGGTCGTACTCGACAAGGGCTTTGACCTCGACGCAAACTACGACCGGACTGCGTTGAACTTCTTCCATGGTCCTGGTGTGACGGGAACGGTGTTTACCTGCGAGAGCCCTGACGTGAGCTGTCATGAACTGGGACACGCGGTGCTTGACGCATTCAAGCCGGGGCTGTGGGGCGCCGCCAGCCAGGAGATCGCCGCCTTTCACGAGTCTTTCGGAGACATCAGCGCCTTGATGTCGGCAATCCAGATCCCATCGCTGCGGACCGCGATCCTGAATGCCACGGGGGGCAACCTCTACACCAAGTCGCGGCTCTCGACACTCGCTGAGCAGCTCGGTAGTGCCCTTCGCGCCCAGGATCCGGCTCTGGCGGAGGCGGACTGCTTGCGCAGCGCCCTCAACTCGTTCAACTACCAGGATCCGGCCCTGCTCCCGAGTACGGCCCCCATGGCGTCCCTGTCATCGGAGCCGCACTCCTTCTCGCGCGTTTTCACGGGCGCCTTTTTCGAGATCCTCGGGGCCTCGCTCGCTGCGAAGGCGGCACAACCGGGGGCCCCGACCGAGGCGGAGTTGCTTGCCGTGGCCGATGACCTCGCTGGATTTCTGGTTCAAGGCATCACATGGTCGTCCCCGATCGTCGCCAACTGGTACGCCAGCGTCGCTGCAAACATGGTGATCGCAGCGCAGGCGGACGCGGTCTATTTGTCCATCGTCAAGGGCGTGTTCGTCGGGAGAAGCATCCTTTCCCTGCAATCGGCGTCCTCGCTCCCGATGATAGCTCAACTAAAATCGCTCGCTGCGGAGGCGAAATCGGCCGGGGCCGCCGAGGAACCGCTGCCGACAATCGCGCTGCCAGCGTCGCATTACGGCATTGATGGTGTGCTCTTGGTGCAGGCACCGACCCAACCCAGCGAGCTTCTCGTGACGAGCGCCGGCTGCAACGGTGAGCCGCTCGCCCCGCAGAGCGGAATTGCGGCCGCCAAGGCCTTTGTGGACGACCTCTTCATGCGTGGTTGTGTCGACTATGGCACGGTCGTCGATCCGAAACGCCGGCTGGTGCGTGGCCGCAAGGTGAAGACCCACGCGCTGATCAAGGCCGCAGGAGGCGCGCGTCTTGAACGCCGACTTTTCAACTGCGGCCTGTGTGCACGCGGCGTCAGCCACCAGATAAGATAGGAAACAACGAGCGTGATGCAAAAGGAAATTCCGCCGGTCCCCGACATCGTCGTGCCCAACGATGAACCATCCGGGGCCTTCGTCAGGGACTCGGCGCGCGTTGAGAAGCAGTGGCGCCGACGACCGACGGCAAGCTTCCGTCTGGGCTTTTCGTCACCAGCCTCAGACAGCATCAAAGCGAGCGTTCGCCGGCGGCACCATGACCACGTAGCAAGGTCGCATATCCTTCACTTCTGGGACTGATCGGCCAAAAGCAAGTCAAGCGACTGCTTGGCTCTTGCCTCCCAGGTTGTTGCCTTTTGATCGCGTGCGAAAGAGATCGCCTCCTCGAACGACGCTTTGGCGTCAGCGAGCCGGTTTGTCTGCCTGAAAAGTTCACCCCTCAGACGAAGCAGCTCAGGCATGTAGTAGTGCTCACCGGTCCGCAGTGCAAGCTTGATCCCCTGGTCGAGGACCACCTCTGCCTCGTCGGTCCGTCCCATTCGAAGGTAACCATCGGTGAGTATGCCCAGGTAGCAGCTCTTGTCGACCTCCTGCTCGCCCATGTTGTCGCAAATATGCTTCATCTGCGCGAGGCCGGTGGCGTCCTGGCTGCTTGCAGCCTTGGCCCACCCGGAGAAGAACGACGCGAGGTTGAGCCAAAGCTGGAATCCGTTGCGTGTCGCAAGCGGAACGAGTTCGTCCAATAGGCTCTGGAGCATCGTTACATCCTGACGAAGCGCCATCAGTATGCAGCCATTACCCAGACACGCGGCGAGGCGGTAGTCCGTCAGTCCGCGGCTCTCCATTCCAGCCGCGTGGAACAACTCCATGGCCGCGCCCGCCTCCCCAATTATTTGCAGCGTCCACGAGAGATAAAGCATCGACATGCTGGGAAAGTCGCTTCCGATCTCATCGGCATGCTCGCGATACTCGAGCGCCTCCAGCAGCACGTCTCGCGCCTCAGCAAACCTGCCGCGGGCGAAGGCGCACATGCCTCCAAACTGCAATCCGAGCACCAGGGCTTTCATATTGCCATCTCTGCGGCCAATCGCCTTGAGCTGGTTGCTCGCCCATTCCGCGTCGGAGAATCTGGCCGAGTTGAAGGAAGTTCCAAACAGACCATCCAAGGCCCGGATTGCTGCCTGCGGATCTCCGATTGCCCCACTGAGGCGCATGACGTTTTGGTATGCGTCGCTACCGTCGCCGGTCATATAACCGTATGCTGCGTAGAGGACGTCGCCCCTTTCAAGTTCGAGGGTCAGCTCTCTCTTGTCGCGCATCGTCGATGGCGGCATTCGGCGGACGCATTCGATCCCTTTTGCGAACATGTTCGCAGCCTCCACCTTCGCCCACGTCGCCCCAAGTTTTCTGCCTGCCTTGAGCCAATAGTCGGCGGCGCGCTCAAACAGCGTCGCCTCGTCGTAGTGCTGGGCGAGGACCTCGGGATGCTCTACGGCCGTCCCGGGCTGCACCACCTCGATCGCCTTGGCAACGAGCGCATGAAGCTCCCGCCGCCGGTCGCGAAGCAACGCGCCCCTGGCGGCCTCCTGCAGCAGACTGTGAGCGAAGGAGTAGCGGGGCCAGTTGGAAAAAGGCTGCGGCGCGACGAGCCCGACGGCGACAAGGCGATCTATCTGCGGCCGCAGCGCCTCGCTCGAGAGACCGACGACATGGGCGAGCGTCTTCAGGTCGAACTCCCGACCGATCACAGCGGCGGTCTGCGCGACCGTCTTTACGGCGCCGAGCTTGTCGAGACGGGACATGAGCGCGGACTGAAGGGAGACCGGGACGTCGACGTCGCTCCTTGCCTGCACCCCGGACTGACCAGTCGCATCGGGAGCAAGCATGAGGGCCGATCGGGCGAGTTCCTCAAGATAGAGGGGAACGCCCTCGGCCTTGCTCAGAAGCGTCGAGACGAGGCCTGGAGACAGATGCCCCCCTTCGACGACGTTCTGGAGGAACTCGCCAGCCTCCTCGCTTGAGAAGCGTTCGAGGGCGATATGCACCGCGAGGGCATCGTCGAACGCAGCCTTCGTCTGCTTTTCGCGGGAGGTCACCAGCAGGAGCACAGGAAACTGCGACACCTCGTGCGCGAGCGTCTGGAGGAGCTTGCCGGAAGACGGGTCGATCCATTGCTCGTCCTCCACGAACAGCATCAGGGGGCCGACGCTTGCCAATTGCCGGAGCCAGTCCGAAAACACGTGTGTGATTGCGGCCTCCTGCTGGGACGACGCGAGACTGGACGGCTCGCAGTCCGGTTCGAAAGACAGGAGCCGCGAGAAGATCGGGTATGAGACTGACAAGGGGACAGCACTGGCCGACAGAGCAGCCCGCAGCCGTTCGGACGGCAATAGCGTGTCCTCGGTGATGCCAGCCTGCTGCTTGAACAGTCTCAGGAACGGGTAGAGTGCGCTGTTGGTGTAGGCGGGGGCGCATTGCGCCACCAACGTCTTCGCCTCCGGAAAACTCCTTCCGATCTCGAAGAGCAGCCGTGACTTCCCAATCCCGGGTTCCCCACTTATCAATGCGATGCGTCCATGGCGATTGGCTCGCACGGTGTCCCAGAGAGTTTCGATGGCCTGCAACTCGTTCCTTCTGCCCACGAGCCGCGTCGATCTGGTTTCGCCGGCAAAGCGGTATTGTCTTGCAATCGGCTTGAGGGCACGCCGGATGTGTATCGGATTGCTGAAACCCTTTAACGCCTTCGCGCCGATATCGGCATACTCGAAGGCGCTCAATGTCGCCTGGTAGGTGTTCTCGTCGACGTAGATACTGTTCGGGTCCGCGATTGCCTGAAGTCGGTGGGCGAGATTTGGGACATGGCCGAACGCCACCGTCGAAATCCCGGCAGGCGCCCCCTCGATGTCCCCGACGACGACCAGCCCGCTCGCCACGCCCATTCTCACTCCCAGGCGCGAACCGTCCGGCGTCACTATCTGTGGGACCGCTGCCAGAATGTCGACCGCCAAGTGCACCGCGCGTTCGGCATCGTTTTCCTCCGCCGCCGGAAAGCCGAACAGGACCTGCAGTGCGTCGCCCACATAGTTGGCGACGAAGCCCCCGTGCGACCTTGCAAGTGCGCTGCATCGCGACAGGAATGTCTGCGTCAGCTGGCTGAAGTCCTCGGGGTCGAGCCTAGAAGCATACTCGGTCGAACCGACCATGTCGCCGACCAGAATCGTTAGCTGCCGGCGTTCGACCGGTGTGCGATCACCTGTGTGGGGCGGCGCCGGCCTGCCAAGCGCAGCAATCGCGGCCAGCAGCTTGCGGCGGGGCCCCAAAGGCACGCCGAGCTCGCGCAGATCATGATCGGATAGCAGCGCGAGCGTATCGAAATCGATCTGCGCGTCGGCGAATTTGTTCGCCAAGTGCTGTAGGCCGATCTCGGCAAGCCATGTCGTCACGTCGCTCATCGCCGGATCCGCCCACTTGATATCGAGCCGCACCTCAACTTGCGCATTTCTTCAGTTCAGGCTACTCTACTACTAGAGGTCATTCAATAACTTCAGTCTATTCTTGGCGCGGCGGCATGGTGTGGCCGCGTATATTTGCAGTGCTGCGAGAGCGTCTGGTGCGGTCCGTTGGTAATGCATGACGTGAATGGCGTAGAAGGCGGACCGCATCCTCGGTGGGCAGCACGGAGGGGTCGACATGAAAGCATTCAGGACGTTCGGGGCAGTAGCCCTTTTTTCGTGGCTTGCCGCCTCGCCCGCATTCGCCGCCGGCGAATGCCCCGGGGCAAACGACATGGGCTGGAGGGACTTCCGCGGCGGGCCATTGGTGGCGCCCACGCCGGAGGAACGGGGCGCCGTGATTGACTTGCTCGCCCAATATGCATGGAGGATGGACAACCGGGACTTCAACGGGCTGCCCGCTCTATTCGTGGACGACGGTCACTACTACCACTGCGATCCGGGCAACGCGAATGCCGTGCTAGCCATTTCGGCAGGATCGTTGGCCCAACAGTTCCAGACGATGTTTGCGAACCTCGCTGCAACGAACTCCAGCGCCACGCGGCTGCTGAGCAACATCCTGATCGGCAAGACGAAAGACGGCAACTTCGAGGTTGCTTTCTCGGTCCAGGTGAACATTCAGACGATCGGCGTCAGCGCGGCCCATCTCGACTATACGGCCAAGATATATGCCACGATCACGAAGGACGGCGACTTGCTGAAGTTCATTGTCCTTAAGGTCGCCCCTGCCCAATCCGGGATCCAAGCGAGTGCGCGCTGATTGCACGCGGGCCGGAACTGGGGGACGGAAACGTGGGACGGCTTGTCAATCTCGCCGCAGCGATCGGGGCTGCTTTTTCGCTGTTCGTTGGATCGGAGGCGCCGCCCATTCCACGGGAACCGGCAGGCGGGCTCGAGGGAGCGGGCTCCATCCCAATCGCTCGATCAAGCGCCGCAACGGCGGGTACCCGAACCGAGCCACCATACGACCTTCTTCTTGAGTTGAACGGTGACGTGTTGTGGGCTCCGGCCACGGCAAGTACCGATCCTGTGACGAAATTCGGCGACGAGGCCAGGTCCGTGTTCGGCCCTATGCCGGACGGTGTCTGCACGGGGGTGAACTCGCAGCAGGTCGGCCTCGAGGTCGACGGAAACGTCGTAACGCTGGAACCAAACCGCTCCAAGACCGACGCTCCACTCGAATTTGCCCACCGTGACATTGAGGGTCGGCTGGTGAAGTGGACGAACGCCGTCGATCGCTGCGACAAGCCTTCGCTCGCGGGGGGCGTAACCTTTTGCGGGATGAACTCGCGAATCGGTCGGGTCACACGCAACCATGTCGAGTGGCTGTTTCTCTGCCGGAAGTCGTCCGAGAGCCTGGAACTGGAGACCGAACCCTATTGGACGGCGGCGGATCCACGGTTCTCCCGCTACAGCGCGATCGGATTCAACGACGTGACGGGCGAAATCGCCTTCCTCGACGGCCGGAAGGACCGCTTTGTCTTCGACTGGACGGAACCCTTCCCGCCCCCTGGCGGAGCGTCTTACGGCGATGCCGCCGGGCGGCGCGCTGCCGCAGAGCTTTACGACGGCGGCTCCAAGGTCGATTGCGTATTGTGTCACGACAACAAGAAGCCCACCGTCATTGATCCCCACATGCAGCAGGCAAGGGTCGGCTATTTCGCGGGGCGGCATGATCCGCGCGCCGCGCTCGGGATGGGCAACTTCCTTCCGGGCCGCATAGCAAGGCCGGACGCGCCGTTTCGCGTCATCGGTTCGGGATATGCGGCCGCCCATGCCAGCACGCTGCTCGAGGCCAGGTCCATCTTGATCGAAGGTCACCCATGCTCGGGCTGCCATAGCCTGACGACGCTGGAATCGGGACGCCGCTTTTCCGCCGATGCCACCGGCAAGACGCCGGTCCTTCCGAACGCGACGGTAATGCAGAACGCCGCCCTCTTCGCGCAAAAGGGAGCCCTCGCGCTCGTCCAGAACCATAGGACCGAATGGGCCTCCGCATCAGGAGCAGGCAAGATCAGTCCGTGGATGACACCCGAGCACGGCGGTAGTTTATGGAAGGGCGTGCGAAACCTTAACAACGACGAATGGCTGCGCCTTAGTCGATGCGCATGGGGCCTCGGCGCAAGCGAGTGTGGATACAGACCGTTGTTTACGCAGTGCCCACCCCCTGGTGGCGGCGGTGACACCTTCATTCCGACGGATTTTTCGGCTGATGTGCACGTCTACCCGGGCATTGCGGCCGGCACGCAAAGGATCCTGCGCCTGTCCTGGAAGTACCTGAACGGCTACGGCGACGTGCCGACCCGAGACGACGTGCGCTTTAACGTGGCCTTTAAGACGGTGGATGTGCCGCTGGCGGTAGGAGCGCCAACGCGGCCGGAATATCCAACGGCTGACGAGGCAAAGGGAACCTCCTTTGTAGCAGTGGCCGGCGGCGTCGGCCGCGCGGGATCGGCGACGCTCCTGAAGGACGTTTCCTTCGCCGGGCACGAAAAATGGACAGATCCCGTGCCGTCCAACATGCCTCGGTTGTATCAGGTAGACGTTCCGGCGGCATGCGGAAAGCGTTACCTTTTCAGGATCGTCCCAGCGCGCTTCTGCTTCGATAATTCTGGGATCCGGTTCGCCGAAGCCGAATACCTGCTCTACAGGGATGTCGATTGCGGCAGATAGGCCAGGCGTGGATAAGCTGCGTCGGTCCATATTAGGGAACCGACGCCCCGCCAGCGGCGAACACCCCAAGCCTTTGCGGTCCTGGGTCCGACTTCACTGCTGTTTTGTTGGCCCTTGGCATCAACCAACATCCTTGGGCGTTCGAACAAGGCGACCAACCGAAGCAAGGTGAACTCCACTGAAAACGTAGGGAATGTCACGTTGACGGCGACTATTCGGGCATGGGCGGAATTTGAGACGACAGCACAGCAGGGACCGGAATGGCAGGCATTCGCAGGTGAGAACCGCTCCGGTCTCGTGGCCTCTCCAAGCGGCCCTCACACGGCGACTATTGCCATTTTGCAACGCATCGTCTTTTAGCGCTTTATATCAGCGCTTTATCATATTAACGGTGTTGCCTACCCGACGTCGCTCCCCATAAGCTCCGGCTCCGAAGGGAGATGGGCCGATGCAATGGATTTCGTGGCAACGACCGGTGCTAGCATCCAAGATCACGGAGTTGATCGATCGCATTCTTAGGAATTGGTGCGATGAGAGCGGGCATCAAAAGGGAAGCGCGGAGGCAATCCAAAAGGCCAAGAGCCTACTTCAATGGATTGAACTTGGCGTCACGGATGAACGCGAGCTTACGGATCTGATCCGCAACGACATCGTGATCAACGCAAACTAAGTTCACGACATGACGGCAGCATTCTTTCCGCTTTGACAAGCCCGCTGGGCGGAAGGAGAAGAGGTCCTCTAGCCAGCGGCCTTTCATGCCTCCTTCTCAGGCGAAGGCAGGATCCAAGGAGCGCGACTGGCGTGATCTCCAGCTAAAGCGTTATCCGAACTCTCATGCAAAGCCTACTGATCTCTTTGGCCACGTTCTGGATACTCATTCACGTTTCGTGTTAGCCAAAGTCTCTCACAAGAGCGCCTTGCGCTCGAAGCGGGACTGGAGCGCGTCTCAGTTTCTCAACTCGAGCGAAAACAAGTGAACCGAATCGACTCCTTAGGAAAGATCGCCTCGGTCCTGCTTTGAACCGTTGGTCGAACCACCCGATGGCGAGCCTGAGAATTTATGTCGTCGCCGCCCTGCAAGCTAACCGCCGCCATCCGCGAAGGCCGCCGTCCTGCTAATTCATTTGGGTGACTTTTCGCGGCTCGTCCACACGTTCTACTATCTCGGCGCGAAATGCGGAGAGGGGCATGCACTATCGCCAAAGGTCGGCGCTGTTCGCTTTATCTGGACTAGTCATCGGAGCCATCCCAGTGGGTGCTGCCGGCGGTATCACCGTTACCGACTTGGAGAAGCCAGAACTGCTGATCGCGGCCTTGTTTGTCGGCCTCGTCATCGGCATGGCCGTTGAGCAGCTCCTATCCACGATAAGAAAACAGGCGTGGCAGGCGAGAAATAGGTCACGCTTTGAGGAACGGCGCAGCAATAAGCGCATCGTACTGGGACCCTTGCTTCAGATGCCAGCTGTGAAGCCATTGAGGCGAGTCGACGCCACCGATCAACTGCGCATCGTCATGCACTCGCATTTCACTATTCAACCGTTGCTGAACAAGAGCGAAGCCCGGCTGTTTCGGGAACTCGACCGAGTCGTGTTCGGTCGCAATCCTTCTTGGCAGGTAATGGCACAGGTTTCGTTAGGCGAGATCCTCCGAAGTCCCGATGCAGACGCCTACGGTTGCATTAACTCCAAGCGTGTCGACTTGCTGCTCGTGGACAGCAATTGCCAACCGCGACACGCCATCGAATACCAAGGCCGCGCGCATCACCGCGGCGCCGCGGCCGCGCGCGATGCGGTAAAGAAAGAGGCGTTACGCCGCGCCGGGATCGGCTACTACGAGGTGGTGGCTGGCCAAACCACCCCTTCGGAACTCAGGCGATTGGTCGAAAAGCTGGTGGATAAGCCGAGTGTCACCTAACGCGCCGTCGCCGCGAATCCGTGCACGAGCCGGCCGCGTCCGTTGGAAGAATGTGTTTCGTCGGGCTTGCTGGACTTGGAGCATCCCCGATGCCGATCTCCGATCTCGAGGCAGTTCGACAGAAGCTGTTTCCAGCCAGCCACTACATGATCGAAGATAGGTGCGCATTCCCTGGCATCGTGACCGAACCGGTGAAATTTCTGGCTCACAAACCTCACAAGGCGCATTCGTCACAAGCAATCGACATGTCTGCCGTTCGCGGCAACCAACCATCGGCCCCTGAAGATCGGACTTTCAAGAGGTGTGAAATGGATAATGACATCTGGCAGCGAGCCTTCTATGACGATGGCGAATGGGTTTCCTGGTCCGACGTGGAAGAACAGCTCCGATACCAGGAGTGGCGAGCAAAGTATCCGAATGCGATAAGATCTTTGATTCCGTATTTTCAGGATCTCTTATCGCTGGCAGAAAGCTATCACATTGAAACGGGCCGCCATCTCAATGTGTACGGAGACATTGGCGAACTCTTCGGCGCCATCACCTACGGAATAAAGCTGAACAAGAACTACGCGCAGGGTTCTGATGGTAGGCTTGGCAAGGACCACGTCGAGATCAAAACCATCGCCCCGTTCAAGTCCAAGGACGAGGTTTTCGTGAAGGTATCAGGCAACTTCAGCAAGCTGCTCGTCGTGAAGATCAACGCGGATTTTGAAGTCTCATCGCGGATGGTCGATCGCTCGAAGCTTCCCAAAACAAGAAAACCTTTTCTCAGGATAAGGTGGGATGATCTGCTCCTGTCCGAATGACGGCTACGTCCGCGATCAAGCCCTTCCTCTGTCGTGCTTGTGCGGCGTGATCCTATACCGTCTCAATCTTCGAACAGATAATCCAGACGCTCGAAGAGACAACCGGCCTCCATCAAGCCGGCCCATAGCGGAAGGCTTAACATCGAACGCGCTAAAGAGCGCAGGAACATCACCACCCTCCCCTCATCCGTTTGCGCCTGCGCGGACATCAAGGATAGAGCGTAAGACGTATCTCGAGCCATCGAGCAGTGCGAAGATGTCTTTCCCTAACGGCCACACAGGCCGCTGTTGAACTTCTTCAGACACACTGCTGCGGAACCACTGTTAAATTTCAGCGATGCCAGGTTACGCCAGTTGAGGCTGCTATTTGAACACGGCCAGGGTGATAAGAGCGGCGAAGACCATGACGACCCCATAAGGCACCTTGCGGCTTGCCCGGATTTCCTCGATGCGCATGAAAAAGGCGAGATGTGCGACGGGCAGCGGCACCGGTAGTCGCAGTATCAGCAGTGTCACAATGCCGAGGACGAGGAGCAAGAACGAAAACGGCAGCATTCCGTGCCATCCGACAAAAAGCCCGATTGGCAGGAAAAGTTTGGCGTCTCCTGCTCCGAACAGCCGGAAGGCCCAGAGAACGACGCCAAGCATAAACATCAGCAGACCGGCGCCAACGTCGCCGCCAATTCCGGTAGAGGCAAAAAGTGCCGCGCCGACATCGTCGGAGCCAAGCATCACGGCCACCGCGCGCAGCGCGTAAAGTGTTACGAGCGCGAGCACGAGCGTGTTGGGGATTTTCCACGTGCGGAAATCGGTCCATGCAGCATAAAGGAAGAGCAATATTGAGATCCAACTAGTGAACGCAACTATCTGCATCATGAGACTCAACCTTTTGGTGGATATAACCTACCGGAATTTCTGTTTCGAAACACAATACGTCCCGCCGCAGAACGGTTTTAACAAAAATGGATCGAAACGCACTTTAACCATAAAGTATACTTCCCGATTGGAGTACGTATCAGTAATTGACTATATTAGAATTAACATATTATTAATATTCGCAGTCGGAGAGGCGGTCTCGACGACAAGGCGAGGCCGGGGGAAAAGACGGCGCGCGAGATAATCTGGAGGTAGTTCTCGATGAAAGCACTAGTAAACTGCGTACGCGCTTTCGCGCGGGAAGAAGATGGCGTAGCGCTCACTGAATATCTTATTCTGCTTGCCTTGCTGGTCGGCGGTGTCATCACCGCGGTGACCCTGGCCGGAACCAATCTGGCTACCGTTTGGAACGGATGGGCCGGGTGGTTTACGGCCAAGTTGACCGTCCCTGCATGACTCTGCAATCCGAAGAAGAGAGTGGGGTTTATTAACCCCTCTCTCCTAAATTAGAAATCAAAGATGGATATTTCCGTCCGGTGTAACGAGTAGCGGCGATGCGTTCCTCAACGATTTTCAGTCTGTTTTTTGCTTTCGTGCTGGCAGCCGCGGCGGTTTTCGGAACGCGAGAATACCTCGCCGGACAGCAGGCTCGCCTACTGGCATTGGGTGGCACCAGGACACCGGAAAAGACGCTTGTCGTCGCCGCAAAGCCAATGCGTTTCGGCGACCGGGTCCGCCCGGAAAATCTCAAGTCCATCCCATGGCCATCGGACGAAACACCCACCGGTTCCTTCGTGAGCATCGAGGCAGTGGTCGGCGATGACGCCCAGCCGCGCTATGCCATGGAGGCGATCGACCCCGGTGAGCCGGTGTTGTCCTCCAAGATTACTGGCGCTGGCGAGCGCGCCACGCTATCGGCGGCGCTCGACCAGGGCATGAAGGCAGTTTCGATCCGTGTTAACGATGTGCTTGGCGTTGCCGGCTTCGTGCGGCCTTCGGACCGCGTCGACGTGCTTCTGACGCGGGTCGTTCGAGGACCAGCTGGTAACGACCAGACGTTTGTCGATGTGCTTTTGCAGGGGGTCAAGGTGCTCGCTGTGGACCAGACGGCCGACGAGCGCAAGGACGAGCCTTCAGTGGTAAAGACCGTGACCTTCGAGGTGACGACCGGCGAGGCCCAGCGCCTGACGCTCGGCTCCAGCATCGGCACGCTGTCGCTGGCGCTTCGCAATATCGCCTCCTCCTCTGTCGAAGAAACCCGGGCAATCACCGTCGCCGATCTCGGCGGCGGACCGACGGCGACGGAACTCGGCAAGGATCTGGCGAAGACGCCTGAGCCCGAAAAACAAGTGCAGATCGTCGAACGCAAGGTGGAACCGGTATTGCCACCTCAGCCAAAATGGGCAACGGTCGGCGTCTGGAACAAGACAAAGCGCGAAGATTTCAGGGTAGGACTGATAGAATGAGGTGAAATGCAGCCTTTTCAGCCCGCGGTGGGGCGAAAGGTCTGAATGCCATAAGGGGGTAAAGGCAGGCATGTCGAGGAGCAAGAGAATCGCAAGGTCGAGGCTTGCGGCGTTGGTTGCAATGTTTTCGGCCTGCGCGTACTGGGGCCCAGGCTTTAGTTGGCGCGCAGAGGCACAGGAAAAGTTCGTGACGCTCGGGGGATCGGTCCAGCACATCACGCTGCCTCCGAACGAAACGCTGACGATTAACACCGGCCACGCGTTCGGCGATCTCGTCATCGGTAGCGCCGATATGATCGACGTGGTGCCATTGTCCGACCGGTCGCTGTTCATCCGTGCCAAGCAGATCGGCGCCACCAATATCTCGGTCTATGACGACAACAAGAAGCTGCTCGGCGTCATCGACGTGCGCATCTCCAGCGACTTCAGCGAGGCGGCCTCCGCCATCCGCTCTGCCGCGCCCTCGGCTCGGGTCAGGGTGTACAACTCCAACGATCGGATCCGCCTGACCGGTATTGTGCGTGATGCCGCAGAACTGCAGCGCGTCGTCGAAGTCGCGCAGTCCTATTCCAACCAGCCGGTGCTGAACCAGCTCAGGGTCAGCGACAGCCAGCAGGTTATGCTCGAGGTTCGCATCATCGAGGCCTCGCGCCAGACGGGCCGCGACCTCGGAATCGGTTGGTCCGGTCACGGCAACAACGGCATTGGCAAGGCAACGACCACCCAGGGCATCACGGTTGACGACAACGGCAACCTGGCACGCAGCCTTCTCGACCCGAAAGGTGCTGCAACAGGGATGCTGCCCTTTGGCCAGCTGATCGCCAAGGTTCTGGAAATCTCCGGCGGCCGCATCGATGTGGTCATCAACGCGCTCGAGCAGAAGGGACTGGTGCGTCGCCTGGCGCAACCGAATCTGATCGCGATGAGTGGCTCCACCGCCAGCTTCCATGCCGGCGGCGAAGTACCGATCCTGAAGACCACGAACAACGGTACGACCGTCGCCACCGAGACGGACTATCGTCCCTTCGGCGTGCGGTTGACCTTCAAGCCGGTCGTCCTCGACGACGGCCTCATCAACCTGCAGATCGACCCCGAGGTCTCCGAGCTCGACACGTCAATCAACGTCAACGGCAATCCGGGCTTCATCTCGCGCGCGGCCAGTACCACGGTGGAGCTGCGTGACGGGCAGAGCTTTGCCCTGGCGGGGCTTTTGCAGTCGATCAACTCCAAGGACATCCAGCAACTGCCGGGCCTCGGGAAGCTGCCGGTTCTTGGCGCGCTGTTCCGCTCAACGAGTTTCCAGAAGAAGGAATCCGACCTCGTCATCGTCGTAACGCCGCATATCGTGCGCCCGTCCCGGCCAGGCGAGGATCTCTACAGCCCCCTCGACCAGACGCGCTCGTCAAACGACGTCGAGCTTTTCGCACTCGGCATCATGGAAGTGGACAAGGACATGCTGCGACGCTTTCGCTATGGCGAAGGTGTGACTGGGCCCTACGGCCATCGTCTAGACCTGGACCAGGGAGGCCAACTTGCCGTCACAAAGCGTTAAGCGGACGCTCCTCGTCCTCGCCGCCAGTCTCCTTGCCGGTTGCGCCGACTACATGAACCATCGCGATTCGATCACCTTCGGTCTCGGCAATGCCGTCGAGGCCAACAAGGCGATCCATATCGAGGATCCGTTCCCGCCGGAAGCCCAGCGAACCCGCATCGCAAGCGACGGCAAGGTGATCCGCAGGGTGGTCACCGAGTACCAGACCGGCGCAGCCGTTATCCAGCCGACACCAGGTATGGCGGTCAATGGAACAACCGGTGGGGCGACCACCGGTCAGTAACGATCGAAATAGCATGAGCGGCCGCAGTGCCGGAAGGGAAAGTCGCACGAAGCAAGGAGGTCACGGCGAAAGCGCCGCGAGGGGGGGAAGGATCGCAAATGCTGAATAGCGCTATCAGGCGATTTTGGGACGATCATCGCGGATACGTCATTGCCTTGACGCTCATCGCCATGCCGATGCTTCTCGGTTTTTCGCTGCTGGTGATCGATGTGGGCCGCAGCAGCAACCTGCATACGGACCTCCAGAACGCCGTCGATGCGATGGCGCTTGCCGGAGCCCGCGAACTCGACGGTCGCGACGATGCCATTGCTCGCGCGCAGGCGGCGATCGAGAAGATCGCAAATATGGCAGCCTACAAGGATGGTGGTACCGGCATGTCGCTCGGCTCGCATATCACCGTGACCTATGATGCCGGAAACGATGGCGGAAGCACGGTCAAGGTGGTGTTTTTGAAGAACATCCCGGCCAACGACGATACGCCCATCCCCTCGTCCATGGAAACAACGCAATCCAACGAGGCATCCTACGCCTGGGTGACAAGCAAGCCTCAGGCGATGCAGACCATCTTCCCGATCCCGGTCGGCTTTAACCGCGACACCGTGAACATCTCGGCTGATGCCGTGGCGGTGTATCACGCCAGCGCCTGCGACGTGACGCCGATCTATATCTGCAATCCGTTCGAGCCCGCTGGGAATACGAGCGAAACGGCAAGCGAGACTGCCGCTGAGGCCCTGCACACCAATTTTGCGGCCGGTAATCTCTATGGGCGGCAGATCGAGCTTCACAGCACCTCGGTTTCCAATCCGGGCCCTGGCAATTTCGGATTCTTGCGGACCCCGTTGGGAAATGGGGCATCAGTGCTGGCTGAGGCTCTTGCCACCGGCAATCCCGGTACCTGCTACACGCAAGACAGCCTCGATACCGAGACTGGCGCGAAGGCGGGGCCTGTCGAAGACGGCGTCAATACGCGCTTCGGCTACTACTCGTCTTCCTTCAATAAAGTGAGGAATGATTATCATTATCGCCCGGCGCAAGACGTCCGTTCCGCCCAAAAGACGACAGGCAGCAAAAGCTGCGATACATACGATCCGGTGATGGTCGGAAACATTGTCGGCGATGAAACCAAGGCCCTCCCGCTGGGCTACGGGGCAGCCATGACATCCCTTGCCGGCGGCAAGATCAGCAGCGGGAACAACTGGCAATATGCGACATACTGGAATGTTGCTCAGGGAACCACTGCTCCCTCGACAGGTACGATCCTCAGCAACTACTCCAGCTATCCGCCGCAAGCGGCCGGGACGCCGTCGCAACCCTCCGCCTATGACGTCTACCGCTATGAACTCTCCAATCCCGCGCTCATCAGCCATGCTTCGGCGAACGGCGAGACCGGCACGCCCGCGACAGGCGGCCAGTGCTATGGCGGTCCGGACCTTTCGAACTATACGGCAGCAGAATATGGGGACCGCCGTGAGATATTCTCGGCGATCGTAAATTGTGGCTACGAGGCCTCGGTTGGTCATTTGAACGGCCACAAGGCCACTCGGGCCGTTGCCTTCGCACGCATGTTCCTGACCAAGCCGGCGATAAAGGACTCGGCCGAGCGATACCTTTCCCTGGAAATGATCGACATCACCGGCAAGGGCGGGCGCGGTACGCTGGACGAGTTCCTGCGCGAAGAAGCGGAGCTGGTCAGATGATGTCGCTGCGCAATTTCATCCGGCATCGGCTTTGCCTCGGCTTCTGGCAGCAGGAGGAAGGCGCGGTGCTTGCCGAAGCGCTGCTTGCCATCCCCTTCGTGACGCTCTTTGCCGCAGGGATCCTCGAGTTCGGCAACATTTTCTGGGAGCGCATGCAGATCGACGCCGGCCTGCGCGATGCTGGACGTTACATGTCACGCTGTCGGCCAGCGTCGGGAACCTATGCGCCGACATGCAATCAGGCAACGGCAAGGACAATCGCCTTTTACGGAACGCAAAGCCCCGCGGCCGATGCCAAACCGCGGGTGCCCGGCTGGAATAACGCCGCCGAAATCACCTTCGCCGGGCCGGATGCCGATGGAAACATCACTGTTTCCACCGCTCACCTCTACCAGACTTCGCCGCTGTTCCAGGGGCTTGGCATCGATGCCATCACCATCAACTCCTTCCACGAAGAGAGGTATGTCGGATGGTGACTTCCCGGACGTTCGCCGGTTTCTGTCGGGATGAAAGTGGCGTCAGTCTCGTCGAGGCGCTGCTGACCTTTCCCATCGTGATGCTGGTGTTTGCCGCCTTCATCGAGTTCGGCTATGCCATGTCCCAATGGAACCAGACGGTGAAGGCGTTGCAATATGGCGCGCGGCTGGCTGCAGTTTCCGATCCGCTGGTGACCGCTACAGCCTTCAGCACCGCCTTCCCGGCCGACGCGAGCGATCCACTCAACAATGGCAAGGCCACTCCGAACGATGCGAGCATCTCCGCGACCTGCACGGGTTCGGGATGCAGCGCCGAACTGAAGCGCATCGTCTATGGGTCAAAGGACGCGCAAGACTGTCCGAGTTTGGCATCTGTTGCCCAGATCGGCATGTGCCACATCAACCCAAGGATCGGCGCAAGCAACGTTGTCGTCACCTACCAACGCTCGGGGCTTGGCTATTGGGGGCGACCGGATGGGCCGGTGCTGACGATGCGGCTGGAGGTACGCGACATCACCTTCGACCTGCCGATCCTCGGTGGGTTGCTTGGGCTCAATGACGTGACCATTCCGGCGCATCCGGTAACGATAACGACAGAAGATCTCAAGACGTGTTCGACCTGCTGATTCCTTGAATATTGCGTGGGGAAGCGAAATGACAGCTCACATGAACATTGCAGCATCCGCCAAGATACTGATCCTTTCCGACGATGCCGCGGCCGCAAGCTTCATGCTCGACGCGTTCGGTGCGCTATCGCGCTATGATGTGAGCCATCTGGCATTGAAAGCGCTCGGCGAGAAGGGCCGGTTCGACCCAACGCAAGTCGACCTTATCGTTCTTGACGTTGACGACGGCGAAGCACTGCACCGCCCGGAACTGTTCGCGTTCCGCACCAGCCATCGCGACATTCCGCTGGTTGTCGTTTCTGAAAACCTGCCGGACGACATGTTACGGCTGCTCTTCCGCCTGAACGGAAACGATTGGCTGAAGAAGCCACTCGAGCGCCGCGCGCTGATCGACATGATCTCGACGCATGCACCTGGTACCGGGGCCAGCGACAGCCGGGTGCACGCGGTGGTCTCGGCAGTCGGCGGCGCGGGCGCCAGCATGATCGCTTCGTCGCTGGCGCATGTGCTTGCCCAGCCGACCAAGAATTTCACGCCGCGCGTCGACCTGTTCGACATGGATTTTTCCTCCGGGTCCCTCGGCTATTATCTCAATCTTGTCAACGATTACGACTTGAAGCCGGTCATCGCCAATCCTTCCCGGGTTGATCTGGAATTCATCGATCTGGTCCGCAAGCGCCATTCAGGCGGCTTTTCGCTGCTCTCCTTCAAGCAGCCGTCTGTCCTTCTGACGCCGAAGGGCGCCGAACTCGTGCTGCGCATGCTCGATGTGGCAGCCTTCGAGAGCGACCACACGGTCGTCGATATTCCCTATTACGATACGCCGTGGAAATACGATGTACTCGGTACGGTCAACAGCATCTGCATCGTCACCGAAATGACGATCCCCGCCCTTTCCCAGGCCAAGGATCTGTTTTCCAGCCTGGTCCGGTTGCGCGGCAGTTCGGATCAGATATTCGTCGTCATCAACAAATACCGCACCAAGCTCTTCGGCCCGGGCGTGCGCCGGCAGCAAACGGAAAAGATATTCAAGGATATCCCTACTCACGTCATCGGGGATGATTGGGATACGCTGAGCGAGGCAGTCAACCGCGGGGTGCTACCGGTTGACGTGAATTCCCGAGGCCGCTTCTGCGGCGCGGTCGGCAAACTGGGAGCATTGGTGCGATGAAGGCGCTCGATCGTCGTCGCATGCGGACCTTTGCCGCCATTCTCGCCTTTTCGATTGGTACGATCGTGGCCGCGGTTACACGTGCACAGGCAAGCGGGCTCGTGCCACGCGACCTCGGACCAACATCAAGGGCGATGGTAACTGCCGAGCAGAGCTATCCGGCGGGAACGATCATCATCGTCACCAATCAACGGACACTCGACCTCATCGTCTCCGGAAATCGCGCGATCCGTTACAAAATCGGTGTTGGTCGCGACGGATTTCGCTGGACCGGGACTGTGCGGGTCGGACGCAAGGAAGAATGGCCCGGCTGGCGGCCACCAGCAGAGATGAAGGCCCGCTCGCCGGGGCTTCCGGAACTGGTGCCGCCTGGGCCGTTCAATCCCCTGGGCGCGCGCGGGATCTATCTCTACAGGGGCGCAACCGACACCTTGTACCGGATTCACGGAACCAATGAGCAGTCGACGGTTGGCGGTTTCGCGTCGTCGGGTTGCTTCCGCATGAGCAACGCCGATGTCATCGATCTCTATGAGCGCGTGAAGATCGGTTCCACGGTCATTGTAAAATAGTCGGGAGTGGAAGGCATGGCGAACGGAATCATGGGGCGTTTCTACAAGCAGCGGGATCCGGAGAGCCAGGAGGGTCCGGAGGCAACCGAACCGTCTCCGGCCGGCGCCGTCCAGAACGGACCCGCTCCAGTAGCAGAGATCGGCGAAGCGCCAGCGATTGAGGAAGCGGCTTCGCTTGGTCCGGACATGGTGTCGGAGCGGGTAAATCTCCATCGCCATCTGCTCGATCGCATCAACCTCGGCATTCTCGACACGCTCGACAACGAGGAAATTGCGACTGAGATCAGGCCGCTGGTCAAAGATTATATCCGGCGTAACAACTTTCCGCTGAATGCCAAGGAAATCAATGATCTGATCCGTGACATCACAGACGAGATGCTGGGGCTCGGACCGATCGAGCCACTGCTTACAGACGACACGATCGCCGATATTCTCATCAACGGCTACAATAGCGTCTACGTGGAACGTTCAGGCAGGCTCGAGACGACGGCAGTCCGTTTCAAGGACGAGGACCACCTACTGCGGGTGATCAACAAGATCGTCTCGGCGGTTGGCCGCCGCGTCGACGAATCGACGCCGATGGTTGACGCACGTCTCAAGGATGGCTCACGTGTCAACGTCGCCATCAGACCGATCTCGGTCGACGGGCCACTCGTTTCCATCCGCAAGTTCACCCGCAAGCCGCTGACGATGGAGCGTCTCGTGGAATATGGCGCCATGGCCGATGCGATGCGCATCCTTCTTAGCGCTGCGGTCAGAGGCAGGGTCTCCATGGTCATTTCGGGCGGCACGGGTTCGGGCAAGACCACCTTGCTCAACGCGCTCTCGTCTCAGATTTCTCCGAAGGAGCGTCTGATCACGATCGAGGACGCGGCTGAACTCCAACTGCAGCAGCCGCATGTCGGCCGCCTGGAAACCCGGCCGCCGACGCTCGACGGGCGCAACGAGATCCGTCAGCGCGAACTTTTGAAAAACGCGTTGCGCATGCGCCCTGATCGCATCATCGTCGGCGAAGTGCGCGGCGATGAAGCCTTCGACATGCTGCAGGCGATGAATACCGGTCACGAGGGGTCGATGACGACCATTCACGCCAATACCCCCCGCGACGCCGTTGGCCGGCTTGAACAAATGGTCGGCATGGCGGGGATGCCAATGTCGCAGCTCAGCATTCGCTCGCAGATCTCTTCCGCCATCACGATCATCGTGCAGGTCCAGCGCCTGAGCGATGGCAGCCGCAAGGTCGTCTCGATTTCAGAAATCACCGGCATGGAGGGTGAGGTCGTGCAAATGCAGGAGATCATGAAATTCAAGAAGACCGGCACCGATGAGAGCGGGCGGATTCGCGGAGAATTTCGCGCCACCGGCATCCGGCCGCGTTTCATCGAGGAATTTGCCGAACTCGGCATCGTGATCCCGGCGACAATATTCGAGCCCGGCAAACCGCTGCAAACGGGACCTGTCCAATCATGACCCTTGCCCTGCTTTACGCAACTGTATTCATTGCGACCCTTGTGGCCGTCGAAGCAATCATGCGCGGCTACTTCAGGACGTCCGAGCGTCACCGCGCAGTAAACCATCGGCTGAGCCTGCTTGCTGTCAGCAACGATCATCGCAAGACCTACCGCGACATGCTGAAGGAGCGCGGTGCGGACGGAAGCTGGCGCCAAATCCCATTGATGCAGCGCCTGCGGCAGTTCTACACCCAGTCCGGTATCAAGCTCAATTTCGGGCGATTTGCGCTATTTGCGATCGCCGGCGCAGTTTTGATATGGCTGGTCGTTCAGTTTCTCGTGCCGAACAACCTGGTTCGGATTCCCGCCTTTCTGGTGATCTGCCTGCTGATCCCTGCATTCGTCGTCTGGCGCGCCCGAGCGAGCCGCATGCGAAAATTCGCCCTGAAGCTTCCAGAGGCTCTCGATGTCGCCAACCGCAGCTTGGCGGCCGGCCATCCGCTGCCGGCAGCGATTGTCCTGGTGGCGCGCGAGATGCCCGATCCGATAGGTACCGAGTTCGGCCTTCTGTCGGACGAACTCACCTATGGCGTGGCGCTCGACGACGCCCTCGTAAACATGTCGAACCGGGTCGGCGTCGAGGATCTCAACCTGCTTGCAATATCGCTGAGCGTACAGGCTGGAACCGGCGGCAATCTTGTCGAAATCCTGCAGAACCTGTCGAAGACGTTGCGCGACCGGACCATGCTGAAGGCAAAGGTGAAGGCGATCTCGTCAGAAGGGCGCATCACGGCGATCTTCATGTCGATCTATCCGTTTCTGCTTTACGCGATGATCAAGGCGTTGTCGCCGACATACTTCGATCCCGTCTGGAATAGCGGCTACGGAACCACCGTGGTGAGCGCGTTGCTGGCCGTTATGGCCGTCGGGAATGTCATTCTCTACAAGATGGTCAATTTTGAGTACTGAGGTCGTCATGTCGAGTGAGTATGGTATCTACCTCATCGTCTTCTTTGCGGTACTGATTTTTTCTGCGGCGGCATCGGAACTGTTCTTTCGCCGGCGCGAGGTTGGGGTGCGGCTGTCAGAAGCAACGGCTGCAAGAGGTGAGGAATTCAACGTTGGCGATACGGCGATCGCCGACCTCGGCGAGGCGGAGAACCGCCTTATCCGGCGTTATTTCGAAATTACCCGACGTGATACGAACGCGAACTCCACCCAGAACCGGCTGATCCGCGCGGGCTATTTCCATGCCGGCGCGGTAACCACCTTCCAAATGATCCGGGCGGTGCTCTGTATCGGCGTCGCCGTTGCAGCGGTCTGGGCCCTCAATCGCTTCGCGCCCGACATGTCGCGGTTGGCTACCCTAATCCTTGCCATGTTTGCAGCCGGGGTCGCCTTTATTCTTATCAACATTTATATCGACCGTCGCGGCGGCGCCAAGGAGCGGGAGTATCGCCGGCTCTTTCCGGACTTCATGGACATGCTGATCGTCTGCCTCGATGCCGGGATGAGTATCGAGGCGGCGGCCAACCGTGTTGCCCGGGAATTCGTCGACAAGCAGCAGGACTTCGGCCTGCATCTGTCGATCATGATGCTGGAAGTGCGAGGCGGCCGGCGGTTGCGGGAGGCGCTGGCCAATCTTGCCACCCGCCTGAGGATCGACGAGGCGCGGGCGCTTTCGGTTCTGTTCCGCCAATCGGAGGAACTTGGCACGAGCGTAACGCAGACACTGCGGGTCTACAGCAAGGAAATGCGCGATCTGCGTATTGTTCGCGCCGAGGAAAAGGCAAACGCCCTGCCGGTCAAGATGCTGCTGCCGCTCGGTGCTTTCCTGTTTCCGGTAAGCCTCTTCATCGTTCTCGTTCCTATCGTTATCCGTGTCGTCAGTCTTCTTGTCGGCATGACACCCGGCGGTTGAGCCAAGCGAGGTTTTATGCAGTATTTGCTCGAACAGAACCGTAGTAATGCGATGATTTCCCTCGATCCGCGGATGCCGATGGCACCGACAAGCATAGAGGAAGCCGGACTGGACCCGTCGTTCCTGCTTCGGCTGGCGTCAAAATGCGCAGCCGAGCAGGATACAATCACGGCATCGCATCTGGCTGACCGCATGAAGTTGCCGAAAGTGATCGTCAATATTCTGATCAAGGAACTCGTCAAACTCGCATACCTCGAAGCCCGTGGCCTGGCTGGTGAGGATGTGAGATCCGATATTCGGTACGCGCTTTCGATGAAGGGGTTCGAATATGCAACCGCGGCGTCGCGTCAATCCCAATATGTCGGGCCGGCGCCGGTGTCGCTGGACGCCTTCTGCCGACAAGTAGGTTTGCAGTCCATCCATGACGAGCGCGTGACCCCAGAGCGGCTGACCGACAGCCTTGACGGGCTGGTGCTCTCAGACTCATTGGTTGAAAAGCTCGGCCCGGCCATGAACTCCGGTCGCTCCATCCTGCTTTACGGACCACCGGGAAACGGAAAGACCAGTATCGCGGAACGGACGTCGCAACTGTTTCGGCAAACAATCTGGGTGCCCTACGCCATCGAGGTCGGCGGTCATGTCATCAGTTTCTACGACGAGGCTGTGCATCAGTCCGTAGCCGAGGCTGACGCGAGATCCTATCCGAAGGCTGATCAGCGATGGATCGAATGTCATCGTCCTGTGATCAAGACGGGCGGGGAATTGACCCTCGATCTCCTCGATCTCACCTTCAACGAAGGGCCGAATGTCTATGAGGCGCCCATACACCTGAAGGCGTCTGGCGGCGTTTTCATCATCGACGATTTTGGGCGCCAACAAGTGGCGCCGCAGGCGCTCATCAATCGCTGGATCGTACCACTCGAGCGCGGTTACGACTTCCTGACGCTGCACACCGGCAAGAAGTTCAAGGTTCCGTTTGACGAGCTGGTCGTCTTTTCGACGAACATCGCGCCGAAGGATCTTTCTGACGAGGCAGGCTTGCGACGCCTGAAGTACAAGATCTTCGTGAACACCCCGTCGCGTGACGAGTATTTCAGAATTTTCAAGTCGTATGCCAGCGGCACCGGATTGGGCGTCGCTGATTTTGACCTGAACCTCTTCTACGATCGCAAGTACAAGGGCGACGTGCTAGCATCCTGCTACCATCCGAAATACCTTCTGGATTTCGTCAGTTCTTATTGCGAATTCAATGGTCTACCTCGAATCGCGTCACTTGATATGCTCGAACGGGCGTGGGAAGGGGTATTTACGTTGGAATGATTGCCGAATGGGATCAAGGCGTATCCTTAGGACATTTATGCAACGCTGATCTAATGACTTGCGGCGGAGAAAAGCCAATGACCAGCATCCCGGATCTCGATGTCGACATGGACGGTTCAAAACCACACCCTGTGCGTACAATAGAGCAGAAACGGCCGAAAAATGCGCTGCTCATCGGTCTGCTCCTGATGCTCTTGCCCGTGAATGCGGGGGTTCTCATCTATACTGCCAAAAACTCGGCCGATGTTCGCGAGAGCCGCGAGACCATTACCGCGCTTAAACGGTCCATCGATGGGCTGAGGGCACAAATGGAAAAACAGTCGCGCAACATAGCAGGCAATGCCAAGGCCGACGACGTTGCAAATATCCGCCAGGAGATGGATAACCTGCAAAAGACGATTTTGGCGATGAACGAGCGGATGCGCTCCGCGGCGAGTGGCACACGCATGGGTTCGGCATTGGTCCTGAGTGCGCCTGGCAAGGAACCATCGCAGTTTTTTGCGCCGTCTGCGAGCGCGCTGCCAGCGGGAACACAAGCTCCAGATAGCAGCCTTGCGTCGATCGCTGCCAGTGGCGTTGCAGTCAATGACCTGCCGCGTTACGAACGAACGCTTTCGCCGGAAGGCCAGCTTATACTCCGCAAGGCGCGGTAAACGGCGCCTTCACAAACGTTTCCAAACAATTCGCTGGATAGTCGGCACAGTGCCCACGTCAATGCGGCAAGGGCGCCAGGCTGTCGGCATCTTAACGCGGACTGCCGACCCAAAGAGCCTATCCCCGCTGAGCGAAATTCACGCTGTTTCGCATCAATTCAAGATTGCGGGCGGTGACTTCGTTTGCGGGGTCAAGTTCATAGGCTTTCAGGAAATACCGTCTGGCCCCCGGCAAGTCACCGCGTAAGAGGTGGGAGTATCCGATGTTGTTGTAGTAGACCGGGGTGTTGCCGATCATTCGCGAGAGTCGCTGGTAAGCGCGGTCGGAGGTGTCGAAGCGGGCAACCATGTCGGCGGAGGCTGCAAAACCTAGCCAAGCGGCCGGATCTTCCGGAAAAACGTCAACTGCGCGCTTGTAAATGGCGTAGGATTTTCCGTAGTTCTTTTCCTGAAACTGCAGCTTGCCATTGGTGATCAACTCGTCGTTCTTATAGAACGCCACGGCTGAGTCATCCTCAAGGGTCTTCGCACTATCACCGAAAGCAGCCAGACCATCAAAACTCGATGACTGGCACCCGGCCAAGATTGCCCCACTCGCCATCAAAAATGCAATGCATCTAGTCCGAGCTCTGATCTCAACCATTGGCAACTTGATCCCCCATCAGACCTTCTTAACAAGGATTCGACTGCGTTCACGAGAAATCATCGCGAAAAAAAGCTAACAACTCAAGAATTTGACTGGATAGTCGCAAAAAAGCGACAGATGCGGCTTTGGCCGGCACGCCGAGAATGCGCCTGTTATCTAGGCCGACGATCCAAGACAGGCTTAAGGTGCCCGTGATTCGAATAGTAAAAAAATCAAGCTATGTTTTCGGCACTATTCCTGTCCTGCCCCATAGGTTCAAGAGATGGTGGAACGCTGTTGCGGACCGCTATCGTCTCGCTGATGTGACGGTGACCCATCGCTGGCTTACGCGACAGCGGCGGCCTTCCTCATCAGCATGCTGCTGCTTTTGGCGGCAGCTGCAGCCTGGGCCTGGCGGCAGTTACGCAAGCCGGCCCTTCCGCCGTTTCGCTGCCAGACGTTCAGCGTCGCGGCCGCTATCAAACTCGCCGCCTTGGACCTTTCTTTCCATCTTGATCTGTCGGCATGCATTTGCTGCGACTTGCGTATCATCAAGCGCACAATAGCGGCCTGAATGGGCTGGACCTGGCGTCCCACCGAATGGGCCGGACCATGGGGCCGCCGGCGGTTCGCTACTGTGAGGCCGGCGTGAAACGCGCCACCAGCGCATGCCGATCACCGGGATAGGTGAAGCGTACGTGGGTGACTGGGCCGACAGTGCTCCACGTGCGGCGCTCGACGACAAGGCAGGCGCTGTTGCGCGGGATATCAAGTGCGGCCGCCTCGTCTGACCCGGCCGAGACGGCGTGAATGCGGTGCTCGGCGCTGCTCCAGGGTATCTGGTTGATCAGCCAGGCGCCTGGCGCCATTTCGGTAAAATCGGCCTCGGCCGCTTCCGGCACGGTCGACAGGCTGATCAGTCGTTCTTCCAGGCAGAACGGTCGGCCACCGGCCTGATGGATGCAGGCCACATCGACAACGGACGAGCCTGGTGCGACGTCGAGCCGTTTAACATCGTCGGCCTTCGCCCTGCGTTGCTCTCGCTTCGAGACCGCGAACGAATACGAAAGGTTCAGCGACTGGACCTCAGCCCGGATGTCGTGGATCTCGAGGACCGCCGATTGCGCCTGCGGTTGCGTGACGAAACTGCCCGATTTCTTGCGACGCTCGATGAGGCCGGCCTTTGCAAGCTGGGTGAGCGCCTTGTTCACGGTCATGCGCGAACAGTCATATTCCTTGGTGAGATCCACTTCAAACGGGATGCGGTGACCCGGCGGCCACTCGCCAGAAACGATGCGGCCTTCGATGTCGCTCACGATCCGCTGGTGCAAGGTTGTCTCCTTGCTTTGGTTCATCGTCACGCTCCGTTTGATGCCTCCCGCTCTAATCTGTCTGTTGCGACCTGGAAAGCCCTATGCTGCCAGAAGCTCGCCCATTGCCTTCAGGAATCGCCGGTTGATTTGATCGCGCGACACATGACGGCCGCCCACGACCTGCTTGCGGCCAAGCGACCAGACGCTGTCAACGGCCACACCACCGGCAAAGACCCAATGATCGAGCAGCTGGTCGCCGGAAAGGTAGGGCACGGCTGCCTTGTCGAGTGAAATGAGATCGGCGTTGTGACCGACCGCGATCCCTCCCGGGGCCTTCAGTGCGGCGCCGCCACCGGCAATCGCATGATCAAACAGGCTGCGAGCGGTCGAACCGCCGGGTGCAGCGATGACATTGCGCGCCCTCAGCGCCAGACGCTCGGAATATTCAAGCTGGCGCAGTTCGCCGGGAAGCGAGATCTGGACGTTGGAATCGGAGCCGACACCGAGGCGGCCGCCTTCTTCGATAAAGAGCGGCGCCTGGAAGGTGCCGTCGCCGAGATTGGCTTCGGTAATCGGGCAAAGGCCGGCAATCGCGCCGCTTCGCGCCATGCCGCGCGTTTCATCATCGGTCATGTGGGTTGCGTGGATCAGGCACCAGCGGCCATCGACGCGAGCGTTGGCGAGCAGCCATTCAACGGGCCGTGCCCCCGACCAGGCGATGCAATCGTCCACTTCCTTCACTTGCTCGGCGATGTGGATATGGATTGGACCATCACCTGCCAGCGGCACGAGCTTGATGAGTTCCTCAGGTGTTGCCGCGCGCAGGCTGTGCGGGGCAAGCCCGAGCTCGGCCCCTTGAAGCGCGCCTGTCACCTTGCGGCAGCCGTCCATCAATGCGGCAAAGCTGTCCAGCGAATTGATGAAGCGTCGCTGGCCGTCGATCGGTGCTGCACCACCAAAGCCTGAATGGGCATAAAATACCGGAAGCAGCGTCAAGCCGATCCCGCTGATGCTTGCCGCGGCCCCGATGCGCTCGGCAAGCTCGGCAATATTGGTATAGGACGTGCCGTCCTTGTCGTGGTGCAGATAATGGAATTCACCGACGCGGGAAAAACCAGCCTCCAGCATTTCCATATAGAGTTGGGCGGCCACCGCCTCGACATGCTCGGGCGTCATGGAGAGGGCGAATTTGTACATGACCGTGCGCCAGCTCCAGAAGCTGTCATTTGTCGGTCCGCGCACCTCCGCAAGGCCCGCCATCGCGCGCTGAAAGGCGTGGCTGTGGAGGTTGCTCATCGCCGGGACAAGCGTGTCGTGATGCTCATCGCCGGGCTCGGCTGCAACGCCCGTTTCGATGCCGGCAATACGACCATCGGCGATTGTCAGGCGCACGTCCGTTTGCCATCCGTGCGGCAAAAGTGCTGCGCTTGAATGAAGTCTGGTCGCTACCGTTTGAGCCATAACGCTTTTTCTCCTCTTTGGCGCTTCGCATCTTTCTTTTCCATGCAGACGCACAAAATTTCACTTGTCACCCGTTTATTATGTATATACATGTTTCCATATAAAGGAAGGCGCAAAGCTGATGAATGGGAACAAATTTTCAAGCGATGAGGCATCCGGCGATGTTCGCCCACATCTGTGGCGGAATGCGCGACTGGCAACGCTCGACCGGCAAAAGCCGGGCCTTAACATCATCGAAAAAGGCGCCATCTTTACCGAGGGCGGCCGCATGAGTTTCGTCGGGCCGGAGGCCGACCTGCCTGTCTCCGCGATCGAACGAGCCCAGATCACCGATCTCGAGGGTCGCTGGGTGACGCCTGGCCTCATCGACTGCCATACCCACATTGTCTATGGCGGCAATCGCGCCCGCGAATTCGAAATGCGCCTGGAGGGCGCGACCTATGAAGAGATTGCGCGCGCCGGCGGCGGCATCGTCTCTTCCGTCAAGGCAACAAATGCACTTTCGGTGGAAGGCCTCGTCGAGGCGGCTCTTCCCCGTCTGGATACGCTTATTTCCGAAGGTCTGACGACGATCGAGGTCAAGTCTGGCTACGGCTTGAATGTCGACGGCGAATTGAAGATCCTGCGCGCGGCCCGAAAACTCGAGCGCCTCCGTCCGGTCCGGGTCATGACCTCCTATCTCGGCGCTCATGCGACGCCGGTCGAGTACAAGGGCCGCAATCAAGACTATATAACCGAGGTCGTCATCCCGGCCCTTGAATATGCCCATGCCGAGGGTCTGGTCGACGCTGTCGATGGTTTCTGCGAGAAAATAGCCTTTTCGACGGCCGAGATCGCACGCGTCTTCGACAAGGCCGGGACGCTCGGCCTGCCTGTCAAGCTGCATGCGGAGCAATTGTCGAACCTCGGCGGCGCGAAACTCGCAGCGTCCTATGGTGCGCTGTCTGCCGATCACCTCGAATATCTGGATGCGCAAGGCGCCGCCGCGATGGCTGCGGCCGGTACGGTCGCTGTCCTATTGCCTGGCGCCTTTTATGCCATCAACGAGAAGCAGAAGCCGCCGGTTCAGGCGTTGCGCGATGCCGGCACACCGATCGCCATTGCCACCGACTGCAATCCCGGGACCTCGCCGCTGACCTCGCTGCTCCTGACGATGAACATGTCGGCGACCCTTTTCGGCCTCACTGTCGAGGAATGCATCGCCGGCGCGACCCGCGAAGGCGCACGCGCCCTCGGGTTGCTGGATGAGACCGGAACGCTCGAGAGCGGCAAGTCAGCCGACTTTGCGATCTGGGATATCGAGAGCCTTGCCGAGCTCGTCTACCGCATCGGTTTCAACCCGCTTCACGCACATGTCTTCAAGGGCGAAAGGATCGACCGTTGACCATTACCCTTCACCCCGGCTCCGTTTCGCTCAAGGATCTGGAGACGATTTACTGGACCGGTGAGCCGGCAAGGCTCGACGCATCCTTTGACGCCGGCATCGTCAAGGCCGCCGCGCGCATCGCCGAGATTGCTGCCGGCAATGCGCCCGTCTATGGCATCAATACCGGTTTCGGGAAGCTCGCCTCGATCAAGATCGACAGCGCCGATGTGGCGACGCTTCAGCGTAACCTGATCCTCTCGCATTGCTGCGGCGTCGGCGCCCCGCTGCCCGAAAACGTCGTTCGCCTCATCATGGCCCTGAAGCTGGTCTCGCTCGGTCGTGGCGCGTCTGGCGTACGACTTGAGCTGGTGCGGCTGATCGAAGGCATGCTGGAAAACGGCGTTATCCCGGTCATCCCGCAGAAGGGTTCGGTTGGCGCCTCTGGCGACCTTGCCCCCCTTGCCCACATGGCCGCCGTGATGATGGGCGAAGCCGAAGCTTTCTTTGCCGGCGAGCGTCTTGCCGGCGGTGAGGCCCTTAAAAGAGCCGGGCTGAAACCCGTTGTGCTCGCTGCCAAGGAAGGCCTTGCACTGATCAACGGTACGCAGACTTCAACGGCACTGGCGCTTGCCGGTCTCTTTAGGGCACATCGGGCAGCCCAGGCGGCCTTGATCACCGGAGCCATGTCGACGGATGCGGCCATGGGCTCGTCGGCGCCCTTCCATCCGGATATTCACACGCTGCGCGGCCATAAAGGCCAGATCGATACGGCTTCAGCACTTCGGGCGCTCCTCGAAGGCTCGGTCATCCGCCAGAGCCATATTGAAGGCGACGAGCGCGTTCAGGATCCCTATTGCATCCGCTGCCAGCCCCAGGTCGACGGCGCCTGCCTGGATCTGCTGCGCTCGGTGGCGCGGACATTGGAAATCGAAGCGAATGCCGTCACCGACAACCCGCTGGTTCTTTCGGACAATTCTGTCGTCTCTGGCGGCAACTTCCATGCCGAGCCGGTTGCCTTCGCAGCGGACCAGATCGCGCTTGCCGTCTGCGAGATCGGCGCGATCGCACAGCGGCGCATCGCCCTTCTGGTCGACCCTGCCCTGTCCTACGGATTGCCGGCTTTCCTCGCAAAGAAGCCAGGTCTCAACTCCGGCCTGATGATCGCGGAAGTAACGTCGGCGGCGCTGATGTCGGAAAACAAGCAGATGTCGCACCCGGCCTCGGTAGACTCGACGCCGACGTCGGCCAATCAGGAAGACCACGTCTCCATGGCCTGCCACGGCGCCCGTCGCCTCCTGGCGATGACCGACAACCTCTTCAATATTATCGGCATAGAAGCACTGACAGCGGCCCAGGGCGTGGAGTTCCGCGCCCCCCTGACAACCAGCCGTGAACTGCAGAAGGCGATTTCGACAATCCGCCGCGCCGTGCCGACGCTGGAGCTCGATCGCTACATGGCAAACGACCTCGAGGCTGCAGGCGATCTTATCGCAACGGGCGCACTGAACGCATCCGTCTTACCCGGTATCCTGCCCGTCCTGGAGAGCTGAGATGGCCGTATTCGAAGTCAAACAGGGTTCATCTCCCGTTATCCTCGGATTTCCCCACACAGGCACCGAGGTTGCGACCGACATCTGGGAACGCCTGAACGAAAACGGCAGGATTCTTGCCGATACCGACTGGCACATTCATCACCTCTATGATGGCTTGCTACCAGACGCGACCACAGTGCGCGCAACGTTCCACCGCTACGTGATCGACGCAAACCGCGATCCGGCAGGTGTCAGCCTCTATCCCGGCCAGAACACGACGGGCCTGGTTCCTGTCACGGATTTCGACGGCATTGCGATCTGGAAGGATGGGCAGGCACCTGACGAGACCGACGTCGCAGTGCGGCTGCGGGACTTTCATGCTCCTTACCATGCGGCATTGGCCGCCGAGATCGAGCGCGTCAGAGCAATCCACGGCGTGGCGATCCTCTACGATTGCCACTCCATCCGCTCGCATATTCCCTTCCTCTTCGAGGGCAAGCTGCCGGATTTCAACATCGGCACGGATATGGGCAAGACCTGCGACGGTGCAATCGAGCAGGCGACGCACACCGTGGTCGAGGCGGCGAAGGGTTACGACAGTGTGCTCAACGGCCGCTTCAAGGGCGGCTGGACGACACGCCATTACGGGCGCCCCGAGACAGGTGTGCACGCGATCCAGATGGAGCTTGCGCAATCGACGCATCTCCAAACCGAAGCGCCGCCATTTGCCTACGACACCGCCAAGGCGGAGAACCTTCGCATTCATCTCAAAGACATTCTGGTGCGCATCGAGCAGATCGCACGGGGCCTGAAACGATAACGATCACAGGGGGAAGCCCGCATGACCTCAAATCCACGTCACAACATTCGCGAGATCCGCGCGCCGCGCGGCAACGAGCTCAATGCCAAGAGCTGGATGACCGAAGCGCCGCTGCGCATGCTGATGAACAACCTCGACCCAGACGTGGCCGAAAACCCGAACGAGCTGGTGGTCTATGGTGGCATCGGCCGCGCGGCCCGCACCTGGGACGACTTCGATCGCATCGCCGCGACCCTGAAGACGCTGAACGAGGATGAAACACTCCTCGTACAATCCGGCAAGCCCGTCGCCGTCTTCCGCACCCATAAGGATGCGCCACGTGTCCTGATTGCAAATTCCAACCTCGTGCCGCACTGGGCGACCTGGGACCATTTCAACGAGCTCGATAAGAAGGGCCTTGCCATGTATGGCCAGATGACGGCCGGCTCGTGGATCTATATCGGCACGCAGGGGATCGTTCAGGGCACTTACGAGACCTTCGTCGAGGCCGGCCGCCAGCACTACAACGGCAACCTCAAGGGCAAGTGGATCCTGACTGGCGGTCTTGGCGGCATGGGCGGAGCACAGCCACTTGCAGCTGTGATGGCAGGCGCTTGCTGCCTGGCCGTCGAGAGCGACGAAACGCGTATCGATTTCCGTCTGCGCACCCGCTACGTCGATGAAAAGGCAAAGACACTCGATGAAGCCCTGGCGCTGATCGAGAAATGGACGAAGGCCGGTGAGGCGAAGTCCGTCGGCTTGCTTGGCAACGCCGCCGAGATCTTCCCGGAGCTCGTTCGCCGCATGAAGGCCGGTGGCCCGCGTCCCGATATCGTCACCGACCAGACCTCGGCGCACGATCCACGCAACGGCTACCTGCCGGCGGGCTGGACGGTCGAGGAAGCCAAGGCCAAGCGCGAGAGCGATCCGAGGGCCGTGGAAGCTGCAGCGCGCGCCTCCATGAAGCAGCACGTCGAAGCCATGGTTGCCTTCTGGGATGCCGGCGTGCCGACACTCGACTATGGCAACAACATCCGCCAGGTCGCCAAGGATGAAGGTCTTGAGAACGCCTTCGCATTCCCTGGCTTCGTGCCGGCCTATATTCGTCCGCTGTTTTGCCGCGGTATCGGTCCGTTCCGCTGGGCGGCGCTGTCAGGCGATCCGGAAGACATCTACAAGACCGACGCCAAGGTGAAGGAACTTTTGCCCGACAACAAGCACCTGCACAACTGGCTGGATATGGCCAGGGAGCGGATTTCGTTCCAGGGACTGCCGGCACGCATCTGCTGGGTTGGTCTCGGCGACCGTCATCGTCTCGGTCTTGCCTTCAACGAGATGGTCAGGAATGGCGAACTGAAGGCGCCGATCGTGATTGGCCGCGACCACCTGGATTCCGGCTCTGTCGCCTCGCCGAACCGCGAGACGGAAGCGATGAAGGACGGTTCGGATGCCGTCTCTGATTGGCCTCTGCTCAACGCGCTGCTCAACACCGCGTCGGGCGCGACCTGGGTGTCGCTCCATCATGGTGGCGGCGTCGGCATGGGCTTCTCGCAGCATTCCGGCATGGTCATCTGCGCCGACGGGACGCAGGATGCGGCGCGGCGCCTGGAGCGCGTGCTCTGGAACGACCCGGCGACTGGTGTCATGCGTCATGCCGATGCGGGCTACGAGATCGCCCTTGATTGCGCCAGGGAGCAGGGCCTGCGCCTGCCGGCAATTCTCGGAAATTGATCTGTTGCGCCGGGCCTCAAAATTCCATGAGGCCCGGATACTCCAGCACGGCCCGATCAACCGTGACCAACGGAATGCCTTCGATCTTTGACTGGGCAATCAGACTCCGGTCGAGGGGATCTTTTTTGGATCGGCGGTAGACAAATCGGAGAGCCGCCCGCCAGTTTAGTATGTGAGTATCCAGGAGCTCATTCGGGGAAGGCTATTCGCCGCTTCCTGGTGGCATCGGCCTTCTCCAGGGGACGACTTTCACCAGGGGGTTTCCGGCCCTGGCTATGATGAATGCCTCACCTTTCAAGGGCTTCTCGACAAGCCGCGACAGATGCCTCCTCGCTTCAGGTATGTTCACCGTCTGCATGGCCGCCTCGATATGCTTAGTCCACCAAACTTGAGTTCACTCTGCCCTCCTTTGAAATGATGGAGCCAAAATGATCCGTGTCACGGTCCTCAGATCCAGTACCTACCGCCGCATGCCGTGGAAGAACGGTGGCGGGGAGACCGTTGAAATTGCCGTCTCGCCCGAGGGCGCGACACTGTCGGATTTCGGCTGGCGCCTCAGCATGGCAACGGTTGCGGCGGACGGGCCGTTCTCGATCTTTGCCGGCATCGACCGCACGCTCTCGATCCTTCACGGGAATGGCATGTCGCTGACGATAGGCGGCAAGCCTGCGGTGCTGCTGACACAGGACAGTGCTCCCCTCGCCTTTCCCGCCGATGTCTCGGTTTCGGCCACGCTTGCCGATGGACCGATCATGGACCTGAACGTCATGACCCGGCGCAACGGCCTGCGCCATCGGGTCGAGAGGGTTGATGTCCATTCTACGGTGACGGTGCATCCGGCCGCTGCGACATGGTTTGTCCTGTGTCATCAGGGAACCCTCACCGTCGATTGCGGCGGCGAACACGCCGATCTTGGTCCCATGGATGCGCTTCTTCTTGAGGAAGCCCAAGGCACGGATGTCGTGGTCAGCGGTAAAGCGCGCTGCTTTCTGATCTCCATCGATCCGATCTGACGGCATCCCGATCAAGCTGCGGCCCTACGGACCGCAGGTTGGGACGGACCGCAGGTTGGCCAAGGCTCGAATGTTTGCCCCTCAAATCAATCAAAAAACAATATTATCCGTATACTCTATAAAATAGATGGTTTTATCTATTTACGCCGAAGCATCCGCCCTACGGTTTCAGCGTCGAAACAAGTTCAAGCGCTGAAGCTGACGCTCAGCCGCAAGGGGGCGAAACATGAATATCAGGACACTATTGGCGGCAATTACTCTCGGTTCCGCCAGCTTGCTGGCAGCGTTTGTCGCCCAGGCAACCGACAAGAAAGTGGTCGTTGCCTATCAGACCGACGCACTGCCGTCCTCGGTCGCAATCGCCAATGGCGACCTCGCCAAGGCAACCGGCTATGACATCGATTTCCGCAAGTTCAACTCAGGGGCGGAAATCTTTGCGGCCATCGCATCGGGCGACGTGCAGGTCGGCTATGTCGGCTCGAGCCCGTTCGCCGCTGCCACATCCCGCGGATTGGAGGTCAAGGCCTTCTACCTCGCCTCGATCTCCGGCATCGACGAGGCGCTCGTCGTTCGCAACGGTTCGGGCATATCTTCCCTGTCTGACCTGAAAGGCAAGAAGCTCGCTGCCGCCCCGGTCTCCACCGATCATTATCAACTCCTGGCGTTGATCAGGTCGCTGGGGCTGACGGAAAAGGACGTGCAGGTCTTTGCAATTCCGCAGCCGGAAATTGTCGCCAGCTACAACAGGGGTGACATCGATGGCGGCTTCGTCTGGGATCCGGCTCTGACTGAGCTGAAAAAGAGCGGTAAGGTGCTGGTCACCTCCAAGGACGTCGCCGACAAGGGCGCTCCGACCTTCTCCGCCTGGGTTGCCGCGTCGAAGTTTGCAGATGAGAACCCCGCGTTCCTGAAGAGCTTCGCCAGCGTCATCAACACGTATTACGCCTCCTTCGCAGCCGACAAGAAGGCTTGGAATGCCGACAGCGACCATGCCAAGCTGCTCGCCAAGACACTTGGCGGAACACCAGAACAACAGGCTTCAGCACTCAAGAACCTGTCCCTTCTGACACCTGAGGCGCAAGCATCCGAAGCCTGGCTCGGCGGTGGTGAAAAGTCGGGCGCTGCCAGGATCCTCAAGGATACGGCCGCATTTCTGAAGGATCAGGGCAAGGTGAGCGAAGTGCTGCCGAGCTACGCGGCTTTTGTCACGCCGGATGCACTCGTCAACGCAAGCAACTGAAATAGCAGATAATCATTCCTTGCTTCCTGCTGGCGCGATATCGCGCCAGCGTCCCAATATGAAGAGACGGTACATGCTCAAAGTCGATCACGCGAGCGTCTATTTCAGGACGCGGGATGGCAACACGGTCCATGCCCTCGATCGCGTTTCCCTTGATATTTCGGACAACAGCTTCGTCGTGGCACTCGGTGCCTCGGGTTGCGGCAAGTCCACATTGCTCAACGCGATTGCGGGCTTTCTGCCGCTTTCGTCAGGTACGATCACTCTTGACGGACGACCGGTCACGCGTCCCGGCGCGGAGCGCGGCGTCGTCTTTCAGAAGGACACGCTGCTGCCTTGGAAGTCGGTCCTCGATAATGTCGCGCTTGGCCTGCAGTTTGCGGGAGTTCAAGGGGCTGCGCGGCGGGCCCGCGCAAAAGAGCTTCTGTCTCTGGTCGGTCTGAAAGACTTTGCAATGGCCTTTCCCTATGAATTGTCCGGTGGCATGCGCCAGCGCGTCGGTATTGCCCGCGCCCTTGCCACCGACCCCGAAGTCCTCCTGATGGACGAACCGTTCGGCGCGCTCGACAGTCTCACTCGAGAACAGATGCAAGAATTGCTTGTATCGGTTTGGAAAGCCACGAAAAAACGCATCTTCTTCATTACCCACTCGATCGAGGAAGCTCTCTTCCTCGGTACGCAGGTCGTGGTGATGTCGCCGCGTCCAGGCCGTATCGTCGCGCGCTTTGATCTCGACTTCGTGCAGCAGTTCGCCCGAACGGGAGACGCCCGCTTAATCAAGACCGCGCCAGAGTTTGCCAGTTTGCGAGAGGAAATCCGGAGCATTCTTCATGGCTCCGACGAGATCAGGAGTGCGGCGGAATGAGCAATGTCATCGAAACGACAGGCGTTGTCGTGCTGGCCGAGCCCGATCAGCCGAAACCGGTTCAGATGAAAGGGTTCGGCGCCGGCGAAAGCAGCACACTTGTGATCAGCCTTGCGACGGCAGTCGTTTTGATCGGCACCTGGTGGGTCGTCGCAAAGCTCGGATTGGTGGCGCGGCTTTTCCTGCCAACACCGCAGGAGGTTGTCACGCAGATCGGCGCCGTCTATCGCGACGGCTATGCCGGAGCCTCGCTTGGTGAACATGTTTCGGCAAGCCTTTTCAGAATAGCGACGGCAGCAGCCATCGCCATCGCGGCGGGCATCCCGATCGGCTTGCTGATGGGGCTCAATCGCTGGGCAAAGGGTATCTTCGATACACCGATCGAATTCTACTGGCCACTGCCGCCGCTTGCCTATCTGCCGCTGATGATCATCTGGCTTGGGATCGGCGAGACTTCGAAGGTGACGCTTCTCGTGCTCGCGATGTTCGCACCGATCTGCCTTTCGGCACAGGCCGGCGTTCGCTCATTGCCGATCGAGCGCGTCAACGCGGCCCGCTCTCTTGGTGCCCGGCCCTGGCAGCTTCTTGTCAGCATCGTTTTGCCATCGGCGCTGCCAGAGATCCTGACGGGCATCCGCATTGCGCTTGGCGTCGGCTGGGGCACGCTGGTCGCCGCTGAACTGATCGCCTCCAATCGTGGCATCGGCTACATGATCATGTCGGCTTCCCAGTTTCTGGCAACCGACGTCGTCTTCGTCGGCATCGGTATTATCGCCGCCTGTGCATTTGCCTTCAGTGCCGCCGTTCGGCTCTTGGAAGCCACCCTGGTTCCGTGGAAAGGTAAGAGCTGACAAGAGCACACGAACGCCTCTTGTCGCTCACGACCTGCCGGGTCTTGCCGGCACAGGGAACGACTGGATGAAGCAGATGCAGATCTACGCGTTCGACATGAACTGCGTCGGCCATATCAACCACGGCATGTGGACGCATCCACGCGATACGTCGGGCCAATATACCGATCTCGATTACTGGGTGGATTTTGCCCGCACCGCCGAGCGAGGCAAGCTGGACGGGATATTCCTGGCAGATATCCTCGGCGTCTACGATGTCTACAAGGGCAGTCCGGCGCCAGTCATCGAGACCGGCGCGCAGATTCCGGTCAACGACCCATTGATGCCGATCTCGGCCATGGCCTACGTCACCGAGCATCTAGGCTTCGCGGTAACGGTCAACACGACCTACGAGCCGCCCTATCTTTTGGCGCGGCGGATGTCGACGCTCGATCACCTGACGAAAGGTCGCATCGGGTGGAACATCGTAACCGGCTATCTCGACAGCGCTGCGCGCGCCATGGGTTACGAGAAATTGCCGCAACACGACGCACGCTACGATGCGGCCGAGGAATATCTCGAAGTCCTCTACAAGCTCTGGGAGGCAAGCTGGGACGACGATGCAGTGCTTCGTGACAAAACGCGAGCTGTCTTCGCCGACCCTTCAAAGGTGCGCGCCGTCAGGCATGACGGTCAATACTACAAGATGGAGGGCATTCATCTTTCTCAGCCCTCGCCGCAGCGCACGCCGCTGCTTTTCCAGGCAGGCGCCTCGGCGCGCGGACAGGATTTCGCGGCTCGCCACGCTGAATGCGTCTTCGTTGCCGCACCGACCCCGCAGGCCGCCCGCCCGACCGTGGAGGCGCTGCGGCGAAAGGCCGAGGCATTCGGGCGCGGAGCGGACGCCTTGCGCATTCTAGCTCTCGTCACGGTGGTCGTCGGCCGCACCGAAAGGGAAGCATTTGCCAAGCTCGAAGACTACCGCCGGCATGCGAGCGTGGAAGCGTCTCTCGCACATTACTCGGCTTCGACAGGCGTCGATTTATCGAAGTATGGCCTCGACGATCCGATCGAACAGAGGTCGACCAATGCCAATCAGTCCGCGCTCGCTGCGATTACCAAAGAGGCATCGACGCCGGTGACGCTGCGCCAGATCATCGACCAAATGGTACTTGGCAGTCGCATGAGACCGATCGTCGGTTCGCCCGAGCAGGTGGCGGATCGCCTGGCGGCGTGGATTTTTGATGGCAACGTGGATGGTTTCAACCTGGCGCGCACGGTGGCACCCGAAAGCCTGCGCGATTTTGTCGATCTCGTCGTACCGGTGCTGCAGGAGCGCGGGCTGTTCAAGGCGGACTACGCCGAGGGATCCCTCAGGCAGAAACTGTTCGGCGGCAGCGGCAGGTTGCCATCCTCGCACCCTGCCGCTGCTTTTCGCCGCTGATTACTTATGGTCGAGCCTCGCGACCAGTCGATCGCCGAGCCACTGTATGCCTGAGACAAGGACGATCAGCACGGCCACAACTGCCACCATGACGGCGGTCTCGAAGCGTTGGTAGCCATAGCGGATGGCGAGATCGCCGAGGCCGCCCGCACCGATCGCGCCGGCCATCGCGGATGCGCCGATCAGCGTTACCAGCGTAACCGTGAAGCCTGCGACGATGCCGGGTAGCGCTTCGGGAACGAGCACTTCGCGAACGATCGTCCAGCGATTACCACCCATGGCGCGCACGGCGTCGATCAGGCCGCGGTCCACCTCGCGCAGCGACACTTCGGCGATGCGGGCGTAATACGGCGTTGCGGCGATGGCGAGCGGCACGATGGCCGCCCAGGTGCCAAGTGCGGTGCCGACGATCAGGCGCGTCAGCGGGATCAGCGCGACCAGCAGAATGATGAAGGGTACAGAGCGGAAGCCATTGATGATGGCGCCAAGAATGCCGTTTATCCAGGCGTTCTCGGCTATGCCGCCTTTGTTGGTGAGAACCAGCGCGAGACCAAGCGGCAGGCCGAAGACCAGCGAGATCAGCCCGGATGCACCCGTCATCAGGATCGTTTCCCAAAGGGAACGAAGCAGGAGATTAAACATGATCGGTGTCATAGCCGAGAACCTCCACCCGCGCGGAGCGGGCCTTCAAGAACTGCAGAACCTTGTCCGTCAAGGCTGGGTCGCGCGTCGGGACAGCAATGAAGAACCGCGCCACCGGCTGGTTCTGGATGTGATCGATCCCGCCGTGGATGAGCCGGAACGATTGCGGTAGTGCCGCGGAGAGATCGGCAAAGACCGCGCCCTGCGCGGCGGGGCCCGCCATGTCGATGCTGAGGATCGCTTCGTCTCCTGAAGTCGGCGACAAGCGCGCGGCAATGTGGTCTGGTAGCTGCGGACGGCTGCCGGACAGCAGGCTCTGGGTGATCGGCGCCCTCGGATCGGCGAAAACAGACCAGACCTGCCCCTCTTCCACGATGCGACCGACATCGATCACGGCGACGCGATCGGCAATACTGCGCACGACTTCCATCTCATGCGTGATGAGGATGATGGTGAGGCCAAGCTTGCGGTTGATGTCTTTCAAAAGGGTCAGGATCGAGCGCGTCGTTTCCGGATCGAGTGCCGACGTCGCCTCGTCGGACAGAAGCAACGCTGGCCGTGCTGCAAGTGCGCGCGCGATACCGACGCGCTGCTTCTGTCCGCCCGAAAGAGACGATGGATAAGCCTTCGCCTTGTCGGCAAGACCAACAAGCTCCAGCAATTCATGCGCGCGCATCAGGCGTTCGGCCTTCGCTGCGCCGGCGATTTTCAGCGGCAGCGCGACATTCTCCTCGACCGTCTTCGAAGCCAGCAGATTGAAGTGCTGAAAGATCATGCCAACGCGGCGGCGAAGCGGTTGCAGGTCCTTTTCGTCAAGGCCGACAATGCTGCGCCCCTCGATCTCGATCTCGCCGCTATCGGGACGCTCCAGGCCGTTGAGGCAGCGGATCAGTGTGGATTTGCCCGCACCGCTGCGTCCGATGATGCCAAGGATTTCGCCACTGCGGACGGTGAGCGATATGCCGTCCAGGGCGGGAGTGGCACCGAAATGCCGATGCACGTCGACAAGGCGGACCACTTCTTTTGCCGCCGCCTCCGATTTTGCCCCGACGACAGCGGGCGATGCAATTGAGTTCATGTTCTTTCCTTCGGAAACGCCCAAGGCGGCCCGGGCAAGGAACGCCCGGACCGCCTTGTTCAACGCGCCCAACCCCTCGGCGCGAATGTCGATCAGTAAGCGCTGACGCCGGTTCCCTTATACACCTTGTCGAACTCCGCCTTGACGGTGTCGTTCTGGTAGGACGACACCAGTGTCTTCACCCAGGCCTCGTTCTCACTGCCCTGCTTGACGGCGATGAAGTTGCGATAGGGATTGTCGGCGATCGGCTCCTGCGCAATGCGGTCAGCCGCGGACAGCCCGGCCTTCAATGCCCAGTCGGTGTTGACGACCGCGGCATCCAGATCGTCGATGGCGCGACCGACGACGCCTGCATCAAGTTCCTTGATCTCGACGTTTTTCGGGTTCTCGGTGATGTCGGTGACGGTTGCAAGAATGCCCGTTCCGTCCTTGAGCTTGATGATGCCTTCGTTCTGCAGCACGCGCAGCGCGCGACCCTCGTTCGACGGGTCGTTCGGCACGCCGATTGTCGCACCTTCGGCGATCTCGGCGACTGCCTTGTGCTTCTTGGAGTAAAGACCGATCGGCCAGACGGCCGTGTATCCGACCGGCACGATATGGTAGCCGTGCTGCGCGACCTGATTGTCGAGATAGGGCTTATGCTGAAAGGCATTGGCGTCGACTTCGCCGCGTTCCAGGGCCTCGTTCGGCTGTGTGTAATCGTTGAAGACGACCGTTTCGATCGTCAGGCCCTTCTTGGCGGCTTGCGCAGTCACGACGCGCCAGACGTCTTCATCCTCGCCGCTCATGATGCCGACCTTGATCGACTTTTCTTGCGCGAAGGAAGCAACAGGCGATGCAAAGGCAATCAGGGCAACCGTCGAGGCGGCTATTGCGGCAAGGCTTGCACGACGCGTCAGGCCTGATTTGGACGTCTTCTTCTTCATTGTGGTGTTTCCCGTCTTGAATTGATGAGGCGAGCCTCGAACGGCCAGATAATTTCAAAACTGCTTACGGTAAACCAAGCAAGCCGATCTCTATTGCACTGCAGCGCGGAAAAACTCTTCGGTGCCTGGACGGAATGGAGGGATAAAAATTCTACTTATTTAGTAGAATATTACCGTTGCCGGGCTCCCTGACTGACTCTAAATTAAACCATCCGAGCGCGAAGGACAAACCTGCGCTCCTCAAACCAAACCGATCTGGGCCGCGGGCATTGAAACAAGACAGCACGAAATCACGACAGGCCTTTCGCGACAGAATGCGCCGCCCCGTGGTGGCGATTATCGGCGGAGGGGTTTCGGGAGCAGGCGTCGCATACCACCTGGCGCACTCCATGATTGACCAGGCGCCGGCAATCGTCATCTTTGAGCCGCGGCACGAGCTTGGCAGAGGGCTTGCGTACGATACGACCGATCCGGCCCATCGCATCAATGTTCCGGCCGCGCGCATGAGCCTGCTACCGGACCATCCGGAGGATTTCCTCGAATGGATCGCACGCAACGATGCTGTCGCGGACGACCCCGAAGCCTACCGGCCAGATGGCAACCTCTTTCCCAGGCGCCGTGTCTTCGGCGCCTACATTGCGTCGGCACTTGCTCCCTTCATAGAGAGCGGCGCAGTGCGCCATCGCCGCGCGCTTGTTACCGAGGTGGGGCGGGACGGTGCTCTTTGGCGTATAGCTGATAGCCAGGGCGGACAGCTCTTTGCCGATTTCCTGGTGATCGCGACCAGCCATCCGTCGCCATCGACACCAGGTGTTCTGCGCGCGCTTGAAGGACACCACCGGTTTGTGCCGGATTCCACCTGCGCCAGAGCACTTGAGACCATCCGTTTGGACGACCGGTTGCTGATCGTCGGCAATGGTCTTACCGCTGCCGACATCGTCGCTTCGCTCGCGCGGACCGGCCATCGCGGCCAGATCACATCGATTTCGCGCCGGGGGCTGAGATCAAGGGGCCATGCACCTTGTCCGCAGGACCCGTTCGGCGAGTTCGAGGCAGTGCCGGCTCACAGTGCGACCGCCCTGTTACGCAGCGTCCGGCAGGCCATCAACGAGGCAAGGGCCGTCGGGCTGACATGGCACGCCGTGATTGATCAAATACGTGACCACGGCCACACAATCTGGCAGAACCTGCCGATTTCAGAGCGTCGCAGGATCGTTCGCCATGTGAGGCCCTATTGGGACGTGCATCGGTTCCGGATTGCGCCGCAGGTGGAAGACGTGCTGGAGCATGCGATCGCCGAAGGCCGAATGGAGGTGCTCGCCGCTTCCGTCGGTCGCGTGCATCGCGAGGGCGAGGTCATCCATGTAGAGCTTAGGCAGCGTCATGGCCCGCAGTTGCAGAGGAGCTATGATGCGGTGGTCGTCACAACCGGTCCTGCTCATGGCGGCATTCTCGAAAGCCAGACCTGGCTTTCATGCCTTCGCGATCAATCACACCTGCAACTCGACCCGACAGGTCTGGGCATCGCGTGTTCCGAACGTTCAGAGGCGATTGGTGCAGATGGAGCCCCCGATCCGAGCTTGCTTATTTCCGGGCCTCTGGCTCGTGGCACGTTCGGAGAGTTGATGGGCTTGCCGCAGATAGCCGAACATGCGGTCTTCGTGGCCATGGAGTTGGCCGCAAAGCTGCAGGCAATGAGGGATCCCGCTCAGCCTAAATTGGGCTAAACGGCCAGTTGCGGGCCGATTATTGCTCCAGGAACCACGCTCGGCAGCTGACCCACGGCAGACAGGCGTGGCCCGCCTGAAGGGCCGGCAGCAAACACTTGCTCGACATATGCCAGGAAAACGTTGCCGTTCATCGCTCCATCGAAGACAACGGGGCAGTCATTCCTGTAAGGCGTAAGCGCGCCGATGAAGGTCGTTGTTTTCCAGTGGCCGTGCAGCAGCGCAGACGCGCCAGGCTGAGGACCTGCCGTCACCGGCATAAGTTTCTTGTTTGTTGCGTATGTGCAAATTGGCCCATGCTTGACATCGGTCACGGACTCACCATCTCTGTTCCCGTCCGATAAGTATTGCGCAAGTATCGGCTTATCTATTTCCAAAACCTGTGGAGGCCGCGAGGGGGCAAGGTTATGCGCAACTTGGTTCTGAAGTGTGTTCGTCTCGGCCCCACTTTGGTTTACGCGGTGGGCGCGACATTCGCCGTCAGCATGCTCCTGTTAGCCCTGTATCCTTCAAGCCCATTTGTCTGGGCGCTCTACATGACGATACTACCTTTGATGCGGTTGCCGGTGTTCATGTTGCTGAGCATTCCGAACGTCCCGATCTCGGGCGTTGTCGCCGTTCTGGCATCAGCGTCCGCCATCGGCGTATATCTTTCCTTCCACCCGCAACAGTTTCTTCGAACGCGGTTCATCCATTCGCATACCGCGTTGATAGCCCTGGTGTTTGCCAATATCGGGACAAGTAGCGCTCAAGCCAGTCTCATTGTCTACGCTCTCCCTCGCATGCGCAATGGCGACTGGTCCGTGCTGATGCCAGCAACGCTGCTCGGGACCACGTTATTCTGCCTGGTTTCCCTGGCCTGCCTATCCTCTCATGCCGAGATCATCACGGCCATCCGCGAGCGGCGCAGTTAACCCTTGGCAAACAGATTCGATGGGTGCGATTGCTATTGACTGCAACCATGCGAAGATTGTCTCCATAACAAACTGTGGGGAACCAATGAGTAGTCGATATTTGGTTGTTGCCGACATCGTTGGCAGGATCTCAATCAGTCTCTATTTCATCCCGGTGATGATCAGCAGGGTGATTGCCATTCACGACATTTTCGCGAGGGGCGATCTTTCGTCTCTCGACATGGTGACAGTGGCGGCTGATTTTTCCTCTATGGCGTTTGCTGGGATGATGAGCGTCGTTGCCATCACGCGGCTGCCGCCGATCCGCTCGGCCGAAAACATCGAGGGCTACGTTACGGCGATGTCGGGGACATTCCTTTTGGTCTTGGTTGTCGGCTATCTTCCGCCCGCCATCGAGACACCGATGGCGCTTCGCCTGATCGGGCTAGGCTTGACGATTATCGGATGTCTAGCCTCGGCATACGTGCTGGTATATTTAGGGCGGGCCTTTAGTATCATGCCGGAGGCACGCGCTCTTATTACCTCCGGTCCCTATTCTGTCGTGCGAAATCCTCTGTATCTCACCGAAGAAATCGCGGTGATTGGTTTCATCATCCTCAATTTATCTGTTTGGACGGTCTTGCTTGGCGCTGCGCACTGGATGCTGCAGCTCAGGCGGATGGTCAATGAGGAGCGCGTCCTTCAAAATGCGTTCCCCGAATACGAGGGGTACGCAGCAACCGTGCCACGCGTCGTGCCGTTTACAAGCGGGGGTAAGTTGCTGTCGTTACGGTGACGCTTTTCGGCCAGGCCGGAGGAACTTTTCGCATTTCGCCTGCAATATGCCGCTCGGTGTTTCAGTTAAAGGGACGACGAGACAACGATCGAAATACTGCTCGTCACGGCCCGCGACAGTGGACGATCGAGACGGACCGAGGGGTCGCAATCGGCCGTGCGATCTGCTCGCCAGCCTTCCCGATGTGAAGAGAGATCTTACCCCCACCCAATCCCCAAGCATCTTCATTCGGCCATAGGTTGTTTGTTGGACGCCCCCAAAGAATTATTGATCCAAAAATCTACAACGTTTGCGTGAGGAAACCGACAGATTTGCCGAATGGTAGATGCTGTCGCGGTCTGACAAGCTTGGGTTATCTCTAAGAAAGGGGGGGAGCTATGGCTGGGGAATATCGCCTCTGTTCGGAAGGGGAATCCTGGTCCATCGTTGATCAAGCCACGCAAGAGCCGGCGCGACTTGACGGCGTTCCACTTTCATCCATGGAAGCAGAGGAAGCCAAGCACATGCTGGTTATTCTCAAGGGCATTGATCGTGTCAGAAGTGCGTCCCGCAAGTCGGCATCGATAGCGAAAAAGATACGGCCCCAAAGAGTGAAGGTCTCGTCTCCTCCAATCGTCCACGACATGTTCGAGATGCTGCGACCGCCCACGCTCGATTGCTCGCCCTGCCCTGATGAACCAGGACAAAGGGCATGAGATGAATTTGGCATCGAAGATGGCTGAATATTGACTGCGACCGTATGAGGGCGCTTCCTATTCAGAGCTTCCCCTCAGAGACCCTTGTGCGCTCCAGCAGCGGTCCGCCGGTACGCTCACTCGCAGGATCTCCGTCTCTCCATCAATGCTGACGACGAGGCCGGCGCCGCAGCGCCAGAGGCTTCGCACCGGAGCACGTTCAGCTGACGATGCCGTTCTGCCGACACACGGAATCAAGGTCTGTTCGCACATTGCCTTGAGTGGTCAGCGCGAACGACAACGTGGCTTTCCCCCCAACATTCGTCGTTCTCAAAACACCTGCGAAAGGCTCACCGCCAGTGAAATTTCCCGACTGGTTTTTGGAGTTCACGACGCCGCAAACGTAGATCCCGGACGTCTTCTGTGAGGCCCTGATGCTTGCAAACGTCCCGCTGGCAGGATCTCTCAGGAACTTGCGAGTTCCGTCCTGGACCACAGCAAGTTCGGCCTTCGAAAGGGTGTAGGGGATCGCCTGTTCTCGCTGGGAGACGCTTGTGCAAGAAGCGAGCATCAACGTGCCAACAACCACGATTTTCTTCATGAAACTCCCCCATAAATCTACGTTACCGACCGCATGTCGTCCTCGAAGGCTCTCCTCAAGCGATTGCCAAAGCAACGCCTAATTTCGAGGTATCCTCGCCCAGGCAATCATCCAACACCGTCTGGCCTGTGGCAAAAGCACCACAAGCGCCAGGGTGACGCGATCGCTTGCGTTGCTGGACAACTCCAGATCATTGAAAGGAAAAACGGGGCTGGCCGAAGCGAGCTGGTTGGTGTTGCAGTTGCGCACTCGACTCGCGGTCGACGAGGTGCTTCAGTAGCGAAGCCTAAAATTGGGAGTTGGCGATGTACTACGAGTGGAACGAAGCCAAAGCGAGACGGCAATACCTCATCAAGTTCGCCTCGGTCTGGTTGGCAGCTATCGGGCTGGCATTTCTTCCGGTGTGGTGGCTGGTCCAGGAAACCACTTTCTAGTGGGGAACCCCAGGGCGAGGCGGGCACCGATTGCGTTGACGAGGCAGTCGCGTTCTACCGAAACAACCTCAACTTCAAGCTCAGCACAGTCCGGGCAAATTCGCCCCGCTCCTGCGCGACGAACTGATGCTTTATCTCAGCGCCCCAGGTGTGCCTATTTTGCAGTCTCCGCGAAGGCTTCGAGCTCTGGATCAAAATCGACCTCGACCACATTGTTGAAGAGTGCAGTCGCCAGCATGATGCCAGCAAAGGCCACCAGATCGACGAGCGTCTTGGCATCGTAGCGATCCTTCAGCTTCGTCCAGATCTCTGCGGGGATCGCGTTGGAATCGGCGACGATTGCTTTGCCGAAAGCGATGAGAAGTACTTCTTCTTCTGAGAGTATCAGGCCGTCCGGATCGAAACCCGCGTTGATCAGTGCGCGGCGAAAGAAGGTGATGGCAATCTTTGAGTTCGCGGCTTTCGAAATGGCGTGCGAGAAGACCCAAATAGGTCTATCGGCGATTGAAGAGAGCTCGGCGCGAAGCGTGAACCATTCGGCGTAAACGCGGTGGGCGACCGGCGAATGCAATAATGTGCGCTTCATGTTGGTCATCCGGCCGCGCGCCCTCACCTCCTCGTCGTGTGCCGCCCTGATCTCTTCGGACACCGTTGCGTAATCGATCTGTGGGATATGGCTCATGGCGATGCTCGTTCCATTTGGGGCAAGTGTCTGGCGTCTGCGAATCAGGAAACCATGCTGACGCGGCTTTTCATGCATCTTTGCAAAATCGGCTGTCTGGCGCGAATCCGAGACCGCATGGCCGATGGCATGCATCAGGAAATCTCCCCTGCATTCTTGACAATATCCGATCGGCGAGACACGATGAAACCGGTTTCACTCGTACTGTCGGAGAAATCGTGCGGCTCGACCTGTCGATTCTCGTCCCTCACCTCGGCTTTCTCGCGCAAGGCGCCTTTCTGACGGCACAAGCATGCGCGCTCGCGCTTCTCGGCAGCATCGTCATGGGCGCATTCGTGGCGATTGCGCGAACATCCTCGTCGGCACCTCTGCAGCGGGCCTCGTGCGTCTACGTCGATGTCTTCCGCAACGTGCCCTTCATCGTGCAATTGTTCTTCTTCTATTACGGCCTGCCGGAGATCGGCATCTATATCGATGCCTTCACGACCGGAGTTATCGCGTTGTCGATCGCCGGTGGCGCCTATGCCTCGGATGTGATTCGCGCGGGTATCCTGGCAATCGACCAGGGCATCATTGAAGCAGCCGAGGTCAGTGGCCTGTCGCGGCGGGTGATGTTCACGCGTATCGTCCTGCCAATCGCGCTCAGAACTTCGGTGCGGCCACTCGGCTCGGTTCTCATCAACATGATCCTCACCTCGTCGATCCTCTCCACCATTACGCTCAATGAATTAACCGGTTCGGCGCAGATCGTGGTTTCGCAGACATACCGGCCCTTCGAGGTCTATGTTGTGCTGCTCGTTGTCTATGCGATTTTGACCTACCTAGTCTCGCTCGCCATCGCGCTCCTCCACCGTCGCCTCAACCGTGACATGATGCAGGCTGTTGGCTGATGCGCTTTGCCGATTTCACACCCTTCGACCTCGTTCTTCTCGCGCAGGGTCTCGGCGTCAATGTCGCACTCTTCCTCGTGACCTCGCTGCTCGGTCTGGTGATCGGCATCGGTTGGTCAATCATGCGCTACTATCATGTGCCCGTGTTGGGTGAATTGATCACCTTCATTTCCGAGCTGCTGAAGAATTCGCCGGTTCTCGTGCAATTGTTTCTGGTGTTCTTCGGCCTGCCTGGCCTCCTCCACGTCCGTGTCACTCCGGTCACGGCAGCTGTGATCACGCTTTCAGCCAACACAGCCGCTTTCATCTATGTGATTGCGGTCTCAGCAATTGAGTCTATCGGCCGAGATCAGATCGAAGCGGCGCGCGTCTTTGGCTTGAGCCGCTGGCAGGTGCTTCGTCATGTCGTTGCACCGCAAGCGGCAGCATTTGCGCTCGGCCCGCTGGTCGCATTGCTTGTCAACCAGTTACAGGTGACATCACTGATTTCGGTCATTGGCGTCGTCGACCTGACCAAGATCGGCAACATTCTCAATATGCGGACCTTGAAGCCGTTTATCGTCTGGACGGCTGTCGGCCTGCTTTATTACGCCGCCGCCAAGCTCGTTGCATGGCTCGGGTCGCGCTTTGAAAAACGCCTTCGCGTCCACAGTGCTTGGAGAGGGCTCTGAAATGATAAGAGTTGAAAACGTCAAGAAGACTTTCGGCCACACGACGGTACTGGACGGCGTCGATCTGACGATCGCGCCGGGCGAGGTTGTCTCGATCCTCGGCTCCTCCGGCTCCGGCAAGTCGACGTTGATTCGCTGCATCAACGGTCTGGAGAAGCTCACCGGCGGCCGGATCAGGGTCGACGAGTTCGATGTGAGCAAGGCAAAGGAGCTCGCAGAAGCGCGCAAGCGCTCCGGCACCGTCTTCCAACTCTTCAACCTCTATCCTCACATGACTGTTCTCGGCAACATCACGCTGGCGCCGATCGAGGTATTGAAACAGCCCCGCAGCGAGGCGGAGACTGTGGCCCGCGCCTTGCTGGAATCGGTCGGCCTGGGTGCCAGGGCGCACGCCTACCCGGCGCAACTGTCAGGCGGCCAACGCCAGCGCGTCGGAATCTGCCGCGCGCTTGCAATGCAGCCGCGTTACCTGTTGCTGGATGAAGTGACAAGCGCGCTTGATCCGGAGATGACGGCGGAGGTGCTGACAATCCTTGCCAAGCTCGCGCAGCAAGGCACGACAATGCTATTCGTCACGCACGAGGTCGAGTTCGCCAGGCAGATTTCCGATCGCATCGTCTTTCTCGATAAAGGCAGCTTGCTGGTCGACTTGCCGACCAAAGAGTTCTTCGCCGCCGACGGCGGCATGGGGCAGCCGCGGGTTGCCCAGTTTCTTTCCAGGATGCGCAAGGATTAGAGGTTCAAGATGCTCCTTTTGGCCAATAAAGAAGCCTGGCCGGGTTTTCCGACATCTGTCGAAATGCTGCGTGACGGTGCAAGCAGCCTCGATGCGATGGTCGCGGGGATCAGCAAGGTGGAAAGCGAAGTCAAGGTGCGCAGCGTCGGGTACGGCGGCTGGCCCAACATGCTCGGCAATATGGAGCTTGATGCCGCGGTCATGGACGGCAACACGCGCGAAGTCGGGGCGGTTGGCGCCGTTCCAAATACGCTTGCCGTGGCGCGCCTTGCGCATGAGGTCATGAGGCGCCTACCGCACGTCATGCTGACTGGCGAAGGCGCGCGCCGCTTTGCCAGTGAAATCGGTTTCGCAGAGGACGACGTCTTGTTCGAGGACAGCAAGCGGGTCTGGTGGGAGCGACTGGAAAGGGAACTCTCGCCCGAGGATCTGGCGAAATTTCCAAACATCCCGTTAGCCCCTCTCAGCCGCGCTATCACCGATCCAGAGCGCGTTCGCGACACGACCGTCTTCCTGTCGGCCGATCCCAAGCGTGGCATCCACGCGGCGACGTCGACCTCCGGCTGGGCGTGGAAATATCCCGGTCGGCTTGGCGATAGCCCCATCCCCGGCGCTGGCTTCTACGCCGACAGCCGCTACGGCGCGGCCGCGTGCACGCATACCGGCGAAATGACGATGCGCTGTTCGACGGCGCGCACGGTCGTTCTTGCGATGAAGCTTGGCTATGCGCTCTCAGACGCCGTGAAGCTCGCCGTCGATGAGCTCAATGAACTCTCCTGCGGATTTCTCGCCGGCGTCGTGATCCACGCTGTCGATGCCAAGGGGAACCACGAGGTCGTGAATTTCAGATGCGAGGGCGAAATTCGCTACTGGCTCTGGGAGGACCAGATGCCCGAACCGGAACTGCGGGCAGCGAAACTGGCATAATCAAAAGAGGGAATGAAACCATGAAACGCATTCTGACTGCCCTTGCCGCTTTGGCCATCACAGCCGGTTCGGCACTTCCGTCCTTTGCGGGAATGATCGACGACATCCGCTCACGCGGCACTGTTCGCATCGGAGTGTCGCTCGGTGGTGAGCCGATCGGTTTCCGCGATGCGCAGAACAACCCGGTCGGTTATGATGTCGATGTCGCAACGCAACTCGCCCAGAAGCTCGGCGTGCCGGTGGAATTCGTCGACGTCTCGGGCGATGCTCGTATCTCGATGCTCGTTTCGGGCCAGATTGACGTCGCTGTTGCCAATACTTCCGCAACGCTCGAGCGCGCCAAGACAGTAAACTTCACGATCCCCTACAATCGCGCTGGTCTGCGCGTCATCGTTCAGAAGGACGCGGGCATCAAGGAGCTGAAGGACCTCGCCGGCAAGAAGGTGGTCGTTGGTCGCGGTACGACGGGCGAGAGCTTCCTGAAGACCGCCGTTCCTGAGGCGCAACTCGTCTATGTCGATCAGTTTGCACCTGATGGTGTTCTTCAACTGCAACAGCAGCGAGTCGATGCGGCAATCGAGGATTCGTCGCTGCTTGATTATCTCGCGACAAAGACCCCATCTCTCGTGACATTGCCGGGCCTTTATTCCAACGATCCGATCGGGATCGCCGTCGCCAAGGGAGATCCGGAGTTCGTGCGCTGGCTCGACATGTTCGTTTCCGACTACATCCAGTCGGGCGCTTATGCGGCAAACTACAAGAAGTGGTGGGGATCAGAATCCAATCCCCCTGCCCTTAACCCTGAGTGGTAGGCTATTCGGGCCGTCTTCGGGCGGCCCGTTTCTCGTCAGGCGGTCAGACGTGGCACGAAACGGGTCGGCACCGTCACGGACGGCTGGCCCGGCCTGAAATTGCCGGGATTGGCAACTGAATCGACGATATGACGGACATAAAGTGCCTTGTCATAGCCGATCGACGAGATCGGATAGGCATCGAAATCGGTCAGCGACAGATTGTCGAAACCATAAAGCCGGAAGCATGAGGGACGGCCATCGGGAAAGTCGGCCCGGCAGACGTCCAGAATGCCCATCGCCATTGCATCGGATGTGCAAAATACTGCGTCGGGAAGACCAGCGCCCCTGAGTTCCGTGGCCGCAGCATGTCCGCTTTCATAGGAGTAGTCGCCCTGGATCGTTCGAAGGAGATTGATCCCGTAGTGCGCAAGGGCGGCCTGGTAGGAGCCAATACGTGCCTGCTCGACCGGAGAAGATGCGCGTCCGGTCATCAGAACCGCGCTGCGCACATCTTTCGATGCGGCATGAGCGACGGCTTCGGCAATGCCGGCGTGCTCGTCCGGAATGATCACGGGAGAAAACTGGTCATGAAGGCCGTTCAGCATGATGACATGGTCGGAGCGGAACATGCGGCGAACGGTCGGCGCGTCCGCAAAATCGGAAAACACCAGCGCAGCGTCGACATGGTAGGCGACGCCATTGCGCAGGAATTCCTCGACGCGCGCGACAGATCCGATGCGGATCAGGATGACCTGCTTGCCGATCATTTGGACCTGATCGATGAGGCGGTCAAAGAGATCGAGGTCGGAGAGATCATGGATGTGATTGACGACGACAGCGACGAGATTGACGGTCTTGGTCGTCAGGCTCTGGGCCAAGAGGTTCGGCTTGTAGCCCAAGCTTGCAGCGGCGGCGATGACGCGCTCTCGCTTCTCGGAAGACACCGGTCGCGGCTCGTTGGACAGCGCCCGGCTCGCAACCGCACGCGAGACACCCGCCATGCGCGCGACATCGGCAATCGTGGGGGGAGCTTCGCGGCTATTGTCGTGATTCATGATCGAGAGCTTTCCACATTTGCAACGTGATAACGCAACGTCGCGTGCTTCGGCTATGTTAATCTTTCGCCCCTTGAGGGTTTGCGAGCCGCTTCACACGGCTTTTCGTCTTTTATCCTTGCCTGACTTGCATCTGATTGGAGGAACTTCATGTCGATCAGTCTGGCACCTGTTGCATTACCGGATTTCGGGGGGCCGGTGCGCAACCGCAAATCCCTTCGGCGACCTATGCTGCGCGAGCCGACGCCGTCTTGAAAGACGCTCGCACCGACTGGCTGGTGGTCTATGCCGATCGCGAACACTTCGGAAACATCATGCATCTCTCCGGTTTCGAGCCGCGTTTCGAAGAAGCACTGTTGCTCCTTGGTCCCGGCGGTCGTCGTATCATCATCACGGGAAACGAATCCGTAAGCTATACGGCAATTGCCGGTCTTCCCGAAATAGAAGTGTTGCGGGCGCGGACCTTCAGCCTCATGGGACAGGACCGCAGCCAAAACCCACGGCTGAGCGATCGGCTGCGCGACGCAGGACTAAGGGCTGGGGATTGCGTCGGGCTGGTCGGATGGAAATATCTCGCGGCCGAAGAGGACGACGAATACGCTCAGAGTTTCTTCGTTCCACATTTCATCGTGAACGCGCTGCGCCGGGTGATCGGTCAGTCGGGCATACTGGTCGATGCGACACCAATCCTTATGCATCCGGAAACCGGCCATCGCGCGATCGTCGATGTCGATCAACTCGCGGCCTTCGAGTGGGCAGCGGTGCGGTGCTCGCAGGCACTCTTTAAGGTGGTCGCCGGCGCACGGGAAGGCGACACGGAGTTCGACGCACTTGCTCGTCTCGGTTACGAGGGGGATCCGGTAAACGTCCACACGATGTTTGCCTCCGGGGGCGCCGGCGAGACCATCATTGGTCTGAGAAGCCCGACCGCACGCCGCCTGAAAAAGGGAGATGGCGTGACGACAGCACTTGGCTACTGGGGAGCGTTATCGTCTCGCGCTGGCCTGCTCACCGACCAAGACGAGGCATTCCTGGCGCCGGCAAAAACCTATTTCGAGGCCTTGATCACATGGTACGAGACGGCGGATATCGGCGTGACCGGCGGCGATCTGTTGTCCGTTGTCACCGAGAATCTGCAGTCCGCGGGTCTCGACTCGGCGCTGAACCCCGGCCACCTTGGCGGCCACGAGGAATGGCTGCATTCGCCTGTGCGGCCCGGCTCGACCGAGCGCCTGCGATCGGGCATGCCGTTCCAGGTCGACGTCATACCGGTGCCGATGCCTGCCGGCTGGGCGCTCAACTGCGAAGACATGGTGGTCTTCGCTGATGCCAGGCTGCGCGAAGAGATACAGCAACGCTATCCCGACATGCATGGCCGCATTGCCGCACGGCGTGCCTTCTTGGCGGACAAGCTCGGCGTGACATTCGCAGACAGCATTTTGCCGCTCTCGTCGACGCCACTCTATCTGCCGCCGTTCTGGCTGCAGCCGGGCAGCGTTCTGGTGGGGGAGTAATGGGGCGGTCGGCGCCCAGGAAACCATCATCGAACGTCGACCTGTCGGTCACGCAGATGCCTTTTGCTCCTGCGCGCCGACATCGATGCCGTTTTCAGTGTCCTTCGCACGCATCAGGCGGCCCACTGCCCGCAGGCGCTCGATAAGATCGCTGCCGTCGGCGGAAGCGCGGGTCAGTTCGAGTTGTTGATATTCCCGTGTGGCCTGCTGCCAGTGCTCGCCACTGCGACCATCCGGCCGTCCCTCGGCTTCCCAAAGCGCGTAAGCGCGCTGATTGATCCAGTCGTCCTTGCAGCGTGACATGCCAACCCCCAGCCATGAAGGAATGTATCGTCACCTTCAACCTGGCAAATGGGCATTACAAAGTCGTTACCGCAGTGCAAAAAATCTGCGGCCGCTATGTTTTGCGATCAGTCGCGTTTCAGTTCATGGCGGCGTTCCGCGAGCTCGACGATGATACCGTCGGGGTCGCGAACAAAGGCTACCTGGTCAAGCACTTCAGAATTGACGGCAGGACGCGGCCTCTCCTTGATTACCACGCCGGCCGCTTCGAGCCTTGCGAAGCTTTCGGCGACGTTGTCGACAAGGAAGGTAATATGCAGCACGCCCGACGTTGCGGGTGGCAGATCCGAGGCAGATCCGGCGCCGCCGGGAGGCGTGAAGATCTCCAGCATGCCATTGCCGGTATCGAGGAATGCCACTTGCGTGCCGTTGGCCATGGTTTTGCGCAAATGAAGGCGCAGGCCCAAGAGGTCGCGGTAAAAGCCAAGCGACCGGTCCAGATCACCAGTCACCATGCCGACATGCTCGAAGCTCTTGATCATGGTTCAGGCTCCGGCGGCCAGCCGTCGCTCTTCTTCCGGCAACCAGGAATGATAGAGCGGATGATCGGGGAGGATCGGCAGTGGCGTCGGCTTGCCCGTGCGCTGCGAATGGTAGGCCGCCGTGACGAGCTCCAGCGAATTGCGTGCATCTTCCAACGTCACCGGCGGCTCGCCGCCGGTGGTCAGCGCATGGTGGAAGAGTTCGAACTGTCTGGTGTAACCGTCTTCCTTGACGACATAACCGGCCAGCGCCGCATCCACGCGCGTCTGGTGCTCCTCAGTCCCGGCAATAAAGCTCCAGGGGTCTCGACCCATTGTGTAGGGCTCGAGAATGCTTTCTGCGACGAGATCGGAGAAGCAGAAGCGCAGGCGAGAGATTTCCTTGCGCGAACCGAGTGTCATCGACAGCGTTGCCAGCGAACCGTTCTTCATTCTTACCGAGAGAGCTGCCGTATCCTCGACCTGGATCGGATTTACCAGCGTCGCGCCATAGGAGAAGATCTCAGCGCATGCGCCATGCACGTAGTTCAGCATATCGTGCGCGTGTATGGCATGTCCCAGCAGTCCGCCGCCTAGCTCCGTCACCCACTTTCCGCGCCACGGCACGGCATAGTAGTCCGGCCCGCGCCACCAGTGGGTCTCGATTGTGGTCAGGAATGGCATGCCCGTAAGCCCGAGATCAATCAGCATTTTGAGTTTCTGAAGGCCCGAGCCGTAGCGATACTGAAAGATCGGCATCAGTTGCGGACCTGCGGCGCGCGCAACGATGCGGGCCATCTCGTCGACTTCAGCTATGGAGCCGAACAGCGGCTTTTCGCAAATGACGTGCTTTCCGGTTTCGATCGCCAGACGGCACAGCTCGAAATGCGAACTCGGCGGGGTGCAGATGTCGATGATATCGAGATCGGAGCGAGCAATCATCGTCTCGGCATCCTGGGTATATTCGGGAATGCCGAATTCCTCGCAAAGCGCCCGGCCGCGGTCCTCGTCAAGCGAGCAAAGGACCACGACGTCAAATAGCTCCCTGTTCCAGGCAAAACCTGTCAAATGGCGCGAGGCGATGCCGGCTCCGATGACGCCGACGCGAAACGTCTTGGACATGATGGCTTCCTTAGCGATGACCCAGGCGCGCGGCCCTTGATTGTGCTTCCAGCGAAAGGCGGCAGACCTCGTAGACATGAGCCTGAGACATCGCCGTCTCGCTACGGTCGCGCACATCTGCGCAGAAGGCATCGAAATAGTCGAGCTTCTCGCTGCTGCAATCGATATGCGTCATCTCCTTGCCATTGACGAGGAAGAGGTGGTCCTTGCCAGGGCGCCCGGCGATGTCGATATATTTGCGTAGTTCGATATAGCCCTCCGTGCCAAGGATAGTCAGGCGGCCATCGCCCCAGGTCGGCAATGCCTCCGGCGTAAACCAGTCGACACGGACATAGCCTGAGGCCTTGTGCGAGCGCAGCAGAACCTCGCCGAAGTCCTGGAAGGCAGGCTTGTCGGGCATGCCGAAATTGCCGACCGAACTTGCCACGACTTCACCGCTCGTCGAGCCCGTATAAAAAAGGAACTGATCGACCTGGTGCGAGGCGATATCGACAATGATGCCGCCAAATTGCTCCGGATCGAAGAACCAATTCGGCCGTGTCGGCAGTTGCAGCCTGTGCGGCCCCATGCCGATCGTCTGGATCACCGTACCGATCGCCCCTTCCTTGACGAGCTTTCCCGCCTTGACGGCGCAACGAACGCAATGGCGTTCTGAAAAGCAGATCGAAAAAATGCGGCCGGTCTCGGCAGCCGTGCGTTTGACCTCTTCGAGCTGAGCGAATGTCGTCACCCCGGGCTTGTCGGTCATGACGTCCTTGCCGGCCTTCATGGCGCGGACCGCCAATCCTGCACGCTCGCTCGGGATCGCGGCGATGCAGATGACGTCGATCGACGGATCGGCGAAGATCGCGTCGCGATCGATCTGCGGGGCATTTGGATAAGTCTTCGTGAAGGTTTCCAACAGCGCAGGCACTGAGGTCTGCGGGCAATATCCGACGAACTCGGCACCCGCGGCAAGCAGGCCCTTCACGTGATCGAACGTGTGCCCATGATCGATCCCGACGACGGCAAATCTCAACATAACAGCAATGTCCTCCTGGAACTTCACGACGCCCCCAGTGACTCAAGCCTGGGCGGTCTCCTCAGCCTGAAACAGACAGTGAAACCCACGCACTGTCAAGGTTGGATAGATGGCGAGATTCCAGATAGCACCTATTAACATACGGAAATTACACGGGATTTTTGTATCTAAACAGTTATTTATTTATCCAACTCGCCTCTGCCAGGCTGACCACCGTCCTGGTCGAATGGTTAAACGTCAATGTTATTATTGCCGATTCCGATGAAGCCGCCCCTTTGTTCCGAGATGATTGCGCCCCCGGATTCTGGGATGATCTCGCCCCCTCGAGGCTGGGGTCCTGCTGGCTGTGATTGTTGTCAGTTGACGTCGTTAGGAGTCAAGATTTCCGGCGCTGATTTCGCCGCAAGCTTTCCCCGGATAGGTCTATGCGATGGGCATTGTGAACGAGCCTGTCGAGAATGGCATCGGCATAGGTCGGATTGCCGATGATCTCGTGCCAGGCCGATACTGGAAGCTGACTGGTAATGATTGTCGAGCGGCGGCCGTAACGATCCTCAAGGATCTCCAGAAGGTCGTGGCGCGCCTGTTCGTTGAGCGGCTCCAGACCCCAATCATCGAGGATCAAGAGCTGGACGTGCCCGAGGGTGCGTTGCAGCCTTGCATAGCGTCCGTCGCCATGGGCAAGAGCGAGATTGGCAAACAGCCGTGGCACCATATTTTCCCTGGCTAACGGTGTAAAATTGCTCGCTTCAATCGACCACAGACACCAATTCTGCTATCCCTACTGAGCATTGGAGTAATCTCTATGGCCCGAGCCGCTGAAGCACTGCGCATCGATACACTTCCCCTGCTGTCGGAGGTTGAAATGGATCGACGCCGTTTGATGGTCCGCAAGGCCCACCACACGAACCAACTCGAAGGCATAGAGCCCGATCCCGATATGGATCATGTATTTGAATCCTTCATCCGCGGGGAGATTGAGGTAACGGATCTCATACCGCGCATCCGGGCGCTTCAGGCACTTCGGTAGGAATGCCGGGCTACACTCTCGACGATTTCTTCACACTCAAGAACAGGCTAGGCGCTGGATCTCATAAAGAGCTGGAACGCCTCGAAGCTCCTCTTGTGGCGGCGCGCGACCTTGAGATCGCTTTTGGTGCCGGCCGGAAGGCCGTTTTGACACTGAACATCTTAAGGCGTTTCATCGGCATCTCTTTCAGGATGTGTTCGAATGGGCAGGGCATACGCGCGACGAGCCGGTTCTATTGGCAGATGGCACCATCGCCATCGAACAGACGTTGCGCAAGGTCGACGGGCAGCCCTTTGCCGTCGGCTCCATGATCTCCAGTCGGCTCGATGCTGCCTTTCGTCACCTTATCGAACAGGACTATTTTGTGGGCTCAACGACCAGGAATTTGCCGAACGAGTTGGTCTGCTCTTTGCGGAAATCAATTCGATCCATGCTTTCCGGGAAGGCAACGGACGCACACAACGTGCTTTCTTCACAGAGCTCGCGAAGGTTTCCGGGCATCGGCTCGAATTCGATGTCGTCTCGCGTGAGCGAATGACCAGCGTCAGCATCGCCGCACACGAACATGGCGACGCTTCCAGTCTTCAGAGGCTATTTCGGGAGATTTCCGATCCGGAGCGAGTGGCTGCCCTCCGCCATGCCCAAGGCTTCCTGGATCGCCATCGCGACGCCCTGGACTGGCGCGACCACTATATGACGACCACGTGGCCAGCAGTACAGCCTGACCCTTCGTAGGCCGGGCGGGCACTCGTTTTATGGCCCGGACCAGCAACAGCATTCTTATCGGTCACGCAGCGGATCTGCCCGACCCAACTCCCGACGCGGGTGAAAGTTTTCAGATGACAGCGGTGCATCCGGATTCCACGATCAGTGCCGAACGCATCGAACAGGCCGCTCTCACAATGATGGAGGCCACGGGCCGCCTCCGCAACAATCTTCAAGGAGAGCAAGCTGCACGCTTCAAAGAATTCTCTTCTCAGATTATCGAGCGCGAATTTGAACGTGCCTTCCATCGGAAGCTCAAAGAGAAAAGCGATCGCGGCGCATAACGCCTATTAGAAGCGCGGTCTTGCTGTTTCTTCTTTTCATTCTCAGGACGGCGGGAGGCCTCATCGCTTTCCAGCGACTTACCATAAAGAACTTCCCGACAATGACTTTCCTCGGCTTAGATTGCGGCCGCGTTGGAGTCTCAACGCCCTGCCTATAACGACGCCACCCGGCGCCGGGGCGCCATTCCCGCCTGTTTTTTAGGCTATTTTATCAGCGAAATTTCTTGCGGGGTTCCAGCGTGCGCGCCTTCGAAAAGCCCGAATTTCTGGGGCGTCCGGCGAACAACCTCAAAAAAGTTATCATCGAACTCCATGGTAAACCCGCGACGGTACTTTCCTGCAGGAGCAGGTGGTGCGTATGACCGCGTAAGAAATTTCGTTGACCCGAAATCCTTCATTTTTGTCACTTGCGACCATTAAACGGACGCTCTCTTCGAAGAGAGGACATAGATGCTTTGGTATCGATCTGAGCCTGGTGTGCTTCAGACACCCTGTTGCGCGCCTCGTGGTCGCGCCTGCGGATGCGCAAGCCCAAAATATGACGACCTGATCAGGCGGGCACCATTAACCGCAAAGCGGGGAGTCAGCGCTAGACAGCGGGAGTTCACACTAGGATTTCCGGTATATGGCCGGCAGCGTCGTGCGAAACCTGTGTTTTCCAACTACACGCTCTGCATGCGGACGTAACTCTAAGTTACTTATCGAACCAAGTGGTTTTGGGCATATTTCGGCATAGGGGAATCGGAGGCGGGATATCTGAGAGTTATTCCATCGCCGACGGATGAGGGAACCGAAGCGATCATGAAGACTATTCTGGTAAGTGCAGCCGTACTTTGCCTTGGCCTTGCGGCCGCATCGCCTGGCCGAACTGCGGATCTGACGCCGCTGGCGCCAGACGCAAAACCAGTCGAGAGTCCGAGCGGGTGGACGTTCACCTTTGCACCATATTTCTGGGCTGCCGGGATGTCAGGAGATATCGCCCAGTTTGGTTTGCCAGAGGTGCACGTCGACGCTGATTTCGGCAATCTCCTGGAGAACCTGGACTTCGCTTTCATGGGTGCCGGCGAGGCACGATATGACCGCTTCAGCATCTTCGGCGACGTCATTTACACCAAGCTCGGTGCCAGCGGTAACACGCCCCGCGGCATCGTCGTTGACAGCATTGACGTGACTTCGAAGACCTTTGCCGGACTGATGGGGGTCGGCTATTCGGTACTCGAAGACCAGTCGGGGCATCTCGACGTCGTTGGCGGCGTCAGGGTGTGGTCGGTCGAAACGGACTTGTCTTTTAATGGTGGAATTCTTGACGGAGTCGAGCGGAGCGATAGCGCCACCTGGGTCGACGGGTTGGTCGGCGTCAGAGGAAATTACTTCTTTTCGCCCGAAGTCTATCTCACCGGGTGGGGGTTAGTTGGCGGCGGCGGCGCCGATGTCGATTGGGATGTGGCGTTAGGGCTCGGTTACAAGTTCACCGACACCATCTCGGCCGTCGCGGGATATCGCGCATTGGGTGTGAACTACGACAGCGGCGGATTTGTCTTCGATGTCGTCCAGCAAGGTCCGATACTTGGCGTGGCCTTCCATTTCTAAGCAGTAAACGGCGAATACCGGCTCAGATACCAAGATTTTCAAGTGGCAGCGGCATGGGCGAAAGGAAAACGGCCCGGCCGCCAGCCGCTCGACATCACGAAAATGGAGGCCGCAATCAAACTCGTCGAAACCAACGTGCTGCCGGGCGAAGCTGCAAGGCAACTTAAAGCGCGTCGCCCGTTTTTTGATTCAGGTTCTCGAATCGACCGATTTGTGATTCCTTCGTAGCTGGAAGGAGACCGATCATGGGCAAATCACATCCGATCGAGTTGCGTTCCCGTGTTATTGCATTCGTTGAAGAGGGCAACACCCATCGCGAGGCGTCTCGTCATTTCCGGGTGTCGCCTCGATTTGTGAATAACCTTGTTATCTTGAAGCGTGAGACGGGCTCCCTGTCGCCGAGGCGACAGGGTCATATTGGCGGCGGCAAGTTAAGCGACCACGGTGCGTGGTTCCGTGAACGTATGGCTGAGAAGGGTGATTTGACGCTTGACGAATTGTGCCTCGAGCTTGCGGAGCGCGGCGTCATTGTGCATCGCTCGAGCGTCGGGCGCATGTTGCACCGGCTCGGGTTAAGCCACAAAAAAAAGCCTCATGGCAAGCGAGCAGCTTCGTCCGGAAATCGCTCGGGCGAGAAGTCTATGGATCGAAAGACGCAAGCCGTTTTTTGATAAGGCTCTGGCACGCCTTACTTTTATCGATGAGACGTCGACGAACACAAAGCTGACAAAACGCTCCGGTTGGTCGTTACGGGGCCACCGTTACCGCAGTCATGCGCCTTTCGGATCCTGGAAGACGCAGACGTTTATCGCTGGCCTCAGATCACATTCCATGGTCGCGCCATGGATCGTCAACGCACCAATGAATGCCGAGATATTCGAGACTTGGATCGAAACGCAACTCGTCCCAACTCTATCAAAGGGCGACATCGTCATTGCCGACAATGTCCGTTTCCACAAAAGCCAAAAGGCCGAAAAACTCATCAGACAAACCGGTGCCAGGCTGCTGTTCCTACCGGCCTATTCGCCCGACCTGAACCCGATCGAAATGGCCTTCTCGAAACTCAAGTCGCTCCTACGAAAGAAAGCCGCAAGGAGCTTCGACGCAATATCGAATGCCCTCAGTGACATCTGCGCACTGTTCTCCGTTGAGGAATGTCGAAACTACTTCAAGGCCGCAGGGTATGAGGCGATTTAGATGCGACAAGCTTTAGTTTCGGCCGCTCCACGGTTTATCGAGAAATGAGGCGATTGGGCATTAATTGCCCGGCATAGCCGGCAAGTCAACCAGGGGGAGAAATGAGCAATACCGACGCGGCTCCAACCCATGACAGCAAAGGCATGACCCGCCGCGAAGCGCTGGCGAGCGGCACCACGCTGGCTGTCTCCCGGCTTGCCGCACAGGTCAGTATTCCCGGAGCTCTAGCCGCTCTGGCAGCCGTCGGGGATGCCCGCGCCCAAGGCGCGGCCCCCAATATTGTCTACATCATATCGGACGATCTGGGTTGGAAAGATGTCGGTTACCATGGCTCCGACATCAAGACGCCAAACATCGACAGGCTAGCGGCCGGGGGGACTCGCCTGGAGCAGTTCTATGCGCAGCCCATGTGCACGCCAACCCGAGCGGCGCTTCTGACCGGACGCTACCCCTTCCGGTATGGCCTGCAAACCGCAGTTATTCCCCAATCCGGAACTTACGGCCTGGCGCTGGACGAATATCCCTTGCCACAAATGCTCAAGGACGCAGGGTACTACACCGCGATGAGCGGCAAGTGGCACCTCGGTCACTCAAAGACCGCATACTGGCCGCGCCAGCGCGGGTTCGATTCGTTCTATGGCGCGCTGCTCGGCGAGATCGACCATTTCACGCATAAAGCGGCAACCGGCAACAAGGATTGGTATCGGAACAACAAGGCTCTCAAGGAGGAGGGATTCGACAACATCCTGTTTGGCACCGAAGCGGTGCGGGTGATTAACAATCACGACCAGAAACAACCCTTGTTCCTCTATCTCGCCTTTACGGCACCGCATACACCATACCAAGGACCCCAGGAATATCTCGACCGCAACAGCCACATCGCCGACGAGAACCGGCGGAAGTATGCAGCGATGATTTCGGTGATGGACGACGAGATCGGCAAGGTCGTCGAGGCCCTCGAAAAGCGCGGCATGCGCGACAATACGCTGATCGTCTTCCAGAGTGACAATGGCGGCGTGGTCAACCCGTTTTTTGCGGGAGAAAGCGAAGTCAAGGGCAAGCTTCCCCCCGACAACGGTCCCTACCGTGAGGGCAAGGGAACGACCTACGAGGGAGGCACGCGTGTCGTCTGCCTCGTTAACTGGCCGGGAAAAATCAAGCCAGGCACGATCGATGGAGCAATGCACGTCGTCGACATGTATCCGACGCTCGCCGGATTGGCAGGCGCCAAGACGGCCAAGAACAAACCACTGGACGGAATGGATATGTGGCCGACACTGAGCGAAGGAAAGCCCTCACCGCGAACCGAAGTCGTCTACAATTTGGAACCGATGGTGGGTACAGTACGCGAAGGGGATTGGAAGCTCGTCTGGAAGGCCGCGCTGCCGCAGAAAATCGAGCTTTTCGATCTTTCCAAGGATGAATCGGAGACCATCAATCTGGCGGGCCAGAATCCCGAAATGGTCAGGAAGCTTCAAGCACGAATTACAGAACTCGCCACTGAGATGGCACCTCCCCTGATCATGCAGGATGCTGTGAAATTGCTGTTGCACGCGCCGACCTTGCTGCCTGACCCTTCCGAAATGTTCAATGTTCGAGACTGAGCAGACGGATCGCAACCCCTCCCCCGAAAGAGCCGTCCATAAATGGCGCTCCCTTGCTCGTAGCGGACGTCGTTGACTGCGTGTGGCCAGGTACCGTTAACAGCGCCCCCCAGAATCACCGTTTGTTCGCCCTCAGGCGTTGTCTTTGTACTTTCAACGCCATGCTCTCTCGCTGAGGCCGCCGAGCACCTACTTTGTGCTTAATTGCGCCAGGTCAAAGCGCGCGACTAGAATAATCGATAGTAGAGGATCGCGCGGCGGTTGAAGATAGCCGTGGCGTGTTTGGGAGAACGGCATGCCCTACTCCCGTGTGAACCGAAAGATGGGATCGGTGGACGGGTCAACTTCGCCCGCCGTGGTCCGTATTTGCGCACGAAGCTCGATCAGACTTTCCAACGCCTAGCAACTATCTCGCGACAGCCGCCACGGCCATTGCGTGAATCCAAGGGAGAAAGGACAGGATGTTTATCGGAGTTAAATCGCGAATTGCGCTGGCCGTGATTGTCGCCAGCCTCCTCGGCGCGGCAGCGTCGGCCGTTGCCGAAAATGCCATCAAGGCGCCCGCCCAGAAATCGATCGGCACGGCCAAGCAGGAGATCGTTCCGTCCCTGATCGTAATGAACTCCGATGGCGCAAGCCTGAAAGGGACGACCCTGACGCTAAACGGCATTTCACCCAACTCGATCATGTTCGCCGATCGTCCGGTGCGGTCGGCCGGTCACGGGTTGACCGCACATCTTTTGCAGGAGTGGGCGCCGGGTGGAAGCTTTGAGAAGGATCCGCCGAACGCGACAATTTCGGTCTTCGACAAGGAGGCGTCGGCCGTCGAAGACGCAGTCGTGGTCCTCAAGGATCCGAAGCTTTCCGGAGACACGCTGACCTTCACCGTCGACGTTCTCGAAAGCAACATCGAGAAAGCCGACGGCCCGGCTTCGATCTTCATCGACATCATCGGGCTGCCGCGCACCCCGCTATCGTTCGCGGGCGCGGCCCGCCGCACCGCCTATCGCGGCGCCTGGTATGCGGGTGCGGCTGCCGGTGCCGCCTACGGAGCTGCCCCCTACTATCGCCCGCCCTACCCGCCGCCAGCCTGCGGCTACTATCCCTATCCGCCCTGCTACTAGGACGGAGCGGCTGAGGTTGCGCATTCTCTGGATCATACGGGAGGAGAAAATGACCCTACGTAGAGGTACTCAGAACGCAACAATTGGGATCGTCGCTTCTGTTGCCGCGTTCCTGTCCAACACAGTTGTGGCTTCCTCACAGGAGGTCACCGGCACGCTCGGCGCGCCGAGCGCAACGACAACGATCGATGGACGGTATCTGCCCAACCCGCTGGCGTCGTTCGGCGGCGAGATCGGACTGAGCGCGAAGGATTCGAGGCCCTACCGGCAGCCGAACATCGTGCCGCCCAAGGGTGCACCATTCGATCAGTGGCCCGTCGGCATGGGCTTGGAATGCTTCTACGGGTTCATGGGAGGCGAAGCGGACCAACATCGTCCATTCCCGATACGAAACACCAGCCAGATTACGCCCCTGTCAAGCAATCCACCCAACGTTCTGGCGAGAGACTTCACGATTACCGCCGACATCGAGGCGCCAGCCGATGGTAGCGGGATGATCGTAACCAACGGCGGGAAGTTCGGAGGCTTTGGGCGCTACCTCGTGAACGGCAAGCCGATTTTCACGTACAATCTCCTGAGCCTGGCCAAATTCCGATGGGAAGGTGGCGCGGCAGTGAAGTATGATGGTCCGGGAATTGGGAAAGGCGGGACCGAAACACTGAGCGTCGATGGCCAGAGGTTGCCATGCAACAGATTCTGCACACCATTCCGGCCATCATGTACTTTGACGAGACCTTCGATGTTGGGGGTGGACACGCGCACGAGTGTGGATGACGGCGACTACCAGCTGCCGTTCCACTTCAACGGCAAGCTCGAAAAGGTCGCCGTCAAACTCGGGCAGTCACAGATGCAGTAAGCCGCAAGCCGCGGCTGCCTCCCTCCCGGCAGGGGTGGCCGTCGCTTTGCCGGAGGGATAATGATCCGAAATGCCTCTGGAGAAAAATACCAATGAGGACAGGCCTTCTAGAGAAGATAGCGCTTTGCCTATGCTTGTTGCCGCTGGTCGCACCAGTAGGCAGTTTGGCGCAGACTGTGCAGGACAATCCACCTTCCTCAACGGTCACACTCTCGAAAGAGCAGCTAGATCAGCTCGTCGACGAAGTTAGCAGCGCTGTGATCCGCCAGCTGGCAGAGAAGCCAGTTGCTCGGGCGCCGGAATCCCACCCTCCATCTGCCCTGCCGAAATCTGCAGGTGCTCTGGAGCAAGAATTGGGCACAGGAACAAGCCGGTTCTTCCACCGCCTGGTTGCGGTTGTCACCGCGCTTCCGCAACTGCCTCAGGCGTTTTCCAGCACTTTTGATCAACTCGATGAGGCGAACTGGGGTGGCCGTGATGCCGGGGACTTCGTGCTGCTGGTCCTGTTCACTGCAACGGCTGCCATCTTCCTGCAATTCGTGGTCATCAGGTTCGGTAATCGGATCTTGGGCCGCAGACTTGCCGCGGACGAAACTCCGACGCTTGCGACCATCGGCTTGGGTGCGCTCGTCAATATTTTGGCGTTTGGCACTGCATGGGTCGTCTGCGACCTTGCGAAGGGCATCTGGTTTGCACGACCGGGAGCTCAGGCGAACGTGGGTAGTCTCCTTCTCAACGTACTGCTCGAAGTGAGCTTCTATGTGCAGGCGATAACGATCTGGTTTCGGCCGCGAAGACCGGCGCTGCGGATCGTTGAACTTGATGACGAAACGAACCGCGCGGCATATCGCTTTCTGGTTATAAACATCACGGCGAACGCGCTGCGCAACTGGATCTTGGTGCCCACGGCCGCCGTGGGCGTTTCTCCCGACGCCATTGCGGCCGGTCTTCTGATCAACTCGCTGCTGTTTTCCGTGATCCTCATATGGTCGGCGATCCATTGGCGTCGGGCGATCGGGAAATTGATCGTGACGAGCCTTGGATGGTGGAAGAGCGGTCAGGAGCAGGAACGGGTCGTCGACGGCTGGCTGATTGTCGGTCTGCCACTGGTCGTCCTGCGGACCCTGATGGATATCTACGGTGCCGTGCAAGGCCACCATGTCGAGATGACCGCCATCAATGTGGTCGTCGGGGTCATTCTTGCCGAGTCCTTGTTCAAGTTTTCCCATCACGGCTTCGCGACGAGAACGGCTGCCGGCTCCAGGGAGGCGCCGTCACCGCGCATTTCCGGCATTCTGATGCGCGCCGCACGTCTTGTTATCATCACCAGTGCGATCATCTATCTCTTGCACATATGGTTCGGGGAGGCGCTCGGCATCTTTACGACGGCGCAGTGGGACAGTTGGAAGAATGCATTGGTCAGGGCCGGTGTCGTCGCGCTCGGTGCATATATCACCTGGGAGGTGATCAAGTACATTATCGGCAGATACATGGATACGGCAACGCTTCCCGCACAGACAGCGGACGCCAACATTTCGGCTTCGGAGCGCTCAAGGGCATCCCGCATACGCACGCTTATGCCTGTCGCGCGGGTGAGCCTGAGCGTGTTGATGATCGTTGTTACGGCGCTGATGATCCTTTCAGAACTTGGGATCAACACGGCGCCTCTTATTGCCAGCGCGTCGATCTTTGGTCTCGCACTTTCATTCGGGAGCCAGTCCCTGGTGCGCGATGTCGTTTCAGGCATTTTCTACCTTGCTGACGACGCTTTCCGAGTTGGGGAATATATCGATTGCAATAAGGTACGCGGGACCGTCGAGGGCTTCACCCTGCGCTCGGTTCGTCTCAGGCATCAAAGCGGCCAGCTCCATACCGTCCCCTTCGGGCAGCTTGGCCAGATCACCAATTTCAGCCGCGACTGGTCGACGGTCAAATTCCAGCTCAGTTTCGCCCGGCACACGGACCTGGAAAGACTGCGGAAGATCACCAAGAGCGTGGGCGTCGAACTGATGGACAGTCCTGACTACAAGGATGCCATCCTTGAACCCCTCAAGTTGAAAGGCATCTCCGACATTACCGAGAACGCCCTCGTCGTTAGTTTCAAACTTGTCATTCGCGTCGACACCGCGAGTGGTATCGATGCTGACGCCAAGTGGCGCATCCTCGAGGCCTGCCGCAGAGAGGGAATAGAACTATCCTCTGCTCTGCCGAGTTCGGCTCAACTCAAGCTCGATGTACTCGATGGCCGATCAACGGCTGCCGCGATCCAGCAGTCGGGCGAAACCGATGTGACCTCTGTGTCGGACCGACCGCGCGCGGCATCATAATCCCTCCTCGGAGGTTCTGTCTGTTTGAGCGTGAAAGGCGTTTGCCATCGCCTCTTCGCCAAGCAATTCTCGGCACATTGCCGGACCGAGTTGTGGGAGAGGAGGCGCGGGGGAAGAGACGAATCAACCGAAAGCCCGGCGACAACGCAAAGCGCGGCGCACACACCGCGCTTCCCCGGCGCCATCCTCGGAGTTGTCGGCTGTCAGCACAGCGGGCAGATGGAAGATCGCGATTGCGGCCACAGCAGCACTGATCGTCATCGCCGGCGGATTCACCTCCGGCTGGCGACGGGCGCCTCGACCACTTCGGCGTCCACTCTCGCGCAAAGACGGAAAGTTCATCGTCGAAACAGACGGCGCGGACGGCAAACTTGCCGAGGCTTTGAATTCTGCATCAGGAGAGCCGATAGCGCGCCCCCCGTACCCATTGGACGCCAATATCGCCAAGCTCCGCGAAAACTACGTTTCAGGTGCGTCTGCGCCATCGTCATCAACTCTTGGCCTGACCCTCAGCCATCATCACTGCGTCGCGGCACAGGCTTGTCCCTGCGATGCGGCTCGGTGCGAAACGCATCTTTGTGTCCCCTGCTGCTGGACGCTGGTCTGCCCGGTTATGCTAGCCAAGTGATCGGCGTAGTGGGCACGGGTGTCCGGGTCCACTGCCGCGACCGGCGCTGCGAGAATCAGACCCGCCGCACTGCCAGCAGCCGCGGCAACTCCAGTCGTTCCAGCAATAAGCTGGTCCCCGAACCCCATTCTGCTGTCGGTCAGTGTCTGACCTTCCGAAATGCGCGCACCGATGAGCCGGACGATCTCTGGCGATTCTGCGAACTTGCTATGGTGCAGACTGTCGCCGGCCTTCACCTTGGTCATGTCGATCACGGCGATCCTGTTGGCCTCGAGCTCCTCCTTATAGGGAGCCTGCTCCGGATCGATCGATCCAAGCCGTGGGATGTCGCCCCAGATCCTACGTGAGAAGGCAAGCGCGCGATCATCGCGCGACACGAACAATGTAAAGCGGGGATACTGCTTGCCCATATCGGCAATCTCAGAGCGGAACACGTCCACGTCGACGTCCGGAGCCGCAAGCATCACATTCTTGAATTTCGCCGGCAGACCGCCATTGCGTATCGCCATTTGGCGCAAGCCTTCGATGGCCAACCAGTTGCCCATCGAATGTGCAAGGATGGAAACTTCCTTTATCTCTTTATCGTTCGCCAGATACTGAAACAGTTTCTCAAGCGCATTGCGCGTATAATTGGTGCTTTCGCGATCGTATCCATAGGCGAGCAGGCTGCCCCGCGATGGCCATGTCACCAGGATGGGTGCGCTGTGGACGCCCGAATCGTGGACGATCTGCGCAAAGCGATAGACGGAGTCCTCAAATCGGTTGTTGAACCCGTGAATGAACACGAACGCGCTGCGGTCGGGACTCTTGCGGACCGCGGCGTTGAGCCAGGCCTTTGCCTGCTCCTGGCCGATCTCATCCGCCTTAAGGGTGGCGAAATCCGTCGCCGGGTTTGACGGCAGCCGTTTCGGCCACGCGACGTCGCCGACCTTGCGCGCGCTCGCAGGCGGTATTGAAACGGTAATGTCGGCAAAGGCTGGAGCGAGGGCTCTTTCGCCTGTGAACATCTCGCCACGATTGGCGGAGCGCCCACGCGTCGTCGCAATCAGCATGTCCACGCGGCTGGAGGCGGGCGAGGTGTCCGCGACAGGCAGCAGCACGTCCTTCGGATGTCCGCCGCATCCGGAAGGCAAAACCAGCGCGACGCATAGAATGAGCCGACGGCACCCATGGAATAACGGACGTAGACGATAGTTACTGACGCTTTGCGGAAAGTTCACTGCGCTTCCTCTCGCGGCCCCGGAAGCACATCTAAACCGTTCAACCCAATGTTTGCAAATGTCCGATAAGATTATATGCAATTGTGAACGACGCTCCCTAATATAAATCCTATTTATGCGGTAGACGTTCCTGCCAACTTTAGGGAATTGTGACGATAGTAGTATTCGTTTTTTTCCGATTTCTCGGCTATATTGTTTTGATTGGGCCCCGGTTACCGTTCCCGTTCCCACCCGTGCTCATTGTTGTGCCGCTGCTACCAAGGAGAGTTGGTCTCCTCCAAAAGTTATTGGGAGCGGCGATCCGAAATGGTGATGTGCCCGAAACCCACATCGAGGCTGTGCCATAACGGATGACATTTCCATGCCTTCCGCCTCGCCAGGCATCGAACTTTCCAACAAGCTGATTGTTCTTGGCGTCAATCTTGATAACACGGGCCACTCATGCGAGGTGACCCATGTATAGCCGCCGCCAACCGCGATATCTCCACCGCCGCCTGCTGCGCCGATTTCAATCGTCGTATCAGTTCATTGCCCTTGGCGTCGATCCGCTGCACCGTGCCGTCACCCTGGTTGAAGACCCAGACTGACCCCGCTTTGCGACCTCCTCAAGCATCATTGTCACGTTGTGGAGAGGGGACGACAGATGGTCTCGCATATCCCGCGCCGCCTCTCTCGATAATTACCCAAGAGCCCACTAGGCTTCACGTAGCGCCACATCCGCCTCGTTTCGTGCCGGTCTTTTCACTAAGTGCGCATGCCTTGGAACCAATGACGTGCGAGACTGTTCAGCTATAGATTCGATACGATGCTGACACACCTGTCCGGTTGGGCAAGCGGCGATCTTGAGGAGTCTCTCGTCATGAAGGTTTCGTCCAGATTTCGTTCAATTGTGGTTGCCGTCATCGCCGTCGCGGGAGTTAGCTTTGCCAGCGCCGCGCATGCAGACAGCGGCACGATCCGCTTTGCCATCTACAAGGCGGCCTTCTTCGTTGGTGGCGCCGGAGGCGACGGCACACTGACTTTCCACGGTCGCCGATATCCCATCTCGGTCGGCGGCATCTCGGGCGGCCTCGCCTTCGGTGCCTCCAAGACCTATTTCCATGGTACCGTGCGCCACATACGCCGGGCCCAAGATGTGACAGGGGTGTACGGTGCTGCGGGCGGTGGCGGCGCCGTCGGCGAAGGAGCCCAGGTGATCGTCATGACCAACGGCAAGGGCGCCCAACTCGAGCTCTCAGGCAGGCAGGTAGGCCTGCAGATAAACGCCGATATCAGCGGCATGAGCATCACGGTGCAGTAAGGGCCCTCACTCGGTTCGTGGAGGTCCGACTTCCTTCTACCGAGCTTGAACTGGTAGGCCAGCCATTTTCGTTAAAGGCAGCCGTGTTTCGAGGGATCTGTTCGGCTCCCGATGCGCCATGCCCCAAGTGCTCCAAACACGCGCAGGGCGTCCGGCATACGGGATCGTACCTTGGTCGAAGGGGGCTCGGTCGGCTTCGTTGGGACTATCGGCGCACAATCAGCAGTGCTTGAGTGGACATTTCCCGTCGCCGCCACCTTCAACACGGCCCGCCGGGTAGGAGTTTGACATTTGCCAATGCCTGTCATTTGACGACGCGAAGCATTGGTTTTCGGCTCGCGCTGGAGTCGAACATCTGCCTCGCCTCACCTTCCTCCATCAACCAGTCGACCTCGGTTCCGAGCATCCATGCGTCGCGAACGGGGTCGCGGTACCAATTGGCCCGGTTGCCGATGATGTAGAGGCGCCTGCGGGCGCGGGTGACGGCGACGTTCATGATGTTCGGTTTGGCAAGCACCCAATCAATGCTATCGGGGCGCGTCGCCCCCAGGATCAAAATAACTGTGTCAGCTTCCTTCCCCTGAAAGCTGTGCACCGTCCCCACGGATCGCTCGATCCATTCCTCAGCTGTCCCTGCAGCTGTTTCGCCAAACACGGCAGGAGCATTATCGCGCAAGTGTTGCTTGAAGCCTTCGGCAACCTTTCTGAAAGGAGAGATGATAAGAATGTCGGGTAATTCGATCGCCGGTTGTAACGGGCTCGTACGTGCGACGCATCGCGACATTATGTGCGCTGCTACCGCACCCTCCTGCGGAATGTAGAAATCATTTGCTGTTTCGGCAGCGCCGACAACATTGATCCATGCACTGGGTCCGAAGCTCGGCCGCCGAACATCTTTCGATGCATTGTGGAGGATTTCGTCTGCCAGGATCATCGAGCGATCATAGGCAAGGCCGTTTGAAATCGAAAACATCGGTTCGAGACAACGACGATGGACACGCAAGGGAGCGCCGACCCACGTCCCTTTTCGCTTCGCACCAAACGGGTTGATCCGATCCGCGAGTGTCTGCAGAGAGGTGTGTTTCGTCCGGAATTGCGGCGCGATGCCAAATTTGGTCGCCAGCGCAGTTTCGACCGCGTGGCTGATCGTGGAGATCGGTTCGAGCTGAAATGGATCACCGACGACGATTGCGCGCTTGGCTCGTGACAAAGCGTCAATCGCGTGCTGGCTGGAAGCCTGTCCTGCCTCGTCGACAATCAGCCACGGAATCGAGCCACGTCCCATGCTCCCGAAGACATTCGAAAAAGAGCAGAAGGTCGAAGATACGACCGGGACGAGGAGGCTGAATGTGCTCCACAGATCGCGAGCGGCTGCCTCTGACCAAGCTCGCGCTTTTGCCGATATGAGGTCGATCCAGGCCACGAGGTTGGGTCTAATTGATGCCCAGGCATGAGCCACAAATGACTGGTGCAACCGCATCGCTGCGATGAACATATCGCAACGTGCACGTTCGAACGCTGTTGATGTACCAGGAAGCATTTGAGCCTGGGCTTGATGGTCCGCTTCTGCGAACTCGCCAGGGAGAACGACGTCGCCAAGCTCTTCTCTCAGCCGCTCGATCTGTTCTCGCGCTTGGATAAGGACAGGATGCGTTGCCGAAAGGCCCGGTTCAAGTGCAATCGCGGCTGTGCCGGTTGTCGAGCGCACCGGCAGCGTCCATTTCTGATTTAAACTCGGGTAGAGAGCCTCGAAGTTCTTTGTCGCGTTCACGAGTTCGGACAGGCTCAGGTGCTTTGCCCTTATCTCATCCAACCTCGCTTTTGCCGCTCTATAATCCGTTTTGGCATCGTCCCAACTATCGGTTCCGCCTTCAAACAGCGTGTCATCGTCAATCGCTTCCGCCATTGCCGTCGAACAGCGGTCTCGATTTTGCCGATTTCCCAACGGAACTGATATTGCCCCCCAGGACTGAGAGGTAAGCTGATGCTGGGCCATCAGGCGCTCGGCAAGCTTCGGGAGGAAATTCACCGTATCGGAGTAAGCACGTCCTATCTTCGATCGCTTCGGAAGCTCGAGTGTCAGATTGGCCACAGCGCCGTTATTGGAGCTGGCGACAGCCACGAGGAAATCGTCGAGCTGCCGGTCGATCCTGAAATGCGTACAACCTTCTTCACCATAGACGGGGGTAAAAGCTGACAGGGGATCGTCATAATCCAGCAAGACTTCGGCACGACGGCCAAGAATTCCAGCGACAACATCCAGCAGGAGGGTCGTTTTCCCGGTTCCAGGCGGTCCATTGATCGAAAAGACCCCCTCCTTCGACAACCTGGCGAAAAGTTCGTTCACAGCGACTTGCTGTTGGGGGGACAAGGAAAAGTCCGACGGCCACCGGGCCGAGGGATAGCGGTCTGTTTCGAGGCTATTTAAAACGGCTGCGTCACTCGTGGCATCGAAGTCGGATGCTGCCGACGGTAGCGTCAGCAGATCCCAGGCCGCTCCGATAACCACACCATTCACAACGTCGCTACGCAACTCACGCAACAGGCCCGGGTAGACGTTGTTGAACGGTTTTGCGTCCCTGGGCTTGCGGCTTGCCTTGCCCTTTATGATCGGCTTGCCAGACGTGACGACGACACACTTCACCTTGGCTCGAACCTTTGCAGGCAGCCCCAGAGTGGAAAAAGCCAAGTCGGCCAGGGCTTCTGCAATAGCGACAGGTTTTAAACGTGCCTTCACTCGCGCTTTGTATTCCGTCGCCAACGCTTCTGCGTAGTCGGCGAAGCTTATCTGCGTGCGCTCGGTCGCTACCGCAAGATCGTAGAGAAAGCGGTTGATGACCAGCGAGCCAGGTTCCGCGGTTTTCTTGTCGGACACAGCGAATGCGCCTGCGAAGGTAAACTGTGTCTCCTCGCAAGTCCGATCATCAGGGGCGTTCGCGCCAGTAGACCAGCGACGGATCAGGAGATCGTCGCATTCCCGGACGGGCGCCACGCCAAAGCGTATGAAATGGCGAATTGCGTTGCCGTTTTCTTCGGTTTGCGGCCAGGGATCATGGTCGTTGACGATGTGTGCAACTGAAACGGAAGCGCTTTTATCGCCATCGCTTTCCAGAATAGGTGGACTGTAGTGCTCAATGTGTTCCCAATAGCTGAGGATACGCGCGACCTGTTGGTGCATTTCGCTGCCGTGCAAGGGAACATCAGGTGGTCGCTTGATATCCGAAGGAGACGGGGTGGCTTTCATTTACAAAAATGCCTTCGCGATTGCTGCGGTGGTCCCGACCCTGACTGTCTTCTGCTGTCCGTTGAGACGCGAGAATCGTTAACAGTGCCTCAACAGCAAGGCTCGGCCACAATGGTTAACAAATCGTTAACGCGATCCCGTCCGCCCTGACCTCGAGTACCTTCGTCCGGCATGGCGCGGCCGGATTGGCCTGATTGTCAGCTTGACTGCCCGCCGCCTTCCTGCTGTGTCCGCAACGGCCAAGCTCGCCGCAGCCGGCACGCTGGCGGGAGGTGTCACCGCCCTCCGTGGCGACGGTACTAAGAGGTATGGAGCAACAGCGCTCGACGGCGCCTTGCTCGTGGACTGTTCCTGGCCCTTAGCGAAGATAGCGCAGGCCGATGATTACGGCTGCGGCGGGTCTCTCGAAGGCCCGCGGCTCTCGACGGCTTGCATCCGAACATGCTTGAGCCAAGCAGCGCACCTGAGATTTAATAGCTACAGGGGCGATCATTGCCGAACCCACCGCTGCACGCCGGCCGCAGCGCAAAGTCGGCGTTATGGGCGCCGTATCCAACCGACCCCGTTGTTCGAGGGGCGCCCGAGTTTGTCGAACACGCCGTTGCGATACCCACGAATGCAACAACCATCCCGAGGCAGATCGTCTTTCCCACCGTTTTCATTTCGTCCTCCCAACAAAGCCAGCCGCTCACTACGACTGAAACTAGTTCGCGGTGGCACGGGGAGAATATCGTTCGCCATCAAGACTTCGTCATCGATCGCTGCCAGGAGAACTCTTCTGCTGCCAACCAACTTTGGTCACCAGAGTGACTGCTCACCAGTTTGGCACGAGGAATGCATGGCATCTTCCAGGGGTTCCTTTGTCAGGAGGGAAGAGTGACGGCCTTGGTTACCGATATCGTCAGCGCCACTGGACAGCTCGAAGCAGCCATTCTCGATGTTACTGCTGCAGATCCCAGCGTCCTCATATGCTCCAAGTCTATGAAGGAGAAGGCAAAACTACTTCCGCATGTGCTCGTAGAGCGATACCCGGAACTCTCGTCGATCGAGCGTGAACTGCGCGGTGTATTCGAAGCCTGCTCGCACGCCATTGACCGCAAATCAGTCAATCCGGTGGTCGCAAAAGCGGCAATCTCCATCGCCGAGGAATATCGGCAGGTGATCGACGGGCTGAAACGCAGGAACTAGCCGCCAACCCAACATGGTTCGGCACGATTGTCACAACCGGGTCCAGATCAGCGAAACGCAGATCACCTTCATCGTGCAGCCGCGCATGTGCACCGTGTCGCCGCTGAGCGTGAGCACGCCCGTGAAGGTCTTCCTGCTCTCCGGCTCAACGATGGTTCCGGTGAAATTGCCGTTGCTGCCCTGGAACGAGCCGATGCGCTTGCCCGCACTGTTGCCCGTCTTCATCGTGATGCAGTAACCTTGGGCGCATTCGTCGATCGCGGCGGTGGTGCCGACTTGTGTCTTCCAGGTGCCGACGACAGGCTCTTGAGCCAAAACAGAGAAGGCCACGAGCGCCATCGACGCCGCGGTCAATACCAGCCGTTTCATGGTTTTCGCTCCCCTATTGACACTCAGGGTGAGGCCGCTGGTCCGACCTAAAGCGTTGAACTATACGCCCCGGGGGCGTCGTCTTCCAGCGCTCAGTGTCCCTTGGCGCTGGAAGACGTGTCAGGCACCCGGGACTGTCACCTCACAGCCCCGGGCGGTCGGGCCACCGCGTCACGCTTCCAGCCACGTCACCTGTTCCGGCGTCAGGCGGATGTCGAGCGCCGAAAGGCTGTCTTCGAGTTCGGCGATGGTGCGCGGTCCGATCAGCGGAATAACGGGGAACGGCTGAGCGATGACATAGGCGAGTGCTATGTGAATAGGGCTGCGGCCGAGCTTGTTTGCCAACTCGATTGCCCGGTCACGACGCTCGAAATTGCGATCCGAATACCAGCAACGAACAATTTCCTCATCGTCACGCTTGTCGCGTCCGGCGCGGTCGGTAAAGAAGCCGCGTCCCTGACTAGACCATGCAAAGTTCGGGACCTGCTTGGCATTCAGCCAATTCTTCCAGTCGCCGTCGGACGCCGCAACGCATCCAGCCCAGATCGGCTCGAGCATCTCGGCAAGCGAGAAGTTGTTGGAAAGGGCGGCCGGCGCCGTCTTGCCGTTCCTGGCGGCGTAGGCTGCAGCTTCGTCCATGCGCTCGCGCGTCCAGTTCGACCCGCCGAAAATGCCACGGATTCGACCACGCTTGACCTCTGCGTCCATGGCATCGACGAACTCGCCGACCGGAATATCGGTGTTGTCGCGATGCATGAAGTAGATGTCGACATAGTCGGTCTTCAGCCGGTTCAGTGACTGATCGAGCTGCTTGGCGATGACATCGGGGTAGCAAAGTGGCGAATGGACGCCCTTGCCGATCAGCACGATTTCCTCGCGCGGCACATTTCGGCTGGTATGCCAGTCGCCGAAGATGCTCTCGGTCTTGCCACCGCCGTAGACAAAGGCCGTATCGAAGACATTGCCGCCGGCCTCATAGAACGCGTCGAGGGTAAGGGATGCAGCAGCGAAATTCGGGAAGAATTCGAAGCCGAGCGTCACGACCGAGGCCGGCTTGGAAATGCCGGGGATCTGGCGCTGCGGAATGCTGTCACCGCGACGGACTGTAGCGCCTGCAAGATTTGCGGTTCGCTTTTCCGCCTTCTCGACCCCATATTCCAGACCAATCGAGGCACGCCACTGATCGAGAACCCGGAGGTTTCCAACAGAATCAGCCCAGCTCATGCCGGGTGAGCGGAATTCCTTCTCGCCGGCGCGCATTGCATCGCCTGCGGCATCGACCTCGAAGGAGTAGAGCCAGCGATCTTCCTTGACCTCGATCGTTTGCTGCTCATTGCCCTTGAAGATCTCGATTTTGCCGACACCGCCCTTATGGCCGGAGGCAAACCAGAAATCCTTGACCTCGATGCGTCCTTCCGAACCGATGATGCGCAGCGTATTGTCCTGCTGCGCCATGATCGAGCATGACACTTCGGCGATGATGCCGTTCGGAAATTTCAAAACGGCAGAAGCCCACTCGTCGACACCCGATTGACCGAGGTGACCGACGCCGGAGACCTTTTCCGGTTCGAGGAACGGCTTACCTTCGCCAGCCCCGGCGATCAACCGCGCCATGGAGACCGGATAACCACCGACATCGAGGATACCGCCGCCGGCCGTCTCGTTGGCAAAGAGCCGATGCTCCGGCTTGAACGAGCCCATGTTGAAGCCGAAGCTCGAACGGATGATGCGCACGCTGCCAATGACACCGCCTTTGACAAGTTCGACGATCTTGGCAGTTTGCGGGTGAAGGCGATACATGAAGGCCTCTCCGGCAAAGACACCGGCCTTCTTCGCTTCATGATAAATTGCATCGGCGTCGAAAGCGGAAAGCGCGATCGGTTTTTCGACAAGAACGTGCTTGCCGGCGCGGATAGCCTTGATTGCCCATTCGGCATGACCGGTATGAGGGGTTGCGATATAGATCGCGTCAACCTCTGCATCCGCCAGCAGCGCGTCATATCCCTTGACGATGCGGGCGCCGGGAAAGTTGTCGCCGAGCCCTGGCTTTTGCGGGTTGCGGGTGGCAATGGCCACGAGCTTCCCAGTGCGCGAATGCGCGATGCCGTCCGCAAAGGTGCGGGCGATCGTGCCCGGGCCGATGATGCCCCAACGGATCGGTTGGTCTGTGCTCATAGGGAATTCCTCTTCATTGCATAAGTCTTGGGATGAAGGTGCAGTCAGCGCAGCCGCTTGCCGTCGCTGTCGAACAGAAAAATGTGGCTGACGCTCAGACCGACGCTCAGCGTGTCGCGGTTACCGGCAGCGCGCGATTCCGGGCGCTCGATAATGAGCGGCTCGCCGCCCGCCATTGTCGCGTAGACGTAGCTGGTGTTGCCGAGGTGCTCTGCGACATCGATCGTGACGGTGAGATCCGCCTGCCCCTGCCCGGCGTCGACAAAATGCTCCGGCCGAATGCCGAGCGTGACCTCAGCACCAGGCACGATCGGGCCGCTGATCGGCATGCTCAGGCGGACGTTGCGGTCGCCGGCAAGTGCAACGGTTGCGCTCGCACCATCCTTCTCGATGATCTCGGCCCTGAGGAAGTTCATCTTCGGTGAGCCGACGAAGCCGGCAACGAACTGGTTGGCAGGATCGTCATAAAGGTCGAGCGGTGCGCCGACCTGCTCGATATTACCGGCGCGCAAGACGACAATCTTGTCGGCCAGCGTCATCGCTTCGGTCTGGTCGTGGGTGACATAGATCATCGTCGTGCCAAGCTGCTTGTGCAGCCGCGAGATCTCGACGCGCATCTGTACGCGCAGTTCCGCATCGAGGTTCGACAACGGCTCATCGAAGAGGAAGACCTGTGGCTCGCGCACGATGGCGCGACCAATGGCGACGCGCTGGCGCTGGCCGCCCGAAAGCTGTTTGGGACGGCGCTGCATCAGTTCGTTGATCTGCAGGATATTGGCGGCGTGCTTGACGCGCTTTTCGGTGTCCTGTTTCGGGTTGCCGTTCATGCGCAGACCGAAACTCAGGTTCTCCTCGACCGTCATGTGCGGGTAGAGCGCGTAGGATTGGAAGACCATCGCAATGCCGCGGTCGGCAGGTTCCACGTCGTTGACGACCTTGCCACCGATATTGATCTCGCCGCCCGAAATATCCTCGAGACCGGCGATCATGCGAAGCAGTGTCGACTTGCCACAGCCGGACGGACCGACGAAGACGACAAACTCGCCGTCCCTGACTTCAAGATTGGCGCCATGGATGATTTCCAGCGCGCCGAAGCGCTTGACGACATTTTTCAACGAAAGTTCGGACATCAGGCGTTCCCCGATTATTTGACGGCGCCGGCCGAAATGCCGGCGATGAAGTGGCGCTGCAGGAACACGAAGACAACCAGGATCGGCGCCGTCAGCATGATCGCGCCCGCCATGATTCCTCCCCAGGATACCTTGGTGAGACCGATCAGCGTGCCAAGCGCCACCGGTGCTGTCATCATCCCCGGCTTGGAGTTGATAAGCAGCGGCCAGAGGTAATTGTTCCACGAGTGCAGGAAGAGAATGATGGCCAGCGCCGCCATCGTCGGCCTTGCAAGTGGCAGGGCGATCCGAAGGAAGATCTGCCATTCCTTGACGCCTTCCACACGCGCCGCATCAAAAAGCTCTCCGGGCATCATCGAGAAGGCCTGGCGCATGAACAGCACGCCGAGCGAGTTGAAGAGCGGCGGGACGATCAAGGCGATCCAGGTGTTTGCCAGCTTGAACTCGCGGGCCACCATGATGAACTGCGGGATGACGACGACAGCAAAGGGCAGCGTAATCGTGCCGAGGATGATGGCGATGACGATCGAGCGTCCGACGAAGCGGTAGCGGGCCAGCGCCCAACCGGCCATCGAGGTGAGCAGCACCGACAGGAACGTGTAGATCACCGCAACGCCGATGGAGATGAACATCGCGCGAATGAAGTCGGTATCAGCCTGCAGGTTCTTGAAATTCTCGACGAAGTTGGTCGAGGGCCAGAGCACGATCTCGGGGCTGAAAATGCCGAAGTCCGACATTGTCGAGAAGACGAACATCATCCACAGCGGGAACAGCCAGATGATGGCCAGCGGCGTCAGGATTGCGTGGAGGGCAATCTGCCTGAGCAGCAGCGATTGAGACTTCGATCTCATTTTGGCTCCCTTCCGATCCAGAGGTTGAAGAGCGAGATCGCGACCGCCAGCGCCGCCATCGTATAGGCTACAGCCGAGGCATAGCCGAAATTGAGCGAGCGGAAGCCTTCGCGATAAAGCAGAAGGCCAAGCGTTTCTGTTCCACCGCCCGGACCGCCGCGATTGGTGATGAGAAATGGCTCGGTGAAGAGCTGCATCGTGCCGATGACCGACAAGATGACGCAAAACAGGATGATCGGTTTCAAGAGCGGCAGGGTGATATGGAAGAATTGCTGTGTCTTGCTGACGCGATCGAGCGTTGCCGCCTCGTAGACATCGTCGGGAATGGACTGCAGGCCCGCGAGAATGATGATCGCGTTGTAGCCGGCCCAGCGCCATGTCACGGCGATGATGATCAGGGTCATGGCAGCATTGGCATTGTCGAACCAGGAAACGGCTGGAAGGCCGGCCAGGGTAATGATCTTGTTGACGATCCCGAAATCGAAGCTGAACATCAGGCGGAAAACCGCAGAATAGGCCACCTCGCCGACGACGACAGGCGCGAAGAAGGCAAAGCGGAACAGCGGCCGCACCCTTAGAAGCGGCGAGTTCAAGAGCACCGCCATCACAGTGGCGATGGCGATCATCACCGGGACCTGGATGACCAGGATGATCAGCGTGTTGTAGAGCGCGTTGTAGAAGGCCGGATCGCCGATGAGACGACCCCAGTTGACGGAAAGGCTGAATTTCCATGGATTGACGCGGGTATTCTGAAACGAGGTCAGAAACGAACTGATGATCGGCCATATCCAGAAGGTGGCAAAGATCAGAAGATAGGGCGCAAGAAAAGCGTAGGCGTTCCGGTTCCGGATCGGCATTCTATTCTCCTCACAGACGAGACGAGCCATCTCTCAAGATGGAGGCCGGGCGCAACATGACGCCCGGCACCGTTACTCATTTCGCAAGCGGAAGGCCTGTCGCCGTGGCGATCTGGTTTGCGGCGTCATCGAGCGCTGCCTTCGCGTCAGGATAACCGCCGGCAAAGTACTTGGTCTGCGCTGCCCTGTAGATGGAGTCGGCATCCGTCTGGAAAGCCGTGCCGCGGCTCGGAACGATCTTCGGCAGGGTCGAAAGGATGTCGACCCAGACCTTCTGCCCGCCCCAGAAGGGTTGCGGTTCGTTGACGAACGGATCCTGAACGGCACTCAAAAGCGACGGAACGAGACCAAAGGACTTCAGCATCGTCACCTGGCCCTCATTGGTGCCAAGAGCATAGTTGATGTAGGTCCAGGCGGCTTCCTTGTTCTGCGAGTTGGCGGCGATTGCGAGCGACGAACCGCCGAGGTTTGCCGCATGCGGGCCATCGGCCGTCAGGCTTGGCATCGTATAGACGCCCCACTTGCCGGCAAGATCGGGCGAGCCGGATCTGATCGTGCCTTCGTACCAGCCGCCATACATCTGGCTGGCGACCTTGCCTGCGGTATTGGCCTGGATCTTTTCATCCCAGATGGCTGCCGTCAGCGTGCCGGCGTCCTTCATCTGCTTGACCTTTTCGAGCGTCGCAACGCAGGCCGGCTGATTGATGGTGATCGTCTGGCCATCCGTCGAGAAGTAGCCGCAGCCCTGCTCGTTGGAAATCATACGGAACCATTCGCTGTCGCCGTTGAAGTCGGCTTGCGCCATGACGACGCCCGGATTGGCCGCCGAAATCTTCTTGCCGGCCGCAATGAAGTCGTCCCAGGTCTTGATGGTCGAGGGATCAACGCCGGCCTTCTCATAAAAGTCGCGACGATAGAAGACGGCGACCGGGCCGGAGTCCCAGGGCATGGCATAGGCGACATCGCCGACCTCAAGCTCGGTGCGCTTGAAGTCCGGGAATTTTGCCTGGATTTCCGGCGTGTAGCCGAGCTCTTTGAGGTTGGCGAAGCAGTCCGGGAAGCGGCTCCAGAAGATTTCCGCCTCGAAATTCTCGACGCTGACGATGTCAGGCAGACCCTCGCCGCCGGCCGCACAAGCTGCCAGCATCTTGTCGAAGACCTGCTGGTTGCCGAGATCCTCGACCGTGACCTTGATATCCGGATGCTGTTTGTTGAAGCCCTCGAGCGTGGACTTCAGCGCCGATGCAGCGATGTTCCAGCTCCAGATGGTGAGATTGCCCGACTGCTGCGCGAATGCAGAACCGGAAGCAAGCAGTGCGACTGCAAAGGTCGCACCGATAAGTTTGAAGCGCATTGAAAATCCTCCCTTTTCAATTGCCGTCCCTTAGCGAACGCGGCTAGACTATCTGGAAGGGAGCCGCTGTCTCCTAAAAAGGGAACATGGATTTGGCGGAAAGTAAGATCGTAAAGCGGGCAGTCTACCAGCCGGGAGCGAGCAGTATCGAAGGGTTGCCGACGGCCCTTCAGATGTTTCATAACCACCCGCCAGTAATGCTGATGCCACATTGGCATGTGCAGGTTGAAGTCAACTATATCATGCAAGGTAGCGTGCACTACCGCGTGAATGGTTGCGAAATCACCATGCGGGCGGGCGACATGTGCCTGTTCTGGGGCGGACAGCCCCACCAGATGGACGATTGTTCCGAGGACGCGATCTATGCCGGCGGACACCTTCCGCTCGTCTACTTCTTCCGCATGCGCCTGCCGATCAATATCTCCAGCCGCCTGATGAAAGGCGAGATCCTGTTCACCTCGGCAACGGACGCTGCCGACCGGGAGAACTTTCCCCGCTGGGTGCGCTATGCCAGGTCGGGTGATCCGGCCAAGGCACAGCACGCCGTCGACGAGATGCTGTTGCGGGTGGAGCGAATCGCGCTTGAACCCTATTCGATGCTGCCGACACTCGGGCCGACAGACGCTGACGATATCGAGCAGTGCTATCCGCAATCGTCGCGCAGCGTTGCGCGCATGTGCGACTTCATCGCCGTCAACTTCCTGCAGGAGATTGATTCGGTCGATATAGCGCGCGCCGCTGACCTTCATCCGAAATATGCGATGAACCTCTTTAAGAAGACGACCGGCATGACACTCAACAAATATGTCAATCTGCTACGTCTGTCGCGCGCCCAGGCCATGCTGATGAACGATGAGGCAAACGTGTTGCAGGTCGCCATGGACAGCGGATTCGGCTCGATCAGCGCCTTCAACAAGTCGTTTCGTCATATCGCCGGCATGTCGCCTTCCGACTTTCGCCGCGACGCACGCATGGTCACGCAATATGCGCCTTAAGCGGTCGGCAACGGCGCTGTCTCACGGGTTTCGGGTTGTGGCGAAGACATTGTAGACAAGCTCGGCGGAGGCAGACAGCTCGCGGTCCTTGAGTTTGATGAGACCGAAACCCGGGACAGAGATGTCTCCCTCGATCTGCAATGCCTTGACGAGACCATGTCGTTCGAGAAGCGCGGCCACTGGCTCTGCGAAGATACCGAGCCGTTGGCTCTGTAGCATCAGCAGCATGGTGAGCAGCGCATCGGAGGTTGAAACGACACTTGCCGGAACGATGCCGTGGCGGCGTATGAAGTCATCGACGACCTGGCGCAGGAACGAACCGTGGGGTTGGAGCACCCAGCTCTGGTGTCTGAGGTCATCCTCGGTGACCACTGGCTTGGCCGATAGAGGATGGTCCACGGCCACGATGACGCGCAGCGTCTCCTGGCCGACGGGCAGATAGTCAAACCAGAGCGGGTTCATGCCGCTTGGGACGCGGCACACGGCGAAGTCGAGCCTTCGGCTCAAGACGTCTTCCAGAAGCACGTCGCTGCTGCCGACGGAGATGCTGATGTCGATCGTCGGGTGGGTTTCGAAGATCCGTTTCAGCGCAGGGGCAACGTAATCGGCTGCCGGCGTCATGATCGTCCCGAACGCAACGCTGCCGCCCTGCCCGGCGGCAGCAACCACCATTTCATATTCTGCGCGCTGCGCTTCGGAAATCAGCATCTTCGCATGGCGAACGATCACCTCGCCCTCGGGGGTCGGTATGAGACCCCGATTGTGGCGCTCAAAGAGCTGGTGGCCGGACATCTGCTCCAACTCGTTCAAGGTTCTGGACAGCGCCGGTTGCGAGACGCCAAACATTTCCGCAACCACCCCAAGCTTTCCGTGTTCGCTGAGCGCCACAAGCATCTTCAAGTGCCGCAGTCTGAAGCCGTCCAATCCCATATTGCCTCACCCGATATAAGAGTTTTGCATATCAAAATGCGAAAGACTGATTATACATTCCTGTATCGATCAGCTAAGTGCATGACAACAACCGCGTCAACGCAAGGAAATTCATCGTGGCAGAGAAGACCCCCTCCCCGAATCAGAACGCAGTTCAAGCGCAGGACGGTTCGCGCCAGCTTCGCTCCAAGGCGTGGTTCGACAATCTCGCAAACCCTGACATGACCGCGCTCTACCTCGAGCGTTACATGAACTTCGGTCTCAGTCAGGAAGAGCTGCAATCGGGACGGCCGATCATTGGCATCGCACAAACCGGTTCGGATCTGTCGCCGTGCAACCGTCACCACATTGAGCTCGCCAAGCGCGTCCGCGAAGGTATCCGTGACGCTGGCGGTATTGCGATCGAATTTCCGGTGCATCCGATCCAGGAAACCGGCAAGCGCCCGACCGCGGGTCTCGACCGCAACCTGTCCTATCTTGGGCTTGTCGAGGTCCTCTACGGCTATCCGCTGGACGGCGTTGTCCTGACGATCGGTTGCGACAAGACGACACCGGCCTGTCTGATGGCCGCGGCAACCGTCAACATTCCGGCAATCGCGCTTTCGGTCGGCCCGATGCTGAACGGCTGGTTCCGTGGTGAACGCACGGGCTCCGGCACGATTGTGTGGAAGGCTCGCGAGATGATGGCGCGCGGCGAAATCGACTATCAGGGCTTCGTCAAGCTCGTCGCATCGTCCGCACCCTCGACCGGTTATTGCAATACCATGGGGACTGCGACCACGATGAACTCGCTTGCCGAAGCGCTTGGCATGCAGCTGCCGGGCGGCGCGGCAATTCCGGCGCCCTACCGCGACCGTCAGGAAGTTTCCTACGAGACCGGCCTGCGTATCGTCGAAATGGTTCGCGAAGACCTGAAGCCTTCCGACATCTTGACCAAGGAAGCCTTCATCAACGCGATCAAGGTCAACTCTGCGATCGGCGGCTCCACCAATGCGCCGATCCATCTCAACGCGCTTGCGCGCCATGTCGGTGTCGAGCTGACAGTCGACGACTGGCAGACCTACGGTGAAGAAATCCCGCTGCTCGTCAACCTGCAGCCGGCCGGCGAATATCTCGGCGAGGACTATTATCATGCCGGTGGCGTTCCCGCCGTCATGGGCGAACTGATCAAGCATGACCTCCTCCATACTGGTGCGATGACCGTCAACGGCAAGACCGTCGGCGAGAACTACACCACGGCAACGATCGAAGACGACAAGGTCATCCGCCCGTTCGAGCGTCCGCTCAAGGAGCGCGCCGGGTTCCGCGTGCTGCGCGGCAACCTCTTCTCGTCGGCAATCATGAAGACCAGCGTGATCTCGCCGGAGTTCCGCGAGCGTTATCTCTCGAACCCGAACGACCCGGAAGCCTTCGTCGGCCGCGCGGTCGTCTTCGACGGACCGGAAGATTACCATCATCGCATCGACGATCCGTCGCTGGCGATCGACGCTTCAACGGTCCTGTTCATGCGCGGTGCCGGCCCGATCGGCTATCCGGGTGCTGCCGAGGTCGTCAACATGCGCGCGCCGGATTACCTGTTGAAGCAGGGCATCAGCTCCCTGCCCTGCATCGGCGACGGTCGCCAGTCCGGCACGTCTGGTTCCCCCTCGATCCTCAACGCTTCGCCGGAAGCGGCAGCCGGCGGCGGGCTTGCGTTGCTGAGGACCGGTGACCAGGTTCGTATCGACCTCAAGAAGGGCACTGCCGACATCCTTATCAGCGACGAGGAGCTTGCAGAACGACGCAAGGCGCTCGAGGCAGCCGGCGGGTATGTCTATCCGGAGAGCCAGACGCCCTGGCAGGAAATCCAGCGCACCTATGTCGGCCAGATGGAAACAGGCGCCGTGCTCGAGCCTGCCGTCAAATACCAGCGCATTGCCCAGACCAAGGGCATTCCGCGCGACAACCACTAAGTCATTGGCACGCTGGCAGCAGCGAGCGTTCGCCAAGATAGTCTGATGACCTACCATGGGCGCGATGCCATCTGCAGCATCGCGCCCTTTTTCGGTTTCGAAACAAGGGCGAGATTGCCTGGATTTGACCTTGCCGACCCGCGTCTATTGTGGTCGATTTTGCCGTGCCGCCGGGTTGGAGGGCGGCCGGTTCGTTTTGATTTTGAGCGCCTCCATCGCTCGCGTGACGGAAGATATCGATGTCTTACACTCTTCTGGATTTTGCCGCCGGCGGCGGATTGTTCGTCGGTCGTGCCTGGAACCCCGCTGTAAAGGGCCCGAGCGTCGTGGTGGTTCGGGACGATCAGCTGGTCGACATCACCTCCAAAGCTGTGCCGACGCTGAGTGCGCTCCTCGAGCAAGCCGACCCCGCTGGTTTCGTGCGCGCCGCCCAGGGTCCTGCGCTCGCCACGCTTAAGGATGTCGGGGCAATCGGGATGGGAACGGCTGACCCATCCCGCGTCCATCTGCTTGCTCCCGCCGACCTTCAGGTGATCAAGGCCTGTGGCGTGACGTTTGCCCAGTCGATGATCGAACGCGTGATCGAAGAGAAGGCTGCAGGCAATCCGGATCGCGCTGCCGCGATCCGCGAACGCGTCAGCACCCTGATTGGCGGTAGCCTCAACAATCTGAAGGCAGGTTCGCCGGAAGCCTCGAAGGTCAAGCAGGCGCTGATCGAAGAAGGCATGTGGTCCCAATATCTCGAGGTCGGCATCGGGCCGGACGCCGAGGTGTTCACGAAGTCGCCGGTGCTGTCGTCCGTCGGCTGGGGTAGAGATGTCGGCCTCCACCCGATCTCGACCTGGAACAACCCGGAACCGGAGATCGTGCTTGCCGTCAACAGCCGTGGCGAGATCAAGGGCGCGACACTCGGCAACGACGTCAATCTGCGCGACGTCGAAGGCCGCTCTGCACTCTTGCTCGGCAAGGCAAAGGATAACAATGCGTCCTGCTCGATAGGTCCATTCATCCGCCTCTTTGACGAAGGCTATGGCCTCGATCACATGCGCAGGGCCGAACTCGATCTAAAAGTCACGGGGACAGACGGTTTCGTTCTTCGCGGGAAGAGTTCGATGTCGAAGATCAGCCGTGATCCGACGGATCTCGTCAAGCAGACCTGCGGACCCCACCACCAGTACCCGGATGGTTTCATGCTGTTCCTCGGGACGCTGTTTGCGCCGACACAGGATCGTGACGCCCCGAACCAGGGTTTCACTCACAAGGTGGGCGATGTCGTCGAAATTTCGTCGGCCGGCCTCGGCTCGCTCGTCAATACCGTGCGGCTTTCGACCGAGTGCCCTCCCTGGACGTTCGGTATCACCGCCCTGATGGCAAATCTTGCAAAGCGCGGCCTCATATAGGCGTTGGCGGGCAATGGGGAGGACCTGCTTAATTCTTGTGCCGGACCGCAGCATCTTTTCCGGCGCAATTGATCGCATATATGCCTTTGTGAATGAAGCGGAACGGTTTGGGTGCCATGAAAAAGGCCCTTGCATTGATAGGTGTGCTCGCGCTTGTCGGGTGCACCACGAAGGACTTTTCCTCGCCAGGTCTCGATCCGATCCCCGGCAGCGTCACTTATGGCGGCCAGCCGCGCACCAAGCTGACAAAATCCCCGCCCGGGTCGACCTTCCCTCACAACTTCATCGACGAGTGGGGCCGGCAAGTCGATGAGACCTACATGATCCAACCCGATCGGTCGCTGAAGATCGTGCACAGGGAAATCCGGCCAATTCGCTTCAACCGCTGACCGCCGCGCTGTTCTTCGTCAACGTCTTGTCAGATGATATTATTTGAGCCGTACGAACTAACAATTGAATTTGGTCGACGGCTAATACACATTTCACAGGAGTGCTGTATACCGGAGGTCGAGCGATGACCGCGACGCCAGCCCGGCACATGGAAACATTGACGATGAATGCAAAGACGCCGAATGCCATCGATACCTATGTCGGTTCTCGCGTGAGGATGCGCAGACAACTGCTCGGTCTTAGCCAAGAACGACTGGCCGATCAGATAGGTGTTACATTCCAGCAGGTGCAGAAATATGAGAAGGGCCTGAACCGGATCGGTGCCAGCCGACTGCAACGGATTGCCGACGTGCTGAGCACGTCTCCAAGCTTCTTCTTTCAACAGGACGACTCCGAGCCACAAAGCTTGGCTGGATCCGAGATGACGGTCGCGGCCGACCCTGTTGCCGAATTCCTGCATTCGAAGGAAGGCCTCGCCCTCAACCGCGCCTTCCTGCAAATCACCGATACGCAACTGCGCGAGAAGATCGTCGCCTTGATCAAGGCGATGGCCCAGGCCCAGGAGGGACGTGACGTTGTGACCGGGCGATCGAAGCCGGGCGAGACGTTCGCCTGAGTGAATACTGCCGCAATGCGCGAGACGAACACGCGCCCCGGTCGTGGCAAGCGGACCCTGCCTAGGCTCGCTCTTCCCATACCTTTGCCAGTTCGACGAGGGTGGCGACGGCCTTTTCCATGTCCTGCCTGCTGATCCATTCGCGTGGCGAGTGGAAGGCGTGCCCTCCGGCGAAAATGTTCGGGCACGGCAATCCCATGAAGGAAAGACGCGATCCATCCGTTCCACCTCGGATGCTGCCACGAACGGGCGCCATGCCGGCTCGCCGGATGGCTTCAACTGCATTCTCGACGATCTGAGGGTAGCGATCGAGCACGACCTTCATATTGCGATACTGTTGCTTGACGACGAAAATGTAGGAAGAACCGGGATAGTCGGCCATCACCTCTTGGACCAGGGCTTCAAGACGCTTTTCCTTGTCGCTGAGACCTGCCTCCTCGAAGTCGCGGACAATGAGGCTGATAGCCGCCTTTTCCATCGATCCGGTCACGCCGGTCGGATGAATGAACCCTTCTCGACCTTCGGTCGTCTCGGGTGCGGTGTTCTTCGGCAACCGGTCGATGATGGCGCCTGCGATCTTGATCGCATTTTCCATTTTGCCCTTGGCAAAGCCCGGATGGATGGCGACGCCTTCGATGGTAATCTCGACGCCATCGGCCGAAAACGTCTCGTCTTCGATGTGCCCGGCTGTTTCGCCATCCATCGTATAGGCAAACTGGGCTCCAAGTTTCGCCAGATCCACCTTGTCGACGCCGCGGCCGATCTCCTCGTCCGGCGTAAAAAGCAACTTGATGGTTCCGTGTTTAATGTCCGGATTGCTCACGAGAAAGTGCGCTGCCGTCATGATCTCGGCAATGCCTGCCTTGTCGTCGGCGCCAAGCAGCGTCGTTCCGTCGGTGGTGACGATGTCATTGCCAATCTGGTCGTTGAGCGCCGGGTTGTCGCTGACCCGAATGACCTGCTTGTTGTCACCGGAAAGCTGAATGTCGCCGCCCTGATAGTTGTGGACGATCTGAGGCTTGACGTTTCTTCCGGTGAAGTCGGGTGCAGTATCCATGTGCGAGCAGAAGCATATGACCGGAACCGCTTTGTCGGTGTTTGAGGCAACGGTCGCATAGACGTAGCCGTGTTCATCCAGATGAGCATCGGATAGGCCTGTCGCCAAGAGTTCGTCGACCAGCAAACGAGCGAGCTCCTTCTGCTTCATGGTCGACGGCTGCGTCGACGATGCCGAATCCGATTGGGTATCAATGACGACATAGCGAAGAAAGCGATCGAGGACGGTATCGGTCATGGCAGGTCCATTCGATGTTTGAGCGTTGCCCCGGTATAGCCTTCGGGGAGACGTTGTGAACAGAGGTATTCCGCGTTGAGGAGGTTATCTGACAACAAATGGTTGTCTGCCGCGAAATCGTGTGAGACTAAAGTAGACAGATGCAGAGAAACGGTGCGTCGGACTTAAGTCCGATGGACCCTGAGGACGGCGGACTTAGTTCTAGTGCGGTAAACCAAAGACATAATGGTAGGAGTGTCGGATGAGAAAAATTATTCTGGTTGGCGCATTTATGGGTGCATTGGCGTCGTGCACGGCCACAGAAAAGGGAACCGCAATCGGCGCGGGCACTGGCGCCATCATCGGCGGTGCCGTCAGCCACAGTTGGGGCGGCGCAGCCATTGGCGCTGTGGCAGGCGGCGTGGCCGGCGCCTTGATTGGGCGCTCGACCGAGCGTCGCGGCTACTGTGTTTACCGTGACCGCTACGGCCGCAGGTACGAGGCGCGCTGCTAGCAGCGCGCTGGAGGGCCGCCTCCTTAGCGGAGGCGGCGCCCTGTCTTTCGCAGGATCCGAACTAGTGGGCGCTTTGCTGTTTTGCCCTTGCAACGATCTGCGTCGGGTTCACGAACTGCAAGGCGAGAATCAGCCAGAACAATGTCGTGACCATATAGACCACCGCCATCGCATCGATGGACTGCCCGGCACGAACGCCGGAGGCAAAGACTGCGTAGTAGAGCGACACCACCAGCGTTTGCGTCGTCGGCCCGGCAATCAGGAAGGTCAACTCGAACATTGCAATCGTGCGCACCAGCACAAGCAGCAGTGCGGCGAGCATTCCCGGCAGAAGCAGCGGCAACAGGATGCGGAGGAAAAGGTTCGTCGTTCCTGCACCAAAGACCCGTGCGGCCGCTTCGATACGCGGGTCGATCTGTTCGATGAAGGGGATCATGACGAGCACGACAAAGGGTAGCGACGGCACGATGTTGATCAACACGACGCCCCAGAAGGTCCCGCCAAGCCCAAGCTGGTAAAGGACTGTTGCCAGCGGAATGCCGTAGGTCAGCGGCGGAATGAGCAACGGCAACAGGAAGAGCAGGACGACCAGACGTTTTCCAGGAAAGTCGCGGCGTGCCAGCGCATAAGCGGTCGTCACCCCGAGAATTCCGGAGATAATGACGACAGTAAAGACGATCTCGAAGGTAACAAGAACGACGCTCGACAGCTGAAATTCCTTCCAGGCGCTGAAATACCAGCGTGTCGTCCAGCCGGCCGGCAGCCAGGTGCCAAGCCAGCGCGTCGCGAAGGAGTTGACGATGACGGCGGCGATGACGGCAAGCAGATTGAGGACAAAGAGGATCGCCAGCGCCCAAATTGCAAAGCGCCAGATCTTCGAGGTGAGGCCCTGATCTCGGATCATGACTAGCCTTTCGTTCCGCCGGCCGGGCCGCGGTAAAAGAGTGAGCGTGTAGCCAAAACGGCAAGCACGACGACCAGCTCCACGCCGCCCATGATCAGCGCGATCGCCGAACCGAGCGAATGATCATATTGCTCGAAGGCTGCCTGATAGGCGGCAATCGAGATGACGCGGGTCGGACCGGCGGGCGCTCCCAAGAGCACGGCTGATGGAAAGACTGCGAAGGCCTGAACAAAGGCCAGGCAGAAGGTGACGGCGAGCCCCGGGACGAGAAGCGGCAGAAACACGCGCAAGAAGCGTTGTCGCGGTCCGGCACCCAGCGTCGCTGCGGCCTGCTCGATCGCCGGATCGATGCCGGTGACGTAGGATAGCGTCAGAAGGAACGCGAAGGGAAAGCCGGTGATCAGCAGCGAGGCGAAGACGCCCCAGTAATTGTTGGTGAGCTTCACTGGGGCTTCGAGAATGCCGAGCATCAATAGCGTATGATTGAACCAGCCCCGCGGCCCGAGAAACGTCAACAGGCCATCGGCGACGAAGACAGTGCCGAGCGTAATGGGCAAGACGAGGATGGTGGTCAGCAGCCGCTGCCTGCGCATCAGGCGCACGCGGAGCGCGACCGGCACCGCGAATGCCAGATTGATCACGGTGACCGGCAGCGCCAGCCACATTGTCGCGGCGATGGTCTGGTATTGGAATGGGTCGCTGAAGAACTTCGTGTAGTTGTTATACCACGCGCCCTCCTTCGGCATGAGGGAATCGGCCACCCCGTAAAGAAACGGGTAGACAAAGAGCGCGAGCATGAAGATCAGCCCTGGCAGCAGCAGGAGCGTCGTGCCGTCGAGACCTCGGGCTGCAAGCCGTGTTTGTAGCGAAGGGCCGCTCATCCCGCCGCTCCTGCAAAGACGAGCGCCCGGCCGGCGGCCGGCTGCAGCCTGGTCGAGGCGCCGCGCACCAGCGGCTCATCAGCCCGGAAATAGAGTTCCGAACCGTCAGCAGCCCGCGCCATGCCGAAGAACGCGCGGCCGCGATACTCCATGCTTGTGACCGTGGCGGCGATCCCATCGCCGCTCGAAGCGACAAGATCTTCCGGGCGGACGGACAGGATGGCTGCGTCACCGACCCTAAGCGGCTGGCGCATCGTGCCGACAAGCCTCGTGCCGGCAACCTCGATCTCGGCCTCTTCGCTCGACACGCGCGTAATGCGGCCCGCAACGCGCGTCCTGAAGCCCATGAAGTCTGCAACTTCGACATTGACGGGACGCTGGTAGAGATCCTGCGGCGAGCCGATCTGTTCGATGTTGCCCTGGCTCATGACGACGATGCGGTCGGCAAGCGACAGCGCCTCGTCCTGGTCATGAGTAACATAAATGGTCGTGGAGCCGATCTGGTCGTGAATGCCGCGAATTTCGGCGCGCATCTCGAGCCGCAGTTTCGCGTCGAGGTTCGATAGCGGCTCGTCCATGAGCACGATCGGGGGGCGAATGACGATGGCGCGGGCGATCGCGACGCGCTGCTGTTGGCCACCGGAGAGTTGGCCCGGCAACTTGTCGGCCTGGCTTTCAAGGCGTACCAGCGCCAGGGCATCGCGGATGCGCTGATCGGCCTGCGCCCCCTTGATACCCTGCATGGCAAGGCCGAATCCGACGTTCTTGCGCACGCTCATATGTGGAAACAGCGCGTAGCTCTGGAAGACCATGCCAAAGCCACGACGCTCGGGTTCGAGCTGGTCGATGCGTGTGCCGCCAAGGCGAATTTCGCCGCCGGTCAGCGCCAGCAAGCCGGCAATGCAGTTGAGCGCCGTCGACTTGCCGCAGCCGGATGGGCCAAGCAGGGCCACGAATTCTCCCGGCTCGATTGCAAGATCGATACCGTTCAAGGCATTGAACGCCCCGAACGCGCGACGCATCCCATCGAGTTCCAGGCGTGCGTTCTTGCGCGTCGGCGCGGTGGCATTCGAAACCGAGGTCAAACCAATCTCCATCTGCACAATGAGGTCGTCGGCCCGGGACGCAAGCCCGGGCCGGTCGATGTCCTTCGATCAGCCCTTCTTGGCGCCGATCTTCTCGTCCCAGATGCGGAAGGCTTCAACGAGCTGTTTCGGTTCCAGCGGAACCTCCAGGGGATTGTTGGCGATCCAGTCGGCATATTCGGGCCGGCCGAATTCCTTGATCGTGTCCTGGCTTTCCTGCGGTGCCATATCAAGGGTGACGTCCCTGACGGCCGGGCCCGGATAGAAATAGCCGGCGTCGTAGGCGATTGCCTGCTGCTTGGGCTGCAGGATGTAGTTGAGGACATCGATCAGAACGCCGATCTTCTCGTCCGAAACACCCTTCGGGATTACGGCGTAGTGCGCATCGGTAACCCAATGGAAGCCCTCGAGCTTTTGTACCTTCGCCTCGGCTGGAACGATGCCGAGTGCACGCGGATTGATGTCCCAGCCTGTCGTCGAAACCACGATATCGCGCGTGCCTTCGCCAAGCTCCTTCATCACCTGGCCGGTTCCAGTCGGATAGTACTCGATGTGTTCGCCGAGTGCGGCGAGATAGTCCCACGTCTTTGCCCAGCCCTTGGCAGGATCGCGCGGGTTGCTGTCACCAAGGAGATAGGGCAGCCCCATGAGGAAGGTACGGCCAGGGCCGGAATTGGCTGGCCGGGCATAGATGAAGCGGTTCTTGTTGGCCTTTGCCCAGTCAAGCAGTTCTTGCGCCGACTTCGGCGGCGTGGGCACCTTGTCGGGCATATATTCGATGAGCGGGCCGGACGGGTAATAGGTGATGACGACGCCCTGATCCTTGGCAAGAGCCTGCATCTTGAAAGCCTGCGGCTGCAGGATCTGCTCGAGGTTGGGAAGTTCCGACTTATGTGCTGCAAGATCGATCCAAAGGCCCTGATCAAGACCCGCCGAAAGCGCGTCCGTGCCGGTCAGAACAAGATCGATATCGACCTTGCCGGCCGCCTGCTGGGCCTTGATCTTGCCGGGCAGCTCCGGTGCCGGCGCCTTTGTGAAGGCAAAGCTGGAGACCCAGTCGGCCTTTTCGCCAGCATAGGCTTCGAACATTCCCTGCGTCAGCGCCAGGTTGCCGGCAACGTCCGCAATCGTGATGGTGACCGGGGTTGCCGGTTTCTTCGCCTGGGCAAAGACCTTCAAGGGCAACATGGTCGCGACGGCGGCGCCCGCCGCGGTACCGACAAATGTTCTGCGGGTGACTTTCATTCTGTTTCTCCTCCTCTTGTTGCCGGACGCCGCCAATTCAGTGCCGTGCGTCTTCGACCCGATCGCTGCAGGGGACCGGAACCTTGCCTCAAACTGTGTGAAACCTCCTGAAATGATTGCCAAAAACACCATTCCTCCACGGCGCTTCTTGGCAGTCGCGATAAATTGATATACTAGTATGCATGATCAAGTCAACGTCAGGGCACCTTATGCAGGCAGCAGTTGTTCCCGTTCCGGCAGCCATGGCTCCCGAAGCCGAAAGGCCAGCGAAGCTTCGCCGCGTGACAACGGCCGGCGCGATCTTCGATCGGCTCTACGCGGATATTCTTGCTCTGCGGATACCGCCCGGAATGCAGTTGCAGGAAAAGCGGATTGCCGAAGAGTTTGCCGTCAGCCGCACACCGGTGCGCGAAGCGTTGCTGCGGCTGTCGGAAGGCGGACTCGTCGATATCTACCCGCAATCCGGTACCGTCGTGTCGCGGGTGCCGGTCTCGGCAATTCCCGAGGCAGTGGTGGTCCGCAAGTCGCTTGAGGGCACAACGGTCGAGCGCGCGGCCGAGATCGCGACGGCAGCCGATATCGGCCGCCTCGATTCCATCATTGCCCGGCAGAAATCGCTTGCCGCCCTCGGCGACACCTCGGCATTTCACGAAGAGGATGAGTCCTTCCACGAGGCCATTGCCGGTATTGCTGGGTATCCCGGCATCTGGACGATCCTCAAGACGGTCAAGGTGCAGATCGACAGGGCGCGGCGCCTGACGCTGCCGGTGCTTGGCCGCATGGACAATGTTGTGCACGAGCACGAGCTCATTCGCGACGCGATCGCCGCCCATGACGCGGAGACAGCGCACACGGCGATGATGCACCATCTGAGCGCCGTCATCCCTGATGTCGCCGAGCTTCGCACCCGATATCCAGATTATTTCTGCTGAGCCGATCAGCAAACAACGACAAACACCCCAAGGAGGAATACATGCGCCAAGGTTGGAGATGGTTCGGGCCGGAGGCACCGGTAACGCTTGACGAGGTGCGCCAGACCGGAGCCACCAATATCGTTTCGTCGCTGCACCAGGTCCCCATCGGGCGCGCCTGGACTGAAGGCGAAGTGCGTGAGCGTCAGGCGATGATCGAAACGACGCCGCCCGGGCGTTCGCGCCTGACCTGGTCGGTCGTCGAAAGCATCCCTATCCCCGATGCGGTCAAGCGCAATGGCGCACGCGCCAAAGCGGAAATCGAGGCCTGGATCGCCAGCCTTGAGGCTGTCGCTGCCTGCGGGATACCGATCGTCTGCTACAACTTCATGCCCGTGGTCGACTGGACGCGCACGGAACTTGACCATGTGATCGATAGCGGTGCGACAGCCATGCGTTTCGATCACGAGAAGTTCGCCGCCTTCGATCTTTTCGTGTTGAAGCGTGCCGGCGCCGAACAGCAATACTCTTCCAAGGACATGGCACGTGCGCGCGACGTGTTTGATGCGATGAGCGAAGCCGAGGTTGAGGACGTCACGCGGATCATAACCTCCGCCCTACCCGGCTCGACAACCGAACCGCTGACGCTCCCGCAGTTTCGTGAAAGGCTTGCCGCCTATACCGGTATCGACGCTGCCAAGCTGCGCCAGCATCTGATCGAATTTCTGCAGGCCGTGACGCCGGCCGCCGAAGCCCGCGGTGTCAAACTGACATTGCATCCAGACGATCCGCCGCGCTCCCTCTTCGGTCTGCCACGCATCGCTTCGACGGCCGATGACTATGCCGCCCTGTTCGAAGCGGTCCCTTCTGAAGCAAACGGCATGTGCTACTGCACCGGCAGCCTTGGCGTGCGCGCCGACAACGACCTGCCGGCAATCGCCCGTCGCTTTGCGTCGAGGATCCATTTTGCGCATCTGCGCGCAACCAAGCGCGAGGGCGATGGTCGCACCTTCCACGAAAGCGCGCATCTGGAGGGCGACGTCGACATGGTTGCGGTTCTCAAAGAGCTTGTCGCCGAAGACCGCCGGCGTCAGGCAAACGAGACAATCGTATTCCGCTCCGACCACGGCCACCGGATGCTCGATGATCTCAACAAGAACGTGACGCCAGGCTATCCTGCGATTGGGCGTTTGCGCGGCCTGGCGGAGCTTCGCGGCATACTCTACGCGTTGGGCGCGCAGCCGACGTGAATGCGCCCCTATCGCTTGGGAGGCACAAAGATCTTTGCAGATAACAGCGCCTCCTGCTGTCCGTGACATAGGCTGCCGACCGACGTCGGTCGGACGCGGTAAACCGCCCGAAGCAAGCACTTCAGGCGGTTTACAAAATCCCTGGAAGTCCCGGAATATTGGGCGCCGCCCGCGCAATCGCAAAAATATGAACGGGATGCCCATCCTTGTAAAAAATCCGCTTGCGTCTTCCGGCCTGAACGCCTTCGGCCGTTGCGGCCGACAACCGAACGGCCCTTAAAAGCAAACTTTGCATGCAAAATATCGCTGCCTGTCGCAGGCCAATGCCATTGCTGACCTTCAAGGCGTGCGTGATGAGGATGGTGCGAATGGGTTCTTAAACAAGCGCATAGGCGCCTTGGCCTTACAGGCCGGCGATCTGGTCTGCGTGACGCTGAAATTCCGCGTGGCCCATCGCTAAAATGCCATCAGATTTATTCACCTGCTATTTTCGCCGGATCGGTCAAAGATAGCGACCACCGCAAAAGCTCCGTTTGACCGATGACTCTGCAATTTCGTTTTCGCCAAGCCGCAATCGTCGCGCATATCAAGAGTGCAATGCTCGGCGCCCTTTCCTGGGCGATTGGGATGACCGCAATTGTTTTCTTGTTAAGCCTGCTTGTTCCCGAACGTCCGTTTTGGGTCGAATTGACCGCTGCGGCGTTGATATCTGCGGCTGTTGCATTTCCGCTGCAATTTGCGCTTCGCCGACGCAAACAAGCGGTTGGTGATCTCCAAAAAGAACGCGCGCTCGATCATCATGCCGGCACAGGAACACTGTGCGCCGACGCATTTGCGACCTCGCTCGAGCATGCGATAGACCGCAGGCGCGAAAGCACCGCGGAAAGTCCGGATGGCGTCGTGCTCGTTCTCAGGGTCGGCAATTTCGATGAGATCGGTCGTCGTTATGGACCACAATGGGCAGATACACTGCTTCAATCGATTGCTCAGATCGTGCATTCTTGCGTACGCTATGGTGATCTCGTCGCCCGCCTTGCCTCCGACGAACTCGGGATCTATCTACCAAGCGCAACAACGGAAAATGTCAGCGACATCTGCGAGCGCATCCGCGCAAGGGTATACGAAACCACCTTCGTAGCCGGGCAAGAGCGGCAGATATCCGTGACGGTGCGGTTTGGCGGTACCAGGGTCGGGGACCAATCCGCCTTCCAGGCACTCCGCGAGGCTGCCAACAGCGCCGCCCTTGCGGAGGAAGAGGCTGGCCCCCTCCTTTTTCGGGAGTTGTTTTCGTGAGAGGGCCGTTCGGGCCTGCCGGGAATATTCGGCTTTACAGTTCGGATATACGGGAGCGGCCAGATTAGACCCGTCATCTCGCCACCCTACCGCCTGTATCCGTTTCTGTGGCCGCGACGCCGGCCGGGCTTAAGACGCCGCAGCGCCAGACGCTGTACACCGGTTGCGTATCCCAGTCGTAGTAGTAGGCCGCTTCCAGCCTCCCTCCCTCCATCATCTCCGAGAAGCCGCGGCGCACGGCGCGGACTGCCTCTTTGCGCTCACGGTCGTCGAGCGGGCAGGAATGCGCGGTGTTGGCAATGCCCCACTCGCTCACCCAGCACGGCTTGCCCTGCCCTTCGGGCCGGCAAAAATCGAGGAGCGTCGTCAGGTAGCGCGCGAGCGCTGCGTCCCTTTTACGCCCTGGGTAGACATGGATGCCGTAGCCATCGACCAGCGCATCAATTCCCCGCTCTCGCAGGAGCGAAATAACCGCCCCGGGAGCGAGCCGTTCCATGCCGCGGCGATCGGCCTCGCCAGTGCCGACATCGGAAAGCCCGGCTGAAACCAAAAGCGCGTTACCGCTGTACACTGTCGTTCGCAATTCTTCCCGGGTGACGCGTACGATGGCGACATAGGCGTCGAGGCCGCGCTCGAACGCTGGGCGATTTGCGATTTCCGAAACCTTGCGCGGCGTCCGCCGCCCAGGGTTTTCGTAGACGACGAGGTCGCCATTGTAGGCGCTGTAATTTATCTCGTTTCCCGGCTCGACAGCGTCGATGCGGATGCCCATGCCGTCGATACGGCGAAGCGCGGCACGCAGGTGCTCACGGTAAAGATCGAGATCGAGGTCCGAAAGCCGTTGAGCGTCCAAGACGCGACCGAAACCGGTACGAGGGCGCGTCCCCGCAGGATAGTAGTCCTTGTTCCCGAGCTGGATCTCGAGGAGGATCTTCAGTCCGAGCCGGTTCGCCATTTCGAGCGCTTCGATGCTCTTGTCCACCGGCCTCGATAGCGAAAGTCGGACATGGGTGATGCCGCTTGCCGCTATCTCCTTCAGCACGCGCTCCTGATCGGCGCGGGAAAGCCAGGCGAGGTTTACCCGGTTAATGCCAATGCGATCGGGGAGCACATTGCCCGCGTCCGCCGGCGGCGCCGGAGCCAGGGCCCAGAGCGCTGAGAGCGCGCAGGCCGATAGCGCGCGCATTCGCGGTCTCGCCCCCATCCGCTACAGTCCGATCTGCCCCAGAGCATTTCGGAAATTCGCCTCGCAGGCGCTATAGCGGTCGATCACGGCCTGCGTGTCGATCTTGCCGAGGAAATTGGCGAGATAGGCGCGCTTGTCCGCCTCCCTGTTCCAGGTGGCCGCCTCGATATAGGGGAAGCCGATGAACTCCAGCATTTCCCGCATGCGGTCGTCGACCGCGATCATGAGCGCCGGCGTGCCGGCCTGCATGCCGATAATGCAGCCGTGGAAGCGACGGCCGAAGCAGAGGTCGCGCGCCGACATCGCGGTGCGCCACTGGTTCGTGTCGAAATACACCAAAAGCTCGTATTTCCGCTGCCATTTCTCGGAGTGCTTGTATTCGGTCCCCCCGGTGATCCGCCCGCTCGCCCGATCATAGACGATGTCGTTATCATTGCCGGTCAGGGAGAGATTGTAGGCAACCACTTCGTCCTGGACGACATAGCTTGCAAGGCTGTCGGGTTTGAGCAGCGCGTGGGCATCAACGATCGTATCGGCAACGCTGCCGAGATAGCCGCCGAAGGCGATTTTCTGGGCTTCCGCCAGTCCCGGATTGGCAAGCGCCGAAAGCGAGCGCTTCATGTCGTTCGGCGAGAAGTAGAGCGACGGGCAGCCGGTCGGCTTGACGAACTTCATCCCCTGCTCCCTGAGGAACTCGGCGGTGAAATAGCCGCGTGTGAGGAAGAAGCTTTCCTTGCTTCTCAAGACCTCCAGGAATTTTAGCGTCCCAGCCGGCAGCTGCTCCTTGAGACCCTCCTTCCGCTGGATGCCGATGCCCATCACGACAACCGGCATCTTCAGCTTGGCGAAGATCTCCGCTTCGAGGTCGGCGGAATAGCCAGGCCGCAGGAGATTGGCGGAGGCGAAGACGCACAAGTCGAATTCGCGGTTCACGCGTTCGTAGAGCTCGTTCGAATCCCGATTGTTGGCGAGATGCCAGAACGGCAGATAGGTGACGTCATGGCCGCGCAGGCTTTCGGCCGCCCCTTCGCCGATCAGGTAGTTGCCGGTGTTGGCGATCCTCCTGACTTGCGAGATCAGGTCCTTTCTGGTCTTGGCCTCGTCGAAATAGGGTCGGTGGATGACGGTCGTGCCGGAGACGTCCGCAATCGTCCGCTGCAGATAGGATGGGATTCCCGTGAGCAAGATACGCATAACTGTCCTTTGAACCGAAAAGAGATGACCCTGGGGCCGCTAGTGTCCGATGCCGATTTCACGAAGCGTGGTGCGGAAGGCGCGCTCGCGGTCGGAATACCGGTCGACAAGTTCGCTCGCATTGAGCTTTGCCAGATGATCGGCGACGAATTCGGCGCGGTTCTCTGCCTTGTCGATATCGGTGATGTCGACGGCGGGCAGGCCGGTGAAGCCGAGCATCTCGCGCATGCGGTCGTCCACCGCCACCATCAGGCTCGGCACCGCCGCCTGCATGGCGATGATCGATCCGTGGAAGCGACGGCCGAGATTGAAGTCCATCGACGAGGCCCAGGCGCGCCACTGGTTAGTGTCGTAGAACGTGCGAACCTCGAACCGCTGCTTCTCCCGCTCCGTGCCGGGATAGGCCAGGTCGCCGATCATCAGCCCCGATGCCGAATCATAGACGCGCCCCTCGTCGTTGGGCTCCACCTTCATGTCGAAGTGGAGAAACTCGTCCTGCACGACGTATTGCGGAACGGTGTCCTGTGGGGCCAGCGCATTGGCGTCGAGGATCGCATCCTGATTGCCGCCGAGGTAACCTGAAAAGATCGTCCGCGCCTTGCCGATTTTTACGCTCGACAGCTTCGTCATGGACCGGCGCATGTTGTCCGGCATGAAATAGACGGAAGGGCAACCGGTCGGGCGCACGAAGGAGAACCCCTGGTCCTTCAGGAAGCCGGCCGACTCGTGGCCGCGCGTCAGGAAGTAGTGTTCACGCTCCTTCAAGATGGCCAGGAGCCGCTTCGTTCCCTCCGGAAGATTGTTCTCCAGGTCCTTGCGGTTTTGCAGGCCGATGCCCAGCATGACGATCGGCATGTTGAGCCGGCTGAGGACCTCAGCCTCGGCGTCGGCGGAGAGCCCCTTGCGCAACAGGTTTGCGCAGGTGAAGACGCAGATGTCGAAGTTGGCGTTGAACTCGTCGAACCCGCCGCCGTTCTTGCTCAAATTGTAGAGATGCCAGAAGGGAACCTGCTTCGCATGCGGCGCAAGCGCGCGCAGGGCGCCCTCACCGATGAGGTAGTTGCCGGTGTTGCTGATGTTGCGCAGCTCCTGCAGGAAATCCTCTTTCGATTCCGGCTGCTTTTGCCGCTCGGCATAGGAGACGGACAGGCCGTGGGCGCCGTTGGCAAGGCGCGTGTAGTGACCAGGAATACCCGTCACGAGAATTCGTGGACGCATTCGACTAGACCTTTCTGTTTCAGGGGAGCGGCCCGGCAATCAGCCGATCGCCGCGACCACGGGATTTGCCACTGGCTGCTCGCGAAAGACTGCGGCGCGCGCCAGTGATGAATTATTCACGGAGCGGTCGCTCCACGCGATGAAATCCGAGAAGGACGAGGCCCATGACCGGCGCGCGGCGGTCCGCAGGCAGCCCTCCATCAGCGGAGCGAGCTTCTCGCGATTGCGCGCGACCTCTTCGATGATCCGCGCCATCTCCCTCACCACCTGAGGATCGGAAGCCGCGCTGACGAGAATGCCGTCCTCGCCGTCGGAAATGAGTTCGTCCACGGCGCCGACCGCCGTCGCTATGGGCACGCAGCCGAGCTGCTGCGCCTCGGCGATCATCAACGGCGCGCCCTCCCAGCGTGACGGCATGACGAGAACGTCGGCCCAGCCCAGCGCCTTGATCAGATCCTTGCTGGCGAAGACGGGGGGGCGCACGTCGACGCCGAGGTCCTTCAATCGTTCGCTCCAAGACAAGCTGGAATCGGCAAGGATTTCCCCTCCGATCGCCCGGACGTCGAAGGAGACATTGGAGGCTCGCAGTTCCGCGAGCGTCGCCGCCAGTCGATCGATGCCCTTCTGCTGATCGAGCCGCCCCATGTAGAGAAGTCGCAAGCGGTCGTCCTTGCGCTCGATCCGCCTGACGGCCAGAACCTCGGCCAGGGCCTTGGGCGGCACCGTGAAACTCGCACCATTGGCAACGGCGAAAACTTTCTCGTGCGGGACGCCATAGCTGTGCAGATAGATCTTGAGCTGTTCGGAGCAGGTCAGGAAGGCATCGTAGCAATGCTCGTGGGCAATCGCAGCAAAGGGCTGCCCGGCGGGCCTCTTGAACGCCGTGTTGTCGACGACGTGAAGATAGCAAGCGGTGCGCGTGCCTTCGGAGCGCAGTCGCGCGATGATGGGATGGACGGCCATCACGTGGTTGTTGATGACGAGGTCGAAGCCGGAAAGCAGTCCCTTCAGCGCCTCCCAGTCGACCGAATGCCCCTCGGCGATAAAGTCCTGCCCCAGGAAGGAACCCGACCCTCCCCAGGCCGGAATTCCCGCGTCCCAGAAGTGAATGTAGTCGAAGCTGGAATCGAATTCATCGATCACGTCCATCCGGGACGTGCCGAGCACGAAGAGATGGGTTTCATAACCCGCCGCCTTCAATTCCCGGGCGGCCGCGTAGACGACTTTCTCGGCCCCCCCGAACGACGCGTTCGGCACGAGTAGTGCTACGGTGCGCTTACCTTCGCTGTGCCCGAGCGGCAGAACCGGGAAGCCCCCAACTTCCTTGCGCAGGGCCTTGTGCAGATCGGCGTAGGGCACGAGTCGTGCCGGACGCCAGGTCCACCGCCTGCCCGCCGTCTCACGTAAGGGACTGACGGCAATCGCGTTGACGCAATTGATCATCACCTGCTGAGGCGTAATGAGTGAGCGGCGCGGAAGGCTTCTTGGAAAAGGGAAGCGCACTTTCAGAACAGTCGATGTCGGCCATACTTGCTGGCTGCCAATCGAAGCGAACCAGTCCACCGCATTGTTCTGGACCACGTCCTGGATGAGCCGGGTCGAAAGGAAAATAAGATCGGCGGAGCCTATTCGTTCTCCACCCGCCCCATGAACGATCGGCTCGATCTTGCGCTGGGCGGCATCGTTGGCGAGTTGGACGAAGACGACGTTGCTGCTCTCGCTCAAGCGCTCAAGGTGGGCAAGCACGTTCGGCAGCATGCGCGAACGCCGGAGCAGGTCGAGCGCAGCGCCGCTTCCGGCGACCATGAACGGCGGGAAGTGTTCATTGTCGGGTTCGCCTATGTTGGCCCAGAATGCCGGGATGATGTCGTCGAGACGAAGCATCGTCGGTGGCTTGGTGGGATCGGTGAAGAAGGAGATCGCCGTATCTTCCGTTCGCGCAAACAGGTAGCGCGGGCACTCCTCATGCTCGAAATCGACCAGCATCGGTCGCTGGAACAAGGTTTTGTGGCGCTTGCGCAGGAAGCTTACCGACGTGGCGCGGTCCCGGTTCGCCTCCTTGAAGCGGCTCTCCGCCCGCAGCCTGTATTCAAAGACCGTGTCATGGCAGGGCGTGCCGACGAAGCCATGCTCGATGCAGGACAGCCAGAACTCCCAATCCTCGAAGCCGTTCTGCCTGTCGTCGTTGAAGCGCACACCCGTCCGGAAAACGTCGATCGAGATCATCGATCCCGTGTCGCAGATATTGTCGGTGATGCAGTGGACCAGCCGCGAATAGCGGTTGCCGTAGTGGGCGCGCCAGCTGACCGAAAACGTATCGATATTGGTGTAGACCCACCCGCAACCACTGGATTGGAGCTGCCGGTAAAGCGTCTGGATGGTGCCGGGAAGGACGCGATTGTCGGCATCCAGGAAATAGACAGCCTTCGTCTCGGGAAAACGCTCGAGAACGTATTCGATGGCGCGATTGCGTGCGCCGCCCGGCCCGGCGTTCTGGCCGATCACGACATGGACGGAAGGATGGGCCGCGGCGTAGAGCAGCAGTTGATCGAAGGTCTCATGCCGCGGATCGCCATCGACGGAGATGACAATGACGACCTGGCAGCCACTGAGATTCGAGGCAAGTACGGACTCGATCGCCTCGAGGGCGAGTGCTGCGTGACCATAGAGGGGCATAGCCACTGCGATCAGATCGGGGAGCTCCCTATTAGCGGACATTGGCGGCCTCCGTCGATTGCTTGACCAACCTGAAGCCGGACACCTTGAGCCAGGAGAAATCGACCGAATCCGTCACTGCGCGGCTGAGGATCATCAGATCCATCGGGCCGCGTACCGGCTCCTCCAGCTGGATGTTGATGTTGACGACCTGATTTGAGGTGACTTCGCGCCATCCGCTGAAGAATGCTGATGGCCTGGCCGCGCCCTTTCGCGCGAGCTCGGCCACTTCGGAACGCGCGTTCGAATTCGCCGGAGCGAGCAGGAAGCTGACCGCCGCGGGCTGACCTTCCGGATGATCAATAACGGCGCTTGCCGAGAAGGATATCGTTCCGGGCTCGATGGCGCGACTGACGGCGCCCGCGGATATGCCGCTCGGTAACGGATGGCAGACGATGGCATGCTCATGCTGAAGAAACCGCACTGTTTGGAATTCCGGCACGATGGGCGTGACCGAAACGTCCGCGATCTGGCTCAACGTGTCGACCGCCAAACGATAATCGACGAGGAACTGGCCTTCGAGCAGGTTGCTTGGCGCAATCATGTTGGGTGCGCTGACGGGCTTGACCCCTGGCAGTCCCGTGAACACCTTGAACGCCAGCGGCCGCAGGTCGAGATCCGGATGGGGAAGTTCCGACCGCGCCGAATAGCGCTCGCCGGCGATCGGAAAGCCGAGCGAAACGCCGGCGGTCTCGGGTCCGGTGGCGGAGATCCGCAGCCGAAGCGTGCGCGCCGCCCCACCGCAGGCACGGGGCAACGAAAAGAAATTCCAGGTCGGCACGAGCTGTGCATAGGGTACGGTCCACTCGGCCACCCCTTCGCCGCTCTCGAGATAGCTCAGTGCGACGACAAGCTCGCCACTGCCCCTGGGCACCGAATGCAGGTGAAGCGCGAACCCGGCCACGCCAAGGCTGGATACCGGCAGCAGTTGCTCGACAAAGGCGGTGGCAAGTAACTGCCCGATCCCGTCGTCCTTGGGATCGGCATAGGGATCGTGGGAGAAAATCTCGGAAACCGGCTCCCAGTTTCGCGCCTGAAACGCGTCTTCAAGGACCCGGTAGTTTTCCAGCAGCGTTTCGCGCTCCCGGCGCAAGATCGCGAGCTCCGAGGTGATCGAGGCGCTGTACTTTGCGAGCCGGCCGACGCCACCCTCGGCCAGCGCCCGCAGAAGCGCGAAACTGTCCGACGTGTTGACAGGATCAAGCCGCTGGAGGGGAACCGCGGGAACCGTCCCCAACGATCCAAGCAGCGCCAGGCACTCCTGCAGATCCGCCTCACCCTCGTCGGAAAAGGCGACGGCGATCAATGGAAATGCATTCTGCAATGTCGCTGAAGGGCGGCCATTGTCCTCGAGCCAAACGATGAGATGCTCGATATCGCTCCCTTCGAAGCATGAGCGATCCCGATCCGATGCCGCTATCAGCTTTCTCGTCGCCAGTCGTTTCCCAATGCCGGAGGACATCAACTCTCGCACTTACGGCCTCTGAAGAATTAATTCGGAACAAACCCAAAGACGCCAGACAATCAGTTCGCTGCTCAAATCATCGCGGCGTCAGCAAGAATCTAACAACTAAGATTGCGGTGCACAATAATAAAATTCGATGGCATGCAAGAAAAGAACTTAGGATATACTTTGAAAATCAAAGTATTAATTGATTATTTTCGTTCAACCCTGACGAAGAAGCGATTTTCCGACCAACCCCTCGAGAATATCCCGTTGACGATCGAGGCAGTCCGTCAGCCGGAAACGAGATTCGACCGTCCGGCGCGCCGCTGCGCGCATCCGGAAATAGCGTTCGGGCTCGTTCAGGGCGCCGAGAATGGCCTTCGCGAGTGCGTCCGTGTCAAAAAAAGGCACCAAAAGGCCGTTCCGGCCGTCGCGTATAACTTCCTGGACAGGGGCGGTATCCGATCCGATGACCAGGGCGCCGCACGCCATCGCCTCCAGCACCGACCAGGACAAAACGAACGGATAGGTCAAGTAGAGGTGCGCGGACGAGATCTGGTAGAGTCGCCGCAAAACGGAATGCGGCACCACGCCTGGGAAGAGGATGTTCTCGCGCGGCATATCCAGCGTCTTAAGGAGATGGTCCTTCCAAGCCCCGCCGCCGGGCGGCGGCACGCCATAGCTGACGCCATTTCCGCCGACGAAAACGAACAGGGCATCGCGACACTGCCGCGCAACCTTGGCGGCGGCCTCCAAAACCTGTGGAAATCCACGGTACGGCTCGAGGTCGCGCGCGACAAAGGTGACAATGGGAGGCCCGCCAGCAGTGAGCATACGCCCATCCGGCAGCGTGACCGAAGCGGTCGGATCCGGTCGAAACCGCGCTGTATCGATACCCTCGTGGCACACTGAAATGCGCCCCTGGGCGTCGGCGGGATACAGGCTTTTCTGCCAATGGGTGGGGCTGATACCCGCCTCAATGGCCTCGAGGGACAAGAGCTGCGCGATGTTGCGCAGGCGCAGCCTCTTGCGCGTCTCCAGATCAGGCCGATCGTCGAGGGAGAACCCGATGTCGGCGCCTTCCGACCGGTAGAAGAACTCGCAGTATCCCAATGCGGGCACCTGTGGCAGCACGTCTTTCAAGAACATCATGCTGCCCCAGCCGATATGGCCGACGACAACATCGGGCGCCAGGCCCTGCCGCACCATTGCGTCGAGCGTTTCGGCAACACGATGGCCGATTCGCGCGTGGTGATCGGGAATGCCCATGTGCCTGGCCATGTGCGGATTTGCGCGCGGGCCCGATTCCGTTCGATGTCGAACGACTCGAACGGATGGGATCTTCCGGTCTATGGTCTCGGTGATAAGGCTGACCTCATTGCCCGCCTGCGCGAGTTGAGCGGCCAAGGCAGCGAACTGGCCGAAGCCCCTACGATGAACAAACGCCACATGCATCGCGTCTAGTCCGCCCCTGCCGAGCCCACGGCACGACCCACCGCTTAGACGCCGAACCGTGAACCGTTGGCCCAGGCCAGTTCAAGCTCGTGCAGTGTCTGGAAGGCCGTCTCAAGCATCCGCTGATCCTGGTCGCCACGTTTCACCGCACGCTCATAGGCCATCGCCGCGTCGCGGAGATTTGCCCTCAGCTGTCGCCCCTTCGCCGTCAGCTTGATGCGTGCGGACCGCTTGTCGCGCTGGGAGGCGACGCGATCGATATAGTCGCCGTCGGCAAGCTGCTTCAGATAATAGGAAACATTGGAACCAACATAATGGCCACGTTCTAGAAGCTCGGCGACCGAAAGCTCTGAATCGCCGATTGCGAGTAGTATCATCGCCTGTGCGGGCCCAACATCATCTACACGAAGCTTGGTGAGTTCCGCGCGAATTAGTCCGGAAAACCGTCTACTTGCCCGCTCCATCAGGCGAGCGAGCTCGAAATACGTAATCTGCCGGAGGTCACCAGACTCGACATCTTGAGCATACCCGGGAACTGCTTGCGCAGCCTGACCGTTATTTTGAATTCTCAGACCGTCATTCAGTTCGGATAGATTAAGCACATCATTTTCGTTCATTATAGTCCCCATTTCGGAAAAATACTTCAAAATTTGAAGTAATCTTCAAATATGCCCACCACCCCTGATTGACATGATCTTGCCCGCGCTCCCCGTCTATGCCAGATTGGCATAAGCAATACTACACTTCAGCTCGGTTATAACCAATTCTGTCCTCCAGCAGATGGCCATAACGTTAACTCAAGGCAAATCGCCATGCGTGATACTGTTCAAAATGAGACAAGAAGCAAGGCTCAAATTTTGGGAGGCAACGACAAAAACAACCCAGGGCTGCTGATCGCACAAGCAAAGCGCGTGTTCTTGTCCGGGTTGATATATGCGGCGGCGCTTAGCGTGTGTCTGAATTTACTACAACTCACGATGCCCCTGTTCATGCTGCAAGTTCATGACAGGGTGCTCAACAGTCAGAGCATGGAGACGCTGGTCATGCTCATGATTTTGGCGATCGGCGCCCTTGTGGTGCTCGGCGTTCTGGAGTTCATCCGCGCCCTGTCTTTCCAAGCGATCGGTGGCGCGCTCGTGCGCCGCTTAAACACGCCAGTCCTGGCCGCCGCCGTTCAGGCCTCCGTTGACCAGGGCCTGTCGCGCGCGACCCAGTCACTTCGCGACATCGCGGAATTGCGAAGCTTCCTGACCTCGTCCGCGGTGACCGCGCCCCTCGATGCGGCCTGGTCACCGATCTTCCTTGGCGCCCTTTTCGTTTTGCATCCGCTATTCGGCCTCATCGGGGCCGTCTCCGCAGCGCTGCTCCTTTGCGGCGGCCTGATCACGGACATGCTTACACGCCAACTCACCAAGGAAGCGAACCAGACAAATGTCGACGCGATCTCGAAGATTGGCGCATCGCTCCGACATGCTGAGGCTATCGAGGCGATGGGCATGTTGCCTGCCCTGGCTGATCGTTGGCGCGCCCTGCAAATGCAAGCCCTCGGCGCCTTTGAAGCGAGCGGGAGCAGGAGCAAGGCGATGTCGTCCATGACTCGCAGCCTGCGCTATTCCATCCAGATCGTCACCCTGGCGGCCGGAGCGTTCCTGGTGCTGGAGCAGGCAATCACACCAGGCGCAATGATGGCATCGAGCATTCTTGTCGGACGCCTGCTGATACCTTTCGATTCGGTCATCGACAACTGGCGGCAGTGGGTTCTGGCGATCGCAGGCTGGCGTCGCCTTGAGGCCACACTCAAGACGGATCTTGCTATCCGCCAAACGATGCCCACGCCGCATTCGTCGGGCGACATCGTCATCGACAAACTGGTTTACGCAGCCCCGGGGCTGGATGTGCCAATCATCAAGGGCATTTCGTTCTCCCTCTCTCCGGGCGAGGTCCTCGGTGTGGTCGGTCCCTCCGCGGCTGGTAAATCGACCCTCGCCCGGCTGCTGGTCGGAATCTTGCGACCCACGTCCGGCGGTGTCTTCCTCGACGGCAACAACACCTATCTCTGGGAGCGCAGCTCGTTCGGCCAAGTGGTCGGCTATCTGCCGCAATCCGTCTCCCTTTTGGAGGGCACGATTCGAGAAAACATTGGGCGGATGACGGACAGCGATCCATACAAGGTGCTGGAGGCGGCGCGATTGGCCGACATCCACGACATGATCGGACGCCTGCCACTGGGCTACGACACGCCCGTCGGTGACGGACACCTGACCCTTTCGGGAGGACAGCGGCAGCGCATAGCGTTGGCACGTTGCCTCTACAACCGGCCTCGCCTCATCGTGCTCGACGAGCCGAACGCAAACCTGGACGCGATTGGCGAGCGCGCCCTCATCCGCGCGATCCAGCATGCGCGCGACGACGGCGCCATTGTCATCATAATCGCTCACAGGCCAGCCATCATGCAGGTCGCCGACAAGCTGCTCGTGCTTGAAAACGGCCGCATCACACAGTTCGGGCCGCGAACGGACGTGATTCCAGCCACAATGCCGGGCGAAGTACGCCGCGAGGTGACTGCGAAGTGACCGAGAAGAAGCCTCTTGCAGCCCGCTCCGACCTTTCCGAACGGCGTCTACAGAAACATCAGCCGGTGCTGCCTGGTGTTAACCCTCACGACTTGGAATTCGAACAATTTGATACCCGCTCGCCGCTCCGCCGTCTTGTCATCGCGGGGATGGCCACGATCCTGGTGTCCTTCGGTGGATTTTTTGCCTGGGCGGTTTCGACCGAGCTCAGCAGCGCGACGGTCGCCAGCGGCACGGTCATCGTCGATTCGAAGCGAAAGACCGTCAGCCATTTTGAAGGCGGCGTCATGAGCCGGCTGCTCGTTCAGGAGGGCGACAAGGTGTCCGCCGGGCAGCCCCTGATCGAGTTGGAGGATACGCGCGCCCGTTCCAGCCTGCGGTCGCTGCAGATCCGACGTATCGGCCTGATCGCGAAACTGGCGCGACTGAAGGCCGAGCAAATTGACACGGCGCAGATCAGCTTTCCGGACGATTTCGGCGACGCCCGGGACAGTACGGTCGATGACGCCGTCAGGGCGGAGACGATATTTTTCAAAAAGCGGCGAGAGACCAAGGACGGGCGCATCGACGTCCAAGAAAAGACCATTGAGGAGTACGTCGAACAAGCAAAATCACTCGGCATCCAGATCCAGGCGACCGACCAGCAAATCGACCTCGTCAAAGAGCACCGGACGGCGACAGAAACGTTGGTGAAAAAAGGCGCCATACCGCGCATGCAACTCATCGAGATCGACTCCAAGCTGAGCCAGCTCGCGAGGGAGCGGGGCGAACTCGTCGGCGACAAGGCCAGGGCCGAAAAGGCCGGAGCAGGCGCACAGCTTGCGCTGACTGGCATCGACAGCGATTTTCAGTCGACGATTGCCGGCGAAATCACAACGGCGCGCGTCGAGCTCGCGGATGTCGAAGAGCAGATCACCGCCTCGAACGACGTCTTGCGGCGTCTTGAAATCCGCTCGCCTCAGGACGGGATCATCAGCAACATCTTCCTGCGCACCCCTGGCAGCGCAGTCACGCCCGGCCAGCCGCTGATCGAGATCGTTCCGGAAAATGAGCCTCTCCTGATCGAAATGCGCGTCAATCCCCGTGACATTGACAGCATCGCCGTGGGCTCCAAAACGCAGATCCGGTTGACGGCCTATAATCAGCGTTCCCGCCTGCCTATGGAAGGTGCCATCACATATGTCGCCGCCGACCAGTCGGTAGATGAGAAGTCAAACTCCGCATTTTTCGTCGCGCGCGCCAAAATCGACCCGGCATCCTTCAAGGCAAACCCCGATGTCCGCCTCTATCCCGGTATGCCTGCGGAGGTGCTGATCATCCACAAGTCACGCCTTGCGATCGAATACCTTACCTCTCCCGTTGCCGAGAGTTTCAATCGCGCCTTCAGAGAAGACTAGGGCGCGGAAACAACATAGGGAGAAACCAAGTGTAATTTGTTTCAAATTTCGAAGTTATTTCAAAGTAAACTGCAGGAATTTTACATCATAAAAGCCGCCAATTTCGAAATGATGTGCCAATAAGACTCAAAATAAGAAATTTATTTCTCAAAACTAGACGCTTTCTCTTCCCGGGACGCTTGCGTAGTTTTTTTTTGCAATGCACATTCCAGGCGCGCAATCGTCGCACCCCGTGCGAACAACGCGTGCATAGAAACCTGAAGAGGAGAGGCAGATGGCCACATTGGAAGGCGGTGCATACCACGACGCCCTGTTCGGCTCCCGTTTCAGCGACTTCATTCGCGCCCATGGGGGCGATGATTTCGTGAGCGGCGGCAACGGGCACGACCTCGTGTTCGGTGATGACGGTGACGACCTGCTGTTCGGCGGCAAGGGCAACGATACCCTGTTCGGCGGCGAGGGCAGCGACTTGCTGAACGGTGAAGACGGTCACGACACCCTCGTCGGCGGCTGGGGTGATGATCTTCTCTACGGCGACAAGGGCAACGACATCCTGTTTGGCGGACACGGAAGCGACCTTCTGTCCGGCGGCAAGGGCAACGACATCCTCTATGGTGGCGATGGCGCCGACATCCTTGACGGCGGCGCCGGCAACGATGTGTTGGCAGGCGGTGCTGGCCATGACGTCTTCGTCTTCGACGGCGGCGGCGGCAATGACGTCATTCTCGACTTTACTGCGGGCGAGGATCTGCTGCAGATCTCGAAGGGCATCAATGGCCTCGACGTGTCTTCGCCCGAAGACCTGGCCTCGCGCGTCACCCAGGTCGGCGGCAATGTTGTCGTGGATCTCGGACATGGTGATACGCTCACCCTCGTCAATGTTGATGCCGACGACATCCACGCCAATCCCGACCACTACTTCACGGTTCACTGACGGCGAGCCCCGCGCGCCCTGCTTCCTCCCTTGGGGCGCGCTATTCCAATCCAGAGGATAGCGTGTGACGTTCGACGTATCGATAGACGCCACGGGCGATTTCAGGAACGCAGAAATTTTTCGGCTCGGCGCCGAGCTGGCCGTCCTTATCTTGGATCTCCCCCCAGCCCTTCCCGCCGCCACAAGGTGTCTGTTGTCCATGGACCAGTCGCCGGTACCGCTCGTCAGCATGACGCTCCCGCTTGGCAACGGACGGCAACGCATGTTCTGGGCAATGAGGCCAGGAAACCAGGCGGAGCGTGTGGACATCTGCACAGAAGACGGCGCCACTGTTGATACCATCGTGATGCAGCCCGCGCGCAGGCTCGCGCCACTCGATGTTGAGGCCCTTTTTGCCGGTCTTGCGCCAGATGCTCGCATCAAGTTCGTCAGCAACCTCCTGACTGTGTGGCGAAGCGCCTTCCGCATTGCCAGCGACGAGCTGTTCAGCATGGTGGTCGAAGACGCCCTTCACGCGCTCGTACCCGAACCGCAGGCCGCCAGCATCGTGTGCCAGGTTGCGCAAGGGCGCCATCTGATTGAGACGACCATCAATTCGGATCTCGGCGACATCACAGCGATCTATGCGGTCGGCGTGACGTCGATCACACGCATGGCCGTAAGGACTGTCCTCGGACGCAACGTGAAACACGGCGCGCGGTCGTGCCATTTCATCACGGAGGCGCCGTCCCCCTCCCCTCCGTTTCTCATCGTCCTTCTGAGCAAGAACGGCCTCGCCATCCGCCAGCTCGCCGACGGCAAGCCTCGCTATTCCAGCCTTCAGAGCTGGTGGGCTAAAAACCGCGAGGCGGTGGAGTTGCGCGAGATGATTGTGCGTCGGCTCGCCACGTTGCCGGAAAGCGGCGCCGCCACGGCGATCGACCTGCAAGTTCGCACACCACTGGCGACAATCCGGATCGCCAAGTCGTCGATGCGTCCGTCCGCAGAGGTCGATCTCGCACTGGCGCTCGAAGGCGGCCTGTTGGCCGGCGGCTGGTTCCATGCGCCGTCAACCTTGTTTTCCGGCATCGACTACGTCAAAGAGGACGGCACGGCCGTGCCGCTCGACGGGAACAGCTACGAATTTCCAGCATGGGCACAAGGGAAGGATGAGAAGAGCAAGACCGATGTGACCGGTTTCGTTGCCTGGGTCCCCCTGGCGGAGCCGCCCGGGCCGCTCCTGCAGCCACGATTTCAAATGCGCCTCGCCTCGGGAGCGGTAATGCCTCTTGTCCCGGAGCCACAGGCTTTCGAGGCCGCAATGCAACGAAACCATGTCCTGCGCGCCGTGCCACCGCAGCATGCCGTCGACCGCGCCTTCCGTACGATCCTCGCCCCTGCCTTGCAGGACGTCGAGCGACGATTGGGGAGGACCATAGAGGTCAGCCGCACCAAGGATTACGGCCTTCAAAAAGATGCGCCCCTCGTTTCGATTGTGGTCCCACTTTACCGGGTTCTCGACTTCCTGCGTTTCCAGTTGTCCGGGATGGCAACGGATCCGTGGCTCGCCGCCAACGCGGAGATCATCTATGTCCTCGATTCCCCGGAAATTCAGGACGAGACGGAACACCTGCTGGGCGGCCTGCATCTTCTGCACGGGCTGGCGATGAAGTTTGTTGTGATGAATCGCAACGGAGGCTACGCGCGCGCCTGCAATGCCGGCGCACGTTTTGCACGCGGCGCCATCCTGGTGATGCTCAATTCGGATGTCGTGCCGTGCGCGCCAGGCTGGCTGCAGGTGTTGTCGCGTGCGGTGCTGGAAAGGCCAAAACTGGGCGCCACCGGCCCGAAGCTGATTTTCGAGGACGGATCGCTGCAACATGCCGGTCTCTACTTCGGCCGCGACCAGCGCGGGATCTGGCTGAACCACCATTTCCACAAGGGCATGCCGGGCGACTACGCGCCGGCGCTGCATGCCCGCGAGGTTCCCGGCGTCACCGGCGCCTGCCTTGTGACCCGCAGGGATGTTTACGAGAGCGTTGGCGGTTACACCGAGGACTATGTAATCGGCGACTACGAGGACAGCGACCTGTGCCTCAAGATCCGTCGCCTCGGACTCCAGATAGTCTATGAACCGGCAGCGTGCCTGTATCATTTCGAGCGTCGCTCGATCCGCCGCAGCCAGGACTACATGCGCGGCGTTGCAAGCCAATACAATTCATGGCTGCACACGCAACGTTGGGAGGACGACATCAGCGAGCTGATGGCGAATCGATTCGAAGACCGGGATCGCCCCGCCACCGCGGGTGGGAGACCCCGGGAAAGGAACGCGGCGTGACGCAAGCGGCACTCGTTAATCCCCCCGCGCCGGCCCGGCTGATCGATGAAGACCGTGTTCGCTGGCTCATAGAATCCGTTCGGTCCAATCGTTTTCTACCGCGACCGGAGCCAACCAACGTCTTCGTGGGAGACGGTGATTTTCGCGCGATAGGGGCGGAGTTTCTCGGTTACTTTATTCGCATCGGCGGTTTGCGCGAAGACAGCCGCGTGCTCGACATCGGTTGCGGTATCGGCCGGATGGCCGTGCCGCTCACCCAGTATCTCGATCCACAAACGAGCCGCTACGATGGCATCGATCCGGTCGAGGGCGGCATCAGCTGGTGCCAGAGTGCGATCACGCCCGCCTACCCCAATTTCGCCTTTCAGCGACTGGATATCGCGCACAAGCTATACAACCCGAGCGGCAAGATCAGCGGAAAGGCTTTGGCCCTTCCCTTTCCCGATCATCATTTCGACTTCGTCATCATGACGTCCGTGGTCACTCATTTGCCGCCCGTGGAGGTGCTTGTCTACCTCTCCGAGGTCCGCAGAGTCCTGTCACCCGGTGGCCGCCTATTTATAACCGCCTTCGTGGTCGACGGCTTCGCCGCGGCAAACGAAAACGGGCGGCGCGATCCGCGTCTCGCTTTCCGTCGCTATGGCAAAGGGCCGTGTTGGTTCGTACCCGACCAGCCGCCGCTTGCCGCGATCGGCTTCGAAGAAGGTTTTCTGGACAAGGCGCTCGAGCGGGCCGGCCTCTCCGTCGCGCTGAAATCGCTTGGCCATTGGCGCGGCACGAACGCTGGCCACCATCAGGACTTCGTTGTGGCGAAGCGCCGGGGAAATGCTCGATGAGCAAGCGCATTCTGGTGGCGGCCCATAACCATCCGTCCCTCCATCCGGGTGGAACGGAGATATTCGCTCACGACCTGTTTCGCGCCTACCAGCGCGCTGGGCACGAGGCTCTGTTTCTTGGTGCCACGAACCAAATCCATCGCGAGGCGAGGCCGGGCACGAGCTTTCAGGGCATCGGTCCGGCGGGAGATGAAGTCCTGCTGTGGTCCGGACACTTCGACCACTTCTTCATGAGCCAGATCGACCTCTATGGCGTGGTGCCTGACATAACGGAGTTGCTGCGCGAGTTCCGGCCGGATGTAGTCCACATCCACCACCTGTTGCTGCTTGGCGCAGAGTTCCCTCACATTATCCGCCGCACCCTGCCCCACTGTCAGATCGTCATGACGCTCCATGACTACTACCCCATTTGCCATCATGACGGCCTGATGGTGCGCACCGGCAGCAAAGAGCTTTGCCATCAAGCCAGCCCGGACCGCTGCCATGGTTGCTTCAAGGACATTCCCCTCGATCGCTTTGTCCTGCGCGAACGGCACCTGAAGGCGCTGCTGAGCACGGTTGACCACTTCGTGTCACCAAGCGCTTTTCTAAGGGATCGCTTCGTGCAATGGGGGTTGGACGAAGATGCGATTAGCGTCATTCCCAATGGCATCCCCACCCGAAACGCCGCGCGACGAGAGCTGCTCGAAGGCGGACGGCCGGTCTTCGGCTATTTCGGAAATCTAAATCCCTGGAAAGGGGTGACCGTATTGCTCGATGCCGCGCGCCAGCTTCTGGCCGATGGCCTCGAATTCGAGCTGCGAGTGCATGGGGGCGCGCCCTTCCAGAGCAAGACCTTCGTCGATGAGATCGATCGCCGCTTCGCCGAAACGGCAGAATGCGTGCAGCCCCGGGGGCCTTATCGACGCGAAGATATCGGCGATCTGGTGGCGGCGGTCGATTGCACCATTGTTCCTTCCGTCTGGTGGGAGAACGCTCCGTTGGTCATTCAGGAGGCCCAGGCCCAGGGCCGTCCCGTCATCGCCAGCAACATTGGTGGCATGGCTGAAATGATCGAGCACGGCGTCAACGGCCTGACTGTGCCACCCAACGATGCGCGAGCGCTCGCCGCGGCGATGCGCAACATCTTGGAAGAACCGAGCCTGCTGCGCCAGTTCGGCGAAAACGCTCGCAAGCCCGACGACATCGATACGACCGCCCGCCGCTACCTCAAGCGGTTCGAGCCGGCACGGCTTCAGGCATAGGAGAACTCATGGCCAGTCCCGCTGAACGACCGGACGCCGCATCCGAACAGGACAACGTCAAGCCGATGAACGGCCGGGTAGATGCCATCGACATGGGTCGGGTCTTCGGCTGGGCATTCGACCCGATGGCACCAGGCCAACGGCTGACCATCCGTGTTCTGCTCGATGGCAAGGTGATTGCCGAAACGGTTGCCGATCGCAATCGTCCCGACCTGCGGCGCAACGGTATCGGCGACGGCAACCACGCATTTGAAATCGCACTGCCCGATCTCGTCCAGTCGCGCGCCAACGATCTCGTCGTCGTGGCGCGAAATGGAAGTGGTTCCGAGCAGGCCTTGCGCGTCCCCCAGCCAGACGAGCAGGCAGCCGAAGCTCTGATCGCCGCGCCGCTCGCAAGAGTGCTCGACAAGCTCGACGTACTGATGGCGTCGCAGCGGCAACTGCAGGTCTCACAGCGCTCGCTGCAGCGTACAACAGAAATCGATGTGGAAAAGACTGAGACAGTCGGCCTGACCGACCTCAGCAACGCCGTCGAAAGTCTCAGAGTCGATATCGGCCAACGGCTGAATGATCTCGATGTCCATCTGATGCGGCTCGATGGGGTGGTGGCAGGCATGGAGAAGAACCTGAGTGCGTTGCAGAAGCGTAAGAGCGGCGAGTTGAAACCCCTGCTACTGCTGCTGTTTGCGCTCGTGGGATTTGCCGCGGGCGCTGGCCTCGCGCTGATTGTCAGGATCTGAGGCGGAAAGGTTAAGGCGTGCTGGTTACTGAACAGTCCCCCGCGGTTATGAACCCCACGGCGGTTAAGCATGGGGCCAGCAGGGCTATGCGCCCAGGCAGGGTTATCGGCTGCCGTGTAGACAAGACCACCTTGTTGCTCATCGGTCTCGGTCGTGTCTTGGCAGGCGAAGTGACGGCCGGCGGCGTGATGGTCGGCGTCGACGGGGATCAAGAAGGCGCGCGAAGCGCGTTTGTCTCGGAATGGCGACTGACCCCTCGCTCGCCAAGGGCCAAGCACGGCTTCGCGGCGCTCCTGCCGACAGACGGCACGGACCGCGCCATGACTGCGATGCGGTTCGGCGAGGAGGAAACGGGCGCACGCTACATCTTCGCGCCCCGACTTGCCTCCGCGGAGGAAGCAGCCGCGATCGTGGCCGAAGCCGCAGGATCTCACGCAGCCGCCGTCATTGATGGGCTCGTCGACGTTCTGATGGCCGGCAACCTTAACCTCCGTAGACTTCTAACCATCACCGCACTTTTGCAGGCAGTCCACGCAAACGATGGTTTCATCGAGTTGATTGGTGAAAGTCATGAGGGCACGACATTCCTGCAGGGCTGGAGCCGCGGCATGGCGCCCGGGCCTTGCCGGGTGTGTGTGGTCGGCAGCCCGACATCGGTGGCCTCGGAGTGCGGCATCGCCGTCTTTTCCCGCCCGGACGCGCCCGATGGCGCCCCGGGTTTTGTCGGTCTTCTCGAGGCTAGCCAGGCTGCCCGCGCGCGCGACATAGAAGGCCTCGTCTTTCGGGGGCGCGGCGGTTGGAGGTATGCCGCGGTCCACCCGCGAAAGCGCATCGCCGGCCCGCTGGAAACGCCCGAACACGTCAGGTCAATCCTGCCGCGCGCACATGGCGCGCCGGACGTGCTCCTATCCCTGCGAGCGGCCGCTAACAGCTTTGATGGCGAAGAAACCGTCTCCAGCCTGCCGTTTCCCGTCCGGATGGGAATAGACAATATATTCGAGGCCGATGGAGGAAAACTCCTCGCCTGCGGCTGGCTTTATGATCCCGACGCCCACGTCGCGGCGGTAAGACTTCGTAGACGCAACGGCGCGGCTCGCCTGGACGAACGCTGGACGCGCCTCGATCGTCCCGATGTCACGGACAGTTTCAACGAGGAGCAGCACTTCGCGCCGAGCATTCAAGGTGAACAGCGTGCCCACGGGTTCATCGTCCACGCCCAATTGCCGAGTGAAGATCACGGTGCACCTCTCTACTTCGAACTGACGCTTCGCGATTTGCGCCGCGCGTTTTTGCCAGTCAAACCAACGCGGGTTTCGGCGCGCCTGGCGGCGTTGCGCCAAATCGGTTCCATCGATCCAGCAAATTGTGCGTTGCCGGCGATCGTCGACGCACAAATTGTGCCGTTCCTCAGCTCGTCCAGACAGTCGGCGCCCGTCACCGACGCAATCCTGGACGCTGGCTCTTTCGATCAGGAAAGCGGCCCGCCGATCGTCATCGGTGTTGGGGAGGGAGAGGAGAACATTTCACCGCTGCTGGCCTTGCTCGCGCTCGATCCGGAGACCCGGCGCGCGCCGATCGTGATCGCCATGCCTGCCGAGCGCTTTCTCAGGCAGGCAGCCCGCCTCAAAGAACTCGTGCGGTTTTATCGCCTTTCGGCCAGGTTCGTATCGGTGAAGGGAGCAGGCGACTTCTACGATATGCTTGAAGCCGGCACCCAGGCACTCTCGTGTGAAACAGTCGTGTCGTTCTCCGCCTCACTGGTCCCGCGCGGGACAGGCTGGTACGGCAAGCTCTTGGCCACGGCCGCGCCCCTGAAAGGAAGCATCATCTCGCCCGTACTGGCTTACGAGGACCATTCCGTTCGCTGGGCGGGAAACTGGATCGATGACGACAACGGCGACCTGCCAGTTGTCGGCCGATATGCCGGATATCCGCTGAAAGCAGTTACCGAAATGAAGCTGACCCGCATCGTGGCGGCTTCGCTCGAGTGCTGTGTCATGCCTCGCGACGCCCTGCTGCGCGCGGGCGGCTTTTCCGGCGGCTATCTCGGCGTCCAGAAAAAAGGCCTGGATCTCGGCCTGCGTCTCAGCCGGTGCGGTATCCACTGCTATTTGCTGCCATCGGTGCAGATGTGGGGCTGCGACGACGCACGCAACGGGGACAGTCCGGCAATGGCGGCTCTGGTGGAAGAGATCGATCGAAAAATATTGGGGAGCCAATGGTCGCCTGTCCTCGCAGGCGAGAAACATCGTGAAAAGAGGCCCGCATGAAGGAGCAGCTTCGTGTCCTTGTCGTCTCGCATGCGCACCCGACAGTGTCGCTCGGCGGGGCAGAAATCGCATCGCACAACCTGCATCGCGGCCTAAACGCATTGCCGGACGTGAGATCGGTTTACCTCGCCCGGGTCGGCCATCCGGTACCCCGGCATGCCGCCTCCGCGCTGATGAGCTTTCGCCTTGCCGAAGATGAGTTGCTGTTTCACACGGACGACTACGACCACTTCTTCTTGTCAAATGGCGACACCCAGGCGATCAGCCGAGACCTCTTGCGCTTCGCGCGCGATCTCAGGCCTCATGTCGTGCATTTCCATCATGTTCTCGGCATCGGCCTCGAAGCGCTCTACGCCCTTAGAGAGGCATTTCCCCATGCGGCCATACTGGTGACGTTCCACGAATACCTTTCGATCTGCCACAATCACGGGCAGATGGTGAAACGACCGTCCGGTCAGCTCTGTGAAACGGCCTCCCCCATCGCCTGCCACGGTTGCTTTCCCGACATCCCCGTCTCGCACTTCTTGAAGCGGGAGTTGTTTGCGCGCGGGATGCTTGACCTTGCAGACGCCTTCGTCTCGCCCAGCCGGTTTCTGGCCGAGCGCTACATCAAATGGGGCATAGAAGAGGACAAGCTCTGCGTGATCGAAAACGGGATCGCCATCGAGGCGGCTGCGCCAGCGCGCGACTTGCAGGGTCTCAAGCCGCGTCGCAACCGCTTCGCCTATTTCGGCCAGATGACCCCGTTCAAGGGTGTCGACGTCCTGATTGACGCGGTTTTGCGCATCCCGAAGGAGACATGGGGCGAAGACTCCTGCTTGATGATCTTTGGCGGCAACCTCGAGCGACAGCCGATCGAATTCCAGGAACGAATGAAGAAGCTTATCGCAGACGCTGGCCAGCGTGTCCGATTCTATGGCGCTTACCAGAACGCGGACGTGCCGCGCCTGATGCGTTCGGTCGACTGGGTGGTTCTACCGTCCGTCTGGTGGGAAAATTCGCCTGTTGTGATCCAGGAGGCCCTGCTCCATCGCAGGCCGATGATCTGCTCTGACATCGGCGGGATGGCCGAGAAGGTACGGGAAGGACAGGACGGCCTGCACTTCCGCGCGGGAAGCAGCCAGGATCTCGCGGACCGCATCGTCGAGGTATTGGGTGATAACCAGACCTGGGATCGGCTACGCGCTTCCATGCGACAACCTGCCGACCACCTCGGTTGCGCGCGCGACCACGTCAAGCTCTACCGCGCGCTGCTTGGGCGGAAGCGCGATGCCGCAATGGCCGGGAACGCTGCGCTTTTCTCCCCTGCGCTTTGACGACGCTCGTCTTGAGCAACACGAAACCGCTTCGACCAAGAAACGATCGATGCAACTACCCCCTTGAGAAGGGCCTTTCCCAGGGCCAATTTGATATGGTAATTGGATAGATCAGCCCCATCACGCAGTGGATCCGTCATCCCCATATTTGCTCAAGGTGGCAAATCGTTCCCCCGCCTATTTTCTCTCTTCGGCGAAGATGTCGCAAAACAGACACAAAATGTCGCTCCCTACTAACGCACGCAACTAAATGAAAGATAATCTATCCGATAACGAAATAAAACGCGCGCGAAGCGCGCCGGGAACGCATCAAATGACTCCGTCCGAATACAGGGCGGCGCTCGCTGTCACTGGATTGACGGCAAGCGTCGCCGCAGAGCTTTTTGGCGTCGATGAACTCACCAGCCGTCGGTGGGCGTCGGGTGAGCAGCCGGTACCGCGTGCCGTTGCGCTCAGCCTGTGGCTGATGGCGTCCTATGGCGTCTCTGTTGCCCAGGCGCGCATTCTTTCGGAAAGTCCGAAATTGCCGAAGTCTGCTTGATCGGCTTGGGCCCGGATCTTCCTGCTACGACGCGTGGACCACTTGCCAGTTAAGATCGGCATGATCCTTTGCGACGAGAGCATCGTTAAGTCGCAGAAGCGAAGCGGGGCACCCCGAAACAACCGCCTTGGCTGGGGTACGGTGACGCGATCGGTTCGCGTCCTCCCCGCAAGCTTTCGATCAAGATTGTGACGATGGTGTTGGATCCGTTGATAAAATCGGCGGCGGCTTGTTGCCGAGCGATGATCGATGCCCGCAAACTGCACCTCACATTGAATCCGACCTAGCAATTCAGATATATAGGACGAAAGGAAAAATCTCGGAGACGGAGCGTGCGTCAGGAAATTATTGAGGAAACCGTCGCTGACAGCGGCTATCGGCAAATACGCGCGGACATCATATTTGGGCGTCTGGCGCCTGGCCAGAAGCTGAAGCTGGAGAATTTGAAAGGGGCCTACGAGGCCAGCGTCAGCACCCTTCGCGAGATTTTGAACCGTTTGACGTCCGAAGGGCTCGTCGTGGCGGAGGGCCAGCGGGGCTTTGAGGTTGCACGGGTATCGATTGCCGATCTGAGGGAGATCGCAGCCTTGCGCCTGCTTCTCGAAGAGTATGCGCTCGAACAATCCTTCGAACAGGGCGACGTGGAGTGGGAGGCAAGGCTGGTTTCCGCGCATTATAAGCTTGCGCGAATGGAACAGGTGATGGCGTCGGGCGACACAAGCAGGGCGGAAGACTGGAAGCGCTATGATTGGGAGTTTCACCAGGCGCTGATTTCTGCCTGCGGATCGCGACTGCTGATGGAGACGCATTCGGCCGTTTTCGACAAATATCTGCGATATCAGATGGTTGCTTTGTCCTATCGCGGCGGCGTTGCCGAACAGGAACACAGGCAGCTCTTGGAAGCCGCCTTAAAACGCGACAGCAAGACCGCAAAGAAAGTCCTCGAGCGTCACATACAAGGCGGTGTCGAGCATGCCCTTGGAAAAGGCCTGCTTTCGGCCGTTCCAACACAAGCATCATAGCTGGTGCTTTCTTGGCGCCTGAGCAAAGCAGAGGATCTCATGCTCAAAATTGCCGGTGAACCTTCCGAAACTGTAAGCGACGTCGTCTTTCGGCAGATCCGCCAGGACATCATTTCCGGTGTCTTGGCGCCTGGTGCGAAAATCAAACTTGAGCAGGCCAAGGAGCGCTATTCCATCAGCGTCTCGTCGCTGCGCGAAATACTCAGCCGCCTGACCACCGAGAACCTGGTCCTGGCGGAAGGTCAGCGCGGCTTTGAAGTCAGCCCGGCGTCGCGCAAGGAGCTCGAAGAGCTCGCCGACCTGCGTACCGTACTCGAAACCCACGCGATCGACGTGTCTTTTGCGGCCGGAGATCTCGAATGGGAGGGACGCATTGTCGCCGCCCACCACAAGCTGGCGGCAGCGGAAAAGAAGCTGCTTGCGGGCGATACATCGCGCACGATCGACTGGGTTCGCTACGATTGGGAATTTCATCAGGCGATCGTATCGGCCTGCAATTCCGCCACGCTTATGGCGGCGCTGTCTTCCGTGTTCGACAGGTTCTTACGCTATCACATGCTGGCCCGAAGCTTTCGCGGTCAGGCTGTCGTTGACGACCACAAGCGACTATTCGAACTTGCCTTGAAGCGCGACGTCGAGGGCGCCAGGTCCGTCGTTCGCCGCCATATAGAAAGTGGCGTGGCGCACGTCCTGAAGAGCGGCCGCATAGAGTGATCAAGACCGATCACATGGCATCTTTTGGAATACCTTCCGGCCGCATCTGCCGCTTGAGTGCGGCAATCCGGAAGATCGCGTTCGGCGCCCCGTAGCCCCGATATCCGCGTCGTTCGACGATTTCGAAGAAGAATCCCTCACCGTAAGTGCCGCTGTAAAGCTGGAAATATTCGCCATGTTCGTCGCGGTCATAAAGAATGTTATCCGCTTTCAATCGCTCGGTCAGATCCGGGGCGAGGCCAAAGCGGGCTTCAACATCGTCATAATAGTTCGGCGATATATGGAGCGGCGTGAAGCCTTGCTTTCGAAGTCTCTTCGACGTGGCGAAAATGTCGTTTGTCGAAAACGCCAGATGCTGGATGCCCGAACCGAATTTCTCGGCGATGAAGTGACCAGCGAGCGTACGGCGATTTTCGGCACCGTTCATCGTGAGGCGCAGCGTGCCTGCTTCATTCTCGACGACCTGGCTACGCACGACGCCGCCAGGATCGATGATATCAACCATCGGCGTCTTCCTGGTGTCGAAGATCGAAGTGTAGAAGAGCAGCCAGGTCAGCATTTCGTCATAGGCAACCGTCTGGGCGACATGATCGAACCGCAGCAGTCCGGCACCATCGCTATCGCTGTCGTCAGCCACCTGTTCGAAATCGATCTCCGAGAAGCGGCCAAGCGGGCTCTTGTCATCAATGAGATAGATAAGCCCCCCGCCAACCCCTCGGATGGCCGGGAATTCAAGCTCCCCATCGACAACCGGCTGGCGAAACGGCTCGGCATCGAGCGCCAGGGCACGGCCATAGGCTTCGCCGGCATCGTCAACGACGAGCGCCAGTGCGTAGGCAGATGTGCCGTGAACGGCATAGGCGGCACTGGCAAAGCCAGCAGGATCGACATTGACGAGGATACGAATATTGCCTTGCTCGAAGAGAGAGACCTTTTTCGAACGATGGACGGCCGCCTTGCGAAAGCCAAGGGCCCGCAGCATGGCGACCAGTTCAGCGGCCTCGTCCTCGTCGGTCGCGAATTCGACGAAGCCCACGCCCTTGACGACAGCGCGTTTGGGCATCGCTACACCGATCGGCGTCTCGACATTGCGGCGAACCTGATCTGCCAGATAGATCAGGGAGCGATGGCCATCCGCGGCGATTTTACGCGTGGAGCCACCACGGAACTGATCATTGAAGATCTCGAGCGAGAAGTAGCCATCATACCCGGTCGAGGCCACCGCTTCTGCAAATTCAGTCACCGGTAGATCACCCTCGCCCGGCATGTTGCGAAAATGGCGGCTCCAGTAGAGCAGATCCATATCGATCAGCGGCGCATCGGCCAACTGGACGATAAAGATCTTCTCCTTTGGAATCGACCGGATCGAGTTGATGTCGATCCTGCGCGAGAGCGAATGGAAACTGTCGAGAACAAGCCCGACACTCGGATGATCGGCACGCCGCACGATCTCCCAGGCATCACGATGATCGTTGACATAACGCCCCCAGGCAAGTGCCTCATAACCCACCTTGAGGCCGCGTTTGGCGGCTCGTTCTCCCAATTCGTGAAAGTCGGCGGCCGCGCGATCGATGCCTCCCAGGGCAGCCTGCGAGACGTTCGAGCAGACGAGCACCATATCGGTTCCAAGCTCCTGCATGATGTCGAACTTGCGCTCGGCCCGGTCGAAGGTACGGCTTCGAAGCGCATCGGGCATGCCTTCGAAATCGCGAAACGGCTGGAAAAGCGTTATTGCAAGCCCCAGATCGCTCGCCATCTTGCCGACGTCGACGGGGCTCCCATCAAAGGCCAGGAAGTCGTTTTCGAAAATCTCGACACCGTCGAAACCTGCTTGTGCAATGGCTTCAAGCTTGTCGGGCAGTTCACCGCTGAGTGTTACCGTCGCTATCGAGGTCTTCATATTTCAAAACCCTTTCCTCGGCGTCACGAGAGCGCCCCCCCGGGCTGGTCTGCTTTGCGCGCCAACTCTCGATAATGGCATTATGCCGAATGTCGTGAGCATTTCAAATCAATTGGTCAAATGAAAAGTCTCATATGATTTTAAAAAACTATGTTGATTTACGAAGCATCCTCTGTCAAAAATTCCTTCATGCAGTCGGGAGAGGAAGACTGTTGGGTCCAAGGGACCGCCCAAAGGAGGAGGAATCAATGTTCAAGTCGATGCTGACGCGCCGAAGCGCGATGCTTTGTGCCGCTGCCCTCGTGGCTGCGATCGGGCTCGCAAACCCGGCTGCCGCGGTCACGCCCGAAGAAATCAAGGCCAGAGGAAAGCTCATCGTTGGTATCCAGGGCGACAACCCGCCATGGGGCTTCGTGACGAGCGGCGGCAAGCAGGACGGCCTCGATGCCGATATTGCGACACTTTACGCGAAGGAACTGGGTGTTTCTGTCGAGTTCGTGCCGCTGGAAGTCAACAACCGTATTCCGGCTCTAACCACCGGCCGCGTCGACGTTCTCTTCGCAACAATGGCCATGCTTCCGGAACGCGCCAAAGCCGTTCAGTTCTCCAAGCCCTATGTTGCCAACGCCATCGTGCTGATTGCTCCAAAGTCCATGTCGGTCAAAACGAATGACGACATGGCCAATCTCTCGATCGGCGTTGCCAAAGGTGCGGCGCAAGATACCCAGGTCACCAAGAACGCGCCCCAAAGTGCCACAATCCGCCGCTTCGACGGTGATGCGCCCAGCGTCCAGGCGCTGGTATCAGGTCAAGTTCAAGCACTTGGCGGCAATATCTTCTACATGGACCGTGTCGAAAAGGCTCGTCCGGGCGAGTTCGAAAACAAGCTGGAGTTCCAGAAGCTCTATAACGGCGCTTGCACGCGGCTTGGAGAAAAGGAAATCAACGCGTCGATCAACACCTTCATCGACAAGATCAAGGCCAACGGCGAACTCAAGAAGATCTACGACAAGTGGATGAAGGTGCCGGTTCCGGAATTCCCCGATAGCCTCGAAGGCATTCCGTTCACCGCCAACTGAGCCCAACTCAATCGGCAGGAGCAAGCTGGCGGGCGCTGCAATGCCCGCCAAAGGTGTCGCGACGCCGAATGAACGGCCTTGCGCGTCTTTTGGAGCGCGATCATGAACAAGACGATATTTGTGCTCAACGGGCCAAACCTGAACCTTCTTGGTGAGCGGGAGCCTTCCGTCTACGGCACGACGACGCTTATGGACATCAGAAAAAAGTGCCTCGCCAAGGCGAATGACCTCGGATTCGACATCGACTTTCGCCAGACAAATTTCGAAGGTGAGCTGGTGGAGAGCGTGCACCAGGCACGCAGGGAGGCCTGCGGCCTCATCATCAACCCGGCCGCCTATAGCTTCACGTCGATTGCGCTTCTCGATGCGCTAAAGACGTTCGATCCGCCGAAGATCGAGTTGCACATTTCCAACGTGCATGCCCGCGAGAGCATCTATCACAAATCCCTTATCTCTCGGGTCGCAACGGCGATCATCATCGGCCTTGGCGCAGCCGGGTATGAATTGGCGATCCAGGCTATGGCCGGCATGGTGGGACGCGACTGAGGAGAGGTGATGACCTACACGCTGGATTTCACGCCTGTCATCGATGGTCTGCCGAACCTGCTCCTCGGCTGCCTCGGCACGTTGCTGCTTGCGCTCTGCGGTATGCTTTTGGCAATCGTCATCGGCATCGGCGGGGTCGGGCTGCGAGATTCACGCTACAAGCCGCTGCGCTGGCTGGTGATCGGCTTTGTCGAGCTTATCCGCAACACGCCATTCCTGGTCCAGATCTTCTTCCTATATTTCGCCCTCCCGCTCGCCGGCATCCGGCTGGATCCGACGCCGACGGCGATCATTGCGCTTGGGATCAACGGCGGCGCCTACGCCATTGAGATCATCCGCGGCGGCGTCCAGTCGATCTCCAAAGGTCAGATGGAGGCAGGCCTTGCGCTTGGGCTGCACAAGGCTCAGGTTTTCCGTCTGATCATTCTCAAGCCGGCGCTCAGAGCGATCTATCCGTCGCTGACCAGTCAGTTTGTGCTACTGACGCTTTCGACCAGCATCGCCTCGGCAATCTCCGCCTATGAGCTTACCTCGGTTTCGCAGCGCATCGAGTCCGAAAGCTTCCGCAGCTTCGAAGTCTATTTCACGGTGACGGTTTTCTACCTCGTCATTTCCTGGCTGATGATGCGCCTCTTCGCGTTCTTTTCGCAACGTTATTTCACCTATCCGGTCAAGTAGGAGCCAGTCGATGGGTCGCGACGAATTCGTCTTCCTTCTGATCGGTCTGAAATGGACCGTCGTCTTGTCCGCAGTTGGCTTTGTCTGCGGCTGCATCGCCGGGCTTGGCGTGGCGCTCGCGCGTACCTCGGAAATTCCGCTGCTGCAGCGAGCGACGGCCGGCTATATCGCGGTATTCCAAGGCACTCCTCTCCTGATGCAGCTTTTCGTGGTCTATTACGGTCTTGCCCTGATCGGCTTCAAGCTCGATGCCTGGGTGGCCGTTGCGATCGGCCTGACCCTGCATGCCAGCGCCTATCTGGGCGAGATCTGGCGCGGCTCGATCGAAGCGGTTCCGCACGGCCAGACGGAAGCGGCAAGAGCGCTCAGCCTCAAATATGTCTCCCGCATGAGGGACGTCATTCTTCCACAGGCGCTACGCATCTCACTGCCGGCAACGATCGGGTTCCTGGTGCAGTTGATCAAGGGAACCTCGCTTGCCTCCATCGTCGGCTTCACCGAGCTTACCCGCGCTGGCAACATCATCTCAAACCAGATCTTCGAGCCGCTGACGGTCTTCGGGATCGTCGGCGCACTCTACTTTTTGATGTGCTGCCCACTGACGATCTTCGGGGCTCGCCTGGAACGGAAGTTTGCCGCGGCATCGCGGTGATTTCCAGGCCCGACAACGAAAGAGACGCAACCATGAACATTCCTTCGCCCGCATCGACTGTCGAGACCGTTATCACCATGAACCATGTGGAGAAGTGGTATGGCGCCTTTCAGGCGCTGCACGATATCAACCTGTCGGTTCTAAAGGGCGAGAGGATTGTCCTGTGCGGTCCGTCCGGCAGTGGAAAATCGACGCTGATCCGCTGCATCAACCATCTGGAGACATATCAGAAAGGAGAGATCCGCGTCGGCGGCATCCTGCTCGCAAACCAGGCCAAGGCGATCGACGCGATCCGCCGCGAAGTTGGCATGGTCTTTCAGCAGTTCAATCTCTTTCCGCATCTGACCGTGTTGCAGAACTGCATGCTGGCGCCGATGCGCGCACTTGGCATGGCAAAGGTGGAAGCCGAGGACCGCGCACGCTCGCTGCTTGGGCGGGTCAAGATTCTCGAACAAGCCGGCAAATATCCGCTGCAGCTTTCCGGTGGGCAGCAACAGCGCGTCGCAATCGCGCGAGCGCTCTGCATGCGACCGAAAATCATGCTCTTCGACGAGCCGACCTCCGCTCTCGATCCTGAAATGGTCAAGGAAGTGCTCGATACCATGATCAGCCTTGCCGACGAAGGCATGACGATGGTCTGTGTGACCCATGAGATGGGCTTTGCGCGGCAGGTCGCAAACCGCGTCATCTTCATGGCGAGCGGCGCGATCGTCGAAGAGGCGCCTCCCGGCGAGTTCTTCACCAATCCCCGCCACGAGCGCACACGTAAGTTCCTCGGCGAAATCCTGCACAACTAGTATGCGGAGGAAATTCATGTCAGCACCGTCGCAGGCGGCTTTCTTGAAAATCGCGGTGATGGGCGCCGGGCTCATCGGCCGCCGCCATATCGAAGGTGTTCTTGCCGAGCCGCGCGCCACGCTGTCGGCCGTGATCGACCCCTCCCGCGCCGGGCGCGACTTTGCGGCAAGCAAGGGCGCCAAATGGTTTGCCACCCTTGCTGAAGCGATCGTGGCCGAGCGCCTGGACGGGGTGATTATTGCCACGCCGAACCAGCTTCATGCGGCCAATGCACTGGAGGTCATCGCTGCAGGAATTCCGGTCCTTGTCGAGAAGCCGATCGCCGACAATGGTGAAGCTGCTGCCACCCTCGTTGCTGCCGGCGCAAAGGCAGGGGTACCGATCCTGATTGGTCACCATCGCCGTCACAACCCCTTGATCCGAGAGGTAAAGCGCGTTCTTCAAAGCGGCCGGCTCGGCAAGATCCTGACGGTTCAAGCGACATTCTGGGTCGCCAAGCCAGACAGCTATTTCGATATCGATTGGCGCCGACAGGAAGGTGGCGGGCCGACCTTCATCAACCTGATCCATGACGTTGATCTGTTTCGCTATTTCTTCGGTGAGGTGGACGCTGTCCATGCGATGGAGTCAAATTCGGTCCGCTGCAATCCAGTCGAGGATACGGCCGTTATCCTGCTGCGTTTCCGAAGCGGTGTGCTCGCAACCATGAATGCATCTGATGCTGCCGCCTCCCCCTGGAGCTGGGAGACGACGAGCGGGGAGAACCCGGCGTTTCCGCAGCAGGATCAGTTTTGCTACCAGATCGGCGGGACAGGCGGATCGCTGACCATTCCGCGGCTCGAACTTTGGACCAACATGTCGAAGCCCGGTTGGTTGGAGCCGCTCGTCAGGGAACACTTGCCATTTTCTCCGGCCGATCCACTAACAATACAGCTCCAGCACTTCTGCGATGTCATTCGTCGTGAGGCAGAGCCTCTTGTCAGCGCCGAGGAAGGGCTTGCCACCCTGCGCGTCATCGAGGCGATCAAGGCATCGGCGCGGTCAGGCGAGACGATCCACCTGGACGAAACCCCAGGTTCGACGAGGTCACCGAAATGATAACTGGAACCACGCGGCTTATTGCTCATCTCGGCTATCCGACAGAAGCTTTCAAGGCTCCATTGATCTACAATCCATATTTCGAGAGGAGCGGCATCGACGCCGTTGTCGTGCCAATGGGTTGCAAGGTTGAAGACTATCCCTCGTTCCTCAGGCTCGTCTTCAGACTTTCGAATATTCACGGCGCCCTCATCACGATGCCTCACAAGATCACGACCATGGGATTGATCGACGAGGTCTCCACGAACGCCAAGGTTGCAGGCTCCTGCAATGCAGTCAGGCTTGCGCCGGACGGCCGGCTGATGGGCGACATGTTCGACGGCGAAGGCTTTGTGCGTGGCCTCTTGCGCAAAGGGCAAAGAATAACGGGGGCGCAGGTACTGATCGTCGGCGCCGGCGGTGTCGGGTCGGCGATCGCCGCATCACTTGCAGGCGCTGGCGTGCGGCGAATTGCCCTTCACGATGACAACATGGCCACGCTGAATGGGCTCAAAAGCCGCTTGGCGGCCTATTATCCGGATACTGACGTGGCTGCCGGTTCGAATGATCCGACGGGTTTCGATATCGTCGTCAATGCGACGCCGCTCGGAATGCAAAAAGGCGATCCGTTGCCGCTCGATGTCTCGCGCCTGTCTGCATCCACATTCGTGGGCGAGGTCGTCATGAAGGAAGAGATCACGCCACTGCTTGCGGCTGCGCGCCAGCGCGGATGCCCATTCCAGGTTGGCACGGACATGTTGTTTGAGCAGATCCCGGCCTATCTGGAGTTCTTCGGATTTCCAACGACAACGGCCGACGACTTGCGGTCGCTCGCAAGGATTCGATGAGGATTACCTGCGCACGGCGCCGAGCCTTGCAAGAACCTCACCGGGGATCTCGTAGCGCTTGATGACATCCTTGCCATTGTGAAGCCCGCAAATCTCGCGCTGGATCAACAATGCCCAAACGGCTTGCGAGGCCTCCTCGAGAAGGGTTTGCCGGTCAACCATGCCGTCGCCCGGCGACCATGCCGCAAGCCTCGCCAGCGCCGCTTCGGCTTTCCTGCCCTGACGGCCTAAAGCATCCGCCCGCGCTGAAGCAAGCTCATATTCCAGTGGAGTCAAAGCGCTCGACTGGCCCGAGATTGATCGTGGTGGCCTCAGACTCACACTGTCTCCTTTCCGGATATTGCGTTCTGTCTTGATCAGGCAGCGACGTTGCGTTGCCAAGGGGTTTGCCGGATGCATCAACCAACACGCTCAGTTGGCTTGGCATGTTTGCGTCTTCCCATCCCGCATCAGCCTGGCTTCCTTGCCCTTGATCCAGAGCTTTACATCGCTGTTGGCGCAGGGACCGCCGTCGACGGAAAACACCTGCAGCAGCTCATCCCATTCATCGCATCACGTTCTCACCGACATCCAAGTCTAACCCTGCGGCGCGCCTGAAGAAAGGGATCGCGCTTCAGGCTGACGCGGATCGTCGTTGCGGCCGGAGCCGGTGCGATGCTGGGTGCGGCCGGCTTCATCATGCAACGTGTGACCGGCAATCCGCTGGCAAGTCCCGAGGTGCTCGGCGTCTCGTCTGGAGCAGGGGCAGCGTTGCCAGTGACCTTGTTCATCTTCGCCTTCCCTCGCCTCCGATCATGATCGCTGGCATGACGGCAGGCGCACTCACCTCATTCCTGGCCATGATCGTCCTTGCCTGGCGCTGCGGGCTATCGGCGGAGACGCTCCTGCTTGCAGGCGTCGCCATCGGTGCTTTTTTGCTTTGCAGTCATCGGCATGGTACTTTCCCAGAAAGACATGCGAAGCTACATTCTCATGACCTGGATGTCGGCCTCGACCAATCGGGCCGGGACGGTCGAAGCTGGGACGGCAATCATTTCGCTGATCGTTCCGACAGCGCCGCTCTTCCTGATGACGCGCTGGTTCGACCGCCCGCCTGCTGCTAAAGCACGGCGCGATCTTTCAGATTCGCTTGTCGCGCTTTAGTTCTTTGTTTTGACGCATGTCTTTGGCCGAAACCGGTTCCCGCTTTCGGGAGATATGCTTCAGCGCGTCCGCCAAGGATTGCGAAAGCGCCCAAGCGCATGGTTAGCGTTTGCGCTCGGTCGCATCAACCAGAGTTACCTTCCGTAACGCAAGCCGGATGCGTCCGAGCGCAAGTATAACATCAACGATCACCATGAACCGATTGATTACCTGATGATTTCTATCACGCGATGGGTATGCGGATCGACGATTATACGTTGCTTGTTGATCACCGTGTAACCGTAGACATCATTGCTGGGGATGGTGCGTATTTCGACCGAGGACGGCAGTTCTGTTCCGACAACGACGTCGCCATCATAGACAACGGACGGGACATCCTGTTCGGTTATGTAGGTCCTCACTTCTCCCGGCACGGTCACAACCGCCGTCTGAGCCATAGCGGTACCGGACACAAGTGCTGCTACCGCAGCTATTGTAAGAGCTTTCATATTTGCCTCCATATATGAAAAGGGGAACTCCCCTTTCACATGAAGGTTCCTTCACGAACAGCCGCTCGGGTGCCGACCTTAGTGAAAGCTTCGGCGAGCGCCGTCGTCGAGAGGCACTTCAGCGGTCAACAGAAGCTTGTCGATCCTGCGTCCATCAAGATCTACGACCTCGAACCGCCAGCCGTTCATGACGAAACTCTCACCGACCTCAGGCAGATGTTTCATTTCTTCCAGCACGAGCCCGGCGACCGTCTGATAGTCCCTGTCGTCGGCAACCGGGAAGTTCATGAAGTCCGCAAACTCGTCGATCGGTGTCCAGCCGGACACGAGATAGCTGCCATCGTGACGTCGCACGATCGCCTTTTCTCCAATCGAATCCTCCTGGACCGCGCCAAGGATTGCTTCCAGAATGTCACCGGAGGTGATGACGCCTTCGAAATGGCCGTATTCGTCGTAGACCAGCACCATGTGGCAGCGCGAGCGACGAATGGCCTGAATGACGTCAAGAGCGCCTGACAGGTCAGATACGATCGGCACCTCCTGCACGATCGTGGTGATGTCGACATGGCCGGACGACGCTAGCGCGTCATAGAAGTCCTTGGCCAGAAGCACGCCGATGATTTCGTCGGAGCTGTTCTTGCGCACCGGCAATCGCGCCTGCACGGTCCGTCGGAGTTGATCCCTGATCTCGTTGAAACCGTCCTCGACATCGATCACCTCCACATCGCGGCGCGGTGTCATCAAGGCCCTGGCATTTCGGTCTGCCAAACGCATGACACCGGAGATCATCGCCGATTCTTCCGTTTCGATGACGCCGGCGCTGTGCGCCTCCGCAAGCACGGTCTTGATCTCTTCATCGGTCACGACGTCGCCAGACTTGCCCGATTGACCAAGAAGACGAAGGATGGTGCGGCCGGAGATGTCCAGCAGCCAGACGAGCGGGGCGGCCATGCGAGACAGGAACATCATCGCCGGAGCGACCTTGCTTGCGACCGTCTCGGGCGCCCGAAGCGCGATCTGCTTGGGCACCAATTCGCCAACGATCAGCGACAGGTATGTGATAGCGACCACGACCGAGCCGACCCCGAGCGCATCGGCTGCGGCCGGTGACAGGCCATGCGTACCGAGCCAGCCCGCCAGTCGCGCGCCGAGCGTTGCACCCGAGAATGCACCGGACAGCACGCCAACGAGGGTGATGCCGATCTGCACGGTCGATAGAAACCGTCCTGGCTCTTCAGCCAGCCGGATTGCCATGGCAGCTCCGCGACTTCCCTGATCGGCCAGGACTTTGAGCCGAGCCGGTCGTGAGGAAACAACTGCAAGCTCGGACATGGCAAGAACGCCATTCAAGATGGTGAGAATAGCAACGATTGAAATTTCGAGAAGCAAAAATGGGAACCCTGTTATTTCGAAACTAAGCGAAACATAGGCATTCTCCCACAGAACACCAGCACCAAGCCCGTCGCAGTGACGGTTTCTTTGCTTCTTTGAGGATCGCGGAGCGCCGGAGCTCAGATCACCGCAAAACGCCAGAAGCGCCATCGCTGGGTGATGGCATCTCTTGAGCCTCTCGCGACCCGATCAATGCCGACCGCTTTCGGGCGTCACGCCATTTTTGATCGCTCGCTTCTTCTCAAGCGCCCGGGCGAGCCAAGCGTTTCGCCATTGCACGCCTCAAAGCATAGGCAGTGACCGGAACCAGAATTGCGACGCAGGCCAGCGCGATCAACAAATGCAGGTGAAGCTGCAGCCGTCCGAGCACGGCCTCAACGGCCTGTCCGGCGAGAAACCCAATCGCAGTTATCAGGACGCCCCAAATCAGCGCGGCGATCGCGTTGAGTATGGCGAACCTCAGCGCCGAAACCTTGGAAACGCCGATCGCAACGGGGCTGATCGTTCGGATGCCGTAGATAAAGCGAAAGGCGAGGATGAAGCCCGTCGGGTATGTTTCGAGGAACCGCGTCACTCGCGCAATCGGTTCCGATCCAAGCAGCTTTTGAATATAGGACCACTTCGTGGCGTAGCGACCGGACAGAAAGAAGAACTGGTCCGCGGCAAACGATCCGAGACATGCAGCCAACGCGACCTGCCAATATGGAATAAGCTGCCGATGGGCGAAAACTCCCCCCAAGAATGCGGCCGTTTCCCCTTCCACCGCAGCTCCGAGAAAGACGGCCAGCACGCCGTATTCACCAATCAGTCTTTCCAGCAATGCCTGACCTCCGGCGGCCCAACGATGTGCAATCTGCCCTGAATTGCGTCCTGCGGCAATGTCTGCGGCAAGCATACTCCCGACATTGCCGGGCCGCTGCAAGCTGTCGCGCTGCATTATCGCGAGACACCGACACAACGACACGCTCGCAACAGGCCAGGAATGTGTTAGCCTTACGAAGGCTGCGACAGAGGATGAAGAATACAAAGCTAGAGTTGGGTTCCCCCCGCTCCCCATCCCGGCGACTCGCTGGACGCGTTGCTAGAGTATCTCATGAAAGAGATCGGGTATTTGTACTTGCAATCTACGATGGCAGCTCGTTCTGCACACTGCCCATTGAGGTTAGCGGACTTTCGAAATTCTGCTGTGCCGAAGGAGAGAAATACATCAAGAGCATCGGCATAACTTATGGTTATGCCTTTGAGGGTCATTGCTACAAATTGCCCAAGCCAGAGATCATGTTTATCCCAGCAGTCGCCCACAAGATTGCCGGTGACAAATGCGGAGGCGACTGCGGTTATTCGGCGGAACGTGGCTATGCCGTTTGGCAGGTCGATCAGCTTGATCGGGTAATCGCCTTGGACATCCGTTCGGACGATGTCAAAACACTTATTCTCGACGAGAACATGCCTGGAAAACGCTCACCACAGGCCTATTCACAGTCTCTGTCGATGGCTCCCATGCGCTCGCGGGAATAAACAGTTAGCTGCATAAACGAGTGCGGCCCGGTCGTAGCATTGAACAGCCAGACTCCGCCTTGCGAGCGGCCTTGCGAGGCGGTATCCAATCGGGAAGGGCGCAATGATGGCGCGCATAACCACCGAATACGGGAGGCAGCCGCGTGGACCCACGGAAGATCGGCTTCATCGGAACTGGAACCATCACTGATGCCATGGTCAGGGGCCTGTTGACCAATCCTGCCGCCGTCTCGCGAGTGACGGTTTCGCCCCGCAACGCCAAGATCGCGCGGCAGCTGGCGGATGACTTTGCAGAGGTTTCGATTGCTGCCGACAACCAGGCTGTCATCGACGCGAGCGACATGGTGGTCCTGGCCGTGCGCCCGCAGATCGCGCAGGACGTCGTCAGCGGACTGACGTTCCGAAAGGGTCAGTCCGTTCTCAGCGTCATTGCCGCGACCGACTGCAAGACGCTTCTCGGTTGGATCGGGGTAGATGTTCATCTCGTTCAGGCCATCCCGTTGCCTTTCGTTGCGGATCGCGAGGGGGTGACTGCCGTTTTCCCGCCAGACGCCCACGTTGCCGCGCTTTTTTCGGTTCTTGGCACGGCTGTCGAATGCGAGACCAAGGAGGAGTATGACCTTTTGGCCGCGGCGAGCTCATTGATGTCGACAGTCCTTGGGATCATGGACGTCTCGGCGGCTTGGCTGGAGGAGCGCGGCCTCGCCAAAGGCAAGGGGCGCGCCTATATCGCATCTCTGTTTGCCAGTCTTTCACAGACGGCGCTTCGCTCCGACACCGTTGCCCTCAAAGAGCTCAGCAGCGAGTTTGCGACAAAGGGCGGCCTGAACGAGCAGGTCTTGTCCGACTTTCATAAAAACGGCGGACGCGATGCCCTGATCCTGGCGCTTGACGGCGTTCTGGCAAGGATCAAGGGTGCCTAGAAGGTCGGCGGCGTGCAGGCACTGATGACCTCACACGCGACCGGCCCAACGCATCGGAACCGGTGCGGCCGCCGGCTTTCGAAATAGTAGGCATCTCCCGGCCCCAGGACCCGGCGTTCATCGTCGACCGTCACCTCGAGCCGCCCGGAAAGGACAATTCCTCCCTCTTCTCCCTCGTGGACGAGCGGAACCTTGCCAGTGTCGGAGCCCGGCTGATAGCACTCCTTCAGAATCTGCAGGCTGCGGCCAAACAGGCTGTCTCCGACCTGCCGATAGGAGATTGCCCCCTTGCCGATCTCGACGAGCTCCTCGGCCGCATAAAATGCTTTCCTGGGCCGTTCGGGTTCGAAGGCGAAGAATTCCGCGAGACCGATCGGAATACCGTCGAGGATGCGTTTCAACGCGCCAACGGAGGGGTTGGAGGAATTCGACTCGATCAAGGAGATCGTCGAATTCGTGACGCCGGCGCGCTTTGCCAGTTCACGTTGCGAGAGATTGTGCGTCATCCTCAGATGACGAAGGCGGTTTCCGATATCGACGGACATGGGGGGCGTTTCAACTGTTGCATATATCGAACATATTCAACGCATGCCTATGAAATTCAAGTGCTTGTTCACATGTAGAAAAGGACTTGTCCCGTGACGGAAATCACTGAACATGTCACCACGCACAATGGAGACGATAGTGGTGGACCAGATCAGCATTTCCAACCGGCCTTCCCTCGATAATTTCTGGATGCCGTTTACGGCAAACCGTCAGTTCAAGGCCACACCCCGGTTGCTCGCCTCGGCTGAAGGCATGTATTACACCGATATCGACGGCAACAAGGTGCTGGACGGGACGGCTGGCCTTTGGTGCGTCAATGCCGGCCACGGGCGCAAGCGCGTCGCCGACGCCGTTGCCCGCCAATTGCAGGCGTTGGACTTCGCTCCGACCTTTCAGATGGGCCATCCTGTTGCCTTCGACTTTGCTGAAAAGCTCGCAAGGATCGCGCCGGGCGGCCCGGCCGCAAAACTCGATCGCGTGTTCTTCACAGGCTCCGGTTCGGAATCGGTCGATACCGCATTGAAGATTGCAATCGCCTATCAGCGCGCCATTGGCCAGGGGACGCGTACGCGTATCATCGGTCGCGAGAAGGGCTATCATGGCGTTGGCTTCGGCGGCATTTCGGTCGGCGGACTTGTCAACAACCGTCGGGTCTTTCCGCAGATTCCCGCAGACCATATGCGCCATACCCTCGACATCGAGCAAAACAGCTTCTCGAAGGGACTGCCTAAGCACGGCGTTGAGCTTGCGGACGATCTGGAGCGCCTCGTCGCCTTGCACGGCGCCGAAACAATCGCCGCCGTCATCGTCGAGCCAATGTCCGGGTCGGCAGGCGTGATCCTGCCACCAAAGGGATATCTGGAGCGCCTGCGCGCCATTGCCGACAAGCACGGCATCCTGTTGATCTTCGACGAGGTCATTACCGGCTTTGGCCGCCTGGGCACGCCATTCGCCACCGATTATTTCGGCGTCATTCCCGATCTCGTCACCGCCGCCAAGGGCCTGACGAACGGCGCCATTCCGATGGGAGCGGTCTTTGCGAGCCGAAACGTCTACGACGCATTGATGATCGGGCCGGAAAACCAGATCGAGCTCTTCCACGGCTACACCTACTCCGGCCACCCGGTCGCCAGTGCCGCCGGCATTGCCACTTTGGAAATCTACGAGGAGGAAGGCCTGCTCACCCGGGCGGCATCCCTGGCCGACACATGGCAGGACGCACTTCACTCCTTGAAGGGACTGCCGCATGTCGCCGACATCCGCAACCTTGGTCTCGTCGGCGCCGTCGAACTTGCGCCACGCGACGGCGCACCGGGGACACGCGCCTATGACGTCTTCGTGGACTGCTTCCGTAACGGGCTGCTCATTCGTGTGACTGGCGATATTATCGCGCTCTCGCCACCACTGATCATTGAGCCGGTCGAAATTGAACGCATCGTCTCCATTCTGGCGGATGCCTTGAGGCGGGCAGCCTAACCAGCGCGTCTGAACCGTTTCTGTTTGGCGATGAACAGCCAAACAGAAACAAGCGCGTTCGGTCGATGCAGAATTCTGCCGTTGCCTGTCGGCATCGTGTCAGCGTCCTCGGAAAAGGCGCTTTGAACAGTTTGCTTTTTGATCCCACCGGGATAAGGATCCCTGAGTGTGACCAAGGAGTTTTCCATATCGATGTCGAAACCCCGGTTGAGACGGGAAGCAGATCTCCTCCTGCATCGTGGAACCAGGGCTGCCAGCGGCGACTATCCCATAAGCCGCGCGCGCAGACCTGCCGCCGTGCAGCGCCTGATCGGGGCGTTGGGCAACATCATGCTGTCCGATGCGGCTCCATTCATGGAAAAATTTGTTGCAGGGAAGGTCTTTCACCTGCTGCAGGAACCGGGTGCAATCGCAACCAAGCCGGCCACGCCTGTGCCGTTGGCACCGCAATTGCAGTTTGCGTTACGCAACTTGACCTCAAAGGGTGAGCTCTTCGCCGAGGTAGCGGCAGCCATCAGCGATGTCGCCAAAAGCCTGGAATGGGTTGCGAGCAAGACCGGTCCGTTTGCCAGCATCAACATAGAGCATACACATGCGCATGCAGTGGTGGCGGGCATATCAGGCGTGGAGGAGCGAGACGACGTCGCTCTCGGCCTGACGATCATGGCGCCGTATAGCCGCTTCCCGGATCACATTCAGTATCGCTCCCGTGTTTTCCTGGCGTTATCCGACTGCGAGTTTTCCTGTGACGACAAGGGGTGGCAGCGCGCCTCCGTCGGCTCCATTTTCTTCAATGAAGCGGGCCACAACGTCGCGATGCGGTGCACCGCGCGACCGCTTCTGGCTGCCTGGTGCCACGTCGAGCGATAATGGCTCGCCTGCCTGATTTGCCTCTTGACGTTTGCGCGCCAGACCTTTGAATTGCAAGGGCCATTCTAGAGAGGACAAAACTCCTGCGCAGCAGCGATACAAATGCCGGATCAGGCGAGATGGCCGATCGCATTTATGGCGATGACTGGGAAGCAAGCGGCCTGGGCCGACCGTCTTCGTGGCCGCTCTGCCTGAAATCGGCCGTCGACATCATGCTGCCGGCCAAAGCTCAGATCGTCATCTTCTGGGGCCCGGATTTCATTGCCTTTTATAACGATGCCTATGCGCCGACCATCGGGACCAAGCATCCTCAGGCCCTCGGCCGGCCCGCCCGCGAGAACTGGAGCGAATTGTGGAGCGACCTGGAACCGCTCCTCAGACGTGTCCTCGACCATGGAGAAACGGTGGTCGCAAAGGACCGGCCATTTTATATCGAACGGCACGGCTATCCCGAGACTGTCCACTTCGACATTTCCTATTCACCGATCAGGGACGAGGTCGGGAAGGTTCGTGGAGTGTTCTGCATCGTCAGCGAGACGACGGAACGTGTGAGGTCCGAAACGGCATTGCGGGAGAGCGAGGAGCGGTTTCGCGCAATATTCTCGCAGTCGGCAGCGGGCATCTGCCAGTCGGATCTCGCCGGGAGACTCCTGCTCGTCAACAGGCGCTTCTGCGAGATCATCGGCTACTCGGAGGCCGAGCTTTTGAAGATGCGGGTACAGGACATCACATTTCCCCGGGATCTCGACGACTACGTTCACGCCTTCAGGACAATGCTTCAAACCGGCCAGAGCTTTGAAATCGAGAAGCGCTACGTTCGCAAGGACGGCAGCCTGGTCTGGGTAGCGAATTCGATCTCGCCAATGCGCGACGCGAATGGCGACATACGCCAGGCTGCCGCCGTTGTCGTCGATATTACGGAACGCAAGCGGGCTCAGGAGGTTGAGCGCCGTCTTGCGGCGATCATTGCCTCGTCCGACGACGCCATTCTCGGCACGGATCTGAACATGAGGATCACCAGCTGGAACAGCGGAGCCGAAAAGCTCTACGGCTATTCGGCCGAGGAAGCGATCGGCCACTCGGTCGTACTGCTCGTTCCCGACGACCGGATTGAAGAGGAGCCGGCAATCATCCGGCAGGTCAGCGCCGGTCTCAAGGTTGATCCCTATGAGACCAAGCGGCGGCGCAAGGATGGCAGGCTGGTCGACGTGCTGCTTAGCGTTTCGCCAATTTTCGACCCTTATGGCAGGATCGTCGGGGCGTCGAAAATAGCGCACGACATCAGCGCGCGAAAGGAGGCCGAACGGCTCCAGACCGTTCTCGTCGGCGAACTCAACCATCGCGTTAAGAACGTGCTCGCAACCGTGATGGCCATCGCGCGACAGACGCTCGGTCGCGAGAAAGCAAACCGGGCGGGCGTGGACGCATTCGAGGCTCGTCTTGCCTTGATGTCGAGAGCGCACGATCTGTTGACGCATGGCAACTGGGAGCGGGCAGAACTGGAGACGGTGGTGCGACAAGCACTGTCGCCCTATCAACCCGACAGGTTCTCGATCTCGGGCCCGAGCATTCAACTCGCGCCGCGCGCCGTCGTATCGATTTCGCTGGCACTGCATGAACTGGCGACGAATGCCGCCAAGTATGGTGCCCTGTCCGCTGCGGGCGGCCATGTTTCGATCGAATGGTCGTTCGAGGGTGATGATCCTGCCAGGTTGAGGCTGCAGTGGCGGGAAACGGGAGGCCCAAGCGTTGCGCAACCATCGCGCAAGGGTTTCGGTTCGCGCCTGATCGAAAACCTCCTGGCGGCCGAATTGAAAGGTGACGTGACAATCATCTACGATCCGGCCGGCGTCATCTGTCTGGTCGACGCCCCTGTCGGTGGTGGATGGGACCACGATCAATCGGATGAATCCCGGCAGTGACATCTGCGGCAGGCGGCCCCTCCTGCAGGCTCCTTTTTGCCATCTATGCCGTGATCCGGAATCCAGAGGGTGGTTTTGCCAAGGATGCCGCTTCCGTCTCTACTGTAACGACAGACGCGCCGGGTGGTCCTTTCCAGAATTCCTTCAACATCGCCGAAACAGCCGTTTGCGGACCGGCGATGAGAGCGGTCACAGAGCCATCATCTTCATTGCGAACCCAGCCCGCCAGGCCGAACTCCTCTGCCCTCGCCCGTGTCCAGACGCGGAAGCTGACGCCCTGAACCCGGCCGGATATCCGCACCAGAACCGCCTTGGAACCCTCGCCCATGCTAGTCTCCCTGACGCCTGCCTTGTCAGCAATCTGGCGCATCCGAAAAAAATTCAAGCGTTGCTCGCGCAACCGCATGTCGCCATCACTGAGCATGGATCGATATTGCGTAATTTTCGACGCCGGAAATGCGCGAACCGCTGGACCGAATCAAACGCTGCGCTACATTGATAAGTGCTTCAACTTGAAGGGATCTCGATCATGCGCAGGCTTATCGCAGTGACTTCAGTGCTCCTCGTCAGTTTCGTCGGTTCGGCCTTTGCGCAAGCAAGTATGGGCATGGACAGCAGCGGCCGCATTGACGGTTCGCCGCCACTTGGTACCTCGCCAGACAGCGATGGAACCGGCGGTGGAGGGTTCTCGATCCCGATCGACTTTGGCACCACCAGTTCGACTTCCGGCTCGATCCATTGGACAGGTTGCCCCGAGGACCAGCGCAGAGCAACGCATGGCCGCACCAACACGCTCACAAATCAGGCGTGCCAGAACAACTGAGCGAGACCTTTGTGACGCCACCCCGCGACGCGAATTGGCGGTTCGCGGGGTGCTTCGTATGTGCTAGGGGAAACGTGTAACACAAGGCACGACAGATATGCTCCCCTGGATTCAACTCGCTTCAGCCGCCATTCCTGGAGAAAATGGTGAATTGCGTCTCAAGCAGAGAGGCAATGAATTCTCGATCATGCTGGGCTCGAACGAACTTATGAACAGCCGCCTCAGCGGCTCGGAGGAAGCTCTTGCGACACTTTCGCGAGAAAAGATCAAGGGACATGCACGCCCCAATATACTGATCGGCGGCCTCGGCATGGGCTTCACACTTCGTGCTGCCCTGTCGGTTTTGCCAGAAGATGCTGCAATCATCGTTGCCGAACTGGTGCCGGCCGTTGTGCAATGGGCTCGAGGCCCGATGTCAAAGGTATTCCAAGGCTGCCTCGACGATCCCCGCGTCGCCATCCATGAGGGCGACGTCGGAGACCTGGTACGGCGAAGCAAGGCACGGTTCGACGCCATCCTGCTCGACGTGGACAATGGTCCCGACGGCCTTACCCGCCGCTCCAACGATCGTCTCTATGATTTCGCTGGCCTGCGCACCGCACGCGATGCGCTGCGTCCGGGAGGCGTTCTCGCCGTCTGGTCATCGGGACCGGACGCCTCCTTCACCCGGCGGCTTCGTGACTGCGGCTTTGCCGTCGAGGAGGTCAATACGCGCGCCAACGGCAAGCGCGGCGGCGCGCGTCATGTCATCTGGCTGGCCGTCAAATAACTCAGCCTGCCTGAACCCGTCGTGCGGCTGCGATCGCACTGGCAGCACCGGACCGGAGCTGCTGCGTGTCGGCCCCGGCTATGACGAAATCAAAACCCATTCTCAACAGTTCACCGGCCCGCTCGCCATTGCTTCCGAAGACGCAGGCGAATTTGCTGTGCGCCCGGCAGCGCGCGATCAGATGCTTGAGAACACCGTCAACCTCGGCCGTGTCAGGCGCCACTTTCGCTCCATCCGACAACGCAATGGACAGATCGGACGGACCGACAAAGATGCCGTCGATGCCATCGACCCGCATGATTTCATCCGCGCCCTCAAGGGCGGCGCGTGTCTCGATCATGGCAATCGCCACAGTCTGCTGGTTGGCGGTCTCGAGATATTCTGTCGCGGAAAGCCCGGTGTGGTTCATCGCCAGTGTCGGCCCCCAGCTGCGCTCGCCGACCGGCGGATACTTCGTGGCTTTCGCGAAGGCCTCGGCGTCCGCCGCCGAGTTGATCATCGGCGCAATGATACCCGACGCACCTGCATCGAGAAGACGCGAGGCCGACGAGAAATCGCCGACCGGGATTCGGGCGAGCACGGGCTTGCCGGCAAGCCTGCCCTGGCCGATGCCAATGGCGGCCGACCCGAGATCCCAGACACCGTGCTGCAGATCCAGCACGATGGCATCAAAGGCCTCTTGCGCCAGATGATTGACGAAAAGCGGATCGGGAATACCGATCCATGCGGATATCAATCCGCCCTTTCCGCTTCGGATCCGCTTTGCGAAGCCGTCGATCGTCGTTGCGCCACTCATGCCATGCTCCTTCTGCGGTTCAGCCAGCCGCGCGCTGTCTTTCCTGATGAAAGTCCTCGATGAATGCCTTTTCAAGCAGGATGCCATCCCACTCATCGGCAAAAAACGGCGAATCGTAAATCAGGGTGTATGGTCCGCTGTAGCCTGCCGACCGGCAGGCTTCCAGGCATTTGCGATAGTCCGCGCTGTCGAGCCCCGATCCATTGAAATCGGCCTTGGCGTGGCAGAGTTCCGCACGACGCATGATGTCGCAAAGCCCTGCATACTTTTCCGGCGCAGCCCAATTGCCGAGATCGCCATTCAGACCGACCCTATCTTGCAAAGCATCGAGCAGCCAGTTGGTCTGCCTTGGAGAAGCCAGAAGCTCGAACCAGTTTTCGGTGACGACACGAACGCCGCTGTTGTCAGCCCGCTTCGCAAGCCAGCCAAGGTGGCCCACGGCTCGCTTGAGGTTGTCAGCCGTCGGTGCCTGCTTGCCGGCAATCACCCGCATGTTCTTGGCGCCAAGCGCTTGCGCGATCTCAATCCAGCCGGCAATCCACTGAATATCACGCTCGCCGGTTTCTGGATGGCTTGGATCCCCATCTTCGACCAGCAGTGTCTGCGCCAGAATATCAGCGTCGTGAAGCGCGGCACGCAGCTCCGCGAGATAGGCGGGATCAAGGCTTGGCAGATGGAACGAGCATATCTCCAGCCGCCCAATGCCCCGCTTGGCAAGCTGCGCGGGGATCTCGGTCAGCGAGGAGCGCCCCGGCCCATATGGTTCCTTGCGCGCGGCACTCTTGTCCGGATCCGGGCCGTAGGGATAGACGGCTCCTAACAGCCGATGCAGCGACCACGTCGAAACTGCAAAACGTCCATTCTCCAGATTGCCTTCAGTCATGTTCTCCTCCCGCAAGCAATGCCTACCGTCTCAAATGAACTCTCCGCGGATAACCTCCTCGGCCGAAAGCGCCGCACTGAGGAGCGCCTCGTCCCGCTTGCCTACAGCAGAAAGCAGGAAACCTGCCGGCATGTTGGCATCTCCCGTTCCACAGGGGATCGATACGCCGCACCAATCCAGGAAATTGCCAAGCATCGTATTGCGCAGCGTCTTGCCATTGGTTGCGAAAAACAGATCGTCGTCGGCTTCAAGCGGCGCGATTGGCGGCGCCACGTGAGCAACTGTCGGAAAGGCAACGAAGCTTTGGCCCACAAGGCGCTCGACGTCGGCTATCAAGGTTTCACGCGCCTCGAGGATCGCAAGATAATTCGAAAGCGTTGTCTTCTCGCCAAGCCTTATGCGCATCACGACGCGATGATCCATGTCGGCGGCCTGCGGCCCTGCCAACCGCTCGCGGTGCAGCGCGAACGCCTCTGCAGTGACCAGGGCACCATATTTCGCCATCAGCGCTAGGATTTCATCGAAAGCCGGGATCTTGATCCGGCTGATCGACGCGCCCTCAGCTGCGAGCCAGTCGACCGCCGTCTCGAACGCCGCGAGGACGCCGGCTTCTGCGCCATCGAACACGACGTTTTCAGGGATCACGATATCCAGCCCCTTGAGCGGGCAGGCGACAATTGAGGGCACTGCTGCGCCGCGCATCCCGGCGTCGATCCAGACCGCATCCTGAACGGTCCTTGAGAGCGGACCGAGCGAATCCAGACTTTTCGCCAGCGGATAGACGCCCGCCATCGGGTAGCGGCCGCGGGTTGCCTTGTATCCGACAATGCCGTTGAAGGCGGCAGGGATGCGCACAGACCCTCCCGTATCCGTCCCCATTGCCACCGGTACGAGGCCAGCTGCCACGGCAACGCCGGCGCCGGAAGACGAACCGCCTGGTATGCGTGGAACATCGCTGCTCAGCGGATTGTGTGGCGTAGCATAGTGCGGATTGATGCCGAGCCCGGAGAAGGCAAACTCGCTCATATTGGTACAGCCGATCGAGACCATACCCGCTTGCTTCAGCGTTGCCACGACTGGCGCGTCTGCCTGCGCTGCCGGACCGCTTGCCAGAACAGTCGAGCCGGCCGTCGTTGTTCGATCTTTGATATCGAAGAGGTCCTTCCAGGCGATTGGCACGCCGTCCAGCATGCCACGCGAGCGGCCCTCTTTCAGTCGCTTCGACGAGGCTTTCGCCTCATTTCTTGCGCGCTCCTTCAGGATTGCCGTGAAAACCGCCCGATCGGCATATGCTTCGATGCCGTCGATCACGGCATCCGTCACCTCGATGGGATCGACAGCTGCCGTTTGAATGAGACTTGAAAGCTGCGCCACGGACATAGCGCCAAATGTTTTCGTCATCGGGGTATCCACAATCTGACTGACCCACCGAACTAAACCGAATTTCCTCGGCGAGCCAAGCCCTTAAAGTCAAATCAAACCGATTGGTTCGATTTTATGAACACTGCGTTTGCGTATCCGGTCTTCTATCGGAGCCTGAGAAAACACACATGGCTTTTTGCGTGCTGTTTGCCGGCTTGAGGACGATCATGCGCCGGTGCACGCATCAGTGTAGGAGTTAACAAAATGACAAACGGCGAGAGTTGGAACACGGCGCGCGGCGACGTGGTGCACCACCACGCAACGGATGACGAGTTGAACAGCATGGGTGAACGCGAATACGTCGAGCATGTGACTGCGCACAAGCCTTCCATATCAGAACGCTTCATCGTTCTTGCGGCCTTTACGCTTTTGGGCGTTGCCGGGCTGACGGTCCATTTTACAGCACCGATGGCATCGAGCCTGGACACGGCAACGGTTGGTTCGATCTTTGAATCGCTGCCCGCGGTCGATTTCTGCCGTGAGCACAGCCCGTATCCGGACAGATCCTGCTAAGGCTCTGTCACGCACCGGGCATGGACAACCCTCCCCTGCGATATAGGTTATGCGCAAGGGGAGGATCGTCGATGCCCGATGAGATCGATTACAATCTGGAGCGTTTTGTAGACGCGCAGAATGGCACCTATGAGAAGGCGCTCTCAGAGTTGAGAGCCGGACACAAGCGCTCCCACTGGATGTGGTTCATTTTTCCGCAGATCGCCGGCCTCGGCTCATCGTTCATGGCGGAGAAATACGCCATCCGCTCAGCCGAAGAAGCCGCAGCCTATCTTGCAGATCCTGTTTTAGGGAGCAGACTGCTGCGCTGTGTCGATGCCGTCCTTGCTATTAAAGGCAAATCCGCGCACGAGGTCTTTGGCTCCCCTGATGATGTCAAGCTGCGCTCTTCGATGACGCTCTTTGCGGCGATCAGCGAACATGGATCGCCGTTTCATGCGGTGATTGAACGGCTCTACCAGGGACAGGTCGACGATCGTACCGTCCAGCTCCTCAACGCCAGCAACTAGCCGGGGCTTAAGTGCTCCAGCGCCTCGATCCCCGTTGAGATCTCATTGATCCGCTCTCGCAACTCCTGATATGCGCCGTCGTCGATCTCTTCGTCACCGAAGAACTGCGCGCCTCACGGAGTTCAAGCTTGGCCTCAAGTTCGGCGCGCCTTGCGCACAGACGATGAAGGCAGGCAGTTCATGCCTTTGTTTCCCAGATCTTTTGAAACGAGTACAAAGGATATAGTTCCCGCCGATCAGCGGATGCCATCACGCAAAAGCGGTGATGGCAGCGGTGCAGGCCTTGGAGAAATGATTGCAACATGTGTCGTTGCCCATGGCCTGGCGCGTGACGCGAGCACCCTCCAGAAGAAGCGTCAGCGTATCGGCCAATAGTTCCGGTTCGCGCGCACCGGCTGCAAGACAGAGCGCTTCCAGCCTGTCGCGTTGCTCTGCCTTGTGGCGCTCGATCACGCCATAGGCCGGATGCCCCTCACCCTTCAGCTCGATGGCTGCATTGGCGAGATCACAGCCAACGTGTTCGCCACAAAGGCTTTGCGTTCGCGCTTCGACCCACGCCCTAAGCTGCCCCTTCGCATCGCCCGGATAGGCCGTCTCGAGATCACGCCAGATCGCCTCGGCCTTTTCCGAAGCACGCCGCAACGTCTCGCAGACCAGCTCATCCTTGGACCCGAAATGACGGTAGAGCGTCATCTTGTTGGTCAGCGCGGCATCGGCGATCGCATCCACGCCGATACCGCGAATGCCGTGCTCACGAAACAGCTCGGCAGCGGTCGAGACGATGCGCTCCCGTGGCGGGACTTTTTCGTCGGTATTTGCGGGAGACAGCAGGCTCAACGATTCTGATTTTTTTGCGGACAAGGTCCTTGACATCCATGTGACCGATCGGTAACAAATGCATTGTTACTTACCGGTAACACCACTCTTCGCGGAAGTCAACGTGGTTGAATGATGCGGCCGGCGTGGAACACGGGCTACTGCCCACGAAAGGAGGCAAACCATGAGCAAGACCAGAGAAGACCTGACCATCACCGAAGCCCTTCGTGACCCCCTGATCGCCATGGTGCTGCGCGCCGACGGTGTGAAACTTGACGATTTCAAGCGTCTCCTTGAGACAGCCGCCAAGAAGCGCGAACAGCGGGCCTCTCCAGTGGGCAAATTTCTGAACGTGATCTCCAACCCGGCTGCGATGTGCAGTTATTGCTGAGGTTTCGGGCGCTTCCCTGCCCCTGTGAGAGTCGTCGCTGACCAAGCGGCGGCTCTTTTCGTTCGAGCCTGCTATTCCTGCAGCAAGTCGTATTTCAGGTTGCCGAGATACTCCGGGTCGGCGACGGCATCGATCGCAGCAATCTTCTCTCCGTCGAAGGTCAGAAGCAGGACAACGCGCAGCTGCCCCCCAACGACAACCAGAAGGCCGAACTCTCCATCGATCATTGCTGGCTGTGCGGCCTGGGCACGCCCCTTGAAAGTGTCCGCAACGGCATCTGCGCCGCGAAGCTCGCGAACAGAAGGGTTATACCGCATCGCCGCAGCGTCAGGGGTGAAGACCACCTGCGGATCGAGGATCGACAGTAGCGCCTTGATGTCGCCGAGGCGCGAAGCCGCAAGGAACGCGTTTACGATCTGCTTCTTGCGCGCAGCGTCCGCCTCCGGCACATCGGTCCTGCCCTGGACCCGACGGCGAGCGCGGCTTGCGAGCTGGCGCGTTGCCGCCGATGAGCGATTGATGATCGGCGCGATATCGTCAAACGGCAGATCGAACATATCGTGCAGCACGAAGGCAACGCGCTCGGCCGGCGCCAGTGTCTCCAGGACGACCAACAGCGCCAAGCCGATAGAGTCGGCAAAAACCACTTCCCGCTCTGGATCAACGGTCTTGGAGGTGTCGGCAAGGCGTTCATGGACAGGTAAGTCGAACGGCTCTTCCCGCCGCGTCTTCCTTGACCGCAGCATATCCAGGCAGATGCGTGCCACGACGGTCGTCAGCCAGCCGCCGACATTATCAATCACGTCAGCGTCAGAGCGACCGAGCCGCAGCCAGGCTTCCTGAACAGCGTCGTCGGCCTCGGCGCGGGAGCCGAGCATGCGATAGGCGATGGCGCCAAGATGCGCCCGGTTCGCCTCGAATTCTCCCGCCAGCCAATTTTTCTCATCCATTGTCACATTCCTCCAGTCTGTTGCGTCAACTCCATGACGAACGAAACCCGGCCGATGTGACAAAGCAGGGCCGGCGGCGTCACTTTGGAAAAAACCTCAAGGAGACATGTGATGCAAGCAAGAATGGGAAATCCAGCCCTCGTCGTTCCCGAAGCGATGCAGGCGCTCCACGCCCTGGGTGCGATACCGGCCAAATCGGGCCTGTCGCCAATCCTCCTGGAACTCGTCAATCTGCGTGCCAGCCAGATCAATGGCTGCAGCGTCTGCATCGACGGGCATCCGCGCATCGCCAAGAAGGCCGGCGAAACGGACGAGCGCCTGTTTGCCGTCAGCGCCTGGCGCGACACGCCATACTTCACGGCGGCCGAACGCGCAGCCCTTGCGCTGACGGAGGCGGTGACCCGCGTCAGCGATCGCGCCGACCCCGTGCCTGACGATATCTGGGACGAAGCCACGCGGCATTTCGACGGCAAGAGCCTGGCAGCCCTCGTCATCGCCATCGCCAACATCAACGTCTGGAACCGACTGAACATCGCCACCCGGCAGATCGCCGGCGAGTGGAAGCCGTAAAACGGCATCGGGCCACCGTTTCATCGACGGCGGCCCGACAGACATGCCTTGGGAGGCTTGAGGATCAGATGATACCGCCACCGCCGGCAACCGAAGCCGGGCGCTCGGCAGCAACCTTCCTGCGGTAACCGCTTGCGCGATAGGTTGCGACCGGATCGATCGCACCACCGGCACGGCGACGCGCTTCCGCAAGAATCGGCTCGACGTCAGCGCGGTAAGCGCGCTTCAGGGTTTCGGTCGCCATCAGCGCGTCGTTGTCATCCTGGTAGCCGGCCAACGCCTTGCGGTCGACAATGAGCGCCTGCGCATAGGCACGGCGGATTTCGTTGGCGCTGTTGATCAGGCTTTCGATCGGATCGGTCACATTGTGCGACTGGTCAATCATGTGGGCCGGGTTGAAGTCGTTGACGCCGCGCTGTTCGGCATCGACAAGCTCGTTGAAGACGAGGAACAGGCGGTAGGGTTCGATCGCGCCAGCATCGAGGTCGTCATCGCCATACTTGGAGTCATTGAAATGGAAGCCGCCGAGCTTGCCGAACTGGATCAAGCGGGCAACGATCATTTCGATGTTGGTGTTCGGCGCGTGGTGGCCGAGGTCTACCAGGCACTTAGCCTTCGGACCGAGCGTCTGGGCGATCAGGTAGTTCGTACCCCAGTCCTGCACGACCGTAGAATAGAAGGCCGGCTCATACATCTTGTGTTCGGAAAAGAGCTTCCAGTCAGCCGGCAGCGCCTTGTAGATGTCAGCCATCGAGGCGAGATAGCGCTCGAAAGCCTTGGTAAAGTTGCTCTGGCCGGGGAAGTTCGAGCCGTCGCCAACCCACACTGTCAGCGCCTTGGAGCCAATCGCCTTGCCGATCTCGATGCATTCGATGTTATGCTCGACCGCCTGCGCACGAGTTGCAGCATCGGTATGGCTCAGCGAACCATACTTGTAGGAGTGCTTCTGTCCCGGCGCATCGGAGAAGGTATTCGAGTTCATCGCGTCGAAGCCAAGGCCAAGTGCGTCGCCCTTCGCCTTGAGCTCCCTGGCATCGGCCTTGTCCCAGGGAATGTGCAGCGAAACGTTCGGCGTGGCACGCGTCAGCTCGTTGATGACGGAGCAGTCGTCCAGCTTGTCGAAAATGCCGCGTGGTTCACCGAAACCGGGGAAGCGGGCAAAGCGGGTGCCGCCCGTACCGACGCCCCAGGAAGGAACGGCGACGCAGAACTTAGATACGCGGCGGGTGATGTCTTCAATGTCGATGCCGCGGCGAGAAAGATTTGCGCCAAGCGCTTCATAATCAGACTTCAGCGCATCCGCGCGCTTGTCGTTTTCCTGCGCAATGACATCCTGCGCGATTCTGGACTCGGCCATGAATTCCTCCCGAGAATGTGGAATGGGTCGCGGCGGACAAGCGCCCGCCGCCTTAGCTCGATTTAGCGCGGGAAGCTCTGCGCGTTGCCGGCATCGACATTGATGATGTTGCCGGTGGACTTGGCAGAAAGATCGGATGCCAGGAAGTAGATTGCTTCGGCAATGTCTTCGGGGAAGACATTCAGCTTCAGCATGGAGCGCTTGCGGTAGTGCTCCTCCAGCTCGCTGATCTCGATCTTCGACGATGCCGCGCGCTGTTCGCGCCACTCGCCACTCCAGATCTTCGATCCGCGCAGAACGGCATCCGGATTGACGGTGTTGACGCGGATGCCAGCTTCCGCGCCTTCGAGCGCCAGGCAACGGGCAAGATGGATCTCGGCAGCCTTGGCCGTGCAATAGGCGGCAGCGTTCGGCGACGATGCCAGACCGTTCTTGGACGCAACGAATACGACGTTACCGCCGAGATTCTGCTTGCGGAAGAGGCGGAAAGCTTCGCGCGACACCAGGAAGTAGCCGGTCGCCAGAATGTCGATATTCTTGTTCCACATCGAAAGCTCGGTGCTTTCGATCGGAGCAGACGACGCGATACCGGCGTTCGACACGAGGATATCCACACCGCCGAATTCGACGCAGGCCTCTGCGAATGACGAAATCACCGCGTCTTCCCTGGTCACGTCGAGCTTGACGCCGAAAACCGCATCCGCGCCGAACTGTTTGGCGAAATCGGCCTTCGTGCTATCAAGCGCTTCCTGGTCAATGTCGGCCAGAACCACGCATGCACCCTCGCCGATCAGACGGGCAGCCGTCGCGCGGCCGATGCCGCCGGCGCCGCCAGTGACGAAGGCTACCTTGCCGGCAAGGCTCCTCGGCTTCGGCATACGCTGGAGCTTGGCTTCTTCGAGCAGCCAGTATTCGATGTCGAAGGCTTCCTGCTCTGGCAGGCCCTGATACTCGGAGACCGTCGAAGCGCCGCGCATGACATTGATGGCATTGACGTAGAACTCGCTGGCAATGCGGGCAGTCGCCTTGTCACGAGCAAAGGACAGCATGCCGACGCCAGGAACAAGGAAGATGACCGGGTTCGCGTCGCGCATGGCGGGCGAATTGTCATGCTTGCAGTCGTTGTAGTAACGGGCGTAGTCGGCGCGGTAGTCTTCCAGTGCCTTGTCGAGACCGGCGACGATTGCGTCGACGTCAGGCTTTGCAGGATCGAAGTCGACGATCAGCGGGCGGATCTTGGTGCGCAGGAAATGATCGGGGCAGCTGGTGCCGAGCGCACCAAGCGGCTGCAGGTTCTTCGAATTGACGAATTCAAGCACGGCGTCCTGGTCGTCGAAGTGGCCGAGCTTGCGCTCCGCCTTGCCGATGCGGCCGCGAATTTCAGGCATCAGGCGGGCTGCAATGGCGCGGCGCTGTTCAACCGGCAGGCTGTCGGTGGCGGCGCCACCGAAGATCGTCTTGCCTTGCGTCTTTTGCGCAAACCAGACGATCGCCTTGTTGATGATCTCAAGCGTCAGCTCATAGCAGGCCTTGGCATCGTTTGCCCAGGTAAAGAGACCGTGGCTTTCAAGGACAACGCCCTTCGAATTCGGGTTTGCCTTGACGAAGGCTTCGAGGTCGAGGCCGAGCTGGAAGCCCGGACGACGCCACGGCAGCCAGCCGATCTCGTCGCCGAAGATCTGCTTCGTCAGTTCCTTCGAGTTCTTGGAGGCAGCAATTGCGATGATCGCGTCCGGATGCATGTGGTCGACATGGGTGAAGGGCACGAAACCATGCAGCGGCGTGTCGATCGAAGCGGCGCGGCTGTTGAGATTGTAGGTGCAGTGCGGCAGGAAGCCGACCATGCGGTCCTCGTCTTCGACGCCCCTGTAGATCCGCTTCAGCGAGTCCAGCTTGTCCTGGTAGAGGGTCGCAAAACCGTCGAGCTTGATGGTGCCGACGTCGCCGCCCGAACCCTTGACCCAGAGGACCTTGACCTTCTCGCCGGTCAGCGGATCGGTCTCCATCACCTTCGCCGAAGTATTGCCGCCGCCATAGTTGGTAATGCGCTTGTCGGCGCCAAGCAGGTTCGAGCGATACAAAAGCTTGCCGGGCTCGTCGAGGCCTGCCGCGTATGCCTCGTCCCAACGGTTATCCAGAAGCCGGACGGTTGCCGCCATGTCATCCTCCCATGTAAAATTCCTTGGAAGCGCGAACGAACTCAGCGCTCCCTTTGCGGTGACGGTATCGCTCATCAAAATAGACATTGTCAATCGAAAACGATCAAATTCGATTATGTTGCAACGCAATATGAAATTTTATGATCGTTTTTGATTGACACATTCTCACAACTGCGAAATAAGCAAGCTAGGAGGAACCCCATGCACGAACGCGAACGCCATCGCATCATTCTGAGCGCCGTTCAGGAAAAGTCGGTCGTCACGATTCAGGATATTTCCGAATTGACCGAGGCTTCCGAGGCGACGATCCGGCGTGATATCGCGGCCCTTCACGTGCAGGGAAAGATCCGGCGTGTGCGCGGTGGCGCCGAAGCCGTGCACCCGCCGCAACTCGGAAATCTCGCCGGACGTCCCTTCCGGGTTTCGGAATCAGTCAACATCGATAAAAAGCGCTCAATTGCGCGAGCAGCCGTTGACATGTGTGATCCTGGCGATGCCATCATCATCAATGGCGGGACGACGACGTTCCAGATGGTGCACTATATGGCAGCCCATCGCATGCAGGTGATGACCAACTCGTTTGCGATCGCCGAGCACCTGGTCAAGCACTCGAAGAACACGGTGACGGTCCCTGGCGGCGTCATCTATCGCGAGCAGAGCCTGATCCTGTCGCCATTCGACAATGATGCGATCCGCAATTTTTACGCCCGCCGCTTCTTTATCGGAGCACAGGGCATCGGTCCGCTCGGCGTCATGGAAGCCGATGCGCAGATCATTCAAAGCGAGCAGAAGCTGATGCACCAGGCCGATGAACTCGTCGTCATGGTCGATTCCAGCAAGTTTCACCGGCGGTCGAGCCTCATTCTGTGCCCGCTCGACCGCGTTTCGACGATCATTACCGACGACGGCATTCCCGAGGATTCGGTGCGGATGATCGAAGATGCGGGCATCAAGCTCGTCATTGCGAGCACGGTCTCGCAAGCGAAGGAGGATTCCTCGTCGGTCGCTTGAGTGGCGCCGGCAGGATGTAGTCAAGTCTTATCAACGTGGGAGGATGAAAGCATGAAACTCGTAAAGACACTGGCAGTGGGCGTCGCCTTTGCCGTCGCCTTGATGGCTGGCGCCGCAAGCGCCAAGGACGTCAAGATCGGCCTGGTCGTCAAGTCTCTCGGCAACGGCTTCTTCGAAGCTGCCAACAAGGGCGCGCAGGAAGCGGCAAAGGAACTCGGCGGCGTAGAGGTCATCTACACCGGCCCGACGTCGACGACGGCGGAAGGCCAGATCGAAGTCATCAACTCGCTGATCGCTCAGGGCGTTGATGCAATCGCCATCTCCGCCAATGATCCGGATGCAGTTGTTCCGGCCCTGAAGAAGGCCAAGCAGCGCGGCATCAAGGTCATCTCCTGGGATTCCGGCGTCAACAAGGACGGCCGCATCCTGCAGCTGAACCCCTCGTCCAACGAACTGATCGGCAAGATGTGCCTGACGCTTGCCAAGGACCACCTCGAAGGCGGCAAGGGCGACTTCGCGATCCTGTCGGCCACGACAACCTCGACGAACCAGAATATCTGGATCGACCAGATGAAGAAGCAGCTCAAGGACTTCCCGGGCCTCAACCTCGTCACCACGGTTTACGGCGACGATCTGTCGGACAAGTCCTACCGTGAAGCAGAAGGCCTGCTGAAGTCGAACCCGAACGTCAAGGTCATCGTCGCTCCGACGACGGTCGGCGTCCTGGCCGCTTCCAAGGTCGTCGAGGACAAGGGCCTTGTCGGCAAGGTCTACGTGACCGGCCTCGGCCTGCCGTCGGAAATGGCTGGTGCGATCAAGTCGGGTGCGACGAAGGAATTTGCCATCTGGAACCCGATCGACCTTGGCTACTCCGCAACGCAGATCGCCTATCACCTCGTCAAGGGGGACGCGACTGGCAAGCCGGGCACCGAGATCGAAGCTGGCCGCATGGGCAAGATCAAGATTGGCGCAAACGGCGAAGCCGCGATGGCTGATCCCTTCGTCTACAATGCCTCGAACATCGACCAGTTCTCGAAGGTCTTCTAAGACCTCGCTCACAAAAGCAAAACCCGGCGGTTCATGCCGCCGGGCCCTTCCCATGGAACACTGGTAGATGCTGATGAACACTGCCCTTCAACAGTCCGTCGCAAGCGCCAAGGCCGATGACACACCCGCAATTCTCGAGATGCGCGGCATTTCGCAGATTTTCCCCGGCGTGAAGGCGCTCGATAACGTCAGCATCGCGCTCTATCCCGGCAAGGTCACCGCGCTTATTGGCGAAAATGGCGCCGGAAAATCGACGCTCGTCAAGATCCTGACCGGAATCTACCGGCCGAATGAGGGCGAGATCATCGTCGACGGCAAGCCGACGGCCTTTTCCAATGCACAGGCCGCCATCGATGTCGGCGTTACCGCCATCCATCAGGAAACTGTCCTCTTCGACGAACTGACGGTTGCCGAAAACATTTTCCTCGGCCACGCACCGCGCACGAAGTTCCGTACGATCGACTGGAAACTGATGAACAGTCGCTCGAGGGAATTGCTGCATTCGCTTGAAAGCAATATCGATCCGACGATCCGCCTGAAGGATCTCTCGATTGCTCAGCGCCATCTCGTCGCCATTGCCCGAGCGCTCTCGATTGAAGCGCGCATCGTCATCATGGACGAGCCGACAGCCGCGCTTTCCCGCAAGGAAATCGATGACCTTTTCCGCATCGTCGAGGGCCTGAAGGCACAAGGCAAGGCGATCCTCTTCATCAGCCACAAATTCGACGAGCTCTATGAGATTGCCGATAACTTCGTCGTTTTCCGCGACGGTCGTGCTGTTGGCCACGGCCAACTCAAGCAAACGCCGCAAGACGATATCGTCCGGCTGATGGTCGGGCGCGATGTCGAGAATGCGTTTCCGAAAATCGACGTAGCAATCGGCGGCCCGGTGCTCGAAGTCCAGAAATACTGTCACCAGACGGAGTTTCGCGACATCTCGTTTTCGCTTCGCAAGGGCGAGATCCTTGGTGTCTACGGGCTGATCGGCGCCGGGCGCTCCGAGCTCTGCCAGTCCCTGTTCGGCATCACCCGGCCTGCCTCCGGCGAGCTGAAGCTAGAGGGCCGGTCGCTTGCCATCCACTCGCCGTTTGACGCCATCCGCGCCGGCATCGTCTATGTGCCGGAAGAGCGCGGCCGCCACGGTCTGGCGCTGCCCATGCCGATCTACCAGAACATGACGCTGCCCTCGCTTGCCCGCACCTCGCGCAAGGGGTTCTTGAAGGCGGCCAATGAATTTGCCCTCGCCCGTAAATATGCCGAGCGCCTGGATCTTCGCGCGGCAGCACTCTCTGTTCCCGTCGGAACGCTATCAGGCGGCAACCAGCAGAAGGTGGTGATCGGCAAATGGCTGGCAACATTGCCCAAGGTGATCATCCTCGATGAACCGACCAAGGGCATCGACATCGGTTCGAAGGCCGCCGTTCACGGCTTTATCAGCGAGCTTGCCGCCGAGGGCCTGTCGATCATCATGATCTCGTCGGAACTGCCGGAGATCATCGGAATGTCCGACCGCGTCCTCGTGATGAAGGAGGGGCTGATGGCCGGTCTCTTCGAACGCAAGGATCTGACGCCGGAAACGCTGGTTCGCGCTGCGACCGGCAATGCTTGAGGTAATCGGAATGTCCAGACTCCTGAAAAAACGCGAAACGCTGCTTTTCGTCATCATCGCGGTCCTGGTCGCGACCTTCTCGACAAGAGCCCAGGATTTCGCAACGCCCGGCAACCTCGCTGCGATCTTCAACGACACCTCGATCCTCATCATCCTCGCGCTGGCGCAGATGACGGTCATTCTCACCAAGTCGATCGACCTGTCGGTTGCCGCAAACCTTGCCTTTACGGGCATGGCCATTGCGATGATGAATGCCGCCTATCCCGAGCTGCCGCTGATCGTGCTCATCCTTGCGGCGATCCTGATCGGCGCCTTTCTCGGTGCGATCAATGGCTTCCTCGTCTGGGCGCTGGAGATTCCGCCGATCGTTGTCACGCTCGGTACGCTTACCATCTATCGCGGCATGGCCTTCGTGCTGTCGGGCGGCGAGTGGGTCAACGCGCATCAGATGACGCCGACGTTCCTCAATGTTCCGCGCACCGTGGTCCTTGGCATGCCGGTTCTAAGTTGGGCGGCGATCATCATCGTCGCCCTGATCTACATGCTCTTGAAGTACACCCAGTTCGGCCGCTCGACCTATGCTGCCGGTGGCAACCCGACAGCCGCCGTCTATGCCGGCGTCGATGTCGGCTGGACGAAGTTTCTCGCCTTCGTCCTCTCGGGCGCGCTCGCCGGCCTTGCAAGCTATCTCTGGGTATCGCGCTATGCGGTCGCCTATGTCGATATCGCCAATGGCTTCGAACTCGACAGCGTAGCGGCCTGCGTCATCGGCGGCATCTCGATTGCCGGTGGCGTTGGATCGGTCGTCGGTACGGTGCTTGGTGCGCTTTTCCTTGGCGTCATCAAGAACGCACTTCCCGTCATCGGCATCTCGCCGTTCACGCAAATGGCGATTTCGGGCACCGTCATCATCCTCGCCGTCGTCTTCAATGCAAGGCGCGAACGCAATCGCGGCCGCATCATCCTGCGCGACAAGGCCGCAGCAGAGATCAAAGCAGAGGTGGCAGCATGAGCACCGTCGTTTCCACCCCGAGCGAAAAGCGCGTCATCCCCGATCGCCTCGGCACACCGTTCAAACGCATCATGTCGAGCTGGGAAGTTCTGCTCTTCGGTGTCGCCGTCCTGATCTTCATTTTCAATTCGCTGGCATCCCCCTACTTCCTGGACGCCTGGAACCTGTCGGACGCGACCTTCAACTTCACGGAAAAGGCGATGATCGCCTTTGCCATGGCGCTGCTCGTCATTGCGGGCGAAATCGACCTCTCGGTTGCCGCCATTATTGCGCTGGCCTCCACAGCGATGGGGGCAGCAGCGCAAGTCGGTGTCGGGGCGCCCGGCCTCGTCGGCATCGGCATCGGCGTCGGGCTGGTGTGCGGCATGTTCAACGGTTTCCTCGTCTCCGTCATGAAGCTGCCGTCGATCGTCGTCACGATCGGCACGATGAGCCTGTTTCGCGGTATTTCCTATATCGTCCTCGGCGATCAGGCCTATGGGGGCTATCCGGAGGATTTCGCCTTCTTCGGCCAGGGCTATGTCTTCTGGGTCTTCTCGTTCGAGTTCGTGCTTTTCATCGTGCTGGCGATCGCCTTTGCAATCCTGCTGCATGCCACGAATTTTGGCCGTCAGGTCTACACGATCGGCAATAACGACTTCGCCGCCCGCTTCTCGGGCATCCCCGTCGAGCGCGTGAAGTTCATTCTTTTCATACTGACCGGCGTCATGAGCGGCGTTGCCGCCGTCTGCCTGACCTCGCGGCTCGGCTCCACTCGTCCCTCGATTGCCCAGGGATGGGAACTCGAAGTCGTCACCATGGTCGTGCTCGGCGGTGTCTCGATCCTCGGCGGCTCGGGCAAGATCGGCGGCGTCGTCATTGCCGCCTTCGTCATGGGCCTTGTCACATTCGGGCTGGGCCTGTTGAATGTCCCAGGCATCGTCATGTCGATCTTCATCGGCCTGCTTTTGATCATCACCATCGCGATCCCGATCGTCGCCCGCCGCATCAAAGCCATGAGTTCCAAATGACGCAGGAAAAGCACGCCTTCAAGATGACGCTCAATCCCGGCATGGAAGCCGAATACAGGAAGCGGCACGACGAAATCTGGCCGGAACTGGTCGAACTGCTGCATCAGTCCGGCGCCAGCGACTACTCAATCCATCTCGACCGCGAAACGAACACGCTGTTTGGCGTTCTGACGCGTCGCGGCGATCATACGATGGCGGGCCTTCCCGATCATCCTGTTATGAAGAAATGGTGGGCGCACATGGCCGACATCATGGCAACCAACCCGGACAATTCCCCCGTCCAGAGCGACCTCGTCACTGTCTTCCATATGCCATGATGCCGAACTTTAGCCGCATCGCCGTTCTCGATATTGGCAAGACCAATGCCAAAGTCGTGGTCCTGGACGGCGCGACCGGCGCGGAGGTCGCCGTGGCGAAAACCCCGAACACGGTTCTCAGGAACGGTCCCTATCCTCACTACGATATTGACCGGCTCTGGTCGTTCACGCTGAACGCCCTTCGCTCCTTCGCCAAGGAGCCGGGCTTTGACGCCATCTCGATCACAACGCATGGTGCCTCGGCTGCTTTGCTCGACAAAACTGGCAATTTGGCCATGCCGGTGCTCGATTACGAGCACGAATATCCCGCCGACATTTGCGAGGCCTATGCGCGACTGCGCCCTGCCTTCGAAGAGACCTTTTCGCCGCACCAGACGATGGGTCTGAATATCGGCGCGCAGCTGCACTATCAGATGACCGCCTTCCCCGAAGACTTTGCCAAGGTGGCGACGATCGTCACCTATCCCCAGTACTGGACGGCAAGGCTGACCGGTGTCGCGTCGAATGAGGTCACCTCTCTTGGTTGCCACACCGATCTCTGGAACCCGCGCGAGAGCCGCTATTCCTCGCTTGTCGACACGCTTGGCATCGGCGATCTGATGGCGCCGATCCGCTCAGCCTTCGATTCGCTCGGGCCTGTTCTGCCTCATATTGCCGAAGCGATCGGCCTTACCGGTGAGATTCCTGTCTATTGTGGCATTCACGATTCCAACGCGTCACTTCTGCCGCATCTGATCGACCGCGCAGCGCCGTTTTCAGTGGTCTCGACCGGCACATGGGTGATCAATTTCGGGGTCGGCGGAGATCTCGCTCACCTTGATCCCAAGCGTGACGCACTTGCCAATGTCGATGCCTATGGTCGTGCTGTTCCCTCTTCCCGTTTCATGGGAGGACGCGAATTCGAAACGATCTCGGGCGAGATCGGGAACGTTGACGGGAAAGCGGTTGCCTCAGCAATCGAACAAGTCGTCGCGAAAGGCATGATGCTGCTTCCGAATGTTGTCTCGGGTTCCGGACCGTTCCCCGGCCAATGCGCGCGCTGGGTCAACGCACAGGACGCGAGTGGGACCGAGCGGTATGCGGCACTGTGCCTCTATCTCGCATTGATGAACCAGGCTTGCCTCGATCTGATCGGCGCGCAAGGCCCGATCATCGTCGAAGGACCTTTTGCACTCAATGATACCTACCTGATGTTGCTGACCGCGCTAACCAGCCGCGATGTCATCGCCATCCCCGGATCGACCGGCACGAGCCAGGGCGCTGCGCTTTTGACCGGGATCAAGCCGCCTGCCGGCGCCGAGCGTCGGGTGCCGGCGAGCGCCATACCTGGGCTCGAAACCTACCGCCAGGCTTGGCATGCAGCGGTGGCATAACAGTCTTTCCATCGGCACCCCTCGCCCCATCTTAGCGTTAGCTATAGGCTCGCGACTCAAAGCAAAATGGAGGAGACCTCATGGCAGCTTCAGCCGCCGCCCCCTTTGATCCGCGCGCGCTCGCAGCAAAGCTGCGCGGCCTTCGCCGTTCACAAAACCAGGCGCCGACGGCGGATTTTGCGCTGCCTGCCGATCTCCGGCACGCGATGGACGCGCAGAATTTTCTCGTCGCCGATGAGGCGATCGAAAGCAACGCCTGGAAAGTGACCGTCTCGCCCGACGGGCAGGCCGTGACGGCACCACTGCATCCCTATGTGCAGGCCGACTCCGGGGCACGGATTCCCTGGCAGCGGGGCACCAGGTTCGAGGCAGAAATCGCCGTGCGTCTCGGTCGCGACCTGCCGATCCGCCGCGACGGCGCCTACAGTCGCGCCGACATTGTTGATGCGATCGACGCCGTTCATCTCGGCGCGGAGCTTCTCGCGAGCGCGGTCGAGGAGAGCGGCAAGATCTCGTTCCTGCTGTTCCTGGCCGATCGGCTTGGAAACAGTGGATATGTGCTCGGTCCTCGGGTGGACAAGCCGGTCATCGACAGCGCAGGCGGCACGCCGCTCAAGGTGACGTTTAACGGCCAGCCGATCTTTGACGCACCAGCTCAACACCCGAAGGGCGATGTGCTGACCTGGCTTCTGGACTACGCCAACGATGGTTTACGGCCGACCACGTCGCTGAAGGCCGGCGCCCTCATCACCACAGGAACGCTCTGTGGCGCCATCGAACTCATCACCCCCGGGGATATTGAAATTGCTTTTGGCAACGCTGCCTCTTTCCGCCTGATCCTCGTCTGACCCATCCTAAGGGGAGCCAGCAGGAAATTCTCACGCCATCAAATCGACCCAGTACAAAATGAACTGCGCAACATTCAATCGTGGCGCAAATACATGAGCTATTCCAAATCCCCGTTGATTGGCACGCAAGGAGATCGGCCGCCTGGTCCATCGACCCAGATTTCCTGGTAACGGTGCATCGCTGTTGGCCCCAGGTGTTGTTGCGACAATGCCGATTAGACCGACAACTGAGCAAGCAGAAGGGTTCACGAAGACATTTTCGGCAAGATGCCTCGCCATGACCGTGCCCAGCTCGACTTGCCACTCAAGGGGAGCGGTTCCTATACTCCTGTTGCTATGGACAAGACGTTCGTCACAGCAAGGGAAGATCGGCCTGGGGAAGCGTGGCTGTCCCGGTTCGTCGCAGGGCGAGCGGAGGCCGAGAGGTGGTATTTCGGTCAAACACGGTCATCGTCGCCCACCGCTAAAGACTGCCGCGCCGCCCTGTCGCAGCATATGCCCGAGTTGATGCCATACTATGACAGCGCATGTGCCCTTGTCGGAGATGATGTGGTGGCGCACCGGATTCTAAGTCACTACCGACCCGCACCGGAACGCTTTGGCTGCAGTCAGACCGTCTGGCTGGGAAGCGAGGGGCCTGCATTGGTCCGGAACTTCGACTATCCCCCCGATATCGTTTCGGATCGCTTTGAGATGTCGGCATGGTCGGGCCTACGGGTCATCAGCAAGGCGCAGCGACCATGGGGAGGTTGTGTGGACGGCATGAATGAGGATGGACTTGTCGCGAGCGTCACGCTCGGCGGCAGCCGCGCTCAGGGCGTCGGTTTCTCGATTATCCTCGTGATCCGGTACATCCTTGAGACTTGTCATCGGATTGACCAGGCTGTGGAAGCACTATGCCGAATACCGGTCGCACTTCCACAGAACGTGACCGTCCTCGAGCGCTCGGGCCGCTATGCTACCCTGTTCCTCGGCCCTCACCAGAGGCCGATCATTTCGCGCCTGAAGGCATGCACGAACCATCAGCGGACCATCAGGCCCTCATCGTCTTCGATGAGGCGACAGCTTGCTATTGATCAAGCGCTGGAGGAACCGTCCATGTCGCTTTCGCGGCTAACCGATCTTTTTCTTCTGCCGCCCCTGTACTCCAACAGCGGTTCGTCTCCAACGCTCTACACGGCCGTCTACCGACCTGCGGAAGGACGAGTGGATTATGTCTGGCCGGGCAAACGTTGGTCCCAAGGGTTCCGGAACTTCCGAGAAGGCTCGTACACTCACAGCTTTGCGTAGCGTTCGGGTCACGGCCGCATTTGGTGCAATGCGGCCGATATGTTGCCTTCTCGGCACATTGCTGACCAGATCTTCGGGTTGCGCGGGCGGTCCTGAACAACTGAGCTGGTTGCCGTGGGTGGCTTGAGTATCGATCCCTACGCCACCGGTGGCTGATCACCAAACGCGACATCTCGCGCGTGGAGATATTAGAGCCTGCTGCTTTCATACGGAAGCATATCCTGAGTTTGTAAGGTAGTTTGCGCATTCTGCAGGCGAGAAGCAGTCGAGCATTTCACCAGCCTTGCGCCATGTCGCTTCGACTGTGCGAGGTTGTTCTCTCCTGATTAGGTGCTTGAGCTTAGCAAAGACTTGCTCGATAGGATTGAGGTCGGGGCTGTAAGGCGGCAGGAAGAAGAGGTGCGCGCCTGCGGCCCGGACGGCACGACGGACGGCTTGGCCCTTATGGCTGCCGAGATTGTCGAGGATGACGATGTCGCCCTTGGCGAGCGTGGGCACGAGGATCCTCTGGATATAGAGGGTAAAGAGTTCGCCGTTGATCGGCCCATCGATGACCCAAGGGGCATCGATGCGGTCGCAGCGCAGGGCGGCAATGAAGGTCAGGGTTTTCCAGTGCCCATGTGGAACCGCGGCACATAGGCGTTGACCACGCGGTGCCCACCCCCTGAGGGGCGCCATGTTGGTCTTGATCCAGGTTTCATCGAGAAAGACCAGCCGCTGCGCTTCGATCCGCCGTTGATGGGTCTTCCAACGCAATCGTTTCCTGGCGATATCCACCCGCGTCTGCTCGGCCGGCAGAACCGTTTTTTTTGAAACTCAGGCCTTCGGCCCGGACGAACACCCAAACGGCGCGCCGCTCGGTCTTGATGCCGCGTTCGGCCAGTTCCGCCACAAGGCCCCGCGTCGTGAACGGGCCGGATCGACAGCGTTGGCGCAGCCAGTCGGCCCGTTCGCCGGACAAAGTCCGCTGCTTGCGCCCGCCGACGCGGCCCGGCGTCAGAGCGCCGGTCTCCGCAAGGCGCTTCTTCCACTTCGAAACACAGGAGGGAGCAATCGCAAGTGCTGCTGCGATCGATCGTATCGTTTCTCCGGTATTCAGGCGCGCCATCGCCCGTTCGCGAAGATCTTCAGAATATGGGTGCGTCATCCCTGCCGGCCGTCCTTTTCCGGTAGGACAGAGAATCATATTTCAGCTGATTTGCGAATCTGCGATTCTGAAAAATCGAAGCGTGCTCTAATGAAACTGCGTCGGCCGTTTTCGCCGGAAACCTCCGGAGACGCCTCCTTAGATTAGCTCCCCGGCCATTTCCATTGCGGGATCGCTGTGGCGGATGGTCAACTGATCCCGACGTCAACTGTTTTTGATCGCATTGTTGTCTACTTCGTGCTACATATTCAGCCAATTTGGAGCGCGAAGATAGCACATGCCCACGCCTCACAATCCTCCCGCCGCTGTGCGGCGAGCACTGCGCAAGCTCGGAGCGGACATCCATGATGCCCGTCGCCGGCGACGGCTACCCATGGCTGTCGTGGCCGAACGAGCCTTCACGTCCCGTTCCACGCTTCAAAGGGTCGAAGCCGGTGACACCAATGTCAGCATCGGCATCTATGCAGGTGTCCTGCATGCTCTCGGCCTGCTGGATGGCCTGAGCCAGATTGCCGATATCGGCAACGATAGCGTCGGACAGACCCTTGCCAGTGCCGAACTCCCGAAACACGTCCATCTCAAACGGCCGGCCGGATCGTCTCGCAATGGCTGACTTCGAGATCCACATCGATCTGGAAGGCCGCACACGGCAGATCGGGCAGGCGCGGAGCAATCGCGTTCGTGGAACGGAGACCATCCTCTTCGAGTATGATGGCGCGTGGCTGGAAGACCCTGACAGGTTCTCGCTGGAGCCTGCTCTTGCCTTGGGCCGTGGTGCCTTCGCGCCGACCGCCGGCCTCGCCATTTTTGGTTCGATTGGCGACTCAGCGCCTGATACTTGGGGGCGCCGATTGATGCAGCGCGCCGAACGTCGAGTTGCAGGACGCGAAGCCCGCGCCGTCCGCACGCTCGCCGAGAGCGACTATCTCCTTGGCGTGGCCGACGAGACCCGGTTGGGGGCGCTGCGCTTCCGCTGGGTGGGGGACGACACGTTCCAGGCCCCGACCCAGACGGGCGTGCCCGCCCTGATCGAACTTGGTCGTCTGCTTCACATTACCGAACGGATTCTCCGCGATGAGGAGACCGACGAAGACCTTCAACTGATCTTCGCTCCCGGCTCCTCGCTTGGCGGTGCGCGCCCCAAGGCGTCGGTGATCGACCAGCATGGCCATCTCTCTATCGCTAAATTCCCGAAGGAAACAGACGACTACAGCATGGAAACCTGGGAGGTGATCGCCCTGCGTCTGGCTGGTCAGGCTGGCATCGCCACGCCCATGCATGAACTGCTCGACGTCGCTGGGAAGAAGATCATGCTGTCACGCCGTTTCGATCGTCAGGGTGCGATCCGCATCCCGTTCCTGTCGGCGATGGCGATGACGGGCGCCAAAGACGGTGAACGCGGCAGTTATCCCGAGATCGTCGATGCCCTTGCTCAACACGGCGCTCACGGAAAAACGGACGCCCATACCCTCTATCGGCGCGTCGTTTTCAACGTGCTGATCTCCAATGTCGACGATCACCTGCGCAACCACGGCTTCTTGTGGCTCGGAAAGGCGGGATGGTCGCTTTCCCCCGCTTACGATCTCAATCCCGTTCCGAGCGATCTCAAGGCGCGACCAAAGTGGAAGCATTCGCGGCGGCATGCCCAATACGAAGTCCGCTCGCACTGAGCGGTAGCGGCACTCATACCGCCGCCGTTTCAATAGCCCCTTGTGCGGCACCCTATCCCTGAGGGCAATGTTTCCGACGTGCGCCGCGGTCGAGAACACTGTCAGCAACGACTTCGCCTCGGATCCAATGCATTTCTTCGACAGATCCGGCGATGGTCTGGTGCGGGAGCGCCTTGGCCTCAGGCGACGGACCATCCACCGTCCACAAGCAGGTTCGCACCGGTGATTAGGCTCGCAGCCGGCGATGCAAGGAAGACCACGGCACCCACCACATCATCGGTTTCTCCGATCCGGCCGAGTGGAATGTGGCCGAGCGTCACTTTGCGATTGTCGGCATCGGAAAGAAAAGATGCCGTGCCATCCGTGTGGATGAACGTCGGCGATACGGTATTTACGGTGATATTATGGCGTGCCCATTCGGCCGCAAGGCAGCGCGTGAGGTGATTAATTGCCGCCTTGCTCATGCAATAGATTGCCTCGCCGCGCAGTGCCACGGTACCAGCCTGTGAGCTGATGTTGATGATCCGGCCGCCGTTGCGCTTGATCATGTGCCGGCCAACTGCCTGGCTCATCAGAAAGGTGCCCTTGATGTTGACATCGAGTATTTCATCAAGGTCCTTCTCCTCAACGAGTTCGGCGAGATTGCCCGGAGCGACACCGACGTTGTTAACGAGCACGTCGATACGACCGAACGTCGTAACCGCCGCGGCGACGGCTTGTGCGATATGGGCCTTATTGGGAATGTTCAGTTCAACAGGGAGAACTTTCCGTCCCGTGCGCTCGAGTTCGGCAACCAGACCCGCCGAGGCTGCCACATCACGCACCCCCAAAACAATATCGGAGCCTGCTGCGGCGCAGGCAAGCGCGCAAGCTCGACCGATGCCACGGCTCGCTCCTGTCACCAAAGTCACCTTGCCCTCAAGGCTGAAGTCCGGCGCATAATTCTGCATCATGATGGCCTTTCTCGCTGAAGCATATTTATGGCAGCGTCGGCTTTCGGATGCCAGATGTTCTTGCTCACGCTGAGGAGCGTCCCTGGGCGAGCCCGAGCGTCGCTTCAGTCAGATTGATCGGGGCAGCCCCGGGAGTTGCACGCCCAAGGGCAGTCCAAAGAACCAGTTGCAACATACAACCCAGTCCAGCCCCTAAAACTGTTTGCGTAACGTAATTAGGACGTTACCCGCGTGCCGCAGCCACCTGGACGGATTTGTTCATCCGCTCGATGGCAGAAGCCACGAAACGTCAGCGCTGCAACACCTTTGCGACCGAACCTGACACGTTACGATTCGCGATTTACCGTTGCGTACTTGCGTAGCTTCTCCCCGCACGGCAGTCTGAGTTGATTTCAGATGGGTCCGCTGCGCGCCAACTAGCACGGCCATCAGAGCAAGTCTGAGGGAGGTTCAGATGAGAAGCCTTGCGATGGCGACAGCAGCGTGCTCGCTGCTCGTCGCGGGAATGGTTTGGGCCGATGAAGCAATCAAGGTCACACCCGACAATTTCGTGCGCGCCGAGACCGACATGTATTTCGCGGTGCCTGTAAAAGAAGCGGGACTTGGTAAAATCTTTCATCGACGCGAACCCTTCGATGTCAATAACCAGACTGTTGTGCGAGGCAACCGGGACACCCTGTATTCGAGCGGGGTCTTTGACCTCGATGCTGGACCGGTGACAATTACCATACCGGACGCGGGAAGCCGCTTCATGTCGCTGATCGCGATCAATCAAGATCATTATGTAACCGGTGTCTTTCACGGAGTCGGCAGCCACGTATTCACTAAGGAAGGCGTAGGCACCCGCTACCTCTTTGTCGCCGTCCGAACCCTGATTGATCCGGCCAAATCGGGCGATGCGGATGAAGTTCACAAGTTGCAGGATGACATCAAGGTGGATCAACTGGGCGGGCCGGGAAAGCTGGAGTTACCTGTCTGGGACAAGGCCAGTCAGGATAGCGTGCGCAAGGCGTTGCTGGCGCTCAATGCGACCATGGGCAGCTTCAACAAGGCGTTCGGGGCGAAGGATGCGGTTGATCCAGTTCATCATCTGATTGGAACTGCGGCTGCCTGGGGCGGCAACCCGGATAGCGAGGCAACCTATCTGAGCGTCACACCTGCGCAAAATGATGGGAAGACACTCTACAAGCTGCACGTTCCGGCAAAGGTCCCGGTCGATGGCTTCTGGTCGATCAGCCGTTACAACACCGATGGCTATTTTGTTCCCAACCCGCTCAACGCCTATTCAATCAACAACCTTACCGCCACGAAGAGCGACGACGGCTCCATTGACGTTCAATTCGGCGGTTGCGATGGCAAGACACCCAATTGCCTACCGATCGAGGCGGGTTGGAATTACACAGTCAGGCTATATCAGCCGCAGCCGGAAGTGCTGGACGGAAGCTGGAAGTTCCCTGATCCGCAGCCGATAAAGTAGCCATAAGGCATCGATAGACGTTCGCCGAAGGAAGCAGGTGCCTACGGGATGACGGCGATATCGGGCAATGTCCAGGTCTTGTCAAATAGCGCCTTCTCGGGACCATACAGGCGGAACAGCACTTCGAAGCGGGCCCCCGGCTTGGTCGGCATCCAGTTTTGTTCCTTCCCGGCAGGAGCCCTTGGTCCAAGGAAGAGGTCGACCGATCCATCCGCGTTGCTCTCGATCCCCAGTGTGTTTGATGCCCGGCTGTAGTGATCGACCTCCCGAACGAGTGCATGGGTGGAATTGTCGTAAACGGTCGCTGACCAATACTGTTTGACCGGCGGGCTACCTGGCACCGTCAAGCGGTATGACTTGTCTCCATCGAATGGTTTCCCATCCGCATCCTTCATCGTCATCAGATAAAACTGGCCCGCACCGAGGTGTTTGATGCCGACATAGCAGGCACATCCAGTTCATCGACGCAAGGACGGGGACGTGCGGAAGGCAGGCAATATGCTCTCATTCGGCCGGTAAGCGGGAACCTTCGTGGCTTGTTTGGAATTTACGGACTACCACCAAGGAGGATGTCATGATCCGCAAGCTGAAATCTGGCGAGTATCGGCTCTATTCGCGCAAGATCGATCCCAAGACTCACAAGCGCAGAAATCTCGGCACGTTCAAATCCCGCGAGGAGGCCGAAAAGCACGAGCGCGAGGTGCAGTATTTCAAGATAGGGTGGATGCCAGCCTTCTCCGGCGGCATAAAAGTCTTGGCGTAAACACCACTCAAGTGAAAGGCAGTCTTGATGAAGACGGTTACCATCATTGGCGTTGATCTGGCAAAGAATGTATTTCAGCTGCACGGAGCAGCGGCTGACGGTTCTGTTTTATTTCGTAAGAAGTTGGCGCGCCCATTATTCCGCAAGTTTATTGCTGCTCAGCCCTCCTGCGTCGTCGCAATGGAGGCATGCGCCGGCTCGCATTATTGGGCTCGCGAGATGGGGAGATTGGGTCACGAGCCAAAGCTGATCGCGCCTCGGTATGTGAAGCCATTTCTCAAACGGCACAAGAACGACGCTGCCGATGCAGAGGCCATTGTTGAGGCCGCACAGCGGCCGACAATGCGCTTTGTCGAGGCAAAGACGGAGGAGCAACAGTCTCGGGCGATTATGTTTCGCACCCGTGAGCAGCTAGTCAGTCAGCGAACCGAGTTGGTAAACATCCTACGCGCGCACCTTTATGAGTTCGGCCACATCGCGCCGCATGGAATAGGTTATCTGAGCAGGCTTGAAAGTATCCTGGCGGACGAGACCGCTCATATGCCGGTTCTGGTCCGCACGATCTGCCGCGACCTGCTGGAGCACATCTGGCAAATAACGGATCGCGTGGACTCGCTTAGCGAGAAGATAGATGGTTTATCCAACAAGGCCGAGACAACACGACGTCTGCGCACAATGCCGGGCGTAGGCCCGATCACCGCTCTGGCAATTGAAACGTTCGCGCCTCCGATGGAGGTGTTCAAACGTGGCCGGGATTTTGCTGCTTGGCTTGGTCTGGTGCCGCTACAGAATTCGAGCGGTGGCAAGCAGCGTCTAGGAAAAATATCGAAGATGGGCCAGCAAGATATTCGAAGGTTGCTCATCATCGGAGCCATGGCCGTGGTTCGATGGGCGTCACGAAAGGGTGCGCCAAACGATAGTTGGCTTGGCCGTATGATGGCCAAGAAGCCACGCATGCTCGTAGCGATTGCCCTGGCCAACAAGATGGCGCGTGGGATCTGGGCTATGCTCACAAAGCAGATGGATTACCGGAATCCGGCGACAGTGCCCGCATGAAGCGGAGCACTTGAAGCCGGTCTATGGGAGACGTGAGGAAGACAAGAACTGCATGGGCAAATGATCGATAAGATCGGGGTCAGCAAACCAGAATGACGCTTCGAGCTTCGAGCTCGCTTTCAAGATTCGGACCTGACTCGCGTATCACCATACCGGCCCGCGGCACTTCAAGGACCGCATATAAAGGCCTTACACAAGACCGCACTCGATCACGTGTTCAAAAATTTCAAATCTTCCTTGCAAAACGGCTGGCATCCACACAAGCGTCATGCTTGAACAACGGCCGTCATGGGGCCGCGGCAGGATCGCATACTGAGGAGGACATATTCGAAAAGCACGCTTGGGATGGCAAGAACGTGGTCCGCGCTCAGTTGCACTACGTCGTCGGCGCTTCTGTTATGGGGGCCATGGAACCACTAGCAGAAGACGTTTGGACGAAGTTCACGATAGCGCAAAAATTCTGACCTCCCTGCCGATGCCGTGAAGTTCCTCCATTCGGGAGACTGATGCGATGCCGCTGTCTCGCAGGATCTCGGAAACTTGCGCATCCCCGACAACCGCCTCCGTCGTCAGGATCACATTGGGATCCGCGAGACCCTGCACGCGAGAGGCGATATTGACAGTCTGGCCGAAGTAGTCCTGCCGTTCGTTCAGATTGACTGCGAGGCATGGTCCCTCGTGGATGCCGATCTTCAGCAGAAGATCGTCGCTGCCATGTTCGGCATTTAACCGCAGCATCGCCTCCCGCATCCTGAGCGCGGCCGCCACTGCGCGGTCCGGGGTTGGAAAGGTCGCCATCACGGCATCGCCGATGGTCTTGACGACCGCTCCCGTCTCTGTAGCGACGATCTCGTGAAGAACCCTGAAATGTGCCCGCACCAGATCGAAAGCGGCAAGATCTCCGACCCGCTCATAAAGAGCAGTCGAACCTCTTAGGTCAGTGAAGAGGAAAGTCAGGCTCGTGATCTTGAGACGCTGGTCGACGTCGAGCGTGTCGGTGCGGTAGATGTCACGGAAGCTCTGGTTTGTCAGTAGACGCTTGGCTGTCAAAAAAGGCCGCCTGCGACCCAGTAGGTCGTGCAGGTCGTCTCCTGCGACGCAGACATTCGGCAACACTCTGCGATCGGTGTGGTTCTCGAGGGTAAGCCGCAGTACTCCAGGACGAAGGGCAAGCGTTTCGTTCTGCCCATGCCCTTGACTGATGCCCATTGAGAGGTTTTGACGTTCGTCGGTGGGCTCGCCATTCACGTCGATGAATTGCGCAAAATGGGTCACCGCATCGAAGACGATGACGAATTGCGCTGGCAGTTGCAGTGAGACGAACGCCTTCTCGCCCGGATCCAGCTCGATCATCTCCAGCAGGATGCGGCCAAATCTCTCTTCGAAGTCCGCCGGCAGGTCGACGCCGGAGCTGAAGAAGATTTGGCGGTAATATTCAAGCGGAGGTAGACGATCGGGCTCGTGGGCAGCAATCCTGCGCACTCTCGGACTGATCGTGAACGTTACCTCGACCATTTCATCGAGGGTTGGCTCGTATCCGGCTGCGCATAGCGCGCAATGGTAAGTCTCCCTGTCTACGGCTTTGAGAGTTGTGCCCGTATCAAGGACGCCGCCGCAACCTGGGCAAAGGACATTCCAGGTCATCTCGAATGCCCCTATGCGGGCTGCATGTAGAAGCGCGGCAATCACCTTCTCTTCATCGAGATGATGCGCATCTGCGAAGGCGAGCGCGTTGATGCGGTTGAGGTCGCGATCCGAGCCGCGCACAACGACGCTCTCGATGCAGTCGACCGTCTGCGGGTCGGCCGCCTGTCGCAAGGTAGCAAAAAGCACGTCCACTTCGCTCATCAGACAGGCCTCTGTGCACGTAACCAACGGCGGACAACGCCAGTTCCGGGATTATACCACGGAACCTCCTGATAGAAATCTCGACGCCTGGAGGCTTCTCGCCTCCCCGATCTACTCCGATCGTCTGAGTACAGCACCTCCCGGTCGTATGCAGTCGCGGATCAGTATGGCAGACTGACACGTTTTGACTTCGCGGTTCCCGCTGGGCGGACTTGCCTTGGCGCTTTCTGGTTCGTCCAGATTGGGGCAGATAAGAGGCTAGGGCCACTTCGCCCGACCCTGACTATTGAACACCGCGAGCGCTCCCCTACTTGCCTCCTTCTCGAAGGGAGGCGGGCCATGCAAGACACCGATCTTCTAATTCTCTCCAGGGCCGTTCAGCAGTGGTACCTGTACTACGATATAGATCCGGACGATCAGGCATCGACCTTGCTTAATCGCGCAGCCGTTGAACTTTTCGACCAAGGCCACCGATCTGTGGAAGGCATCGCCACAGTCCTGATCGAAAACTACATTGGGCCGTGGCCGGCGACGATGAACGCCCTGGGTTCGAACACGGTCCAGTAGATGCGCCCGGGAAGTGTTACTCGCGTATTCAATGTTGCCCATCGCGTCTGAACCTCGGATTTCCTGCCAGGCGCGAGGATCCAACGCTTCAGGCGGCACGATAAGGAGCAGCAAAATTCCTGTCGATGGAAGTCCGCGGCCCAAGCCCGCCGGACCGCAACCGCCCCCCCTCGCGGAGGTCAACACGCCTTCTTCCCTGCCTCCTTCGAAATGGCCCATTCGATCGGGATCGGTCCGACCTGGCGAGCGCAGGTGCGAACAGGCCGGTTGGAACTTTGTCGCCTGGGCATCGTTGATTGGCAAACAGCTGCAGAGGAAGCGTCGTGACCAATAGGCGCGCAATCACTGTTGGCTTGGTGTTGATGATTGCGCTGCCAAGCGCCACGGAGGCTTTTGGCGAAAGTCAGATGCAGTCCAGTCGCGACCATTGTCGGGCTCCAGCACAGCAGCAATCACCGAGCGCTCCAAGACGCAGCGGCGGAGGCGATCGAGACTTTTCCAAATGTGGCGGCGTCATAGTGCCGCCGGCATCTGGCGATGAGAAAATCGAGCACCCGGCTCCGGAGACCGGCAGGACCCCGGTCATTCCGCCCTCTGAACTCCCGGGCCAGCAACACAGTCACACCGAACCAAGGTTGGCGACCGGCGAAGCTGCCCACGCTGAAGCAAATCAACGGAGGCCATTGCCAGCCAATGGTGGTTGATCAATTCAAAGTGACGACCACCTTTCCGTTCTGTTCATTGCTTTCGCCGAAATGCGAAAGCTCCTGCCTTGTCGAGCGCAAAGTCTTTGCCGTCATCCCGCCCAAGGCGGAGTATTCGATCAGCGAAGAAGGCCGGACTTTGAACCCATCCTGCTCGGTGTGCCTTGGGGAGACGGCTGGTTGACCCGCTGCAATCTGGTTGCCCGCGACGACCATCTGCCGAAAAAGGATACTGGAATGTCATCGGCTGCGTGAATTCGCCGATGTTTGGAGTTTGCCCTTTATCTCCGCATGACCGCTAGGGGCGGCGCAAAGCGGTCAGGTTCTCCGCCTCCCATCTTTCTCAGCTTTTATCGAGCGACAACTACCGCGTACCAACAATGACAGTCGCGGTCGAACGAAGTCGCACCTGGCCATCGTCAATCGACTGGCGCGCCAGTGAAAGTACCTCGTTGCGGATTTGCGCTTGCGTCGCCGTGTCGGCTCTTGCAAGTCCCGCCACGACGGGTGCTGCGATGTCTGTCATGAAGTCCCAGTACCTCTCCGGTGACGCGTGGGTCATGATGGATGAAACCTCCTCCTCACGTAGATCCGTCAGACCGGCCTCTTCAAAGGCGGAGCGCATCAATCCGGGCGGGGCGCATCGAAAAAGCCCCGGCGATCCGGCGGGCGGCGCCGGTATCTCCACATGCCTGGCGATCGTGGACATGATCGTCGTTGCCCAAGGGTTCTTGTCTGGCCCACTCCAGACAGCCGCGCAGACACGCGCACCGGGCTTTGCCACCCGTGCAAATTCCCGAGCAGCAAGTAGGATGTCGGGAAAGAACATGAAGCCGAAGCGGCACAGAACGCTGTCAAAAGCCGCATCAGGAAAAGGCAGCGCGCCGGCATCACAGACTTTGGTGTTAAAATTCGTCAGGCCACGGCGAGCCGCGTTCTCAGCGGCTACCGCCAGCATGCGTTCGGAGATATCCGTTACCGTCACCTTTCCAAGCGGCACCAAAGCGGCGGCAGTGAGCCCGGGTTCGCCGGTTCCAGCGGCAACGTCAAGGACATGCGCATCCTTCCGCAAGTTTGCGAGCCTGAGCATCGCATCACCAAACGGGGCAAGCCAGCCAAGGACCAGCTCGTCCCATTTCTTCCAGCCGGTGGAAAAGCGATCCCATGTATCGCGCTGCTGATCGCGGATCTCATCGACGTTCCAAGGCATGCCCGTCCCTCCCTCCATGACAGACCTTCCCGCTCGTCCGGGTGGCCTACTATGAACCGTGTGGACCAACTTACAACCAAATAGACGCCGTTACGGGCTCCAGCCATCTGGATTAAGACAACAACCCGGCGCCATGACCGCTAGATGAGCTTTCCGGAAGGAGTGGTGATTGCTTCTCGCGCCCCCGAATGGACCATGGCATGCCAGTTGGTTTTTGGCGGATGGTTCAGCGGGCACGCCAACTCATTTGATCGCGAGACGTCGACGTGCGATCGCGGCAAGGAATTTGGTTCCGTGCACGAGACCCTCATCGTTGAAGTCATAGTTCGGGTTGTGGAGCGGGGCCGACCCTTTTCCGTTACCGAGGAAGACGAAGCAGCCGGGAACCCGCGTCAGGAACCGTGCAAAATCCTCCGATCCGGTCATCGGCTTCGAGGCGACGGTGACATTGGATGAGCCGTAAAGCTCGGTCGCCACGGCCATGGCCTCGTCTGTCAGAGCGGGGTCGTTCATAAGCGGAACGAATTCCCGGGTGTAGTGGATAGCGGCTTCGACATTATAGGCGAGCGCGGTTCCTTGCGCGATGATCCGCATCTGCTTCTCGATGTTCTCGCTGATATCGCTTCGGAAGCTACGGGCATCGCCGAGGATGCGGGCAGTTCCCGGCAGGGCGTTCCTGGTGCCGTCGGTAATCAATTCCGTGACAGAAACGACGCCGATGTCAGCCGGGTCGATGCGGCGCGAGATGATAGTCTGGAGATTGGTGACCAGCGCGCAAGCGGCGACGAGGACCTCATTGCCCCAATGCGGTCGCGCGGCGTGGCCGCCGACGCCTTTCAACGTGATCTCGAAATTGTCCTCCGCGGACATGATCGCTTCGGGTCGGGTCTCGAAATGGCCTAAAGCATCTGGAAGGCTTGGGACCATTAAGTGGACTGATGGCGAACCCACAAGAGGAAGATAGTCCGCCGGAATTTTATCTTCCAACCGAACGCACGCCCCAAGCCGGCGTGACAATTCCGCATCACGGCAGCATGCAAGGGCACAGATATTACGTGATGCTACAGGCCTCGCCACGCGTCACCTGCTAGCGTCCAGCTTTGACAAAACCCTCTCTCTTAAGCGACAGCTGGAATATGCCTGCATGGTAAAACGCAGTGCCCCTCTTTTTCTCCTTCTCCTGACAAGTTGCGGGCACCCGAACGGCGTGATGACACCGGTTCCGCTCTCAGCTTCCGTCCCATCTGCCTCCAAGGTCGAGATGCTGGTTGCGACCACGCGCGAGCCCTCTGGCGACCCGGCCACACTCTTCAACGGAGAGCGAAGCTCAAAGCCGCATCTGACCCAGATCACGGTTTCAATTCCGCCAAAGCGCGAGACGGGCACGGTACAATGGCCAAAGCGTCTGCCGCCCAACCCGGCTACGGATTTCGCCGTGACGAATGTTGAACAGATGGACACCGTGGCGCAGGGGCAAGACTGGTTCAGGCAGCATGTCAACGGCGGACATGCGCTGGTGTTCATTCACGGCTTCAACAACACCTATGAGGACTCGGTTTTCCGGCTGGCGCAGATCGTGCACGACAGTAAGATGCAGGCAACGCCAGTCCTCTTCACATGGCCGTCGAGAGCCGAGATCACAGCCTACCAGTACGACAAGGAAAGCACGAATTATTCGCGCACCGGCCTGGAGCAGGCTCTGCGCACTTTGGCCGCCGACCCCAATGTCAAGGATATCACCATCATGGCTCACTCGATGGGAACCTGGCTTGCCATGGAATCGCTCCGACAAATGGGGATACGCGATGGCCACGTGAATTCGAAGGTTCACAACGTGATCCTCGCGTCTCCTGATATCGATATCCAGGTCTTCGCCAAGCAGTATGTGGAGATGGGCGAGCCCCGTCCGAAGTTCACGATCTTCGTGTCCCAGGATGACAAGGCCCTGGCGGTCTCGAGCTTCATTACGGGTCGGGTCTCGCGTCTTGGCGCGATTAACCCAGCCGAAGAGCCCTATCGCTCGAAGCTGGAAAAAGCTGGCATCACCGCGATCGATCTGACGGACGTAAAGACCGAGGATGGGCTTAATCACGGCAAGTTCGCCGAAAGCCCGGAGATCGTCCAACTCATCGGTGAGCGTCTTATGACCGGCCAGACGCTCACCGATTCGAAGGTCACGCTTGGCCAGGGCATCACAGCCGTGGTTGGAGGGACCGTCACGAATATCGGCACGGTTGCCGCGACCGCGGTTGCGGCTCCGGCCATGCTCGTCGAGCAGCCCCTCGCACCGCGAAGAAGACCACGGCCAGCCGGCGAAACACTCGGCGGTGATCTGAAGCCGCAACAACTGACGCAGTAGGAGATTGAGCATGAAGTGGTTTCTGTCTCTCATCGCCGGACTTCTTTTCGCCTTCAATACTTTCGCGCAGACGCCGACGGCCGCGGCCCCACCAGAGAAGATCAACGAACTCGTGCGCCTCCTGCAGGATCCAGACGTGCAGACCTGGCTCAATAGCCGAAAAGAGACCGGCGCATCTGGGGCGAAGCCTGCCGCATCGACGGGGACCTCGAATTTGGCCAACTGGGAAGCCGCCGCGCGGGCGCGCGTCAGCGAAATTCTGGCAGCGGTCCCTGCAATTCCGTCGGAGGTGGCAGCGGCCGCTTCCAGAACACGGCAGGATGCTAAAAGCAGGGGCTACGCACCCGTGTTCGTGATTTTCGGTGGGCTGGTCGCGCTCGGTCTTCTCGCCGAAGGACTATACCGCAGACTGGCTATGCCCCGCGAGACGCTGCTTGGCCGCCTGGCCCCCGTCGGCATTTTCGCCGGCGCCATGGCGATCGTATTCTTCGCGGTAGAATGGCCGCCTCTCGCCCGTGTCGCTTTGCTTGCCTACCTCTGCGCATTCATCCTGTTTCGTTTGGCGATCGCATTGCTATCCGTCGCCGATATCCGGGCGCCTTTGCGCGCGCGGTTGAGGATCCTCATCGGGATTGCGTGCTTCGCCGTTGCCACGGCCGCTATCGGAGAACCCCTTGGCGTCCCGCCGTCCGTCACCGCTGCAATCAGTTATTGCTTGTCGGTCGTCGGGTTACTTCTCGCGATCGAGGCCGTATGGGCCGCGTCGCAGCGACCTCGACCGTGGAAGGCGGCCCTGGCGGCCTTCCTCGTCGCGCTTTGGATAATCTGGTGTCTCGACATGAGAGGCCTTTTCTGGATCGGCATCTACGTGCTCGTGCTGCCGGCGATACTCAACGCGGTTGGACGCGCGGCAGCGTCGTTCACCAGTGATCCCGGCAGCCTGCGTGGTGTCTTGATCGTCCGGGGCGCACGCGCTGCGATTATCGCGCTTGCGGTCGGGTGGCTGGCGCTTGTTTGGCATCTCAATCCTGACGCATTGGGTCAGCGCGATCCGATCGTCGTCGCCTTGTTCTATGGCGGCCTGAAAAGCGTACTGATCCTGGTGGTTGCGGATCTTCTTTGGCAACTGGCCAAGGGCTGGATCGATCGAACGTTGCGGGGAGCGACCGACACCACGTCGCTTGCGCCGGCCGATGCCGCCCGACGTGCACGGTTCCGCACGCTTCTTCCGATCTTTCGCAATGCGTTGGCTGTCGTTGTGGCGGTCATGGCAGGGTTGATCGTGCTGGCGCAGATGGGCGTGCAGATCGGGCCGCTAATCGCGGGAGCCGGCATCTTCGGCGTGGCCATCGGTTTTGGCTCGCAGACGCTGGTCAAGGACGTGATCAGCGGTGTGTTCTACATGCTCGATGACGCCTTCCGCGTGGGGGAATACATCCAGGCGAAGGACTACAAGGGAACTGTAGAAGGCTTCAGTCTTCGTTCGGTTCGACTGCGCCATCACCGTGGGCCCGTCTTCACGGTGCCGTTCGGCGAACTGGGAGCCGTCGAGAACATGAGCCGTGACTGGGTCATCGACAAGTTCAGGATCACGGTCGGTTTCACCACGGATATAGACAAGGCGCGCAAGCTGACCAAAAAGGTCGGAGCCGAGCTGAAGGATGATGCCGAACTCGGAAAGCTCTTCATCGAGCCCTTGAAGATGAAGGGTGTCGAGGAGTTTGGCGACTATGGAATCGTCTTGAGTTTTGCCATGACGACGGTTCCAGGCATGCAGACCTACATCCGCCGCAAGGCCTACGCCAAGATCCGCGAGGCATTCCTGGCAAACGGGATCGCTTTCGCCCAACCGACGGTGCAGGTCGGGGGCGACGACAAGGATGGTGGCGCAGCCGCCGCTCAGGCAATTCGCGCGCAGCAGGCAAGCGCCGCTACGCCGATGAAATGAAGGTACATGAGGGACATGGGGCCTCGACACATCCAGGATTAAGACAGCAAGATGGAAGCATGGGCGGGCCAACACGGGGAAGCTTTTTGCGGCTTCGCCGTAGTGAAGAAACGAAGGCTTTTTCATTCGTAAAGGTAGCGTGGAAGCCACAGGGTCAAACCCGGCCAGAAATACATGATAACCATGCAAAGAATGACGATCAGCATATATGGCATCATCCCCGCGAAGATCTGGTTCAGGGTAACGTGAGGGGGCGCAACGCCCTTGAGGTAATAGGCCGACATCGCAACTGGCGGCGACAGGAACGCCGCCTGCAAATTGACGAAGACGAGCACGCCCCAAAGTATCGGATCGATGTCGAAGTGCCTGAGCATTGGCAGGAAGATCGGCACGAATATGATGATGATTTCGGTCCATTCGAGTGGCCAGCCGAGAATGAAGATGATCGCCTGCGACAGGATCATGAACTGCACGGGCGTCATATCAAGCGCCAGCACCCACTGCTCGATAAGCGCCTGGCCCCCAAGAATGGCGAACACGGCGGAAAAGAGTGCCGAGCCGACGAAAAGCCAGCAGACCATCGCCGTGGTCTTCGCGGTCAAAAACACCGCCTCTTTTGTACGTTTCCAATTCAGCGTCCGGGCCTGGAATGCCAACAGGAAGGCTCCGGCGGCACCAACGGCAGCGGACTCGGTGGCCGTCGTGATACCGAACAAAATGACGGCCAGCACGACGATGGTCAGTATCGCGAGCGGCATGACAGACGAAGCCAGTAGCTTTACCAGCTGAAGCCGCTCGGCACTCATATTCCTGTAGTAGCGCACGAGTACCGCCGCCACGATGACAGCAATGATCCCGAAGGTCAGGTAGAAACTGGTTGACGGCCCATTTGCCACCGCCGGACCGGCATCGACGGGGGGTGCGCCGAGTTCTTCCAGCCCTTCCGGCGCTTGCGTCTGCGTCGATGCCTGCGGGTGGATGACGACATACCACCAAACGAGAGCCAGGGTGAATGCCGCCAAAGACAACGGCACCAGCGCGGCACAGGCATTCTTTACCAGCTTCCAATAGGTGAGCCGTCCATCGTCCGTCTCGATCGCCATCGCCTTTGATGGTGAAACCAAAGCGCGGAGAAGCCCGACGAGCATGTTGGCCGAATAGAGCGCCTGAAAGCGCCTCATCCAGGAGGCCACGGGAACCCTCGTCTGGTCCTCGGGCAACGCAGGTGCAATCTTCGGATTGATCATCGCCCAGGCGAGAACGTAGACGAGATAGAGAAGCGCCAGGAAGAAGCCGGGAAACATCGTGGCTGCATAAAGCTTGACGACCGATTGTCCGGCAACGGCGGCGTAGACGATGATCATCACCGATGGCGGGATCAGAATCCCCAGCGTGCCGCCGGCAGTGATCACCCCGGAGGCAAGCTTGACGTCATAGCCGGCGCGCAGCATCGGGCTCATCGCGATGACGCCCATCAGCACCACGACAGCGCCCACAAGGCCGCTGGCGATGCCCCAGAAGGTGCAAATGATCAGCGTCGCCACGGCAAGAGAGGCAGGTACCCGCCGGAAAGAAAGCTGGATGCTGTAGAACATCTTGTCGACCAGCGCACCACGCTCCATCACGTAGCCCATCAGTACGAAGAGCGGGATTGAGACGAGCACGTCATTGGTCATCGCGCCATAGGTGCGCTGGACCATCAGGTCGAAGACGCGATTGTCGATCCAATGCTCGGCCGGATTGTAGAATGCATAAAAGCCGAAGAGCATGCCGAGCCCCATCAGCGTGAAGGCAGTCGGGAACCCCATCACGATGACGACCACGATGAGAACGAGCATCGTCAGTCCAAGAAACGGATCGCTCACGTCTCGATGTCTCCACCACGGGCCCGTTGCCGAGCCGCCCTGTCGATATCCTGAGCACGCCCAATCGCAGCCTCGCGCGTCTGCGCATCTATGTGTTCGCTATGGGCAAGCTGCTCGCCGACGACGTCGATCTCTTCCACATCCTTGTGCCGGGCGGGCCATTCGCCGGTTCCCAAGCAGACGATGCAGCGCGCGATCTCGGCCAGCCCCTGAAGCATGACGAGCCCGCCCGCAATCGGAATGACGCTCTTGAAGTAATAGATCGGCGGGCCTTCGGCCGTCACCGTCGAATGCTCGCCGATCCGCCAGGATAGCGCCGCATAGTCATAACCGGCATAGATGAGCGCGGCGACGCCCGGCAGGAAGAACAGGACATAAAGAATGAGATCGAGCACGGCCTGTATGCGAGGCCGCAGCGAACTGTAGAGAAAGTCGCCGCGAACATGAGCGTTTTGTGCCAGCGCATAAGCTCCGGCCAACATGAATAGGGTGCCGTACAACATGTTGGTAGCGTCGAATATCCACGCCGTCGGCATGTTCATGATGTAGCGCTTGAAGACTTCGATGCACACGAGCGTCATCAGCGCGATGATCAGCCAGGCCATGGCTTTACCGACCCATATGCTGATCGAATCGACCCTGATGAGAAACTGCTGAACGCGCACGGCTGCCCCCCGAGATAGCCGACCATCTTCCTCAGAAGACATCATCGCCGACCAGCGATGATGTCATAGGTCCTTCGCGACTCCATCGCGGCCGAAGTAATGATCGAAGGCTATCCGGCGGTTGACGAGGGTATCCTGTTCCCAACGAGTTGCCCGTTCTGCGAAGGCGATCTGGGACTCGATGACCTCCTTGAACAGCGGGTTTTCCGCCGCCTTCTTCTTCACGACCTCATCGTAGATTTCCAGTTGCCTTTTGAGGATCGCCTCCGGCGTCTTGTAGAACTTAACCTTGTCGACCGTCTGCATCTCCACGTAGTCTTTGGAATAGCGGTCGATCGCCTTCCAGTGCATGTCCTGTGAAGCTGCCTCCGCGCCGTTGGAGACGATCGCCTTCATCTGGTCGGGCAAAGCATCGTATTTCGTCTTGTTGAACAGCACCTCGAACTGCTCGGCATTCTGGTGAAAGCTTTGCAGCATGCAGATCTTGGAGACGTCGGGGAAACCGAGCGCCCGGTCGGAGGACGCATTGTTGAATTCGGCCGCGTCCAGCAGCCCGCGGTCCAATGCCGCGACGATCTCGCCACCCGGCAGCGCGTTGACCGCAGCACCGAGACCGGTGAAGACATCAATGGAAATGCCGACGGTGCGGAATTTCAGTCCCTGAAGATCCTCGATCTTTGCCACCGGCTTCTTGAACCAGCCGAGCGGTTGTGTCGGCATCGGGCCATAGAGGAACGAAACGACATTAGCCCCGATCGATTGATAGAGCTTTTCGAGGATCTGCTTGCCACCACCATATTTATGCCAGGAGAGCAGCATGTTGGCATCCATCGCAAAGCCCGGTCCGGAACCCCACAGCGCCAGCGCCGCTTGCTTGCCATAGTGGTAGGAAACGACGCTATGCCCGCCGTCGAGCGTTCCTTGCGAGACAGCGTCAAGCAGGCCGAAGGCAGGCACCACGGCACCGGCTGGCAGCACTTCAATTTTGAGATCGCCGCCAGTCATGTCAGTGATCTTTTTTGCGAAATCAAGCGCGAACTCGTGAAAGATGTCCTTGGATGGCCAGGTGCTTTGCCAGCGCATGTTGACGGGCCCCTGCGCCGAAACGACGCTCGGTGCCGCGACGATCGCGCCGGCGGCCATAACTGCGCCGCTCAGGAATTTGCGACGGGAAGTCTTTGCCCTGACTTGGGTTTTCGATCTCATTTTTTCCTCCCGAACGCACAGGCCGCAAAGCCCTATGCAGTTTCTCCCATAACCTGCGCATAAGCTTTTATTTTAGCACCCAATAATACTCCTGCGTAAGCTTGAAACAAAGGTCGCCTTTCGCCCCGACATCTCGTGATTGCCTGACGGTTGCCGGGGCGGTCGCTCGTTGAGGTCAGTCCGTCATCAAGGAGCTGCACGAAAATCACTTGCGTCCCGGTATCGCATCGGGACATTTTGGCAAACGTCCTCCACCAGGAGGAACTTTGAGGCATTCTGAAGCATTCTTGATCATCTCCAGGGGAGGACGTCATGAGGTGCTGGCGACATGCTGCTGTGACCGTGCTTTTGTGGGCGGTGACCGGAGCCGCATATGCCGATGAAGCTCCTTTCCTCCAGTCGCTTGCCGGCGATTGGACGGGCGGAGGCATGATGAAGCGCACGATCGCCTCGTCGCCGATCAACCTCAGTTGCAATTTCAAAACGCAGGCGACTGGCGAGGCGCTCTCGATGAAGGGGACGTGTCGCGGGATGATCGTTATCACAAAACCGGTGTCGGCCAACATCAAGGTCAGCGGCGCACAATATGCCGGCAGCTACATCGGTCCGTCAGGAGGCGTGTCCGGCCTTCAGGGAAGCCGCCGCGGCGATGCCATCAATCTCGCGGTGCGCTGGTCAAAGGTGATAAATGGTGACCGCAGCGCCAACATGACGATCCAGCGCGTCGATGCCAACGCGATACGGATTCGTACGGTTGACAGGGATCCGGCCTCCGGCCAGCCGGTGGTGACCAGCGAGATCAACCTTAAGCGTGACTAGGCAGCCTCGCCTCGACACAACCTCTCGTCCAGGCAGCAGAGCAAACCTATATAGATCGCAAAATGCCGGCGATTTCCGCAGGCTGAACCGGAGACATGTATGAGCCGCGATCCATACGAGCTTCTCGGCGTGAAGAAGGACGCCACACAGAAAGACGTCCAAAGCGCATTTCGTAAGCTCGCCAAGAAACTTCACCCCGATCTCAACCCTGGCGACAAGAAGGCTGAAGAGCGATTTAAGGAAATTTCCGCTGCCTACGAGCTTTTGAGCGACGAGGAAAAGCGCGGCCGCTTCGACCGCGGCGAGATCGACATGAGCGGCGCCGAGCAGCCCCAACGCCACTACTATCGCGACTATGCGTCTGCCGCCGACGCCGGCAATCCCTACCACAACAGCGCGGGCTTTGCCGATTTTGGCGACAACGACGACATCTTTTCGAGCTTCTTTTCGCGACGGGCACGGGGAGGCGAATTTCGCGCACACGGCCAGGACCGCCACTACTCGATGGAGGTGGATTTCCTCGACGCCATCAACGGCACGAAGACGCAGATCCGCTTGCCCGATGGGCCGGCGCTCGATCTGCAGATCCCACCGGGAACGCGTGACGGCCAAACACTCAGGCTTCGCGGCAAAGGCGAGCCCGGCATCGGCGGCGGTCGATCCGGAGACGCACTTGTCGAAATTCGCGTGCGTGCGCATCGCTTCTATGTTCGTGATGGCGACGACATTCGCTTCGACCTGCCGATTACGCTGCGCGAGGCCGTGCTCGGCGGCAAGGTGCGTGCGCCAACACCATCCGGTCCTGTCAACCTCACATTGCCGCCGCACTCGAACACCGGGAAGGTTCTGCGCCTGAGGGGCAAGGGCGTTGCAACGAAAGGCCGCAGTGCTGGAGATATCTACATCTCGCTGAAAATCGTGCTGCCGGACGCGCCCGATCAGCAACTGAGCGAGTTCATGACCGGCTGGACGGCGGGCAAACAGCAGGATCCGAGAAAGGGCATGGGAGAATAGCCATGGATGATCTTGAATTCCGCCGTTTTCTGAAGATCGACGTGAGGGTGCTTGAGGTCTGGGTCGAACAGGGCTGGCTATTGCCGCAGACGCGTGACGGCGCTCGTGATTTTCGCGACACGGATGTGGCCCGAGCGCAGCTGATCCTCGACCTGACGCGGAACATGGGCGTCAACGATGCCGGCGTGGACCTCATCATGGATTTGATCGATCAGATTCACGGGCTGCGTGGAACGCTTCGGGAAATGCTCGCCGCCATGGAAGAGCAGGACGAGGAGGTGAAGCGCAGGCTGCGCGGCAAGCTCGATGAACTGTCCGGCATCCACGGGCTTTAGCCAATGGCTGCCAAGCATCATCGCAGCGACCTGATTGCCTGATGGAGACGAACATGACCGAGGAACGGCAGAACCCTGACCACCATCCAATCGACTGGCGCGAGCATGGCGTAAAGGTCATCCCGGGCAATTCGCTCGACCCCAATACCGCGCAGACACCGGGCATGAACCGCGCAACGGCGATCAACCATGCACGCGCCGGGGCCGAGAAGATATGGGCCGGTACGGTGACCATCCACGCGAATGCAAAGACTGGCGCCCATCACCATGGCGATCTCGAAAGCATCATCTATGTGGTGAAGGGGAAGGCGCGCATGCGCTGGGGCGACCATCTGGAATTTACGGCGGAAGCAGGCCCCGGGGATTTCATCTATGTACCGCCCTACGTCCCACATCAGGAAATAAATGCCAGCCGCGACAAGACGCTGGAATGCGTCGTCATACGATCCGGCCAGGAGCCGGTGGTCGTCAATCTCGATATCGAACCGGTCGAACAGCCGGAAGACGTTGCATGGATCGACCCGATCCATCGATCATGAGCGCCCCCTAGGCCGAGCCCTTGAGAATGGCCGCAAAGCTCGGATCGAAGGCGCGGCTGATCGGGTCGGCGGCTGCGCCAAGGGCGACGGCCCAGGGATCGGTCATTCCAAGCTGAAAGCGGGGGATGACCCGGTCTTTGCGATCGGCGATCGATGGTGGCAAAGGGTGCATCGCCTCGACAAGACGTCGCGCCAGGGCTTCCGGCGCCCCACCGCACAGTATCACGGTCTGGGGATCAAAGATCGATTCGATGAGATGCACGCTCCAGCGCAGGTCCATCACCGCCTCCTCGATCCAGCTCTTAATTCTCGCATCATCCTTCAGCGCCAGTTCATTCACCATCTGATAGACGCCTGGATCTGCCGGATTGATCGCCAGATGCTGGTAGAGCGAGGCAAGTGAGGCGCGATGTTCAAGCGGCGTCGGGCTGCCAGTTGCCGAAAGCAGGGCCATGCCGATTTCGCCGGCATTGCCATTGGCACCACTGTAAAGTTCCCCACCGAGGATCAGACCGGCACCAATACCGTAACCGAGATAGAGGCAGACGGCGTGGTCAAGCCCATGGGCAGCACCGACCATGCGCTCTGCCGTGGCACATGCGGCCGCGTCGTTTTGCAGGCGAACGCCTAGCCCCGTGCCTGCCGCGAGCGTTTCCTGCAGGGGAAACGTCTGCCATGCGGCCATCATCCAGGGATCGTCACCGGCAATCTCGATTCCGAACGGGCCAGGCATTGCAACACCCAGTCCAACGAGCCGACGCTCCGATTGAGCGACAAGCCCCGCAAGATCGCGGCGAACCGTCTCGATCAGCTCTAGAATAACGGCTGCACCGCGTGACGGCCCGTCGGCTGGAAGGTTCGCCTCGGCCCGGGTCAGCACGTTGCCGACAAGATCGACGGCAATCGCCCGGGTTACGTGACGGTCGATCTGCAAACCGATCGCAAACGCCCCTTGCGGCACCAGCCGGTAGGGTGTCGATGGCTGCCCCCTGCCCTTGCGAACAGCCTCTTGGGCGGTGACCAGGCCTTCCTGCTCGAGTTCGTCGATGATGTTCGACACGGTCTGTTTGGTGAGCTTCGTGGCGCGCGCCAGGTCTGCTCGCGAAAGCGCTCCATTCATTCTAAGGGCGTCCACCATTACCCGCCTGTTATGGGCGCTGGTGCCTTCGTGGTTGGTGCCGCTCTTTGCCCGTATCGGGCGGGTGTCGTTCATTCCGAATTCCCTCTTGACAGCAGTAGAATATTGAAGAAGAAATAAGTCAAGACAATTGACTTAATGAGGAACCAAAGAGTTCCGGGGAACGAAGAGAGCCGCAGACACGGCCCTGACGACGCTCTTAGACTGGCAGCTGGCCCACCGGCGCCTTTTCGACAACTGATGGCGGCGACAGCCGCCTTTAGAAAACGGGTGAATGTCAAAAAACTGGAGGCTGGAATGTTGAAATCCCTAAACAAGACGCTGCTTGGCACGGCATTGATCGGTGTATTTCTTGCGCCGCACGCCTTTGCCGAGACCACGATCAACGCGCTGTTCATGGCGCAAGCGGCCTATAGCGAAGCCGACGTCCGCGCCATGACGGATGGCTTCTCAAAGGCGAACCCGGACGTCAAGGTCAATCTGGAATTCGTTCCCTACGAAGGCTTGCATGACAAGACGGTCCTGGCGCAGGGTTCCGGCGGCGGCTATGACGTCGTCCTCTTCGACGTCATCTGGCCGGCCGAATACGCAACCAACAAGGTCCTGGTCGACGTCTCCTCACGCATTACCGATGACATGAGGAAGGGCGTCCTGCCTGGCGCATGGACAACGGTCCAATACGACGGCAAATATTACGGCATGCCGTGGATCCTGGACACCAAGTATCTGTTCTACAACAAGGAAATCCTTGAGAAAGCCGGCATCAAGGCCCCGCCAAAGACCTGGGACGAGCTGAGCGAGCAGGCAAAGACGATCAAGGACAAGGGCCTTCTTGCAACACCGATCGCCTGGAGCTGGTCGCAGGCGGAAGCTGCCATCTGCGACTACACGACACTCGTCAGCGCCTACAAGGGCGATTTTTTGAAGGACGGTAAGCCCGCCTTCCAGAATGGCGGTGGTCTCGACGCACTGAACTACATGGTATCCAGCTACAAATCCGGCCTGACCAACCCGAACTCCAAGGAATTCCTGGAGGAAGACGTGCGCAAGGTCTTCGAAAACGGCGATGCCGCTTTTGCGCTGAACTGGACCTACATGTACAACATGGCAAACGATCCGAAGGACAGCAAGGTCGCAGGCAAGGTCGGAGTCGTACCGGCTCCCGGCGTGGCAGGCAAGAGCGAGGCGTCGGCCGTCAATGGCTCGATGGGCCTTGGCATCACGACCGCCAGCAAGCATCCGGAAGAGGCATGGAAATACATCGCCTTCATGACCTCGCAGGCGACGCAGAATGAGTACGCCAAGCTCAGCCTGCCGATCTGGGCCTCCTCCTATGAGGACCCGGCCGTGACCAAGGGCCAGGAGGAACTGATTGCTGCAGCCAAGGTCGGCCTCGCCGCGATGTATCCTCGCCCGACGACGCCGAAGTATCAGGAACTTTCGACGGCTTTGCAGCAGGCGATCCAGGAATCCCTGCTCGGCCAGGCCTCGCCGGAAGATGCTCTGAAGTCAGCTGCCGACAATAGCGGCCTCTAGGCGATAGAGCCGGCCAGGCGGCGTCTGCCCCTGGCCCCACTTCGACAATCCGATGAACTGAGAGGGCGCCTCATGTCCGGCACCTGGATGACGGTCCGCGCGTGGCTTTTGATGTTGCCGCTGCTTGTCGTGATGATTGCAGTCATCGGGTGGCCGCTGGTCGATACCGTCGGCCTGTCCTTCACCGACGCCAAGCTTGTCGGTACCGCCGGCAATCTCGTCGGCATCGACAACTACGTGAAGATGGTCTCCGGTTCGAATTTTCAGCGAACCTTGATCACCACCACCTGGTTCGCGATCATTTCGGTCGCCGCCGAAATGGTCATTGGCGTGTTTGCCGCACTTCTCCTCAACCAGGATTTTCGTGGTCGCGCTGTCTTGCGTGCGTTGATGATCCTCCCCTGGGCGCTGCCAACAGTGGTGAACGCCACGCTTTGGCGGCTGATCTACAATCCCGAATACGGCGCGCTCAACGCAGCGCTGACGCAAATCGGCCTGATCGACGCCTATCGCTCGTGGCTCGGTGAACCGGGGACAGCGCTTGCCGCTCTGATCGTTGCCGATTGCTGGAAGAACTTCCCTCTGGTGGCGCTCATCGCTCTTGCTGCCCTGCAAGCGGTACCCCGTGACGTCACTGCCGCCTCGTTGGTCGACGGCGCCGGTCCCTTCGCCCGCTTTCGCTTCGTCATCCTGCCCTATCTCGCCGGCCCGCTGATGGTGGCCCTCGTATTGCGCACCATCGAGGCCTTCAAGGTGTTCGACATCATCTGGGTCATGACCCGTGGCGGCCCTGCCAACAGCACGAGGACGCTGTCGATCCTGGTCTATCAGGAAGCGTTTTCCTTCCAGCGCGCCGGTTCCGGCGCCTCCCTGGCGTTGATCGTCACAATGCTGGTGACGCTGCTTGCCGTCGCCTATGCCGCTTTGGTGCGCAAGAGCGCGGGGAGTGCTGCCTGATGGAACGCAAGAACCCGATCTTTTCAATCTTCATTTATGCTTGCGCCTTGCTGCTTGCCGCCGTCATTCTGGCACCCATTCTATGGCTCTTCGTCATGAGCATCTCACCGGCGGCCGATCTTGCCGCCAAGCCGCTGCGCTGGTGGCCACAGTCAGCTGATTTTTCACGCTACGCCAGCCTGCTTTCAACCGTCGAAAACAGTGCAGGCGCCGCCTTCACCTCGTCACTCAGGAACAGCATCGAGGTTGCCGGCATGGCGACGATTGCCGCCATCGCGCTGGCCATTCCGGCCGGTTGGGCGGTGTCGCGGACCCCTTCGGTCGGCTGGTCGCTGTCACTGGTCATTGCCACCTATATGCTGCCGCCGGTAGCACTTGCCGTGCCGCTCTACATGGGCCTGGCCTATCTCGGCATGCTGAACAACGTTTTCGGCCTCGCCCTCGTCTACCTGACGATTCTTGCGCCCTTCACGACATGGCTGATGAAATCCGGCTTCGACTCCATCCCGAGGGAAATCGAAGCCGCGGCAACGATCGACGGCGCGGGCCTGCTCCAGACCTGGAAAATCATCACCCTGCCGCTCGCCATGCCGGTCGTCGCAACCTCGGCGCTGTTTGCCTTCCTGCTCGGCTGGGATGAATTCTTCTATGCGCTGCTCTTCACCTCCGATCAGCGCGCCAAGACACTCACGGTTGCCATTGCCGACCTGGCCGGTGGCCGTGTCTCCGATTATGGATTGATCGCAACCGCCGGTGTGCTTGCCGCCCTGCCCCCGGTGCTGGTCGGTCTCGTCATGCAACGAGCCCTGATTTCAGGGCTGACAAGTGGCGGCGTCAAGGGATGACAAGCACGATGGAAACCACACGACCAGCCGGCCTGATTGCCATCGACCGGGAAATGGCGCGCCAGCATGCCGACGCCCTGGCGTCTTACGACGGCGCAAGGAAGACCGCTCAGGCGATTGCGGCATCGCTGAAGAAGAATGGTCGCCTCCTCCTTCTCGGCATGGGCGGATCTCATGCCATCGGTCGCGCGGTCGAACCGCTTTACCGCGCCCGCGGCATCGATGCGATCGCACTGCCTCTTTCCGAGCAACTGGGACAACCGCTCTCACTCGAGGGAAGGTCCGTCCTCGTTACGTCGCAATCCGGCGAAAGCGCCGAGGTCGTCCGCTGGTTCAATGAGACCGGTGGCAGCTTTGACACGTTCGGACTGACGCTGGAGACAGGATCGTTTCTGGCGCGCACGGCCACTTCATTGATAGGATCGGGCGGCGCCGAGCAGGCATTTGCCGCCACCCGCAGCCTCACCGTCTCCTTTGCCCTGCATCTGGCCGTGCTAGGAGCCCTTGGCGAGGATCCTTCAGCCGCGCTTACCGCTCTTAGCTTCCCCGAAACGCCAGGCATCGACGCAGCTCTTGCCGCTCTGGACGGCGTGGCGACCGTCGTTACCTCAGGCAGACGCCTGCAAGGCTTAGCCGAGGCACTAGCACTTGGCCTGACGGAACTCTCCCGTCGCCCTTGCTTTTCGCTGGAGGGCGGCCAGTTGCGACATGGACCGATGGAGATGCTTAGCCCCTCAATTGGTGTCGTTCTATTCCGCGGGGCGGACAGCACGGCAGGCCTGGTCACCGCCATGGCCGTATCGGCCGTCGAAACCGGTGCTCCGGTCGTCATCTTCGATGCATCGGGCGAAAAGCCTGTGGCCGGTGCGGTTACCATCGGCTTCAAGCCGGCCTCGGATCTTGCCGCAATCTTCGCAATGCTGCCGGTGGCGCAGCGCTTCATGATTGCCTTTGCCGACGCGCGGGTCGAAAACGCCGGGACACCTGTGCGCTCGACAAAGATTACCCGGAGCGAATGATGCGTCCGCTTGCCGTCGTCGGAAACGTCAATGTCGACCTCATTCTCGGTCCCGCGGCGCCCTGGCCGAAGGCTGGCACCGAGATCATCGTCGATCATGACGAACTGCGCGTGGGTGGAGCTGCCGGCAACAGCGCGCTTGCCTGGAATGGCCTCGGCGTCGCCTTCGAGATTGCAGCCAATGTCGGCAACGACCAGTTCGGCCGGTGGCTGAGCGAGGCTTTCGGCGCGCGTGCCGCGAGCTGGCCGGTACGCCCGGAGCAAACGACGCTGTCCGTCGGCATTACCCATCCGGACGGAGAGCGTACCTTCTTTACAACCCGCGGGCATCTGCCGCGCTTCAGCCTGGGCGATGTCTTGGCCGTTCTCGACGGCGCGAAGCTGTCAGGCGGCTATGTGTTGCTCTGCGGCTCGTTCCTGACAGATGATCTGACACGCGAATACGATGCTTTCTTCGACTGGGCGGACCAGCACGAAATTGCGGTTGCGCTCGATACAGGCTGGCCGCTCGAGGGCTGGACGACCGAAAATTGCGACGCCACGCGACGCTGGCTGTCTCGCTGCGCAATCGCACTTCTCAATGAGGTGGAATCCACCACGCTTGCCTGCCTCGAGGACCCTGCCGAGGCAGCAGTTAAGATCCGATCGCACATGCCCGATGGCGCAATCGTCGTTGTCAAACGCGGCCCGCACGGGGCGCTTGCGATCGGCGCTGACGGTCAATGCATCCAGGCTGTGGCCCCCTCCGTCAAGGTTGTCGACACGATCGGCGCCGGCGACGTCTTCAATGCCGGCTTTCTTGCTGCCTTGGCAAAGGAAAAGCCGCTCGCCACCTGCCTGAAGGCCGGCACCGAAGTCGCCTCGCGGGCCATTTCCACCCTTCCGCGCAGCTACGGATCATCAGCACCCAAGGAACCGGCTCAATGAGTGCGCTTGAAATCGTCAATATCCGCAAGACATACGGCGACGTTGAAACGTTGAAGGGCATCGACATCGCACTCGAAAGCGGCGAATTTCTCGTGCTCCTCGGCTCGTCCGGCTGCGGAAAGTCGACCTTGCTCAACATCATCGCTGGACTGGCCGAGGCAACAAGCGGCGATGTTCTAATCGGCGGGCGCTCCGTCCTTGGCGTGCACCCGAAGGATCGCGACATCGCCATGGTCTTCCAGTCCTATGCGCTCTATCCCAACCTGACGGTCCACCGCAATATCGGTTTTGGCCTGGAGATGCGCAAGGTTCCGGCCGCCGAGCGCGACCGGGCTGTACGCGACGCGGCCAAACTGCTGCAGATCGAAAGTCTGCTCGGGCGCAAACCGGGCCAGCTGTCGGGCGGCCAGCGCCAGCGCGTTGCAATCGGTCGCGCACTTGTGCGCAAACCGCAGATCTTCCTCTTCGACGAACCGCTTTCCAATCTCGATGCGAAGCTGCGCATGGAGATGCGCACCGAACTTAAGCGGCTGCATCAGATGCTGAAAACCACGGTCGTCTACGTCACGCATGATCAGATCGAGGCGATGACGCTTGCCACCCGTATCGCGGTCATGCGCGACGGGCGCATCGAACAGCTTGGCACGCCGTCCGAGATTTACGACAGGCCCGCAACCCTTTATGTCGCCACCTTCGTCGGTGCGCCGGCAATGAACCTTTTGAACGCGACGGCGCGCGGAAGTGAAGTTCGGATTGATGGCAGCGACACCGTGCTGCCGCTGTCAGATGAACTTGAAACCCAACCAGAGGACGGGCAGAAACTGATCGTGGGCATACGACCGGAAGCACTTCGCCTTGGCGCATCCGGGCTTGCGATTGCGGCGAAGTGCGAGGTTGCCGAATTGACCGGCCCTGAGCTTGTCGTCAGCGCCCTCGCCGGCATGCAACGGATCACGGCCTGCCTGCCGCCGCGCACGGTTTTGGAGAATGGCCAGCCATTGACGCTTTCTTTCGACCGGGAAGCAATTCACCTCTTTGATGCAGAGAGCGGATTGCGCTTATAGAGAGCGCCACGTCTAATCGATTGCCAACGGCATGCAGTTACCAACTCATCTTTGCAAGCACTTTCACCACCCCGGAACCTCTTAGACTGGTAACGAATTGCGCCGTGGCCGTCCCGCTAAGTAAAGCTTGATGGGCGCATAGAGAGCGGTCACTTTGATAGGATCTGAACAGTAAAGCCCGCGATCTCATTTTGGCAGAACGAAATTGAATCGCGAAACCTTCATGCTAATCGCCACCAGATGGCATGCAATGCAAGAAGGTACGAGCGGGCGCACTGGATAGGGAACGGGTTATGTGCGTCAAGTTCAGCAAATTGGGCGGTCATGCGGCTTGGCGCATAGCGAGCTTTTTGTGCTCTCGTAGATCGTCCATGTTGATGTATCGATTGGCCTCCATCCAGTTTTCGTGGGTTTCAACTGCGAGGGCTCTGACGAGGCGCAAGCAGCTCTCTGCATTTGGAAAGATGCGCACCACGTAGGTCCTGCGGCGGATTTCCTCGTTGAGGCGTTCAAGCATATTGGTCGATTTCAAGTGCTTGTGATGCTGGCGTGGCAATCGGAAGAAGGTCAGCGTCTGTTCGATTGTCTCCTCGACCCAGCTGGTCAAGCGCGGATAGCGTGCCGACCACTTGGCGAGCCAGGCGGAGAGATCGGTCTTGGCTTCGTCGAGGTCGCGCCGGTCGTAGAGCCACCGCAGCTCCTGCAGGCAGTCGTCGCCATGCTTTCGTGGCAGGTGATCGAGGGCGTTGCGCAGAAAGTGCACGTAACAGCGCTGCCAGGCGGCCTCGGGAAGCGTCTCCGCGATCGCCGCCACGAGGCCGGCGTGATCGTCCGAGACCACCAGTTCCACACCCCGTAGACCGCGGCCCTTCAACTTGACGAGGAAGTCCTTCCACGCCGAGCGGCTCTCCCGGGCCGCCATTTCGACAGCCAGAATCTGCCGCCGTCCGTCCCAATCGATGCCAACGGCAACCAGCACTGCCTGGCTCATCACCACGCCAGCCTCACGGACCTTCTCATAGCGGGCATCGAGGATCAGGTAGGCAAAGGGCTCAAGAAGCGGGCGTTCCGCAAACGCCTTCAGGCTTTCGTCCAATCGCTTGTTGATCGCCGAGATTGAAGATGCCGAGAAAGCATGGCCGCAGAGTTCTTCAGTGATCGCCTTGACCTTTCTGGTCGACACCCCCTGCACATACATCTCTGCCAAGGTCGCCACCAGGGCTCGCTCGGAACGTTGATAACGTTCAAACAGTTCGGTGGAAAAGTGTCCCGAGCGATCTTGCGGAACACGCAGTTCAAGCTTGCCAACGCGGGTGATCAACGTTCGGCCATAGTGGCCTGAGCGGTATCCGAGCCGGTCCGGTGTGCGCTCGCTTTTGCCAGCTCCAAGCGCCTCGTCCATCTCCGCTTCCAGAACTTCCTGCATCACGGCGCGGATCACTTCACGCAAGCCGTCAGGGTTCGATAGCAAAATCTCTTTCACTGCAGCACTGGCTGTCTTACCATCGGTCTTGGTCATGGTGGCGTTCCCTCCGGGGAATAGGTGACGTTGAACATCACCAGTCTGCCATGGCCGCCTTCTTTAGGAAATTTGCAGAACCTTCAGCACTCTACCTAGGGAACGGAAGACGCCGCTTCGAAACAGCTGTTGCCAGGGCCGCGCCGTCTCCCAGCCCGGCGCAGGCGGGTTGTTGCGCGCATCGGCCCCGCCGACGGCTGCAAGCGCCCATTCGGTCTCCTGCGCCACCGTGGCCTCCAACAGGGGCAACCGCTTAGGGCGTCGTTCCGCCCGCCCCTAGCCGGAACGACCCCTTATAGCGAGATCAGGCGGCCTTTCGAGCAGCGACGAAGCGCTTCATGGCATCGAAGGAGAAGGCGGCGATCGGCAAGCTCGTTCCACCCTCCAGTGCCAGATCGGCGAGAATTTCGCCGACGACGCTTGCAAACTTGAAGCCATGCCCGGAGCACGGCGAGGCGACGACCACATTCGGGTTGCCGGGCGCAAGGTCGAGCAGGAAATCTTCGCTCGGCAGCATCGTGTAGCGGCATGTCAGCGCGTTGACGCGCAGCCCACCAGCCGCCGGCACGCGCCTGGCGATAAAGCCGTCGAGCAGTGCCGTGTCCGCATCATTGACCGGCGGATTGGGCTTGCTGGGATCGATCGGCTCGCGGAAGTGCGCGTGCCGGCCGACCTTCACGCCATCGACCCCGATCGCCGGGAAACCGAAGTAGGAACCTTCTTCCCCCTCGTCCCTCAGGAAGCACGGCATGCGCTGCGGTTCGGTCGAAAATCCGTCGCGCGGCTGATACCAGGCAACGACCTGGCGGATCGGGACAGCATGCTCTTTCAATTGCGGAACCAGCTCGCCAATCCAGGAGCCAGTCGCGACCACGACTTTCCTGGCACGATACTGACCAACCGCAGTGCGGATCGTCACACCATTGTTACCCGGCTCAATAGCGTTGACCCGCTCGCCGAAATGAAGGACCGCACCGTCCTCGGCGGCCAGTTTGAGATAACCCATGACGGCAGCTTCGGGTCTGAGATAGCCGCCCTGGGGATCAAGGACAGCGATGTCGTCACCGCCCAGCTGAAAGGCAGGAAACCGACGTGCCATGTCGGTCCTGTCGAGCACTTGGTGCGCCAATCCGTGCATCTCGCAGGATGCGCGCGTTCCCGCAACAATCTTGCTGTCTTCGGCGCCAATCTGGAGGACGCCGGTGATCGTCAATATGTTTGCGCGAAGCCTGGCCTCCAAAGCGCGCCAGTTGCAATAGGCGCGCTGCAAAAGCGGTACATAGGAAGGATCCTCGAAGTAGCCGAGACGAATGAGGCGGCTGTCTCCATGCGAGGAACTGAGCGCATGGGCCGGAAAATAGGCATCGATGCCGATCGTCCTGGCGCCGCGCGCCGAAAGATAGGAGAGTGCCGCACTGCCCATGGCGCCAAGGCCAATGACGGCAACGTCAAATTCAGCTGTCATGTCTCATACTCACATCAGTTCCGGCGGCAATTCGCGACGGATGAAGGTGCGAACCGCCTCCATGTCGCCGGCAAGAGGGCGATCGTCATCATAGTGCGCAACGACATCGCGTACGGCGCGGTGGATTGCGTCCGTCCCCTTGGCGCGGCCAGCCGTTGGTGCAAGGAAGTCGTGCGCCTGGGCTGCGGCCATCAGCTCGATTGCGAGAATATATTCGGCGTTGTCGATCACCGACAAAAGCTTGTTTGCCGCGGCCGTCGGATGGGCAAGAAAGTCCTCCTGCAGGCCGGAGGTAAGACCGCCATCGGTGGAGGCTGGTGCAGCCAGCCTGCGGTTCTCGTTGCTGAGCGCCGCTGCGGTGTATTGCGCGATCATGAAGCCCGAATTGCTGCCGGCGTCGCTCGCCAGAAACGGCGGCAGTCCGCTGACCAAAGGATTGACCAGCCGGTCCATGCGGCGCTCGCTCATGGCCGATATCTGCGCAAGGGCGACGGCCAGGCTGTCTGAGGCTTGCGCAAGGGCCGGCGCCACGGCGTGAGCCTGCGACGAGACCAGCGGGTTTTCGGGCGTGCCGGAGACCGCCGGGTTGTCGGTCACCGAGGCAAGTTCGCGATCGACAGCGTCAGAGGCATTGTCAAAGACGTCGCGAGCCGCCCCATGGGCATGCGGCACCGAACGCAGGCTCAAAGCATCCTGTGTGCGCTTTCCGAGCGCAGTCGCGATCAGGCCGCTACCAGCCAGGCGCCGCCTCAAAGACGCGCCGACGTCGGCAATACCGCGCGACGGACGCAGTGCCAAGACGGCTTGATCGAAAGCCGCCATTTGGCATCCTGCCGCCTCCAGCGTCAGGGCAGCGATCGCATCAGCCCAGTCAAGCAGGTGGTTGGCTCGTGCCAATGCGACGCTAGCCAGACCCGTTGCACAGGCTGTACCATTGACAAGGCTCAACCCCTCCTTCGCGCCGAGCACGAGCGGCAAAAGCCCGATCGCACTTAGCGCCTCGCGACCACTCATGCGCTTGCCAGCCACCGACGCGGTTCCCTCGCCGATGAGGACGAGCGCGGTGTGGGCATTGTGCGTGAGGTAGCCGGCTGAGCCTTTTGATGGGACATCCGGCACGCAGTCCCGTTGCAGAAATGTCGTGAGATGGCGGACAATGTCCGCGCGCACGCCGGAATGGCCGTGGGCAAAATTGGCGATTTGCGCCGCGATGATCGCTCGCACCTCGCGCGCCGCCAACAGCTCGCCGACCCCACAGGCATGGCTCAGGATGATGTTGCGCGACAATCGGCTCTGCGAGGGGCGATCGACGACCGTATCCGAAAGCGCGCCGACGCCGGTATTGATGCCGTAGGCGCGCACGCCAGTTTCGACGATCCGTTCGACGATACGGCTGGCATTGTCGATGCGCCCCCATGCCTCATCAGAAAGTGCGAGCGCCTCCCCGGCTGCCACGCGCACCACCTCACGCCAGCCGATCCGGGTGGCAATGATGACCGTCATTGCCCGCTTCCGAAATGGCCGATGAACTGGCGGAAGGCAGGCGAGGCGCCGCCACCGAACATCTCATCCGGCGCGCCGCTGCTCTCGACCAGGCCTTCCTTCATGAAAACGACCCGGTTGGAGACGTTGCGGGCAAAGCTCATCTCGTGCGTGACCACCAGCATGGTCATCCCCTCCTCGGCAAGCGCACGCATGACACGCAACACCTCGCCGACGAGTTCGGGGTCGAGCGCGGAAGTCGGCTCGTCGAAAAGCATGACCTTCGGCTTCATCGCAAGGGCGCGGGCGATGGCGGCACGCTGCTGTTGGCCACCCGACAAGTGTGCCGGGTAGGCATGTCGCTTGTCGGCTATGCCGACCTTTTCCAAAAGCACCTCGGCCTCGGCGATGCATTCGGCGCGCGGACGCTTGAGGACATGAACGGGTCCCTCGACCACGTTCTGCAGGATCGTCATGTGCGACCAGAGATTGAAGGACTGGAAGACCATGCCGAGTTCCGAGCGGATGTGGTCGACCTGCTTCTGGCTCGCAGGCCGGCTCATCGCGCCCTTGTGGATCATACGGATCTGTTCTCCATCCACCCAGATCTCGCCGTCTGTTGCCGTCTCCAAGAGGTTGATACAACGAAGAAAGGTGGATTTTCCGGAGCCGGAGGCACCGAGCAGGGAGATGACGTCGCCATCTTCGGCATCGAGCGAGATACCACGCAGGACCTCATGCGTGCCGAAGCTCTTGCGGATGTTGCGGACGGAAAGTCGGGTAACGCCTGGCATGAAAACTCCAATCGTGTCCGTTCAGCTCTTAGGCTTTCAGCGCCGGCGGGATCGCACGGCGGTGTCGCGAGAGCGAATATTCGAGCAGGGACATCGCCTGCAGAATGATGAAGTTGAGAACGAGGTAGATGATGGCCGCACAGAGAAACACTTCCATCGTGCGGTAGGTTTGCGAGATCAGCCGCTGCGCCACGCCGGTCACCTCCCATACGGTGACCAGGCTTGCGAGCGCGGTTGACTTCATCATCAGGACGATCTCGGTGGAATAGGCCGGAAGCGCGTGACGGAAGGCGATTGGCGCCAGGATGCGACGCACGAGCAGCGCACCGGACATGCCGATCGAACGAGCAGCCTCGATCTCGCGTGGTGAGACGGCGCGAATGCCACCGCGGAAAATTTCCGCCGAGTAGCCGGCGGTGCACAGCGCCAGCGAAAGCACTGCGCAAACGAACGGCTCGCGCAGGAACGGCCAGAGGAAGGAATAGCGGATGAAGCCGAACTGACCAAGGCCGTAAAAGACGAGGAACATCTGGATCAGCAGCGGCGAGCCGCGAAAGACGAAAATGTATCCCTTGGCGATCGCCGACAGCACGGGGTTTCCGCCGACGCGCATCCAGACGATCAGCAGCGCCAGAAGGCCACCAAAGAAGACGGAAAGAGAAAACAGCGCCAAGGTCATCGGGACGGCCTTGAGCAGGGTCGTCATCGTTTGAGCGAGAAAAGCGAAATCCATCGTTGCTACCTCACGCCTTTCCCATGGCCGCGGTCGGCATGCTGCGATTGGCGCGCCGCTCGGCGCCGTTGAAGACCCGGTCAGAGAGGCTTGTCAGGATCAGATACAGGATGCCGCCGACGATGAAGAACAGAAAATACTGTCGTGTGGAACCGGCAGCGACCTGACTGGTGCGCATCAGCTCCGCCAGACCCGTCACCGAAATCAGCGCTGAATCCTTGAGGCTGAGTTGCCAGACATTGCCGAGACCGGGGATCGCGAAACGCAGCACCTGGGGAATAATGATCCGGCGAAACCGGAGACCACGATGCATGCCGATCGCCGATGCCGCCTCCAATTCACCCTTGGAAATGGCAAGGTAGGCTCCGCGGAAAACTTCTGCCTGATAGGCCCCGGAAATGATACCCACAGCCAGCGCACCGGCGAGAAACGAGGGCATGCCGAGGAACCCCTCATAGCCCATTGCCTTGCCGATCGAGGTGACGGCGGACGAGCCTCCGAAATAGATGAGGTAGATGATCAGCAGCTCCGGCACACCGCGAAAGACGGTCGTGTAGACGTTGCCAAGTGCAACGAGCGACGCCTTGCCCGAGAGCTTGGCTGCAGAGATGATCGCTCCAAGCACGGCGCCGATCGCAAGCGCACTTGCGGTCACGCAAAGCGTCATCAGGGCGGCGAGCAAAAGCAGCGCGCCCCATCCGCTCGAGCCGAATCCAATCAGTTCCAGTGTTGCCATATCACGTTCCCCGCGCCCGCCGCTGTCTCGGCGGTGTCAGAATAGCATGCGGTCCCCGGCATTGAAGCCGGAGACCGGACGTCCGGCCTTCGGCGGACGTCAGTTCTGCGGGCTGACGTCGACCTTGAACCACTTCATCGACAGGTTCTTCACTGTGCCGTCGGCGAGCGCGGACTTGATCGCTTCGTTGAACTTGTCGCGAAGGTCAGTATCGGCCTGACGGATACCAAGACCTTCACCCTCGCCCCAGATCGAGCCTACGATTTCAGGGCCAGTGAAGGCCAGCGTGTCATTTGCCGACTGGAAGGCGTTGGCGAAGTAGACGGCATCGTCGAAGCCGAGATCGATACGGCCGTTCTGCAGATCGAGATCGCGGTCGGCGCCGGTCTTGTATTCGCGGATTTCTGCAATGTCGCCGAAATTGTCGTAGACGAATTTCGCATAGACGGTGGCGGCCTGAATGCCGATCGTCTTGCCCTTGAAGGCTGCCTTCAGCGCATCGATTTCCTTAACCCCGGTCTGGCCTGGCGTCATCTTGATCGTCGCGCCGGTCCCGGCTGCATTGGCAAGCGGGCTGTCCTTGGCCGTTGCAAAGGCTGCCGGTGTCGCAGCGTAGGGGATCGTGAAGCCGATGACCTTCTTGCGGTCGTCGGTGATCGACAGGGCATCCATGATGACATCGAACTTGCCGGCATTGAGCGCCGGGATCATGCCATCCCAGTCGGAAGCGACGAGCTTGCATTCGATCTTGGCGCGCTCGCACAGAACCTTCGCAAGCTCTGGTTCGAAGCCGCCGAGCGTGCCGTCGGCATTGGTCATGTTCCAGGGCGCATAGGCACCCTCAAGTGTAATCGTAGCAGTCTTCCAGTCCTTGGCTGCGACAGGAGCAGCGAAGGCGGAAAGCACAAAGGCGCCGGAAAGAAGAAGCGCGCTGAATTTCATTTGTTTAATCTCCTCTGAAGTGACGAATGACCTTGGGGGTCCGACACCGGTCTTCGCCGGCTTGCCCGATGCCGACCTTGCTGGTCGATCTTTCGAGAGGTTGTATAGGGTACCATATGTGATATTTTGTGTTATGCAAGAGGAAAGTCGATTTATCGAGCGGATTCCGCAGTTGCAAAAGGAATAAGCAATGAAGCGTCCAAGCGAGATGAAGCGGGACAACGATACCGCACCGCTCTATGCCGGTGTCAAGCAGATGATACTCGAGCGGATCCATAGCGGCGAGTGGCCTCCGAAGCATCGCGTGCCTTCCGAAAACGAACTGGTCACCGAGCTTGGGGTAAGCAAGATGACCGCCAACCGGGCGCTCAGGGAATTGGCAAGCGAGGGCGAACTGGTGCGCATTCAAGGCGTTGGCTCCTTTGTCGCCGAGCGCAAGGGTTACTCAGCCCTGTTCGAGGTGCGCAACATCGCCGAAGAGATTGCCGAGCGCGGTCACGCGCATGAGGCCGCGGTGGTAATTCTGGCGCAGGAAACGGCTTCTCCCGAGACGGCGGACGCGCTCGAACTCGATATTGGCGCGCCTGTCTTTCACTCCCTGATCGTGCACAGTGAAAATGGCGTGCCAGTGCAGATCGAGGATCGTTTCGTCAATCCGGCGGCAGCTCCCGACTACCTGGCACAGGATTTCGCCTCCCTCACCCCGAACGCCTATCTGACGGCGGCTGCGCCGCTCAGCGGATCCGAGCATATTGTCGAGGCGGCCATGCCGCAGTCCTGGGAATGCAAGCTCTTGACAATCCTCAAGAACGAGCCGTGCCTTTCGATCCGACGGCGGACCTGGTCGGGACGCCACGTCGTCTCCACCGCCCGCCTGATCTATCCCGGCAACCGCTACCGGCTCGAGGCTCGCACCGGCAAGCTGTTTGAGGAATAGCCGTAGGTTGTATATGGAACATACCCATCTTTCCGCACTTCCCTAGCCAAGCCGCGGATAGCCGAGGGCAACAGCCTGACGTTCCAATGCCAAAAGAGGTTCGTACTCGACATCGGAAAGGGTGACAAAACCTGAAAGCGCAAGCGTTTCGCGGACGTTGGCCAAGGAGGGGTCGTTGATGGCCGCCTGCAGCGCATTGCGCAATTGCTCGACCACCCCATCCGACGAACCGCTGGAGGTAACGAAGGGCAGACCCGGGCCGCTGGTCGTCTCGGCAAGGATGCGCAGGCTGGCAAGCCTCTGTGGCTCAAATCGGCGCATGTTGCCAAAGGTCACACAATCGATTGCGGCAACGTCGGCCCTGCCTTCGGAAACAGCAGTGATGCTTGCGGCGTGACCGCCGGTTTCGATCACGTCGCAAAAGAAGCGCCCACCTTCAGCGAGCGGGGCAATTGCAGCGCGAAAGAAATTGCTGCCCGAGTTGCTCTCATGATTGTTGACTGCGGCGCGCAAGCCGCGAAGATCGGCAAGCGATCGAACCGACGCCCCCTTATGAACGATGATAAAGCTGCGCATCAGCGGGCCATCACAGCCCGGCAGGTCGTAAACTGGCGTCGCCACGAGGCGAACCGAGCCGCGCAGCCGCTTCGCATAGGGATAACCGCAGCTCTGCGCAAGAACGAGATCTGGATGCAGCCACGCCTCGTCATAGGCCAATGAACGGTCGAGTTGCGTTGGCACCCCAGACAGCCCGGCCTCGTGTCGCAGGTAGTCGCTGATGTAGCGCCAAAAATCAGCGGTTGCGTCCATCAACGGCGGCGGATCGACATACATCGACAGGCTGGCAAGGCGCATTTCCAGGACCCTTCGTTAACACGCCGCGACCATAATCACGCGCCGACGAATTGCCAATGATATCAGTCAGCCTTGCACGTCGAGCCCGATATCCAGCGTCGGAGCACTATGCGTGCACCAGCCAACCGACACGAGATCGACACCCGAGGCGGCGATTGCAGCGACGCTCGCGGGCGTTACCCGCCCCGAGGCCTCGGTGATTGCGCGCCCGTTGACGATTGCGACCGCCTCGCGCAATTGATCGGGCGTCATGTTGTCGAGCAGGACGGCATCGACGCCCTGTTCCATCGCCTCTCGCAGCTGCTCGAGCGTATCCACCTCGATCTCTATCTTGACCATGTGCCCGACGCCGGCACGCGCGCGGCCGATCGCCTCCGCAACGCCGCCGGCGATCGCTACGTGATTATCCTTGATCAGGACGGCATCATGAAGTGCGAAGCGATGGTTCATGCCGCCACCGGCGCGAACCGCATATTTCTCCAGAGCCCGCAACCCGGGCGTCGTCTTGCGGGTGCAGGCAATCGATGCCTTGGTGCCCTTTACCGCCTCGACCAGGCTTGCCGTCACCGTCGCAATGCCGGACAGATGTCCGAGAAAATTGAGCGCGGTGCGCTCCCCCGTCAGCAAGCCGCGCGACGGCCCGGTAATTGTCGCAATGGTCTGACCGGGTTTAACGCGCGACCCGTCCTGCAGGTGCCGGGCCATCACGATTGCCGGCTCGACGAGGTCGAAAGCGAGCTCGGCGGCGTCAAGGCCGGCAACGACGCCAGGCTGCCGCGCGACCATGATCAAGGACGAGCGATGGTCAGCCGGGATGACGGCTGCCGAGGTGACGTCGCCGGCAAGGCCGAGATCCTCAAGCAGAGCCGCGCGCACCAGCGGTTCGATGACAAGACGTGGCAAAGGGGCAAGGGACATGTCAGGCACTCCGGGCAAAAGGATGGGTGTCGGCACGCGCGACCTCGAAAACATCGGCGAGCGTCATGAAGCGGCGTTCGCCAACCGTCAGCTTCAATGGAAAATCGGTGCGTGCATGCGCGCCGCGGCTCTCCTTGCGCAGCATTGCAAAAACGGCAATTGCCAAAGCAACAATGGCCGGATCGGCGGCAGGTCCGTCGGATTCTGCAAGCGGCAAGAGGGCCGCGATCGCCGCCTCGAGAGCCCCGGCATTCCGTAGCACGCCGAGATGGCGCGACACGATCGTGCGCACGAACGACGCATCAGGCGCGGATACAGACGGTATTTTGGGGGCAGAGCGAAGAGGGCCGGCCGCCGTTGCGCCAATATCGCGGGCCGCCCGCATGCCGAGGGCCGCCGCCTCAAGCAACGAGTTGCTGGCCAGACGATTGGCGCCGTGCAGCCCGCTCGATGCCGCCTCGCCGACGACCCAGAGACCAGGGACCGAGCTTCGTCCCGTCAGCTCCGTCGCAACACCGCCCATGTGATAATGAACTGCAGGGCGCACCGGGATGAGATCGTTTGCGGGGTCGATGCCGGCCTCGTGGCACAGCGCCTGGATCGTCGGAAACCGACGTGCGAATCTGTCACCAAGCGCGCAACGCGCATCCAGGAAGACACGTCGTCCAAGCGAAAGCTCGGCGCTGATGGCGCGTGCGACGACATCGCGCGGGGCCAGTTCTTCTCCATCAATGCCCGACATGAACCGTTCGCCCCTGTCATTGACGAGGACGGCGCCCTCGCCGCGCACCGCCTCGCTGACGAGCGCCAGCGGCCGGCGCGCTGAATCGAGACCGGTCGGGTGAAATTGTACGAATTCCATGTCGGCAAGCTGCGCCCCTGCCCTTGCCGCCAGCGCGAGCCCCTGACCGAAATTGGACATCGGATTGGTTGTGGCATCGTAAAGCCCGCCAACCCCACCTGTCGCCAACACCACCCTGTTGGTCATGATGGCGCCTGCCTGGGTTCCCCTGGAAACGATGAGGCCGCTGACACGCTCGTCGTGGATCAGAAGCGAGCGCACCTCGGTTGCATCGAGCACGGTGATCGAAGGCGTCGTTGCAACCGCTCGCACGAGAGCGGCAACGACCGCTGCACCAGACCCGTCCCCCGACGCATGCACGATGCGGCGACGCGAATGCGCCGCCTCCAGACCAAGGACGAGCCCTCCTTGGCTGTCCCTGTCGAAAGGGACCCCGACGCACTCCAGGGCAGCAATGACAGCCGGACCTTCGGCGACAATCTCGGATGCCGCCTTCGGATCGCACAAGCCGTCGCCGGCCGCAAGCGTATCGGAAAGATGCAATTGAACGCTGTCGTCGTCGCCGACGCATGCCGCAATTCCGCCTTGCGCCCAAGCGCTTGCGGTCTGCGTCCCGATGGCACCGCGGGTAATGAGCACAACGGGCTGCGGTGCAAGCGTCAATGCCGTCATCAGACCGGCGAGGCCGCTGCCGACGACGACAATCTGCCCGCAAAACGCGTCGAGACGCTCGCTCATATGGCAAGCATTCGTTCGACGGCTCGGCGCGCGGCCACAGCAACGTCAGGATCGACGGTGACCTCGTGGCGATTTTCTTCCAGCGCCGCGCGGATGTTTTCAAGCGTGATCCGCTTCATGTGCGGACATAGGTTGCAGGGGCGGATGAACTCGACATCGGGATGATGCACCGCGACGTTGTCGCTCATCGAGCACTCGGTCAATAAAACGACGCGGGCCGGACGCTGCTGCCCGACGAAATCGGACATCACTGCGGTCGATCCGGCAAAGTCCGCCGCGGCGACGACCTGCGGCGGACACTCTGGATGCGCCAGGACGGTTACACCGGGATAATTTTCGCGCAACTGCCTGACGTCATCGGCGCTGAACTGTTCGTGGACTTCGCAATGACCATGCCATGCAAGAACCTCGACTGTCGTTTCGCGCGCGACGTTGCGGGCAAGATACTCGTCCGGGATCATCAGCACGCGCGGCACACCGAGCGACTCGACCACCCGTTTGGCGTTTCCTGACGTGCAGCAAATATCCGACGCCGCCTTCACGGCCGCCGACGTGTTCACATATGTGATGATCGGCACGCCGGGGTGGGCGTGGCGCAGCAGCGCCACATCCTGCGGCGTGATCGAATCCGCCAGCGAGCAGCCCGCCCCCATATCCGGGATGAGCACCGTCTTGCCGGGATTGAGGAGCTTGGCCGTTTCGGCCATGAAATGCACCCCGGCAAGCACGATGACGTCAGCCTCGACATCGATCGCCTTGCGCGCCAGCGCCAGGCTGTCGCCGACAATATCGGCGACCCCGTGGAAAATCTCCGGCGTCTGGTAATTATGGGCAAGGATGACGGCATTGCGCTGCCGCTTCAGCTCGAGGATCGCCTCGATATCATCTTCGAACGACATCCACTCTGCTTTGGGAATGACGCGGCGAACGCGCTCGTAAAGGGAGGATGCGGAAACGCGGTGATTCATGGCCGACTCCTTCTTATACTCATATTGAGTATATTATGGGCGCCATAGATATTCTCGCGATGAGCATATGTCAATCGGCCGAGCTGCAGTTTTGATCCAGCGAGGCGCCGCTGCTGCCTGGAGGCAGAGACTCAATGCAAGCCTTCGATCGGTGGTCCGTATCGGCGTTCGCGCGGTCGCCGGCCGATCCCGCGCCTTGCGACACACTGCTTCACCGCGTAGGGAGAGCCGGCCCGCCGGTGAGCGTGACTGGCTCAGCCTTGTGCTTTCAATAGCGCGCGTCCTCAAGGCCGCAAAATGGATCGACCGGGTTCGTGCCAAGGAACGGCTTGCGCCCGAGCATGCAGTCCACAACGGCCTGCTGCACGGTGTCCATGGTCGAGTACGCGTTGATATAGGCTGGTATGCGCGGCGCGTCGTAAAGATGATAGGGATGGCCAAAAGAGACCATTACCGAGGGAATGTTCGTCCAGGGGCGGTACATCGCCTTGAACAAGCCTCCGCCTCCCATTCGATGCCAGTCAACAAATATCCGGCCCCGTACGAGCAGCGATTCGTCGCCAAGCGCGTAAATCACCAGATCGAAATCGTCAGGGCTCGGCACGATGTCCGGGCGGTCGATCGTGACGTCGAACCCCTCTTTCGCCAGGAGCTCCGGCAACACGAATTTTAGCGGCTGCTGCATGAGCGGATGGATGATACCACCATCGACCAACAGGACGCGTCTTGTCTTGGCGGGATCAAGCGGAAAGATGCTGTGGACATCCTTCACAAGCGTGGGTGATCGAGCGATGTATGTCTTGGAGGCCGCAACGCTGTCAGGATGCGCAAGCAGGCTGCGCGCTTGCGCAGCGTCGGGCAGGACATCCGACGGCTGAAAGAGTTTGAGGTGCGCCTTGAGAGCCAGCACGCGAATAACCGCCTCCTCTAGCCGCTCAGGCGTTATTCGCCCATCTACGACAGCGGACTTGACCGCTGCCATATCCTCCTGCGGTGCGTCGCTGAAGAGGATCATGTCACAGCCATTCGCGATGATATCAGGGATGGTCTGCGTGTGATGACCCCAGGCCGACAGGCCGCCCATCGGCGTAGCGTCAGAAACAATGATACCATTGAAGCCGAGCTGATTGCGAAGCAGATCGATGTTCAGCAATCGCGAAACCGAGGCCGGTCGGAAAGCTTCAAGGCCAGCATCGGGCCTCCTGGACCGGACGTAGGCGGGCAGCGAAATATGCGCACTCATCACGGCCAGCACGCCCTCGCCGATCAGCCTCTTGTAAAGTCGTCCGAACGTTTCTTCCCACTGCTCCATCGAGAGCGGATTGACGGTCGTGACAAGGTGCTGATCGCGGTCGTCGTATCCCTCGCCCGGCCAGTGCTTGGCTGTGGCGGCAATTCCATTCTTCTGCAGGCCGCGAACATGGGCAACCGCATGGCGCTCAATTCTGTCGACATCGGAACCGTAAGAGCGCGTGCCGACGATCGGTGATCGGAAGGCGGCATTGATGTCGACGACCGGAGTGAAGGACCACCGCACACCCATTGCTCTACCCTCGCGGGCCAGGATCTGCGAACTCTTCTCGGTCGCTTCGACGTCGTCGACGGCCGCCAATCCGAGTTGCCCGAGCACCGGGGTGCCGAACGCGAAGGAATGGCGGCTTCCTTCCAGATCCGCGCTGATGATCGGTGGCACTTTGCTTCTTGCGACGAGGTCCGAGATAACGCGCCGCTCGAAGTCGAGGTCAGGCGTAAAAAATCGGGTCACGCCACCCGGCCTCAATGCACCGATGCGCTTGAACTCCTGTTCATCCGTGCCAATCATGATCAAGGTGAAGAGCTGGCCAACTTTGTCGTCGAGATCAAGCGACGCATAAACGTCGCGGACCCAGGCGATCGCGACGTCATCAAGGCTGAACGGTGCTCTTGGAAGTTCATCATATATCGTCACACGTCCCCCCGTGATCAACACTTAGTGGCGACAATTGCGTTTGCACCTGAAAGGCAAGCTCGAAGGAGAGCAACTATCCACTCTCTTGGGGCAGAAGGCAACGAGGGTCAGAATGGCCAAAGCGCTCGCCTGCTCTTACAGCACACGTCCGAACGCCTCCGACGGCTCCCATCATTTTGGCCGAGAGTTCGCGTCAGGGCATGACATGACGCAACACGGCAAAATCGCACTCGTTGCCGGGACAGTCTAGATTTGTGACTCGTATTCGCGGCTTTCACTGCGGTAGCGAAACAGCTTTGCGGGGCGACCGCCTGTCTCACTTGTCGTATCGCCCGTTTCCTCGACCAGTTCCTGCTGCTCGATCAGCCGTCGGAAATTCTGCTTGTGAAGCGTCAAGCCGGCAAGCGCCTCGACGCTGCGCTGCAATTGCAGCAAGGTGAAGCTTGCCGGCATCAACTCGAAGACGACAGGCCGGTATTTGATTTTCGCCCGCAATCGCGCAATGCCGGTCGCAAGAATGCGCCGATGGTCGGCAAACATCGGCCGACCGGGATTTACCTCCGGTGGGCCGCCGGCCTCTTTCACAAGGCCCGCTTCGTAGAGGATTTCATAGCGCTGCAGCACCAGGTCTTCGTTCCAGGCGACCTCGCCGCATCCAAAGGCGAAGGTCACTCGACGCAAGCGCTCCTCCTTGCGGACGGGGTCGCGCTTTGCCCAGGTGGCGAGATGCGCAACGATGTCGTCAAGGACAGCCGGGCGCCCGGCGCGCCAGTCCTCCCAGGGAAAATAGCTGTACCAACCATGCCAGGCAGGCCCACCGGCGCCGGTTGCAGCCTGCTCCCGCACCAGGCCGAGATAACTGATCGAGATCGTCCTGCCGCCGAGGATCTCATTATTTCGGTCGCGATCGGCGAAGGTATAGAGTTGCTCCAGATAGCCGACCGGATGGCCTGTCTGCTCCTGAACCCATTCACGCAGACCGCTCTGCAAGGTACGGTGCCCCATTTCGAACGGACCTGACGGAAGGGCCTCTCCGGACCGGATCGTCATCACACGCGGCTCGCCGCCCGTTACTGCCACGAGCACGGCTATCAACTCGGCATGTGCAAACCCGATCGTCAAGGAAAATACGCCTCCTGTTGTCAGACAGGCAATCTCTCGCACAACCGACAAACTTGAGGAAGCACACCCGGCGTGAATATGCTTGAATTTTCATCTGTCGATCGATCGCCGCCTAGCGCAGGAACTGCCTGAAACGGCGCAGCGCGAGATAGAAGAAGATGGCGCCGATCGCCGCGAGCGCCACAAGCTGCGGCCACACCACGGCAAGGCCAGCACCACGGAATAAAACCGCCTGCGACAAGATTACGAAGTGGGTATTTGGCGCTGCCAGCATGATGTTCTGGATAATCTCGGGCATGCTTTCACGCGGGGTCGTTCCGCCGGAGAGCAACTGAAGGGGGATCAGCACCAACATCAGCAGCAAGCCGAACTGCGGCATCGAGCCTGCGACGGTCGCAAGGAAAATGCCCAGGCAGGTGGTGGCGAATACGACAAGCGTGGTACCGATCACAAAGAGTACGAACGAGCCTTCGATCGGCACGTCGAGCAGCCCCTGGACGATAAAGATCAATGAGAAGGTGGAGGCGGCAACGACAATGAGGCCCATCGACCATATCTTGCTCAGCATGATCTCCAGCGGCGTGATGGGCATGACGAGCAGGTGCTCGATCGTGCCGTGTTCCCGCTCGCGGATCAGCGCCGCACCGGTCAGGATGATCGAAAGCATCGTAATCGAAGAAATGACGTTGTTGATCGAGCCGAACCAACTTTTGTCCAACTCGGGATTGAACCGGGATCGCAGCGTCAGTGCGACCGATACCTGATCGCCGCCGCGATATCGGTTGACGAATTCGTTAACCTCGCCCGAGACGATCGACTGAATATAGCCGCCACCAGTGAACGCCTGAGATATCCGTGTCGCATCGATGTTCAGCTGAATGCTCGGCGATCGGCCAGCAAGCACATCCCTTTGGAAATTCGGTGGAATGACAAGCGCGAAAGTGTCAAGCCCGGCATCCATGCGGCGATCGACCTGCGAGAGCGCAATCACGTGCGGCACAACGAAATAGGGCGGATAAAATGCCGTAATGATGCGTGCGGAAAGCGGGGACTGATCCTCATCCACAATCGCGATGGCAGCCCGATTTAGCGTTTCAGGCAGAGAGTTCGACGCCGTGTAGATTGATAGCGTGAATGCATAGATAATCAGAACGAGGAGCATCGGATCGCGCGCGACACCCCAGAGTTCCTTGATCCCCAGTCGATAAACACTGGCCACACGCATGGTCAATTCGCCTGTTTCTTCAAAAGCACTGCCCCTAGGCACATCAGCACCGGGGCGGCAATCAGCAACGGTATGAAGGACTGGACCAGGTCGCCAAAGCCTAAAGCCTTGGAAAAGGTGCCACGCGAGATCGTGACAAAATGGGCGGCAGGATAAATCTTGCCGATGAAGGCCCCGACCCCTTGCAGTGATGATACGGGGTCGATCATGCCCGAGTACTGAACGGCCGGAATAAGGGTTATCAGAGCAGTACCGAAAATCGCTGCAATCTGACTGTTCATGAAGGCCGAGATCAGCAGCCCCATGCCTGTCGTTATCGTCACATAAATCAGTGCTGCAAGGGAAAATGTCAGGAAGCTGCCCGTGAAGGGGACGCGAAAGATGAATACAGCGAACGCTGTCAACATGAAGAAGTTGAGCATCGCAAGGGCGATATAGGGCAATTGCTTGCCAAACAGGAATTCGATGCGCGTGACCGGTGTCACGTAAAAATTGATGATCGAGCCGAGTTCCTTTTCGCGCACGACGCTGAGGCCGGCAAGCATCGCCGGGATCATCATCAGCAGGAGAGGAATGACACCAGGGACCATGGCGACAAGGCTCTGTACGTCCGGATTGTAGCGGTAGCGAACATCCAGCTGGAAGTTTGCGGCAGCAGCTGCGGCGCCGGCCAGCGCTTTGACCTTGCGCGCAAGCCATTCAGCGTGCATTCCCTCGACATAGCCCCGCACTGTCTCGGCTCGGCTTGGCATGGCGCCATCGATCCAGGCACCCATCTCGACGTTTCGGCCCCGCGAGACGTCCCTACCGAAGCCTGGCGGGATCTCGATGGCGAGGCTGAGCTCCCCCGACCGCATTCGACGATCCATATCGGCATAGTCGATGATCGGCGACCTTTCAACGAAGTACCGGGAGCCGGAAATCTGCAGGACATAGTCCTGGCTGATGGTCGTGTCATCGCGGTCGAGGACAGCGAAGGTCAGGTTCTCGACATCCATGTTGATGCCGTAGCCAATAACAAACATGAGAATGACACTGCCGAGGATCGCCAGTGTCGCGCGAATGGGATCGCGTCTGAGTTCAAGCGCCTCGCGGCGAGTGTAGGCAAACATTCTTCGAAAATCGAAGATCCGCCGCAGCCCACCGGCCCCCTCCTTTTCCGCGGCATCACCCGATTGCCGATCAGCAGAGGCAAGGATTGCCGGCGCAGCTTCCTTGTCCCCGATCGCGTCTTCGAGATAGGCGATGAAGGCCTCCTCGAGACTGGTTGCCAAACGCGCTTTCACAATGGCCTCAGGTGCATCGCTCACCAGCACCTTTCCCGCATGCATCAACGATATCCGATCACACAGGGCCGCCTCGTTCATGAAATGCGTCGAGACGAAAATCGTGACATTATCCTTTCGCGACAGATCCGACAGGATCTGCCAGAAATTGTCCCGCGCGACGGGGTCGACACCGGACGTTGGCTCGTCAAGGATCAGAATATCTGGAGAATGGATCATTGCTACCGCAAGCGACAGGCGCTGGCGTATGCCGAGCGGCAGGGCATCCGGCAAGACATCCATGACATTGCTCAGATCGAACCGCTGCATCGTTTCCTCGATGCGACCCGGTATCAGTTGCGCGTCGATGCCGAACAGCCGCGCATGAAGGTCGAGGTTCTGGCGAACCGTCAGCTCCGTATAAAGGGAAAAAGCCTGCGACATATAGCCGACACGACGGCGGATCTCGATATCCTGTGATTCAACCTCGCGACCGTAGAGATGCGCCGTTCCTTCGCTTGCCGGCAAAAGGCCCGTCAGCATTTTCATCGTCGTCGTCTTGCCGCAGCCGTTCGAGCCAAGGAAGCCGAATATCTCGCCCCGTGCGATGCGAAAGCTGACATCATCGACGGCAGTAAAGCTGCCAAAGCGCATCGTCAGGTGGCTGGCCTCTATCGCGATCTCGTCTTGCGCTGAAATCGTCCGCGGCGGCATGTCAACGCGGCTGTGTCCGACGCGCTTCTCCTCGGGAAGAAGCGCGATGAAGGCCGCATCGAGATCGGCCGTTGCGGTGGTCTTCATGAGCTCGACCGGCGTTCCGGTCGCCAGGATCCTGCCACCGTCCATCGCGACCAGCCAGTCAAAGCGCGCCGCTTCCTCCATGTAGGCCGTTGCAACGATAACACTCATGCGTGGGCGGCTCTGCCGGATGCTGTCGATCAGTTCCCAGAACTGACGACGCGACAGCGGATCGACACCGGTGGTCGGCTCATCGAGGATAAGCAAATCGGGGTCATGGATCAGCGCGCAGCAAAGGCTGAGTTTTTGCTTCATGCCGCCCGACAGTTTGCCGGCCGGGCGGTCGACGAAGGAGCTGAGCCCTGTGCCCTTGAGCAGTCCGGCGATGCGCGCCTCCCGCTCCTCTCTTGCCTGACCAAAGAGCCGGGCAAAGAAGTCCACGTTCTCGAAAACCGAAAGTGTGGGGTAAAGATTCCTGCCAAGCCCCTGTGGCATGTAGGCGATCTTTGGGGAGCTTATGCTCCGATGTGTCTGATCGGCAATATTGCCCCCCAGGACGTCAATCGTCCCTTTCTGGATAACACGCGCACCGGCGATCAGCGCCAGAAGGCTCGACTTGCCGACGCCATCCGGACCGATCAAGCCGATCATGCGGTCCGCCGGAAGCTCAAGCGTTATGTTGTCAAGCGCCTTTGTCTTTCCGTAGGCGAGGCTCACGCCCTCGATGCGAGCGACCTGGCGATCTGTCGCGCCGGTTGGCTCGCCATTCATTGCAGCACCGGTCCTGAAATATGGGTAGGCCACTGCGCCTTGGGGTCGAGCTGGACATATGCCATGCCCGGGAGGCCCGTCTTGACGAACTGAACATATTTACGCAGCAGGTCCGGCGGGATCCGGGCCTTGACCCTGAACATCAGCTTCGTCCGCTCTTCCTGCGTCTCGACGGTCTTTGGCGTGAATTGGGCGACGTCTGCGACGAACGTCACGTTGGCCGGTATGATATATTTGGGTGCAGCATCAAGCACGAGCCGTACCTCTGCTGCCATCGGCACGCGCCCCGCCTGGTCGGTCGGCAAGAAAAACGTCATGAAGACATCACTCAAGTCGACGATGTTGAGCACGCGGCCTCCGGCGGCAAGGACCTCGCCCGGCTGCGCTACCTTATACTGTACGCGGCCTTCACGTGGTGATTTCAGGACGCTGTCGGTGATGTCGGCATCGATGCTCTCGATCTCCGCTTTCGTGGCATCGACTGCAGCTTCCGCATCCACCACCTGCGCCTTCGCAGAGGTGATGGCGGCCTCAGCGGCGGCAAGCTGTGCCTGGGCTGCCGCAACCGCAGCCTTTGCTCCCTGGGCAGCGGCGCGATCGTCATCCAGAATCTGCTGTGAAATCGTGTTGCTTTTCAGCAATTGCTCCGACCGTGTAAGCTTCGTTTGCGCCGCGTCGGCTTGCGCCTCGCGCTGGGCAACGACGGCAATGGCGGCGGCGTGCTCGGCTTCGCGTTGTCTGACAAGGCTGTTTGCGGTGTCAACTCCGATAACGGCCCGGCGCAACTGCGCCTCGGCCTGACGACGTCGCGCTTCGAGCTGCTCGGTGTCCATTCGGGCAAGCACCTGGCCAACCTCGACAAAATCACCCTCATTGACGAGAATGTCGTGAATGCGGCCCGCAGTCTTCGTCGAGATATCGATTTCGGTAGCTTCGATACGTCCATTGCCGCTGGCTATACCATCAGGCAAGCCACTCTTGGAGACGTTCAGCCATGTGTAGTAACCGCCGACCACCAAAATGGCGAGCAGGGCAATGAATAGCCAATTCTTCTTTGGCGGCATGCTGACCTCTCAAGCTTAAGCGAATACCAATCACGATCTATGGTTGATCGTAACAATAACAGTGATTTGACGTTTCAAATAATCACGAATCATCCGGATGGCCGCATCTTCAATATGTTGAGCCGGGCCCTGGCCACCAAATAAAAACCAATCAACACAATTGATCCGATCAATTATCTCCGTTAGGTTGATGGCTAGCATAATAGTCGCGCAACAACCGGCGTTGGAAGGAGAGAACCATGAAAGATGGACCCCATGCAGTTGATGTTCACGTCGGGAAGACGATCCGCATCAAGCGTTTGATGCGCAAGGTATCGCAGACCGAGCTTGGCGATCGGGTCGGCGTCACGTTTCAACAGATTCAAAAATACGAAAAGGGATCGAACCGCGTTTCCGCGAGCATGCTGGTTGAGATCGCCGGCGCGCTCGATGTCGACGTCCGATCGTTCTTCGAGGACGTCCAGCCCGGCAGCGCCAATGACAATCCGACGCCCAGCGAGGAATTCGTTGTTTCGCGCGACGGCGTGTTGCTGAATGCCGCGTTCCTGTCGATCAAAAACGAACAGGTCCGCAAGAAGATCGTAAAGCTCGTGCAGGCAATTGCCGGCATGGAGTTGGACGACACCGAATAACGCCGTTATTCGGCGATGGACGGTCCGACCGTCAATGACAGTCGAGAAGCACCAGGTTCTCGCTGGCGTCTTTCATTGCGACCTGCGTCTTCTTGCCGATCAGCTTCTCGAGATTGACGTCGAGCTCGCGTTCAGGGTCAATGCCGTCCCAATCGATCACGACCTGTAGAAGCGCCATATTGGTCAAGTGCAGCAGATTATGCAGCTTGAGCTTCTGGGCCTCGTCTTTCGCGGCGGAGAGCAACCGGAAGATCCTGGCGTACTCGCTACCCGTTCCCTCGTCCCTCGTCAGAATGTTCATTGCCATCGCCTTCTCTGCTGATGAGCCTTCCCGGCTTCAACGGTTCCCATCATTCGGGTCGGGCGTTACTCGGGCGTTACAGGCGTGACAGCCGCCGTGACTTCGGCCCGCAGGTGCTCCCAGTGCGAGGTGGCGGCGAAGCCCCAGTCACGCTCTTGGTCGGCAAATTCCACCTCCTGCAAATACTGCAGGACGCGTTCGGCATCCTGACGCTTGCGCTCGATCTTGGCGGCTCGGATCATCCGCAGGATCGTCTTGGCGCGCCCCTCGCCGACGAAAGCGCAACCCTCGACGACCTTCGGGTAAGTGCGCTCTGAAAAGTGAAGCGCACGCCCGGCAAGCAACAGCATCTTGTGTTCGGCAAGCGACAGGACGCCCTGCCGGTACAGGCCGTCGATCGTTGGCTGAAAGTCGACCCACGGGATCGAGAGCGGCAGCCAGCCGAGTTCTTCCGGTGCGTGCACAAGCGCCACGGCTTCGTCGTCGATCAGGCGACCTTCCGCATAATCCTCATAGATCGAGCCCAGGCCGACCATGCCGAATGCTGCGCATTCGGCGGCGCGCAGCGCGCCCATGCTGGCACCGCCTGCAACGACGACATTGTGCTGCAATGCGTAGAGGATTTCCTTGTGCCACACCGAGGGCACTTCCCCAAAGTAGCCATCGACAATCCCGATCGCCCGTGCGCCGTCCTGCACGGCCTGCAATATGTCGCCGCGCGCTGCTGGCCCGCGAAATGCGATCGAGGGGTTCTCGTTGCGAAGCCTCGTAATATCGGCGCCGAAGCTCGGGCCTGCGAAAATGACCTTCATTGCATTTTTCCTTGCATAGCGTTGACGGCGCGCAATCCGAGTTGAATGAACTCGCCACTGACGTCCACCTCGAGGCCCGGAACGATCATGCGGACAACCGAAACCGGCAGGCGTGGATGGGGAAGCGGCACGGCCACCACCTGATCGACACCTCTCGCCTTGAGCCGATCGAGAATGTGGCTGATATTTTCCTGGATGCTGCGTGGCGCCGCGTCGAAAGAGAATTTGGGAGCGACGGGCGTTTCGGTGCAAAGGTTGATGAGCTCCTGCATCGGACCGCCATTGTCCAGCCTCTGGTAGAGACGCGGGGAAAAGTCGTCACGGCTGCCGGCGATCGCCGTCAAACGGCTCTGCGCTGCCTCAGTGATCGCACGCAGCGCTGCGCGAACAGGATCGGGGTGGCAGCCACATCCCCCGCAGACATGGGTCCAGCGCGCATCTACACGCTCACCAAGATTACCGGGAATGATAACGGCGAGAAAACTGGGAACGCCAATATCGGTCGTCATGTCGAGCAGCAGGAGACGCATTCCTGCGCGCTTGATGCGATTAACGATGATATCGAGGACGGGATCGCCGAAGCTCGCCGGGTCGATCCGCGCGCCACGCAGCTGCTCGTATGGGCGCAATTGCGTCAGCGCCCAGGCGTCACGTTCGACCAGCTCGCAAAGTCCGTGAAGCACGGCTTCCGCCGGCCGATTTCCGGATGCAAGACCATCACTTGATTGCTCGAAGCCGGAGGGGCGCACGCCCCGATGATCGAGACCGACGAGTGGCCAAGGCACGAAAACAGGCAGCCCGGAGATGATGTCCAGACCCTCGCCCCAGGCGATCGGCTGCGAATCGATTTCGGAGGGAACGCAGCGCGCGACCGAACCGAGGTCGATGATCGGCGCGTGCTCGGCCTTCATTCCGTCGAGCGTTGCCACCACCAGATCGCCGGGCTCAATTTCCGCAATACGCGTCTCGACAGCTTCCATCGCGGCCGAGGTCATCGCGGCCTCTTCATCGATCCCCTTTCCCTGAAAAACGGAAAGCGTGTAGCTGTTCGGCCGCGTCGCGAAAGCAACGGGGATCTCGACGAGATCGAGCGCGGTGAGCAACCCCACCCGCGTAATACCGAGTTCCTTGAAGTACGGCTTGATGGCCGCGAATGTCTGTCCAGGCGTCAGTGAACGGTCGTGATAGCTGTTGATGCCGGCCGATGACAGGCTGAGATCTTGCGCCAGGCGCTCGATTGCGGTCTGAACAGACATTCGCATCGACCTCAACGGAACTTCAGGGCGTGAACGATGCTTGCCGTGGCGTTCGTGTCAAGCTGGACAGCTTCCTGCTTCAGGACGGCCTGAGCGGCAGCGGAAAGGCGGACTACGACTGGCTTGATCTGGGTGGTCGTCATTGTGTCATCTCCTGCTGGAAGCAGCATCATGCTGCGGACAGGAAGAGCATGCCCCAACGGGCGTTATTTCGGCGTGACCGAGATTCGCGCCAAGACGGCGCCCAGAACGCCGCAGGTGTAACGCTTCAGGACAATCCGGCCATGCGAAGGCCGTCAATCAGCTGGCGCGTGTCGTCGGGATTGCGGTCCGGCACGAATTGCCAGACATCATCCGTGCGGAAATCGGGAAAATTCTCCAGCACGATGGAGGCGTAGTGCGACGCGGTCCTCAAGTCACCGTTCTTCGCGTGGGATGCTGCCAGGAGCCGCGAGGTCGCAGGCCGATCCTTGACGCGATCCAGGACCTCGATGGCCTTTGCATAATTTTCCTGCACGAAATGGATACCGCCGAGATTCCAGTAGTAGTAGTCGGGAGGCAACGGATTGAGCTTGAGCGCTGCCAGGCTCAACTCCAGCGCCCGATCACTCTGACCGTCATGCAGCAAGGCATCCGCATGATCGGCGAGAATGTCGGCGTCATTCGGGTTCAGCATCTGGGCTTCGGCGAAAAAGTCGAGACTGTCGTCGAAGCGGCGGCGATAAAGAGCGACGAAGCCCAATTCGCGCATTGCCCTGCCGCTGTTCGGGTCGGTGTCACGGGCAAGCCAGGCTGAGCGGTCGGCCTCCTCCAGCAACTGCGTGTCCTTCATCCCGCGCACGAGCCACTCCATGCCGAGCACGCGGGCCATTCCAGCGTGAGCCGATGAAAACCTGTCGTGGCGGGAGAGCGCCGATTTGAACCATTTGCGCGCCTGGCGCAGATGCTGCAGATCGGTCTTAGAAACGAGCCGCTTTCCTTCGAGGTACAGGCGATAGGCCGACGGATTGACGTCATGCGTCATATCCAGAAGCTCGCGGCGTTCGATGGTATCGGCAAGCGTCATCACAATGCGCCGCGCAAGCTGAGCAAAGGATTGGTTGACCTTCTGCATGGCGAGCGGCAGATCGATCGCCCAGAGCACCTCCGCCGTCGAGGTCTTCGTCAGTCGGCACGTCGAATAGATGTCATCCTCGCGACCATGGATCGTAACATAGACCGTGTAGTCGAACCGCAGTTCGGGCGGCGTCGGCACGATGGGATCGCCAGCAAGGCTGCGATTGACTATCTCCAGGCTCGTGTGCGCGGCAATGACCTTAAAACCGCGCTGCTGGCTTAGCCCGATCGTAACCTCTTCCAAAAGCGCGCGGCCCACACGCTGCAGCACCGGATCAGACAGGATCGTATCGGGCGGCAGGATGAGAACCCGCGGCTGACCGACTGGGTCAGCGGGGAAGTTGCCCGGGATGACCTTCAAGGGGCCTTGAAGTGAGGCAGGCGCAATGATGCCAAGCTCCTGCGCAAGAGCCAGGGTCTGACCACCCGGTTCCGCACCGTATTCTGCCTTCAGCTCATTGCGGCAACGCAAATATACCTGACGTGCGGCTGCGAGATCACCGGCGTCCACATGTCGTCGCATCAGCGCGCGGCAAGCGACTTCGTTCGCGGGATCGGCCTCGAGCAGCGAGCCTGCAAGCATCAGGATGTCGTCGGATGTGCGCTTCTCCGGCGTTTCCAGAAGCGCAACGATATGAGCCTCGCGGCGCTGTTCAATGCGCTGGCGTTCGACGACAATCCGCTCTTCGGCCTCAATCGTTGGCGCCTTGAACCCCTCGAGGAGATCACCGCGAAGCAGCGCAAACGCCGTTCGTGGCAAGGGTGCGGCAGTATCGCGAAGAACCAGTACGTCTGCGTCCCAATCATCGCAGTTGAAAAAGACATGGGTATTCGTCGCCTTCAGCAACCGCGGCAGGCTGTCCGGAATGCTGCGGTCAATCCGGGCCAGAAGCTGGCGCAGGCTGCCAGCCCGCTGCTTGGATTGATCCGACTGCCAAAGGATTGCCCGCAGGATCTCCCGCTCCATCGCGTATTGCGGCGCAGTCACGAGGAAAGCGAGCAACCCGTAAGCCTTCTCCGGCAAGACGATCTCGCCGCCCTCCGCAAAAAGCGCGGGCGCTCCAAGTAGACGGAGAAGACGGTTCTGTTTGCCTGTCACGAGCAACTCGCGATTGGAGATCCGGCCCGAGTATAAGGACAAACAATGGCAACGCAAAAGGATTATGCGTGTCCGGTTGAATTTATCAACCGGTAGATGATTTCAGCAAGTAGCTTACTGGCAGAGCACCGCGCCTGAAATGATATTCCGCCGCAATTTCGCTCCGCTGACGTCACCGAACAACAAATGGCGCCAATCTTCCGATCGACGCCATTCGCAAGAATGCAACTCGAAAGCTTAGGCGGCAGCCGAAGCAAATCCAGCGGTCGGAACTTCCGAGATCGTCTTCAGAACCTGGGAGGCGATCTGGTAGGGGCAGCCCTGGGAGTTCGGGCGACGATCTTCCAGGTAACCGCGATAGTCATTCTTTACAAAAGAGTGCGGAACACGGATCGAAGCACCACGGTCAGCAACACCGTAGGAGAACTTGTTCCACGGGGCCGTCTCATGCTTGCCAGTCAGGCGCAGGTGGTTGTCCGGGCCATAGACGTCGATGTGAGCCTGCAGGTTCTTGTCGAACTGCGCCATCAGCGCTTCGAAATAGGCCTTGCCGCCGACTTCGCGCATGAACTTGGTCGAGAAGTTGCAGTGCATGCCCGAGCCGTTCCAGTCGGTGTCGCCGAGCGGCTTGCAATGGAACTCGATGTCGATGCCATACTTTTCGCAAAGGCGCAAAAGCAGGTAGCGAGCCATCCAGATCTGGTCTGCAGCGCGCTTGGAGCCCTTGCCGAAAATCTGGAACTCCCACTGACCCTTGGCCACTTCGGCGTTGATGCCCTCATGGTTGATGCCAGCTGCCAGGCAAAGGTCGAGGTGCTCTTCGACGATCTCGCGAGCGATCGAGCCGACATTCTTGTAGCCAACGCCGGTGTAGTACGGGCCCTGCGGAGCCGGATAGCCGGTTTCCGGGAAACCAAGCGGACGACCGTTTTCGTAGAAAAAGTACTCCTGTTCGAAGCCAAACCAGGCGTCTTCGTCATCCAGGATGGTGGCGCGGCTGTTCGACGGATGCGGGGTGACACCATCGGGCATCATGACTTCGCACATGACGAGAACGCCGTTCGTGCGCGCCGGATCCGGATAGATCGCGACGGGCTTCAGCACGCAGTCGGAGCTGCGGCCTTCTGCCTGCATCGTGGACGAACCGTCGAAGCCCCACAACGGCAGCTGCTCGAGCGTCGGAAAAGCGTCGAATTCCTTGATCTGCGTCTTGCCGCGGAGATTTGGTACCGGGGTGTACCCATCGAGCCAGATGTACTCGAGCTTATACTTGGTCATTTGCGATTCTCTCAAACATAAATCGTGAGCAAATCCTCAAGCGAACCGACCGTCGAAGCGACCTGCCCGCGAAGGGATGCCAAATCATATGCATGTGGCGTGCCAGTTCGTGTGCAATGACGTCACGCACCGATCGAGATCGCCCGACAAACCGGTCGACGGGGTTTACCCTTGAGACGACAGGGGACGCGGGAACTGCAGCGGACTCAAGCAGTTAGTTGCCGAAGACATCTGCGCCGTGGGCGTTCGACCGCTGCCGCCAAATGCGGCGACGGCTGCAACATTTTTTCCTCAGTCAACCACAATTGGCTATTATTTATGCATCTGGTGATATTTTATACTTCATTGATTTCTGATTTAAATGTCAGCAGATTCGAATGCCCATATTTCCAACAGATATTGCACTTTTTTCAATCAGCTCGCGCAATTACTGTGCAGCTCTGCTATAGTCGCCCCAACGCCCTCGGGCGTTGATGAGCAAGGAGGCACTTTATGGCCATTGGTGTGCATCACGAGACGGCAACAATTTACGCGTTTCCGGCAAGGCGGTTCGCTGCGGCAGAGCGGCGCCCGGCTGTTGATATTGGACAGGATATGGCGCCCTGCGTCTATGAAAGCTGCTGGTATCATGACGAGGCGATTAAGAAAGCCGCAGAGCCAGCACAGCCAAAGTTCACGCCTCGCATTGTGGATTGATCTTTCCTTTATCGTGAACCGGCGGCCTGCGGCAATGTCTGCTGCTTCGTTTCGAGCCTGACGATCGCCGACACGATCCCGCAGACGATCACCCGGCGGTCCGCCAGACAAATGGCACCTGGACGCGTTGGTGGCCATCATCGGAGGTGGCAAGCTTGCCGACCGCGTTGGCGATCAGAATGGCTTCGTGCTCGCCTAACGTCAGCGCCGAAAACGGTTGAAACGGCAAGGCGCGGTAGCGCAAGCAGCCGGCAAAAACTGCCATCCGCCATCAGCTGATCCGACAGCCAGACGGGAGGCGCATTCAGCCGGCACTGCCCATCCGCATTTCATCTGCGTTTATCAATCTCGCTCTGGCCTATCCACAATCCAGGGCGATGCAGATGAGGTCACGGATCGCCAATCTCTAGGCGGCCTGGACGCTAGGTGCGGGCTCCAACACAACTCCGCCGTGCCAATTATCGCAACCATTTCGCGCCCGCGAGACCGCCCCCCCTTCGCGCACGTAAAATGTGCAAGAGATGGTCTTTTTTCTTGCATACTCGCCGTCAACGCCCGTGATATATCCTCTCTATATCTTTGTTATAATTACATTTTCAACCTTGGCACGGCACTTGCATTCATCTCTTGTATGCAAGACAGCACAAGTACGAGCGACAAGAGAACCGGTATAGAAGAGGCCATTGTTTCGGGCATTCTTTCGGGTCGCATCAAGCCCGGTACGCGGCTGGGCGAGAGCCAGCTGGCTACCATCTTTTCAGTTTCTCGCACCCTTGTGCGAGAAGCCCTGATGCGCTTGGAGGCCCGCTGTATCGTGCAGGTGAGCCCGCGACGCGGCTGGTATGTTATCGAACCCTCGGCGGAAGAGGCTATGATGGTCTACAGCGCCCGCCGGGCGCTGGAATCTGGCATGCTGCGGGGCTTCACCTCACTGCCTGCTGCCGCAACTGACATATTGCAAGCCCATCTCGATGAGGAACGCGCGGCAATCGCATCGGGCGAGCGCCAGCGGCTCACCTATCTCATGGGCGATTTTCATATCCGCATCGCCGAGCTTTCAGGCAATACGGTGCTGGTCGACATCCTGCGCGACCTTACGGCCCGAACACTGCTGATCTCGCTGCAATTCCAATCGGACTATCACGCCCGCCAGTCGCATGAGGGCCACTGCGCTATTGCAGCGGCCCTACTTGCCGGCGATTTCGCCGGCGCTGCGGAGCTCTCGATCAGGCACCTCGACGAGGTCGAGGCAGGGCTCGACCTGACTGTCCGCGCAGATCCGCTCGCCGATCTGCGCCAATCCCTCGCATTGCCCGACCCAATCAGCAACAAACCGGATCGGTCGAATATTTCCCCCGTCAGTAACACCAACAGCAGGAGAACATCTGAATGCTGAACCGCAGACGTCTTATTGCAGCTATCTCCGCGATCTTCGCCACCGTCACAATGTCGACGATGCCGAACCAGGCGCATGCCGATGCATTGGCCGATATCAGCGCGCGCGGCACGCTGCGCGTCGCCGTTCCGCAGGATTTTCCGCCTTTCGGCAGTGTCGGCACCGACATGGCTCCGCAGGGCTATGACATCGATATGGCGACCCTGATTGCGGGCAGGCTGGGCGTTAGGGTCGAACTTGTGCCAGTCACCAGCGCCAATCGCATTCCCTACCTGCAGACCAACAAGGTCGACCTGGTGATTTCGAGCCTCGGCAAAAATGCGGAGCGTGAGGCTGTCATTGACTTTTCAGCCGCCTATGCCCCGTTCTTCAACGGCGTCTTCGCCCCGGCCGACGTAGCCGTGACCAAGGCTGAGGATCTGGCGGGCAAGAGCATCGGTGTGACGCGTGGTGCCGTCGAGGATCTGGAATTGACCAAGATCGCGCCTGCGGATGCCACGATCAAGCGCTACGAGGACAACAACGGCACGATCTCGGCGTTTCTTTCCGGCCAGGTGGATGTGGTCGCTACCGGCAATGTCGTGGCAGCAGCCATCCTCGCCCGCAACCCGCCAAAACGCCCCGAAATGAAGTTCCTGATCAAGAACTCGCCTTGCTACATTGGCCTCAACAAGAACCAGCCCGCGCTTCTCGAAAAGGTCAATGCCATCGTCGCCACTGCCAAGACCGATGGTACGCTTGAAGCCATCGCACAGAAATGGCTGGGCGCGGGTCTTCCTGCCAACCTTTGATACTGCCTCGGGCCGGTGTCAGACCGGTCCGGGCATCCTGCCGTGATTTCAACTCGAGGTTACGCGTCCATGACTTATGTTTTCGATTTTTCCTGGCTTGCCGAATACTATTCGATAATGGTGAAGGGCATTTTCATCACCCTCGAGCTAACGGCCGTTGGCGGGTTTTGTGGCATCGCGCTTGGAATTGTGTGTGCCTGGGCGCGTGCGCTCGGGCCGGTGTGGGCAAGGCCCGGGGTCGGCCTCTACGTCGAGCTGATCCGGAACACCCCCTTCCTCATCCAATTGTTCTTCATCTTCTTTGGCCTGCCTTCGCTTGGGTTGAAGATGAGCGAGTTGCAGGCGGCCAATCTCGCCATGATCATCAATCTGGGGGCCTATAGCTGCGAAATCATCCGGGCCGGCATTCAGGCGACGCCGAAGGGTCAGTTCGAAGCGAGTGCCAGCCTGGCGATGTCGCGCTTGGAAAGCTTTCGCTATGTCGTGCTGGTGCCATCGCTGCAACGTATCTGGCCGGCCTTGTCGTCCCAGGTGATCATCGTCATGCTCGGTTCGGCTGTGGTGTCGCAGATTGCGGCGGAGGATCTGACCTTCGCGGCGAACTTCATCCAGTCACGCACCTTCCGAGCCTTCGAGGCATACTTCCTCTCCACGCTGATCTATTTGGCTTTGGCCATCATGTTGCGGCAGGCAATGCTTCTCGCCGGAAGAATGATCTTCCCGAGGAAGGTGCAACGATGACCGAATTCACGACCTTTGACATTTTGCGTGCCCTGCTGCTGGCAACCCGGTGGACGATCCTGTTGTCGATCACTTCTTTCCTCGGTGGTGGGCTTATAGGCATGCTCCTGCTGTTTCTGCGCATCAGCAAGACGAAGGCGCTCAGGGTCTTCTCCAAATATTATGTCGAGCTGTTCCAGGGCACACCGCTTTTGATGCAATTGTTCCTGGCCTTTTTCGGGTTGGGCCTGATCGGCATCGACGTGCCAGCATGGCTTGCAGCCGGTGTTGCGCTGGTCCTCTGGACGGCGGCCTTTCTCGCGGAAATATGGCGCGGCTGCGTGGAGGCCATTGCCAAGGGACAGTGGGAGGCTTCCTCGAGCCTTGCCATGGGCTACCTGCAGCAGATGCGCTACGTGATCCTGCCGCAAGCAGTGAAGATCGCCGTTCCTCCAACGGTCGGCTTTTCGGTGCAGGTCGTGAAGGGCACGGCGCTGACCTCGATCATCGGATTCGTCGAACTGTCCAAAGCTGGCACGATGGTGACCAATGCCACGTTCCAACCCTTCACCGTCTATGGTTTCGTCGCCCTGATCTATTTCGCCCTTTGCTGGCCCCTGTCGAAAAGCAGCCAGATCCTCGAAAGGAAGCTTAATGTCGCTCATCGAAATCACTGAAGTCCGCAAGAGCTTCGGCATCAACGAAGTGCTGAAGGGCATCAACATCGACGTGCAGCCCGGCGAGGTGATCGCCATCATCGGCAAGAGCGGATCGGGAAAATCGACGCTTCTGCGCTGCATCAACGGCCTGGAAACAATCGATAGCGGCTCGATCGCGGTTGCCGGTGCGCAGCTGCTGCCGAACGACCTGCATCTCAAGGCGCTCAGGCTGAAGGTCGGGATGATCTTCCAGCAGTTCAACCTTTTTCCGCATCTCTCCGCCGGCGGCAATGTGATGCTGTCGCAGATGGTCGTAAAGAAGACGCCCAAGGCGCAAGCCGAAGCAATCGCGCGCAAGATGCTGGAGCGTGTCGGTCTCGGTCACAAATTCGATGCCTATCCGGACGAACTCTCCGGCGGGCAGCAGCAGCGGGTGGCGATCGCGCGAGCGCTAGCCATGCAGCCGATCGCACTTCTTTGTGACGAAATCACCTCGGCACTGGATCCTGAGCTCGTCGCCGAAGTGCTGGCGGTGGTGCGCGAACTGGCCGCGGAGGGCATGACCCTGATGATGGTGACCCACGAAATGAAGTTTGCCCGCGACGTCTGCTCGCGCGTGGTCTTCATGCACCAGGGCCGTGTCCACGAGGTCGGGCCGCCAGAAGAGGTCTTCACTGCACCGAAGACGCCGGAGCTGAAACAGTTCATTGGTCTCCATTGAGGCGTCGGCATCGGTTTAAGGCACTGGTGCAAAATCGCGTTGAGGCTTTGCACGGGCCGGTCGGTATGACTATTTTCCTTCCGTGTTTCCTGCTGGTTTTGCAGCGGTCTTCGGCACGCCGTCCTGTAAATTCGCCTCGTCGGCAAGAATGGCTGCGGCCTCGCCCTGCAAAACGTCCTTTGCCTTCTTGCGGGCATTCTCAATGGCAATATCAGCACTCAGACTGCGTTCGTTTGCCTGCAGACCATCATCTTCACCGGTATCTTCGCCATCGCCTGATTGCGCTCGCGACTTGAGCTGATTTTCTCGAGCTGCCGCTTCTTTGCGACGCTCGGCTTCATTGAGCGAGACAACCCCTTTCTCGCGTTGCGCCTTCAGGTCAGCAATGTCCTTTAACAGGCGTTGGAAGTCAGGATCGCTCTCAACCCGCGCATCGTGGCGGCTTTGCAGTGTCGGGAGCAACGTCGTTACAGTGTCGGCGGGCGCATAGGTCGCGGGCTTAATCTGCGCCCACGGCAGGGCGTTGTCATAACTGGTCTCGCCGAAGCTTGTCGGATCCGAAAGTCCAGGCAAGCTGATATCAGGGGTCACGCCGCGCAGCTGCGTCGTACCGCCGTTGATCCGGAAAAACTGGGCAATCGTCACTTTCAGTTCACCGAATTCGGGCTTGCTGTTGCGAACCATCTCATCAAGATTGACGACCGTTTGAACAGTACCCTTGCCGAAACTGGGTTCGCCGACAATCACGCCTCGACCGTAATCCTGGATTGCCGCGGCAAAAATCTCTGAGGCCGACGCCGACCCGCGATTGATCAGGACGCCAACGGGACCAGTCCACACAGGCGCTGGAAAATCAGCGCTCCTTACGGTCACCTTGCCGTCGCTGCCACGTTGCTGAACGACCGGGCCATGGCCGATGAACAGGCCGGTCAAGTCAATCGCCTCATCCAATGAACCGCCGCCATTGTTGCGCAGGTCAATGAGAACGCTGTCGACATTTTCTTGTTTCAGTTCTCCGAGAAGCCTGGCGACATCGCGGCTTGCGCTTCTGTAGTCCTTGTCTCCTTTGTGCCGGGCTTCGAAATCCTCATAAAATGCCGGGAGAGTAATCACACCGACTTTACGTGTCGCATCGCCCACTTTCACGGGCAGCACTGCCTTGCTGGCAGCCTGTTTTTCCAGGCTGATTTTATCGCGCACGAGGCTGATAACACGATGGGCGCCATCTGCACCGGCATCGGCTGGCAGGATCTCCAAGCGCACGACGGAGCCTTTTTTTCCTCGTATCAATTGCACGACTTCATCAAGGCGCGTACCCACCACTTCTTTGATCGCCCCCTCCTTGCCCTGCCCGACGCCGGCAATGCGGTCTCCGACCGCGAGCTTTCCGGACAACTGCGCCGGCCCGCCAGGCACGAGCTCACGGATCGTCGTATAGTCGTCGCGTTCCTGCAGGACCGCTCCGATGCCAAAGAGCGAAAGCTTCATCGAGATATTGAAGTCGGCCGAAGCGGTCGCGCCGAAATAGTCCGTGTGCGGATCAATCGACGTTGTATAGGCATCCATGAACGACTGGAAAATGTCGTCACTTTTATACTTGTAAACGCGCTCGAGAGCGTTTGTATAGCGTTTGTCGAGCGTTTCGCGAATAGCCGCGTCGGTTTTGCCACTGAGTTTCAACCGCAACCAGTCGGCTTTGACGCGCTTGCGCCAAAGCTCATTGCTCTCGACTTCCGACTGCGGCCAGGGCTCCTTATCGCGCAGCAAGGAATACGTTTCCTGCGTACCGAAATCGAAGCCCTGCTTCAGCAAATTGCGCGCGTAGTTCATCCGGTCGACAACACGCTTTTCATACACGTTGAAAATCGCAAACGGGATCTTCAAGTCCTCCCGTTTGATGGCATCGTCGATCTCGCTGCGGTCAGACATGAACTTGTCGATGTCCGCTTGCAAAAAGAGCACGCGGTCCGGATCGAGTGATTTGATGAACCGGTCCATGACCCTCGCCGACAAGGCGTCGTCGAGTGGAACCGGCTTGTAGCTGAAACGCGTGAGAAATTGTGCGCTCAATTGAGCCGCTTGCGCCTGTTGCTTTAGCGGCGCCAAAACAGGCGGTGATGCGACTTCAGCATGGGCGGACTGTACGATTGCAAGAAATGCACCAAGGAGAACGTATGGTATGCGCATTCAGCGTTGATCCAATTCTTAATGCCGAGTGTCGATGTGCGATCTAGGTGAAGCAATTATGGCTTTTTGGCAACCGTGTCGATCACACGGGCCAATTCGTACGGCCAAAAAATCCGTTCAAACGATGGACAGGGAGCACCCAAAGAAGTTGCCATCCCGGCAGCCGAGCTTTCATCGACAAAGTTAGCTACTTCCTCGGCAGGTGACAAATGGCACGAAGCCCGGCCAGGTGATCCTTTAGCCCTCGGATGCCGGGTTCAAGAATAGTCCCGCCGCAGCAACGACTGCGGGCACGACGAAGGCTGCGGCAGGCGCCACAATGAAGGCGAGTGCCCCTAGCCCACAGCCGAGGGCGAAGGCGATGACTGCGACGATCATTCGTTTGATGCGCGCAGACGCTGCCTCGGTCTGTTGGCCCTTCACACCTGCAAGGAGATCAGCCAGATCAAGCATGATCTGCGTCGTCGTCCCGGTCATCAGTGTCGAGGGCGGCGCCTTTGGAAAGTGCGCCCTGTGGACGGCGTTCTGAATCGCCATCGCCGATACGAGCGTCATACCGACGAACAGCATCACGAGGCTCTCGCTGGCGGTAAACCGACCATGGTAGAGCGCATAGACGGCAACCCCAGCCAACAACAGGAATTTGACGAAGAGAAGAGGCCTGACCACCGGCAGGTTCCGCCTTTGCAGGCACAGGCCCGCCAGGCGGGAGAGGAAAACGACCACACAAAAGACCGGAAGCGCCAGGAGTTTCGGAAGCGCGCCTGCCGTGCCGAGCGCAACCGTCGCGCCGAAGGTTACGAAGTTGCCGGTCACATGCGCGGTAAACAGCCCTGACAAGGCGAGAAAGCCGAGGGTGTCGACGTAACCGCCGTTGAAACTCAATAAAAGCGGGAGAGATGGGAACTTCATATGTCTATCCGATCAATTTCAAGGTCTTGCCAATGGGAATGGCCTGCCGTGCATCGATCGGCGGCAGGCCATTGGTCGGGGGTTTACGCCTCTACGAAGGCGAGAAGGTCGCCATTCAAGACATCCGCATTGACCGTCAGCATGCCATGCGAAAAGCCGGGATAGGTCTTGAGCGTGCCGTTCTTCAGAAGCTTCGCAGATTTAAGAGCGGAGTCGGCGATCGGCACGATCTGGTCGTCCTCGCCGTGCAGGACGAATGTCGGGACGGAGATCGCCTTGAGGTCTTCGGTCTGGTCCGTTTCGGAAAAGGCCTTGATGCCGTCGTAATGCGCCTTGGCGCCACCCATCATGCCCTGCCGCCACCAATTCTGGATGACGCCTTCCTGCACCTTGGCGCCGTCGCGGTTGAAACCATAGAACGGACCGGCCGGAATATCACGGAAGAATTGGGCGCGGTTTGCGGCGAGAGCTGCGCGGAAGCCATCGAAGACCTCTATCGGCAGTCCGTCCGGATTGGCTTTAGTCTTCAGCATCAGCGGGGGAACCGCAGCGACCAGAACCGCCTTGGCGACGCGACCGGCCGGCTGGCCATGCTTGGCGACATAGCGGGCGACCTCGCCGCCACCAGTCGAGTGCCCGATATGGATGACGTTCTTGAGGTCGAGGGCCTCGACGACCGCGAAGGCGTCCGAGGCATAGTGATCCATGTCATGGCCGTGGGAGACCTGTGCGGAACGGCCATGGCCGCGGCGATCATGGGCAACAACGCGGTAGCCCTTGGAAAGGAAGAACAGCATCTGCGCGTCCCAGTCATCCGACGACAGTGGCCAGCCATGATGGAACATGATCGGCTGCGCGTCCTTCGAACCCCAGTCCTTGTAGAAGATTTCGGTGCCGTCTTTGGTGGTGATAAAGCCCATGGTCTTGTTTCCTTCGATTGGAGTGGAGGTGGATGCCGCAGTGGCGGCGGAGTTGAACGGGGCGGGAAATGCTATGGAAGCAGCAGTGGCGGCTCCAGCAAGCAGTGCGCCGCGGCGAGTAAGGGAAAAAGAATGATTGGTCATTTCTGCTCCTGCGATCTTTGCTGCTTGTCCGAAGCAGCGCTGTGTTCGTCTGATGGAGTGATATTGACTGGAAAGATTGCCACCAACAATTGCACGAATAGTTTCGATTTAATTGCGAATTTTGCAATAGCCGGTTCGGAACCAGAGGACCGCGGTGCGTGCGACATCCAAGGGGGTCGATTGACCTGCCATTTGCTTTGGCTAGACCACGACCGACCTCCTCACTTTCTTCATCGCCCAAGGCGCAGTTAACGCAGGCTGCGACCTGCCCCAGACATGCCACCGTCGTCAACCCGAGCGTTTCGCCATGTCGCAAAAAGGCAGCGGTGCGAACGCAAATTGATGCTTTCCGTATGTCGGATAATTCCCTAGTCCCTGAGAAAACCTCAACGAAGGGAACGCACGGCAATGGCGACACCATTTTATTGGAACGAGCTCAACACCCATGATTTCGCCGGGCTGTCGGCCGACACCACCATCGCCATTCTGCCGATCGCCTCGACCGAACAACACGGGCCTCATCTACCAATCGCGACCGACGTCGCGATCGCCAACGGCATGCTCGCAGAGCTTTATCGGCAGCGGCCTGATGACCTCGGTATTTTGGTGCTGCCAACTCAGGAGGTCGGCAAGGCAAACGAGCATATCTACGGACCGGGCACGCTTTCGCTGCCTGCCGAACTGCTGATCCCGGTCTGGACGGCAATCGGCGCCAAGGTTGCCGAAGCCGGGATCCGCAAGATGGTGATCGTCAATTCGCACGGCGGAAATGTCGACATCATGAGCATTGTTGCGCGCGAGTTGCGCGTACGCCACCAGATGGCGGTCGTCTCCACGCAATGGGGCCGTTTTGGACATCCTGATGGTATGATCGGCGACCATGAATCGCGATATGGCATCCACGGCGGAGAGGTCGAAACGTCCTTGATGCTGCACTTCAGGCCAGATCTCGTCCGCATGGACAAGGCAGAGAACTTCGCGTCCAGGGCCGAGTGGATGCGCGAGCAGTCGAAGTTCATCCAGCCGCTCCCGCCGCACTCGCTCGCCTGGATCGCGCACGACCTCAATCCCAATGGTGTCGTGGGCGACGCATCAATTGGTACCGCCGAGAAGGGAGAAGCGATCTGCCGCCATCAGGTGCAGGGCTTTGTCGAACTTCTCCGCGATCTGAAGCGCTATCCCCTCACAAACCTCTATTCCCGCTAGACCTCAGGCCGCCGACGGCCTGTCGGGAGCAATTTGTCCCTTGGACCGCAGCTCCTGAACGAGACCGGCAAGCTCGGCCAGCAGATATTCGACGAACAGGCTGGTCGCCGCGTCAAGTGGGGCGCGGGCGCGGGCAAAGAGTTTCATCGGCTGGTGCCGACCGTGCGGCTCGGCGATCGGCCGGAAGACAAGTTCGCCGGCGCGGCATTCGGTGATCACGTCAAGCGGATTGAGCAGGGTCAATCCCGCTCCGCATTTGACGAGTTTCTTCAGCATCTCCGACGCATTGCTCTCCAGAACCGGCTCGACGGAAACGTCAAGCCGCGCAAGCGCAAGGTTGATGACATCACGAAGGCTCGTACCCGACTGCGCGAGCACCAGCCTCTCCTGGACGATGTCGCCAAGGCTGATCGGACCCGGCCCGATCAAGCGATGCCCGGGCGGCAGCACGACGCCGATCGGAATGTCGAAGTTGCCGAGCGTGCGGATGCCGGGGGTCGCCGGAATATTGAAGCCGAGGCCGATATCGACATCGCCCGAAAGCACGGGATTGACCGTGGTCGTGCCGGCATCGTTCCTGATCTGGAAATAGACGCGTGGGTGCTCCGACTGGAATCGCGCGATGATCTCCGCAAGCGGCCCCGACGCCAGGCCGACCGTCGTGACCAGGCGGACCTTTCCGGCTTGCTGCATCTTCAAGCTTCTGATCCGCCCCTCCAGCCGATCGTAGTTCTTCAGAACCTCTCGAATATGTTCGATGCATAGTTCGCCCGCCGCCGTCAGCCGCAGCCCGCGCGGCAATCGTTCGAAGAGCGGCGCACCGATCTCCTCCTCAAGCGCCAGGATCTGCCGGTTGATGGCCGATGACGCGACGTTCAAGCGCGCGGCGGCCTTGCGGATGGAGCCCGTGCGGGCGATCTCGTCGATATAGAGAAGCTTCCTGGAATGCAGCATGAGACCCCTCGTTGCATCAATTTTAAGCGCCACGCACAAATTAGGCACAGGCCTGCCAAGAGATGCCAAAAAGGCATCGTTGCGCACGAATTTTGATGCTTTTCAAACAGCAACGCAATCGCTCAAATGAAGAAAATCGGACGCCGAAGAGTGCTCGAACGGCCTAAAAAAGGGGAACGCCGACCATGTCAAAAACATTGAATACCATGGCACTCATCGCAGCCTTGGGAGTTGGGTTCGCCGCTGCGGTCGCAGCTCCCGGATACGCGCTGGACAAAGTCAGCTACGGCACCAACTGGCTGGCACAGGCAGAACACGGCGGCTTCTATCAGGCCGTCGCCGACGGCACCTATGCCAAGCACGGCCTCGACGTGACGATCGTACAAGGCGGCCCGAACGCGGCAAACAGCGCCTTGCTGATCTCCGGCAAGATCGACTTCTACATGGGTGGCCCGCAGGGCGAACTGGCGGCCGTCGAGCAGGGCATTCCGCTTGTCGACGTCGCAGCCATCTTCCAGAAGGATCCGCAGGTTCTGATCGCTCACCCGGACGCCGGTATCGAAAAGTTCGAGGATCTTGCCAAGCTGAAGACCCTGTTCCTCGGCAAGGACGGTTACCTGACGTACTTCGAGTGGATGAAAGCGAACTACCAGGGTTTCAAGGACGAGCAATACAAGCCCTACAATTTCAACCCCGGTCCGTTCCTTGCCGACAAGGAATCCGCACAGCAGGGCTATCTCACTTCCGAACCCTACGAGATCCAGAAGCAAACCGGCTGGGAGCCGAAGGTGTTCCTGCTCGCTGACAACGGCTATTCCCCTTACTCGACGATGATCACCACGACCCAGTCCGTGATCGACACCAAATCGGATGTCGTGCAGCGCTTTGTCGATGCCTCCATCGAGGGCTGGTACCACTATCTCTACGGCGACAACACCAAGGCAAACGAGCTGATCAAGAAGGACAATCCGGAGATGACGGATGGTCAGATCGCTTATTCCATCGCCAAGATGAAGGAGTACGGCATCGTCGAATCCGGTGACGCCCTCGACAAGGGGATCGGTTGCATCACCGACGCGCACTACAAGACGTTCTTCGCCGAGATGGTCGGCATCAAGGTGCTCAAGGCCGACACGGATTACACCAAGGCATACACCACCAAATACGTCTGCAAGGGCGTCGGCATGGGTCTGAAGAAGTAAGCCGCCACATGGGTCTTGCCGCCAGAGGCGGCAAGACCGCTCCCCTCATGAAAAGAGACAGGCGATGCCTCTAGCCTCAGCCCGGATCCCGGCCAGCAAGGACGCGCGCAGGAGACCGCTTGTTTCCATGCAATCGGTCTCGAAGGTCTTCTCCAGCGGAACGATCGCCCTGTCGGGTATGTCGCTGACGGTGGAAAGCGGCGAATTCATCAGCCTTCTTGGACCGTCGGGGTGCGGAAAATCGACGGCGCTGCGCATCATTGCCGGCCTCGGCGATGTCTCCTCCGGGACCATCGATTGGCCAAGTTCGCGCATCAATGCGCGCGGCTTGCCGGAAGGCGACATCAGCTTCGTCTTCCAGGAGCCGACGCTGATGCCGTGGAAGAACGTCTTTGACAACGTTCACCTTCCGCTGAAGCTTCGCGGCATGTCGAAGGCCGCGGCACGCGAGGAGATCGTGAAGTCGCTGGCGACCGTCGGTCTGCAGGACTTCGCAGCAGCCTATCCGCGCGAACTCTCAGGCGGCATGAAGATGCGCGTATCCATCGCGCGCGCACTGGTCACAAAGCCGAAGCTGCTCCTGATGGACGAGCCGTTTGCAGCGCTCGACGAAATCACCCGCCAGAAACTCAATGACGATGTCCTGCGGCTCTGGAAAGAGACCGGCATCACGGTGATCTTCGTCACGCACTCGGTCTTCGAGTCCGCCTATCTCTCCAACCGCATCGTCGTCATGAAAGCCCGTCCGGGGCGTGTCCATGCCGACCTGCCGCTGGTTACCAGCCTCGAGCGAGACGCCTATTACCGAAGCTCCGAAGAGTATCGGCAGGCCTGCGAGACGGTCTCGCGCTCGCTGATCGGCGCCATCAACGCCGCTAAGGAGAACGCATGAGCACCGATGTTGCCGATGCGCCGATCGCGTCGCCACCCAATCCGATGAAGGCAAAGCGGCGCGACCTTGCGCTGCGGATTGCGGTGCCGTTTGCTACCCTTGCGATCCTCGTCATTGTCTGGGACCTCTACGTCAAGCTTTCCGGTGTCGCGCCGTACATCCTGCCTGGCCCCGGCGCCGTGGCGAGCGCCTTCGTCAGCGATTGGGGAACGCTCGCGCCCGCGCTCTGGGTGACGACCAAGATCACAATCATGTCGCTGCTCCTCGCTCTTGTCGGTGGCGTTGGCTTTGCCATCTTTCTCGTGCAATCGCGATGGATTGAGATCGCCTTCTATCCGCTGGCCGTGATCCTGCAGGTCACCCCCATTGTCGCGATCTCGCCGCTGATCCTGATCTACGCGCCGTCGACGCAGGTCGCACTGCTGATCTGCGCCTTTCTCGTCGCCTTCTTCCCGATCCTCTCCAACATGGTGCAGGGCCTGAAAAGTGTTGATCACAATCTGATCAACCTGTTCGAACTCTATGGTGCCTCACGCTGGCAGACGCTGCTCTATCTGAAGCTCCCGGCAGCGCAGCCCTATTTCATGACGGGCCTGCGCATCGGCGGGGGGCTTGCTCTGATTGCCGCCGTTGTTGCCGAGTTTGCTGCCGGTTCGGCGGGCGCCGGCTCCGGCCTCGCCTTCCGGCTCCTGGAAGCACAGTACCGCATGAACATCCCTCGCCTCTTCGCCGCGCTGTTGATGCTCTCGCTGCTCGGCGTGGCGATCTTTGCGATCACTTCCTTCATCTCCTGGCTCGGCCTGCATCGCTGGCATGAGAGCAGCCTCAAGCGGGAAAACTGATGACATACTCCTTCATGTCGCCTCCGAACGCCGGTCGCTTCGTGCTGAGCAATGCGACGCTGCCTGCGATTGCCGTCGAAGGCTTCAACGCGCCGACTACAGAGGGCCTCGTGCGGGCCGATATCGTTATCGAAAACGGTCTCGTCGCCGCAATCCTGCGGGCAGGCAGCGCCCCCCCGGAACTGGCGAAATCCGATCTTCGCGAGGGTATGGTCTGGCCTTGCTTCGCCGACGTGCACACGCATCTCGACAAGGGGCATATCTGGGGACGCAGCAGCAATCCGGACGGAACGTTCATGGGCGCGCTGCAGGCCGTCGGCGCCGACCGCGAGGCGCATTGGTCGGCCGACGACGTGCGTAAAAGAATGGAGTTCGCGCTTCGGTCCGCCTACGCGCACGGAACAAGCCTGATCCGCACACATCTGGACTCTGCTGCCCCTCAGCATCGGATTTCCTTCGAGGTCTTTGCCGAGATGCGGGAAGCCTGGAAGGACAAGATCGCACTCCAGGCCGTCGCCCTCTTCCCGATGGACGATATGGTGGACGAGGCCTATTTCGCCGATCTCGTCGCAGTCATCCGCGATGCGGCAGGACTGATCGGCGGTGTCACCAAGATGGGCCCGAACCTTGCTTGGCAGCTCGACACACTTTTTCAGGCGGCGGCAGAGAACGGTCTCGACGTCGATCTTCATGTCGACGAAACGGATGATCCCGGCGCGGAGACCTTGAAGGCGATTGCCGAGGCCGTTCTTCGCAACCGCTTTGCCGGCAAGGTGACGGCGGGCCACTGCTGCTCGCTGGCAAGACAGGACGACGGCATTGCCGAGCGCACCGTGGAGCTCGTTGCCAAAGCCGGCATCTCAATCATTTCGCTGCCGATGTGCAATGCTTACCTGCAGGATCGCCATCCGAACCGTACGCCGCGTTGGCGCGGCGTGACCCTGTTCAAGGAGCTGGCGGCAGCCGGCGTCGCAACGGCGGTCGCATCCGACAATACGCGCGATCCCTTCTACGCCTATGGCGATCTCGATGCGGTCGAGGTGTTTCGTGAAGCGGTGCGCATTCTTCATCTCGATCATCCGTTGGACACGGCCGCACGCGTCGTCACCACCTCACCCGCCGACATCGCCGGGCGCCCCGACATGGGTCGTATCGCCGCCGATCGGCCCGCCGATCTCGTGCTCTTCAGCGCGCGTCGGTGGAGCGAATTTCTGTCCCGCCCGCAGTCTGACCGCGTCGTGCTTCGCCGCGGCAAGGTCATCGACCGCAGCCTGCCTGACTACCGTGAACTCGATAGCGTCGTTGGAGCCTGACATGCCGGATTATTACAAGATCAAAAGAGAACTCGAAGGCATCGCCATCGAGGACAATCCGGCGCTCGTCCGTCAGAAAAGCCGCGACTTCTATTGGTACTCCCCGATCCTGAAAGCGCAACTCGATGGTGTCACCGCCGATCTGGTCGTGACGCCGAAGAACGAGGCAGAGGTCATCCAGACCCTCAAAGTGGCCTTCGCGCATGGCGTTCCCGTGACGCCACGAGGCGCCGGCACAGGCAATTACGGCCAGGCCATGCCACTCTCCGGCGGCATCGTTCTCAATCTCGCCGCAATGGACAAGATCAAGGAAATTCACCCCGGTCGCGTGATCTGCGAGCCCGGCATCGTCATCGCCCAGCTCGACAAGCAGACCAAGGCTCATTCGGGCCAGGAACTGCGCTTCCATCCGTCGACAGCGCAAACAGCGACGATCGGCGGCTTCATTGCTGGCGGTTCCGGCGGCGTGGGCTCGATCACCTGGGGCGGGCTTCGCGATATCGGCAACATCATCCGACTGCGCGTCGTCACCATGGAGGCGGAGCCGCGGGTGCTCGATCTCACCGGCTGGGATCTGCAGAAAGTGAGCCACGCCTATGGGACCAACGGCATCATCACCGAGATCGAGATGCCGCTCGCCCCGGCCTACGACTGGGTCGACGTGCTGGTCGGCTACGATGACTTCATGGCGGCTGTGCGCTACTCGGACGCGCTGGCAAAGTGCAACGGCATTCTGGTCAAGGAAATCGCACCGATCGCCGCGCCCATCCCGCACGAATACTTCACCCGGCACAAACCCTATATTCGCCAGGGGCAGTCTGTCGTCGTGCTGATGATCGCACCGCACTCGATGGATGCCTTCCGCGCCTTCACTGCGGCTCAGAAGGGCGAGATCATTTTCCGCTCCGACAAGGTCGAGAGCATGAAGGGCATTCCGCACGCCTACGAGCTTGCGTGGAACCATACGACGCTGCGGGCGCTCAAGGTCGATCCCACTTTCACCTACCTGCAGGTTCAGTACCCGGGCCCGGACCATGTGGCGAAGGTTGCCAAGATGGTGGAAATCTTCGGCGACGAGGTGCCCGGCCATCTCGAATTCATCAAGTTCGACGGCCAGATCCAGTGCTCCGGACTGCCATTGGTGCGCTACACGAGCGAGGAGCGTCTGGAGGAAATCATAAAGATCCACCAGGAGCACGGATGCCCGATCTTCAACCCGCATCGCTACACGCTGGAAGAAGGCGGCATGAAGCAGACGGACAAGGTGCAACTGGCCTTCAAGCACGAGACCGACCCGCAGGGGCTTCTTAATCCCGGCAAGATGATCGCCTGGGAGAATCCGAACTTCGACTTCTCGTCCGGCGAAAACTACCTTTTCCCCGGGCTTGCCGCCGTGATGGAGGCCACGTGAGAGTTCTGGTCCTTCACTCGCATCCGGTCGAATCAAGTTACGGCAATGCGCTTTACCGCCAGACGCTGGAAAGCTTGAAGGCGGCGGGACACGAGGTCGATGACTGCGATCTCTATGCGGAGAATTTCGACCCCGTGCTCTCCCGGCGCGATAGAATGGTTTACCACGACTACCCCCAGAATACGGAGCTGGTGAAGGACCACGTCGATCGGCTGAAGCTGGCGGAGGGACTGGTGATCGTCACACCGGTGTGGAACTTCGGCTTCCCCGCGATCCTGAAGGGCTATTTCGATCGCGTCTGGCTCCCCGGCGTTTCCTTCGAACTCGTCAACGGCAAGGTGGAATCTCGACTGCGCCATATCCGCAAGCTTGGTGCGGTGCTGACCTATGGTGCAACACCTTTCCGGGCTTTTGTTGCCGGCAATCCTCCAAAGAAGATCGTCAAGCGCGTGTTGCGTGCGCAGATCAATCCCGTGAGACCGGTGACCTTTCTGGCGCATTACGACATGAACAACTGCACCGCTCAGACGCGGGCCGCCTTTCTCGGTAAAGTGAAGGCGACCATGGAGCAGTTCTGAGACCGTAAGCTCCCCAAATCAAGCGACCTTGGCCGCCGTTACCTCGACTTCGACCAGAAACTCCGGCCGGGTAAACCCGCCGACGATGATAAGCGTCGAAACGGGTTTGGGATCGAGCGTATAGCGATCGCGCACTGCCATGTAGGCCGGGAAATCCTCCCTCTTTGTGACAAAGCCTGAGATGCGGATGACATCCGCGAAGGTCATGCCTGCCTCTTCGAGGATCGCATCGATCGCCTTGAAACAAAGTTCGGCCTGAGCTGCCGCATCGTTTGGGATCGTGTCATCAATGCCGATCCCGAGTTGACCGGATGTGACGAGAAGCGACGCGCCTTTGGGCACCAGGAGGCCATGATTGTAGTTCCCGAAGGGCTTGCGGACAGAGGGCGGATTAAATGCGTTCTTCATAAAACATCCGTGCGAAACAACAGGGTGTAATTCTGGAAGATGATGGCGATCAGTCTTCTTGGACGATGCCACAGCGAAGCAGGCATCACCAACGATTGTAGCGCGGGAATACGCGGGCTGGCCGGTGTCACCATACCTTCCCGCGTGATCGCATCATGATACCCGTCACGTTCGTTATAAGATCGGGCAAGACGTCCTGGCAACCTGAATTGCGCGCGAGCAAATCGCCGTCGTGCTCGTCACCGGCCCCGGCTCGCCTGGCCGTGAGATTTGCAACGACGGCCCTTCAGTTCTGAATTTGCCAAGCGCCCATGACGCTGGGTCCTTGATCTTCAATAGGAGCAGTCAGGCTCTTCGCGCCGCAGCAGAAGGCTGGGATCCTTCCGCATGTGCAGTGCAGCAACGATTGTCACTTGCAATGTTTATAAAAACGTCTATCACTAAACATATTGCTAAACATGAAGATTGAGGAGTTCATGTAGGCATTCTCTGAAATTGGTGAACTTTGCACGGTCGGCGGGGAGCCGGCCTTTGGTTCTGGGAGGAACGTATGCAAACGAAATCGAAAGCCCTTCTCGGGCTGGCCTCGGCATTCATCATGTCGTCAGCGCTGCCCAATCTCGCAAAAGCCGACCAACTGACACTTTGCTGGGCGGCTTGGGATCCAGCAAACGCGCTTGTCGAACTCTCGAAAGACTTCACGGCCAAGACCGGCACCGAAATGAAGTTCGAGTTCGTGCCGTGGACGAGCTATGCAGACCGCTTCCTCAACGAACTGAACTCCCACGGAAAGCTTTGCGACCTGATCATCGGTGACAGCCAGTGGATCGGCGGCTCGGCGGAAAACGGCCACTATGTCAAGCTCAACGACTTCTTCGACAAGGAAGGCATCAAGATGGATGACTTCGTGCCGGCGACGGTGGTGGGTTACTCCGAATGGCCGAAGAATACGCCGAACTATTGGGCGTTGCCTGCCATGGGCGATGTGGTCGGCTGGACCTATCGCAAGGACTGGTTCGAGCGGCCTGAACTGCAAAAGGAATTCAAGGAAAAATACGGCCGGGCTCTCGCCGCGCCGAAGACTTACGACGAGCTGAAACAGATCGCCGAGTTCTTCCAGAAGCGAGAAATCGACGGCAAGACCGTCTACGGCGCCTCGATCTATACGGAGCGCGGCTCCGAAGGCATCACGATGGGTGTAACGAACGTGCTGTACGATTGGGGCTTCCAGTACGACAACCCCGACAAGCCCTACGAGATGGAAGGCTTCGTCAATTCGCCTGATGCGGTCAAGGGATTGGAATTCTACAAGGCGCTCTATGATTGCTGCACGCCGCCCGGCAGCTCCAACGTCTACATGGTCGAGTCCGCGGATGCCTTCAAGTCCGGCCAGGTGGCGATGCAGATGAACTTCGCCTTCACCTGGCCCGGCCTCTACAAGGACGAGAAGGTTGGCGGCGACAAGATCGGCTTCTTCCCCAATCCGGCTGAAAAGAAGCACTTCGCTCAGCTTGGCGGACAGGGCATCTCGGTCGTCTCCTATTCCGACAAGAAGGACGCCGCGCTACAATACATCAAGTGGTTCGCCCAGCCCGAGGTGCAGGCCAAGTGGTGGCAACTTGGCGGCTATTCGTGCCTGAAGGCGGTCGTCAACGCTCCGGACTTTGCCTCCAGCCAGCCCTATGCACAGGCATTCCTGGATTCCATGGCGATCGTCAAGGACTTCTGGGCAGAGCCCAGCTACGCAACCCTGCTGCAGGACATGCAGAAGCGCGTTCATAACTACGTCGTCGCCGGCAACGGCACCGCTCAGGAGGCGCTTGACGGCCTCGTGAAGGACTGGACCGAAGTCTTCAGGGACGACGGCAAGATCTAGTGTCCGGCTGGACGCACAACCTTCTTGCCAGAATGGCGGCCCGGATCGCCAAGACTGCCGGGCCGCCACGTGTCTCACATACTGAAAGACCAGGTGACACCTTGAACATTTCCTCTTCTTCCATGGTCGAGAAGGCAGCAGACGCGACCGCAAGGGCAACACCGGTATCGCTCGCCCGCCGTGTCCGCGGCCTATCCGACCGAGCGATCGCCTGGGTGTTTATCGCCCCCACCATCATCCTGCTTCTCGCCATCAACATCTTCCCGCTCATCTGGGCAATCTATCTCTCGTTCACGAACTATCGTGCGAACCGCCCAAATGCACCGGTTGTGAATGTGGGATTGAGCAACTACGACCGCGTCCTGACCGACCCCGACATCTGGCAGGCGATGCAGACGACAGCGCATTTTGTTTTCTGGACGATCCTGCTGCAGACCGTCATCGGCTTTACGCTCGCTTACCTGATCGACCGCAAGTTTCGCGGCCACGCCTTCTGGACGACGCTGATCCTGATACCGATGATGCTGTCTCCTGCTGTCGTTGGCAATTTCTGGCGCTTTCTCTACGAGCCGCAGATCGGGCTTTTCGCCTATGCCGTTTCGCTTGTGACCGGCATTCCGACAGCTGATATCCAGATGCTCGGCAGCGTCTCGCTGGCACCATGGGCCATTATCATCGTCGATACCTGGATGTGGACGCCCTACGTGATGCTGATCTGCCTCGCCGGTCTGCGTTCGATTCCCGACTACATCTATGAAGCCGCCGAGGTGGATCGCGCCTCCGCGTGGCGGCAATTCTGGTCGATCACCGTGCCGATGGCCCTTCCCTTCATCATGCTCGCAGTGCTGTTTCGCGGCATCGAAAACTTCAAGATGTTCGACATGGTCACGCTTCTGACGGGTGGCGGTCCAGGCTCGACCACCGAGGTCGCCTCCATCACCTTGAAGCGGACCGCCTTCGAGAGCTGGGCAACCGGACGGGCGTCGGCTTTCGCCATCGTCCTCTTCGTTGCCGTGTTCGGTCTCGCGAACATTTACGTCAAAGCGCTCAACAAGGTGAAGCAACGATGAGCTCCGTCACCACAGCCCATTCGGTCGTCGAGCCGAGCCCCGCCAGCAAGCGCATCGCCGGCGCGATCGTGATCGCCTACGCCCTGATCACCATGATCCCGCTCGTGTGGATATTCCTGACCAGCATCAAGTCGCCGCCAGATTCCATCAGCTACCCACCGAAGATCGTCTTTACGCCAACGCTGGAAGGCTATTGCAATCTCTTAACGACAAGAACGCGCCAGACCCCGGAATACATCGCCTCACTGCCTGCCCCGACGGGCACCTGCGATGAGGTGACCCGCAAGCGAAACATGGTGATCGCCGGCCCCTCGAACTTCCTGCCGCGCTTTGCCAACTCGCTGGTAATTGCGTTCGGCTCGACATTTCTGGCCGTTTCATTGGGAACGTTGGCAGCCTACGGGTTCTCTCGCTTCAGGGTCCCTCTTGCCGACGACCTGCTGTTCTTCATCCTGTCGACACGCATGATGCCGCCAATCGCCGTCGCGATCCCGATCTATCTGATGTATCGCGAGCTTGGCCTTTCCGACACGGCGCTGGGCATGATCCTGCTTTACACCGCGGTAAACGTCTCGCTTGCCGTGTGGCTGCTCAAGGGCTTCATCGACGAGATCCCGCGCGAATATGAAGAGGCGGCGATGATCGACGGCTATACCAGGCTGCAGGCATTCTGGAAGGTTGTCCTGCCACAGGCAACGACAGGCATTGCCGCCACTGCGATCTTTTGCCTGATCTTTGCCTGGAATGAATATGCCTTCGCGGCATTGCTGACCTCGGGCGAAGCCCAGACGGCGCCGCCGTTCATTCCGACCATCATCGGCGAAGGCGGTCAGGACTGGCCGGCTGTCGCGGCAGGAACGACGATCTTCCTGATCCCGATCCTCGTCTTCACCATTCTCCTGCGCAAGCAGCTCTTGCGTGGCATTACCTTCGGAGCTGTCCGCAAATGACGCATCTCATCGAAACATCGCGATCATCGCGCCGCAAGCGCCCGTTCTTCCTGCGCCGCGGCCCGATGGAAAACATCGCAACGACGCTGATCGCCATCGGCTTCTTGATGCTTTTCCAGCCATTCCTGCTGATCCTCTACACCTACTCGCTGGCAACGCTGCTTGCCGGCACGGCGATGTTCATCATCGTCTCGAAGTTTCCGGAGTGAGCCATGGCAGACATCAGAATAGAAAATCTCCGCAAGCAATTCGGCGGCTTCGTCGCGGTTGAGGATTCGAGCTTCGCCATTCATGACGGCGAGTTCCTGGCACTGCTTGGCCCGTCGGGCTGTGGCAAGACGACGACGCTTCGCATGATCGCCGGGCTCGAGCTGCCGACCAGCGGCCAGATTTACCTCGACGGCGAAGACGTCACCTTCAACCGCGCCAGCGCCCGCGACATCGCTTTCGTCTTCCAGCTTTTTGCGCTCTATCCGCATATGAACGTACGCAAGAACATCGGCTTCCCGCTGCTCTCGCAAGGCATGTCGAAGCCTGAAATCCGAAAGCGTGTGGAGGAAACCGCGCGGCTGTTGCAGATCGACCATATCCTTGAGCGATCCGTTTCCGGACTTGCAGGCGGCGACCGCCAGCGTGTGGCGCTCGGGCGCGCCATCGTGCGCCGTCCAAAATGCTTCCTGATGGACGAACCGCTCGGGACGCTCGACGCCGAATTTCGCGAGGTCATGGTTCATGAACTTCGCGAGTTGCACAACCGCATCCGTGCAACGACGGTGTATGTGACACATGATCAGCACGAGGCGATGGCGATGGCCGACAAGATCGCGGTGATGAACCATGGTGTCATCGAGCAATTCGGCACGCCCCAGGAAATCTACAGCAAGCCTGCCACCATGTATGTCGCGGATTTCATCGGTTCACCACCCATGAACTTCATGCGCTTCACATCAGGCCTTCAAAGCGGCGCACGATCCGTCTTGCTGCATGGCGTTGATGTCAGCATTCCCGAGGTGCACCAGGATCTGGCTGAAACCGAGCTGGCGCTCGGTGTCAGGCCCGAGCATATCCGTTTCAGTGACAGCTCCCCTTTGCGTGGCGCCGTTTACGGCAGCGAATACCTCGGAACCAATCAAGTGGTGGCAGTCGAGACCTCGAGCGGTGTCATCAAGGCGCGCGTTCCGGCGAACCGCAACTTCCGCATCGGAGAGACCGTCGGTCTTGAGTTCAATCCGGCCGAGCTCGCGCTGTTCGATTGCCAGTCGGGCCGCGCCATTGCCTCGGCACTCTATTCGGAGGAGCGTCATGGCTGACATCGCTCTCAAAGGCCTCAGCAAGCGCTTCGGCGATACGCAGGCTCTTTCTGATCTCAACCTGTCCATCCGCGACGGCGAGTTCGTCGTGCTGCTTGGACCAACGGGTGCCGGCAAGACAACGACGCTGCGCCTCATTGCCGGCCTGGAGCGCCCCGACGGCGGTCGCATCGAAATAGGCGGGCGAAGCGTCGCCGGCGAAGCACCGGCTGAACGGGATGTCGCCTTCGTCTTCCAGCAATATTCGCTCTATCCGCACATGACCGTCTACGACAACCTCGCCTTTCCGTTGCGAGCGCCGGTGCGCAAGCTCAGTAACGAAGAGATCGACCGCCGCGTCCGCGACATTGCACGCATGGTCAGGATCGACCACAAGCTGGAGAACCGTTCGACACGACTGTCTGGCGGTGAAATGCAGCGCGTTGCGATCGGCAGGGCGCTGGTACGCCGGCCCGCCATCTATCTGATGGACGAACCGCTGTCGTCGCTCGATGCGAAGCTGCGGGCGGAACTGCGCCTGGAACTGAAACGCATCCAGAAGGAACTCGGCTCGACGCTGCTCTACGTAACCCACGACCAGGTCGAAGCGATGACGATGGCCGATCGGATCGGTATTGTCGCCGAAGGACGGCTGTTGCAGGTCGGAACGCCGCGCGAGATCTACGCCAATCCGGCCAGTCTCCATGTCGCAGCACGCCTTGGCCAGCCGCACATCAACCTGTTGCCCCCCGATCTTCTTCCTGGTGCCAATCCGCCGCCGGGAACGAAGACGATCGGTGCGCGAACCGAGCATCTCGATATTATCGTCGATCAGAACGCCGACGCGAAAATCGACTGGATCGAACATCTGGGGGACCAGAATCACCTTCACATCAAGGTGCGCGACCACAAGCTCGTCACACTTGCCGATCCATATCTCGCAATCCGGTCGGGTGATCGAATAAGCTTGCGGTTACACGATCCGCTCTACTTCGACGCCAGAGGCCAGCGCCTTTTATAGACAACCGAACGAAACAAAATCACTGGCATAAAGATGGGTCTTTCTCCATGAAACATTTCTACAATCGCCGGGAAACCATTGTCACCGAGGCGCTGGACGGCCTGCTCCTTGCGAGCAGCGCCGGTCATCTTGCCCGCCTCGACACCTTTCCTGACATCAAGGTGATCCTGCGGGCGGATTGGGACAGGTCGAAGGTCGCGATTATCTCCGGCGGCGGGGCCGGGCACGAGCCCTCGCATGCAGGCTTCGTTGGCAAGGGTATGCTGACGGCAGCCGTATCCGGCGAGATCTTTGCCTCGCCCAGCGTCGATGCGGTGCTGACGGCAATCCGCGCCGTAACCGGCCCGCAAGGCGCACTGCTCGTCGTCAAGAACTATACCGGCGACCGCCTGAACTTTGGTCTCGCCGCTGAAAAGGCACGCGCCGAAGGCTTCAATGTCGAGATGGTGATCGTTGCCGACGATATCGCCATCCCCGGCATCAACCAGCCCCGCGGCGTTGCCGGGACACTCTTCGTCCATAAGATCGCCGGCTATCACGCCGAAGCCGGCGCCGACCTTAAAACCGTCGCTGCCCAGGCGAGTGCCGCAGCAGGCGACATCGTCTCACTCGGCATGTCGCTTTCAACATGCAGCGTGCCCGGTCAGGCGCACGAGGATCGGCTTGGTGACGAGGAAGGGGAACTCGGACTTGGCATCCATGGTGAGCCAGGTGCCGAGCGCATCCCCCTGCAACCCGTTGTCGACCTTGTCGCGACGATGACTGAGCGGCTTGCCGCGAAGGTGGGTGACACAGGAGATCATGCGCTGTTGATCAACAACCTCGGCGCCGTGCCGCCGCTTGAAATGGGCGTCATCGCCAATGCGGTGCTGTCATCCGCGATCGCCGGCCGTATTCGCTTGATCATTGGACCGGCACCGATGATGACTGCCCTCAACATGAACGGCTTTTCCCTGTCGCTCATGCGGCTGGAGCCTGGGCGCGAAGCCGCGCTGAAGGCTGCCGTAGAACCACATGCCTGGCCGCCCGCTACCGAACGACACGAAATTTCCATCGTGTCCGAGCCGCAGAGACCATCCGTTCAGAGCAAGACCTCGTCGGCCAGCGATGATACGCAGAACCGGCGTCTTCTAACGGCAATTTGCGAGCACCTGATCTCTCTCGAGCGTGAGCTCAATCGCCTGGACAGCCGCGTCGGTGATGGCGACACGGGCTCCACCGTTGCGACCGGCGCACGCAGCGTCCTTGCCCGTATCGACACCTTGCCGCTGCGAGAGCCTGCTGCCTTGATGGCCTTTGTCGGCGAGATCTTAAGCACCAGCATGGGCGGGTCGAGCGGCGTGCTCCTCTCGATCTTCTTTACGGCCGCATCCAAGGCGATGGCCGAAAAGAAGGATGCCGCGGCTGCCCTGCTTGCCGGACTTGACCGGATGACGTTTTATGGCGGAGCTGGCGTGGGCGACCGGACCATGGTTGACGCGCTGGCTCCGGCACTTGGAGCTCTGGCATCGAAAGATCTCGCAGCCGCGGCAAGAGCCGCGGCGGCAGGTGCGGAGTCGACGAAGGCAATGCGAAAGGCAAAGGCAGGACGCGCCTCCTATGTCGGTGAAAGGGATCTGGAAGGCGTGCCGGATCCAGGTGCCGTTGCCGTGGCAGGCGTATTCGAAGTGGTTGCAGCGCTGACATGAGCGGATGTCGGGAGGGTTTCTCGTGCAGGCAGAGCCGGTTCTTCTCATGGGATTGATCGAAGCGTGCCGCGCAACGATTGCGGCAAACAGCGACCATCTGTGCGCGCTTGATCGCGCGATCGGTGACGGCGATCACGGAACGAACATGCGGCGTGGCTGCGACGCGGTCAGCGCCGACGAAGCCTCGGTTTCAGCCTTGCCCTTGCCTGATGCGCTCGAGAAAATTGGTCTGATGCTCGTCATGAATATCGGCGGAGCGGCGGGCCCTCTCTACGGTACCTTGCTGATGGCGTTGGGCCGCGAGCTTCGTACGCTGGATGACGACCGGGACTTTCCAACGGTTTTAAAGCAGGCAATCGACGCCGTGGCCCGTCGTGGCCGCTCACATGCCGGCGACAAGACCCTTCTCGATGTTCTCTATCCGGTTCAGGACGCACTTGCGCATTGTTCGCCTTTAACTGATATCGCGCGTCAGGCCGAACATTGCGCCGAACTGACGGCTGCCATGAAGGCCATGCGTGGCCGCGCCTCCTATCTCGGTGACCGGTCGATCGGCCATGTCGATCCCGGCGCCTCGAGTTGCGCGCTGCTGACCACCGCGATCTGCCGCTATCTGGAGGAGCATCGTCCGGCATGAATGGGAAAACGCCAAACGTTGGAATTGTCATTGTTTCCCACTCGCCGCTGGTGGCACGTGGCACTGCCGATATGGTGCGCCAGATGGTCGGCGACAGCGTGCCACTTGCCTGGTCCGGCGGCAACAGTCACGGCGAGCTGGGCACGGATACGAGCGGCATTCTCAAGGCGATCGAGGAGGCCTGGTCGGACGCGGGCGTCGCCGTCTTCGTCGATCTGGGTGGAGCCGAAACCAATAGCGAGATGGCGATCGAGATGCTTGGTCTGCCGCGGTCTAACAAGGTTTCGATCTGCAACGCACCCGTCGTGGAAGGCGCTGTCATCGCCGCGGCTGAAGCCTCTGGCGGCGCATCGTTGACCAAGGTGATTGCAACGGCAGAGGAGCTGTCACCCTGATGAGCGGCGGATTGCGCATAGGAGACCGGGAGGCAAAACAGGTGCATGCAAGTTGCCAGACGGAGGTCGAGGTCAAGCACAGCGTCGGACTGCACGCCCGACCCTCGGTGACGTTCACGCGCCTGGCAAAGTCGTTCCCCTGCTCTATCGAAGTGGCGGTCAATGGCAGCGACGTCTGGCTGAACGGCAAGAGCATCATCAAGATCATGGGTGCCAGGATCCGCAAGGGTTCGGTGCTCAGGATTCGTGCCGACGGGATCCTCGCCGAAGAAGCGATCCGGGCGATGAAGGACCTCGTCGAGCGCAACTTCGATGAGGAAAAGAAGCATGGCCGCACCGCTTAGATTGAAAGCCACGAGCGCATCGCCAGGCGTTGCAACCGGACCGGCCTTTGTCGCGGAGCCGCTTGCCGCTACCGCGTCACCGCCATCGACTGTTTCGGGCCGTGCCGAACTCGCCAACGCGATCGAGACAGCCATTTTCGAGCTACAGGACCTCGCGACCGGGACGGACCCGGAGAGCGGCGATATCATCGAGTTCCAGATTGAGGTGCTGCGAGATCCGACGTTAACGGAGACGGTCGGCGCGCGTATCAATGCGGGCGAAAACGTCGCATTCGCCTGGGTCGGGACACTCGACGGATATGTCCGCGAACTGGAATGTTCGGAGGAAGACCAACTGCGGGCGCGCGCCGTCGACATTCTCGACATCAAGAATCGCGTCCTGTCCGTCCTTACCGGAACGCCGGTCGACGACTTTCCAGCCGGATCGATCTATGTCGGAAAGGACATGGAACCCAGCCGCTTTCTCGCACATGACTGGTCAGCAGGTGGCGGTATCGCTCTTTATGGCGGCAGCGCTGTCGGCCATGTCGCCCTGCTTGCCAAATCCCGGTCCGTCCCGATGGTTATTGGCGCCGGTCGTTTTTCGACAGAGTGCGGACAACTCATAGCGGTTGATGGCGATTCAGGCGTGGTCATCCTTCAGACAGCAAAGGAGAAGGCGACGCCTGCTCGCGACCATTCCCTGACAAGCGCGGCGTTGACAGCCGACAACGGAGATCTGCGCACAGCCGACGGTTCGCACATACTGTTGTCCATCAACGTCAACGCTCCAGACGAAGTCGATGCGATCGCGGCTGCGACCACCGCAGGTATCGGGTTGATGCGCTCGGAATTTGCGGTGACGTCGCTCGGTGATGCCGCAAACGAAGAAAAGCAAGTCGCGATCTACCGCCGCCTCCTGGATTGGGCAGATAACCGGTCAGTCACAATTCGCATGTTGGATATAGGCGGCGACAAACCACTCTCCGGCCTTACAGAAATATCCTCGCTGCGTGGCATTCGCCTTCTGCTTGCCCGGACAGAGATTGCGCGTGTGCAGGCCCGTGCGCTGTTGCGCGCAGCCGTCTTTGGCAATCTACGCGTCATGCTGCCGATGGTGACGTTCCCTTCCGAAGTCGATGACATCATTCAGATCTATCGCGAAGAAGCAGATGAGCTTGCCCGCCGAGGCGTGCCACATCGCATACCCCCGATCGGAATGATGGTAGAGATCCCGGCCGCGGCACTCATGCTGGATGAGTTCGAAAGCGCCGACTTCTTTTCGTTCGGGACAAACGACCTCGCGCAATATCTGGTCGCTTCGCCACGCGAGAACGCCGACTTCGCTCTTTACCAGACGCTCGCAGTACCAGCCGTGCTGCGGCTGCTGAGGCAGGCTGTGAAGCTTGCCGGTGGCAAGCCACTCAGCATCTGCGGCGACATGGCCGGGGACCCATCCTGGACTGCGGACCTGCTTGCCGCAGGCATAAGGCATTTTTCCGTAGCGCCATCTCGACTTCCCGCGATAAGATCGGCAGTCCTCGGTCTGAACGCCGACGGAACAAAGGCAGCCGGAGAATAAGATGGCGCGCGAAGACACCGAAGACGCCATTATCGCCTATAAGTCCATCCTGGCGCAAATCATCGACAATCGACCTTCCGGAACACGTCAGCGGCTCGCCACGGAACTCGGCAAGCATCGCAGCTTCGTCACCCAGATAACAAGCCCGACCTATGCGACGCCTCTCCCTGCCCGACATTTAGCGACGATCTTCCGGGTGTGCCATTTCAGTGCCGCTGAACAGGAGCGCTTTCTGGATGCCTACCAGGCTGCACATCCTGGCAAACTGCCGGAGCCTGGCGCGTCGGAGAAACTGCGGCACCTGTCGCTGATGGTGCCCGATTTCGGCGACGAGAGACGCAACCGACTGCTGGAGGAAGCAATTGCCGATCTGGTGCAGAAGATTGCCGCAATTTCAGGGACGCCGGATTGAGCAAACACTTGTGGCACGTGCGAGAGGATTGATAGGATTCGCCTTGGGAGGGGCTAGATGAAGAAATTCATGAACACAGCCGAAACCATGGTCGCCGAAAGCGTCGAAGGCTTTGTCAGCGCTCATGCGGATTTCGTTGTGTTCGGCGCCAACCGCAAATGTGTACGTCGCCGACATCTGGTTCCTGGCAAGGTCGCGATCATTTCTGGCGGTGGCGCGGGTCACGAGCCGATGCACATCGGTTTTGTCGGCCGCGGCATGCTCGATGCCGCTTGCGTCGGACATATCTTTACATCTCCGACGCCCGGCCAGATCGTTAGCGCCATAGAGGAAGCAGACACCGGGGCCGGGTGCCTTCTGGTCGTAAAGAATTACGATGGCGACGTGATGAACTTCGAAATGGCGGCAGAGATGGTGGCGGGCCGGCATCAGGTCGAGATGATACTTGCCTGCGATGACATCGAAACGGGAAGGGCCGGTGACGGGCGTGGTCGGCGTGGCGTTGCCGGTACGCTTATTACGGAACGGCTTCTCGGAGCCGCCGCCGAGCAGCGCGTGCCGCTCGCCGAGCTGAAGGCCTTGGGCGACGGCCTCTCCTCACGCATCCGATCGATGGGCGTCGCTCTCAGCGGTGTCGCGTTACCACAAACGCAGCGCACAACGTTTACGCTTGGGCCGAACGAAATAGAAATGGGCGTTGGAATTCATGGGGAGCCTGGCCATTCAAGAGAGCTCTTCTCTGACGCAGACACCATCGTCAGCCATTTGGCCGAAGCGATCTTCGACGACATTGACCAAAGCACGGACAAGGTGCTGCTCTTCGTCAATGGGCTTGGCGGCACACCACCGGCCGAACTCTATCTCGCCTACAACTCTGCTCATCGCATCATGATGGAGCACGGCCTGCGGATTGCGCGCTCACTTGTTGGCACTTATGCCACCTCGCTCGACATGCGGGGTCTTTCCATTACACTTGCTTTCCTCACCGACGCGGAGTTCTCCCTATGGGATTCGCCCGTTGCAACCGCTGCGTTGCGGTGGGGCTGCTAGCCCGCATCTCTCAAAGTAAAAGGTGCATCGGACCTACGAATCTGAGAAACTGCTTTTGCTACAAAGGCTTACCAGATTTGTTAAGGAGGCCCGATGCCAACACACTGTATCTCCGCGCAACTCGAATTTGAAGGCTTCGACGGTCATAAAGTAGTGGCTGGTTTTGACGGCGGGGCGATCACCTCGGACGCCGGTGCTCTGCTGCTTCGCCACGTCGATGGGGCCATCGGACTGTTCGACCGGGTGGCCGCTTGCTTCATCGATGGCCGCGATCCGAACTGCACGGTTCACAGCGTACGCACGCTGGTCGGACAGCGCATTGCGGCGATCGCACTGGGCTACGAGGATGTTGATGACCACGACACGCTGCGCCACGACCCGGTACTCACCCTTCTGTCGGAGCGGCTGACGCCGAAGCGAGACGATTGTGCGGTGCTTGCCGGCAAATCGACGTTGAACCGACTGGAGCACGGCCGCCTTGGCGAGACGACGCGCTATCACAAGATCGCTTACGACAAAGGCGCGCTGGAAGCGCTGTTCGTGGAGCTGTTCCTGGACGCACACGACAGGCCGCCGGAGGAGATCGTGCTCGATCTCGACGCCACCGATGATCCGCTGCACGGCCAGCAGGAGGGGCGGTTCTTCCACGGCTACTATGACTGCTATTGCTATCTGCCGCTCTACATCTTCTGCGGCCGGCATCTGCTTTCGGCCAAGCTGCGGCGCTCCAACATCGATGCCAGTGCCGGTTCACCTGCGGCACGATCCGATTGAAGCTCTTGAAGATCGGCGCGCAGGTTCGTGTCTCGGTCCGCCGCATCAAGGTGGCGATGGCATCGGCCTGTCCCTATGCCGCGGAATTTGCATTGGCACATGCCCGAATACGCGCTGCGGCCCGATGATGCCGCCGGACCCAAACCCTTCCCGCCAACAAAAGAGGATACATCGCCAGCCCCAACAAACGCCACACACCGCGGCGCTGGCTGCACCCGTTCTCGCTATCGAGCCCAGCACCACGGCCGAGACAAGCCATAGCGAAAGCCAAAACTACGGGGGCTGTGAGAAAACCGGGCTAGTGATCGGCACGACTGGCCGAGCGCCTCCTGCATTCAAAGACCGCCTGATCAGCTTTGCCTTCAAGGTGCCACGACAGACGGACAGGACGCAGGACAGGCAAAGTCGCGGGACGATCTTCGGCTACCGATACGACGGGCGTATCAATCTGCGGATTGAGACGAACTCCCGTCAGCTCATCAGCGGTGCTGCAACTTGTGTTGGGTAAGACGCGCCGGAGTTGGTGGTCGACGGCAGGCGATTGAGGCGCTACTTAACAAAGACTGTTCGCGCCGGGCACGGGAACGCAACATCGCTGAACATCTGTCTCTAGCAACTTCCGCGCAGTGATTGACGTTCACGCTCTACCCGGTGACGAGCACTACGCAGCCATAAGCCACCTTGGTGCGGCGTCTCAAGGGAACCAAATGTCGTTGTCAATCTGAATGGTGGACAGCCACGGCAAGCAGGGGCTCGACCCAGCGGTGCCGTTTTGCTTCCCAGCCGGAATAAGCGGGGGGCGGAAAGACGGGATCGGCAAATGCTCCCACGGCGACAGCGATGTGGCCGGGGAATGCGTCGGCCTCCCAATAGACAGTTGATCCACATACAGGGCAGAATCGGAACGACACTAAACGTCTGGCATCAGATTGACGTGTGAATTGCGTTGCGTTGCCGGAGATTGCCGCTTGTGGCCTGGCGAACCACGCCTGGGCACCGAAAACAGCTCCGGTGCGACGTTGACACTCGAGGCAGTGGCACATCGAGATCCGCAACGGTTCGCCCTTGCAAACGACTTCCAACTTCCCACAACTGCACGCTGCGCGACGAGTTTTCATGGGCACTCCCTTTTGTTGGCCAGTACGATCATTGGCGTCACCTCACATTATCGGAACTGGGAACTGATTGGGCTCACTGCAGCGCCTCTCAGGATAGACGAACCTGATCGTCGTTCCAGCCCCTCGTTACGCCTGCACTTTGACCGCCTCACTATCTGTGCACTGCACAAATAAGTGCTTTCGTGGCGGCGACCACAGCAAGCAACTGCACAAACTTTTTTCACAGTATCGAGATGACCAAAAATTAGGCGTCTTTGAAATCAGACAATTTCCCGTTTATTTTCCTATAGTTAATTTAATCCAGCAAAACTGGCACGATCGTTGCACGGTCCAAGACGCACCGGTCAACGGCGACCGGCGCGGACAGGCGCTGTATCAGCGCCTGCACTCGACACCGACGTCGCAAGGTTTTTGATGTCCGGGATTTCAATCCCGCGGACGCAATTTCCTGCGGCGTTTTTTTGTGTCCAAATTCGGCCGGCAGAGGGAACCTGCGCATGACAAAGAATTCGACCACTGGGATTTCGACAACTGGCATTAGCCGCCGCAGCATGCTCAAGACGACTGCGATGGCTGCCCTCATCGGCGCCGTCAAGACTGCCTTTCCGTCGGGAGCCTTCGCCGCTGGGGCAGGTCCTGAAGTGAAAGGCGTCAAGCTTGGCTTTATCGCTCTGACGGATTCCGCACCGCTCATCATCGCCAAGGAAAAGGGCTTCTTCGACAAGCACGGCCTTCCCGAAACGGACGTCGCCAAGCAGGCATCCTGGGGTGCGACGCGCGACAATCTGGTGCTCGGCGGTGCCGCCAACGGCATCGACGGCGCTCACATCCTGTCGCCTCTCCCCTACCTCATGCATACCGGCAAGGTGACACAGAACAACAAGCCGGTGCCGATGGCGATCGTCGCCCGGCTCAATCTCGACAGCCAGGGCATTTCCGTCGCCAAGGAATATGCCGAAACCGGCGTGCAGCTCGATGCCTCCAAACTGAAGGCTGCATTCGAGAAAAAGAGGGCGGAAGGCAAGGAAGTCAAGGCCGCCATGACCTTCCCGGGCGGCACCCACGACCTGTGGATCCGTTACTGGCTCGCCGCCGGTGGCATCGATCCGAACAAGGACGTCTCGACCATCGTCGTGCCGCCGCCGCAGATGGTCGCCAACATGAAGGTCGGCAACATGGATGTCTTCTGTGTGGGCGAACCGTGGAACGAGCAGCTCGTCAACCAGGGCATCGGCTTCACCGCCGCCACCACCGGCGAGCTCTGGAAGGGTCATCCGGAAAAGGCGCTTGGTCTGCGCGCCGACTGGATCGAAAAGAACCCCAACGCCGCCAGGGCCCTGCTGATGGCCGTCATGGAGGCCCAGCAGTGGTGCGACAGCATGGACAACAAGGCGGAGATGGCTGACATCCTCGGAAAGCGTCAGTGGTTCAACGTTCCGACGAAGGATGTGCTCGGCCGCCTCAAGGGTGATATCAATTATGGCAACGGGCGCGAGGTCAAAGCCACCAACCTCTATATGAAGTTCTGGAAGGACGGCGCCTCCTATCCGTTCAAGAGCCACGATACCTGGTTCATGACGGAAAACATCCGATGGGGAAATCTGCCTGCGAACACCGACGTCAAGGCACTCGTCAACCAGGTCAACCGCGACGACGTCTGGCGCGAGGCCGCCAAGGATCTCGGCGTCGCCGCAGCCGACATTCCCGCGTCGTCATCCCGCGGCAAGGAGACCTTCTTCGACGGCAAGGTCTTCGACCCGGAAAATCCCTCCGCCTATCTCGACAGCCTTTCGATCAAGGCTGTCTCCTGAGTCCGCCTCCGGCGCGCGACGAGTGCGCCGGCCCTTCTTCACGTGAGGAGCGCGTCGATGTCCGCCCTGGCTAGTAAACAAAATTCCTCCACGGCTGCCTGCGCCAAGCCGGCAGCAAAGGTCGTGCCGTTTTCCCGCAAGCCTGGATTGCGGATCGACTTTCGTCATGCGGGACTGACCGCACTTCACAATGTCGTTCCGCCAGCCGTGGTGCTGGCGCTCGTCCTGCTCGTCTGGCAGGCGCTCTGTTCGTCGACGGATGCATCATTACCCTCCCCGCATCAGGTCTGGCAGGATAGCTATGATCTGATCGCCTATCCTTTCTTCAACAACGGCTCCCAGGATATCGGGCTCGGCTGGCGCGTGCTCGTCTCGCTGCAACGCGTCGCTTACGGCTTCGGGCTTGCCGGGGTTATTGGCGTCGTCATCGGCGCGATCATCGGCCAGTCCGTCTGGGCGATGCGCGGCCTCGATCCGATCTTCCAGGTGCTGCGTACGGTTCCGCCACTCGCCTGGCTGCCGCTGTCGCTTGCAGCCTTTCAGGATTCCAACCCTTCGGCGATCTTCGTTATCTTCATCACCTCGATTTGGCCTGTCATCATCAACACTGCCGTCGGCGTGCGCAACATCCCGCAGGACTACCGCAACGTGGCCGAGGTGCTACGCCTCAACCAGTTCGAATTTTTCTGGAAGATCATGCTGCCTTCGGCCGCGCCTTACATCTTCACCGGCCTCAGGATCGGCGTCGGCCTCTCCTGGCTTGCCATCGTCGCGGCCGAAATGCTGACCGGCGGTGTCGGCATCGGCTTCTTCATCTGGGACGCATGGAACTCGTCGCGCCTTCCAGACATCATCGTCGCGCTCGCCTATATCGGCGTCGTCGGCTTCGCCCTCGACAAGCTGGTGGCCGCGCTCGGCAAACTCGTCACCCGCGGCGCCATGGCCAACTGAGGAACGCACCTATGAACGCCTATCTCAAGCTCGACCATATCGACAAGCATTTCGATCGGGGCGGCGTGCGCGCCGAAGTCCTGAAGGATATCAACCTGACGATCTCCAAGGGCGAATTCGTTTCGATCATTGGCCATTCGGGCTGTGGCAAGTCCACTCTGCTCAATCTCATCGCCGGTTTGACCCCGGTCTCAGCCGGCGCCGTGCTGCTTGAAAACCGCGAAGTCAACGAACCGGGTCCGGAACGCGCCGTCGTATTCCAGAACCACTCGCTCCTGCCGTGGCTGACGGTCTACGAGAACGTCAATCTGGCCGTCTCCAAGGTCTTCAGCAGAACAAAGACCAGGACCGAGCGGCATGACTGGGTCATGGCCAACCTCGACCTTGTGCAGATGGCACATGCCAAGGACAAGCGGCCTTCGGAAATTTCCGGAGGCATGAAACAGCGTGTCGGTATTGCTCGCGCACTTTCGATGGAGCCGAAGATCCTGTTGCTCGACGAGCCCTTCGGGGCGCTCGACGCACTGACCCGCGCCCACCTTCAGGACGCGGTGATGGAGATCCACGCCCGGCTCGGCAACACGATGGTGATGATCACGCATGACGTCGATGAGGCGGTGCTTTTGTCCGACCGCATCGTGATGATGACCAACGGCCCGGCGGCCCGCATCGGCGAAGTACTCGACGTCATCATGTCCCGTCCTCGCAAACGCATCGAACTTGCCTCCGATCGGACATATCTCAAATGCCGCGAAGCCGTGTTGAAATTCCTCTACGAGCGCCACCGCTTCATCGAAGCCGCCGAGTAGCCGCAGCCAAACAGCCACGGTCGTTCTGGCCGCCGTGGCTTTCCGTCCTGTCACGGATCTGATTTACCGGTCGCGCTCCGTTCGCACCCCGGCTGATGCAAACACCGCACTGGCATCGCTGACAATCTCTACGTGGGAATATGCCGCCTGCCCCGCGGCTACAATATCGGCTCGCATGATCGCGGTGACAATCCGGCCATGCTCCTCATAGGATTTCGCCAGGCGCCCGGGCAGACGGAACTGCGCTCGCCGAAAGGGGGCAAGCCTGGCCCGCGTCTGGGTCACCATCTCGAAGACATGATCATTGTGCGCGCCGCGATAAAGCCGGGTGTGGAACTCGGTGTTGTAAACCGAATATTCCTCTTCCGCGCCGGCATGCACGAGCCTCATCGACGCCTTGTGCACCATTTCCAGCGTGCGGCGCTCATCGACTGTCATACGCTCGGCCGACAGCCTGGCACAGATCGCTTCGAGTTCCGCCATCGCCTCGAACATCGAATGCAGATAAGCCTCGGTGACGGTGGCAACGACGGCGCTTCGGTTCGGCTCACGCTCGATCAGTCTCATGGCACCGAGCTCGCGCAGGGCTTCTCGTACCGGCGTGCGCGAAACGTCGAAACGCGTTGCGAGCGACACTTCGTCGAGTTTCGCGCCAGGCAGGATTGAACCGGTGACGATCATGTCGGAAATTGCCCGCACCATCTGTTCGACGGTGGTTCCGGTACGGATGATTTCTCTGCGGCCGGCCTGCCTCACAATCCGAATCCACTCACTTTGATGTTCTGCATACAGATGGCGTCCAGGACTCAATAAGTCAAATGACGCGGTGAAGTTACTGTTAAGTTTCCACTTTCAGCATCAACAGGCGCGCCTCTGATCGCGAAACCTAACAATCAGAATGAATGATAAATATTCGTTGACTAGTTATTATGCATAAGATGGCTGAATCTGCATACAGTTTTCGCAACACACCATTTGCATTCAAGAATAATTCATAAAAACCAATGAATTAGGATTTGGCATGGGCATTGCATGCACTTTTCTGTAACATTTTTTCGAACCGGCCCCGGCCGCAAGGAGCATTCCGATGACCAAACTCCTTTCCATGAACCGCCGCCATTTCCTTCAGGCTTCAGCAGCCGGTGCCCTCGCCTTGACACCCGGCCTTTTGCCTGGCCGCGCCCTCGCCCAGAGCGCGCTGACCGTCGGCTTCATCTATGTCGGCCCCAAGGACGACTACGGCTACAACCAGGCGCATGCCGAAGGTGCCGCGGCGCTGAAGACTTTGCCGGGCGTCACGATCGTCGAGGAGGAAAATGTCCCGGAAACCGTCGATGTCCAGAAAACGATGGAATCGATGATCAACCTCGACGGCGCGACACTGATCTTCCCGACGTCGTTTGGATATTTCGACCCGCATATGCTTGCGATGGCGGCAAAGTATCCGGATATCCAGTTTCGCCATTGCGGCGGTCTCTGGCAGGAAGGCAAGAACCCGGCAAACACCGGCTCGTATTTCGGCTACATCTTCCAGGGCCAATACTTGAACGGGGTCGCAGCCGGCTACACCTCGAAGAGCAGGAAGCTCGGCTTCGTCGCCGCCAAGCCCATTCCGCAGGTGCTGCAGAACATCAACGCCTTCCTGCTCGGGGCGCGCTCGGTCGATCCGTCGATCACCTGCCAGGTCATCTTCACCGGCGAGTGGTCGCTTGCCGTCAAGGAAGCTGAAGCGACCAACGCGCTGATCGACCAGGGCGCCGATGTGATCACCTGCCATGTCGACAGCCCGAAGGTTGTCGTCGAGACGGCCGACGGCCGCGGCGCCTTCGTTTGCGGCTATCACGCAAACCAGAGCCCGCTGGCAGCGGAGAAGTACCTGACCGGCGCCGAATGGGCGTGGGGCAATGTCTACACCGATTTCGTCAAGAAGGCTCAGGCCGGCGAAAAGCTCGGCAACTTCGTGCGCGGTGGCCTGAAGGACGGCTTCGTCAAGATGAGCCCGCTCGGGCCTGCCGTGTCAGCGCAAGGACGGACGAAATTCGACGCCACTTTGGCCGAGATGATGACCGGCACGTTCTCCGTCTTCAAGGGACCGATCAAGGACAACAAGGGCAACGTCGTCGTCACGGCCGACAAGAGCTATGCCGAAGATGCCATCGAGCTCGAAAGCATGGCCTACCTGGTGGAAGGCGTCGTCGGATCCACGGCCTGAGCCAGGGGGAGAACGCCATGACAGTCGAGGCGAACACCTCCGCAATAGCCATCGCGTCCGAACGACCGTCCGTATTCAGACCCATCCTCGAATGGCTGGCACGGCGCGCGGAACCTGTTGTCATCAGCTTCGGCGCAATTCTCATCGGACTGGCACTCTTCTCCCTCTTCATCCTTGTGATCGGCAGATCGCCGATCACCTTGTTCCAACTGATGTACACGGGCGCCTTCGGCAGTTGGTTCTCGATCCAGAACAGCCTCAGCCGGGCTGCCCCGCTCCTTCTGACAGCGCTTTGCGTCGCCTTGCCGGCCCGTTTGGGGCTCGTCATCATCGGCGGTGAGGGCGCAGTGGTATTGGGCGGCGTTGCTGCTGCGGCGGCCGCGTTGCCGTTGGTCGGAACCTTACCCGCCCTTCCCGTCCTCATGCTGATGGCGGCGGCGGCGATGATCGTCGGCGGCATCTGGATCGGTCTTGCAGGGTTCCTGCGGCACTATCGCGGCGTCAACGAGACCATCTCCTCGTTGCTGCTCGCCTATATCGCCATTGCGCTGATGAACCAGTTCGTGGAAGGGCCGCTTCGCGATCCGGCGAGCCTGAACAAGCCCTCCACCGCTCCCCTGCCCGGCGGGTACATGCTCGGCAAGATGCCCGGAATGGACGTGCATTGGGGGCTGGCCATCGGCGTTATCGCCTGCATCGTCTCGTGGGTCCTGATCGAGATCACGAGCTATGGCTTCGCGGCGCGTATCGCCGGCGGCAACGTCCGCGCCGCTCAGATCCAAGGCTTGCCTGTCGGCCGCCTGATTGTCGGTTTCACAGCGATCGCCGGCAGTTTTGCCGGTCTTGCCGGCATGATCGAGGTCGCCGCTGTCCAAGGCAGTGCCAATGCCTCGCTGGCGGCGGGCTACGGCTATACCGGCATCCTCGTCGCCTTCCTGGCGCGGCACAATCCGCTGGCGATCATTCCGGTCGCCATCCTGCTTGGCGGCATCGACGCGTCGGGCGGGCTGATCCAGCGCCGGATGGGCTTGCCCGACGCGACCGTACTGGTGTTGCAGGGGACGCTCTTCGTCGTCATCCTCTTTTGCGAGACCTTTTATGGCCGCTTCAAGATCTTCAATCCCGACCTCTGGAAAAGGCGCGCATGATGGAAGCAAGCGGCATTGGCATCTGGGGCGTTCCCCTCGCGATCCTTGCGGGCGCGATCCGCGTCTCGACACCCTTCATCTTCGTCAGCCTTGGCGAGACAATCACAGAACGCTCCGGCCGCATCAATCTCGGACTTGAGGGCACGCTCGTCTTCGGCGCCATGACGGCCTACGCGATCGCCGTGCTCAGCGGTTCACCCTGGCTCGGCGTGCTGGCGGCCATGGGCACTGGCGCGGTCTTCGGCCTGCTGCACGGCTGGATCTGCAAGTGGCCGAAGGTCAACGATATCGCGATCGGTATCGCCATGATGCAATTCGGGCTCGGGCTTGCCTTCTTTCTCGGCAAGCCCTTCATCCAGCCGGCAGCCCCACACCTGCCGTCGATCCCGCTCGGCGCCTGGTCCAATCTTGCGCCGGTTCAGGCGGCTTTGAACATCAATATGCTTTTCATCCTGGGCGGCCTCATTGCGCTGTTTTTGTGGTGGGCGTTCAAAAACACCCGGATCGGTCTTATCCTGCGTGTCGTCGGCGACAGCACCGATGCGGCGAAAGCGATGGGGATCAATCCGGAGCGTGTCCGCCTGCTGGCGACCGGCGTCGGCGGATCGCTCGCCGCCGTCGGCGGTGCCTATCTCTCACTCTACTACCCCGGTTCCTGGAGCGAAGGCATCTCTTCCGGCCAGGGCCTGATGGCGGTGGCGCTGGTGATCTTCGCGCGCTGGAACCCGATTGGCTGCTTTCTGGCGGCGCTTCTCTTCGGCGGCGCGGGTGCGCTTGGCCCTGCCCTGCAGTCGGTCGGCGTCACAAAGGGCTACTACCTGTTTTACGCGGCTCCCTACGTTCTGACGCTCGTCATCCTGATTGCCACCTCCTCGCCCACCCGTTCGCTTGCCGGAGCCCCCGGCGCATTGTCGCTCACGAAGTAAGGCATCTGCCATGGATGGTTTCGCCAGCCTCACCAAATCAGGACAGGGCGCCGACCACTGCAGCCTTCGCGATTACGTCGCCGTCGAGGGCGGCGGTGACGCCCCATATAGCGACATGCACGAGCTTGTTGTCGGCAGCTGTCAGTTGTTCCTGGAAGACAAGGTCAAGCGCGTCGACGGCATTTCCAGGGCCTTTGGCAAACCGGCGCGGCGTCACGGCGAAACTCTCAAACTTTTGGGGTAGATAGGAGAAGACGATGGATGCGATGGTCGAAACCAAGGGACACTACATCAATGCCGATCCTTATGCCTGGCCCTATAACGGTGCGCTGAGACCCGACAACACGGCGCTCATCATCATCGACATGCAGACTGACTTTTGCGGTCCGGGCGGCTATGTCGATCACATGGGCTATGACCTTTCGTTGGTGCGCGCGCCGATCGAGCCGATCGAAAGGGTGCTTTCGGCCATGCGCGCCAAGGGCTACCACGTCATCCACACGCGCGAGGGCCACCGGCCCGATCTCGCCGATCTGCCCGCGAACAAGCGCTGGCGCTCGCAGCGCATAAACGCCGGCATCGGCGACGCCGGCCCCTGCGGCCGCATCCTCGTTCGCGGAGAACCGGGATGGGACATTATCGACGAGTTGAAGCCAATCGAGGGCGAGACGATCATCGACAAACCCGGCAAGGGCTCCTTCTGCGCCACGGATTTGGAGCTTATCCTCAACCAGAAGCGGATAGAGAACATCATCCTGACCGGCATCACCACCGATGTCTGCGTTCACACGACGATGCGCGAGGCAAACGACCGCGGCTTCGAGTGCCTGCTGCTCGAAGACTGCTGCGGCGCCACCGATTACGGCAATCATCTCGCCGCCATCAAGATGGTCAAGATGCAGGGCGGTGTGTTCGGCTCCGTTGCCAACTCCGAAACACTCGTGAGCCAGCTGCCATGAGCACCGTCCGCGACACCCCGCTCCCGCAACCTGGCAAGGCTATCGGCATTGACACAATCGACATGACAATGCGCTTCGGCGGCTTCACCGCGCTCGACCATGTATCGATCAAGGTGTCTGCCGGTAGCTTCCACGCCCTGCTTGGCGAAAACGGCGCCGGCAAGTCGACGCTCGTCAAATGCATCCTGGGTTTCTACCACGCGACATCGGGCTCGCTTTCCGTCAACGGCCACGAAGTGGCGATCGCCTCGCCCAGGGATGCAGCCACTTACGGCCTCGGCATGGTCTATCAGCATTTCACGCTCGTTCCCTCACTGACAGGCGCTGAAAACCTCGTCATCAGCCGTGCCGAAGTGCCCGCTGTCATCAACTGGACGAAGGAACGCAAGGATCTCACCGAATTCATGGAGCGCATGCCCTTCAAGATCCCGCTCGACCGGCCCGTCAGCGACCTTGCCGCGGGCCAAAAGCAGAAGCTGGAGATCATCAAGCAGCTCTATCTCGGCCGCTCCTTTCTGGTACTCGACGAGCCGACATCCGTGCTGACGCCTGCCGAAGCCGACGAAATGCTTAGCCTCGTGCGCGACATGACCGAGCGCGGCGAGCTGACTGTATTGATGATCTCTCACAAGTTTCATGAAGTGACGAAGTTTGCAGATGCCGTCTCGGTCCTGCGGCGCGGCAAACTGGTCGGCAGTGGCAAGGTCGGTGAGCTCTCCACATCAGACATGGCAGCGATGATGATTGGCGATGTGAAACTCGCCGAGCTCGATAGCCGCGTTCTGGTTTCCGAAAGGGCCAAGCCCGTCCTCAGGATGAATGAGGTCAAGGCGACGGACCGTTCCGGCCTGAAGACAATCGAGATCGATAATCTCATGGTGCGCTCGGGCGAGATCGTCGGCATCGCGGGCATTTCAGGCAACGGCCAGAAGGAACTGACGGAAATTTTGGCCGGGCAGCGCCACACCCACAGCGGCCGCGTCACCGTCAACGGCGACGCCTATGGCGCGACACGTCCCGAGAGCCGCATGAACAAGGTCCGTTTCATTCCCGAGGAGCCACTGCAGAACGCCTGCGCCCCACGCATGACGGTCAGCGAAAACCTCGCCTTCCGCACGTTCGATCTCAAGGCTGACGGCAGGGATGCGATCTGGCTGAACAAGGGCAGGATGAGGAAACGCGCGACAGCGCTGATCTCCGACTTCAAGGTGAAGACGGCCTCTTCTTCCTCACCGATCGCGGCACTTTCGGGCGGCAACGTGCAGCGCGCGGTTCTCGCCCGCGAACTGACCGGCGAGGTGGACCTGCTGATCGTCTCGAATCCCTGTTTTGGCCTCGATTTCTCGGCTGTCGCCGAAATCCGTGCCCGCATCATGAAGGCGCGCAATTCCGGCGCGGCGGTCCTGCTGCTCTCTGAAGACCTCGACGAACTGCTAGAAATGTCCGACCGCATCATGGTCATTTCCGAAGGCAGGCTGGTCTACGAGACAGAGGCGCGCTCGGCCGATATCGGCGCGATCGGCGCCCACATGGCGGGGCATCACTGATGGCAAAGATCAAGGCAGAACCCTTCGCCTTTCCGGTGAAGCACAATCAACTTGCCCTTATCGTCATCGACATGCAGCGTGATTTTGCCGAACCCGGCGGCTTTGGCGCCAGTCTCGGCAATGATGTCAGTCGCATCGCCAGGATCGTCCCTGACGTCAAACGCCTCATCCAGGGCTTCCGCAATGCCGGCCTGCCGGTCATTCATACGATGGAGTGCCACAGGCCCGATCTCTCGGACCTGCCACCGGCAAAGCGCGACCGCGGCAGCCCAACGCTGCGCATCGGCGACGAAGGCCCGATGGGTCGCATCCTGATCGCAGGCGAGCCCGGCACCGCAATCGTGCCGGAACTTGCTCCCGTAAAGGGGGAAGTCATCATCGAAAAACCCGGCAAGGGTGCCTTCTACGCCACGAAGCTCGGCGAAGTGCTGGAGCACAAGGGCATCAAACAGCTCGTCTTCGCAGGTGTGACGACGGAGGTCTGCGTGCAGACCACGATGCGCGAGGCGAACGACCGTGGCTATGAATGCCTGCTCGCCGAGGAGGCGACGGAAAGCTATTTTCCAGAATTCAAGGCCGCCGCCATCGCCATGATCCGCGCCCAGGGCGCGATCGTTGGCTGGACGGCCCATGTCGATGACATCCTGGAAAGCATCACCGATGCCTGAAACGACCCGCGAACTGCTGACCACAGGCGGCTGGAAAAAACTGGAATTCGGCCGATTCCGCGAAAAGGTGTCAATTCACTGGATCCGCCCCTTCGAAGGCGATCAGCCAGGCGTTGCCCTCCTGAAATATGAGGCAGGCGCCTCCGTTCCACGTCATCGGCACGAAGGGCTGGAAACCATTCTGGTCCTCGACGGCGTACAATCCGATGAGACGGGCGACTACGGCAGTGGCAGTTACATCGTCAATGCGCCCGGTACCGAGCATTCGGTCTGGAGCGATACTGGCTGTGTCGTGCTCATTCAGTGGGACCGGCCCGTAACAATACTGAAAGAGGAAACAGCATGAACTCGACGGTACCAGCCTTCGACATTGCCTCGCTGCACGATTTTTATCGCAACGGTGGCAGTGTCGCCGAGATTGTCGAAGCGGTCTTCGCCCGCATTGCCGCCGTGAACGACCCCGGCATCTTCATCCATCTGGCAGACAAGGATTTTGTGCTGGCCGAGGCAGAAAAGCTCGGCAGCTTCGATCCCTCGAGACCACTTTTCGGCATTCCCTTTGCGGTGAAGGACAATATCGATGTCGCCGGCATGCCAACGACTGCGGCCTGCCCGGACTATGCTTATCTGCCCGAACAGGACGCCACCATTGTCCGCCTGCTGCGCAAAGCCGGCGCTCTGGTGATCGGCAAGACCAATCTCGACCAGTTCGCAACCGGCCTCGTTGGTGTGCGCTCGCCCTATCCGATCCCGAAAAATGCCATCGATCCGAAACTGGTGCCAGGCGGTTCTTCCTCCGGTTCGGCTGTGGCGACAGCACAGGGCATCGTCACCTTTGCGCTCGGCACGGACACGGCCGGTTCGGGCCGTATCCCAGCCGGCCTCAACAATATCGTCGGCCTCAAACCAAGTGTCGGCGCACTTTCGACGACCGGCGTCATTCCCGCCTGTCGCACGCTCGACTGTGTCTCGCTCTTCGCGCTCACGGTCGATGACGCATGGACCGTGTTCTGCGTCACCGCTCAATATGATGAGGCGGACGTTTACTCGAAAATCATTGCCGCGACAGGCTTTGGAGCGGTTTTGCCGGTACTCGCCATCGGCGTGCCTGCGAAAGCCGAGCTGCAATTCTTCGGCGACGCCGTGATGGAAGCAGCCTATTTCGACGCGCTCTCCACGCTGGAGAAACTCGGCCACCGGCTGGTCGAAATCCCCTTCGCCGCATTCTACAAGGTCGCCAACCTGCTCTATGAGGGCGGCTGGGTGGCCGAGCGCTATGCCGCGATCAAGCCGTTTTTCGACACCAAGGAGCAGAGCCTTCATCCGGTGACCCGCAAGATCTATGGCGCCGCCAGGACGCTTTCGGCCGCCGACGCCTTTAGCGGCTTCTATGCATTGCAGGCCCTGAAGAAAGAGGTCGCGCCGCTGATCGCATCGGTCGATCTGTTCTGCGTACCGACCGCCCCCAGCCATTATACGCTGGCCGATCTCGAGGCGGAGCCGATCCGCGAGAATTCCCGCCTCGGCACTTATACGAACTTCGTCAACCTGCTCGACATGTGCGGTATTGCCGTGCCGACCGGCACCCGCTCCGACGGCCTTCCTGCGAGCGTAACGTTGCTTGCTCTTTCCGGGCGAGACGGGCTGGCCGCAACGCTTGCCCGTGATCTCCATCGGGCAAGCGGCGTGAGGCTCGGAGCCACGGGTTGGTCACAGCCCCCCTCGGCTCCTCCTACGTCTTGCGCCCAAGGTGAGGAGCTGATCGATATCGTTGTCGTCGGCGCGCATCTTTCCGGCATGCCGCTGAACCATCAGCTTACCGATCTCGGCGGAAAATTCTCTCGCCTCGCACAGACATCCACCGCCTATAGGCTTTATTCGCTCACAGGGTCCGTGCCGCCCAAACCCGGTATGACACGCGTTGGCGAGGACGAAGGCAGCGAAATCGAAGTGGAAGTCTGGAAGCTGACACCCGCGGCCTTCGGTGCCTTCGTGGCGGCTATCCCTGCTCCCATGAGCATCGGAACCATCATGCTGTCGGACGGCACTTCGGCGAAGGGTTTTCTGGTCGAACCGCTGGCGCTCGTCGGAGCAGCGGACATAACGAACTATGGCGGCTGGCGAGCCTATCAGAGCAGGCTTTCGCCGCCACACAGGGTCGACAAGGCCGGCTGATAGATCAGCTATGGAATAGCATGCGACCACACATTTTTTGCAGCGCCTCACAACAGCGCCAACCGCATCACATTAGCTTGACGTTAGCGTTTGTCAGGTTATGTGCGTCAAGTTCAGCAAATTGGGCGGTCATGCGGCCTGGCGCATAGCGAGCTTTTTGTGCTCTCGTAGATCGTCCATGTTGATGTAGCGATTGGCCTCCATCCAGTTTTCGTGGGTCTCAACTGCGAGGGCTCTGACGAGGCGCAAGCAGCTCTCTGCGTTTGGAAAGATGCGCACGACATAGGTCCTGCGGCGGATTTCCTCGTTGAGGCGTTCAAGCATATTGGTCGATTTCAAGTGCTTGTGATGCTGGCGTGGCAATCGGAAGAAGGTCAGCGTCTGTTCGATTGTCTCCTCGACCCAGCTGGTCAAGCGCGGATAGCGTGCCGACCACTTGGCGAGCCAGGCGGAGAGATCGGTCTTGGCTTCGTCGAGGTCGCGCCGGTCGTAGAGCCACCGCAGCTCCTGCAGGCAGTCGTCGCCATGCTTTCGTGGCAGGTGATCGAGGGCGTTGCGCAGAAAGTGCACGTAACAGCGCTGCCAGGCGGCCTCGGGAAGCGTCTCCGCGATCGCCGCCACGAGGCCGGCGTGATCGTCCGAGACCACCAGTTCCACACCCCGTAGACCGCGGCCCTTCAACTTGACGAGGAAGTCCTTCCACGCCGAGCGGCTCTCCCGGGCCGCCATTTCGACAGCCAGAATCTGCCGCCGTCCGTCCCAATCGATGCCAACGGCAACCAGCACTGCCTGGCTCATCACCACGCCAGCCTCACGGACCTTCTCATAGCGGGCATCGAGGATCAGGTAGGCAAAGGGCTCAAGAAGCGGGCGTTCCGCAAACGCCTTCAGGCTTTCGTCCAATCGCTTGTTGATCGCCGAGATTGAAGATGCCGAGAAAGCATGGCCGCAGAGTTCTTCAGTGATCGCCTTGACCTTTCTGGTCGACACCCCCTGCACATACATCTCTGCCAAGGTCGCCACCAGGGCTCGCTCGGAACGTTGATAACGTTCAAACAGTTCGGTGGAAAAGTGTCCCGAGCGATCTTGCGGAACACGCAGTTCAAGCTTGCCAACGCGGGTGATCAACGTTCGGCCATAGTGGCCTGAGCGGTATCCGAGCCGGTCCGGTGTGCGCTCGCTTTTGCCAGCTCCAAGCGCCTCGTCCATCTCCGCTTCCAGAACTTCCTGCATCACGGCGCGGATCACTTCACGCAAGCCGTCAGGGTTCGATAGCAAAATCTCTTTCACTGCAGCACTGGCTGTCTTACCATCGGTCTTGGTCATGGTGGCGTTCCCTCCGGGGAATAGGTGACGTTGAACATCACCAGTCTGCCATGGCCGCCTTCTTTAGGAAATTTGCAGAACCTTCAGCACTCTACCGTTTGTCAGCCTGCTGGAAAGGCAGCGCGATGGGTCGAGCGCCATCGCGCTGCTCGGGCGTTTGTCGCCTGTCTATCCATTCCTTCGACCCCGCGACGCCGTCGTGCAAATATCATGCCCAAGCCAAGCGGCACGATTGCAGCTCTTGCGATGATGCTCCTCCTTCGTCCATCATCGAACCTCCTGTATTGGAACAACCGAGGAGCGTCTCGTGAGCGCTAGTGAACGACAGAAGATGGCCGCCGGAGAGTGGTATTGCTGTCTCGATCCGGAGCTCGATGCCCTGCGCGTGGCTGCGCGCAAGGCAGTGCATCAGCACAACACACTTGATCCCGAAAGTCGCGGCAATATTGCCCCATCGCTACGCGCGCTTTTTGCGCAAGCGCCTGACGATGCTTTCATCGAGGCGCCGTTCCATTGCGCCTACGGCATGAACATTTCACTCGCTCACCGTGTCTATCTCAATGCCGGCTGCACCATCCTGGACACGGCGAGCGTGCGGATCGGCGAAGGCTCCATGCTGGGGCCTGGCGTCCACATCTACTGTGCCGATCATCATAGGGAGCCGGCTCTTCGGCGCAGTGGATTGCAGATTGACCGGCCCGTGTCGATCGGCACCGACGTCTGGATCGGCGGAGGCGCTATCATCCTCGGCGGCGTGACGATCGGAGACGGCGCCATCGTTGGCGCGGGTTCGGTCGTCACCCGCGATATCGCAGCAGGTGCAACGGTGGTTGGCAACCCGGCGCGGCAGGTCTGACGGACAAAGCGGCCACTCGATCGTTTGCCCGCAGCACTACCACCGGCGCGACCGGTGGCGCTGAATACAAAGGTGATAGGCGAACACGAGGCGTTCGAACTCGACGCCGCTGAAATCCTCGAAGTGAAACGGCCGGACCGTTCGAGCTAAAACCGGTCTACCTCCTAACTCCGAGAGCTGCGAAGCGGGTTGATAATCTGAACACCCCGGAAATCTTTTTCATTGTCTGTCACGACGACGCAGTGGTTGGCCTCAGCAATCGCAGCGACGATGGTATCTACCGCGCTTCTAGGCCGCCCCTTGGTCATGCCATCGGCCATGAGCCGCGCCCATATCAGGCCAGCTTTCTCGTCGAACGAGAGAATCCGGCCTGCAAACAAGGCCTGAGGTCCCTCAGGTCCAGCGAACCAAGCGTCAAGCACCTCACGCTTTCGACCTTTTGGCTTTTCGAGAATGCCTCGGCGGATTTCGGCAACGGTAAGCGAGGCAATGAAGAGGTCGTTGTCGTTCTGAGCGCTCATCCAAGCCAGCAGCGAGTCCGAGGGCTCCGGCTTTATAACGTTGCTGATGATATTGTTATCAAGCAGGTAACGCGTCACAGATCGACCTTAGGCCCTTCGTCGCGCGGACGGCTGAGGTCGAGATCTGCGCCGACCAAAGGTGAGCGACGCAGCGCGGCGAGAATGCCGCCTGCTTTTGGAGGTTCACCCGCCACTGCCTGCTGTATGGTCCGGCGAAGCTCCGCGACTTCCGGACCGCCCTCCGTCAACTTCCGGGCAAGGGATCGAAGCAGATCGCGGTCGGCGTCGTGTGCCTGGATCTCAAATCGCGCGATGCCGCGTTCGGCCAGACGAGACCGATAATTCTCGAGAGCTCTCTCTAGGAAGTGCTCACGAGCGGCGAGTTTTCGCTGCAATGTCTACGTTGAGAAACTGTTCGAGCTCGCTGATGCTTGCCATGACAGCATCGAACCGGGGCGGGTCCCCGAAAATCATGGCCGACATTCGCGCGTAATCGGTTGCAAGCTTCTCCGTCATATCTGGAGTCGGCGCGAGCCGAAGCGTCCCGGGCACTGCTCGATCGTAGCGATGGTCCGGTGCACGGAACATCAGTTCCTTGTGCTGTCGGCAGGCTTCGGCGAGATCGAGCATGGACGCAGTGGCTTTTCCATACTGCTCATGCGTCCAAATCTGGTGAACATCGTAATAGTGCCTGGAATACCGATTGAGGTCGGGTACTTTCCGCTCTGGGTTACCTTCAAGGCTGCGCTTCTCGGTCGTTTCCGTCATGGCATGCAGGATGAGTACCTTTTCCCAAAACGTGCGCTCGGGTTTGACCGTCATCACATTGCGGGCCGACAGATCGAAGCCCGCTTTCATTTCCGAGGCGATGTATGGCGTAATTTCCCGTGGCTCCACGGGAATGGGATCCGGTCGTGCTCCGGCCTCAATGCGCACGGCTGCCTCGACATAGCCGCCGCTCGTGTCGAATACGCTTTTGTATCGGAGCACCAAAATGTCGAGTGCTTCCTTCTTGCGATAGGCGTCGTAGCCGAAGTCGAGCGTGAAATGTCCGCTTTGTCCTGCCTCTTCCTCGACAGCGGCAATTTCTTTGCTCAACACGTCTCGAAGAGGGCCGGCGATGTATTGCCGGGCAGCCTCGTCAACCTGCTCGGCAAGCGCTTTTTGTTGCTGGTTGACTGAGGGGAGAGCAGCTATGTCGGCCTCGAGTGGCGCATGGAGGTCGGCCTTGAAAATACCGATGTCGATATCTTCGGAGAAGCGGTTGATCAGGCCATAGGCCTTGCTGAGACTTGTGCCGCCTTTGAAGTAAAGGCGAACAGGGTCGGTCGGGCGGCGATTGAACAGGAAGTCGAGTACCCAACAGACATAGAGGTCCTTTTCAATGTTCTCAGCCCGTGTATCAATGCCGGAAGCCACCGCTGAGAAGAGAGCCCTGCGCTCGTCCAGCGTCGATCGGAGGATTTCAATGAACGCCTGTTTCATGGTCTTCCCGTGTTTCTTGGGATGAAACTACCGGTGCGCGGATTATTGCGTCTACGGCGGAATACATCCAAGCGGGGATGGCATGGATGTTTTCGCGCAGATCCTGAGCAATCGCCTCCCGGTGCGGGTTTTGCGCCAGATGGCGCATGATACCCTCGATCACTGTATCCAGGTTGGATCGCTCGTCCCGGAACCAGTTGAGTGCCTGGATCACGCGCATTGCCGGGCGCCCCGCCCAAAAGGCGGTCTTTGCTGAGATGCGCTTGAAATCCAATGTGTAGATGACCGGTTTCGTCGCGTTCGGGTCGCCGGCGTTTGCTTCGATCTCGATCGTCCTCGGGTAGGTATCGGCATAGATCGTCGAGCGCGCCGGGACGGCTGTGGTTAGACCCAGGTCGTTGGCGGCTGTCATTCCGTCAACGCATACCCGGAGCTTATCGCGCCGGGCAATGGCATCGATGAATGAGGCCCGCGGCGGGAAGACCATCTTGCCGGTCAATCGGCTCGTATTTGGCTTGTCGTAGAGTCCGCGGTGAGGGCGACGAATGTCACCACGGTTGACAAGCCGCTGGAGCGCCTTCTCGACAGCATGGGGTGTTCCGATATCGAGAAAATCGGCGCGCGACCAGACCCCGGCTGGTGCCGCTTTGGCGATTCGGGCGTGAATGCGCTCCAATGTATCGGATGTCGGATCTGGCATGGCGGCATAACCTTTGACCAGAAAATATATACAAATTTTGGTCAGTGACAAGCGCCTGTCGATTACTGACCAACAATTATATTAAAATATTGGTCAGAAAGCGCCTGCTGTCCAAGCTTGAGACTATTCATCAAGCCGTGGGTATGGACCTAGTGTTTCGTCTCAGAGATTATGACGGGTTGTCTATACCACCTGATACATGGCGAGCGCGTGTGGTCCGACCGGTCGATCATGCCAGCGACCGAGGAGAACGGAGAAACGTTCGGCTATCTCCTCCCGCAACAATTCCGCAGTCTCGCGCTGCTCGGAGCCATCGAAATAGACATGGGCATGATAGCTCTCAATTCTATCAAGTTTCAGGGGTAGGTCATCTTTGGACATAAACTGACTTTCTGATTTCTCAAAGACTTGGAACGGGGCCTTCGACGGGACCTTCTCAATGCATGATCGGTTATCCAATGCGATCTTGCGCGCACGACGCGCGTCACGCCCAGAGCCTACACGGATGGCGGCGCCGGATGGAGGAAGGGCCATGGGCTAGCCTCCGAACCCTTCTCGATTGGCACCTCGATGAGCACCGGAACATTCAGAACCAATGCCTCGATGATCAGCGACTTGAGTTCGTCGGGCGATGTGGCGCGGAATGTTTTGACGCCGAAGCTCTCGCCCAGCTTTACGAAGTCCGGGTTTGTGAGCTCGGAACCAATGTATCGGCCTGAATAGCTCTGCTTCTGGTCACGCAGGACGTTACCGTAGGCGTTGTTGTTGAAAACAATTGCTACAACCGCGATATTGTGTTGAACGGCGGTCGCCAATTCCTGGACACCGAACATGAACCCGCCGTCGCCGGACACGGATACAACGGCCTTGTCGGGATTGCCGACTTTGACGCCGAGCGCGGTATTGAAGCCAAAGCCGAGATTGTCCTGATAGCCGCACGTGACATACTGTCTTGGGCCGTATACCGGGAACGCAAATCGCGCAGTGAAGCCTACCTGACTGACTTCCTCGACGAAAAAGCCGTCTCTGGGAAGGGCTTCACGGATCGCGTTGAGATAATCGACCTGCGGCTGCACAGCCGAAAAACGCTCCCTGGCCTTGCGGTTGAGTTCTGCAAACTCGCCCGTCCTGTCGGCAGAGGTCGTCGGCGCCAGAACGTCGATCAGAGCCCTGGTCCCTGCCCTCGCGTCGGCAACCACACCGACGTCCGGCTTGAGCCGGACCATTTCGGTCGGGTCGATGTCGATGCGAATGACCTTCAGTCCCTTCGGCAACCACCGCCAGCGCATGTATTCAAGCTCGAGGCGGCTACCGATACCGATCAGGACGTCTGTATCCTTCCAATAATCGAAGGCAGCCACCAAATTGAGATAGTTGGGATGGTCGTCGCTGACGACGCCCTTGCCTGAACGGTGTGAGGTGACCGGCGCGTTGAGGACTTTTGCGAGCAAAGCCACCTCATCGCCAGCCTCCACGGCGCCTCCGCCGACCATGATAAGAGGGTTCCTTGCATTTGCGAGAATGGCGGCAGCTGCCTTGATCTGCTCTGGATTGACCTGCGGGGCGGGAGCAGGTCTGGTCTGCGGAAGATCCAGTTCCGGTCCCGCCATGCCGAAGACATCCCATGGCGCTTCCACTGCGCCCGGCCCGCGTCGTCCGGAAAGCATCTTGCCGATAACCTCGGCCATCACAGTTCCGCTCTCAGACTGGTGATCGATGCGCTCGGCAACCTTCGTGATCCCCCGCATGGTCGCCAGTTGGTCGGGCAATTCGTGGAGCTGCCCCCGTCCCTGGCCAATCAAGTGGGACATGATATTGCCCGTCAGGCAAAGAACCGGGGAATTGGAGCCGTAAGCCGTGCACAGAGCAGCGCCCGAGTTCAAAACGCCAGGACCAGGCACGACTGTATAAGCGCCGATCCGGCCGGTCGACTGGGCATAGCCGTAAGCCATGTAGCCGGCACCCTGTTCGTGGCGAGTATGGATGAAACGGAGCTCGTCGCGCTTTTCGTAAAGAGCGTCATTGAAGTCATACATGTGGGCGCCGGGAATGCCGAACACCGTATCAATGCCATTTTCGATCAGGGAGCGTGCAATGGCCTGACCCGTGGTTTCCATTTTTGTCATCACTTGTCCAACTTTGAATCTGGCTTTGAATCTGGCTTTGAATCTGGAATGAGATCAGGCAGCGGGCCGCGCGTTCAACGCGCCTTCTGCGTGAAGAGACTTCACGACGGCGTCGGCGTCGGCGGGCTGCATTCCCGCGAGATTCATGCGGCCCGAATCCGCCATGTAGATCCCATGCTTCAATCGCAGCGCCGCGGCGGTTTCCTTTGAAATGGCCAGGTTCGAGAACAGGCCACGCTGCTTGGCGATAAATGCAAGGTCAAGATGCGCTGCAGCGAGTGCGGCGCGATTTCCGTTGACACGAGAGCACATTTCCTGAAGCTCATCCTTCCACACTTCCGTCAGCTCCGTGCTTTCCAGGATCGCGCGAACGATTGCCGCGCCATGATCAGGCGGCATCGACCAGTTGACACGGGCCAGGGAAGCCAGGTTGCTTTCGGCAATCTGAAGCTCCCTCGAATTCCGGCTCATGAGATAAAGTGCGCCGACCCGTTCACGATAAAGCCCGAAATTCTTATCACAGGAATAGGCAACCATGGCTTCGTCGACAGTACTGAGAACAAGGCGTGTCGGCTCTGCGTCCTGCTCAAGACCATCGCCAAGTCCCTGATAGGCAAGGTCGATGAACGGAATGAGCGCGCGTTCCACCAGGAGCGCCGTGATCTGATTCCATTGCTCAGTGGTAAAATCGATTCCCGTGGGGTTATGGCAGCAGCCATGAAGAAGAACGATATCCCCCGCATTCGCCAATGACAGCGCCTCGACAACGCGATCGAAATCGATCTTCTGCGTCGCTAGATCGACGAACCGGTAGTCCTCGACGGCCAACCGGGCGGATCCAAAGATCGGCGCATGGTTGGGCCAGCTGGGCGTCCCCAACCAGACCTGAGCATTCGGATTGGCAGCAGCGATGAGCTCTGCGCCGAGCCGCAAGGCCCCGCTTCCGCCGGGAGTCTGAATGCCGACAATACGATCGAGCAAGTTGCCCGTGGCGCCGAAAATGATCGGCTTGAGCAAATTCACGAAAGTCAAATCGCCTTCCGGACCGAGGTAGCGTTTGCTGTCCTGCGTTTCGAACAAAAACTTTTCCGCCTTCTTGACGGCGCGCATGACCGGCGTCTTGCCCTGTTGGTCACGATAGACGCCGACACCCAGGTCGATCTTGGCTTGACGCGGGTCGGCGTGAAACGCCTTGATAAGTGCCAGGAGGCTATCGGCTGGCTGCTCTTTGAGTTTATTGAACATCTTGCACCTCGCTTGTAGGATCTGGCGTTACCATACCGTCACAACGATGGTGATTTCTTGCATTTTCGTTCACACTCACGTAATAGGGCGCATGAAATTCTTTGTTTTCCCAATATTCACGCAAGAGAATAGACATGGCGAGTAAAGGGGAGGCACTTGACCAATTTGACATCCGGCTCCTTGCGGCAATCCAAAGAAACGCGGAACTGACGCAGGCCGAGCTGTCGCAGCTCGTGAACCTTTCGGCCGCGCAGTGCTCCAGAAGGCTTGACCGCCTCCGGAGCGACGGCTTTGTTCAGAATGTCGTGGCCATACTCAATCCAGAAAAGCTCGGATTTTCCGTCGTTGCCCACACATTGGTGAGCCTGCGCGCCCATACGGAGGAAGGCAATGAACAGTTGCACCGCTTCGTCGAAACCGCTCCAGAAATCCTGGAGTGTTATTCGCAGACGGGCGAGGCCGACTTCCTGATGAAAATAGTGGCCAGCGACCTTGATCACCTCAGCGTGTTCCTGGAACGGATGATCAAGGTCGCCGGCGGGCTCGCGTCCGTGAGGTCAAGTATCGTCCTGCGCACTCTAAAGAAGAGCACCGAGCTTCCCTTGCAGATCATGCGATAGGCGGATCAATCCGCAGGACTCGAAACTTCGCATCGACAACCTGCGAAATAATTGTCTGATCGGCGAATGCCAGAACCGCAACGGCGCTCAATGCGGCCCCGATCAGGGGCCACCACCGGGACATAGGTGGCAATGGCGTCCTGGGCCTTTGGTCAGATATACTGTCGCTATCTCCCCGCCCCTTCCGTATCGCAATTGGTTGCGGGGTGCGCCTCACCCGATTTGCACCTGCGGAACTAAGTGATTGATTTTCTTTAAGGGCGAATCGGGACGGCGATCCCTCGCCTGCAAAACACCCCTCGGTAACCTGTTGTGCCACCGAGGTTTTTTCGGCCTGAATCCACAGAGACTTGCACTGTTCGGCCGGCCGGTAGATGCGGGGAGATTGACTAACTGGACGGCAAGCAAGCGTTGCGATCGTATTTGGACATCGCCAGAAGCCTCTCCTCCAGCTATCAACCCGTCACGGCAAATCCCACCCACAACACACCAACTCTGAGGGGGGCGTTGCGGGGTCTCTCCCGCTGCAGGGGTACGCTGGCAACGAACCACCGGCCAGGGGGAAGGCGTTCCCCCTTCCAGATTGCGACCTTTCAAGCTCCAATTAGCGGTCCATTGACTTCCAATTAGCCGAGAACGATAGTTCCAATCGTCCGAGATTCGAGGAAGACATGTTCTCGAGAGATTTGTAGAGCAGCGCGCGGAGGAAGCCCTTTCGGATACCCCAGTCGTCCTGATCGTGGGACCGCGCCGAGCCGGCAAGACCACCCTCGTCCGAAAGATGGGAGAAGCCGGTCGAACCTATATCACGCTCGACGACCAGACGGTGCTCGAAGCCGCGCAATCCGATCCTGCTGGCTTCATTCGGGGCCTTGATCGAGCCACCATCGACGAGATCCAGCGCGCACCCTTTTTCGGATCCAAATTTACGCATCGACGAAACATTCAATCGCCACCCGCTGAGGAAGGTCCGCGGCCCCTTTAGTGTATCTCACTTTTCTTCCTAGAGCTTACTTTCAGCCCTCCAGAATGCTCGCGATCCTAACCAGATCTGCAACTGAGGATGCGTGCATTTTCCGCATCATGTGGCCGCGGTGAAGCTTCACTGTGGCCTCGGCGAGTTGAACCTCAGCGGCGATCTGCTTGTTCAGCTTCCCGGCAACAACCAAAGTCATAATCTGCCGCTCGCGGTCGGTGAGTTTGGAATACCTCAGGCGCATTGCTGCCGTTTGATTTGCCGCTTCCCGTCGGGCGCTGTCACTTGCCAAAGCGCGGTTCACGGCTTCGAGCAGGTCCTGCTCGCGTACTGGCTTGGTAAGGACATCGATTGCTCCGGCCTTCATGGCGCGGACCGCCATCGCCACATCGACATGAGCGCTGATCAGCACGACAGACCTGGGGTGTCGGCTTTTCGCGAGCGCCTCTTGAAACTCCAGACCACTTTGGCCTGGCAGGCGAATATCCAGAACAATGCAGCCAGCCCGATCCGGATCATCCGCAGCAAGAAACTCTGCTACAGAACCATGGGTTTCGGTGGTCAATCCGACAGATTCAAAAAGCCCTCTCAGAGCTTCGCGGACACTTTCGTCGTCATCGATGATGATGACGGTCGGCCGGCCCCTTTTGCGATCATCCATCATAGGCGCCTGTATCCTCCGCCCTTGGCAAGGTGAATGTGAACACTGCTCCTCCCCCATTTTCCGCCGCAGAAGCCCAGATCCGGCCACCATGCGCTTCGACGATGGAGCGGCAAATCGACAAGCCCATTCCGATACCATCGGCCTTCGTGCTGTAGAATGCTTCGAAAACCCGATCCAACTCGCCGACCGGTACCCCACGGCCTGTATCCGAGATACTCACGATTACACGCTGTTTCTGAGCCGCACATCTGATGGCGATGCGCTTTGCTCTTGACGAAGCTGTCATCGCTTCAGCGCTGTTCATGACCAGGTTGAGAACAACCTGTTGCAGTTGCGTCCGGTCTCCGACGACTTCGATAGGCATTTCCGCCATATCGAGGCCGACCTCTATCTCACGCCTTTGCAGTTCGCCCGTCAAAAGACCCATCACCTCATGCAGGGCAGCTTGTAAATCAGTCTGCTCCATTCGCGCTGGTGATTTCTGAGCCATTGCGCGGATACTGGTGATAATATCGCCCGCGCGATGTCCGTCCCGAACAACCCTTTCGGCGGCCATCCGCGCCTGCTCCAGATCGGTGTGGCCCGGTTGCAGCCAGCGCAGACATGTGCCAGCATTCGTGACGATTGCCATCAGTGGCTGGTTGACTTCATGGGCAATCGAAACGGCAAGCTCCCCTGTGGCCGTCATCCGCGTCACATGCGCGAGGTCACTCTGGCTCTGTCGCAGGGACTCCTCAGCCCGCTTGCGATCCTCGATATCAACGACGACGCCGTACCATCTCACAACACTTCCGTCTGCATCCAACAGCGGGCTTTGTCGCAAGTTGAACCATCGATATTCGCCATCGGCGCGTCTGATGCGGGCATCTACCGGGCGGCTCTTTTTCGAGGCAACGATCTCGTCCCAGGCCACACGCATCGGCTCGACGTCATCAGGATGAAACATGCGATAGAAGCCGAAGCCGACGATTTCTTCAAAAGGCAGACCGACATAATCGATCAAGTTGCGATTGAAATATTCAAGCCGTCCATCCGAGGTGCAGGACCAGGCCATTGCGGGTATGGTGTTGATGATAAGATTGAGCTTATGCTCACTTTCCCTGAGCGCAGCTTCGCTGTCCCGGAGAGCAATCTCCGCACGTTGCAGGTCTTCGATATCGATATTGCAGCCGAACCAGCGCACGACCCCGTTGGCATCAACCAGCTTGCGGCCCGCGAAATAGAACCATCGGTAGTTGCCGTCGGCTCCACGGATGCGTCCCTTCAGAACGGTGTGGTCGGAATGTTCAAGGTCTCTCTTCCAGATGTCCACCATGCCTGGGATATCGTCAGGATGATATAGGTCCAGAAAGCCCCATTCGAGGATTTGATCAGCGGGGCGACCTGCGTAGTCCAACCAGCTTTTGTTGACAAAATCAGCGCTGCCATCCGGTCGCGCCGACCACACGAGAACGGGCAGCGAATTGATGATCAGGCTGAGGTTTTCTTCACTGGCCGCAAGTGCAGTCTTCGTTTCTTTCAGTGCGTTTTCGGCCTGTTTGCGATCTTCGATATCCAGGACGACGCCATACCATCTCGTGACATTTCCTTTGGCGTCGAGCCGAGGCTTCTGTCGAAGCGTGCACCAACGATATTGGCCATCTGCGCGCCTGAGCCTGCCCACAACCTCTCTGGCAGTCTTCGAAGACATGATTTCGTGCCATTCCGAAGCGAGATGTGCCGTGTCGTCTGGGTGAAACAGCTTGTAGAAACCCACTCCGGAGATTTCCTCAAGCGGCACGCCTATAAATTCGAGAAAATGGTGGTTGGCGAAATCCAGCATGCCTTCCGATGTTGCGGACCACACCATCGCGGGGATCAGATCGATAATGGGATCGGTTTCCGGCTCTCGTTCCACAACCCTCTCCGTTCAGAGTTTGAGACGTTCCGGAGCCCAAAAATTCCGACACCATGTCAGGAAATGCCGAAGGTGGTCGATCGTCCGCCGGAAATAGTTACGGGATTTCTGCGGGTTGCGTAAGGACAAATCGATAGACGAAGGTCTATGGCGGCAATGCCATCGTCTAGTTGCGCGTGACCTAGATCGCAATTGAGAGCGATACAAAACGCGCTTACTTCTATCCCTCGAGGCCCTTGATGAACGACGACGATGGCTGGTCCGCCGGCGGGTTCACACCGAACATTTACGTGCATCGAATTCCACACCACTGCCATTTACTGACCTGGGGCAACACCCTCCGGTGACGTTGTTTATTACGACGGCGCTTGCCCGGCCTGAACGGCCAAGGCAGCCCTCATTCAAAACCAATTTTCGTTCCATTCCGACTTATGGGGAGACCATCATGCGTAGCTTGATTATGTGCCTGATGCTGGCGACCGCCAGCATGACTGCCGCGACCGTGGTATCAGCGTTTCCTGCGCAGGCCACGACAGAAGTTCACAAGGCTCCGGTTCCCATCCACTATCGGACCGCAAAGATCGAAGGCCTCGATATCTTTTACCGGGAAGCCGGTCCGACTAACGCTCCGGTCGTGCTGCTGCTCCACGGCTTTCCGACGTCCTCCCACATGTTCCGGAATCTGATCCCGCTCCTTGCGGACCGGTACCATGTCATCGCGCCTGACTATCCGGGTTACGGACAAAGTGCATCTCCCGATCGTAGCCAATTTGCCTATACGTTCGGTGGGCCGCCAATATCGTCGACAAGTTGCTGGATCGCCTGGCTGTCAAAAGTTACGCCATGTACGTGATGGATTACGGCGCGCCGGTCGGCTACCGTCTGGCGTTGAAACATCCGGAACGGGTCAGCGGTCTGATCATCCAGAACGGCAATGCCTATGATGAAGGGCTGAAGGAATTCTGGGATCCCATCAAGACCTATTGGTCCGATGGATCAGCAAAGAGCCGCGAAGCGCTCTCCGGCCTGCTCACGCTCGAAACCACCAAGTTCCAGTACACCGACGGCATGGAAGACGTGTCGCGCATCAGCCCGGACAACTGGGTTCACGACCAGGCCCTTCTGGATCGCCCTGGGAACAAGGACATCCAGCTCGATATGCTGTATGATTACCGAACCAACGTGCCGCTATACCCTGACTTCCAACGTTTCTTTCGTGAGCGCAAGCCACCCACGCTCATCGTCTGGGGCAAGAACGATTTTATCTTTCCCGAGGCAGGCGCTCATCCTTACCTCAAGGATCTGCCGGATGCAGAAATCCATATCCTGAACTCAGGTCATTTCCTGCTCGAAGAAAAGCTGGATGTCGCTGCTCCTCTTATCAACGACTTCCTGGATCGCAACGTCGCCAAGAAGTGACCAGCCATGGTCGCCGGCGGTGTGACCGAGGCTCCGCCAAATCGAGGTCGCACCGCTGAATAGCGGATACTATATTTCGGATTTTGGAACTCACCCATGCCTTACCATTTTTTGGAAGTTGCAATCACTCCGAATGTGCGGCTGGCCCAAGCTGAAATGGGTGCTGATCAGATCTGGTTAGGCGACCACCATCGCGAGTCTGATAGTTTCAACGAGAGTGAACTTGCCTTCATCGCGGCACGAGACAGCTTCTATATCGCCTCTGTGTCGGAAACCGACTGGCCCTATGTCCAGCATCGCGGTGGGCCACGGGGCTTTCTCAAAGCCGTCGACAACAAGACGCTGGCTTTCGCCGACTACCGGGGTAACCGCCAATATATCAGCACCGGCAACTTTGCCGCAAACGACCGGGCTTGTCTCTTTTTGGTCGATTATCCGCAGCGCGCCCGTCTCAAGATCTACATGCATGTCGAGAAGCTGACGCTCGACGCCGACCCTGCGCTGACCAACCTTGTTTTCGATGCGGGCTATCGGGCAAAGGCGGAGCGGATTTTCCGGCTGCGGCTGGAAGCCTTCGATTGGAATTGCCCTCAGCATATCACTCCCCGCTACAACGAACGTGAGGTGGAGAGGGCGGTAACACCGTTGCGCGAGCGATTGGCTCAACTGGAATCGGAAAATGCAGAGCTGCGTGCGCGGCTCACGGCCTTGGGAGAAAAATAGTGGAAGTCACAAGAGCCGCCGTTTTCAGCGGCCTCCGCAACTGAAAAGGTTCGACTTGCCGAGGATGGCTGGAATAGTCGGAACCCCGAAAAGGTAACGCCGGCTTATAGCGAAGACAGCCGGCGGCGCAATCGCTCGGAGTTCGTAAATGGCCGGGAGGCGATCGTCAGTTTTCTGACCCGGAAATGGCAACGCGAGCTCAAATACAGGCTGATCAAGGAGCTTTGGGCCTTTACCGACAATCGTATCGCGGTTCGCTTCGCCTATGAATGGCATGACGACAGCGGTAACTGGTTTCGGTCATACGGGAACGAAAATTGGGAGTTCGGAGCCGATGGCCTCATGCAAAAACGCTTCGCTTGCATCAACGATTTGCCGATCCTTGCCGCGGATCGACGCTTCCACTGGCCGATTGGCCGGCGACCGGATGAACACCCCGGCCTCAGCGATTTTGGCTTTTAGAGCGAGGACAAGATGAAGCGTTCGACCTACCACCGCATCAATATCGACGGTTGCGAGATGTTCTATCGGCAAGCCGGGGAACCCACAAAACCGTTCCTGCTGTTGCTGCACGGTTTTCCGTCTTCAAGCCACATGTTTCGCGATCTCATGCCACTGCTCGCCGATCGGTTCCACCTGATCGCGCCGGATATACCGGGGTTCGGCCGGTCACAGGCGCCCGCGCGCGAAAATTTCGCCTACATCTTCGACAATCTTGCCCACTACATACAGAGGTTCATTGAGGTTTTGAGCTTCGAGCGATTTGCGCTTTACGCTTTTGATATCGGTGCACCGATCGGCTTCCGCATCGCGATGGAGTATCCCGAGCGGGTGACCGCGATTATCTCCCAAAATGGCAATGCCTACGAAGAGGGGTTGAGCGACGTCTGGAACCCGATAAAGCGATACTGGTCCGAGCCGACGGAGGCCAATCGGGACGCACTACGCGAAATCATGAAACCTCCCGCCATTGGTTGGCAATACGAACACGGCGTTTCGGACTTATCGAACGTGTCTCCCGACGGCTATTCGCTCGATGCCTTCTACATGACGCGCCCGGACGCTGAAGAAATCCAGCTCGACATTGCACTCGATTACGCGAACAAACATTGCACGGTATCCCATATTTCAATTCTATTTACTGCAGTACAAGCCGCGGTTCCTGGCGATATGGGGCGACAAGGATCCGTTCTTTCTGCCTGCCGGCGCAGAAGCCTACAAAAGGGACCTGCCGAATGCGGAGGTTCGCTTTCTCGATACCGGCCATTTTGCGTTGGAGACGCACTCCTCTGAAGTCGCCGCTGTCACGCGCGGATCAGCTTCGCGGATCACCATGTCATTGTGTTCAGCTTTAAGCATTTCCCTGAACAGGCTTGATGCTTTCCGCGCGCGCTGCCCTAACCGATCAGAGCCTTTATTCTTTTGCCGGTCGATTTCGACCAGCACCGGCCGCGTAACAATCAACCGGACATGGCTGTAATTTTTCCATGGCGACCAATCGAGATCTTTGAGCGGCTTACATTGGATGAAGACATTGCTGTCAGGGAACAGAAATAGATCAGCTTGCATATCTGCTCCTGTGAATGGCGTATTATAGCGTGTGTCCAGCCGCTTTCAGTGCTTCCTCCATGGTCGTCAGCGGTATCGCCAGCGAAAGCGGGGAATCGACAAGCGGTATCGCACCATAGGTTTTATACCACTCGGCGACCCTGTCATTTTGAGCATCGATAGCTAACACTACGCCGCCGACTTCTGATGCTGCCCGCAAGCAACGTCTGCCTGCAGCCAGCATGAGCTGGCCACCCATGCCTTTTCCTTGTTGGCGCCGATCGACAGCAAGGCGCGTCAACCGGAAGCCCGGCACTTCATGCCGCCCAAGTCCTTTACGCACCGCAGTCGGCACTTTCTCAGCATCGATTGACGTCGGGGTAAGGCTGTAAAAGCCCAAAATATGCTTGTTGTCGTCATCACTGACGGCAAGAAAGGTCTTTGAACCGCCCTGATCGTGGCTCTGTCGCGCGTATTTTTGCAGAAAGTCGTTTAGTTCAGCGTCGCCACAGTCGAAATTTTTGCGATCATGATGCTTGCCGATCGCCTCTTCATGCCAGGCCGTCATATCGATTTGGGTAGCGAACGTGCAGCGGCGCGCAATTTTTCATTAGGTTCTGGCGGATTTTCCAGCAGCTCCAGAATGCGCAAGAAATCGCGTTCAGAGACTTTGATCGTTTCAGCCTGCTCGATCACGGCATCCGCTTCACGCAGAGCAGACTGTGTAACAAAATTAGTAAGGTCGGTATTGCGAAGCGCAGCGGCGCGCAACAGCTTAGCTTTGGCCGCAGCCGGAACCCGCAAACTCATACGCTCATTATTTTCGTTTGCTATGCTCGGCATGTCAGCCTCCATCTCTCACTGGAGTATATGCAATCTTGCATAGATTGTCAATATTCGTGCGCCTTCAAGGCGTACACGATTAATCGTCATCATAGCGGCGGTAGAATTTGCGCTCGGGCAAGCTAGAGAGATCAACGGACAGACGCCCTGCTCCACCGGAAGCCCGCCACATCCCATGTCGCTTACGCTCATGGGCGCGGCGGATATTGTCGATTGGATTGACTGGATTCGATCGGGCGACGGTACTGCACCTGAGCCGGAGCCCATCGAATTCATCCGACTGCAATATGCCGGCCGCAACTATCTTGCTTCAGCGCCATGGTCGTGGCGATCTGACTTTCCCCCTTGGTGGGAAGAAGATTTCTTTGGGCATCCTGGGTGGTGGCGCCATATGTCAAGCGTACGCCGAAGGATGATGTCTTTGAACGGACCTCGATTCGGCTGGTTCGTCATTGAGGAGAAGGCCGGCGCCGAATTCTTGAGTGCGCTCAGCGGAATCATTCGAGGCGGTGAGCGAGCGATACCACCCACCCTTCAACTACCGACCTTTCAGTCGATCGGGTTCGGCCTCCCGGACATCGAGGGCCTCGCCGTAAGCCGCGAAGGGGGCGACTATCGGTATGCCCTGTTTCGTGACGGCCTGGCGCTGCCCGGCGATCCGTTCCGCGGTCGTCTCCGCGATGTTGTTATATGGTCGCCAAACGAGGGGCTATCTTTGCGCTGAGCCGCTCCGGCTACATCATTCTAGGACGACATTGAAGGAGGGATACGCCCGCCGGAAAGCAGCAAGCACTCGATCGCGCGCTCGGTCCATCTCGCGAGCTGCTGTGTCGGTGAGCATGAAGGTTGGGCTTGGGTCAGGCTGTCGCGGTTGACGCATTGAATGACAGTGCGTTCATTTGGTTGGTCGTCGAACGGCAGTGTGCCGATGATGTCGCGCCCTTGATCGCTTCCCGTCTGACCGAACCAAGCAAGATCAGCCCAGCCGTCACAAAGGTGGAAAGCAAACACGAGGCGCTCAAACTCAGTCCCGCTAAAATCCTCAAAATGAATGGGTCGGACGGTTCGCGCTATCGTCACCTGCCCGCCTCCTGGTTCTCAGAGCTACGGAGCGGGTTGATAATCTGAACGTCCTCGAAATCCTTTTCATTGTCGGTCACGACGACGCAGTCGTTCGCTTCGGCTAAGGCGGCAATGATTGTGTCCAGCGCGCTTCGCGGACGGCCCTTGGCTTTGCCGTGGGCCATCAGCCGCGCCCAGACGAGGCCCGCTTTCTCGTCAAACGACAGGACGCGGCCGGCGAACAGCGCTTGCGGGCCTTCGGGGCCGGCGAACCAAGTTTCAAGGCTGCTACGCTTCTTACCTGTCGGCTTCTCCAAGATACCTCGACGGATTTCGGCGACGGTAAGCGAAGCAATGAAGAGGTCGTCGTCTTTCTGAGCGCCCATCCAAGCCAGTAGCGAACCCGACGGCTCCGGCTTTATGACGTTGCTGATGATATTTGTATCAAGGAGGTAGCGTGTCACAGATCGACCTTACGTCCCTCTTCTCGCGGCCGGCTGAGGTCGAGATCCGCGCCAACCAGAGGTGAGCGACGTAACGCCGCGAGGATGCCGCCCGCTTTCGGAGGCTCACCCGCCACTGCCTGCTGTATGGTCCGGCGAAGCTGCCCGGCTTCCGGACCTTCTTCCGCCAATTTCCGGGCAAGGGATCGGAGTAAATCGCGGTCGGCGTCGAGCGCCTGGATCTCGAACCGTGCGATGCCTCGCTCTGTTAGGCGAGACCGATAATTCTCGAGGGCTCTTTTCTGCGCACTGTTGCTCATCGCGCGTCTCCGTTCTATATCCAGATATATAGCCATGTTTTCTTTGGAGTGCAAGGCTGGTGGAATTGTTATCGGTCCCGGCAAATGAAAATGGTCGCTCTCTGACATTTGGGGTGCCGGCGGTTGCCATCATGGCAAGACGCCTCTCTCTCAAGGGGGGCGATCACAAAAATATTATTGCTACGATAGCTGTCGAGCCGTGCCCCGCCACTACGCTGCCACTCGCCAGCATTCGCTCAATCGCGACACAAGCCATTGATTTACAATCGATTTTCTCCTTGCCAGCGCGCAATCACTTGGCATCATTGTCTCGAAGCGGAGTTTTCCGCGCGAGGACAAGGACGCGATCGTGGCGCGACCAAGACGTACAACAGCCGGCAAGCTTCGTGTGGTCGCCGACGCGGCCCGCGAACCGGCTGTGTCTGCGTCGTCGAAACCCGATCAACGCCTCGTCAACTTGGTCCGCCTGCTGGCGCGACAGGCTGCACGGGACTTCGTTCAAGCCGAAACAGACAACCGGACGCGAGACCGCCTCCCGGAGTAAGGAGGTCGCCTCATGAAGGTCGCGCTCTACGCTCGCTACTCATCGGACAATCAGCGAGACGCCTCGATCGAGGATCAGTTGCGGGTCTGTCGCCTGCACGCAGAAAAGCAGGGCTGGACGGTCGTCGACAGCTATACCGACCGGGCGATCTCCGGCGCATCGCTGCTGCGACCCGGCATTCAAGAGCTGATCAGCGATGCGTTGCGCGGCAAATTCGTCGTCGTGCTCGCGGAGGCGATGGATCGCCTGAGCCGTGACCAGGAGGATATCGCGGAACTGTTCAAGCGCATGGCCTTCGGCGGCGTGCGTATCGTCACGTTGTCGGAAGGCGACGTGACGCATCTGCATGTCGGTCTCAAGGGGACGATGAACGCCCTCTTCCTGAAGGACCTGGCCGATAAGACGCGCCGCGGGCTGCGCGGCCGCGTCGAGGACGGCAAGTCCGGTGTCGGGCTGTGTTTCGGTTATGACGTGTGAAACAGTTTGCATCGAATGGCGCGCTCGTGCCCGACGAGGCCGAGCTGGCGATCGTGCTGCGCGGCGACCTGGCCGCGATCCTGCGGTTTGCTGCGAACAAGAAAAACCCCGACGTCCTTTCGGAGGCCGGGGTTTTGGGTGCCTTGCTTTCACAAGAATCGTTGGTTGCGGGGGCAGGATCTCATCTTAACTTGCGATCGACGCAACCGCTCAATGACTTACTAAAAATTCTTCTTGCTGGCGACCGCAGCGGGCTATTTCGCACAGCGGCGTAGACGATTCACCGACGTCATACGATTTCGGAAAGATAGGCCTGTAAGGCAGAAGTGAGACGGCCGATGGCTCAGCCGTTTCGGACGCCGCCGTCAATGTCGATCGCCAATTTTGCGTGAGACATCAGGAATGGCGCAATGTCTGCGAGGACATCCGTCAGCGTTCCCGGATTATGGGAGACGCCCTCGACAAATGCCTTCCATTGCCGTTGCTTCTGGTCATCCTCAGCAAACGCCGGCGTCAACCCATCGGGCAGTTCCACAGGAATTGCGGTTCCACGCCGCGCGAAGGTCGCCGCGATCGCCCGCGCCAACCTGTCATCATTGTAAGCAAATGAACGGCTGAGAATCCAGATATCGTAGAAATCCTTCATTCGGCTATTGGCGCGCCCCAGCGCCACCATCGCCTGGAATTTCTCGGCGATAACGGTCTCACGCGCATAGGCCCGAAGGCGCGGCGCGGGAAACTCCAGCATCGAGGGATAGTCGAGTACTTCGGCACCCGGCTCCGTCGCATCGCCGAAGCCAATATCAATCGTCAGACCGATGCGGGCGCCGCTGATCGAGGCCGTTGTGCGGAGCCGCAACCCTCCATATTCCAGTTCCTCGCGGATGCGATCGATGCGCAGCGCCGCAATGTCGAACTCCACGCCATCGGCAGCTTCCAGCGACATGATTTCGCGGAACGTCGCCAGCATAGGTTCGGCCTCAGACTCGCCGAAGCCCAGCAGATCAAGATCGCGCGTGCCGCGATGCGGGTCATCAAACCAGCTCATCATCAGCATGGCGCCTTTGAGAACAAAGCGGTCGGCATGCGGAGATTGTCCGAGCCTGTAGAGCAGCCGTTCGAGGGCGAAGCGCGTGAGGACGAGATCGAAACTCTGGCCGCTCGCCTTGGCGAATTGCAACAGACGCGCACGCACCGAGGCTCCGACATTCTTCAGTTCTTTAGCCATTGGCGATCAATGCCTCGAGATAGGGCCGGATCACTGTCGCGACAGCACCGCGCTCAGCATGTTTGGCGATTTCGTCCGGAGTTGCCTTGCGTTGGCGCAGCGCTTCCTGAAGCCCCTCGATCGCCACGGACAGGCCAATCTTGTTGCGATACCGGAAACAGTCTGCAATCGTCTTGGCGACGCTGAACACCTTCACGGGCACACCCTCGACGGTGTGGGTCTCAACGCTGTCGGTGAGCAGTCGATCGATAAAACGAACCAGTCGTACCGGCGCGCCCTCCATCTTGGGCGCCCAATCCTTTTGGCCGATGGCCATCCACACATGCCTTGGCATCTGATCGGTAAGTTCATGAAACGCCAGCGCCGAGACAAGGCAGACAACGCCCTTCGGCAGGCGCTTGGCGGCCTCCGCGAGGCTATGGTGTGCGTCGAGCGGGGCGTCAGGGAGCTGATAGAGACCGCGTGCAAGACGAAGCACCTCACCATCGCGCTCCATACGGCTCATGGTAGCGGCAGTCACGCCCTCAGCGCGCAGCTCGGTCAGGCGCGCAATGCCGTGGAGCCTGAGCACGGTTCGGGCAATCTGGCGTTGGGACGCGGGTTCCGTCATGATACGTTAGCTCGGAGAATAAATCCTATCATCCGAGGATACGTATCACAAAAATCAGCTTGCGGGAAGAGACCCGGCCTCATTCGATCACCCCATCCGTCCCCGGCGACAACAGGTCCATCGTGGGCGGAAAGATCGTCGGCGCGTATTTTTGCCCACTCTATTATTGACAAGTACATCAAGGCATTAAAATCAAAAGAATAAATATTTTTGTGCATAAAAACGACCGTAGTTAAAACCGGCGAAATTCTACGCTTTTGATTTTCAAGGATTTTTCAAATAGTCATCCAAAATGATACTTTCGGAGACTATCATCAACGGACGGAACATTGAAACCATGTAGATGGAACCGTAGCGCCGCATAACATACGCCACACGGACCAGCCGCCACCGCCGCTAGATGGGGTCGGCTAGACGCTTACTGTTCAAATTTCCCGAGCCAGCTCTCTGGCGTACGGGATCGTAATTTCCGGCTATTGTGGGATAGTGTAGCGTGGGAATTGGTTGCGGGGGCAGGATTTGAACCTGCGTGTGGTCTTTGCAACCCGACACAGGATATCACCTTTATCCGACACCGGCTCCATGTCGCGGTCCTTGGCTCATGGGTAATCGCCTGCGGTCGCGTCGAGAATGAGAGTGCCTTCCGCCTCGAGCCGGACGCGGCCTCTGCCGACGCGCACGAGGCGTATGGGCGCGTGCTTTTCTTCGAGCCGGCGACGCAACAGCAGGAGCCGGGTTTCGAGATTGTCCTTGATCTCCGGCATGCGGGCGCCGGCCGCAAGCCGCATTTCCCGGTTCGTAAATTCGCTCCTGCCATCGCTCAGATGCCATTCGAGCATCAGGCGCAGCAGGGTGCCGGCGACGCCCTTCACTATGTAGGTGCCGTCGATGAACACGCTGTCATCGAAGCGGTGATGGGCGATGCGAATCTCCCGTCCGGAAACGGGTTCGAGCAACGGAGCTACCTGTCTCGTTTCGGCGGCGCCCGCCTCCCGTTCGCTGGCCCAGAGAGCGCTGGCGGCCTGCCCCGCCAGGATTTCGAGAGCAGCCTCGTCCTCTTCACGGAAGGCAAGCCGCTCCGTGCTCTCGATGAAGAGCACGCCCGTCACCGTGCCGCGGGCAGTCATGGGGACTGCGATCTGGCTCATGGCCGCCGGCAATTGCGGGAAAGCGACGGTGCGCGTCGTATTTTCAGCCGCTTCCGCCTCCAGACCAATCGCTTCGCCGAACCGACGCACGCGGCTCATGTCGCTGACCTTGATTGTCAGGCCGCCCGTTGCCGCAGCGCCGATCAATCCCTCACTGGCGATGATTTCCGATGCGAGGCCAGAACGTTCGTAGCCGATGCTGCCGGTGGTGATCAAACAGCCGCGATAGTTGTCTTGGATAAGCACAAGCGCATTACTGTATCCGAGGACGCGCTGGATGGCTCCAAGCAGGCTATCAATGATCTCGTCGGCCTCCGCCTGCTGCTCGATGGCCTTGATCGCCTGCGAAAGAGCAGGCAGGCTAACGGGCGCACGGCCGGCCATAGCCGGCGCGGTCTCAACCGGCGAGGGAACCTTTTCGATCCCGTGTACCCGAAAAATATCGGCACTCCTAAGCCGCATGACGTCCGACATGCCGACCTGCACGCTGCTTGCCTTGAGCTGACGGGCGATCTTGTCGAACAGCGCGCCGGCATCCACGGAACGCACGAAACCGATGTCGAGCACGAACTGGTCACCGGTAAAGCCGTCAACGAGGATCAGGGTAACCTTGGGATTGGCGCGGACATTTGCCGCCGTCTTGGCGAAGAACTGGTTGGAAAGCGCGACATGCTCTTCATCGACCCGCACCACGTGGGAGAGATAGGAGATGTTGGGCATACCATCGGCCGCGGCGGTCGCGATGATGGAGGGGATGACACCTTCGAAGCAGGCAGAAAGATCGCAGAGCTGTATGGTCATGGGGACCTCGTGCCTGCCAGCATGCCGGCGAGCGGGCCGGGTGTCTGGATGTAGATTTCGCTGATCGAGAACCGGGCGACACGCGCCTCGCGCGCCGTCAGCCATGGCGCGATGAGGCGCCGGGACACACCGAGGGATTCAAGTTCGTCCGTCGCGGCCGCAATGAAACGGCCGGCGCGATCAAGGTCGGACGTTTCCGTGCTGCGCATTGTGGCGGAACCTTTCAGCTGGAAGCTCACATAGTCAGAGGGGCTGACGAAGGTGGCAGCGATCCGCCTCGTCTTTCGGATGCAGGGTTCAAGCCGAGGCCACTGCCAGGCGGAAAAGATGACGTCGATCGTCTCGCGGTCTTCCAGGAGATGGAAGCCGACGCCGCGTCCTGCCGAAGGACGGCCGGTTTCGTCAGCCACAGCGATGATGCACATCAGCGGCTGATTGAAGAAATCGAGGAGCCTATCGTCGAGCCTCACTGCCGTCCCCCATTGCTTGTCCCAGTCTTCTTAGCAAACTTTTAGGATATTCGGCACGGCTTGCACATTCATTTAGGAACGCCGCTTTTCGCGGCACGCTATAGAACGCCGTACCGGCTGGACGGCCTGGATAGCATCATCTGCCCGCCTTCGGCGGCATTGCCGCCGCCCAAGCGAAAGACGTCGAAGCCACGCCCCGCACGCCGGGACGAGGACACGATTTCCGCGTCCTGCCGCAAGAGTGAAAGCATCGAAAATCGATGCGTCCGAACTGGAGAGAGAGATGAAGAAGTTCACCTATGCGGCGGTTTCGCCGCCGGGGCATGGGACGCCAGCGATGGCGTTCGGTCAGCATGTCATCCGCATGATGGCGGCCACTACTGGCGGTTCGCTCGGCATGTTCGAGGCCTTCGTGCCGGCCGGCGAAGGCCCGCCTCTGCATGTGCACGAGCGCGAGGACGAGTTCTTCCGCGTCCTCGCCGGCCGATTCGGCTTTTGGTGCGCCGGTGACTATGTCGAACTCACGGAAGGCGGTTGCATCGCACTGCCGCGCGGTGTGGCACACCGCTTCCGCAATGTCGGGAAGACTAAGGGCCATCTCATGGTCATCGTTACGCCTGGCGGGTTCGAAAGCTTCTTTCCGATCGTCGAGCTCTGCAAACCGGAAACATCCGAGCAGATCGCCTCGGTCGCCAGGGGCTTCGGCCTGACTTTCCCGCCCGAGGACGACCGCAAAGTCGCCTGAACGACGCCAAACACACAACCGGACCCTCAACAACGATCCACCGAAAGGAGACCGAAGGATGACACATGTCCCTTCAAACGAAAACGGAATGCCCCTGACAGCCGCGCAGCTCGATGCCTATCTGGCCCGAATTGGGGTCGAGCGGCCGTCGCGTCTCGACATCCGCAGCCTGTCGCGGTTGCACCGCGCTCATCTGATGAGCTTTACGTGGGAGGCGCTGGACGCCTTCATGGGATGGCCCTCCGCGATTACACCGGCTGCAGCCTTCGCCAAGATGGTAAAAAGGCGGCGTGGCGGCTGGTGCTACGAGATGAACGGCCTCTTTGGCGCCGCGCTTGCAGCACTCGGCTTCGGTGTGACCCGTCTTTGCGGTGGCGTCGATCGGGAAAAGCTCGGCGACATGGCCATCGGCAATCATCTGACGCTGCGTGTCGACCTCGACCGTCCCTATCTTGCCGAAGTCGGTGTGGCGGACGCTATCATCGAGCCGGTGCCGCTTGCCGTAGGGTCGATCAGCCAGCGCGGCTTCGACTTCTCGATCATGCCGGCGGACGGCGGATGGCTCCGCTTCAACAACCATGTGCGCGGCATCGCGAAGAGTTTCGATTTCCGGCCCGACCACAGCGACGAAGCCGCGTTGGTAACAACACATGGCTGGCTGACGCAGGATCCCGCCTCCCCGTTCACCAACGCGCTCGCGGTCCTGCGACACACGGCGGACGGCTATGTCGCCCTTCAGAACGACTGCCTGCGCCGCGTGACGGCGAACAGCCTCAGCGAGCAGCACATCACGAGTGCCGACCATCTCGCCGACACGTTCGAGACCGTATTCGACCTCGACATTCCACAACCTGGCCAGGTCTGGGAACGCCTCCAGGCCATCGGCCGCGAAAAGGCCGCCTGAGGCGATACCCCGCATCATTCCAATCCGAGGAAACATCCATGCTCCGTATGACTGCATTTGCCCTTGCTCTTGCCTTGGGCGGGACCGTCGCCCTTGCCGCTGCCACCGATCCGGCGCCGGGCGGGGCCTACAAGACCGACCCCTCGCATTCGAGTTTCAACTGGTCGTTCAACCATTCCGGCCTGTCGCACTACACCGCGCGCTTCACGAAAGTCGATGCGCGGCTCGACTGGAAGCCGGAAAAACCGGAAACCTCCACCCTCTCGGTCACGATCGACCCGCTTTCGATCCGCACGGACTATCCCTGGCCGGAAAAGGTCGACTTCGACGCGGAAATCGGCGGAGAGGAGAGCTTCCTGGCAGCCAGGCCGATCACCTTCGTTTCCAAGACGATCCACGTGACGGGCGAAAAGACCGGCACCGTCGAAGGCCTCCTCACCTTCCGCGGTGAGACGCATCCGGCAACCCTTAACGTCACCTTCAACGGCTCGATGGCCGAGCACCCGATGATGGGCGTCCCGAAGATCGGCTTCTCGGCAACCGGCAGGATACACCGCAGCGAATGGGGATTGGATTTCGCAATCCCCGAACTCGGTGACGAAGTTACCTTCGCCATAGAAACGCAGATGGTACCCGCTGATTACTCATTCCAGTGAGAAACGAATTGAGATGCAGGTCCGGACCTGCATCTCAATCATTGCGGAGCCCAAATCTCCCGCGGTAGATTATTCGCGTCGGCTCGCTGCCGCGAAACGCACGCCATCTCGAATCATCCTTTATTGATCTCTGACTGCCAAGGGGTAGCGCAACTTTTTTGCGTGCGGGCCTGATCAGGCAATGAAGCTTAACACTGCTCTCGTCAAGACTTGGTCCCCGGCCGCGCTGTAGCCATTGACCCAACCTTCCGCTACCCCGCGATCAGGAATGGCGCCGTCACCGCCCGTCAAGGGCCACGGCGTCCGCAAGCGCGTATTTTATAGCGCTTGTCCCATCAACAGCTTCGTTATTCGCTATGTCGACGGAAGCGACTATGGCCGTCTGTTGCCTGCTTGCCCTGGTCCTTACTGCTGCGCATTCGTGACCCTGGCTTCGATCCAATTGCGAACCAAATAGTCGCCGAACAATGGAACCGTGAAATCTATGTCGCCGTATGAAGGGCTATAGATCATGCCCTTCTTGATGATACTTGCCCGCATCGGCCCAAGTTTGTTGGGTGGCTCTTTCATCATATCCGCAACGTCGCCTGACTTGTACGGCCCGTCACCGAGCTTCGCCATGGCGCAGACGTACTCACGTTCGCGCGGCGTCAGGCGGTCAAAACGCACTCTGAAGAATCCGTCGTCCAGTCGTCGCAAAGCCTTCTGTGAAGATTGATCGATGTCTGCGGCGTCTATTGGCGAATGATCTGCCGTGTTCCAAGCCTGATAGCCCCACTCTTGAAGGAAATAGGGGTAGCCGCGGGTCTTTGCGACAATGGAATGCAATGCGTCGACTTCAATCTGCTCACCCTCTTCCTCTATCGGATTCTTGATTGCAAGTTCTGCCGACTTTTGGTCAAGAGCGCCGACAGAGGGATAGGAGAACAGTCGCTCTGCATATGACTTTGCATCGCCCGAAAGGGCTGCCACCTGAGGCAGGCCGGCGCCGAAGAACAAGAGGGGAAGCCCTTTTTGGTTTGTCCGATGAACAGCGACAATTAATGCGGCGTAGTCCCGCTCGCCAATGTACTGGATTTCATCGATTAGAAGCGTCCAACCGCGCCCTGCTGCCTTTGCAGCCTCCCCTACTCTGACGAACAATTCGGAAAGATCATATTCAATGTTTCCACTATCCGCAGTCCCCGTCTCGGGATCGACCGACAGGGCGAAGTCCCCCATTTCAACTTTGAATATCGCAGCAAAACTTCGGAGTGCTCGCATCGCACTGAAAGCAGTCGCTCTCGCCTGTTCAATGACGCTGAGCTTGCGAAGAACCTGATGGACGCGAGGATAAAGGAGGGTTGGAAGTGGAATCCCTTCCGGCGCTTCAATCATCGACGTTAAGTGCCCATGTTCTTCCGCGATCTGCTCAATCTTGTTTAGCAAGACGGTTTTTCCGACGCCGCGAAGACCAAGTAGTATCTGCGACTGGGTCGGCTTACCGCGAATGGATCGCTGGACAGCGACATGTGCGTCTTCAAGAATCTTGTCACGGCCAGCAAGTTCGGGCGGCTGCGATCCAGCACCAGGAGCGAAAGGATTGCGAACTTCATCCATGACTCATATCCACTTTAGCCAGATATACGCCATTTATCTTATATCTGCATATATGTCAATATATCCGCTTAGAACAGCGGAATTCCGCTCCTTTGAAACTAAGCTCTCCGGGTGGGCAATCGGACCGATCGACCTTAATTGGTGATCATCGAAACACCTCTCAATCCGGCTTCCCTAGGCCGGAAGCGCCACACCGTTTTTTACTATGCCGGGCGAAAGCCGGCGGTAGGCGATGCCGTCGCCTGTTTCCGTCAGCTGATAACGGGTGACCGGGGACCCACTTTTCGGAGGTACTGTTGCAGGCGACCAACGTCCTCGGATGATCGAGCCGAACCGGAGTTGAAATATGGAGCAGATATGGCAGCATCCTACCGCGTTCGCGCCTAGGGGAGTTGGAGGGATGGAACCTAATTCGCTTTCGTTGCCCGTTTTAAAGGACCAGGATCGCGTCCAGGACCCGATCCGCTTCCTCAATGGAACCTTCTTCTGCAAGGTCTCTGCAGCAGACACGCATGGGGAGATCTGCGTGTTCGACACGGTTCGTACAGTTCGTGGTGGACCGCCTCTCCACTTTCACCATGCACAAGATGAATGGTTCTTGGTGCTAGAAGGAGAATTCGACATCCAAATAGGGGACGCTGTCCATCGCCTTCGCGAAGGCGACGGCCTGCTCGGCCCCCGACTGGTGCCGCATGCTTTCGTCAATATAACGGAGACGGGACGGCTATTGATCATGTTCTCGCCAGCGGGGACGATGGAAACTTTCTTCCGTGAAGGAAGCCGCCGAGGACCTCTGTCGGCGACCGAGTTTGCGTCGCTCTCAGAAGAACATGGCATGACGGTTGTCGGCCCCCCTATGTCAACGTCGGAACAGAAACTCTGACGTTGATGGCATTTTGCCGGACGGCATGACCATTGTGGCCAGCGCCACGTCGCCCGTGCAGCGTAGCGGCGCTACCCCTCCAGCGCCCCAATCATGTCCACCCGCGTCGCATGACGGTCGCCCTCGAAACGGGCGGCCAGGAAGACATCTACGATATCGAGCGCCAGCCCTTCCCCCACAACACGCGCGCCAATCGCAAGCACGTTGGCGTCGCGCAATGACCGCTGGTTCTGGCACCCGCGCCTCCCTCCGATCGGAGAAGTATCGTGCGTAGGGGGTCCCAGGAAATCATCGAACCATCGTTCGAGCGTCGCACGAGGACGGATTGTGTTTGGCTCGGAATGGAGATCGGTTGATGAAACTCTCTGTGCCCGTATTCCAACTGAAGCGTCGGGCGAAGCTCATGGCCCGAACAAGAATGTCCCGCTCGATGAAGCGCAGGATCAGACCGCGCATGAAGAAGGCTTCACTCGCCCCTGATGCCGCAACGTTTGTCCCGTGCTACGGGCGCCATGCTTGAAACTTCGAACCACTGTTACGCTTTCTGGCCATCTCAAGCGAACGCTTATCAACCGCTCGGATCGTGCCGGACATCTCGAACGTGCCCGGGACAGCGTCAAGTGGAAGATGATCCACTGGATTCTCGTAAAGACCAGGTCGGTGGCGGCGGAAGTCTTGTCAGTCCCGGAAACGCCCTCGATCAAGTAGTTTCTGACGCCCACGCGGCCCTCATTTACTGAACGAATGCTTGCTCGAATTTGCAGGCGTATCAACCTGTGGCGCGGATCATTCATCCAGGTCCGTGCAGTGACGACGACCTTGATCAAAAGCGTCAAGCCATTTCGTGCATCAATAGGGACCTATGCACTGGCGGCGCGGTCCGTAGTACGGCTGGTAAGTATTGTCGAACGCCCTGTATGTACGGTAGCGCGCATAGCACCAACTCACATGGCTGCCACCCTCATAGGCGACCGACGGGCCATAATACTGGCGATACGGCCGGTAATAACCGTAGGGAGAGCCATAATATGTGTCATAGTACGGACCGTAGTACGGCTGCGCCAATGCGCCACCAATGATCGCACCGAAAGCCAAGCCACCCAAGGCCAAGCCCCAGTCCGACCCATGGTGATGGTGGTAGCCGCCGTAGTGGCCGCCATTCCAATAGCCGCCGCCGTAATGGCCGCCATTCCAATGACCGCCTCCGTGACGCCATTGCACTGGCACCGCCTGCTGCGGCACTCCGATTTGGGGCGGGCTAATTGCCGGAAATGCCTGACATGGCGTAATCCCGGAAAACCCTGTAATTAAGCCAAACGCTGCCAGGGTTAGCTTGTGCATGACCAATCTCCTCTGCTCGGGACGTGGAGGAAATATCCGCCCCTCCTCCTGAACTAAAGGTGAACGCAATATGACGAAAAGCGTTCCGGATAGCCATAATCAAATGGACTATGTGGACCTTCATGAGACTGGTCCAAGGGCGCATCTTTTCCTAGTCATGCGCGCATCGAGAGCGTCTTTCACAATCCATCCGGCCATACGAAGGACACACTGGAAAACGTGAGGTGCCGCTCGATACTTTCGATGCGTTCTTGCCGTCCGAGGCGTCGCGATCACCTGAGATCGACGACTGCGTTTGCCATGACGCGTCCAGATGAGGCGACGGCCGACAACCCATGTCCGCCTGGCCGGAGATATCGAGTATGTCGCCAGCGACTGCCAGAGTTTCGCGACATCGCTATTGTCGACTTCGAAATGCGAGCCTCGAGCGGAACGACCGGGTATCGTCACAAAGCACCGGGTCAGTCCGGCGCGTGCATCCCAGCCAAGCCGATTGAGCCAGGTAACTGAGGGCGGAGCGCTTGGGCAATCAGGTGCGAGACGTTCAAGATGGCGGCGATTTTAGCCACCACGACCGTCAGTGTCCGGATCGGCGTCGTCGCCGCTCTATCGCTCAAATCGCTCCAGCATCTGTCTCAGCTGGGCATTCTGGCGTTGCAGCTTCTTCGCCAACTGACTGCGCAGCTGCTGGATCTCGTCATCGAGGTCCTGGAATTCGTTGGACACGACGGCAGCGGTCGATGGTGTTGAGCCGATCCCGGCAGACACGTTTTTCCTTCGAGGCGCGCGCGCCTTGCGGGACCTCGTTGTCGCCAAACCCTCGACAGACGTCGTTTGCGAGCCGGGGCCGGTCATCGAGGCCAGATCATCGACCTCGACCTCAGCGGACGGTCCTTCGACGACCCTCGCGATATTGGGAACGTCGCCAGTGGCGTTCGAACCCGCAGCGACCTCAGCGGCGGCATCCTGCCCATTGTCTGATGGCAGCGCCGGCGCAGCCGCTTGCAGCCCGGCCGGCTCCTCAGTCTCATTAGCTGCCGGCGTCTCGGATCTGTCCTCGACGGTCGTGCGTTCATTGTCCTTGCCATGTCGTCTCGTCAATCCAACGAGAAATTTCCAAGGCGACGCCACCATCGTTCCTCAACCTCGCGCTTGTTTCCGGCCGCCGAGCCGCCCTTCGCATGCATCGACTACCGACAAACCGCCGATGCTCGTGGCCATGGGAGCCGGATCAAAATACGGTCGGCGGTCGCCGGCACGTTTCAGGTTGCCGGTCAGGCCGTCAGGCAAGACCGAGGCGCTTGCGCAGATCGGCGTTTTCCTGGCGAAGCTTTTCTGCAAGCGATTTGCGCAGCATCTGGTTTTCTTCCTCCAGCCGCAGCAGCTCGGCCATGTCGTCGGCAACCGAAATCGGTGCCGTTACCGCAGCGGGAGAGGACTTTGCAGCGCGCGTCTTGCCGACCCGCTTCGCCTTGCCGGCGACATCCGCGGCCATCGGCGTGGTTTTGCCAGTTCGTGCCGGCCTGCCCCGCTTTGCCGGTGCAACAGGCGCCTGGGACTCCACCTTGATATCGGCACCTGCCGTCTCCGGCACCGCCTTCCTGGCGCGCGGTGCGCGCTGCTTCTTCGGCTCCGAGGCTGTGACCGCTTCACTGATCACGGGGTCGCTGTTGACGGTCGCGTTTGTTTCGTTGGCCATAATTCCCTCCTGTGGTGCCAACACTGTTGTTGGCTGCTCCAGTGGCGCTGTCAATACGGGCACCAGTTCGGGAGACCCGTGGGTTGAAGAAATTGCGTTGTCTGCGATCGGATGACCAGCGTCACCGGAGATGTCAGCACTGACTGCAGCCGAAACAGCCTTGAGATCGAGATTACCCCAGATCGAGACCGGTTTCGACGCCTGCCGCCGACGCCCGGATTTGAATTCGACAACGAAGTTTCGTTGCGGCTTTTTCATGTTGTCAGTACCTTGAACGTAGCGAAGGAGGCGACGCTGACGAGCGTCATGGTGGCTTGTGCTCGCCAATATCCTTATCAGGTGCATCCGTCGAGAGCGAAGTCGTCGCAGCGGGCTCCACAACTGGGGCATATTGCAGGCTGAAACAGCCCGGCGGGCGAGGCTCGATCAGCAGCGACGCAAAGAACCCGATTGGCAACGTTCGTGAGAATTGCTTCTGCCTTGCGGACCTCTCCAACTGACTTCCTTGCGCACCGACAGCGATTGCCACGGATCATGCCTTGGCAGACTATATCGACGGCTTCACAAATGCTGCCAACGGTACGACCAAACACGAGATCGAGCTGCGCGTCATTCAGGCCGAAGCGATTGTCGCAGCAAAGTAAGCTCAACGTCGCCCTGCCTTCGGCGGCCGCAGCATAAGTCGAAAGTCGTCGGGCTTTCCATCGTGCCGATCGCAGCGTGCTCAAACCGTCGCATGTGGAGGAAAATGTCGGCGGCGCGCTGTTGCGCTTGAGTGATGACCTGATGAAGGTCCCGCCCACTTGAGCCGGGACCACACAGTTTTACTATCGCGCTTCTGGAGTCCAGAAAAACGAAACGGGGCTGTTTGGCTGCCCAATCGCTGGGCGATGGCAGTCTATAAGATCAAAATCAAACCAATGCCGGGCGCAAGCCGTACGAGCTTTCGATGACCGTTCTGGCAAGGTGCTCGCCCTGACAGAGGCAGATGCATAGGTTTGAGTACCAGTCAGAGTGACGCGTACAAAAAACTCGATCTAAATCAATAATTTGATTAGTCTCGAACAACAGGCAGAGAGTTTGAGAGGAAGCAATGCATCTTTCCATGTGGACCTACCCTTGGGACGTTCAGGATCAAGGAATTTCGGCATTTGCCACCGAGTTGAAAGACCGCGCTGGGCTGGGCACGGTTAGCCTCGCAACATCCTATCATGCAGGCCGCTTCCTGCAGCCTCGAAGCCCGAAACAGAAGGCCTACTTCCCTGAAGATGGTACAGTCTATTTTCAGCCGGATCAGACGCTCTGGGCGGGTAAGACGATCCAGCCCTTAATGGCGCGCAATGCCGTGGAACGCGGCGATATGCTGAAGGCCCTTACCGAGCAGCGGAGCGAGACCAAGCTCAAGGTCTCATGCTGGACCGTATGCCTACATAACAGCCGTCTTGGCGCGCTGCACCCGGACCATGTGACACGTAACGCCTTCGGCAACGCAAACTATTACAACCTTTGTCCTTCCAGCCCGGCCGCGCGCGATTATGTGGTGACACTCGTCAGAGACATCACGACCAATTATCGCCCAGACATGCTTGAACTCGAAAGCCCGAATTTCATGGGCTTCGCGCATGAGTACCATCATGAGAAGGATGGTGTCGGACTGAATGCAGAAGACGATTTCCTCCTTTCTCTGTGTTTCTGTGAACATTGCATGGCGCGGGCGGCCAAGGCCGACGTCCCCATCGAGGCATCCCGCAAAGCCGTCTCGCGCTTCATCGCCGAGCTTTGCGAGCGCGCGGTGCCTGAGGTGCAGTTTCCCGATTTTCCTGAGGCAGGCATCGATGCCTTCCGCGCTCATCCCGAACTTCATGCCTTCCTCGGTTGGCGGACGGAACCGGTGACGAGCCTGATCGGCGAGATCAAGGCCGCCGCCGATCTCTCCACCCGGATCGTTTTGATCGACTTGAAAGATGGCTGGCTCGGGGGCGTCGATCTCGGGGTCGTCGGGAAGCTCTGCGACGGCGCCATCCTCTGCTGCTACGACGCGACACCCGAAGCCGTTGCCGAGGTCATCCGGACAGGCCGCGAGGCGCTCGGGCCGGACAAGTTTCTCGGTGTGGGTCTCCGGGTCTTTTATCCGGAGGTAGCCAGCCCCGAGATCCTCGTCGCACGGGTGAAGGCAGCCATCGAAGCTGGTGCGGAAGGCGTCAACTTCTACAATTACGGCCTGATCCCCGCCCCGCGTCTCGACTGGGTGAAGGCAGCGGCAGACGTCGCAAAGGGAGGCCGGGCGCCTAAGCTCCAAGGTGACCGGCCCGGCCTCCGGCCGGTCTGAGTGCCATAGGCCATCACCGGCTCACCGTTGACGGAGACATCTGACCTTGCTTTGGCAGGAAACTCTGGCGCCCTGCGCAACCCAGCGGCCGATAGCGGCGCACCGCACAGGTTCGGCCAGCCGCACCTTCAACTGCCATGATGCGTGCACCGCCGATCATGGTCTGGGTCCTGGTCTGTCTCCTCAGCCACTGATGGGTTCCGCGACCTGGATCAGGCAGTCACCGGCCTGGCTGTCGCAATGCAGGCGGTGAGAGATGACAATGCCGCCTTCGGCGAAGCGAAGCGATTCTTCTGTCTGATCCAGCCTTTCCAGATCGTGATACCAGCCGGCGAGGTCACCCGCGGCGACAGTTGCACCAAGGGCCACTGCTGGCTCAAACCACCCTCGCCTCTCAGCATAGATTCCCTGGCTGTGACGGGACAGGGATAACAGCTGGAGCGCGCCGGGTGCCGGAACCGGTATGCGAGAAAGGACAGGGGTCTCAAGGACGCCGAGCGCGATAAGGAGGCGATCGATAGCAGCCGCCGCGAACGCCATGGTCTGCGGTGTGACCGTGCCTCCACCGCCGAATTCCCCAGACAGCCCGATCGCGCCGGCGCGTGCGGCCGCCCCCATGGACGTCGGCGCCGCCGGCCCATTATCGGCGATGAAAGCATGCGACGCACCCATGGCGCGCATGAGCTCGACGGAGCGCTCAAAGCGAGCGGCATCCCCCTGCCGCTCAACAAGGGTACAAGGCAAATGCGCCATCGACGTGCCGCCCGCATGCAGGTCGAAAACAACGTCATGAGCGGGAAAAAGCTGCTCCTCTAGAAAATACGCCAGGCGCGCCGTCGGCGTACCGGTCGGGTCGCCGGGAAAAGCGCGATTGAGGTTTCCGCCATCGAATGGAGAGCAGCGTTTCGCAGCCATCACCGCAGGCAGGTTGGCTAACGGCAAGATGGTGACGGCGCCGTGAAGCTTCGACACGTCGAGGAGGCGCATGAGCCGTCCGAGATGGAGTTCTCCCTCGTATTCATCACCATGGTTTCCCGCCATCAGGAGAACGCGCGGCCCCTCTCCGTTTTTCAGGCGTAGGATCGGAACGCGAATTTGATAATAAGGCGATCGATCGATCGAAAACGGGATCGTCACGTTGCCGGCCTGCCGGCCGTCCAGCGAAAAATCAATCGGATTGGTGATGCCACTATGCATGTCGTCTCCCGTCGGGCAGTTCGAAGGGCCGAGGCACCTGGAGGGCCGCGACGGCGGTCATTTCGCCCCGCCGGTCTGGATCGGCCAATCGTGCCTCGACACAGGCACGCGACGGCTTGGATCGGTCAGCACCAGCTTCCTTCAGCAAGGCGCCGATTTTGGCGAGCACGTCGCTTGTCTGCGCTCCAATACCGGCCTTTCGGTCGTTAGCGACCTGGCCAGCGGTGCAGACGAGGCCTCCGCGGCTGACGGCCTCACTCATGCGCGTGCCCTTCTTGTAACGCTGGAGCATGGCAGTTTTCCTTTTCACTCTTTTGGAGTCGGGATCAGCCGAAGCTGGTGAGATAAGCCTTCGTTACCCGTTGCTCCCGGTCGAGGCCGTAGAGAATGGCGTGCCGGTCGAGGCAGGTGCAAGGATGCGAAATACCGAATTCGATGACGTCGCCGACCTTGGCATCGCTGCCATCCGGAAGCTTCACGAAGGCATGCTGGTCGTTCAGCCGCAGCACTTCGGCGCCTGTCAGGTCTGCGGCGCGCTCACCGTCGCGATAAAGCGCCAGTGGCCGCGGGAGATCCTGATCGCTGGCAACGTCGCGCATTCCCATGCCGGCGATCGCAAGACCGCTTTCAGGCCGTGACAGGACCTCTGACCAGAGCCGCAAGGCGGGGACGAATTCGTCCGAAGCCGATCTCACGGCGCCGCCGACGACAAAGCCGCGCCGCGCATCGAGGCTCGCAAGCCCCCGTTTATAGACGCCGTGATCGTGAAAGAAGATTGCGCCGCTGCGCAGGACAAGGACGCAGTTGGGGTCACTGGCGACCGCGTCGCCGAGCCCATCCACGACCATATCGAAATAAACCGATCCGCCTGCGGTCACGAGCAGCCGGCGGGCGTCACTGACGCGCGTGCGTACCCGGGGCAGAAAGTCGGCCATCAGAGCCATCAATCCCTTGATGCGGTTGACGGTCTCGACAGGATCGGCCGTCGCCGCTGCCCCTTCGTAGGCAGCAATCCCGCTCAATCGGACCGTCGAAGTCTCCGCTGAAAGGATTTCATCCAGGATTGCGGTCCCTGTTTTCAGGTCACGCGCACCTGCACGACCAGCGCCAAACTCAACAAGGAGCCCGAGGGCCGGCAGATCGTCACGCTCCGCCCATGCTGTACGAAGAGCATTCGCAGCATCGATCGAATCAACAAAGATATGGAACTCTGCGTCTGGAAACCCGGCGACCATGGCTGCGAAGCGACGGGCGGCAGCCAGCCCGCCGATTTCATTGGCGAGTATCAGCCGGCGAAAACCTGCTCTCAGAAAAACGCTGGCCTGTCGAATATCTGCGACCGTGGTTCCCCACGCACCCGCCGCCAGAAGCGTGTTGGCGATCGCAGTCGACATCGGTGTTTTGGCATGCGGAGCGATCTCGATGCCATGATCCCTCACATAGGCCATCATCGCCTTGACGTTGCCAGAGAATGCAGGCTCATCGAGCGACATTAGCGGCAAAGCCATTTTTCCGGCATAGGGCTTCCAACCCTGCCCGCCGATCGCATCGAGTGCCAAAGGCGCGTGCCCCGGAGGAAAGCCACGGACGCGATCGTCAACTAACGGATTGTCTGATGCATTTTGGGCAGTACTAGACATTCTGTTCTCCTCGGACGGAGGCGGTGTTGGAAAGCCCCAGCCGATAGGTGTCATTGGCAGTGGTAAAAAACAGCGCTCGCTGCTCATCGATTGACAGCGGTTCGCCAGCCCTGCGGAAGACCTCGTAGACCTCGTCGAACGAGGCGTGCAGGCCGGCGACCGGGAAATCGCTCGCAAACATGCAACGCGAAGGGCCGAAGCAACCAAGGCAGTGCTCGATCACGGGCTGCAGGCTTTCGAACGTCCAGCGATTGTCATAGGCGACAAGGTCGGAAATCTTCAGACGAACATTCGGCTCTGCACCAAGCAACTGTAGCCCGCGGCGCCATTTCGCCAAGCCCTCCTTGGTGCGGTCGGCAGGACTGCCGCAGTGGTTGAGGACGAAAACCGTCGCCGGAAAGGCGCGCACGAGATCGCAGGCCTCGTCCATCTGCCATGGATAGAGCATCAGGTCGAAGACGAGGTTAAGCCGCGAAACATGCGACAGGCCCGCCCGCCAGCCCGGATCGGCCATGCGCCCGGGACGCGGAGAGAAGCTCTTGCCAGGTTCGCAATGCCAGCTAACGATATCGCGGATGCCGGCAACGCGTGAGTTCTGGGCCTCCACCTCAAGCAGCTCAGCAGCACCGGGAGCATCAAGGGGGACGCGGGCAACATAACGGTGGGCTATCCCGCAACCGTGGTCCAGTCCATCGAGCCAACGGCTTTCCTCCAAAGGATGATCGTCCGACCAGCCGGCTTCGACATGCACGCTTGCGACGATGTTCTGGCGGGCGGCATCGGCACGATATTGCTCGACGCCATAATCTCGCAGGATCGGGGCGAGGCTGCCGGACACCATCTCCTCCCTGTTTCCACGTGCCTTTTCCAGCCACGGATGACGTTTCAAGGAGAGATCCCAGAGGTGATGATGCGGGTCGATCACCGGCCCATCATAGCGGTGTGTCATCGACGCGCCTCACGTCCAGAAACCAGCAAAAGCGCCAGGATTAGTGTGCCGAACATGATCGACCGCCAGCCGGGCGAAGCATTGACGACAGTGATGAGCGCAGTCGTCGTCACCAGCAGGATTGCGCCCGCTATAGTGCCTGCATAGGTGCCCCGGCCACCCAGAATAGAGGTGCCTCCCAACACGACGGCCGCAATCGACGTCAGGAGATAGGGATCGCCGAGGCCAACGTAACCCTGCCGGTTCATGCCGAGCAGCAAGATCCCCGCGAGCCCCGCAAAGAAACCGGAAAGCGCATAGAGGATCAATGTATTGCGGGTGATGCTGACGCCCGAAAGTCGGGCGGCGAGCGGATTTGCGCCAAGTGCCAGGAAGCGAGCCCCAATCGGCATCCGATGGATGAGGACGAGCACGATGACCGCCACGATAATCCAGAGCAACACACCGGCCGGGACGCCGAGCGGCCGCGCCTGGCCGAGCAAGATCACAGCAGGGTTCTGCACGGTGACCGCACTTCCGCCGGCGATGATGACAAGAAGCCCTTGCAGAAAGGTCGCCATGGCAAGTGTCATGATAATGGGGGGTACTCTGAGATAGGTCGCGCCCGCTCCGTTCAAAAGGCCGATGCCTGCCGCCATCAGGAGTGCCAGGCCGACACCGACCAACCCGGTCGGGTCCCAGGCTGGCGAGATCAGCGGCACCAGGATTGCAGTAACGGTGATAACTGCGCCGACAGAAAGGTCGATCCCTCCCATGAGAATGACCAGCGTTTGCCCAGCCGCAGCAATGCCGATCACTGCGGCAAGCTCCAGCAGATATCGAAGATGCCCATAGGCGCCAAAACCTCGCAAGGTGAGGCTAGCGGTGATCCAGACCAGTACCACCAGGAGGAAGGTCAGTAATGGCGGATTGCGCAATACGGTCCTGACGATACTCACCGTCCTGCCCTCCATCGTGCGAGAAGTTGCGGCACGGCTACCGCGCCGACGATGATCAGGCCTTGCGCGACATATTGGGCAACGGGTGGAAAGCCGAGGAAGAACATGACATTGATCATGACCGACAAGAGAAGGCTGCCGCAGATCGCACCGCGCATGGTGCCCCTCCCGCCCAGGAAGCCTACCCCGCCCAATACTGCGGCGGCGATCGAGTTGAGCGTGAACGGCGTCCCGATTACCGGATCACCCGATCCCGTCTGTGCTGCAACAAAGAGGCCGGCGAGTGCTGCAAGAAGACCCGACAGAGCGAATGACGTGATCTTGACCCGCTCGACGGATACGCCGGAGCGGAAGGCCCCAAGGGGATTATCGCCGGCGGCATAGATACCAAGACCGAGTGGCGTGGCGAGGAACAGCTTCCACAGCATAACAATCACGAGGAGGAGCACGAAAGCAGTCGGGGTGTGTCCCGCAAGCGCGTTCGACAGCCAGTCGGGAACGAAGCCACCGGGGCGCGGCAAGAGGATGAGTGCCACGCCTGCAACGATAAAGGACCCCGCCAGCGTAACGATGATCGCCGGAAGCCTGAGGCAAGCAACGATGACACCCGTTATCGTACCGATCGCCAATCCGGCAATGGCAACTGCGAGCAACCCGCCAGGCACACCAAGGGCGCCGCTCATGGTCGTTGCGGCAATCACGGCTCCGAGGCTGACAAGCGGGCCAATTGCGAGCGTAATTCCTCCGTTCAACATGAGCAACGCCTGCGCCATCGTGACAAGTGCAAGCGGGAACCAGTTCTGTGTGAACTTGGAGAAGCCGCCGACAGATAAAATGCCTGGAAACAGCACCGCGTAGAGAAGCAGGAAGGCTGCGACCACAAGATAGAGACCACCAAGACCGCGATTTCGCCGTCGTTGGATAGCTCCATAGAGCCAGTTTGAGGCCGTTGCGCTCATAGGGCTTTCTCCTTGCCGGTAACGCCCATCGCCGCGCCAACGATAGTCTCTTCGGTCATCGCATCCCCGGTTAGTTCCGCAACGATCCGGCCTTCGCGCAGGACCACAACACGGTCGCACAGGTTGACGAGTTCCGGGGTATCAGAGCTCACCAGAACAACGAGCCGCCCTTCGGACGCGAAGTTTCTCAGCATCAAATAGATTTCTCGCTTGGTCTCAATGTCGACCCCACGTGTGGGGTCGTTGAGAAGGAACACGCTCGGATCGAGCGGCAGCCATTTGGCGAGTGCGACTTTCTGCTGGTTTCCACCGGACAAGGCCTGGACAGGGCGTGCAACATCACCCTTGATCGACAACCGTTTCGCAAGCTCGACGATCAGCCCGCTTTCGGCGCTGCGATCTCGCAAGCCGCCGCGCGCCAGCCGTCCGAGCGATGGCAGAATGATGTTCGACGCGATCGAATGAGGCAGGACGAGCCCCTCATGTTTGCGGTCAGCCGGGACATAGGCGATACCGGCCGCGTTTGCATCGGCGACCCGGTTTTTCAAGCCGGGCTTCCCGTCAATGTCAGCGCGACTGGCCTTGGCCGGAATGGCGCCGTAAAGCCCGAGCAGAAGATCCTCCTGCCCCTGCCCGACGAGCCCGCCAATGCCGACGATCTCGCCGGAGCGGGCAGTAAAGCTCGCATCGCGCACCTGACCGGCAGAAAAACCTTCGATGCTGATGCTGACGGCACCTGGATTGGCAGGCGGCCGCGCAGGGAATAATTCGCCGGTTTCGCGCCCAACCATCAGTCTCACGAGACCTTCACCGTCAATGCCGTCGAGAGACTGGTCTGCAGTAACACTGCCATCCTTCAGCACAGTGACGTGGGAGCAGAGCGCTTGGACCTCATTGAGCCGATGAGAAATATAAAGCAGCGCGACGCCACGGTCCCGAAGGGTTGTGATCAAACGGGACAAAATGCCGGCTTCGTGTGCCGAAAGCGACGAAGTCGGCTCGTCGAGAATGAGAACGCGCGGCTTACGAAACAATGCTTTGGCAATCTCCACCATTTGGCGGCGACCAAGTGCGAGATTGGCAACGGGCGTGTCGAGCGGCTCGGTAAGCCCGACCATCGCGCAGACTTCGCCGACGCCCTTCTGGAGCGCCCGGTAGTCGATGAAGCCGAAGCGACGTGGATACGCGCCAAGACCGATATTCTCTGCGATGGACAAATCGCCGGCGAGGCTCAATTCCTGCTGCACAACGGCAATGCCAGCCGCCCGCGCAGACGCAGGCGTGAGACGTGCAACAGGCACACCGTCGATGGCGATCGTACCTTCGTCGGGCTGCAGCGCGCCGGACAGAAGGTTGATCAGCGTGGACTTGCCGGCCCCGTTCTCCCCAAGCAGGGCGTGAACCCTGCCCGGGAAAAGGGCGATATCGACACCCTTGAGAACCGGATTGCCGAAGAAGCCCCTGAACACCTGCCGGGCTTCCAGCAGGGGCTGTGCATTCTTCATGACAACGTCCTTTGCTCGGCTACTGGGCTAGCAGCTTGTCGAACAGCGCCTTGTCGTATTCAGAATAAATGTAGCCGTCTGCCGGGAATTTGTCGGCGCGTGCAAGATAGCTGTCGATCGAGCTGTCGTCGATCACGGGCAGCGGCACCTTAACGAATGCCGGCACGTTCTTGCCTTCCAGAGCCTGGACCGCCGTGTAAACGGAAAGAGCGCCGAGCCAGTTAGGCTGCATCGTCGCCCAGCCCTTCAGTCCCTTTTCCTTCCACAACTCCAGGAACTGGCGAGCATTTTCCCCGGTCACCGGCACCTGGTCTCGACCTTGGCGGTCAAAGGCCAAAACCGAACCGGCAGACAGTGCGCCGCCAAGCGACAGCACGCCGTCGATCTCCTGATTGGCAAAGAGCAAGCTTGTCATCGCTTCTTGCGCAGGCGCCACGTTGTATTCGGTATTGGTCTCGGTGATGACCTTTATGTCCTTGTTGGCGTCCAGGACAGGTTGCGCGCCCTTGCGGCGATCGTCGCTGACAGAAATGCCTGCAGGCCCATTCATGATGATGATATTGCCCTTGCCGCCGAGCTTGTCGACCAGCCATTTAGCGGCGGTGCCACCCCATTCGTTGGAATCGGTGTTGATCTTGGCGGTAACCTTGTCCGTGTTGACCAGGCTGTCGAAATTGACGATCGCAATGCCTTTGTCACACGCGTCCGAAATGACGCGATCGAGTGCGTTGGACGAACCGGCGATCACCACAATCGCATCGACGTTAGCATCGATCATCGATTGGATATGCTGGATCTGTGTTTGCGCATTGCCCTGAGCGTCGGTGATCATCAGGTCCTTGACCAAGCCAGCTTTCTTAAGCTCCTCCACCTCGGCAGTGATCGTGCCTTCGGTCTGCTTCATCCAGGTCGGGACCGAGTAAATGTTTGCCCACCCGATCGTGTAGGGCGCCTTGCGATCTCCCTTGATGCAACTGGCAGCCGCGGACGCAATGTTCGTCGACAGCACCAGCAAAAGCCCTGCGGCGGCCGAAGCCTTCAGGAAATTCCGCGGCGATCCAAGTGGTTTCAATTTGCTTACGTTCATGTGAGCTCCCCTTTTTTTGCACGGATATCTTCCGCAAACGCCACGTTTCTCAGAAGAAGCAGGTCCGCTTGACAACGTTATCATCAATGACTGGATTGCTGTCAATGACAACGTTATCAAAATCGTTCATAATGCTTTGGAGTGCCGTTCACTTTGATCCGGCACAGGGCTTCGCCACGGCGTCGGCGAATTGGGTCATTGCTTCAAACAGATGAGGCAGCTAGTGGGACAACGGGCGCCGCTGCATTGAGGAAAGAATGGAAAACGACAGTGAACTAGGGGATGCAGCATTCGTTTACGACGACGTCGTGCGAATACCCGATGCACGATCGCCCAACCAATCGGCCACGGTCGAGGGATCGGAGCTTCCGGCACAGCGGGCGAGCCTTGCAGACGTCGCGCGACTGGCGGATGTTTCTCCGATCACGGTTTCAAGAGCGCTCCGCAATCCCGAAAGCGTGCGGGCTGACAAGCGTCATCGCATTCAGCAAGCTGTCGAACAGACGGGCTACAGCATTAATCCCTATGCCAGCGCATTGAAAAGTGGCCGCTCGAACATTGTGCTTGCCTTCGCATCCAACATGTTGAGCGAGCAGTTCTCGCTCGCGCTTCAGGCCTGTGCCGAAGTTCTGGAAAAGGCCGGGTTTCTTTTTCTCGTCGGGCAGACGTCCTATTCCTATGAGCGCGAAACGGCCGCCATTCGCTCCCTGCATGCGATGAAACCCGCCGCCGTCATGTTTACCGGCGTCATCGAACTTCAGGCCAATCGAGACATATTGCGTGGACTGGATATCCCCATCATGGAAACTTGGGCGCTTCCCAAGGATCCGATCGATATGCTTGTCGGCTTCTCCAACACGGAGGCAGGACAGCTCGCCGCCGAACTGCTCTTTAAGAAGGGACATCGCAAGGTGGCCTATGTTGGTCGCCGAAGCGGTCGCGGTGCATTGCGCCTGCACGGCTTCCGCCAGCGGTGCGCAACGCTCGGAATGGAACTTGCCCGTGAAGTCCTGGTTGACGAGGTGACCGGATTGTCCAACGGCCGAGCGTGCTTATCTTCAATCGTTGAGAGCCAGACCAAGCTTGATGCAATTTTCTGCGGCAATGACGTCCTTGCACTTGGGTGTCTCATGGAAGCTCGCCGCCTCGGTATTTCAGTTCCGAGAGACCTCGGGATTGTTGGATTTGGTGAAAGCGATATCGCAGCGGAGATCCCACCTGGCCTTACGACGATTGGCATTGACAGTGCAAAGCTCGGGCGGGATGCCGGCGAAATGCTGACTGCACGCTTGTCCGGTGAGACCGTTGAGCAAAAACTAAGGCGCCTGGATCTCGTCGTGAATGATCGCGGCAGCGTTTGAGTACCCAAGACAGGCAATCTGGCGCGAGATCGCCCTATCGAATGTGACGTGATCAATCTCGCACCGCCGACCTGCCATCCGTTGGATTGTGACTGGTGCTTACTCCGTCATTGAGCGCAATGGGCTGATATGGACGTGCCCTAACGGTCCATGAAGTTGACGTTTGCGGGACCTTTACGATCGGTTGTCAGAACTATCCAGCGGTCTTTCGAAAAATAGGCCTTGGTTCTCACCTGCGGACCCGAGGTCGCCTTAAGACCAAGAGCAAAATTGAAGTTATTTTCGCTCCCGGTTTCGCGGGCGAAGCTGAGATAGGAGCCGAATCGTTCGTATTCGACATCGCGAAGGTTTTCGATCAATACGAGCGTATCCTGAAAATCAGCCCAGCCCGCCTGCTTCACAATGAGTTCGAAAATATGCAGGACGGCGGGGGAGAGGCGTCCCTGGACATCTGTCTTCGGCCCAACGAGTTTGGCGCCGATTTCAAGGATATCGCCCATTTCATTTCCACGAACCCTGAGGAAGGTCGAACGGAGGGGACGCACCTCGTTGCGTTCGTAAATGCCCTGAAAATAGCATTCATAACTGCGATTGCGCATCGATGCGACTTTCCAATCGCTCATCTCGATGCCGGCCTCTCGAAGAGCGCTGCAAATATCTGGCCCTGAGACCAACCAGGTCCGCAGAAACTGACTTGTCAATTCGAGCTTCGGGAGCTCGATCAGATGCCGCGATACAGATATAGGCGGAGGAGAAGAAGAAGCCGCCGTAGCAGGGCGGAGCTCGATACCAGATGATCGGGCAGTCTTATCGAGAGCTCGATGGTCAAAGAGCCCAATCGGATCTACGACGTGGCGAATTTCACGGTAAAAAACAGCGGTGCCTGCAAGAAGCAAAACAGCTATCAAAAGCGCTGGCCAAAACAGCCGGCGGTCGTTGCTCTGCAATGGAACCATCCTGTGCAAAAGTGAGCTGTCGCGAGCAGGATCGACCGCTGATAACACTTTGTCCATAGCGTTACCTCACAAAAAAGAGCAACAGCGGCAGCACTAGACGTGATCAGCGAGGTTTCGCCTCTGAGCAAGGAGAACCCATTAGCGCAGCGTCGGGGCGAACGACGATAACGATCTGCATCCACGCCTTGGACAAGGCCTAGGGATCAGGGGTGACAGGTTGAGAAAGCTGAGATAATTGCGGGGATCATGGACAAACACCTAGCCCCAAAAAAACTTGCCCCGGCGGTATGCAGAGCAGTGACCAGCCAGGGGATACATGATCTATATGGCACAGACCCCTGCGAATTACAAGCATCGTCCCTGACCAATGCCCCTAGCTGACATCCTCTCTACAGACCGCTTCTCCACCTACCTTGGTTGGGCGCAGGGCAATGTGTCCCTAGGCGAACGGCTGTATAGCTACAATGTGCAGCTCTCGGCCGACTTCTACGCCTCCCTTCATATGCTGGAGGTTGTCCTGCGCAACAGGGTGGATGACGCCTTGACCCAAACCCATGGCGCTGGGTGGCTGAGTGATCCCGCCGTGTTGAAGGAGGCCTACCAGCAGGGATGCGTCGCCTCAGCCCAGCGTCCTGACCTGCCGTATCAGGCTTTCTGAAAGCTCCGGCAAAGACAACCGTGTCCCTCTTCGCCAGGATGAACTGAACGTCCAGATCGGGCCGAGCCAATCGACCTGCATGGTTTTCGAGATTGAGTGGGCTCCACGCTCGTCTGAAATCTGTCAGGTCGATTTCGGGCTCAAGGCTATGGCGTATAGATCACGTTGATCCAAGCCAATTGGCGGAGATAGCGTGTCTGCCTAAAGCCTAAAGCCATCAAAGCTCGACCAAGCTCAAGATTCGACAGCACCTCGAAGAATGAAACCCTTCGAATACCGTCGAACGGCAATCCAAGTCAAAATGTCTAGGATGATAATTACGGAGAGCGGGATGATGACGCCAGCAGCATACATGTGGGAGCGAGCATTCGCTATGAGAGGAAATGCGACCCACAAAGCGTAGGTAATCTGCACCAAAACATACGCCGTAAAAATAATTGAGAAACCACTTAGAAGCTTTGCATCTAGAACCACAATGTTAAAAGCATAAAAAACAAGGATGATCGCTCCACCCATGTGGAATAGCGTTACAATAAAATCCACCAATCCGAACGAGCTGTTTCCTGCTATATAATCGAAAACGCCAAACGCGAATGAAAGCGCGCTGCAAACTGCGATTATCTTCCAACCCATAATATTCTCCCTTTCCAGAGCAATGCAGATAAAGGTTGAAATAATTGCCACAACAGAATCTAAAGTTTTAATCGTGTCAGTTTGCCTCGGCGCCTTTACGAGGAGCGCGGCTATTCCGCCGCTATCCGATCCGGTGATCTGCTGCTTGTGTCCGGACAGGTTGGCAGCCGTTCCGATGAAACCGGAACCCGATTTCGAAGGCCAAGTACGGCTGGCCTTTGAAAACCTGAAGGCAACGCTGAGCGCAGCGGGTTGCACGATGGATGATATCTTGGACGTAACCACCTTCAACACTGACCCTGAAAACCAGTTCGGAACTATCATGGCTGTCAAGCAACAGATTTTCAGCAAGCCACCCTACCCGAATTGGACTGCGCTCGGTGTAAACTGGCTCGCCGGCTTCGACTTTGAGATAAAGGTCATCGCCCGTATTCCGGCAAGTACTTGACATCGCCACACCCCGGCTGCCCGGGAAATCGCCATGTTCTGTCGCACGCGCGCTCCAGAAGAAGGCACTTGCGATGGAGTTTGCGAAAGCTCGATGACCGCTATGGGACTCTTGCACGAACCCGCTTCGCGGGAGGGCGTGCGCGGGGAGGTTGGCGCGATTATCTGAAGTTCTAGGCAGGCTGTAGGTGTTGCCTGACCATAGAGTTCCCTTCAACGAAAGGAACGTTCACGGCTCCTGCATACTTGCGCGAACTGGCACGCCCTTGTGCTCTCGACGAGGTTCCGCCCCCATTTGCGATGGTTTCCATCTCATGCGGGCGCTTTTCTGTCTACGGGGCCACGAGACGTCGGCATCTCTAGCTATTTTTCAAGGCTTGTGTGCCGTAGGCGATATGGTGGCCGAGCAGCGAGGCTCCCGGCAAAGCGAGACAGCGCTCCTCCCTCACGCCTTGAACCGATCGAACGCGGTGAGCCACTTTGTTGGCGGGTCTGCCTCATCCCAGCGATAGATCTCCGAGCGGAGATAACGCAGTTCGTCTTCAAGAGCGCCTTCGGCGAGCTCGATCCACCAGGATTTCGGGCGGCCGTCGCTGCCGTCTGCCCAACGGTAGCCGCGTGCTTTGAGAATATCCTTCATGTCGAAGGGGCTATTTTCTGCAAAGATCCGAACGCGTGATCGCCCGCTGGTTTCATAGAGTTCAGCAAATGGAGTACCGAGCGTCCCACTCGCCTGCGCAAGAACTTCAAAAAGGGCGAAGCAATCATCGACAGCACGGTGACCTTCGTGAAAATAGCCGGCCTGTCCGATCAGGTAGCCAAGCTTGGTTCCTTCGAATCCGCGCGAGGTCCAATCGATCTCCGAAACAGAGCAGGCCCAGGCCTTTCCGGAAAAGACAGGCGAGAAGGCTTCGCAGAACGGTCGATCGAAGCCTGCGTTGTGGGCGATGATGATGTCCGCCGGCGTGATCAGTGCTCGAAGCTGAGCCATGTCGATCATCTGCCCGGCCACCATTTCGTCGGTGATGCCGGTTAGCCGGGTTATATCCGGGGGGATCGGGTTCATCGGCTGTTGCAGGCCACCATACACGCCGACGACATCGCCGATGTTGCCAGCCATATCGAACGTGAAGGCAACAGCGCCGATCTCGACGATCTCGTCCTTCCTATGATCGAGGCCGGTGGTTTCAGTATCGAGAATAACGCCTCGCAAGGGGAACCCCGGAGACGCGATCGGCGCAACATCGCGTGGGCAGAGCTTTTTGAGAATGCGATATTGGCCGGTTGCCTGAAGGTGCTGGACCATTTCGTCTTCGGTCAACGCGGTCGCCGGCCGGCGCTTCGTTGCGGACGCGCAAGCCACCTCGCCCGGAGCAATCTCGCTTGAAAATAGGTCGAATTGATGCGGCATTCGGCTTCCTGGACTGAGGGTGCTGCATGCTCCGCTCATTGCCCCTCCACAGCAAGCGGTCGCATCGACACCCAATCCGTTGCTGTGCATGGTTTCTTGCTCTTGAGTGGACTGAAGAAGTGAGCCTATGCTCTTGAATGGAGTCGAACAACTGCCGGATACGTTTTTGGTAATACAGGTCGTCGAAGGAATTGAGCAATGGACCTGGAAAAGCTCCTCGGCTGAAGCTCAATCACGCTCGAGGGCGAATGTGAGTGGCATGTCGGCGATCAGGTGGTCTGCGCGACGTCTGGAACCTATCTGTTCATTCCGCCGGGGGTGCCGCACAACATTACCAATGTCAGTAAGAAACCGGCCCGTGTGTTGATGACAGTCCGCCCGGCCACGAGCACTATTTCGAAGAGCTTGCGAAATTTGCCGCGCAGGGCGCGCCGGATCCAAAAGCGCTCGCCGATCTCCGCAACCGTTACAACACGGATCGGCTCTCAACCTTGACGACGCGCACGTGAGCTTGAATTTTAGATCCGATGACTCTGGTCGATGCGATATCCGAGTTGGCTTCGATGGTAAGGATAGCCTCGGCCCGGCCAATCGTCGGCCGCCTGGCCTCAGATCCCCGCGAAAATAGAACCAGATGACGCGGCGCTCGTCGGGCGGCGCAGGGCCGCCCTCGAAAGCGACTAATGAACATGCATGTTTGCCGCCTTGACGGCCGCCAGGAATTTTGCGCGAGCGACCTCTGCGTCGATGCGGCCGGCCAGCGCGCCGCGGCAGGCATTCCGTGCCTCGATGAAGGGTACGCTGCTGCAGTCCGCCCAGCTATCGGCCAGATAGATGACCGCCTCGAACGGGCTGGCCACCGTTTCGCTGCTGCGGGTTCCAGTCGATATGGTGACTGGCGATTGCCACGTCGCTACCGGCATGACTTCCTCCTCCATTTTAACGGACCGCAAACGCAGACCGCGCACGAAGGTTCCCAACCACCAAGGCGAAATTTCGGCTATTCACCATATTTGTTAGAAATTCCTAAATTAAATTATGCGCTCCACGCGCTCGGCGCTTCCACCGGACAATTGGAGACTGGCGCGGAACACATGATTTCGATATGGAAACCACTACCCTTGATTTGCAATCGGTTGACATCCCTCCGACCAACCTCCCCTGGATTTTAGCGGCCACCAGCGGGCTCCAGGGACGGCGGAACGCTTGTGGGCGACGAAAGGCAAAGCGTAGTCATCTGGTGATTTTGTGATATCGTTCGCCTTCCTTGTGGGAGAAGGCGTGATGACGAGTTTGGTTGCGGGCGCTTTTTACTGGGCGACATCCGATAAGTATGCCGATAGGCGGACGACGATCGTGCAGGTATCCACGATCTTCGGCGAGGCCCCTGACTACTGGAGCCTGGCGGTATTGGGGTCAGATCAGCACTATATGATCAGCGACTTCGAAATTATCGCCCTTGTCGAGCCACCGGAAGAGTATCCGATGCGTCACGCTGCCGAGTAGCGGGAACAACAAGAGCGCAGCTACGAAGGACTTCTTCGCTCGAAATTCGGGAACACCTGAACGAGTACCAGGCTGCGGCCAACCGCATAACTATGCCGGCATGCCGACGCCGGAAGGACGAGAGGCGCGTGAGCATATCCTGCGCGCCGTTGACTAAAGACAATAACGGGAACTTGATCTCAGATGGCTACCGAGCTTCAGGAGGGCAGCCAGCCTTCGGCGCAGGATTAGGAGTGTCGAGGGGCCCGCCATTCGGGTTTGGCGCGGGTGCATCTCTTGTATCTCGAGGTGGATGTTTGCATTCAGCGGGTCCCGGCGCTGGATCTTGGGGGGCAAGACGGCGAACACGTGGTTTTGGATCGTCCTTTGTGAGCGAATTTGGGACTTTCTCGGTCATAGGCTCGGTACTCGCGTGCTTTCCGCAAGAAGAACTGGTTGGCACACGCAATGTTCCGACCGAATACGAGCGTCGGACTCCAGAATGGCCGCCTCATCCCCGACTATAGCATGGCGGCGATGGCAGGCTCCGCTTTGGTTAGAGCGTCTCGCTCAGCATATGTCCGCTACGGTCTACTGGGATCCCTCCAATAGGAGATCAATATGCCGAAACCGTCTGCGCCGCGGGCACTTTCGAAGCCAAGATAACCCGGCTGTCGGCTTGCGAGTTCGGGTCATTGCGTAATCCATCTCGCCACTTTCAAAGGCATCGCTTTTTGATGGTTTCTCGGGGCCGTCACTGCGCGGCCGATCTCTGCTCAGATGCAGAAGGTCTACGCTTCCACATACGACGAAAGCCGCTTCAACTCGGCTCCGTGCGTTGCCGGTGCCGATACCGACGGGGCTGGCAGACATTCGCGCGGGCATGATCGAAGTCATCCTGTGATGTTGGATAGGAAAAATGGAGTTGAGGTCAGTGACTGCCTTTGGGCATTGCGACACAGCTCAATGCCCGATGGGCAGAGACTGGCCAATCGGTCCGAACACGGCGATCGGGACTAGCATGCGCTTGCGCCGGCAGGAGGGGCGCAATGATGAAGGTCTCGACGGTCACCTCCGGCAAGCGAGACGTTGAAGTTTCCTCTCGCCTGGCTTCGCCACAACAACGGCGCCGCCACGTTTCCTTTTCATGTCGTCGGGCAAGGCCTGCCCGCTGTAGAACAGGAACGGAACACCTTGTTCGGTCAAAAGGTCGCCGATACTTTCGGTCGTCTCGCTGCCAAGACGGATGTCTAGGATCGCAAGGGAAGGCTCTTCATTCCTGACCGCGTCCATTGCCGCCAAAACTGTTGCACACGGACCGATGACTTCTGCGCCCGCGTCCAGAAACGTCGCCTCCATGTCAAGGGCGATCAAAGCCTCGTCCTCGGCTATCAACACTCTCGCGCCTAGTAGCGGTTGGTTCAGCTCAGATTTCCACACCATTTTGTGAAGCCTCCGGAAGTTCGATGAGCATCGTGCAGACGACGCCATCCGGCTGAAAATCACGGCGGACTGTCGATGCAGGCATACTCTTTTCGAATCCCTGAACCTTGGGAGGCTTGACCCGTGGACCACCGCGCTCCTTCCAGCCAAATCTACTGGCGGACCCCTTAGGCAAAAACAGCCAGCCGGAGAGATGGCCATTTAGACGCGGTTCCCGCCGCCTCTTTATAGCAAGCACGAAGGCCGCGCCAATAGGAGCGGCCGGAAACACCAGGATTATCTACCCGTTTATCGACCGTGAAAAGCGTCTGCCCAACAAACGACTGCGCAAATCCTGCTGCAGTTGAACCTACAAGGTTAAATGACGCTTAGCGAAAAAATGGCCGACGACGCGCGCCGGAGCGGCCTTCCCGCGGCTGCCGCGGCAAACGGACGGCATGCCGACGAGGGACAGCAGCATGCCTCGGCAAAGGAGAGGAGCAATTGACGGCTGATAAGTCCGCGAATCCCGGCGACGCCATTGTTTACGATCAGAAGAGCACCGGTCCTACATCACCCTGATCTCAAGCCGCCGAATGAGGTGATGGCGTCGCTGTCCAGGGGAGCCTTGGCACAACGCACAAGCGGCACTACGCCGTTAGTGCGAAACGCGTTCGGGCTTTCCCTTGCGCTTTGTCGAGGCGAATTCCTCGAGTTGTTTTTCACTCATGGTGTCAACCATCTCCTTGGAGGCGCCCTTGAGCCTGCTCTTCGATGTTTGACCACGTTTTGCAGCAAGGGCAGCCCCGGCTGCTTTCTGCTGCGCTTTGGATTTTGCGGGCATTTGGTTTCTCCTTGTCTCAGGAAGAAGGAACTGTCCGGCGCCAAGAAAGTTCCAGCTTCGAGCATTGCTCATCAGCGAGCAAAGAGTACCTGATTTCTCCGCGCGAGGACTGCTTTGCTCCCGATGCCATCAAAGTCTATGGCCGGATCTACGGGGCGCGGCGGTTCGGTGCATTGCCCGCACCTTTCATTGGCTATATCGCCGGCAAACTTGGGCCCCTTGTTATCGCGGGCCCGAAGATGGGTGCTGCGCGTCCACGTTTAGGCGCCAATGCCTGCGACCTTGGAACAACCGCGTCAATATCCGCCAACGATTGGCAGAATCTCGCCGGTGATGTAGCTCGACATCTGCGGCGATGCGAGAAACACATAAGCCGGGGCGATTTCTTCCGGCTGTGCAGGCCGCTTCATCGGCGTCTGGGATCCGAATGTCTCCACATCCTCGGCCTCTTTGTCCGAAGGATTGAGCGGTGTCCAGACCGGTCCCGGTGCGATAGCGTTGACACGTATGCCCCTTGGCACAAGCTGTGCTGCAAGCGAGCGCGTAAATGCGTGTATGCCACCCTTCGTCATGGAATAGTCGAGCAGCTCCTTCGATCCGTCGAGACCCGTGACGGAACCGGTATTGATGATCGCAGCGCCGTTCTTGAGATGCGAAATGGCCGCTTTTGCCATGTAAAAATAGCCATATAAGTTCGTCTTTAGGGTCTCGTCGAAGTGCTCGTCGCTGAGGCTTTCGATATCCTGGGCATGAACCTGAAAGGCGGCGTTGTTGACGAGGATGTCGAGACGCCCGAATTGCATGACGGTCTTCTCGACAGCCAACCGGCAAAAACCGGGATCCTTGACATCGCCGCGGATAACAAAGCACTTCCGCGCCTCCTTCTCGACGGCTGCTCTGGTTTGTTCCGCGTCTTCGGCTTCATCGAGATGCACGATGGTGATGTCAGCACCTTCGCGGGCGAACAGGATCGCCACGGAACGGCCGATGCCGGAGTCTCCGCCGGTGATAAGCGCAACTTTGTCCTTCAGCTTTTCCGATCCCCTATAGAACGGCGCATCGCACATTGGCACTAGGGGTAAATCGGCTTGCGAACCTGGTTTGCTTTGATGGATCTTCGGCAATGGCGGCTCGGGGTAGCGACGGGCTCCGGCTTGCATTGCTCCGGACGGCTTTGATTTTGCCGTCTTGTCTGTATGTTGGACTTCCTTCTGGATCTCGCGCTGCTTCTGGGCGGTGCCTTTCGATGACATGTGTGTCTCCTTCGTTGAGAAGGTAGAACTCCGAACGGCCGGAAAAGTTTGATCTTGGATTCGCACATGCTCACCGGACGTCGGCCACACTTCGATCAGGCGCCTTCGGGCGATCGGGACGAAATCGCATAGTCGGGACTGTGAGACGATCTCTCAGAGTCTCGAAAGGACCACGGGAACAATTGCCCCGACCCGCCTGTTGTAGCTTAGCCGTTCGCTTTTGCGCGAAAGAAAGGTCGAGCAGGTGTCTCTGGCCGACAAGACGAAGACGGCTCTGGACGAGTTGCGAATGCTGATGCTGGGCGCACAAATCCTGCTCGGCTTTCAGTTCCAAGCGCCGTTTCAAAACGCGTTTTCCCGTCTAAGTGCCACAGAGAAAGGGATCGAAGCGATCGTCCTTTGCATCATGGTCATGATCATCGGACTTCTGATTACACCGAGCGCGCGCCATCGGATTGTGGAGCGGGGAGAAGCGACCCCGGAGTTTAACGGTCTCCTCACGCGGATATCCATGTTGACGCTTGGCCCATTTGCCCTTGCACTCGGTTTGGATATCGGCGTTGCTTTTAACCGCGGCCTTGGATTAACGGCTGGTGTCGCAGCCGGCATCCTCGGCGGTCTCGCGGCAGTCGGCTTGTGGTACGGTCCACTGCTTCGCGACGGCAAGGAAGATACGAGCATGGCTACTTCCGACGAAAAGACAGCGACCGCCGCCAAGATCGATTATGTGTTAACGGAAGCCCGCGTGGTGTTGCCCGGTGCTCAGGCATTGCTGGGCTTCCAGCTTGCAATTGTCCTGACGAGCGGGTTTGCCGATCTTGGCGCCTCGGCAAAAACGTTTCATTGCGTCGCGCTTGGTGCGGTCGCACTTACGACCATACTCTTGGTAACACCGGCTGCATATCACCGCATCGTTTACGACGGCTCAAACGTGGCCGAGTTCTACCATATCGCGAGCCGCTTTCTGCTTGCCGCCACCGTCTTTTTGGCGTTGGGCTTGACGGCTGATGTTCACGTCGTGATCGGCAAAGCTACCCAAAGCCCGTTTCTTGCAAATGTTACGGCGGCAGTCGCCGCTGTCATGCTACTCGGATTTTGGCATCTCTGGCCGTGGTGGAAACGTGTTCAACGAGACCATATCTGACGGGCCGGGCGCCACGGCCGTTCCAATGACGGCGGGGCCTGTTCAACGATGCCAATCGCTGCGGTCCGATAGCTTTCTACAGAAGTTCTTGCGAAAAAATGAGAACAGCTTTGTCTTCTCAAACGCGCCCATAGCCGTGGCCAATAACAGTGCCGCCGAATCTTATGAAGATGTGACCGGTCCGTCGAATGTTGGTTCCCAAAGAACGACACGCCGGGCCGCATCGAGTTCCTTCGTGAGCACCTGTTAGGCTTTTGCAATCACCTCTTTCGAGGAAGCAGGCCGAGGGCGCGGGAATGCCCGGTTCTCGTGCGGATGGAGGAGGAACGAACTGTCGAAATGGAACGAGGCGGGAATGACAGGCCCTTATTCGAGTGTAGCTCCTGCCAACAGCGCCAATTGTTTTGGCTCGCGCACTCCTTGTCGGTATAACTCGATAATGATGGCAGCCAAGCGCGACACGGCCTCCTTGTCATTCTCGATACCGTATCGGTGACAAATGTCATCGAGGACGCTGTCGCAGACGGCGAGGTCTTCGGACGTCAGCGGTTCATCGCGGCGATTCTTTTCCTGTGTGTCGACCATGGCTCAACTGATGAACCATACATCGTCAATTGCAATGAGAAAGCACGGCCTCACGATGCACCCGCAGTGCGGCCAGTTGGGTCGCCGGCCGAAAAGCCTCTCGCTCGGCCCGACGCCTCGCCGCTATCGCGATACCGCAGCGGCGGAATTTGCGACGCTGTTTGCATCGCGAATGAGTACGTACTTGACCTGGGTGACCTTGAGGTCGCGGTACCAATCGACGAGCGCGCCCCAAGGGTCCGCGACCTTGTTCAGCCCCGTGATGAAGGCAACGACCGTTCCGATCTCGATCCGGCCCATTATGACGTAGTATCCACCGAGCGCGAATATCGCGGCATAGCCGAGATGGAACATCAGATTCATGAGGAAATTGAGCGAATACTTCAGCTTGTAAATGTTCATATTCGTCGAAAACAGTCGTTGCACCCTGGCTGCCTGACGTTGCGGCGCTTTCGGTGACATGTGATTTACCATCCCGTCGCTCAGATGTCGCATCACCGTGATCTTCGTCTTGACGCGCTGATTGATGAGGCTCTGCAGGATGGGAACCAGAGCCGCCTGGGGGACGAACACGGCGAGGACTGCCAGTGCGAGGAACGGCTGAAGATAGATCATGTAGCTCCCAACTGCCAGGAGAATGCCCGCTTGAAGGACCGGCTCGGAGATACTCGTGCCGACGAACCCTCCAACGGGTTCGGCCTCCGCGAGCACAATCGACATCTCGACGCCTTCTGCCAGTGTCGTCACTTTATCAACGTGCTGGTCCCCTTCGAGTACCGCCATGCGCAGCCAGCGAATAGCCACTTCGCCTATCCAGCCTCTGTAAATATTCAGAACGAGCTTAATTCCGCCTTCGCTCAGGACAATCGCGACGTAGGCGACCACCAGCGTGAGAATGGCATTCAAGCTCGATCCCCGCGTCGCACCGTTAACGATGCGCCGCTGAATCTCGAGCGGCAGGATGCCAATAGCAAACAAGAGGACCGACAAAAGCACCAGGACCGCCTGATGCCCGCGTCCCATCATCAAGATGAACCCAATCAGCTTGCGCGGCATGGTACGTTCTGTGCGGGATCTTGTCTTCCCCGCCGGCTCGTCGGCCAAAGACGCATCGCGCCGCGTGTTGTCTCCTATCATCGTGACATCCTCCAGCCAGGACATCCACCAGATGTCTGCTTGCGTTGCATTAACGCATGGCAATCAAAAACGGTCGATCGGATCGCCGTTATGCAAAGGTCAGGCTCTGACGTCGGCCTCCGAGGTCGATCACGACCATCGCGACCTTCCCCCCTTGATCGTTTTCAACCGAGATCTTTTGTGGTTTATCGACGACATGCGTCATGCGGTGTCACCGAAATCTCGAAGCTCGTAGGGATCACCAAGCGGTGGGCTCGACTCTACAAGGACTAGGTCGCCGAGCGTGACGCCCGGAGGCGCGCCAGCGCAACGATCTAAGCTGCTGAGACGGTCATCAGGCGGTTGTGTCACACGGCGGGAAACAGACAGATGTCGCCATGGGTCGATCGGCGGGCGGGCAAAAAAGTGCCCAGAGGAGTAGTGCTGGGGCAAGGTCTGTGTATGAGCCTCGAGATGACGAATCCCCAAGGCAAAGTGAAAACCCCGACGGCACAGCCCTTGTTTCATAGCTGAGATCTAGTAGGCCTTCGCTTTGAGAACTCGCATCTGACTTCCGGGGAGAAGTTCGACCGCCTTCTCATGCGTCAGCTTGACCAGCACATCCATGATTTCGGTTTCGGTGAACCCCTGGGCGATCAGACTCTGTCCTATATCGTAGAGTGCAATGACTTCTTTTCGCCGTGTTGAAAGGAGCGTTAGCAGGGCAATCTGAGTTTCAGTCCACCTGTTCACCTGGCACCTGACGATCCGAATTCGCCATTCGGAAAAGCCCCCCGCAGTCGCGGTTGCGGGGGTTAGATTGACGAGTTGGCTTTGAGGGGTTTCGATTCCCAAAGCCTGTCTTAAACAATCCGTATCGGCTTTTTGTTCCGCCTGCTGAAAAAGAGCCCCGCATGGGCACAAGCGGGGCGAGGAGGTTGACGTGGAAGGGACAAACGGCGGGAAGTAAAAAGCCGTCGCCTCTACCCCCTCAACTCTGTTCGCTCGTCATTGTTCCATCCGGCCGCGGTTCGCCAAACGACTCCAAGCCGGACCAGATGGAATTCCGTCACATGGCACGTCATTGTTTTTGCGCGGCCGATTTGGCCACGCATTTGTTGAAGCGCACCACCCTTGGCTTACCTTTCTCTCCACCCCATGACGGATCGCTGCGGTAACCGGTTTAAGCAAATTCAGCATGAATGAGGGAACAAGTTCGTTGCCTATCGCTTCTTTTATTTATGAATAATGCGTTCTGCCTCGTACCCATCTTTTCTCTGATCCTGGCTGGCGTGGCTGCCGCAGCGCCGCTCAAAGGGGAAGAGATTAACAACGCTCCGATCAATACGGTATCGACTGACCGCCTGGCCAACTCCCGGTCCAAATTTGATCCCGCGATCGTCCATCTTCAGGTGCTTCTCGACCGCGCCGGCTCGTCTCCAGGAGTGATCGACGGCCGTAACGGTGAGAACCTCGGCATGGCGATTGCCGGATTCGAGATCGCGCAACAGCTTCCGGTCGACGGAAAGCTGGACCCGGACGTCATTGGCAGGCTTCCCGACGATGCTCCCGCCATTCAGTCGTATGTCATATTGGAAGACGACGGAAAGGATCTCGTGGAAAGGATTCCCAAGGATTATGCCGAACAGGCAAAGATGCGCCACCTCGGCTATACGAGTATTACCGAAAAGCTCGCCGAGCGTTTCCATATGGATATCAATCTCTTCAAGGCTCTCAATCCTGATACCCCGGTTGCTGTTGGAGAGACGGTTTTTGTGGCCATGCCGGGTGCCTCGCGCTCCGGCGAGGTGAAAAGGATCGAGGCGCACAAGAAATCAGGGCAAGTCATGGCCTTTGCGGAAGATGGTACGTTGCTGGCCGCATATCCGGCCACGATTGGCAGCGAGGAATCGCCCTCGCCAACAGGCACGCATAAGGTCAAGGGCGTCGCGCGGATGCCGCCCTACACGTATAATCCGAAAATCAACTTTCAGCAGGGCAAGAACAGGAAGATACTGAAACTGCCCAGCGGACCGAACAACCCCGTTGGCACTGTCTGGATCGATCTGACCGAACCCACTTATGGGATCCACGGAACACCCAGCCCAGAACTCATCGGCAAGGCTAGTTCTCATGGATGCGTCCGCCTGACGAACTGGGATGTCGAAGAGTTGGCCGGAATGGTCAAGCCTGGCGTGACCGTCGAGTTTTTCGACTGATTGTTGCTCGAGGCGCGGATTACCGAGATAGATTGGATCCGTTCCGAGGACGGAAACCGCTCGCATGGCCATGTCAGATCCTTTCTGATGACCCGCTGATCGGCAAGCAGGCTCGGTCGCTAAGGAGACGAAAACCACTATCGAAAGTTAGGTCATCGGCGCAAACCGGATAGCGCTTCCGTCGCTGCTCTCTTACTCTTGCCTTGATTGCCTCCCGCGGCCCCCTGCTCGCCAGGCGCGGCGGCCGCCTCGATCACCGGCCACACCGGATGACGATCACGGCAGCTAACATGGTAAGACGACAGGACGAGCGAAAAGCTTTCAAGCCACCGCGGATGATAAGCTGGGTTCTTGACCGCTTCACTGCATTCTATGTGCCCGCCAGCATACTTTCCGTCGACGTGGATCTCGCCTTCGAGAACGATGTCTTCCCGCCTGGTGGCGATCGCCTAGCGCATTTTCATCAGGAAGACCCAGGCGGTCTTGTACTGGCATCCGAGTTCGCGGGAAAGCTGAAGGGCGCTCTTGCCCTTCACACTGTTCACGGACAACCATAGTCTCGTCAGAATGTCCCGAATGACATCGTCCGGAAGGCGAAGACCGTCTTCGAGGTGACCGAAAATTCGCGACGGCACTTCTGGCACTTGAAGCACTGCCGTCGGATCGGATAGCAGCGCTCGTGCCCGCAGTTGATGCATACGCGACGACCACCAGTCTCCGGCCAGCGGATCAGGCAGAAAGTCTTGAAGGCATCTTCCTCGGTGACCTTGCGGAGGGTCTTAAGCGTGAAGGTCCGGCAGTGCGGGGAAAGGAGGAAGTGCTGGTTGCCCCAATATTTCTACCCTTCGGAGGACCTCCAGGTCATCGGAGCTGAAGGTAATCCCGGATACGGCAGGCACGTTGATATTATTGGGATCTTCCATGTTCAGGGCCTTTAAAGGGGACAATACGAGAGCGTTCGCGATCAGGCGTTGGGTTGTCGCAGCTCTATTCGTATCGTTCTGAACATGGGACGTGCGTACCATATCGCGTTGTCAGAGTCGATCGGTTTCGGAGAGGGCGCGACAACGGCCCTGGCTGTATTGTCATCATGCTTCGACCATCGGCATGGATTGAAAATGCTCAATAAATATTTATGTTTGGCGACAAATATCAACCAGTGGCTGCGGTTGACGATGCCGTTCCAGGTTCGAGATTTTCCAAAATCTCGCTTGCTATCTGTATCACGGAGTAATATATAAATTGCCAGTGAGAGAAGGAGTTCGAGGACTGGGCCGCAGAGTACAATGTGACGGACGCCATGTTGTGTGATGCCGCGAAGGAGATCGAAGCTGGATTGGTCGACGCCAGATTGGGCGGCTTTCTTCTCAAGAAGCGAGTGGCGGCACCAGGGCGCGGCACGCGTGGAAGCTATCGGACTATCGTTGGCCATCGTCAGGGCGACAGGCTCATCTTCGTACACGGCTTTGCCAAGAGCGAGACTGACAATATCACGAAGAAGGAAAAGGAAGCCCTTCGAAAGTTATGTGATGTCTACATGCTCGCCGACGACAAAAAGCTCGCTGAGATGATTGAAATGAAACAGATACTGGAGATTCAGTGCCATGAGCAGAATTCTTAGGAACGTCCATAAGTCTGCTGCACGACTGCACGAAGCCGGCTTTGTGGACGATGTGACGATGCGGGAGTTCGACGCTCTCTGCCTTCCTCCTCTTCGTGACTATACGCCCGAGGAGATCAAGAAAATCCGGAACTCGAACAAGGTCAGCCAGGCCGTGTTCGCTCAGTTCATCAATGTTAAGAAGATCACGGTTGCCGCATGGGAGCAGGGAACGAAAAAGCCCAGCGGCACGGCCATCAAGATCCTTGATATTGTTGAACGAAAAGGGCTGGAAGTGCTGCGATAGCAGCTTGCTGCCAATAAGGAAGGATTTGCCCGCCTTGTGCGGGCATTTTCATTTCAAGAGACTCGATCTCAATGCCGCATTTGGCGCTTGGTGGCGGCTCCTACATAATTGCGTAAATCTGCGCCACCGCCCCGCCCGGAAAGGCCTTCGAGCTCATCAGTTTAAGAGGCGCGGGTGCGGCGAGTTCGGAAAACAGCGGCAGGCCCTTGCCCAGCGCGACGGGGACCACCAGCAGGGCGAACTGGTCAACCAGTCTTTGGGCGATGAGACTGCGGGCGAAGCTGACCCCACCGTGGGCAATGATCGGCTTGCCCTCCTGGGCTTTCAACTTAGTGACTTCCTCCGCCAGGTCACCGCTCGCCACATAGGCCTCCGCCCAGCCTCCCGCACCGGGCCGCAGTTCGGCAGACCGTTTGGTCCCCGCCTTGGAGCGGGTCTCATCGAGTGCCGCCGCCGTATGCACCTCCCTCAGGATTACCGATCCCCGTCGCGAAAAGACCGCCTTGGGGATCTCGTTCATCGGCGGCGCGAACTGGTCGGTAGAGGCCGGCCACCAGGCGGCCATGTCATGGAATGTGCGGCTGCCCATAATGTGCAGGCCGGCGTCCCATAGATATTCCACGGCCCAAGCCTTCGCCTCCTGGTCGGCGCCGAACATCCAAGTGTTTCGACCCTCCAGATCACTCACGAAGCCGTCGATCGATATGGACATCTTCAGGATCAGGTCTCTCACGGCTTTCTCCTCGTTGCTGTCCTAACCCAAGGACGGACCAGATCGACCAGATCCGACAGCTCCAATCGTTTTTCTGCCCCCTGCCTTCGATCTGTCGTCGACGCCGTCCATCGACCTGCCGGAAGCCTTTACTGAACAGGCCTTCGAAACAAAAGACCGAGTCCTGTCCAAGCCGGGCACCCCTGGACAACGAAAAAGTTCCTGGCCATTTACTCTGTCCTCTCCCGAGCGCGCATATCTCGAAGTCCTCATGGACGTGCCGGAGAAAATATCCTTCGAACACGCTGACCAGCTTCTGCAGGGTATGACGACACTATCGCCGCGCGTGATGGAGAGGCTTTTGCGAAAATGCACCCACGTCAAAGTGCGACGGCTCTTCTACTGGATGGCGGAACGCCATTCCTATGCATGGCTAAAGAAGGTGCCCCCTCCTGAAACGCTAGATGAACTGGGACTTGGCAGCGGCAACAGAATGCTAATCAAAGGCGGAAAACTCCGATTCAATCACACGCCCTGAACGCTAGATAACCGCATCAATATCCGCGAGGTCCGCGGCAAGACGTCCGATCCCACTTCGGCAAAGGACGACGGGCCTCCCTCCCCTGCCGCCTCCCGTTTTGTGGAGACCGCCAACCGGCCGATCAGCTTGGCGATCCCCCCGATCAACGCGTCGCCCAGGGATCGATCGAGGCGCTAGGCCAATCCCCGATCACGGCATTCCATCGGTTCTCACTGTCTTTATGGAGCATGCCCCCACCGTAGAGCCGTCCGTTTCCATGGAGATCCTCTTGCGCATCGCTATGGCGCAGGCCATGAGAGGGCCCTCGATATCGATTCCAGGGCGATTTTTGATGGTAAGGAAGCAAATCGCGATCCTCGGCGGCGGTCCGGCGGGCCTGGCGGCTGCAGAAAGTTTGTCGTCGAGAGGGCACGCGGTCACGGTATACGAGGCCATGCCGACGGTGGCGCGAAAATTTCTTCTTGCCGGCAAATCCGGGCTCAATATCACCCATTCCGAGGACTACGAGGGCTTCGCATCACGCTTCGGCACATCAAATGACCGCCTGCGCGAAGCACTGGACAGCTTCAAGCCGTCCGATGTCAGAGCCTGGGCAACGGGACTTGGTGCGGAGACATTCGTGGGATCCTCGGGGCGCGTGTTTCCGACGGCGATGAAGGCCTCACCGCTTCTTCGCGCCTGGCTGAAAAGACTTGAGGCCCAAAATGCCAAGATCCTGACGCGCCACCGCTGGATAGGGTTTTCAAATGGCGGCTACCTCGTCGAATCGCCCGAGGGCGCGAGTGCGATACAGCCGGACGCGGCCCTCCTCGCGCTCGGCGGGGCGAGCTGGCCCCGCCACGGCTCCGACGGACGCTGGCTACCGTGGCTCAGGGAGAAGGGTATTTCTGTCGAGGACTTTCAGCCCGCCAATTGCGGCTTCGATGTCGATTGGAGCGAACATCTGCGAGATCGATTTTCAGGCGAGCCCGTCAAGTCGGTCACCGCATCCTCCTCGGCGGGAACGATCCCCGGAGAATTCGTGATCACCCGGCATGGCATCGAGGGCAGCCTCGTCTACGCTCATGCAGCTGCATTGAGGGACAGCTTGATGGCCGGCGAAGCCGCAATATTTGACGTCGACCTGATGCCCGGACGCGCACAAGAGCGCATCGCGCGTGAACTGGGAAAACAGGATCCGAAGGCAAGTCTTGCGACCCGCCTGCGAAAGGCTCTCGGCATCGACGGTGTGAAAGCAGCGCTCATACGCGAGCTTGCGGGCGCCACAAACCTTGGTGAGGCGGTTCAACTGGCCGGCCTGATCAAGGCCTTGCCGATCGCCGTTCGCAGAACCCGCCCGATCGCCGAGGCGATTTCCTCGGCAGGCGGTATCGTGTGGGACGAGCTTGACCGGAACTACATGCTGAAGGCGCAGCCCGGCCTCTTTGTCGCCGGTGAAATGATCGACTGGGAAGCACCGACCGGCGGCTATCTCCTGACGGCATGCCTTGCCACCGGCCGGGCGGCCGCCCGTGGCATCGAAGCCTGGCTCGGCCGGCGCTAGCGCCTGCCATTTCCCGCATCGACAGAGCTGCCGACACTAGCGTTTCGGCTGGAACGTATGTTCCTTGGCCGGAAACTGGCCGGCGCGGACTTCGTCGGCGTAAGCCTGGGCGGCTTGCGACACCAGCGGGCTAAGATCGGCAAAGCGCTTGACGAAGCGCGGCTTGAAGTCGTTGAAAAGTCCAAGCATGTCGTCCGACACCAGAACCTGGCCGTCGCAGGCAGGCGACGCCCCGATGCCGATCGTTGGCACGCCAAGCAAGGCCGTGATGTCGCGCGCGACAGGCTCGACGGTCCCCTCGACGACGACCGCGAAGGCACCGGCCTGTGCAACCGCCAGGGCGTCGCGGCGAATTTTTGCCGCCTCCTCGTCTGAATGTCCGAGCGACCGGAAGCCGCCTGCCGTATTGACCAGCTGTGGCATCAAGCCGACATGAGCGAAAACCGGGACACCTCGCGTGGTCAGGAAGGCGATCGTCTCCGCCATTTCCTCGCCACCCTCGAGCTTGACGCCATCGCAGCCGGTCTCCTGCATCAGCCTGACGGCGTTGCGAAACGCCTGCTCTTTCGATTCTTGGTAGCTGCCGAACGGCAGATCGACGATGACGCAGGCATGCGACACGCCACGCATGACGGCGCGGCCGTGGGCGGCCATCATGTCGAGCGTCACGCCGACTGTCGTTTCCATGCCGTAAAGCACCATGCCGAGGGAATCGCCGACCAGAAGAAGATCGCAATGCTGATCGAGCAGGCGGGCGATCGGCGTCGTATAGGCCGTCAGGCAAACGACCCTGTCCCTGCCCTTCATCGCCCGGATCGCTGCCGTCGTCAGCCGCTTTTGCTTGCCATGGGTGCTCACTCTGCCGCCCTCGAATTCTTGACTGATTTGATACCGATCACCCGGTTGTCGAGGAGCCGCGTCGTGCCGATGCGCACGAAGAGCGCGACAAGGGCCGGCCCCGATTGCAGCGAGGACAGGCGCTCCAGCGTTTCAGGATGGCGTACGGCAACCACTTCGGGCGTTGCAAGCGGCTCGGCCGCGATGAACTTTCTCAACGCCGCCTCCAATTCGTCGGGGCTGTCGCAACCGTTGGCATAGAGCCGCTCGGCTTCCGCCAATGCATTCGGTACGACGACGGCTGCTTTGCGCTCGTGCTCATCGAGGTAGACATTGCGCGATGAGCAGGCAAGCCCATCGGCCTCGCGCACCGTCGGCACGGCAACGACCAGAACCGGTTGGGCGAGATCCTCGACCATCCGTTTGATCAGCGCCACCTGCTGGTAGTCCTTCTCGCCAAAATAGGCTCGGTCGGGCTGCACGAGATTGAAGAGCTTCGTCACCACGGTCGCCACCCCGGCGAAATGTCCGGGGCGCACCTCCCCTTCCAGCTGATTTCCGAGCGTCGGAACATCGACAACCGTCAGCATCGGGCGCGGGTACATTTCGCTGACCTCGGGCGCAAACAGGATATCCACGCCGGCGGCCTCGAGCAGCGCACTGTCGCGCGCCAGATCCCGCGGATACTTGCCCAGATCCTCGTTGGCGCCAAACTGTAACGGATTGACGAAGATCGAGACCACGCTGACCTCGTTTTCGGCGCGGGCGCGGGAGACCAGCTCCAGGTGACCGACATGCAGAAACCCCATGGTCGGCACAAAACCGATCGTCTTGCCGTCGCGCCGGTCGGCGCCAAGCTGAACGCGCAATTCCGCTATCGTGCTGATAATGCGCATAAAACCTCCTCCGAACTCCTCTGGCCGTCAAGCAGGCCGGACAAATGGTGGCGGATAGAACGCGATTTGACGAACACCGTCAACGCAGGCTACGCCATTATAACGATTAAGCAGTCAGCTGAGCACACGTTATTTGCCATGCAAGGATCGTCATGCGGGCTGCCCAATTGGCGCCCCTCGTGTGACTTTGTTTATTCTTTTTGTCCAAACTCCGCCCCAGTGATGGTAGAAGAAGGCCTCGATGGACGAATGCCCTTCATGGGTGTCACGGCAATGTCCGAACAGCGACGGAGGGATGGTGACCAATCCTTATGAGATTCTCGGCGTCCGGCGAGATGCGACCGAAGACCAGATCAAGGCGGCGTATCGGCGTCGCGCGAAGGCGACGCATCCCGACTCCGGTGGCGATCCCGAAGCATTCAGCCGTGTGCAAAAGGCATACGAGCTGCTGCTGGATCCGGTCCGCAGGAAGGTCTTCGACGATACGGGCTACGACGTCGAGCTCGCAGACCCCATCGACCTGCAGGCCCTTATGGTCATCGAAAAACTGGTCAATCAGCTGACCTTGGACGAGCGCGAGCCCGGTACGTTTGATCCGCTCGCCCGCATGCGATCCGATCTGTCGGAGGAAATGCGCAAGGCCCGCTTCAGCAAACGCGAGCTCGAGCGCCATGCCTCACGCATCGAGCATCACCTGGAACGGTTGGAAAAGCGCCCGGTGACCGACATTCTCGGCTCCATGTTGCGTGCCCGTATCAAGGCAATTTCGACCGCGATCGCCGAAACCGAAGCCAAGATCAAAGCCAGCGAACGGGCATGTGAAATGCTCTACGACTACACTTATGAGCTGGACGTTCAGGAGGGCGAGGAGGGTCTCGCCGTCGAAGATCAGTCAGCGCCGGCCTTGCGCAACAAGCGCGACGATCGTCCGCTTTGGGTCGTCCCGACGGCTCAAGAGGGGTGAAGGCAGCGGCACCGCGGCGAAATTACGCGGCGCGCTGTTCCGTGCCCTGGATTGCGGCGAGCTTCCACTCGTCGCCTCCCCTGCGCACGAACGTCCAGACTTCCGTCGTTTCGCTCGCTCGACGGTCGTCGCCGCTAACGAGCTTGCCGCTGGCGCGTTCGACAAGCGCGTCGATCGAGGAATAGCGCATGGCAAGCGTCGCATAGTCGGCGCCGTCCTCGCGCCAGGCTTCGGCGATATCACCCTGCAGCAGCTTGACGTTCGAGACGTCGTTGCGCACGCCGTTCGTCGCATTTTCCCCGAGCTCTTCGGCAAGGTAGGACATGGCCTCGGGCGTCGTCAGGCGACGCAAGGTGGCGTAGTCTTCCGCCCCATAGGCGGTCTGCACCTGCGTCAGCAGTTGCTCGAAGCGGTCAAGATCGCGTGGGCTCAATCCGAGTTCGTCATTCGGCTTGGTGTTCGCCTGCCGCTGTTGATAGCCCGCCCCCGATCCAATCGACGGGATCTGAAACGACGTGCCGCCGCCAGAAGCCATGTTGCTTGCCGCTGCGCGACCGGGACCGCCGTAGGCCGGCTGCCGGCGATTGGCGAAGAAGCGCATGGCAAAGGAAATCGCAATGGCGATCAGGGCGATCTGCAACAGCATGCCGAGGAAGCCGAAGCCGCCACCGAAACCGTGGCCGAGCAACATCCCAAGCAGGCCACCAGCGACAAGACCACCGATCATCGATCGTCCAAAACCATTGAAGAGGCCCGGCCTCTGCATGCCGAGCGGCTGCTGACCAGCGTACGGAGTGTTGGTCTGCGTGCGGGGCGTCATCGAGCGCTCAATGGGGGCAGCCGTCGAGGGAGCGGTGCTCGTGACGGGCGGCGCCTGAAAGGTCCGCGTGCCGCGGCTGCCGAACCCGGAGCTGCCCGCGCGGCGCGCATCCGCCTCACCGATCGAGGCAAATACGCTAGCGCCTGTCAGGGCGGCAATCACCGCAATCTTGGCAAAACGCGAAACGGCACGAGGCATTCAAATCTCCTGTCATGACAAACAACGCATGTCGGGAGCTTATATAGTGACTGCTTTGCGGGTTTGAAGCTTTTGATGCGCCGATCTTCATTGGCAGACGTCGACCCAGGTCGCCTGGGTGAGTTCGGCCAGGCGCTGCGTCGATATGCGAACGGCCGAATTGGTGGAACCGGCCGCCGGCACGACCTCATCGAATCGCCTCAGCGAGACGTCGCAATAGATCGGCAACAGCGTCGGCAATCCGAAGGGACAGACACCACCGACCGGATGGCTGGTAACCTCCACGACCTCTTCGGGCCCAAGCATCCGGCCCTTGCCTCCGAAGGTATCCTTGAACTTCCTGTTGTCGAGCCGTGCCAGACCGCCGGCCACGACCAGCATGGTTTCCTCCCCGACACGCAGGCAGATCGTCTTGGCGATCTGAGCCGGATCGACCCCATGCGCCTCTGCAGCCAGCGCCACCGTCGAAGAGCTTTCAGCGGTTTCGATGATCTCGATATCGGGAGCATGTGCGCTGAAAAACGCGCGGACGGTTTCTAGACTCATGCGTAAAAGCTAGCGCAGGATCCGATGCAATTGAACCCTAAATTCAAGAGCGTCTATCCATGCGCTGATCCGGTCTCGATCAACTTCACGCTGTTTTCCTGACAGAGGCGACGGATCGACGGCGTAATGCACCGGTCGGTGATGAACGTATGCACCTGCGAAAGCTGCGCGATGCGAACGGGCGCAGTGCGCTCGAACTTCGTCGAATCGGCCACCAGAATGACATGCCGAGCATTGGCGATGATCGCTTGCGCGACCTTCACTTCACGAAAGTCATAATCGAGCAGCGCGCCATCCTCATCGATCGCGGATGCGCCGATAACAGCATAGTCCACCTTGAATTGCCTGATGAAATCGACCGCCGCCTCGCCCACGATGCCACCATCGGAGCCGCGCACGACCCCACCTGCTATGACGACCTCGATGGTTGGAAGCAGCCTTAGTCGGTTGGCAACGTTGATGTTGTTGGTAATGACCATCAACTCGTGATGGTTCATCAGCGCCTCGCCAACGGCCTCCGTCGTCGTGCCGATATTGATGAAAAGCGAAGCGTTGCTGGGGATAAGCCCGGCGGCGGCTACACCGATCGCCTGCTTTTCGGTTGCTGCGATCTGGCGTCTCGCCTCATACTTCACATTCTCGGTGCCGCTTGGAAACGTGGCGCCGCCATGGACGCGCGTCAAAATCTGCGCGTCGCAGAGATCGTTCAGATCCTTGCGGATCGTTTGCGGTGTGACGGAGAAATGGGCAGCCAACTCCTCGACGAAAACGCGGCCGCTCGATTTCGCCATTGCGACTATTTCCGTTTGGCGGTCGCTCAGGAACATGGGGTCGGTCTCTTTCACTTGCGTTTCGTTTGGCAGGGTGAGAATGCTAAACAGAGGCTCACGCGTCTGCAAGCGATCATGACGCTTCAAGGCAACGCACATCTTGTGTTTGAGTGCCGCCAATGCCTGCTTTACCAGCGAGCACGGCCAAGCCAGAACGAAACTGGCCGGAATTTGAACCACTGGGTAGATATCGGGCTTGCAAGGAGCGTCAATACGAAGATAGGAGACAGTTGCGTTGAATTTGCAACTGCACAGGACGCGCCCCGACCATTCGCGTTTGCCGTGGTCGAAGCATGGTCGCTGCCGCCACAATTGTGGATACACACGCAGAAGCTGTTGTAGATAAGAATGGTCGGAAATAAGATCCGTTCAAGTTAATCGAAAGCGGTCGGCGCCGGTTGCGGGTCTCCTTTAGGGCCCTAAAAGCAGAAGGCAGGGTAAGGGTCAAAGAGTGCCACTAGTAACGCGGATCAGATGCTCAAATTGAAACCGGCAACAGGGACGAAGCGTTTGCAGCGTTTGATCGGTGCCTACGTGATCAACATGGACAGCTCTTCAAAGCGATGGGCGGAAGTTTCGTCGCAGGCTGCCGTGGCCGGGATGCAGATCGACAGAGTTCCAGGCGTGGACGGACGTTCGATCCCTGCGGCAGAAAGATCCGGGTTTAACGAGAGAGAGTTCCTGCGTCGGAACGGCCGGCAGATGCTGCCTGGGGAATACGGCTGCTATCGTGCTCATATGAAGGCATTGGAGGCCTTTCTTTCAAGCAGCTACGAAAACGCCATTATCATGGAAGATGACGTGGAATTGCGTGAGGATTTCACGCTGAGGGCAGCTGCGATATTAAGAGCAGTCCCGTGCGCCGAGGTGGTGAAGTTGCTCAATCACAGGTCAAAATGGTGCCGGACAGTAGCCATCTCGGAGTACGGAGATGTTATCGGGCGCTGTTTGCACGGTCCGCAGGGCTCTGCGGCCTGCTATCTGATCACGCGCGAGGGCGCCCGAAAACTGCTTGAAGGCGCAGGCAAGATCGAATTCCCCTTCGATATGACCCTTGAGCGCGGATGGAAGACCGGCGTCAACATCTATACCGTTCGGCAAAATATCGTCGAACTGTCCGAGCGCTCGGCCGAGAGCCAGATCGCCAACCGGGCTCAGTACCGTGCGGTGAAGCTGCGAGGTGTCCGCAAAATGGGAACGCACTTTCTCCGCTTGATCGAATATGCGCGCCGAATAAGGTATGCACTCTCATGACAATATCGATACCTCGCGGTCTGACGGCGGCGGCAACCCGCAACGTCGTCATCGCCATATTATGGCTAGCGATGATGTCCGTCACATTGGTAGAAAGCGATGTCTATCGATATGCTGCCATCCTGCTCATGGTCTTCACCCTTACCCTTCGCAAGGTGCCTCTTCGCGCATCGTTGACCGACTGGTTGGCGATCGTCTGCGTGGCCTGGGGTTTTTTGGCCTTGTTCAGGTTTCTCTTCGGGTTGATCGTGGAGGGTGAAAAAGGCGCCTCGGAGTGGCTTTACGCTTTCGCGATCTTTTTTCCTGCGATGGGCGTGGCGCTGCATACGAGCTGGAGCCTCGTCAGGCCAATTTTACTGACTTTCTTCTGCGGCGCGCTCATCGTCTTGATCATCTCGACGCCACTGTCGGCGATCTTGGCAGGGGAGCGAAACTCCCCGGCTTTCCATCATAATTCGATTCACGGCGCGGTCGGATGCGGTTTTGTCTTTATCGGGGCGTTTTACTGGGCCCTGCATCAATGGGAGATCGGCTCTTCTGCCCGGACCAAAGCGATTGTTTCGGCGATTGCCGTGATGGTGATCGGTCTGGCGGTTCTCAATATCTACGGTGCCAAGTCCAAGGGCGTATGGTTGGCGCTATTGCCGGCTCTTGGCCTGATGGTTGCCGCGACACTTTTCTACCTCCGACGAAAGACGGTACTCGTCGCCGCTGTCAGCGGCCTTCTGGCTCTGTCCTGGGGGATCTACGAGGTTCGCGACAACCTGGCGCACTTCGGGGCAGCGACGCTTTCTTCGACGGTCGGGATCATTGGAAAGCTCGATAGTGCGGCTTCCCTGGATCGCGTCATGCACGATGCGATCGTGTCTCCAGACACGCCGGCATCCCTGGACGAGCGGCTGCAATTGTGGGCCGATGCAATCGACGTCATATCCGTCGCACCGGTTATCGGTAGCGGCAACTCCTGGCTCACCCTCTGGCAGACGACCCCTTATCGCGACGTCACTTACACGTTGATGCATAATGGCTACCTCGAGATCCTCATCCGGTATGGTTTTTCCGGTCTCGCGATATTGGCGCTGATCGTTGTTGCATCCATCCATCGTGTTTATCGGGCTTCCTCGAAAGGCGTGATCAGCAAGAGTGCTTTTGCGTGCTATCTGACATTCGCGGTCTACTTTGCCTTCACCATCCTCAGCAATTCGAATAACCGGCTTGCTCTGGGCGAATGCTATTCCCTGCTGTTTGCGGCCACATGTTTTGCCTGTTCGATCAGACTGCGTTCAGGCTCCGTTGCCCTGAGCAGCGACATAGCTTTGCGCGCCGAAGGTCTGTCTGGCGCAGTTCCCGCCCGCGCAGAGGGATAGGGCAGATGCGAGCGGTTTCCGACAGGTACGTTCGAAGCATTCTCGATCTGCCACGGCCGGCGAAACGGGTGTTGGCCCTGCTGGTCGATTCATGCCTTTGCATCTTGACCATCTGGCTCGCCTTTTGCTTTCGCCTGAATGACTGGGTGACGCTCACAGGGATGCAGCTTGTAACGATCCCGGTGTCGCTTCTTGTTGCCCTGCCGATCTTCATCACGATGGGCCTTTACCGGGCAATCTTCCGTTTTCTCGGTTGGTCGGCATTCATCACGGTCATCAAGGCGATCACGATTTACGGCCTTGCGTTCATGGCCATCTTTACCGCCATCAGCTTTCCGGGAATACCACGCACGATCGGCATCATGCAGCCTTTGTTGTTAATGCTGGCGATCGGCCTGTCCCGCTTCACGGCAAGATATTTTCTGAGTGAGGCCTACAAGCGGATCCTGCGACAGAACACGCAAACGAACATGCTCATCTATGGCGCCGGATCCGGAGGCAGGCAGGTCGCCGGCGCGCTCAGCGGCAGTGCTGATTTCAAGGTCGTCGGCTATCTTGACGATGACAAGAGCCTGCATGGAAGCCTCATCGGCGGCATCGTCGTCTACGATCCCGAGAAAATCGTTGAGCTGAGCGCGCGCCTGAACGTACGCACGATCCTCCTGGCTCTTCCCAAGATCGATCGCTCACGCCGCAACGAGATCCTGGAGCAGCTTCGTGGGGCCCGTGTTGCCGTTCGCACCGTCCCTGACCTCAACGCTCTGGCCGGCGGCCAGGCAGAGTTCACCGACCTGCAGGAACTGGATATTGAGGATCTGCTCGGCCGCACGCCGGTTCGCCCGGATCAGGCACTGCTGGAACGCAACATTCGCGGTCGGGTCGTCCTCGTAACGGGCGCTGCCGGCTCGATCGGCAGCGAACTCTGCCGGGGACTGGCGCGGCTGAAACCGGCAGCATTGCTGATCCTCGACCAGAATGAATACGGGCTTTATGCCTTGGAAAACGAATTGCTCGGCAGCAACACGGATAGCGGGCTGCAGATCGTGCCCCTGCTTGCAAGCGTTTGCGACGAGCTTCGCATCCAGAAGATCATGGAGACCTGGCGACCAAACACCGTCTACCACGCCGCAGCCTACAAGCATGTGCCGCTTGTCGAAAAGAATCCCGTAGAAGGGGTAAAGACAAACGTTTTCGGCACTGCTGCGGTCGCGCGAGCAGCGATCAGGACAGGCGCCGAACGGTTCATACTGATCAGCACGGACAAGGCCGTCAGGCCGACCAATGTCATGGGCGCGACCAAGCGACTGGCGGAAATGGCGCTTCAGGGATTGGCGGCAGAGGGCGCCACGACCGTCCTCACCATGGTGCGGTTTGGCAACGTGTTGGGATCGTCCGGCTCGGTTGTTCCCTTGTTCCGCCAGCAAATTCGCCAGGGTGGCCCCATTACGCTGACGCATCCCGAGATCATTCGCTATTTCATGACGGTGCCGGAGGCAACGGAGCTGGTGGTCCAGGCAGGCTCCATGGCCAAAGGCGGCGACGTCTTCGTCCTCGACATGGGTGAACCTGTGAAGATTATCGATCTCGCCCGGCGCATGGTAGAGCTATCCGGCCTGACCATCAAAGACGACCGAAACCCGTCTGGCGACATCAGCATTGTCACGACTGGCCTGCGTCCGGGAGAAAAACTGTACGAAGAACTGCTGATCGGAGACAATCCCGAGCCGACCGAACATCCCAAGATAATGCGTGCACGTGAACGCTTTATCACCTGGGAGACCCTGTCGCCGAAGCTTCGGCAATTGGGCCTTGCGGCCGACGGAGGAGATGTCGAGGAGCTGCGCCGCATCCTGAGCGAGCTTGTGCAGGACTATCGCCCATTCGACGGGGTGGTTGATCTCGTCTCCCTTCGCCAGGGCGTCTCCCAATGACGGCCGGCGCCAAGGGATCATGTTGCCTATTGCCGTCGGTTCGGGGTTGAATAATGCTCCTCGTTACCGGCGCGACCGGCTTTGTCGGCCGAAATCTCCAGCAGGCACTTCGCACCCGCAATGTCGCCTATAGGGCTGCTTGCCGTTCAGCTCAGCCGGGATGCGCCACCATTGGGGAGATTGATGGCGCAACCGATTGGACGGCGGCCTTGCCTGGCATCGATTGCGTCATCCATCTCGCGGCAGCAAACCAGAACGTCATCGATGCACCAAGCATTGCGGCCGACATTTTCCGGCGGGTGAACACCGACGGGACGATCAACCTTGCCAGGCAAGCGGCCGCCTCAGGTGTCAAACGGTTCGTCTTCATCAGCACCATCAAGGTGAATGGAGAACAATCGATCAAAGGGCGTCCGTTCACACCGCATGATGTGCCGGATCCGGCTGGCGAATACGCGGCCTCAAAGCTTGAGGCCGAACGAGCGCTGATTGCACTCTCCAGGACGTCTGGCATGGAGATCGTCATCATTCGTCCGCCGCTGGTTTATGGGCGAGGAGCAGTCGGAAGCTTCCGAGCTCTGACGAAGCTTCTTCAAAGCGGAATTCCGCTGCCCGTGGCGTCAATCGACAATCGACGATCCATGGTGCATGTGGAAAATCTTGCCCATCTCATCATGACCGCAGCATTTCATCCGGCGGCAGCCGGACAGATATTGCTGGCAAGCGACGATGAGGCAATCTCGACACCGGAATTGTTAAGGCGGCTCGCGGCGGCGATGGGCCGTTCGGCACGACTGGTTCCGTTTCCTCCTGCCATCCTGCATCTGCTGGGCCGGGCAACTGGCAAAGGAGATCTGGTAAGCCGCCTTACCGATTGGCTGGAGGTGGACATGTCACATACGCGCGCGCTATTGGACTGGACGCCGCCCCTTGACATGCAAACAGCCCTGAAGCGCTCGTTTTGAGAGCTTTGGCGATAAAGTCTGATGTAGGAACTTGAATCTCCCGATGCTCAACGGCTTTAACAGATCTCTGAAGCGACTGTTTGATATCTGCGCTGCAGGCCTCGGACTTATCGTTCTGTCTCCGGTCTTCATTGTCCTCGTGCTCCTTGTACGCAAGTCGTCGCCTGGCGGCGCGCTTTTTCTTCAGGAACGCGTGGGCATGAGCGAGGTACCATTTGTCTGCATCAAATTCCGGACAATGGCAGCCGGTTCTCCCAACGTCGGCTCTCATGATGCTGCCTCGTCCTGGATCACGCCGCTCGGTCGCAAGCTGCGAACCTACAAGCTCGACGAACTGCCGCAACTTATCAACGTCTTGCGCGGCGACATGAGCTTTGTCGGACCTCGCCCGTGTCTGCCGTCGCAACATGAGGTCATTGCCGCGCGACGCAAACGGCAGGTATTTTCGGTGAGGCCCGGCATAACCGGACTGGCCCAGCTTCAGGGTATAGACATGTCGACGCCTGAGGCTCTCGCGGAAGCCGATGCCCGCTACATTCAAAAGGCTGGCTTCTGGCAAGATGTTATGCTCGTACTTGGCACTCTGGCCGGCCGCGGAACTGGAGACGCTGCCGCAAAATAGCTGCCAGCCAAGGTCGCGCCGGCGACCGACCTTAAGCTATCCCGGGCTATCTGCGTCAGAAGATGAGGAATAAGGAGTAGCGGAGGATAGAATTGCCATGGCCATGGACGAAATACAGCAACCCATTTCGAATATAACCCGCGGTTCTTGCCATTGCGGAGCGGTTCACTGGGAGTTTCGAGGCGCCATCCCTGATGCCACGATCTGTAACTGCACCGTTTGCCGGCGGTACGGCGTTTTGTGGGCTTATGAGTATGACGGCCAAGGAATTCACGTCGAAGACAAGACCGATGCACTCACGGCTTATGTTTGTGGTTCGCGGACCCTTTCCTTCAACTTCTGCCGTCATTGCGGCAACCTCGTCAGCTGGCGCGCCTTGAGGCAAAGCAACAACGGCCAGACAAGAATTGCAGTCAACCTTCGCCTCGCCGAACCTGAAGACGTCGCCGATATTTTCCTGCAACGCTTCGATGGTCTTCATAGTTTCGAGGATCTGTCGCCAGACGCACGCAAGGTGGCCGATGTTTGGTTCTAGGCCAGGGTCGTCAGTCGCCAGGCAAGGTAAAGACGGCGCAGGGCTCGGCAATTCCCCTCAAGGCATGCTTGCCGAGGGGAACCAAGGTCGCAGAGACCTCCGCTGCGACCGCGCCGGACAGCAACACGGTGTGCCCAAGCGGTTTGCATAGCCCCTCAAGCCGGCTGACCAGATTGACCGCCGGCCCGATCGCGGTAAAGTCCAGCCGGTCGGCAGCCCCAATATTGCCCCAGAGAATCTCCCCGAAGTGAAGCGCCACGCCAAAGGGAAGTGACGGCAATCCTTGGCCCTGACGGACGATATCGAGGTGGGCCATGCCGGCGCGAGCCGAACCGACCGCACGCAATGCTGCCTCGCACGCGTTTCCTGGCGTGCCTGTCACCGGAAAAATTGCCAGCACGCCATCCCCCATGAACTTCAAAACCTCGCCGCCGAAGGCGTGGACTGCACCTGCAATTCGATCAAACCAGCTATCAAGTGTCGCAATCATCACCGCCGGTTCTGTGGCTTCCGAAAGCGCCGTGAAGTCGCGCAGATCTGCGCATAGCAGCGCGGCACGTATCGTCTCACCCGAGCCGCGAGACAAAGCGCCGGCCTGCACCCGCAAAGCGCTCCGGCGGCCGAGATAGGCCTCGAGAAGCGCCCCCAATCCTGCGCGTGCCGCAAGTGCTGCCAAGGAAGGAGCGGCAAAGCGTGCCGCCAGGCGCAACTCGTCTATCTCTTCAGGGCTAAACGCTCGTGTTCCCGCCCATCCGAGCAGCGGCCCATCCGGCGCCAGACCCACAGTGTCTTCCTGGACCGGTCCAAGCCCGCTCAGCCATTCATGCGCTGCCTCATTGGGCACGGTATCGACGAAGCTCAGCGCCTCGATAACAGCGCCGGTTTCGGCCCGCCACAGCCATGTACGGCGGGCGATGATCGGGTGCGGCGCCACAAGCGTCAGAGCGCCGCCCGCCAGCGGCAATCCATCCACCATGAGCCGGGCTCCGATTTCGGCCAGAAACCTCTCGGGATCGGGCGATGTGCCAGCTTCATCGACCAGCCATGCGAGCGAGGTGGGCAATTCCATGCCGGGATCATGCCATTTTGATTGAAAACTGTCACCGGCGGCTCTCTCTCGTCAGCGCCAGGCCGGAACATGGCTACGACGTGCGACCGGCAAAGCGATCTGGACCGGGATCGCGTCCAGCTGCGTATTCCGCCAATCTGCCAATATAGTGCTCCCAACCTTCGGCATGGCCTGCACATTGCTCGGCATTCGGCAGCCCGCTATGGGTCAGGCGCAACAGGGTTCCGTCCGGCTTTTCGATCAGATCGATCTCCACAAGACTTGAGCCGGGCGGGACAATCTCGCTTCCATCCCACCCAAAGCTGTAAGCAAGCCGGTGGACAGGTACAACCTCCCGGAAAGAGCCGCGCGCGAAGCGAGCACCGGTGACATTGACGAGATAAAGGCCTCCCGGCTGCGGCTCGACTTGTGCCTCGGTTCCCATCCAGCGCAGGATCTTTTCCGGATCCGTGAGCAAGGCAAAGACTGCCGAGGGCGGCGCCGAAATATGCGTCTCACGGCGGACGACAAAAGGCTCGGACATCAACTTCTCCTTCGACCGCAACGCGCCACCACGCCGATGGGCCAATCGGCGCCGCTCTGAGACCTGTCAATGAAAAGAGGTAGGAACGAAGGCTCTGCCAGCAAGTGCGCACTCATGTGAAAATGGCACCGTCTTGACAAAATCAATCGGAGATTGATCTCAGCCGTGGCGTGAAGGTTGTGCGACAAAATTGAAACGACGGTGGAAGGCGATGTTACCGGGCTGACATGGGCCACGAATAAAGAGGCTGCGACAAGCGACGCCGTGGCCGGCCACCAGCATCCGGTTTTCGATACCGGACGGGGAAGAAGAAAAGACCGAGTTGGTGATGCTCGGGATGAGAACCCCGATAACAGGACGTCTGCCGGCCTTGCCAACGGCGGGCGTTGATCGATAGCCAAGCTCGGCAGCGGCACGCCGAACACGCCGGTTCATCGTATCGCTCACGCACCCCTTGAGACCAAGGGCTCGGCTTGCGGTGGCGAGTGACAACCCGCTCTTGCCGCCACTTGCTGTAAGGCGGTCATGCTCGTTTTTCCCAGTCACAAAGCAGCCTCAATGCTTGAGGCTATTTCGGCCTTTGAGATGAAGGTTTTATGTCGGCGGAAACGCTCACGGCGTGGTAGGAAAAGAATCCCGCCAACGATCGCTGCTAAAATGCTTGCCCAAGCGATCGGAACGGCGCGCTTGACGAGGTCTTCGGTTGCGGGGGAGTAGACCGACGGGCCGGGTTGTGGCGTATTCTTCGAAGGGATTGTGAGGACCTGAAGGATGAACTCGGAAGTGGCCTTGCCGCAACGCCCCAGGTTGGAACTCGTGCGCCGGGAATGGCTGCTTGCCGCCAGCATCGCGACCAGTGTCGTGTTCTTCCTTTTCAGCGACGCGATCTTTGGATTGCTTTCAAATCCCCTATGGCTGGCGGCCATCTTCACATGGCTTTTTTCAATTGTGCTTGGTTGCGCATTGTCAGTCGTGCGTCACGCCGATCACCTTGCGGAGCGACTGGGAGAGCCTTACGGGACGCTTATTCTGACGCTTGCAATCACGTCGATCGAGGTGATGGCTATTACGGCGGTCATGCGGCATGGCGAAAACAACCCGACGCTGGTGCGCGACACTCTTTTTGCTGTCGTGATGATCATCTTGAATGGCATGGTCGGCCTGTCCCTGCTCGTCGGTGGCTGGCGACGGCACGAGCAGCACCACAATCTGCAGGGCGCCAACGCCTATCTCGGCGTCATCGTGCCCCTTGCAACGCTCAGCATGATCATGCCGAATTTTACGCATCCGGCAAACGGACCGCCCTATTCAAACGTCCAGCAAACGGTGCTTGCCTTCATATCCGTCGGGCTCTACGGCGTGTTCCTGACCCTGCAGACCGGTCGCCACAGAGGCTTCTTCATCGATGATGCGGGTGAGACGACGGGAGGGCACGTCAAAACCGCAGAAGGACCTCTGTGGCTTCCTGTCACTCTGCTTGTTGCCTATATGGCGCTCGTCGTTTTCCTGGTCGAGCAGCTGGCCGCGCCCGTCGACTACTTCATCGAGACCCTTCATGCCCCGGCAGCACTGGGCGGCGTCATGATGGCTGTCCTTGTCGCGACACCGGAGGCAATCAGCGCCGTGCGAGCCTCGGTCGCCAACCATCTGCAACGGTCGGTCAACATCTTCCTCGGATCCGTCCTGTCCACGATCGGGCTGACCGTACCCGCGATGCTGGTCATCAGCCACCTCACGGGGCATCACGTCGTGCTCGGCCTGGAGCGCACCGACACCGTGATGCTCGTTCTGACACTCGCTCTCAGCATCATCACCTTTGCGAGCGGTCGTACGCACCTGATGCAAGGTGCCGTCCATCTCGTTCTCTTCGTGGCCTATGTCCTGCTGATATTCGAAGTTTAGCGAGCCGGTTCCGATCACCGCCTGTCAGTCCGATCACCGCCTGCCAGCCTGCGCCACACCAACACGACCGCACCTTCGCGATCAGTGCCGATCGCGCGTCAAGACCCCACGGTCATCTGGCGGTGGGTGGTCAGTTCAGATGCCCACCGCCGCGGCGACCGGATCATGTCTGGCCTAAGCGTGGGCGTGCGGATGATGAACGTCCCAGACTGCCCACAGCGACACGGCAGCAACGAGCACACCGAGCACGACGACCGTCCACATCGCACTCGCACTGGCCGTAAAGCCAAGCAGCCAGGGCGACGCAATCAGCCAGAGGCCGAGCACGAGATTTGCCCATTCCTCCCATTCGGAAAATACCGACAGTGCTGCTGTGGCCAGCGCACCAAGCATAACGGCAACGATCCAGGCGTTCCAGCTCGGCATTGCTTCAGCCGCAAACCCCATGACCCATGGCGAAACGAACAAGCAAACCGCCAGAACCAGGTTAGCCCAATCCTGCCTTTTCCTTCCTTCCATCAGAGTGATTGCCATGATGACCTCCTATTATGAAGCCTGTTAGGCGTCGCGTGAAGCTTCACGCTTAAGTATATGATTTGGTGAGCTGTATGGCTTAAATCAAGACATCACCGGATAATAGTTGAGGCGCCGCATATGCGCTTCACGGCCGCGCAAGGCATTGCATCAGAGAAAGTTGCAACGCGCAGCCTGAAACAACCCTTGGAAGGCCATTTCGACGATAGAAATACGAGCGCAACCAGGAGCGCCTGGACGGCATGCCCCTCGAATCCGGCCGAACCGCAATGCCACCGATCAGGCGTGAACGGCGCGTTTGTCCCGTCGATGATCGCCAAGCGCAAGAGCTTGTCGCTTTGCCAGTTCGATCAGCCTTTCGCGCGCCGGCTGCGGTGTCAGATTGTGGTCGGCGTCAGGAAACAGATGCAGTTGCACGTTCGGGTAAGCGGACAGTTTTTCGCCCGCGGTGCCGAAGTTTACCCGGAACATTTCCTGCCCCTCGTCTCCTTCGGTATAGATGATCGACAACTGCGTGCCACGGCTGGCGAGTAGATGAAAATCACCATGCACCTGTCTTGTGAGCTGCGTGAGCGGCCTGGCCGGCGCAAAGACGGGAGACAGGCTACCCGCCATCCGGTCGACCAGACGCATGGAGATGTTCCTGGTCACCGCCGCAAGATCCACGTCGCCTGCCCACAGGCGGCGAACCGTTTCGAGATCCAGCACATTTCTGAGATAGGCTTTCAGGGTCTTCGGCAAGCCTTTGAAACGCCAGCGGAAAGCCACGGGATTGACGATCAGGCAGGCATCCCAGCGCGGATCGTCAACTGTACTTCTGAACGCAACATAGGCACCACTGCAGCGTCCGATCAGAAGGGTGCGTTGGCTACTGCCGAGGCTGTCAACATAGTCTCGAGCGATTGCGACATCGGCAATTTGGGCCTCGTCGTAGAGGACCTGTTTGCGCCGCCATGAGACCGGGGGGCTGTCCCCGACACCGGCACTATCAAAACGCAAGGACGCGACGCCAACCGTTGCGAGCTCGCGTGCAAGCTCGACGGCGGAACGGGCCCAACCGGCCGTATGATCGTAAGCAGTCGTTAAAATCACGGCGCTCACGCCGGCGGATCCGCCAGTCGGTTCGCACAAGACCCCGTAAAGCCGGTCATCTGGCCCGAAGCGAACGGATGTTTCGCGAATTCGCCCCAGCCGGACCGATGCATTCGAGCTGGGCTTTTTTGCCGGCAGTGCACTGCGGCCCCGATATTGCGGCAGCGATTGCAGCCAGTCGATCAGCGCGTCAACAAGTGCGCCGGGAATATCCTGGTTCAGCGGGTTGGAAACGAGCGCATCATATCCCGCAAAGGCTATCGCGCGAAGCTTGCAGCCGGCAGCCTCCAGCTTGTCGCGAAACGTGGTATCGGCCTCGAATCCCGGCCGCTCGGCAAGGAAAATGGCGGGCTTGTTGGTGATCTGGAGGCCGTTGAGGTCGATTGCCTTGATATCGTCTGCAACGGCGCGCGGCATGCGTAATCCAGCGATTGATCCGGCTGCGCTGTCACGCAGCTCCGGCTTTATGCCAAGTCCATCGTCGATGAGCCTCGAAAACAACGAAAGCTCGCGCAGATAGACACGCCCTTTCAATACCGGCGCCAAAAGGGCAATCGCTATAAGAGATGGCTCGCAATGGGCCTGCATGAGAGCAAGACTGGCACCAATGCCCTGACCGACAAAAATCACGCTGCGGGCGCCCGAAAGCGCCTTGAGTTCGAAGGCGGCCTTGCCGATCACCTCTGACCACGCCGACAGTCCGCGCTCGGTTGCGGTGTCGTCGAGCGAATTTGCTGTTCCCGGATAATCGAAGCGCAGACTTGCAACACCGATGTCGGCGAACCGTTCGGCCAGGATGCGGTAGAACCGGCGTGTGCACATTTCCTCCATGCCCCAGGGGTTGAGGAGAAGCACCGCAACATCGCTCTTGGCTGCGTCACGACCGGCTGCCGTAAACAGGCCAATATGCGACCCGAAGGCAGTCGGCTGCGAGGCGGAACGCCCCTTGCCTTCTTCCTGGTTCATAGCCGTCTGTTTCACCATCACCTTACCCTGCAAAGCGTCCCGATCGAATGCCGGTCGAATGTATTCCTCACTGATATACTTGATGCGTTAAGAAATTAGGAGAATCTGATGGGTGTTATTCTGGCTATCGGTTGGTCATAGACCGTATTTCCAATCAGGCTGGCCGCAGCCGCCGGGTCAGCGCCAGGCGGACGCCGGACAGATTGAGTGCGAATGCGGCAGATGCGTAAACGACGACACCCGTCACGATCGGCACGCTCAGGTCGAAAACGGCATTGCCGGTCGGATGCCTGCCGACGATGAACGTCGGCACCGCCATTGTTGCGGTTGCGAGACTGACCTTGACGATCGGACGAAGTTCGAGCGGCAAGCGATGGGCACGATAGGAGAGGAAGTAGCCGGCGATGACGCCCCCAATTTCAGCAATCAACAGCGCCCATGCGGCGCCAACCAGTTGGAACCGTGGAACGAGGACGAACATGCCGATGATGTTGATCGCCAGAATGATCATACCCTGCGCGCCCATCAGGCCCGGTTTCTTTGCCAGCTGGAAGCTCACATGCACGAACTGATAGGAGATCGAGCGAAATAGCCAGGCAAAGACCAGGATCGGGATGAGGGTTGCCGCGGCATCACGAAACTCGGCGCCAAGGATCAGACTGGCAAAGCCCGGCGCGACCAGCGCCAGTCCGACGACCATCGGCATCAGCACCGTCAACAGCACCTCGGCTGTTTCCATCAGATGCCGGTTGGTGGCCTTGTGGCCCTCCTGCGCCAAAAGACGGATCGCCACGGGAATGGTTGCCGAACCGATCGCGACACCGGGAAACAGGATGATCTGCCGGACCAGATCTGCTGCCGCACCATAGACGCCGGCGGCCGTCTCACCGATATAGGTCACGATGATCATGCGGTCGAGAACCGTGTGCAGCACGAAGATGAAGGACGAAGCCGTCATCGGCAGGCCAAAGCGCAGCATATCCTTCAGCAATCCGGTATCGAACGGATGGCGCGGTCGGCGCCACACGCCAGGCGCATATACCAACAAGGTCACGAGATAAGAGCAGGCGACGCTCGCAAGCAGGCCCTGCCCCCCCATGCCGAACACCATGACCAGGGCTGTGGAGAAGACGAGGGTCAAGACCGCGCGCAAGATGACCGACCACATGTAGGCGCCGGTCTCTTGACGGGCGCGGAACACTTCCTGCACAAATTCGAAAAGTCCGACCATGAAGGCAACGAAGACGGCAGGTACGACATAGGTCGAGGAATCCTCGGCGATCAGCCAGGTTGCCAGAATGACAAGCGGACTGAAAAGCATCAGTCCGATATAGCCACAGAGCGCGGTGGTGCGGACGTCCTTCGATCCACCCTCGGAATCGAAACGCAGCACCGAGAATTTTATCCACCCGAACAGCAGGGTCGTTATGACGCCGGCAACGCCTGTGCCCACGACATAAATACCGTATTCGTGAGGGCTCAGCATGCGGGTGAAGAGCACGACTGAAACGAACCCGAACAACGCCGAAACGGCGTTGGCAATCATATAAGTCGAGATCTGGCGAAACATCATTCGGCCGCACGCGTGAATTCGTCGATTACCGTCATCAGCGCCTTGGGCCGACATCCGGCATCAAGCGGCAGCGGACGGTTGGGCTTGCCGTCATCGCGCTTGAACCACATCGGCACCCAGGTATAGCGATCGGTGATGCCCCAGGTCAGGATGGCACTCGGCCGTGCTGCGTCAAAGATTGCGCCGAGGAAGTCGTGCGCTCGTGCGGCAACAAGCTGGTCACGGTCATATTCGAGAGCCGGCAGCTTGTTGTCGATCACATCAAGTTCGGTCACGAGAACCTCGAGCTGCATTGCCTTCACCGCTTCGACGAATTTCGAAAGGCCCTCCTTGTCGATTTCCATGTCACCCGGCAGATGGCCCTGGATGCCAACGGCATGGAGCGGCACGTCGCGATCCTTGAGATCGCGCAGGAGGTCGAGCAACGCCTGGCGCCGGTCACGGCATTGCTGCGTCGGGTTTTCGATATTGTAGTCGTTGATGACGAGCTGTGCGGAGGGATCAATCGCGGCCGTCGTGCGCAGTGCAAGCTCGATGTAGCGCTTGCCGAGACGCTCCTGCCAGATTGAACCACGGATCGTCGCGCCGCTCTCGGGATGTTCGGCGATCGCCTCGTTGACGACATCCCAGCTTGGAATCCGACCCTGGTAGCGTGCGACGACCGTGGTGATGTGATGGACGAGTTCGCGCTCGGCTTGCGCCGCGCTTGCGATGGTCTGCGTCCATTCCGGCATGGCGCCGTACCAGGCAAGCGTGTGACCACGCATTTTCATGCCGTTCTGATCGGCAAAAGCAATCAGCCGGTCAGGCTGGTCGAACACGAACTGGTCCTGGCTGGGGCGCAAATCGAACCACTTCAGCCCACCCTCGCCGACGACAAGCTGGCAATGGTCGACAATCGCCGCCTTGTAGTCATATTCCGTATCGAGAAGATCGGTGCGCACCGCCGCACCGTAAGGAATGCCCCCTCTTGCATAGGCTGCCCTGGCAGTTCGCTCAGTTCGGACAAAAGGGTCGAGTGCGCCGGAGGATGCCAGTCCGGCACCCAATGCGCCGAGAACGAAATCCCGCCTGCGCATGAATGGATATCCTTGAGATTGCTTATAAATGAACCAGAATTTCGACCGCGCGCGCGGGCAAGACCTTCATTGTCTACTGTTTAGTCGAGACTTGCTTCGCGCGCACGCGACAATTGAAATCGCTATTAATGGATACTTAAGGAAAATCAGGTCTCTTAACCATGGATTTGCGCTTTCGCGCCGTGTCAATCAGAACCCGCCGCCAGAACCCGCCCCCATGTACGAAGCTGCCCCCCGACATCAGACTCCGGTCATCAGTACACGAGGCTGGACGAGGAGCCGGGAGCCACGCGATGACGTTGTCACGCAACCGCGGCCAGTCCTCAAGCTTGCCGAGCCGCCTGCGAGCCAGGACAGCTCCATTGTCTTCCAGGAACTCTTTCGGTTCGACCTCACACGCGTCCTCGATTGGTTGCGCCGGGGTCTCGTCTGGATCGTTGCCTTTGCCATTCTCGGCATGGTCGCGGGCTACGCCGTGGTGTTTGTGATCAAGCCGCGCTTTATGGCCGGGATCGATCTTCTCGTCGACCCGTCGAACCTGCGGGTGGTCGCCGACGACATCTTCTCCGAAAGCATGCAGAGGGATACGCAGCTGCTCGATGTCGAAAGCAAGTTGCGGGTTTTAACGTCGGGCAACGTCTTGAGCCGCGTGATCGGCGATCTGAAGCTTACCGCTGATCCGGAGTTCGTTGCACCGAATTCCAAGGACCCGGCCGGCGACGCACTTCGTACACTTGCAAAGCGCGTGACGGCCCGGCGCGACGAACGCTCTTTCATCGTCAACATTGCCGTGTGGACACAAGACGCCGCCAAGTCCGTCGCCATCACCAATGCTATTGCCAGCGCCTTCCAGGAAGAACTCGCCAGGGCCGAATCGGAAGGTGCCGGGCGGGCGGCGAACTCGCTGTTTGCGCGGCTCGGGGATCTGAAGACAGAGGTTGCCAAGGCAGAGGCTGCCGTCGAGGCATTCAAGCGCGAACAGGGGTTGCAGTCGAGTTCAGGCGAGCTTGTCAGCACGCTGATGTCAAACCAGACGAATACGCAGCTGATCGACGCCAAAGCGCGCGTCATACAGGCGCAATCACGTTATAACGAGCTCATATCGACCAATCCGAGGAACCGGCTGAACGCCTCTGCGCTGCAATCGGAAACGATGACCATGCTGCGCACGCAATATTCGACGCTGCGACAACGCGTAACCTCTCAATCCGCCGTGCTTGGGCCACGCCATCCAATGATCCTGTCGCTGCAGCCCCAGTTGAAAGCGCTGGAAGGCCAGATCGATGCCGAGACGGCGCGCATTGTGCAAGCCGCGAAAGCCGAACTCGATCAGGCAAGGTCAGCCCTTGACGCCTTGAACGCCGAAGCCAACCAGATGAAATCCTCGGTCTTCCAGGATACCGCCGCGCAGATCCATCTGCGCGAACTGGAACGCGAGGCACGCGCCAAGGCGACAGTGTACGAAACATTCATGGCGAGGGCTGGAGAAGCTGCCGAACGCCAGCAGATCGACACGACCAATGTGCGGATCGTGTCGCCGGCAGTCGTCCCGACGGCCCGCAGCTTCCCGCCACGCGGCTATGTGCTGGCCGGCGCCGGTGGCGTTGCAGGCCTCGGGCTCGGCATTGCCATCGCAGTCCTGTCCGGGCTTTGGCGCGACTATCGTCGGCTGAGCACGGCGCCGGGCCAAGCCGATGGCTGACACGGGCAAGACTGCCAAGCTTGAAAGGAGGGCTGCCTTCGCAGCCTTTTTGTTCCTGGCCGTCTTCGGCTACTTCTGGGTCGGATTGAACCCGTTTCCCGATCCGAACGCCACCAGCCTTTCGACGCCGTACGGCGGCACTTCGAACGTCCTCAACCAGTTGATCGTCATCGCCATGTCGGCCGTGGTGCTGCATACCGTGCTTCAAAGCCCGGCCCGCCATCTGCTGCTGCGCCCCTATGGCTTGCTGATCTGCCTGCTCGTCTGGCTGCTCTTCACCGGCCTTTTTGCCGGCGATCCAAGTGCCGCATTCCGACGCATTGTCTTTGCGATCCTGGTCTGCCTCTGCGCAAATGCGGTGCTGCTCATTCCAAGAGATGGTCAGCAGTTTGCAAAGCTCATGTGCATCGGCCTGACCATCACTACCGGGCTTTCCTATTTTGGCGTCATCGCGCTTCCACACCTTGCCATCCACCAGGCAACAGATGCACTGGAGCAGTCGCTTGCGGGCGACTGGCGCGGTCATTTTGGCCACAAGAATGTTGCTGCTGCCGCAATGGTCTATGCCGTTTTCTTCGGGTTTTACATCGCAAAGGCAGGACAGGGACGGCTTGGGATACTGATTGCGTTGTCTGCCGGCTTCTTCGTTCTTCATGCAGGGGGCAAGACCTCGGCTGCGATGCTTCCGGCAATCCTGCTGCTTGCCTGGATTTTTGAACGCTGGACCGGTTTCGGAACGCTGCTCCTGGTCGGCGGCCTCGTGAGTTTGAATGCTATGTTGCTGACTGCGGCCATGTCTTCGAGTTTCAGCGCTCTGCTTGCCTCAGCCGGCATTGATCCGACCTTCACCGACCGCGGCTCGATCTGGCGTCTGGCCCTTTCGGCAATCGCCGAGCGACCGATCCTCGGCTACGGCTTTCAGTCGTTCTGGCAGACCGACGCGCTGTTTAACAGCGGCCAGGCGATGACCACGTGGGCGGTGACCGCCGCCAATTCCCACAACGGCTACGTCGAGCAGCTGATCAATGGCGGCATCCCGGCGCTGGTAATGGTCGTCATCTGGCTGGTGATCCTGCCCATCGGCTACGCTCGCCGCGCGCTTGCCGGCAAAAACGACGTCGCATTGACGCGCCTGTTCTTGCGGATCTGGCTGTTCTCGCTATTTCTTGCCTGCCTTGAAAGCCCGTTTTTCGGCAACAGCGGACCGATCTGGTTCACCATGCTGATTGCCGTCTTCGGCCTGAGATTGCAGGCCAATGCCGGTCTCGTGGTCAGCGCGCCGTCATCGCCGGCACTCAAGGCGAGCCTCGATCCCTCATCCCCGGTCGACGCACTGGTCATTCTGAAGTCGCGTTAACCTCATGCTCAGCCGTCAATTGTAGAATGCGCGCCAGCCATTTACAGCTTCACCGCCGATTGTCGGCGACGTTGCCCTGTGCGGCAACGACAACCCGCCGATTGAGGTTTGGATGATGCAGCAAAGCAAAGGGTCCGTTGAGGCAGTCGTCTGCGTCCCGACTTTCCGTCGGCCGGCATGGCTTCAACGCACGCTGACATCCTTGGTCGACCAGGTTACCGATTTTGGCTTTGCCATCGTCGTTGTCGACAACGACGCGGCCAACCCGGCCGGCGCGGTCTATGCCCGCGAATTCCTCGCCACAGCAGACCGGCCATTCCTGGTCCTGACGGAGGAACGACAGGGCAATTGCTACGCCATCAACCGTGCTTTCGGCGAGGCAATGGCGGCGTTTCCCGACGCCGAGTTTCTTCTGATGATCGACGACGACGAAATGGCCCTTCCCGGCTGGCTTGGCGCAATTGTCGGTACGGCCAAACGCGAGAGCGCCGACATCGTCGGAGGACCGGTCGTACGGGAGTTCGAAGTGCCGGTGTCCGACGCTGTCACGCGCCACCTGCTCTTCGGCTCGATTGAGGGCTCGACGCGCGCAATCGACCAGATCCACGGCTCCGGCAACTGCCTGATCCGCCGGCGCGTATTTGCCGGTCTCGCCTCGCCGCTCTTCGATGTCCGCTTCAACTTTCTAGGCGGCGGCGACATGGAGTTCTTCACCAGATGCCGCAAAGCCGGTTTCAAGACCTGGTGGTGCGCGGAGGCGGTGATCCGCGAGTTCGTACCGCAGGAGCGTGTGTCGGCCCGTTTCCTGATGACGCGCTCGCTGCGCACCGGAAGCATCAACTATGTCATTGATCGGATCCACAGTGCGTCAGCAACACGTGTTCTCGCAAAGAACGCTCTCAGTATTGGCGCCGGCTCACTGCGATCGATAGCGCTGTTTTTGCAGACCCGGCGACTGCTGCCGGCAAGTCATCCGCTTTTGGTGTCGCTCGGCCGCACACTGGCAAGCCTCGGGTTCTTGCCGACCCCTTACCAGGCCAGCAATTAGGCTGCATCAACCAAGCGCAACCTCGCGGATCACCTTAATTGGTGTGCGCGTATGCGACTGAACGGCGATCGTTGTCTGCCCGGGCTTCAACCCATCCATGAACGCGGCCAACCCGGCCGCGTCGAGCGCCGGCCCCTCCCAGTAAGTCAGGCACGGGCTTTGCGAAACACGTTCGTGCCTTTCGGCAAGCTCAGGGTCATTGGCCACTGCGACACCATAAAGCAGATATTCGGAAAAATGCCTTACGCGGGCGAGCGCATGCCACCAGGGAAGGCCGCTTGTACCTTCGATGCGCTTTACCATGGAGGCGACCGTGCGCTGCTCCCACACCACCATCTGGCTTATGAAATCGTCACCCGGCAGCGCCGGCGCCCGCAGGCCAAGCAGCCGATGGGCATTTTGCCACCAGCGGACATGGCTCGGCCGTGATGGATTGACATCGCCCGGCGCTACATAGTGCGCGAGCTTCGGTGTCGAGGCGATCACGCTCAGGTCGAGCGGACGGCAGAAACAATTGTCGGAATCGATGCACATCACACGTTCGCTCGGCTGCGCCAGGGTCATGGCGATCTTGCGCATCTGCTGCAGGTGCCAGCCGTAGACGGGCAAGCGAAGGTGCGGTGCCCACCAGTAACGTCGTCCGCGCCACTTTGGCAACGACCAGAGTGGTGGAAGCAGGGTGGACGAGACGATGACCTGGCGCCTTTTTCCCTCGAAGGAGGCAAAGGCTTCAGCATCCTCGTCACCGATCACGATGTAGTGCATATCGTAGCCGGTGACGTATCGGTCGATCGAGTCACTCAGAAGACGGCAGCTCTCAAGGTCGCCGCGATAGCTCGGTGTAATCAGCGAAATTGAAGGGTTCATGATCGTCGTCCCGATCAACGACCTGCAGACAAGGCCCGCAGCGAATGGCGGAGCATCGCATAGATGGCAACCGGATTGGTGGTCAGATAGCGCGTTGTCAGCCGACGCGGCTCAAGGAGCATGCGGTAGAGCCACTCAAGGCCCATCTTCTGCATCCAGTCAGGTGCGCGTCTCTTGCTGCCGGCCAGGAAGTCGAACAGACCGCCGGAGGTCTTGATCAGACCGACATTGTGCAATTTGTGGATGTTTCGCACGACAAACTGCTGCTCCAGCGGTACGCCGAATCCGATCCACAGAATGTCCGGAGCGGCCGCATTGATCGCCTGGACAACAGCCTCCTCCTCGGCGCGGTCGAAATAGCCGTTGCGCCGGCCGGCAAAACGAAGCCCGGGATAGGCCTTGGACATGTTCTCGACTGCTCGGGCGTTCACCTCCTCGCTGGCACCGAGGAAGTAGAAACTGACCCCGGCCTGCGCGGCGCGCTCCGCAACGGCATGCACGAGATCGGTCGTGGCGACACGCTCCGGCAATGGTTCGGCAGACGATAGTCTCGAGAAGATCACGACCGACATGCCGTCGGCATGAATCTGGTCGGCCTGACGCGTCATCGAGCGAAAATTGGCATCGTGTTCACAAAGCGCGATCACCTGACCGTTTGCCGAGGTGGAATAGAAGGGGCGCCCACCGGCGCCCCTGCGCTCGAGCGCGAGCCGAATGAAGGCATCGGCGGAATCCTCCATCCCGGCCCGCACGATCGGCAGGCTTCCGAGCCGGTTGGTCGGCCACTCGTTCATCGAATAACTCAGACGCGCTGACGCACTGCTATGCCTAGTCATTCACGCACCTTCGAAACGGGGATCAGTTCAGGAACAGAGCCGATAGTTAGCCGTTTCGGCGAAGGATCGCTGCAAAACCTCTTCGTATAGTTAACCCCTGATAGACACGTGATAATCGCAGGAACTCCGGCTGAAGATGGGGCAGGCTCGAGGCAAAAAAATTGTAAGCCGGCCTTTACGAAAAGACGGTATCAACGCTGTGTGGCACGCCCGTTGCCCATCTGTTGAAAAGGTCCCCTATGGCGAAACGTCGCTATCTCGCACTGGTCTCCGACGCAGCCCAAACCTGCGGGGTCGAGGAGTTTGCGCGGCAGACTGGTCTGCGGCTTTGCGAACGGGCTGACCGGCATGTGCTTGACGGCGATATCCGTCGGCTCAAGGCGGCGCTTGTCGATGCGGACGCCGCCATCCTCAACTTCCCTGTTGTGGCCTGGAAGAAGAAACTTGCCGAACCGATTGTCGCAGCGCTCAGCACGCGGCTGCATCAAAAGGAACTCATCGTAGTGCTTCACGAATGGGATGCTCTCGATTGGAAACGCCGCCTGGTTTTGGTCCCGGTGGTGATGCTCGCGACACGGATCCTGTTTTCAGCGCCTGAAGTAGCCGCCGAATTTGCCAAGAGCCCGCTGTCTGCCTTGTCAACCCGACGGCGCGGCGTCATTCCCATCCCGCCGAACCTTGCCTTGCCCGACAAGCCGCATGATGGCTCTGTTGCCCGCACGCTCGATGAACAGGGCAAGGCCGGACGACTCATCCTTGGACAGTTCGGCTCGATCTACCCGAAGAAGCAATCCACGGCGGTTCTGGAAATTGCCGCGCGCCTTTTGGCCCTCGGTCACGATGTCGGCGTCGTGTTTGTCGGATCGTTCATCCGCGGCAGCGACAATGTGGAGCGCGATTTCTATGCGCTGGCCGACAAGCTCGGCATTTCCGGCCGCGTCGCGGTAACGGGCTATGTTGCCGGCGCCGAGGAGCTGTTTGGCATTTTCAAGCACGTCGACGTCTTCTGCTATTTGTTCTCCGAGGGGCTGACGGCACGTCGGGCAAGCGTGCTGGCGGCGAGCTTTTCGGGAAAGCCCGTCGTCGTCAACCGGCCGCAGCGGCACGATGCCCTCTCGCACCACAGCCTCTTTCGCAAGCTGGTCGACGGTGGTGCGATACGCCTGGTCGACACCCATGCCGACGCAGCCGCGATGGCCGAGGCCGTGTTGGAGGCAAGCCGGAGCAATGTCGCATCGATTGACGCCAAGGCGGAAGTCGACGCCTTGTGGGGCGCCGTCATCGACGCGCTTGATGAAGAGCGGGTGACCCAGCTTTCTTGAGCATTCTGCCGATACTCTTGAGGGAACAATGGCTCGCGAGGATCGTTTCCTGGTTAAGCGACAAATGCGTCGCCAAGCCAGCTGAAAGGACGTGATTCGACATGGAAATGACGGAGGGCCGCCGGATTGCAGAAGAATATCTCCGGCTCGGCGGGAAGAGGCGCGTCAAGATCGACGACAACCAGCAGACTGTGCGCGCATGGGAGGCGGATCCGCCTGCCGCAGAAAAGTTCTGGCATGATCGTGTCGAGGGTTTGGAAGCACGCCGCCGCAGAGAGGTCGAGTTCTTCCTGCCGTCGATCAATTCCCCTTAACCGGCGTGGGGAGCCGGAAGGCTACTGCATGTCTGGCCCGGACAGCCGATCCCGGCCAGAATAATAAGCTATTGCCGTGGCGAAAGGCGCATCCAACCGGGATGAAACCCCTTGATCTGACACCAGTGATCTGACACCGGCACACCAACCGTCCGCGGCGACGGGCACAGCGATCAACACGTCTTCGAAAACCGGGGGCGTCAGCTATTGAAAGGGTGGATGCCCTTCATTGACGCCCCCGGCCTCAAGAGGGCAGTCGCGTCCTAAACCATGAACGCCTGCGCCTCTGCCTCCTCGCTTGCGAAGTCCGGGTACTGGAAATCAGCTGACGGTGGCAGCTGGGGCTTCATTGCGTCGACAAACTGATCCTTGGTGATCGACCCGGCGCCGTCCGTATCCATGCTTTCGAACAATGCTGTTGCCTGCTCCTCGCTCACATCGTCGGGCCGTCCGGCAGCAAACTCTGCCTGGCTGATGACGCCGTCGCCGTCCGTATCCAACGAGCTGAACAGGTCGGAAAGTGAATCGTCCGACGACGACGGCGGCGGAGAGCCAGCGCCGATCGGCGGCGCATTTGCCGACATTGCCTCCTGCAACCGGTCGGCCGTCAGCGAGCCGGAACCTTCCGTGTCAAAGCTGTTGAAGAGATTTGCCGCCTGCTCCTCGCTTACATCGGACGGACGCCCTGCAACGAACTCTTCCTGGCTAACGACACCGTCGCCGTCCGTATCGAGTGAGGTAAACAGATCAGAAGACGACCCGTCCGACGAGGATGACGATGACGACCGCGCAGGCGGAGGTCCTGCGCCCATCGGCGGCGCATTTGCCGACATTGCCTCCTGCAGCTGATCGACCGTCAGCGACCCCGAACCTTCCGTGTCAAAGCTGTTGAAGAGACTTGTTGCCTGGTCCTCGCTTACATCAGATGGACGCGCTGCAACGAATTCGGCCATACTGACCTGACCGTCGCCGTCCGTGTCCATTGATGTGACGCGATCATCTTGCGCCGTGTCGGTGCCGGGCTGGTCGCCACCGGATGTGGTTTGGCCTTGCTGCATACTCATCAGCATGGACATCAACTGAGACAGCAGCTTTTGCGCGCTGTCGATCGACGCGCTGTCGTCCGACGCTGTGGAGGAAACTCCGCCCGAGCTCCCGGCAGCGGCAACATTAGAGGAAATTGATTGACTTTCAGTGGTAGCCGAAGCGAGTTTCGTGTACCGGTAGGACGTGGTGGCCGATGTCGACGCGATTGTTGTCATAGAGCGCTCCTATGCGACGAAGATGGGTGGGGCGACGCATTACAGAACTAATGAGTTCTCTAATGGGAGTCGGTTCAACTCGCAACAACAAGGCTGCTGGCAAGAAGTCGTAGTTGACATTGCCGGCTCAGGCGAGCCGCCGATTCGGGAGCCGAAATTCTGTAGGCCGGTGATTTATATGGATGATTCAGGCAATTTCCCTGCAATTGGACAACTGGCTCGACCCCGGGGTCGACCGAAGGTCTCCAGCGATGAAGACAAGAGGACCCTCATCGTCGAGGAGGCACGCAAGGTTTTTGTGGAGCATGGTTACGCCGGCACGACGACGGCACTGGTCGCGCGTCGTTGCAACATCTCCAAGCAGACGCTGTACAAGCTCTTTACCAGCAAGGAAGAGCTCTTTGCCGCGATCGTTGTGGCCCATCGTAGAATGATGTTGGCGCTCCCCCGCCCGCAGGAGGAAGACCTGCCAATCGCCGAAGCGCTTCATCAGATCTTCATGATCGACATCGGGGATGCGGAAGACGAGGAGCGCGCTGCATTCATCCATCTCGTGATGCGCGAGTTTGGACAATTTCCCGAGCTGCGCGATGTCCTTCACGAGGAAGGAATGATCCGGTCAAGGCAAATGCTGGCGCAGTGGCTCGCCGAACAGGAAGCGCGCGGCAAACTGAAAATAGCCGATCACGAAAGCGGCGCGCGCATGCTGATGGACATGATCTTTGGAGGCATGGGGCCGCCGGAGGGACAGGCACAGGCCTGGCCCGACCGCAACGCACGCAAGGCCCATTTGGAACGATGCATAAGCATATTTGCGCGCGGCGCCGCTGCGCGGTGATTCGGTATTAGCTTAAGTGCCGCCAACAATTGCCGCCGCGGTTTCCACAAATACAGAACCAATTCGTACTAAAAATTATTCCTTTTTCGTCGCAAAGCCATAAAATTCAGTCTTTTCAATCTGAAAGGCAGCTATTTTAACGATCTGTTTAATCCTATGGAGGATCGTCTCGCCAAGGCCTTTCAATCCGGTGAACATGATGTCCACTCTTCTTATTCGGCATGATCAGCGACTTGTCGCGATCTTGAACTTGCAGCAGGCGCGACGATCTGGTCGCTGCCCCAGCCCATATCCCGGCCCGGCGTTGCGTTCAGGGCCAATCGTGCGGCCGAACTAGTCCGCACGGAAGCTTGCATCCCCAACCGTCCATTCAACGCTGCAGGGTTTGCGCATGCAGCGAGGGCATCTTTTTCCTTCTTGAGGCACTCATGACCCGCCATTCTGGGAATCCGAATATCAAATCAATGGCCGAGCACCTGTCTGTACTCGGAAATGCGAACCGTCTGGCCATACTCGACCATCTCGCCTCCGGCGAGCTTCACGTCAGCGCGCTTTCCAAGATGCTGAACCTTGGTCAGTCGGCATTATCCCAGCATCTCGCCATCATGAGAGCCTGCCAGTTCGTCACACCACGGCGGGTATCACAGGCAATATTCTATTCGGTTCGCAAGGACCCCATCCTGCTCACGCTCGAGCGCACGCGTGACCTATTGCTTCGCCAATCTGGCGATTACGCTGACGAAGGGCATGCCGACGCAGCCTTCGAAGACAACGCAATGCTATGATAAGAAATGCTGGCGATCCGTCAGGGAATCATTTATAGAACCAATGGGTTCTGTAATGAATTACAGGCTGTGCGCCTTGATGACGATCGTGTCTTTCTGGCGCCTGCTCGGCCAATGCAGCGGCCACCCAAGCATTGAGCATACGGCAGGTGAACATGAAGCCCCGGCAACGCCTTGCGGCGGCAGCCGCGCCGGCTTTTGCGTTGGCCTGCTCTGTCCGGGGGGGTCATGGTTTCTACCTATCTCAACTATCTTAGCGTCACGAACAATCTGAGCAAGACGCTTTCGGCGGTAGCCTCGAAAGGTGCGGTTGCGAACGAGACCGCCTACTACAAGGAAAACATCGGCAAGGTGACCACCGTCGATGAATTCATGGATAACTACCGCCTCTATTCCTATGCAATGAAGGCTTATGGTCTCGAAGACATGACCTATGCCAAGGCCTTCATGAAAAAGGTCCTTGAAAGCGACCTTAGCGACTCATCGAGCTTCGCAAACACCTTGAGCGATAGCCGCTATACGCAATTTGCTGCGGCATTCAAATTCGTCGGCGAGGACGCGACTGCCCAGACCGATGTGCAACAGACTTCCCTTCTTGACGACTACGAGAGTTCGTTCGACGAGGAGACGGAAGCGACCGCCACGGAAACCGACTATTATGACAGCACGATCGACGAGGTGACCTCCGTCGATGAGCTTCTCGGCAGCAGCCGGCTTCGCAACTACGTGCTGAAGGCGTTCGGCCTTAGCACCGACTACACCTCCACCAGCTTCCTGCGCAATGTTTTGACCAGCGACGTCGACGATCCCGATAGCTTCGTCAACCAATTGGACGATGACGTGTACGTCAATCTCGCCAAGGCGTTCAATTTCGACACCGACGGTACGGCAGGCGATCCGGTGCAGAGCGATGACCAGAAGTCTCAGGTCGAAAGCATGTATGCGATTTCCGTATCGACCTTCGCATCGAGTTCGGTCGGCGACGCCTATACCACCTACTTTGAAGACACGATCGGCAACATCACGTCCGTCGCCGACTTGATGGCCGACGACAAGCTCGTCGCGTACCTGCGCACCGCTTATGGTGTGAGCGATTCGGATCCCGACAACTACATCTCGGCGGCATTGAAGAGTTCGTCGCTTGCGACGGCCATTGGGCTCAGCGATCTGCATGATGCGTTCAATTTCGATTCCGACGGTGAACTGGCAGACGGAACGACAGCCCAAACCAGCGATCAGACCTCAGAGACAACGGCTGCCTTCTCGGAAAATTACGTCACCAGTATCGACAGCTGGATTGATGGTTCGGTTGACAACTACAAGAGCCGCATCGCGGACGTCACCAGCATCGACGACTTCCTGACGTCGAACGCCGATGATGATGACGACGACAACGACGATGACGCCGAATTGTGGCAGATGGCGCTACGCGCCTTTGGAATCGACTCGTCCGAAGTCACAAAGACCCAGTTCCGAAAAATACTGGAAAGCGATCTGGACGATCCGAGCAATTACGTGAACCAGCTCAATGATGACAGGTTCACGGCGCTGCGCGCTTCATTCAATTTCGATTCCGACGGCAACACCGAGGTTCCGCACCTCGCCATGTCGCAATCGGTCATCGACGACTTCGTTGCCGACTACAAGGAAAACAAGATCCGATACCTCACCGGCACGGAAGCGACGGACGCCTCGGACGCTGCTGACACCGAGATGACCTATTTCAACACGCAGATGGCAACATTGAAGACGGCCTCTGACGTGTTGGCGGACGACCGTCTCGTGAATCTGATCCTGGTAGCAAAGGGCATCGATCCTGATGATGTGACGGACGACGAGTTGGAAAAGATGTTCGCATCCGATCCGGACGACCCCGACAGCTACGTCAATAGCCTGTCTGACAATCGGTTCGCGGAGATCGTTGCCTCGTTCAACTTTGACACGGACGGGAACCTGTCCTCCGACCCGGAAGGGACTGTCCAGCAGCGTGGCGACGTGCTTGAGACCGTGAACAACTATATCCGGCAAACGCTGGAGAGCGATCAGGGAGACAGCAATACCGGCGTGCGCCTGGCCCTTTATTTCGAGCGCAAGGCGCCGACGATTTCCAGCGCCTACGACATCCTCGGCGACGACGCGCTGTTTGAGTTCTTCACGACGACCTTCGGCCTTTCGAGCTACGTCTCGAACATGGATGTCGACAAGCAGGCCGACATGATCACGAATTTCATCGACATCGATGACCTGGGCGATCCCGACAAGGTCCAAGATCTGATCAAGCGCTTTACCGCGATGTACGACATGAGCAACGGGACCACGACCTCGAGCGCGGCAACCATCCTCAGCGGCAGCGCCACGTCGATCAGCGCGGACACGCTGCTTGCTGTTGCTCAACTCAAGAGTTCTTAAGAGGCAGCGCATGATGTCCAATCGGAACCTGGATTTGGTGATGACGCAAGAAGAGGACCTGGAAGGCGCGGTTCGGCTTGCCTCCGATCTCATCGATCTCTTGCCGTTCTCAGGTCAAAAGTCTCACCCGCTGCAAAAGCGCGCATGGCCTCGCACCGGTGTGTTTGACGCGCAGGGCGACGAGATTGTCGGAATTCCGCCCGAGGTCGAACGTCTATGCGAAGCGATCGTTACATGTTTGGTCGCAGATATCTGCTTCGATATGCAGACGCTGTCGGCCGCTATCGCCCCACTGCTGAAGGGCGATTGCGCAAGCGCCCGGCTTCATTGATGAAAGTGACAGGCGAAGTGGCTTTGCCTGCCAAAGTCAGTCTGCCTGCGACAGTGCCCTTGCCAACTGGGCCTGTATCGCCATCAGACCGGTCAGAAAGTCGACATCATCCTGGCTGAGGCGGCGACTTTTGGTCGCTTCCCAAAGATCGGCAATCTGGAGCGCGATGCTATTGGCCCGACGGAACAGCTCAAAAATTTCATTGTGGTTTTCCCAGGTCACGACGACTTGAGAGACCTCGGCGTGGATTGACGGAAATTCACAGGAAAAGGCCGGCCGCGCCGCGTCGCGTCGCTGCGACGAAATGGCAGTGAAATGCAACACGTCGTCCAAGGACAGGTCTCCTTTTCTCCGGGCCACGCAACTTGCTGTCTGCTTGTTGGTCGTAGATAAATGGGAAAAAATCCCATTTGTCAAGAAGTCAGCAGTTTGCCGACGCCAGCGTCAATGCCGACAGGACGGTGACGTGAGAGATGTTGGCGGTCAGTCAGGCGGTGGACCTGGTGGTGGCCCAGGAGGATCGCCCATTTGCGACGGCGCCCCCTGGGGCGGGGGCCCGCCCGCTCGGTCAGGCATCGAACGTCCCGTCCCCGGTTGTCCCGGTGGTGGGCCGCCCGGTCTGTCCGGATCGAACCGGGGAGGTCCGTCGGGCCGACCAGGTCCACGTGAATGAGGCTCGAAAACGCCACCCGAAATCGGCACATCGAGGAATGCGCGCCCATTGTCTGATAAAGCGCCTGCACCCCTTTCGCCCACATGGATCCCGAGCCCTGCCCGCATGCCAGAACCGTTGCGCTCGACAAAGGTCTCGACATTGACGCTACCAGCGGTCAGGCCCGGCACAACCTCTTCTGCGTCAACACGTTCTGGTCGCCACTCTCCGCTGATTATGGAGAACCCCACGACGACACGCCGTCCAATCAATTGAGTTGAACGTCGCCCGATCGGAAATCCGGCAACGCGAACCTGTCCGTTCTGACGCTCCGCAACACCCCTCAGTAGCGGAGCGGCAAACCGCTTACGCTTTTCGATCCGGCTCGCGACAATGGTGCCGTCCGGCTTTCGAATTCCAAAGACCGCGACGACCTGTCCTGGCTTCAGACGTGGCAGGGGCAGCGCCTCGCTCAAATCGATCCGCTGCGCAAGGACGGTCATCTGCCGCTTGTTGATCGCTGACACAGGCCCAACGACCTCACTGGTGATGTGGATCGCCTGAGCATTCGGTCCACCAAGCAGCACGCGAACGACGTGGCCGACGCGCATCTCGTTCGGATCGACGCGCCGACCGTCGATAAAGACCGGGACGTTGCGCGCATATGGAATACGCCGGCCATTGACGATGATGCTGCCGAAGCCCTGGATGGTGCCAACGATACCGGTCCCGCCGATGCCATGATCATCACCACCGACGATGGATTGACCGGTTCCTCCGATACCATGATCGTGAGGCCTAGGCTTTTCGGCGGCGTTGGCCGCCTGCGTGATCGGCAGGCAAGCAACCCCCAGCAAGAATTGACGTCGCAACAGGATCGACGGCTTCATTCGTCGACCTCGCCTGCGACCGGGCCGACCGGGCTATCTTGCGCTTGCATGACATAAACACCGGCGATCCAGCGCCGATCTCCGCCGGGATCGCCCTCGATCGCCTGATTGGCGAGCCGATTGAGCCGGAGAAGCATCGCCATGGCTTCTTCTCGGCTTGCCTTGTCCAGACGTTCGGCGAGCGCTTCGGAAATGTTGTTGTAGTGGACGGCCCGCTCGAAAAACGGGGGCGCGTCGGCAAGGATGTTCTCCACGGCTGCGGCGGCATGGTCGTGAAGATTGCGCGTAAAATAGTGCCGCTGCGCTTCCGCATCTGTGTTGGAAATGAGCGAGGCGGCGCTGAGGTGGACGCGATCCTCTTCATCGATGATTGCAAGTCCGCGATCGACCCATTCATCCAGGACAGCTCTTGGATGGACATCCTTCGTAACAGCCGCAACGAGACGCTCGAAGGAAAACTCTCCGTCGGACGAAACGCGCGGCAGCGCCTTGGCAATACCCGCCTCGTCGCAAGCGCGCGAATCAGCAAGCCAGCGAGCGATGATCCGGCTCGTTCGCGAGGCCGGCGCGGGCAAGGGTTCGACCGTCATTTCGCTTGTTCGAAGACGGCTGACGTCCTTGCGGTGGATGCCGGTCAGTAAGGATATGCGGCTGTCGGTTTGCTTCTTGTCCTTGAGAGCAAAGTCTTCTTCTGCAACGTCAATGAAGAGGCGCCGCATCAGGGCAGAAAATGCCACAAAGTTCAGGCCGCTCGCCAGGCACAGCCGCACGATCGGCCTGAGGACCCGCAGGAGGGTGCGCTGAAGCGCCGCTTCTGAAAAGGGAGCCCTGGGTCGCTGCTTCACTCTCTGACCGCTCTTTGCATGCGTTGCAGCCCTCGACGATCAGCGGGCCAAAGCCTCCTGAACGCTCACAAAGGGGTTTAGTACCTATACGTACCGAAAATCAAGGGACCGCGCCCCTCAGGAAGACCTTAATGCACAGCCCAAGATGTTCCCGCTTCCTTTCGGGACTGCTCCATCCGTCAGGTGGGTACATTCCCCCAAACATCATGTCCATCAACAGGCGCGCAGCACTTGGCGGATCGTCAAGGTAAAGCAGGCCTTTTTCGACCTGCGCACCTAGCCAGTCGGCAAGATCATGCCTGGCGAGAAAAATCGCGTCTCTGCTTGCTTGCGCCAATTCCGGAGCAAGAGACGAGTCCCTGATGATCGTCCGGACAAATGTGGCCCGATCATCCTCAAGATCATCACCCTGCTCGGTCTTGAATATCCTGGCGATCGTCTCCTCGATCGACGCTTGCTCATCCATCGGTCTTGGTAGCGCCAGGAGTGTCTGTTCTGAGACTTTGGCTGCAGCAACAAACAGCTCCTGCTTGCTGGGAAACAAGCGGTACAGGGTCTGCTTCGATATCTGACAGCGCGTGGCGACCACATCTGTGGTTGTGCCTGCATAGCCAAGTTCAGCAAATGTCTGCCGCGCAATTTCTATGACCTGCATGCGGCGCGTTGCATCATCGGAACTCGGAGGACGACCCCGGGGCCGTTTTTCTTCCTGTCGTTCAAGTTTCTGTTCGGGCACGTTCACAAGCTCAGTCAATCCGGGCGGATACATTGGCACAAAGTGATTGGCGCGGGATGCGGCAGCTCGTCGCCCAGGCATAGCGCACAGCTTACAGATCACAGTCTTGCGAGCAGCGTCAACCACTTACAGCTAAATAAGCAAACGCCGCCAGAGCTTTCCACGGCTTTGCGCTGTCGCTCGATCGAACCAGAGCTCACGAGCCTGGCTAGAGCAAATCATTGATGATTTCTAGGGTTGAAGAAGTTAGCGCCATGTTTACGGTACCCTTAAGTTCTGTAATGATTCACCGCTGCACATTCCGACACGGGCAGATCCAGCGGTGCGTGCGGATGATCCGCAGCGAACTCGCCTAGTCCTCATCGCGCCTTGGGCCATCACACACGGCACACGTTTGCCGTGCGGCCTTGCGCGCGCCCTGCGGACGGCATGTCCCCTTGACGTCTCACGAAAGGAAAAATGCCATGAGCATCTTCGGCAGCATGAAGACCGCGGTATCGGGAATGACGGCCCAGGCGAACCGCTTGAGCACGGTTGCGGATAACATAGCCAACGCCAATACGGCGGGCTATAAATCGGTGTCGACGTCCTTCTCGTCGCTCGTTCTCCCCTCTACATCCGGCAACTACAATTCTGGCGGCGTACAGACGTCGGTGCGTCAGGCCGTCGCCGAACAGGGCGACATCTCCTACACGACCTCCGCTTACGATCTTGCGATTTCCGGTGACGGCTTCTTCATCGTCACCGGTGCGGACGGAACACCTGTGCTGACACGTGCCGGAGATTTCTCTGTCGATTCGAGTGGCAATCTCGTCAACAGTGCAGGTTACACGCTGATGGGCTACTCCTATGACTCGGGCGCGCCGGCGGTCGTCGTCAACGGCTTCGATGGCCTTGTGCCGGTCAACGTATCCCAGTCCGCTCTCAGCGCGATCGCTTCGACCTCGGCCTCTTTCAGCGGCAACCTGGATTCAAGCGCCGAAGTCGTGTCGGACACGACCACGCTACCGAGCGCCAATGACGCGACGACCATCACCGACGATACCAAGAAGATGTCGCTTGTCGCCTACGACAGCCTCGGCAATACGGTGCAATACGACTATTACTTCACCAAGACCGCTGAAACGACAGACGCAAATGGGGCCATCACCGGCACCACCTGGGAAGTTGCCGTTTACCGCAACGCGGACGCCACCACCGGTGGCACGACGTCCTTCCCCTACTCCTCGAGCGCCGTCAGCGTCGCCAGCCTCAGCTTTGATGCTGACGGCCAGCTGACCTCGGCAACCAATACCGACATTGTCGATCCGGTGACCGCCAAGACGATTACGATGGACTATTCCGGCTTTACCCAGCTCTCGTCGGACTTCGCCGCAACGGGCACCGCCGACGGTCAGGCGGCAAGCACGGTCAGCTCCGTCAGCATCGGCACGGATGGCGTCGTCACGGTCGCCTATTCGAACGGAACGACAAAACCGCTTTATCAGATCCCGCTTGCAACCGTTGCCAGCCCTGACAATCTCACATTGCTGAGTGGCAACGTTTATAGCGCCAATGGCGCGTCGGGGGTGACGGTCACCGGCTTCCCGCAATCGAATGGCCTTGGCTCCATCCAATCCGGTGCTCTGGAAAGCTCGAATGTCGATCTCGCCGGGGAATTGACCGAAATGATCGAATCCCAGCGCTCCTACACGGCCAATTCAAAGGTGTTCCAGACCGGTTCCGATATCATGGACGTCCTCGTCAACCTGAAACGATAAGGGCGAGCCGCCATGTCACTGTCTGCTTAGCAACACGACGAAAGGCATATTCAGCACGACGAGCTATCAAAGCAGCATCGTTTCAACGAATATCGCCAACTCGAGCAATACCGACTACGTTCGACGAGAGGCCTCGGTTACCACCTCGCTCAATGGCGCGCAGGTGGTAACCGTCTCGCGCGCGCAGGAAGATCAACTGCTGAAACAATATCTGCCCGCAAGCGCGACCGACAGTGGCCGACAGACCTTGCTCGACGGACTGCAAGAGTTGAAATCGATACTTGGGGCCAACGGTTGAAGAGAGCTTCATGCCCGTTGGAGCCGTGAGCGTGAACGGCGAACGGTTACCGCGCCAGCCATCCGCCATCGACGGGCAGGACGATGCCGTGGACATAGTCGGAGGCCCGTGATGCCAGAAAGACCGCTGAGCCGCCGAGTTGCTCAGGATCACCCCAATGGCCGGCCGGGATGCGGGCAAGGATGGCGGCATTGCGGTCCGGATCCTCTCGCAAGGCCGCAGTATTGTTGGTCACGAAATAGCCCGGCGCAATGGCATTGACGTTGATGCCCCTGGCCGCCCACTCGCAGGCCAAAAGACGCGTCAATCCGGCAAGTCCACTCTTCGAGGCCGTATAGGAGGGAATGCGGATGCCGCCCTGGAAGGACAATAGCGAGGCGATGTTGATAATCTTGCCGCCACCTCGTTCCAGCATATGCCGGGCAGCAGCCTGCGACAGAAAGAAGACGCTCTTCAGGTTGATGTCGATGACCGCATCCCAATCGGCCTCGGTGAAGTCGATGGCGTCGGCGCGGCGGATAATGCCGGCATTGTTGACCAGGATGTCGAGCTTCCCGAAGGTCGCCACCGTTTCGTCGACGATGGCCTTTACCGGCTCGATCGAGCCGAGATCGGCCCTGATGGCGTGAAAGCCTGCACCGGTCTTGCGAACCGCAACCTCGGTTTCGTCCATCGCCGAGCGGCCGACGGCAACGATCGAAGCACCGGCTGCAGCCAGCGCGACAGCGATCGCCTGGCCAAGGCCGGTATTGGCACCGGTGACCACTGCCACCTTACCGGAAAGGTCGAACATCGTCATCTGAGCTTCACCTCAGGAATTCGGCGCGATGCGGTGTGAAGGTATCGATCAGCCGGCCCTTTTCCAGCGCCTTGACCCCATGCACGAGGTTGGGAGGAACGATGAAGCTTCCACCCTGATCAAGGATTTCGGTGCGGCCATCGATCGTCACCTCGAAACGGCCTTCGGCCACATAGCTTGCCTGAATATGCGGATGCGAATGCTGTGCCCCGACGGCATCCTTTTCGAAGGCGACCTCCACCATCATCATCTCTGGCAGATAGGTCATGACGCGGCGGGTAACACCCGGTTCCGGATTGACCCACTTGACGCCCTTAGCCGATACGAACAGATCACTCGCTGTCATCATCTATCCTCACTTCAGATCTTCGATGGCGACGAGATCGACGTCGGTGTAGTCGACATTGTCGCCGGCCATTGCCCAGATGAAGGCGTAGCTCGACGTGCCGGCCCCGGAATGGATCGACCAGCCAGGCGACAGGATGGCCTCCTCGTTCTTGACGATGAGGTGGCGCGTCTCGTCAGGCTCGCCCATCAGATGCAGGACGCGGGCCTTTTCCGGCAGATCGAAGTAGAGATAGGCCTCCATGCGTCGGTCATGCACATGGCAGGGCATGGTGTTCCAGACCGACCCCGCCGCAAGCGTCGTCATGCCGACGACGAGCTGACAGGTTCTGGCGCCCTCTGGATGGATGAACTGGAAGATCGAGCGTTCGTTGCTGGTTGCCTGCGAGCCCAGATCGACCCGCTTGGCAGCGGCGATGCCGATGTGTTTGTGAGGGTGGCGGACATGGGCCGGAGCGCTCAGCAGGTAGAACTTTGCCGGCTGCTCGGCGGCAAGCGACTGGAACGTCACCGAACTCCCCATGCCGGCATAGACCATGTCCCGGGTGTCGGCCCGCAACGCCTCGCCGTCGACGGTAACGATACCCGCACCGCCAATATTGACTGCGATCAGCTCGCGCCGGGCAAGTAGCGCGTCGGTGCCGGCCGGCTTGATCGTTTCCAGTGCCAGTGGAGCAGAAGTCGGCATCGCGCCACCGACAATCATCCGGTCGTAGTTGGTGTAGTGCAGCTGAATGCGCCCTGGCACGAAGAGCGGCGGCAACAGGAAATTCTCGCGCAACTCGGCTGTGCTGAACCTTGCCGCCGTCTTCGGGTCGATCGCGAAGCGGCTGGTAAAATCGGTGTGGTCCATCATGCCCTCCCGGAACCCTCGGTTAAATTCATCATACATATTGATCACAACTTGGCAACCGATCGCTCAAACTGCATCCGAAACGAGATTGGCACCCCATCGATGCGTACCTATTGATTATATTTTATATTTTCGCGACAGGCCTTTTATGTGACAATTTTTGTATGATGACTTTCGGAGAAGTTGTCTTGATCGGTCGATCGGGGTATACTGCGGCATCATTCACGAACATGACGACGCCCTTGAACACCGCACCCCCTCCGGTCGACTTTAGTCCATCCCGAAGACAGAAGCTTTCCGAGCGAATTGCCGGTTCGCTTCGCCAGGATTTTCTCTCGGGCCAGATCGCCCTTGGCCAGAAGTTGCCGACAGAAAGCCAGCTTGCCTTGACTTTCGATGTCAGCAGAACCGTCATTCGCGAAGCAATCGCCGCGCTTGTGGCCGATGGATTGCTGGAGACCAGACAGGGTGCCGGCATCTTCGTGGTCGGCCATCAGCCGTTAGGCCCAATCTTGAGGCCGGACAGATCAAGCAACATATCGCACGCGTTAAACGTGCTGGAAGTTCGCATCGCGCTTGAGGCTGAAAGTGCGGCGCTGGCTGCAGCCCGCAGAAATGCGTCGCAGGAAGCGCAGATCCAGGAGAGCTTTTTCGAATTCGATCGCCTCCTTCAGCTTGGCAAGCCGACGGGCCAGGCTGACTTCGCCTTCCACCGGTCGATTGCCGAGGCGACCAACAATCCTTTCTACGTCGAGGTTCTCGACGCGCTCGGCGAGCGAACCATTCCGTGCGACGTCAATTCGCCCCACGCCACCGACGATGTACTCTCGTTTGGCTATCAGGCCGGATTGCAGAGAGAGCATCTCGCAATATTGAACGCAATTTCTGCAGGCGACGCTACGGGTGCGCGCGATGCCATGCGCGCTCATCTGTCGGCAAGCCAGGAGCGATATCGCGAACGCCTGCGTGATCGGCGAACGCGATATCAAAGCGTTGTCGACGCGACCTGACAGACCGCCGCGCTCGAACGGTCCCAGTCAACTTGCCTGATCGTGATCAGACGGCCGGGAACGGTCCATCAAATATGCCAATCAGTGCCTGCACCGGCCTCGGCGGTCGCCTGCACCGGACTGTCAGCAAGCGCATAGGCCCTGATGTAGTCGATGTGCATTTCCGAACCGTTCACCAGGCCGTTCGACGGCGTTCCCGCAGACCCGCCGACAGCGAGGTTGACCAGCATGTACATGGGATCGTGCATGTCCGCTGGCGTGTCCGTTTGCGCAACGGCGACATCGTCGAAGTACCAGGTGATGTGATCCTCGTCCCAGAGGACACCATAGTTGTGGAACCCTTCCGTGCTCGCCACCTTGACAGGAAAGGACGTCATCGTATGCGCGCCGCTGTGGTCGCTGTGGACCGTGACATTGACGGTGTTCGGGTCCTGTCCGCGCATCTCGACGACATCAAGTTCTGGCGGCCAGGACCCATCCTCCGGGAGGAGCCAGAAAGCCGGCCAGACACCCTGCTCGGTCGGCATATCGGCGCGAATTTCGAAGTAGCCATAGGTCTGGGCAAAGGATGAATGTGTGTTCAAAAGACCGGATGTGTAGTCATAGCCGTCGATCTGCGATTGGATCGCCTGCGAGGCCGGCTCTGCCGAGATCGTCAGTACGCCGTTGCTGACCGAGAACGGATTTGCCGCTGCGGTCGGCGCGTAGGACGGATTGATGTACCACTGAAGCTCGCCATTGCCCGTCAATGAGCTGCCGCGTTCCGGCGCCCACCAGAATTTCGCATCCCATGTCCCTTGATCGCCGCTGCGCAAGGACAGGCTATTGAACTCGTCGTCGAAGGTCAGCGCCAGATTGGAACGGTCGAGCGTCAATTGAAATTGGCTGGCATGCAGATCCGATGCCTGGGTATTGGCGAAAACGAGGTTCTCGCCACCACCGAGATCCAGCCGCAAATTGGCGCCCTCTTGAGTGGTATGAGCCAGAACCTGTTCAAACGACGAAAACCCGTAGCTGTTCAGCCGCACGGTATCGTCACTGCTGAAATCGACGATGAGATCGCTCCCGTGGCCCCTCGTGACGATGAAGGTATCCGCCCCGCCTCCGCCGATCAGCACGTCGTTGCCGGCGCCGCCGTCGATCGTCTGGCTTCCCGAAGCTCCGGAGATGATGTTGTCCAGCGCGTTACCGAAAGCATAGCGCCCGTTGCCTGTCACGGTCAGGTTCTCGAAATTCTCAGGCAAGGTATAGCTCATCCAGGTGTTGATCGTATCGACCCCTGCGCCGGGTTCTTCGACCGCACGGTTGATGCTGGAATAGAGATAGTAGATGTCATCGCCTGTTCCTCCGTGCATCGTCACGTTGACAGAACTGTCACCCCATATGGAATCGTTACCCGACGTGCCGTTGAGCACGGGGCCTGAACCGGTCGCGGAGAACCATGCGGTTGAGGCGCCACTGTAAAACAGCGGCTGGCCGACGGCGTTTTGTATTGACTTTGCCATTATCAACTCCTTCAGGTTTTGATGCGTCTCGAGGTCTTCCTCCTCCTGTGGCTGTCGCTACTCCTCCCGAAATGCACGGGCCAACTGGTCCGTGAACGGCTTTGCGAGATAGCCGAGCGCGGTGCGCTCGCCCGTCTCGATGAAGGCTTCGACCGGCATTCCGGCAACCGGCGCCAGCGCGCCAAGTCTTTGCCATTCGCTCTTAGGCACCGCCACGCGAAGCGTGTAGTAGGATTGACCGGAACGTGTGTCCGTCGTCAGGTCAGCGGAGATGGATGCAACGCGCCCCTGCAGTTCGGGCGTGGTCCGATAGCTGAAGGCGGTAAACCGCAGGCTGACTTGCTTGCCGACGGCGACCTGGTCGACGTCCTGCGGCGACAGCTTCAGTTCGGGTGTGAGCAAGTCATGATCGGGGACGATCTGCATAATGGCTTCAGCGGGCGCGACCACTGCGCCCGATGCATGGACGGCGAGCTGATGGACGATCCCGTCCTGCGGTGCCCTGATGTCGACGTGCCGCAACTCGTCCTCCATCGCAACGCGCCGTTCCTGATATTCGCCACTGTCGCCCTCGGCCTGTCTGAGCTGCTCGGACACCTCGCTGCTGTTATCGTCACCTACCTGGATGATCTGCAGCTCCGTTTCGGCGATCTTTCCCTTGATTTCGGCCGTGGAGGCAACGAGACTGCCAAGCTCTCCGGTCAAATCGGCCGCATCGCGTTGCAGCGAATAGACCCGTGTCGCCGGGATGACGCCCTCTCGAAGCAGCGGCTCCAGACTTGCAAGTTCCTTGTTGATGATGGCGATCGCGCGGCGCTTGCCCTCCTGCTGGGCTGTCAGGCCTTCTGCCTGCTCATCAAGCTGGTGAACCCGCTCGCGCAGTTGCGCCGTCTTTCCCCTCAGCGATGCGCGACGGTCATTAAACAGCCGCTGCTCGGCACTCACGAGGGCTGCAGCCTGCGTCGCATCGGTGGCGCTTACCACAGCCGGAAACAGGATGGCATCACGGCCGTCGCGCTCTGCCGAAAGCCTTGCGGATCGCGCCGCGAGCTCCCTTATCCGCCGCGATATGATCGCCAGATTCGCCTTCGCCTGGGTGTCGTCGAGATGGACGAGGATCTGGCCAGCCCTGACGCGATCACCATTGCTGACGAAGACCTGCCCAACCGTGCCACCCTTCTGATGCTTCACCGGCTTGACGTAGCTGTCGACGACCAGCGTGCCCTGTGCAATTACCGCGCCGTTGATGCGGATCGCCGAGGCAAGTCCGCCAAGCACGCCGACAAGGAGGATCCCGGTGGCAACGGCAAGCAGAGTGAGGCGGCGGATCGCCTTTTCGGTCGATGTTGCGGCAGCTCTGATCATGACGACGCCCCCTCGCCCGCGCGCAACAGTCGGACGAAGGAACCAGTGGCGGCCACTGGCTTTGGTCCCGTCTTGAGAACATCGCCCTTTGGACCGAATGCTTTGGCGCGACCACCCTCGAGAACCAGCACCTTGTCGACGACAGAAAGTGCGCTCGGCCGGTGGGCGATGATCAACACCACCCCTTGACGCGAGCGAACACTTTCGATCGCCTGTGCGAGTGCCAGCTCACCTTGAACATCGAGATTGGAATTCGGTTCGTCGAGCACGACGAGGAACGGATCGCCATAGAGTGCCCTTGCCAACCCGATACGCTGCCGCTGGCCGGCCGATAGCGCCGCGCCCTGCGCGCCGATCAGTGTGTCGAAACCATCGGAAAAGCCGACGATCATGTCATAGACGCCTGCTGCCCGGGCAGCTGCAATGACCAACTGCGAAGACGCTTGTGGATCAAAGCGGGCGATGTTGTCGGCGATCGTCCCCTCGAACAACGATACGTCCTGTGGCAGATAACCGATGTGGCGCCCGAGGGCTGCCGGCGTCCATTGCGAAAGCGACGCTTTGTCCAGCCTGATATCGCCGCCAAAGGCCGACCATAGCCCGACGACACCGCGCGCCAGCGAAGACTTGCCCGATGCACTCGCACCGATGATGCCAACGGCTTCACCCGCTTTGACCTCGAACGACACGCCGCGAATGATCGGGATTTTCGAGCCTGGAGCTCCAAGGTGAAGGTTCTCCACTGTCAGCGATTGCCGAGGTGCGGGCAGCGCGACGTCACGCGGCCTCTCCTCAGAGAGGTGGACCTCGCGCTCGAGCCTGGACCAGGCCTGACGCGCAGCAGCAAAACCTCGCCAATGTGCGATGGCAAGCTCGATCGGGGCGAGCGCGCGGCTCACGAGAATGGAACTTGCAATCATGATGCCGCCGGTTGCTTCCTGGCGAATGACCAGTATGGCGCCCACCGCCAGCACGGCCGACTGCAGCAACATGCGCGCGGAGCGCGACAGCGTTGAAAGCGAGTTGACGACAGCGGCAGTGCGCAAGTGACTGTCGAGGTGGCGCAGGTTGACCTCAGCCCAACGTGTCGAAAGCGCTGTAGCAAAGCCCATTCCGACCACCGCTTCGGAATTGCGCCTTGCAGTTTCGGCAAATGCCATTCGCTCAGCCAGGATCGTGACCGTCTCCCTCGTCGGTTGGCGCGACTTGAGCTCGGCAAGCAGCGCCAGGCCCGTCAGGATCAAGGCGCCAGCTGCGGCCGTGGCGCCAATCCAGTGATGAAACAGCAAGCAGAGGCCAAGATAGAACGGCATCCACGGCAGATCGAACAACGCTCCCGGACCCGGACCGGACAGAAATCCCCGAACGGTATCGACATCGCGGATCGTCTGCAGACCATCTCCCTGTGACGGCTTGCGCGATGCTGACAGCGCGACCGAGAGAAAGGCGCGCCCTGAGAACCGCTCGTCGACTGCCCGTCCGATCTGTCCCAAAAGCAGGGATCGCGTCAGATCAAGCAGCCACTGGAAGGCAAAGAGGGCCACAACGATGACGATCAAACCGACAAGCGTCGGCAGGCTGCGGCTCGGAATGACCCGATCATAGACCTGCAGCATGAAGAACGAACCGGTGAGCGCCAGGACGTTGACGAGGCAGCTGGTCACGCCAAGTCCCAGAGCGCCGACACGCAACGACGAGAAGAGGCCAAAGAGAGGTCGAGGCTGTGAAAGGGGGCCGGTTTCAGACAAATGGGCTCCTTGGGGTCATGTCTCGGACGCACCGTTGCCGAAGCGCTGGTGATCCACAAAAATCGAGATCATTTGCCTAGACTGAGCCAAAAGGGATCGGATGACGACCGCAAACAGCGGCTTCTGTTCCACTTTGCGCTAAACCGCCAAACCAGGCGTTAAGCGCAAAGTGAGGTACCAGTCACGTCGTTAATCAACTGTCTTCTTCCGAGTGAAGGAATGTGATTGCCGCCCGATCGGTCAGTAGTTGGTGGCACACTTCAGGACGTGAATAAAATTACGGTTGCATTTGCGCTTGGATATGCGTTTCAAACCGAGGTTTCGAGGCCTCGCAAGTTTCGCCGGGAGCAATCTCGCTCAAATGATCTGCGCGATGCAGCGTCGGCGAGCAACAAACGTCAACAGGCAAGCGATTGAACAGGTCAAGCAGCATTGAACCAAGTATCGCGCTGTATCGCGAAGCCTTCGCTTAGCGATTGTTGGCCGCGGCACCGACATGCGGTCGAGACCTTTGCTTCGGTATCCGGCCCCTCGCCAGGTTCCACCACGCCGGCTCTGCGAAAAGTGATCCTCGCTTCGACGCAAAGGCTCTTGTTGCCAAGCATGCCGAAAGGCTGGTCGAGAGCGTTTCGCCTTGCTGACGCTCCACGGGCTGCTGGGTGATCTGCTCGGCGATTTCGCGCGATATTGGGTGTGATCATGAAGCCCGCTTGCGCCCACTGTTAACGACGTTGAAGAATCGTTACTCGACTCGTCCCTCACGCCAGTAGTTCAATTCGAAAACAGGGGTGGGAGGTCAGGTCGATGAGATACGAACGGGATGAGGCTCGGGCTTATGCCATCAAGATAGTCTCGGTACTTTTGGCATCAGCCGTGACGGCCGGGGTTCCAACCTGGATTGTCGCCAGAGCCATGGGGTTTTGACAGACGGCAATGCCGAACTTGAAGCCTTGCCAGCAAGGCGGGAACCGGCTAGGCCGCAATCCGCCACAGCCCCGCTCTCAACTCGACCTGCTGGCCGGGCCAGCAAGCTTGCTCCTGCGGCTTCCCACTAATATTACTATTTACTAATTAAGATTCTTGTATACCGTCGAAGGGCGATCGGCAGCCGTGCCAGACGTCGCCTCGCGACGGGCCCTTGGGGGCGCATTTGGCCGGCCGCAAGCCGCGAACGGGCCCTCGCAATTGCGGCCTTCGGGAGGTGTATTATGAAACAAATGAAACGTAAAAATGCAGCCCTGTTCTTCGCCGGGTTGATGCTGAGTGTGGCACCTGTGGCTGCATCCCACGCTGCCGACAAGCCGACGCTCGCATTCGTCGTCAACGGAGCGTCCGACTTCTGGAAAGCCGCCGAGGCGGGGGTGAAGAAGGCGCAGGGCGAAATGCCGGACTACACCATGGAGCTGAAGTATCCTGAGCAGGCGGCCGTCGCCATTCAGCAGCGCCTCATGGAAGATCTCGTCAGCGCCGGCGTCAAGGGGATTATGGTTTCCGCCGTCGATCCCAAGACCCAGACGGACGGCCTGAACAAGATCGGCTCGCAGACGGCTCTCTTCACCACAGACAGCGACGCGCCGAAGACCAACCGCGTCGCCTACATCGGTTCTTCGAACATCGATGCCGGCAAGCAGGCCGCCGAAATCGCCAAGAAGGCGATGCCGGACGGCGGCAAGTGCATGGGCTTCGTCGGTTTGCTGGGTGCCGATAACGCTCGCGAACGCATCGAAGGCATGAAGGAAGGGCTCAAGGGGACCAAGATCGAGCTTGTGGATGTTCGCGGGGACGACATCGACCAGACCCGTGCCAAGAAGAACGTTGAGGATGCGCTGGTAGCCAGCCCCGATCTGACCTGCATGGTAGGCTTCTATTCATACAACACGCCGCGCATCTATGAGGCGCTGCGCGACGCAGGCAAGCTCGGCCAGATCACCGTCGTCGGTTTTGATGACGACCCGATTACGCTCGGTGGCGTCAAGGAAGGCACGATCGCCGCGACCGTCGTACAGCAGCCGTTCGAATGGGCCTATCAGGGAATGAAACTGATGGCAGCCTACCTCAAGGGGGACAAGTCCGGCGTTCCCGCCAACGGCTTGATCATTATCCCCACGGTAATCATCGGCAAGGATGACGTTGACAAGTATGCTGCCAACCTGAAGGCCATGGCTGGAAAATAACCCGCCTTCGCGGCAGCGGCCCTCGCCGTTGCCGCCGATCACGTCGACACTTACGAGCAGTCATGGCCGGGCGATGAATCACAACTGCGACATCCCTTCACCGGACGTGCCCTCAACGCCGTTCCTTTCGCTTTCCGGAGTTGGCAAGACCTATCCAGGCGTCGTTGCGCTCGAGGGTCTGTCAATGGACATCGTGCCGGGCGAGGTCATCGGCCTTGTCGGTGAAAACGGGGCCGGAAAATCGACGCTGATGAAGATTCTCGGCGGCGTGATTGCCCCCGATCGGGGCACGATCCTGCTCGACGGGACAGAGCATCGTTTCCTCACCGTGGAATCGAGCATTTCGTCCGGCATCGCCTTCGTGCATCAGGAACTCAATCTCTTTGAGAATCTCGACGTCGCCGCCAATATCTTCCTGGGGCGGGAACCACTGAAGGCGGGACCTTTTCGGCTCGTCGATCGCGATCGACTAAGAGACATGGCGAAGCCGCTTCTGAAGCGCGTGGGCGCGCATTTTTCCGCCGACACACCTGTGGCGTCACTCTCGCTTGCCGAGCAGCAGATGGTGGAAATTGCCAAGGCGCTATCCATCAACGCAAGGCTGGTAATCTTCGACGAACCAACGTCCAGCCTTCCGTTGGCGGAAACCGAGCGGCTGCTCAGCATCATCAAGTTGCTGAAGGCCGATGGCATCAGTGTCATTTTCATCTCGCATCGCCTCCACGAGGTTGAACGCGTCGGTGACCGGGTCGTCGTACTGCGCGACGGTGCGCTTGTCGGCACGCTCGCCAAGAAGGACATCCGTCACGATCAGATGGTCAAGCTGATGATCGGCCGGGAGCTTGCGGCCCGTACCGCAAAGCCGCAGCGCTCGCCGGGCTCAGTTGCGCTGAAAGCACGTGGCGTGCGCACCGCGGCCTATCCCGGCCGCCCCGTTGATCTTGAAATACGGTATGGAGAAATCCTCGGGCTTGCGGGACTCGTCGGGTCGGGCCGCACCGAGCTCGCAAGGGTACTCTTCGGCATAGACCGCAGTTACGGCGGAGCTATTGTGCAGGACCGACAGGAAATCGTGCTTCGTTCCGCGCGGGACGCCGTTGCTCGCGGCATTTTCCTGGTCCCGGAGGATCGCAAGCGTAACGGCATACTTCTTGATTTCCCGATCGCCCAGAACATAACCCTTGCCGACCTCCCCACGCTCGCCAGCCGCTTCATGCTTTCCGCCGAGCGGGAGATGGCGGCGGCCGAAAAGCAGCGCGTTCGCCTCGGCATCAAGGCCCCCTCCGTTTCAGCCCGCACCGGCACTCTGTCGGGCGGTAACCAGCAGAAAGTTGTGCTTGCCAAATGGCTGTCGATGAGCCCGAAGGTGATGATTTTCGACGAGCCGACGCGCGGTATCGATATCGGCGCGAAGAACGAGATCTACGGCCTTATGCGGGCGCTCGCCGATGCCGGAGTTGCGATCCTGATGATCTCCAGCGACATGGAGGAGGTGATCGGCGTTTCTGACCGCATTGCCGTCATGCATGAGGGCCAGATCGCCGGCATTCTCGATGAGGACGAGTTCAGTCAGGAAAGCGTCCTTTTGCTTGCTGTCGGCAAAAGCGTAAAATAGCAGCTGCGGCAATATAATCAGGTCTCGGGAATGGATCTCGAATGGTCAAAAAAGATCTTGGACTGCTGCTTCTGATCGTCGTCGTCGGTATCGTCGTCGCCATCATCAATCCGCGCTTCCTGCTGCCAATCAACCTGGCGAATACCGCCAACCTGATCGGCCTGTTCGGCATCCTGTCGATCGGCCAGGCCTACGTCATCATTACGGGCGGTATCGAACTTTCCGTTGGTTCGCTCGTAGCCCTTCTTGGCGTGCTGTTTGTCGATTTCGTCGCGGTCCAGCACATGTCATGGATGCTGGCGCTGCCGCTCATTCTCGTGCTCGGCGCGGCCATAGGTGCCATTCACGGCTTGCTGATCACCCGACTGAACCTGCAGCCCTTCGTCGTCACCCTCTGCGGCCTCCTTATCTATCGGGGGGCGGCGCGCTTCTATACGGCCGACGGAACGGCGGGGTTTGCATTCGGTCAGACTTTCCCAGACCTTGAATTTCTGACGGCCGGACGATTCTATGGCGTTCCCAACACCTTCATTGCGCTCGTCATCATTTCCGTGGTCATGTGGGTGTTACTGCATCGCTCCATCTTCGGGCGTTATCTCTACGCGATCGGCAAGAACGAGGAGGCGGCGCGCTATTCCGGTATCCGTACCGGCCGGATGGTGATGTCGGCCTATGTCATCTGCGGACTGCTTACGGCGCTTTCGGCGATCTATTTCGCCATGTATACACGCTCGATCTCGCCGGCCAGCCATGGCCAGTTCTATGAACTCTACGCGATTGCCGCTGCCGTACTCGGCGGCTTTTCGCTCCGCGGCGGCGAGGGTTCGATCGTTGGCGTCGTGCTCGGAACGGTCCTGCTCCAGGAGTTGCAGAACCTCGTCAATCTGCTTGGCATCCCCTCGTCGCTAAATTTCGCTGTCATGGGTGGTGTGATCCTCATTGGCGTCCTCATCGACCAACAATGGCACGCAATCCGCGCACAGCGACGCCTCGTGTCAGCAGCCAGGCAGACCGAGGCCCATGTTCCGGACGAAGGCACATTGCCGGTGGTTGCCAATCAGGACTAGGCCGGCAGATGGGATGAACATATAGGGCTGCAGCTGGCAAACCATGCAGCCTCTTCTGCCTGGCATGCAGATGCCACCGCCGGCTGCCAGACCTTCGGCAAAAAAGAGCATCTCACCAACCGTCGCATCGCCAATCTTGAAAATAAGACCGGCGTCGCAACGCACCATGCAACAAGCCTCGTTGTCGGTCGGCTCATCGACAGAGCATGTTCCGACCGCTCCGGTATGCGAACCGGCAAGCTTGGCCCATCGAGCAGGCGGCTCGACTTCCTGTGCAAGCGCGGGCAATGCCGCAAGGCACGCGCCAAACACACAGGCTGCCACGCCAATCATGCCGGCGACTGCCGGTCTGTTAAGCTTGCGCCAGAGTGCCGCCGCTTTACGGTCCGCTCAAGGGGAAGCCTAGTAGGTCACAAGTAGCCATGTCAGTGGCTTCATAGCAAACAAACGTGGTTACATTTCAATGCTAAAGTTCAAAACATGCTATGGAGCCTCGCACACCCTGTAAAAATTCTCGAACTAACAGGCGTCGGCAAGTCTCATGCAACCGCTGTTGTGGTAGTTGCGCGATGACGATTCGCCTCCTTCCTCGGAGCCAGTCCTGCAATGACCGATTTCGTCCTTGTTCTTTTCGGGCTTACTTATGTTGGAATGGCGCTCGGGCGCGTGCCTGGCCTTCGCATCGACCGAGCCGGCATTGCGCTGACCGTCGCCGTTGTGCTGGTCGCCGTCGGCGCGGTTCCAAGCAATGGCATGGACGAAGCCATTGACTTCCCGACGCTGCTGCTGCTCGGGGGATTGATGATCGTATCCGCAAGGGTCGGCGCCAGTGGGTTTTACGACGCGCTCGCCATGTGGATCGCCACTCAGGCCGGGCGCCCGCGCCGCCTGCTTGCCCTTACAATAGCCATCGGCGGCATCCTTTCCGCCTTCCTCGTCAACGACATCGTTGTCTTCGCAATGACCCCGCTGCTCTGCTCCGGACTCGCCGCGCGCAAGCTCGATCCTCGCCCATTTCTGTTCGGCCTTGCCGCGGCGAGCAATGCCGGCTCGGCCGCGACCTTGATCGGCAATCCTCAAAACATCCTCATCGGGCAGGCGGGTGACCTTAGCTTTTGGGGTTATTTCACCGACGCGGCCATCCCGTCGCTTGCGGCTCTAATCATCTGCTACGCATGCGTGGCCTACATTTGGCGCATCAGCCTCGGCGCACCTGCGGCGGACGCTGCAATCGAGATAATCCGCTTCGATCGGTTCCAGGTAGGAATTTGCGGCGGGGCAATCGCCGTATTGCTCATTCTGTTTGCGACCCCGATCCCGCGGGAGATCTCAGCGCTTCTGGTGGCCGCCTGCCTGATCGTCAGTCGAACGCTGCCGACCAGACAGCTCCTTGATGAGATCGACGTGCCGCTGCTTATCCTATTTGCGGCCCTTTTCGTGATAAACGACGCATTCGCCCGAACAGGGTTTCCGGAACAGGCGGTACAGACCTTGACAACCTACAACCTGTTGCCGGACCGCGTCTCATCCCTGGTGCCAATTTCTCTGCTTCTCAGCAACACGATCGGCAACGTTCCTGCCGTCGTGATGATTCTGAAAGTCTGGCATGGGATTCCGGAAGGAAATTTAGTTGGGCTTGCCATGCTTTCAACACTTGCCGGCAACCTGTTCCTCGTCGGCAGCCTTGCAAACCTTATAGTCGCCGAGCGAGCTGCCGTCCAAGGCGTGCAACTGACGTTTCGCGATCATGCCAAAACGGGCGTGCCAGTCACCATCCTCTCGATGCTGTTTGCCGGGCTTTGGCTCTGGATCGGTGGCTACATGCCGATGTAATCAAAACGGACAGAGGCTCGAGTAAACAACGCTCGTCGCATGGCGGGCGTGGCATTCTGGGGATGCGTGCTATACCTCTACTCATGACGGGCTGCAGCGTCTGCCGTGGCTAAGATGTACTCCCCTTGGCTGGTTATGACTTACTGCTTGCGCAGGCGGCATAGTGCTGCAGCCGCACTCCAAGCGGCGGAACGCTGCGCTGAACTGATGTGTGGACCGGCTTGGCTTCGGCCAATGTCTAGGGGCCGATGAGGTGGAAGCGCGCGAAAATCCATCGGGGCTCGCGGCAACGATTTATCAAGCCGCATTATGAAGCCGGATATACGTCAGTTGTGACCGTCGATCCTGATCTTGGTCAACCTTTGCAATCGGGCGGGGTCCATATACGTCATACATATTATGGGTTGATCGTGGAAGATCCGGCGCCGGCCAGGACGCCATCACAATCGAGGAGGATTGGGTTGCTTCCGTAGGAATGAAGGATCCCCCGCACGCCTATCGAACCTGCGCCAGTTTCTCGCCTCCTCAGCAGCGACGATCGTTCTCCGACGAGCCGGTGAGAAGGTTTCACCGTCGCACTCGTGTTGAGCCGGGCGGCCGCCGCCCGGCTCTTTCGGGTCTATGCCGGTAGAACACCGCTCTTCTTTGCCGTCCAAGTGGCAATGTAATCCATCAGGCCAGGTGAGAGGCAGTCGTAAGGTGTAAGGTCCAGTTCGGTGAGGCGCGCACGGATTGCGCCCATCTTTGAGGGGTCATACCCGACCTCGATGATCGAGGACACGAACGCGGCAAAGCTGGGCTCCGCCCATCCTTCTTCCTCAAAACGCTCGGGATGGATGAAGGACAAGCCTTTGAACGGATGATCCCGCTCCACCGGTCCATACATATGGACACCGCACTCCTTGCAGGCATGTCGCTGGATCAGGGCATTTGCATCGACGACCGCGAGCTTATTGCCGTTCTCAACAACCTCGACGGCCTCCGTGGGTGACACCGCAACGATGGAGAAATTTGCCCCCACCGGCTTCCAGCACTTGGTACAGCCGCAGGCATGATTGTGGGCAATATCGCCCTTGATCTTCACCTTAACCGGATTCGTGGTGCACTCGCAAACGAGAGTGCCTCCAGGGAACGGAGCGCCGCCCTTCCTCAATCCCCCATCGACATGGGGGTGTATGCCGACACTTGCCATTGCTTCTTCCTCCTATTTGGCCGGGCACCACGCCCGACCCTCAGAACGGCGGGTGACCGATTAGCGATTGAGCCGCTCCGCATGCCACCTCAAATGATCTTCCATGAACGTCGAAATGAAGTAGTAGGAATGCCCATAGCCTTCCTGCATCCGCAGGCTCAGGCGAATGCCTGCCTGGTCGCATGCCTTCTGGAGTTCCGATGGACGCAAACCGTCCTCCAGGAATAAATCGGCAGTCCTTGATCAACGAGAAGTTCCGGAAACCGGAAGCCATCTTCGATGAGCGCACAACTGTCGTATTGTCTCCAGGCCTCTTCATCGGTTCCGAGATACCGTTCGAATGCCGGACGGGACCAACCCGCCGCCATGGGCCGCGAGATGGGTGCAAACGCAGAGCAGCTCCGAAAGCGGTCAGGGTGCTTCAGCGCGAGCGTGATCGCGCCATGCCCGCCCATCGAATGTCCAAAGACGCCTTGCCGAGACATATCCGCCGGGAATTCCGACGCAATAAGACGTGGAAGCTCCTCAGAGATATAGGAGTACATGCGGTAGTTTGCGTCGAATGGAGGGCAGGTCGCGTCAAGGTAAAACCCCGCTCCACTGCCGAACTGCCAATTGTCGCGATCGTCCGGCACCCCTTCACCCCTTGGACTGGTGTCAGGACAGACGAGGATCAATCCGAGAGCGGCGGCCGCTCGCCTGTATTCGCCTTTTTCCATGACGTTGGCGTGCGTGCAGGTCAGCCCCGATAGATACCAAACGATCGGGCACGGGTGCTCATCCGCCTGCGGAGGCAAATACAGGGCGAAGGTCATATTGCAGTCGCAGGTGCTCGAATGGTGGGCGTAGACGCCTTGCGTCCCTCCATAGGACCGCTCGAGCGAAATGGTCTTCATGTCGCAATCCTTTATCGCCCGCCGCCGCGCCACAGTCACTGGGGATGAAATTCAGCCTTTCAGTGACTTCATGAAGCTGCCGATATGGGGAAACAGCTCCTTGAAAGGCGTATCCGAGCGATGCCTCAGGAGAACTTCAGCGAACAGTTTCAGTCCAATCGTAAACTCGGCCGCGTCGTCTAAGGGCAGCATCTGTCTCTCGCGCACCATCGATAGGACCTTGAAAAGGTCGTCATGATTGGTCGCTTCGAAGACGAGGGCCTTGTCGGCGGCCGAGGGGGCATCCCCCTCAAGCCGCTCGACGGTGATCCGGTAGGTATAGGCCAAGTGGAACTCCGCTACAGTTCGACGGCGTAGTAGGTGAAGCCGCCTTCGTCCTTTCCGACACCGGAAATGGCTTCATTGATCCTCTCCAAAGGCCACACCATTGGCGACATGACCGACATGTCGATGATCCCCGCTTCGACCATCGCCGCAATCTCCATGCCTTCTGCGGCCGTGAACCATACCGAGCCGATCAATTCCATCTGCTCGTCCATCCACCATTTGACGTCGACGGGCAAAGCCCCGGACGTGCCACCGATGTTGACGATGCGGCCTCCCCGTTTGACGCCGCCCATGGCGTCCAGCATGGAGTCGAGCGGCGCCTTGGCGCCGAGCGTATCGAGCATCAAGTCCGCCCCGCTGCCATTGGTCTGCGCCTTGACGAAGGCTCCTGAGGATCCCTTCACGTTCGAGAAGGTAACGATGCGGTCCGGCGCGATGGCTTTCAGCCGTTCAAGAAGCCCCTCGCCCCTGGCCACGGCGTAGATCTTCGCAACGCCCATCGCCAACGCGAACAGCGTCGCACCCAAGCCCAGTGTCCCGGTGGCGCCGTTGATGATCAAAGTCTTGCCCATAAGCGGACCGCATTTCTTGAGGGCGGCGTAGGAGGTTCCGAGATAACCCATACGGGAACCCTGGACGAACGTCATGTTGTCGGGGATCTTGATGACCTGCGCCTGCGGCGCGAGCATGAATTCGCCGAATCCCCCGTAGGGATAGCGGGCGAACATTTCCATGCTTTTTTGATTGTAGCCGAAGTAACCGCCAAGCGTCCAATATTCGCAGGCCTGCGGCTTGCCTGAAGAACAATGATGACACGCACCGCAGAAACGTCCGGGATTCACATAAACCCTGTCGCCGGGCTTGATGCTGACGACCTGGGGACCGACCTCGTGGACCACGCCACTCGGATCGAGGCCGTGAATCGCCGGCCGCGGCGGCAGCGGCATCTGCGGATACCAGGTCTCCCAGTTGGCCAGAACGTTCGCGAGATTTGGAACCATTCCGCAGGCTTTCACGCGGACGATCACGTCGCTGCCGGTGGCCGTTGGCCTCTCGACCTCATCGATGCTCATCGGCTGACCCACGGCATGAAGCCGCGCGGCACGCATCAGTTCCATCGGTATTCCTCCCAAACTCAAAGATTGCGTCGCATTGACATTCCATTTGGATTGTGAATACCGTTTAGTATCTGAAAAGGCAAGCGGGGAATGCCAACTATCCTCGCCGACCCGGCGGAGGCCGGCGTCAAGGAGGAGAAATGGATTTCGTTTTGGTTGACTGGCTCCGCATTCTCTGCGGTGCCTGGTTCATTCCACATCTCATCGGCAAGGGTCTGCACTATGAGAAAGCCGGAGGAACATTCGAAGCCGCGGGTTTCAAGCCCGGCAGGTTCTTCGTCGGGCTTACCATGGTTGCGGAGGCGTGCGCCGCAGCGGGCATGACGTTTTCTGTCTACCCCAGGGTTGCAGCCGTGTTCGGTGCTTTGGTATTGCTCGGGGCAGGCTACGCGGTCGTGAAGATCAACGGCATGAATTGGCGCTGGCAGAAGATGGGGCCGGAGTATCCAATCTTCTGGGCACTCATTTGTCTGCTAACGGCTCTTGTATGATCGCTGCATTTTGAGGTACGCCTCGGTGTCTGGATACGCGAGAACGGGAATTGCGAATGGCACGGCTGACACGTGAGCAAAGTCAGGCTCGAACGAAAGAGAAGCTTCTAGCGTCCGCTTATGAAGTCATGGCACGGTACGGTTATGCTGGGGCTTCGATTGAACGTATCGCCGAGGAAGCCGGCTATTCAAAGGGGGCGTTCTATTCGAATTTTGCCAATAAGGAAGACATCTTCCTCCAGCTCCTTGCCGGCAATGCCGGTGGCGACGTGGTTCAACTGACGGAACTTCTAGGGAACTGTGATGATCCCATGGAGCTCATTGACGTTCTCGCGACGTGGGCGAACAACCGCGGAGATGACCGGCGATGGGGCATGCTGGCGATCGAACTGCTGCGTATGGCACAGCACGATCACACACTGGGAGATCGTCACATAGGGCTCTTCCGTAATCAGTGGGAGGGCATTGGCAAGATCCTCATCGACAAATTGGATCTCGTTATGCAGCCTCCTGCAAGCCCGTTCTATATCGGCGGTATCGTTCTCGAGCTCACTTATGGCGGTATTTCGAGCTTCCTCAAGGACGGCGCGCCTGGGGACATGGTCCGGGTCGTCTTACGAGACATGTACCGATCGTCGCGGGCAACCAAATCTGGTGTCCCGGTAAAAGCCTGACAGAACCATCGGCTACACAGTATGCGCAACGGGCGGCTCTGACTTCAGTCGTCCCACGCGCACTCAACCTTGGAACATTCTATCGATCATCGAGGCTGCCACGCAGCGGGGACAAACCACCCGCTTTTGCGTCCATAGCGCGCTTGACATCTGAAAACTCAAAGACTACCTTTCATTCAAAGACTAAATAGTATGTGGAAACTATCTAGTATTCGAATCGCAGGCTGCGGCGACCGCTGTTGAGGAGCAAGCGGGCTATGGGGGGATTATGAGTAACGGTAAGATGACAATGGGCTGTCGAAGCACGCAAGCCGGAGGCTAGGGCGCCGGCTTTCTTGGTGCCGGGTGCCATGCGTCAGCGTGCCGGCCCTGCAGGATATACATCTCGCAATTCGGAAAATTCGCATGCTTGGATTTGGCAACTCCCCGCAGGAGGCGCTGGCCGCGTCCCTGCTCGCCATGATGCTCGTCAGCATTTTTGCGTCGGGCTTGATGCGCTGGCGCGGCCCGATACGCCTGACCGATCTCCTAATGCCTGCTGCATTGCTGGCAGCCTATTGGCTCGTCTACAACAAAGTGCCGGCTTTTCCGCCTGTCGGGGCGGTCAACAAGGTGTTCTATGTCATTGTTATCGGGACGATGGTCGGCTTCGCGGTCGAGATCGCTGCCCAACCCGCGGTTCGAGTTGTTTCCCTTTTTCAGCCGGTTGCGGCCGCGGTTTATATTGGCCTGCCCCGCTTGGGAGTGGCGTCCTGGGAAGTGGTGGCTGCAGCGGCAGCCGGCGTGGCTATAATGTGGCTCATCTTGCGCGGGGCGACGGCTCGCCCGGAAGATGACGTGAAGCGGGGCGGCGTTGTTGCCGTGCTCGCGCTTGGCTTCGCGCCGATAGCCCTTCTGGGTGCGTCGTCCTCCTCGTTTCAGCTCTGTCTGCTGTTTGCAGCGGGTTGCTTTGGCATTCTCCTCATACACGTCGTCAACCCCGTTTTCCGCTTCGGCGGCGCCTCATCGACCGCCGCATTGGGTGGACTGATTTCCGTGGCATACACAGTGGTACTGATCACGCGCAACGCCGATCCCATCGCCATTGCGATCCTCGCCCTCTGCGTCGTTCTGCCGGTGTTCTCGGAGCGTGTCTGCCGGATGTTTGCCGCATCTCGGCCGTTTCCGCGTCTTTTCGTCCATATCGGCCTGGCCGTTCTTCCGGCCGCGTTGGCGGTCGCCGTGGCGTTCCTGGACTATGGATCGAGTTTTCCAGCTTAACTGAGGAGGAGAATGAAATGAAACACAGACTTGCAGCATTGTTGCTTTCGGTGGCGCCGCTCGCCGGGGCAGTGTCACCCGCCTGGGCCACCAAGTTCGACATCGACCCGGTCCATTCAGGAATCGCGTTTTACATCGACCACCTGGGCTTCTCGAAAGTGATTGGCGTCGCGCAGCAATTCTCAGGCGCTTTCCAATTCGATGCCGCGAAGCCCGAGGGGAGCAACCTTGATGTCAAAGTCGCGGTCGGTTCGATCTCGACGAACAACAAGCAGCGCGACAGCGACATCCAGGGCGCCGATTGGTTCAATGCTACGGAATTTCCGGAAATCACCTTCGTCGGCAAGGAATTCAAGAAGATCTCTGACACCACGGGACAAATTATTGGCGACCTGACGATTGCCGGCGTCACGAAGTCCACTGCGCTGGACGTCAAGTTCAACAAGGAAGGCCAGAACCCGTGGGACAAGAGCCACGTCGTCGGCTTTAGCGCGACAACCAAGGTGAAGCGGAGTGATTTCGGCATGAAGGCAGCGCTCGGGATGATAGGCGATGAGGTTGATCTCGTGATTCAGGTGGAAGGCCGCGAGCACCAAGGCTGATCGAACGCAATCCCGACCGCAAGGTCACTTCGCGATAAAGGTACCGCCGCAGCGCGACGGTACCTTTCAGTATGGGCTCATCAGAAAACGCTTAGCCCAGAACGCATAGCCGCTTCACCGGCCGCTTCGCAGCTTCCATACCCGCCCGGCCCGAGGGCGGGCGGCTAGGTGAAATTTCTAGCTTTTTCGGATACTTTTTGGTATGCAAATTCCAATAAGTATGTTAACGAAGATCAATGCGGCTGGAGGGCGGAGATAAAACCATAAGCGCGCATCGGGAGGATCTATCATGCTTTCGCCTGCAATCTCGTTGCTTTGCGGTACACCCGCGCGGCCAAGCTCGCCCGTTTGTGGGACACAAACCTCCAGTCGACGCACTCCTTATTCTTCCGCGACCTGACACTCGCAATCAAGGCCGCACCGCGCAAATCTGGCAATCATCGAAAGGAAACCTTAATGGACGTACGCGCCGCCGTAGCCGTTGCCGCCGGCAAGCCGCTTGAAGTGATGACCGTTCAGCTGGAGGGACCGCGGGCCGGCGAAGTGCTGGTCGAGGTGAAGGCGACGGGCATCTGCCACACCGACGACTTCACGTTGTCGGGCGCCGATCCGGAGGGCCTGTTTCCGGCGATCCTCGGCCATGAGGGTGCCGGCATCGTCGTCGATGTCGGCCCGGGCGTGACCTCGGTGAAGAAGGGCGACCACGTCATTCCGCTCTATACGCCGGAATGCCGCGAATGCCCGTCCTGCCTGTCGCGCAAGACCAATCTGTGCACCGCCATCCGCTCAACGCAAGGGCAAGGCCTGATGCCGGACGGCACCTCGCGGTTTTCGATCGGCAAGGACAAGATCCATCACTACATGGGCTGCTCGACCTTCGCCAACTACACGGTGCTGCCGGAGATTGCCGTTGCTAAGGTCAATCCGGACGCCCCGTTCGACAAGATCTGCTATATCGGCTGCGGCGTCACCACCGGCATCGGCGCCGTCATCAACACCGCCAAGGTGGAGATCGGATCGACGGCCATCGTCTTCGGGCTTGGCGGCATCGGTTTGAACGTCATCCAGGGCCTCAGGCTTGCTGGCGCCGACATGATCATCGGCGTTGATTTGAACAACGACAAGAAGGCCTGGGGCGAGCGCTTCGGCATGACGCATTTCGTCAATCCGAAGGAGGTCGGTGACGACATCGTTCCCTACCTCGTCAACATGACGAAGCGCGGTGCCGACCAGATCGGCGGCGCCGACTACACCTTCGACTGCACCGGCAACACCAAGGTGATGCGCCAGGCGCTGGAAGCCAGCCATCGCGGCTGGGGCAAGTCAGTGGTCATCGGCGTTGCCGGCGCCGGCCAGGAGATCGCCACCCGCCCCTTCCAGCTGGTCACCGGCCGCTCCTGGATGGGCACCGCCTTCGGCGGCGCCCGCGGCCGCACCGACGTACCAAAGATCGTCGACTGGTACATGCAGGGCAAGATCGAGATCGATCCGATGATCACCCACACCCTGGCCCTCGAAGACATCAACAAGGGCTTCGAGCTCATGCAATCGGGGACAAGCATCCGCAGCGTTATCGTGTACTGACACATCGTATTCTGAAAATGGGGAGTGACATGTTTATAGGTTCGCCACGAGAACGGCTTGAGGGGGAAGCACGCGTCGCGATGACGCCGGACAGCGCCACCCAGCTTCAGAAACTCGGATATCAATGTGCCATCGAAACCGGCGCCGGTAAACTTGCCGGCTTCTCTGACGACGCCTATCGCGCAGCCGGCGTCAGGATCGTCGACAGCGTTGAAGCACTTTTTGCAAGCGTGGACGTCATCGCCAAGGTGCGCCCGCCTGAGCCAAGCGACATAGCAAGGCTTTCGAGCAACAAGACGCTGATCTCATTCTTCTATCCTGCGCAGAATAAGGAGCTTCTTGAGCAAGCGAAGGCGACAGGCGCAAACGTGATTGCCATGGACATGGTGCCACGCATTTCGCGCGCCCAGAAGATGGACGCGCTGTCCTCCATGGCCAACATCGCAGGCTATCGCGCCGTGATCGAGGCCGGCAATAATTTCGGCCGCTTCTTCACCGGCCAGGTGACCGCGGCCGGCAAGATCCCGCCGGCCAAGGTTCTGATCATAGGCGCTGGCGTCGCTGGTCTTGCCGCCGTCGGCACCAGCGTTTCGCTCGGTGCCATCACCTACGCATTCGACGTTCGCCCGGAAGTGGCCGAGCAGATCGAATCGATGGGTGCAGAATTCGTCTTCCTCGACTTCAGGGAACAGCAGCAGGATGGCGCGGCAACGGGTGGCTATGCATCCCCGTCGAGCCCGGAATTCCGCGAAGCGCAGCTAAAGAAGTTCCGCGAAATCGCGCCTGATATCGACATTGTCATCACCACCGCACTAATCCCGGGCCGCGACGCGCCGAAGCTTTGGCTTGCAGACATGGTCGCTGCGATGAAGCCGGGCTCCGTGGTGGTCGACCTTGCGGCCGAACGCGGCGGGAATTGCGACCTGACCATTCCGGATCGGAAGATCGTTTCTGAGAACGGCGTCACCGTCATCGGCTACACCGATTTCCCGAGCCGCATGGCGGCACAGGCATCGACCCTTTATTCGACGAACATCCGCCACATGATGACGGACCTCACCCCGAAAAAGGATGGCGTTCTCGTCCATAACATGGAAGACGATGTCATTCGCGGAGCCACTGTAGCCTTCGAAGGCGAGATCACCTATCCGCCACCGCCGCCAAAGATCCAGGCGATCGCAGCCCAGAGGCCAAAGGAAAAGACCAAGGAGTTGACGCCGGAAGAACGGCGTGCCGCCGAAGCTTCCGCATTCAAGTCGGCTACGCGGAAGCAGGTCGGCCTGCTCGTCGTCGGCGGCCTTCTGATGGCGCTTATCGGCGCCTATGCGCCGGCGGCCTTCGTGGGCCACTTCATCGTCTTCGCGCTTGCCTGCTTCGTCGGCTTTCAGGTCATTTGGGGTGTCAGCCATTCGCTGCATACACCGCTGATGGCCGTGACCAACGCGATTTCCGGGATCATCATCATCGGTGCGCTGCTGCAGATCACCGCGGGCGGCTGGCTGGTGACAGCCCTTGCCGCCATTTCGGTGGCGATTGCCACTATCAACATCGTCGGCGGCTTCATGGTCACCCGGCGCATGTTGAACATGTTTCAAAAGTCGTGACGCCGGCCGGGGAATCAAAATCATGTCTATCGGTATCCAGACCGCGGCCTACATCGCCGCATCCGTTCTCTTCATCCTTTCGCTCGGCGGCCTTTCCGGTCAGGAAAGCGCCAAGCGCGCCGTGTGGTACGGCATATCAGGCATGGCAATAGCCGTACTCGCGACCATCCTCGGACCAGGTGTCGGGCTTTCCGTCGTCCTGATCATCATGCTTGTCGTCGGTGCTGTCGTCGGCACGTTGTTGGCGCAGCGTGTCGAAATGACCGGCATGCCGCAGCTCGTGGCGGCGCTACACTCCTTCGTGGGCCTTGCTGCAGTGCTGATCGGCCTCAACTCCGACATGACGGCGCATGAGTTCGCCACCAATGCGGAAAAGATCATCCATGAAGCGGAAATCTTCCTCGGCGTGTTCATCGGCGCGGTGACCTTCACCGGCTCGATCATCGCCTATGGCAAGCTTTCCGGTCACATCGGCGGCAAGGCACTCATCCTGTCCGGCCGGCACATCTTCAACATCCTGATGGTGCTCATGTCGCTTGCCCTCATGGTCATGTACATGAATGGCGCCGGTTCGTGGACACTCTACCTAATGACGCTGATCGCCTTTGTTATCGGCGCTCATCTGGTCATGGCCATCGGCGGCGCCGATATGCCGGTCGTCGTTTCGATGCTCAACTCCTATTCCGGTTGGGCGGCGGCGGCGACAGGCTTCCTGCTCGGCAACGACCTTTTGATCGTAACCGGAGCGCTCGTCGGCTCGTCGGGCGCGATCCTGTCCTACATTATGTGCAAAGCGATGAATCGCCAGTTCCTATCGGTCATTCTCGGCGGCTTCGGCAATGCCTCAGGCCCGACGATGGAAGTCCTGGGCGAACAGGTTGCCATCGATGCCGAGGGCGTTGCTGCGGCGCTCAACGACGCCGACTCCGTCATCATTGTTCCAGGCTACGGCATGGCGGTCGCGCAGGCTCAAAGTGCGGTTTCGGAACTCACCCGCAAGCTGCGCGCAGCCGGCAAGAACGTGCGCTTTGCGATCCATCCGGTTGCAGGCCGCCTGCCTGGTCACATGAACGTCCTGCTCGCCGAAGCCAAGGTGCCCTACGACATCGTGTTGGAGATGGACGAGATCAACGACGATTTCCACGAGACCGATGTCGTCATCGTCATCGGCTCGAACGACATCGTCAATCCGGCCGCACAGGAAGATCCGAACTCACCGATCGCCGGCATGCCTGTGCTCGAGGTCTGGAAGGCCAAGCAGGTTTTCGTCTCCAAGCGCGGCCAGGGTACCGGCTATTCCGGGATCGAGAACCCGCTGTTCTTCAAGGAAAACACCCGCATGTACTACGGCGACGCCAAAGAATCGGTCAGCGGCCTGCTTCCGAAGCTGGCCTGAGAGCTTGATGATCTCCGCTTTCGACCGGAGGAGATTTTCTCAAAGAAACACGTTCCTCGGCAGCCATAAGACCTTCACCGGCAGGCTGCCGTTGCGCACTGCGGATAGTTCATGCGAGGTCGCCGACCATATGCCGCGCGATAGGTTGTCGAGACGGGCACGCCCATATGCGTCTAAGACTGCTCGAATGGTTTGCGCCATATCGCGGGATCGCCTGCAAATAAGAAGGCGATCCGTGTTACCGAATGAATGAGCGGAATGACGTAACGCCCATGGCTATGAGTGCCATGGGCGCGGTCGGGGCCTTGGTTGATGCTTTTTTAGCCCGAAATTCAGCCATGAAATATCTGACTGGCTGGAACGCTCTTGACTATCGCTTAGAGCATCCGGTTCGAGTGCGACTGAACCGTGATTTTGGATCGCCACTCAGTGTATGATCCTCGAGGTCCGCCTGTGACGCGAGCGGATCGATTGTCATTCTTCGGGGGCAATGCGAACGACGATTCCACTGAGAGTTTCGTCAAAGAGGATCTGACAGGAAAGTCGCGAGCTCTCTTGGCGGTAGTCGGAGCCCTCCAGCAACTCACTCTCGTCGATCGAGGGTGCTGCCAGGCTTGCGGTCTTTGGCAATTCCTCGACGTAGAGGTGGCAGGTGGCACAGGAAAGGCACCCGCCACACATTGCAAGCAGCTCATCAAAGCCCGCGCTTCGGATATTCTCCATCAGCGAAGTACCCAATCTTCCCTCGAAACTATGCAGCTCTCCGTCCCGCGTACGCACTGATATCATAGACATTTTTTCCTCCACGTTATTCCGGGCCCCGAATGCCTCACAGCGCCTCGGGGCTAAGTTCCTTGAGTTGTTGCGATGTATCGGCCAGCGCGTCACGGTCGACCCTCGCCGAGCTATCGACAAGCTTTCGTCCTTGCACGTAGTCGCGGGATGCGTTGACGCAATCGAGAGCCAGGACCGCCCCGTTCTTCAGGTAGATAACGCTGAAGCTCCGGCTGGCGGGATTACCCCGTGTCACCACGCTGTCGAAGCCGTAGTTGAGACCGATGGTCTGCATCCGCAAATCGTATTGATTGGACCAGAACCAGGGCGTCGCCTCGTAGGGCTTGAGTTCGCCGCAGATCGCTTTGGCGGCGGTCGTCGCCTGATCCGTCGCGTTCTGCACAGATTCGATGCGAATGCCGCGGCCATGTCTCAGCCGGGCGCAGTCTCCGATGCAGTAAATGTCCGGCAGGGACGTCTGGCAAAACTCATCGATATCGACACCGTTTGAGCCTTCCGCGCCCGCCTCGATCAGAGGGCCGGCCGAAGGGATAATGCCTATACCGACCACGATGATATCTGCTGGGACCTTCTCGCCGGTGGCAAGCACCACGTTCTTGACGCGGCCGTTGGAACCCTCCAGAGAGCCGACACCGCAGTTGAGGCGGATGTCGACGCCATGTGCGCGATGCTCGGCTTCGTAGAATCTCGATACCGGCTCGCCTGCCACGCGGGCGAGTACGCGGTCGAGCGCCTCGACCAAAGTGACCTCTTTGCCGATCTCTCGGAACACGGCTGCCGCTTCGAGCCCGACATAGCCGCCGCCGACGATCACGATCCTTTCGGCGCCAGGAAGGACTTCGACGAGCGCGTCGCAATCTGCCTTGCTGCGGATATAGCAGATTCCGGCCAACTCGCTGCCGGGGCAGGAAAGCTTCCTCGGTTCGCCACCGGCAGCCCAGACGAGCTTGCCGTAAGAGAAGCGTTCCCCCAGGTCCGTGACGACGACATGGGCTGCCGCATCGACGGTGGTCACATGCCTGCCCAGCATCAGTTCCACCTGCCGGGAGGTCCAGAAATCCTCCGGCCTGAGACGCATCCTCTCGAAGGATTTCTTGCCTGCGAGATATTCCTTCGAAAGCGAAGGGCGGTCGTAGGGGACTTCCGGCTCAGCCCCGATCAGCGCAATGCGTCCCGTGAACCCGGACTGCCTGAGCGCTGCCGCTGTCTGCGAGCCGCCATGTCCACCGCCGACGATGATGCAGTCGAAGAAGCGATTGTTGTCCGCCCGCACCATTGTCATGCCTCTCTTTCGGCACCGATGAGGACGAAGCACATCGTCGCGGGCTTGTCGCCCTTGTTGCGCCAGGCGTGGCGCGTGCCGCATTGGACGACGACGTCGCCCTGCTTCAGCAGCGTTTCGGCGCCGTCATCGAGTTCGAGCCAGACCTCGCCATCGAGGACAATGTCGTAATCCACTGTGTCGGTGGTGTGCATACCGGGGGCATTGGGCTCGAACGCCTCGATCAGGCCAGGGATATGCACCGCCTGTTCCTCGAACGCGGCCGCCGGGTCGACGGTCGCGAATACCGAGTCCGGCGGGAAGACGACGATCATCAGCTTCGTCTGGCCCGGTTCGGGGGTGATCATGATTTGCGGCGGCGCCTGCTCCGCATGACTCTGCGGAAGGCTGGGTTTCGCCGACGTGGCATAAAGGACCGAGGTCAAGTGGCCTGGCACGGAAGCGTATGCGTGGGCATTGGGTGCCGGGCCGTCGCTGATGAACACCGACTTGCCATTGCTAATCCCTGTGACGACGCGCCGGAGTCTGCGCAGTTCCATTGCCCTATTCATAGATCAAGCCTTTCGCTTCAAGCTGCGGACGCATGTTGTTGATGTCGAGGCTTAGTTGGCCTCGCTCGTAGAGACCGCGCTTTTCGTCTTCCATTTTCTGGCGTTTGCGCGCTTTTTCGAGGACCGACGCCGCCTCGTCACGTTTGACAACGCAAACGCCATCGTCGTCGGCGACGATGACATCGCCCGGCTCGATGTAGGCTCCGGCGCAAACCACTGGGATTTGAACGTTTGCAAGCGTTTCCTTGACTGTGCCCTGGGCCGATATTGCCTTCGACCAGACGGGAAAGTTCATGGACCGCAGGTCGAAGACATCGCGTACGCCGGCATCGATCACCAGTCCCAGAATTCCGCGAGCCTTGCACGATGTCGCGAGAAGATCGCCGAAATATCCGTCCGTGCACGGCGAGGTTGGTGTGACGACCAGGATGTCGCCGGGCTGTGCGACCTCAAGGGCGACGTGGATCATCCAGTTGTCACCCGGCGGCACCTCGCATGTGAGCGCCGTGCCGCCGATGCGAGCGCCCTCGATTATGGGGCGCAGATGCGGGGCCAGCAATCCCTTGCGACCCTGTGCTTCATGGACTGTGGCGACACCCAGCTTGCCGAGGGCTTCGCATATCTCGCGATCCGTCCGCGGGGTCTTGGTCATTACCTTCATTGGGAACCTCCCGAGATGCAATCAAACGTATTTCAACCAGCCGACCGCGCCCTGAAGGAAGCTGCGCTCAAACACGCCTGCGGCGCCGGATCTGGCTGCCTCGTCAAGCAGGTTGGCGCGGATCATCAAGTCGACCGTGGCATTCATCGCACCTTGCGGAATGGAGAGATCGCCGGGCCACATGCCCATGTCGCGCATGTAGCGAAGGCCTCGCGAAGCGAGTTCGGCGTCGTCTTTCGTGGTAATTCGCTGGAAAATCGGAAGCGTGATGTCTTCGCGGCTCGGGTCGTTTGTTATCGAATAGGCTTCGAACAGCGCCTTGAGGAATCGGCCGACGACATCGCGGTTGCCGTCCAACCAGCTTTTGCGGCCGATGACAGCGGCGAAGACGATCTCGGGGATGACATCATTGATCTCGCCGATCAGGTTATAGCCTTCGCGTTCAGCCAGGAAATTCCATGGCGCGGGCTGCGGGGCGCAGTCAATTTCCCCCGCTTGCAGGGCTTCCCAGCGCTTGGTGTGGATGCCGGCGAGTTCGAATTCGTAGTCGCCGGGATACCGCAGGCCTTCCTTGGACAGCAGCATTTGGGTGTAGATTGCCGTGCCCTCTGTCAGAGACGAGGTGCCAACCTTTTTGCCCTTGAGGTCCTTGATCGTCTTGATCGAAGGTTGAGCGACGAGTGACATCGGCAGGCGATTGGAATTCGAGGCGATGACCCTGAGCTCGCCGCCTTTGACGAAGTTCGAGACGGCACCTTCAGGTGGGGTTATCGCGAGATCGGCCTCCCCTTCGACAACGGCGGTGGTCGCCTTGTCGACGGTGCCCATCTTCTTGTATTCGATCACCAGCCCGTGCTTGGCGAAAATTCCATGCTCTTCGGCCACGAAGACCGGGAGCCAGTTGAAGCCTTGCGCCCCGCCCGCGAGGCTTAGATGTTGGCTGGAAGCCATATGATTTCTCCCTGATATTCGTGAGGCTTCAAAGTCCGCGCCCGCGCAGCCTTTCGTCCAAAAGCGGATAGACCCGTCGCGCGTTTCCTCCGAAAACCGCGTGTCTCTGGCTATCGTCGAGGGCGAGATGGTCAATGTATCTCTTGGTGTCGTCGAACGGGTGCCCGGTCTCCGGATCGGTCGCCTTCACAGCGCCGAGCAGCTCGGAGCCGAACAGGATGTTCTTGGTGTCGACGACGCGGAAGAGCGTATCGATGCCCGCCTGGTGATAGACGCAGGTGTCGAAGAACACATTGTTCATGAGGTGCGTGTCGAGGCCGGGCTTTTCGAGCATGATCGCCAGGCCGCGATAGCGGCCCCAGTGGTAAGGCGCTGCCCCGCCTCCGTGCGGTATGATGAGCTTGAGTTCCGGATGACGCTCGAACAGGTCTCCCTGAATCAACTGCATGAACACCGCCGTATCCGCGTTGATGTAGTGCGCACCCGTCATGTGAAGGCAGCGCTCGCAGGAACTCGAGACGTGGATCATCGCGGGAACCCTGAGGGCAACCATGGCCTCCCACATCGGATCCCACCACGGATCGTAGATCGGCGGCGCACTCCAACGCCCGCCCGATGGGTCGGGGTTGAGATTGCAGCCCACAAAGCCGTTTTCGACGCAGCGCTCCAACTCCTCGATGACATCAGACAGGTCGCCGTCGACTGTCTGGGGAAGCTGGCAGACGGCCGCGAAATTATCCGGGAACATGTCGACGATCCGGCCAACATTGTCGTTCGACAGGCGTGACCACTCCTTGGCGACCGATAGTCCCGGCACGTGGTGTCCCATACCCGAGGCACGCGGGCTGAGCAGCGTGACATGCGAGCCGCGCTCGCGCTGAATTTTAAGCTGGTTCGCCTCGATGATGTCGTGCAACTGCTTGTCGGGGATTCCCGGATAGACGGGGAGCTCGGAAGACTTTCCTTCCGCATAGGCGACTTGCGCCGCGCGGAAGGCATGGTGCTCCGGCGGTTCGGTCGTGAAGTGGCCGTGGCAGTCGATGATCAGCGACATCACGCATTCCACTTCGCAGGAAGGTCGGATATCCCACGGAACCGCCAGCCCTTGCCCTTAATCTCCCGCGACGTATCGAGACGAAGATCGGGCAACTGCCGGAATACCTCGGCAAGCGCAATCTCGCCCATCGCACGGGACAGGAAGTGGCCGGAACAAAAGTGCGGGCGGAAACCGAAGGACAGGTGCTGCTTCTTCTTGCGGAACATGTCGAAGCGGTCGGCGTCTTCGAAACGTGTCTCATCGCGGTTGGCCGACCCCATGACGATGGCGACGGATGATCCCTGAGGGATGACCGTGCCGGCGATCTCGAAATCTTCTTTGGCGATGCGCGGCGTTACGCCGATCGGGGCGATCCAGCGCAGCCCCTCGTCGAAGGCGCGCATCGCGTTTTCCTGCGGCTGCTCCGCCATGAGCTTCGCCTGGTCGGGATTTGAAAGAAGACCCGTGCAGGCGTTTGCCGCTGCATGGCCTGGCTCCTGGAGGCCGCCGAGGATGATGACGCGCATGGTGGGAGAAATCTCCTCCCAGCTTCGAACCTCACCCTTTGGCATGCCGCCATACATGACATGGCTGAGCAGCGAGTGGTTCGGCTTCGACAGGCACGCCTGGTAAAGATCGCCCATCTGCTTGTCGATGTCGGCGAGCGCGTCGTCCAGTCGCTTCCATATGGCCGGATCATTGCTGACGTTCTGCAGGCCCAGCGCCATCGCATGAAACCACTCGACGAGAGTTTCGTTTGGCGTCTCCGTCAGGCCGATGACGTCGCCAATGCACCGCACCGAGATTGGCTCGAAGAGTTCCGTCGTCAGGTTCGCTTCACCATTCTTCTTCAAGGAGTCGATGTAACGCTGCACGACCGGGCGTGTCAGACCTTCGACGAAGGAGCGCACGCGTTCCTGCGTGAGATTCTCGTCGATACCCTGGCGGAGGCACTGGTGATCTTCACCAGACATGGTCAAGACGTTCGGCATACCCATGACGCGGGCTTCAGGACGGTCCGCCGAGCCTGAAGGTCCGAACACCTTGTCGTTGCCGCCGATCGTGCGGCAGTCGTCGAAGCGCGTAATGAAATATTCTTTCGTCCCTTCGAAGAAGGCCACAGGCTCCTCCGCGCGTAGCCGCGCGTAGACGGGATAAGGATCGTGATAGAGATTTTCGCCCGTCAGTTCGGTGTGCGTTCCAGTCATTGATTTCCTCCCTCACCCTGCTTTGCGGGGTTTTCACTAATCCCGCCGCCATGTTCTCCAACCCGACGGCATGCATTCTCAGGACGTTCCTTCGGAGCAATCGCCACGCGATTGACGCTTGACATACCGAAACGTCTTCGGATACTGATAGGTATCCAAAGCGGGGTTGGCTGTCAACAAGAGAAATGGACAAGCCGTGGAGAGACCGCTTCGGAAGGGAGGAAATCAGTGAGCAACAGCAGCAGCAGCGCCGAGGTGCGCCTTGTGCTTGAGGCACGAGATGTCTCCGTGCAGTTTGGCGGCGTCAAAGCCCTGACCAATGTGTCGGTTTCCGTGAAGGCAGGAGAAATCTGTGGCTTGATCGGGCCGAATGGAGCAGGCAAATCGACCTTTCTCAACGCGGCGACCCGGCTTGTAAATTACACAAGCGGATCGATCATGCTTGGCGGTCAGCCACTCGAAGGCGTGGGTTCGCGCGAGATGATCGGAATGGGCATCGCGAGGACCTTCCAGAATCTCGGCATCTATGCCTCGATGACCGTTCTGGAGAATGTCATGCTCGGGGCGCATCATCGGTTTGGCGGCAAGTTCGCTCAAGCGATCTTCGCTCCATCCCGGGCAAGGGCTGTGGAACGGTCCGCGCGCGAAAAGGCAATGGCGGTGCTTGAAGAGGTCGGCATGGCCGAGCTCGCACCGCGCACCGCCGGATCGCTTCCCTATCCCCTGCAGAAGCGTATGGAGATTGCCCGCGCACTTGCTGCCGAGCCCAAAATTCTTCTGCTTGACGAACCTGCCGGCGGACTAACGCACGGCGAAGTCCACGAATTCGGCTCGCTCATCAACGGCATCAGACGCAAACGGAACCTCTCCATTCTTCTCATCGAGCATCACATGGGGTTGGTCATGAGCCTTTGTGACCGGATCGTTGTGTTGCACCTGGGCCGCAACTTGGCCGAAGGCACCCCTTCCGAAATCAAGTCCAACGACGCGGTGATTACCGCCTACCTCGGGAAGGCGGCATGACGCTGGATCTCAAGAATCTCTCCGTGTTCTACGGCAAGACGCAGGCGCTGTTCGACTGTTCGTTCTCAGTGGGCGAAGGCGAGTTTGTCGCCCTGCTCGGCTCCAACGGGGCCGGGAAGACAACGCTGCTGCGCGCCGTCTCGGGACTGCTTCCATTCAAGGGTTCGGTTGCCTTTTCTGGAAAAGCGCTAGACAAGATCGTGGCGCAGAAGCGCCTCGCGCTCGGTATCGCTCACATACCCCAGGGGCGAGGGACTTTTTCCGAGTTTACGGTCGATGAAAACCTGTCGCTCGGAGCGACGATCGTGTCCAACCGATCACAGGTGCGGGAGGACAAGGAACGCTGGTACGAGACATTCCCGCGTCTGCGCGAACGGCGCAATCAGCTTGCAGGAAATCTTAGCGGCGGAGAACAGCAGATGCTGGCCGTTGCCCGCGCGCTCATGTCCCGACCGAAGCTTCTGATGTGCGACGAGCCATCGCTCGGGCTCGCCCCTTCGATCACCCAGGAAATCCTCGCGATTTTCAAGACGCTCAACAAGGATCACGGCATGACGCTGCTCGTGGTCGAGCAGAATGTCGACATCACCCTTCAATATGCCGACCGGGCCTTCGTCATCGAGGCCGGCCAGATCGTCGCGAGCGGTGCGGCAACGGAGCTGATCGGCAATGAAGACATCAAGAAATCTTATCTGGGAGTTGCCTGATGAGCCTCTTCTTCCAGCTCGTCGTCAGCGGCTTGACCACGGGTGCAATTTACGCGGCGCTGGCCCTGGCGCTCGTCCTCATCTTCAGGGCAACCAATGTCGTCAACTTCGGCCAGGGCGAGATGGCGACCTTTTCCGCCTATGTCGCCTGGCAGTTGATGCAGTGGGGGGCGCCGCTCTGGCTCGCCGTCCTCGCGAGCCTCATTGTGGCGTTTGCTATTGGGATTGTGACTTTCCGCCTGATTATCCGACCGATGATGAGCGCTCCGGTAGAGGCAATCGTCGTCATCACCCTTGGCATCCTCGTCCTCTTCCAGGCCGCGTGCATGTGGATGTGGGGTGCCGAACAGCTCGCGTTCCCGAGCCTTTTCCCTGACGGTGGCTTCGATATCGGCGGGGTTCGCGTGCTCTCTTCCGCCATCGGCACACTAACGATCCTTCTTGTTATTGCTTTGGCAATGGGCTTCATTTTCCGGTTCACAAGGCTTGGCCTGTCGATGCGCGCGGCGGCTTTCGACCACGCTCGAAGCGTGCTTGTCGGCGTCAACGTCGAACGCATGCTTATGTTGGGATGGGGCTTTGCCGCTGTCATCGGGGCGCTTGCCGCCACCCTCATCGCCCCCCGCCTGTTCCTCAGCCCGACGATGATGACGCCAATTCTCTTTTACGGGCTCGCTGCAGCGACGCTCGGCGGCTGGGACAGTCCGCTTGGCGCAATCGTCGGCGGCCTCGCCGTCGGTGTCGCCGAGAGCTTGGGTGCCAGCTACCTCTCGTTCATCGGCGCCGACATGCGCATCGCGGTGCCGATCGCCCTCACCCTGGTCATCCTGCTCGTGAAGCCCGTTGGCCTGTTCGGTTCCTATAAGGTGACTAAGCTATGAATGATGATGGATTCCGCGCGGCCGCTCTCAAGTTCGCTCTCTTCGCGATCGTCGCGATCCTGATCCCAGTCTTAGCGCCGGGATACGCGCTGCAGCAGGTGGCGATTGCTATCGCCTATACCATCGCCATCCTCGGTTTGAACCTGCTGATGGGCTTCGCCGGGCAGATTTGCCTTGCACAGGGAACGCTGTTCGGCGTCGGCGCTTACGTCACCGCGATCCTCAACGCCACCTACGGCGTCTCACCGCTCTTGACGCTGCCTGCCTCTGCCGCGGTGGCGGCCGCGATTGGGCTGGTCATCGGCCTTCCAGCACTCAGGCTTCAAGGCTTGCAGTTGGCCATCGTTACATTCGGCATCGCGGCTGCGTTCCCGCAACTGCTGCTCAAGATGGGAAGCCTTACCGGCGGCGTGTCAGGACTTCCGATCGAAGCCCCCGAAGCTCCGAGTTTCTTATCGGATAGCCCTGAATTGTGGCTCTACATCATATCGCTTACATGCGCGGGCATCGGTGCCCTGCTTGTCTCGCGGATGCTCTTTGGCGACAACGGGCGCTCCCTTAGGGCACAGCGGGATAATCCACAGATTGCCCAGGCGCTCGGCGTCAACCTGACACGCACCCGACTATGGGCGTTTGCCGCAAGTTCGGCGCTCGCGGGACTCGGCGGTGGAGTGTTCGGGATCATCAGTGGCTTCATCAGCCCGGAGTCGTTCCTGGCAATCCTGTCCATCAACATCGTGATCGGCAGCATTGTCGGCGGCGCCACCAGTATCGTCGGAGCGTTTCTCGGCGGTCTGTTCATGGTCTTCGTCCCGACCTGGGCATCCGACATCAACCTGAGCCTCGGCAACCTGATCTACGGTCTCGCGCTGATCCTGATCATGATGGTCGCGCGCAACGGGGTCACTGGCTTCATCGAAAAATGGCTCTCGATGACTTTTCGGAGGATGGCGAGTAGCCGGCGCCAAATTGAAACAAGGGAGGAACTGATATGAGATTTATCTCTGTACTAAAAGGATGCGCAATGCCGCTGGCTGTCGCGGCACTGCTCGCGGCAAGCAATGCCAATGCTGCAGAACCGTCGCCGGGCGTCACCGACGACACCATTAAAATTGGTGTCACGGGACCGCTGACTGGACCGGTCGCCGTCGTCGGCGGCGTCGCCGAAGGCATACGTGCGCGGGTCGAACAGGCCAACGCCGGAGGCGGCGTCAAGATGGGCGACGGCAAGACCCGCAAGATCGATCTCATCATCGAAGATGATGGCCTTGATCCCCAGCGCACCTTGGCGAATGTCCGCAAGATGGTCGAGAAAGATCAGGTATTTGCTCTCGTCGGTACCGCAGCCACGCCAAACAATCTGGCGATCGGCCGTTATATCACGCAGAAGAAAGTGCCGAACGTTTTCATGTATTCCGGTGTTATCTCCCTGAATGCACCCGAATGGGAAGTCGGCTTCGTACCGTCGTTTTCAACCGAAGCAGACTCATTTGCTGCGTACCTTCAGATCAACAAGCCCGACGCAAAGGTGGCCTTCCTGTATCTGAACACGGAGACGGGCCAAACCTTCATGAAGGCCTTCGATAGCGCAATCGACGGAACGAACATCAAGGTGATCGAACGCCAGCCGGTGACATCGCAGGACCCCACCGTCGAGACCCAACTCAACACCCTGAAGGCTTCCGGCGCTGACACCCTGGTGATTATCGCTGCTCCGCGCCAGGGAGGCGAAGCCATCCGCTTCCAGTCCGAAAGCGGTTGGAAGCCTTTGACCCTGGTCACTAACTTGTCGTCGGCATATCCGGTCCTCCAGTCGGTCGGCCTGGAAAATGCCAAGGGTATTATCACCTCCGACATCCTAAAGCCTATCACCAGCGATCAGCAGTCAGGCGACGAAGGCGTCGATAACTATCTCGACGCCATAAAAGCAGCCAAGGTGAATTTCGTCTTCGCCAATACGATCGGCCAGACGGGATATGCCATCGGCGACGCGCTCATCCAGTCCCTCGAGAAGCTCAAGGACCCCACCCGCGAAGAGCTGATGAAAGTCGTTCACAACATGAACGGGTGGAAGAACCCATTGCTCCAAGAAGGCATCACAATGACGACCAAGGCGGGATCCGACATCTACCCTGTGGAGGCACTCCAGCTATATCAGTTCGATGGCCAGGCATACGTACCGCTCGGCGGCGTTTTGGACTTTGAGGGCACAACACACGAATAGCCCTGCTTGCGCCGGGGTGCCGGGAACCCGGCGCCCACACTGGCGAGGCAGACGGAACGAGATAGGCAGTCCCAGGACGACCTAAATTAGCGATGCTCAGACACTATTTCAACAGGATGATTTAGGCAGAAACGAACCAACATTAACATTTAATATCAGTTACTTATGGCATGACGTGTCCCAAAACGGCGAATATCGCCTTCGCGCAGTTGCATTAGCGTATCGCCTCTTCCGAAGGAATGCCCGGCGCTCTGTTATTCGAGTTTGACGACAACTGGCGGCGCAAGATGAGGGGGAGGACCCCGCCGGCGCGCAAGATCTCGATTTCCGCCATGGTTTCGATTGCGGCCGTTGTTTCAAAGCTGATGACATCACCTTTCGATCGTTGCACCTCGACTTCGACCACACCGCGCGGTGAGATTGCAGCTTCGTCAGCATGGACGATTACAACATCTCCCGCGCGCAATGCGAGGATGTCGGATGAGAGTTTGCTCGGGAGCCTCAACGGGAGAACCCCCATTCCAATCAGGTTCCAGCGGTGGATGCGCTCGAAGCTCGCAGCAAGCACCGCGCGCGCGCCCAAAAGCGCCACGCCCTTGGCAGCCCAGTCGCGGGATGATCCCATTCCATAGCGCTCGCCAGCTACCACCACCACGGACTTGCCCTCCGCATTGTAAAGCTGTGCGGCAGCCCATAGCGACATGACGCGTCCGCTTGGAACATGCACCGTCGATCCCGGCGGGATGTTGCCGGCAATGAGGTTGCGTACCGTCTTGTTGGTAAAGAGACCTCGGGTCATCGCCTCCCAGTTTCCTCGCCGCGAGGAGAAGACGTTGAGGTCGGTCGGGTTCTCGCCGCGTTCGATGAGGTAGCGACCGGCGTCGCCCGCTGGCGGGATCGCTCCGGCAGGCGAAATATGATCCGTAGTGACGTCGTCGCCCAGGACGAGGATAGGATGTGCGCCATAGACGCCAAGCCGAGAGCCCTCCCCCAGGCTCGCAAACGGCGGCCTGCGGATGTAGGTTGAGGCTTCGTCCCATGGGAAGATTGTGGTCGTCGGAGCCGCCAGATCCTTCCAGGTTCGGCTCGCTTCGGCCGCATCGTACGCCGGTGCAAAGTCCGCGATCTTCGACGCCGCCCCAAGCGCCTCGTCGATCTCAGCTGCAGATGGCCAGACGTCGGCTAGCATGACCGGATTTCCGACGTTCGATGTTCCGATCGGATCCTCCATGATATCGATGTCGACGGTCCCCGCCAGTGCGAACGCAACCACCATCGGCGGCGATGCCAGGAAGCCCGCTTCAAGCTGCGGATGAACGCGGCCGGGAAAGTTGCGGTTGCCCGACAGCACGGCGACGGGAAGGATGCCCCGTTCCGCCATTGCCGTGGTGACCGGCTCGGTCAACGGGCCTGAGTTACCGATGCAGGTCGTGCAGCCGTACCCCACGATTCCGAAGCCGATGGCTTCGAGATCGGCGAGGAGACCGGCACGACGAAGATACCTCTCTGCGGTTGGCGAGCCCGGAGCGAGCGACGTCTTCACCCATTTCGACGGGTGAAGCCCGAGCGCGGCCGCCTTGCGTGCCAGCAGACCGGCAGCAACAAGGAGCCGGGGATCGGAGGTGTTCGTGCAGCTCGTGATCGCTGCAATCGCCACCGCGCCATCGTTCGGGCCGCCTTCTATCGAAGGAGCGGCGGGCTTTCCCATCGCGGCGATCGCCGATCGGGTTCCGCTGACCGGAATTCTATCCTGCGGCCGGCGTGGGCCGGCGAGGCTGGGTTCCACAGTTGTCAGATCGAGTTCGATGACCGACGAATAGCGCGGCGTCGCTTCCGGATCGAACCAGATGCCCACGCGCTTCGCATAGGCTTCCACAAATCGGGCATGCTCTTCTGTCCGGCCCGTACGCAACAGGTAGTCGACCGCAGCCCGGTCGATGGGGAAGTAGCCGCTGTTCGCACCGAATTCGGGCGTCATATTGGCAACCACAGCACGGTCGCCGGCCGTGAGGCAGGAGACGCCGGGACCGTGGAACTCGACAAATTTGTCCTGCAGATCGATCTGTCGAAGCAGATGCGTGACCACGAGCGCAAGATCTGTCGCCAGCACGCCATCGCGCAAAGAGCCAGTAAGCCTGACGCCGACCACATCGGGAACACGCAGGGTGACGGGCATGCCAAAGAAGACGCTCTCCGCCTCGAGGCCACCGACGCCCCACGCAAGGACGCCGATCCCATTGATCATCGACGTGTGGCTGTCGGTGCCGATTAATGTGTCTGGCGCCGCCCAGAGGCGACCGTCGCGCTGCAGAGCGGTAACAGTCGTTGCGAGCCGCTCAAGGTTCAGGGTGTGCATGATTCCCGTTCCCGGAGGATGGACCCGGAAACCGCTCAGCGTGTTCGTCGCCCACTTCATGAAGCTGTAGCGCTCGGCATTGCGCTCGTACTCCCTCTTCATGTTGGTCGCGAGAGACGCAGACGTCCCGAAAGCGTCGACCGCCACCGAGTGGTCGGTCGAGACGTCGACCGGGACCACCGGATTGAGAAGTGCCGGGTCTCCGCCGGCCTCGGCGAGGGCCGAGCGCATTCCTGCGATATCGACGAGTGCCGGTCCGCAGGTCGTGTCGTGCATGAGAACGCGGTTGGGGAGAAAGGGAATTTCGATCTCGCTCTGCCCGGTCTTCAGCCATTCGAGCATGGCGTCCTTCGAGCGCCGCGCATCCGCGCCACCGGTCCGCAGCACATTCTCCAAGAGGATGCGATGGATGTATGGCATCCTGTCAAGGTCAGCGCCAGCTTCGGCCGGAAGATCGATGATGTCGTAGTCAACGCCGTTGAGTTCGACTTTGCCTGGCATGCTCTTCACCTTCTTCAAGCCTTTCACGAGATTGTGCGGGCGGCGTTGAACTGGCCGGTCGGGCCGTCCTCAGCATCAGAGTTCTGAAGCCGCATAAACCACGTCATGAAGAACGAGATGACGAGAAGAACCGCAAGGAAAAGCAGGCCGCCGAGCGCGCTTCCCGTCCAGGTCTTCGCCGCACCCATTGCGTAGGGACCAACGAAGCCGCCGAGATTGCCGATGGAGTTGATCGCGGCGATGGAGACGGCGGCTGTCGAGCGGGTCAGGAAGAGGCCGGGTAGTGACCAGAACGGCGACTTGAACGCGTAGATGCCTGCCAACGCCAGCGAGATCAAGGAGATGGCGACGTAGGGATTGTTGGTAAGGCCGGTGGCAGCGAGCGCGAGGCCGCCAATCAGCAGTGGGACGGCACTGTGCTTCTGACGCTCGCCCGTCCGGTCCGAGTTTCGCGACCAAAGGACCATCACGACGGTTGCGACCGCGTACGGGATCATCGCGATGAGGCCGATCTGGAAGTGCGTCAGGGATTCGCCAAAGCTCTGGATGATCTGCGGCATCCAGAGACCGATGCCGAGGTTGCCAACCTGGTAGATGAAGTAGATTGCCGAGAGGAAGAGAACCTTCGGATTCGATATGGCCTGCCATAGGCCGAGGTGCTTGACGTTCGCCCTCTTGGAGTGATCCGCCGCAAGCTCGGAAACGAGCCAGTCGCGCTCCCGCGTGGTCAGCCACTTCGCCTTTTCCGGGCGGTCCGTCATGTAGAAGTAATTGAAGACGCCGGCAGCGACAGCCGGCACGCCCTCGATGATTAGCATCCACCGCCAACCCGCAAGGCCGAAGCTGCTGACGTTGTCCATGATCCAGGTGCTAAGCGGGGCGCCAAGAAGATAGGAGACCGGAATGGCGGCGGTGAAGAACGCGACGGTGGTCGCCTGCTCCTTGGAGCGGAACCAGTAGGTCAGGTAAATGATGATGCCAGGAAAGAAACCGGCCTCAGCAACGCCGAGCAGGAACCGAAGACAGTAGAGCTGCCATGCGTTCTGCGCGAAGCCGGTCAGGACGGCTACGGCGCCCCAGGTCACCAAGATGCGCGAGATCCAGATGCGCGACCCGTATTTCTGCAGCGCAATATTGCTCGGAACTTCGAACAGGAAGTAGCCGATGAAGAAAATCCCGCCGGCAAACCCGAACGCCTCGGCAGACAATGCAAGGTCCTTGTTCATCTGCAACGCGGCGTATCCGAGGTTAGCCCGGTCGAGATACGAGATGACGTAGAGCAGAAACGTATATGGCACGATGCGCCAGAAGACCTTCCTCATGGTGGTCTTCTCGATTGAATTCTGTTCGGCAATCACTTCAGCTTCCTCCATGATAGATGTCAAAGCCTCCCTCGGCAGATGTTTTTTACATAATATGATTACAAAATGCAATTGCGGCTTGGATAATGCTGCTGTAAAAGAGCGATCGCATCGAGGAGGAGAAGATGGAGCTTCATTCAGGACTGGCCTATGTCGGCACACGCACCACGCGGGCCCGAAACGCCCGTGGCGACGGCCTCAACGTCTATCGGATAGGCCCCGATGCCTATTGGTCCCATGTCCAGTTGTTGGAAATGGAGAACCCGTCTTTTCTGGCGTTCGACCGAAGTGGACAGTTTCTCTACAGCGTCCACGGCGACTCCGATGGTGTCAGCTCCTTCGCGATCGACGACACCGGAATCCTCACCTTCCTAAATAGGAGTTCGACGCAGGGTCGAAACCCCGTCCATCTTTCGTTCGATCCGACCAATCGTTTCCTCGTCGTCGCAAACCACGTCACGTCGTCCCTCGCTTTGCTGCCCAGAAACCCTGACGGCTCGATTGGCGAGGTTTGCCACCTACTGCAGATCGAAGGCGAGGTCGGCCCGCATCGCATCGAACAGCCGTTTCCCAAGCCTCACCAGGTAGAGTTTGATCGGAGCGGCCGCTGGATCGTCGTTCCGGACAAGGGGATCGACCAGATTCTTGTCTATGAGATCGACGCGGCTGCGCGGAAGCTCAGGTTCGTCAGCGCATGCAAGGCGCGCGAAGGCGCCGGCCCGCGCCATGTGGCCTTCCATCCTGGAGGCCGGCTTGCCTACGCGATCAACGAGCTGGACTCGACGGTTGCCGCGCACCACTTCGACGTAACCTCGGGAAGGATGACGCCGTTCCAGATCGTCTCAGCGCTACCGGAGACGTTTACCGGCAACAGCCGGGGCGCCGAGATTGCGGTTTCTCCGGACGGGCGCTTCGTCTATGCCTCGAACCGCGGCAGCGACACGATCGTGGCGTTCGAAATCGCTGAGACGGGTACGCTGACGCTCGTCGGTCACCACGAAACTGCAGGTCGGACGCCGCGCTTCTTCACGATCCTGAAGAATGGCATTCTGCTTGCGGCGAACGAAGACTCCGACACAATCGTGGCGTTCGACACCGACGCTGACACGGGGATGCTTCTGCCGAAGGGGTCCGAGCTTGCTGTCGGGAGCCCGGTCTGCATCCTCGTGAAGAACCTGGACTAGACCACCTTCGGGCTCTTGATCCGTCTCGCGCCCATGATGTGGGTATAGAGAAACGCCGCCGCCTCCGTACGTCGTCCGTCCTCGATCAAGTCAAGGATCTGAAGATGCTCGCTCGTCTGCCTGGGCAGGCGGCTCCTGTCGATGGTGATATGATACTCGATCAACCGGCGGAGCCTGTTGATGCGTTTGATCGAGTCGAGGAAGAATTCGTTGCGCGAGCAGGCCACCAACATCTCGTGGAACTCGTTGTTCGCCTTGAAGATCTCGGCCCGCGACCAGGTCTCATAACCCCCGTTCCCAAGGTCAGTCTGTATCTGCCGGATTCGCTTGAAGCCTTCGGGATCAGGCTCGAAGGTTGGCAACAGCATCGCCTGCTGCTCGATTACGGCACGGAACACATAGCCGTCCTCGTAGCTCTTACGCGACGTCAGCGTTTCGCGGAATGCCCAGCCGTTTCCCGGCAGACGCTCGATCCAGCCCTCATCGGCGACGCGATGCAGGACCTTCAGGAGCCGGCTTCTTGGAACGTCATACATGCGCATCAGCTCGGCTTCGCTGACCCGCTCGTCAAGTTTGCCTGACAGTCTGTCTTCGGCCATTTTGAAGTAGATCACATCGTCGCCGGTCGCGTCTTCCTTCTCTTGTCCCGGCTCCGGATCGATCTTTTCCGCGTCGATTGCAAGGAAATAGCCACGATTCGGCTCAGCGCGGACAATGCCGCGTTCTTCCAGACGCTGAAGCGCGCTCATGACGGGCGCTCTCGAAACTCGGAAGTGGTCGGCCAGCATCTGAAGCGGCAGATGCTGGCCCTTTTGCATTTGACCAGCCCTCAAATAGTCGAGGATGTTGCTGCTGATCTGAGGTACCAGACTGTTCCTTGCCATCGGTCAAAACGCTCTCTTATCGCAATTGCCTGTTCCCATCTAAGGGACATCGCCGTGCCTTACCATAGCCCGGCGAAGGCTGGCGCGTCATCAGTCCTCGTCCTGCTGGAACCGGGACAGCCCACGGAATATGAAGGGAGCGACGAGTGCGACGACGGCGATCGCGATCATGATAGCCGAGCTCGGATGCTGGAGGAACACCATCGGATTGCCGAGGCTCATCTGCAGCGAGCGCCGCAGAGCGCTGTCTGCGAGCGGCCCCAGGATGAGGCCGACCACGGCAGGAGCGATCGGATAGTCGAAGCGCCTCATCAGGAACCCAACGACACCGAAACCCGTGAGGAGGAGCAGTTCCACGACCGATGGATTGGCTGCGATCGTTCCCATCGAGGCAAAGACAAGGATTCCGGCATAGAGCCAGGGCAGCGGAATCTTAAGCAGCCGCACCCACATGCCGACGAGCGGCAGGTTCAGGACCAGCAGCATGACGTTGGCGATGAACAGGCTGGCCACCAGACCCCACACCAGATCCGCATGCTGGGTGAACAGCAAGGGGCCGGGCTGGATGTTGTATTGCTGAAAGCCCGCGAGCATGACCGCCGCCGTCGCCGACGTCGGCAGGCCCAGCGTCAGAAGCGGCACGAGCGTTCCGGCGGCAGAGGCGTTGTTCGCCGCCTCAGGTCCGGCAACGCCTTCGATCGCTCCGGCACCGAACTCCTCCGGCTTTCGTGAGAGCTTGCGTTCGATGTTGTAGCTGAGGAACGTCGGGATCTCGGCGCCGCCCGCCGGAAGGGCGCCGATCGGGAAACCGATAACAGTGCCGCGAAGCCAAGGCTTCCAGGATCGCGACCAGTCCTCCTTCGTCATCCAGATCGAGCCCTTCACCGGAATGGGTTTCTCGGGCTTGTAGAGATGGCGCGACGCGACAAGCAGCGCTTCGCCGATCGCGAAAAGTCCCACTGCCAGTGTCGTCACCTCGACCCCGTCGAGTAGTTCGGGAACGCCGAACGTCAGTCGCGCCTGTCCCGTCAATTGATCAATGCCCATCAGGCCGAGCCAGAGGCCGAATGTCAGGCTGGTCAGCCCGCGAAGGGGAGACGAGCCGAAGGTTGCGGACACGGTCACGAAGGCAATCAGCATCAGGCCGAAATAGTCCCAGGGCCCGAACCGAACAGCGATTTTGACGAGCATCGGCGCCAGAAAGGCCAGACCGACCGTCGCGATCAGCGCGGCGACGAAAGACCCGATGGCCGCCGTTGCCAGAGCCGGTCCCCCTCGCCCCCGACGAGCCATCTGGTTGCCTTCGAGCGCGGTGACGACCGATGCGCTTTCGCCCGGGGTATTCAGGAGGATCGCAGTCGTCGATCCACCGTACATGCCGCCATAATAGATGCCGGCGAACATGATGATGGAGCCGCCCGGATCGAGCTTGAAGGTGACCGGTAGGAGAAGTGCCACCGTCAGGGCCGGACCAATGCCCGGGAGGACCCCGACCGCAGTGCCGATGACGACGCCGATGGCGGCGAAGAGGAGATTGGCGGGCTCGATAGCCGTCGCAAACCCCTGGAAAAGATAGATAAGAGAATCCATTGCCCGAGTCTCAAAACAGCCGCTCGAGCGGCCCCTGGGGCAGCGCGAGGGTCAGGAGCTTGTTGAACAGCAAGAAGACAGCGACGCCAATGATGGCGCCAAGCACGAGATCGGCAATCAGAGCTCTTCGACCGAAGGCGCGCGAGGTGAACGCAAAGAGGAGCGTCGAACCCAGGATGAAACCTAATCCAAGCCAGACCGAGCCAATCAACCCCGCCAGCGCGAGCGCGATCCACGCCACGGCCTTCCAGTCGGCGCTCTCATTCTCGAGATCATTCGGCTTGAAGGCGCTGACCATGTGACCCGCTGCAAGGGCGACGAACAGAAGACAGACGAAGTAAGAAGCGGCGCTCGCGCTCATCCCATAGGTGGCGCGGACGACCATGCGGCTCGCATCCCAGTAAGTCACTGCGGCCATAGCCAGAAGAACGACGGCAACCGCCGCTGCCGGGCGGTTCGGGACGGATATAGATTTGATTGACATGATTTCCTCGCAGCCGGAATGCAACGTCTCCGCCGCATTCCGGCACTTGATCGACTTCAGTTGGCCAGGCCGATCGATGTAAGAATGCCGCGGACGCGGTCGGTCTCGGAGGCGATGAACGATTTGAACTCATCCGACGAGGCATAATAGTCGGACCAGCCCCGCGACTTCAGAACGGCCTTCCACTGGTCGGACTTCACCGTCTTGTCGACGGCTGCCTTCAGCGTCTCGAGATCCTTGCCGTCAACACCCGGACCGGCGAAGACGCCGCGCCAGTTGACCAGTTCGATATCCAGTCCCTGCGCCTTCAGCGGCTTTGCCTCGATGCCTTCGATCGGCTCCGGATAGGAGATTGCAAGAGCACGAAGATCGCCTGATTTGATCTGCCCCTCCCATTCGCCATAACCAGAGACACCCGCCGTCGCCTGGCCGCCGAGCATTGCCGCAAGGGACTCGCCGCCGCCGGAATAGGCAACGTAATTGATCTTTGCGGGATCCGCGCCGGCCGCCTTGGTCACAAGCGCCGCGAGGATATGGTCTGCCCCGCCTGCTGAGCCGCCGACCCAGATCGTGTTGGCGACGTCCTTCTTGATGGCCGCCTGAAGATCGGCGATCGTCTGGATCGGCGAGTCCTTGGGAACAACGATAACGAGCGGATCGCCCGTCAGTCGCGCGAGCGGCGTGACCTCAGTCAGGTCGACGGGAGACTTGTTTGAGATGCTTGCGCCCACAAGCGTGATGCCTGCCACGAGAAGCTGATCCGGATTGCCCTTGGCATTGCCGATGAACTGAGCGAGACCGACGGTGCCACCAGCGCCGGGGACGTTGACGACCTGCACGCTCTTGGCCGCGCCTGTGGCCATCATCACCTCCTGCAGCGACCGCGAAGCCGCATCCCACCCCCCGCCAGCACCAGCCGGCGCGGTGATCGTCAGTTCGAGCTCTTGAGCAGCCGCGATTGTCGGCGCCGCCGAAAGGAGGCCACCGAGCAGAGCGGTTGCCAGGGTAAATTTCTTGAGTATGAGCATGACGACGTTCCTCCTTGTCGCTTGCGAACTCCCTCCTGAGTTCGATTGCAGCGAACTTGCATTATATAATTATAAAAGTAAATATTGCTCGCGCGTTTTTGACGATCAAGAAGAGGTTTGGCGGAAGATTTCGCACTAAGCTCTGGCGCTCCTTGCCGAAAACGAGCAGCCGTCTCTCCATGCCGGGCATCCCGGCGCGGGTCGCGAAGACGCACGAACGCAATACCGGCGTTCTGGCCACATCCACTGACGTTGAAGCCGTTGACAGCGACGGTCGAAGCAACCGCCCGCCTTGCTCCTCCAGCATGTACTTTGTGATGTCATCGAGGACGTTGCGTCCGTTCGCTTCTCGCGTCCGGAGGACCGATCTCTGTACGAATGCCTTGCCCTGATCTTCATAGTTCGATCCAAGCGCGGAGTGCTCTCGCGCCCGTCATTGATGCTAGGCAGCCGCCTTTACCTTCGAAGAGACCAAGGGAACCGCTTGCTTTCTGATGACGGCGCCAGGCACCACAACTTCCCGCGCGGGCTCCTACCCACATTTTAAATGTTGCGTCGTTCCGTGGTTTCTTACTGGTGATCGAAGGTCTGCGAGCTTGGACAGAATAGCAGTGGAAGAGGCGCTGCAGTGCCTTGCTGCCCCGCGCTATAGCCGGGACTGTCGCCTTTATAAGAGAGGGTCGACGGGGATCAACCGAAACAACTTACCTGAATGCTCTTGCAAGAGTACTTATACGTAGGTATCAGCCTCACCTGGGAGGCGGTCCTCCCTCCAGTGTCACTTAGTCGAAAGGTGTTCCGTGAAATCGATTCGTATCCATGGCTTCAACGGGCCAGCTGTTATCAACGAAGTTCCGATCCCGAAGATTGATGCCGATCAGATCCTGGTTCGCGTCAAGGCTACTGCGCTGAACCCGCTCGACATGGGGCTGATGGTAGGCTGGGCCGCACGATTTTTCCCGATCGCATTTCCTTACGCTCTTGGGAGCGACTTCGCCGGCGTGGTCGAACAGGTTGGCGAAGCCACCACCGGATTCAAGCCAGGGGACGCAGTCGTTGTGTGGGCCGATCCGCTAGCCGGCGGTGGCCTCTCTGAATATGCGGTGGTGAAAGCCGAAAATTGCGTTCAAATGCCATCGTCGCTTACTTTCGCGGAGGGAGCAACGATACCGACAGCCGGAAGTACAGCTTGGCATAGCCTGTTCTCTCAAGGCCATCTCAAAGCCGGCGAAACCGTTCTCATCCATGCCGCAGCCGGCGGCGTCGGCATGTTTGCCGTCCAGTTTGCGAAGAGGGCCGGTGCGCGGGTTCTGGCGACCGCGTCCGGAGACGGTGTCGATCTGGTGCGCTCGCTCGGGGTCGACGAGGTCATCGATTATAAACAGCAGGATTTTGCGCAGGTTTTTCACGACGTCGACCTGGTGCTGGACCTGGTCGGCGGAGAGACACAAGCGCGAAGCTATCCGGTTCTGAAGCGCGGCGGACGCCTGGTGTCGCCGACCAGCCCGCCGGATGAGGCCGTCGCCAAGGCGCACGAGGTGTCGGCGAGCATGATGTATGTCAAGCCCTACGCATCCCGCCTCAACGAGGTGGTTCAGTCCGTCGCTCAGGACGGGTTAAAGGTGCTGCTCGACACCTTGGTGCCGTTCGAGGCGTTCAGCGACGCGATCGAACGTCAAAGGTCCGGCCGCGCGCGTGGCAAGATCGTCATCACACAATCGTGAGCAGCCTCTCGAAGCGGGTGGTTGCCACATCTCACATTCGATACGGAAGGACAATGCGATGACTAACATCGGGAAGGCCGGCGTGTATAGCCTCGGCGACCGGCAGGTTAAACGGATGGGCTACGGCGCGATGCAACTCGCAGGCCCCCATGTATTTGGGCCACCGAAAGACCGCGACGCGGCTCTTGCAGTGCTGCGTGCAGCTCTCGACGCTGGTGTCGATCATATCGACACCAGCGATTTCTACGGCCCCCATATCACCAATCAGCTGATCCGCGAGGCGTTGCGTCCCTATCCTGACAATCTGGTCATCGTGACCAAGGTCGGCGCGAAACGTGGTGGCGACGGATCGTGGAGGCCTGCCCAGGCGCCGGACGAACTGAAGCAGGCTGTCTATGATAACTTGCGCAACCTCGGCCTGGACGTTCTGGACGTCGTCAATTTCCGAATACTCGGCGCAGGAATAGGTCCGTTGGAGGGCTACATCGAAGAACGCTTCACTGCACTTGCCGAACTACGCGAGCAAGGTTTGATCCGGCACCTGGGTCTGAGCAGTGCAACAGCCGCGCAGGTCGCCGAGGCGCAGAAGATCGCTCCTGTCGTTTGCGTTCAGAACGAATACAACATCGTAAAGCGCGCCGACGACGCCCTCATCGACGAACTGTCTGAGCAGGGGATCGCCTACGTCCCCTTTTTCCCTCTCGGCGGCTTCTCTCAATTGCAGAACGAAGCCTTGGGGGCTATAGCCAGGCGGCTCGGGGTGACGTCACGGCAGTTGGCTCTGGCGTGGCTGCTGGCGCGCGCACCTAATGTGTTGCTTATTCCCGGCACGTCGAGCGTTGCCCATCTCCACGAGAACCTCTCATCCGCCGAGCTTCAACTTTCGGCTGACGTTCTTGCTGAACTCGACGCACTCGACTAGTCGAAGGAGCGCGCCGGCCCGGTCACTTGCAGGTGTAATGGTGTCCCGGCCGGGTGTCGCCGGCGGGATTCAATAGCGTTTCGGTCGAGCTGGACGGCGAAGTCGATCTGCGCGGTCTTTTCAATGTCGATGATTCCGTTCGCCGGGGTTTCGCAACATCACCGGCATTGTGATCATCGACAGCCCTGCCACCGAAGAAGAGCTCAGCAGGCGCAAACAGATCGTCGATCAGCGTTGCCTCCGTAACGCTCGGCCTGAAACACGAGCCGGTCATTAAAGCGACACCGGCCGAATAACGCGTCCGGCGACCGGAAGGCAAGGAGCCGACGGGCGTCGCCATAACGCCCCCAGCCGGAACCGACCCGTAAAATGGCTGGCCTTACCGAACTCGTTTTCTTGATATCCCAGTCCGAGAACCAGAGGGAAGCTCCGAATTTCGGCCGGTCGAAGGCGCTATGCCCTAGTCCTGCTTTTTATATCTCTGACCGCCCTTGCCCGTGACCAACACTTTTTCCTTCCTGGCGCGTGGATTGTACTGATCGTCTGCTATGGCGGGTGCGAACGCCAAGAGCTCGGTCAGATAATCGACCTCCGCAGCAAGGCGGCGTTCGCTGTGGCGGAGTGCCCACTCTTCGATCAACCCTATGTAGGGAATGGCAGCCTCGATCATTTCGCGTCGCTCGGTCAGCAGCGTCTTCATCCGCTCCAGCCTGTCGGCTAAAAGGGCCATAAAAGCGTCGAGATCTTTCGCGTTCGCTTTTGTTAAGGCAAGATCGAATGGATCGTACTTGAACCAGATGTCGGTCAACCCTGAGATACGCAATTCCTCAAGAGCAACCATCCCTGCTTCGGTGATCTCATAAAGTTGCCTTGTTGGACGATTGCCCTGCCTTTCTTGTCCTGCTTCTCGCAAGAGACCTTCGGCGGCCAGTCGTTTCATCGCCCCGTACACTGCGCCGACCGGAATATCTGTCCAGAAGGGAACCCTTTTTTTGTCAGCCTCTATTCTCAAGCGGTGGCCGTGCATTGCCCCAAGCTCTGCAAACGAGGATAGGATGAAAAGACGGATCGAAGACATACGGCAGATTGCTCTCGCGCGATTAACTTCCTCCTACATAGAATGTCTCGCTCCGCATTGAAAGCGGCATGCTTTTCTGCGCTGTTTTGTTCCACGCGGTGGTTGCAATCGAAAAAATGTTGCAGAGCACGCCGGTCATCACCCTAAGGCTGGCCGATCTGCATTGAAGCCGCTTGGAGCCGAACGGCCGCCAGACTCTCGACAGTCCCACCCTCCCTTTTTAAGGCGTTCTGGAGGAACTCAGGCACGCCTTGCAAGCTAACTGGATGAGTGCATAGCGGCAATCATGGATGCGTTTCAGACGCTCGATGCTCGCGGCATCGCAATCGATATTCTCGTCAACAATGCCGGCATACAGTTCCGCAAACCGATGCTGGAGCTTGAAACCAAGGATTGGCGGCGCGTCATCGATACCAACCTTACAAGCGCTTTCATGATCGGCCGGGAAGCGGCGCGGCGCATGGCGGAACGCGGCTTTGGCAAGATCATCAACATCGGCTCCCTGACCAGCGAACTGGCCCGCGCCACCGTCGCCCCCTATACTGTTGCGAAGGGCGGCATCAAGATGCTGACCAAGGCAATGGCGGCCGAATGGGGCGAACTCGGCATCCACTCTGAGCACCTTCCCTCTCGACATTGCAAAAAGCTGTGGGGCGACCCGCATCATAAATGTGCGTGACGAACCGGACGCTCTCGCAGCCTACGCCGCAGCCAAGGGTTACTTCGACCTGTGTTTCGAAGCATCCGGAAGCGCTCTCGCTTTGCAGCGTGCGCTGCCGACGATGGTCCCTCAAGGAACAGTCGTGCAACTGGGGCTTGGCGGAGAATTTACGCTGCCGATTAACGCGGTCATCACGCGCGAAGTCCGACTGCTGGGATCCTTCCGCTTCCACGCCGACTTTGTCGAAGCCGTCAATTTACTCGGCAGTGGGATGATCGACGTTCGCCCGTTGATCACAGCCGTCTTGCCATTCGAAGAGGCGACAGCGGCGTTCAAGCTTGCCAGTCGGCGCGATAGTGCCCTCAAGGTGCAAATGGCATTCTAAGGCACGGTCGACCAGAGATTTGCGTAGGCAAGACCTGGCCGCGGACGCAGCGATGGACCTTGCCCCAATGACTTTCTTTATTCGGTCAGCGTCTGAATCCGACATACCGCAGGGGCTTACGGTGCCGCTTGGTTTGCGTCAGCCACTCACACTGAGATGTCGCTATTTGAACGCCAAGGCACAAAAAAAAGCTAGGCATTGGGACGAACGGGAACCCAATAGTTAGAGGGTATTTCGTATGGCTTTACCGGACACATTGCGACAGATGGACCGCGGCGTTTTTTGGCCCGCGATCGTCATCGCCTGCAGCTTCGCATTATGGGCGTGGTCTCGCTCGATTGCCTGGCTTCGACTGCGACCGCTGTTCTCAACTCGCCCAAAGAAGCGCGCTACAAGTAGCTTGGCTCTTTCGTCGTCAGACGTACCAATGCGCGATGCAGACGTGCCCTTACCGGCTTATCAAACCGCTCCAACAGCAAATGCGATAGACCAAGAGCGCCAAACAGCGTGAGCATTACAATCAATGGCAAAGGAATCATACCATTGGTCGCTCTCTGGAATTCTGCGGCCAATCGGATCAGCGGCTGGTGGATCGCGTAGAAGGGGTAAGATAGGCGACCAAGCTGGATCCCAATGGCCCTCGCCTCGCCTTCCGGAACCGCTGCCGCGAGCGTGACAACGGCAGGAATGACGACCGTGATGCTAACCAGGTCATACCAGCCTCTTAATTCCCAATCGGGAGGCAGCGGCGCGAAAAAGACCATGGCCAACAAGATAAGCGGGAGCTTGGGGCCAACCGCTTTTAACCGCGAGAAGAGATTCCACCGATAGATTAAAACTCCCGCGAAAAACGAGAAGCCTACTCTTGGGAACCCCGCGAAAAATCCAGACCAACTGGAAAAACCGGCACCTGAAATCGAGCCTCGGGTGTAGATCACCGTGCATAGCGCAACGGCGAGCAATCCTAAGAATGCGGCATCACGAAAAAGCTTCCTTCCGCCGGGCACAAAGCCATAAATGGTATTGGCGGCCAACTCGAAACTGAGAGACCAGAGGGGATTGTTGAGTGCGAAGGCCTCAAGGTTTCGGATTAAGCCGGTGGGCAACAAGAGCAATCCGCCAAACGTCAAGAGCGGCATGTCGTGGATTGCGAGGCTGTATGGCGCAGACGAAACAAGAGACGCGATGATCCCCAGGACGACGCCGATCACAATCATCGGGTACAGGCGGATCACGCGCTTCAGGAACAGCTCGCCGCCTGTCATCTGTCCGGATCTCAACTTCTCGTCATATGCGTTTGCCAGGACGAACCCGCTCAGGCAGAAAAAGAAATCGACGGCAATGTCCGCGCTGGAAAGGAGAGGAAAGGGGAAAATCTGCGCGGCATGAAGAACCGCAACAGACAATGCCGCGACCCCTCGAAGCTCATCAAGAAAGGTATAGCGTTTCTTCATACGACCCCCGTCAGCACCAATTACGATTGTACATTGCCATCGTAAATACAATGTAAGGATGTTAGGAGGTTGATTGATTTCACTATGGATACCGCTATGGCCACCGGGCAGCGCGCATCCAGGAGAGTGGTAGCCCCTGGCGAGGACCCATGGTATCCGCTCGCACCATGTTGCGAACGATCATCGGATAATGGACCGAAGGGCAGTGCCACGTGTTTGGGGCCCCGGCCGACCGCACTGTCGCGATCACCGACGGGCCTGGATATTGTACAGCGCCATGTTGGCGACGAGGCACGACACGGCGCGCGCAGGCGTCGGGCTTATACGATCGTGGATTGTCCTGATAAGGCCAATCCCGTATAACGTTTAGATGCGCAATCACCATGGAACCGCTACGATGGATGCGATTCTGACCGAAGGCTTTGACGCGGCTTTGACCCTGACCGACCATATCGAACACCTGCCGGACCGGAAGCGGCGCGAACTGGCGCGTATCCTCGAGATCCTGTTTGCCGAGGTCGAAGGCTTCCAGGCCAGCAAGCTGTCGACCAAGCGCAATTTCGGCAGGATCCTGAAGGTCGTGCTCTATGGTTCTTATGGCCGCGGCGACTGGGTCGAGGATCACCTGAGCGGCTATCGCTCCGACTACGATCTGTTGATCGTCGTCAACAGCAAGGCGTTTGCCGAGGAGCAGGAACTCTGGGAGAACATCGAGGAGCGGCTGTTGAAGGAGCAGATCGCGCATCGCATCGAAACCCCGGTCGTGCCGATCATCCACACGTTGGCCGATGTCAACGACCAGCTTTCTCGCGGTCGCCCCTTCTTCGTCGACATCGCCAGGGACGGCATTCCCCTCTACGAGGAGCCCGGCCATCCGCTGGCGCAGCCGAAGCCGTTGACGGCGAAGGAGCGGCACGCTGAAGCAAAGAGCTTCTTCGAGGAGTGGTTCACAAGTGCGGATGCCTTCACTGCGTCAGCTCTGTTCCTGTTCGAGCGGGGCAGCCTCAGAGAGGCTGCCTTCAATCTGCATCAAGCCACGGAACGCGCCTATCATTGCGTGCTGCTGACGCTTACCCTCTACAGTCCCAAATCTCATCGGATAAAGGTCCTGCGCTCCCAGGCCGAGGGGATGGATAATCGGCTGGTGGAAGCATGGCCGCGCGACAGCCGGTTTTCACGGCGCTGCTTCGAGTTGCTGTCGCGAGCCTATGTCGAAGCGCGATATTCGTCGAAATACTCAATCACCAGCGAGGAGCTCACCTGGCTGGTAGAGCGCGTGAGGGTATTGCAGGAGGTCGTAAAGGCAGTTTGCATGGAACGTATTTCAGTCTAGCCGCGAATGGCCGCCTTGAAAGGACTCGACCCGCCGATCTGTGACGTTGGCCTGGGCGGCTATGGCGTCAACTTCTGTAAATAAAGCCCATGTGTCCCAGCTACCCGCCTTTCACAAAATACGCCAGGACTGTCCTTGCGTCATACGCGCTTTGCGTTCATGCCACCGCTTGCGCGCCGGTGATTTCCACGAGTGAACCGCACATGAAGGCCGCTTCATCCGACGCAAGGAAGGCGACGAGCGCCGCGACCTCCTCCGGCTTGCCGATGCGGCCAAAGGGGACGAGCTTGTCGAGATCGGCGATCGTCCGGCCGGAGCGTTTCACGCCTGCCTCCAGCATCGGCGTGTGAATTTCGCCGGGGCAGACGGCATTGACACGGACCTTGTCGGGCGCATAGTCGCGGGCGAGGTTCTGGGTGAAGGCGGCGACGGCGGCCTTCGTCGTGTTGTAGGCGATGTGGTTCGGCGCGGGGTAGAGACCCCATTGCGAAGCGGTATTGACGATCGCTCCACCGCCGGCCGCAATCATGTGCGGGAGTGCCGCGCGGCAGAGATGGAACATTGAATCCAGATTGACCGCGAAGCTGACCTGCCAGTCCTCTTCCGAGAGCGACATGAGGTTTCCGCGCCGGTTGATGCCGGCATTGTTGACCAGCACATCAAGCCGCCCGTTGATCGCGAAGGCCTTTTCGATGAGGTCAAAGCAATCGGACTTGTGGGAGATGTCGGCCGCGATGGCGCTCGCCGATCCGCCCGCGGCCTCGATGAGCGAGGCGACTTCGGCCGCCGCTTGTGCGTTGGCATCTGTCACCACCACCAAGGCGCCCTCCTCTGCAAGCCTTCTCGATATGGCCGAGCCTATGCCGCCGCCTCCACCTGTGACAACCGCGACCTTGCCATGGAATCTCTTCATATCGAACCTCCTATCTGATGTAGCTGCCACCGTTGACGTCGAATGTCGCCCCGTTGACCGATGCTTGCGACGGGCGAAGCAGGAAGGCCACCAGCTCGGCGATCTCCGCCGTCTCGGCCATTTCGCCGATCGGGATGTCGCCGACCGCCGCATCTTTTCCGTGCTTCGTCACGAAGTCCTCGGCCATCTCGGTCCGCACCCATCCCGGCGCGATAGCGACGGCGACGACGCCGTCGCTGCCGAAGCTCCGCGCGATCGACTTGGTGAGGTTGATCAGCGCCGCCTTCGTCGCGCCATAGGCCATGGCATCGGCCGCATAACCGCGCTGTCCGGCCCGGCTTGCCATATTGACGATGCGCCCGCCGCCATTCTCTCGGAAATGCAGGAGCGCTTGCTTGCAAAGGTCGGCTGCGGCGAAGAAATTCACCTGGAACTCCTTCTGCCAGGCGGCCCGCCAGTCAGAGGGAGCGGCATCGATCGAAACTTCGGTGCGGATGCCGGCATTGTTGACGACGGCATGGATGCGCCCCGCCGCGGCGAGCGCATCGCGCCACAGCGCAAAGGCGCCGTCGGGACTGGAGAGGTCGGCCTGAACTCTCAGGCCGTTTCCGCCGATCTTGCGGAGCAGCGCTTCTGCGCCTTGCCTGTCGCGCCCGTAATGGATGATGGGCCGCGCGCCTTCGGCAGACAGGCGCTCAACGATGGCTGCGCCGATGCCGCCCGAGGCGCCTGTCACGAGGACGGTCTGGCCGGCGAGTGGTTGAGAATGAGACATGGCGGCTCCTAACCGAGCAAACCGACCTGGGGACCCCAGGTATCGGACAGGGCGAATCCGGCGGCGAAGGGATCGTCATCGGAGATGCGAAGCTGTTCACGGCCATAGACGAAGGCCTGGCCTGATACTCTCGGCAATACGGCGCGGCGGCCGCCGACCTCGGTCTCGCCGATCGCCTCGGCGAGGAACTCCCCGCCGATGATCGATCGCGACGTTCTGCGGTCGCCGACAGAGACCTCTCCGCGAGCATAGAGCGCGGCAAGGTTCGCCGAACTGCCGGTTCCACAGGGCGAGCGGTCGACGCGGCCGGGCTTCAGCGTCGTGCAGGTCCTCACCACACCATCGGCTTCGCGTCCGCGAAACATCACGTAAGCGATCTCATCGACGCCGCTCAGCACCGGATGGCAAACCGAAACCTGGTCTGCAAGCAGCGACTTGAGCTCGATTCCGGCTTCCGCCAGCCGCCGGGCATTGGCAGGCGCGATATCGAGGCCGAGCTGATCGACATCGACAAGCGCATAATAGACGCCGCCGAAGGCGACGTCGATCTTGATGCGGCCCCATTTCGGCGTCTCCACCTCCCGGTCCAGCACTTCCGCAAAACTCGGCACATTGTCGAGGCTGACGGACAGGCAGCGCCCGTCGCGGCAAGCGGCGCGCGCGACGATGAGGCCGGCCGGCGTATCCAGACGCACCACCGTCTCCGGTTCCGACATCGCCACCCGGCCGCTTTCGAGAAGCGCGGTGACCACGCAGATGCAATTGCTGCCAGACATGGGGTGGGCGCGGTCGGCCTGGAGAACGATGAAGCCCGCATCCGCATCGGCGCGCATAGGCGCGACCAGCAGGTTCACGGACATGGCGACATTGGCGCGCGGCTCGAAGGTCACGAAGCGGCGCAGGCTGTCGTCAATCGTATTGATATGGTTCATCTTGTCGAGCATCGTCGCGCCCGGTATCTCGGGCGCACCCGACAGGATGACCTTGCCGATCTCGCCTTGGCAGTGGACCTGCAGCAAGTCGAGGCTGCGGTTCCAGTTCATTCCGCTGCCTCCGGCTTGATGTACCAGCCCCAAGGATCTTCGCTGACGAAGCGGGTGATTTGCTTGGTCTCGAGATAGTTGTCGAGGCCCCAGCGCCCGAGTTCACGGCCGATGCCGGATTCCTTGTAGCCGCCCCAGGGCGCTTCGGTGAATGTCGGCTGCGAGCAATTAATCCAGACGATGCCGGCGCGGAAGGCGGCAGCGACGCGCTCGGCCCTGACATCGTCCTTTGACATGACGGCGGCCGCGAGGCCGAAACGGGAGTCATTGGCGAGTGCGATGGCCTCCTCTTCGGTCCTGAAGGGCCGGATGCAGACGACCGGCCCGAAGATCTCCTCCACCCAGGCGGCGTTGTCGAGCGGAACGTCGGTCAGAATGGTCGGCTGGAGGTAGTGGCCCTTCTCGAAGCCCTCAGGACGCGCTCCGCCGCAGGCAACGGTCGCGCCGGCCTGCCGCGCCTCTTCGATGGCAGCTACGACCTGCTCGTGCTGGCGCTTGGAAACCAGCGGCCCGAGCAGCACACCCTCGTCGAGACCATTGCCGATCTTGATCCTTTTCGTTTCCTCGATGAGGCGCGCGAGCAGCCGGGCGTAGATGGCGTCCTGCACGAGGACCCTTGATGTCGCCGAGCAGACCTGGCCCTGGTTCCAGAAGATGCCGAACATGATCCATTCGACGGCCTTGTCGATATCGGCGTCTTCGAAGACGACAAAGGGCGACTTGCCGCCAAGCTCCAGGCTGACGCGTTTGATGTCGCGGGCCGCAGCCGCCATGATTTTCGAGCCGACCGGCCCGGAGCCGGTAAAGGCGAGCTTGTCGACTTGCCTGTGATCGATGATCGCCTGACCGGCGACAGAACCGGCCCCGGTCAGGATATTCAGCACGCCGGGCGGCAGCCCGGCCTCGTCGGCGATGGCCGCGAGTTCCAGTGCCGTCAGCGATGTCAGCTCGGCAGGCTTCAGCACTACGGTGCAGCCGGCAGCAAGCGCTGGCGCAACCTTCCAGGCCGCCATCAGCAGCGGATAGTTCCAGGGAATGATCGCGCCGGCGACGCCGATCGGCTCGCGTACCGCCTTGGACGTGAAGCGTGCGTCCGGAAGAGAAATCGTCTCCTCGGGATTAGTGTAGAGCTGCTCGGCCAATCCCGCATAGAAATCGAAGCAGCCCGCCGCATCGGCGACGTCCCAGTCGGCCTCGGGGAACGGCTTGCCGTTGTCGAGAACTTCGAGGCGCGCGATCTCGGCCTGGCGGGCGCGGATGCCCTCGGCGATGGCGCGGAGATATCTGGCGCGCTCAGCACCCGTCAGCTTCGGCCAGCCGTCCTTGTCGAAGGCGCGGCGTGCTGCCTTCACGGCGATGTCGACATCTTCGGCCGTCGCGGCTCCAATCGTCTGGATCACCTCTTCGGTTGCGGGATTCGTGACCGTACAGGTGCCGCCCTTGACCGGCTTCGCCCATTGTCCGTCGATATAAAGTTCGCTTCGCATGTTCACTCCCTTTCGCCTTGCGCCGATCCGCTCAGAAGCGGTCGACGCGATAGGGTTTCATGTCCACGGGCGGCTTTACGCCCGTGATGAGATCGGCCATCAGCCGGCCTGTCGTGGCCGCATAGGTAAGGCCGAGATGTCCATGGCCGGTCGCGTACCAGACGTTGCGGCGCTTGGCGGACGGACCCATGACGGGAACGGTGTCGGGCAGCGCCGGGCGATGCCCCATCCACTCCGTCGCTCCTTCGACCCTAAGCTCGGGCAATGCCTCCCGAGCCCTCTTCACCAGGATCTTCGCGCGCCGATAATCCGGGGACGCGTCGAGGCCGGCCATTTCGACCGTGCCGCCAACGCGGATACCGCCCGCCGTCGGGGTGACCATGAAGGCGCGCGCCGGCCAGATGATCGAATGGCGCATCGAAATGCCGGGCTCCATGATCTGCGTGTGGTAGCCGCGCTCGGTTTCAAGCGGGATATGCTCCCACAGCAGCGCCGAAAGGCGGGCGGTGAAGGCGCCGGCCGCGAGCACAACCTTCTCCACTGCAAGGCTGCGTCCATCTGCCAGCCTGAGAGCGACGACGCCGCTCTCACCGTGCTCGAAACCGGCGACGTCGCCCCGAACGATCCGCCCGCCAAGCGCCTCGAACCTTTCGGCAAGGGCAGTGACGAGCCTGTAGGGATCGGTGATCGACCGGTTGTCGGGAAAGAGCACCGCTTTGCCGATCCTCGTCGTCAAAGCGGGCTCCAGATCCCGGATGGCGTTGGCGCCGAGGATTTCATGCCGGAAGCCGAAGCGCTCCAGGATCTCGATATGCTCGCGATCGGCCTTGAATTCGGCCTCGTCGGTGTAAAGGCTGAGGCAGCCCTCGGCCGTCAGCATGTGCGTCAGCCCGGCCTCCGCCAACAGCGCGCCGAGGTCTTCATAGACGCGCCGGCAGAGCACGGCACCGGCGGCCTCCAGCTCCCGCAGCTTCGAGGGACGGCTCGCGGCCAGGAACCTGAGGAACCAGGGCACCAGTTTCGCCATGTAACCGGGCCGGATGCGCACCGGCCCCTCCGGGTCGAGCAGCCATTTCGGCATTTGCGCCCAGATGCCAGGACGCGAGGCCGGCATGAATTCGGTGACGGCAATGCTGGCCATATTGCCGTAGGAAGCGCCCCGGCCCGGTGCCTCGCGGTCGACGAGCGTCACGGAAAGGCCGCGACGCTGGAGTTCGTAGGAGATGGCGACGCCGATGATGCCTGCACCGACCACCACGAGATTTCGATCAGAACTCATGACCCGCTCCGGCTTCAAACGGTGGCCATCCAGGTGTCGGCAACTGTGAAGCCGGTCTGATAGGGATCCGTGGGATCCATACCCATCTGGTAAAAGCCGCTGATCCAGGCCTGTCCCGCTATGGCGGGGATGACCGCGTCATAGCGCCCGACTTTGGCGAGCCCGTCGATCGTGCAGGTGAACTTGCTGCCGGTGATCGATTGATGGATGAGGGTTTCGCCCTCCTTCATGACGCCCCTGGCGTGAAGAAGCGCCAGTCGCGCTGACGAGCCGGTTCCGCAGGGCGAACGGTCGCAGCGCCCCGGAGAAACGACCACGCAGTTCTTTGCGACGAGCTGCCCGTTTTCCCGACGCAAGGGCGCCATGAATTGCGTATTGGTGATGCCGGGAATTTCCGGATTTTCAGGATGCTCCACCGCGAGCTGTTCGGCCGCCGCAGCCTTGAGCATCTGGCCGACCTCGCAGAGATCGCGGGCTTCGGACGGATCGATCGCAAAGCCGAGATCGGCGGCCTCCACCATCGTATAGGTCATGCCGCCATAGACGATGTCGACGCGAACCGTGCCCAGTCCCGGGACCTCGATGTTGCTGTCACGGTGGTAGCAGAAGGCCGGCTGGTTCACCAAGCGCACACTCGTCACCTTGCCGTCCGAGCATTCGCAACGGACGCGGATGAGGCCGGCCGGCGATTCAAGGATAAGATTGGTGACGGGTTCCCGCATCGGCAGGATGCCCGTTTCGAGCAGAACGGTCGCCACGCACATCGTGTTCGAGCCCGACATGGCCGGATATTCGGTGCTCTCGAGGATGACGTAACCCATATCCGCGTCAGGATGGTTCGACGGCAGGACGATATTGGCATTGTGCCACACCGCGCCGCGCGGCTCGAAGAGAACCATCTTTCTTATATCGTCCATATGAGCTTCGAGATGAAGCTTTTTGTCGAACATCGTCTTGCCCGGCACCTGGCCGACACCGCCGACGATCACCTTGCCGCTCTCGCCTTCGGCGTGACAATCGACGACGGAGAGAACTTTCTTGAAGCGCATCGCAAATACTCCTGCCTGCCGGATTTGTTCCGGCAGCCGAACGCTGCCGGATGGCCATCACCAGTTGAGGATCGGCTGCATCGCAGCCTTGAATTCGGCTTTTTCCTCCGCCGTCAGCTCGCCGAGCGGCGCGCGGCACTGGCCTACGGGCAGGCCCTGAAGCTCGCAGCCATATTTGATCTTCTGCACGAACTTGCCGCTTTCGAGGATGTTCATCGCCCGGTAGAGCGTTTTCATCTGCTCGCGCGCCTTGTTGAGATCCCCTGACTTGAACGTGCGGTCGAGATCGCAGCAGGCCTTGGCCATGCAGTTCGACGGTCCGCAGATCCAGCTTTGCGCGCCCCAGAACATGAAATCGAGCGCGATATCGTCGGAACCGCTGACGAGCTGGATCTTCCCCTCGTAGCGGCTGGCGATGTCGATCGCGCGCTGCAGCACACCCGAGCTTTCCTTGATCCCGATCACGCGCGGATTGTCGGCAAAATGATCCATCAGCTCGAAACTGATGTCCGAACCATCCTTGGCCGGATAGGAGTAGAGGACGAGGTTCACATCGACGGCGCAAAGGACGGCTTCGTAGTGCTTGATGAGCTCTTCTTGGGTCGGGCGCGTATAAAATGGCGGCGCCAGCAGGACCGTGTCATAACCGATGTCTCTCGCCAGCGCCGTCTGCTCGATCACCTCGCGGGTGGCGGGCGCATTGGTGCCTGCGATCAGCACTTCGCCCGGCCTGGCGAAATCCTTGACGAACTGCAGCACGTCGCGGCGCTCTTCCCTGGACTGGCTGAAATATTCTCCGGTCGACCCGTTCGGGACCCAGCCGGTGACGCCTGCCTCGCGCAGATGTGTGAGAAGCTTCTCGAAAGCCTTGAAGTCGATCCTGTTGTTGGCATCGAAGGGAGTGATGAGCGCGGGCATGACGCCGGAAAGTTTCATGGAATGTCTCCTGTCCTGGGAACGGCTGTTTCTAGATTGCGAGCTTCTTGAGAATGCGGCCCTCGATGAGGGAGACGGCCCGCGTGAGGGGGAAGGCGATGGCGAAGTAGATCAGGGCAACGACCGTCAGAACTTCGACCGGACGGGCCGTGTTGTTGGAGATGTTCTGGCCGACGAACATCAGGTCCGCCATGCCGACGGCCGAGACCAGGGCGCTCTCCTTGAAGAGGCTGACGCAGTTCGACAGCAGCGTCGGGATTGCGCGCAGCACCGCCTGCGGCAGCACGACATTGACGATCTGGGCCCTCTTCGGCAGGCCGAGGGCGACGCAGGCGTCCAGCTGCTCCCGGCCGATCGACTTGAGGCTCGCCCGGAAGGTTTCGCTGGTGATCGCGCCCATATAGAGCGTCAGCGCGATGACGCCGGAGGCGAGATTCGAGAGTTCGACGCCAAGCAGCAGCGGCAGGCAGAAGAAGATCCAGAAGAGCTGGATGAGAACCGGCGTGCCGCGGAAGAACTCGACATAGGCGCCGGCGACCACGCGAAGCACTGGATTGCGCGATGTTCTGGCCAGGCCGACGAGAAAGCCGAGGGTGCATCCGAGCACGATGCAGATCAGCGTCAGCTTGATCGTCATCCAGAGACCGAGCAGAAGCGCGTTTTCGAAGCGCAGCAGGATCGAGAAGTCGAGCGTCATCATCCTGGCCTCCTAGCTGACGAGGATCTGGCGGCGGCGTTCGAGCAGGCCGACGATCTGGGTTATCGGGAAGGACACGGCGAAATAGATGAGAGCCACCACTGTGAAGGTCTCGATCGGTCGGTAGGTCTCGGTGGCGAGCGTCTTGCCCTGGTACATCAGGTCCTGGATCGCGACGATCGCGACTAGCGCACTCTGCTGGAAGATGACGATGCCATTGGTCAGGAGCACCGGGATCGAAGCGCGGAAGGCGGTCGGGAAGACGATGTAGAGCACCCGCTGCAACGGATTGAGGCCGAGCGCGATACCGGCATCGAGCTGCTCGCGCGGAACGGCCTGGATGGAGGCGCGGTAGGCCTCGGCGTTGAAGGCCGTCAGATTGAGCCCGAGCGCCATGATGCCCATCGTCATCGGATCGAGGAAGACGTCGAACAGCATCGGCACGCAGTAGAATATCCAGACGATCTGGACGATGGCGGGCGTGCAGCGGAAGAATTCGACGAACAGCATGAAGGGCAGCCGCAGAACCCGGTAGGGGCTCATGATCAGAAGCGCCAGCGCGAAGCCGAAGACGATGCCGATGACATTCGCCGCCGCCGTCAGCTGCAGCGAAACCCACAGACCCTTGAGAAGTGGAGCAAGGGTGACTGCGTTGAAATCGAACGTGTAGTTCACGGCATGCCCTCCCTACTGCTTGATGTGGAAGACGCGATCGATGAATTCCTTGGTGCGCTCCTCGCGCGGGGCGCCGAGCACCTGCTCGGGAGGCCCGTCCTCGACCACCACGCCGCCGGCGCAGAAGATCACGCGAGAGGCAATGTTCCTGGCGAACCACATGTCGTGTGTGACGATCATCATCGGCATGTTCTGGGCGGCTAGCTGCAGGATCACCTGCTCCACCTCACTGACGAGCTCCGGGTCGAGCGCCGAAGTTACCTCATCGAACAGCATCAACTTCGGATCGAGCATGAGCGCGCGGGCGATCGCCACGCGCTGCTTCTGACCGCCGGAAAGCTGGGCCGGATAGGCCTTGGCCTTGGCTCCCAATCCGAACCGTTCGAGCAGCGCTTGCGCGCGGGCCGTCGCCGTGGCCTTGGCTTCGCCGCGCACCTTGCAGGGAGCGAGAGTGAGGTTCTGCGTGACGTTCAAATGGGGGAACAGCGTGTAGTGCTGAAAAACCATGCCGATCGAACGGCGGACGTGGGTGTCGATCTGGGTTTTCCTGGCAGCGCCGTCGGAAGAAATATAGGGCTTTCCGTCGAAATTGACCGACCCGCTGTCGATCTGCTCCAACCCCATCATCACCCGGAGCAGCGTGCTCTTGCCGCCGCCGCTGGGGCCGATGACGACGACGCGTTCGCCGGGCTTCATTTCGATGTCGATGCCTTTCAGCACCTGGATTGCTCCGTTGCCATAGCTTTTGTGGAGCGCCTGCATTTTCACGAGGGGAAGGCTAAAGGACGTGGTCATGGCCAATCTCCGATGATCGAAGCTGGAGAGGGCCGGCGCGGTTCCTGGCACCGGCCCGGCGAGATTACTTTGCGCCCTTGAGCACTTCGTCGACCGCCTTCTTGATCAGCTCGTCGATATGACCGGTCGCGACCTTCTCTTCGAGGAAGATATCGACCACCTCGACATCGGCAGCCGAAAGCTGATGCGGCAGACCGAAGGCGACACCCTGCTTGGCGAGTGCCGGCGTCGGGTTGAGCGCCACCGCCCAATCCGGGTTCGACTGGGTGAACAGCTGATTGGTGTCGGAGGCATCGACCAGGATGTCGGCGCGCTTGGAGGTCACCGCAAGGCGGGTCTCGTCGTTGCCGGGAAGACGCATGATCGTGGCGTTCTTCACCGCTGCGGAAATGGCCTTGTCCTGCGCCGTGCCGGACATGACGGCGAGCGTCACGCCCGCCTTGTCGATATCGGCCACCGAAGCGGCGCCGGCCGCGATTTTCGGATTGTTCTTGTTGTAGGCGAGCGAGATCTGATACTCCATGGCCGGGATCGAGAACTGTACGGCCATGGCGCGCGCCGGCGTGCGGTTCAGCGCCAGCGACAGATCCCATTTGCCGGCCTGCAGACCGGCGACGATATTGTCCCAGGTCGTATCGACGAATTCGGGCTTCACCTTCAGGACGTCGGCGAATTCCCTGCAGAGATTGGCAAAGAATCCGGAATATTCGCCTGTCGCCGGATCGCGCATGACATAGGGCGGCGCGACGGCCGCGCCGCAGCGCAGAACGCCCGCCTTCTGCACACCCTGCCAATATCCCTCGGCGTTCTCTGCTTGAGCGGCGGTTGCGGAAAGACCTCCCATGAGGGCGAGCGCGGGCAGCGCCCGCAAGGCGGACGTCATCAACTTCGAAAGCATCGGCATTCCTCTTTTGCTGTGCGCGAAGCGCGCGGTTCCACTCGTCGGCTGTAGCCGTTTCTGTTGTTTTTTGTGTCGGCTGCGTGTCGACTGGCTAAAATATGTCAACAGCGTGTCGACAAAGTCAAGCGGAAAAATTACATTGCCGACACGCTGTTTTTCTGGCCCAATGGACGGGCGTCGACAGAAAGGGACTTAAGTGTCTGAAGAATCGGAAGTGAAACGAATCCGCGGGACCGGCTGGAAGAACGTCTACGAAACGCTCCGCAACGAGATCCTGTCGCTCGCCCTGCCGCCCGGTCAGCTTCTTGACGAGACGACGCTTGCCGAACGTTTCGACATGTCGCGCTCGCCGGTGCGGGAGGCCCTGATCCGCCTCGGCGCCGACGAGCTGGTTGTGACGCTCGCAAACCGGAGCACCATCGTCGCCCCCATCGAAGTCGCGACCTTTCCGAAATATGTCGAGGCGCTCGATATCGCGCAGCGCATGAACACCCGTCTTGCCGCTGCGCTCCGCACCGAGGCCGATCTGAAGATCATCACCAAGCGGCTGAAATCCTTCGAAGCGGCTGTTAAAACAGGCAATCACCTCGCCATGTCGGAGGCCAACAAGGAATTCCACATGGCAATCGCCCATGCGGGAAAAAACCAGTATCTCGCCTCGTTCTACGAGAAGCTGCTGTCGCAGGGCCAGCGCATGCTACACCTGCATTTCGAATATCTGGAACGCACCCACGAGGGCTATCTTCTGACCGACGAGCATGCGCTCATGCTCAATGCCATCAGGGACAAGAATGTGGATCTCGCCGATGAGCTCGCCCACGCCCATACGCGCCAGTTCCAGGATAATTTCATCAACTTCATGCGCGAGAACTACACGACGGATGTCGCGCTAGGGCCGCTCAGAGCTGCGGAGTAATCAGGTGAACGTCAAGGATTCGTCGGACCGGCGTCATCACCGAGGCCATGGTTCGCGCGCTTCTGGCTGAACCGGCCTATGCCTTGAAGATTCACGCTTTCCACGGAGCGCCCACTCATGGCGCTCCTCCGGCGTTATGCTGTTTTGTAAAAACAGTATAACCGGCGATGGGGCAGGAACTGCAGCGGATACGCTAAAGCTTGGCGTAAACGGCCGGCGCCGTGCGTAGCGCCCAAATTCCCAGCTCGAACTCGGTAAGCTGATCTGCAGGCGTACGCGCTACCCATGGAGAGAATGCACGCGCCATCGCACCGGCGGCTGCAGTCAAGCCCATTCCTGCGGTGACGTGGGCTGCCACCCACTCTTTACCGGTCGCACAGAACGTGTCTGAAATCGCCTCAAACAGCTGCTGCTTGTGCTCAAAATGATAGTGGACGGTGCCAAGTGGAACCCGGAGAACGGTCGCTATCCTTCGCGTCGTTGTGGACGCCATTCTGCTGTATCGAACCGGTTCGGTGATATGCTGCCCGACTTCCCTCGCGGTCCTGTGACGCTGCGCTGGCGGCTAGTTGCCGGTGCCATCGTCGACGTTGTTCTCTTTGGATCCATTGTATTTCAGCAACCTCGGCAGAAGCAAAAGCCGCCTCGTGCAGCGGTCCCCCCGCTGCTTGTCTCCATCGTTGGACGGAATTCAACAGATCAGCAAAACCCCACTTTGATCGGAACGCAGCTCGATCTCGGTAAAGAATCTCATCGCGCGGCACGTTGGCACTTGGCCAACACATTCGTTGATGCTGACGTCAGCGGCTCGTCATTCGAAACGAGGCCCGGCCGTCAAGCGGCGCTGCATGTCGTCCAGGAGGTTCCGTCACTTCGGATCATCGACGATACCTTTGACAAGAAGTTAAGAGGCGGCAAGCAAACTGGCGCGCGGGCTGATGCGGAGCAGTCGAGTGTTTCCGGGGTATTCCGGGGCTACGGCATGATCACATGCTAGTGCGCGCGCGTGCCAAGAATCGGCGTTATCGTCTTGACGTGCGCGTCGATCCGCTCAAGCACCTTTATCGGAACGACCTCGCGCTCTGGCAGCGACCACCAGGTTTGGTTCACCCGCTCAACGGTTTCGGTCACCGCTTTGAGAACGGCAGCCTCCGGCAAGCGCGCACGATTAGCGAAGACTTTCCATCGTTGCACGTTCATCGCCTTGAAGGAACGCTCGCCACCTAACGACAGCGCCATGGCATCTGCCGGAATATAAGGAATGGTAGAGAGTACATCATAGACCGGCGCAAGCTCCGGCTTGTCGCCCGCCCCGCGATAGATCAGTGACCAGTTCTTCAGGTGCATGTCGCCATTGCCGGTGACGGCAGCCAGAGCCAGCCGGCGGACGAATTCGAGCGCGGCTGCGGAGGAGACGGCAACCCCCAGGGCTGCTGCGATATCGTGATAGGCCGCACCTTCGTATTTGCGGGAAGGATAAATGCCGAAGACCTGCGCGAAATCCTCAATATGTATCCGTTCAGCGCCAGCGCTGCGATCGAAGCGTTTGACGAGCAGGACTTTTCCATCCGAGAGCGTCTTGAATTCTTCCGGAATGCTTTCGAATTCCGATTGCTCGACAAGCTCGCGTTGCGGCACGTCCATGCCGATCGCTTCGGCCAAAGCGAGATTGGCATATTCATTCTCCGAGACGCCAGGAAACGACGTCGACGGAAACTTGGCGATGTACGAGCCCTGCTCGTCTCCTAACGGCAGGGTCAGGCCGCCGCCTTTGCCTGTGTTCTTGATGACTGAAAGCTTCATCTGCACGCCGGCGAGCGAAAACCGGGCCTTCGGTTTCGAACGTGACGGATCCTCGAGCGCAGGAGCTGCGCCTTTGCTGGGCACGATGCGGACAGCACCCGGAAGATCCGACCCGAGTGCGATGAGCAGATCGAAATCGTTACCGGCGCGAACGCTGCCAGCGTGGTGCTTCTCCATCGCCTCGCGCAGCTTGTCCTCTGGAAGAAGATTCGCAAAAAACGCCGGCAAGGCTCTGGCGACAGGCTTGGGATCTTTGCGCAAACCTCCGGTGACCGCGCGGAAGGACAGGCTCAGTACCGGCGAACCACCCGTCGCACGATAGCTTTCCTCGAAACTGAACGCATTGAAGTCGCCAGGCGTTCTGACAATCGTGCCGACCTTGAGATCGTTCAGCAGCACCTCAAGCGATGAGATTGATCTTGGATCGAGATGCGCCTCAGGCATCGATATCACCATTGGGTCTGGCGACGAAGGCAGGCAAATCGTCGCCGTCATCATGTGGCCGCGTCAGTGCATCGACCGCCGGAACCATCGCCTGCGGAATGAGCATCAGTTCGAGTCCGACGGCGCGCGCAATGTTGATCAGGGTCGTCGTGCGGGCAGCGCTGCTTCCTGCTTCGATCTCGCGGTAGCGTGGACGCGATATACCTGCCATTTCGGCGACCTGCTCTTGAGTAAGTCCCAATCCCTTGCGAGTCGTCTTCAAAAGCCGACCGATTTCCAGAAGCGCTTCAGACTCCGTTTTCATGTGATACCTAAACTTGCCATTCACCCTAGGATGATACCTATAAATATCATTTCCATTCGAGTTTTCAAGACTGGTGATAAGTATGCGGATCATTAAATATGACAAGATCCATTAACAGATCATGCGCAGAGCGAACTGTCGATGGAGGCGAGGCTTGGCGGACGGTAATCCAGATGGGATCTATATTCCCTATACCGGTCGCGGTGCCATAAAAGGCTTGCGGTTTCATGGGCCACATAACTTACGAGATATTCTCGCGACCCATATCCTAAAACAGATCCGACCGTCTTCCTCTAGGGAAGGGTTTGGGATCGACGCCCTCGAGGGGTGAATTCCACCAGCAAGGATTTCAGCTCGACCTCTCGAACGCGGCGTGCCGCCTCGTCGGGGCTGACCCAAGCCAAGCTGCGCTCGCCACGCTCCTTGAAGTTGTCGTGCGCCTTTTTGATCTCGATCTGAAAGATATCGACGATGCACGGCACCACGTCGCCGTCACCCTGGAGCTTGAGGTAGGTGTACCTCCCGACTGGCTTCTTCCTAACCTTGCCACGTACGCCCGCTTCCTCCCACGCTTCGATGGCAGCTGCCTCATGCGGCTCCTTGCGCTCCATGGGCCAGCCTTTTGGGATAATCCAGCGTCCACTGTCGCGCGACGTGACGACCAGTATTTCGATGGTTGTCTCGTCATCCTTGTAGCGGAAGCACAAAGCGCCATACTGCTGGCGAAACTTGCCGGTGAAAAGTTTCTCCGGCTTGGCCGCAAGCTGTTGCAGAAGCGATCGGGGTTTGTCCTGACGGGACTTTTCAGCTTTCTTTTTCGGCGCCATGCTTACTGCCAATATTGGTATGCCGCCTCGTAGACAAGGATGCTTCCCGGCGATTCTTACAGACGGCCTCGTTGTCCGGACCGCACCTGAAGCATCCCGCCCGCTCGCCGTCAGTAACGGCTAAAGAAATCTTCAATCCCTAACGTCCAAACCGACAAACAGCTGTTGTGCTAATTCATGCTTCACCCTCGCTGGATGAATGATCTTCTCGGCGATTTCGGGCGCTCGACCTGCCCTGGCCTCGCCAATGACTCCAATGACTGGGCCATATCGACGATGTCGTCGCGCGAGGCGGTTGGACCTTCCCTGTTCCATATGAGGACGGCTCCCACTTGCAAGCTTTTTCTGCAGATATTTTTGACCGGACCGCTTGCTTCCATATGTGCGGCCTTTGTGTGTGGTCGCACACGACCACCGGCCAAGACGGTTTCCGCAACGCGTGTTCCTGACAAGCAAACGGCCTTGATAGTCACTGGAACAGACGGGGTGTCACGCGTCTTGGATCGATCGCACCATCTGCTTCTTTCTTGCAAGTTCACTACATCAGCTCACCACGGTAGCTTTTTTATCGTGCTCGCCGTGGTTGGCCAATTCCTAAACAGCCTGTGTTTCGTGTTAGATATTTCTGTCAGCGCCGCTCTTCGACAGCGATGGCCAATGTGGCCATTCCAGCTTTGAGAGTTGGGTGGGTCATCCGCCAGAGCATCAATCCGTCGACTGGCGCAACAACCGGAGCCAATGGGTCCCCGAAAAGGCTATAAATGGTTCCTAGCTGCTGTCCCTTTGTAACCTGGCACCCCGGGTCCACCAAAGCGTGGAACTCCCCATCCTCCGGAGAATCCACCCAAATGTAATCGTCACAGGGGACGCGACCCCTCACAAACTGCGAGCGCGCTTCCGGAAGAACCCCGATGTGACGCGCAATATTTAAAACACCCGCCACGTGATATTCCACCGCATCATGCTCGACCATGCCATGAGAGCCCGCCTCGGACATTATCGAGAAACGGCGCTGACGAGCAAAACCCGTCGGCGGGCGTCCAGGCTGCTCCATATGCTTTGGCGGCAAGCCCACTACGATTTCTGCATCGAAACACATTGCGAGAGCACGCGCCTCGGCGTCGAAGTTGTCATCCCCTGTCCGTTGGTAAATCGAGAAGAATGCCACCTGTTCGCGCAAGTCTCCTCCATGCATATCGACGTAACAAGCTGCACCTTTAGTCCACTCGGTGGTAACGGCATCGCAAAGGGCTTCAGTGAACGAGCCATCCGGTTTGCCCGGGAATGAGAAATTGATGTTTCGCCCATCAATTGGGCACACGTACTCACTGTATTGAAACCGTGCCGGCTGGTTGATCAGCGGGATGATTTCGACAGAGCCGCGCATCTTCTGCGGGTCGAACAACTTCTGCAGGCGAACAGCAGCTTCGATCGCTGACACTTCGTTGACATGCACGCCTGCCGATATGCAGAGCCGGGGGCCCGGCTGGCTGCCACGTATCTCGCACAGCGGCCAGACATGGTCCGAGAGTTTGGGGTTCGAAAAGCGCAGAAGCCGGCGATGAATGCCGGGCGTAATACTTCCGTCTTGCTCTGGCAGTTGCTCAGGCATCGCGAATTCCTCGAAAGATATCGGCTAACAGGCAGCCCCTCGCGGAAGGGGCCGCCGCAAAGTGATTATGTTATTGCGACAACAGACTTACGCACTTTTTCAGGGCATTTTCCCAATTCGTCTTGCCATCCGCGTCGGTTTCATTCCACCAGGCGTAGTTCTGGAAAACCTGCTTTTCGGCAACGCCTGGTGCGCCCGGGAGCGCTTTACGCTGATCTTCGGGGATCAGGTCGTAAGCTTTCCTATTCACGGGCCCATAACCGATCAGTTCCGCGAAGGCGGCTTGCGGCTTTGCTGTGGCGATATATGCAAGGAGCTTATCTGCGTTGCCCCGATTGGGAGCACCCTTGGTGACGACCCAGTAATCGTACTGAAGCAACGACTGATCCCATGAAAAGGCTAGCGGGGCACCTTGCTTCTTTGCCGCGAAAATTCGTCCGTTATAAGCGTCGGCGATATCGACTTCTCCGTCAATCAAGCTCTGTGGCGCCTCGGCACCGGCTGTCCACCACCTGCTTACGTTGGGCTTAATCGCGGCCACTTTCGCGAATGCGCGATCGATATCGATCGGGTAGACATCCTTCGGCTGAACGCCATCACCCATCAACGCACCTTCCAACATGCCGCCGTCGATCATCTTTTCGCATTTGGGCAGGGTGCGCATGCCGGGAAAGGCACTTACGTTGTAAAAGTCACCCCAGTTCTTGGGAGCCGTTGACGGATCTTTGAACCGGGTTTCGTCATACGCGATACCGACTGAGTAGAGCAAAGCTCCGATGCCGTACTTGTTCTTGAGATTGTCCGGGATCGCGGAGAGCGTGTCTTTGTCGAAGAGGCCATAGTTGATTTCTTGCACGGCTCCCTTATTCACGAATCCAGCGAGGAACCCGCCCGGGATTGACGTCACATCCGCTTCCGGCTGTCCCACCTGGATAGAAGCAAGCAGCTTGGAATGGTCTTCCGGAACGAGAACGACTTTAATTCCGGTATCGCGAGTAAATGGTTCGTAGAAGGCTTTCTTTTGGGCCTCCTCCCATGTGCCGCCACCCGAAGTCACGACGACTTCGCCTGCGCCTTTGAGGTTCTCTGGGACAGCCTCCTGAGCGCTGACTGACTGCCCGGAAGCAAGCAGAATAGCGATGCCGCCCGCGATGAAGTTTATTGACCTGACGTTCATTTGAGTTCCTTTCGTCCTCTGAGGTTTTGGCGTTGAAACACGCTCTTTTGATTAGCCAAGCTGCAGCGGGAGATAGCCGCTGCAGCAGGTCGCGACCGGGCCCGTCATCGTGACACCATGTTCCTGCAGATCGATCCGCAGGGTCCCTCCAGGCAGGTGCACCGTTACCGAGTTCGTGCTGATGAAACGACGTTGACGGGCAACAAAGGCCGCGGCACAGGCGCCGGTTCCGCATGCCTGCGTAAGCATTCCCGGCCGCTCCCAAACAGCCAGTTTGATGGTGCAGGCGTCGACAATCTCACCGACGCCTACATTCGTTCCAGATTGAAAAATTGGGTGGTTCTGTATAGGCGGTGCAAACCTTGGAATATCGACATCCGCGAGTCTGTCGACGAAAAACACGGTATGTGGATTTCCTACGCTGACTGCGAAGCCGCCTTTGAGGGGACCGGATTCAATTGGCAAACACGACGTGTCTGCCGGCTCTGTCAACGGAACCTCATTCCACGCAGTGCCTATCGGCCCGAATTGCACACTGACAGCTTCATCTCCCGAAGCGCTGCATCGGAGTAAATCCGCAGCGGTTTCGATCGTAACCGTCTCGTGACCGCTTGCCCTCATGAGGTGATGGGCGACACATCTGGTTGCATTGCCGCAAGCGGACACCTCTGCGCCGTCGATGTTGTAGATGCGCATAAAGACATCTGCGCCACTTGAGCGTCCGGCATCCGTCGGCGGCTCAATGGTGAGCAGTTGCTCCGCACCGACGCCGGACCGCACGTCGCAAATACGCTGGACATCTTCAGCAGGAACCCTCTGGGGCGACCCTCGCAGATCAAGGATCACGAAACAGTTGAAAAGACCATGCATCTTGAGGAACGGGAAATCCGCCCGATGTTGTCGTGGATCAACGGTCACGTTCAACCTGCCTTCATGCTGAATGGCAAGCGGCTGGATACGGAACGCCATTTTGGATTTCGTTCGAGCGCGAGCAGTTCCTCGATAGGTTGACGGCGCCTGATGACGGCAAACCGGTCATCCGAGACGAGTACCTCCGGGATCAACGGCCGGGCGTTGTAGGTGGACGACATCGAAGCGCCATAGGCGCCCGCAGCCAGGAACGCGACAAGGTTTCCAGAAGAAAGCTCCGGAAGGTGGTCGAAGCTTCCAAAAGCATCAGAGCTTTCGCATACCGGGCCGACGATTCTGCACTTTCTTGATCCGCCTGCGGTTGAAGAAACCATCGCAACCGGATGTACCGCCTCGTACATGGCCGGGCGAAGGAGATCATTCATAGCTGCATCGACGATGACGATGTCGAAGTCCGCATGCGGTTTGGAGTACAGGACCTGTGTAACCAGAACACCCGCCTCACCAACAAGTCTGCGGCCAGGCTCAACAGTCAACTCCGCATTGAGGTCGCCGACAGTCTCACGGATAACCGATGCGAAGTCCTTCAACTCCAGTTTGAAGCCTGAACCATAGTCAATCCCGATACCGCCTCCCAGATCGAGCCGTGTGACACTCTGCCCGAGATCTCTGAGATGACGGGTCAGACCAGCTATGCGCGTATAGGCTTTGCGGTAGGGTTCCAAATCGGTAATCTGTGAACCGATATGCGTTGCAAGCCCAACAAGCCGAATGCCTCGCATTCCTGATGCGTGAGGGTAAAGGCTCGCGATCTCATCGATCGATATACCGAACTTGTCGCCTTTGCGACCGGTGGATATCTTGTCATGGCTAAGCGCGTCGATATCTGGATTGACGCGTAACGCAACTGGCGCCTCAACGCCATGACTTGCGGCGACGGCCGATATCAGCTCAAGCTCGGCGACAGATTCGACGTTAAACTGGTGAATTCCGGCGGCAAGCGCTGCCTCGACTTCCGCGCGTGTCTTGCCGACACCCGAAAACACGACGCCATCTCGGCTTGCGCCCGCCGCCACAACGCGCTGCAACTCCCCTCCCGATACGATGTCCATGCCGCATCCGAGTTCGGCGAGCAAGGCGATTACCGAGAGATTGCCATTGGCCTTCACGGCGTAGCAGACGCCGACGTCCAGTCCAAGCGCGGATCTGAAGTCCTGATAGGCGCCTGCAATTGTTCGCGAGGAATACGCATAGAACGGCGTTTCAACTGCTTCGGCAAGGTGGTCAAGCCGAACTCCCTCAATGCTGAGAACACCCGCGCTATCGCGATGAACGGTCTTCTGATGCAGCTTCTGAGAACGCTTGCCTTCTTCTGTCGTTGTCATGTTCATAATTGCCCCTGTGTTGGCGCAACTATTTCAGAAAAAGAGTTCCTAGAAAAATGCGTAGTTTTTTGCCTACTTATTCAAAACTGATATGCTTTCCCTTGAGCCCGGGTCTGGCCTTGCCACACTTCCGGCCGCCGAAGCTCAGCTGAGATCGTCTCACATTCCTGAACGATGAGGCGCGCGGCAGTGGCCGCAAAATCTGAAATCGGCCGCCCGAGAGGCCGACAAACCCCAACGACAAAAGGAATCGAGATCGAAAGAGGCCGCACGACTATTCCGCGCCCTGCGAAAGCGCGGGCCGTGATCGGATTAACCAGGGCTACTCCCAAGCCCTGCTGGACAAACGAACAGATCGCTTCTGCGGTTGTCGTCTCCAGTTTAACGTTTTTCGTGAAGCTCGTGGATTCGAAGAAACTCTGGAAGCGCTTATGATACGCGTCGTTCGACGTATAGCTTATGAGATCGACTTTCTCGAGATCGGAGGGGCTGATTATGCGCAGCGCGGCAAGTGGATGGCCCTCTGGAAGCACGCACACTTCTTCACCGACCGTCACCTCCTCAACATGCATCCCTTCGACTGCCACTCCAACCTCGACCAGCCCGAGCTCATAACGAAGCGCGAGGAGCTCACGCATCAGATCAGCGTGATCCAGCGGCACCATTGCCATGCGGCAGTTTGGATGCTCTCGGAGCAAATCGACGCTGATTTTCGGTACGATCGCGCTGGAAAAAAGAGGCAGACAGGCGATCCGCAGGTAGGACGTTGTATTATCACGTATCGCCTCTGCGGACTGCATCAGTTGTTGAAGTCCGGAGTAAGACCGCTGCACTTCCGCATGGAACAAGACCGCCTTTTCCGTTGCAAGAAGCCGACGCGAGCGTCTCTCAAACAAGGTAAAGCCTAGCAATCTCTCCAACGTCGCGATCTCGCGGCTCAACGTTGGCTGCGAGGTGTGCATAAGTTCAGCAGCCCTGGTGAGGCTCCCCGAGGTCATGACGACGTGGAAGACTTCGATGTGGCGGAGAGAAACACGCATGGCTGCCTCCATATCAGTTATGAATGCGTTATCAGCAAAATAGATATTTGCGCATAAAACAGAAGCTGCCACAATGCGAGAAAATAAGAACGGGAACGTGATGCGCCTTATGGAGGCAAACTGGGCAACTTGAACGTCCCTGGCGTCGCCAGGGTCAGCAGCTGCGCTAACCCCGCGCAGGGTGCATCGCTCCTCTCAACAAAGACAGTCTATGCGCGTCGAAAAGCGCGTCGGAGATTTTCCTCGGACACGTGCTCGATAGGCGCACAAATTGCTTGGTCAGGAAGACGACGAATATGCACTTGTCGAAGGAACTTCAGCACGAAGGGAAGAAGGCGTTGAACACGCCTTTCAAAGACTGGAAGCTGCTGCGCCGCCATAGAATGGTTGCACTCCAGTTGATGCCACTGGTCATGCTGATTGCAGCCTTCTTGATCGTTCCGTTGCTAAGCGCAGCGTGGCAGAGCGTCAATGGAGCGGCGCTGGACTTCAGTCGCTACGGCGCGATTTGGAACGACGGGATTTATTTGAGTGCGATCCTGCGTAGCTTGCAGATTGCGCTGACAACAACAATCATTTGTATCGTCATCGGCTTCCCGATCGCATATTACATGACCACACTCAGCAAACGCGGCCTCGCGCTACTGAGCATCGCCCTGCTGATACCGCTTTTCACCGCCTTCCTGATCCGGACGTACGGCTGGATGGTGATCCTCGGTCGGCGTGGTGTCCTCAATATCGCCTTACAGAATTTAGGTCTCATCGATCAGCCGTTGCGAATCCTGGGCACGAGCACAGCGGTCTACATCGGCTTGGTACACGTCCTCATGCCCATCGGCATTTTCGTTATGTATGGAAGCCTGACGCGTGTCGACCGTTCCCTTGTAACTGCGGCGCAGATCTTGGGAGCCCACCCGGTCAGGGCCTTTGCAAGCGTTCTTCTTCCCATGAGCCGACCGGCGATTTTGTCAGCCGCCATGCTGATTTTCATCATCTCGATTGGATTTTACATCGCGCCCGCACTACTCGGAGGACCAGCCGATACGATGATTTCACAGCTGGTAGTCACGCAAATCACGACGCTTTTGGATTTCCAGAGCGGATATGCGCTGGGTATCATCCTGCTGATGGTGACCATACTGGTTCTTGCGATCGGAAACCGTTTCGTTCCGCTTGAACAATTGTGGTCGGTCGAGGAAAGCGAACAACAGCCTCCGCTCGGAAAACCTCGCCGCGGGGGCGGCCGCGCGTCGGCAGCATCGAGAGCGTTCAAAGCGGCATTGACCTTGATAGAAGATGGCGTCTACCTCAGCCTGCGCCGTCCAACCTGGCTTGCTCCTTTGCTGCTCAAGGTCGCCCTTTGCCTTGTGGTCATGTTCTTGTTGGCGCCACTTGCGATCATTTACATCCTGTCATTCAGTTCTTCTCCGTTTCTCATATTCCCGCCCCCAGGCTTTTCGCTGCAGTGGTACGAGAAATTCCTCACAGACCCCGACTGGCGTGGAGCCCTTTTCCAGAGCTTTAAGGTCGGGGCAATCGTCGCCTTCTTAGCATTGCTAACCGGCACCATGGCCTCCTTCGCCCTGGTTCGAGCAAAGCTTGTCTGGAAGCGTGTCATCTTCCTCCTGGTTATTGCGCCACTTATGCTGCCAATTATTCTCCTCGCTCTTGGCCTGTATCTTTCGACGGCCAAACTCGGGCTGCTTGGGTCATTCCCCGGATTGATAATCGGACATCTGCTGGTTTGCGCACCTTATACGGTGGTAGTTCTTGTCCCTGCGCTGAGGGGTCTGGACCGAAATATCGAGCATGCGGCATCGACGCTCGGCGCCCCACCCCACCTGGTCGTTCGAAAGATAACGCTGCCGCTATTGTTGCCGGCGTTCATGGCCGCCTGGTTGATGGCATTCTTGCAGTCCTTCGACGAGCTCCTGATAACGCTCTTTCTGCTCGGCCGGCAGACGCAGACCCTGCCGATCAAGATGTGGAGCGACATCCGGATCCAGCTTGACCCGACACTCAGCGCCGCCTCCAGCGTCATCGTGACCGCGGTCATTTTCATCGTTGTGGCAACTCAATATCGAGCACTACTGCCTGCACGCAAAAAGACCGACGTCTCCGGAGCATAACCATGAGCACATCTGTTGAATTCCGCAATGTTTCGCGCAAGTACGGAGCGGGCTTCTTTGCCCTGCGCAACACCAGTATCAAAATTGCCGCAGAGGAGTTTGTTTCGCTGCTTGGGCCCTCCGGCTCCGGCAAATCAACGATGCTCAAGCTTCTCGCCGGCTTCGATGAGCCAAGCTCCGGCGACATCCTCGTTGACGGCCGCTCTATACTCTCTACACCACCCCATCTTCGGGGAATCGGCATGGTGTTCCAGAACTACGCGCTGTTTCCGCACATGAGCGTGGCGGACAACATCGCCTTCCCGCTTCGTGTCCGCAAGGCATCAGACGACATAGTTCGGACACGGGTCTCGGATGTACTTGGCATCACGAGGCTAGAGGCCCTCGCCGACCGGTTCCCGAGAGAACTATCCGGCGGTCAACAGCAAAGAGTAGCTCTTGCCCGCGCAATTGTCTTCGACCCGAAGGTCCTCCTGATGGACGAACCGTTGGGAGCGCTCGACAAACATCTGCGAGAACAGCTGAAATTTGAGATCAAGCGCATTCAGCAGCAATTCCGCATGACTGTCCTGTTCGTGACCCATGACCAGGACGAAGCTCTTGTGCTTTCGGATCGCATCGCGATCATGCGTGACGGCGCGATTGAACAACTTTCAACGCCGCAAGAACTCTATCACAAACCGAGAACCAAGTTCGTTGCCACATTCGTTGGAGAATCCAATCTGATCGAGTGCATAAATGACGACGGCCGCCTGCACAGCGATGGGACCAATTTTGCTACGGTTCCCGCGAAATCAGCACAGAACTGTGCGGTCATGATCCGACCCGAGTGCATTAGCATCTCCCGCCAGCCCAGCCCCGGAGCCATGACAGGTCGACTGAAAGAAACCGTGTTCCTTGGCGAGGCGACCCGCTACATCATCAATGCTGGCAAACATGAGATCATCGCGAAGCCAAGGCTCCTGCAGCACGAACAATATCGACCGGGCGACGAGGTTTTCTTGAGTTGGAAAAGCGACGATGTCGTTGTTCTAGACGGCTAGAACTTGGAAGCACAGATTTTCGAGCAACCGTGCGTCGTGGAAGATGCGGGCTGGTGGAGTTTGTCAGCCGAGCCTTTGAGATGCTGTGCAGTTGAAGGGAAAACCTACGATTCTATCGTCACAAAAGTCCTTCGCCTCAAATTGTCCAATAGCCTACATCAGCTTGACCTCGATGGATTGCCAATTTGCACCTGATTTCAATTTGTCGCCTTGCGAGACTCTCGGGAGCCGAGATCGCCGGTCCAACTTGAGCGGCTCACGCTTGACGGGTGGCTAGCAATAGGGATTGGCGTCTGCCCCACCAAATCGGCCGCTACCTATCGCCCTATGCCATTCTCAATGGACGTTCGAGACCCGCTTCAATGAAGAAATCCGCCGCTGCTCACCTGGCGAAAGGCTACCGCGGTCGATTTGATGTTTTACCTCGCCGATATGCCCGTATGATGTGATGGAGCAGGAGCTCGCAGGCAGGGTCAAGGGCGAGCCGACCGCCCCTCACCCCCAATCAAACGGCTATATCCCACCATGGCGATCATGGTCATCGAGGAAAACCGATTTCTTCGGCTCTCGAAAGCACGCTTCGATCTCCATCGATTCCGCAAGCTATGCGTTGCTGATCACGCTTCGGCGAGTTGGGACGCAGATGGCTGGGTGATGGCGAACACGATCAGGCCAAGAAACGTGAGGGCGAAGCCAGCCCAGACTGCAGAAAGGAGGCCAAATCCCGCCGCGATTGCCGCCCCGCCGGCCCAGGCGCCGATGGCGTTGGCAACATTGAGTGCCGCGAGGTTCATTGCGCCCATCAATGTCGGCGCTTCCGGGGCGAAGCTTGTTAACCTCACTTGGATCGTGGGGATCGCAATCATCATCGTAGTGCCGACACCGAAGAGGCCGATCATGAGCAGCACAACATTTCCACCAAAGGATGCGAGAATTGCGAGCACGATCAGCGCGCTGCCGAAACCGATGATGAGGCCCCTCGAGGGATGGCTATCGGCAAGCCTTCCACCAATGAGATTGCCGAGCGTCATGCCGATGCCGAAAAGAGCGAGCGCTAGGGGAATCCAGGCCCGGTCAATCACAGCAATATCGGTCACGAATGGTCCGATGAATGTGTAGACGGCAAAAATGCTGGCGATCCCCAGCGCGGCGACGAGCATCATGTTCCAGACAGATGCGCGGCGAAGCGAGCTCAGCTCCTGCGCGATCGGTCCGCCATTCAACGCGTCGGTCCGCGGTACCCATACCGAGAGCGCCAGGAACGCCAGCACACCTACGCCGGCAACGGCGAAATAGGTGTTCCGCCAACCGAGATTCTGCCCGAGGAAGGTAGCGACGGGCGAACCGATGATGGTTGCGACCGTAAGCCCTGTCATGACGAGCGCAAAAGCCTTGCCGCCGTGTCCAGGTCCAACAATGTAGGAGGCGACGACGGCGCCCGCGCCGAAATAAGCGCCTTGGGGCATCCCGCTGACGAAGCGGGCGAACGCGAACATGCCAAGATTGACTGCGATCGCCGAGAGCACGTTGCCGACGATGAAAATGCAGAGCAACGCCAGAAGCAGGGTCTTCCGGTTGAAGCGGGCAGCCGCCAGAGTGACGAGCGGAGCCCCGATCACGACGCCAAAGGCATAGGCGGTGATGGCGTTCGTCGCCACCGGTATGCTGATATCAAGGCTTTCGGCAAAGAGTTGCAAAACCCCCATGCTGGCGAATTCGGACGTTCCGATACAGAAGCTTCCAAGGGCCAGCGCAAACAAGGTCAGGCCCCGGCGCCGATGCTGCGCCTTGTCCGTGCAATGGGAGTTGACTGCCTTACATTGAGGTTCAAATGCTTTTTGGAGCATGTTCAAACTCCTGTGCACCGCTCGAGGGGTGGGTTGATGATTGCCAGCCTAGATCCGCGTCGAACACTCGCCAAATTCAGAGGTCCCAGCGCGGCTGCGATGCCGTCGGGCCGCCGCAGGGCATTAGAACTTCACGACCGCCCGTCCGACGACCTTATTGTCCCGCTGGAGATCGAGATATTCGTTGATCTCATCGAAACTGATAGTCTTGATGGGTGTGTTGAATTTTGCCTGCGGCGGCGAGCGCCATCACCTCGTTGAGGTCGGCGTTATTGCCCCAGAAAGACCCATGAAACGTCTGCTCGCCGGACACTCGTGGGAACAACGGAATGTCGATGCGATCGCCGATGAAGCCGACATCGGCATAGTGGCCACTGATCGCCAACAAGGCGAAACCCAGTTGCATCATCTCCCGCGCGCCGGCGCAATCGATGATCGCATCGAGCTTGTCCTGCCCGGTGGCCTTCTTGAGCTCCTTGCCGATATCGCCAGCGGACCTGTCCTTGATATCGACGGTGTGGTCGGCTCCATAGCTCTTTGCGACGGCAAGCTTTTCCGGATTGCGGGCGAACGCAACGACGGTCGAACCACCGCCAAGCAGCTTGGCATATTGGACCGCATAGGCACCGAGGCCGCCGATGCCGAACACGCCGACCACTCGATCAGGTCCGAGGCCACCGGCATCGCGGATCTTCTTGATGCCGCGATAGGGCGTCAATCCGGCATCGGTGAGTGGAGCCAGCTCTTCGAATTTCAAATGTTTCGCGACCTTGATCACGTAGCGTGCCGGAACGGGAATATATTCCCCAAACCCACCATAGGTACCGAAGCCTGGCCAACGCACGTTGGCGCAGATATGCGTGTTGCCGACCTGGCAATGGCGACATACGCCATCGCCCCATCCGGGCGCGACCACGACATGATCACCTTCTTCGAGCCCCGCGGCTTTTGCAACGACGTCGCCAATCTTCGCTATCGTGCCGGTGATCTCATGGCCCGGGATGACCGGTGGGGGAATATCGCCGTAGTTCTGGAAAAATCCGTCGACCAGAAGAACGTCGGAGCGGCACATCCCGCATGCCGCAACCTTGACCAGAACCTCGTCCGCCTTGATATCGGGAACCGCTATGTCTTCCAGGACGAGCGGCTTGTGATACTGGAGTATGCGCGCGGCTCTCATGTGTTTCTCGTCTCCTCGATAAGATTGGCTTCGTCGACGGCTGCCTCTGCCCCCGCAATATTCTGCGCAATCCTTCCGGCACTCTTCGTAAGGACGTTTAAGACGGTATGGGCGCAGTGTCCTAGTTCGCCGGCGCAGCCGCGCTGGCGATAAAGTCTGCGACGTCCTGCGGATGCGAAAGCATCACGGCGTGGCTGGAGTCGATTTCAATGACCTTGGCGCCAGCGCGCGCTGCCATAGAACGCTGCTGGCTGGACGGGATCATGTGGTCGTTCTTTGTCACCATGAAGTAGGTGGGCTTGTCCTTCCATGCCGGCGCCGTGACTTTGGCCTGCACAGCGCCGAGCCCCCAGGGAACTTGAGATTCGGCCATGAACCTGGTCTTGGCGGGGTCGACGTCCGCTGCGAAGGACGTCGGGAACTTCGCCGAGTCCACCAAGAGGAAACCGTCGCTTGGCGGAAGCAGAGGCGCCTTGTCTTCGCCGGGCGTCGGCGCCGTGGCGATGTCGTAGACTGACTCGCCTGCTTCAGGAGCAAATGCCGCCAGGTAAACCAGGCTCTTGACCTTGGGTAGGCTGCCGGCCTCGGTAATTACGGCTCCGCCATAAGAATGGCCAACCAGAACGACGGGTTTGCTGGCCCGGGCGATGACCCGCCTGGTGGCATCGACGTCACCCTTAAGGGTAACGGTCGGATTCTGTACGGCCAGAACCTCGTAGCCGTCGGCGGAAAGGATGTCGTGGACCTCCTGCCACCCCGAGGCATCGACGAATGCGCCGTGCACCAGCACGATGGACACAGGCTTGTCGGCTGCGTGGCCGACGACGGCGGAAGCGGTCGTGATCATGACAGTGAGCAATCCTGCTATCGCGCTTTTCATCGCATTCTCTCCAGTGGGTTAATCGACCTCGACCGGGTCGAGAGTGATCGGTGTTCGGTCGGCGAGATCGCCGATCCTGGCGGCATAGTCGTTGAAGTGCGAAGTATTGCGATGGGCGGCGACGGCTGCTTCGTCGACATAAAGCTCATCGAGTACGAAGCGGTCAGGATTGGCCTTGTCTCGCCAGATATCCCACCGCAGATTTCCTGGCTCGGCCCGGCTGCGTACTCGCATCGCCGAGAGAAACGCTCCGAGTTCGGATGCCTTGCCAGGGCGCGCAGTCAGGATACCCACGATCTTAATGTGAGTGGACATGGTTTATTCCTATCTGAGGCGCGAGCCGCGGAATGTCGGCTCCTGCCTGCAAGAGGGCGGCTCGCGACGACATGCCCGAGGTGCTCAGAGACCTACGCCAGCTCCTTCAAAGCGGCGAGCAGCTGTTTTGCAAGCGGTCCCGCCGACGCGGGATTCTGGCCGGTGATGAGGCGGCCATCCACGACAACATGAGGTTCCCAGTTGGACGCAGACGAGTACTCCGCGCCTTCCGCCCTCAATGCGTCCTCGAGTTCGTAGGGTACGTCATCTCGTGCATAGTCGTATTCCTCTTTTTTCGAGAAGGATGTGAGCTTCCTGCCACGCACGAACGGAGTGCCGTCACCGAGGTCCACGCCGAGCAACGAGCACGGGCCGTGACAAACAGCGGTCACGAGCTTGCCCGTGCTCCAGGAGCGCACGACGGCCTTCTGGACGTCCGTATTGCGCTGGATGTCGACCATCGGTCCGAGGCCGCCGGGGATCAGGATGGCGTCGTAGTCCGCGGCGTCCACCTCGGCTAACTTGCGGCTGTGATTGAGGCGACGAAAGGCCTTGCTCTCGAGAAATCCCTTCTGGGCAGGGTCCTTCTCGTCGTACGCGTCGTACGGCGTCCATCCGCCAGCAGGTGATGCGAACTCTACCGCGATTCCGGCCTTGTCGAGCACATCGAAAGGATGAGCGACCTCGGCGAAAAAGAAGCCGGTCTTGCGATTGTGCGGGCCGATCACGGCTGCGTTGGTGACAATAAATAAGACGTGTTTTGTCATGGCTCTCCCCTTGGAAATGATTCATTCGAGGATTCGGCCGAGGATTCGGCCGAGGATTCGGCTTGAGGGCGGTGTCCACCGTCTCGATGAAAGTGGCGACCTGGCTCGGATCCGACAGCATCACTGCGTGGCCGCTGACTAATTCCGTGGTCCGGCGCCTCTGCGCTTCGCCATCATTCACCGCGCGCTGGGCAATGCTGGGCCGATCCGCCCCATCGCCGCTTGGTGCCGTTGGACACCTAGCCCGCTCCCTGAGGGGCTGAATTCCTTAAATGACTTCTTTAAATGCTCGGCTGCCTGGGCTGCCACGATATTTCCGGCGCCTTCCGAGCCGGTCAGGCCACACTTTATAAGCGGCCATCCGCGAGCGGAGACGATCAATGCGTGGGACAACTGGGTCTTTCTTCACGCGGCGAGTCTACATGGGAATGCCGCGCGCCGCCCGTTAATCATGGTAAAATCTGGTTATGAGCTTCAAGCCTCCACGCGACCGTCGACGACGAGACCTCCCCGCCAGCCGGTACCGCTCCAATAGGCGCCGGTGCGGTCTGATATTTCGCCGATTGTCGCGGCCGAAACGCTTGGGCCGTCATTGCTATCTGAATCAGTTCCCGAATCGGCGTAGGATTGCCGGAGAACCAGAGCCGGTCGCAATACCGGCCGAGAACGATTATTGTAGATTGATTATTCGGAATTTATTTATGATCGTCCGAGTGCACCGGGTTTCGTTCGATCCGGTTCATCTGAGCAGCGCGCCGTGATCCGTTGAGCGGCTCGCGCGTTTCCGGTGTCTCGCGTGTGGATCGGTCGGGCAGAAAGCGTAAGCGCCTGCATTCCAGCGGGCGCGTCGAATAGCCTCATAAGCAGCCCCGCAATTGGCTGCTGCCCGCCTTTCGCTTCGGGGCCGGTCAGCAGACCGCTATTAAGTTTTGTTCGGCAAGAAGGAATTTCGAGGGAAAAGATTGTGACGAGCGACCTTGCCGAGCGGCTTTCCCGGTCCTTTTCCTTTGGGCCCTTCGTGCTCGTTCCCGAGCGCCAATTGCTCTTGCAAGGCGATGCCCCTGTTCGGATAGGAGGCCGCGCTCTGGACATCCTGACGATACTGGTCGAGCGCCCAGGTGAACTCGTGAACAAGCGCGAATTGATCACACGCGTTTGGCCAGACGTCGTTGTCGATGATGGAAACCTTAAGGTCAACATGGCTGCCTTGAGGCGAGCCCTCGGCGATGGCGTAGGGACGGCGCAATACATAGTGACCGTTACGGGGCGGGGCTATCGGTTTATTGCGCCAGTCGAAGTCAATCGATTGTTTGGCTTCGCGCCACCGTCGACGGCAGCAAGAATACGCAGCCACAATTTACCGATCGCGACAACGAGCGTGTTCGGGAGGGCCGATGCGATCGAAGCCATTCGACGCGAGTTGAATTCATCCCGGTTGGTGTCGGTTGTCGGTGCCGGTGGCATCGGAAAGACGACGGTTGCGCTGGCCGTCGCCGAGCAGACGATCGGGGTGTTTAGAGACGGGGTTTGGCTGATCGATCTGGCGCCGTTAAAGGATCCGTCACTCGTGCCCTATGCCGTCGCGGCGGCAATCGGTCTGGCAACGCACTCTGCGAATATGCTCGCTGCCTTAGGCAGCTATCTCCGCGATTGCGAAATGCTTCTCGTGTTCGACAACTGCGAGCACATCATTGAAGCGGCAGCCTTCTGTGCGGATCGGATTTTGGCCGAAGCACCATGCATCAGGATTCTCGCCACCAGCCGGGAGCCGCTCCGCATGAGAGGCGAACGCGTTCGCAGGCTATCGGGGCTCGACGCGCCGCCCGCTTCGTCTGACTTGAAAGCTGCCGAAGCGCTCGGGTATCCCGCCATTCAACTCTTCGTCAACCGTGCGACCGACAGGCTTGAGTCGTTCGAACTGAGCGACGCTAATGCACTGACAGTCGCGGAGATTTGCCGGCGACTCGATGGTCTTGCGTTGTCGATCGAACTCGCGGCGACGCGCGTCGATTCTTTCGGAATGGACGGTTTGCTCGCACATCTGGACGATCGATTTCGCCTGCTGAGCGGACATCGCGCCGGCCCCGAGCGCCATCGCACACTGACGGCGGTGATTGACTGGAGCTACGATCTTCTCTCGCAGAGCGAACGCGCGGTTGTGCGCCGGCTATCGGTCCTTGCCGGTTCGTTCAGTCTCGACTCGGCCTGCGCCGTCGCCGGTGAGGGTTTCGAACGGGTGCGGGTGATCGATGATGTGGCCAACCTCGTCGCAAAGTCTCTGTTTTCGGTCGATGTGGTTGCCGACAAGCTTGCTTATCGCCTCCTCGAGACGACGCGCGCATATTGTCTCGAACGACTGCAATTGAGCGGCGAGGAGGAGGTCGTCCGGCGTCGGCATGCGGAGCATATTTGTGCGGTTCTGGAACGGGCAGCAAGCGAGTGGGCCCTGCAGCCCGCCCCGGATTGGGCACGCGCTTATGGAGGCTTCCTCGGCGACCTGCGCTCGGCGCTCGACTGGGCCGGCGGGCCGGCCGCCGACAGATCGCTGTACACCCGCCTCTCTGTCGCGGGGTGCCTGCTCTGGAACCACTTCTCTCTTACGGAAGAATGCCGCGTTCGTGTCTCGCGGGCGCTTGAGGAACTGGACGCAGCAGGACTTGTCGGAACCGCCGCCGAGATGCAGCTTCAGGTGTCGTTCGCAGGCGCAACAATGTTCATGCGCGGCGCCATACCCCTAGCCATCAACGCTATGCAACGAGCGTTGGAAATTGCCGTTCGGATCGGCGACATCGATCATCAACTGCGTTGCCTACGGATGATCGGTACATATCAGTTGTTCGGCGGCCAACACGATGCCGGGATCGGGACGCTTGAAAGCTTCGTTTCAGTCGCCGCCGCAGCGGACCCTTCTGCGTTGTCGGCGGGCGAAACGCATTTGGCAGTAGCCGACCTATTCATAGGCCGGTTTGAAGGCGCCCGCCGACGCATCGAACGCTTTTATGGAAACTATTTGAGAGACTCCAACGACCCGCGGTTCGCGCGTTTCCTGTACGATAGAAATGTCGACGTCGGGAATATCCTGTCGCATATACAGTGGCTTATGGGTCTCCCCGACACGGCAGCGGGTACTGCGGAGGTGACAATCGCGCTAGCGCGAAAGACCGGGCATGAGCTTTCGCTTAGTAATGCACTCGCCTGGGCCAGCCTAACCTTCCTCATGAGCAGGCGTTATCAAGAATGTGGCCGCTTTGCCGCGATGCTTGACGATCAGATCGTACGGCATGGAATTGTGATCTGGCGGCCGGTTGCCACCTTCTGTCGCGGAGCAGTGGCATGTGCTCAAGGGGACATGGCGGCCGAAGGACTACGTGTGCTCGAGCAAGCTGTCGCGGAGTTTCGTGCCATAAGGCATCTGGCGCGGTTCCCCTTCTATCTCGGCGGCTTTGCGGAGGCATTGACCAAGTGCGGCCGCCTGGCCGACGCCGCCACCACCATCCAGGAAGCGCTCGATTGCGCCCACACGCAGAACGAGCAGTGGTGCGTTCCAGAGCTTCTGCGCATCCGGGCCTCCGTTCTTGCGGCCGAAGTCCGGCCTGATGAGGCGGAGACGCTCCTTGTCGAGTCGATCGCGCTGGCCCAGAAGATCGGTGCGTTGTCGTGGCAATTGCGATCAGCGTGCGATCTCGCAAAGCTCTGGCATGTACGACTGCGGGCGCATGATGCGCGCAAAATGCTGCAACCCATTTATAATGAATTCACTGAAGGGTTGGAAACGCACGACCTTGCCCTCGCAGCCGACCTGCTTGCCTCACTTGCGCACCTTGGTGAGGGCGACGGGGTCTAAAACCAATCTCGCCAACTTCGGTCCCTCAAACTGCATGCGAGGGCTAAAGGTGAGATGAAGTGGGTAAGGACGAAGATGACAGGTCAGCTGCCATTCTGATGTTTCGCTATGGCCGGCTGTCGGATTTTTCGGCCAAACCACAACTTTGCTAGAATCAGCGCATCGTGCCGGTTCCTTCGATCCGTCTCCTGTAAGTTTTGCAGTTGAAGGAACACGAACCGACGGCACGCCATTTCTATCGGGGATTGGTGGCATCGGCTATCGGCGTACCTTCTCGCCACGCTACGCGAGCGCGAGCTTGCCCGTGCAGGCGCGGAGATGCCTGCGACCAAGGGCCTGCCGTTTCGCGCCACCGCCGACGGCGAGACCGTCGTTCACCGGGACCATTCAGCTATCCAGCGGCAAGTTCGCTGTGGTCGAGCAGGCACGCGCGTTCACCCTTGTCCCGTGAGGTCCGGTCATAGACCGCCAGCTCGGCCGCGAGGTCAGCGGCACCCTGCATGGTGGATCGGTATCATGGCAGTTGGGGCGGCCGTGATATCGCTGGCCGGCTCACTTGGCGCCTATTTCGAGTGACGGGCGAGATAACGCCGTTTAGGATCGCCAGTTTTTCCTCTCTCGGCCGATCGAGCTGTTGAGCAATCGCTGCACCTCGGCATCAACCCGGCTCTGCGAAAGCCCGGCTATGCCGAACCTATCGTAAAGTGATGACAGCAATGGCAAAAGCAGTTCGGCCAAGCGGCCTTCCACGTTATCGGCCGGTAACGATGCCTCAAGCACGGCTTCGTCAGCCCGCGCCGGATGACCTTCGATGATCATATCGCTCAGTGGATTTGCCCATGAGCGAAGCACGCGACCTGTAAGCCCCGTAAACATGGCGCGAAAGTGGATCGTAACGGAACTGTCTGGCTCGCGGCGGAGGAGGGAAGCAAGCCGTTCTGCATGCAACAAGACTTCGCCCATCCGCCACAAAGGCAGGGTCGTATCGAGAATGCTACCTGCTGGAAAAGTCTCGCTACCATCTTCCTGATAGCCGCGGACCAGAAACATGTTCCCGGTCGGTGCGGCGCGCCAGAAATCGCAATGAGCGGGATCGCTAAATCCACGTTCGACGTCGTCACCTTGAGATGCGAGCCAACACTCTATTACGCCGTCGATCTCGTAAGGTCGGATGCCTTCTCGTGTTGGCAGCCAGAATGGCGGCCATCCCGTTTTGCGGACAACAGCCTTTTCGAGCGTTCGTTCGAAGGCGCCGAGGCCCGGTGCTTTGAGATCACCTTCGAGCCAATAGTCGATCTGATAGAAGCCGTCTGGAAACCGCGCGGGCGAGTCTGGCGGAAGGTTCGCCGTCAGTTGGCGCCAGCGCTCACGGGCTTGACGGACAAATCGTGACTGTGCGTCGCCTTCCACAGGTTCATCGACAAGACCGACAACCCTTAGGATATCGAGAGCCTTTGCCAGCGTCAGCGTCGTGTCGCCTCGTTCGAAGGCAGCCATCGTCGGATGACTGACGCCGGCAAGGGCCGAGTGGCCCTTTTGTGTGAGACCCTCGGCTTTGCGTCGGCGCAGGGCCTCTTCGACAATCCGCTGCCAGGAAAGCGGCGCTATGCTTCCAGAATTCTCAAACATGAGTTGTCCACGATCTCTTTGAATCGGTGCATGAAGCCATCCGGTGGCTCCACCTCCGGCGGTTGAATGATCGACGTGGCCTTTTCGACTTGCCGCTTCATTTGCTTGAAGGACTGATTGACGGCTGCCTCGGGCAATCCGATCGTCTTCCCAAACGACCGAAACAAACCTTGATCGGCAGCTTCCAAATGAACCTTGTTCCCACCAAATGAGAGCGCCAGCGTTTGGTCGAACCCGTCGTACAATGCAGTATTCACGACGTCATAAGCTGGCGACAGACGGAGGCCCGTCGGCGTTTCCAGCAATGAAAAATTTTTCAGATGACCGTCGCAATACGGCTCGCGCTCCGTCTCGGGCCAGCGCAGGCGCTTAAACCAGTTGTAGGCAGTCGCATCCCGCATCTTGGCGAGATCGAGCACCGTCAGCATTCAGCACTCTGGCGACAGCAGGAAATGCTGGCCCTTGGGCGTGCCTTCGGGGTCCGCCAAGGCTCAACTCTTCCGCGATCCGGAGGAACGCCGGGCGTATTTCCAAGCCTCCGCCCAAGGCACTGACGGCCAGCACCGCAGCGTGCGGTTGGACAGGGGTAGCGATGGCGTTGATGGATCATGTTCAGGCTCCAGAAGTCGACGGCAAGCACAGGGGATCGGCGGCCGAAAACGGCCGCAGGAAGATCAGAACTGTATGCGTATCATCCTGAACATGACCCACGTACTTACCTGGCATCTTCACAGGAGTCGATCGGAGCAGAATCGGATGGTAAACGTGCTCGCTTTCAAGCGGCGAGCGCCGCAGCCATCCGGCGCAGTTCTGGCATCATCTGCGGCTCTTCAGGTTCAACGATTTCAGAGCCAATATCCATCACGATGGATTTGACCAACGTTGTTTTATTCAACGCGCTTTTCTTGATGAGTTCGTCAAACTCGTCGCCAACGCGGGGGGTCACTTTCATGGAAAGACGTTTTGTCGGGGCATCGTGCCAGCTTTTCCACTTCGCTCGATGAACCTCCGCATTTCTGCGAAGTCGCTCGACCAAGGAATCATCATTTAGAGACCTGTGAACGAAGTAGGCGATCAGTTTTTTTCGGAGGAGTACGCCAGCAGAAGGATCAATGCGATAGGATGCCAAGTCCAACGTATCCAGAAACGGCGCAGCCACAATTACTTCCAAAGGTCTTGAAGCAATCTCACGAGCAACACGGATGGCTGGCGTCGACTGCGGTGGGATAGCCACAACGGTTCCACACTCGTCGCAGGTAGCCGCCATGATCTGCTTCGCCACCCCGATCCCGCTTTCGAAAGGCACGTCGTGGTAATCGAAAGTTGTCGCAACAAGCTTCTGACACTTTTCGCAGAGCGCCTTGCTCTTATCTCCAACATACCAGATTTTCATATTCGCCTACCTTGATGGATGTACACTTATGAAGACCGTATCCGGGTCAACGAAATAGAATTTTATGTACCATCCGTCTCGTTTGAGGATGCGGACTTGAACGCCCTTGAATTCATGGTGTTCAGAGCTTTCATGATGCGTGCCATTACACCTGTCGATGATTGTTATCAGTTGCTGCGGTGAGATGTCGCCAGTCATCAAGGCATTCTTGTCCTCGATGCTCCCACGACCCGCATGCAGATAAGTACCATCCTTCAGTGCCTTGATGACGGGACCTGACGCCCTTAAAAGCCATCTCGTCCTCAATATACGAAGATCTTCGTATAAATCAATGAGTGAGGCACGCTAAAAATGCTCGCATCAATCGGTACTGCGCAACCCTCAGTAAAATGGAAACGAGCAACAATCGCGCGAGGTACAGGAAGACGGACAGCGGCTCAGGGTAACCGAAAAAATTCGGCCGGAAGTACTCACTTATTCAGATGTTTAGACCGAATTTGGTGGTTTTTGCTACCTAACCATGAAATCGTACGTCGTCCGGCATTACCAGTCGTCGTCAACCTGACTACTAGTGAAGCCATGTATGGGCTGTAGATCGGCGGCAAATTAAAATCGAGGTATAGCTTCGTTTTTCCAATGGAGATTTCAAGAAATAATTTAAAACTTCATCGGCTTGGTCGCGGCCATGTATGTTGAAAAATATCAACCCATAAACGGACAACTAGCCACTCCTACATGTGCAATCGACCTAACCCTTCGATGCGCACGCCTAAGCTGGGGTCGAAGACGAACGCATTCCGGGGTCGCTTGCGGGAGGAAGAAGGACGCTCACAGCTGGACCGAAAGCCGTCCATTCATACTGGCGATCGGACGACTAGCTCCACGAGTAGCTCTATGAGGAACACTTTACTTGCAGATCGCTTCGGCCAGAAAGCCGCGCAGCGCCTCCCCAAAGGGCGGCCGCATCATGTATTCCGCCTCCACCATCCTGCTCTGATGATAGATGGCGCGCGGATGTGAGAAGGCGAGGAAGCCGAACTTGCCGTGATAGGCACCCATGCCGGAATGGCCGACGCCGCCGAAGGGCAGGCCTTCCGCCGTGACGTGGCTCATGCAATCGTTGACGGTCACGCCGCCAGAGGTCGTATTGTCAAGAACGCGACGCTCCTCTTCGCCATCCTGGCTGAAGTAATAGAGGGCGAGCGGGCGCGGCCGGGCGTTGATGCGATCGATAACATCGGCGACATCGCGATAGGAAAGAACCGGCAGCACCGGTCCGAAGATTTCCTCCTGCAGCGCGCGCATATCGTCGGTGGGATCGAGGATCAGGGTCGGCGGCATGCGGTGGGCCGATTGCTGCGAGAAATTCTCTCCCGCCGGATTGATCTCGACGATACGGGCGCCCTTGGCCCTGGCGTCGTCGACCAGGCCCTGCACACGGGCATGATGACGGCCATTGGCGATCGAAGTGTAGTCGGGATTTTCCTTCAGCGACGGATACATCGCACCGACCGCCGCCACCGCATGTTCGGCAAAGGCTTCGACGCTTTCCTCGGGCACGTAGACATGATCAGGCGCCAGGCAGATCTGGCCGGCATTCAGCGTCTTGACGGTCATGATGCGGCGTGCCGCGTCTGCGAGATCGGCCGAGCGACCAACGATGACGGGCGACTTGCCGCCGAGTTCGAGCGTCAGCGGCGTCAGGTTTTCCGCCGCAGCCCGCATGACATGATGGGCAACCGCCGTGCCGCCGGTGAAGATCAGATGGTCGAAGGCAAGCGATGTAAAGGCCGTGCCCGTCGCCGGTCCGCCCTGCACGACGGCGATCTCCGTTTCGTCGAAGGAGCGGGCGACGAGTTCGGCCATCAAGGCTGATGAAGCCGGCGTCACCTCCGACGGTTTGATCATCGCGCGGTTGCCGGCGGCGAGAATGCCGGCAAGCGGCGCAAGGGCGAGCTGGTACGGAAAATTCCAGGGGCTCAGGATGCCGACCACCCCCTTCGGCTGATAGACGACTTTGGCGACAGCATCCGGAAACAGTGCCTCGTGCTCTTCCGGCTTCAGCCATTCGGCCAGATGGGCCTTGGCATATTTGAGCGAACCGATGCAGGTAAAGACGTCGAGAAGCAGGCTCGCTTCGACGCTGCGGCTGCCGAAATCGTCCGACAGAGCCGCCGCAATCGCGTCCTTATGATCGACGAGAAGGGCGATGACGCGGTCGATACGATCGGTGCGGGTCTCGATATCAGGCGGCCCCTCCTTGAGGAAAGACGCCCTTTGCCGGGCAAGCAGCTCCTTCATGACGTCAGCACTGGTATCGGTGGCGATTGGGGTGACGGTGTTCATTGGTTCCTCCCTCGAACGATGTCAGGCGCCGGGCTGGCGCACGATCGGTTTCAGCACGATGCCACTTTCGGAGTCCTCCACCGCCCGGTTGATGTCGGCGAAATCGTAGAAGCGGACGAGCCTGTCGAACGGGAAGCGCCCCTGCCGATGGAGATCGATCAATAGCGGGATCAGCACGTCGGGATTGGAATCGCCCTCGACGATGCCGCGCACCCGGCGTCCGCCGGACAGGATATGGGTGAGGTCGAGCGTCAGCGTCGCACCATGCGGCGAGGCCCCGACGATGCCGCAGGTGCCGCGGGGCGCCAGCACCCGCACACACTGGTCGATGACGGCGGGCACACCCGAGGCATCAATCGCATAATCGACGCCGGCGCCGGTCAGCGCCATGATCGCGGCGACGGCATCGCTTGCCTTGCCGTCGACGATATCGGTCGCGCCGAGTTCGGCCGCAAGCGCCAACCGTGTCTCGTTGACATCGACGGCGATGATCCTGGAAGCGCCGACAATTCGCGCCGCCATCACGGCGGCCAGGCCGACCGAACCCATGCCGAAGACCGCGAGCACCTTTCCCGGTTCAACCTTCAGCGCATTCATCACAGCGCCGGCGCCGGTCTGGATACCGCAGGCGAGTGGCCCGAGCAGCGCCAGATCCGCATCATCAGGCACTTTCACGATATTGCGCTCATGGCACAGCGCATGGCTCGCAAAGGAGGATTGTCCGAAAATATTGCCATGAACCCGCTCTCCCTCGCATGAGAGCCCGCTCGAACCATCGGCGCGCGCACCGAAGAAATTGCGCGGGAAGAATTCGTGGCAATAGGTCTCCTCGTGATCGTTGCAGCTCGGGCAACGACCGCAAGAGTTGAAGGTCATCACCACGTGATCGCCCGGCGCCACCTTGGCGACGCCCGGCCCGACGCGTTCGACGATGCCGGCGCCTTCATGACCGAGCACGACCGGCTGCGGCACCGGCAGGTGTTGGTCACGCATGACAATATCGGTGTGGCAAACGCCGGTCGCTACGACGCGAACCAGGATCTCCCCCTCGCGCGGCTCCTCCAGATCGAGCCTTTCCAGTGAAAACGGCGTATGGGGCGCACGCGCCACCGCGGCGTGGATCTTCATTGCTTTCCTCCCTCCCAATGATCGGGTCGTAGATGACCGGCACCCGGATCTGTTCTCAGCGCTTGTAGGCGCCGAGCCCCGGCTGATAGGTCTTGTCGTCGAGGAACTGCTTCAGCCCCTCGTCGCGCCCCCTGGTCTTGTCGAGAAACAGCATCTGCTCCAGCTTGGCGTAGATGTAATCGTCGGCGAGATCCCACGGCAGGTTGCGCACACGCTTGTAGGTGTCCTTGGCGGCCTTCAGCGTCACCGGATTTTTTTCAAGCAGGCTGGCGCAGATCTTGCGCACGCGGGTTTCGAGCTCGGCGAGCGGTACGGCCTCGTTGACCAAGCCCATTTCGGCAGCCTTGCGTCCCCCGAAGAGTTCGCCAGTCATGATGTAGTAGAGGGCGTCGCGATGGCGCATCACCTCGGCGACCGCACGGGTGACGTTGCCACCTGGCAAGATGCCCCAGTTGATCTCGGAAAGCCCGAAATTCGCCTCTTCGGCGGCGATGGCGAGATCGCAGGAGACGAGCGGCGTGAAGGCGCCGCCAAAGCACCAGCCGTTGACCATGGCGATCGTCGGCTTTTCGAAATACATCAGCCGGCTCCACCAGCCGCCGGATTGGCGCCGCGCCTTCAGCGTGGCATCGCGCGGCTTATCGTCATTGTCGCGGAAATATTCCTTGAGATCCATTCCGGCGGACCAGGACTCGCCGGCGCCGCGCAGGACGAGCACACCGCAACGCTCGTCACCCTCGAGCTCGTCGAGCACCTCGAGCATCCGGGCATTCAAGGCCGGATTCATCGCATTGCGCTTTTCCGGACGGTTGAGGATCACGAAGGCGATGCCATTGTCGAATTCGACCAGAACCGGCGATTGGTTTTCAGTCATCAGATCACTCCATTGGTTTCGGCATGAAAGCCGGGGCCACTTCATCAGGCCTGTCGTTGAAGGGTTTCGTCAAAATGCAACTGGCGCAGAACATGTTTCTGCACCTTGCCGGAGGCGGTGCGGGGAATGGTTTCGACGAAGAAGATGCGCGCCGGACGCTTGAAGGCGGCCAGTCGTGCCGCGCAATGGCCGGCGATCTCCTCGCCCGTCACCACGGCACCCGGCCGCAGCACGACATAGGCGACGCCGCATTCGCCCCACCTTATGTCAGGAATGCCGACGACCGCGGTATCGAGGATATCGGGATGGCTTGCGAGTACGACTTCGACCTCGGCAGGATAAACATTCTCACCGCCGCTGATATACATATCCTTCAGTCGGTCGATGATGCGATAGAAGCCGTTTGCTTCGCGGCGACCGAGATCGCCGGTACGGTACCAGCCGTCGGTGAAGGCGGCGGCGGTTTCTACAGGCTTGTTCCAATAGCCTGGCGTCACTGCCGGTCCACGCAGCCAGATTTCGCCGATCTCGCCGCCGCTGACGTCGCGGCCACCCTCGCCGACAATGCGGATGTCGAGCAATGGTGCGGGAAGACCGACACTGCCGGGATTGTCCTGCACCGCGCGCCGATCGATCGGCACATGCAGCACCGTTCCAGCCTCGCTCATGCCGTAGCCGTTGACCAGCGCAACGCCGTCGTCGAGATAGCTTTCGATCAGCGCCTGCGTCAGCGGCGCGCCGCCAACGAAGAGCGCATGCAGGCCAGAGAGAGCCGCGGCGCTATAATCGGGGTCGTTGCGCAAGGCGAGTGCGATCTGCGGCACGGCGAAATAATGGGTGACGGCACGCTTCCGATCGGCAAGGGCTGCCAGCGTGCGAGCCGGGGTGAAGCGGTCGGAGATGACGAGCGTACCACCCAGCATCAATGTGGTTCGCGCCACGGCAATGAGCCCGATCGTGTGGAAGAACGGCAGATCGCAGAAAGCGACCGATGCCGGCCCGATCTCTCCGACGAAGGAAAAATTGACGGCGGCAAAGAAAGCATTGCGGCCGGTGATGACGACGCCCTTCGGCTGTCCTGTCGTGCCCGAGGTGTAGAGAAGGACGCACGCCCGATCGGCATCCCCTGACACCGGGTCGGCCGAGGCGCTCGCCTCGATGCGGGTGGCAAGCCCGGCTGGGCCATCTGCAGTCGAGATCACCGCCATGTCAGGATCGGCATCTGCAAGGCTCGCCACAACAGCCGAAAACTCCTCGTCGTGGACCACGAGCGCCGGCGCGCAATCGGCAAGGATCGGTCGTAGTTCGGCGGTGCTGAGACGCCAGTTGAGCGGCACATAAACGGCGCCGATGCGCTGGCAGGCAAAAGCCAGCACGATCGAATCGATCGAGTTGCGCGCCAGCATGGCGACCCGCGCCCCGTGCCGCCGCGCTCCGAGCATATCCTTCAGGAAACCGCCGCAGCGGGCAATCCGCATATCGAGCTCAGCATAGCTAAGCTGACGGCCGGTGGCGATTTCGAACAGGGCCTGACGATCCGGCGCCACATGGGCGCGATAAAGGATCGGATCGTTCGCCACCAGTCCGCAGTCGGCCGACGAAGACCTTGCGGAAAAGGAATGCGCCATTTTTTCCTCCCATGCCTGCCGCTCCTCCGCGGCCGGCAAAATTTGTATGTAACACATACTAATATTTTTTGGGCAGGATGCAAGAGGCTGCTTGCCCAAATCCCAATCGCTCCGGCAGACTCCGGGGAAATTGTTGCGCGGATATTGACTAACCTGCTGATTTTGATGGTTATGGCCCCTGGATCAGGCGAGAGCGAATGATGGCTGCAAAACCACCGCAGGATGATTTCGAGAGCGAGGATGCTGCGGCGACGCCGTCACTCGACGTCGGCCGGCTTGGCGATCTTCTGGGCTTTCATCTGCGTATGGCGCATGTCGCGATCTATCGCGACTTCGCTGAAACCATGGAGGAGCTGGCGCTGACGCAGAAACAGCTCGCGGTGATGGAGCTCCTTGCAGTCAATGCAGGCGCATCGCAGATCGACCTGGCCAATACGCTCGGCACCGACCGAGCGACGATGATGGCCCTTGTCAACCGGCTGGCAGCCCGCGACTTCGTCGAGCGCCGCCCTTCCACGGCGGACCGGCGCCGCCAGGAACTGCATCTGACGATGGCGGGACGCGCCATGCTTGCGCAGGCGCGCAAGCGGATCGATGCACACGAACAGCGTTTCATCGACCTTTTTTCGCACGACGAAATGGATGTTCTGCTGGCTGCGCTGAAGCGGATATATAAGCGCAACTGAAACCCGCTTTCGACTTCGCCGGTTGTGCCTGGGCAGCACCCGGGCCTATCGGATTTCTATTGGAAATTCCCATGCTTTCATCCCGCTCCTGGCGTCGTCCGCCATGGGTTATGCGGGCGGAGACTTTTCTGATGAGCGAAATCGAGCTGTCTTTGTCACCGTGCGGCAGATCTAAAAACGCATACGACGTGCCAAGCTGATGTTTGAGGTTGACGGACTTGCATCCCTCTGACCGGAGCTCCGCGCCCGTAGATGTTGGAGGCTTGGCAACGTCCGGCGATCCGATGCGCTCAAACCTAAGGCCAGTCCGCATAACCCGAGGAGAGCATGCTGTTTTCCGAGCCGGCCGAAGCGCGGGCGATCTCGCGGTAGCCGGTCGGGGAAAGGCCGGTCTTGCGCTTGAAGAAGTGGCTGAAATAGGTCGGGTCGCGAAAGCCGAGGCTGTCGGAGATTTCCTGGATATTGCGGGCCGAGCGCTCCAGTCTCAGCTTTGCCTCCTGCACCACGCGCTCGTGCAAAAGCTGGATCGGCGAGCGGCCGAGCGCCCTTTGGCAGATCGAGTGAAGCCGGTCGGCGGTGACGCCCAGTTCCGCGGCATAGTCGCTGATCGGCCGGTGCTGGCGAAAGCCCGCCTCGACCAGCTGGCGATAACGCTGCAGGATCGATCCGGTTTCGCCCCGTCCGCGTTGTTCGCTTCTTTCGCCGTCGCTGCCGCGCCACAGCGTCATCAGGATCAGCCTGAGATAGGCCGATACCACCATCCAGGAGGCCCGGGAGGGATCGCCGAGCTCCCGCACGAAGCCCGAAATCAGCGGGCTGATTTCAGCCACCAGCAAGGGGTCCCGTGCCTCGACCAGCTTGCGCTGCTCGGTGAAGATGCGCAGCGAATAGGATTCCACCTTGTCGCCGATCGCATCGACCATGATCTGCGCCGAGGCGCCGACCAGATGGGCAGTACTTCCCGCCGCAATCGACAGGTCGCAGCGCGCCTGCGGCGGCAGGAAGGCAAGCAGCGGCCCATGCAACGGCCGGTCCTCACCATTATCGAAATGAAGCTCGGCCGCTCCCTCGCCGAGCAGCAGGAAATGGTAGAAATCGGCATAGAGCCCCTTTTGAAGGCGGATACGCCGGTGCGACAGCGACGGCCCGTGCCACTCGCCCCTGGCATAATGATGAATGCCTCCGTCCGTCACCAACAACGCCTTTCCTCCGCTCCCGTCAAATAGTGCTGTTATCACCGGATAATTACAATATTAACCCAATAAATCGCATTCCATCCGCAATTGATCGGCGTAACCTTGTCGTCATCAGCCTTTGGGAGGAGGCATTCCGACAACGCAGGAACGGTTAGGCGGCCCTTGGGCCGGCGCGTCTGTTCGTCTTTCTCCCCATGGCAACGATGCAGGCGCCGGTTCTTGGGCACCAACACGTGACGAATTGGGTGAAACCGTGTTTTTGACGAAGCTGATGATCAACAACGAGGAGATGGACGCTTCCGAGGGGGCCACCTTCGAACGCCTCGATCCGCTGACCGGCGATGTCGCAACGATTGCCGCGGCGGGATCCGTCACCGACATGACCAGGGCAGCCAATGCGGCCGCTGCCGCCTTTCCCGAATGGTCGCAGACCGGCCCAGGCGAACGGCGCAGACTTCTGAATGCCGCCGCCGATCTCCTGGAGGCCCGCAGGCCGGAGCTCATCACCGCCATGACCGGCGAAACCGGCGCCACGACGCAATGGGCGGCGATCAATTGCGGGCTCGGCGCCGACATCCTCCGCGAGGCCGCAGCGATGACCACGCAAATCTCAGGCGAGCTCATTCCTTCGGGCATTCCGGGAAGCCTTGCCATGGCGGTGCGCCAGCCGGCAGGCGTCTGCGTCGGCATTGCCCCATGGAATGCGCCGATCATTCTCGGCACCCGCGCTGTCGCCATGCCGCTTGCCTGCGGCAACACCGTCGTCCTCAAGGCATCCGAGCTTTGCCCGAAGACCCACGGCCTGATCGGCGACATCCTGCGTGACGCTGGTTTTCCCCGTGGCGTCGTCAATGTCGTCTCCAATGCGCCGAGCGATGCTGCCGCCGTCGTCGATGCCTTGATCGCCCATCCGGCCGTCCGCCGCATTAATTTCACCGGCTCCACCCGTGTTGGCAGAATCATCGCCGAAACCGCGGCGAAGCATCTCAAGCGCTGCCTGCTCGAACTCGGGGGCAAAGCGCCATTCATCGTGCTTGCCGATGCCGACATCGACGAGGCCGTGCATGCGGCCGCCTTCGGCGCCTTCATGAACCAGGGCCAAATCTGCATGTCCACCGAGCGGATCATCCTGATGGACGAGATCGCCGACAGTTTCGTCGGCAAACTCCGGACGAAGGCTAAAACCCTCATCGCAGGCCATCCCGGAGACGGTAACACGCCGCTCGGAACGCTGATCAACGCCGAAGCGGCGCGCCGCGTGAAGTCGCTCGTCGACGATGCCCTGCAGAAGGGCGCGGTCCTCGTCTGCGGCGGCGAGGCACACGGCACGCTGATGGATGCGACCGTCATCGATCACGTCACGCCTGCCATGCGCGTTTACCGCGAAGAGAGCTTCGGCCCGGTGGCAGCGATCATCCGGGTCGGCAGCGTCGACGAGGCCGTGACAGTTGCCAACGACAACGAATACGGGCTTTCGGCAGCGGTTTTCAGCGCCGATGTCAATGCGGCGATGGCCATCGCCATGCGGCTCGAATCCGGCATTTGCCACATCAACGAAGCCACCGTTTCCGACGAACCGCAAATGCCGTTCGGCGGCGTCAAATCAAGCGGCTACGGCCGCTTCGGCGGAAAGACCGCAATCGATGAATTCACCGAGCTTCGATGGATCACCATGGCATCGGGAAAACGACACTACCCGATCTGAGGCCGGGACGAACAAGGAAAAACGGGCTGGGAGGCCCGCATCAAGAGGAGGAACGATTTCATGAACGGAAAACTCAATGCGGCATCGCTCACCCGCCGCTCTTTCATTGCATCGACAGTGGCAGGCGGCGCGGCGCTGGCGCTTTCCGGCCGCACGGCCTTTGCCGAGAGCGGCGATACGCTGAAGGTCGGCTTCATCAGCCCGCGCACAGGCCCTCTCGGTGGCTTCGGCGAGACGGATGGTTATGTGCTCGAACTGGCGCGCAAGGCACTGGCGAACGGCCTGCAGATCGGCGGCAAGACATGGCAGGTGGATATTCTCGACCAGGACACCCAATCCGACCCCTCGCGCGCCGGTCAGCTGGCGAAGGACCTGATCAACAACCAGGCAATCGACCTGATGCTCGCCGTCTCGACGCCCGAAACGATCAATCCGGTGGCCGACGCCTGCGAGGCAGCGGGCATTCCCTGCCTGTCGACAGTCATGCCCTGGGAAGCGTGGTATTTCGGCCGCAGCGCCAAGCCCGGAGCGCCCTCGCCGTTCAAGTGGACCTATCATTTCGGCTTCGGCGTCGAGGAATTCCACAAGGCCTATGTCTCGCAGTGGAATCTGATCGAGACCAACAAGAAGGTCGGCGTCATGTATCCCAACGATGCCGACGGCAATGCGATCCGCGGCCATTTGGCGCCTGCGCTCGCCAAGGCGGGCTTCATCATTGTCGATCCCGGCGCCTATGAAACCGGAACCACCGACTTTTCGGCGCAGATCGCTCTCTTCCGGCAAGAGGGCGTGGAGATCTTCAACTCGTTCCCCATACCGCCCGACTTCGCGGCCTTCTGGCGTCAGGCGGCGCAGCAGGGCCTCACCCAGCAGATCAAGATCTGCCAGGTCGCCAAGACGGGTCTCTTTCCATCAGACATCGAAGCGCTCGGCGATCTCGGCCTCAACATCGGCAGCGCCGCATACTGGCACAAGGCCTTCCCTTACAAATCCACGCTGACGGGCGTGTCCGGAACCGAACTCGCCGATGGCTATGAAGCCGCAAGCGGCAAGCAGTGGACGCAGCAGCTCGGCGCTACGCTCGCTCTTCTCGACGCCGGTTTCGATGCGCTGAAGGCGAGCACCGACGTCAAGAGCAAGGAGGCGGTGGCCAAGGCGCTAGCCATGCTAAAGACCACGACGATCGCCGGCAAAGTCGACTTCACCAGCGGTCCCGTTGCCAATGTGTCTCCCGGGCCGATCATCGGCACGCAATGGGTGAAAGCGCCGGAGGGCTCGAAGTTCGCTCTCGACTACGTCGTTACCGAAAACGCCACCGACCCCAATGTCCCGGTCGGCGCCAAGCTTATCGCTTACAACGGATAACGCACAGTGCGGCAGGAAGCTCAAAGACGGCCGGGGGAAGCTTTTCTCTCGGCCAAGGGGATCCACAAGCGGTTCGGCGCGCTGGTGGTGCTGGAGAATCTGGATTTTTCCATGTGCGATGGCGAGGCGGTCGGTATCGTCGGGCCGAACGGCGCAGGCAAGACGACGCTGCTCTCCGTGCTGGCCGGCGCCTTCCCTCCAAGTCAGGGCACTATCACCTTCGATGGCGCCGACGTCACCAACCGGACGGCGGCGGAGCGCTGCCGTTCCGGGCTCGTGCGAACACATCAGATTCCCAAGCCCTTCAGCGGCATGACGACCTTTGAAAATGTCTTCGTCGCCGCCTCGCACGGCAATGCCGCAAGTCGCGACGAGGCTTATGAGCGCGTCGTGGATTCGCTGTCGCTCTGCGGCATGCTTGGCGTCGCCAACCGCCCGGCCGACACGCTCGGTCTCCTCGATCGCAAACGCCTGGAGCTTGCTCGTGCGCTCGCCACGCAGCCGAGACTGCTGCTGCTCGACGAGATCGGCGGCGGCCTGACCGATGGCGAGGCGAGCGAACTCGTGGAAACCATCCTGGAGTTGCGCCGCCGTGGCATCGGCATCGTCTGGATCGAGCATATCGTTCATATCCTGCTGCAGGTGGCGGAACGGCTGATCTGCATGGATGCCGGCAGGATCATCGCCGATGGCGAACCGAAAACGGTCATGAGCAATGCGCAGGTGGTCAAGGCCTATCTCGGAGGGACACCCGCATGAGCCTCCTCTCCATCCAGAACCTCGACGTCCGCCACGGTCTGCTCCAGGCGGTGCGCCGGGTCAGTTTCGATATCGCCAAGGGCGAGGTGCTGGCGCTGGTCGGCGCGAACGGCGCCGGCAAGACGACGCTGCTCAGATCGATCGCCGGCGCCCACCTTCCATCCTCCGGCCACGTCCTTCTCAACGATGAGGATCTGGCCACCGTGCCCTCCCACAAGCGGATCGCCAAGGGCATCGCCCTGGTGCCGGAAGGCCGGCGCCTGTTTTCACAGATGACCGTCGAGGAGAACCTGCTTCTCGGCAAGAGCTGCGGGCGCAAAGGCGAGTGGAGCCTCGATCGCGTCCTCGACGCGTTCCCGAACCTGAAACCCCGCAGGCACGCCAAAACCGGGCACCTCTCGGGCGGAGAACAGCAGGCAACCGCCATCGGCCGGGCGCTGATGAGCAATCCCGACATTCTTCTCTTGGACGAAGTCTCCCTCGGACTGTCGCCTCTGGTCGTCGACCGCGTCTACGCCCAGCTGCAGGCATTGCTGACCTCGGGAACGACTATCGTGCTGGTCGAACAGGATCTCGCCCGGGCCATGGGTGTCGCAAGCCGCGTCATCTGCATGCTGGAAGGACGCATCGTCCTCGACAAGGCGGCAGCGGCCGTCACGCGCGACGAGGTCACCAAAGCCTATTTCGGATTGCACCGGGCAGCCGGCGAAAGGAGCGCATCATGATCAACACCCTGATCCAGGGCCTCCTGCTCGGCGGCTACTACGCCGTCATCGCCTGCGGCCTGTCCTTCATGTTTTCGGTCATGCGGATCATCAATCTCGCGCATGGCAGCCTGGCGGTCGCCGCCGCCTACGGGCTGTGGCTGCTCGCTGCCAAAGCCGGCGTCCCGCCTTTCGCCGGCCTGCTGATCGTGCTGCCCGTCATGGCGGTGATCGGCTGGCTGTTGCAGCGCTTCATTCTCGAACGCAGCGCCCGCGGCGGCACGCTGCTGCCGATTCTCACGACCTTCGGTCTGTCGATCGTCATCGACAATCTGCTGTTCGAACAGTTTGGCGCCGACACAAGATCGCTGGCACCCTTCATCGGCAACCTGTCCTATGCATCCTGGCAACTGCCGGGCCACATCTTCGTCGGCAAGCTTGCCGTCCTGATGATGGTGACCGCGGTCGTCATTCTCGGCGCGCTGCAGTTTTTCCTCAACCGTTTTGCGCTGGGCCGCGCCATCCGCGCCACGGCCGAAGATCCCGATACGGCAGGGCTCGTCGGCATCGATGCGCGCAGGGTGAACGCCGTCGCCACCGCCATCACCATGGTCACGATCGGAATCGCCGGCGCGTTTCTCGGGATGCGGGCGACCTTCAGCCCCTATGCCGGCGGCCCGCAGCTTCTCTTTGCCTTCGAGACCGCGGTCATCGGCGGAGCGGGCTCGCTGTGGGGCACACTTGCCGGCGGCATCGTTCTCGGCCTTGCCCAATCGCTCGGCGCGCAATTGCATCCGCAGGGCTTCCTGATCGGCGGCCATGCCGTGTTCCTGCTGGTGCTCTTCGCTCGGCTGTCCGGATTCGGCATGCCGGTTCTCGACAAACTTGGCGCATCTCTCAAATTTCGCGCCCGTCTCCGGAGCCCGACATGACATTCGTCTCCAATGGAATATCCATAGAACGCTGGACGAAATCGTCGCGGGTGGCGCTCGCCTCCATGGCGGCGGTGCTTGCCCTGCTGATCTTCGCCCCAGCCGTGCTCGGCGCTGGCGCGATCGACCGGATGACCGCCCTGTTCATCTACGTGATCCTTGCCGCGATGTGGAATGCACTTGCCGGGTTCGGCGGGCTCGTCTCGGTGGGCCAGCAGGTGTTCTTCGGCCTCGGCGCCTATTTCACCATTCGCCTCGCCGATGGTGGGCTCGATCCCTTCGTCTCCGTCCTTGCGGCAGCGATCGTGACCGGCGCATTGTCGATTCCGCTCTCGCTGTTCATGCTGCGTCTGAAGGGCGGCGAGTTCGCAATCGGCATGTGGGTCGTGGCCGAACTCGCACATCTGCTCGTCAACCTCGACCGCCTCATCCAAGGGGAAACGGGAACCTCGCTGATCTCGCTCAACGTCTATGACAGCGCTACGCGGCGGGCGACGATCTACTGGCTGGCCCTGGCGTCCATGGTGGCCCTGCTCGGCGCTCTCTTCATGCTGATGCGCAGCCGCGCAGGAACGGCGATGCAGGCGATCCGCGACAATGAAGAGGCAGCGACCTCGGTCGGAGTGCGCGTGATCGCGACCAAGAGGCTGCTCTTCGTACTCGCCGCCTTCGGCATTGCCATCGCCGGCGGCCTGTGGCTGGCGACCGCCACGACGTTCCAGCCGAAGACCTATTTCAGCGTCCAGTGGACGGCCTACATGATCTTCATGGTGCTGGTCGGCGGGATCGGCAAGTTCGAAGGCGCGATCCTCGGCGCCATCCTGTTCTTCGTCATCGAGACTTTCTTCGGCTCAGCCGGGGTCTGGTATCTGATCGGGCTTGGCGCTACCGCGCTGATTTTCTCGCTCTACCTGCCGCGCGGCCTCTGGGGCGAAGTCGAACGTCGCTACGACTTTCAGCTTCTGCCCGTCGGCTACCGGCTGAAATTGCCCGGCCCGAATAAAATCAAATGGGAAGAATGAACCGGCTTGCTTCCTGGTTTCTTGTGAAAGGTGAAATCCATGCTTTTTGGTAAAACGATCCTGGTGACCGGCGTGGCTTCGGGCATCGGCGCCCGGACGGCGGAACTGGCCGGCCAGATGGGCGCCGAAGTCATCGGCGTCGACGTGCGCGAACCAGCAAATGGAAGTGCCGTCTTCATCAAGGGCGATCTGTCCACGCCATCTGGCGTTGCCGAGATCGTCGCGCAGCTTCCGACGCGCCTCGACGCGCTCGCGAATGTCGCCGGGTTGTCGGGCAGTACCGGCATCGTTTCGACGCTCGCCGTTAATTTCTACGGGCTTCGCGCCCTGTCGGAAGCCGTGGCACCCCGCCTGCGCGAAGGCGGCGCCATCGTCAACGTCGCCTCGATCGCCGGCTACGGCTGGCGCGCCAATCTCGAACGGGCCAAGTCGCTTACGTCAATCGAAGGCTTTCCCGATGTGGCGGCTGTTGTCGCCGAACACGATCTCAAGGATGAGCAAGGCTACCCGCTCTCCAAGGAGCTGCTGCTGCTCTGGATCATGCGCGCGGCCCACCAGCCATTGTTCAAGAACCGCAGCATCCGCGTCAATGCGGTGAGCCCGGGGCCGGTGGAAACACCGATCCTGAAGCAGTTCCGCGCCGTGCTCGGCGATGCCAGGGTCGACAGCGACATCACCCGGGTCGGCCGTGCCGGTACCGCCGCCGATATCGCGCCCGCCGTGCTCTTTCTCTGCTCGGACGGCGCACGCTGGATCAACGGCGCCAATCTCGCCGCCGACGGCGGCCTCGAAGCATCCATCAACGCCGAAGTGCTCGGCTTCTAGTTCTTTTCAGGAGACCCACTATGAATATTTCTCTCCTCATCAACGGCGCGGACCGCGCAGCCTCCGGCGGCCGAACCTATGACCGCATCGACCCCTTCACCGAGAAGCTCGCAAGCCGCGCCGCCGCCGCAAGCCTGGATGACGTTGCCGCGGCCGTCGATGCAGCCTCCGCCGCCTTCGCCGGCTGGTCGAAGACCGGTCCCAGCCAGCGCCGCGCGATCCTGATGAAGGCCGCCGATATCATGGATGCCAAAGTGGGCGAGTTTACCAAGCTGATGATCGAGGAGACGGGCGCAACAGCGCCATGGGCCGGCTTCAACGTCATGCTCGCCGCCAATATCCTGCGCGAGGCCGGCGCCATGACGACGCAGATCGCGGGCGAAGTCATCCCTTCCGACAAGCCCGGCACGCTCGCCATGGGCGTTCGCCAGGCCGCCGGCGTGTGTCTGGCGATCGCCCCCTGGAATGCGCCCGTCATCCTCGCCACCCGCGCCATCGCCATGCCGATCGCCTGCGGCAACACCGTCATCCTCAAGGCGTCAGAACAGTGCCCCGGCACGCATCGTTTGATCGCCACCGCTCTCACCGAAGCGGGCCTGCCCGCCGGCGTCATCAATGTCCTCACCAACGCACCGGAAGATGCGGCTCAGATCGTCAACGCGCTGATTAGCCATCCGGCCGTCAGGCGCGTGAATTTCACTGGATCGACCAAAGTCGGCAAGATCATCGCCGAGACCTGCGGCAGGCATCTGAAACCCGCCCTTCTCGAGCTCGGCGGCAAGGCGCCGCTTGTCATTCTCGACGACGCCGATATCGACGGCGCCGTCAATGCCGCGATTTTCGGCGCCTTCATGCATCAGGGCCAGATCTGCATGTCGACGGAACGGATCATCGTCGACGAAACGATCGCCGATCAGTTCGTCGCCAAACTGGCCGCCCGCGCCGGCCGTTTGCCTGCCGGCGACCCGCGCGGCCACGTCGTTCTGGGCTCGCTGATCAGCCTCGACGCGGCGAAGAAGATGGAGGAACTGATCGCCGACGCGACGTCCAAGGGCGCGAAACTCGTCGCCGGCGGCAAACGCTCGGGCAGCGTGGTCGAGGCGACGCTGCTCGATCACGTGACGCCCGGCATGCGCGTGTATTCGGAAGAATCCTTCGGCCCGGTCAAGCCGATTATCCGCGTCTCCGGCGAGGAGGAAGCGATCCGCATCGCCAACGACACCGAATACGGCCTGTCCTCCGCCGTCTTCAGCCGCAATGTACAGCGGGCAATGGCCGTTGCGGCGCGGATCGAATCCGGCATCTGCCACATCAACGGACCGACATTGCACGACGAGGCGCAGATGCCCTTCGGCGGCGTCAAGGGCAGCGGCTACGGCCGCTTTGGCGGCAAGGCGGCGATTGCCGAATTCACCGATCTGCGCTGGATCACGGTGGAGGATTCCTCCCAGCACTATCCCTTCTGAGGGGCTTGGCAGCGCGTAAAAACCGGACGCTCGATGAAATGGTCGAGCCCCTGGAGGGCGTTCGCGAGTTCGCCCTCCATGCCACACCGATCAAATCTCAATCGTCTGATAGTCGCGCGGTCATATTTCAGATCGGCGATCCGGCCGGACCCGCCGGGGACCTCAATCGGGGGCTGAGCCCCCCGCGACATGTCAGAACTTGCCGTTCTGGTTCTTCCAATCGGCCTTGGCCGGAATGGACTCGATCGTGTCCCAGTGCTCGGCTATCTTGCCGTTCTCGACCCGGAAGAGGTCGTAGAACAACGTTAGCTTGTGGGCGAATGTGTTCGCTGACCGTCAGGACAAAGTCGCCCTTGCCGAGCACCTTATGGACCTTGACATACTTCATGGTGACGCCAGCTTCGGCCATCGCCTTCAAAGCTACACCCAGACCAGACAAGCCGTCGCCGATCTGCGGGTTATGTTGTGTATAGTTGTCGTCGTCGAAATAGCCCGCGAGCTTTTCCATCCGGCCGTTGACCAGAATGTCATCGACGAAGGCTGCAACTTGTCTATTTTAAAGCGTATCGCCGACAGATTTAAAACAGACGGCCGTCTAATTTAAAAGGAAACGTGATAAAACTCGGGCTGATCTGTCGCGATCGACTTCTTGAAGGGATTCGAACCGCAGGCCCTTCGATCGGTTTAAGGCTGAACGAGTGCTACCGTCTTGTTTTGATGATATGAGAGAGGGGTTCTTCCGGCTGCTGATGTGAAGGCTTAGCGCGGCAATTCATCGGGCCATCGCTGCGCGCCATGCAATACGCGCAGGATGCGGATGGTCTCGCCCACTATTTGATAGGCCGTTATATAAGGTGTCCCGATGACGACCAGTTCGCGGGTCCCCGCGATCCGACCGGGTCTGCCGCTTTCAGGGAGATCCCGTAGCCTCTGTGCGGTTGAAGTGATGCGCTCGTCGACCGCAATGGCTGCGACTACGTTCGTTCTGGGCCTCGATATGCGAAAAGATGCTGTCGCGGTCCGCGAGCGCGAATGCCGACCAAGTAACTTTCACGATTTCCGGTTACCTGCCCTGGCGCGTGCAGCAGCTCGACGGGCGGCAAAGTGTGCTTCCGCCTGATCTTCGGAAACGTCGGGCCTTGTGTCTTCCAGCGCTTCGAGCACCTTGGCACGAAACCAGGTGTCATGCTCCTCACTATTAGTGACGAGTTCAATCGGAAGCGCGCCTTCATTGGCGGTACGGGTCAACAGAATCCTAACCGCATCCGAAACGGTGAGGCCCATACTTTCGAGCACGGACGACGCACGATCCCGAATCTCCACGTCGATGCGCGTCTGGACAAGTGCATTTGCGGCCATGCTAGGCTCCTTTCACGAGGGATAATGTAATGCAATTGAATGGCGTGCGCCAGGCGATTCAAGTCGATTTTGCCGATGTCCCGATGACGAGGCAGCAGAGGATCGATTCGCGAGCAATTGTCGCTGAGCCGACAGGCTTCATCACTTGTTGATGCCTCTTCGAGCGCTTGACCGAGGGGGAATTGCCAGCAGCAAAAAGGTCAGACAAAAATGGCGGAGCTTGTTGCTGATCCACTGATCCAGCATGGCGATTTCAGGGGCTGAAAATCTCGTGCAGCATGGTGCCATCTGTTTGGGGCTTGTCACCGTCGCGGCCGACCGCACTGTCGCCATCACCGACGGGCCTGGATATTGTACAGCGCCATGTTGGCGACCCCATGGAGGCATGACACGGCGCGCGCGCAGGCATCGGGCTTCTACGATCGTGGATTGTTCTCATAAAGCCAATCCCGTATAACGTTTAGATGCGCAATCACCATGGAACCGCTACGATGGATGCGATTCTGACCGAAGGCTTTGACGCGGCTTTGACCCTGACCGACCATATCGAACATCTGCCGGACAGGAAGCGGCGCGAACTGGCGCGTATCCTCGAGATCCTGTTTGCCGAGGTCGAAGGCTTCCAGGCCGGCAAGCTGTCGACCAAGCGCAATTTCGGCAGGATCCTGAAGGTCATTCTCTATGGTTCTTATGGCCGCGGTGACTGGGTCGAGGATCACCTGAGCGGCTATCGCTCCGACTACGATCTGTTGATCGTCGTCAACAGCAAGGCGTTCGCCGAGGAGCACGAGCTCTGGGAGAACATCGAGGAGCGGCTGTTGACGGAGCAGATCGCGCACCGCATCGAAACCCCGGTCGTGCCGATCGTCCACACGCTGGCCGATGTCAACGACCAGCTCTCCCGCGGCCGACCCTTCTTCGTCGACATCGCCAGAGACGGCATTCCCCTCTATGAAGAACCCGGCCATCCGCTGGCGCAGCCGAAGCCGCTGACGGCGCAGGAGCGGCATGCCGAAGCGCAAACTAATTTTGATCAGTGGTATCAGTTGTCACTCGAGGCGCTCACGGGCGCTGAACTGATGCTCGAAAGAAACATCTGGCGCGACGGCGCGTTCATGCTGCATCAAGCCACGGAACGGGCTTACCACTGTACCCTGTTAACACTCACCCTCTACAGCCCCAAGTCTCATCGGATAAAGGTCTTGCGCTCCCAGGCCGAAGGGGTGGATAACCGGCTGATCGAAGCGTGGCCGCGTGACAACAGGTTTTCACGGCGCTGCTTCGAGCTCTTGTCGCGGGCCTATGTCGAGGCGCGATATTCATCGAAATACACAATCACCAGCGAGGAGCTCGCCTGGTTGGTCGAGCGCGTGAGGGTATTACAGCAGCTCGTAAAGGCAATTTGCACAGAACGGCTTGCAGTGTAGTCCGCTGCCCGGCCTGAGAGATAGGTGACGTTTTGTACCGGAGATGGGGTATTCGGCTTGCGCCCCATCTTCTGCGGTGATGCAGGGAGGTGCTGCGCTTCGAGCTGATGATAGAACGTGGTCTGTCCAAGCAGCCACAAGCATCAGGAAAGGAAGCGCAGCATGAAGCACTTTATTGGCCTCGATGTCTCGGTGAAAGAGACCGCCGTTTGCATTATCGACGAAGCCGGCAAGATCTGTCGTGAGGTGAAGGTTGTCAGCCACCCTGACGATCTCATTGCGGCGCTGAAGGGCCAGACCTGGAACGTCGAGCGGGTCGGACTTGAAGCCGGACCTTTGTCGCAGTGGTTATTCGAGGGGCTGGCCAGGGCGGGATTGCCGGTCATCTGCATCGAGACACGCCATGTGAAGGCATTCCTGAAGGCGCAGCCCAACAAGACGGATCGCAACGATGCGCGCGGCATCGCGCAGATGATGCGCGTCAATCTGTATCGCCCAGTGCATGTGAAGACACTGACGAGCCAGAAGCGGCGGGCGCTCTTAACGGCCCGCAAGCTGCTGCAGGAAAAGGCGATCGCCATCGAGAACGACATCCGCGGCCTTCTGCGCAATTTTGGGCTGAAGGTTGACGCCGTGAGAACGGCGAAGTTCGAAGAGCGCATTCGCGAACTCATCGAAGGCATGCCTGATCTCGCGGCGATCATGGAGCCATTGCTTGCCGCCCGAGCGAAGCTGCGTACCGAATTTGCGCGCCTGCACAGACAAGCCCTGGCGGTCGTGAAGGACGATGCCACCTGCCGGCGCCTGATGACAATCCCTGGTGTCGGCCCCGTGGTGGCGCTCGCCTATACCGCGACAATCGACATTCCGCAGCGCTTCAGAAACTCCAAGGCGGTGGGATCGATCCTGGGACTAACGCCGAAGCTCCACGAGTCCGGGGAAAGCAAGCGCGTCGGCTGCATATCGCTATGCGGGGACGGCACGATGCGCACTTTGCTCTATGAGGCTGCCCAGCTGCTGCTGACGCGCGTGAGGAAATGGTCGTGGCTGAAGGCCTGGGCGATGAAGATCGCCCAGCGGCGCGGCATGGCGAAGGCGAAAGTCGCACTCGCTCGTCGCCTAGCGGTCGTCATGCATCGCATGTGGCTCGACGGCACCGAATTCCGCTGGACGCGGGAAACCATGACATCAGCGAGCTGACAAAAGGCCGAAAGGAGAAAGACACACAGTTCCGCCAGTCGGCGGAAGGACGTCCTTCGCAGGACGATGGATGAGGCAAGTTCGAACCCATGTCTGTGCCGATCGCATCACGCGGCAATCACGTACCGGAGATTGAACCGCCTCATTCTCCTAACCCCATGCTGGGAGGGTGAAACGCCGATCCCGAAGAGAAGCGAGGACCTGCGGAAGATGTCATGCCCCGAAGAGGTGGAGACGCTCGTAAGCGCTTGACCCCAACACGCCGAATAGAGAAGACATGGGTAACAGTTTTCGCTTTTTGCGGGAGGTGTTGATGCCGTGGAGAGAGACTTCGGTCATGGACGAGCGTCTTCGATTTGTCGCCCGGTTGCTGGAGGGCGAAGGGATGAGCGAGGTTTGCCGGGAGTTCGGGATCTCGCGCAAGACCGGCTACAAGATCTTCAATCGCTACAAGGAGGAAGGACTGGAGGCCCTGACGGACCGGTCTCGGCGACCGGTGCGCTATGCCAACCAGCTGCCCGAGCCGGTCGAGGCGATGATCGTGCGGTGCAAGAAGGACAAGCCGCACTGGGGCGCGCGCAAGATCCGCGAGCTCCTGGTCCGCCGTCTGGCCGGCGACGTGCGCATCCCGGCCAGAAGCACGGTGCACGCGGTGCTCGACCGGTACGGCCTTGTGAGCCAGGCCCGCAAGAGGAACCGGGCGAACAAGGCCGTGGGCACGACGCTCTCGACAGCCATCGGCCCCAACGATCTTTGGTGCGCCGACTTCAAGGGCGAGTTCAAGCTGGGCGACAGCAGATATTGTTACCCCCTGACGATCACCGACCAGGCTTCGCGCTATCTCCTGTGCTGCGAGGCCTTCGAGACGACCCGCGAACGCGGCGTCTTCGATGCCTTCCGGCGTGTCTTTGCCGAGCGTGGGCTTCCGCTTGCCATTCGTTCCGACAACGGCCTGCCGTTTGCCAGCCCGAACGGGCTCTACAATCTCTCGAAACTGTCGGTCTGGTGGCTCAGACTCGGCGTCGCCTTCGAACGCATTCGCCCCGGCCACCCGCAGGAGAATGGCCGCCATGAACGCATGCATCTGACGTTGAAGAAGGAAGCCACCCGTCCGCCGGGACGCAATATTCTCCAGCAGCAAATGCGCTTCGACGCGTTCGTCAGCGAATTTAACACCGAAAGACCGCATGAGGCCCTGTCGATGAAGGTCCCAGCCGACGTCTACAAGGCTTCGCCGCGACCCTATGAGGGGCTGCCCGAGATCAGCTATCCCTTCCACGACCGCGATGCCATCGTCACCAACTGCGGCCGTCTGTGCATCCATCGCAAGAAGATCAACATCTCAACCGTCATGGCCGGTCAGAGGCTCGGCCTCAAGGAGGTCGACGACGGTATTTGGCTCGTCAGCTTCATGCACTATGATCTCGGATATATCGATCTGGAGCAGAGGACTTTGCAAACCATCGACAACCCGTTCGGCACGAGGTTGTCACCCATGTCTTAGGGACGATCTGTTACCTATGTCTCCGGGTCGGACACGCCACGCATGGCCGCCTTGATGGGACTCGAACTGCCAATGTGCCATTGTCATCACCTGAAATCCCGCGTCTTGACCCTGATCTATCATCTAGATGGAGATAAGGATCCAAGATCCGCGCGGGCGCGGCCCCCCTTCGGCAGCCCGCGCGGATCGAGTGTTGGAGATCCATCATGAAACTCATTGCCTCGTCAATGCCAGTCGCTCCTCGGCTCTCCCGAGAGGTCGGTCAGGCGAGGGCAACGAGACGCACCACCTGCCCTTCCCGCTGAATGCGGCCGTAGACGTCCGGCGGCTTCGAGCGCCTCCAGCATGCCCTCTTCGGAAAGGTGAGACGTCGCGGGGCGAGCGCCCTTCGTGTTTGCCTCGAGCTTTATGACGTGTGGCTGCTCGTCATCGGAAAACATATCTAGCTGTGATGCCATTCCAATCCGCTGGTTTGCCCGCATATTGATAGAGCGGAATTCTCAAGCGAAGTCTCGAAAGCACTTCGTCAGTGGCGAGCTTGACTGGCGCACAGGAGATTGCGGGGGAGACTTTGATTGGCATTAGATGCCATTGGTCTATCGGATAGAATAAGCGATCGGCGTGTCGTCAGCGTTGGCGGCGGCAGGCCCGCCGCCGGCAAGCGTCAGGTGGGCAACGCAGATCCGGTCGGATCGGGTTGACCATCGAAGAAGAGATAGATGGCGGCAATCTTCCCGTCTCTTGCAACGATGAAGTCGGTGCCAGCGTAGACCGGCGGCTTGCCCGGTTCTCCGGCCACCCACTTCACCCGTCCGGCCTGATCATGGAGGACCTCCGGCCCACCGAGCGGCGTGTATCTGAACGTCGGATGCGTTGCGCGGATGACCCCCGCGATGCGGACGATTTCATCCCTGCCGCTGTAGACGCCGTGTGGTTCGACGAAGACGGCGTCGTCATGCATGATGTCTTCGGCAACCTTCCCGCGGCGGGTATCGTCGCCCTCGCCGAAGATTTCCTGGAGGTTCCGTTCGAGCAGGGTTGCTATGTCTGCCATGGTCGTTCTCCGGTTCGCGCGTGGCTCAAATCTGGACGTGGCCGCCATCGACAAAGAGCTCGATGCCGTTGACGAAGGACGCGTCGTCCGAGGCAAGGAACATCACCGCCTTGGCGATTTCTTCCGGCTTGCCGATACGGCCGGCCGGGATGAGGCTGGCGAGGTAGTTCTTCGTGTTTTCGGCGCTTTCGCCATTGCCAAAAAGCTCGTCCACACCCGCGGTGTCGGTCACTCCGGGGCTGATCGCGTTGACCCGGATATGGCGATCCTTCAGATCGAGAATCCAGTTGCGGGCAAAGTTGCGGATGGCGGCCTTCGTTGCAGAATAGACGCTGAAGGCAGGGGTGCCGGAGATGCTGGTCGTCGAGGACGTGAGGACGACGGAGCCGCCGTCGCGCAGCAGCGGCAGCGCCTTCTGCACGGTGAACAATACGCCCTTGACGTTGGTGTCGAAGGTCTTCTGGTAGTGCTCTTCGGTGATCGCGCCGAGAGGGGCGAATTCGCCGCCGCCGGCATTGGCAAACACCACGTCGATATGGGCGTGCTTTTGCTGGACGGCATCATAGAGCCGATCAATATCGGCCAGCTTGCCCATGTCGCCCTGGACACCGGTCACCCGACCGCCGATCGCCGTAACGGCGGCCTCAAGCGCCTCCTTTCGGCGCCCGGTGATGAACACCGACGCGCCCTCCTCCGAGAAAGCCTTCGCGGTGGCCAGGCCGATGCCGCTTGTGCCGCCCGTTACGACCACAACCTTGTTTTCGAACTTCTTTGTCATTGTCCTGCTCCTTGTGTTCCGACGCGTTGCCGTTGACAAGAAGATGGCAGTAGAACGCTGATGCAAACAGTGAGCAAAAATGCTACCCAGCGTTCCAAAGGAAGAACGATGATGCGATACGACCTGAACGACTTCGTCTACTTCGTCGAAGTGGTTGCGCATGGCGGATTCGCCGCCGCGGGACGCGCCCTGCGTGAGCCCAAATCGAAGCTGAGCCGACGCATTGCGGGACTCGAAGCGCGGCTCGGCGTTCGGCTGATCGAGCGCTCAAGCCGCCGCTTCCGTGTGACGGATGTCGGCCAGTCATTCTACGAACGATGCAAGGCAATGGTGGCGGAAGCCGAGCAGGCGGAAGCGATGGCGGCCGAGGCCCAGTCGGAGCCGCACGGGCTGATCCGCATGAGTTGCCCGACTGGTCTGGTCGAGCCGATTTCGGCGCTTCTGAACAAGTTCCTGGAGCGGCATCCGAAGGTGCGCCTCCAACTCGTCGCCATCGACCGCCCGGTCGATCTGATTGAGGAGCGTATCGATGTTGCACTGCGCGTACGCACCTCGCTGGACGGCGACGCCTCGCTGACCATGCGCTCGCTGGGCAGCTCTGTCCGCATTCTTGTTGCCAGCCCTCAGATTGCCAGCCGGATCACCGGGATCGACGATCTCGGCAACCATCCGACACTCGCGAGCAGCGACGAGTTGGGCGACGTCGACTGGCATCTGGAGACCGAAGATGGCCAGAGACATGTGCTGAACCACGCCCCAAGGATGGGTTGCGCCGACTTCACGGCCGTGCGCGCCGCTGCAGTGGCGGGACTTGGCGTCGCACTTCTGCCGGATCACAACTGCAGACAGGCTCTGGATGACGGCAGGCTGGTCCGCGTCCTGCCCGCATGGCGCGGCATGCGGGGTCTCGTGCATCTCGTGTTCACCACACGCCGCGGCCTGCCGCCTGCGGTGCGCAAGTTCATCGACTGCCTGGCTGCCGGATTTCCGAAAGACGCACTGGCGCGATGATTTGTTTTTGCTTGGCTAGTTTGGAGATTCCGAAAAAGAGCGGTTGAACGGAGTTGAACGCACGACCACTAGAGCCGGATCGCCAAGCCACTGAAATCTATGATAAAGGACATTCTCATAGATAGCGCAACTCGCAATCCACCGGCAGCTTGGCATTCGAGTTAGGCGCGACATTTTATTCTGCAAGCGGCTCAAAGCTCGGTCGCAACGGAACGCCTCGCCCACCAAAGAAGCGCGCTACAAATAGTTTGGCTCTTTGCTTTTCTCCGTCCTTTTTAGCGATGCTACGACGACGGCCGGGGGGCGAAGGAGCCGAAGATGGCCTCGTTTACCGCATCATCGATATGGGCATCCTCGAGGACCAGCATCGGCGCCCCGCCGTCGACTTCAGATGGCGGCCGCAGAGCTCGCCGATGATCTCTGGGGTTCAGATTTTCCGATATTTCCTCGCCCCCAGTCTCTTTGATAGGCAAAATAATACCAGTAGAGGCGATCCATCCGACCCTAGGATTTTACCGGCGCGAGCACAAAATCGTGTTCGACCTTCCAGTATTTTCCTTCAAAGCCCATATCGCGGGCACCCGCCGGATCGTCGGCCAGTTCGAACTTGGCGAGCAGGCTTTCCTTCACCCCAAAGACCGCGTCTGAGTGAATATAGGGATCATCAGGATCGAAAATGTGGGTCGTCAGCGTCTCGAAACCATCAGCCTTGATGATGTAGTGGAGATGCGCCGGCCGATAGGGATGGCGGCCCAACGCCTTCAACATCTGGCCGACGGGACCGTCGTCCGGGATCGGATAGTATTTGGGTTTGATGGCGCGGAACCAGTAGCGGCCGTCTGCACCGGTGCGGAAGACGCCGCGCAGATTGAAATCCGGCTGGACGCCTTTCTGCTGCACGTCGTAGAATCCCTCGTCATTTGCCTGCCAGACATCGATGACGGCATCCTTGATCGGCCGGCCGTCGGTATCCAGGATAAGCCCGCCGATCACCATGTCTTCGCCTTTCTGGTCGAGGCAGATATTGGCGCCCATCGGCAGCTCAGGCGCATCGGCGACATGGAAGGGGCCAAGCACGGTGCTTTCCGAGGCGCCCGATGGTTTTCGGTTGTTGATTGCATCGACCAGCATCGAAACGCCGAGCACATCCGACAGCAGGATGAATTCCTGCCGCCATTCGTTGCACATGTGCCCGGTGCGGGTGAGGAATTGGATCGTATCCATCCATTCTTCCTGCGTCGGTTCGAGCTCTTTGACCGCTTCATGCAGCTTGCGGGTGAAGACCTCCATCACCTGCTTCAGCCGTTCACTGCTGGCGCCGGCATTGCGGCTGGTCACAACCTCGACGGAATTCTCTTCGGTAAAATAGCCATTTTCCTCGTGGGCCATGATGCACCTCACCGGTCCAGGATCGCATTAAGGACGCGGCGCAGCTCAACTTCGGGATCGGAAGTCGCTCCCTTGGCCCGCCACGCGACGTGATGATCCGGGCGCACCAGCAGTGCACCTGAATCGCGGATGTCGCAGGCGCGGGCCCAATCGCCGGTCAGGTCCTGCCAGGTCTGGCGCGGGCCGATCTTGTGAACGGTAATGGTGATGCCAAGCTCCTTCGAGAGCGCCTTGGCAGCGGAAATCCAGCCATCGCCGCCGATCCCGGTCAGCACGGTGAAGACGCCATGCCCGGTGAGATCGAGGCTCGACACTTTCTCGCCATTGGCGCCGAACAGCCATGCATGGGGCAGACGTGCGCCCGGCCAGGTCGTCTGCTGGAAATGCAGCTCCGCATCCTTCTCGAAAGCCGGCTCCGGCTGACCGTCCTTGACGATGGCGCTCGAAGCATAGCGATGGTTCATCTCGACGCCATGGGCGTCGAATTCGTAGACCTTGTGCGCGATGGCGGCGCGGATCGCGGTCCGCTGCCGCTCGGCATCGGCTGTGTCGTCACAGCGCGCATCCATGTTCTGCTGCATCTTCACGGGATCGACGGAATCGAGCAGACCGAGCGACTTGAAGATCGGCCCGAATTCCTCGATCGACTTGTTGGCGCGGGTGACGATCTGCTTGGCAACGGGAGCGCGCTCCGCCTGGTAACTGTCGAGCAGCCCCATGCCCGCCTGGCCCTTCAGCACCATGGCAAGCTTCCATGCAAGATTGAACCCGTCCTGGATCGAGGTGTTCGAGCCAAGCCCGTTGGACGGCGGGTGGCGGTGGGTCGCATCGCCCATGCAGAAGACACGGCCATTCGACATCGTCGTCGCGTACATGTTGTTGACCGTCCAAGTGGACACCGACTTGATCTTCGGTTCAATCTCCTGAACGCCAACCAGCTCGCGCACGACCTTGATGGCGAAGGCATCATCGACCTGCGGCGCCGGCTGGTTGATGTCGTAGCCCCAGACGATCAGCCACTCGTTCCAGGGCCGGACCATGCGCACCAGGCCCATACCGATGCCGCCGACATCAGCACCCGGCTGCAGCACCCAGTAGAGCACCGAGGGGCGATGCGCGACATAGCGGGAGAGATCCGCCTCGAACAGGATGTTCATCGATCCGGCGACACCCATCTTGCCTTCGAAAGTCAGGCCCGCATGCTCGGCAACCTTGGAATTGCCGCCATCCGCGCCGATCAGGAATTTCGAGCGGATGGTCAGTTCCTTGCCGGTCAGCCGGTCGAGGCAGGTGGTTGTGACACCCTCGGCATCCTGAACATGGCTCTTGTATTCGGTCGACATGCGCGGCTGCGCGCCGCGCGAACATGCCGTCTTGAATAGCAGCGGCTCCATGTAGGTCTGCGGCAGGTCGTTCATCCGGCCTGGAGACGAGAGAATGTGCTCGGCGCGAGACAGCGGATGATTGCCCCAACTCTGCATGCGGCCGATCTCTTCGCCGGCAACGGCCGTGCAGAAGACATTCTGCCCCATCAGATCCTGCTCGGTGGCGAACAGATAGGCCTCATCCTCGACGTCACGGCCGAGATCGCGCAGGACTTCCATTGTCCGCTGATTGGTGATGTGCGCACGCGGCGTATTGGCGAGCCAGCGGTAGCGGTTGATCACCAGCGGCTCAAGACCGTAGGTCGCAAGCAGCGCGGCGGTGGCCGAGCCCGCCGGCCCCGTGCCAATGATCAAAACGTCGGTGGTGATGTCAGCCATTCGGCCCTCCCTTGTCATTATCTCGAACGGCTCCGCCCTTCAGGATGCGGCGAACCGGAAAGAGTTCAAAGCCGGTGCGGTCGGATATCAGCCCCCAGAGCCCCCTGGGTGCAAACAGCATGGTTATGATCGCCAGCACGCCGAGCGCCAGGAGATACCAGGAGCCGTAGCTGGAAAAGGCATTCTGCAAAGCGAAGAACACGAGCACGCCGAGGATTGGGCCTTCGATCGTGCCGATGCCGCCAATGACGACGATGAAGATGACGTAAGCCGTCCAGTCCGTCAGCGAGAAGGCTGCATCTGGTGAGATCCGTGCCTTCTGCAGGTAGATCAACGCGCCAACGATACCGGTAACGAATGCGGTCAACAGGTAGACGAGCGTCTTCAGCCTGCGCGCATCGACCCCGAGGGCCCGGGCGGCGGTCTCGTTGTCACGCACGGCGGCAAGGCCCAGCCCATGCTTGCTGCGCAGCAGCTTGTAAATGAAGGCGATGGTCAGCGCCGCCAACGCCAGCACCAGCCAATAGGCCAACGCATCAGCCGCAGCCGGCGGGCGCATGCCGAACCAGTCGACGAGAGAGGAGACACCAAACATATCGCGCGTGGCGTTGCGCGGGAGCGACGTTCCGGTTCCTCCACCCAGTGTCTTCCACTGCGCCAGCAACAGGCGGCCAACCTCGGCGATCACCCATGTGCCGATCGCGAAATAGGGTCCGTAGAGGCGGAAGGCGAAAAAGGCCGTCGGCACCGCGACGAGCATGGCAAACAACCCGGCGAGCGGGACCGCCAGGATCGGATCGAACCCGAGCAGGATCACCAGACCAAAAAGTGCATAGGCGCCGCAGCCGACGAAGAGCTGCTGCCCGACCGAGATCAGACCGGCATAGCCGGCCAGCAGATTCCAGTTCTGCGCCAATGTCAGCATTGTCAGGATGAAGAAGAGATCCTGGACGATCCCGCGCGAGGCAACGAAGGGCGTGACCGCAAGAGCAATTGCGGCGGCAAGTGCGAGAAAGCCGAAGATGCGGGCAAGACGGGTGTGTGTCTCGATTCTCCAGCCTGCCGGCACATCGCTCTCGGGTGTCATCGTTTCGAAACCTGTGGTCATGGCGAGCCTCAATCCACTGCCCGCGGGAAGAGACCGCGCGGACGGAAAAGCAGGACGAGCAGGAAGGCGATGTGCCCGGCAAGGATCTGCCACTCGGGATTGATCGCTGCACCTAAGGTCTGCGCGATCCCGAGAATGACGCCGCCGGCAAGAGTGCCCCAGAGCGAGCCCAGCCCACCGATAATCACCGCCTCGAAGGCGTAGATTAGTCGTGCCGGTCCGGCGGTCGGATCAAAATTCGCACGCATGCCGAGATAGAGCGCGGCGATGGTGACGACCATCATCGCAAGACCGGTGGCAATGGCGAAGATCGAGTTCGGCCGGATCCCCATCAGGCTTGCGGTCACAACGTCGTCGGACGTTGCCCGGAAGGCACGGCCAAGTGCCGACCGGTAGATCAACTGGTTCAAAGCGACGATGACGACCACAGCCGATGCAAAGGTCATCAGCGGCATGAGCCCGGCATTGACGCCATCTATTTGCACCGACGCGGTCTCGATCGTACCGGCCGAAATCCTCCGGCTGTCCGCCGTAAAGGCCTCTAGGAGCCCGTTCTGGATGACGATCGAGAGCCCGAAGGTGACGAGCAGCGGCGGCAGCACATCCTTGCCAAGTGTGCGGTTGAGGAGATGGTATTGCATGAGCCAGCCGATGCCGAACATCAGCGGTGCGGCAATCAGCGCGGCGACAAACGGATCCAGACCGAAAGACGAGACGATCAGCAGGATGAGGAAGGCCGCTAGCACGATCAGATCTCCATGGGCAAGGTTCACCAGCCGCATGATGCCGAAGACCAGGCTGAGGCCGGCGGCAAAGAGTGCGTAGAGCCCGCCGAGCAGGATGCCCTGCAGGAGCGTATCAAGCCAGTTCATGGGTTTCCGCTCCGAAATAGGCAGAATGAATCTGGGCGCGTTCAAGCTCCGAGGGACGTCCCGTTAGCGTGATGCGACCCTCCATCATGCAATAGACCCTGTCGGCGACCTTGAGCGCCTGGGCAATATCCTGCTCGACGATGATGATGGCCGCACCGGAGGATTTGATCTTCGAAAAGGCGGCGTAGATATCCTTTATCACCACCGGCGCCAGGCCGAGGCTGAGTTCGTCGCAGAGCAGAACCTCCGGGTTCGACATCAGTGCTCTGCCGATCGCCACCATCTGCTGCTGACCGCCTGACAGAGCCGTTGCCGGATTGCGGCGGCGTTCCTTCAGGACCGGGAAGAGGTCATAAATGCTTTCGAGCGTCCACGGCCCATCGAGGCGTCGGCCATAGGCGCCGATCTGCAGATTTTCCTCGACGCTGAGCGACGGGAAGAGCTTGCGGCCCTCCGGCACGAGCGCGATGCCGCGGCGCACGACGTCGGGGGCGCCGAGCGCGCCGATCGCCGCGCCGCGATGCAGGACCATGTCGGGTTGGTTGGCGGTCACTCCGGCTATCGATCGCATCAGGGTCGACTTGCCCGCCCCATTAGCGCCGATAACCGCGATGGTTTCGCCAGCGTCCAGCCGGATATCAACGCCGAAGATCGCTTGGAAATCACCGTAGAAGGCCGTCATCCCTTTTGTTTCGATGAGGCTTGTCATCAGACCTCCATTCCAAGGTAGATTTCACGGACCTCGCGCGACGCCATGATGGCATCCGGTTCGCCGATGCCGATGACCCGGCCGAAATTGAGAACGAGGATGCGCTCGACGACCGCAATCAAGGCATGCAGCACATGCTCGATCCAGATGATCGCGATGCCGCGCTGATGCACACGCTTGATCGTCGCCACCAGCTGGCGGCATTCGCCCTCGGTCAGCCCTCCCGCGATTTCGTCGAGCAACAGAAGCTTCGGCTGAGTTGCAAGCGCTCTTGCCAGCTCCAGCCGCTTGCGCTCGAGAAGCGTCAGCGACGACGCGGGTCTGTTTGCCTTGGCAATCAGACCCGTCTCCACAAGGATATCAGCGCAAATGGCGGCGACGTCGCTCTCCCTTTGCCGAGTGCCGAAGGAACCGGCAACGAGCAGGTTCTCGTAGACCGTCAAGCGTTCGAAAGGCTGCGGAATCTGGAATGTGCGTCCCATGCCTTCGAGACAGCGCCGCATCGGGGGCACGTGAGTAACCTCGCGGCCGTCGAAATGGATCGATCCGCCGGCAACCGCGAGATTGCCGTTGATCAGGTTGAACAGCGTCGACTTGCCGGCCCCATTCGGACCGATGATGCCGAGGGCTTCGCCGGGCGCAACGGAAAAGCCGATCCCTTCGGCGACGACGAGCGCGCCGAAGGATTTCGAGACATCCTTGAGTTCCAGAATGGCCATGATTCTTCTCCGCATGCGACTGCCCGGCCCGAAAGCCGGACAGTTCTGCTGCCCTTACGCGAGTGCTTCGAGCTTGCCGCCCAGCGGCACGTTCGGCGCGAGACCGTTTTCGACGACCACCAGATCGTAACCACCGCCGGATTTCAGGCGCCACTGGCCACCGACCAGCGGCGTCTTGGCGACGTTCTTCTGGGCAAAGGGAGGCAGTTTCTCGTTGCCCCAGGCGATCGGTCCGACGAGAGTGTCGAGTTTCGTCTCACCGATTGCCTTGGCAACAGCGTCGCCGTCGCCAACATCCTCGGCGCGCTTCATGACGTCGACGGCAATCTCGAAGAGCGCATGGGCAAAGCCGATCGGCTGTGTCCAGGGTCGGTTCGTCGCCTTGGTGAAGGCACCGGCCACGGTCGCGGCAGTCTCGCCCGTCAGCGACGACTTGAACGGATGGCTCGGCGTCCACCAGACTTCAGTCGACAGGTTGTGACCGGCATCGCCCAGCGCCTCAACTGTCTGCGGGAAAAGAAGCGCTTTACCGATCGAGGCGATCTTCGGCTTCAGCCCCTGCTGTTTTGCCTGGTTCCAGAATGTCGTAAAGTCGGGCGGGATCATCACGCCGGTCAGGATGTCGGTGCCTGCCTGCTTGAAGGCGCTGATCTGTGCCGAGAAATCATCGGTCAGGTTCTGATAGCGGCCGGTATCGGTCAGACTATAGCCGAGCTTTTCCAGAACTGGCGGGAAGCCCACGACCTTGTCGCCCCAGGCATTGCCATCGCCATCATTGGGGAACAGGCCGCCGATCTTCTTGCTGGTTTCGATCTGTCCCCACATGCCGGTGAAGACGGCGATGATATCTTCGAGCCCCCAGAAGAAATGGTAGGCATAGTCGAATGGCTTCCATGAGACCGGGTCACCGGGATTGCCCTGCTGGCCAATGAACCAGGGTTGCCAGGGCGCCACCGTCGAAATGCAGGGCATCTGTTCGCCTTCGCAGGTGGTCGAAACCGGATTGGTCGTCTCCGGCGTCGACGACACCAGCATAAGGTTGACCTGATCGTCGACGATCAGCTCCTTAGCCACCTCGGCGGCACGGTTGGGGTTGGACTGGCTATCCTTGACCACGACCTCGTAATTCAGCCCGAGCTTCTTCGTCGTTGCCAGGAATGAGTCGATGACGAACTTGTCGGCCTCGCCGAAGCCCGCGAGCGGACCGGTCTGCGGGCTGACATAGCCGAGCTTGATCGCATTGTCCTGGGCGATTGCCGGCGCTGAAAGGCCGGACGCTGCGATAAGCGCGCCGCCGGCTGCGGTCGTCTTCAGAAAATCGCGTCTCGTAAACATGCTTCCTCCCATTTCACTCTCCTCCCAAAGAGCGCGCGGCGCCGCGTTCAATCAGCCGGGCGCCGGCCTTCCCAAGCATCCTGCAAAAGCATTTTGATCGAGTCCCGGTCGATGGGCCGGGGGTTCCAGTAGGGGTTCTCGACCGCAATCGATGCGGCGCGATCGAGATCGGCCTCCGTCAATCCAAATTCCTTGAGCGAAAGCGGGGCGCCGATCGCCTTAGCAAAATCCCAGAGCCCGCCCCCGATCGAGCCGCCGAAGATCTCGGCCGCGCCCGCAAGCTCCGTCAACGCAGCTATTGCGTTGAAAGCGGCCGTATGCGGCAGCATGACAGCGTGCGTTTCTGCATGGGGCATATCGAATGAACCGCCGAGCGTGTGGCAGATTTTGTGATGCAGGGCCATGCCGACAGTGCCGAGTACCGTGCCGCACAGCCAGGCTCCGTAAAGCGCGTCGCTGCGGGCTTCTTCGTCCTCCGGTGATTTGACGATCGTCGGCAGGCTGCGGACGAAGGCGCGCAGGCCTTCGAGCGCCATCAGCGTCGAGATTGGATTGCGATCCTGCGCATAGAGGCCCTCGATGGCATGCGCCATCGCGTTCAGCCCGCTGGTTGCGCTCATCGATGCTGGAAGCCCGTGCGTCAGCGCCGGATCGTAGATGACGATCTCCGGCAGGATCCTTGCGTCGCGCACCGTTGTCTTTCGCCCACGCTCCGTTTGCCCAAGAATCGGCGTTACCTCCGACCCCGCGTAGGTGGTGGGAACGACGATCTGCAGGATGTCGGTGCGATAAGCAATCGCCTTGCCGAGACCTGTCGTCGATCCGCCACCGAGTGAAACGACACAATCCGCACCGGTCTCGACAACGACTTTCATTGCCGCATCGGTGACGTCGACAGGCGTGTGCATGACTGCACCGGCAAAAACGCCGCAGGCGAGCTCTCCGATATCCCGCGCCAAGGCTTCCGCATCGGCCTTCTGATGCGGCGTTGAGAGAACCAGGGCGCGCCTGCATCCGGATTCGACGATCCACTCGCTGACCCTGGCTTTGGAACCGACGCCGAACACGATCCGTGCCGGACTGCCCGCAAAGGAAAACGTTCTGCTCATGACGCCCTCCCCGGCCTGGAACGCACCATCACGAAGGTCAGTTCGACCGCCCTGCCGCGCTGGCCGCCGACCTCGGCGGGCTCGAACCGGGCAACAAGCTCCGGCCGGACGCCGAAAAGCGCGTCCTCGCCAAGATGCGGATCACTGGAATCGTAGATATGCGTGGTGATCGTCTCGAAGCCCTTGGCGCGCACGACGAAATGCAGATGGGCAGGCCGGTGCAGCGGATATCCCGCTTCAAACAGCAGACGACCGACAGGGCCATCGCTCGGAACACCGTAACCTGCCGGCACCACGGATCGATAGTGGAGGCGCCCCTCGGCATCCGTGCGGAACAGCCCGCGCAGATTGTGCTCCGGCTGCAGATCCGGTTGCTGGTTCTCGTAGTAGCCCTCGGCATTGGCCTGCCAGGTGACGACCTCGGCATCGGTGATGGGCAAACCGTCGAGATCCTCTACGCGGGCCGAAACCGCAAGTGGCTCGCCCTTGCCGTCGATCGAGATCGACGATCCCGCCGCGCGCTCCGGCGCATTGTCGCGATAGAAGGGGCCACGGATAGTATTGGGGGTGGCGCCCTTGGGACGGCGCGAATTAATCTCCTCGACCAGGGCCGAAGCTCCAATCAGATCCGACAACAGGACCCATTCCTGGCGCCGCTCGTCAGAGGCGTGCCCGACTTCGGTCAGGAACAGCAGAACCTTGCGCCACTCGTCCTGACTGGGGCGGAATTCCTTGATCAGTTCGTGGACATGCGTGACGGCAGCCGCGATCAGTTCGGCAAGCTTGCCGTTTCTGCTCGCCTGAAAACGCTCGGCAAAGGCTTCCGACGACGTCGCCTCGCTGAATGTGAGCGCCCGGGTCTGCGCAGCCATGCTCATCTCCTCCCGATGACATGAAGCAACATTACCACGCAGAAATAGATGCATTGATGATTTAATTTCTATTCAATATAACAGATTGCTATGAAGCTCGACGAACGCCATCTCATGCAGCTTGCCGCCGTCGTCAAGGCCGGGGGCGTTACCGAAGGTGCTGCCCTGCTCGGAATGGCACAGCCTGCCGTCTCGCGGACGCTTTCGATGCTCGAAAAGCGCGTCGGGGAGCCGCTTTTCGTCAAGGGCCGCAGACCCCTGCAGCCGACGCCCTTCGGCCTATCTCTGGCCGAGCATGGGCTGGTGATGCTTGCCGCTTCCCGCAAGGCATCCGACCTGGTCGACAGCTTCCGGGTCGGCCGGAGCGGAACCGTGCGGGTCGGCGGCACCCCGTTCTTCATGGACGCACTGATCGCCCAGCTCTGCGCCGAATTCCAGCAGACCCATCCGGATGTGCGCATTGACCAAAGCTACGGCTACTTCCCCGATCTGAGGGCGGCGCTGAAGGCAGACCAGATCGACATCGCCATCTGCCCGATCGATATTCTCGACGAGGGATCAGGCCTCGAGTTCCAGCAGATCCTGCCGGGGCGCAACGTCATCGCATGCCGCTCGACCCATCCGCTGCTGCTGAAGCGCCGGCCACAGCCGAGCCATCTGCTCGAATTTCCCTGGATCGCGCCGCCACCCGGCAGTCCGCTGCTCGCCGACCTTCGCGCCTTGCTTCTCTCCTTCGGCGCCACCGAACTGAAGATCCGCTATTCAGGCGGCTCGCTGATGGGGGTCATAAATTATCTGAAGACCGCCGACGCGCTGACCGTCATGCCGCACAGTGTCGTGTTTGCGCAACGCAAGGAAAAGGCGATCACAGCGCTGCCGATCACCATCCCGCACCCGGAACGGGCGCTCGCCATCCTAAAGCGCACCGATGCCCCCCGTTCACCAGCCGTCGAGCAGTTCGCCGGCTTCATCCGCACCGGCTTCGAAAGCTTGCGCCATCTAATCAAGCGCCACGAAGAAGCGGTGATCTGGGGGCAGTAGCGGCGTCCTTCTACGCATACCTGGCTCCGAAAGGCTTTTTCCAAGAGCCTCCTGCATCGTGCTTGCCTCAAGCGCGACAGCGCTTGCTCGAGATAACCTTCGACTTCGTTGACGCTCTCGCGCTGGAGCAGGGCGATTTCGTCAACAGTCTTTCCCATCGACGTCCACCGAAGGCAGGTCTTTTCCTGTACCTGGGAGGAGGTTGTCCCCTGGTCGAACGCCAAAACATAGCCGGTCATCGAAGCCTCAAATCTTGTTGGCGGAAGGGGGCCGCCAGCGTCCTGGGAGGGAAGCGCTGGCGGCTGGCGGCGGAAGACTGCTAAGCCGCAGCGTTCTTCGCCTCTTGTGAGAAAATCGCTTCGACCTTCGCTGCAATTGCCTGGCCGAGCGTGTTGTTCGTCTCGGCGGAGAAGTGGATCCCGTCGCAGCCGTCAGTCTTGACGAACTCGCCGGCGTCAAGGAAGTCGACCTTCAGGAAGTTGGCGAGCGCCTTGTACTGCTTTTGGAGCTCGACGGACTTTTCGTAACCGCCACCGAACATGCCTTCGAACCATGGGTCAGGCATGGGTGCCAGCGGCGGCAGTGAAACAATCAGAAGCTTCGGAGCAGCGTAGGGAGTGCCGATACCGATCAGTTATCGATAGTAGTTGATCTGGAGTCGCAAATCAGCAATGTCAGTCATCGAGGATCGGCGGAAAAGCCGCAAATACCGGACCTTTTGCGGCCTTTTCATTTTGGATCGGTGGAAAGATTCTGCCTGATTGAGCGGAAATAAGCGCACCGAACCGATGGAGTTCCTCCCTCCCCTCCCACCTTTCGGCGTCAGAACCTGACCAAAAAGCCAGAGCTGGAGCCGACCCCTTCCAAAATAGCCGATTTCCCTGCGTTTCTGCCATGGATGCCCGCTGGCGTGCTTTCTAGGGCCACGATGGTCTGCGCCCATCTCACGTCAGAAAACGTATCGCCTCGCATTTCTATCATAAAACACGCGCATTCCTCATCTGTACAAAGCACCGGAAAACGCGCGAGAAAATCATGGCACAACGGCAAGTCGCCAATCCATCGCCGGCCCCCAAACGTCTTATCGGCTACGCACGCGTTTCGACCGACGATCAGCTCCATGACGCGCAGATGGACAGTTGCGCGCCGCCTGGCTGCGAGCGGATTTTTCAGGGGCACGGATCGGGCGCATCGCGGGCGCGGCCGGTTCTGACAAGATTGCTCAGTGACCTCACGGCCGGCGATGTGCTTGTCGTCGTCCGACTGGATCGCCTCGCGCGATCGGTCAGCCATCAGTTGCAAGTGATCGAAGATCTCGAAGTGCGCGGTATTCATTTCCGATCGATCCGTGATCCGATCGATACATCCACATCACAGGGAATGTTCTCTCTTCAGGTCCTTGGTGCCGTCGCACAGCTCGAGCGCGCGCTGATCGCCGAGCGAACCAAAGCCGGCATTAAGGCAGCAAAAGCTCGCGGCAAGCTGCCGGGCAACCCTGGTCTTCGCGAACGGCGGCCAGAAGCGATCAAGGCGGTTTCAAAAGCGCGCGACAAATTGTATCTCGACGAACTCATCGCGTCCGCGCAAACATGGCTGCCCATGGTGCGGAAACTCCGGTCCCAGCATAGCTGGGACAATGTCGTGCGGGTCCTCAATCGCCGCGGTCACGACTGGACCGTCGAACGTCTTCGCCGCGCCGCGCGCCAGAGGATCATCTGATGAAGCTCGTCGCGGCGATTGCCATTGCTGACCCCGGACTGTCGCTGCGCGACATTGCCACCCAGCTGGATCAGATGGGAGAGCGGCCAGCGCCTGGTGGTCGGAAGTGGCAGCCATCTTCCGTCAGAGCCCTGTTGGACGAGGCACATCGCTTCGGCCTCGTTCGCTAGGAGGGCCTGGCTCGTAAGACGCCCCACCCTCCCCTGCGGTGGGATCATCGAGCCGGTGTGATCAACCCGACGGTGGGGAAATAGGATCGGTACCGACCGACATCCCGCGTTAACAGCGGGAGCTGTTGAACTGCGGCATGGGCGCCGATAAAAAAATCCGGCAGCACGCCCGTACGCGAACCACCGGCTCGACGATACTGCGTGAAGACTTTTCCTGCGAGGAACAGTGCCGCTCGCGGAAAGGGTGTTACTACTAATCCCGCCTCGTCAATGAACGCGTCAAGTTCCTCGATCCGCTCGTAGCGAACCGCAAGTTCGGCATAGATAACGTCATTGATCAATAATGGACCGGCAAGACTGGCCGTTTCAAGTTGCTCGACGGACCAATCTGCCCAGATTGAGTCATTGGTCGCAAGATCGAGCAAGACATTCGTGTCGACAAGCGTCACGTTTCACCACGTGTCAGCGCCATGATCGCGTCGGTATCGAGCCCTTTTCCGGCATGCCCCCGAAGCTTTTGAAAGCGGCTAGCGGGTTGCCACCTGTCGGCCCTTGTCAGCACCACATTGCCATCCGCAGTTCGATGGAAGTCGACCTGGCTTCCGGGCACAATGCCAAGCAGTTCTCGAACCGCTTTCGGGATAGTGACCTGTCCCTTTGCTGTTACTGTTGTTGTCATGCCGGCGCCTCGTAATACCCTTGCTAAACTAGGTATTACCTTCGGATGCCGAATTCAAGGTATTTTTCCCATCTTGCGGTTAGCTGGCGGGAGACCTACTAAGCGCCGTAAAGGACCATGAATACGACGCACTTCAGATACGTGTACCTATCGAAAGTGTTGGTTTTTGTTGCGCATTCGCTCGAAAACAAGGCCAAACCACACTTAACGGCGCTCCGGCGCCGGCGCGTTGAAGGTGGAGGAGTTTTCTGCGCACGAGCTTCGGTCGGAGTGCCAAACGGAGACCGCGGCCGACCATTCCCCTGCCCTGGCCAGCCCCGGAAGCACTGCTGTTAATATTCGTGACACATCTCTTTTGGGATCCGTGCCGGCGCGACAGCGAGCGCAATCACGGCATGCTCCACGGGAGTTATGATGTTTTAGTACGAACATTATAACGAGTGTTGTCTGCGATGACCGGAGGCACCTTTTCGAGACGAAGACTGCCTACGAAGGGGCGCGATACCCCAGCCGCCGACCGAGCACGTCGCAGCGCTTCAGAAGGAAGAAACGTCGATCATGCAAGAGATCGACATGGTATATCGAATGATGTTCGTGGATCTGCGTGACTGCACCCGGTGCGCCTGCGGCGATCGCTTGATCTGGCAATGGCTAACCGCTAGGTTGCCGCCGCTCTCAATGGGCCAGAGCTTACTTCAAAATGGATTATTTCAACGGGGCAAGGTCATCTGGTTTCCAGCACAGTGATCTCGGATATATCGATCTGGAGCAGAGGACCTTGCAAACCATCGACAACCCTTTCGGCACGAGGTTGTCACCTGTGTGTTAGGTACAAGCTGTAACGATGTCTCCGGGCTGGACAATCAAATAAGCGTCGCCTTGATGGGAGTCGAACTTCAGACCCAGCTGTGGTCATTTGAAATTAGTTAACTCCAGAGACATGAAAGTGGTGCCGCAAGGAGGCGATCACCAAAGGGGAGTACCTTGTCACCGTCGTAAAGCACGACGCCTAGCCGGAAATCTCTACCAGCCGCTTGCGCCACCTTCCGCAAACCTTTGAAATCAGCGGGCGAAACCGTCGCCGATGCCTTCACTTCCAAAGCCACGAGCGATCCAACTTCATTTTCCATAATGAGATCGACCTCATCCTGATCCTTGTCTCGGTAATGCGAGAGCCGAACCTCTGTGCTGGACCAGCTCGCTGCCGTTCAACAGCACATCGGCCAAAAGAGCCCACCGGCAAGCCGGAGATTCACCCGAAATCAGACGTTCAATCCTGGGCTGTCGGTCGTATGACAATACTGCCAATGTCCACGTCGGCCGGCTGCTCGATCGCATAGACGATGCCCCGAGCGATCGAAGCCGGTGGGATAGCTACACTAGATGCACGTTCTCCAATTGCCGACTTCACGGCGGGATCGGTTATCGAGCTTGCAAAGTCGGTCGAGATCATCCCCGGCGAAATCTCGGTGACCCTGAGATGCGGTCCTGCTTCCTGCCTCAAGGCTTCGCTGATGGTCCGCACTGCGTTCTTGGTCGCAGCATACACACCCATGGTGGGCAGGATCTTGATGCCTGCCGTCGAGACGATGTTGATGACGTGGCCCGACTGTTGACGCCGGAAGACCGGCAATGCCGCAGCGACGCCGTAGAGCGTGCCACGCAGATTGACGTCGATCATGGCGTCCCAGTCCTCGACGCGGAGCGCATCGAAACGGGATATGGGGCCAATCCCGGCATTGTTCACAATGACGTCGAGCCTGCCGCCTTGCTCAATTGCCAATGCTACAAGCGCTTCAAGATCGCTCCGCTGGCGGACGTCGGTCGCCTTGTGCACGGCCTTGCCGCCTGCAGCGGTGATTTCGTCTGCGGTCGCTGCGAGCGCCTCCTCGCGGCGCGCGCCAAGCACGACAAAAGCCCCTCGTTCTGCGAGCAGTTTCGCCGTTGCGCGTCCGATCCCGCTACTTGCGCCTGTGATGGCGACAACCTTGCCTTCGATACCCAAAGCTATTCTCCTTCATTGAAGTCATCGGAGGAGATAGGCACTTGGTCCAAGATGAGCTATGCTAGAACATCCATGGATTTGTCGCGATCGTCTAAAGCTGTATCTGACCCCCTATCGGATGTCCTCAACGTCCTTGGCGCGAGGGTGAGCCGCCGCACCCGGCTGGAGGCGGCAGGACGATGGGCTCTCACATTTCCAGCGCTCGACCGGCTCAAGTTTGTGGCGCTGTTGCGGGGAACCGGCTGGATAATGCTACCGGCGCGAACGCCCCAGCTCATGAGCGCAGGGGATGTCTGCCTGTTGGGGCGCACTGCATATGCTATAGCCAGCGATCCGGAGGTACAGCCGCTCGACGGCCAAACCTTCTACGGCACCGGCGGCGATGTTGCGCGTCTTGGGGGTGACGTGACAGTTGCGATCGGGGGAACCGTCACGTTCGACCCCGGAAATGTGGACTTCCTGCTCGACACGCTGCCGGATTTCCTGTTCGTCCCTCGATCCTCGGCTGCATCGGGAGCGATGGCGACGATCCTTCGGCTGATGAATGACGAGGTCGAGCGCGACATCATCGGCAGCGAAATCGTCAATGCGCGGCTCGCTGATGTGTTGTTGGTGGAGGCGATCCGCGCCTATGCGGGGAGTATCGATGAGGTCGAGATCGGATGGCTTGGCGCTCTGTCGGATCCTCGGCTCGGTCGGGTACTTCGCCTCATTCATGGGGATGTCGCGCAGCCGTGGACGGTGGCCCAGCTCGCGAGTGTGGCGGGCATGTCGCGGGCTGCCTTTTCTGCGGAGTTCACGCGCCGTGTGGGACAGCCGCCACTCGCCTACGTGCGGGCCTGGCGTCTCACCATCGCTCGTGCGGCGCTAACTCGGAGTGATGAGACTGTCGCCAGTATCTCACGCAAGGTTGGCTATACGTCGCAGAGTGCATTCGGCCATGCTTTCAAGTCCGCCTTTGGCTCACCTCCAAAAGCTCATGCTCGATCGTGAAAAGCGGCAGCCTGCAATACGATGAGCCTGGAAGCGCGCGTCCCTTAGGGCAGCATTTCGGTCTCCACCTTTGGGAAATGATTGAATGGCAGCTTTTTGGGAAGCAGCGGCACAGGCCGCAATGGCAAAAAGGGGCGCGAAGCTGGCGTTTCAGCGTTGAGTCAGAGTGCCTAAACGATCATCAGGAAACGTTGCGGACTTAAGAGGACTGGCACAGGCTGCAGATCGTCAAAGAGCATATATTCGAGCGGCTCGGACATCGTCGTGACCTGACCTTGAGCGGGCTTCTGCAACGACAACTTCGATCGGCCGGGAGCCCGAAGAGCAGTCATTGCCTTGGGCTACAACGTCGGCTGCGCCTAGCTCGATTGCAACCGAGAGCACTCTGAGCAGCAGCTGAAAGTTCTTCCTTGCCCCCTGTCTCCCTGCTATCCTGAAAGTGAGGAGACGGCGCCATGAGCGAGATCCGAAAGCTGGCTGCAATCCTGGCTGCGGACGTGGTTGGGTACAGTCGGCTTGCCGGCGCCGATGAGGAACGCATCCTGGCGAGGCTACGGGCACTGCGCAGCGATCTCATCGATCCGACGATCGCCGTTCACCATGGCAGGGTGGTGAAGCGAACCGGCGATGGTGCGCTGGTCGAGTTCCGCAGCGTGGTGGACGCAGTGCGCTGCGCCATTGAGGTGCAGAACGGTATGGTTGAACGCAATGACGGCGTGCCGCAGGACCGTCGCATCGAATTCCGGATCGGTATCCATTTGGGCGATGTCGTCGAGGAAAGCGACGGCGATCTGATGGGCGACGGCGTCAACATCGCCTCGCGATTGGAGGGCGTCGCCGCGGCGGGGGCGATCTGCCTATCCGAGGATGCCTATCGCCAAGTCAAGGCGAGGCTGGACCTCTCGGTCAGCGATCTCGGCAACACGCAACTCAAGAACATAGCCGAACCAATCCGGGTCTATTCGCTGCAAGTCGGCAGCGCTGGAACCAAGGCAACCGCGGCCTCGGAAACCGCGAAGAGCCAACCGGCAGCGGCAGCGTCAGCGTCACCGAAGCTGTCGATCGCCGTTCTGCCCTTCGTCAACATGAGCGGCGACGCCGAACAGGACTACTTCGCCGACGGCATCTCGGAAGACATCATCACGGCGCTATCGAAGTTGTCGCAGCTCTTCGTTATCGCCCGCAATTCGTCGTTCACTTTCAAGGGCAAGAACGTCCATGTGCAGGAGGTGGGCACGAATCTCGGCGTGCGGTATGTTCTTGAGGGCAGCGTACGCAAATCGGGGAACAGGGTACGCATCACCGCGCAGCTTATCGACGCAACCACCGGCGGGCATTTATGGGCGGAGCGGTTTGATCGCGACCTGAACGACATATTCGCTGTTCAGGACGATGTAACGCAGCAGATCGTCGACGCGCTGGCGGTTAACCTGACAGAGGGCGATCGGAAAAGGCTGGCGCCGTGGCAGACCGGGCACCCCGAGGCGTATGACTGCTTCCTGCGTGGCCGGGAGCTGTGGCACCGGCTGACGAAGCAGACGAACAGCGACGCCCGCGACCTTTTGCAACATGCCGTCGAACTGGACCCGAACTTCGCCTCGGCGTACGCCTTCCTCGCCCTGACCCACGGGCTCGACTACCTGAACCGGTGGAGCGCGTCGCCGGAGCGCTCGATCGCGCAGGCCGAAGAGGCTGCGACGCTGGCGGTAGCGCGGGATAATAGCGATCCCGTGGCGCACTGGGCACTGAGTGTGGTCAGGCTTTACTCACGACAGCACGATAGAGCCATCAGCGAGGCCGAGCGTGCGATAGGTCTCAATCCGAACTTCGCCGAAGGGCAGGTCAGCCTCGGGGAGGCACTTCTCTATTCAGGCAGATCCGAGGAGGCACTCGCCTGTTTCGATCGGGCGAGGATCTTGAACCCGTACTTTCCGGATGTCGTTCTCCACTTTCAGGCCTGGGCCTGGTTTCAACTGCGAAGATACGAAGAGGCCGTTAAATTGTTGGTGCAGCGCGTGAGTCGCAATCCCGTCACCGACGTCTCGCGCGCGCTTCTGGCCGCCTGTTACGGACACCTCGGCCGTTTCGAAGAGGCTCGGGCGACGTGGCAAGAGGTCCTGCGCGTCAATCCCGACTACTCCTTGGAATACCGCCGCAAAGTGTTGCCCTTCAAGAACCCCGCCGATTTCGAGCTCGTCATGGAAGGGCTACGCAAGGCCGGTATCGTATAATGGTGGGTGATCAATGTCACCATTTCCACAGAAGATGAGCAATAGCCGATGCCGGCTTAACCACTACCTCCAGCGTAATCGCTAGCAAGGTCTGCTTCGAGGAGTCTGCAAAGCCCCCTCTACGGTCGGCATCCCATAAAAAAGTTGATCCTCCCCAAACACCTCCGGCAAAACATTTTCTACAAATATTGTAGAAAAGGAACGACCTGTCTTTCTCCCGCGTATTCGATCCTCTAGCCTCACGAACGTCAAAGGCAGTTCCGGAACGACTGTCAACCGCTGCGAGAGGGTGCAAAATCACTATGGCTTGATAGGAATTGAACAATTCGCAGGAGGGGGCGCACCCAGAACCTCCTGTGCTCGATCTCCCAAGCGCCAATAGCATGTTCACCCTTCATAAGCCGAGCCTTGCCAGCGCCCGTCCCTGAAAAGGGCTTTGCGTCCACTATCGCGAGATCTCCAACCCAAAGCAGTTCAATGAAAGAACCCATATCCGACCATATTATTAGATCCGCTGGAACGCTCTTTTACCGTGAAGGCATCCGTGCCGTCGGTATCGATCGGATCATCGAAGAGGCGAACGTTGCCAAGGCAACGCTTTATCGACATTTTCCCTCGAAGGACCATCTTGTGGCAGCCTACCTGAAAGATCGGCACGAACGCGTCATCCGCTCGCTGCACGAGGTCCTGGATGCGACGGAGCGTCCAAGGGACCGGATCAAACTCATCTTTGAGCGGCTGCATGAGAAAGCCGATAGCCCGGAATTTCGAGGCTGCGCATTTGCCCTTGCGGTTGCAGAGCACGGCGATTCCGAACGTGTCGTCGCAGTGGCGCAAACCCACAAGAAGTCGGTCGGCGACATTTTTCGTGCCATCGTGTCGAAAACAGATGTCAAGACCGACCAGATGGCTGCGCATCTTTCGCTTCTCTATGAAGGCGCGCTTGCGACCGTCGCCGTGGGACGCGATCCGCAGGCGGTCCTCATCGCCCGTGACTGCGCCCTCCTCGCGTTCGATGCGGCAGTTTCCTCGACCCAGCTCTTGAAAGCTTAGGCCATGGCAAAGACAATTGACTACTTCTTCGGCATCGGCTCTCCCTGGGCCTATATCGGCCTTGAGCCCTTTGCGGCCCTCGCTGCCAGACACGAAGCGACGATCCGCCCCTATGTGATCTCGCTGATCGAGGACAATGGAGCGATCTATTCTCGCAACCGACCGGAGGCACGCCGCGCCTACTGGACCAAGGACCTGAAACGTTGGGCGGCCCTGCGCGGCAAGGTGCTGAATTTTGAAAATCGCTCCAGCCTTTCCGATCCGACGCCGGCCGGCATGTTGGTGATTGCTGCCATCGAAAAAGGCGCCGACTGGCTGAAACTCACCGGCGCCCTTCAGGAGGCCTTCTGGACGCGCGGCGAGGACATCGGCAAGGCCGAAGTTCGTCAGGCGATTGCCGATGCAGCGGGACTGGACGCCACAGCGCTCGAAGGTTTTGCCCAGAGCGCTGCCGCCCAATCGATCTGGACGTCGAACATCGGGATTGCCAAGGCGGCGGGCGTCTTCGGCTTTCCGACCTTCCGCTTCGAGGATGAACTCTATTGGGGACAGGACAGCCTGCCCTTCCTCGAGCGCCACCTGAATGGCGAAAAGCTGGTCGCCTGATCGCCGTCTTATCGGTCCGGCGCGGCCATGGCTGCGCCGGATCACACAGTTGACCTGTCCAGACTGTATTGCGGAGTTTCCAATGCCCCTTCCCTGCCCGCCTCGCTCGTCTCCACCGAGTGGCTGGCTGCTGCAGTGCATCCCGGATACCGTTTCGGCGGCCCTTTGTTCGTTCGAGAGCGTCGAGCAAGCGGTCAACGCGGCGATCGCGATCGTGCAGCTCGCCATCCCTGTTGCCCGGATGGAACTGATGGACCGTGGCCTGATTTCCGCCACCAACGCTTATTCCGGTCTATCCCTCAAGATTGAAGATACCCTCGCCTTCGAGTTCCGCGGGTCCCCTGCCTCGGTTCAGGAGCAGGTCGAATTGGTTGGAGAAATCATGAAGGATCACGGTGGCAGGACTTCGAATGGGCCAATGCGCCGGAAGAACGAAACCGCCTCTGGAAAGCCCGCCACAACGCCTTCTACGCGATCGTTTCGCAACGGCAAAATGCCAGGGGCTGGTCATCCGATGTCTGCGTTCCGGTATCAGAACTCAGCGGCTGCATTCTCAAGACGCGCACGCTGTTGCAGGACTGCAGTGTTCCGGCTGCCATTCTCGGCCATGTCGGCGACGGCAACTATCATGTGGTCTTCGCCGTCGATCCGGAAAGCGAAGCGGAGATCGCGGTCATCAACAAGAAGATGGTGGAACACGCAATCTCCGTCGGCGGGACGTCGACCGGAGAACACGGCGTCGGCACCGGCAAGATCGGCTATCTCTGCCAGGAACACGGAGACGCCGTCGAACTGATGGCCCTGCTCAAGAGCTCCATCGATCCCAAAGGCATCATGAACCCCGGCAAGATCCTGCCCGCATAGGTGCTGCCGATTTTTCCACACCTTGCAGCGGGAGACGGTGCGATGGACGGCTTCAAACCCCACAGCTCTCATTGGGGCGCATTCTATGGACGGCATCAGGGCGAAGCGCTCGAAATCCGTCCGCATCCCGCCGACCCGCATCCATCTCCCCTGCTCGGCAATCTTCCCGCGATCGCCCATAGCCCCGCCCGCATCCGGCGTCCGGCCGTCAGACGAGGCTGGCTTGAAGGCAAGCCTGACAATACGAAGAAGCGCGGGAGCGACGTCTATGTTGAGGTCGCCTGGCCGGAAGCGCTTGATCTGGTCGCCAACGAGCTTCGCCGTGTTCACGCCGAAGCCGGACCGCAGGCCATCTTCGGCGGCTCGTATGGCTGGTCGAGTGCCGGACGATTTCATCACGCGCAAAGCCAGATCCACCGCTTCCTCAACGTGCTCGGCGGATATGTAAGATCGGTCAATACCTACAGTTCGGGCGCGGCGATGGTCATCATTCCGCATGTGCTCGGCCCCTACGATCATTTCGACCGGAAGAGCGTTACCTGGGAGGCGATCGAACGCAGCAGCGAGCTGATCGTTGCCTTCGGCGGCATGGCGGTCAAGAACACCGACGTCCATGGCGGCGGCATCAGCCGGCATATCGTGCGCCCGGCGCTGAGCGGCGCCCGTGCGCGCGGCGCCCGCTTCGTCCTCATAAGCCCGCTCAAGGATGATATTGCGAGTGATCTCGATGCGGAATGGCTACCGGTCATTCCCGGAACCGATGTCGCGCTCATGCTTTCAATCGCCTTCGTCCTTGTCAACGAGGGGCGGCATGATCGGGAATTTCTCGACCGCTTTACGGTCGGCTATCCGCGCTTCGAGGCTTATCTGCTGGGCCGCGAGGATGGTATTGAAAAGAGCCCGCAATGGGCATCGGGCATTTGCGGTATCTCTGTCCGGACGATTGTGGATCTGGCGCGGAGCATGGCGAATGCCCGAACGCTGATCACCGTCAGCCACTCGCTGCAGCGCGCCGCTTACGGCGAGCAGCCGGTCTGGATGGGGATCGTGCTGGCGGCCATGCTCGGCCAGATCGGGCTCGATGGCGGCGGCTTTTCCTATTCGCTCGGCGCCCTCGGCAATATCGGCAAGCGCCAGCTTGCGGTGCCCCTGCCGACGCTCAAGCAGTTCCACAATCCGGTGCCGGATTTTATCCCTGTCGCGCGGATCGCCGACATGCTGCTGAACCCGGGCGAACCGTTCCACTACAATGGTCAGGCTCTGCACTATCCTGACATCCGCCTCGTCTATTGGGCCGGCGGCAACCCGTTCCATCACCATCAGGATCTCAACAGGCTTCGCCAGGCGTTCAAGAAGCCGGAGACGATCATCGTGCACGAGACGGCCTGGACGTCGTCTGCACGCCATGCCGATATCGTCCTGCCCGCGACCACGACGCTCGAGCGCGACGATATCGGTGCGGCCGACCGCGATCCGATGATGATCGCCATGAAAAAGCTGATCGAGCCGGTCGGCGAAGCACGCTCCGACTACGAGATATTCGCTGATATTGCAGAGCGCCTCGGCAAGCGCGGCGAATTCACCGAGAACCGGTCGAGCCGTGAGTGGCTGGCTTTCCTCTTCGAGACCACGCGGACAGCACTCGCCGCTGTCGGTCATCCGGCGCCGGATTTCGAAACGTTCTGGGATAAGGGCGAGCTGCTGCTACCGGTAAAGCCTGACGATGGCGGGCCCGCGCGCGCATTCCGGGCCGATCCGGACGCCAATCCGCTGCCAACGCCATCGGGCAAGATCGAAATCTTCTCTGAAGCGATAGAGAGCTTTGGTTATGACGATTGCCGCGGCCATCCGCGCTGGTATGGACCGGACCCGAAGACGGAGGCGGCGGAGGGCCCCTATCCTCTTTATGTCGTCTGCAACCAGCCACACTCGCGCCTTCACAGCCAGCTGGACTATGGTGACTTCAGTCGTTCCACCAAGATCGGCGGCCGGGAGCCGGTACGCATAAACCCGGCCGATGCGGCAGAGCGCGGCATTTCGGACCGGGATATCGTCAGGCTGTTCAACGCCCGCGGCAGTTGCCTGGCGGCTGCGGTGATCAGTGGGGATGTAAGACCCGGTGTGATGCAGCTTGCCACCGGCGCATGGTTCGAGCCCGATAACGCCGAGGCTGCCACGGCCATGTGCATTCATGGAAATCCGAACATCCTCACCCGTGACGCTGGCACATCAAAGCTTGCCCAAGGCTCGACGGGCCAGCTGACGAAGGTCGATGTGGAGCGCTTTGACGGGGAACTGCCGCCCGTGCGCATTCTCGACGGGATGACGTTTATCGCCGGATAGACCGGCATCACGCAATCTCGCTCGCCAGGCGAGCGACCGGCGGAAATCCTGATCCTCGTGCTTCAGATTGCGCTGATAAAATAATCTATAAATTTGATAGAAAAAGAACAACCAGTCTTTCTCGAAACCGATCCGCTGCCATAGGCTCCTGTTCGTCATCAGCCCGGCAACCAACAGGACCGCTTCATGAACGACCGCTCTTTCCGCCCTCTTCTTTCCCGGCGTCGTCTGCTGACCGCCACCTCTGCACTGGCATTTGCCGCTCTGGTCGCAACAGCTGGTGTAACCCCGGCATTGGCTAAGGACGGCGCGCATGATGGCGGAGATGTCGTCTTCCTGATCGACTCGCTGGGCGACACCTGGATCCCCAACAACAGCGCGATCTCAAGCTTTCAGGGCCACATCTGGGGCCATGTCACCGACAAGCTTCTTTATGTCGATGCCGACGGCAAGGTCAGCCCGTGGGTAGCCGAGCGTTGGGAGCAGAACGACAATGCAAGCGAATTCACCCTGCATTTGAAGAGCGGCGTGACCTTCTCCGATGGCAGCCCGCTCGATGCGGCAGCCGTCGTTGCCAATCTCGACATCTGGTACGCCGGTCGCAAGAGCGAGGGCATCAACCCGATCGGCCTATTCCCCAAGACCTATGATCATGCCGAAGCCGTCGATGCGACAACCGTGAAGGTCTTCTTCAAGAAGCCGACGCTCGGCTTCATTCCGACGCTCGGCTACCACGGCTCGATCCTTGTCTCCCCGAAGACCATTGCCTCGCCGGCAAGCAGCCAGGCCGATCTCAGCAAGACCTCCGGCAGCGGCCCCTATGTCGTCGAGTCCTGGAAGGAAGGCGACTACGTCAAGCTTACCAAGCGCAAGGATTACAACTGGGGTCCTGCGGCAGTCGGCCAGACCGGTCCGGCCCATCTCGATACGATCACCTACAAGCTCGTCTCGGAACCGTCGCTGCGCGTCGCCGCCGTCCAGTCCGGCCAGGCCGACGTTGCCTATAACGCATCGCCGCAGGAACTCGAGTCCCTCAAGTCGGAAGGCCTCACGGTAGCGACGCCCCGCTATCTCGGCTTCGTCAACGGCTGGGCGATCAACACCAAGCTTGCGCCCTATGACGACGTGAAGGTTCGCCAGGCGCTCCAGGCCGGCATCAATCGCCAGGAAATCATCGACACCGTTTATACGCCCGACTGGAAGCTTGCGACGTCGTTTATCCAGAGCAACGTTCCGGGTGCGAGCGACCAGAGCGCGCTCCTCGCCTACAATCCAGAAAAGGCGGAGAAGCTTCTCGACGAGGCAGGCTGGAAGAAGGGAACGGGCGGCATCCGCGTCAAGGATGGCAAGCCGCTGACGCTGACGCTGAATTCCAACCCTTACCTCGCGACATCAAAATCGATCGATGAGCTGATTGCGCAGCAGCTCGGCAAGATCGGCTGGAAGGTCGATATCCGTGCCTATGACGTCGTCACCTTCGGGCAGAAGGTCAAGTATGGCGGCGCCGGTGTGCCGGCCTATGAGGTGACGCGCTCCTTCATCGACGCCGGCACCGTCGCCAGCATCCTGACGAATGCAAACAATGGCGAGAACTGGTTTGCGCTCGACGAGAGCGACAAGACCCTCAACGACCTGCGCGACAAGATCGCCGGCGCCGGCTCCATCGAAGCCCGCAAACCGCTGCTCGACGAACTGCAGAAATATGTCCTCGACCAGGGCTATTTCATTCCGCGAACGCAGATCGTCCAGCGCATCTACGTGCAGTCGCCGAAGCTCAAGGGTGAAGTCTACAACGGCGTCGCCTATGCCAGCTACTACACCGCCACGAAAAGCGAATAGGCCGGCCGCTCAACAGACGAAGAGGTGATGGGCATGAGCAAAGCCTATTTCGACTACGCCGGAAAGCGGCTCCTGCAGGCGATCGTCGTGATCCTGCTGTCTTATGTCTTCACCTTTGTCGTCGTCAGCATCCTGCCCGGCGATCCGATCACCAACGTCCTCAACAACCCTCAGAACGGCTTCACGCCGGATGAGATCAAGGAGATCATCGCTGCGCAGGGCCTGGATAAACCGATCCCCGTGCAGCTCTGGAACGCCTTTTGCGGCTTCGTGACGGGCGATCTCGGTCTGTCGATGCGGACCAACCGGCCGGTTGCGACGCTGATCGCGGAGGTTTTGCCGTCGACACTCGTGCTTGCCTCGGCGGGCCTTGCGGTCGCCCTGTTCCTGGCGGCAATCATCGCCTACGGCACGCAATTTCTGCCCCGGCGGCTCGGCCAGGGACTGCTCCGCGGCTTCCCGTCTCTATTTCTGTCTGTTCCGAACTTCGTGATCGGCCTGTTGCTGATCCATCTCTTCGGTTTTCAACTCGGCGTCTTTCGCGTTATCGAGCCCGACAGTTTCTGGGCAACGCTTTTCGCAGCGATTGCCCTCGGCATTCCGATCTCGGCACAAATCGCCGCAGTCCTGATTGCCAATCTCGACCATGAGTCCGCCCAGGACTATGCCGCCGTCGCACGCGGACGCGGGCTCGGCCAGATGCGGCTCTTCGTCATGCACCTGCTCAAGCCTTCCTCACTCCCGGTCATCACGGTCGTCGCTTTGACGATCGGCGAATTGCTCGGGGGGTCGCTGATCACCGAAACGGTGTTCGGGCGAAACGGGCTGGGCAGCCTGGTGCAGCGGTCAGTCAGCACGCAGGACCTGCCGGTGCTGCAGGCGGTCGTTTCGCTTGCCGCGGTGGTCTTTGTGGTCGTCAACCTGATCGCCGACCTGACCTACCCGCTGCTCGATCCTCGCGTCAAACTCCTTGGGACGCAGCAGCGCCGTCCGACGAGCGCCGACGACAGCTCTCTCCCCATCTCCAAGGCGGTGACTCCATGACGCTTGCCTCTGTTTCCTCCACCACCCCTCGCGTCACGGCGATCGGCCGTCTGACGGGCCTGCGCGTGCCGCCTGTCGTCATCCTTTCGTTCCTGATCGTTGCTCTGGCGATCGGCTGGTCTTTGGCGCCTGGCCTCTTTACCCATTACGATCCGGTGAACGGCACTCCCGCCCAAAAGCTGCTCGGCCCAAGTGCGGCGCACTGGTTCGGTACCGACCATCTCGGCCGCGACCTCTACGCCCGCGTCGTCTATGGCACGGCCTCATCGGTGGCGAGCGCACTGATTGCGGTCACCATCGGCGTCGTCGCAGGCGGGGTTGTCGGACTGCTGGCCGGCTTCTTCGGCGGTTGGGTGGACACGGTCTTTGCCCGGCTCGTCGATGTGTTGCTGGCGATCCCCAAATTCCTGCTGGCGGTCATCGTCGTCACCGCGATCGGTTTCGACACGACGAATGCGGCAATCGCGACGGGCGTCTCCGCCGTTGCCCTGTTTGCCAGGGTGATGCGCTCCGAAGTCATCAAGACCCGGCAGGCAACATTCGTCGAATCGTCCTTCCTCCTCGGTGGCTCGCGCTGGCACATTCTGTGGCGCCATGTGCTTCCGAACGCATCGCGATCGGTGCTGCCGCTTGCCGTCCTGCAGTTCGGCGATTCCATCCTGGTGATCGCCAGCCTTGCCTTCCTTGGCTACGGCGACCCGCCACCGGCCTCCGACTGGGGCCTACTGATCTCGATCGGCAAGGATTACCTCAAATGGCCGTGGCTGGTTTACGCCCCGGCCCTCGTCACGATCGCAACCGTCCTTTCTGTAAACAGGATCAGCCGATGGCTCCGCAAGACAGACTGACCACGCTTTCAAACCGCCTGTCGACACCGCTGTTGCGGGCCGAAGGATTGTCGGTCGCCTACGGCACCCACAGGGTCGTGAGCAATGTCGGCTTCGAGCTTCAACGCGGCAAGGGTCTCGCGCTGATCGGCGAATCCGGATCGGGCAAGTCGACCATCGCCCGCGCCGTCCTGCGGCTGCTTCCCGCAGCGGGACACGCCTCCGGCCGCGTCGAATTCGAGGGCCAGGACCTTCTGGGGCTTCCGGAGCGCCGCTTTCGCCCATTCAGGGGACGCAGGATCGGCTTCGTGCCGCAGGACCCCGGCAACTCCCTGAACCCGGTCCGCACGATCGGCGCGCAGGCAATGGAGGCGGCCGCACTGCTGGACCAACCGGACAAGGCGCTTCGCAAGGCACTCGTTCTTGAGACATTCGCGCAGGTCGGGCTCGACAATCCGCAGCGTGTCTACGACTCCTATCCGCATCAGCTTTCGGGCGGCATGCTCCAGCGCGTGCTGATCGGTCTCGCCGTTCTGCCGCGGCCCTCGCTGCTGGTCGCAGACGAGCCGACCTCCGCGCTCGATGTGACGATCCAGAAACGTATTCTCGACCTGTTGTCGAAGTTGCAGAAGGAATTGCAGATCAGCCTTCTCCTGATCACCCATGATCTGGCAATCGCAGCCGAGCGCGCGGATTCCATCGTGGTCCTCAAGGACGGCGCCGTCCAGGAAGCCGGCAGTATCGCTACGGTATTCTCCGCCCCTTCCTCGTCCTATGCCAGAAAGCTTCATGGCGACGTGCCCGCCCTCAATCCGGACCGGTACCGGCAGTTGCGAGAGCCCGGTTTCCGGCACCACGACGCTGGGCGCGCGAAGACACCAAAGATCGAGGTTGCCGGCGTAACGAAGACCTTCACCGTCGACGGCAAGGTTCTGACCGCCGTCGACGACGTCTCGTTCGACGTTCAGGCGGGAACGACGCATGCGCTGGTCGGGGAATCCGGATCTGGAAAGACAACGGCGGTCCGGCTTCTGCTCGGGCTTGAGCAGCCCGATACCGGGAAGATCGCGGTCGGCGGCGAACAGGTCAACGGCAGGTCACCCGAACAGCTGCGCTCTGTCTGGCGGCACCTGCAGCTCGTCTATCAGAACCCGTTCACGTCCCTCGACCCGACCTGGACAGTCGAGAAAATCGTGCGCGAACCGCTGGACCGCTTCAAGATCGGGACACATCACGAGCGGGCGCTTGCGGTGCGCAAGGCGTTTGCAGATGTCGGGTTGGGGGAGCATCTGCTGCCTCGCACGCCCGCCGCCTTGTCCGGCGGGCAGCGCCAGCGCGTTGCCATTGCCCGCTCGCTCGTCCTCAAACCCGATGTGATCGTGCTTGACGAGCCCACGTCGGCGCTCGACGTCAGCGTTCAGGCCGATATTGTCGAGGTGCTGCTGTCGCTGCAGGTCAAGCTCGGCCTCACCTATATCTTCGTGTCGCATGATCTGGCGCTCGTGCGCCAGCTTGCCCACACCGTCTCGGTCATGCAGCGCGGACGCATCGTCGAGCACGGCACCGTCGGCGAGATCTTCGACACGCCCCGCCAGCCCTATACGCGCTCGCTGCTGGAATCGATCCCGTCGGGTGCTGCACGTTCCGCACGCGCCCAGCCCCTACACCGGCGACAGATCTTCAATGAGGAAAAGATCGCATGACCGTCATCGCCCCCGCCCCGGCACCGTCAGCGTCATTCCGTCCGAAGACGCGGCTTGGCTTCAACACGCGCGTCTCGTTCAACGATGAAACCGGCCCCGCCCACGGTTTGCTGGAGGGCATCGAACTTTTCAAGGCGGCAGAACGTCTGGGCTACCAGTCGGGTTGGGCCTATCAACGCCATTTCGACCATTATCTGTCCTCGCCGCTTCCCTTCTTTGCCGCAGCCGGCCAGCATACCAGCCATATCGTGCTCGGCTCGGCCGTCATTCCGATGCGCTATCAGGATCCCATCCTGCTGGCGGAAGCCGCCGGCACGACAGACCTCTTGATCGGCGGCCGGCTGGAACTGGCGATCTCGACCGGCTCCAACGCCGCCTTCGATGCCGTCTTCGGCACGGTCGAAACCGATGCCCGAACGGAAGCCAAGCGCCGTCAGGCCCGTTTTCTGTCCGCGATCGCAGGCGAAGTTCTGCACACCGTCGCAGAATCCGGCCAGGGGGCCGCGGAGGGCAGCCAACTGAGGGTGACGCCGCATAGTCCGACCCTTCGCTCGCGCATCAGACAGGGTTCCGCCAGCCTTGGATCGGCGATACAAGCCGCCGAACTCGGCATCGGGCTGATCGCCGGAACCGTGCAGCATGACCACGCCGAGGGTGAGAGCTTCGGAGCCTACCAGGCCCGCTGCATCGAGGCTTTCCGAGCCACCTGGCGAAGGGAACGGACAAGCGAGCCGCCGCCTGTTGCGGTGGCAGCGTCGATCCTGGTCGGCACAACGCCGGAACTTCGCGAACAATACGCCGCCTATGATCTCGAGCGTCGCACCCAAGGCATTGCAGCATCGCGCCCGAAGGGCGCGCTTGAGCCGAGCGCGCGGACCAACCAGCCGCCGGGAAGCCAGATCTCACCCGTCTTCCACGGCACGCCGGACCAGGTCATCGAAGCCGTGTTCAGTGATCCCGGCCTTGCCGCAGCCGACGAGGTCGTCCTCTTCCTGCCGCCCGCCTTCGGGCTCGCCGAGAACATCCGGCTCCTCACCGATCTCGCCGGAACAATCGCTCCGAGCCTCGGCTGGTCTCCCGACTGGTAAGCCGTCGCTCAGCCAGTCCTTCCGCGCGAGCGATTAGAGAATATTTTCTATAGTTTCAATTGAAATAGAAAGACCTGTCTTCCTTACCCCCTAGCTGCCGCCTAACTTTCGTCCAGCATTCGACAATCAGAGGAGCTCCCATGTCCGCGGAATTCATCAGCGTTAGCTTTCCCAACGCCTCGAACGATCTCGATCCCATCCCGGACGCTCCGGTCGATCCCCGCTATCTCGAGCGCTATGCGCGCGCTCTCGATGACTACGGCTTCAACTATACGCTGATCCCCTACTCGTCCTCTTCCTTCGACCCCTTCACCATCGGCGCCACCGTCCTTGCGCATACGAAAAACATCAAGATCATCGTCGCGCTCAGGCCCAATACCGTCTATCCGACGGTGGCGGCCAAATCGCTTGCCACGCTTGACCAGTTGAGCGGCGGGCGGGTGGTCGTTCACTTCATTGCCGGCGGCAGCGATGACGAGCAGGCGCGCGAGGGCGACTTCCTCAACAAGGAGCAGCGCTACGAGCGGCAGGAGGAATATATCCGTATCCTGCGTCTTGCATGGAGCTCGACCGAGCCCTTCGATTTCGACGGCGAATATTACCAATTCAAGCAGTTCCGCAGCGCCGTTCGTCCGACGAATGGAACGATCCCCATCTCGGTCGGCGGGTCGTCGGACGCCGCCTACCGGATCGGCGGCTCGCTCGGCGATATCTTCGGACTATGGGGCGAACCGCTGGCGGAAACCAAGCAGCAGATCGAGCGGATCTACGCCGAGGCAGCAAAGGCCGGCAGGACCGACCGGCCCCGGATCTGGGTGACGTTCCGTCCGATCGTTGCGGAAACCGACGAGCTGGCTTGGGAAAAGGCTCACCGGGTCCTCGACCGCCTCAAGGACAACCGGGAAAAAGGCCTTCATCGCGTGGCCCCCACCGCCCCTCGCCCCGCCAATGTTGGATCGCAGCGGCTTCTCGACATTGCTGCACGCGGCGACGTCCATGATCGCGCCCTGTGGTATCCAACGGTCACGGCGACCAATGCCTCCGGGGCGACCACCGCGCTCGTCGGATCGCCGCGCACCATTGCCGATTCGATCCTCGACTATATCGATCTCGGCGCCGACCTGATCTCTATCCGCGGCTATGACAACTTCAACGATGCCGTCGACTACGGCCGCTACATCCTGCCGCTGGTGCGCGAGGGCATACGCGAGCGGGAAGAAGCAAAGAAGAAGGCCGCAGCCTGATGATCGCGCGCGACACAGCCTTCGATTCAAGTCTGCTGAGCGCAACGACGCGTGCTCTTGCGGATGCAGCTCCCGAGGCGGACCGGACGGGGGACTTTCCATGGGCAGGCATCCGTGCGGTTCATGAAAGCGGCCTGCTCGAAAGCACCGTCGCGGCGAGATATGGAGGCGCTGGCGCAACGCTCCACGAGGCCGCAACGATTCTCGCAGCACTCGGTCGGGGTGATCCGTCGGTTGCGCTCATCAGCGCGATGACGATCTTCAACCACCTCGGCCAGGCAACGAAAAGCCATTGGCCGGAGGATCTCTACAGGCGCCTGCTTGCGCAGGCCAAAGAGCATCCGCTGCTCATCAACGCCGCGCGTGTCGAGCCGGACCTTGGTTCGCCCGCCCGCGGCGGCCTGCCGGCGACACTCGCGCGCCGCACCGCCTCCGGCTGGTCGATCACCGGCCGCAAGCGGTTCGTCACCGGCGCCCACGGCCTGACGCATTTTCTGGTCTGGGCGCACACCGATGAGGCGCCGGCCCGCGTCGGAACATTTGTCGTGCCGAACAAGCTCCCGGGCATCCGCGTCATCGAGAACTGGAACAGCCTTGGCATGCGCGCCTCCGGCTCTCACGACGTCGAATATACAGATGTCGAGATCCCGCTCGACAACGTTATCGATCTCGTCGATCCGTCCGTTGCCGAGCAGGATAATCGCGCGCACGCAGCAATCACGCTGGCGCTGACTGCACTCTATCTCGGGGTGGCCGAAGCCGCTCAGGAAGCATTCATCCGCTTTGCCCACGAGCGGGTTCCGACCAACCTTGGCCATCCGATCGCCCGCACGGAACGCTTCGTGACGCTCTCCGGCGAGATCGATCTGCTGGTTTCCAGTGCCCGGCAGATCATTTTCGATGCCCTGACGGACAAGCATGCCGATGCAGAGAAGCACATAAGGGCCCGGTTGATCGCAGGCCGGCAATTGCGCGACGCGGTCCAGCTTGCTGTTCGCGGGATCGGCAATCCCGGTCTCGGAAACGAGCTGGGGCTGGAGCGCCATTTCCGCGACATTCAGTCGGTGCTCGTCCATGCCCCGCAGGAGGACACGTCCATCTCGATCCTCGGGCGCGCAGCCTTCGAACGCTGGAAGAGCGAAAAGGACACGCTGTCGGCTCCACCGCTCAATCTCACCGTATTGAAAACGGCCTGATCATGACACGCTACATCATCATCGGCGCCGGTGCAGTCGGCGCGAGCCTTGCGGCCGAGTTCGAAACCCACGCCATCCCCTATGTCCTGGTGGGGCGTGGCGCCCAGATCGCACATATTGCGACGCACGGTCTTTCCTATCGCCGCGCAACGGAAAACAGGATCGTGCGGCTCAATACCGCCGATACGGCCGCACCGCCGGCGCTCCGGCGAGGTGATATTCTCATCCTCGCGGTCAAGGCGCAGGATGTCGAGGCCACGACCGAGTTCTGGGCCTGGCGGGATGTCGAGGGGTCAGGCTTCGCATCAGAATTGCCGCTCGTGACGCTGCAAAATGGACTGGCTGCGGAAGATATCGCCCTGCGACGCTTTGATCGCGTTTATGCGGCAAGCATTCGCATACCGGCGCGCTACACGGTCACCGGCGAGGTCGTCGTCGGCGGCGAGCCGAATCTCGGCATCGTCGCCCTTGGATGCTACCCTGCAGGGCTCGACGATACCGCCCTGTCGATCGTCGCGGATCTTACGACGGCCGGCTATCTTGCCGAAGCGCGTCCGGATATCCGCCGATGGAAGGCTGCCAAGCTGGAGCACAACGTCACCAATGCGGTCGAACTGTTCGCCGGTCACCCTGAGCTTCGTTCAAAAGCCGCAGCAAGCCTTGCGAAAGAGGCACGCGCTGTTCTCGTGGCCGCCGGCTATGATCCGGCCGCACCTTCGGAATGGACGATCGACATCTCGTCCTGGCGCGTCGCGCCAGAGAGCGGCATAGAGCCCGGCCAGCAATCGACCTGGCAAAGTTTCACCCGTGGCACCTCAAGCGAGGTCGATTACCTAAACGGCGAAATCGTCAGGCTCGGCCGCATCCATGGCATAGCGCCTCCTCTCAATGCAGCCTTCCAGCAGGCGGCGGCGAGGCTTGTGCTCGAAGGCCGTCAACCGGGCACGAGGGATATCGCCGAAATCTGTGGCGAAGATATTGCTGCGCTACTGGATTGAGGGGAAGAGCATGGGAACGCGAAAGATCGTCGGCCTAGCCGGGAGCTTCAGCCGGCCCTCGAAAACCGGATCGCTCGTCCGGCATGTCGCCGAGCTTGTCAGCAAACGGTATGAGTGCGAGAGCGCCGTGTACGACATGATCGACGTAGGTCCATCGCTTTCTGCGGGCGTTCGATATCCCAGACATTTGCGTGGCGTATCATTGAGCCGATTGCAGAGGTCGAGATCCTTCGCGAAGGAGGCATCCTGCCACTTATTTTGCGAGGAGCGCTGAGCCGCTCCAAGGAGATCAAGCAATCGTTGGTATAAGGCAGGTCTTGCTACGATCTTGACTTTGCAAGGTAAGTTGGCCGAGCTGAAAGCGTGGCCAGCTCATATGGCTGAGTTTCGTGCCACCCTGCCACGGCGCGCAGCAGCGGCAGGCGGTACCATCGGGCGCTTACTCACAATCTCGGAAAGCTCTTTCTGCTCATCTTCCGTGTAGGGCTTCGCGCCGAATTCGCTGATCGGTTTGAGAGGCGTGCGGTCTCCCGCTGAAAGCGAAGCGTCGCCCGGTTCCTTCTGCTCCACCTTGAATTTCTGAAGACGGAGCATGTCGTCGGTAATCTCGACGTCAGGTGGGACTTCGCGGTTTGGAAGAAGACGGGACAGCCAAGCGCCGTAGGCTGAGAGTTTTTCGAGACCCGTATCGTCCAGCTCCATGATTTGTGAGATGAAGCTGTAGAAGCGGATGTAGCTGCGCAGGAGCTGGCGGAACTCCTTCTGCCGTCCCTCGTCGTCAGCCTCGAAGCGCGTAACACCTTGGCGGACCAGGCCCTCAAGGCGGGCCGGGTCGCTGCCATCCAGCGGCCCTTTGAAATATGTTTGAGTGAAGTTCTCAATCTCTTCTCTGTCGCGATAGCCAAATTTAAACAGGCGACCCTCAAGGTCGTCGACAAGATTGGGATCAGTATTGGCCTCCAGCGCCGTCGCCTCATAATAGGGCCGGAAGGCTTTCTGAACGTCTTCAATGGTCCGTGGTGATCATCGCCGCCGACAGGGTCGTGACGAAAGCAGTGACAGGCCAGAAAAACCACGCATACGTACAACGAAGCGGCCTGTCAGTGTTCATAATCCCGCTCACTGGCTGCGATCGTGCGATCGCGGATATGAGCCGCAGATTGAAATCTCCATAGCCTTCAACTGTGGCCCGCGGGTTCCTTCCTCGGGGACTTTCGTACGCCTGCCCGCGCCCGAAACTCTTCACGAAAGCCCTCTGTCGGCTTCCGGGCTCCGATTTTCGAAAGCAGACCTTGAGCCTGGCGGGCGCGTGATCTGACACGAAGTGGACGTTCGGTCGCCCTCGGCCGAACGCACGCGCCGACGACCCCTTCGTAAGTCGGAAATCCTTGGTTTCAGTCCCATCATTTCAGTTATAAGGTGGGAGATATCGCCCAAAGGGGATTCCAGGCCAATGCCCCCAGAGAAGAAGGACCGTTCGCCTGTTGCGCTGGAACAGCGCGACGAAAGCGCCGACCAGCGCATGTTCTCGCCTTCCGTTGCGCGAAATTCGGCGCCGATCCTCGTGGTCCTAAAACGTGTCCTTCCAACACAGGGCGCCGTGCTGGAGATTGGATGCGGAACCGGCGAGCACGCCGTGTGTTTTGCGGGAGCCATGCCCAACCTCACCTGGCAGCCGAGCGATCCGGATGCCGACGCCCGCACCAGCACGTCTAGCTGGATCAAATTCGCAGGGCTGAAGAATGTGCTGCCACCGCGGGATATTGATGTGTGCTCAGGACAATGGGGCGTCGAACAAACGGGGCATTTTGACGCGATCGTGTCGTTCAATATGATCCATATCGCGCCATGGGCGGCAAGCTTAGGATTGTTCGCAGGAGCTGGCCGTTTGCTTCACGCTGGTGGGCTTCTTCTTCTCTACGGCCCATTCATGCGCGACGGGGCACACAACGCCCCCTCGAACGCTGCTTTCGACGCGGCTCTAAAGGAGCGCAACCCATCCTGGGGTGTGCGAGATATCGCCGATCTTGAACAAGTGGGTGAGGCCACTGGACTTAATCTCCGCGAGATGATCGAGATGCCTACCAACAATATGTTGCTGGTCTTCTCCAGCGGTGGTGCCTGAACGACAAGCGGGCGCGAAAGAGACGTAGGCCTATAACAGCATTCGGGCCCTTTGCTGCCGTCGAGGTCGATCCGAGGAACGTGCGGTATGTGCTAGAATGCGGCCCGAATACGACAGACGCACTGCGAGGGGAGGTGTGATCGAACCGGAATTCGCACGACCGAGAACCGACGTTGTGCTCTTGGAAACGGAGACGACGTGGGTTTGATCTGGAGCAAGTCGCTTCATACCAGCGTGCGCTACTTTTTCGTCTGAGTCTGCCTCAGTGGAGGAGTCTAATCTGGACCGAGCCTGCCAATGAAGTCTCTGCGGGTCGTTGTTCGCCACTATGGCGGACCTGAAGTTCTGGAGATCGTGGAGGAAGACGCGCCCCATCCGGCATCGGGTGAGCTGCGGGTGCGAACAATCGCCGCCGGCGTCTCCTTCGCAGAGCTATTGATGCGGGAGGGGATTCATCCGGAAAAGACGATCCTGCCATTCACGCCAGGATGGGACATTGTAGGCATCGTTGACGAGGCCGGAGAGGGAGCGTCCCATTCGATGGTTGGTAAAATGGTTGCGGCGCTGCCCGTTCATGGTGGCTACGCCCAGTTCATCTGCCTGCCGGAAGATGAACTCACTCCGGTTCCCACAGGTGTTGATCCCGCCGAGGCAGTTAGCCTCGTGCTGAATTACGTTACGGCCTATCAGATGATGCATCGGCTTGGGCATGCCTCACCGGGACAACGGGTCCTTATTCATGGCGCGGCCGGCGGAGTGGGCACGGCTCTGCTGCAACTTGGTGGCCTGGCAGGTCTGGAGATGTATGGGACTGCATCTCTTGCAGCTCATCAGATCGTATCCGATCTCGGGGCCACGCCGATCGACTACGAGCGGGCCGACTTCGTCAAAGAGATCCATCGCCTAACAAACGACGGCGTGGATGTCGTCTTCGACGGGGTCGGCGAAGCCAATGTCTGGCGTTCGTTTCGGACTCTGAGGCCTGGTGGCCGCGTCATAGCCTATGGCTTCACTTCATTTCTGCAAAAGGGCCAACTGGCAGAGGGCTTACGTTACCGTCTTCGCGGGATATTGCGACCCGCGTGGTACGCGGTCCGCGCTTTCATTTCACCAGGCCGACGACGCATACTCCCTTACAGCATACAATATTTGAAACGGTGGAAGCTCGCTTGGTTCCGCGATGATCTCGGCGCCTTGCTCGAGCTGCTTCGCGACGGGAAGATCAAGCCGATGGTGGCCGAGCGGATGCCCTTGACCGAGGCTCGTCGCGCCCAGGAGCTGCTCGGTCAGGGAGGCGTCAAAGGCAAGCTCGTGCTGATGGCAGCTTCCAGATAACTGTCAACGCGGTCTGAGTGACCGAAATGGCAAGCGGAAAGCATTTCCGCCACGGGGCCGAAGAACGAACCCGCTGCGCGACACCCGACAGGAAAAGCGGACATCCGAGTTCTTGCCGCCAGGTCTGGGATCGTCCTTTGCAGCCGCCCATCATTGCTGGCGCCATAGCTCGAATTGACCCCCTTCGGCCATCCCCGGTCCTGTGCAACTGCGCCTGGCCTTCTTGGGCAAGGGTCCTTCCGGCAGTTGGCCGACGTTCCCGAGACGGCAGCAACTGAGTGACGACCCTGGCGATCTTTATCGTCTGTGTTTGAGCTCAACCATTCCCGCGCCCTGACGCGACAATTTACAGCCCGACAAAAACAGCGCACCGTAGCATTGCGAGACCCGGGGCCTTGATCCGGGCGTCGACGTCGTCGCAGGGAGGATGCTATGCCGACAATTATTGGCTATCACGACATCACAAAGGGCGCGCAACACTGGCTTACCTCACCGAAGCGCAAGGAGCTTTTCGGTCCGCTCGGGGTGACCAACATCCGAACGTTTGTTGACCCTCAAAATCCGACTCGCGTGGCGGTGATGATGGACGTTCCGGATATTGATGCCTTGCAGGCGGCGATGCAGAGCAAGGCGGCCGCCGATGCCATGGCCTTCGACGGGGTGGTGCCGGAATCTCTGGTGATCCTCGTCGAATCGAAGGGGTAATCGCTCCGCCGATATAAGCTCCTTCGCAGGGCATGTTCAAACTTCGCTGGCGCGGAACTGAGGCGCTCCGCCGAGATCCGCCATGACTATCGAATAGGAATTGGTACATGGCCGAAAGAGTCCAATCCGACCGACGACTTGCGGCGATCATCGCTGTGCGATCGCGGTAATCTGAGCCTTGCCGCCTTTCAACTGCACCAGGCGGCCGAACGCCTCTATCATTGTATCCTGCTGGTGTTGACGCTCTACAGTCCCAAATTTCACGGCTGACGTTTCTACGTTCCCAAGCCGAACGCGTAGCGCCCCAACTCATAGGCGTGTGGCCGCGCTATACAAAGTTCGCCAAACGCTGCTTTACTCGCCTCGATCGCGCCTATGTCGATGCCAGGCATTCATCTTTTTATGAAATCACCGACGAAGAATTGGTGTGGCTAATCGATCGAGTTAAATCTCTGCAGGCACACGTTGAAGCAATTTGCAGAGAACGGCGTGCCCGTATAACACGCGAGTAATTTGCTGCTCTTGATGGGACTCGAACCCCGGGTGCGTCTTGCGCACAAGCCATTAATTTCAGACCGATAGCAAATCTTCTGTTTCAGAGCGGATTGAAATAGTTCGAGAAATTGCTGTTTCAAATGAATGAGCTCCTCCTCTACTGCGAGGAGACCACCCTATGTTCTCAAAAGTAGGACAGACCCGGCACTTCGGTGTGACGCCATAAGGGATGGCGGCCCGCATTGGGAAGACACGCGGTGCTTCAGCTCTGCCAAAAGCGCCCCTGAAGGGGGTGCTGCCCAGCTCTTGCTTTGAGATCGATGCGTGTGGCCAATTTTGAATTGACAAATTTCAATCTTCGTAAAGCTTGACTCGCGCGCGCTTTAATTTCATGCCATAATGTCAAATATGAGTGGACAACCGGAAACAAAGCTAAAGCAGCTCCTCCAGCAAGTCCCCCCTGGTTTCCTGGTGGATTCGGGGTGGATGACTCGGCACGCCATCTCGCGGCAGTCCGTCTCAGGCTATGTCAAACAAGGCTGGCTCAAGCCAGTCATGTCGGGCGTGTACCGCCGTCCGTTTTCCTCGGACACCAACCCAGAAGCCGTCGGAGGCTGGAAAATACCCCTGCTCTCAGCCGTCTGGCTTATGCGGCATAAATTTCATGTCGGTGGAGCAAGTTCCCTCTCCTTGCGGGGACATGCTCATTACCTGTCGTTCGGCGGCGAATTCGCCCTCTATCTCTACGGATCCGATATCCCGGCATGGCTATCGAAGCTGCGGACGGACGCCGACGTGAAGACCAGGAGCAACGTCCTGTTCGGCGAAGGAGCGACTGGCGTTGAAGACGCGGATTTCGACCTTTCCAACGATGAGGGTCCGGAGCTGGCACAAAGCCCATGGCACTGGCCAATGCCGATGTCCTCACCCGAACGCGCGATCCTCGAAATGCTCGACGAGGTCCCAAAGGGCGAAAGCTTCCACAAGGTGGACATGGCGTTCGAGAGCCTTGCCAATCTGCGCCCGAGACTGCTGACGACGCTCCTTACCCTATGCCGAAGTGTCAAAACGAAACGCCTATTCTTCGTGTTTGCCGACAAGCATAATCATGCCTGGCGCCGGCACATCGACATCTCCTCCGTCGATCTCGGCAAGGGTGACCGGGCGCTGACGCCGGGCGGCCGGCTGCATCCTATCTACCGCATCACAGTCCCGGCCGACTTTATGCCAAAGGAGACCCCGAATGGCCCGTGAACAATACATGCGCCAGGTCGACCTCCTGGTGCGTACCCTTCCTTTCATCGCCCGCCACGAGGCCTTCGCCCTGAAGGGTGGGACTGCGATCAACCTCTTCTATCGCGACATGCCGCGGCTCTCGGTCGATATCGATCTGACCTATCTGCCGATCGAGGACCGTGAAACGACGCTGAAAAATATCGACACGACACTGGAGCACATCCGTGAAGACTTGATCCGCAATCTGCGCGGTGTGAGCGTCCAGAGGATCGCCGGCGGCGGGAACAACGACACACGCGTTCTCGTCCGGCAGGGAAATGCCGAAATCAAGATCGAGACGTCACCCGTTGCGCGAGGAACGGTCCATCGCCCGAACGCCGACGTGTGAGCGCGGCCGTCGAGGACGCATTCGGGTTCGCCGAAATGCAGGTCGTCTCGTTCGAGGACCTGTTCGGCGGCAAGCTGCACGCGGCGGTGGACCGGCAGCATCCGCGAGACCTGTTCGATGTGAAGCTGCTATATGAAAACGAGGGGCTGACCGACGCCCTGTTCCAGACTTTTCTGATCTATGTCGCCAGCTCCGGGCGCCCGCCGCACGAACTGGTCAGGCCTTCTCTCGCAGACCTCGACGAAGCCTTCGTGAAGGAATTCGACGGGATGACGATCGATCGCGTCGGCCTCGACGATCTTAAAACAACGAGGACTCGGATGACGGCGAATATCCTCGCGAAGCTCGACGACAAGGCGATGCGCTTCCTGCTGTCACTCCACGATGCCGAACCGGATTTCAACGCAATCGGCCTGCCCCAGGCAGCCGAGCTGCCCGCCGTCCGCTGGAAGCTTCTCAACCTCGAAAAGCTGAAAGCCCAGAATCCAGAAAAACATGCGGAGCAGCGGCGTGAGCTCGAGGAGATCGTGCCACAGGCTCGCAAGGATCCCCGAGCGGATAAGATCTGACCTATGGGTACCTCAATTGAACTGATGGTGAGTGGCATCCCTCGACCATCCGCCGGCGCAGGTGATTTGGAGCAATTTCAAGCGCGAGATTGGATTGTGGCACGGCACCTTGGAGCATAAAGAATCACAGTGGAATGCTCGCAAAAACAATCGTTTAGCGCCGATCCGTGCGGATCGAAGCAAATCATGGCCGCGGCCGTGAGTGATGCCGATTTAAGGATGAGCTGATGCCGCTATTCGCTTCTTGGTGTCGCCCGATGCCGCTGCGACCGGGCCAGTTCGATGAAGCGGCGCTTCACCTCGCTGAACAGCGCCGGCGGCAAAGGTCCGATATACCCCGTCTCGCCATCGACCGGTCGGATATCCGGACCCGGCCAGCCAAAGCGGTTGCTCTCGGTCAGCATGATCCAGGAACGATCGTCGTCGAGTCCAAGCCGTCGCTTTGTCGCCGGCGGAATCTCGATCGCGTCTTCGGCGTTGCCGGGCGGCGTGTGGGTGATCGGCAAAACACGAACCATCGGCGTGCCGTCGTCGAGATGCGCGACGATGGCCAGCACAAGCGCCGGGCGATCCTTGTCACCTTCTTCGCGGCCTTCGAGATGTTGCCAATGCCAGAGATAGGAGTAGCGAAAGACCCAACCGACCTTCGGCTCAATCGGCAGCATGCTTGCCGGTCAGCTCGGAGTTGAGATGATCCAAGCCATCACCCATCTCGGAAGCCTCGATCGCTGCCAGGTCGTTGTCACTGAGCGACGACGTCAGCTCGACACGCCTATCCCGCTTCGTCAGACGCATATAGTCTTCGTAGGCGATCAGCACCGTTCTCGGACGGCCGTTCTTGGTGATGATGACGGGATCGCGGACAGCCGCATCCTGATAGGTGCCGAAATTCTTCGAGACAACGGCAGCCGTGACAGTGGAGGTCATGTCAAAACTCCTTTTCCGGAATATACGGACTTTCCGGAAGTTTTGCAATGCCGAACCCAAGGTAAACGATAACGCAGACCGCCAGACGTGAGAGGGTTCACGAAGATCGACACCTTGTCAGTTGCATAGGCGTATCAAGCAAAGGAAAGCTATATGCGCATAGTGATCGAGGCGGACGAAGCGGCCGAATGGTTGGAGGAGCATCTGGATCTGATTGTGCCGAAAGACGAAGTAATCATTTGCCTTGATGGCACTCCTGTCGCTGTCCTCACGGCGATAACCAAAGGCGAGCCCAGCAAGTATGAGCGCCAATCATTGGCCGGCGAAACCTCGAGCGGCGCCGAGAGTGTCAGCACGCTGGATACGATCTTTAAACTGGCCGCCGAAGGCCGTGCCGCTATCGATGGCCACACCACGTCGGACCATGACGATCTTTACGACGAACACGGTCTCCCGAAATGAACACCGCCATTGATCGTCGCGCCCAGGACCTCGACACGATCGCCGCGGTCTGCCGATCAAGCGACGCGATGAATTGGCTGAGCTGCTCACTGACCAGGACGTCGAAACGCTGCGCCATCTCGTCAACGAAGGCATGGGCGACAATACCTGCCGGCCGGGCCGGGGTCATTGCCTTAAGCGGTGAACAGCACCGCGTCACGGAGCGCGGCTGCGTCCTCGCCGCGGCCCAGCAAGCGCACGGCGGCCGCGGCGCATGTCAACGCCTGACGCGCGCGCCAGCAGCCGGCCCAGACGGGCCCGCTGCCCACCAGATCGTCGAGTGATTTCAAGACAATGCCGGCGGCCAAGATAGCGTCGACATCGTTTGCCTCGCGCCCGCGTGGCAAGGCCCAGCCGGGCAACTTGGCTGGCCAGATCGGTGGCGTCGGAGGTGCGGCGGCAAACGAATCCATGCGGCAGAGCATAAATGATCTGTGCGGTTGTGCCAGTCGTATGGGCTCAAACCGCACAGCCTGTTGCGGACATAAAACGTCCGATAATTTTGCCTTATCGGACGTTTCTTTCTTCTATAGAGAGGCCACCGAATCAGGCCGAAATTAGCCTCGATCGGTCGAAATTTGCGCTTTCACCCGCTGGAAAGCAGGTGTATATAGCTAGACAGTCTAGCTAGTTTGGGGCGAAACAATGGAATGGCAGCTACAGGACGCCAAGAACCACTTCTCGAAAGTGGTGCAGAAGGCGCGACACGAGGGGCCGCAGATCGTCACGCTTCGTGGAGAGCGCACGGCCGTGGTGCTGTCCGCCCACGACTATGACGCTCTGCGCGCCGGCCGACCGACGCTGGTCGACGATCTGCTCGGCGGTCCCGCTTGGGACGATGAGCTCGCCGATACGGTCGAGGCGCGCGCCAAGACGCCAAGCCGCGACGTGGCCTTCTGATGTATCTGGTTGACACCAACATCGTTTCGGAGGCGCGACGCGGCACGGCGCAGGCGGTTTCTTGGCTGCGCTCGGTCGACCCGCTCAGCATCCATCTGAGCGCGCTGACCCTCGGCGAAATCATGCGCGGCATTGCGCTGAAACAGAAGTCGGATCCAAAGGCCGCCGCTCACCTCACCGAATGGCTGCGCAAGCTGCGCCACGACCATGGCGACCGCATCCTGCCGGTGACCGACCAGATCGCCGTCGAATGGGGCCGCATCGCCGCGATCCAGCCGCGTGGCGATATTGACGGGTTGATCGCCGCGACCGCGATCGTCCACGACCTGATCCTCGTCACGCGCAACGTCAAGGATTTTGAAGACACGGACGCATCTGTGATCAATCCTTGGGAGACACCGGCGTGAGCGGCTAAGCGACGGGCTCGGAACCGCAAAAAGTCGATCTCTCCCACCCGGGTGGTGTAACGGTCGACACGAACCCTGGTGGCACTACACTCCCCTCTCCTGTTCCAGAAACGAGCGCCGCCCTGCCGGCGCACCTCGAGCACCTCGCCGATCGGACCCGCGGTTATGTCGAGGCCTCCAGCTCCGCCAACACCCGCAAGGCCTACGCCTCCGACTGGAAGCATTTTACCGCCTGGTGCCGCCGGCAGAACCTTACTCCCCTCCCCCCGGATCCCCAGGTCGTCGGCCTCGATATAACTGCCTGCGCGTCAGGCGCCACAACGGCCGACCGCAAGCCCAACTCGGTCACAACAATCGAACGCCGTCTCTCTTCGCTGTCCTGGAACTACGCCCAGCGTGGCGGCGAGAAACTCGATCGCAAGGACCGCGCCATCGCCACGGTCATGGCCGGCATCCGCAACACCCATGCTGCCCCTCCCCGGCAGAAGGAAGCCGTGCTTCCGGAAGACTTGCTCGCCATGCTCGACACCCTCGACCGCGGTACGTTGCGGGGCTTGCGCGATCGCGCCATGCTGCTCATCGGCTTTGCCGGCGGCCTGCGCCGCTCGGAGATCGTCGGACTGGACCTTGGTCGCGACCAGACGGAAGACGGCCGCGGCAGGATCGAGATCCTCGACAAGGGCCTGTTCGTCACCCTGCGCGGGAAGACCGGCTGGCGAGAGGTCGAGATCGGCCACGGCTCGTCCGACACGACCTGCCCCGTCGTTGCCGTCGAGACCTGGATCAAGTTCGCCCGGATCGCCAGAGGTCCGCTCTTCCGCCGGGTCCGGGGCCAGGGCAAGGACGTCGGGCCGGACCGATTGAATGACCGGGAGGTGGCACGTCTCGTCAAGAAGGCGGCACTTGCCGCCGGTATTCGCGAAGATCTGAGCGAGGGTGATCAGGCCGAGAAATTCTCGGGCCCATTCGCTGCGTGCCGGCCTCGCGTCCTCGGCCGAAGTAGACGAGCGTTAGGTCCAGAAGCAGCTCGGCCAGGCCAGTGCGGAAATGACCCGCAAATATCAGCGCCGCCGCGATCGCTTCCGGATCAATCTCACCAAGGCCTCGGGGCTTTGAAGGCCCTCCCCTATCGGTGTTGCGAAATCGTTAGGTAAATTTCACGCGTCTGATTTTCAGCTTAGCGCTTCAATTGAAATCGGGAAGTAAAAGCCACACCCACTCACGGCCATTGGACGCAGGGAGTCCGCGGAAGAAGTCAGGGGGTTTCGCGCGGGCGGACGAAGAAATTTCAGGACAAATTCAACGTGATGCCATAGTTTCGCGTCGGAGCAGTACGCGCTGCTTTGGAGCGTCGAAACCCCTGCTAGCGAAGATAGAGACCGTCCCTGTAACCCGATCAAGTGCTCGCCCTGTTGAACACTGGGCCAGGGACCTTCATCGCAAGCTATGATATCATCGAGACCATTGGACCAAAGGCATAAGCAGTCGAATATTTGGGCCTTCATGCCGATCTCAGATGAAGTCGACGAGGCTTACGCGAAGATCGTTGATGACGGTGGCGAGGCCCGGCGCTCCAATCAATGGTACGACGCGCGCAGCCGACAATTTCGAGATGGCGCGGTCAAAGATCGCGAGGTTCGTATGTCCATTCAGACGGGACGGATAGATGATGCCATCCGGCACGGATCGGTGCTCATGGAAAGCAAGCGACCACGTCCGCGCGAGGGTTTGGCGGGAGGATTTCGCGACATCCGTCGGCACTCCCATCCTGATTGCGTGGTCCTCGCGGAGATCAACAAGGCGGAGATCCGCAATCGTCTCAATCTCTGCATAGCGCCGCGCATAGATCTCCTTCTCCTCGATCGGGAGATCGCCCACGAGGCCATCGCGCCGATCACGCAGGACCGCTTCCAGGAAGCAGACCTTGAGCGTGTCGCCCAAATAGACGACGCCAAACCGCCTTACAGGGTCACGCCGGCGGGGGTCACTGAACCGGCTCGGCGTCTTTCCATATCCTAACGGATCGGGAAAGGCGCTCGCATAGATACGTCCAAATCGACGACCGGCAGGAATGGTCTCGATATCGAGCGCGGAATTCTCGAAACCCGCGGGTGGCTTGATTGCAGTCATTCAGCGAAAATCACCGCGGGCGACACTCGCGGCCGCTGCAACCACTTCGTCGTCCTGACCGCGTTTCAGCGCGTCGAGACCCGTCCGGCCATCCAAAGCGCCGTGCGGCGTAACAACGAAGCGGTAAACCGCCCATGCACCGCCCAGGACCTCGTGCAGTTTCGCAAGCGCAGCATAGGGCCGACCGTCCCGATCGAGTTGCCATGACGGAAAACGGAAGCCCCGCTTGGCGCCGTCGAGACCGAGAACCTGCCCGTTCTGGCGCTTTGTGTTGACGGTGACGCGCGAAACGCCGAGCAGGTCCGCGAACGCTTCCGCGCTCAGCATATCGTCCTCCGCGAGAATCTCCGCCACGCGACGCCGGCCACGTTCCCGTGCGGCCGCCAACGCTGTCTGCAGTTCGTTATCCGGCTCTGGCACCTCTTCTACCGGAAACACATCCTGATGAGACAGCGGTTCTTCTTCAACGGCTGAAATCGTCTGCGCTCCGGCCAGCGGATCCACGACGACGCGGAAACTGACCTGATGGCCGGCCTTTCGGCTCAGCTTAACCGCCTTGGCGTATTGTCTGATCAGCGCCTTCTCGAAATCGGCTGTCCGTGGCAGTTTCATCGAGAGCGCAATGTTGGGAGAATCGTTTCGGGGTTCGTTGGCTAGAGTTTTCGTAGCGGGCATGGTCTTCGGCCTCCTGCGCTATAACTTAGGCAGAATACGACAGTTCGTCAAGTTCGTTAAGTTCGTTAAGTTTATAAATCTCAGCCAGTTTTTCGGCCGGATCCAGTGAGCCCGACTCTACGATTTTTCCAAGATTTTAGAAGGAACTATGAAGACCGTGCCCTTAGAGGAATAGTACCAACGCCCCTCATGTTTCTAAACATTGAGGCGCGTAACACACTGAAAAGGCGAGGTCTGAGGCGTAAGTCTATGATGGAACTATCTAAAGATAGGCTAGCCGAGGCTGGCACGGTACACTGAGCGCGCAGCGATCAGACCCAAAAATGGGGGCGGCCAGCGGAACATGCCCCACTGATGGCAACCGGCAGCGCGAATAGAGATGCAGGACCCGAAGCGACCAGAATCTCACTTTGCGTAAAGGGCGCTCGATCGTTCGAGGTGTTTCAGGATCGCAGTTTCCGAGCCGTCGACATCATTCGCTTCCAGCCGATTCACGATTTCCTCGTGTTCGGCCAGCGTGAACTTCTCCTTGCCCGTCCAGATCAGCATTTCCGTGTGGTATTCCTTCAGCCAAGCAAGCATCGCTTCGCTGACAGCGACATAGATCGGATTGCCGGAAATCTGCGCGATGCGGGTGTGGAAGCCCATGTCAGCATTTATGAACTCCTCGGCATGACCAAGGCAGTCGCGCTGGCGCTCTATGATCTCCCTAAGATCGCTGATGTCTGTCGCCGAGGCCCGTTGTGCGGCTTCGCGTGCCATGCCTCGCTCGAAGAATATCCGCGCGCTCTTGAGATGCTCAAGCGAGTCCGACGATTGCGAGAGCATGATCTTCGCCGTCAGGTCGACCTGCTGAAATATGGACCTGGCCGTAAGCTTCAGAACCCTCGCGCGTTCTCCGTGCGAAATGTTGACCAGCCCCTTGTTGGCAAGCGACTGCATGGCCTCACGGATGGCCGGTCGGCCAACCCCAAAGCGCTCCATTAGAACACGCTCGGAAGGCATCTCGTCGCCCGGCTGCAACTCGCCCGACGTGATCATCCGCTCTAGTCGATCAAAGACCTCGTCGGACAGCTTCCGACGTACGATCTGTTCGATGGGTTGGCTCATAAGCTCTCGCTGACTCAAGTATCACCTCCTCCTACTACTTTCCGCGCTTTGCGCAAAGCGCCCCAATTTCCGTTTGTGAAATTTCGCTTCCCATCATATGGAATACTCATTATACCAGATCACGAGTTGACGCCATGACAAATTGATCTGGCGAGAGGAGCAACTGGCACTTCATGATGATCACGCTGACTTACCGCATCGAGACCCCTGGCAGTATCGACGCCATGGCGGACAAGATCGCAAGCGATCAGTCGACGGGAACCTTCGTTCCGGTCCCGGGAGAGACCGAGGAACTGAAGTCGCGTGTCGCCGCGCACGTGCTGGCGATCCGCCCTCTTGATGACAGCACCCAGCCGACCTGGCCCGAGGCTTCCCCCGGCACGCGCCTTGGTCGCGCCGACGTCGACATCGCCTTTCCCCTCGATGCAATCGGAACCGATCTGTCGGCCCTGATGACCATCGCGATCGGCGGCGTCTATTCGATCAAGGGCATGACCGGCGTCCGTATCGTGGACATGAAGCTGCCTGAAGCCTTCAGAGCAGCACATCCCGGACCGCAATTCGGCATTCCCGGCAGCCGCCGCCTGACCGGTGTCGAAGGGCGCCCGATCATTGGAACGATCGTCAAGCCGGCACTCGGACTTCGTCCGCACGAAACCGCAGAACTCGTCGGCGAACTCATCGAATCTGGTGTCGATTTCATCAAGGACGACGAGAAGCTCATGAGCCCGGCCTACTCGCCGCTCAAGGAACGCGTCGCTGCCATCATGCCGCGGATTCTCGATCACGAGCAAAGGACCGGCAAGAAGGTGATGTATGCCTTCGGCATCTCGCACGCCGACCCCGACGAAATGATGCGCAATCACGACATCGTCGCCAAGGCCGGCGGCAACTGCGCGGTCGTCAACATCAATTCGATCGGCTTCGGCGGCATGAGCTTCCTGCGAAAGCGGTCAAATCTCGTGCTGCATGCCCACCGCAACGGTTGGGACGTGCTCACGCGGCATCCCGGCGCCGGCATGGACTTCCGGGTCTACCAGCAATTTTGGCGCCTGCTCGGCGTCGACCAGTTCCAGATCAACGGCATCAGGGTCAAATATTGGGAGCCGGACGAGAGTTTCGTTTCGTCGTTCAAGGCTGTCAGTACGCCCCTCTTTGATGCATCGGACTGCCCGCTGCCGGTGGCCGGTTCCGGCCAGTGGGGTGGACAGGCGCCCGAGACGTATCAACGAACGGGCCGCACCACAGATCTCCTCTATCTCTGCGGGGCTGGCATCGTCAGCCATCCAGGTGGCCCGGCCTCCGGCGTCCGCGCTGTGCAGCAGGCCTGGCAGGCGGCTGTGGCCGGCATCCCGCTCGAGACCTACGCACAGGACCATCCTGAATTGGCTGCCTCAATCGCCAAATTCAGCGACGGAAAGGGCGCCTGACCGCGATGGAAGACCTTCTCGTGAGCTATTATGGCGATGACTTCACCGGTTCAACCGACGTCATGGAGGCGTTGGCCTCGCACGGTGTTGCAACCGCGCTCTTTCTCGACATCCCCTCGCCCGAAATGATTGCTCGCTTCAAGGACTGCAAGGCGATCGGTCTTGCCGGGACGAGCCGCAGCCAGACGCCGGAATGGATGCAGTCGCACCTCACCACCGCCTTCGAATGGCTGAAGTCGCTTCGGGCGAATTTCTGTCACTACAAGGTCTGCTCGACGTTCGACTCCAGTCCCGAGACAGGGAGCGTCGGAAAAGCCATCGACATTGGACGCGAAACTTTCGGGCAGACCGTCGTGCCGGTCGTCGTCGGCGCACCGCAACTGAAGCGGTACACGGCGTTCGGTAATCTTTTTGCCGCCTACCAGGGCAGCGTCTATCGTATAGATCGTCACCCGGTCATGAGCCGCCATCCGGTCACCCCTATGGGAGAGGCAGATCTGGCTGTTCATTTGTCCAAGCAGACCCGACTGCCTGTTGCCTTGGCGGACCTTGCAACGATCGCGTCGGCCGATGCCGACCTGCGCGTTGATCGATTGGCCGCGGAGGCAGGCGGAATCCTTCTCATCGACGTGGATTCGGAGGCGACGCAAGCTGCCGCGGGTCGCCAGCTCGTTCGCCTGGCAAGTCAGTTCGGGAGCTTCCTCGCTGGGTCGTCCGGAATTGAGTACGCGCTTCTCAATGCCTGGCGACAAAGCGGCGTCATTGCCGGAACTTGGGATTTTCCCGACGTTGGCCCGGTCGACCGCCTCGCGGTTGTTTCCGGAAGTGTGTCGCCCACGACTGAACGTCAGATCAGACAGGCGAAGGAAGACGGCTTCGCAGACATTGCGCTCGATCCTCTGGCACTCGTATCGGAGGACGGCGAACGCGCGATCGACGCGGCCGTCCAAAATGGCGTCGAGAGGCTCAAGGAGGGACGGAGCGTCATTCTCCATACAGCCCTCGGCCCTTCAGCTGATGTCGGCGGCGATATCGACAGGATATCCGGTGCCCGCCACGCCCTTGGGCGAGCGCTAGGTACGATACTGCGCCAGATGGTCGAGCGCGAAGGACTTTCTCGCGCGGTCATCGCCGGCGGCGATACGTCAAGCCATGCCCTAAGGCAGCTGAAGGTAGAGGCGCTGACCACCCTCCTCCCGCTTCCTCAGACACCTGGTTCACCGCTTTGCCTGGCGCACGGAAGCTACCCGCCAACCGACGGGCTTCAGATCGCGCTCAAGGGCGGCCAGATCGGAACGGACGGCTATTTCGCGCAGATCCGCAACGGAAGGACGAGCTGAAATGGCCTTTTGGGTCGGTACAAGCTTCAAGATGAACAAGACCCTGGCGGAAGCACTCGCTTTTGCCAGCCGCCTGGCGGAGGCTGATCGCGACAGCGATCCCCTGATACAGCGGTTCGTCATCCCACCCTTCACAGCGGTGCGCGAAGTCAAGCGAGCTCTTTCGGGCACCTCCGTCAAAGTTGGCGCGCAGAACATGCACTGGGAGGATGCGGGTGCATGGACTGGCGAGGTTTCCGCGCCGATGCTCAAGGACTGCGAACTAGACCTGGTGGAGCTTGGCCACTCGGAACGCCGGGAACACTTCGGAGAAACTGACGAAACCGTCGGCTTCAAGGTGGCTGCCGCCGTTCGCCATGGCCTGACGCCCCTGATTTGCATCGGCGAGACATTGCACCAGCGCCAATCCGGGCAGGCCGACGTCGTCTTGCGAAAGCAAGTTGAGGCGGCCCTGGCACCTGTAGCCGACATGGCCCACGCGCAAGTCCTGCTTGCCTACGAGCCCGTCTGGGCGATCGGCGTCAATGGCATTCCGGCCACGGCAGACTACGCATCTGAGCGCCACGGCAAGATCGCCGATGTTGCCATGGGGGTCCTGGGCCGCCAGGTGCCTGTCCTCTACGGCGGCAGCGTCAATCCGCAAAACTGCGAGGAACTGATCGCACAGGCACATATCGATGGCCTGTTCATAGGCCGGTCGGCTTGGTCCGTTGACGGTTATCTCGACATTCTGCGCCGCGTCGCCGCGGCAATCGAACGCTGATCCATTTGCCCCACGGCTAGTGAAAGGAAACTGCCATGAAGATCGCAATTGGCGCCGATAGCGCCGGCAAGCCGCTGCTCGACGTTATCGCCGCTCACCTTGCCGGCAAGGCCGACCTGGAAGTTCACGACCTGAGCCAGTCCGGCTTCTATGCTGACCTGTCGCAGAAGCTCGCACAGACGATCGTCGACGGTGAGCATCACCGCGGTATCCTGATCTGCGGCACCGGCATTGGGGTTTGCATCTCCGCAAACAAGGTCCCGGGGATCCGTGCCGCCCTTACTCATGACACCTACTCGGCTGAACGCGCGGCCAAGTCGAACAACGCCCAGATCATCACGATGGGTGCGCGCGTCATCGGACCCGAACTCGCCAAGTCGATCGTCGATGTCTGGCTTGCGGCCGAGTTCGACCCCAAGGGCGCCTCGGCGGGAAATGTCGAGGCCATCGATCGGCTCGACGCTCAGAAAGCGCCTCACAACTAATGTTACGCTGATATGGTGATTGACTCATCATACCAGATTATGCTCCTATCCAGATCACAGAAAAGGTGAGGAAACATGACCACAATTGCCCTCTTCGGCGCCGGTGGCAAAATGGGCTACCGTCTTGCAAAAAACCTGAAAGGTTCGCGCTTCGACGTCCGCCATATCGAGGTTAGCGACACCGGCAAGGCGCGGTTGAAAGACGATCTCGGCGTCGATTGCGTCGCTCCCTATGCTGGTCTCGAAGGGGCCGAGGTCGTCATCCTGGCTGTCCCCGATACGGCGATTGGCAAGGTGGCCTCGGGCATCGTCGACAAGCTGAAGCCGGGGACCATGGTCGTAGCCCTCGACGCGGCAGCTCCCTTCGCGGGCCATCTGCCGAAGCGGGACGACCTTACCTACTTCGTCACCCATCCCTGCCACCCGCCGATCTTCAATGATGAGACGGAGATGCAGGCCAAGAAGGACCACTTTGGTGGCCTCTTTGCAAAGCAGCACATTGTATCGGCCCTGATGCAGGGACCGGAAAGTGCCTATGGCCTTGGAGAAGAAATCGCCAAGGTCATCTGGGCTCCGGTCATGCGGTCGCACCGGGTCACCGTCGACCAGTTGGCGATGCTGGAGCCGGGCCTTTCGGAGACCGTCTGCGCCTCGCTCCTCGTCGTCATGAAGCAGGCCATGGACGAATGCGTTGCGCGCGGCGTGCCTGAAGAAGCTGCCCGCGACTTCCTGCTTGGACACATGAACGTTCTCGGCGCGGTGATCTTCGGTGAGGTCCAGGGCGTGTTTTCGGATGCCTGCAACAAGGCCATCGAATTCGGAATCCCTGCCCTGATGCGCGACGATTGGAAAAAAGTCTTCGAACCAAAGGAGATCGCCGAAAGTATCCGGCGCATCACCTGACGCAAATTGGGGAGGCAGCAGCCTCCCCTTCAACCGCCCCATGGGAGTTGGGGTCCATTCATACTCGGGAGGACAAACATGAGACTGACACGCAGACTGACACTTGCCGCCTTTGCTGGTGCGCTGGCGCTTGGAACGGCCATTCCGGCCTTCTCCGCGGACTTGATCGCCATCATCACGCCCGCCCATGACAACCCCTTCTTCAAGGCGGAAGCCGTGGGGGCTGAAGCCAAGGCCAAGGAGCTTGGCTACGAAGCTCTCGTCATGACCCATGACGATGATGCCAACAAGCAGTCCGAAATGATTGACACGGCGATCGGTCGTGGAGCCAAGGCAATCATCCTCGACAACGCGGGTGCGGATGCATCGGTCGCTGCCGTCAAGAAGGCGAAGGATGCAGGCATCCCCTCCTTCCTGATCGACCGCGAAATCAATGCCACTGGCGTGGCTGTCGCCCAGATCGTCTCCAACAACTACCAGGGTGCCCAGCTTGGCGCTCAGGAATTCGTCAAGCTAATGGGTGAGAAGGGCAACTATGTCGAGCTGGTCGGCAAGGAGTCCGATACGAACGCCGGTATCCGCTCCCAGGGCTATCACGACGTCATCGACGACTATCCGGATCTGAAGTCGGTTGCCAAGCAGTCGGCGAACTGGAGCCAGACAGAAGCCTATTCGAAGATGGAAACCATCCTGCAAGCCAACCCTGACATCAAGGGCGTGATCTCAGGCAACGACACAATGGCCATGGGCGCAATCGCAGCCCTGCAGGCAGCCGGCCGCAAGGACGTGATTGTCGTCGGGTTCGATGGCTCGAACGATGTCCGTGACTCGATCGGGGCTGGCGGCATCAAGGCCACCGTGCTGCAGCCTGCCTACGCTCAGGCACAGCTCGCTGTCGAGCAGGCCGACGCCTACATCAAGAACAAGACGATGCCAAAGGAAGAGAAGCAGTTGATGGACTGCGTTCTCATCAATTCCGACAACTCTGGCAAGCTCGAGACTTTTGCCCTCACGAACTGATCGTTGCTTAATCCAATGGAGAGGGCGTCGATGGCGCCCTCTGCGCGTTGTTGCTGTTATCGGGGCCTGTCGCATGTGGAGAATGAAGGGCGCTTTGCTCGCCGCGGTGATTGTTGCGGCGCTGCCTGGCTGCAAGATCATCAAGACACCGACTGCGGAGGAAAAGGCCGCGGCCGCTGCCAAGGACGCCTTTGATCCGAAAGCAAGGGTCGACGCGATCTGGCAGCCGCAGGTCGTTCCCTACTTCGAAAAGAAGGCGGGAGAGCTGAAGGATGTCACGCAGCTTGCGACCTCCAGCCCGGATCAGGCCGGTGAGAAATATGGCAACCCACGCAAGCAAAGCAGTTCACCTTGGACCTATGCGGTCAAGTTCACCGGAAAGGTGATCACCGCTGATACCGCCTCACGCGCGGCAACACTTGATGTCGATACCAACGGTGACGGCAAGGCTGACGCGAAGGTCCAAATCGGCCCGGCACTTCGCGGCACCGCCTTGCGCGACACGCTGGACTTCGTCAATTTCAACGAATTCAAAAACCAGATCGAATGGGCCCAGTTCGGCAAGGCATTCAACGAGAAGGCCAACGCGGCCTTCCTTGCCGCTGTGCCGCGCGACGGGCTGGTCGGCAAGACCGTAACCGTCATTGGAGCATATCCCTTACCTAGCGAAGGGCAGCCTCCGCTTGTCACACCTTCGGAACTGACGGTGGGATCATGAGCGTGAGCGAGATATCCAAGGACGATATCATCCTGCGTCTCGAGGACGTGTCGAAGGTCTATTCGGGCATCGTTGCAGTCAAGCGCGCCCATCTCGAGCTTCGTCGTGGCGCGGTAAACGTCCTGGTCGGCGAAAACGGCGCCGGCAAGTCGACGCTGATGAAGATCATCGCTGGTGTCGAGCGTCCGACGCTCGGCAAGATTATCCTTGATGGCGAACAGGTCGCCTTCGACAGCCCGGCCGACGCTCAGGCGCACGGCATCGGGATGATATTCCAGGAGCTCAATCTCTTCGCAAACATGTCTGTCGCAGAAAACATCTTCGCGACCCGCGAGATCACCCGCGGCCTGCGCGGCATCGACCACAAGGCGCAGGTCGAGAAGGCGAGCGCACTTCTGAAACGATTGGACGCCGGAATTAACGCGGAAACGATGGTCGAGGACCTTCCCATCGGCCAGCAGCAACTCGTTGAAATCGCCAAAGCGATATCGCTCAATGCGCGCATCCTCATCATGGACGAGCCGACATCGGCGCTCTCGGCTGCAGAGGTCGAGATCCTCTTCAAGGTGATCGCGGAGTTGAAGGCGCAAGGCGTCGCCATCGTCTATATCTCGCATCGCCTGGAAGAGCTGATGCGGATCGGCGACTATATCACCGTGCTGCGTGATGGCCAGATCACCGGCCAGGCTGTGGTCCGTGACATCGACACGCGCTGGATCGTGCGCTCCATGATCGGTTCCGACGCCAAGGACTTCGCAAAATCCGTGGATCATGCGGTCGGCAAGGAGATGTTCCGTGCGGAGGACATCAGCCTCCCCCGACCGACGGGAGGCCTTGCTGTCGATCATGTCTCGCTTTCAGTCAAATCAGGAGAGATCCTTGGAATCTATGGCCTGATGGGCGCTGGACGCAGCGAGTTCTTCGAGTGCGTGCTCGGGCGCCACATGCACTCGACAGGGAAGATCTTCATTGATGGCGAAGAGATCCACGCGCGCGACGTCACCCGCCGCATCCGCAAGGGGCTGGCGCTGATCCCTGAAGACCGGCAGCGGGAAGGCCTGGTCCAGGTCCTGTCGATCGCCGGCAACCTGTCGCTTGCGAGCCTCAACCGCTTCGCGCGGTTTTTCCACATCAATGCGACGGCAGAGAAGGATGCCATTCGCGACGCCATACGGGAACTATCGATCAAGGCGCCCAATCCGGACTTCGAGGTGACGTCGATGTCAGGTGGCAACCAGCAGAAGGTGGTGATCGGCAAGGCCTTGATGACCAATCCGAAGGTCCTGCTCATGGACGAGCCGAGCCGGGGTATCGACGTCGGCGCCAAGGCTGACGTCTTCCGCACCATGCGCCGGCTGGCGGCCGAAGGACTAGCCATTCTGTTCTCGACCTCGGACCTCGAAGAGGTCATGGCGCTTTCTGATCGCATAGCAGTTCTGAGCAACGGCCAACTGGTCGACGTTTTTAACAGGGCCGAGGCGACGGAGGACGCGATCATCGCGGCTTCGGCCAAGGGACACGGACATCAAGGGAAACGCGCGTCATGACGGCCGCCACATCATCCACTTCCGCACAGGCCAGCGCGAACGGCTCTGTTCTTCTCACTCTGATGAAGCTTAGAACCTTCATCGCACTTTTCGCGGTTATCATCTTCTTTGCGATCTTCGCCCCGAACTTCACGTCAACGGCGAACATGATCCTGATGTCGAAGCATGTGGCGTTGAATGCCTTCCTCGCCATGGGGATGACCTTCGTGATCATCACCGGCGGCATCGACCTGTCCGTGGGATCGATCGTCGGGCTTTGCGGCATGGTGGCCGGCGGATTGATCCTCTACGGCATCGAGCTTCCTATCGGCTATACGATCTACTTCAATCTTTTCGAGATTGTGCTGATCACGCTATCGATCGGGTTACTGATTGGCCTCATCAACGGTCTGCTAATTACCAAGCTGAATGTCGCTCCCTTTATCGCGACGCTCGGCACGCTCTACATTGCCCGGGGCCTCGCTCTGCTCTCCTCGGACGGGCAGACCTTTCCAAACCTCGTTGGTCGCCCTGAATATGCGACGACCGGCTTCGACTTCTTCGGTGCAGGGCGCATCCTCGGACTGCCGGTATCGATCTGGATCCTGATTGCGTTGGCGTTGCTGGCTGCCTACGTCGCGCGTTCCACCCCGATCGGGCGCCACATCTTCGCCGTCGGGGGCAATGAACGCGCAGCCCGCATGTCGGGCATCCGCGTCGATATCGTGAAGATCTTCGTCTACATGTTTTCCGGGCTCTGCGCGGCAATCGTCGGCGTCATCATCTCTTCGGAGCTGATGGCTTCCCATCCGGCGACGGGCGAGAGCTTCGAGCTTAACGCGATCGCGGCAGCCGTCCTTGGTGGCACCTCGATGTCGGGTGGTCGCGGAACTATCGGCGGGACCATCATCGGCGCCTTCGTCATCGGAATCCTGTCAGACGGTTTGGTGATGATGGGCGTTTCGTCCTTCTGGCAGATGGTCATCAAGGGGCTGGTTATCATCATCGCTGTTGTCGTCGACCAGGCGCAGCGCCGCCTGCAACAGCGCGTTACTCTGATGCAAATGGCAAAGGCAGGTTGAAATGTCTGACTTGAACGGCGCATTGATCGGTTGCGGATTCTTCGCGATCAACCAGATGCACGCCTGGAACGATGTCGACGGCGCCAAGATCGTTGCGATCTGCGATCGCGATCCTGAAAGGCTGAAGATCGTCGGCGATCAGTTTGGCATTGAGCGGCGCTACAGTGACGCGAACGCCTTGTTCTCGGACGGCGGCTTTGATTTCGTCGACATCGCCACGACGGTTCAGAGCCATCGGATCCTTGTTGAAATGGGGGCGCAGCACAAGGTGCCCGCGATCTGCCAGAAGCCGTTCGCCAAGACGCTCGCCGATGCCAAGGCAATGGTTGCAGCCTGCCGCGCCGCAGGTGTTCCGCTGATGGTCCACGAGAACTTTCGCTGGCAGAGGCCGATCCAGGCTGTCCGCAAGGTTCTGGACGAGGGATCGATCGGAACGCCATTCTGGGGCCGCTTCTCCTTCCGTTCCGGCTACGATGTCTTTTCGGGCCAGCCCTATCTGGCTGAGGGAGAGCGGTTCATCATAGAGGACCTCGGAATCCACACGCTCGATATCGCCCGCTATATCCTTGGCGACGTGCGCAGCGTCACGGCCCGGACCAAACGCGTCAATCCGCGGATCAAGGGCGAGGATGTAGCGACGATCCTCCTCGATCACGAAAGCGGCGCGACATCGATTGTCGACGTCAGCTACGCTACGAAACTTTCCAAGGAGCCCTTCCCCGAAACATTGATCGAAATCGATGGTTCCGAGGGAACAATCCGTCTGACGCAAGGCTACCAGCTCGAGGTAACAAACGCCAACGGGACTGCGACCGATGACGTATCTCCGATACTACTGTCGTGGGCCTCGCGCCCCTGGCACAACATCCAGGAAAGCGTCTATGCGATCCAGCAGCACTGGGTCGACAAACTGAAGCAGGGTGCGGAGCATTCGACGTCAGGGGCAGACAATCTGAAGACGTTTGCCCTTGTCGAAGGAGCGTATGAAAGCGCAGCCAGCGGTCAGACCGTAGATGTCGGAGCAATGCTGCGATGACCGGCGACCCCTTCCTTCTTTACGGCACCCGTGACGCCGAGACAACACCGGTCCGGCTCAGTGCCAAAAAGCTCGAAGTCGACCTCGTCGGCGGTAACCTTCGAACGATCCGTTACGATGGAACAGAGGTGCTGCGGGCAGTCTCCTACCTTGTTCGTGACCGCGACTGGGGTACGTACAGCCCGGAAATCGTAGATCTGGCGATCGTACAAGACGGAGGTGCGTTCGAAGTAACCTATCGCGCTCGATGCCAAGGACCGGGGGATACCGGCCTCGTCGTTGACGTCCGTATCGTTGGACAGAGCGACCGCCTCGACTTCGAAGCCGAAGCTGCGTCGGAAACCGGCTTCGAGACCAACCGCTGCGGCTTCTGCATTCTTCATCCGATCGTAGGATTGGGCGGCGCACCCGCCACGGTAGAACACGTCGACGGCGCGACGGAGGTGACGCGGTTTCCTGACCTCATCGAACCTTGGCAGCCGTTCAAGGACATGCGCGCCATTACCCACGTGGCGATACCCGGCGTCAGCGCCGAATGCCGGATGGAGGGCGACACCTTCGAGATGGAGGACCAGAGAAACTGGTCGGATGCGTCCTACAAGACCTACGTCAGACCGCTTGCCCTTCCCTGGCCCTATCAAATACCCGCTGGTCAGCCCGTCCGGCAGAAGATATCGCTGATCATCAAGGACAGCCGCCCAGTAGGGCATCCCACGGCTGGCGCCTCGGCAGAAGTGGTCAAACTCCATTTTGGCGGACGGACCGGCGCGATGCCGGCGACCGGCCTGATCATCACGCCCGAGGAGGCCGAGGCTTGTCTGTCGGCGCAACGTTTCCTCGCGGAGATAGCCCCTCAGGAGCTGCTCTTCCATTTCGATCCAGTTGCTGGTCATGGGGTGGAAGCGCTGAAGCGGTTCGCTGACATCGCCGCGACGCACCCCGGTCGCTCGACGTTGGAGATAGCGCTTCCGTGCAGGCAAGCCCCGGCGGATGAAACGGCGACCATTGCACGAGACATGCGCTCGGCCGGCTTCAGGCCGGACGCGATCATGATCTCGCCCTCTGTCGATCGGCAGTCGACGCCGCCTGGAAGCAAATGGCCCGACTGCCCGCCGCTGGAAGAGGTCTACGCTGCGGCCCATGCCGCATTTCCGGGCATCCGGATCGGCGGCGGCATGCTCAGCTACTTCACCGAACTCAACCGCAAGCGTGTGCCGGAGGGGCAGCTTGCGTTTATCAGCCATTGCACGAATCCCATCGTGCATGCGGCCGACGATCTCAGCGTGATGCAGACGTTGGAGGCCCTGCCCTTCATTACCCGCTCGGTGCGTGCGATCTACGGCGACAAGCCCTACCGGATCGGTCCTTCGACAATCCCGATGCGGCAGAATCCCTACGGCAGCCGTACAATGGAAAATCCGTCGGGCGGGCGTATCCCGATGGCCAACCGTGATCCTCGGCACAATGGACAGTTTGCCGCTGCCTTTGCCCTAGCCTATGCGGCAAGCGTTCTGGATGCGGACCTGGAGTGCCTCACGCTCTCTGCGCTGACGGGACCGTTCGGATTGATCGCAGGTGCGGACGAACCAGGCAGAAAAGGCGATCCCCGTCCATTGTTCGGCGCCGTTCGCACGCTCGCAGCGTTGGCGGGAACAAAATGGCAAGAATGCATCTCGAGCTCCCCTTCCAGGGTTCTTGCGTTCGCCAGCATTGGCCCGGCGGGCTCGCAGCTCCACGTCGTCAACGTGACAAGCAACGAACAGGCGGTGGAATGCGACGGCCTGAAGCCCAGGCTGCCGCCGTTCGGCACCGTTATCCTTTCGCTGTCCGATTGACCTCGAGCGCGGCGGCTGCATCTATCGTATCGGAGCTCGATCGGGGGAGGTTGGCGTGAAGACCAAGAAACTAATAAATTCCGGTGCGGATGCCGTCGACGAAATGCTGGAGGGCATCCTGGCGGCTCATCCCGAGCACCTGTACGCGGTTGAAGACATGCCTCGTGCAATCGTCGCCAGGAACGGCCCCCGCAAGGGCAAGGTCGGACTGGTCATCGGCGGCGGCTCCGGCCATGAGCCGACTTTTCTCGGATTCGTCGGCAAGGGGCTTGCTGATGCCGCGGCCGTGGGCAACATCTTCGCATCGCCACCGCCCGACCCGATCATCGCATGCGCGAAGGCGGTCGACGGAGGCGCTGGCGTGCTTTTCATGTACGGAAACTATGCCGGCGACGTTATGAATTTCGACATGGCGACCGAGCTTCTTGGCTTGGACGATATCGAGGCACGAACTGTCCTGACCACGGACGACGTGGCCTCTGCGCCTTCCGACCAAGTCGAGAAGCGGCGCGGAGTCGCTGGCAACGTCTTCATCTTCAAGGCGGCCGGCGCTGCCTGTGACCTGATGTACTCCTTTGACGACGTGGAACGCGTCGCTCGTTACGCGAATTCCCGAACCTATACGATGGGCGTCGCCCTCTCGCCCTGTTCGCTTCCGCAAACGCTCAAACCCAACTTTCTGATCGGCGAAGACGAGATGGAGATCGGCATGGGCATCCATGGCGAACCCGGTGTGGCTCGCGGTCCACTGAGATCGGCCGACGAGGTCACCGACCAGTTGCTGGACGGCATTCTCGGGGAGATGGGCGCCGCGGAGACCGGTGATCGTGTAGCCGTGCTGGTCAACTCACTCGGTTCGACGCCGATGATGGAGCTCTACATCATGATGCGACGCGTGAAGGCCCGTCTTGAAGACGCCGGCCTGCTGATCCACACATCACTTGTTGGAAACTACTGCACATCGCTCGAAATGGCCGGGGCATCGATCACGGTGATGCACCTCGACGACGAGCTGCAGGAATTGATCGATCATCCCTGCGACTGCGCAATGTTTCGAAAGTGAGCAGATGGCGATAGCGACCAGAGAACTGCAGCAAATGTTTTCGCTGACCGCGGAGGAAGTCGCGAAGAATCGCGACCGGCTGTGCGAATTGGACGGTGTCATCGGCGATGGAGATCATGGTCTCGCCATGGATGCCGGCTGGCAAGCGGCATCCAAGGCCGTTCTCCAACTCGACGAGGTCGAAGTCGCCCCGACATTTCTTTTCAACACCGCGGCGAAGGCATTCTTGAATGCAGTCGGAGCATCCTCTGGTCCGCTGTATGCGACCGCATTCATGCGTGCAGGAACTGCCGTTAAGGACAAGCATACGCTATCGGACGACGACTTCCTGGATGCTTTCAGGGCCATGGCACAGGGAATTCAGGACAGGGGCAAGGCCGAGACAGGCGAGAAGACCATGATCGACGCCTGGAGGCCAGCGGCGGACGCCGCGATGGAAACGAGGCGGACGGGGGCGAACATCTCGGCATGCCTTGACGCGGCGGTTCGTGCGGCACGCGATGGCTGCGAAGCAACCCGTGACATGGTTGCCGCAAAAGGGCGTTCCTCCCGACTAGGCGACAGGGCGTTGGGGCATATCGATCCAGGAGCCGCCTCTGCGGTCATCGTGATCGAAGCAATTTCAGCCTTTCTAACCCGGCACGATGGTTAGCTCATCATACCAGTTGACATGTCAATCACTATCTGTAAGAAGGTCCTCAGCTTACAAGAGGAGGACGGTAATGCTGACCCTAACTGCAAAATTGAAATCTGCGAGCATCGTTGCAATGGCTGTTGCCGCGCTATCGGCGACGCCCGCACTGGCCGAAGACATCACCCTCTGGACGCTTAACTTCGATAACAACGCCGCAAACGTTGCCCTCAAGAAAATCGCCAGCGATTTCGAGGCCGCCAACCCCGGAACTCATGTAGAAATCGTCCAACGCGCCGTGGACGAGCATAAGACGGCATTGCGCGTGGCTGCGGGATCCGACAAGGGCCCGGACATCTATTTCAGTTGGGCAGGGCTTGGCCTTGGCGGCGAATACGTGAAGGCCGGTCTCTCGTTGCCTCTCGACAAGTACTACACGGAATACAAGTGGAACGACGAACTGCTCCCGTCCGCCGCGGCTTTCGCTGACCTCTACCCCGGCGGCAAGCATGGCGTTCCGTTCACCTTCAAGGGCGAGGCCGTCTATTATAACAAGAAGCTCTTCGAGCAGGCCGGCATCAAGGAGGAGCCGAAGACCTATGAGGATCTCCTTGCCGCTGCAGAGAAGCTGAAGGCTGCGGGCATTCCTGCCTTCACGTTCGGCGGAACAGTCAACTGGCACGTCATGCGCCTGATGGACGTTATCCTCGAAACCAAGTGCGGCGCCGACAAGCACGATGCTCTGAAGGCGATGAAGGTCGACTGGACGAAGGAGCAGTGCGCAACCGACGCGTTCGCCGAATTCGCCAAGTGGACGAAGGACTATACGCTGCAGCCGTTCATGGGCATCGACAACAAGCAGTCCTATAGCCTCTTCACGGCCGGGCGTGCGGCGATGATGCTCGAAGGTGACTGGCTCGTCAGCCAGCTTGACGGCAGCGGCGCAAACCTTGACGACTACGGCATCTTCCCCTTCCCGACGAACACCGATCGTCTCTATGGCTTCGCCGAGTACAACTATGTCAGCACGAAGAGCAAAAGCCCTGACATGGCGGCCAAGTTCCTGGATTACTTCCTGTCCGACAAGGTTCAGCAGGATCTGGTTGGCCAGATCAGCTCGATCTCGGTCAACAAGAACGTGCAGTACACGAACCAGAAGCCTCTTGAAGCCGAGTGGCTCGACATCTTCAAGAAGTACGGCAAGGTCTACATGAACGGCGACCAGGCCTTCCCGCTTGATGTCACGACGGAGTACTTCCGCATCATCAATGAAGTCGCCTCCGGCAATGTTGAGCCGGCCGACGCTGCCAAGCAGCTCCAGAGCTTCATCGCCAGCCGGACCTAGTTCCTCCCAGCGCGCCAGCCGATTTGACTGACCGTCGATCGGCTGGTGCACCGTTCAATGAGCTGGCGGGGTCGCTTCGCTGCCAGGAGGAGAACATGTCACTACGTCACACGACACACAATCCGCGGGCTCAAGCGGTCATTCTGCTCGTTCCAGCATTGGCAATCTACGCGGTATTCGCGCTCTATCCGATGCTGAACGTCGTGCTTCTGAGCTTTCAGAAATGGAACGGTTTGGATGCGAACCGCCAGTTCGTCGGACTTGCCAACTACACGGCAATCTTTACCCGCGACCCCGTCTTCTGGGTTGCCTTCCGCAACACGGTGATCTGGACCTTGATGAGCCTGGTCTTTCCGCCGATGGTCGGGCTACTTCTTGCACTTAGCCTCAATCAGAAGATCTTCGGACGCAACAGTCTCAGAGCAATCTTCTATCTTCCCGTCATCATCGCCCCTATTGCTGTCGCGACCATGTGGAAGTGGATGTATGACCCGTTCTTCGGTCTTTTTAGCCAGATGCTGACCTCCTGGGGCATGCAGGCCTGGATCAAGGACTGGCTGGGAAACAAGGACATTGCCCTCTACTCCGTCTTCGTCGCCTACATCTGGCAGACTGTCGGCTTTTCGATGGTCCTGTTCCTCGCTGGCCTGCAAAACGTTTCCCAGACGCTCGTTGAAGCCGCACGCATCGATGGCGCGGGGCGCTTTGCCGTGTTCAAGCACGTGACGCTGCCGGCCCTGCGTCCGACCATCACCATCGTACTCGTGCTATCGATCATCTCGTCCCTCAAGGCCTTTGACATTGTTTACGGTCTGACAGGTGGCGGTCCGGCCCAGTCCACGCAGATGCTGGCGTTGTGGGCGTTCACGCAGGCCATGCAGATCTTCGATTTTGGTCGCGGCGCAGCCATCTCGGTAGTCCTGCTGCTGATCACGATGGCGGTTGTCATCCCCTACCTTCGATGGACACAGAAGCACGAGGAGGTTGAATCGTGACAGCAATCCCGACCGATCCCGCTGTTGTGCACATGGAAGCGAAACCATCTTCGATGAAGCGCGATCCCATTCTGATTGGCCTCTGTATCGCCCTGGTGATCGTAGCGCTGATCTGGGTCGCACCGTTCGTGTTCATCGTCTTCACATCGCTGAAGACGCCTGCTTCGGTGACGAGCACTGGCGCGTTCATGCCGCCGACCGAGCTTGCTTTCGACAACTACAGCGGCGCCTGGAGCCGGGGCAACTTCGCGAACTCGTTCTTCAACAGCGTCATCATCACCGTCATCAAGGTGCCGCTCGGACTTATGCTGTCGGCGATGGCGGCCTATGCGCTCGCCAAGATCAAGCTTCGATTCAGCAAGGCTTTATTGCTGCTCGTCGTATTCGGTACGATGATCCCCTTCCAGGTCATGCTCGCGCCTCTGTTCACTTTGGTGAATTCGTTCGGGCTGATCGACACCTATCCGGGCGTCATTCTTCCCTATATCGCCTTCGGCGTTCCCTATCAGGTCTTCATCCTGCACGGCTTCTTCAAGGGGATTCCAAAGGAGCTGTCGGAAGCCGCCCTCATCGACGGAGCGACGCACTTCACGATTTTCAGACGGATATTCCTTCCGGTCTGCCTACCAGTTCTCGCGGCCCTGCTCATCCTTGATTTCGTCTCCACCTGGAACGAATTCGCCATGGCACTGGTCCTTCTGCAAGACCAGAAGATGTGGACGCTGCCACTCGGCCTCATGTCCTTCCAGGGGCAGTTCTCGAGCAACTACGGGCAACTCAACGCAGCCATCGTCATGACCGTCCTGCCGGCGACGATCGTATACCTGATGTTTCAGCGCTACTTCGTGTCCGGCCTCACGTCCGGTGCGGTAAAGGGTTGAGGCCACAAGCTTATTCTACGAGGAGAGAATTCAATGTCCAATGCAACAGTCGAAAAATGGGGCGTGTTCGAGGCCTCTTTCCAAGGTCCCTCCGACGGCAACCCCTATCTCGACGTGGCATTCGATGCCATCTTCACGCACAAGAGCCGGGAGGTCAGGGTTCCAGGCTTTTACGACGGCAATGGGACCTATCGCGTTCGCTTCATGCCTGATATCGAGGGCGAATGGTCCTTCCGCACCCGCTCGCAGACCGCAGCGCTTGATGGAAAGACTGGGGCCCTGGTCACCACAGCACCTTCGTCGGGCAACCATGGCCCTGTCCGGGTGCGCAACAAGTTCCACTTCGCTTACGCGGACGGGACGCCCTTCTTCTCGTTTGGCACGACCTGCTATGCCTGGACGCACCAGCCGCTTGAGATGCAACAGCAGACCCTCGATACGTTGAAGAAGACAAAGTTCAACAAGATCCGCATGGGCGTCTTCCCGAAGGACTATCCCTACAACGTCAACGAGCCCCTTTATGCCTGCTTCGAGAAGGGCGCCGATGGCAAGGAAAACTTCGACCGTCCAAATCCGGCGCTCTTCCAGCATTTCGATAGGCAGGTCGCAGCCTTGTGCGCGCTGGGCATTGAAGCCGACATCATCATGTTCCACCCTTACGACCGCTGGGGCTATGCGGACATGTCCGCCGAACAGGACTACCGCTACGTCGCCTATCTTGCGGCGCGCCTGTCAGCCTACAGGAACGTCTGGTGGTCGCTTGCCAACGAGTACGACTTCCTGATCGACACCAAGCCGATGGCGCAGTGGGATCGCTACTTCCACATTCTGGAGGAAAACGATCCCTACCAGCACCTTCGCTCGATCCACAATGGCGACGTCAACTCAATCTACGATCATCGCAAGCCATGGGTTACCCACACCTGCATCCAGAACCCGGACGTCAAGCGTACCCAGGAATGGCGTGACACTTATGGCAAGCCCGTGGTGAACGACGAGCCCGAATACGAAGGCGACATTCTGGAGTCCTGGGGCAACCTCACTGCTCAGGAACTCGTTCACCGCTACTGGATCACGGCGACACGCGGCGGCTACACGGGCCACGGCGAGACCTATTCCCATCCGGAGGACTTGATCTGGTGGGCGAAGGGCGGCGAGCTTCATGGCGAAGCATGGAAGCGGATCGGTTTCCTTCGCGACCTTCTCGACGCCGATGTCAAGAACGGCCTCGACCCGATCGGTCCGGTCACGCAGTGGCCGTGGTCGCGCGTGTCTGGCGCGCGTGATGGCGACGGCGATTTCCGCCTGATCTACTTTGGCGAACATCAACCGGTGATCTGGTCGTCCGGGCTGCCCATGGACGGCGACAGCTACGAGGTCGACCTCATCGATACCTGGGATATGACGATCACTCCCGCCGAAAAGGTCAAGGCTCCAGTGACGCATCCTGTGCGACACGGTGCGGTGACACGCGGAGGAAAGCCGGACGCTGCCTTCGGTGTCGTCATCCCGCGCAAACCGCATCAGGCGCTGCGCGTTCGCGCAAAGCGCTAGTTTAGTGCCCGTCCATAAACGGTAAGCTACTGAAAATATTGGATGAATCGCTATATTTCTGCGAGCAAAGCCCGGCGGTTTCAGGTACACTTTAGATCAAGCGACTGATTCTAAAGGGAAACCCGTAACCGCCGGAGCCGACAATGCGCCAAGAACGCACCGTCCAGGCCAGATCCTATGAGGAGGGTGGATAGCGACCTACGCTGTGGCAAAGTGCGGTTGCTTGGACACAAACACCCTACCCTTGGAGGCAAGCATGCTCGTTGCAGCTCACCGATCCGAAGCGCCGACCGCCATCCGCACCGATCTTTGCGCAATTTTCGTCTCATTGGAATTGAGTCGCTCGAAATGGCTGATCACCTCGCTGTCGCCGGGTGGCGGCGAGAAGATGTCGAAACATATGGTGGCGGCCAGCGACGTCGCCGGCATGCTGGCGCGCTTTGCCGAACTCAAGAGGAAGGCGCGGGCGCGAACCGGACGGTGCTTTCCGATCATTGTCATCCAGGAAGCTGGGCTCGACGGCTTCTGGATCCATCGGGTGTTGGAGGCCGAGGGGATCGAAAGCTACGTCGTCGATCCGGCATCGATTGCAACCTCGCGCCGGCGGCGGCGGGCCAAGACCGATAGGATCGACGGCGAAGCGCTGGTTCGGGCATTGCTCGCCTATCAGCGGGGCGAGCCGCGGGTATGCGCCATGCTCCACGTTCCGACGCCCGAGGAAGAGGACCAGCGCCGCCTCTCGCGTGAGCGCGAGGCCTTGACGAACGAGCGCATACGACACGTTAACCGCATCAAGGGCCTACTGTTCAGCCAGGGCGTATCCGACTACGAGCCGCTGCGCCGCGATCGACGCAAGCGACTGGAGGAGTGCAAGACCGGCGACGGCCGTCCGCTGCCGGGACATTTGAAGGCGCAGATCGGCCGCGAACTCGATCGGCTGGAACTGTTGCTCGAGCAGATCAAGACTATTGAGGCCGGCCGCGACGCCATGCTCGCTGCCACGCAGGTCGTCTCGCCAGCACCGACGATGCTGCTCACCTTGAAAGGCATCGGGCCGGAGTTTGCCGCCGTGCTGTGGTCGGAAGGGCTGTCGCGTCACTTCGACAACCGACGACAGGTTGCCGCCTATGCCGGCCTTGCGCCGACACCCTGGCAGAGTGGCTCGGTCGATCACGACCAGGGGGTCTCAAAATCCGGCAATCCAAGGCTGCGAACGACGCTGATCCAGATGGCCTGGCTGTGGCTGCGTCATCAACCGCACGCGGCGCTGACCGTGTGGTTCAAGGATCGGGTCAAGCAGAACGGCGGCCGTCTCAAGAAGACGACGATTGTCGCGCTAGCCCGCAAGCTGCTCGTTGCGCTGTGGAAATATGTCAATGCCGGCGTCGTTATCGAGGGCGCGGTCTTAAAGACCGTCTGATCGGTTACCCGAACTGAATTCTGCAATCTTCCAGGACCCGATCAGTCCTGGCGGATCCAGGTGGGACGAACCGAGAATATGCATGGCCCTGAAACGGCCGTAGGCTAGAATGGTCTCGTCCTCCTGAGCCCTTGTCCGCCGCAAGCGGGATGTTGGTGCCGCTGTTTCGAACAGCGACCGTATATAAGTTGGATCTGGCTTGGCAACGAGCCGCGTCTTGCAATCGGGCTCAGACCGTGGACGCCGTAACAACCGACGGAGTGCAAGAAATGTCACCCTGACGACAGTTCCACATTGACGCTCCTCATATAAGCATATTCGATCTTTTCGCCGAACACGAGATTGGCCGTGAACTGAAAGCGATGTCGCAGTGGCTGGACGAGCATCCCGAGCTGCTGAGCCAGGTGACGCAGGATCTGCGCCGACACGGCATCAGGGAAACCGGCCGCGAGGGCCTGCCGACGGAGGCGGTGCTGCGCTGCGCGCTACTCAAGCAATATCACCAGTTGAGCTATCAGGAGCTGGCGTTCCATCTGGAAGACTCCGCCTCGTTCCGGGCTTTTGCCCGGCTGCCGAGGGGGTGGAGCCCGAAGAAGTCGGTCTTGCACAAGACGATCAGCGCGATCCGGGCGCAAACCTTTGAAGAGATCAACCGGGTGCTGCTGGCGAGCGCCCGACAGGAGAAGCTGGAAAGTGGCAAGGTCGTGCGTGTGGACAGCACCGTCACCGCCGCACTGATCCATGAGCCGAGCGATAGCAGCCTGTTGTGGGACGCCGTGCGGGTGATGGTGCGGCTGTTGCAGCGGGCCGATGCACTGGGTAGCGCCATCCCATGGCACGACCACCGCCGCGCGGCAAAGAAATGGGCTCGGGCGATCAAATATACCCGTGGCCGCCCCAAACGGATCAAGCACTACCGCGCACTGCTCAAGATCACGCGCACGACCGTGAGTTATCTGCAGCAGGCGAGTGAACAGTTGCCCCTGGCGGCGGGCCCGGGCGGCGAACTGTGGCAGGCCCAGCTCCGCCACTACCGGCCGCTGATCGCACGGATCATCGCCCAGACCGAGCGGCGGGTCCTGGCCGGGGAGCCGGTGCCGGCCGATGAGAAGCTGGTGAGCTTGTTCGAGCCGCATGCCGACATCATCGTCAAGGGTAGCCGCGACGTCGACTACGGCCACAAACTCAATCTGACCACCGGCAGAAGTGGACTGATCCTCGACCTCGTCGTCGAAGCCGGCAACCCGGCCGACAGCGAGCGATTCTTGCCGATGCTGGAACGCCACATCGCCTTCTATGGCCAGCCGCCGCGTCAGGCGGCGGCCGACGGCGGCTATGCCAGCCGCGCCAATCTGAGTGGAGCCAAAGCCTGCGGCGTCCGTGACATGGCGTTCCACAAGAAGTGCGGCCTCAGCATCGAAGACATGGTCACAAGCCGCTGGGTCTATCGCAAGCTGCGCAACTTCCGCGCCGGCATCGAGGCTGGCATTTCTTGCCTGAAACGCACTTATGGCTTGGGGCGCTGCACCTGGCGCGGGCTCGACCACTTCAGGGCTTATGTCTGGTCCTCGGTCGTCGCATACAATCTCGCCCTCTTCGCCCGCCTCAGGCCGAGCTGACGCCCGTCATCCGGCAGCGTTCAGAGCACGCCCGGCGAGCGTCGGGATACCCCATGACCCCATTGCCGCCAGATCGCTCTTCGGGCCACAACCCGCATGGCCTTGTGCCATCTCGCGTCCAAAAAACACCCTTCAGTGGACAAGCAACCTTGAAAACCACAGAAAAACAGCCGTTTATGGACGGGCACTAGTTTAGGGGTTCCGAAATGTCTGGATTGAACATCAAGAACGTCAAGAAGTCCTACGGGGCGGTTGATATCATCCACGGCGTCGACGTCGACATCGCCAATGGCGAGTTCGTCATTCTCGTCGGTCCTTCCGGCTGCGGCAAGTCGACGTTGTTGCGCATGATCGCCGGCCTCGAGGAGATTTCGTCTGGGCAGATCAGCATCGACGGCAGGGTCGTCAACGATCTGCAGCCAAAGGATCGCAACATCGCGATGGTCTTCCAGAACTATGCGCTCTATCCGCAGATGACGGTTGCCCAGAACATGGGCTTCGCCCTCGAGCTTGCAGGTGTGAAGCGACCGGAGATCGACAAGAAGGTCAGCGAGGCGGCAGCCATCCTTGGACTGCAGCCTCTGCTCGAGCGGAAGCCCGCGCAACTGTCTGGTGGTCAACGACAGCGCGTTGCCATGGGGCGCGCCATCGTCCGCGATCCCAAGGTGTTTTTGTTCGACGAACCTCTCTCGAACCTTGACGCCAAGCTCCGTGTCAAGATGCGCGCGGAGATCAAGGCGCTTCACCAGCGCCTGAAAACGACGATCGTCTACGTCACGCACGATCAGATCGAAGCCATGACCATGGCCGACAAAATCGTTGTTCTACAAGGAGGGCGCGTCGAGCAGATCGGCAGTCCACTCGAGCTATATGATCGACCGCGAAACGTATTCGTCGCTGGTTTCCTGGGATCACCTGCAATGAATTTCCTGGAGGGAATTCTACAGGACTCCGGCAGCCCTGCTTTGACCCTCGCAGGCGGTTCGCGGGTAAGCCTTTCGCGCGCTCCGAGCGCATCTGCGGGCAAGCCTTTGGTGCTTGGAATTCGTCCGGAAGACATCACGCTTGGCGGTGACGATGGGGTCGACGCAGTCGTGAAGGTCGTCGAACCGACCGGTTCCGAGACCCACGTAGCTGTGGAAGTCGAAGGCAAGGAACTGACATGGGTGGTCCGCGAGCGTGTCGAGCTTGTTCCCGAGCAACGCGTGAAGCTTTCGCTCGGAACCTCCAAGGTTCACTTCTTCGACCAGCAGACCCAGCAACGGCTAGACGTGTAGCCCGGCTCGAAAGGCGGAACTGCGTTGACCAAACCGGAGCTTTTGCTGCTGTGTCCATACCCCGCGTGGGATATGGAGCCGCTCCAAGCCTCGTTCTTAATCCATCGCGGTTGGGAAGAAGACGATCTCTGGACTGGGCGGAAAATAATGGCCAAGGTATTCGAGCCATGGCCATATCGGGAGGCATTGGCGCCTCTCGGGAGCTGATGGCGCGGCTCTGATCCTGGCCGAACGGCTCGAATGCAGCGCGCAGCCAGGAGCGAGATTGTCGGCTTCCTCGAAAACGATCGCCACGATGAAACCGTCCCGGACTGGCGAGTGCTACCGTACTCGCGCTTAGGTGCGTCGGGCCGAATCTGGCCTGCGTGCGGCGTCCATTGTTATGCCGTCGGCGTCATCAAGGCTAAGAACGAATGGCAGGGGGATATCCAGCTGCGCACGCTCCCAGACGAGGTGGTCTATCTCACGGGTCGGCCGGTCGCGGCGTTGAATGCCTGGCTCGACGCCGCCAGGATCGACAAGGGCAGTGTCTTTCGGGCCATCGATCGCTGGGGCAACGTTTCGAGGCGAACGCTCGATCCGAAATCGGTAAACGACATTGTCAAGCAGCGGGCGGCTCTTGCCGGTCTGGAGCCAGGAGAGTTTTCCGCGCACGGGTTGCGTTCGGGCTATCTGACGGAAGCCGCCAATCGGGGGATTCCTCTTGTCGAAGCGATGGAGCAGTCGCGCCACCGATCCGTGCAGCAGGCATCAAGCTGCTACAACAACGCGACGCGGCGCAGTGGCCGGGCGGCCCGCATGCTTTGACCGCACGCCGCTCGGCGATTGATTTCGTGTCGCAAAACGGCGAAAGTCGCCTTCGGATACAGACCGCAAAGCGTTCAAAAGCCGCTGATAAAGAGCCGTCGCCTTGCCGCCACGCTCGTATTCTCCATAGGTAACAAGCCCCACAAATGCGGCAACAAAAGCTGGCGCGCTCGAAAGTGTTAAAAATCCCACGGATTGAGGAGGCCGAGACCTGTCGTTTCGAAATCCTTGAGATTGCGCGTGGCCAAGCGTCCGCCGTTCACGCGAGCTATCGCAGCGATCATCGCATCCGGTGCTGACATTGCGTGACCCTGACGAGCCGCCTGCCCCATGATTTCACCGTAAGCGAGCGCGGCTTCTTCTGTGAGACCAAACATTCGATCGGCAAACCGACGACGCCATTCCGCCAGTCCCTGTTCCAAACGATCGGCCCGCTGGTCCGGCCTGATCTTTTGAATGCCGAAAGCGATCTCGGCGATTGTCACAGTGGGCAGTGCCAATTCCGCGTCGAACCGAACCAGCCAGGCCATGACGGCTTCGTTAGGGTCCTTCCGCAACGTCTCCGAGACGACGTTCGTATCGAGAAAGATCAAAGCTCGATGCCCTGATGAGGACGACGGCTTTCACGGATGATGGTATCCAGGTCGATATCTGTGGCAGCTTGCGCGTTGACGCGTCGGTAGAAGCTCGCCGCCGGTTCGCGACCCGCCTCGCGTGTTTCGTAGGCTTCAAGCGCGCGTTCGACCACTTCGGCAATCGAACGATTTTCACGGCGAGCCAGTCGGTGAGCCAGATCCCTTGCCTTGGAGCTTCGGACAGAGAGTTGTGGTGCGGCCATTGCAGTCTCCTTTACTGAGAATATAGGCTCATAGTGCGCTGCCATCAAGATGGCAGATGCCGGCTTGCCATCGCGCGGTGCCACTTTGGGGTCTCGGCAGGAGGCATCACGCTACGCCCCGTCTATACATTGACATGCCGATATTGAGCTCCTATCTGTTACATGTAACATCCTTCGCCGAGGTGATGATGGCAACTCCAGTCAATGAAAGAGTTCGAAAGCGCCGCCAGGCCTTGCAGGCCGCAGGGCTGCGTCCAGTACAGATATGGGTTCCCGATACCCGTCGCCCCGGTTTCGCCGCCGAATGCCATCGTCAGTCGGTTCAGGCAGCCCTTTCCGATGCTGACGATCACGATTTGCAAGATTTCCTTGATGCAGCTCTTTCCGACGTGACCTCCGACGGTGAAGCGTGAGGCGTGGTGACATTGTAACCGTTGCAATCACAGGCGACTTCGGCAAGCCTCGTCCGGCACTGATCATCCAGGCGGATCAGTTCGACGCGACCGGTACAGTTACCGTATTGCTGATTTCTGGCACGCTGATCGATGCGCCGCTCATTCGACCAACAATTGAGCCAACGGAGCTCAGCGGTTTTCGCAAAGTCTCGCAGGTGATGGTGGACAAAACAATGTCCGTGAAACGAGATCGGATTGGTTCGATAATCGGCCGTTTGGAAGACGATGCTCTCTTGGCAGTCACAAGATCACTCGTTGTTTTTTTGGGTATCGCCTGAGGCGAATTCAGACGCAGTCCTCCACGAACGAGCTGATCGCCATGAAGAAATTCGCCGCGGTCGGAGCCGCGCCCGAGCCGAGCTTCGATCTCTTCAAGCTGAGCCTTGAAGGGTGGGATGCAGGCAGCGGGAATAGGGCTGCGTCGCCCTTGCCTTGCCGCCGGCCGAAGGCGCTGGGGTAAGTTGGCGGTTCTCGATAACCGTACTGTCGACGAGATTCTGGGCTATGACGAAAACGGACTTCCCGGCTGATGATAATCGACATCCGCGGGTCGTGGCGATCGCCTTTAGCGAGCCGGAAGCCGAAGCACTCGAGGCAAAGATTGTTGATGCTCCACGGCGCTTCATGACAGCGGCTCCGTCCTCGAGTTGGCAATTGTGATAGAAGCGCGCATGGGTGAGGCAGGCGCTGCGGAACTCGATTTATGGCTTCACAAAACCGGCGTCGAAATCGTCTCGGTCGACACCGACCAGATCGCGATTGCGCGACGCGTTTGGCGTGCGGTAAAGGACGTCATCCGGCAGGTTTGAACTATGGCGACTGCTTCTCGTATGCGCTGGCAAAGACCCGTGGCGAGCCGCTCCTTTTCAAGGGCGATGATTTCTCGCGAACAGACATCGAAACAGTGTGAAGTGGTTCGGTGACAAGCCCGCGAGGGCTTTGAGGGCCTACCAATCAGATCAAAGTTGGACCACAACAGCGCGTACGCACAACTCAACGCGCCGGGGCAACTTTGCCCGACACCCCTGAAGAAATTCTGAAAGGCACCTGATGGAAATCGAAACAGTCACGATCGAAAGCCGGAATGATTTCGCGCAATGGGCAATCGAGCGGGCGCGCGCGATCGTCGCCGAGCAAGGCGGAGACCTGGCGATTGCGGCGCGCGATATGGACGAGCAGGCAATCGCGGCGAGCGGAAACGCACTCGGAAGCGCCATAACCGAGGCTCTCCTCGAAATATTCGACGCTCTGGTGCCAGAAGGCGACGATTAAGCTCAGCGCCCCGTGCGACTATCTGGCGAAGAGATCCTGGGAAAAACCCTCGGTTAGATTGAAGCTCAGCCCGATCTCAAGCAAATTCTCCGGAAACCAAGGAGTTTTCACAAATGCAGTCCGGCTTGGCGACCGTCATTATTGCGGATGACGGCTACAGCGAACATGTCGCCTTTGAGCTGACGAACAGATCTGGGCTGATCTTCGCCCGCCAGGAGTTTCTCGTGCGCGCGAAGAACGCCAGGAATGTGCGCCTGTCACTTTTGACCGCCCGCTCAGAACATACCATTCGCATCGGTAATATCGATGCAAGCTGCGCCAGTTTCTCCATCCTTCAGGACCTTACGCCCTCCTGAAAATCTGCACAGCCGGTCGATACGCTCACACGACTGGAAGAATCCTGTCCGCAAAGGCCATTGACAGCTTTTCGATGCCACTCAAGATCGTGGCCGCACGCTCAGGATCGCGGCGGCTCAACGTTTGAGCGCCGCGCCGCTTCTCGAACACGTCGCGACACTAAACCGCAAATCGCTGTCATCGATTGAGGAAATCCACTTTTTGACGTTGGCATTCCCCCGTGTGCCCCGAGCTCTCGGATGACGTTTTCATCTAAAAGATAGGCGGTCACGGGATCAACCGCGGTGAAACTTCATCATTATCAGGACCGATATCGAAAGCGCCGAAGCTTCTGAAGACGTTGTGTCAGATCCTCATCAATTGTTGCCAGATCCAGAACGACTTCGCCGAGCGCTACTTTATGGGCATCGGAAAAGAGTTGCGTGATAGCTTTATTAGAGGCTGCGCCGCCCAGCCGGAGTTAGGTCGCGTCCCAGCCCGTCGGACGGCTGGCATTCTTCCTGTCGACCCCGGAAAATGCTCGCCATGCGCTTCCCGTGGAGAAAATCGCTCCGAAGTCCGAATAGGTTCATATATGTCTGGCCGAACGTTCGGTCATCCAAGAGCCCGTTATCCGGCGTACGTTGCGTCGCTCCGAGATCTTTCCCACCGACCATGTCAGCCGCGGACCGGCCGTGCAGCTCGGCTGTGGAAAGGCCAAAGCCACCCAGAGACTGAGCGAGAAGAGCGTTTCGCGTTCGATCGCTTCGGTCCAGAAGAGTGCGTCCTCACGTCCGCTTACCCAATATCGAAAATCCCAGCCTCTGAGATTGGCATTGTGCGTGCCGCTGGAGCGTAGTTAATTCTTGCGCTGTCCATTGGATGGTCGCTAAACATGCTTCCATGTCTGTGAGCTTTGGTGGCCGACAAGCGAACCCGGTCTAACCGAATTAGAGAATCGAAAAAGCAGTATGGTGACCCGACATCTTTCTCTTCCGCGCGATCGGATTTCCGTTCTTCTGCTTGAAGGCGTGAGCCAGAGCGCTGTGGACTACTTTTCGTCATCCGGCTACGTCAACCTGACCCATTTGCCGAAGGCTCTGGATGACAAAGATCTCAAAAGTCAGATAGCCGATGCGCATATTGTCGGAATTCGTTCGCGCACCCATCTCACGGAAGAAATATTCAGTTCCGCCAAAAAGCTCATTGCCGTCGGTTGTTTCTCTGTAGGGACAAATCAGGTCGACCTGGATGCTGCCCGCCGGCGCGGAATCCCCGTATTCAACGCTCCTTACTCGAACACTCGCTCGGTCGCCGAGCTTGTGATCGGTGAGATCATTATGCTGACCAGGCGGATTTTCCCGCGTTCGGCTTCCGCTCATGAAGGTGGGTGGGATAAAACCGCCGAAGGTAGTCGTGAGGTGCGCGGCAAAACGCTGGGCATCGTGGGCTACGGCAATATCGGTTCGCAGCTAAGCGTTCTTGCCGAAAGCATGGGCATGAACGTTCGCTATTTTGATCCTTCAGACAAGCTGCGCCATGGCAATTCGGAGTCGATGGCAACGCTCGGCGAACTCCTTGAAATCTCAGATTTTGTGACGATGCATGTTCCAGAAACCAGCTCGACGCAAAACATGATAACTGAGGCCGAACTGCGCAGGATGAAAAAGGGAGCCATTTTCATCAATAATTCCCGCGGAACCGTCGTGGATCTTGAAGCGCTTGCGACGGCTTTGAAAGAAGGACATCTCGCAGGCGCGGCTGTGGACGTATTCCCGAAGGAGCCGGCATCAAATAAAGAACGTTTTGAAACACCGCTGCAAGGTTTGGATAATGTCATTCTGACCCCGCATATTGGCGGCTCGACGGAAGAAGCCCAAGAGCGAATTGGAAGAGAGGTCTCGAGGAAGCTTGTCGAATATTCGGACGTCGGCTCGACGCTAGGCGCTGTCAACTTTCCCCAGGTTCAACTGCCGCCACGTCCAAACGGCACGCGTTTCATCCACGTTCATGAAAATCGCCCTGGCATTCTAAACAATCTGAATGCGATCTTTTCGTCCCGTGGACTTAATATTGTCGGTGAGTTCCTGCAGACGTACGGCGAAATGGGTTACGTCGTCATTGAAGCTGAGGGCGTTGGTCAGACAGCGGGTGGCATACTTGATGCGCTTCGCCAGATTCCGGGAACGATACGAGCTCGATTGCTTTACTGACACCGGTTGGCATTCTTGAATGCCTCTCGCGCACTTTCATCGCCGTCAGCGATCAAATTAGGTCGAGATTTCACGCAATGAGGGCGACTTTCGCCAAAGTGCTATTCAGGCGTGAAGCGATCCGAACCGGCGTCCTGCAAATTCAATCTCGAGGGCGCGACATTGATTTATGGAGCATCGACGACCAACCGATCTCATTGCGTGATATTTACATCGGCAGAGTAATTGACTCAGGCGCTCATGGCACGGTGTTCGAGGGAACAGAAGCGGCACTTGAGAGGAAGGTAGCCGTTAAAGTGTGGTATCGACCGGTTATCGGAAGTGAGATGTACAGATAACTTGTACGTATGCTTTGGCGATGGTACCGTTGCCGCAAGAGCAAAATTTGGGGGCCACGATGCCACAAACCAGCTACAAGATCAGCGAGGCGCGCAAGAAGTTTGCCGAAGTCCTCGAACGCGCCAACCAGGGCGAGGAAATTGTGATCATGCGCGGCACGCAAGTCTACGCCCGCATCGGCCCGGCCGACCCTGGCGGCAAACGGCCGTTCGGGCTGTTGCGGCAACACGGCCTTCCAGACGATCTGTTCGATGACCACGACTCCGAACAGGCGGGGATCGACGCCGGCGACAGGAACGACGATGTTGGCGTCTGGCAAGGCAAGCCTGACGACCGCGACAAGCGCTCGTGAAGGTGCTGCTCGATAGCCATGCAGTCTATTGGTGGACCATCGGCAGCTCCCGCCTGTCCGGGAAGGCCCGGTCGCTGATCGAGGACAAGGCCAACACCATCTTCGTCAGCGCCGTCTCGTTCTACGAGCTCGACAACAAGATGCGCCTGAAGAAGCTCGACTTGAAGCCGCAGGAATTACGCGCCGCCGTGACCGCCAGCGGACTGCAGACGCTCGCCATCAGCGATCTGCATGCCGAACTGGCGGCCGCCTTCGACTGGGACCATCTCGATCCCTGGGACCGGATCCTGGCGGCCCAGGCACGACTGGAACATTGCGCTTTCGTGTCGAGCGATGTGGTGTTCGACGCGCTCTTGCACGAGCGGGTCTGGTAAGGGGCAACGGCGATGAAGATTTGCGTCGAAATTGCCGAGGCAGCGGAACGTCTTGAAGAATTGATCGACCTTGCTCTGCGCGATGATGAGGTGATCATCTGCCGTGCCGGGCAGCCCATCGCGGTCCTCACCGCGATTCCGAAGGCGGACAAGAGAACGATCGAGGCTGTTTGGGCGCTTGTCGCCGAGCAAAGACCGACTGATGGAGACCAGACTTCGAACCACGACGACTTCTACGACGACAACGGTCTGCCAAAATGAGCAAGCCGTCGTCACCGTCGATCGAAAAACGTGCCGTGGAACGCGACACGATCGCCGCGGTGCTGCCGATCGAGCGGCGCGACGAACTGGCCGAACTCTTGACCGACCAGGATGTCGAGACCCTGCGGCATCTGGTCAACGAGGGCATGGGCGACAATACGCTGCGGGCCCTGACCTCCGACCTCGCCTACCTGCAGGCCTGGTCGCTGGCCGCCACCGGCGATCCCCTGCCCTGGCCGGCGGCGGAGGCGCTGCTGTTGAAATTCGTCGCCCATCTTCTCTGGGATCCGCGACAGCGCGAAACTGAACCGGACCACGCCATGCCGGCGGGCGTCGAGCACAGCCTCCGCGATCAAGGCTTTCTCCGATCGGCGGGACCGCACGCACCGGACACGGTGCGCCGCCGATTGGCCAGCTGGTCGACGCTGACCAAATGGCGCGGACTAACAGGGTTCTTCGCCTCCCCTGCGCTGAAGTCGGCGATCCGCCTCGCAGTCCGCGCCACGCCGCGGCCGCGTCGACGCAAGAGCGCGAAAGCGGTGACGGCCGATGTCCTCACGAAACTGCTGGCGACCTGCACTAGCGACAGTCTGCGCGACATCAGGGATCGGGCAATCCTGATGGTGGCGTTTGCCTCCGGCGGCCGTCGTCGCAGCGAGGTGGCCGGCCTGCGCACGGAGCAACTGACGGCCGAGGCGCCGGTTGCGGGTGAAGACGGCACGCCCCTGCCCTCGCTCGCCATTCACCTCGGCCGCACGAAGACATCGCGCGCCGATCAGGACGAGGTGGTGTATCTGACCGGCCGGCCGGTCGAGGCGCTGAACGCCTGGCTGGCGGCCGCCAGGATCGAGAGCGGCAGCGCGTTTCGCAAGATCGACCGCTGGGGCAACCTGTCGAAGCGCGCGCTGGATCCGAAATCGGTGAACGACATTGTCAAGCAGCGGGCAGCGCTGGCCGGCCTGGGGCCGGGCGAGTTTTGCGCGCATGGGCTGCGGTCGGGCTATCTGACCGAGGCCGCCAACCGGGCATTCCGCTCCTCGAAGCGATGCAGCAATCATTGCACAGATCGGTGACGCAGGCAGCGCGTTACTACGACAATGCCGAACAGAAGAATGATCGTGCGGCACGTTTGGTCATTTAGCCGGTAATATCTCTATCTTCGGGGCGATTTCGAGTGAGCGATCGGCTTCGATTGACGACCTCCGGCATGTTTGGAGACAGCTGTGCAATGACTCTACGCGAAGGGTAATGCGGGATGGACGACGCGGCTCGGCCTTGAAATTATCCCTGCAAATCTGGAATTACTCTCCATAAATGCAAGGATGATTGAGCGCCGACCGCGGGCTTTGCAGCATTTCCGCCGCACAGGGCCGCTGACGCGCTCGCTGCGACCGGCATGCGGCGTTTTGTGTCCGCGACCAGAAAACGCAGCTGACGATCGCGATTTGCGAGATTTCCGTGATGCCTCTCTTTCCGACGGGCAGCGCTTAAGGGCGAATTCAGACGCAGTCCTCCACGAATGAGCTTGATTCCCATGAAGAAATTCGCCGAGGTTCGGAGCCGCCGCCGATCTGGGCTTCGATCTGACTGGTCCCTTCCCAGTTTTCTTGAAGCTGAGCCCTTCAGGTCGTGAGCTATAGAGTAAGTTGCTATAGCTCATAAACTATGTGAAAAATGAGTTATAGAAAGGACATCTATACCTCATGACGTGGAATTGGACGCAGCAAGGCTGGCCTCAATTCATATATGACGAGGCTCAGCTCAAGACACACGAAAACAATTTCCTTCTATCTTCGGGGGAAATGATCGGAGCTGTTCGATATGTCAGTGAAGAGGAACGCAATCTGCTGCGCGTCGAACTTCTAAGCGACGAGGCTATAAAAACCTCGGAGATCGAAGGTGAAGTGCTCGATCGACTAAGCGTCCAATCTTCGTTGCGCCGGCAATTCGGTCTCGATGCTGACAACCGGCCAGTAAAGCCGCAGGAGCGCGGAATTGCGGAAATGATGGTCGATGTGTACGAGACTTGGTCAGACCCTCTCAATCACGAAACTCTGTTTCGCTGGCATGGGATGCTGATGACCGCAAACCGTCATCTTGAAGTGATCGGCGGCTATCGGACCCATGATGACGCCATGCAGATCGTGTCGGGCCGTGTCGACAAGCCAACCGTGCACTATGAAGCTCCACCTTCAAGGCAAGTGCCGGCAGAAATGGAAGCTTATATTGACTGGTTCAACACTTCGGCGCCGACCGGTGAACGCCCTCTGCCCGCCCTGACGCGAGCGGGATTGGGTCATCTATACCTCGAAAGCATCCACCCATTTGAAGATGGCAATGGCCGGATTGGCCGGGCGCTTGCTGAAAAATCACTGGCGCAGAATATCGGCCAACCGAGCCCGATTGCGCTTGCCTACACGATTGAGAGCAGCCGCAAGGCCTACTACGATCAGCTCGAACGCCATCAGCGCACGCTCGATATCACTGGATGGCTGGTCTACTTCGCCGAAACCGTTCTCGCGGCACAACAGACGACCCTGGAACGTGTGGCCTTCTTCATCGACAAGGCCCAATTCTATGACCGCTTTCGCCAGCAGCTCAACGAACGGCAGGAGAAGGTCATTGCTCGCATGTTTCGTGAGGGCCCAATGGGTTTCAAGGGTGGACTAAGCGCCGAGAACTATATCTCGATCACGCGAACTTCCCGAGCGACCGCCACGCGCGACCTTCATGATCTAGTGGAAAGAGGTGCGCTCAAGCGTGCGGGTGAGCGACGGTACACGCGCTATGTCCTGAACCTGTCAGGGACTAAATAGCGAAAAACAACGGCACTTGCCAAGGCCTCAAGCTGCAACGGCGCTTGTCTAGCTCGGTGAGCAACGAAACTCCGCTCCCTTGCCGGCAATCACTTGTCGCTCTGGTGGTCTCGGTCTTGATCACTTTGAGCCCCATTGATCAAAAGTCGGACAATGGAGTGATCAAAAATCGCCCGCGCGCAGTCTGCGCCAATAGACGATCACCCGGAACGGATTGCCTGATGTCGTTGTCGTCTCTGACAGGGGATCGCAAAGGAAGTCACGCAAAGGCGAGCTTGCTCAGTTCTTGGTGGAATCGCCGATCGCGGTGCCGACTTGGACTGCGCACCAACGCGACGAGAAGGAGAATTTGTCCCTGTGAAGCGCATATCCGAACCAATGGTTGGTCCGGTGCGCTCTGATGGTCATTGATGTCGGATCAGGAAGCGCGTACGCACAACTCAACGCGCCGGGCAACTTTGCCCGACACCCCTGAAGAAATTCTGAAAGGCACTTGATGGAAATCGAAACAGTCACGATCGAAAGCCGGAATGATTTCGCGCAATGGGCAATCGAGCGGGCGCGCGCGATCGTCGCCGAGCAAGGCGGAGACCTGGCGATCGCGGCGCGCGATATGGACGAGCAGGCAATCGCGGCGAGCGGAAACGCACTCGGAAGCGCCATAACCGAGGCTCTCCTCGAAATATTCGACGCTCTGGTGCCGGAAGGCGACGATTGAGTTCGGCGCTTCGTGCGACTACCTGGCGAAGAGATCATGGGAAAACCCCTCGGTCCAATTGAAGCTCAACCCTATCTCTAGAGCGGATCATTGCTTATCGGAATCGGTGCGGGATTCCCAAATCAGCAGATTTGTGATTCATCATGGATGCTGGAATGGAGGCCAGCATCCATGACGCGACCCTATTCGAATGATCTTCGTGAGCGAGTCGTTGCAGCGGTTGTGGACGGTCAGAGCTGCCGGGTGGTGGCGGAGCGGTTCGACATAGCTGTCTCATCCGTGGTGAAGTGGTCGCAGCGTTATCGGACCACCGGTAGTGTGTCGCCCGGCAAGATGGGCGGCCATCGCCGACGTGTGCTGGAGCCGCACCGCGCCTTCATCGTCGAGCAGATCGAGCAGACATCACATCTGACGCTACATCGGCTGAAGGATGAGTTGGCCGCCCGCGGCGTGAGCGTCTCCCACAATGCCATCTGGCAGTTCATGCGCCGCGAGGGCTTGAGCTTTAAAAAAAACCCTGTTCGCCCTTGAGCAGGGCCGCGTCGACATTGCCCGGCGCAGAGCCCGCTGGAAAGCCTGGCAAAACCGCTTCGATCCGAAGCGGCTCGTCTTCATCGACGAGACCTGGATCCGCACCAACATGGCGCCGTTACGCGGCTGGGGGCCGAGGGGCAAAAGATTGGGCGGCTTTGCCCCGCATGGCCGCTGGCGCACCCTGACCTTCCTCGGCGCCCTACGCTGCGACAAGCTCACTGCGCCCTGCGTCTTCGACGGTCCCATTAATGGCGAATGCTTCCACGCCTATGTCCGCCAGCAGTTGATCCCGACCCTCAAGCCTGGCGACATCGTCATCCTCGATAATCTCGGCTCTCACAAAGCCAAGGCCATCCGCGATGCCATCAGGGCCGTCGGCGCCAGGCTATGGTTCCTGCCGAAATATTCCCCCGACCTTAATCCGATCGAGCAAGCCTTCGCCAAGATCAAGCACTGGATGCGCCAGGCTCAAAAGCGAACCATCGAGGAAACGTGGCGCCATCTGGGCTTACTCGCCGACACCATAAAGCCAGAGGAATGCGCCAACTACTTCTCAAATGCCGGCTACGCTTCCGTCAAAACATGAAAGGCTCTAGCAAAATCTCCGGAAACCAAGGAAAGGGCGACTTTCGCCAAAGTGCTGTTCAGGCGTGAAGCGATCCGAACCGGCGTCCTGCAAATTCAATCTCGAGGGCGCGACATTGATTTATGGAGCAATTAGCTGTCGATACCCATCACGACCGTCGCTACCGGGTGCTCTCGCGAACAATCAGCTCGGGCTGGATGGTGACATGAGGAGGTCGCGGCTTACCGTCACTGATATCGAGCAGCAGCTTTCCCGCTTCCGTTCCAATTTCGTGTGAGCGAGCGTTGATTGTCGTCAGCATTGGCACACAGATGCCGCCGATTTCATAGTCGCCGAAGCCGCCTATGGCGATATCGTCGGGGATCTGGATCCCGCGCCGCTGACATTCGGTCAATGCACCGAAAGCGGAAAGGTCAGAGACGCATATCACAGCTTCAGTGTCCGGAAATTCGGTGAGCAACCTTGCCATCGCCTGCGCTCCTTCGCGCATCGAAATCGGCGGCACGCCAGCACTGATCAGTCTCGACGCGTCCAGATCATGAGCACGCATCGCATTGATAAAGCCATGACGGCGATCGCTGCCGCGGGTGTCGCGGCTCGCATCACCGCCGATGAAGGCAATCCTTCGGTAGCCCACGGCCACGAAGTGATCCACCATCCCTTTGACGGCATCGGCATTCGAGAAGCCGACATAGTATCCGATCGGATCGGGCGGCGCGTCCCAGGTTTCGATGACAGGTATATTGGCGTTTTCGAGCAACCGGCGGCCGCGTGGCGTGTGTTTTCCGCCGGTAACAACGATCGCCTGCGGTTTGCGTCGCAGGAGCTGCTCGATCAGCCGCTCCTCTTCCACAACGTCATAATTGGTGTAGCCGAGCAATATCTGCAGGCCGCGCGGCGCAAGCGTCTCCGACAGTCCACGCACGGTGTCGGCAAAGTTCGCGTTGTTGATCGACGGGATCGTCACCGCCACAAAATCGGTCTTCTGCGACCGCAGATTGGAAGCGGTGGCGTCGAAGACGTAACCCAGCTCTTCGGCGGCGTTGAGAATGGCATTGCGCGTTTCGGGGCTGATCAAGCTCTCGCCCTTGAAAGCCCGCGAAACCGTCATGGGTGATACGCCCGTGACACGGGCGATATCGGCCATGGTCGGTGGCTTGCGGGTCTGCATCAGATGGCTCAGCTCATTTGTGTTATCGATACCATATCCAATACGGCTCGCCTTCACCTTTTGCAAGCAAACGCGTTAAAGCTTGAATTCATTCGCAAGCGTTACGTGATGATGGATGCGGCCTTCGAAAAATTGAGACAATACCTGCTCGGTCGCTGCCCGCGCTTGCATCCGCGCGGAGCTTGCGAGCGCCGCGTCGACCGCAGCCAGATCGGGATAGTTGACGGCGAGGATCATCGGGAATTCGGGCGCACCGTCGTCGCGGGCCTCGGCGAAGGAGACGCGCACGTCGAGCGCTCCTGGAAACTGCTTCCACTTCGGAAGGATGACGTCCATCACGGCGTTCCGGAAGGCTGCAGTCTGTCCGTCCTTCACCTTGCCTTCGAACAATGCGTATCGTGTGATCATTGCTTGATCTCTCCTTTTGGTCCCTTGAAGAATTCCATCAATGCGGCCTGATCCTCGCCGCCAAGACCGGCTGCAGTCAGCATTCTGTGGACCTCGGCGCAAACTGCCGTCAGCGGCATTGCCGTATTCGTCCGACGGGCAAGATCCTGCGCACCGTTCAGGTCTTTCACCATGTTGTCGATGCGACCGGTACGGCGGTAATCCTTGGCGACGAACCGCGGCATGTATTCCTGCAGGATTGCGCTATCGGCACGTCCGCCACGCAGCGCCTGCGGGATCTTGCCTGCATCAACGCCGGCATCAAGCGCGAGCTGCGTCGCCTCGGCGACCGCGAGAAAATTCAGCCCACACAGCACCTGATTAATAAGCTTCGTGGTCTGCCCTGCCCCGGGAGGTCCCATGTGGGTATAGTTGGATGCAACATGCTTCAGCAGTCGATGAGCATCGGCGACGTCTTGCGGGTGCCCCCCGGCCATGAGTGTTAGTTCACCAGTCAGCGCCTTCGGCGCGCCACCCGACAGCGGACTGTCCACCCAACGCAGCCCCTTTTGTTCAGCCTCGGTCGCCAGCTGGCGTGTTGCCTCCGGATCTATCGACGACATGTCGATGAACAGCGTTCCCGGGCGAGCACCGGCAGCAGCTCCATTGGGACCGAAAGCCGCGGCATGCACGATGCGCGGGGAATTCAGGCTGAAGACAACGAAGTCGGCTGAGGCAGCGGCCTCGCTGGCACTCGCCGCGGGCGAGGCACCGAGCGCCGTCAGGCTTGCAACCTTTTCTGCATCGAGGTCGAAGACCGTCAGGTGATTTCCCGTCTGCACAAGGCGCGTTCCGATCGCCCCGCCCATCGCCCCTGCCCCAATGAGTGCTACCCGGTTCGTCATCGTTCTTCCTCCAATAATCCAGCGACGATCTGAGCAACGATTGCGTTGATGGGCTGGCTGATATCGACTGTAATTGCCCGTTCATCATCGCCGGGTGGCTCCAGCGTGGCAAACTGATTGTCGAGCAGGCTCACCGGCATGAAGTGGCCGGATCGAGCGGCAATCCGTTGTCCAATAAGCTCGCGGGAGCCCATCAAATGGACGAAAACGACGTCGCCCGAGGCCACCTGCCTGATGTGGTCCCGATAGGCGCGCTTCAGCGCCGAGCATCCAACAATGACCGCGCTGGAAGGATCGTCAAGCGCTCGTCCGACCGTGGTGAGCCAGGGCCAACGATCGGCGTCGCCGAGGGCTTCTCCGCGGCTCATCTTTGCGATGTTTTCAGCCGGATGAAGGTTGTCGCCGTCGAGATAGACTGCACCGATCCACTCGCCCAACGCCGTTCCGACCGTCGTCTTACCGCTGCCAGAAACGCCCATCAGGACGATGCGCCTTGTGCGCTCAGAGCGAAGCCGTGATGCCGCCATCGACATAAAGAATGTGTCCATTGACAAAGGAAGACGCCTCCGACGCCAGGAAAATGCAGGCCCCGACCAATTCCTCGACATTGCCCCATCGGCCGGCCGGAGTGCGCTTCTCAAGCCAGGCGGAAAAAGCAGGATCGGCAACAAGCGCGGCGTTCAGCGGCGTATCGAAGTAGCCGGGTGCGATCGCATTGCATTGCAGTCCGTACTTCGCCCAATCGGTTGCCATCCCCTTTGTCAGGTTGCCGACTGCGCCCTTGGTTGCCGTATAGGGCGCAATCCCGGGGCGCGCGAGCGCTGTCTGGACACTGGCAATATTGATGATCTTGCCAGCGTGGCGCCCTATCATGTGGCGGGCAACCGCCTGCCCGACATTAAAGACCGAGGCGATATTGGTCTTAAGCAGGCGCTCGAAGGCTTCGACGGGGAAATCTTCGAGCGGCGTGCGATGCTGCATGCCGGCATTGTTGACAAGAATGTCGATCGAGCCCGTGTGCGCCTCGAAGCTGTCGATCGCATCGCGGGCGGCTGCGTGATCGGTAACGTCGAAAGCCAGCGTTCTCGCCCCACGCAGCGAGCGGGCCGCCACCTCAAGCTTTGCTGGGTCCCGCCCGTTCAGCACGATCTGCGCGCCGGCCCTCGCCAGCCCTTGGGCGAGCGCCAGACCAATCCCCTGGGATGAGCCGGTCACGAGCGCCCGCTTGCCCCTCAGATCAAAGAGTTGAAGCGCCAAATTCCTCCCCTTCCGTCTCTCGACAATTCCGTTGCCCGTGTTTATGTTATCGATAACATTCGATGTCAAGGGAGCAAACAGAACAATGACGAAACCGCATATTCTTCAGGTCGGCCCCTATCCGGAATGGGACGAGATTCCGCTGCGGGAGAGCTTCACGGTCCATCGCTATTTCGAGGCCGACGACAAGTCGGCATTCCTCGCGAAGGCAGGCCCCCTGGTTCGGGCAATCGCCACACGAGGCGAATTGGGTGCAGGCAAAGCGATGATCAAGGCCTGCCCTAACCTCGAAATCGTCTCCGTCTATGGCGTCGGATATGATGCCGTGGACCTGGAGACCTGTCGTGCTCGCGGTATCCGTGTCACCAATACGCCGGACGTCCTGACCAACGACGTCGCCGATCTCGGCATTGCGATGATGCTCTGCCAGTCGCGCGGGATGATCGGCGCCGAGCAATGGGTTCGGGACGGAAGCTGGCGGGCAAAGGGTCTCTTTCCGCTAAAGCGCAAGGTCTGGGGTCGTCGGGCCGGCATTCTCGGTCTCGGCCGTATCGGCTTCGAGGTCGCCAAGCGTCTCAAAGGGTTTGACATGGACATCGCCTACAGTGACGTCCAGGCGAAGCCATATGCCGACGGGATGGAGTTCGTCGCGAGCGCGCTCGCCCTTGCCGAACGCTCCGACTTCCTGTTCGTGACGCTCGCCGCCTCGGCGGCCACACGCCATATCGTCGGGCGCGACGTCCTGTCCGCGCTTGGTCCGGACGGAATGCTGATCAATATCTCGCGCGCTTCCAACATTGACGAGGAAGCCCTGCTCGATGCCCTCGAGAACCACAAGCTCGGCTCTGCCGCGCTTGACGTCTTCGAAGGAGAACCCAATCTCAATCCCCGCTTCCTCAAACTCGGCAACGTGCTTCTTCAGCCGCATCATGCATCGGGAACGATCGAAACGCGCAAGGCCATGGGGCAGCTCGTGCGCGACAATCTGACGGCGCATTTCGCCGGCGGGACCCTGCCAACCCCGGTCCTGTGAGGTCATCGATGAAAGCCATAATAGCTCACGCAGCACGCGACATCCGCCTCGAAGACGTCCCCGAAGAGGACCCCGGTCCGGGAGAAGTCAAGCTTCGGCTTGCAGCAGGCGGCATCTGCGGCAGCGATCTGCACTACTACAATCATGGCGGTTTTGGCACGGTCAGGCTGAAGCAGCCGATGATATTGGGTCACGAGGTGTCGGCCATCGTCGAAAATCTCGGTGCGGGCGTCAGCGGCCTGGAAATCGGCCAGCTCGTCGCCGTCTCTCCGTCCCGGCCATGCCGGGAGTGCCGCTATTGCCAGGAGGGATTGTACAATCAATGCCTCAACATGCGCTTTTATGGAAGTGCAATGCCCTTCCCGCATATTCAGGGTGCCTTCCGGCAGTCGTTGGTGGCCGATGCAATCCAATGCATTGCGGCGGATGGCCTTTCCGTCGGGGAGGCGGCGATGGCCGAGCCGCTGGCAGTGACACTGCATGCGACGCGGCGAGCAGGCAGCCTGCTTGGCAAGCGTGTGCTCGTCACCGGCTGCGGTCCGATCGGAATCCTGTCGATCCTCTGCGCCCGTCGGGCCGGGGCGGCTGAGATCGTCGCCGTCGATCTTTCCGCCTTTACGCTTTCGCTCGCCAAGGCGGTGGGCGCCGACCGTGTTATCAACTCCACCGAAGAACCCGATGCGCTTGCCGCATATTCTGCCGACAAGGGAACCTTCGACGTCATCTACGAGTGCTCCGGGGCCGCTACAGCACTTGCAGGCGGTATTGGCGCCCTGCGCCCGCGCGGCATCATCATACAGCTTGGACTTGGCGGCGACATGAACCTGCCGATGATGGCGATCACAGCCAAGGAGCTGGAGCTGCGCGGGTCTTTCCGCTTCCACGAGGAGTTTGCGATCGGGGTCGATCTGATGCGCAAGGGGCTCATCGATGTAAAGCCTCTGATTACACATACGATGGGGCTGGACAGAATGGTGTCGGCCTTTGAGACCGCATCCGACCGTACGCGATCCATGAAGGTTCAGATCGCCTTCTCCTGACGGCGATCTGCCGGACGGCGTAGAGCGCCGCCGCAGCGTCCCGACGAAAAAATCTGGGTTATGCGAAACGACGAAGGGAGGTCCAGGTGTCGTTCTTTGAGATTGTCGACCCCATTTTCAAAACATTCGTACTCGGCAACGCGCCGCTGAAGGAAATCGCTACCGGCTTCGACTGGGTCGAGGGCCCCGTCTGGTTCGGCGATCTGAATTGTCTGGTGTTTTCCGATATTCCGAATAACAGGATGTATCGGTGGATTCCGGAGATTGGCACCAGCGTTTTCCGCGCACCCTCCAATTTTTCAAACGGTAATACCCGCGACCGGCAGGGGCGGCTCGTCAGCTGCGAGCACGGTAGCCGCAGCGTCACGCGGACGGAGACGGACGGATCGATCACCGTCATTGCCGATGGCTACCAGGGCAAGCGTCTGAACTCTCCAAACGACGTGATCGTCGCTTCCGACGGATCGATCTGGTTCTCCGATCCTCACTACGGGATCTCGATGGACTACGAAGGTAGCAAGGCAGAACAGGAGCTGCCTTGCAACGTCTACCGCGTCGATCCGAGCGGAGAGATCACCACCGTCCTGACGGACTTCAACTGCCCGAACGGCCTGGCCTTCAGTCCAGACGAGAGCAAGCTCTACGTTGCCGATACCGGCCGCATCTTCACCGACGACCCGCGTCACATACGAGCCTTCGACGTCGGCTCCGACTGGCGTCTCACCGGGGGCGACGTTTTCCATACCATTGCGCCCGGTTGCGCCGACGGCATGCGCGTCGACAGCGACGGAAATCTCTGGTCGTCGGCCGGGGACGGCGTGCATTGCCTTGCTCCCGACGGGCGTCTGCTCGGCAAGATCCTCGTACCGCAGACCGTTTCCAACGTCTGCTTTGGCGGACGTTACAAGCACGTTCTGTTCATCACCGCATCGACGAGCGTCTATTCCGTGGCCCTCAACAGGCGAGGTTAGGGTTCCACGGCCCCAATAATTGCGAACCAAAGAAAAGGCGCGACCTCGACGAGACCGCGCCTTTCTGTTTTGGAAGCGGGAGCTTACTTGCCCCAGATCTTCTTGTAGGCGTCGCGGTAACCGTTATCCGGGTCAAATGTGTTTTTCGGGCCGCCGTCGAACTCCACATTATCAGTCGTCACCACATGCAGCGGCGAGACGTAGCCCGACCATTGTTGGCCGGCAAACGCGCGGTTGAGTTCGTCAACCAACTGCCAGCCCTGGAGATTGAGGGGTTCGGCCACCGTCACCGACTGATACTGCTTTGCCCTAATGCGCTGATAGGCGCCTTCCGACCCGTCACCGGCGGCAACGCTCTTCGGAGCGCCATCGCCAGCAATCCCGGCAGCCGCCAGAGACGGTCCCATGAAGTCGAAGTAGATGTCGTTGATCGCCAGCGAGTGCGTCCACTTCTGGCCGTACTTCTGGAGAAGCGTCGTTGTCAGCTGCGGCATGCGCTGCGATGTTTCGGCGATCGGCGTGTCGACATATTCCAGAACGGTGCCGCCCAGCTTCTCGATCTCTTGCTTCATGCGGTCGGCCTTGGCGATGGCGATCTGATAGGTCGAGTCGGTGAAGATGATCACGCCGGGCTTGCCGCTGGCGTCAGCATAGGCGTAATCGGCGGCCGACTTGGAGACTTCCATCGCGTCTGTCGTGACGTTTGCGAAGACGCCAACGTCCGGAACCGGGCCGACCGCCGAGGCGGCATGCCACGACACCATCGGAATATTGGCCTTCTTGGCCTCCTCCATGGAAGGTTTCTGCTCGACCGCGTCGAAGCCAGCGATGATGATGCCGTCTGGCTTCAAAGTCAGGGCCTGGCCGAATGCCGCCGTGCGACCTTCAACGGATCCCGCACTATCGAGAACAGTCACGGTCCAGCCGATCGCGGTGGCGGCTTCCTGGACGGCGTTGGCAACGCCAAGAATGCCGCCATTCTTCATGTCGGCAGCTACGACAACGATCTTTTTGGCGTCTGCGGCCTTCGGGCCGGTTGTCGGGCCGTCCCACTTGTCGACCTTGGTGGCGTATTTTTCGACGACGGCCTTTGCGTCGGCCATGGAATCCGCCAGGGCGGGACCGGCCACCATCAGACCGACAAGTGCGACTGTTGTATTCAGAAAGTGCCTGCGTTTCACGTTTTCTCCTCCCATGAGATGTGACTAATGAATGAACTATGCGGATTTCGTTTCCGCCGGCTGATCGGATTTGGGGCGCAAAAGGCCCGCCGCACCACGGCGGCGCTGCGCATAGCCAGCAATTCCGATGGCGACGAGCAAGGTGACGCCATTGAAAAGTGGCTCGACGAAGAACGACCCGCCGAACTGCTGGATGCCGGCAATGCCGACCGCCAGAATGATGACGCCGATCATCGTTCCCCAGACGTTGACGCGGCCGGGCTTGATCGTCGTCGAACCGAGGAAGGCGCCGACAAGGGCGGGCAGCAGGTATTCCAGCCCGACGCTCGCCTGTCCGATGCGCAGCCGTGATGCGAGCAGGACACCCGCCACCGCCGAAAGAGTGCCGGAGACGATGAAGGCACCGATGACGTAGCGGCGGACCGGAATGCCATTCAAAGCAGCGGCCTTGGGGCTTGCTCCGATCGCATAGACGTAGCGGCCGATCGGCAGGTATTCGAGCACCAGCCACATGACGAGCGCCAGAGCGAGAACGTAGTAGCCGGTGATTGGAAGACCGAAGAGCATGGTTCCATTGAGCGCGTAAAAACCATCCGGCAGCACACCGATCATCTGCCGGCCGCCGGTATGCCACAGCGCGATCGCGTAGATGACCGTTCCAGTGCCAAGTGTTGCGATGAAGCTATCGATCCTGGCTACCTCGACAAGCAGACCGTTGAGCAGCCCCGTGACCGCACCGAGCACAAGCACGACGAAAACGGCGACCGGCCAAGGCAAACCGAGCATTGTCTGCAGGCTGATGGCAAGAATGTGCCAGAGGACGATGCCGTAGCCGATGGTGAGGTCGATACGGCCGCAGGCCATCGGGATCATCGCTGCCAGCGAAAGGATGGCGATGATCGTTTTGTTGGCGATGATCGAACGCAGGTTGAGAACGGTCGGAAATGTGTCCGGCAGCAGGATGGAGAACAGGGCGATGAGGACGACCGTCAATATCACCAGGCCGTAGACTGGTATCAGGCGCTGCAGCCTGGCCGTCCGGCTCAATCCCTTCAGGTCGACCTTGGTCGGTTCAAGCGCGTTTGATTGGATGGACTGCATGGAATGTCCCCTATGTCAGGCCGCTTCTGAAGCGGAGGCTGCCGCGATGACGGCGGACGTTGTCAGGCTCTCGCCTGAGAGTTCGCAGACGATTGCGCCGCGTGAAAAAACCAGAGCCCGGTGGCAGATATGGGCGATCTCCTCGAAATCGGTGGAGATGACCAGGACAGCAAGCCCGGCTTCGACGGCCGATGCAATCAGGCGATATATGTCGGCTTTTGCGCCGACATCGACGCCGGCGGTCGGATCCTCGGCGATCAGAAGCTTGCGCCCGGTGGAAAGCCAGCGGCCGACGACGACCTTCTGCTGGTTGCCACCCGAGAGCGCTTCGATGGCGAGAGCCTGGTCATTCGGCCTGAGCCCCACGGAGTCGCCGATTGCCGCAGCCTGCGAAGCCTCGTTTGCCGGCGACAGGAACTTGAAGAGGCCGCGCCCGGACGCAGCTGGATTGAGGAAGGTGTTCTCGCGGATCGACAGCGACATGGCGACGGACTCTTCCGTGCGATCACGGGCGATGAGGCCAACGCCCGAGGCGATCGCCGTTACCGGACTGGAAAGGTCTGGCGCTGCCCCATGAATTTCGACGCACCCGACGGACGGCTCGCATCCGAACAATGCCCGGCCGATGAGCTCTTGACCGGCACCGCGAAGCCCTACCAGACCAAGCAGTTCGCCCTCGCGCATCTTAAAGGAGATCGGGCCGGCACCGTTGCAGGCCAGGCCCTCGACGGACACCAGGGTCCGGCCTGCCTTTCCCTGCGCTTTCGCAAACAGCTGATCGGCCTTCCGGCCGACGATCATGCGGATGAGCTCGTCAGGGTTGGTCTCGCTGACAGCCGTTTGACCGACGAGCCTCCCGTCGCGGAGCACCGCCACCCGGTCCGCGATCCGGAAGATCTCGTCCAGTCGATGCGAAACGTAGATCATCGCCACACCCCGCTCCTTCAAGGGGCGAATGGCGGCAAATAGCCGTTCGACCTCGTCGGCCGGAAGACTGGCTGTCGGCTCATCGAGCACCAGAATATCGGCTTCAACAGCCAGGGCGCGGGCGATTGCGACGAGCGACTTTTCGGTTCGGGTCAAATTCTGGACACGCGTTGAAGGATCGAAGTCGCAGCCGACCAGCCTCAGCGCATCGGCGGTGCGTCGTTCTGTGGCTGCCCAATCGATCAAGCCACGACGTTTCGAAAAGCCCTGCGCCAGCCCGACATTTTCGCCAACCGTCATCCATTCGATAAGACCGAGATCCTGGTGAATAAAAGCGACGGGCTGGCGCTCGTTCGGCTTTGGCGGCCTGTGGTTATATGGCTGCCCGCGCAACAGGATGTGGCCTTCGTCAGGCCTATAGATGCCCGCCAACGTCTTGATCAACGTCGACTTGCCCGCGCCGTTCTCCCCGAGCAGCGCCAGAATTTCGCCCCGGCGAAGGCCGAGAGACACGCCGGTCAGCGCCTTTGTGCCACCGAAATCCTTGGAGATGCCACGGAACTCCAAAAGCAGCTGTTCGTCCATTCGCTCCTCCCAAGCGCATTTGAAACGAGCTTATGTTATCGATAACATTTTTGTCAAGCACGCTCAGGAGGTGATCTTGGCGATCGTCCAAGAATCCAGTCGCACCGCGCAAGCAACAAGGTTTGTTGTTGCGCCTGTCCGCTCGCCCTGGCGAGTTGCAACAGGCGAGCGCGGACCGAAGCGCCGACGTTTCTGATTTCTTTAGCCATTGGCAGTCAGCGCCTCGAGATATGGGCGGATCACCATGCCGACGCCACCGCGCTCCGGCACGACCACGCTCTTGCCCTTTAGGTCGCGGATCTTTCGGACGCGATCGGTCCCGAACAGCTCAAAACAGCCGATGTGAAGTTATGAGCCCCCGCTCCCGGCGGAGAGGGAGCGGGGCGGCGAAATGCCATTGAGCTCGGCCTCGCCGCAGGCGAGAGCCGGCTCCTACACAACCAGTCGTGACGCCACTACAAGACGGAATTCACCGTGGGACCGAAAGCAAGGGCGGCATCACGCTCTGCAAAAGCGAGTTTACCGCCAGGTCTTCTCAGCAGACGCATAGTTTTCTCTCGCTAGCGGTGCAGACTAGGCGTATATTTTTTGACCGTTACGGAAACTAAAAATCAAGCATTAAAGACCTTTTGCTTGAAGCAAGGACTGCTCTGCCTTCCTACTTGCTTTGGCGTTCACAGGCGCGTGTTTCTCTTTTTGAAATAGTCTTCCACGAGATTCTGACGGGTATTTTTCCGTCTTATGAGAGAGGAAGCGTTCCGATGCACATCATGCAGAACCGCCGCTCTTTCCTGGCCGGTGCAGCGGCAGTTGGCGTCGCTGGCGCTTTAGGCACCGCGACACAGGGCTGGGCCGAACCACTACCGGAAACGACCACCATCCGCTTCGGAAAGATCAGCGGCATCTGCATTGCGCCACAGTATGTCGCCGAGGGCCTGCTGCGTTTGGAGGGATTCACCGATGTCCGCTATGTCAGGGCGGAACCAGGCTACGGCACGTCCGAGATGATCGCGCGAGGAGGGGTGGATTTCAGTTTGAATTTTGCTGCGCCCCTTGCCGTTGCGATCGATGCAGGTGACCCGATCGTAGTGCTGGCGGGCGTGCATCCTGGGTGCTTCGAACTATTCGGAAACGAAAGTATTCGCAGTATGACAGATCTGAAAGGCAAAACCGTAGGCGTACAGGGCCTGGGATCAACGCCGCACGTGTTTTTGACCAGCATGGCTGCATATGTCGGCCTGGACCCACAAAAGGACATCCGCTGGGTGACCGATCCAGCCGTCAGGCCGATGGAGCTTTTCATCAATGGAAAAGTCGATGCGTTTCTCGGCTTTCCCCCCGAGCCCCAGGAACTGCACACTCGCAACATCGGCCACGTAGTCGTAAACAGTACCACCGATCGTCCCTGGTCGCAGTACTTCTGCTGCATGCTGGCGGGCAATTCGGACTTCGTTCGGAACAACCCTGTCGCCACCAAGCGCGTGTTGCGCGCCATTCTCAAGGCAGCAGACCTATGCGTCGCTGAGCCACGGCGCATCGCGCGACAGATCGTCGATGGCGGGTTCACCGCCAACTATGATTATGCCCTGCAGACGATGAGCGAGGTGCCTTACGGAAAATGGCGCGAATACGACCCCGAGGACACGATTCGGTTTTACGCCCTGCGGCTACATGAATCAGGCATGATCAAGTCGAGCCCGCACGAAATCATCGCCAACGGTACCGATTGGCGCTTCCTCAGCGAGGTGAAACGCGAGCTGAAGACATGAGGAGGTGGCCCGCGCAGATTGTGATGTTGGTTTTGCTAGCCGGGCCAGTGCATGCGCATGATGCATCGCACGATCAGCGCTTGCCGACTATCGGAGCGGCGCCAGACTTTACACTGACGTCACAGGGCAGTGTACCTGTCTCACTCCGCGAATTTCGCGGCAAGGTGGTCGCCATTGCGTTCATCTTTGCTTCCTGCACCGATATCTGCTCGATGCTGACCGACAACATGGCGCGTGTGAAGGACGCGCTGGGCCCTGTGTTCGGGTCACAGATCAATTTCGTTTCGATCACTGTAGACCCGGAGCGGGATACGCCCGAGGTGCTGAAACAATACGCGCAGAATTTCGACGCCGATGTGAAGGGTTGGGTGTTTCTTACCGGCGATCCGGCAACGGTCCATGAGATCGGCCGGAAGTACGGCGTCATTGCGATGAAGACAGCAAACGGCGACATCGACCATACTCTGTTGACGTCTCTCGTAGACCGCAACGGCAGCTTGCGCGTGCAATATGTGGGCGCCAGCTTTGATCCAGAGGAGTTCCGAAGTGATCTTCTCAGCCTCGTGGATGAATCCCGGTAACGTCGCCAGTTGGCTCGTCGGCTGCGTGGCGCAGTTGCCGGCGCGCGTCCAAACAAAGCTTTTGGTCGCATTCCTGTCGATCGTCGGAATGCTGATCGTGCTCGGGGGAGTCGAATTGCGCGTGTTGAGCGGCGTCAACGATCAGACCACCGAGCTAATCAAGTTGCAGCGCAGGATTGCGGCCTACCGCCAGGTCCAGCACGACACAACGAACCAACTCTACAGCATCGCGACCGCACTTTTGCTGCAAGACAAAAGGATGCTGGATGCAGCGTTGCGCCAGCTCAGCCAGTTCGGATACGACCTCGACCGCATGGAGTTCGTCACCGAAAGTGAAGTGGAACTGCTCGGCGAGGTCCGGCTGGAATATGACCGGTTTACGGCTGGCGTAACGCGCGTCGCAGAGCTTATCCGCACCGGCCGCACAGACGAAGCGCGCAAATTTCAAGTCGACCAGATCATGCCGTCGGCCGATCGGCTCGAACGGCTGACGAACCAGCTCGTTAATATTGCCGAGGCCGATATGGTGACATCCATCGAGGCGACGGAAGGAGCCTACAAAACCTCGCGGCTGGTCGTGGTCTTCTTTATTCTGGGCAGTATTCTGCTGGCACTGGGTCTCGGCTACGTCATCTCCTGGTCGTTGATAGAGCCCGTCATGAAGATCGAAACGCGTCTGCGTCAGATAGCCGCCGGCGACTTTGCCCAGCAGGTCGCGATCCGCAATCGGGACGAGCTTGGGGTGCTCGCGGACAATGTCAACAACACCTCTGCCCAGCTCGGGCGCCTTTACCAGGAAATTGAAACCCGTAATCGAGAGCTGACGGAATCGCTGGAGCGGCAGATGGCAACTAGCGCAATCCTGCGCACGATCGCTGCCTCTCCGACCGACATTCAGCCCGTCCTGAATGCCGTTGCCGAGAGCGCGGCAAAGCTCTGCGATGCCTACGATGCGGCCATACTTCTTAAAGACGGCGAGTCATTGGCATGGAGAGCTCATTATGGTTCGATTCCGATCGACTTCCCCAACTGGCCGATTAGTCGCGACTGGGTTTCCGGTCGCGCCTTTGTCGACAGACAGACCGTGCATGTAGACGACCTCACCGCCGCGGGCGATGATTTCCCTGCGGGCCGAGAAATGGCGATGCGGCTTGGCCATCGGACCACCCTCGCCGCCCCGCTCCTGCGGGAAGAAGAAGCCATCGGAACCCTGACGATCCGCCGCGTCGAGGTTCGGCCCTTCAACCGCAAGCAGATTGAACTGCTCACCACCTTCGCCGATCAGGCGGTGATCGCGATTGAAAACGTGCGCCTGTTCCAGGAGGTCCAAGCGCGCACAGCCGAACTCGCACGCTCTGTTGCCGAGTTGGAGGCGCTCGGAGAAGTCACCAAGGCCGTCAATTCGACGCTTGATCTCGACACGGTGCTTCGGACAATCGTTGCAAAAGCCGTGCACCTATCCGACACGGATGCGGGCACTATCTATGTGTTCAGTAGCAGCAGGCAACAATTCCGCCCGCGTGCAACTTACGGGATGAGTGACGAGCTGGTTGCCGCCATTTCTGGGCAGACAATTGGATTGAATGATCCGGGGATCGGCGATGCGGCACGGCGCCGCGAGCCTGTGCAGGTTCCCGAACTCGGCGAAGGAACCCCCACTCAGAAAATCATCCGCGAAGCCGGATATCGCAGCGTGCTGATTGTGCCATTGCTCAGGCCGGATAAGATCGTTGGCGCTCTCGTGGTCAGGCGCCGTGAACCCGGAGAATTTGACGAAAAGGTTGTCCACCTGATGGAAACCTTCGCCGCACAGTCGGTCTTGGCCATCCAGAACGCCAAGCTGTTCCACGAGATAGAGGTTAAAGGTCGAGAGCTAGAGGCGGCGAGCCGCCATAAGTCTCAGTTTCTCGCGAACATGAGCCACGAACTGAGGACACCGCTTAATTCGGTTCTGGGCTTCACGGAGCTGCTGGTTGACGGTATTTACGGTGAGCTTCCGGACAGAGCAAGGGTGACTGTGGCACGGGTGCAGGCCAACGGCCGGCACCTATTAGACCTTATCAACGACGTGCTCGATCTTTCGAAGATCGAAGCAGGGCAATTAACACTGGCGCTGGACGACTATTCCCTTGGGCAGATCGTACGAACCGTAGCCGCCGCTGTCGAACCGTTGGCGCGGGAGAAAGGCCTCGCGTTCACCGCGTCGGTCGCAGAGAATCTTCCCGCGGGCCGCGGTGACGAGCGCCGCCTGACCCAGGTCCTGCTGAACATTACCGGCAATGCTATCAAATTCACCGAGGCGGGCTCAGTCGACATTCTTGCCGCGGCAACCGATGGCCACTTCGAGATCGCCGTGAGGGATACTGGCCCAGGTATCGCGCTGGAAGACCAAACACTCATCTTTGAGGAATTCAAGCAGGTTGACGACAGCAGCACCAGGCAAAAGGGCGGCACGGGTCTCGGTCTGGCAATTTCGAAACGCTTTGTCGAAATGCACGGCGGAACAATCACCGTAGTGTCATCGCCCGGTGCCGGTGCGACATTCCGGATGACGATACCAATCGATGCAGAGGAGCGCTCTGAAGCGGGATGAGCAAAAGGATTCTGATGGTGGAAGACACCGAAGACAACAGACAGATCGTGCGAGACCTCATCGCTACCACTGAATACGAATTGATCGAGGCCGCAGATGGCATCGCCGGCGTGACGGCGGCCGCGGCGCAGAAGCCGGACTTGATCCTTATGGACATCCAGCTGCCCATGATGGACGGATACGAAGCGACTCGCCACATCAAGTCCAACCCGGCACTCCGGCACATACCGATCATTGCCGTCACCTCCTACGCATTGTCGGGTGATGAGGCCAAAGCCCTGGCTGCGGGATGTGACGGCTACGTCGCCAAGCCGTTCAGCCCGCGCCAGCTTCTGGCAACAATCCGCGAATTCCTGTCTTGAGGGAAACCACACAATGCACGACCCGCCCCTCATTCTCGCCGTCGACGACACACCGGAAAATCTCGAAATCCTGCAGATGCGCCTCAATGCCTGCGGCTACGAAGTGGTGACCGCCGCAGACGGTGAAGAGGGTCTCGCCAAAGTACACGACCTTAAGCCTGATCTCATCCTTCTTGACGTCATGATGCCGAAGCTAGACGGTATCAGCCTCGTGCGCATGCTCAAGCAGGACGTTTCGCTGCGATCGATTCCGGTCATCCTCGTAACGGCCAAAGCCGACACGCGCGATGTCGTCGAAGGATTGGACGCTGGAGGCGACGACTATCTGACCAAGCCGTTCGAGCATCACGCGCTGCTGGCGCGCGTCCGATCGATGCTGCGGCAGAAGATGCTTCACGACACCGTCGAAGAGCAAACGCGGAGCCTTCAGGACCAGGCGGCACGGTTGGCAGCATGGAACCAATCCCTCGAACAGCAAGTGGCGGAGCAGGTCACCGCGATCGAGCGGATGGCTCGGCTCCGACGGTTTTTACCCGCTCAGGTCGCCGATCTCATTGTTGCGGCCGAGAATGGCGACACGCTTCTCCAAAGTCACCGCCGCGAAGTGACGGTCGTTTTCTGCGATCTGCGCGGCTTCACGGCCTTCTCCGAGACCGCAGAGCCGGAAGAGGTCATGACGGTCCTTCGAGAGTATCATGCATGTCTTGGCAGCCAAATCGTCCGGCACGAGGGAACTTTGGAGCGCTTTGTCGGCGACGGCGTCGTTGTTTTCTTCAACGATCCGCTACCCTGCATTGACCATACTGAGCGGGCAGTCTCGATGGCTACAGCGATGCGCGATGCCATTGATGAGCATTCAGAGCGGTGGCGCAAACGGGACTTTGTGCTTGGCTTCGGCATCGGCATTGCGCGGGGCCACGCGACCATCGGTCGGATCGGCTTCGACCAGCGCTCCGACTACGCTGTCATCGGCACCGTGACCAACCACGCGGCTCGATTGTGCGAGGAAGCCAGGTCCCGTCAGATCCTCGTCAGTCAACGCGTCTTTTCAGCTGTCGAACCGTTGATCGAGGCTGTTCCCGTCGGCGATTTGCCCCTGAAGGGACTTCACCGACCTATGCCTGCCTACGCAATTGTTCGGTGGCTTGGACCGTCATGGTGATGATGAACCTAGGTAGCCGGGGATGGCCTTGAATTGACCGACCAATGCGTGGTGTCTGCGGTCGTGTCTTCGGCAATTGAACGGCGATCGTTTGGTGCGAGCCGGACGTCAGCCAAGCGATTATCAACTTCCGCTATCCATCGACTGCGGTCTTCTTACTCGGGCACAATGTACGACAGCTTCTCGCCAACGCCAGTAATCGGCAACTACGATTAGAACTGAAGCGTCGTTGTAAGTTGGTCCACAATTGCGCTTTAAATGTCGAAGGATTGTGTCGCCGCTGAAGGGCATGCCTAAGAACTTAGCTTGGCTCGACTTGTTTGGGCGATAGCAGACATTCAACGATCCGGATCGAGGTCTCGAGCTGACCCTTTGCTGCCGTTCGAGGTTGATCCGAGGAACGTACGGTATGTGCTAGAATGCGACCCGAAGGCGGAATGCGACAGACGCACTGCGAGGGGCGGTGTGATCGAACGGGGAATTCGTGCGACCGAGAGCCGCCGTTATGCTCTTGGAAGGGGAGACGAGGACGATGCCGACACCACAGCAACCCAGTCTAATAGTTCGACAGAAATCCCCACCGAACATCGAGTTTCCGTTTGCGTCGCTCTCCGATTGGCTGATCCCAACCGAGCTGTTCTTCGTGCGAAACCATTTCCCGTCGCCGGACCTCGATGCGCGCGACTGGCGATTGCGCGTTGGCGGGGCGGTGGAGCGGCCGATCGAACTTGACCTCGACAGCATCAAGGCGATGCGGAGCACGACTTTCACCGCCGTCGTCGAGTGCGCAGGGAACGGCCGCGTCTACTATGTGCCGCCGAAGGAGGGGTTGCAGTGGCAGAATGGAGCCGTCGGCAATGCCGCGTGGACAGGTGTTCTTCTGCGCGAGATTTTGGAAATGGCGGGCGTCAAGCGAACCGCAGGTGAGGTTCTGCTCGCAGGCGCCGACAGCGGCGTCGTCGACACGAACAAGAAAACGGCTTCTCCCGGCCCCATCGCTTTTGCGCGCAGTTTACCGCTTGAGAAGGCCATCGCTGACAGCACGATCCTTGCCTATTCGATGAACGAGGAGCCGTTGACGCGCGATCACGGCTACCCGTTACGCGCGGTCGTGGGTGGCTGGTTCGGCATGGCTTGGGTCAAGTGGATCACTGATATCACGGTTGTGGAGCAACCGTTCCTTGGCTACTGGCAGGCGCGCGACTATTTCCGTTGGGAGCGCAGCCTCGGGGAACCCAGGCTGGTCCCCCTTGCGGAGATGGAGGTCAAAGCGCAGATCGCGCGTCCTGTACAGGGGGCGCGTCTCATCGTCGGCCAACCGTATCGGATTTTCGGAGCCGCCTGGAGCGGAGAGGCTGTTATCCGGCAGGTGCAGGTCTGCACCGGAGATGGCAGGGGCTGGCGCGAGGGAAGGCTCCTCGAAACAGAACGTCCCTTTGCATGGCGCCTGTGGGAGTACATGTGGACCCCTGAAGAAGTGGGGCGATATATACTGCGATGTCGCGCGATCGATGGGGCGGGATCCGTACAGCCCGACCTCCAGCGTTCCGACTGCGAGAGCTACGCGGCCAATTGGATCACTCCGGTGGAGGTTACGGTCGTTCCCGAGCCACAGACGTACGAGGAGGAATTCGTGATCTAATCACTCGCATGGGGCGGAATGGCGTTCTTTGGCGCAACCGCGACCTCCAGGGTCGTCGCCGCCAACGTCTGCTTTTCGGACGTGGCGAAGCTGGTCTCTACGGCCGAGACGGCGCGAAGCCGTCATTGAACACATTCGCGAATCTCCGCACTGGACCGGGCAGCGGACGAGCTTTCAAAGGTCTTGATGGGAACAATCCAGAGAGCCCGTCATTCGGCATCTGGCTTGCAGTTGAAGGGAAGCGAACCATCGACCCGGACATTCGAGATGCTAGGATAATAATGCTACGTGGCCTTACCACATTGCTCGTAAGGGCTGCGGTCGCCCGCCGTGATCAGTCGAAGGCCTAGGCTGTCCAGTCCTCGACACGTAGGCCAGGCGCGCGATCAAACTCACGCCGATTATTCGTGACCAATATCAGCCCCCGCGAGCGCGCGTGACCGGCAATTAACTGGTCGTAAGGTCCGATCGGGGTGCCGCCGCGTGCAAGTTCGGCACGCAACTGACCTGTATGGCTTGCGGCCATCTCGTCGTATGGAAGTACCTCGAGCCGTGCGGCAAAGCCTTCGACGACCGAGAGATTCCGCTCTGGAACGGCTGCCTTCGAACCAGCTCCCAAACTTCTCCGGCAGGGGCGATAATCCTCGTGCGTCCAACGGCAAGGTCAACGCGCTTTACATCATCAGGAAGGGCGACGGCCTTCGGTCAACATCAACATTTCGGCCGATTTGCATTCCAGATGTACGTCGTACAGGCGTACACATTCAATGACGTGTAAGTCGATGAGGCGTACAAAGCGGTCTAATTTCTAAGGCAGGAGGCGACTATGCTTGCTTTCAAAGACATCGATATCGACGAGCCGAGCAACGCGCGGATGAATTTCCGTACGAAGCCTCGTATCAAGGATGCCATTCACCGGGCGGCTGCGCTTTCTGGCATGGACGATTCCGCCTTTACGATCAATGCAGCCTACAAGTCTGCGATCGAAACGATCGCGGCCCATGAAGCGACCGGTCTTAAGGCTGTCGATCACACGGCATTTTTCGAGGCTCTCGATAACCCGCCTGCGCCGACGAACAGCCTGAAGGACGCTTTCAAGCGTCATCGCGAGACTGTCGTTTCCAAGTAATGGCAGAAGACGTACAGCCGAAACGCCTCATCGAGCCGCTCGATCCTTCCAAACACGATCGGGCGGCTTTTTCGTGTGGCGTTAGCCAAGTCGATAACTTTATCAAGAAGACGGCCAACAAGCTCACGAAGGCAGATCATCTTCGTGTTTGGGTGCTGACGGCGGAGGACGAGCGCTAAAGGGCACAAGCTCGTGTCGGATGCTGGTCCCGCCACACCGAAACCACTGGAGGTTAGGATGAAGCATTACCTGACGTTCGCAGCAGCATTTTCTATCGTCGGTCTGAACCTTGCTCTTCTGCAGCCGGTCGCAGCGATTGAGACCAATCCGCTGCTCGTTCCCAGTCAGCTGCCATACCGCCGCTTCCTTTTGATAAGATCAAAGATACAGATTGGGAGCCTGCAATTCTGGAGGCGATGCGGCTCGACGCTGATAGAACGGAGGAGATCTCCGAAAATCTGGAACCGCCGACGTTCAACAATACAGTATTGGCTCTTGAGCAATCAGGAGCATTGCTCGGCCAACTCAACGAAGCGTTCTACATGGTCGTTGGCGCGAACAACAACGACGTGCTCGAAAAAAACAGAGAAGGCAGTTTCCGAAAAGTTCTCCGAGCACCAATCGAAGCTCCTACGGAATCCAAAGCTATTTGCGCGGATCCAAGCCGTTTATGACCAGCGCAAGAAGCTCGGGCTCGATGATGATCAGGTTCATTTAGTCGAAAGATAGAAAGATATTTTGATCAATTTTCAGAATCTGGCGCCCGTCTTTCACCTGAGGCTAAAGGGCAGCTGACAGAGATCGAAAAGAAGATCGCGGCACTGCCCTCTATACGCCAGGCTTGGTTTAAAGCCCACCGGAAAGGAAGCACTTCCGTAAGAAGCTATAGACCGCGGGATTGGCGCCCGCGGCAGTACCTTGCTACCCGGCCGTCGGCTGGACGTCCATCTTTGGCTTCGGCGCGATTCCCCATAATCGCGCCTGCCAATTCCGAAAATCATGCGGCCTTAGAAGACAGGCTGGACGTTCTATACGCGATGAGATCTTCGATCGTGATTAGATGAAGACCGTGTTTTTCAGCAAACACTTCCAGCTCGGGTAGCCGAGCCATCGTTCCGTCGTCGTTTGCCACTTCGCAGATCACTCCGGATGGTGAAAGACCAGCAAGCCGGGCAAGGTCAACCGCCGCTTCCGTGTGGCCCGGACGAGAGAGAACACCGTTTGGATGGGCTCTCAGCGGGAAGATATGTCCTGGACGCGCAAAATCCTCGGGACGAGAACCGTCAGTGACGAGGGCCCGAACGGTCGCTGCGCGATCGGCAGCAGAAATCCCGGTTGTTGTTTCTGGGATATAGTCCACGGACACGGTGAACGCCGTTTTGAGCACTTCGGTATTGCGCGGAACCATCAGGGGAATATCGAGCTCGTCGAGCCTTTCGCCTTCCATCGCGACACAGATGAGGCCACGTGCGTAGTTCATCATGAACGCGATCGATTGAGGAGTAATTGCCTCGGAGGCAATCACGAGATCCCCTTCGTTTTCGCGGTCGCGGTCATCGACAACAACGACGATCTCGCCACGCGCAATCGCGGCGATCGCATCATCAATCTTGGAAATTGCCATTCTCTTCTGCCTTTCAAGGGTTGCCGCGGTGAGCGGCGAGCATGGCCTTTAACAGCCACAATTTTCCCTTGGGCGAACAAGCATACAAGTCGTCGTCAAACACGACGACCCCTGCGTTGCTCTCTTCCATCCGGACTATGACCGTCGGCTCCGGCATCTCACCGGATCTGCTGACCCTTCGCTTTCGCGAAGGCGCTCGCGGGCTCCGAGTTGCCTCGATACCGCCGGTGGGGAATTACACCCCGCCCTGAGAACATGCGTAACATAGACATTCACTGCATCAGTTCGCAAGAGGAACGTCGCGATAAACTGGCGAAAACTTCCTTCCCGCCATAAACGCACCGTTCCTCATCTTCGAACGGGGCTAGGACATGATCAAGCCACCATCAACATTGATCGTCTGGCCGGTGATGTAGGTAGCATCGTCGCTAGCAAGGAAAGTGACGAGGCCAGCGACGTCCTCGCCCGACCCAGCACGCTTCATAGGAATGCCTTCGACCCATTCCTTCATCAGTTCTCCAGGGCCATAATTGCCGAGAAGTTTGCCCCAAGCCTGATCGTTGTAGGCCCACATGTCTGTCTCGATGATGCCCGGGCAGAAGGCGTTTACGGTGATGTTTTCCTTTGCAACTTCTTTGGCGAGACTTTGAGTGATGCCCACAACGCCCATCTTTGAAGCAGCATAGTGTGGGGTGAAGATAAAGCCGTCGCGTGCCTGACCCGACGCCGTATTGATGATACGCCCACCGCGTCCATGCTTGCGCATCCGCAAAATCGCTTCCTGGGCACACAGGAAGACACCCTTGGTGTTAACTGCCAGAACCTTGTCCCATTCGCCTTCGGTCATATCCTCGATACGGGCAATGGTAATGACACCTGCGTTCTGAATGGATACGTCGATCCTGCCAAATTCCTTTTCCGCTGCGTCATAGAGTGCCTTAACGCTGGCCTTATCTGTCACGTCTCCGACAAACGAGATAGCTTTGCCACCATCCGCCTTGATCTGCTCAGCGACGGCATGGACCGAGTCTTCGTTGGCGGAAACCACGAGGTTGGCTCCTTCTCGCGCGAACCGCTTGGCAATTGCAGCACCAATACCGCGGCTTCCACCGGTGATGACGACGGTTTTGTTTTCGAAGCGTCTCATAGTCTTTCCTTCTAATTGTCTGACGATGTTGAAGCTCAAAGAGGCAGCCGAAATTCGTCAGGCCGTCTTCAGGAGGCGGCCAGAATGATCTCGGCGAAATCTGCAGCCTTCAATGATGCGCCTCCGACCAAGGCTCCGTTCACGTTGGCGACCCTGAGGATATCGGCAGCATTTGAAGCCTTTACCGAACCCCCATAGAGAATTCTCACCTCACGACCGTCCTCGCCAAGACGCTCTTCCAGCATGCGCCTGATGGAAGCATGGATCTCTTCGATCTGCTCCAAGGTCGGAATAAGGCCAGTTCCTATCGCCCAGACGGGCTCGTATGCAATTGCAATGTTGGAGCTTGAGGCACCAGCCGGAATTGACCCACGCAGCTGCCCATCGATGATCTCAACCGCCCTTCCCTCGTCACGCTCACTGCGGGTCTCACCCACGCAAATGATTGCCGTCAGTCCGGCCTTGTGAGCCGTAGTCACCTTGCTGGCAACCGTAGTGTCGGTTTCAAGATGTAAGACGCGACGTTCGGAGTGGCCGATAATGACGAAGCGAGCACCCACATCAGCAACCATTTCCGCTGAGACATCCCCAGTATACGCACCTGAAATATGCGCGTGGCAGTCCTGGGCGCCGATTGCAATGTTCGAACCATTGGATCGCACAGAAGCCTTTTCGATCAGCGTGAAGGGCGGGCAGACGACGATATCGCACGCCGCCGTGCCCGTTGTTCCCTTCAGCGCCTCGATCTCAGCCAGGGAGGAAGCGAGACCGTTCATTTTCCAGTTGCCTGCTATAAGCTTTCTCATGGCATCACCAGCAGCAGAAGCCACCGTCGACGAGGAGATCGACGCCGGTGACGAAACTCGCGGCATTCGACAGCAGGAACACGGCTGGACCCACCATCTCATCGACCGTTGCCATGCGCTGCATCGGTGTCTGCTCCTCAAACAGCTTAGTCTGATGAACCATCTCCGGGCGCGTGTTCATAGGCGTCGCAGTGTAGCCAGGCGAAATCGTGTTGACGCGAATCCCGCGCTCAACCCATTCCATCGCCAACGACTTCGACATATGAATCACGCCTGCTTTGGAGGCGTTGTAGTGTGCCTGGCTCAGTCCCCGGTTGACGATCACGCCAGACATGGACGCAATGTTGACAATGGCACCTCGCCCGTTCTTCAGCATCGCGCGAGCCTCGGCCTGGCAGGAAAGAAAGACGCCCTTGAGGTTGATGTCCATCAACGTCTGGTACTGGTCCTCCTCCATCTCTTCCGCGGGATTGGCGTTGGCTATACCAGCCGCATTGACAGCAAGTTCCAATGGGCCCAGTTCAGCCTCTGTCCGCGCAACAGCGTCGCCGAGAGATGATCTGCTGGTGACGTCGGCCGCGATTTGTAGTGAGCGCCGACCGGCAGCCTGAATGAACTTGGCTGTATTGGCTAGACCATCATCTGTGCGACGATCAAGCAACGCGACGTCTGCACCGCACTGCGCAAGACCAATAGCAATACGCTGGCCAATTCCGCTTCCTGCGCCGGTTACGAGGGCAACCTGGCCGCTGAGATCGAATAGCTTTGGGGCGTTCAGAGAGATGTCGGGCATCGCTCTTCCTTTCTATAAGTGCATTGTTTCGTCTATTTAGATTGTCGCTAGCTCCATGACGGAGACATCGTTCGCCTCGTCACGGTTGAGAATTCCTGCCTGCTTGCCCTGCGCGAGGACCAAGATGCGGTTCGATACACCAAGAACTTCCTCGAGGTCCGAGCTCACGACGATGACCGCAACACCCTGTTTGGCGAGATTTGCAATGATGTCGTAGATACCCGCGCGGGCGCCGACATCGATGCCCCGGGTGGGTTCGTCGAGGACAACGACCTTCGGATCGCGCATCAACCATTTTGCGATGACGACTTTCTGTTGATTGCCGCCAGACAGGTCGGAGGCATACTGCTCCACACGACCTTTTACGCCAAACTTGGCGACGGCCTTTTCCGCAAACGAACGCTTTGCGCTTGGCGTGATCCAACCACCACCCAGCTTGTCCAGATTGGCGTAAATTATGTTCTCGCCGATCTTGTGCCCGACGACCAGCCCTTGATCTTTGCGATCCTCGGGAACCATGACAATACCCTTGGCAATCGCGTCAGCGGGGTCGCGCAGTTTAAGTTCCTTGCCTTCGAGCTTGATCGAGCCAGCGCCGATTGGATCCGCTCCAGATATGGCACGAACCAGTTCTGTACGACCGGCTCCAACCAATCCTGCAATCCCGAGGATCTCGCCCGCCTTGACATCAAAGGTCACGTCGCGGAACGAATTTTCAGGCGAACTTAGACCCGAGACCTGCAGCACCGGCCGGTCGGTCGGTACTGGGAGCGTCGGAAACATCCGTTCCAGCGAACGTCCGACCATACTTTCGACGATGGTGCGCACGGGCGTGGAGCTGTCAGCAAATTCCTGTACGCGCTCGCCGTCACGCAGCACGACGATGCGGTCGGTGATCTTCTTGATCTCCTCCATGCGGTGAGAGATGTAGATGATGCCGACGCCCTCCGAGCGTAGCTTTCGGACCTGCTCGAATAGTGCCTCGGTCTCGGCGCCGCCAAGAGCAGCCGTCGGCTCGTCGAGGATGAGCAGCTTGGCATTGAGAGCAAGTGCCTTGGCGATTTCGATGAGTTGTTGATTTGCAGTGGAAAGTCCTTCGACCTTCCGTGTCGCCGGAATGTGCAGGTTGAGGCGGGCGAGCTGTTCTTGGGCGCGGCGAACCATCTGTGCACGATCAACAACACCGTTCTTCATCGGCCAACGGCCAATGAAGACGTTTTCTGCAATGGTGAGCTGTGGCAGGAGTTGCAGTTCCTGATGGATCAGGACAACGCCCTTGTCGATTGCCTCTCTTGGGGTAGCTGGGGCATAGGGCTGCCCCAGCCAAGTCATCGATCCTTCGGATGGCGTGCGCGAGCCGGCGATGATGCCGGAGAGCGTTGACTTTCCCGCTCCGTTCTCGCCGAGAAGTGCAACCACTTCGCCGGGGTAGACATCCAGGCTGACATTCTTCAGGACCTGGAGCGGTCCGTACCGCTTGGAAATGCCTCTCAGGGAAAGAACCGGATCAGTCATGGCACACCTCCTCAAGATCTCAACGCTGTTACGGATGGTTGGCGATGAAGCCTGCAACGTTTTCCTTGGTCGTCAGCGTGGCATCGAGGAGCTGTACTGGCGGCACCTTTTCTCCAGCAACAAGCTTTGCGGCGTTTTCGACCGCGTCGCGGCCCATCTTCTGTGTCTGCTGTGTGGCAGTTACGTCGAAGACGCCCTTGCTCAACGCTTCAAGGGCAGCAGTATCGCCATCGAAGCCGCCGACCACGATCTTCTGCGAAGGGTTGGCGACCTTAATCGCCTGAGCGGCACCGAGTGCAAGTGCGTCCGCTTGCGCAAAGACGATTGAGACGTCAGGATTTGCCTGAAGCATGTTCTGCATGATCTGGAAGCCTTCGTCCTGGCTCCAGATGTTCGAATACTGCTCGGCAACGACCTTGACATCCGGATTTGCCTTCAGGGATTCAGCGCAACCCTTGGAACGGTCGACTTCCGGCGTCGTGCCCTTCTGGCCGTGGATGATAACCATCTTACCCTTGCCGCCAGCCTGCTTGAGGATGTAGTCGCAGACGTTCTTCGCGGATGCTACCGAATCCGTTGCCAAGAAGGTGTCGCCGGGCGCACCGTCGGCGTTTCGGTCGACGTTGACGACAGGAATGCCCGCACTCTTGGCCAGTTTGACTGGAACGGTTGCGGCGGCAGCGCCTGCCGGAATGTAGATCAATGCGTCGATGTTCTGGGTCAGAAGGTCCTGGATCTGGTTGACCTGTGTTGGGCCGTCTCCCTTCGCGTCGACTGTTACGACTTCGATGCCACGCTTTTTGGCCTCAGCTTCTACCGATTGCTTAATTTGGTTGAAGAAGTTTGCCTGCAAGTTGGCGACGGCCAAGCCTACTTTCTTTAGTTCAGCCGCATGAACGGGGCTGAGCGCGAGACCGAGCAGGGCAGCAGACGCGAGCATGGTACGTGCAATTTTCATAGTAGTTCCTCCGTTGTTGGATAGGACCCTCGGGTAACACCTCCCCCTTGGGGTATTGATCCGCCCCACGCGTGGGGCGGAATTCCTAAGGCCGCAGAACTGCGGCAGCTGTCGTCAGGCGCGACGCCGACGAATGGTCTCTGCACCGACTGCAAGAACGATGACGATGCCGATGATCACCTGCTGCAAGAACGGCGAAACGTTGAGAAGATTGAGGCCGTTGCGAAGAACCCCGATGATAAGGACGCCGATAAGCGTGCCACCAATGCCTCCGGCGCCTCCTGAGAGTGAGGTCCCGCCAATTACGACCGCTGCAATGGTATCCAGCTCATAGCCGAAACCACTGGAGGGCTGCACCGAGTCCAGGCGTGCAGCAAGTACGATACCTGCGAGACCAGCGAGGACCGCGCTTACGACGTAGACGCCAATCGTCACGAGCTTGACGTTGATACCAGCGAGACGTGCTACTTCCGGGTTTCCGCCGACCGCGTAGAGCATTCGTCCTTCCGAACGGAAGTGCAGAAAGAGCCAGGCCACGAGCACGACGGCAAGCATCAGGAATACGGTCGCCGTGAGAATTCCAAAGTGCCGGTCGATCGCCAGCATCATGAACCAGTCGGGAAAGCCAACGATTTGCTGGCCATCCGTAATCATGTTCGCCACGCCGCGTGCAGCGGACATCATGGCCAGAGTGGCGATGAACGCCGGAACTCTGAATTGTGTCACAAGTAGTCCGACGATCAGCCCTGAGACAGCTGATGCAATCAGGCCAAATACGATCCCTATCGGGAGCGGCAAACCAGCGACGTTGGCCGTCCAGCCCATCACCATCATCGCAAGGGCGAGCACTGAGCCGACAGAAAGATCGATGCCACCAATCAGGATGACGAAGGTCATCCCGACAGCCATAATGCCGAGGACGGTGATCTGATCGAGAATATTGAGACCGTTCCGAACGGAAAGAAACGCTTCGGTGCTCAAGCTCAAAAAGATGCAGAGCGCCAGCAGGCCTACAAGCGGACCGGTAGCTCCCTTGAGCTTACTTAGCCAGTTCCCGGACGAAAGTCGCTGTTCATGGATATCGAGCGCCACCATCGTTCCTCCCTAGATCTAGGTTGGTAGCCAATAATCGTTCAAGTGCGCATAAATATTCACACCTGCTGGAAAATTCATTAACAAGTTGGTTAAACGGTGTCAACTTGTTTTAGACGCACTCATGTTTGCAGGTGACTGCTCGAAGGGCTTGACTAAATCGGCTATTGTGCAAAAATATTGATATGTGAATATTTATGCACGAGAGGAACCCATGGATATCCAAGAGCTCGAGCGGAAAGCTCGCGAGATAAGATTGCGTGATCTTCAGGCGGTCGTTGAAGCTGGCGCCGGTCATATCGGCGGCGAGATGTCGGTCATCGACATTCTGACGGCCCTCTATTTCCGCGTCCTGACGATCTGGCCCGACCAGCCAAAGCATCCGGACCGCGACAGGTTCGTCCTTTCCAAGGGTCATACGGCATGCGCTCTGTACGTGACCCTGGCAAAGCGGGGATTTATCCCGGAAGATGAAATTTCGACGTTTCTGAAGCCGCACTCCAGACTGAACGGTCATCCGAACTGCAACAAGGTTCCGGGAGTCGAGACGAATACTGGTCCTCTGGGCCACGGCTTGCCAGTTTCAGTCGGCATGGCGAAAGCCGCCAAGCTCTCGGGCGCGAAGTATCACACCTATGTCGTCACCGGCGATGGCGAGATGCAGGAGGGCTCCAACTGGGAAGCGATAATGGCCGCCGCCCAGTTCAAGCTGGACAACCTCACGCTCGTTGTCGACCACAATAGGTTCCAGCAGGGCGCGGCCTTGGCAGATACCAACGACCTTGCACCCCTTCGCCCGAAGCTCGAAGCTTTCGGCTGGGAGGTCACGGAAGTCAACGGAAACGCTATGAGCGAGGTCGTCTCAGCGCTCGAACATCGCAGTACGCGGCCGCATTGCATCGTTGCCCACACCAACAAAGGTCATGGAATTTCGTTCATGCAGGACAAAGTCGACTGGCATCACAAAGTTCCGAACAAGGAACAGTACGAAATTGCTTTGGCAGAACTATCGGAGGCAGTGTGATGAACGCACCAGTAGCCACACCAAAGCTCTATGATTGCCGCGACGCCTTCGCAGCGACCCTCGAGCGTCTGGCAACAGAGAATGAAACTATTGTCGCGGTTTGCAACGATTCCGTGGGTTCTTCGAAGCTCGGGGGCTTCAAGTCGAAGTTTCCGGACCGTCTGGTCAACGTCGGTATCGCGGAGCAGAACATGGTCGGCGTTGGAGCTGGCCTGGCAAACGGTGGCCGCCTTCCCTACGTTTGCGGCGCATCGCCCTTTCTCACCGGACGGTCGCTCGAGCAAATCAAGGCTGACATCTCCTACTCGAATGCTAACGTGAAGCTCGTTGGCATTTCCTCCGGAATGGCCTACGGCGAGCTCGGCCCAACTCATCATTCTATCGAGGACTTCGCTTGGACCCGCGTCCTGCCTAATCTTCCGGTGATCGCGCCCTGCGACAGGATTGAGACCGCCGCAGCGGTGGAATGGGCAGCGACCTATGCGGGACCGTGCTTCCTGCGGCTGTCACGCGTTGGCGTTCCGGATCTCCTGCCAGAGGGTCATAAGTTCGAATTGGGCAAGGCAAATCTGCTGCGTGAAGGTTCGGATGTCACGCTCATCGCCAATGGCACCCTGACCCATCGCATCGTGAAAGCCGCAGAAATTCTTTCTGAGCGAGGCGTCAGCGCCCGGGTGCTCAATCTTGCCACGGTTCGTCCAATCGACGAGGACGCGATCATTAAGGCGGCCAATGAAACCGGCGCAATTGTAACGGCCGAAGAACATTCCATCTTCGGCGGACTCGGTTCGGCCGTAGCCGAAGTGGTGGTCGACAACGCTCCGGTCCCAATGAAGCGTCTTGGAGTACCGGGAATTTACGCGCCGACCGGGTCGGCCGAGTTCCTGCTCGATGAGTTTGGCATGGCCCCAACCGCGATTGCCGACGCCGCCCAAGTCTTGATCAAGCGCAAGTAGCCTGGACGCAACTACCAAACCGGGGCGCCGTCGTCCCGGTTCATGTAATTCGGAGGAAATTATGCAGGCTATTCTTGCGATCGATCAGGGCACAACCAATTCTAAGGCGGTGCTCGTCAGTGAAGAGGGAGAAGTCGTCGCCAGAGGCTCGGCCCCTGTCGGAATCTCTTATCCTAAGCCTGGCTGGGTGGAGCAGGACCCTAGTCGCGTCTACGCATCCGTCTGCGAGGCCGTGGAAGCCTGCCTGAAAGCGGCACCTGAGATCACGGTGGTGGCAGTCGCCATCTCCAATCAAAGGGAGTCAGTTACCGCGTGGGATGCAGAAACGGGTGATCCGCTTGGGCCGGTCGTTAGCTGGCAGTGCCGACGCACTGCCCCAGACTGCGAGCGTCTGGTCGCCCAAGGACGTCTTGATCGCGTGCAAGCGCTCACCGGTCTTCCGCTTGATCCAATGTTTCCAGGTTCGAAATTTCGGTGGCTCCTCGACCGCGTGCCGACGGCTCGCCCTGTCCGGTTGGGAACAATTGACAGTTGGCTCATACATTGCCTGACCAAAGGACAGCGGCACGTCTGTGACGCCTCGAATGCGGCAAGAAGCCAATTGTTCGATCTCAAGCAACAGAAATGGAGCGAGGAACTCGGTGAGATCTTTGGAGTCGATACATCGCTTTTGCCCGAGGTGCTGGATAGCTCGGCGGATTTTGGAACGACCAAGGGGCTTCCGGGGATACCAGACGGCACTCCCATCAGGTCCGCAATCGGTGACAGTCATGCAGCGCTGTTCGGTCACGGAGCATTCAAGCCTGGGGACGGTAAGATAACGTTTGGAACGGGCTCGTCGGTAATGACGACGCTTCCGCGCTTCATTGCGCCCAAGAACGGCGTCACCACAACCGTCGCGTGGCGAATCAACGGAACACCCACGTTCGCTTTCGAGGGTAATATCCTCGTTTCAGCAGCCAGCCTACCTTGGATGGCAGGCATTCTTGGCCTGCCAGATGTGGCAGCGCTCGTCGATCTGGCGGAGACAGCAGAGCCGGGCGGACCCGGTTTCGTGCCAGCTTTTGTTGGATTAGGTGCACCTTACTGGAACTCTGATGCTCGAGCTCTATTCTCGCAGATCAACTTCAGCACGACGCGTGCGCAAATGGCACGTGCGGTGACAGACTCGATCGCTTTCCAAGTCAACGACGTGATCACGGCGATGCGGACGCAGAGTGGCGGAGAGCTTGGCGCCCTTTATGTGGACGGTGGTCCCAGCCAGAATCGGTTCCTGATGCAGTGCGTCTCGAACCTCGTCGAACATCCAGTCATTCAATGCGAAGCCCCGGAAGCATCAGCACTTGGCGCCGCCTATTTGGCGGGCCTATCCTTGGGGCTATGGCGTGACCTCGCTGTCATCGAGAGACTTCCCAGAACCACACAATTCATCACGCCGATGACGGTCGATCGAAAAGACCTTCTCAATACCTGGAATGATGCGCTTCACCGCTCGACTGGCCGCCAAACACCGGCTACATGTGAATAAAAATTCACACCGGATCAGCAATGTCTCGCCTAAACGAACTTCGGCTTATTTCGCGAGTTGCCCAGATGTACCACATCGAGGGACGGCGGCAGGCGGACATCGCAGAGCACCTCCGCCTGTCCCAGGCCACAGTGTCCCGTATGCTGAAACGGGCAGAAGCGGAAGATATAGTAAGAACAAGCGTCATACCGCCCATTGGCACCTACAGCGAACTCGAGCAGGCCTTGAGAGAAAAGTACAGCCTCCCTGAAGCAGTTGTCGTCGAGTGCTCAGAAGACAGAGACGGCGCTATCATGGCACGTATCGGTGAAGCCGCAGCTCATCTTCTCGAAGTAACGCTTGCGCCAGGAGAGATTATCGGGGTTTCGAGCTGGAGCCAGACCATCTTTAAGATGGTGGAGAACATTCATCCCCAAAAGAGTGCACAGGCAAAGTACGTCGTCCAAACCCTCGGTGGCATGGGAGATCCCTCCGTACAAACGCATGCGACGCAGCTGACGACTCGTCTTGCTCGTTTGACCGGCGCCGAACCAAAGCTGTTGCCCGTACAGGGTGTGACATCGTCTCGGGAGGCGAAGCTGCTTATGCAAGCCGATCCGTTCGTCAGGGAGACAATCGACCTTTTCGGTAGCATAACGCTCGCGATTGTAGGCATCGGCGCCGTCGAGCCGTCCGAGCTTCTCGCGCGATCTGGCAACATCTTCTCTTCGCGGGAACTTGCCGATCTAGCTGAAGCTGGGGCAGTTGGCGACATATCCCTTCGGTTTTTTGACAAGGAAGGAAAGGCCGTGAAAACCCCGTTAGATGAACGGGTGATGGGATTGCCACTTGAGGACCTACACCGCGTGGATCGCGTTATAGCCTTGGCGGGCGGATCAAAGAAGACCGCTGCAATAGCTGGTGCCCTTCGAATCGGAGTCATTGACACTTTGATCACAGACAAGTTTACAGCTCAGCGACTGGTAGCTTAAGCACCAGTTGCGTCCGATGGATCGCTGCGCCAGCACATTGACCGCTTTTGACCTTGCCGCGTTGAAATAATCCATTTTGAAGTAAGCTCTGGCCCATTGAGAGGACCAGGGAATGAAGCGCAAGCGTTTTACAGACGAACAGATTATCGGCATTCTGAAGGAGCACGAGGCAGGCACTCCGGTCGCGGAGCTTTGCCGCAAGCACGGCGTCAGCGATGCCAGTATCTATAAGTGGAAAGCCAAATTCGGCGGCATGGACGTGTCCGAAGCCAAGCGGTTGAAGACGCTGGAGGACGAGAACACGAAGCTGAAGCGGCTCCTGGCGGATGCCATGCTCGATAACGCTGCTTTGAAAGACCTTTTGGGAAAGAAGTGGTGACGCCCGCAGCAAAGCGGAACGCTGTCACTCATCTGATGAGCCATCATCAGATGAGTGAACGGCGGGCGTGTAAAGCCATCGGCGTTTGCCGGATGACGATCCGTCATGAACGAGCCGCAGCGACGATCATGACCTTCGCGAGCGAATGAAGGCATTGGCGCATGAACGTCGCCGCTTCGGATATCGGCGCATTCACGTGCTGCTCAGGCGCGAGGGCCACATTGTGAACCACAAGAGGCTCTTCCGGCTCTATCGGGAAGAGAAGCTGACGGTGCGCAAAACGCGGTGGTCGCAAGCGAGCGATCGGCACACGAGCACCGATGCTGATTCCGATCGCAGCCAATGATCGTTGGTCGCTGGACTTCGTGTCGGATCAACTCACCGATGGACGCAGGTTCCGGGTCCTGACGGTCGTCGACGATTGCACCAGGGAATGCCTGGCACTCGTCGCCGATGCATCACTTTCCGGTCTGCGGGTTGCCCGTGAGCTGGACCGGATCATCGAGGGGCGTGGCAAAGGAGTAACGCGCCCCGCTTGGGCGGGGGTGCTTTGTCGACGGTGAGGTCACGAGGACGTCGTTCAACTCGACCAGCCAGAAGTAATTCAAGAGAAGGCATCAAAACCACCCCCGGAAGAGCGTTCCAAGTGGAAACCGGCGCTCAAAACTCGCGTTTACCGTTCGTTAATTTGCCGCGCACCTTAACGCGAATCGCCTGAACGCTAAGGAAAGCCGCACCCGGCGCATATATGTTTAATTTGAGAACGACTTCAATAGGTTAACTAGGTGTCGTTTCGGGCTGTTTGACTCGAATATTTGAGAGACTCGAATACATGCGAATAAGACTCGGATGTAATAAGAAGCGTTGTTACAACATCGATTTGTGCCTAAGCGTTGGAACACAGCCGCCACAATGGCGCCATAGATTTCGAGGCTATCTTGCTTTCAAAACAAGCGGATAGCGAAAAATGAAACTCCTGACTCTGTTTGCAACCGCGCTCTTGCTCATCACCTTTCAGGCTCAGGCCCAGATTTACGAGCCGTATGATGACTACGGCGATTACGGCTACGGTGATCCCTATGGGCCATATGAACTGCCGCCCGACTATGGTGAGCCGATGCCGGAGCACCGCCCCCGAACGAGGAGCGGCGGGGGAACAATTGTCATTGCCACACGAGAGCACACACTTGTCTTTATAACACCTCGAGGTGAGCAGCTTGCCTATCCGATTGCTGTCGGGCGCCAGGGCAAGCAATGGTACGGCACCACACATGTCGTCTCCAAGCGCAAGCATCCCGAGTGGCGTCCGACGGCGAGCATGCGCCGGAAGAACCCGAAGCTGCCCGACATCGTGAAGCCGGGTCCTTCCAACCCGCTCGGGACACGTGCCATTTATCTAGCCGACGGCTTATTGCGCATCCACGGCACCAACGATCCATCCTCCATTGGCACCAATGCATCGAGCGGTTGTTTTCGTATGTACAGAGAGGATGTCGAGGAGCTTTACGAGATGGTCAAACCGGGAACCCGTGTGATCGTCGAGCGATGACATTGGCGGATCTGCGCATCCGGCGTGTATAGCCTTCGTAGTCCGCGTTCTCGTGATCAAAGCTTCATGTGGCTCTGCCATGTCCTCCTGACCATGTCGAATCCAAATCCTTGCGAATTCTCCATAGTGTCGTCCCGTATCTCACCAACTGCTTCGCCGCGCCTCGCCGCATTGGCAAAAGCCATTCTTGTCGGAGGTGCTAAGGCGCGCTTATCTCTGCGCCGTCGAATGGGGGATGAGTTGCTTGCAAAAGCGCCGAGGGATTATCAGACCGAGATCGATGTCGCAGTCGAGCAAATTATCGTCGACGAATTGAACAGGTCCTTTCCGACTTACGCAATCAAGGGCGAAGAAGCGGTTGGCAACCGCAACGCCGGGGATGGAGCGCCGGTGATCTACATCGATCCAATCGACGGGACGACGAATTTCGCCTGGGGCATTCCGCATTTCGGCATGACAATCTCGATCGTGGAGGAGGGTGAGCTCGTAGCTGGCGTCGTCTACGATGCAATGCTGGACGAGCTGTTCAGCGCCGAACTTGGCGGCGGGTCGATGGACAGCGGATCTGGTGTGTGAGCTCCAAGGGAACCGAGGACGTGCTCGTCGGCGCCGGTTTGCAGTCCCCGGGCAGCTGAAGGCCGTGTCGGAGGAGCGCTACTTCAGCGCGTTGAAGCGCTTGATGGCCACCACCGCAGGCGTGCGCCGGCTTGGTTCGGCGGCGTTGTCCATCGCCTATGTCGCCTGCGGCCGCCTGGACGGCTTTTTCGAGGATGGTCTCTCGTTGCACGATTACGGCGCTTCTGCCTTGCTGGTGCGCGAGGCGGGTGGTGTGGTTTCCGCTTTCAATGGCGGGCGTGTTACAGCAAGCGGAGACATTCTTGCCGGGAACCGGGCCCTCCATCCCTGGCTGGTTACAGGCTTTCAGGCCTGATCCTCCATCAAAAGGCGCTCCAGACCAACCGGGTCATCGGTCGTGATCTGGTCGGCCTTCAGCTCGAGCAGGCGCCTGACGCCGGGAAGAGCCTGCGGCACTGCCGAGTTGATCGTGTAGGCGTCAACGACCCGGCCCGCATCATGAAAGGCACTGATGAGGTCATAGCCGGCCTGATCGGCGAAAAGCACCAGCCGGCGATCGAGATAGATCATCCGGGCGTGCGGCACGGCGCGTTGAGCACCGGCAACGAAGCCTGTAAAATCGCGGGTTTCCATCAGCCGTTCGACAGCGCCATCGTGGCAGGGGTCGTAGCCGATTGCCATGCCGGGAACAGCCCGTGAAAGCCGCTCGACAGCAACCGAGTCGCCGCCAGAAAGGATGACGGTGTCCGACACCGGCGAAATGGCGGCCGCGAACGCGGCAATGTCGGTGTCGCGAATGGTCTGCGAAGTCTCCTTAAGGTCAAGCTGCAGTCCAGCTCGAGGATCTCGGCTGATCTTAGCCAGGAGTTGCGCAAGATCGTCAAGCATCATCACCTTGTGCTCACTTGGCGCCCCGAACGGGTCCCTCAGATAAAGGCTACGCAAATAGGCCTCGGATGCCTGGCGAACCGGACCGGACCCTGTTGTCGCCGCCTCAAGGGTCTCGTCATGCAAAACAGCGAAGCCATCCCCAGAAAAACGCACGAGATCGATCTCGACGCTCGCACCGAGTTCCATACCCTCAATGATGCGCTCGGCTGTGAAGGAAATGTCACCAGCATACCGGTGTCCTCGATGCCACTTCAGCCAGGTGCGATGCCCGCATTGTTCAATTGCAACCCCGCGCCCCTCAAGCATGCCCAAACACCCGATCGTTCTGTCGCCTCGAAGCCGCGGCGAACTCGTAGACAAGCCGATTGTCCCGAAACACTCTGAAGGCAGTGGCGGCTGGCTCCACCGGCATACCTTTGATCCAGTCGCTATTGCTCGATGTCATGACTTTCACCCTTGCTCCGTCGGCATGGTCGACGTCAACGATTTTATGAGTGCCAAAATCGATGCTGCGATGAACGATGGCGGCCGCTTTATCCTTCGTCGCCGCAAGCGAGAGGGCTTCCGGCCGAATGGCAAGCACGACTTCGCCATCTGCAACAGGAACCGGGACCACAAAGGCTGCATGCTGGCTCAAACCATCCTTCAGGGTCGTGCGAACGAAGTTCATCGAACCGAGGAACCCGGCGACGAATTCCGTCTCTGGTTTCCGATAGATACGATCGGGTGGCCCGATCTGCTCGGTGCGGCCATCGCGCATGACGACGATCCGGTCGGCGAGCGCCAGCGCTTCATCCTGTCCGTGGGTGACGAAGAGCGTGGTGATGCCAAGCCGCTGCTAGATATCGCGCACCTCTTCGCGCAAGCGCTCCCGCAAATGCTGGTCGAGGCTGGCGAACGGTTCGTCGAGCAGAAGGATCTTTAGTTCGAGCACAAGCGAGCGGGCAAGCGCCACACGTTGCTGCTGGCCGCCGGAAAGCTGCGTGGTCATGCGTTTGCCGTAGTCGGCAAGACCGACGAGCGCCAGCGCCCGTTCGGCGCGTTCGCGGATCTCGGTTTTCGGAAGGCGGCGAAGCTTTAGGCCGAATGCAATGTTGTTGAAAACGTCCATGTGCGTCCACAGCGCATGGCTCTGGAACACCATGCCTGTCGGCCGCTTTTCAGGCGGCATTGACGTTACATCCTTTGCATCGATCAGGATGTTTCCTGCCGTCGGCGCCTCGAAGCCGCCAATCATTCGCAGCAATGTCGACTTGCCTGAGCCGGAAGGTCCAAGCAGGCAGACGAGTTCTCCGTCTTCGACATCGAGCGAGACATCGCGCACCGCGTGTGAGGCGCCAAAGCTCTTCGATACGCCCTTTATGGTCAAGCGCGCCATCTGGATCCCTTCCTGGTGTCAATCCCCACAACGAACATCATGCTCCCAATCCCTTCGCGAAGGTTCCGGTGCCCACCACCCTGCGAGCAAACATGAGAGCGATGAAGGAGGGAACCCACAGCATGACGGAGAGCACGGCGCCGTATTGAACGACGATCTGGTTGTTGATGAAGGTGACCATCAGGACCGGCATCGTGCGGATTTCCGGCGCACCGATCAGCCACGCCCCTTCTGTTTCGTAGAACGTCCCGACGAAGGTCAGCAAGACGGCCGCGACGATCGTCGGCGCCGCCTGCGGCAGGGTGATCGACCAGAAGACGCGCAGAGGGGCGGCCCCGGCATCGCGCGCGGCCTCCTCCATCCGGCGATCGACGTTCTGGAAGGCTGCGACCGGGATCCAGATCATCAGCATCAAGGTGCCGACCAACTGAATGACAACCACGCCCCAGAATGTGCTGATCAGCCCGATTTGCAGAAAGATGCCAGCAATTGCGACCAGGAGCCCGAATTTCGGAAATGCATGCGAGGCGAGGAACGACAGGAAAAGGATATTCCGCCCCGGAAACGTCATGCGCGCAAAGGCGTAGGCGGCGGGAAGACAAATGACGGCGGAAAGAATGGTTACAGTTGTCGTCAAGCGCAGGCTAAGGAAAAGGGCCTCCCACACATCGCTTCGCGACAGTGTCAGCGACCAGTAGCGAAGCCCGAATTTCTGCGGGATCACAAAAGGGTAGCGCCAGATCTCGCTGAAGGCCCAGGTCCCAACAACAAGGAGCGGCAAAGCGATGAACAGCGTCAGCAGCAATGCCAGCACGACGCCGGTCCAGTCCGCCTTTACGAAGGCAGGCGTTCCGGCCATCATCACACGCCTCCCCTGCCTCGAGCGTAACAGCGTCATGACAGCGCAGCGATGTCGGCGAAATATTGCACAGCTGTGCAATGCGCCGTCGCCATGGCGTCGTGGCAAGGACGACTAGACATCGGTCCAGCTGGAGAAAGCTGCTGCCTGGCCCCGCCTCCTGCCGCGCTCATCAAGCAGCTGCCAGACAATCCCACTTTCCATCCAGAAGTGTTTTCCGGACTTGGTGACACGCAGCCCGCGGTAGTCGGCGATAAAGCCCTGATGCTCAACGGCATCGAGAAGCAATTGGCGTGCTTGTCGATCCGGAGCCTCGGCGGACAAACGTGACGGCAGCTTCGTGAACTCGTCCCACGTATATTCGAAGCGCCTCTGGGCAGCGACATTGGCATAAATGAAACGCGGATCGGGATCCGTGTTATGGGCCACAACGACGCAAGACGCTTGACGATAAAGCCAGCCCGGCCCCTGCCCCGGTTGAACAAGCGCCTTGCCGACGATCCGCTGGAAGCTGCCGGTCAACAGCTCGAAGAACTCCGGGTCCGTCGCCAGATCGACTGGCTCAGGCAGCTTATTTTCCATATTTGATCCATTATCCATGCGTAATCGGCGCGACATCCTCGCCGAACGAATTGTCAAGAGCACCGAAGAGCCAGGATCGCCACGCGCCAAAGTGTGATCCGGCAGCAATTCTAGGCGTCAAACAGCGACGAAGGCAACTCAGCTGCTATTCGGCTCGGCCCTGCGAAACGGATTGCCACCGCTTCCCGCAACAGGGCAAAGCGGAGTTCCAACGCAGTGATCTCCGGTGACCTTGGCAGCATCGCCAATTCAGCTGCGAAAAGATCAAACTCCCTTCCCAGGGCGGTTTCATCGAAAGGTGGGTTCACGTGCTCACGACCAACAGATTGCTTGAAAGACTCACTTAGCCATGAATTTACCGCGAGCACTGGGACCGCGCTCAAGGCGCGTGTAGACATGCTGAATATCCGATTAACGCGCTTGCACCAGCGTACCGAACTGGCACGAGAGACCGCGCGCCTTGTTCGGAATCGTTCTCGGCTTATGTGGCTCCCAAGGTTCGGTTCGCTATCCGGTAAAGAAGTCGGAAGCAGGCGCGGCCGACGATCGCTAGCCGTCAGCTGGAGCCGCCGAGATTGCCAGCGGACAACCACTGGAACCGCATGGGCACATCTTCGACGCTGACAAACTGGTCGTGGCTCTTCAGAAATTGCCTGAAACGCTCCTCCGCAGCAGCGACCGGACGTTGCCTGCAGGCGGCTTCCCGGACAACGCTCACGACCGTTTCGTAGGTTGAATCCCGCTTGCTGTTCGGCCATTCATCGAGAAAATCGAACACGTCGTCCAGGCCCGCGATTTCCTGGATAAAGTGCTTACGCTGCGCAAAAATCGGCGCCTTGAAGAAGTCGAGTGCCATATATCTCATCCCTGGTTGGGCTTTTCTGACAAACAGGAGTTGCTGGCCGCGTACGGAGCACAAGATTCACTGCAGGCAGCGGAAAGCGTTTGGCGTTCAGCGCGAAGTGATCGCACGTCGACCAGCCGACGCGAGGTGATCTGTAATCGCGCGCCGGATTTCGGTAACCGTGTCGAAGAGCCTGTTGTCCAGGTCGATGACATTGAATCGGACAGCGATGAACTTGAGGCGGTTCTCGACAGGAACCGCGATCCCAACTTCCTGACCGTTGAATACGACAGCTTGCTTTTGCATAACAAACCTCAGGCACGCCACAAGGCGGCACCATCTCACAGTTGTAACGAAGGATTTACGACGCGTCAGATTGCGATCGTAGGTCGGTATCGGATCGAGACGTGATCCTGCACTCGCTGCACCATTGTGAAGAAACGAAGTCCAACAAACAACGTCACCATCCTCCTCAAGCGAGGTCACGACCGCTGGAGTACGCCGGCAAGGACCGATATTTCGGAACTTTTCTTTAAAAAACGTAGTCGAGAAACTTCAGGCAAGCAACTGATTTTTGTGATTATTTAGCATTTTAAATCGTATGACAATTACCGCAGGTGCGAAGTGGAAAATGACGTACGTTCGTCCAATTTCGTCTTCGCATACGATCGCAATCGGCTTTTTATCACTTGATATCAAGGAACTTCGTACGCCCTTAAGCGGTAGATTTGGAGCGTGCGGCCGCACTCTCGGGAACCGTGCGTTCACGATCAATGCTGCAGACCGGTCCGCTATGGCGACTGTCATCGAAAAGCCAAGACTGTGGTGGCGTTGCCGGGGCTGCCAGTCGTTCGCGAGGCATGCGCGCTTTCGCGGCCACACGACCTGGCGACCCCTGCAGCTGGCTGGCGGCCCACTATACCCTCGCTAAAGGCAGCGGTAAGCCCGGTATCCGCCCGCGGCCCAGCTTCTGCCAGATCGGAGCAGCAACCAGCAGCGTGCGCCGACGGCTTACGGGGTCAACGAACGTCAGGTGCTAAATATTCCCAACCACCAACATCGCAATGGCTATCCAGAACAGCGCGCACACTTCTGCCGCCACCAAGTAACCAATCACACGATCACTCATTGATGCCCCTCCTCAGATGGCCTTCCAACCACGTCTACTCCACCAAGACGTGTTCATTTCGCCATTCAACGTGCCGCGCTCGCAGCTCGAAGGTCGGGATGTCTTGTGGCCTTTCGCCCACCACCGGCCCAGCCTTTTGCACAGTTGAACGTCGTACAGACCTTCAATTTGACGCATTCCCTCAAAATGGAATGCCCTTATCCGCAGCCTAAATGTCAAATCGCCTGCAGCACCAGCAACCATGACGCGATATCGCGTATACCGCAATGTTTTTATTTAGGCGCTACTAAACTGCAGCAGTCATCCGTCAAACACGATTGAGTGGAATTTCCGTCCGTCACCTTGCACAATGGGCAGCGAGAAGCTCGCATTCACGAACAGCGCCAATGCTCATACAGTTGGCCTGAGCAACTGAGATTGGATCATTGATGCTTGTCACGAAACAAAGATGAGAACTGCTTGCCTTGAAGGCCTACGATGTGAGGCGTATCGTCCGCCTGTTGCCCGCTCTAGGGCACTGCTCATCATTTCTTGAGCCCTGCGCCCTGCAGGGCTCTCTTTTTCAGCCAACCTTTCGCACATCTGCGGCGTCGTCGGGCAGAACCTGAAGACCCGCCTCGTGTGCGGCTACAACGAAGGCCGCTCGAGCACTTGCCGCGTCCGCATAAAATTCCAGCGCCTCCAGCGTCGATACGAGCGCGCGATGGAAGGATGGAACATTAGACCAATCGCATTTGCTGCTTAGGAGAATGGCGGCGAGGTCCTCGACTGTATCAGCATGCCGATAGCGGCCGGTATTGCCTTCAAATCCGACGTCCATCGGACTGATAAAAACGGGAAACTCGCCAGCCATCTCCTAAACCCCCTTGACATTAGAGAATCTGATAAATGGAAAAGTGATTCGTTTCGTCCAGTGTCGCTGCATAACATCGCCCTTGGCAGAAACGAGAAGGAAATGAACATTCCTTCAGATGAACGTTTTGTGCTTCATGGGGAGCAAGTCATTGCGAATGCCCTAGCCCGTGTTTGCCGCGATCCGATCCGAACGGGAAAGAGATGCCGAAAGGGGGCTTCGGCAGGCTTGATGGCGACCGCCCGCAGCCGACAATCCGAGGCCAGCAACTCACGCTTGATCTTCAGCGAGCTCGAAACGGAACGTTCGGACAGGCAAGCGGTGTCGGTCGGACGAATTGGAATACCAGGGCCATTCGCAATGATGGACGTGACAGCGCTCCAGACGACCATTCATGCGAATGGGGCTTGGTCGACGGATGAGCTCCATTAAGCCGGATTTCAGCCAGCCGTAATTCAAATCGCAAACCGCTATTGCCGTCAAATCAATCCGAACTATGCTCAGCGACGCTGGGGATCAACCGAGGATGAGAAGTTGCCTAAAGGGACCGTCAAGTTTTTCAATCAAGATAAAGGATTCGGCTTCATTCAGCCGGAGGATGGATCAGGAGACACTTTTGTCCACATCTCCGCCGTCCAGCGATCTGGCCTGGAGAGCCTTCGCGAAGGGCAAAAGGTGAGTTACGAAATTGTGCAGGATCGCCGATCCGGCAAGTCGGCAGCCGAAAACATCAAGGTTCTATAAAATAGCGATGACAAGGCGAGCGCCAAGCTCTTGCGAGGCGCTTTCAAGCCGCTGTCCTTCTGTTGTTCGGGTCTTTATCTGTCCCTCAAGCGAGGAAGCATGAGCGCTCGACGCTTGGAGACGAGCGTTGGGTTCACCCGACGGTGACGGGCGAAGGACATGGACCTTGCACGGCTCTTCATTGCGTGTTGCGAATTTGCTCCCGAGCACTCCAGTCAGGGTGCGCGGGAGCCCGCGGTTGCGCACGATCTTTGCGCTGCGTTGTCTGTCATCCGAGCAAACAACGCAGGCAATCAGCAGCTCAAGTCATAGCAGCTTTTCGAGCGTTATCGGCAGGTCGCGGACACGCTTGCCGGTTGCGTGAAAGACAGCATTGGCAATAGCCGGGGCGACGCCGACGATGCCGACCTCGCCGACGCCTTTGCCTCCCAGTACCGAGGCGTCGAGGTCGGGGATGCCGACCGAGATCACCTGGATCGGTGGGATGTCGGCATTGGTCGCAACGAGGTAGTCGCCGAGATTGTTGTTGATCACTCGCCCGTTGCGCGGATCGACCAAGCCTTCCTCCAGGAGCGCCTGACCGATGCCCATGATGATGCCGCCGCGCCACTGGCTCTCGGCCAGCCTGGGGTTGTAGATCCTGCCGCAATCGAATGCCGAGACCATGCGGGAAACGCGGATCGTGCCAAAGTCTTCGTCCACTTTGACCTCGACGAAATGCGCGCACCAACTGTGCATGGAGAACGCGCCCGCCGTCGGACCCTGGATGCTTCCCATGGTCGTCCAGGCCTTCTTGTGACCCTTCGGCCCCTGCTCCCCCTCTGGAAGAGTGTTTCGCCGTATCTCAATGCTGTCGCGGCCAAGGGCTGTCATGAGTTCCGCAATGGAGATGGACAATCCCCCGTCGCGCGGCACAAAGATCCGGCCATCGGCAACCATCAGCGTATTGGCGCCGGTGTCGCGCAAGGGTGAGGCGAAGTCGTTGAGGGCAAGTTCAATCAGTTCGTCGCGGGCGGCTGACGCGGCCTTGTGCACGGCCCCTGTGATGGCGCCGGCAAGCATCGAGCCGCCAGCAACCGTGGCGCCAGGCAGCGACGAATCGCCAAGCCGGACATTGATGTTTGCCGCGGGCACGCCCAGCACTTCTGCAGCGGTCTGGGCAAGGATCGTATAGGTACCCTGACCCATGTCGATCGCACCGCTGACGACTTCCACGGAACCATCGGAAAGGATCCGGATCAGTGCCTCGCTCGATGCACGCAGAACCGGGAATGTGCCGCACGCAACACCCCAGCCGATGAGTTGCCTGCCTTCCCGCATCGAGCGCGGAACAAAGCTGCGGCGCGACCAACCGAACGCCTCGCCGCCCTGCGAGAGCGCCTCGCGCAGCCTGCGGGTCGACCACGGCTTGCCGGATTGTGGGTCACGCTCCGCATAGTTGCGAAGCCTGAGTTCGACGGGATCGAGGCCGACCGCATAGGCAAGCTCATCCATGGCGCATTCCAGACCGAAGGTACTGGGGTTCTTGCCCGGTGCGCGCAGCGCTCCGGGCACGACGGTGTTCACAGGTACGAGACCGTGTTTCGCCCTGAAATTATCGACCGCATACATCAATGGGGTTGCCGCGTTTGTCTGCTCGGGAAAATCCGCATAGATGGCAGTTTCGCTCGCCCCCTCATGCACGATCGACTGCAGCACGCCATCGGCGTTGGCACCGAGCGCGATTGTCTGCCTGGTTGTTGCGCGGCCGCCGAAGGCGGTGAATGTCTGCGGGCGCGTGAGTGCAAGCTTCACCGGCCGGCCGAGCTTGCGGGCGGCAGCCGTTGCGATGGCGCCATAGGCGTAGGCGGTGGCCTTGGAACCGAAGCCTCCACCGATAAACGGTGAGACAATACGCACGTTCTCATCTGGCAGTCCGTACCATTCGGCATAAGTGCGGGCCATCCCGTGCGTCCACTGGCTGGGTTCCCAGATCGTCAGTTGATCGCCGTCCCAGTTTGCCACAAGGCCATGCGGCTCGATCGCCACGTGATATTCGCGCGGCGTTCGGTACTCGGCCTCGATACGGACCTGGGAAGTGGCGAGCGCGGCGTCGGCGTCGCCCCAGGCCACCGTCAGCGCATCGATCAGCGTTGCTTCGCCTGCTTTGGGATCGTCGAAGTCGACAATGGCCGACGTCTCCTCATACGTGACGTCGACCAGTCGGGCAGCTTCCGCGGCTTGTTCCAGCGTTTCACCGATCACGGCAGCGACCGCCTGGCCATTGAAGGCGACATCGTTGGAAAGAGGATGGTAAGGCTGATTTTCCGGCCGGTTTCCATACCAGTCGGACGCCATCTTCAGGCCAAGATCGACATCGGGCGTCAGCACCAACAGCGTGCCAGGCGCCGCCTGCGCCTTGGCAGCGTCGACCTTCACAACCCGGCCGGCAGCGATCCGGCTCTGCACGAGGACCGCATGAACCAGACCCTCGACTGGCTGTTCCAGAGCATATGTCGCGCGACCAGTAATCTTCAGCCGCCCGTCGAGACGCGAGAGGCGGCCGCCAATCGTACCGTCTGAGGCATCGCCGCGCTTGCGAGGTTCCATGATGGTCATGCGAGACCTCCCATCGTCAAAATGGCGCGCGCCACGACACGCGGCGCAAGTTCGATCTTGTAATGATTGCCGCCATGAGCGACGGCGCCATCCATGGCCAGCCGGCTTGCGGCAGCGACCGTGCTGCCATCGAGAGCCTTCCCGATCAACGCTTTCTCGATCGACCGCGCCCGCCATGGCTTGGTGGCAACGCCACCCATTGCAACGCGAATGTCGCGGACCGTCCTGCCGTCCTCCTCCAGTTCCAGCCCGACGGCGGCACTTGCGGCAGCGAACTCATAAGACTGCCGATCCCGAACCTTGAGGTAGGTCGAGTTCCTGGCGACAGGTGAGGCGGGAATGTTGACGGCCATCAGCATCTCGCCTCGCTCAAGGAGCGTTTCACGTTCGGGCGTATTGCCGGGGAGCACGAAGAAATCATCAGCCGCGACCTGGCGGTCACCGAGATCGATCGTTGCCTCCAGGGCAACCAGCGCGACGGCAAGATCACCCGGATAGGAGGCAACACAAGCCTCGCTGGTGCCAAGTACCGCGTGATTGCGGGTCACACCACCGAACGCCGAACAGCCGGAGCCGGGAGTACGCTTGTTACAGGCAGGAAAGGTTCCGGGGTCGCGAAAATAGGGACAGCGCGTGCGCTGCAGAAGATTGCCGGCAATCGTCGCCATGTTACGCAACTGTGGAGAAGCCGCCAGCAAAAGCGACTGTGAAATCGCCGGATAATTTGCCCGGATCCCTGGACTGCCAGCCACATCCTCCATTTTGGCAAGCGCGCCAATTGTGACACCATTTGCATCGGCCGAGATCTGTGACAGGCTGGCGAGGTGGCTGATGTCGACGACCGATTCAGGTTCGGCAACACCACATTTGGCGAGGTCGAGAAGCGTCGTGCCACCGGCAAGCAACATCGCGCCTGTTTGCGCGGCACGCTGGCGCGCGTCGTCGGGCGAGCTGGCTCGGAAATAGGTGAAATCTCTCATCACGCCATCTCCGCCGCTTCGCGCACGGCCGCCACGATGTGGTTATAGGCACCGCAGCGACAGAGATTGCCGGCCATGTATTCGCGGATCTCTTCGTCGGATCCGGCCCGTCCCTCACGAATACAGGCCACAGCCGACATGATCTGACCAGGCGTGCAATAGCCACACTGGAAGGCATCATGCTCCAGGAAGGCGACCTGTACCGGATGCAGGTCGCCGCTTTCGGCCGCAAGCCCTTCAATGGTCGTGATCGTGCGCCCCTCCGCCTGAGCAGCAAGCGTCAGACAGGCAAGCACGCGCTTGCCATCGACATGCATGGTGCATGCGCCGCATTGCCCCTGATCGCAGCCCTTCTTCGTACCGGTGAGACCAAGTTTCTCACGCAGTGCATCCAGCAACATCGTGCGCGGTTCGACATCGAGCTCATGCCGCCGCCCGTTGATGTCCAGAAAGAGATGAACCGTTCGTGTCATGATAAGCTCCTGCCATCGTCACGAGATTAGGGGTAAATCGAGAATAAGGGTGGTCACCATGGATGAGCGCGCTACCTAAACCCGTGGAAAGCAAGTCCGGGCACGTTTCAACATGACATCCTGCCTCCTTCTGGATTAAGAGGTAAAAGGCACTCCACATAAACGGAGGAGCCTCCGTTTAATCTAGTGGGTTGCCGCCTCGCGTCAAGCCCCGAAAGTGCTTGGAGCTCATTTTGGCCTCGGCCCCGCCGAAGACAGCACCGCCTATGCTGCAGCCACTGCGCGCGGACGCACGGCGCAATCGCGATAAACTCATCGAGGCCGCTGCAGCTGCCTTCGCTGCAAGTGGCGTTGAAACCTCCTTGGAGGAGATTGCCCGGAAGGCTGGCGTTGGCATCGGCACACTCTATCGGCACTTTCCGACACGCGAACATTTGGTCGAGGTGGTCTACCGCCGGGAGCTTGAGGCCCTTGCCACGGCAGCAAGGGAACTGGCGGCGAGCCATTCACCAGACGTTGCGCTGGAAGAATGGATGCATCGTTTTGTGGGATACATCGCCGCCAAACGGGGGATGGCAGGCAGCCTGAAAATCCTGATGGACTCAAACGCCTCATTGTTCGCAGAGGGTAGTGGCATCCTGCGAGGAGCAGCCGACGGGCTCCTCAGAGCAGCGGCAGATCAGGGCTTCATTCGAAGCGATATCGATACGACGGACCTTCTGCACGCCCTTTCGAGCATCTATTCTCTACCAGCGTCGCCGGAATGGCGAGATCGCTCGAACCGGCTGATCGGCCTTTTGATGGATGGGCTGCGGACGCAGAAATAACGCCACCGCCCAGCTTCCAGGGCAAAAAGCGGCGCTCGTAGCGCCGCCTTGAGTTCATGCCGCCTGAACGCACGCGCCCAGCGGAATTTCCACATCGATTTCAAGGATCGACATGTGCTCGTCGCGATCCATCGTCACGCGAACCCTGTCACTATCGACCTGCACATGCTTGGCGATGACGGCGAGGATTTCCTCGCGCAACAGCGATATGAGATCGGATCCGGCCGAAACGCGCTCATGCGCGAGGAGTACTTGCAGGCGTTCGCGGGCCGCCGGCGCGGTCCTTTGTTTGCCAAAGAAGCTGAAGATGCTCATGCAGCGGCCCTCCGTCCAAAGATCTTGCCGAAGATGCCCCGCTTCTCTCCCGGGATGACGACCGGCAGTTCCTCGCCGGCCAGTCTGCGCGCAGCATCGAAATAGGCCATGGCCGGCGCGCTGCGGCTATCGGCCAGGGTGACTGGGGCACCGATATTGGATGCGCGCAGCACATCGCTGCTTTCCGGAATAATGCCAAGCAGCGGAATGGAGAGGATCTCCAGTACGTCATCGACCTTGAGCATGTCGCCACGGTCAGCGCGGCTGGCGTCATAGCGCGTCAGCAACAGGTGCTTTTCCATCCGCTCGCCGCGCTCGGCCTTGGCTGTTTTGGAGTCCAGCAAGCCGATAATGCGATCGGAGTCGCGAACGGAGGAGACCTCGGGGTTCGTGACGACCACAGCCACATCGGCGTGACGCATCGCAAGCGTCGCACCGCGCTCTATCCCCGCTGGGCTGTCGCAGATAATCCAGTCGAAATGGCGCTTCAGATCGTTGATGACACGCTCGACGCCCTCGGCCGTAAGGTTGTCCTTGTCCCGCGTTTGCGAGGCTGGCAACAGGAAGAGCGTCTCCAGCCGCTTGTCGCGGATCAGCGCCTGAGACAGCTTGGCGTCGCCCTGGATGACATTGATGAGGTCGTAGACGACCCTGCGCTCGGCGCCCATGACGAGATCGAGATTGCGCAGACCGACATCAAAGTCGACCACGACGACCTTCTCGTTCCTTTGCGCTAAGGCCGCTCCGAGGGCTGCTGTGGATGTGGTCTTGCCCACTCCGCCCTTGCCCGAAGTGACGACGATGACTTTCCCCATCTTTCTCTCCTGTGTGATAGCCAGCTTCGGGCCTAGATAAGTTTCTCTGCCTTGATCGAGTCGCCTTCCAGCCAGAGCTGAACGGCCTGCCCGCGAAGGCTCGGCGCTATGTCTTCCGCCATCTTGTAGATGCCGTCGATTGCGACCAGTTCTGCCTCAAGCTTACGGCAGAAGATGCGTGCCGACGTATTCCCGACCGATCCCGCCATCGCGCGCCCCCTGAGCGTCCCGTAGACATGAACCGAACCCCCGGCGATAATTTCCGAACCGGATGCGACCGAACCGATGACCGTGACGTCGCCTTCGGGAAAGATCAGCGACTGACCGGAGCGAATCGGCTCGCGAATGACGATCGACTGCAGCGCTGGCCGGGTCTCGACGGCCGCTGGCTGTGTACGCACATCGATGACCGGCTCCTGCTGCGGAACCTCGAAGTCCGAAACCGGGCGTCCGCCCTTGAGTGCCGGCGGCATACCAGGCCCGATCAGCGAAGGCCGGCAGCCCTCGATACCCATGATGCTGACGTTGCGTTGCGCCAACTCGGCGATCAAGCCCTTGAGCTGCGCCCGGTCGATCTCCAGGTCGCTGACATCAAGCACGACCGGTCGCCCCAGGAAGAAGCCGGCCGAACGGGCGGCAAGATCGTCTAGTCTTACCAGCCAGTCATCGAAGGGAACATCTGGCGAAAGCATGACCGCCAGGAAAGAGCGGCCCTTGATGCGGATCGAGCGAGCGTCTGTTAGCACTTTGGTCATCTAGGTTAAGAAATCGTTGACCAATTTCTAATTCTGATTTGGTTAACAAATGGTTAATTTCTGACGCCCGGATCGTTAACACATCTCAGTTCGCGTATTCCGAAAACTCGCAAGTGACGTCTTATGCGCTCTCGACATATCATCGCGCGCAGCCATGTCCTTAGGTGAAATTCCAGGTCGAGGCGCGCGTCAAGCAGCGAGACAAAGCTTGCTTGCGATAATTCAGGCCTCGCGGCCTGCCGCCCGCAAGCTTTGAGCTGAAATGACGAACGAGGCAGGTCCGCAACAAACCCTCTCGCCAAAGGGTGATGTGACACCCCCAATCGGCATAGGGGCGATCGTATTCGATCGTGCCCCTGCCACACCACCCGGCATGCAGTTGCGCTTCTCTTCGCTCGCCATGACCAGCTCGCGGTGGGACTTCCACCCACAAGAATGCGCCCATACCGTGCGCATAACAAAAACCCCGCCGAAGCGGGGCTTGATCTCTTGGTCTTTCGGGCGTCTTAGCGACCGTAAACCAGGCGCTTGATATCGCCGCGGGTAACACCGATGTCCTTCAGTGCTGCGTCGTCCAGTCTGGAAAGATCGCGGTATGCCTTACGGAGCTGAAGGAACTCTCCGATCCTGTTGCCGATTTTCATATCATATCTCCTTGTGCGTTGCACAATTATATATCCCATTGCTTCTTCAATGAGCACTTCGAAAACCGCATAAGAGGCATCTCGAATTTGCAATCTCGACATACAGTTGAGAAGAAATCGGGAAAGAGCACTCGGCGCCTCGCGCCGGCCTGCCATCACCCTCACCGCCCGACTGAGCGCCCCCGTCGCGGCGGCGCGGGCAAGTCAGCAAACCAAGTGAATGTTTCGAATTGCGTCTTCGCAATTTGGCGTTTCGGTGAAATGAACGTTTCAGCATGCTTTATTTTTTGCTCAAAACTGAAACACAGTCTCTGCTGGATCGCACTAAACTTTTCAAGGATCAGAGATTTGGGAGGATCGAAGATGGCGCAGGCGACAGCGGTTCTATTGCATGGCCGGAACGCACCCGATGAGAGAATTGACTGGCAACGCGTGACCTACCTTCTGCACCTTTCGCGAATTCTTGACGAGATGGAGGAGACGCGGCTCGTCCCCGAGAAGAAGGTGCTCTATCAATTCTCTGCCCGCGGCCATGACATGGCGCAGATCATGCTCGGCCTGCAACTGACGAACCGCCACGACGCCACCTGCGGCTATTATCGCTCGCGCCCGTTGCTTCTTTCGCTGGGGGTCGATCCGGCGGACGCGCTCGGTTCTGCAATGGGCCGCGCTGGCGGCTACTCCGATGGCCGCGATATCGGCGTGGTCTTCAACTATCCGAACCGCAACGGCGCCTCGGCTTTGCCGATGTGCGGCGGCGTCGGCGCCCAATACACGCCAACCGCGGGCTGGGCGCAGGCGCTGCAGTACCACGCGACCGTGCTGGGGAAACCCGAATACGGTGAGGCGATCGCAGTCGTTCTTGGTGGTGATGGCTCGGTCGCATCAAACGGCTTCTGGTCGGCGCTGACGATAGCTACGACGCAGAAGCTGCCGATGCTTTTTTACATCGAGGATAACGGCTACGGAATCTCGGTGCCCGCCGATCTGCAGACGCCGGGCGGAAACATCGCGGCCAATCTCGCGAGCTGGCGCGACCTTGCGATCTTCGAAGGTGACGGCTGCAATCCCGCCGATGTGGCTCGCCTCACCCAGCACGCCGTCAGCTTCGTGCGCCAACATCGAATGCCCGCCCTCTTGCGGCTGACCGTCCCCCGCCTGGAGGGGCACAGCTTCCAGGACACGCAGTCCTATAAGAGCGAGGCTGTCGTCAAAGCGGAGTGGGCTCGTGATCCGCTGCCGCGCCTGCGAGACTACCTGGTCCCATCGGTGATGAGTGCTGATGATTGGGAAGCCCGCAGGCTTGAGGCAGGCGATGTTGCAGAACGAGCCCGCTTCGAGGCGGAAGCCCGTGGCGTTGCATCTGCCGAAACCGTCACCCGGCATGTATTCTTCGAGGGCGCAATGCAGACGATGGGGGGCCAGCATAGCGACGGCTATCAGACCCCTGAATGCAGCGGCGAAGCGCACCCGGACGGCCAGCGCATCAACATGGTCACGGCAATCAGGCGCACGCTCGACCATGAATTGACGATCAACGAGCGTGTGGTGCTGTTTGGTGAGGATATCGGTCCGAAGGGCGGTGTTCATGCTGTCACGCTCGGACTACAGGACAAGTTCGGCAAGGACCGGGTCTTCGACACATCGCTCTCGGAAGAAGGCATTGTCGGGCGCGCCGTCGGGATGGCGCTTGCGGGGCTTGTTCCGGTTCCGGAAATTCAGTTCCGGAAATATGCCGAGCCCGCGACGGAACAGATCAACGATTGCGGCACGATACGGTGGCGCACCAACAACCGCTTCGCCGCCCCCATCGTCCTGCGCATGCCCGGTGGCTTTTTCAAGTGCGGCGACCCTTGGCACAGCCAGACGAACGAGGTTGCCTTCGTCCATCAACCGGGCTGGAAGGTCGCTGTTCCCTCGAACGCGGAAGACGCCGTCGGGCTCTTACGCACCGCATTGCGCGGCAACGATCCGGTCATCTTCTTCGAGCACCGTGCCATGCTCGATCATCAGTGGGCACGTCGTCCCTACCCCGGTGACAATTACGCCCTGCCCTTTGGAAAGGCGCGGTTCACGCGCGAGGGGGATGCGCTGACGATCGTGACCTGGGGCGCAATGGTTCCTCGTTGCGAGGAGGCGGCGGAGGGTATTGCCGCCGATGTCATTGATCTTCGTACCTTGATGCCCTGGGATCGCGAAAGCGTCATCTCGTCCGTTCGCCGTACACGACGTTGCCTGATCGTCCACGAGGATCTTGGAACGGCCGGTTTCGGCGCGGAGATTGCCGCCGTTGTTGCCGATGAAGCCTTCATGGATCTCGACGCACCGGTATCGCGGTTGACGATGCCGGATATTCCGAGCCCCCACAATCCGGCCCTACTCGACTGGGCGGTGCCATCGGCCGACCGCATCAGACAGAAAATCACGGCGCTCGTGGAGTACTGAAACATGGTCGATTTCGCTGAAGTCCTGGTCCCCGCAGAGCAGGAGGGCACGAAGGCAGTTGTCCGCAACTGGCTGAAAAAACCCGGAGAGACCGTCGCTCTGGACGACCCGCTCGTCGAGCTTGAAACCGACAAGGTCACGCAGGAGATTTCTGCACCCGCAGCAGGAATCCTTGACGAGATTGTCCTGGCGTCAGGCGCGGATGTCGTGCCCGGTTCAGTTCTCGGTCGTATTCGTCTGACCACAGCGCCTACCGGCGATGGTCGCCAGCCAGAGGCTCGGCCCCTGGCGCATGGCGACACAGGGGGCGCCGGCAGCGAACGCTTCTCGCCTGCAGTTCGCAGCGCCGGTCAGCAATACGGTATCGATCCAGCCGAAGTGGCCGGCACTGGCAAGGACGGCCGTGTGACGCGCACGGACATGGACGCCGCGTTCAGGGCAACGCAGCCGATCGTGAGCGATCAAGAACCATCCATTTCCGGGTCTCGTATCCAAGCGCGCGATCCAATCAGCCCTCGCTCGCGCATGGTTGCCCATACACCCATGCGGCTCTCTATCGCCCAGCACATGCTGGCATCGGTCACGACGGCCCCGCATGTCACCTCAATCGTCGAAGCGGATTTCACCGCCGTCCTCAAGCATCGCGAAAGCAATCGGGCAGCGTTTGCCGCCGAGGGGATCAACCTTTCCTACACCGCCTATATCGTCGGCGCCTGCGTGGCGGCCATGCAGGCCGTCCCTGAAGTCAACAGCCGGTGGCATGATGACCATCTGGAGATCTTCGACGACATAAACATTGGCGTCGGAACGGCGCTCGGTGACAAGGGTTTGGTGGTTCCGGTGATCCAGCAGGCGCAGGATCTTTCACTGTCTGCCATCGCCGCCAAACTTCAGGAACTGACGAACCGCGCAAGGGCGGGCGGCCTCACCAACGCGGATATGCGCGACGGCACGTTTACCATCTCGAACCACGGTGTGTCGGGCTCGTTGGTCGCGACACCCATCATCATCAATCAGCCGCAATCGGCGATCCTTGGCCTCGGGAAGGTGGAAAAGCGTGTTGTTGCTCGCGAGGTCGGCGGCGCCGATACCATCCAGATCCGACCGATGGCCTATGTGTCGCTGACGATCGACCATCGCGCGCTCGACGCGCATCAAACAAACGCCTGGCTGACACGCTTCGTCGAAACCCTGGAAGGTTGGCGCGGGTAGCACCGGCACTGCGCATGGAGAGAAAGGGGCGCGCGAGGCGCCCCTTGCTGTCATTTGGCGTTTCGGATCGTCAGGGCCGGATTGTGCGCAAAGAAGTTGTGCGGCTCGATATGGATCGTCTTCCATTCAGTCGACATCACAGGCCAATCCTCCATGCGCGGGATATGGTGGAAGCCGGCCGTGAACCAGGTCACGATATCCTTGCCCATCAGTGGCTTGTTGGCCTTTACCCATTCAGGCAGCGTGTCGGAACCATCGCTCTGCATCGCATATTTGCCGCCTGCATATTGCTGATCGATGTTGTAGACGGTGTTCCAGACCGAATACTCGATGTAGGCGTTGCGCTTCATCGGCGGGTCCTTGGCAAAGTCGAACGGGCCGTAGGCAACATCGCCATGGTGGATCATCCAGCCCGGCTCCTGGCCGAGATAGCCTTCACGGGACGGGTCAGAAATCATGAAATAGCGCGGCTTCATCGCCGACAATTGGTAGCGTGCCCCCATCTCGGTCTTCGGCATCGTATGCTGCACGGTCCACATCGAACGCCGTGGGTTCTTGGCGTCAACCTTGGCCGGAACGATATCCATCGTGCCGAAATGGTTGACCGGTTGGTCGACGTCGAAGTCGATGCGGAAGTTGAAGTAATGATCATGGTTTGCCGCCACGAGGTTCGGGGCGATCAGCGTGCCATGCGCCGTATCTTCTGCAGCGGTCGGGTCGTTCATCGACGTCGACGCGACACCCTTTACCGCGTCCAGACCGGTTGCCCCGATCATAAGCCTGATCTGGCCGTCCTGCTGCAGGCGATAGTCGATCAGATAGTCGTAGTTTCCGACTTCGGAGGCGGTGCGGACGACGAGTTCAGTCGCTGGGCGACCTTCGGCCGGGATCGGCTTCTCAGGCGTTTGCGCGAAGACTTCGAAGTGGCGCCATGCGGGATCGCCGATGCTGCGCTCGAACACGCAGACCGCGTTTGGAATGGTCAGCGGGTTGCCCTTGTCGTCGGCAATCGTTGCCGGCAGGAAGGTCGCATAGTCAGGGCAATCGACGCCAGAGCGAAGTGGGCTCAGGAACAGGCCGAAGCCATACTCTCCGCTGTCCATATAGGTACGCCAGTACCAGCCCTCGGTCGGATCCATGTAAGGCACGAATACCTCGGACAGATGCGACTGGTAGATCACCGAACGCCACTTGTCCCCGTCCTTCACGTCAAGGTTGGAGACGACAAGGCCCGGGCGCTTGTCAACGCGGAAGTTCATCCGCCACATATCCCACTCGAGGTGGCCGCCTGAGATCTTGTAGTTCGCGCCGCCCGGCTGGGAGAGCTTCGCGGGGTTCATCTCCGGGCGGAGCGGTTCACGCTCGCTAACCTCCTTCTCTGTATACCCCCAGTTGTCCTTGGGGCCTTCGATCACACCGGTGTCGATGACACGAAGGACCTTCTTCTTGCCGATATCGTAGACAGCAAACAGACCCTCGATAGGCTTTGCGTAGAAGTTCGACCCCTCGGGCACCTTGTAGCACGGCACCTTCATCAGGCGCGAATTCTCGTATTCGTCGGTGAAGAAATTACCTGCCGTCAGCGGCAGGCAGAAAGCCTGTTCCGGAGTGAGGCCACGCTTCTTCAGGCCGGCGATCATGTCCGGATTGGCAAGCGCCCCCTGCAGGGCATCCATGAACTCGGCGAAGAGCACCATCGGCTGCCCCTTGATCAGCGTCGTGCCTTCAACCGTGCCCTTGGTGATGTTGACGACGGCCTCCTTGAAGCCCTCGGGGCTTGTCAGCTGGACTTTCGCCTCACGGTCGAGATTGTCGCCTTCCCTCCAGGACAGAACCTGTTCCTTGGCGGGCTCCTTCAGCTCGATCAGCGGATAAAGCGTGTTGTCGTCGACCACCTTCTGATCGCGCAGGATCTTGTTGATCTTCTGATATTCCTCTGCCGTCAGCCCATCCAATGGATGAGCGAGAGCTGCCGGCGCACCAAACGCCAGAAGCAAGCCGGCCGAAGCCAGATATCGCTTTATGTTCATTGCATCCTCCCTATTGCATGCCTTCGGTGTTCAAGCGAATACCACCTGGATATTCGTGTATTCCTGCAGCCCTTCCTCGGCGAACTCGACGCCGAAGCCGGAGGCCTTTACGCCGCCAAACGGGGCGTTCGGCTGAATGGCACCATGCTTGTTGATCCAGACGGAACCGCATTGCATGCGGCTTGCAACCGCCTTTGCGGCCGAAACGTCGGACGACCAGACGGAACCTCCAAGGCCATTGGCGCTGTCGTTTGCAAGCGCAATTGCTTCGTCGACGTTTTGGTATTTGATGACAGGAAGTGCAGGCCCGAACTGCTCCTCGTCGACGAGCGGATCGCCGTTCTTCAAACCGGCGATGATGGTCGGGGGGAAGAAAAGTCCCTCGCCCGGCTCGCCACCCAGCAACACCACTCCTCGCTCCTTGGCGTCGCTGACCAGACGTGAGAGCTTTTCGAACTGCATGCGGTTCTGCACGGGACCGAGAGCACTGCCCTCCTCCAAGCCGTTACCGACCGGAATGTTTCGTGCGTAGACGACAAGAGCATCCAAGACGGCATCATGGATCGATTCATGGACGTACAGGCGCTTCATCGCCGCACATGTCTGGCCGTTATTGATGAAGGCACCCCAGAACAGACCCTCGGCAATGGCCTGAGGGTCGGCGTCGGCCAGAACGATTCCGGCATCGTTACCGCCGAGTTCAAGCGTCAGGCGCTTCATCGTCTCTGCCGCAGAACGCATGACTTTCTGGCCTGTGGTGCACGAACCGGTAAATACGATCTTATTGATGTCAGCATGAGCCGACATTGCCGCGCCGATATTGAATTCGCGATCGTCGCCGGTCACGACATTCAGGACGCCGGGCGGCAGCACCTCGTTCATGATTTCGACCAGGCGAAGTGTCGCAAGCGGCGTCAGCGGCGACGGCTTGATGACGACGGTGTTGCCGGTACGCAACGCCGGCATGATGTGCCAGATGGCGATCATGACCGGGAAGTTCCAAGGGGTAATCGAGCCGACGACGCCGAGCGGCTTGCGATGAAGCTCGACGCGACCCTCGCTATTGTCCTGCAGGATCTTGGGTGGCAGCGACAGGGCGGTCGTGTATCCCGCCCAGGCAACGGCACCTCCCATCTCCCAGCGCGAGCCGAGACCGTTCAGCGGCTTTCCCTGCTCAAGCGTGATCAGCCGCGCGAGTTCGTCAGCATGTGCTTCAATGTGGGCGGTAGCGGCCGCACAGGCAGCCTGCAATTCCTGGTCGCTCTTGGCCGACCATGCCGGGAAGGCCGCCTTGGCGGCGGCAACGGCAGCGTTGAGCCCCGCAGCAGCCATGTTTGGCGCGCGGCCGACTTCGTCTCCCGTGGCCGGATTGAGCACACTGAAACTGCGCTCGCCGGTCATCGGCTTTCCGTCGATCGTGGCGCTATGGATCGTCATTCTCACCTCCTCCGAATGAGGCCCCGACCGTAGGACGGGACTATCTGGCAGCGGAGACTAGGCGATAGCTGGCATCAGGACTTGGACTGAGCCGTCTGCATTCTTGGACAAATCCGTCAGTGGCGACGCGCAACAGCGCCCGGTGCGGAGCCGTATTTCTTGCGGAACTCGCGATAGAAGTAGGACAGGTCGTTGAAGCCAGCGTCGTAGGCAACGGCGGCCATCCCTTCGGTCGGCTTGGCAGGACGCTGCTGCGTCAGTGCCGTATGCGCCAGTTCCAGCCGACGGTTAAGCAACCGATGGCCAGGTGTCTCGCCAAGCGGGCGGAAGTGTCGCTGCAACATGCGCTCCGAAACATTGAGCCGCCTTGCCAACTCGCCAGGTCCAAACGTCGGATCGGCGCGGTGCCGATCGATCATGGCAAGCGCGCGCGACAGCAGCGTTTCGCTGGGGGCCGCTGCTTCGGCTGTCTTGATACCGTGAAGGTAGGCGCCCAACAGCGACAACATCGCCTCGCCGAGCTGCGCAGATGCATGAGGCTCCGTGAGCATCTTGGTGATCACGGCCCGCATTGCCAACCAAAGTGGATCGTCCCGATTAATGGCGACGCCATTAGTACACGTCTTGCCAAACCGATGCAGCATCTCGCCGCGCGGCATATGGACCGAGAGCTGAGTGGAACGCTCCCCGTCGTAAACGAACGATGACGGCCGAACGGAATCGACAAGGAACATGTCTCCGGGAGCAAGCCGAGCCGAATGCTCTGCCTGCTCCACGCGACAGTGCCCCTCGTCCTGGATAAGCAGGAACAAATGCTCGCCGGGGTCCTGCCGGATCGACTTCATCCCGCGCTGCACATGGCGGGCATCAAGTGCGACAATCGCGGTATCGAAAAGCCCCATGCGACGTGTCGCCACATCGCCGGCCATCACATTGGCGCGGGCCATGGGTTCGACATCGAAGGCACCGCAAACCTTCCGGATTTCCTCCTGCAGGACTTCTACAGCCACCGGCTTGTGCACCGGCATTACCAGCGACTGCATTCTCCCCTCCCTGGCTCCTGCAGACTTGACCTAAGCGTCCCTGTCGTACCGCATCCTATTGCGAATTGATACAGGTCGTCCATCAGCATATCCTCATGTGCGCGTTGGACGCCAGTTGGTCAAGGGGCACTTCAGATGCCGACACGTTGAGGCAGCGTCGCACTCAATCCGCTCCGACGCGCTCAAGGATCACATATGGCGACAGGCAGGGACGCTGCCGCTATAGGCTCCAGAACCAGGACTTGCCGATCTCGGCCGAAGCCTCCTGCGGCGTGATCCCGATATCTTCAAGCTGATCCCTGGTCAGCTCAGCGATTGCCTGTCGGCTGCGACGTTTCGCTAAGTGCCAGGACAGAAATGCCCCCACATGTGCGAGAGCACTTCGCAGCGAAGCTGCATCACTTTTCCAATCCAGCTCCTGCCTGAGGTCGGTCGACATTTCACTCTCCTGTCATCAGCAACCCGCCACGCGATCAGCGGAATGCCAAGGATAAGGCTGGCGAGCACATCGAATGAAGATTATGATACTCATGCAAAGCATAAGGATTTTTTATGGTATTCAGCCTTGATCAGCTCTTGGCCTTTGTCACCGTCATCGATCTGGGGAGTTTCACGGCGGCGGCCGACAAGGTTGGCCTGACCCAGCCGGCCGTCAGTTTGCAGGTCAAACTGCTCGAACAGCGACTAGGGGTTCGGCTGATCGAGCGTGTCGGACGGCGCGCGCTGCCATCGCCGGCCGGCTCGGATCTCCTCATTCACGCAAGGCGCATCCTGGACGAATGCGGTGCGGCGGCTGATGCAATGACGCCGCATCGAGAGGGTTCGGCCGGCCGGGTGAGGATTGGCAGCGGCGGGACGGCGTCAATACACCTGCTTCCTCGCGCAATCGCGTCCGCGAAAAGGCGAATGCCAGGGCTTGAGATCACCGTCCGGATCGGCAACACCGAAGAGGTCTTGCGTGATCTTGAGGCAAACACGCTCGACCTCGCAGTCGTCACCCTTCCGGCCTCGGGGCGGTCGCTGGAAATCGAGCCCTTTTACGAGGACGAGTTGCTGGCAGCGGCCCCCAAGAATAGCGAAATGCCCGCAGGAGGACCCGACGCCGCGTTTCTCAAAGACAAGGTTCTCATGCTTTATGAGGGCGGCAACACGCGCGCTGCCACGAATGAGTGGTTCTCGCAGGCCGGCGTGCGGGTGCAGCCTGCGATGGAGTTTGGAAGTGTTGAAGCAATAAAGGAGCTTGTCGCGGCGGGATTGGGCTGGTCGCTGCTGCCTGCACTCGCGTTGAAGCAAGACCGCTCAGGATTTCTCACGACGTCGTCGGTCAGGCCGCGCCTGGTCCGCCAGCTCGGCATTGTTTTGCGACGGGACAAGCACCTCACCAAAGGACTCCGCGAGGTCGTGAAATGTCTGCGCGAATTCCGCCGCTAGTGCTTTAACGCGAACACTGTTGGCCGCGATCGCCGTTACCATCATGTGGAGCTCATGATCCGGTAAGGGCACTCTTTGCGTACAATCCCGCATCTGCTATCGAGATGAACAGGCCAATGGTGCCTTATGGTAGCGTTTTTGATTGACTACAACACGGCATGCGCTAGCTCTTGTATAAATAGCTGATTCCGTATTCGTGGGATGCATCACACTTAGGCGCAGGCGCAACGAGGAGGCCCAACCCATATGCCGGAAAATCGTGCGAATTGGCCTAAGCTGGTTCCACAAGGATCCGAATTCTTCCGCCGCGCCGAGGCAGTCTTCTCGCTTTGGGATCTCGACCTCGTTCTTGTCGATTGGTCCGAGAAACTCGCGGCGCGCTCGGGCTTCAGTGATGAGCCGCTCACAAGGTTGGGTGACATCTACCCGGCGCTGGCAAACCCTCCCTCGGCAGACCTCGTACAACGCGTCATCAATACCGGCCGGCCACAATCCATCCGGTTAGGTGTATCGACCGACGACCGGTATGACCTGCTGCTGCTGCCGGCCAAGGAGGGATTGGCAATCGTCGAAATCGGCGCGGCCGATCGCAACGAGACGACAACCGCGCAGGAGCAGGAACGAGCGCTGCTTCTGCACCAGGCAACCCATGACGTCCTGACCGGACTACCCAACCGCCGGCAGTTCAGCGATGAGTTGGGACGGCTCCTTCCGACCAACGATAAGAGCGGTCTTGCGCTGATGCAGATCGACCTGGACGACTTCAAGCCAGTCAACGACACGCTGGGGCACGGCGCTGGAGACATTGTTCTGAAGCTTGCTGCCGGCAGGATCCGAAGCGTGCTCGGCACGGACGAGACAGCCTTCCGTCTTGCTGGTGACGAATTCGCGATCATACAGACTGCCGAAGAACAGCCCGGTAAGGCCGAGCGCCTTGCTGACGCGCTGGTTGGCGAATTCAAAAAGCCGTTCGTGGTAGACGGCATCACTGTCTTTGTGGGAGCCAGTATCGGCATTGCGATTGCGCCCCGCGATGGCGATGAGGGCGAGCAATTGATGAAAGCGGCCGACGTCGCCCTTTATGCCGCCAAAAAGGAAGGACGCCGTCGCGCGCGAACCTTTGACCCCAGCATGCTGGTGGTGCTGGAACAACGGGAGTTGCTCAGGCGCAGCCTCAGGGTCGCGCTGCAGCACGGCGAGTTCTTCCTCGAATATCAACCTCTTGTCGACCGCTCACGCACCGTAACGGGCTTCGAGGCTCTCCTGCGCTGGCGCCATCCGAGGCTCGGCGTGATCCCTCCGATCGCGTTCATCCCGATGGCAGAGGCCGATGGGCTGATGAGCGAAATCGGCCAATGGGCACTGGAGGAAGCGTGTCGGCAGGCTCTGAACTGGCCGGACCATTACACCGTTGCCGTCAATCTATCCCCGGCGGAATTCTTGACAGCAGGCTTCACCGACCGCGTCTCGCAAACTCTCGATCTTATCGGCTTTCCCGCCGAACGCCTGGAACTCGAGATTACGGAAACCGTCCTTCTGGAGCGCACGATCAACAATCTCGATACGTTGAACATTCTGAACGTGCTTGGCATCCAGATTTCCCTCGATGACTTCGGGACGGAATATTCATCCTTGAGTTATCTGAAGAATTTTCCCTTCGATAACATCAAGATCGACAAATACTTCGTCAACGACCTATTGAGCGACGAAAAGAGCCGGACGATCGTGCGATCCGTCATTGCACTGTCGCATGGACTCGGCATGCGCGTGACTGCCGAAGGCGTGGAGACTGCCGAACAGGCCGCGTGGCTCTTGGAGGAAGGCTGCGACAGACTGCAGGGGCATTTCCTGAGCCCGCCGATGCACGTGGATCACATTGGCCAATTCATCGGCCCCCGGAAAGGACGGCGAGGAAACAGCGGCGGGACGAGGACCACGACGGGTCCGGAGGCAGGCCGGATGGCGATTGGCCAAGGAGGTGCGGGTTGAAAAGGCAGGAGGCGACGGCGACAGCAGACGCGGCTTTCGAGCAACTCCTCAATCTGGAAATGGAGATGGCAACGTTCACGGCCGATTGGCTGCATTGCGACCAGCTCTCGAACTATGTCGCCCGAATGGTCAGTCATGATCGCCGTGATCCGCTGCGCCATTCAAACCTTCTGTCCTCGGCCCTCAACGAACTCCTCGAGATGTCGTTTCGCACGGACGCACAGGAGGGGCAGCTGATATGCAAATTCTATCGTCATGAACAAATCGAGCGGATCGAGCTGAGCTTTCCGTGCCCATCGCAACAACACCGCTTTTTCGCTGAACTCGTCCGGGGTCTGAAACACAGTGGAAAACTGGCAAACTACGTGGAGGTCATCGCCGACGAGACGGCTCCCCTGGAGCAAGCAATCCTGCTGGGATTGGCGGTCAACTATGATGCGGACGTAGAGCTGCGCGCTTCAACTGCCGACGCCCTCACCTTCGTTGTCGACCTGCCGCTCGCGAGGCTCCTCAATTGACCCCGAACAGCTCTTCACCTGTCTTCACGACGAAATTCGACACCGGCAATCAAGAGTTTGCGGCCACCGGCGTTCTTCGGCCCCGTTCGGTCGCCGACATCGCGGATGATCTATTGCTGCTGCGAGACAAGATTGAAACGGTCCAGGGGATCTTCTACGTCAACCTGAAACGCGTCACCCATATGAACAGCACGGCCTTCCGCGCCCTGGCGCGGGTTCTCGTCGACGCCTCACGCTCGCGGCCGGAGCTCAAGATTGTCATTCTCACATCGAGTGTTGTCACCTGGGCGACGCAGATGTTTCGGCATCTGAGCGAACTCTCGCCGAATATCTCCATGGAGATCTATGACTCCGCCTTTTATCCCGGCCAGACATTTGTCGAGGACAAGAGCTTCATCCCGATTCTCCGGACCCAGACGAAAATGACCTGGCGTCACGAACGGGAGATCTTGCCACGGCACGGACTGCGCTGCGGCATGGCGATCGCGGACATTTGCTGCGGCATCGGTGATTTCGCGATGCTTGTCAGGAAGGAATTCGACCCGGCGAGAATCGTTGCGCTCGACCACTCCATGGCAAGCCTCGACTATGCGCGTTCTGTTGCGGAAGACTTCTGCGTCCGCGATATCGAGTACACCTATGGCGATGCATCGCAGACGCTGTTCGAAAGCGACCAGTTCGATTTTGTGACGTGCCGGCACTCCCTGCAGATTTTCGACCGGCCCGAACTCCTGTTGAGGGAGCTTTATCGGATCTGCAAGCCCGGCGGCAGGGTCTATATCACCAATGAAAAGAACTCCCACTGCCTGGGCGAGCCGCGCGCCGACAGCATCCAGTGGACCTATAACGAGGTTGCCAAGCTCTTTCGCCATTTCGACATGGACGTCGAAATGGGGCCCAAGGGCTCTCGCCTGTTGCTGGATACTGGTTTCGAGGATGTAAGGATCGAAAGTTTCATGGTCACCAACCTCGACGGCGATCCGCAGGAGTTTGCTGATGTCATCGAAGCCTGGGAAGATGTCTACGCAGGCGAGATGTCCGTCAGACGCGGGGACTCTCCCGAATTCATCGCGCGGTTCAGGCAGGGCTTCAGGGATCATATCTTTGCCGCGCTTCACCCGAGAGGCTATGCCGGCTGGCCGATCTGGGCGGCGTCGGGGCAGAAGCCGCTATGACCGGTACATCAACGAAGCCAAGCCTCGGATTACGCTCGTTTCGGACGAAATTCATCATTGTCGTCGGCGGCGCCGTGCTTTTCGATCTTCTTGTCAGCGGCGGCCTTGCGCTCTGGAATGTGCAGCGGCTGTCGCGCGATGCGACCACTCAGGTCGGCGAAGGCCTTGAAAAGGCGAGCCAGGATTATATCCGCTCCTCGACCGATTCCACGGTTGCGCAGGTTGGTCTGCTTCTCGACCAGGTGCATTCCGACGTCAAAGCACTCGCCGGCGTGTTACAGGCGCAGATCGATCGACCGACGAGAAACAACGAGGTTGGGGCGGCAGTGGCCAAAGCTGATCCCGACGCTGTGACGGTTACTTTCGACAACGCCGGCGGCTGGGCGCAGAACGCACCCGGCTCACCATCCGTCGTTAGTGTCTGGGGCTACCTTCTCGACAGGGATCATCATCCGCTGCCGCAAGTGCAGGCCGACATCGAAACCAGCGCCGTTCTTGATCTTGTTGCCCCGAACCTCCTGCAAAACGGAGCCTCCAAACTTCAAATGTACTATATCGGCCCGAAAGAGCGGCCGATCTTTAGAACAGCTCCCTATACGGACCAGGCGCAGACGTTCGACAAGCTCTATCCGGGCCACAATGGCGCGAACTTCTGGGACTTCTTCTTTCCGGGCATCTACGAGTCATGGCAGCAGTGGGCGCGAAATCCAGCTTCACGCCCCGTTGCTGAAAACATTACCCAGACTGCGCCCTACACAGACGCCATTACGGGAAAGCTGATCGTCAGTTTCTTCCACCCTCTCTGGACGGCAGATCGCGGCGATGTCGCCGGGATTGCCGGCGCCGACATCACGCTCGACCAGCTGGCCGAAATCGTCGAACACGTGAAGGTCGCGGAAAGCGGTTTCGGCTTCCTTGCCATGTCCAACGGAAATGTTGCGGCAATCAACAGAACCGGGGAGAAAATCATCGGTTTGCGCGCGGCAAGCGACGCGACCAACCAGGGCGTGACCGGGGTTGACCGCTCGCTGCGAAACAGTTCGCAAAAAGCCATCGCCTCTCTTCCACTCGATGCCGATGGCGTCATTCACCACATCTCGCTGAGCGAAAATGGCGAAGAGGTGCCCTATCTGGTGGTCACCAAACAGCTCCGCCCGTCCAATCTGTGGGTCAAGGGTCCGGTTCAGCGCGAGGTCATGTCGCTTGGCATTGTCGTACCGGAGCGGGAGATTTATGCCTCGCTCATTGCTGCCAGGGAGCAGATCGCGAGAGCAACCAACCGTATCCTGCTCTATCAGATCCTCGCGGTTCTCGTGTCGCTGCTCATCGTTGCGGCCGCGGTATTTGCGGCGTCGAAGCGCATCACCAGCGGCATCAGTGCTTTGGCGGCCGCCGCAAAGCGCATCGAAGCAAAGGACTATTCCGTGCGGGTGGCGATTACCAGCAAGGACGAGGTCGCCCAGGCCGGACTTGCCTTCAATCGCATGGCCGAACAGATCAGCTTCCACACCGAAAACCTCGAAAATCTGGTCGAGGAGCGGACGAAGGAGATCGAGGCGGCAAAGGAAGAAATCTCGACGTTGAATACGCAGCTGAAGAGCGAGAACCTGCGCCTCGGCGCAGAACTCGATGTGGCCAGACATATCCAGATGATGGTGTTGCCGCGCGCCACCGAGCTCGGCGCCGTCGAGCATCTGGATATTGCCGCCTACATGCGTCCTGCCGACGAGGTTGGCGGCGACTACTATGACGTCTTGCAAAATGGCAGGAGCCTGAAGATCGGCATTGGTGACGTTACCGGACATGGCCTGGAAAGCGGCGTCCTGATGCTGATGGTGCAATCCGTCGCCCGCGCCTTGCTGGAGGCGGGAGAAACGGACCCTTCGAAATTCCTTGCGCACCTCAACCGTGCAATCTTCAAGAATATCGAGCGGACGAGGACAGACAAGCACCTCAGCTTGTCATTTCTTGACTACGATGGTGAGCGCCTGACGATCTCTGGACAACATGAGGACCTCATTGTCATTCGCCAGACAGGCGAGGTCGAACGGATAGACACTGGTGACCTCGGCCTGCCGGTTGGACTTGAATCCGACATCTCGCCTTTTGTCGACACTCGCGAAATATCCTTCGAGAAGGGCGACCTGATCGTGCTTCATACCGATGGTGTCACGGAAGCCGAAAACACACGGGGCGAGCTGTTCGGCATCGACCGGCTTTGTCAGAGTGCGCGGCGCCTGCACGGCCAAACCGCCGAAGAGGTAAAGGACGGCATCATCGAGGGGCTGATGGCCTATATCGGAACGCAAAAGATACATGATGACATCACGCTGGTTGTGATGCGGCATAGGTGATGACATGACCATCATGGTCTTTGGACAGGAACACCTCACCTTTCCCGATACCACCCACGCCTTCCGGCTTCGGTTGCTTGACGGTCCGCTTGACCTGGCCTGGAAGCACTCCGGCATGACGTCTGATTTCATCGCCGAGATGATGGCGCCGAGGTTTCGTCCATCGAAGCGGATCTACAATCAACTCAAGCAGGACATTGGTTATCTCGCCAACGAACTGATCGAGAACGCCATTAAGTTTCGCATTCGTGGAGAAGTCGTGATAGAAGCACTTGCACAACCTGACTGTTTTCGACTCAGGGTGTCAAATTTCGTCGATGGCGAGACCGCGGACAGATTCAAGCAGCTGCTTGGAAAGGTAACGAGCGGCGATCCCGGCGATCTGCTGATCAGGCAGATCGAAGCCAATGCCACGACTGCAACGGGTGACGCGTCCGGCTTGGGTTTGCTGACCTTGATGAGCGACTACGAGGTGCAGTTTGCCTGGCTCTTCGAGGAGGACAATCCTCGCGAACGAACAAGGCTTGAAACCTATGCCGCGATGGCAATTCCGGCATGAAACGGCAGGAGGTGCGCCATGGAAATTAGAGAAGAAGCCTACCGCGTCTGGTCCGAAGGCAGCACCGTCTATTTTGACGGGACAATGCGACTGTCTGGACCTGATGCGTATGCGCCCGTCCAAGCCCTCGCGATGAAGGCGCTCGAAAATGGGGGCGGCAAGACCACCTTGGACCTGACGGGCCTGGAGTTCCTCAATTCCTCCGGCATAAACCTGCTCGCCAAGCTGACAATCGAAGCGCGCAAACGCCCGGATATCCACCTGACCGTACTGGGGTCATCGCAGATTTCGTGGCAGACGAAGTCGCTGCCCAACTTGAAGAAGCTGCACCCGGGCGTGGACCTAAGGATGACCTGACGGCGGATGACTGAGTGAAAGAGACTGCGCTGCCCGCCTGATCGATGATGGAGGCCAAATTGCCAGACGACGAACGATCTCGATCCACCCCAGCGCAACCCGATGCCGGCGTCGGTGACGACGGCAGGGCGGTGCAGATGGAACGTCGTCGCTTTCCTCGCGATGCCAAACCACAGGAAGAGCACCCGGCCCCGCAACCAGCTTTGAAGCCGTTGCGGTTTTCTACGCGCGAGCTCAAATTGGAACAGCAATTTGCCGCCTGGCAGTCTTACGTCGCCCCGCTTGTCGATATCCGGCGCCCGGATGGTTCTCCCATGGGATTTGAGGCCGACCACGCAGCCTGGAACCTCGGCGGCATGCTCATCGTGCAGCAAAACACGCCGCCCCATAGCTACATGCGTTCGGAAGCGAAGGTTAGGTCAAGCCCTATCGATCACTGGCATATTGCCGTATTGCGCAGCGGCCGGACTTGGACGGAAGTCGGGGGACACGTTTGCGAGGGCGAGCCTGGAAAGGTGGAGCTGCGCAGTTTGGGACATCCCTTTCGCGGTCGATCGACGGACGCCCGTACCCTGTCCCTTTATCTGCCTCGGGAACTGCTGCATCCGGCCTCCACCGAGATCAAGAACAACATCGCGCTTTCCGGAACGCGCGCCAAACTGCTGATCGACTATCTGGACGGTGTGGAGGCGAAGCTCGCGCAGTTGGCGGAGGTGGATCTTCCGCATGTCGTCCAGACCATCCGTGACATGGTCCTGACCTGGATTTCGTCATCGCCAGCCCACCTCTCGTCCCAGGAGCCGCACAGCAATCTGCCGCTGAAGGAGCGCGTCTACCGCTTCGTCCAGCAAAATTTGATGTCATCTGACCTAACGACCGATCGTTTGTGCCGGGAGTTGGGCATTTCCCGCACGCGGCTCTACCAGGCTTTCGAGGCGGACGGCGGGGTCCATCACTATATTCAGCGACGACGGCTGCTATCGGCCCATGCAGCGTTGAGTGATACGTCCAACCGCCAACAGATCGTCGATATTGCCTTCGCGGCAGGCTTTTCCTCACCGGCGCATTTCAGCCGCGCCTTCAGCAAGGAATTCGGCTACAGCCCGCGTGAGGCGAGAACCGTGGCCATGCCATCCTATCTCGGCTATTCGATCGAGCCGGCATCCGAGCCAGAGGCGCAGTCCTTCGACAAATGGTTGAGAACGCTCGGGCACAGTCCAAGATCCTGACCGCTTCGCTCACGTTGAAGGCGTCATTCATGAACGCTGAAGCGAGACGATCGCCAGCCCTCAACTCAACTGAAATCCCGCAATTGCCGGAGGCCCGGCTCGCGGCGCGCGTCTGTTCGACTGCTGCAGGCCGCACCAGGCGTACAGCCACGTGCCAATATCGCGATCAACGGCAGGAGCGGCTGGCGAGATCCCAAACGTCGCAGAAATGTACGCTGCTGCAAGTTTCAGGATGCGCAGCTAACGACAGGCGCCCCGTAAACCCTTAATAAAGAAGCATAATCGCAGTGCAATCAAGTGGACGGAACGCACCGCAAATGCGTTCCTTTGTAAATGAAGCAACTTCAGGGGCATATCATGGAACCTACCAATCATACGATCCGGATCAGCAATCCTCGATATCCTGCAAATGATCCATACCGCGTCGTCGAGCGCGAAGAAGTCCTTGCACAGGCCTTTCGGGCTTTCGTGCAGCGAGCCGTATCTGCCGGTTGGAAGGAATCAGAGGTTGCTCTGACCTTGGCCGATATCGCCGACGACTACGTAATGGCTCTCGCTCGAAGGGTTACGGCAAACTAGTATTGAGTACCGTGCGCGTGTCGCAGCTGGGGGCGAACGCGAACATGCCAATCCCTTCAACGCAGCCGAGGCCCGCCGCTTTGCAAATGACGCGAAGCGGTGGGCCTTGGTCGTTTGGATGGTCTAGGATGGTCCGACGACTTGCGCTCCTCTCAATTGTCGACCTGGGCAATTGGCTGCAGCCCCTTCTTGGTCGCCCCATTGATCAAGTCGGCGCCAAGACCGACATCGGGGGCAGTCATTTGCTTTACAGCTATCACGCTGTACAGTCCCCGAGCAGCCAATCGGCAGCGGCTCGAGTGTACCGACTGCCGCCCCTAGAAGGAGGAATGATGTTTCATCATGTTTCTATCGGCGTGTCCGATCTCGAGCGCGCCCGCAAGTTCTACGATGCTGCACTTGAACCTTTGGGCTACACGAGGCTTTCAACGAGTGACAAGTGGCTGGGCTATGGCGCCGAACAGCCGCAGCTTTGGATAAAGCTCGCACAGCGCCCGGTCGTGCCTGATATGGAGTCGGGACTGCACTTCTGTTTTGTTGCCGACAGTGAGGAGGGTGTCAGGGGCTTTCACGCGAAAAGCATAGCCAATGGCGGGACGGATAATGGCGAACCCGGCATACGTCCAGAGTATGCATCGTTCTATTACGCAGCATTCGTCATCGATCCGGATGGCTATCGCCTGGAAGCATTTTTCCACCACCCCGAATGAAGGCGGGCGCCGGTTGACTGGATACCACTGATCGCAAGGTAACCGCATGTCGCAACACCTTGAGCCCACCTCCTCTCGTTCGCCTTCCGCGGTGATCTGGGTGGGCTTTATTGCGATGTGCGTCGGGATGTTCATGGCGATCCTGGATGTGCAGGTCGTCGCGACATCCCTGCCGACGATCCAGCAGGCCATCAATATCGATCCCGACCAGATGAGCTGGATCCAGACCGTCTACCTCATTGCGGAGGTGGTCGCCATACCGCTCACCGGTCTGCTCACGCGCGTCCTGACGATGCGGTGGCTGTTCGTCGCCTCGATCGGTTTGTTTGTCGTCGCATCGGCCGGCTGTGCGGCAAGCAGCGACTTCAGTGAGCTGGTTGCCTGGCGGGTGCTTCAGGGCTTTTCCGGCGGCACTTTGATTCCAGCGGTATTTTCGGCTGTTTTCATCCTGTTTCCAAATGAGCGCCAGGCAGTTGCCACGACCATTGCAGGCGTGCTGGCCGTCCTTGCCCCAACGGTCGGGCCGATCATCGGCGGCTGGCTGACCGCAACCTACTCATGGCACTGGCTGTTTCTCATCAACATCCTTCCCGGGATTATCTCGGCGCTCGTGGCGTGGCAGTTCCTGCCGCGGCAAAAGGGCGACTCCTCCGAACTTCGACATCTCGACGGTCTGTCGCTCGTCATGATGGCGGTGGCGCTGACGAGCCTCGAGTTGGGACTGAAGGAAGCACCGACGAGCGGCTGGATTTCGTCTTATGTTCTGAGCCTGCTGGCGGTCAGCCTGGTGTCCGGGAGCGCGTTTGCATCCCGATCGCTGCGCAGAACGCGCCCGATCGTCGACCTCCATCATTTCCGCGACCGGAACTTCCTGGTCGGTTCGGCCCTCAGCTTCGTGCTGGGGATCGGCCTCTTCGGCTCGGTCTATCTCATGCCCGTCTTCCTTGCCTTCATCAGGGGGCACAATGCCCTTGAAATCGGGACGACGATGCTGGTCACGGGCATTACCCAGCTGATCGCAGCACCGATCGCGGTTGCGCTGGAAAAACGAACGGATCCGCGCCTGCTTTCGGCCGCGGGCTTCGCATTGTTCGCAACCGGATTGGCAATGAGCGCATTTCAGGATCCACGCTCGGACTATGACGCCATGTTCTGGCCGCAAGTCGCGCGCGGCGCGGCGATCATGTTCTGCCTGCTCCCGCCGACGCGCCTGGCACTCGGAACGCTGCCGGCGGCTCAAGTGCCTGACGCAAGCGGGCTCTTCAATCTGATGCGCAACCTTGGCGGCGCTATTGGCATCGCAATGATCGATACGATCATCTACACGAGATCGGAGCCGCTCGGGCAGACACTATGGGATCAGTTGCGCACCGGCGACGCGGCCACGGCAGCGTTTATCGGCGCTCCAGCCGGCACGATCCCGGATAGTACAGGCACCTTCAGTCCCGATACAATCGCCGCGCTCGATCCGCTGGTACAGACGGCGGCAAGCGTCCAGGCGATCAACGAGGCATGGCTGATCGTTTCCATAGTGACGTGCTGCGCGATCGTTTTTCTGCCGTTTGCAAGACCGGTTGCGCCGTCGCAGTGAGTTCATTCGGTGGCATCAACTACAAAGGGTGAACAGAGCGTTCAATCGTCTTTTCATCGCAGACGCCGCTTCCCATGTTATGCCGATTACAAATCCCACGGCAAACCGTGATATCCAACGGGGCAAAATCATGAAGAAAATCGGCTTTCTCTCCTTCGGCCACTGGGCGCCTTCCCCCCAGTCGCAGACCCGCTCTGCAGGCGACGCGCTGCTCCAGTCGATCGACCTCGCCGTTGCCGCGGAGGAACTTGGTGCCGACGGCGCCTATTTCCGCGTCCACCATTTTGCGCGGCAGCTTGCCTCCCCCTTCCCGTTGTTGGCGGCAGTCGGTGCCAAGACAAAGACGATAGAAATCGGAACCGCAGTCATCGACATGCGCTACGAGAACCCGCTTTACATGGCCGAAGACGCCGGAGCCGCCGATCTGATCGCCGGCGGGCGTCTGCAGCTCGGTATCAGCCGCGGTTCACCGGAGCAGGTCATCGATGGCTGGCGCTATTTCGGCTATCAGCCCAACGACGGCTCGACAGACGCCGACATGGGGCGCGGCCACGCCGAAGTGTTCCTCGAAGCGCTCAAAGGCGACGGCTTTGCAAAGCCAAACCCGCGTCCGATGTTTCCGAACCCGCCAGGCCTGCTCAGACTTGAACCCTATTCGGAAGGGCTGCGCGAGCGCATCTGGTGGGGCGCGGGATCCAACGCGACCGCGATCTGGGCAGCCAACCTCGGCATGAACCTGCAGAGTTCGACGCTGAAAGATGACGAAACCGGCGAACCCTTCCATGTCCAGCAGGCCGCGCAAATCCGTGCCTACAGGGACGCATGGAAAGAAGCCGGCCATAGCCGCACACCACGCGTGTCGGTCAGCCGCAGCATCTTCGCGCTTGTTGACGAACGCGACCGCACCTATTTCGGTCGCGGCGGCAAGGAACAGGATTCGATCGGCTATATCGATGAAAACACCAAAGCCATCTTTGGGCGTTCCTACGCGGCCGAACCGGAGGCGCTGGTCAAACAGCTTGCCGAAGACGAAGCCATTGCCGAAGCCGATACCTTGCTCTTGACAGTCCCCAATCAGCTTGGCGTCGAGTACAACGCCCATGTGATCGAGGCGATCCTCAAGCACGTGGCCCCTGCCCTCGGCTGGCGTTAAGCTCACGGCGCGCGCAGCCCCTATTTTTTCAGGGCAAGCGCGCTCCGACCGCTTGTCGTATCGGCGATAAGCCGGGCAATCTCCTCCGACTTCGCCTCTGGGAAGCTCGTCCTGATCTGCGCACCGGCGCCGGTGAATATCTCGCTGAGGACCTGCACGCCTTCAAGGGCCGTGAGCCTTGCCTTGAGAATCGCAAGGTCGGAAAACCCGGCACTGATCGTACCCTCCAAGGTTGGGACGACCTCGACCAGGTCACCGGCCTTGAGGCAGGCGGCAGCCGTGCCGCCATAGGCACGGATCAATCCGCCGGTGCCCAGAAGAACCCCGCCAAACCAACGCGTCACGATCACCAGGACCCTGTCGATGGCTTGACCATCGATCGCCTGCAATATGGGCTTTCCTGCCGTTCCGCTCGGCTCGCCGTCATCACTGAAGCGATAGGCCTGGCCAATGCGCCAGGCCCAGCAGTTATGATTGGCATCGGCATGGGAGTGCCGGCCAAGCGCCGCCTTCGCCTCGAGTTCGCTGGCGATCGGCAAACCGATCGCCAGAAAGCGGCTTCTCTTCACGATCTGCTCGAGAGATATGGGACGTTCCAGCGAATACATGAGCGCTTTATAGGACGGCGCGACCGCCGCGCGAAGGCGGTTTCATCCAGCGGTCGGAGATATTGCGGCGAAGTCCAGCACGCATGGCAGCAATGCTCAACCTTGCTACGGTTCCTGCACCGAGATATGGCCCTTCATGTTCGGGTGAAACCGACAGTAATAGTCAACCGAGGCGGCTATCTTCAGCACGACACTTCCCGATTTCCCGGGAGGAATGACCACCTCCCAGTCTCCCTTTGCTGTCGCCGTATGGGCGAGAACATCCTTGTTGATCCATTCGATCGTATCGCCCGGCCTTGCGCTGATCTCGGCAGGCGAAAACATCATCTTTTCTATGGTCACCGTGACTGTTTCCGCCCGCACCGGAACGGCACCGGGGGCCAACGCAGCGACCGCAATGATCCACAGATGCCGTTTCAGCATGCTGATGCCTCCTATTTCAGGTCGGCCGCGACATGTTCGGCATGCTGCTGATGACCCTGGAAGACCTTGAGTCCGGTTCGCAGCAGATCCTTGAGCTCGCCATTGCTTGCCGACGGGATCAAAAGGGTTTCGAGTGCGCCGTTGACCTGCTTGTGGTAGGCGACTTCGTTGGCGACATAGGCCTTGTCGAAGCTCGCTCCGGTAAGCTTGGCGAGTTTGGCCTGCTCGTCGGTCGCCGCCTTGGTCAGTGCCTTGCTTGTATCGTTGTCTTCAGGCGTCACCTTGAGCTTCTTGACCAGTGCGAGAGCCTCATTGTTCACGGCCTCATGATCACGCACCATATCCTCGGCGAAGGCGACAACCTCCTTGTTCTTGGATTTTGAGATCGCAAGCTTCGCGGCCTCTATGTCGATGGTGCCAGCGGTATAGGCGATATGAGCGATCTGGGCGTCCGTCGGCTTGTCTGCGGCCCATGCCAGGGGCGTAAAGGCGAGCATGCCAAGCGCGGTCAGGGTTGCAATCTGTCGAATATGCATAAGAACCTCCTTCGCCCGAGCCGTGAGGCCGGGTGTTATTGTCTGGAACGAACATTGGATGCTGGCGCAACGATTAGGTTCCCGCGATCAGTCGAGAAAACCGAGCCGGCTCATCACCGAGGCCGTCAGACGCTCGCAACGGCGACCGGCAAAAGGAAATGCGGAAAGGAGCACAGGGCCGATCTGCTCGTCGAGGCGCTGGCGCACCAGGCGCCTGGCGCGATGCAGCCGGGTCTTGACGGTTTTTGCGCACAGACCAAGCAGTTCAGCCGTCTCCTCCACGCTCAGCCCCTCGATCACTCTCGCGACAAACACGGTTCGAAAGATGTCGGGAAGCGCATCGGTTGCCTGCTCGACCAGCTGCAAGATCTGTCGCTGCGCCATCGTCCTCTCCGGATCCCCGCTGCTGTTGTCGCCAGGAAATTGGACGATCGTCGCTCCACCGCCTTGCTCCGCGGAAATCGCCACGCCCGCCGCACGTCTTCTTTTGCGCAGGCGCCCGAGTGCCTCGTTGATCACGATGCGTGATAGCCAGGTCGCCAGCGACGACTCTCCCCGGAAGCGATTAAGGTTCGCAAATGCCAGCACATAGGCTTCCTGGACGACGTCCTCGGCCTCGCTGTCGTTGCGAACGATGCTTCTTGCGAGCCTGAAAAGCCGCTGATTATGGGAGGTCATGATTGCGCGAAATGCATGGCGATCGCCTGCAACCGCGCGACGCGCCAGCTCGACATCTGCGAGCGTGCCGAGCCTTTCTCGCCGATCGGTTCGAATGTGCGACATCGTTATCTCCCTAACATGGCTATAGATGGCGTCCGATCCGAAAGGTTCCCGAAAATCGTGCGCCTGCGCTCAGGCTGTCGAAACCGCCTCTCCATCACCGTGCGTCTGGCCGCTGATCTGCGTGCTGCAACCATTTTAAGCGGATGAGTTTGACATGGCCGAAAAGATGCCGACATTGCCCAAAGGTTCACAGAAGCGGGACCGACACAATTTCTGGATGGGATGGACAAGATGCACCTCAAGGATCCGACACTCTTTCGTCAGGCAGCTCTCATCGGCGATACATGGATCGAGGCCGATCCCTTACATGCGATCGAGGTCAACAACCCGGCGACCGGCGAGATCATCGGCCGCGTGCCGAAGCTTGGTGCGGCCGAAACGAAAGCGGCGATCGAGGCGGCACGCATTGCCCAAAAGGGGTGGGCGGCACGCACCGCCAAGGAGCGCTCCGGCATTCTTCGCAAATGGTACGAGCTGATGATCGAAAACAAGGACGATCTTGGCCGCATCCTGACCTCAGAGCAGGGCAAGCCGCTTGCCGAAGCAACCGGTGAGATCGTCTATGGGGCAAGCTTCATCGAATGGTTCGCCGAGGAAGCACGGCGCATCTATGGCGATCTCATTCCCGGCCACCAGCCCGACAAGCGCATCATGGTGATGAAGCAGCCGATCGGCGTCGTCGCCGCGATCACCCCCTGGAACTTCCCGAACGCGATGATCACACGCAAAGCCGGACCCGCCTTGGCTGCCGGCTGCGCCATGGTGCTGAAGCCGGCCAGCCAGACGCCGTTTTCGGCCATCGCCATTGCTGTTCTTGCCGAACGCGCCGGGCTGCCGAAGGGGCTGTTTTCCGTTCTCACCGGCTCGGCCCGCGAGATCGGCGCCGAGATGACGTCGAACCCGGTGGTCCGCAAATTGACCTTCACCGGCTCCACCGAAATCGGTGCGGAGCTTTACAGGCAGAGCGCTCCAACGATCAAGAAGCTCGGGCTGGAGCTCGGTGGCAACGCCCCGTTCATCGTCTTTGACGACGCTGATCTCGATGCCGCCGTCGAGGGTGCGCTGATCGCCAAGTTCCGCAACAATGGCCAGACCTGTGTGTGCGCCAACCGGCTCTATGTGCAGGACGGTGTCTATGATGCTTTTTCACAAAAGCTTGCGGCAGCCGTCGGCAGGCTGAAGACCGGCAATGGCTTCGACGAGGGTGTCATTCTCGGGCCGCTGATCGACCAGCCGGCATTGGAGAAGGTCGAGGAGCACGTTGCCGATGCCCTTGCCAAGGGGGCAAGTGTCATCCAGGGCGGCAAGCGCCATGCACTTGGCGGCACTTTCTATGAGGCGACCGTACTTTCCAACGTCACCAAGGAGATGGCGGTGGCCCGCGAGGAGACCTTCGGGCCCGTGGCGCCGCTCTTCCGCTTCAAGGATGAGGCCGACGTGATCGCCCAGGCCAACGACACCGAGTTCGGCCTTGCCTCCTACTTCTATGCCAAGGATCTTTCCCGCGTCTTTCGCGTCGCCGAGGCGCTCGAATACGGCATGGTCGGCGTCAACACCGGACTGATCTCGACGGCCGAAGCGCCGTTCGGCGGCGTCAAGCTCTCCGGCCTCGGACGCGAGGGCTCAAAATACGGCATCGAGGAATTCATGGAGATCAAATATGTCTGCCTCGGCGGCATCAGCTGAACACCCGAACCGGGCGGGGGCCGGAACGGCCCCGCACCCTTTTAGGTAGGGATCGCGGGGGGTGGAGGCTGCCGTCCGCTGCAAGGCGACCAGCCAAAAGTGTAATTTTGTTCGCCGGCATAGCGTTGTATCAACCGAAATTACGCCGTTCCTGCCGATAGCGTGATTACCTTAGCCATGGTTATTGCACGTCTTTCGTGCCATATTACCAATCAGCACTGCTCAACATTTGAGTCGCGATCGAGCGCAAGAATGGAGACGACAAAGATGCTGTATGGCCTTCCCAAGCCAATTTCGAACTCCTCTAAGTATTTGAAGGAACGAATACTAGGTTCTGCCGTTTTCTCAGCAGGCGCGCCGACAGGGCAGCGATCCCGTCTTAACCAGCCGGCCGCGGGAGAGCATCATGCAAAAAGGTGAAAGCGACGTCTTCGATCTCTTCTCGGAAATTTACACAAGCGCCGCGCAAGAAGAATTGAGCCTACAGGAATACCTGCTCGCCTGCCGCGATGACAAAAGCCTGTATGCGACGGCACAGGAGCGAATGGTCGAGGCGATCGGCGAGCCGACGCTGATCGATACCAGCGCAGATGAGCGGCTTGGCAGGATTTTCGCCAACCGCACCGTCAAGATCTACCCATCCTTCGCTGATTTTTACGGGATGGAAGATACGATCGAGCGGATCGTCGGCTACTTCAGATATGCCGCGCAAGGGCTCGAGGAACGGAAGCAGATCCTTTATCTGCTGGGGCCAGTCGGGGGCGGCAAATCGTCCCTTGCAGAGCGTCTCAAGAGACTGATGGAGCAGCGCCCGATCTACACCTTGGCCGTCAACGGCAAAATCAGTCCCATCTTCGAGTCCCCTCTCGGCCTCTTCCATCCGGAACGGATGGCAGGGCTGTTGGAAGACAAGTACGGGATTGCACGGCGGCGGCTCACGGGCCTGATCTCGCCCTGGGCAACAAAACGGCTCGACGAGATCGGCGGCGACATCTCGAAGTTCAGCGTCGTCAAGCTGACGCCCTCCCGCTTGCGGCAGATCGCAATCGCCAAGACCGAACCGGGCGACGAGAACAACCAGGATGTGTCGGCGCTCGTCGGCAAGGTTGACATTCGCCAACTTGAAAACTTCAGCCAGGCCGATCCGGACGCCTATTCCTATAGCGGTGGATTGAACAGAACGACGCAAGGACTCCTCGAGTTCGTCGAAATGTTCAAGGCGCCCATCAAGGTGCTGCACCCGTTGCTGACTGCGACACAGGAAGGCAGCTATAATGGCACCGAGAACTTTGGCGCCTTCCCCTTCCAGGGCATCGTCGTTGCGCACTCCAACGAGTCCGAGTGGCTGCACTTCAAGAACAACAAGAACAACGAGGCATTCCTCGACCGCATCCTCGTGGTCAAGGTGCCCTATTGCCTGCGGGTCACCGAAGAGCGGCAAATCTACGAGAAGCTGCTGCGCGAGAGCGAGTTGGCAAAGAGCCCGTGTGCCCCCGAGGTGCTGGAAAATCTCAGCCGCTTCACGGTTGCAACGCGTCTCCACGTCCATGAGAACTCACCGCTTTACACCAAGATGCGCGTTTATGACGGCGAGAACCTGAAAGATACCGATCCCAAGGCCAAGTCCGTGCAGGAGTATCGCGATGCGGCCGGTGTTGACGAAGGCATGACGGGTATCAGCACGCGCTTTGCCTTCAAGGTCCTCTCGGAAACCTTCAATTACGATACCAAGGAGGTGGCAGCCGACCCCGTACACCTGATGTACATCATGGAGCAGGCGATCCGACGCGAACAGTTTCCAAAGGAAACCGAGGCGCGCTACCTTGATTTCATCAAGTCCGAGCTTGCTGCGCGTTACGCCGAGTTCATCGGCCATGAAATCCAGAAGGCCTACCTGGAATCCTACAGCGAATATGGGCAGAACCTGTTCGACCGCTATATCGCTTATGCCGATGCATGGCTGGAAGACCAGGACTTCAAGGACTACGACACCGGACAAATCCTCAATCGGGAGATACTCGACAGCGAGCTGTCGCAGATCGAGAAACCGGCCGGCATTGCCAACCCCAAGGACTTCCGCAACGAGGTCGTGAAGTTCACGCTACGCGCCCGCGCCAAGAACCATGGACGCAATCCTGCCTGGACGAGCTATGAAAAGCTTCGCGAAGTGATCGAAAAGCGCATGTTCGGTCAGGTGGAAGATCTCCTGCCGGTCATCAGTTTCGGCTCCAAGAAGGACAGCTCGACGGAAAAACAGCACGCCGAATTCGTCCAGCGCATGACGCAGCGTGGCTACACGGTTCGGCAGGTTCGGCGGCTCGTCGATTGGTACATGAGGGTCAACAAGGCCGGTTGACGATGCTGAACCGAGGGATTGGCAGATGCCGAATTTCATCGACCGCCGGCTCAACCCGAAGGACAAGAGCCTCGGCAACCGGCAGCGTTTCCTGAAGCGTGCCCGCGAGGAACTCAAGCGGGCCATCAAGGAACAGGTCAAGTCCGACAAGATTGCCGACGTGGACGCCGCCCATGGCGTCCCGATGCCGAAACGCGGCGCGGGCGAGCCGACCTTTCAGCCCGCCTCCGACAGCGGTGAGCGCGAGTATATTCTGCCAGGGAACAAGGAATACATGGCAGGCGACAAACTCTCCCGACCGCAGGGCGGTGGTGGCGGCAGCGGCCGTGGTGCGGGCCGCGGCGAGAGTGAGGATGACTTCCAGTTTATCCTATCTCGCGACGAGGTTCTCGACCTTTTCTTCGAGGACCTTGAGCTGCCCGACATGGTCAAGCTGAACCTCAAGGAGACGGTGACCTACAAGCCGCACCGCGTCGGCTTCAGCACGGCCGGAACACCCACGAACATCAATGTCGGACGCACCATGCGCAACAGCTTCGGCCGCCGCATGGCCCTGCAGCGGCCGAGCGAAGCCGCGGTGAAGGCGATTGCCGACGAGATTGCCACCCTTGAGGCCGAGAAGGACCTGTCTGCAGCCAACCGACGGCGCCTGCAGGCGCTGCGTGAGGAACTGGAGCAGATGGAGCGCCGACGTCGGCGTATTTCCTATGTCGATCCGGTCGACATTCGCTTCAACCGGTTCGAGCGCCAGCCGCTTCCCAATGCCAGCGCCGTGATGTTCTGCCTGATGGATGTGTCGGCATCGATGGGCGAGCGGGAAAAGGATCTTGCAAAACGCTTCTTTGTCCTGCTCCACCTGTTCCTGACCCGCCGCTATGAGCGGATCGATATTGTCTTCATCCGCCATACCGACGAGGCACACGAGGTCGATGAGGAGACGTTCTTCTACAGCAAGCAGAGCGGCGGGACGGTCGTCTCCACCGCCCTTGAGGAAATGCTTCGCGTGATCGAGGAGCGCTATCCGGCACATCTATGGAACATCTACGCCGCGCAAGCCTCCGATGGCGATAACATCAGCGGTGATTCCGAGCGCTGTGCGGCACTGCTTCGCGACCACCTGATGCGTCTTTGCCAGTATTATGCCTATGTCGAGATCATCGACGAACGCGAAACGGAGATCTTTGGAACCACCGACAACGGCACGTCGCTGTGGCGCGCCTATCGCACGGTCGACGGGGAGGTGCCCAACTTCCAGATGACGCGGATCTCCCGCCCCGCAGACATCTACCCCGTGTTCCGCAAACTCTTTACCCGACAGCCTGCCCTGCGCACGCGCAAGTAAGGACGACCAGATGGCGAGACGCTCGAGTTCAGGCCTGCTGTTTGACGGTTCCGACTGGAATTTTGCGACCCTTTCACGCGCCTACGATGCCATCGAGACGGTTGCGCTCGATGAGATGGGATTGGATGTCTATCCCAACCAGCTGGAGATCATTTCCTCAGAGCAGATGCTGGACGCCTATTCATCGGTCGGCATGCCTTTGATGTATCAACACTGGTCCTTCGGAAAACGCTTCATCTTCGAGGATCACCTCTATCGCAAGGGACAGCGCGGTCTCGCCTACGAGCTGGTCATCAATTCCAATCCCTGCATCACCTATCTCATGGAAGAAAACACCATGGCGATGCAGGCGCTCGTGACCGCACATGCCGCCTTCGGCCATAACCATTTCTTCAAGAACAACTACCTTTTCCGCCAATGGACCGATGCCGGCGCAATTTTGAGTTATATGGACTTTGCGAAGAAATACATTGCCAAATGCGAAGAACGGCACGGGTTGAGCGCAGTGGAGGCGATCCTCGATTCAGCGCATGCCCTGATGGATCAGGGCGTATTCCGTTACCGTCGCCCGCCCCGGCTTTCCTCCGAAAAAGTCAGGGAGCGCGCCCGTGAGCGATTGGAATACGAAGAGCAGACCTATAGCGACTTGTGGCGCACGCTGCCGCTGGCGGCCGAAATCCGCGACCCGGAAGACGCCGAACGCGACGCATCCGAACGCAAGAAGGTTCTCAATCTTCCGGAAGAGAACCTGCTCTATTTCCTCGAAAAGCACAGCCTCATCCTCGATCCCTGGCAGCGCGAGCTTCTCCGGATCGTTCGCGTCATTGCGCAGTATTTCTATCCGCAGCGCCAAACCAAGGTGATGAACGAGGGCTGTGCGACCTTCGTTCATTATACGATCATCAACCGCCTCTTCGACCAGGGCCGGATCAGCGAAGGCGCGATGCTGGAACTGCTGAAAAGCCACTCCAACGTGGTATTCCAGCCCGCTTTCGACGACCCGCGCTTCCCGGGCATAAATCCCTACGCCTTGGGGTTCGCGATGATGCAGGACATCGAACGCATCTGCATGGAACCGACGGAGGAAGATCGCGACTGGTTTCCGTCGTTTGCCGGCAATGGCGACTGGCAGGGGACGCTGCTCGACGCCTGGGCAAACCACCGGGACGAGTCCTTCATGCTGCAATATCTCAGCCCGGCGATGATCCGTAAGTTCCGTCTGTTTCTACTTTCCGATCGCTCCACCGACAGCTATTGCGAAGTATCCGCGATCCATAACGAGCGCGGCTATTCCAAGATCCGCTCGGCGCTTGCCCACAGTTACGACGTCGGCGCCAGACAGCCCGACATTCAAGTCATCGACGTCGACCTGCTCGGTGATCGACAGCTGCGCCTTCAGCATAATGTGAAGAATGGCATCCTCTTGGAAGAGAGTAGCCGCGATGCCACGCTGGGGCATATTCGCCACCTGTGGGGCTACGACGTCAGCCTGAGTGGCGTCGATGCCGCAACCGGCGCGGTTCTCTACGAGTGTTCGACAGCACAGATCTGAAGCCGAGCGCCAAAACCCGCATGTCGGTCTGCGGTCAACGGATGCGCTTGCCTTGCGCGTCGAGGACATGTTCGCCGTCTTCCTTCACGAAGGCTCCCTGGTGCGTCTCGGGAAGTATGTCCAGCACCACTTCCGAAGGGCGCGCCAGACGCGTGCCCAAGGGGGTCACAACGAAGGGTCGGTTGATCAGGACCGGGTGTGCCATCATCGCATCGAGCAGCTGATCGTCCGTCAGCGACGGGTTACCCAGTCCCAACTCAGCATAGGGCGTCCCCTTTTCCCGAAGTGCTTGCCTAACCGTCAAACCGGCGTCGGCGATCAACTGGACGAGCCGATCACGGCTCGGTGGGTTTTTGACATATTCGACAATGTCAGGCTCGATGCCGGCATTGCGGATCATGGCCAAGGCGTTGCGAGATGTGCCGCAACCCGGGTTGTGATAGATGGTGACGTCCATCAATGGACCTCCTTTTGCGTGGGCGGCCGGCGGACGACGCCAAGGCGTCAATGCTTGTCCTCTTCGGCGTGTCTTCGCCTGATGCTTCGCACAACCAGCCACATGGCGGCAACGACGATCGGAACGGACAGGCCGGTCAGTGTCTCGGGAGACACCTCGAAGCCGATATTGTGCGCACCTTTTGCCACGTACCCGAAGAGCCCGACGACATAGTAGGAGATTGCCGCCACCGACAGCCCTTCGACAGTCTGCTGCAGGCGTAGCTGCAACTGCGCCCGACGATCCATCGAGTTTAGCACTGTCGTATTGATCCGCTCGAGTTCGACGTCGATCCAGCTTCGCAACAAGGCTGTTGCGCGGGCCAGTTTGCGCGAAAGATTCGCCTGGCGCTCCTCGACAGACTGACAGGTTCGCATTGCCGGAGCCAGTCGCCGTTCGAGGAAGGAGCCAAGCGTCTCGCTGCCTGGTATCGCGGTTTCGGCCAGGGCGCGAATGCGCTCCTGGACGATCTCGTAATAGGCGCGGCTGGCTCCGAACCGATAGAGGCTGAGCGCCGCATTCGCCTCAAGTTCGGCCGCCAAACGCGTTATCTCCGACAGCATCTGGTCCGCCTCGTCGCGCGCATGCAGCTTCATGCGCTGCGTAATGGCGGTCAGGCCGGACTCGATCTGGCGTATTTCGGGGGAGAGCGATTGCGCCAGCGGCAGGCCCATCATGGCCAGGGTGCGATAGGTTTCGATGTCGAGAAGGCGCTGGACCAGCGCGCCGCGCGCGCTCTCGGACATGCCACGATCGATCACCAGAAACTTCGTCAATCCGTCGCCGTCCTGGCGAAAATCGGTGAGGATCGCTGCCTGGCCGTTTCTCAGTTCGCTTCGGCACAGGCTCGTCGGATCGAAGACGGCAATCTCTTGCGCTGTCTCCGATGTATCGGGCCGGATTTCCAGGCGGATTCCCGATATGAAGGGTCCCGGCGGCGAAAAACCGTCCCCGAACGGATGAACGGCGATCGGGGCACCAAACCTGTCTGGCGCCGGACAATCCCAAAAGTAGGTGGAAAACTCGGTATGACGCTCCCAGCGCAGCGTGCCCTGGCCCCAGCTTATAGCATGATGGCTGGTTTCGCGGGCCGGCGGAGCAACGCCGCTTGAGCGGGAAAGATCAGCAAGCATTTCATGATCGTTGTCCCCGGCGCTCTCCGTCAAGAAAGCCAGCTGGAAGATGACGCGTGGTGCCTGGACGAGCGCATAGGGTCGCGCATGAATTTCCCCCAGAGCGCGTCCTCGAAGATCCGCAGGAGGAAAGCCAAAGCTTCCTTGCGTCATGCGTTCGTTCCTTTCGGTGCGTGTTTTCCGATCATCACCGTCAATGCTGTAGCCGGGCTTGGGCCGCGAGTGCAACTGAACAGGCTGGATTGGTTCGCTTCCGGTCGGCGCTGGCGCGTTCATGCGCCCCTTGCCATTCGCAAGGAGATTTCGGATGTCCATGATGATGTCCCCACATCGGCGCTCAACCGGTGGCATGCAAGCATCTCGTCATATGCCTGTCCAGCACGATCGTTCCGCGCGACCGTTTGCCACAGCCGGCATACAGTACCGAGAGCCGCACATTGACGGTGAGATCCCGTGAACGAGGTTTGCCCGGAAGTCGTATTGGTGCCGGTCGGTCCGGGCTTGATATCCGAGAGCGCGTTGAAGGTCGTGCAGGCGTCGTTTCGATGCGAGTGATCGACGCCATCACCCGATGATTGATTTCATGACCGGGCGCTGGTGGCGCCCAATTGGCAAGATGCTGAAACGACGAAAGTGCAAGCAGAGCTACCCATAATGACTTTGTCATGGTATCGTCGGTTGCGAGGGGGACAGCGATGCCTGAGCTTTTCCAAAGAGCCCCAAGCAGCAACGGCCCGCGTTCGCGGCGACGGCTGGAACTGCTGACTTTCCTTATACTGGCGTTCGGAATCTGGCCATTGCTCGCGGTCGGAGTCGTCGGCGGCTACGGCTTCATCGTATGGATGTTCCAAGTCGTATTCGGGCCCCCCGGCCCGCCAGCAGCGCACTGAGGCGGCCATGAGCCCGATCTCGAGACGCCAACTCCTTTCCGGCAGCCCGGTGACGGCATATGTCGGCCCTTGCCCACCCGGCGCATCCGCCACCACGATTGCCGACGCCTGCTCGGGTTGTGGCAGATGCGTGGAGCAATGTCCGACCGGGATAATACGAATGGCAGGCGATCTGCCATGTCTCGATTTTTCTCATGGCGAATGCACATTTTGCGGGGCGTGCGCTCAAGCATGTCCAGAACCGGTTTTCTTGGCCGAGCGCGTATTCCGGCTTCCCCACGTCGCGACAATAAGCAACGATTGCTTCGCGCAACGACGCATCGCATGCCAGTCGTGCGGCGAAGCATGCCCCGAACAAGCCATTCGTTTTCGTCCCCGCATCGGCGGCCCCTTCGTGCCGGAGCTCGATGCTGAAAGGTGCACTGGATGCGGTGCATGCCTCGGCATCTGTCCGGCGGACGCGATTTCGTTTCAGGCGCGCACCGTGGAGGCGACGGATGTCTGACGGGCGGTCACATTATCACGTATCAAGTGCTGTCGTTGCGACCGTGCCACCAAGCACCGAGCGTGTGCTTGCCGCGCTCGGCAAGATGGAGAACGTGGAAATTCACGGCCATTCCGGCGGCAAGATTATCGTCGTCATCGAAGGAACGAGTACTGGCCAACTGGGTGCGTGTTTGTCGCAAATCTCGCTGCTGGACGGAGTGATCGCGGCGAACATGGTGTTCGAGCATGTCGAGGAGGAGACGCAGTGCAATGACGGGAGAATTGACAAGGCGTGACATTCTGAAAGCTCAGGCTGCGGCCATGGCTGCCGCTGCCGCGGGCATTGCTCTTCCTGCTTCCGCCCAGCCGGTGCCTGGCGGGGTCAGCGCTCTACAGATCAAATGGTCCAAGGCTCCATGCCGTTTCTGTGGGACTGGCTGCGGCGTCATGGTTGGCGTCAAGAATGGCCAGGTGGTGGCCACTCATGGCGACATGCAGGCGGAGGTCAACCGCGGCCTGAACTGCATCAAGGGCTACTTCCTGTCGAAGATCATGTACGGCGAGGATCGGCTGAAAACGCCGCTCCTGCGCAAACGGAACGGTGTCTTTGAAAAGGACGGCGAGTTCGAGCCGGTGAGTTGGGACGAAGCCTTCGACGTGATGGCCGCACAGTGCAAGAAAGTGTTGAAGGAAAAGGGCCCGACGGCCGTCGGCATGTTTGGCTCGGGCCAGTGGACAATCTTCGAGGGTTATGCTGCCACCAAGCTCATGCGGGCGGGGTTCCGTTCCAACAACCTCGACCCCAACGCCCGGCACTGCATGGCGTCAGCCGCCTATGCCTTCATGCGCACTTTCGGCATGGACGAGCCGATGGGCGTGTATGACGATTTCGAGAATGCCGATGCCTTTGTGCTTTGGGGCTCGAACATGGCGGAGATGCACCCGATCCTGTGGACACGCGTCGCCGACCGCCGGCTCGGGCAGCCGCATGTCCGTGTCGCGGTGCTTTCCACCTTCACCCATCGCAGCATGGATCTCGCGGACATCCCGATCATCTTCAAGCCGGGGACGGATCTTGCAATCCTCAACTACATCGCCAATCACATCATCCAGACCAACCGCGTCAACCAGGACTTCGTACAGCGGCATACGCGGTTCGTCCGCGGCGCGACCGACATCGGCTATGGCTTGAGGCCAGACAATCCGTTGGAAGTGGCCGCCGCCGGCGCGGCCGATCCGACGAAGGTGGAGCCGATCGACTTCGACGCCTTCAAGACGTTCGTTTCCGAATACACCCTGGAGAAGACGGCGAAACTGACCGGCGTCGATTCCGGGTTCCTCGAGCAGCTGGCGGAACTCTATGCCGACCCCAGCCGCAAGGTCATGTCGCTCTGGACCATGGGCTTCAACCAGCATGTACGGGGCGTCTGGGCCAATCAGATGGTCTACAACATTCACCTTTTGACGGGAAAGATATCCGAGCCCGGCAACAGCCCGTTCTCCCTGACTGGCCAGCCGTCGGCCTGCGGCACCGCGCGCGAGGTCGGAACGTTTGCACATCGTCTTCCAGCCGACATGACCGTCACCAATCCCGAGCATCGCAAGCGGGCAGAAGAGATCTGGCGCATCCCGAACGGCATCATCCCCGACAAGCCAGGTTACCACGCCGTGCAGCAGGACCGCATGCTCAATGACGGCAAACTCAATTTCTATTGGGTGCAGACCACCAACAACGTTCAGGCCGCACCCAACACAAGCAACGAGACCTGGAAGGGCTATAGAAACCCGGACAACTTTATCGTCGTCTCCGATGCCTATCCGACGATCACTGCGATGAGCGCCGACCTGATCTTGCCGGCGGCCATGTGGGTGGAAAAGGAGGGGGGCTTCGGCAATGCGGAACGCCGCACCCAACTCTGGCGCCAGCTCGTCCAGGCTCCCGGAGAGGCCCGCTCCGACCTTTGGCAACTCGCGGAATTCTCCAAGCGCTTCACGACTGACGAGGTCTGGCCCGCAGATATTCTCGATGCAAACCCGGATTATCGCGGCAAGACGCTGTACGATGTGATCTTCCGCAACGGCCAGGTGGATCGCTTTGCGCTCAGCGACACCGATCCCGGCTATGACAACAACGAGGCCAAGGCCTTCGGCTTCTACATTCAGAAGGGCCTGTTCGAGGAATATGCAACGTTCGGGCGCGGCCACGGCCACGACCTTGCGCCCTTCAACATGTATCACGAAGTGCGCGGACTGCGCTGGCCGGTAGTCAACGGCAAGGAGACGCTCTGGCGCTATCGCGAGGGCTTCGATCCTTTTGTGCAGCAGGGCGAGGGCGTAAATTTCTACGGTCAGCCGGACGGCAAGGCGGTCATCATCGCCGTGCCCTACGAGCCGCCAGCCGAATCGCCAGACGAGGAGTTCGACTTCTGGCTCGTCACCGGCCGCGTGCTCGAGCACTGGCATTCCGGCTCGATGACGATGCGGGTACCCGAGCTCTTCAAGGCCTTCCCTGGCGCGCGTGTGTTCATGAACGCCGATGACGCACGCAAGCGCGGCATCAACCAGGGGGCGGAAGTCCGCATCATCTCGCGCCGCGGCGAGATCCGCTCGCGCGTCGAAACCCGCGGTCGCAACCGCATGCCGCCCGGCGTCATCTTCGTCCCCTGGTTCGATGCCAGCCAGCTCATCAACAAGGTTACGCTCGACGCCACCGATCCCATCTCCAAACAGACGGATTTCAAGAAATGCGCGGTCAAGATTGTTCCCGTGGCCGTCTGAGGCGGCCTGAATGGATGGCCGTCGCGGCAGGTCTGCTGCTGTTCGTCGCGACCGCCGCGATTGCTCAAGTGATATCAACAACGACACCCCAGCTGATCGGACGGACGCCCTCGATGGCGGTGGGCCCGGCGGCGCCATTGCCGAAGTGGATCGTTGACGACCAGCGCCGAATGCGCGCCTATCCCGACCAGCCGCCGATAATCCCTCACTCGATCGAGGGCTACGAGTTGTCGGTAAACGCCAACCGATGCATGTCCTGTCATAAGCGCGAGTTCACCCAGGAGTCCGGCGCGCCAATGATCAGCGTGACGCACTACATGACGCGTGACGGTCAGATGCTCGCCGACGTTTCGCCACGGCGCTACTTCTGCACCGCCTGTCACGTGCCGCAGGCGGATGTGCGGCCGCTTGTCAACAACGTCTTCCGGGACATGAGCGAGATGGGCGTCAAGCCCACTGGAAGCGAGTGACGCCATGATCGCGTGGATCTGGAAAGTCTTGCTCCAGGCGTGGCGGATCATGACCACGCCAGCCGCGACTCTCGGTCTCGGCGTGCTTACGCTCGGCGGGTTCATCGGCGGCGTCATGTTTTGGGGCGCATTCAACACTGCGCTCGAACTTACCAACACGGAGAAGTTCTGCGTCTCGTGCCATGAGATGCATGACAACGTCTATCAGGAGCTTTCGCGCACCATCCATTTTTCCAACCGCTCAGGGGTGCGCGCGACCTGCCCCGACTGCCACGTACCGCACCAATGGACCGACAAGATCGCACGGAAGATGCAGGCGTCAAAGGAAGTCTGGGGCAAGATATTCGGCACGATCAACACCAGGCCCAAGTTCCTGGAAAAGCGCCTGGAACTTGCTCAGCACGAATGGGCTCGCATGAAGGCCAATGACAGCCTTGAATGCCGCAACTGCCATTCCTCGGTGGCGATGGACTTGCAGAAGCAAACGCAGCGCGCGGCGCAAATACACACCCAGTATCTTCTGTCCGGTCGTGCGACATGCATCGACTGCCACAAGGGCATCGCCCACGAACTACCAAACATGGAAGGGATCGATCCTGGCTGGAAGATGCCGAAGGAACTTCAAGGCGACAAGATGGTGAACTCTACACCAATCGACGATCTACAGGACGCAATCGCAAAGGCACATGCTTCCTCGGCTGGCGTGTTTGAGTAGCATCGCAAGGAGGATGTTCCGGAGAACGGTCGCACTGACACGTTGATAGGACGACCGTCTCTATTACAGGCGCCGGGCCTGCGTACGCGCGGTCTTCACCATTTCAGGCGAATCTGTGCTCCTTGCCTTTGAACGGTGTGGCAAACAGCGTTTCGCCCACCGAAATTAGACGGTCGCCCTCCGTACGCACGACAAGCGAGGCGAGTTCCGATACGTCAAGATGAACAACCGTGTCGGCGCCCAGCCTTTCGATGTGGCGCACGACGCCGCGCCACTTTCCGTGCGCCGCGGAAAGCGAAATGTGCTCGGGACGGATGCCGTAGGTCTTGCAGCCCTCTCGCTTGGCAACCTCCCCCTCGAAAAGGTTCATCTTCGGCGAGCCGATGAAGCCGGCGACGAACGGCGTTGCCGGATTGTTGTAAAGCGTCATCGGTGTTCCGACCTGCTCGATCGTTCCGCCGTTGAGCACGACAATCTTGTCGGCCATGGTCATCGCCTCGACCTGATCGTGCGTTACATAGATCATCGTTGCGCCAAGTTTGGCGTGCAGATCTGTCAGCTCGATCCGCATCTGCGACCGTAACGAAGCGTCGAGGTTGGACAAAGGCTCATCGAACAGGAAGACCTTTGGATTGCGGATGATGGCACGACCGATTGCGACGCGCTGCCGTTGTCCGCCCGAAAGCGCCTTGGGCTTTCGATCCAAGAGATGGGAAAGCTGGAGAATGTCGGCGGTCTGCCTGACCTTTTCCGCGATCTCGGCCTTAGGCCGTTTGGCAAGCGACAGGCCGAAGCCAATATTTTCTGCCACGGTCAGATGCGGATAGAGGGCGTAGGACTGGAAAACCATAGCGATGCCGCGCTGGGAGGGTTCGGCGTCGGTGACGTCCTTGCCGTCGATGAACACCTTTCCGGAGCTTGAGGTCTCAAGTCCTGAAATGATCCTCAGCAAAGTCGATTTTCCGCAGCCGGAGGGACCGACGAAGACGCAGAATTCCCCCGCATCGATCGTGAGGTCAACGCCCTTCATCACATCCAGGCTGCCGAAGCTCTTGCGGACATTGTCAAGCACCACGCTGGTCATGGCTAACCTTTCACTGCGCCGGCGGTCATGCCCGCCACGATCTGCCGGTTGAAGAACACGAAAACGACAAGGGGCGGAAGGGTCACCAGCAGAATGTTCATGAACAACAGGTTGAACTGGGTCTGGAATTGCCCCTGAAAATTATAAAGCGTGAGCTGCACCGTTACGTTTTCCCGGCCCGGCAGGTAGTAGAGGGGGTTCGTGAAGTCGTTGAAGATGGCGATGGACTGCACGACAACGACGGTGACGGTCACCGGCTTCAAGAGCGGAAGTACGACTCGAAAGAATATCTGCAGCGGCTTGGCCCCATCGATGATCGCTGCTTCGTCGAGGTCGCGCGGGATCGTCGCGATGAAGCTTCTAAACAGCAGCACCGTGAATGCGAGACCGTAAGCGACCTGGATCAGGATCATGCCTGATATCGACTTGAAAAGGCCAAGCGACTGCAGCACCCAGATGGTTGGCACGACTGCAGGCGGGATCATCAGCCCCGCAAGAACGCAACCATAGATCACCGTGTTCCAACGCGAGGGACGGCGTTGCAAAACATATCCCACCATGGCGCCGAACAGCACGAGAAGCGTGACTGCAACCACTGTGATGACCGTCGAATTGAAGTAGGCCAGCAGCAGCATGTAGTTGCGAGCCTGGAGAACCTCGATGAAATTGTCCCAAAGCCGCCATTCGACAGGCAGGCTGAAGCGCAGCGAGGCCGCGTCCTGCTTTGTCTTGGCAGCCGTCAGGAAGATGAACAGGAAAGGCAGGACGAAGATCACGCCAGAAGCGGCAAGGGCAGCGATGCCCGTGTAGAGTTGGCGGGACTTCACAGATCCACCTCCTTACGATTGAACCACGCCGTAAGGGGCAGCACGATCAGCCCGATGAGGACGAACAAGATCACGTTTCCGGCCGTCGACAGCCCGTAAAAACCCGCCTGGTACTGCTTGTAGATGACGCTCGCCAGAACATCCGAGGAAAAGCCAGGGCCGCCGCGGGTCATGGCCCAGATCAGGTCGAAACTGCGCAGTCCACCGATCAGCGACAGCGTCACGACCGTCACCGTTGCAGGCTTGACCAATGGCACGGTCACGCGGAAGAACATCTGACGGCCGGTGGCGCCATCGATCCTGGCCGCCTCATAATAGTCCGGACTGATCGACGCGAGGCCGGCGATGTAGATCACCGTGGCAAGACCTATGCCTTTCCAGAGATCGACGAAGACGATGGAATAGAGCGCCAGTGCCGGGTCCGTCAGCCAGCCCGGACCATGAATACCCACGGCAGCAAGCACCACATTGATAAGACCCCGGGTTGGGTGCATGAGCACGGAAAAGGTCATGCCGACGCCGATGGTCGACACAAGAACGGGAAAGAAGATGACGGTGCGCAGGAAGCCCTGCGCCCAAAGACCTGATGTCAAAAGCACGGCCAGGAGCAAGCCGAGCACGGTTTTCGTGCCCGATGTCAGCACCGCATAGATGACGGTGTTGATAAGGCCCTGAACGAGAAACGGTTCACGGAAGAACTGCCGGTAGTTCTCCAGGCCGATGAACTGCGTGCTGAAGAGGTCCCACCGGGTCAGACTGAACCAGAAAGAGGCAATCGTCGGGGCCAGAAAAAGGACGGTGAAGATCACCGCCGCAGGCAGGACGAACCAGTAGGGATAAGGCGATTTGCGCGTAACCATGAGGACTCCTTGAGCACCCCCCACCCGGACGAGCACCGGGTGGGGATCGGCTGGGAGGTTACCAGTTGGGCAGGCCGAGTTGCTTGGCCTGCTTTTCGACGTCCTGATCATAGAGAGCCGCGGCGTCTTTGGCAGACCGAATTCCCGTTCCGACTTCGACGGTGATCTGCTCGAGCGCCGGCCCCTTTACCGGCGACAGAAACTCCAGTGCAGGCGCAGCCCGCCCCTCGGTTTCGAAATAGGGCAACATGTCGGAGACAACGGCCGGAATATCCTTCGGAAGCTCGCAACCCTTCACCAGATACGGGCCGGAAGGAACAGCCTTTGCCATGAGGTCACACGCCTCCTTGGTGCCGATCCAGTCGACAAACTTCTTTGCTTCCTCGACATGCCCTGACTTTGCCGAAACATAAAGCGCAGAAGGCATCCACACCGTCAGGCCATTCTTTGCCGCATCTGTGCCGGGTTGAGCGAAGAAGCCAAGATCCTTCAAATCGTCAGGAAAGTTCTGTTGAACGTTGCCGATGCCGAAGGTCAGATTGGGGTAATGTGCAGCCTCACCTGTCGCTACCATTCGCATGCCGTCGTCGAATGTCGCAGCACCGAAATCAGCATTGAGGAGGCCAGCTTTTGCAACTTCCTCGAGATGCTCGAAGCCGCGCATGGCCGCCGGCGTGTTTTCATATTTGACCTTGTTGGCGGTATAGTCGGCAGCAAAGTTCGGGACCTCCGCCTGAACATTGAAGTAGTCGGCGAGGACGAACAGCTGCGAGGTCCAGGTGGTGCCATATGTCTGCGCGACGGCCACCTTGCCTGTCGCCTTGATCTTTTCATTGTTGGCCATGAACTCCGCCCAGGTCTTGGGTGGCGTGAGGCCGAGTTCGGCATAGATCTTGCGGTTATAAAAGATGCCGCCACCCATGGCCGGACCAAACGGCGTTCCACGCACGTGTCCATCGGGACTGGTGACCACTTTCTTGAAGCTTTCGAGGATCCCAGCCTGCGATGGAAGGTCAGAAAGATCCGCCAGCGTCTCTTGCGGCTTCAGCGCCTGAAAAAGCGAACCGCCATTGTACTGAAAGATGTCGGCCATCTCGCCCGTGGCGAGACGTGTCTTGATGATGTTATCGCCCTCCGACCCGCCTGCGCGTTGCTCGACGTCAAAGCTTACATCCGGATGCTTTTGCGCATAGGCCTTCGAGACGACATCGAATGAGGCGATCGTTTCCGGGTTGGTATCGAGCAGGATGCTCAGCGTCACATCGGCGTGAGCGACGCCAGCGGCCAGCGACATGATGCTTGCGGCAAGGATGCTGCACTTCGTCATTCTCATAGTCATTTCCTCCTCCTGAAGACCGGAATGATTTCGGCTGCCGGCTTGCGGGCCAACGCCCGCAAGCATTTTTTATCAAATCGAAAAGGTGATTATGTGCTCCCCCTTGCCGAGCCCGATCTCCCGACCCGCCGCTACAACTTCACCGCACGCCGTCAGCGCCTTGCGATCCTTTCTGCCCTTGAGGCGCGCTGTCACGCCTTCCGGCAACGAAAGGCGGCAGGTCACGGCTTCCCCTTCCACGCTCCACCCGGCCTCGATGCGTCCGAAGCGAGTGTCGTGCCAGGCCGAAACCGGCGAGAGAGCCGGAAGAATTGCTGGATCGAACGCTATCTCTTCGAACCCAGGCTTGTCCTCCAACGGTTTGATGCCAGCGACATCCTCGAAGAGCCATTGGCAGACGGCGCCATAGGCATAGTGATTGTAGCTGTTCATGTCGGGATCGTAGATCGTGCCGTCTTCGGCGAGCGCATCCCACCGCTCCCAAATCGACGTTGCACCCCGCTCCACTTGATATAGCCAGCCGGGGACCTTGCGGTTCAGGAACATCTTCTGCGCCAGGTCCAGCATCCCAAGACGTGTGAGAGCAGGCAGCACCGCGGGCGTTCCGATGAAACCCGTGCCGATCACACCATCGGTCTCTTCGGAAACCCGACGGAAATACTCGCGACCGGCCTCCTCATACTCCGGCGGAACGAGGCCGTAGAGGAAGGCCAAAGCCCAGGAGGTCTGGTCATTGTGCGCAATGCGCCCGGATGGCGAAAAGAACTCGTGCCTGAAGGCCGCTCTGATTTCATCTGCTCGCGCATCGAGACGCGCAGCTTCAACGCCCTTGCCGATTGTATGGGCGATCTTTGCAGTCAATTGCGTCGAAATGAAATGGTAAAGCGTCGCCGCACAATCGTCGGCAATGGTCGGGCGCGGCTTGCGGTTGTCGCCGACGGGCTGGAGCCAGTCACCGAAGGTGAAGCCATGACTTCCCCAAACCGCGGGCGGACGGATGATCGGACCGTCGGAAATGCCCCAGAGATAGTCCAGCCAACGCAGCATGGCCGGGAAGCATTCTTCAAGGACCGAGGCATCGCCATAATGCAGGTAGAGTTGCCACGGGATGATGACGATTGCGTCGCCCCAACCTGTCGATCCCGCCCAATCCCCGCGGCCATCAACCGGGTGAAGTCGGGTCGGGTCGGGCGAAAAGTGCGGAACCGCGCCGTCGGCACGTTGGTCATGCATGACATCGCGAAGGTATTTGACGAGAAATGATCCGCTGTCGGCAAGCCAGCAAGCCGTGCCGGCAAAGACTTGCGCATCGCCGGTCCAGCCGAGCCGCTCGTCACGCTGCGGGCAATCCGTCGGAACCTCGATGAAGTTCGAGCGATGCGACCAGATGGTATTCTCGACGAGGCGGTTGACTGCGGCAACCCCTGAGGTGAAGCTACCCGTGGCGACCGGCACGGATGTAACAGGGATCATGGTGATGGCCACCAGTTCCGCCCGACCTGTTACGGTGACGCGAGCATATCGGAAGCCCATGAAGGTAAAGAGCGGCGCATAGACTTCTTCGCCGTCTCCCTTTAGCGTGTAGATCAGCTCTGCTCGTGCGCTGCGATAGTTGCGATTGTCAAAGAAACGGTTGGGTCCAAGGACTTCCGAATGTTCGACGCGAACCCGCGCTCCCGCTTCGCCCTTCACGCGGATCCGGATGTAGGCGCCTGCATTCTGGCCGAAATCGTAGACATTTCGCCTATCGGCCTCGGCCCAGCTTTCGATGGGGGAACGCCCATCGAGTTCCTTGACGGCCGCCGTTTCGTGCGGGACCAGCAATTGCTTGTCGAAGGCCAGCACCTCCACGCCGTCGGCGTCTTTCGGTTCAATGCGTGCGTCGTAATCCTCGCCAAAATAGATGCCGTTGCGGATAACTGGCGTGTAGCCGCTCTTCCAACTCTCATCCGTCGTCAACAGCGGCGCTCCGTCCGCGCTCAATTCTGCAATCGTCCCCGCTCGCTCGCCCCAGCAGTTGACGATCGGATTGGACGCCCACATGAGCTGGCTCCGATACCAACCGTCGCCCAGCCAGATCTCGATGCGATTGTGGCCCGACTTGAGCAGCTGCGTGACGCCATAAGTCTGAAATGCGATCCGGTCGTCGTAGCATGTCCAGCCGGGTGTCAGGAGGTCGTCCCCTACCCGGCGCCCATTGATGAAGGCCCGGTAAAGCCCAAGCGCGGAAATGCGCAATGTCGCGCCGGCCGGTACGGTTTCCAGTGAAAACTCCCGGGAAACGAAGGTGCCCGGGGTTCCCTGCCCGCGATCGCATGAAGGCGAAATCATCGATGCAGCAAACTGGAAAGCAGACCCGGCAAGGCCATTGGCCACGGCGACGCCGTGATCCGAGGCAATCTTCATCATGCAACCTCCCTCAACCGCCTCCTCCGGCGGAACCCATGCCGTTGTGTATATCGTTCTATGTATATCATTCTACACTCTTGATTGCCGCGCAAGAGTTTTGTGCCTATAATTTCTGAAAATCAGAACACGAGACACTTTATAATGACAAATCAGATAGTTGAGGCGCCGCACGAGAGGATCACGATCCGCCATGTGGCAAAGGATGCGGGCGTTTCCGTCGCGGCGGTCTCCAAAGTGCTCCGCAACGCCTATGGCGTCAGCGACATTCTGCGGCACAAGGTCGAGCGGTCGATCGAGAAGCTGAACTACCGGCCCTCAGTCGCCGCCCGAGGAATGCGCGGTCGCACGTACACGATCGGCGTTCTGGTGATCGAACTGTCCAACACGTTCCTCGCCGGCGTCATTGAAAGCGCCAACACCACATTGTCGGAAAGCAGCTACAAATCGCTGATCGGGCTCGGGCGCTCAGCAAGCCCGATCGAGGCGTCGATGATCGAATCCATGATCGACAACCGGATGGACGGGGTGCTGATTATTGCCCCTCGGATTTCCGGCAAGGTTCTGGAGCGCTACGCCCGTCAGATTCCCATCGTTGTGATCGCCCATCACGAGCCCCAGGCGCAGACCTACGACACCGTCAATTCCGATGACTGGAAGGGTGCGTGCCTGGCGCTCGAGGCTGCACTGCGGCAGGGATATCGCGACATTGCGATGCTGAGCTACGATCTTCTGGACTCGCCTGCATCGGTCGTCGCCGTTCAGCGCGAGATGGGCTATGCGCAGGCAATGAAGCAAGCCGGCCTGCAAAGCCGGGTCTTACGGCTTCCGCCGGTCGCGATGGATCGGAAGGTCGCGATCAACGATTTCCTGACAGCGCAAGACCGCCCCCGCGCAGTATTCGTCTGGTCGGATCTTGATGCGGTGCCGCTCATCAACGCGGCTCGAACAAGTGGCGTACGCGTTCCCGAAGATCTCGCCATCATTGGCTACGACAATTCGCCGTTCGCTGCCATACCTCTCGTTGGGCTAACCAGCGTCGATCAAAACGCCGCTCAATTGGGTCGCACGGCTGCAGAAACGCTCATGAGCCGTATCGACGGCCGCGAAGAGGTTCGACACCTGCTGGTCGAGCCGCATGTGGAGATGCGCGGCAGTCTATAGCAGTTAGCTGATCAAACAGGACATCACGACTCCAAACGCTCATGGTCTCCACCAGGCGGAAGGTCGTCATCCTTGCTCCCAACGTTGACGTTGACCAGCGCGTCGAGAGGCGAGAGGTCCCATCTCTCTTATGTTCGTATTCAAGCTCTTTAGTCATGATTTTTACTTCCGGCTTTGACGACGAAAGCACATGCGTGAAGCTGTTGAACAAAGGAGGAGACAGGGCATTTTGACGACGGCTGGCATACTCTTATGCGCGGGCTGGGTACCGCATTTCCGTATGTTCGTCTGGGGCTGCCTCTATCTAACATCGGGCATGGATTTTATCCGCCACATAGAGATGACGAGGGTTCCCCACCGGAACCCTGCCTCCATCTTTGTTCAACAGCAGATGTTTTGCTTCTCGACTGTTTGTCGCGCTTTGCACCGACGATAGGCTTTAAATTTTTGCTGTGGGAGTGACCTCCTGTCCAATCGCCCAAAGAAAAGCTGCCATCTCCCGGGCAATGGCGGTGACCGCGACGACCTTCGGCTTGCCTGCTGCCATCAGCTTGCGATAGCGCGCGCAGAGCCTCACCTGGCCTTTCCAGGCAATTTCCCGAACGGTCCTTGGCAATCCCTCTAGCCGCGCTTGGATCGTCGGGCTTACACGTGCCGGGAAGCGATATGTCCAGGCGCCTTCTATGAGGACCCGACGCGCCCTTGTGTTGCCTGCCTTTGTGATCCCACCACGCTTGACCCGTTCGCCCGTCGAGCTTTCCGACGGCACAAGACCAAGATACGCCATCAACTGACGGGGATTATCAAAGCGCCTGACATCGCCGATTTCGACCACGAAGGTGACCGCTGTCATGAATGCAACACCACGCATTGCTTGGTAGGCGGCCACAACCGGGGCCATCGACCAGGATGCTGCGGTCTCCACCACTAGCTGGGTCAGCCGGTCCAGACGCACGCCGGCATCCTCGATGGCCTGGCAATATTCCGCCAACAGGATGTGGTGGGCGGGATGATCGAAGGCCTGGCACGTCAGCCATCTTGTATGGGCGCGCGACCATGGTTTGCGGCCGGTATAGATCCGGCCATGACGCAACATGAAAGACTGAAGTTGCTGGCGCGCCTGTTTCAGCGCATCGCTGGCCGCCTCGCGAGCCCGCACCAGGTCGCGGATCGCCTCATGAGCCTCATCCGGAACCCAGACCGCGGTCAGCTCGCCCGCCCGGTGCAGGCGCGCCAGGCTTACGGCATCCCGGCGATTGGTCTTCACCCGGTCGCCCGCTCGCTTGGGCACCAACGTCGGCGCCACCACCACGCAGTCATGCCCCAGTTCGACAATTTGACGGTAAAGGCCGTAACCGGTGGGACCCGCCTCATAGCAAAAGTGAAGCTTGGCTCCGCGCTTGGAAAGCTTGTTGACCAGCGATGCCACAGACGCGGGCTCGGAAGAGATGTCGCCGAAAAACCGGACTTCGCCGTTGCGTTCTCCTTCGGCAACGGCCACTGAAATCTTCAATTTGGACGTATCCAAGCCGATGAAAATTACATTATCTTCTTTCATGGTTCGCCCTCGCTAAACTATGGGGCTCGGCTCTGGCTCTATCCAGAGCAACCCCCGAATTTAGTTTACCGCGGGGGCGGGCCACCTTCAGGCCACGAACATACGGTCTAACTGGCCCAACGGCATCGTAAACTTAACGAACTTTGGATTTCGTTATGCGATGACGTCTCATGACAGACCGTGATCCTCTTTATCGCCGCCGTCGCTTTCCAGCCGAAATCATCGCCCACGCCGTCTGGCACTATTTCCGCTTCCCATTGAGTTTGCGAGGTCGAGGACATGCTGGCCGCCCGCGGCATCATCGTCTCGCATCAGACGGTCCGGCTGTGGGCGGAGAAGTTTGGCGGTGCCTTCGCCAACGACATCCGCAGACGCACGGCCGGCCGGCTCGGCGACAAATGGAATCTCGACGAGGTCGTCATTTTGATCCGAGGCAAGAAGCATTGGCTGTGGCGCGCTGTCGATCAGGATGGTTTCGTTCTTGATGTTCTGGTCCAGAGACGCCGCAACGCCAATGCGGCAAAGCGCCTGATGCGCAAGCTCCTGAAAGTGCAAGGCCGTGCTCCACGGGTGATGATCACCGACAAACTTCGCTCCTACGACGCGGCAAAGCGCGAGATCATGCCGGGTGTTGAGCATCGATCGCACAAGGGACTGAACAATCGAGCGGAGAATTCTCATCAGCCGGTCCGGCGACGAGAGCGGATCATGAAGCGCTTCAAATCGAGGCAGCATCTACAACGTTTCGTCTCGATCCACGATCCGATTGCAAACCTGTTTTATATTCCCCGCCACGACATCCCCTCCGGCCATCATCGCGAATTGCGCGCCGCTGCAATCGTCCAATGGGCCAAAATCGCCCGGGTATGACCCTCCGCAGAAACCCGGCATCTCCGCTTGCCTCGTGATCGTTAAGTTTACAATGCCCTCCTATTGGCGCGCAGGAGAAATGACGCCGCCGCGGAGCTATGTCCGTTTTCGGGCGCGCTGCTACGATTTCTATGACTGAGATGCGGGTGCAAAGCTGTCATAGTCGTGCTCTTGATGGGGGTCGAACCATGGACTCCCCTCTCCCGAGATGAATGGATTGCCGAGAAAGTCGACAACGACAACGAGTCAGGCGGTCCCAGTCCGTTATGCCGTTAGGGAACCGTGACCTCGTGATTGATCCCCAGGTCCCGAAAGAGAGCGGCGGTCGCTGCCCTTTCCCGTTTCGGCATGTAGCCCATCCCGGCCTGGATGGCATAACGCCAGGCTTCTCCCCTCTCCCACGCCTCTTTGGCGACGTCGGCCAGATCGTCGCGCCGGTTGGCAGCGTCGAGCGCTTCGAACAGGAGGACGGCCTGCCTCAGGTCCTTTTCGCGCTTTGCAGCTCCCGACGTATCCACCACCCGACGGGAAGCGACGATCATCTTATGGACCGCATACCGGCAGGGATCAGGAACCACGACGGACACGCCGCTCTTGTGCAGCATGACAGCTCGCACGGGATCGCGGATCAGGAAGTCCAAAAATCGCAACGGCTCGGCCGAGACCCCACCAAGAGCAGGCATGTCGGCCGGTTTGTCCATGTGGTCGTCCGATCCCCGGTTGCCCGTCAGGAACTCGACCTTGTAGCCATCGCGGTTGACGAACCCTGTCGGTCGCGGCGAGCCCGAACGATGCATAGTCGGCCGGAAAGTTGGATCGACGTCCTGAAGGATTTCGAGGATGGGAGGAAGGCTATCCCCAACTTCGGAGCTGATTGCATAGTCCTGGGCGAAGTCAGCGTCCCCCGTCCTCATCGACGAGGCAGGCAAACGAACGCCGAGCAGTCCACCATAGGCAGAGAAAGCCACGGAGCCGACCAGGCAGGCCCGCAGGCGGAAGATACCGGCGTTGGCGAGAGCTTCGATGATATTTCCAGAAAAGCGATCCGGTTCCGGCAAGCCAGCTTCACGAACGAGCGTCGAAACATACTTACGACGAGTTTTGGCATCATCCTTGATCGCTCGGAAATTCTCCACTCGCTTGTTGATCTCGGGGTCATCAGCAGGGCCAACATAGCGACGATCCTGGCGATGCCCCGCCCCTTCAGGCGGTTGATCGAAATACCAATATTTGCGATCTTTCACTGTGACAGGCACGAAGCGTCCCTCGATCGGGAAGTCGGCTGAGAAAGAGGCGTCGAATACCCGTTCACTGAGTTCGGCCGTCATGGTGCGATACATGAGATCGATCTGCTTCATGGCCTACCATCGTTATACTAAAATCGGGTTTTAGATATAAAGCTTATGATCTCCGCACGACAACACAATTTGTGCTTCCGGGTTGAGAGTCGCATTATACTATTTTTGCACATTTAGTATAATGCGTTGCCGAGATGGGCCGGGACGTCCGGATCACGGCATCGGCCAGCGTCGGGTCGGCGACAAGGATATCATGAGCCTCGACCGGCAAATCGACGACGAGCGCCTTGTTCAGTCCGAGCTTGAGCCGGCGATGAACCTGCCGTCCCGTCTGCTTTATCACAAGGGTCCCCGTTCCGGCTTCAGCGCTCGTCACGCCAAGCGTTTCGCTAGCGTTTAGAACCAGGGAAAATAGAACTAGAAGGACAGCCATGGAGGATTGCCGCACCCGTCGCGTCGGATTCGTCATCAAGGGTCTCGATTGTGCTCGGTGGGCCGCCGTCTGAAGTCCCGCGAATCAGGCTCCGGCCAGGTTCAATTATTTTTAGAACCTACCAGTGCTATAAATATGATCAACGCTGCTGCCGCCTCTCGAAAAATTCTTCGACGAGGATGCGCCCCGACAGAAGAAGCTTGCCCCGTTCTTTCTGAGCGCCAACGAGGATGAAAATGAATGAGGAACAATACGCCATAAGATTTCGGGAGGACGTCGCCGTACCCCTAATGCAGCGCGCTTCCACCGCGCATCCGGTCCTCGAACGAAGCAACGAGCGAAATCCCCTGCTCTAGGAGAATGGCCGCCGCCCTCAACTCCCGTGGCGACAGATCGCTGACAAGTCCACGGATCGTGTTCGCAAGACAGGTCGAATTGGCAGCATAGCGGATGTCGCCGATTTCTTGTGCCTGTCCTGCGGTCTCTTCCAGCGCTTCGGCGACCATCGACATAATGCTCGATCGTTCGCGCAGCGTCATTTCATCAAGCGTCTTGCCAGGTTCCTGCATCGAGAGCTCCCAAACGGGCATGGCCGCGAGGCGGCCTTCCAGCCGCTACACAATCTTTCTCATTGGCGGGCATTTTAGGCGAGGATCGCCTGCTCCCTAGATGGACACCAAGGCGCATTGAGGCAAGGCATGGCTTCCATGCAGCCGACGCATGTCAAGATCGCTGCCACAGGCGAGACCGCGGCCATCGATGCCCAACCGCTGCCAAAGCAGCTGAATCCGAGGATATTTGCTGGGGAACCCTCGTCTCGACCGCGACTCGGCGGGCTGTAGACAAGCGCATCACGGGGCTTTCACAAGCTCATTTAGACGCTATGGTGTCATCGAGGCGCCAGCGCGAGACCTTCATGATGGAACAGCATCAAAGCCACCTGCAGGAGCGGATAACGATCCTGGGCGACCTTGAGGCCGCCTCCTTCATTCCGTGGATTCGCCGTCACGCGGCAAAGCTTGGTCTGTCGCAGGCCATATCTCACACCAGTGCGCACCGGATTGAACTGGAGGTTGCCGGGCCAGCAGAATTGATCGATATGATGGAGATGGGGTGCTCGCTCGGGCCGATCGACGTCTGGGTAGAAACGATACTTCGCACACCAATCATGACCGACGAAAAACAGGGTTAGCGGGTACCGTTCAACTTTCCAGTGCCCTTAATTTAATCAGCGTTGCCAATGCGAAACGATTATGCAAACGTGATGGCAGTCTGCAACAAGCCAATGATCCAGCGGTCACGGGCGACGTAGGCAATATATTGATAATGCTTAGAAAGTTTAGCCATGCGATCCGATACGACGGGCATCTGGACGCCAGTCGCCCTTTCCGCGGATTTGCCGTCGGGAACGGTAATGCCGGCTCGCACACCAGCCGGATCCATCGCCCTGTGGAGAAGTGCTTCGGGGCGTCCAGCAGCATCTGCAGATCGCTGTCCTCATCGTGGCATGCGCCTGTCCCACGGGTTTGTCCGCGGCGAGGCTCTGTCCTGCATTTATCACGGCTGGAGTTACGCTCCGGCCGGAAACTGTCTGCGTATTCCGGCGCATCCCGAGCTCGTGCCGCCCGAAACGATCCGCGTCGCAACACAACAGGTCCAGGAAGCCGACGGCGTGATCTGGGTGGCCGTTGGAGAACCGGCGGACCAACCGCCACGATTTGAAGGCCTCGTTCCCCTGCGTTCGCTGACGGCAAATGCCGGCATTGCCGCCATTGAAGCGGCAGCCAGCGCAAAGACCGGCACCGACGGCCTTCTGCGAACATCCCACAATTCGACAGGGCTGAGACTGTTGCTTGTCGCACAGGAGCAAGATCAGACGCTGATCCATGTACTTCTCGAGGGTGACGCTACTGCGTCCCAGCGCATCTCGGCGTCACGGATCGCAGAAGCCTTGCGGCGGGCGGCAGAAGGCGTCCAGGCAAAGGGTGTCGCGTGATGGAACAGGGAGCGATGCTCAACGAGTGGTATCCGGTCGGCCTTTTCAGCCAGCTCAACGAAAGTGCGTATAAAACCGCCTTGATGGGCGAACCGATCGAGGTCTCCGTCAGTGCCGACGGCAAGGCCAAGGTGATATCTCACACGGGGCGCGAACTGCCTGTTTGCGTCCGTTATGGACACGTCTGGTCCTCGCTCGGCACTCCCGAAAAGGAGCTGTTTGCGATCCCCGAGGCTGACCAGCCGGGTCGGCGGTTTGTCGATGTCGGCGTGGTGCGGGTGCGCTGCTCGCCTCTTCGCGCTGTCGAGAACTTTCTCGACATTGCGCATTTCCCGTTCGTGCACACAGATATTCTTGGCGCGGAGCCACACACGGAGGTTCAGAACTACAAGGTCGAAATCCGAGACGTCGAGGACGAGGTCTGGGCAACGCAGGTCAAGTTCTATCAGCCACAGGCGGCAAAGTCCGCAAGCGGCGGCATCACGACGGAATACATGTACCGCGTGCCGGCTCCAACCTGCTCGGTGCTCTACAAGACCTGCCCACCCCGCCCCACAGAGTGGGATGTGATCACGCTTTTCGTGCAGCCGCTGGCCGAGGATCTGTGCGACGTGTGGCCATGGATGGCGCTGTTCGACGATGTCACTGCGATGACCGATCTGATCCACTTTCAACAGACCATCTTCCTTCAGGACCGATCTATCCTTGAAAACCAGATCCCGCGACTTTTGCCGCTTGATCCCGGGATGGAGATACCCACGCGCGCCGACCTGACGTCCGTCGCGTATCGACGCTGGCTGAAACGCCACAACTACACCTATGGTGCACAGCTGGTGGCGCAATGAAGCTCTACGATTACATCCTCTCTCCGAGTTGCTACAAAGTGCGGCTGATGGCGGCTCTTGCAGGCGTCAAGCTTGATATCAGGCCGGTGGACTTTCATCCCGGCGGCGAGCATCGTCGGCCCGAGCTCCTGGCGCTTAACCCGGCCGGCTCCATCCCGATCCTGGAGGATGCAGATCTCCTGCTGACGGAATCATCGGCCATGCTGGTTTATCTTGCCGCAAAGCGCGCACCGCAATGGCTTGGCGGCTCGACTGCCGAAGAAGCCGCCCGGGTGCAGCAGTGGCTTTCCTTTTCACATCGGCTGACTGCAAATCTCGGAGGCGCACGCCTGCATGAGATGTTGCACCGCCCGGGTGATATCGCCCTCCTGCAGACACAGGGGACCGCTGCGCTCCGCGAGCTGGAGGCAGGGCTTGTCGAACAGAACCTGCGCGGCAAGTCGTTCCTCGCGTCAGATCGCCCGACAGTCGCCGATATTGCCTGCTTCCCTTACGTGGCGCTCGCGCCAGACGGTGGCGTCTCCCTCGATCCCTATCCCGCGATCCGCCTCTGGTCGCGCGCTATTCGCGCGCTCGACGCGTTCATCGAGATGCCGGGCATCCACCGGCTACACGAATTGAAGCCCGAGCCGCAGATTGCTCCGGACGACGAATAAGATGGGCGGCTACCTCCTGAAGAACTGCACAGCCGTGATCGTTGACGAGGGCAAGGGGCCGACGGTGCGGCGCAATGTCGATATTCTGACGACCGGTCCGGCGATCCAGGCCATCGGCGATCACCTCGACCAAGGTGAATTGCCTGTTGGCACCGCGGTTCAAGACGCCACCGGCTGGTTCGTCTATCCGGGGCTCGTCAATACGCACCATCACTTCTTCCAATGCTTCGTGCGCAACCGCGCAGACCTCGACTGGACGAAGCTTTCGGTTATCGAGTGGCTCGACCGCATCTATCCGATCTTCTCGCGGCTGAACGAGGATTGCTTTTATCATTCCTCGGTGACGGCGATGGCCGAGATGATCAAGCACGGCTGCACCACGGCCTTCGACCACCAGTATTGCTTCCCGCGACATGTCGGAAAGCGACTGATCGACCGCCAGTTCGAAGCAGCCGCCCTCCTGGGCATGCGCTTTCATGCCGGTCGTGGCGGCAACACCCTGCCAAAGTCCGAAGGCTCGACCATTCCGGATGCGATGCTGGAGACGACCGACGAGTTCATCGGTGATTGTGCGCGCCTGATTGACACCTACCACGATGCCAAGCCTTTCAGCATGCGCCAGGTTGTGGTGGCGCCTTGCCAGCCCGTCAATTGCTACCGCGAGACATTCGTCGAAGCGGTCCAATTGGCACGCGATCGCGGCGTCCAGATGCATACGCATGTTGGCGAGGGTGAAAGCCCGGTCATCGAAGCGCGCCATGGAATGCGCACGGTCGATTATTGCGCGGAACTCGGCTTTGCCGGATCCGATACATTCTACGCCCATTGCTGGGAACTGACGCATGACGAACTGCGCAAGATGGCGGCGAGTGGCACGGGCGTCTCGCATTGCCCCGAGCCGGTCTACCTCGTTGGTGCCGAAGTGACCGACATCCCGGCCATGTCCGCCTTTGGCCTGCGGGTCGGGCTCGGCTGTGACGGGGCTGCATCAAACGACAACTCGAACCTGATGCATTGTGTCCACTCAGCCTATATGCTCCAGTGCCTGGCTGCCTCGACGCGCCTGCACCCCGTTCCGCCTCCGATCGATTTCCTTGGCTATGCGACAACAGGCGGGGCAGCCCTGCTTGGCCGTCGCGACATCGGTCGACTTGCACCAGGCCTGGCTGCAGACCTTTTTGCGATCGACACAAGGCGCATGGACTACGTCGGCACACGACACGATCCGTTGAGCCTGATTGCCAAGGTCGGCATCGGCATGCCGACGGACTTGACCATGATCAACGGCCGCATCGTCTGGCAAAAGGGCGAATTCGTGGGGCTCGACGAAGCTCGGCTGTTTGCCGAGGCTGAAGCCGCTCTCGCCACCGTGGAATTCTAAGATACCAACAAGGGGAACCAAGACATGACAAGGATCACTCGCAGAACATTGATGCAGGGAGCCGCAGCTGCGGGCCTCGCTGGTGCCTTTGGCGCTCGTGCGGCGCTCGCTGCCGACGGACCGCTCGGCATTACACTCGTCGTCCCTTCTCCCATCGGTGACGTGGGCTGGGGCCGCGCGCTGCAGGATGGCCTCGAGCCGGTCAAGGCCGCCTATGGCGACAAGGTCAAGGTCACCGTGCTTGAAAACATCGCCGAAGGCCCGGACGCCGACCGCATCATGAACAAGTCGGTTGCAGACGGGAACAACTTCCTGATCGCCGGCTCCTTCGGCTATCAGAACGGTGCCTTGCAGATCGCCCGCCGCAACCCGAAGGTCACCGTGCTGCATGCCTCCGGCTTCCAGGTTGCACCGAACTTCTCGCCCTTTGCCGCGAAGAATTTTGAAGGGACCTACCTGCTCGGCATGGCGGCGGCCGCCATCTCCAAGACCGGCAAGCTCGGCTCGGTGTCCGCATTTGCAATCCCGGAACTGATTGCCTCGATCAACGCTTTCACGCTCGGCGCCCAGGCGGTCAACCCGAAGGCCGAGGTCTCGGTCGTCTGGGTGAATTCGTGGTTTGATCCCGCCAAGGAACAGGAGGCGGCCAAGGCTCTGATGGCGCAGAGCTGCGACGTGATCTTCTCCAACGCGCAGGATACGCCATCAGTCGTTTCGGCTTGCGAGGCAGCCGGCGTCTATTCCTGCAACCTCAACTCCTCGATGAAGAAGTACGCGCCGAAATTCTACCTCGGCTGCGCCGCAACCGACTGGTCTCCCTTCTTCAAGGCTTCGGTCGATGCCCACGTCGCCGGCACTTTCAAGGGTGCCAATGCGTTCCTTGGCATGAAGGAGAAAGTCGTTCACATCGCCGACTGGAGCCCGGATGTCCCGGCCGACACGATGAGCAAGATCAAGAGCGTCGAAGCCAAGATCGCCGATGGCAGCGGCTCGCCTTTCCAAGGTCCCGTCACCAAGGCCGACGGCAGCGAAGTCGTCGCCTCCGGTGCGACCATGAGCGACGCCGACATCATTGCCATGGACTGGCATGTCAAGGGCGTGACCACGCCGCTGCCGAAGTAAGCTCGTGACCGCCCCGCTCCTGTCGCTCCGCGGCATTTCGAAGTCCTACGGCCAGATCCATGCCAACCAGAGCATCGATCTGGATGTGGCTGCGCGCTCGATCCATGCAATCCTTGGAGAAAACGGAGCGGGCAAGTCGACGCTGATGAAGCTCATCTACGGCGTCGAGCAGCCAGACGAGGGGAGCGTCGTCTGGGAAGGAGAAACGCTTGCCCTTGCCTCCCCTGCCGAGGCAAGGCGCAAGGGCATCGGCATGGTCTTTCAGCACTTCTCGCTGTTTGAGACCCTGACGGTGGTGGAAAACATCCAGCTCGTGGTGCCGGGCAAGAAAGCCGATCTCATCGGCCGTATCCGTACGCTCGGGCGCGACTTCGGCCTCGAGGTCGATCCGCTTGCCCATGTGCATGCACTCTCCGTCGGCGAGCGGCAGCGGGTGGAGATCATCCGATGCCTGATGACCAATCCGAAGCTCCTGATCCTGGACGAACCGACCTCCGTCCTGCCACCGCAACTGATCGACAGGCTCTTCGACACCCTGCGGCGCCTGCGTGACGGCGGGGTCTCGATCCTCTTCATTTCCCACAAGCTCGAGGAAATCCGGGCGATCTGCGACCGGGCAACCATCCTGCGCGCCGGGCGCGTCACTGGCAATGTCGACCCGCGCGAACACGACGCCCATGATCTCGCGCGCATGATGATCGGCCGCGACATGCCGGACCCGATACCGGCCGTGCCCCATGCGGGCGGGGAAAAGCGGCTTGAGATCGTTGGTCTCGATCACCGGCCGGACGATCCCTTCGGCGTGGCTCTTTCCGGTATAAATCTCACGGTGCGCGCCGGCGAGATCCTCGGGATCGCCGGCGTTTCGGGCAACGGCCAGAGCGAACTCGCGGCACTGATTTCCGGCGAGCAGGTGCTTTCGCGCTCCGCGCGCGAGAAGATCTACATGATGGGCCAGGATGTCGGCACGCTCGATGCGGCCGCCCGCCGTCGCCTTGGCTTTGCCTTCGTCCCAGAAGATCGCCTCGGGCGCGGCGCCGTGCCGGAGATGTCGCTCGTCCTCAACAGCCTGTTGACGGCGCATCCCTTGCACCTCTTGCGGCACGGGCTGGTCGACAAGGCGCGGGCAACAGGCTTCACCAACGATTGCATCCGCCAATTTGATGTCCGCACGCCCGGCCCCGATGCCGAGGCGGGATCGCTTTCGGGCGGCAACCTGCAGAAATTCATCGTCGGCCGCGAGATCATGTTGTCGCCGAAGCTGCTGTTCGTCGCTCAGCCCACCTGGGGCGTGGACATCGGTGCCGCCTCCGCGATCCGCCGCAGACTGATTACACTACGCAATGAGGGCATGGCCATCCTCGTCATTTCCGAGGAGCTCGAGGAGCTTTTCGAACTTAGCGATTCTATTCAGGTGCTCTACCACGGCACATTGAGCAAGCCGCTCGTCCCACGAGACACGAAGCCCGAGGAGATCGGCCGATACATGATCGGGGCAAAGGCATCACCAGAGAAAGCCCTGGCATGAGCGTTTCGTCCGCAGCATTCCTTCCGACCTTCGTCAGACGGGAGCGCGCCTCGCTCACCGCGACACTTTTGGCGCCCGCAATTGCACTCGTCGTCGCGACCGTTTTCAATCTCGGCCTTTATGTGTTGATGGGCCGCGACCCGGTCGCCGTCGTCTATGCGATGCTGCTCGAACCGTTCGTGTCCTGGGCCTCTTTTTCGGAAGTGCTCTTGAAGAGCGGACCACTGCTCCTCATCGCTCAAGGGCTTGCCATCGGCTTTCGTGCCAAGGTCTTCAACATCGGCGCCGAAGGTCAGTTCATCCTCGGGGCGATCTTCGCCTCCGCCATCCCGATTTACCTGCCGCAGGCGACTGGCCAATGGATCTGGCCGGCGATGCTACTGCTCGGCACGCTCGGCGGCGCGCTGTGGGCGTCCCTCACCGCCTTCTGGCGCGTTCGCTTCAACGCCAACGAGATCCTCGTCTCGCTGATGCTGAGCCTGGTTGCGGCACAACTGCTCTATTACCTGCTCCTTGGTCCATGGAAGGACCCGAACGGGTTCAATTTCCCCCAGTCCGTCATGTTCCAGTATGACGCCATGGTGCCGCTCCTGATCGAGGGGACACGCGTCAACGTTTCGCTACTCCTGGCGCTTGCGCTCTCGCTTGGAGCCTTTGTCTTCATGCAAAGAAGCTTCATGGGATACAAGCTGCAGGTGGGTGGTCTCGCACCGCGCGCCGCCGGCTACGCCGGTTTCAGCGAAAGCTCGGCGATCTGGCTTTCCCTTCTGATTGGCGGTTTCGCCGCCGGACTTGCCGGTGCCGCAGAAGTCGCCGGGCCGCTTGGCCAGTTGCAACGCTCGATTTCCACCGGCTATGGCTACGCCGCCATCATAGTTGCCTATCTCGGCGGGCTGCATCCGATCGGCATCGTCCTGTCCGCGCTGATCATGGCCGCGCTTTATATCGGCGGCGACAATGCCATGGTTTCCGCGAACCTGCCGATCGCCGCAGTTCGTGTCTTCCAGGGAAGCCTGCTCCTCTCCTACCTCATCGCCATCGCCTTCGTTCGCTATCGCCTCGAATGGCCGCGCGCACACCGGAGTCCATCATGAGCGCCATCGAGTTCATCCTGGCCGGCATGCTCGCAGCCGCGACGCCGTTCCTGCTTGCCGCCCTCGGCGAGCTCGTGGTCGAACGCGCTGGTGTCTTGAACCTGGGGGTCGAAGGGTTGATGGCCTTCGGCGCCGTACTTGCCTTCATCGTCGTCTATCACGGCGGCGGCCATGTCCTCGGCTTCATCGCCGCCGGGGCCGGCGGCGCCGTCCTGTCACTGATCTTCGCCTTCATCGCGCTCGGTTTTCGGGCAAACCAGGTGGCCACCGGCCTTGCCATCGGCATTCTCGGCCAGGGTCTGTCTGCACTTTTCGGCAAGAGTTACGAGGCGCTGACCGTTGCCGGCATTCCGAAGATTGCCATTCCGGCGCTCTCCAGGATCCCGGTCATCGGCGGCCTGTTCGTCCAGGACATCGTCGTGTGGCTGTCACTGGCCGCCACCCTCGCCATCTGGGCGATGTTTGCCTATACGAAGACCGGTCTTGTCATTCGCGCAGTCGGGGAAAATCCCAAGGCCGCCTACGCCATCGGATATAAGGTGATTGCAGTGCGCGTCACCACCGTTGCCTTCGGTGGAGCGATGGCCGGTTTTGCCGGCGCCTACGCCGCCGTGGTCTATACGCCACTCTGGGCCGATGGCATGATCGCTGGCCGCGGCTGGATCGCCATCGCACTCGTCGTCTTCGGCACCTGGCTCACCGGTCGCATCTTCCTCGGCGCCTGCCTCTTCGGTGCAGTCTCGCTGATGGGACTTGCCGCGCAGGCCGTGGGCGTCAGCCTGCCTTCGCAACTTCTCTCCAGCCTGCCCTACCTCGTTACGATTGTCGTGCTTGGGGTCATTTCCGCAGACCGTCGCCTGCTCAAGCTGAACGGCGTCGCCTCGCTCGGAGAACCCTTCGAACGCACGCCGTAACGCAAAGCGGCTTGTGCAAAATTGCGCATCTTGAAGGGATTGGAACCGGTGGCCGCTCAAATCAAAATCGCATGAACGTGGCAGTTGTCGCTTTGGCGAAACTATCGCCTTGCGGCGCGGCGCGCGTGCGGAACAGCGTCGTATGCCACGCCTCGAGCTTCGAGTAGAGGCGTCGTCTCAAGCACCCGGACCCGGTCTTATCGCGCCAATAAACCCGAGCGGTTGGCGATTGAGCAGCATGGAATCGCCGAATTCATGCGTGCGGTAGCGATGCGCGGTAAGGGTTGCGGAGGCCCTGGCGAGCAGGGCATCGTCGGCAAATGTACGCAGAAGCTCGAAATGGCTTTCGCCGGGCTGGTGGATTCCTGTGAGAATAGCATCGGCCACGCGAACCGTCGTGCCGGGCTCGATACGACCGGTGGCAATGCCATTTCCGGCCCGCACGCTGCCATCTGGATTGGCGGCTGCCTCAAGCGCGCGCACGACGCTCGTGCCGATCGCGATGATGCGGCTGCCACGGAGTTTCGCCCGCGCCACCTCTGCGGCGGCATGCTCGGGGATGCGATACGGCTCATCGAGGGGAAGGCTCAGGTCGAGTGCCGGATCGCCGGTGGAAGAAACGCCTGCCGCATGCGTGAGAGTTGTGAAAGCGACGGTGCGCCGACGCCAGGCTTGGAGCGTGCGCCAGTCGAGTGCGAAGCCCGCCGATGGCGCCTCGAACGCGAATGGCCAAGCGGCAATCTTCGTCCAAACATCCCACAGCGCCAACGGTTCGGGAACATGCGCGTATTGGATCGGTCGACCATACCGCGCCAGTCCCGCAAGCACCGCTGCGCGGCTGCCTCGGAAGCGCAGTTCAAGAAGGCGAGGATGGCTGAGAGGGCGCTCTATCACGGCTTCGAGTGGGCCGAGCCTCAGACGATCGCCTGCTGACAGCGCAGGCGGCGGCAGCCGGTCTTCCGTACGCGTACGGTGATCGCCCGAGCCGAACGCAATTCCCACGAAACGGGTCGGATCGGGAGGTGACAGCCAGCCTGCCAGGCGGATCTCTATCGCCTCGTCGCTGGAAACATGCCTACCGTGCAGGCTGGCAGGCAAGGTCGCGGCGTCATTGGCCACCACCAGATCACCAGGATCGAATAGCGTCCCCAGTCCAGCGCGCGGCAGGTCGCGCATCGTGCCGTCCGCCTCGACGACGAACAGCCTGGCGGAGCGCCGATCGGAATGGTCGTCGGCAATCATGCTCGTTCCCCGTCGAGAAGCCTGGCGCCTACCGGCAGGGCGTCGAGCATCTTCTCGACGATCTCGGTGGCAGCCAGCTCCGGGGTCTTCAAGGTCGACGGATCGGTGTCGGGAAGCGCCAGCGCGTGCAACGGGGTATCCATATCGCCTGGGTCGAGCGCGAGGAGCCTTATATCGTCGGCTTTTGCCTCTTCGTCCCAAATCGCCGTCAGATGGGCAAAAGCGGCCTTGCTCGCCCCATAGGCGCCCCAGCCGGGATAGGCATTCACCGCCGCATCGCTGGAGATGTTGATCACAAGGGCGCCGCGGCCCTCGCGTGCGGACGCGGCAAGCGTACCGAAGAGGGCTTTCGTCAATCGGAACGGACCGACGAGGTTGACCGCAAGCGCCGCTTCCAGCTCTTCGCACTCGGTATCGGCAAGAAGCGCCAGAGGGACGGGACCAAGGCTCGACGCATTGTTGATCAGGACGTCGAGCCCATCAAGGATGGCCGCAATCTGCATCGCGACCGGGTAGATGTCCTCCTTCCTGCCGACATCGCCAACAATCCCGTACGCGCCCGTCTCGCCAGCGATCCGTTCGACATTCGCAGCGGTTCGGGCGACGAAGGCGACGCAGGCACCGTTCGCGGTAAGCTGTCGCACCAGCGCCAGTCCGAGGCCGGATGTGCCACCGGTGACCGCCACGCGAATCCCCTGAAGATCGATTTTCGTTCGCATCGTCGGTGCTCCTTCAATCAGCAAGGAACTATTGCTACAAGTTCAAGTTAACTTGAAGTCAAGAAGAATTCGTGCTTTCCTCAGTAAATGGATTCGATGCTGACCATCACCGATGTGTCGCGGCGCGCCGGCGTCGCCTCGTCGGCCCTGCGTTTCTACGAGGAGCGCGGACTGATTGCGTCCGAGCGGGCCGGCTCGGGGCACAGGCGCTATCATCGGTCCGTGCTGCGCCGGATTGCCTTCATCGTCTTTGCGCAGCGCATCGGGCTGACGCTCGAGGAGATCGGCGCCGAGCTCGGCAAGTTGCCGGTCGATCGCCTGCCATCACGTCGGGATTGGTCGCGGTTGTCGGGCGAGTGGGCAAAGCGCATAGACGAGCGCATCGCCGAGTTGCAGCGGCTGCGCTCCGGGCTTACCGAGTGCATCGGTTGCGGCTGCCTGTCGATCGACCGGTGTAGCCTGGCGAACCCTGCTGATGTGGCAGGACGCAAGGGGCCGGGACCGAGGTACTGGCTTGGGTGAAGCGGCCCCGGCGCAGACGACACGGTGCCACCGCCGGGCCGAGGAACCGCTAGCAGATATTACGAATGCGGGCTCTTGAGGTCGATCCCTGCCTATCTGTTCGTGACGTCGGTGTCTCCCAATGCTGGAACTGCTTTTCTGTTCGCCAAAGAGCCGTCAGCAATCGCACAGGGGCGCTAATTTTTCCCTGCGTCCCTCTTGAAATCGAAAGTCGATCAAACCAGATCGTTCGCGCGAAGCTTTGCACCCACCCGGACTGATTCATCCGGCCCGGCCAGGGACAACATCATCATTGTTTGTCCATGGAGGAAGACATGTCGTTCCGATCACTTCATGATCGCATTCTCGTTTGCAGGTCAACTCCGAAGAAAAGGCCAAGGGCGACATCATCATTCCCGACACAGCCAGGGAAAATCCGCATGAAGGTAAAGTCATCACTGCGGGTCCCGGCGCACGACGCCGGCCAGATCCAGGCGCTCGATGTCAAGGCGGGCGACCATCCTGTTCGGCAAGTGGTCCGGCGAAGGCCTGCTGATCATGAATGAAAGCGACGTGATGGGCATCAACGAAGCTCAAGGCGAAATGAAACAGTCCGCCTGAGGTCGCCGGCGAATATCAGTCAAAGCCAGCTGGATGAAGGCCAGCTGGATGAAGGAGCGAGAAATGGCTGCAAAAGACGTCAAATTCAACACCGAAGCCCGTGAGAAGATACTGCGCGGCGTCGACATCCTGGCCGACGCCGTGAAGGTAACGCTCGGCCCCAAGGGCCGCAATGTCGTGATCGACAGGTCCTTCGGTGCTCCGCGTATCACCAAGGACGGCGTTTCGGTCGCCAAGGAAATCGAACTTGAAGACAAGTTCGAAAACATGGGCGCCCAGATGGTTCGCGAAGTAGCCTCAAAGACGAGCGACATCGCCGGCGACGGCACGACCACAGCAACGCTTCTCGCCCAGGCGATCGTTCGCGAAGGCACCAAAGCCGTTGCCTCCGGGATGAACCCGATGGACCTGAAGCGCGGTATCGACCTCGCCGTTGGCGCCATCGTCGCGGAACTGAAGATCAACGCCCGCAGGATCTCCAACAATTCCGAGATCGCTCAGGTCGGCACGATTTCCGCAAATGGTGATGCCGAAATCGGCCGCTTCCTGGCGGAAGCCATGGAAAAGGTCGGCAACGAAGGCGTTATCACCGTCGAAGAAGCCAAGACCGCTGAAACCGAACTCGAAGTCGTCGAAGGCATGCAGTTCGACCGCTGCTACCTAAGCCCGTACTTCGTCACCAACGCCGACAAGATGCGTGCCGAGTTCGAGGACCCTTATATCCTCCTGCACGAAAAGAAGCTCTCGAACCTGCAGGCTATGCTCCCGGTTCTCGAAGCTGTCGTCCAGGCCGGCAAGCCGCTCCTCATCATCGCTGAAGACGTCGAAGGCGAAGCCCTTGCTACGCTCGTCGTCAACAAGCTGCGTGGCGGCCTGAAGATTGCTGCTGTCAAGGCTCCGGGCTTTGGCGACCGCCGCAAGGCCACCCTCGAAGACATCGCGATCCTAACGGGCGGCACCGTGGTCACCGAAGATCTCGGCATCAAGCTCGAGAATGTGACGCTCAACATGCTTGGACGCGCCAAGAAGGTGTCGATCGAGAAGGAGAGCACCACCATCGTCGATGGCGCGGGTTCGAAGGCTGAAATCTCTGGCCGCGTTGCCCAGATCAAGGCCCAGATCGAAGACACCACCTCCGACTACGACCGCGAAAAGCTGCAGGAGCGCCTTGCCAAGCTCGCTGGTGGCGTTGCCGTCATCCGCGTCGGCGGCTCGACCGAAGTCGAAGTGAAGGAGAAGAAGGATCGCGTCGACGACGCGCTGCATGCCACCCGCGCGGCGGTCGAGGAAGGCATCCTGCCGGGCGGCGGCGTGGCGCTGTTGCGCTCCATCAAAACGCTCGACAACATCCAGACCGCCAACGACGATCAACGCGTCGGTGTCGACATCGTTCGCCGCGCAATCGAGGCTCCGGCCCGCCAGATCGCCGAAAACGCCGGAGCGGAGGGCTCGGTCATCGTCGGCAAGCTGCGCGAGAGGAGCGAGTTCTCCTACGGCTGGAACGCTCAGACGGGCGAGTATGGCGACCTCTTTGCGCAGGGCGTGATCGATCCGGCCAAGGTCGTTCGCACTGCGCTCCAGGATGCGGCTTCCATCGCCGGTCTTCTCGTCACGACGGAAGCCATGATCGCCGAGAAACCCAGGAAGGATGTCGCACCGGCGATGCCGGCCGGCCCCGGCATGGACTTCTAAGACAAACGATGCTGGCCTGCAGTCGCCGCCGGCCGGTCCTTTCGGGAGGAATGGTGATGGTTCAAACGATCGCAAACGGATCGCAGGTTCCGCAGGTTTGCCGCAATCGCGAAAACCGCCATTGCGTCGTCGGTAAGCTCAGAACGGTTTGCGAGGTGGCAAAGGACAGTCACGAGCGACACGGATAGCAAGCAATCATTATCTCGCCCTATCCGCAGGGCGTTCGCAATCCCAATCATCTGCAGTCGATGGTCGGAGACAGCGCGGACGTCGGCGTAGCCTTGCGGCAGATCACTAGCAGGTCAGCCGGAGATCGAAGCGCTTGGGATCCGCCTTCGTGGATAGCCCGCCCCTGAGAGCAGCTTTTCGCCCGCCGCAGCGCAACAACGCCTGCATCGTATCACTTCGGCAACGCCATGCTGACCGGGCTCGGAGAGACTGTCCCGCTGTCTCCAGATCGAGATAAAGCTCCGTAGCATCCAATGAAGTCGCCAATGGGTGGTGGAATTCGGCACGGGTTGAGGAAGCGCGGCACCTGCGCCGCGCTTCCGGTAGGTTTACTGGGATCACTTGCCCCAGGTCATTTCACCCTTGGCGACCTTCGCGCCGAGCTCTAGCGAAATCGGCATCGCGTCATTGGGATAAAGCTTCTTCATCACCTCGATAAGGGCCGCGGAGTCCTTCGCCTTGGCAGCCGCGGCGTCGAACGCGACAAGGTAATCGCGGGTGTAGGTCACGCTGGAGATGTCGGTCGGCCATGCCTGTGTCGTGTGGCCTGGCACGACTATCTTCGGATCGCGGGCGATGATGTCCTCCAACGCCGCCCTCCACGCCTTCCTCTCTTCGACCGTCGGCAGATCGGCGACCCAGGGATACATCCCGCCGAACACCGCAACCCCGCCGAACACAGCCTTCAGCGACGGAACCCAGATGTATCGGCCGCGATCCCTCACGCCTGGCGCCGTGACGACTTCGAGCTTCTCTCCGTCGACAGTTAGGGATTTGATGTCACTGACTTCAGGGAAGATCAGATCGGCGACGGACTTCGGGCCGTTGTCGCCGAGAACTGGCGACCAAGTCTTGATTTTCCCCTCGGCCTTTTGGCGCATCAGAGCGACGGTGTCGGCAGCAGCAAGAATCTTCGCTTCAGGGAAGGCATTATGGACCGGTGCCAGTCCGAAGTAGTAGTCAGGGTCGTTTGTTGTGATGTAGATCTTGGTCAGGCGCTTGCCACTTGCCTTGATGGCATCGGCAACAACTTTGCCGTCCGAGAAGCTGAAGCTCGAGTCGATAAGAACGGCTTCAGTCTTGCCAGTGATAAGCACCGGGGCGCGGAGAAAGCCCGCTTCATTAGTCTTGAATGCCTGCCATGAAAGCGCAGGTTTGTCTGCCGCGGTTGCGGCCGGGGCAACGGCGATCATGATAGCGGCGGCTGCGGTGAGCGACTTGAGCGTGGTACGACGGTTCAACATAATCTGGCTCCTAGATTGAATGGCATGTGCAGAGTCTTTCCCAGCCGTCACCCGACAGTGACAGCTTGCGCGAAGGCACGCTGATGCCGAAGTTGGCGGTTAGTAGCCGACCGTGAAGCGCTGCATGACGTGCGCAGGCGTCTCGATCTCGTCGGCCAGCGCGACGGCAAAGTCCTCGAAGGAAATGCTGCTGCCGTTGTCGTTTGTCAGGAGCTGGTCCTTGCCAAGGCGGAACTTGCCAGTGCGCTCGCCCGGCACAAACGCTGCTGACGGCGACAGGAACGTCCATTCGAGAGCGTGTTCGGCCTTCAGCCTGTTCAGATAATCGACGCCGCCCTGAGCCTCGTCCTTGTAGATGGCCGGGAAATTCGGGGTGTTCACGAGAAGAACGCCGGGAGCCACTTCGAGACTACCCGCACCTCCGACGACATAGTAGCGACGAACACCGGATCCTTTGACCGCGGCAATCAGCTTCTCCGGATTTGCGGCGGAGAAGTGAACCGAGCTGATGACGGCATCGTGGCCTTCAAGCAACTTTGCGAGAGCTTCCGGCGCTTCAATATCACCCGACAAAGCAGTGACGTTTTGCAAGCCTGCGACCTTCGTGGGGTCGCGGGCAACTGCCGTGACGGCGTGACCGCGCGAGGACAGCTCTGCGACAATGCGGGATCCAGCCTGACCGGAGGCGCCGATAATTGCGATTTTCATGATGATGTTCCTTTGCTGCAATGGTTATGCGTTCGATGAAAGTTGGTTGAGGGCCGCGATGATCGCTTGAGGGCCATCGTAGAGGGCCTGCCCGCTCAGACCATGCGGCGTACCGTTCACGATCGCGACGACCTGCGGAACGCCCCTCATCCCGAGTTCGCTCATGCGGGCCTGCGTGTCTTCCATTCGCTCGAGCGTACGCTCACGAAGATCGACGTCGTTGCGCAGACGGTTTGCGAGGTCCTCGACTGTCACGTCGATGCCATGTCCGGCCGCGACGTTCGCGGCGACCGTCGCCACTTCCTCGGTGGAAGACGTATCGCGTCCTTCGACATACCGGGCGATCTGCACGGCGTGCAGGAAGAGAGGCTCCAAGCGGGCGTCATGTTCGCCAAGCGCCGTCATCGCGACGGTTGCGGGCCAGGAATCGAAGATACCGTCTGGAGCCTGCAGAACATTCTGGTGGTAGACTTCCGAGAACGGCTGCCCCGTCAGGGCCTGGATCCTTTGGTCGTTGCGCCAGGCGTGGTCAGCAATTGTCGAGATCGCCCGGCCGCCCACGAAAAGGCCTGAAGGCATCATCTTAAGCTTGTCGCCGAATTCCTCCGCCAGCCCTGCAAGAGCGGGGGCACTCGCATAGCACCAGCCGCATAAGGGGTCGAAGAGGTATTGAAGTTCGATGTCGTTTTTCATGTCGACCTCCGTTGATGAGGCGGAATATAATGTTGCAAAAACCAGAGATATACGGCAGTTATCGAGACAGAATGTTGCGTAAATCGAGCAAATCATGGATCGGATAATGGCTGCTGCGGTTCTCCTCAAAACCGTCGAACGTGGCAGTGCGTCGGCTGCGGCGGAGGAGCTTGGGATGTCGCGAGCGATGGCCTCGCGCTACATCGCGTCGATTGAGGAATGGTCGGGAACGAGGCTTCTTCACCGCACGACACGGCAGCTTAGCCTCACTTCCGCGGGCGAGCGTGTTCTGGAACTCTGCAGGGAAATCGTGCGTGTCGCGGACGCCGTCACCGAAATAGGCGTTCACTCGGATACGCCCCACGGTCTTCTGAGAGTGACCGCACCCAGCATTCTCGCAGAAGCCCAGCTCGTACGTCAGTTCTCTGAATTCGAGGCGCGATATCCGCAGATCAAGATCGACCTGCAGATCACCGACAGATCGGTCGATCTCGTCCAAGATCGCATAGACATCGCGATCCGCATCGCCAACCATCTCGATCCATCGCTGACCGCTAAGCGCGTCGGAGCCTGTCCCTCGCGCCTGTACGCCTCGGCGGAATATCTCGCTGGAGGCGGGGCACCCACTTCACCGGAAGAGTTGAAGAACCACAAATGCCTGACCTACACGCATCTGGGCGGATCGGAATGGGTGCTGAAGAAGGACGCAAACGAGGTCGCCGTGACGGTAGCCGGGGGATTCCAGACGAACGACGCAGTGGCCTTAAGGCGCGCAACCTTGTCGGGCCTCGGCATCGCCATGCTGCCACGCTTCGCCGCCGACGAGGAGGTCGCCTCCGGCCTTCTCTCAGTCGTCTTGCCGGATTGGGAACCTCGCTCGCTCGGCATTCACGCGCTCTACGTCTCGCGCAAGCAGCTTCCGATGGCGGCACGCGCCCTGATCGACTTCATGTCGGAGAAGAACGCTGGCGTCGCACGGCTAGGATCGACAGTCACAATCTGAGACCAGTCCTCACCTGCATGCCGACGACGGGACAGCGTTGTCGGCTTTATGGAGAGTATCGACCCCTCAGGCGTCTTGACCGCGACCCCAGCCGCGATCCGGCCCCATGCAGGGATCCGTTTTTAGTGGCAGCGGTTCACTTCTGAAAACGACCCTTGCAATGTTTTCTCGCCGCGCCATAATAATTTTGCACACGTGCTCATTTTTGTCACTCGGCCGTTACGTACGCCCCTTAGAGCGTTATTCGTTCGCGCTTTTCATGGGACCTCGCCGTGGCCTTCAATACTGGTGATGGCCCGCCAAGAGGTTCACACCGCTCTTCTGGGGAGACGAAGAAATGACTATTCTGCCGACATTGAAGTGCCTGACCGTCGCGGCTGCTATTCTGGCCTCGACCACCGCCCTGTCCATTGCAAAGGATGTCACCATTACCGTCTGGGCAGGCGGTACGGGACCTAACGACGTCTATCGCCTCGACGCGATCGACATAGCCGCCGAGCAGCTTCAGCGCGAAGCCGCAATCAAGGGCGAAGACCTCAAGATCAAGGTCGACAAGAAAGCCTACAGTGGCTGGGAAGACTTCAAACAGGCGATGACACTCGCCGCCGAAGCCAAGACTGCTCCAAATATAGTCGTCACCGGCCACGAGGACATCGGCCCCTGGGCTCAGTCCGGCCTGATCGTGCCGATCGAGGATTATGTCGACCTCGACTCCTGGCCACTCAACGACATCTACGAAAACCTGATGACCATCGCCTCGTTCAACGGTACCGTCTACGGTATTCCGCAGGATGCCGAGTCCCGCCCGATGTTCTTCTGGAAGCCGTACATGAAGGCCATCGGCTATAGCGACGCCGATCTCGAGGCGTTGCCGAAGAAGGTCCAGGACGGCGGCTACACGCTGAAGAACGTGCTGGAAGACGCCAAGAGGATGCAGGACAAAGGCCTCGTCCAGGCAGGCTACGGCTTCTATCCGCGCAACACGAACGGTCCTGACTATTGGCAGTTCTACACCAGCTTCGGCGGCAAAATGGAAGAGGACGGCAAGCTCGTCTTCGACAAGGCGGCAATGCAGCGTACCTACCAGTTCTTCGCCGACGCGGTAAAGGATGGCGTCACCAAGAAGAACCATATTGGCATGCCCGGCGATCAATGGTGGAAGGAAGTGGCTTCCGGCAAGGCAGGCATCTGGCACGGCGGCACCTGGCACTACGCCCGCTATGTCAAGCAAGAGGGCCTGAAGGACTTCTTCGGCAACGTCATCTTCACGCTGATCCCCGCCGGCGATGGTGGCAAGGCCAACACGCTGACGCATCCGCTCGTCTATCTTCTGACCTCGGGTCACGACAAGGACGCCACCGAGGTCGCTGCCCAGCTGATCAAGATCGCTTCCGAACCGCGCATCAACGTGCTGCACGCGGTCAAGTCCGCTCACCTCGGCATTTCGAAGGCCGAAACCGAGATCGAGCTCTACTCCTCCGATCGCTGGACGCGTGAAGCCACCGAGCGCCTGCTGCCCTATGCTAACGCGATGCCCAACAATGCGGATTTCGGCACCTACTGGAACATCATGTGGAAGGGCCTCGAAGCATCCTGGACAGGCGCCAAGACCCCGGATGGCGCCGTCAACGACGTCGAGAGCGAGCTGAAAAGCACGCTCGGTGACAAGATCGTCATCCGCTAGGCACCAAGGCAACCCTCCGGGCGGCAAGTCCGCCCGGGTCCTTTGCGGAGACTTTCGATGAGAACGTCCAGAACGCTCGGGCTCGTGATGATCGCGCCTGCTGCGGTGATGATCCTGCTGTTCTTCCTGATGCCGGTCGTGCTGACAGCGGTCTTCTCCTTCACCAGCATGACGACTGCCACGGGCATTTCGGGCGGCGCCTACCAGATCGCACCGAATTCGCTGGATGCGCTGAAGCGCGAAATGCCGGATGTCGTGCAGCAGCTGACCGAGCCGCGCTACGCGATCGACGAAGAGGGCATCACGAATGTCGAGGCCCTTGGGCTGGAACCCGGCATTGCCGCAGAATTGCGCGAGAAACACCTCGGCGAAGTCTTTCCCTCGCGACGCGAGGCTGAACGCATGATCAAGGATCTCCAGGACAGGCCATCGACCCGGGACGTCAAGCAGATCTCCGAGCAGTTCAACCGTTCCGTCGCCAACTTGCGCTTCGCGAGCAGGGATGAGCTTTTCGCCTCTCTCGACAAATTTGGCTTCAACTTGACGCCGGAGCAGAAGGAAGGCCTTGCCAGGGCAACCTATACCGGCTGGAGTTGGACCACCGAGAATTTCTCGCGCATTGCTTCCTCGCCGGACATGGCTCAGATCCTCTTCAATACCCTTCTCTACGTCGCCCTGGTCCTCGTGTTGTTCAACACGAGCTATGCGATGGCTTTAGCGATCTGGACGCATTACATGCCTGATATGCCGGCGATGATCTTCCGGTCCATCTGGCTCCTGCCGCGCATTACGCCGGTCGTCATCTACGTGCTGATGTGGAAGTGGCTGGCATGGGATACCGGCTTCATATCCGTGCTGATGGGCAAGTTCGGCTACCCACCGAAAAACTATCTTCTCGACAGCGCCTACCACGCATGGTTCTTCGTGGTCTTGATCAACGGCTTTATCGGCGCCTCGATGGGCATGCTGGTCTTTTCCTCGGCCCTGAGGGCCATTCCCAGGAGCCAATTCTTCGCAAGCGAGGTAGATGGCGCCAGCCGCTGGCAGCAGATCCGTTATATCATTCTGCCGCAGATGCGCTGGCCGATCCTGTTCGTCAGCTGCTATCAGACGCTTTCCCTGCTCGCCTCTTTCAACGAAATCCTGCTTTCGACCCGCGGCGGGCCGGGCAATGCGACCGAGGTTTGGTCGCTTGCTGCCTACCACACAGCTCTCAACAACTACGCCGGTAACCTGGAGTATGGGCTCGGCGCAGCAATGGCGCTGGTCCTTGTGGTCATCGGCATCATCCTGTCGTTTGCCTATCTGCGCGTCTTCAACTACGCCTCGCTGGTTGCGCGGCCGCTCATCGAGGATTGATCATGGCGGAAAAGTCGCAACCATCTGCAAATTATCGCACCTGGCCGGTCATCCTGGCGCTCACGATCGTCAGTTTGCCGCTGGTGCTGATGTACACCTATCTCTTCATCGATACGATCACCGACAAGCAGCCCGCATCGCTTATCCCGGATTCGATCACCTTTCGCCACTGGTCCTTCCTCTGGCACACACCGCCCGGAAAGCCCAATATCTGGCTGGTGACGCTGAACACACTGATCTTCACAGCCAGCACCACGACCGTCGTGCTGCTCGTCTCGTCGATGGCCGGATACGTGCTCTCGCGGCTGAACGTGCCCGCACGGGGCTTCTTCCTCGCCGGCGTCATGGTGCTGCATGCCTTCCCGTCGGTGACGCTGATCATTGCGATCTTCATCGTGCTGCAGATGGTCGGCCTCTATAACTCCCTGATCGGCGTCATCCTGGTGAAGGCCGCCATCGACCTGCCCCTCGGTATCTGGCTGATGAAGGGCTTCTACGATGTCGTCCCCTGGGAGATCGAGATGGCCGGCGTTGTCGACGGTGCTTCGCGCTTCCGGGTGTGGCGCAGCCTCGTACTGCCGCAGGTGCGTCCGGCGATCCTGGCCCTGGCGCTGTTCTCCTTCCTGTCGGGCTGGGGCGAATTCATCCTGCCGCAGGTTCTGGCCCCGAGCGGACAGGTTCAGGTCCTGTCGGTCTATCTTGCGGGGCTGATTGCCGACGACAACAATTTCAGTTTCGGCACCTTCAAGGCGGTGGGTGTGTTCTACGTGATCCCAGTGCTGCTGCTTTACGGATTCTTCCACAAATACCTCATGAATATCTATGGCGGCGGGAGCAAAGGCTGATGCGTATCCTCCTCGACAATTTCTCCAAGAGCTTCGGCTCCACCAAGGTGATCGAGAACATGAACCTCGAAGTGGCGCATGGCGAAATGCTGGCATTGCTCGGCCCTTCAGGTTGCGGCAAGTCGACGACGCTCTTTGCCGTCTGCGGTATCCATCGTCCAACCGCTGGCCGCATCCTTTTCGGCGACCGTGACGTGACCGATCTTCCGAGCCAGGCGCGCAATGTCGGCGTCGTTTTCCAGTCCTATGCGCTCTACCCGCACATGACCGTCGCCGAAAACATCGGCTTTCCCCTGAAGGTCAAGGGGATCGCTCCGGCCGAGATTCGCAAGGACGTCGACCGCATCGCTGGGCTAGTCCAGATCGGCAACCTGATGGGCCGCCGCCCTTCCGAGCTCTCCGGCGGACAACAGCAGCGTGTCGCGCTCGCCCGCGCGCTCATTCGCAAGCCCGACGTCCTGCTTCTCGACGAACCTCTCGCCAACCTGGATGCGAAGCTCCGGCTGGAGATGCGCTCTGAAATCCGCCGCATCCAGCGAGAGACGGGCATTACCGCCATTCTCGTCACCCACGATCAGGTGGAGGCCATGAGCATGTGCGACCGCATCGCCATCATGAAGGAAGGCGAGATCGTGCAGACTGCGACGCCGGCAGAGATGTACAACGACCCGCGCACCGCCTTCGTTGCTGGCTTCCTCGGCAACCCGCCGATCACGTTCCTGCACGGCGTGGCATCGAACGGTGCCTTCTCCATTCCCGGCAGCCAGATCGAAGTTCCGCTGCCGGTCTCGGTCAACGCCGGCGAAGGCGCCAGGCTGATGCTTGGCGTGCGACCGGAACACTATAATCCGGCAGGCGACATCCGCGTGACCGGAACCGTAAACTTCGCCGAGACCCAGGGCCGCGAAAATCTCTACGACGTGCGATTGGCAGGTGGCCCGTTGCTGCGGTCTATCCAGCCGGCGCGCCATGATATCGAGATCGGCGACGAGGTCAGTTGGGCCATCGACAGCCGCAATGTGCTTGTGTTCGATGAAAACGGACGGAGGCTCTGATGCGCGACTTCTCGAGCTTCTTCGACCGCTATCGTTGGCCTGCGGGCAAGGGTCAGCTTCCCTTCTGCATCGGCCACCGTGGTGCCAGCGGTCACGCCCGCGAAAACACGCTTGCGGCCTTCCGGCTGGCTGCGGAGCTTGGTGCGGAAATGTGGGAGCTCGACACACAGTTGACGAAGGACGGCGTGGTCGTCGTCTCCCATGACGATCACCTCGGGCGCGTCTTCGGCGTGGACCGTCACATCTCCGGGATGACTGCGGCCGAGCTTGCAGCATTGGAGGGGGTGGAGGTGCCGACCTTCGAGGCCGTCGCCGCCCTTGGGCGTGAGACCGGCACCGGCCTTTATGTCGAACTGAAGGCGCCGGGAAGCGGCCTTCGTTGCTGGCATCACCTTCGGGAACAGGACCAGCGTTTTGCCTGCCTTGGCTCCTTCGATACCGCACAGGTCCGCGAGCTTCGCGAGGCTGGCTGCGATTATCCGCTCTCGGTCCTCATCCGCGTCGGCAACGATGCGCATGCCATGGGCGACGAAGCACGTGCTGATATCCTGCATCTCTGCTGGGAACGCGCCGGCGAGCGGCCGCAGGATCTGGTCACGCCTGCACTCACGGACCGCGCTTTCGCCGAGGGCCGCGAGATCGTCCTTTGGCACGAAGAGAGGCGACCGATCCTGAATGATATCATGAAATTGCCGGTGCTCGGCATCTGCACAGACCTGCCGGAGATGATGCGCACCGCCTGGGGTGGGGACGAAAACCGTGGCAGACAAGGATAAGGGACCGCGCAGGGTAACGTCCTTCGATGTGGCGCGCGCGGCAGGCGTCTCCCGTGCGGCAGTTTCGCGCGCCTTCACGCCGGATGCGAGCGTTTCGCCGAAGACCCGTGAAAAGATACATCAGGCCGCCAAGGAACTGGGCTACCGCGTCAACTATCTGGCCCGCAGCCTCACAAACAAGCGCTCGGATCTCGTCGGCGTGGTCGCAGCGGGACTGGACAACCCGTTCCGTACTCTGCAGATCGAACATCTGGCACGCACGCTCGTTTCACGGAATTTCAGGCCAATCCTGCTGCCGACCTCAAAGGAGGCAGATACCTCGACCGTGATCGGCCAGCTGTTGCATTATGCAGTCTCCGGCGTGATCGTCACATCGGACGCTCCGCCGACGGAGATCTGCGAGCAGTGTGCCGCTGAAGGGGTACCGATCGTGCTGATCAACAAGGGCGACGACATTCCCTTCGTTGACCGTATCATTTCCGATGACCGTACCGCCGGGCATCTGGCCGCCGATCATCTGATCGATAAGGGCGCAAAGCGCCTCGCTATGATCGCCGCGCCTTCCGTCTCGTATTCGGCGCGTCGCCGCACCGATGCCTTCCTCGGTCGCTGCCGCCAGCGTGGCGTCGATGCACAGCTGCTCACGGTTGGCGTAAACGATTATCGATCCGGCTTCGACATTGCGTCCGGACTTGGGCCCTTGGCGATTGACGGCATCTTCTGCGCCAACGACTATATGGCCTGCGGCGTCGTTGACCGGCTGATGGCTGGCCGCAGCCGCGACGACGCGCCCGCCATTCGGGTCATCGGTCACGACGACATTGCTCAGGCAAGCTGGGCCGCCTACGAGCTCACCACGATTCGCCAGCCCTGCGATCTGCAGGCCGAACAGACGATTGACCTGTTGATCGGCCGGATGGCGGAGCCCGAGATGACGGCGCGTGTCAAAATCACGCCCGTTTCGCTGATCACGAGAAGGACTGCCTGATGAATTCCGCATTCGATGCCACAGCCCTCGATGCCCGGGCAGCGGCCGCAATCGAGATCGCCCGCCGTGTTGGCCGAGACGCAGCCCGCTTTCGTGCCGACATGGGCTCGGGATTGAAGGTCGAGAACAAGGGCTTGCAGGATTTCGTCACTGTCGCCGACCGCAATGCCGAGCAGGCGATCCGCGACGGGCTGCTTTCGCTGTTTCCGCAAGACACCTTCATGGGCGAGGAAACGGGCGGCAGCGCAGGCGGGGCAGGAACCTGGGTGGTCGACCCGATCGACGGCACGACGAACTACATCCGCGGTTTCCGGCATTGGGGCGTATCGATCGCCTTCTGCGCCGAAGGACAGCTGGAGATCGGTGCGGTCTACGACGCGGCCAAGGATTCGGTTGTGTCGGCGATCCGCGGCCGAGGAGCCACCCGCGAGGGCGACCCTGTCCGCGCCGCGAAAACGAGCGATCCGGCCAATGCGATGTGCATCCTCGGCCATTCGCGCAAGACAAGCTTCGACGAGCACCTCGCCGTCTCCCGCCGCCTGCATGAGCGCGGCATGGACTACCGCCGCATGGGTGCAGCGGCAATCGACCTGCTACGCGTCGCAGAGGGCGCCGCTGACCTCTACTATGAGCGCCACCTTAATGCATGGGATATGCTGGCTGGTGTGTTGATCGCCTCGGAGGCAGGCGCGAAGATTGCCATGCCAGAACTGCCAACACTTCTCGCCAACGGCGGTCCGGTCGTCGCCTGTTCGCCGGGGCTCGCCCGGGAGTTTGAATTCATCCTGGAAATCGAAGGATTGGCGTCCAGCTGATCCAGCCCGCATATCCAACCGCCGACGCACTCGGCGTCGAGAAACCAGGCTGTCTCAGTTAGGTGCCGGTCCGCAAATCGGCCTCACGACGTATCGGAAGCATGCGGCCTGATCTACGCCTCCGTTGTTGTCGCTTTCAGGTTACTCCTCAACCGGGAAACCTGAAAGCAGACCTGACGACCGGCGACCAGCTGCAGGCTGCTTCGCTTTGAGAGGATCAAACCGTAGACCCGGCGGTTGCCTTCTTGCATGCTCCGCAAAGCCGGCTCCATTCAATGGCGATCTCCGATCGAAATGTCAAAATCCATGAACTGTTTCAATTCCCGTCACGGTATTTTTTCAACAAAACAGATATAAATACAGCCAACTCTCGGGAAACTTGCAAAAAGCACCGCGGCTCGTTAGTCACATGGGTTCGCAAGGATCCGTTGTCAATTTTGGTTGGTGAAAGGACAGAAATCGTGCCGCAGACGGACATGAGAACCGGCAGTGCTGGGCGAAAAGTGCTTTGGGCTACTGTGGCAGTGATCGCGCTCGCGGCTGCTGGCGCGACCACCGGCAAGTTCATGCTCGAGAGGGCAGCCGACCGGTTTCTCGTCGAGCGCGGCGGCAAGGCGAGCACGCTCGGAGCGGACTTTCTCGGACGCATCCACATCAGTGACGTCACGCTACCCTTGGCCAACGGCGGCAGTGCGCGCGTCGCTGCGATTGACGGCAGGCCAACGATCTTCTTCCTGAAAGGCGAGATCGAGGTTAAAGGTCTCGAGCTCGACCTGGCAATGGGCAAGCTGTCGGTGCCGCAAGCGAGCATCGAAGAACCCGACTTCGTCGCTGATGCCCTGGTCAAGACTGACGATCAGGCGATCCTGACGCCGCTCAAACGCATTGAACGTTTTGCCGCAAAGCGTGTCTTAGCGCCGCAGGTTACGGTCAGCCAGCTTGCCGCCGGTTCCGAACAAAAGACAGTCTACAAGGACGTTGCTTTGGAAGACATCGCTGGTGGTCGCGTCGGGCGTTACTTTGCCAGTGGGGCGAGCTTCCAATTCGCGCTGGAGATTCCGGATGGCGAGGGCGCAACAAAGCGGGAGGAGATGAACGGCTCCATGGGTGCCGTCACCGGAAAGGATTTTGACGCAGCCTATCTCGTGCGAATGTACACAGAAAAGGCCGGTCCCGACGACAGGGAACCAAAACCGCTCTATGGCCCGATGTCCGTCAGGAACATCACCTTATCGAACAGCAAGTCGCGCTTCAGTTACGATGAGGTGCGCAGCAATGGCTTGAGCGTTCGCATGCCGGCCGAGCCACTTCTTGAAACGCTTCAGAAACTGCAATCGGCCAATCCCGAGGCACTGCCGCCAGCCGAGCGGCAGGCATTTGTCGAACGTGTCCTTTCACTTGCCGACATTATCGGCAAGGCCGACATCGAGATGCTCGGTCTCAAGGTGGAAGTCCCTGAACAGGATGGCGGCGACGACGGCAAGACGGTCAAACTGGCCATCGACAGCATAGCGTTCCAGCTTGGTGGCCGCACCTTCGACGGGACCATGCATGGTGTTTCCGTGGGTCAAGGCGCCGATTACGTCAAGGTCTCGGAGGCGAGCATCAAGGGCTTCTCCTGGGATCCAACCATGGAGGCGCTGACTAAGCTGGCGAAATTGGACGAAGAGCAGATCGCGAACTTCCCTCTCACCACGCTCATGCCGGAGTTCGGAACGATACGGGTGGCGGGACTGGACGTCGACATGCCTGGTTCGGAGGCGGCACGTGCGTCGAACAGCCAAGTCGGCGAGGACAAGCAAGGCGCAACCGATAGCGAGACAGATCCATCTTCAAGCACCGGGCTTTCGCCTGACGCGGATGTGACAGACGATGCCGACAACCAGGACGATCCGTTGAGCGAGGGACAGGCCGACCAGGCTACCCTACCTTCCGTTCCGGAACGCATCCGTTTCACGCTCGACAATTATGAGTTGGCATTGGGCAAGCCTTACAATGGCATCCCGACCGATGTCCGCATCAGTTATCGGGACCTCAGCGTGCCGGTTCCTACCGACACCAAGGACGAAGGTTCCAAGGCGCTGCGCAAACTGGGTTTTGAAAAGCTTGTCTTTTCCTCCAACGTAGAACTGGCTTGGGACGAGCCCAATCAGAACCTTCTCATCAAGGAGATTTCACTGAGCGGGAACGACCTCGGCGGCTTTTCCTTCTCAGGGCTTATGGGCGGTGCCACCAGGGACTTTTTCTCCGGCGACACGACCGCTGCGCAGATGGCGCTCTTCGGCCTCACTGCCAGGCAAGCCAAACTCAAGATCGAGGACAAGGGGTTCGTGGCCAAGGGGATCAAGCTCTATGCCGATGAAAACAGCATGACCGAAGACAGCGTGCGCGGCATCCTTGTCCTGATGACGACTGCCGGCTTGCAACAGTTTGCGTCTACCCAGCCGAAGCTGCAGGAGGCTGTGAGCGCACTTTCACAGTTTATCACCAAGCCCGGAACCTTCACCCTGACGGTCAAGGCCAAGGACGCTGCTGGCATCGGTGCGCTTGAACTGGCCGGCGCCATGGAGAACCCCTCACTTCTGCTCGACAAGGTCGATCTCGAAGCGACCGCACAATAAGCGATTACCAGCCGGTGAGGCCTTAGGCCTTGGCGTCACCGGCTTTGACGAGATCCTCCACGTTGAGAGGCAATTTCGCAAAGGTGCCGCCGGTTTCGGCTCGAAACAGATGAAAGCGCGCGGCTTCGACGACGAGAGCAAGCGATGAGCGGTCTTTGACCGCGACGTGATCCGGCAGATGGACGATCGTTGCCGTCCCGCTACCCTCGACCATTCCATATACATAGGTGTCGGTGCCGATGCTTTCTGCATAATCGACGTCCAAGCGGATCGGATACCCGTCTGCTCCGTTGCCCTTACCGAGTTCGAAATGACTCGGCCGCACGCCGAGGATCACAGCCTCGCCGACGGTCGCCTCCCCGAGTTCGGCTGGAATTTCCAGACGACCGAAGCCCGGCACATCCACGGCGACATGACCCGGACCTGCGCCGGCAAGCGTTCCTTCGAAAAAGTTCATCTGAGGTGAGCCGATGAAGCCTGCGACGAACTTGTTGGCGGGAGCTTCGAAGAGCTCCAGCGGAGTGCCGACCTGCTCGACCCGTCCGGCGTTGAGGACGACGATGCGGTCCGCCATGGTCATCGCTTCGATCTGATCATGTGTGACATAGACCATTGTCGCGCCGAGCCGCTTGTGAAGACGGCTGATCTCCCCTCGGGTCTGCACGCGAAGCGCGGCATCCAGGTTGGACAGCGGCTCGTCGAAGAGAAACAGCTTGGGATTCCTGACAATCGCTCGACCGATAGCTACCCGCTGTCGCTGGCCGCCAGAGAGCTGCTTTGGCCGTCGGTCAAGAAGAGGCTCGATTGCCAGCATTTTTGCCGCTTCGATCACGCGTTGGTCGATTTCGGCTCGGCTCATCTTCAGGTTCTCGAGACCGAAGGAGAGATTCTTCGCAACAGTCATGTGCGGGTACAGCGCATAGGATTGAAAGACCATGGCGATCCCGCGATCCCCAGGGGACGCCGCCGTCACGTCATGGTCGCCAATAATGACCTGGCCGGCGGTCACGCTTTCGAGGCCGGCAATAAGGCGAAGCAACGTGGACTTGCCGCAACCGGAAGGACCGACAAGCACGACGAACTCGCCCTCGCCTACATCCAGATCCACACCGTGGAGGATCGCGTGATGGCCGAAGCTCTTCTTGACGTCCTTCAACTTGAGACCGGCCATTATCCATTCCTTGTGCTGCATCTGGAGACAACCACGGGCGCACCGAGCGGTCGAATGCCACCTTTTTGTCGGCCGCAGTTTGCGTGGAAGCAATTAGTTCGTCAAGATGACGAACGTAATTTTCTGTGCCATCGATCCGATCGGTTCATCCCGCCGCAGACATGCGATCTTGGGTCGCGCCACGGCCGCCACAGTCGTGGCGCCGGCGCTGACACCGTCATCACACCGATGTCGCAATCCGATACCGAGAGCGCCTGCGACTGGCACGGACAAGAGACCTGGAAATTACAGTGGCGGCGGCGGGAGACGCCGCTGCTCCGGCAAAGTCTGCGGCGAAAAGAGCAGATTGTGGACATGGTTCAGACCAATCGCCAACGCCCCCAGCAGTGTTGCCTTGCCACCAAGAACGCTTGCCTTGACGTCGATTGCGCGGCGGCTTGCTTTCGCAATGCCTTGCCGAACGCGTTCGGCGATCAGCGGATGACGCCCGATGCTGCCGCCGAGAACAACGGTCTTCGGGTCGACGATCGCATTGACGGAAACGACGAGGAGCGCAGCGATGTCGGACACTTTGCCGATGACATCGACAGCGAGCGGGTCGTCATTTTCGGCAAGCGCCAGGATATCGCGCACCGATGTATCCTTCGCGCCTCCCGAGTGAGCGTAGAGCTCGCTGATCCCCTGGGCGGCAATCGCGCACTCCAAGGCGCCACGCTCAAGGCTGTCGTCGGCATATGGATCTGCTCCGAACGGCATGTAGGAAATTTCGCCCGCCGCACCGCTTGCGCCGCGCATAAGCTTGCCGTCCTGCAGCACGCCCAGTCCGATACCTGTTCCCAGCGATATGAACGCCACTGAACCGATTGCGGTTGCGCATCCCTGCCAGGACTCGCCGATGACGGCTGCGTTGACATCGTTTTCAAGGACGACAGGACAGCCAAGCCTGTCACTCAGCGTCCTGCCGATATCGATCCCTTCGATATCGACCAGATTTGGCGCCATGGAGAGAGCACCGGTGGCCGGGTCGACAACGCCCGGCGTCGCGATTGCCGTAACAAGCACGCGTTCCCGGGCGATACCCATGTCCGCAAGCGTTTTCGCCAGCATCGCCTCCACCTGGTCGATCAGGTGATAGCCGCCGCGGCGATCGGATGGATAGTCGATTTCACCGACAATGCTTCCGACAATATTGCCGAGCACGATACGTGTTGTCGTCGCGCCCATGTCGATACCGACGGCATATCCGGCGTCGCCATTGACCTCATAGGTAATGGCGGTTCGGCCAATGCGCCCGCTTGTGACGCCCTTTTCCCGAACCCACCCCGCTTCTTCCAGCGTCCGGATGACCTCGGACATCGTCTGCTTCGAAAGCCCCGTAATCTTGGAGAGCTCCGCACGCGACGTGGGCCCCGCATGAAGCAGAACATCCATGACGGCGCGGACAGAGATCTGCCGCAATACGGGAGGCGCGTTTTCGGTTAGTGCCATGGTCGAGCCATCCCGCCAGATCCGTCTTCGTCGTTGTACCGGTGATTTGCTTCTTCCATGAAAGCTCGCCGATTTCAAACTGCTTGTTGACAGTCTTCTGACGCACCAATAATAAATTCGTCAACCTGCCGAACAAATATCGCAGAGGACCGAGTTTGTCAAATATTTCAACCATTGCGTCTGGCTTGCGACAGGCCCATCACCCCCGTCAGGGAAACGGTGCGGGCATCGTTGCCGGTGTCGATCTGGGTGGGACGAAGGTCCTTGTGGGTCTGGCCAATCTTGAAGGCCTGATTTTGGCAAAGGCCGAAGAACCGACGGAACATGGTTCCGATGCACCGGTCCTGGAGCAAATTCCGCGAATGATCATGTCGATGCTGCGGCAGCATCGGGACCTGGGCCCGCTGCTTAAGGCTGTGGTCGGCGTACCGAGCGCTGTTTCGCCGTTGACGGGGCTTGCTTCACTTTCTCCCCATCTGGCAATCCCGGCGGATCGGCCACTTGCCGCGCTTCTTGCAAAGGCGCTGCCCTGCCCTGTCGTGGTCGAGAACGATGTTAACCTGGCAGCTTACGCGGAGGCCACCCTCGGCAAGGGGCGCAATCGCGATTCCCTCGCCTTCGTCGCCTTCGGAACCGGTGTCGGAATGGGACTTGTCGTCGGTGGGACGCTTTTTCGTGGTCAACATGGACGGGCGGGGGAACTTGGCTTGCTGCCGCTCGGCGCCAATCCGCATCAGACAGCACCGCACGCGCGCGCCGGTCTCTTTGAGGACCAGGTCGATTCACCTGCAGTGCGCAGCCTCTACGGCGATGGTAGCGTGCCGGTGGCCGAAATCTTCGCTCGCGCCGCGGCCGGAGACGCGCAAGCCGCCGCAGTCATCGAGACGCTCGCGAAATCGGCTTCGGTTGGCATAGCGTCCGTGCAAGCTCTCCTCGATCCCGCCGTCGTGGTGCTGGGTGGCGGCATCGGCTCGCGGCGGGAATTTGTCAACGCTGTGACACGACACCTATCGGTGCTGCTGCCATTTACGACACAGATAGAGGCAACTGGCATCGGCCCGGAAGCCGGCATGCTCGGTGCTCTCATGCTCGGTCTCAACGACCTTGCAAGCATTGATAGTCTTGAACAAAGGCAGGCGGCCCAATGAGCGCGCGACAAGCAAAACGACAAATTCTGACGCCGCTCGCCGACGGGCAGCTTCGTTCCACGGAACCGGTGCTCGTCCCCTTCATGGCTCCGCGCCTGCAGGGCGATTGCCGCCCGGAGGGCAAGATCGAGCTTTCGCTGTGGGGCTCTGGCAAACTGGCAAATCTGACTTTCTCCGGATGGAGCGCACCGTTCACCTATGCCCCGAACCGCGTTGACGCGCATGGTGGGGGGCTCTATGTGGCGCAATCGGCGCCGGCACTTTTCCTGAAGGGCGCAAAGCTGAGGACCTTTATTCCCGCCAGGCGCTGCGCCTGGTGGGGCAGCATTGCAAAACGCGAACCGGTGGAGCGGCTGGGCCGCCGCCGCATTGCCCGCACCGGCTGGGGCGTCGCCATCGCCGAGCAGAGATCGAGCGGAATATTCGTGACCGCCGGCGCGACGATGGAGGAAGCCCAGGCAGCTCTCAAGCTGGACGAGGCTCAAGTGATCGCAGAGGCGGATGCCTATGTCACGCGGTGCGACGCAATGCCGGAAGCGGATCCCTTGATGCGCAGCATGATCTCGCAAAGCCTGCATGCGGCGCTTTCCAGCATACGGCAGGACGAGCATGGTGCCTTTGCCGGCCTTGCGGCCGGCCAGGCCTACAGCGCGCCGGCTCGCACGTATTATCGTGACGGCTATTGGACACTTCAGGCCCTCCTCGACCGGGAACCGCAGGCGGTGCGCGCTCAGATCGATCTTCTTGCACGGGGCGTCCAGCCGAACGGCGAAGCGCCGAGCGGCGTCATCCTGACGGGCCCCGGACAGGCAGAAGAGTGGGAGAAGGTGCGGCAAACCCATCCAAGGATCAAAGAGGAGCATCTTCGGCCCGGGGACTGGTGGAGCGATCACTTCGACAGCCCCCTCTTCTTTGTCCTGACGATCGGCGACTATGTCAGGACGACCGGTGACAGTGCCCCCCTTTCCCTCTATTGGGACAAGGTGGTGACGATCTTCAATCGCTATTGCGGGTTCGACGAGGCTGCAAACGGCTTGCCGATGAAGCCACGGCATGACCGCGACTGGGCCGACAACGTCTACCGCCATGGCTATGTTGCCTATGATCTCGGCTTGTGGATCGGGGCGCTCGACGTCATCGCGCAGCATGGTCCGTCGCTTGATGAGGCAGTGGCATCAAGAGCGGCTGCCATGGCGCAACAGGCACGCGTTTCACTGGACGAGGTGCTGCTCCAGCCGAACGGCACCTACGCAGACTACGGGACAAAGGCGGATTTCATCGAAGATCACCTGACGCTCGACAGCCTGACACTGCTTCGTTTCAAGGCGGTCTCTTTTGAAAGAGCAAAGAGCGTGCTCACCCGCGTCCAGCAAACCCTGGAGAGCCGCAACAACAGCGAACAGCCCTATGGCGACTGGGGGGTGCTTTGCGCCTTCCCCCCTTTCAAGCGTCCGAAAGACACCCGTGAAAAGTCCTATTTCGCCTACCGCTACCACAATGGTTCGGACTGGCCCTATCTGTCGGGCCTTTATGCGGAGCAGCTGCTGAACTATGGCCTGGACGGGGCCGACTACCCGCTCTTGCGCTGGTGGAAAACCTGCCTCGAGGAGGGCTGGATGGGCGCTGTCGAATATTTCTCGCCTCCTTGGGGTCGCGGTTCGCTGCTTCAGGGATGGAGCAGCATGCCGGCAGCTGCAGCACTTTCCTACAAGGACAAATTGCCGACGCCCCCCGGCTAGGTTTCCCCGACTGGCCGCCCTCAGGGGCGGCTTTTTTTTGCTGTCGGAAGCGTCACACAAAAAAGCCGCCTTTGAGGGCGGCTTTGGAGTTCAGTTGGTGTGGTGCAGCTCTATTCCTTTGTCGCGCCCGCCATCAGGCCGCTCATCAGCATGCGCTGCAACGCCGTAAACATCACAAGCACGGGCAGCACCGACAGCACCGACATGGACAATAGCCGCGGCCAGTTGATGCCGAAGCGCCCGACGGTATTGGCAAGCGCAACCTGGACAGTCCATTTATCCTGATCGCTGATGATGAGGAACGGCCAGAGATAGTCGTTCCAGCGCCATACGAGATTGAAGGCAAGTAGCGTTCCGATTGCGGGTATGGCAAGCGGCACGATAATCCTCCACAGGATTCGCCACTCCGGCGTCCCGTCGAGACGCGCCGCCTCCAGAAGGCTGTCTGGAATGTTGGTGATGTATTGGCGCATGAGGAAGACGCCGGTGGGCGTTGCCGCCGGCGCGATGATAATGCCCGCCAGCGTATCGAGAAGATTGAGATCGCGCAGCACCAGAAAGACCGGAATCATGATGATCTGCAGCGGCACCATCAACGACGACATGATGAGCAGGAAGAAAAGCGTATCTCCCTTGAACCTGAACTTCGCGAGCGCGTAGCCGGCCATCACGCTGATGGTGACCGAAAGAAACGCCGAGAGCACCGAGACAACAGCAGAATTGCGGAAGAAAACAAGAAACTTCGCACGCGACACCGTGTCGATGAAGTTCTGCAGCGTCGGTTGCGCCGGAAAAATGGTCGGCGGCCACTGGAAGATCTCCTGCTGCGACTTCAATGACGACAGGAACAGCCAAGCCGGCGGCATCACGAAGACGAATAGCGTCAGCGCGACGAAGAAGAAGCGCCAGGGAGTGTAGATGCGCGTCATTTTTCACCCCGCGATACACGTAGCTGGAAGATCGTCAGAAGCAACAGGATGATGAACAGCACCATGGACTGGGCCGCCGCGACGCCGGCTTGCATAGGCTTCTGAAAGGCAGTGTCGTAGATTGTCTGAATGAGGTAGACGGTCGCCTTGCCCGGACCGCCGCCGGTCAGGGAGACGACGAGCTCATAGACCTTGAAGGCCTCGATCGAGGACAGCACCAAAACAACTGCCAGCGTCGGCTTGAGGAGCGGCAGGGTGATATGGGTGAACTGTCGCCACTTGCTGGTACCGTCGATCGAGGCGGCTTCGTAATAATCGATCGAAATTGCCGTCAAGCCGGCGATGAAGATCATCATGTTGAACCCGGCTTGCGCCCACACCCAGGCGATCACGACAGCAACTTGCGCCATCGTGTCCTGCTCCAGCCATGGCACTGGAGCAATTCCGACCAGCGATAGCAGGTAATTGACCAGGCCGTTGTTGAGACCGAAGAGCCACCGCCAGGCAACACCGATGATCAGCAGACTGATCATGGAGGGGAAAAAGACAATCGTGCGCACGAGCGCAAACAGCCTGGTCTGGGGCGACAGAAGAAGAGCCAGCGCCAGCGAGACGACAATGTTCAGCGGCACTGCAATGACAACGAAAAGGAGCGTCTTGAGCAATGAATTCTGGAAATCGGCGTTGCTTAGGAGCCCAACGAAGTTTTCCAGGCCGATATATTGCGGCACGGTACTTGGCACCTGTGGAACAACCACCACGCCCCGCTTGAAAAAGGCCATGAACAGGCCCTGCACCAGCGGATAGAGCGTGAAGGTGACGAGGAGTGCCATGGTGGGCAGCATGAGCAGGTAAGGCCAGCTCAGGCTCGCCAAGCTACCTCGCAGACCTTTCGGCACCGGGTGGGAACCCAGTGCCGAACGGCTATCTTCCAGCATGGCCGTCGTCACTTTCCGGCCTCAAGCGAGGCATCGGCTGCCTTCTTGATCTGCGAAATGGCCTCGGCGGAGGAGATCTGGCCGGCAACAGCCTGGGTGACTGCCGTCTTCACGGTACCCCAGACAGCCTGCATTTGCGGCCAGGCCTGGTCGGTTGCCGCGTAGGCAGGGCTGGCGTTCAGCTCGTTCTGCATTGCCTTGATCGCTTCGGTCGCGGCCGGATTGTCATACTTGACGGCCGGCGCCTTCAGATTGGCCGGGATCATGCCGAAGGTCTTGGCATACTGCGCCTGGATGTCCGGCGACGTGATCCATTTGATGAATTCAACGGCTTCCGGAAGATGCTGGCTCGTGTTGAAGGCGACGATATAGTCGCCGCCGTAGATCGACGACGCAACGGTGCCCCGCGGCGTCGGGCCGGCTTGCCACGCAAAATGCGCATTGTCGGCCAATCCGGCGATTTGCCAGCTTCCCGACATATAGGCGACAGCCTGACCGGCGGTGAAGATTTCCTTCGGATTATCAGAGCTTGCTCCGGTCCAGAGGCCAGGCGGCATCGCAGCCTTGGTGATGTCGATGAACTTGTCGAGCGTGCTCGTCCACGCTGCCTCATCCATGATCACCTTGACCGGTTCTTTCTCGGTATAAATGTGATTGCCGTACTGGTACTCGTGAACGATCCAGCGACTTGCCGAAACGTCCCACACCAGAGGATAGCGGGTACCTGACTTTTCGGCGACTTCCTTGATCTTCGGAATGAATTCATCCCAGGTCCAGCCGGTCGCCTGATCCGGGATCGCAACGCCGGCCTTCTTGAAGGCATCGGCGTTCAAAAAGATGCCGGTCGAGGTCACGCGCAGCGGCGCGGCGATGACCTTGTCGCCAAGCTTGGCGCCGTCGCCCCAGCCCTTGACGAAGTCATTGATCCATTCGGGGCCGATTTCCTTGTTGAGATCGACGAGGAAGGGGCGGATGACGGGTTCCATCGATGAGGTCAGCGACAAATCCGGCATGATGCCGGAGGCCGCGTACTGCTGGAATTTCTGGATCATCCCGTCATACGGGGTGATTTCGAGATCGAAGGTGGTGTCGGGATGCAGCTTGGTATACTGGTCGAGCAGGGCGCGGGTGTTCGCCTCTTCCTGATCATTGTCAACGTACCAGACGATCTTCAGTTCGGATGCTGCCGCAAGCGACATCGTCATCGCCATTGCAGCTGCTGTCATCATCAATGTCTTGAGCGGTTTCATAGGGTTCCCCTTCTTGGCTCCTCATTTTTCAAGAACTCTGCGAACGATCGGCCCACTATTCACTCCCTTGGGTGAGCGTTTGTTCGTAACCATGACGAATTAAATACGAGTTTTCGGTGGAGTCAACATAAACCGGATCGCCCACACGCAATTAGTTCGTCCTGTTGACGAATAAACTCATGTGGCCTAACTGTTGGGGGAAATGAGAGGAACCGCAATGGACATTTCCGTCGAGCCAAATGGCGCAGATCTGCAGCAATTCATCGACAGGCTGGCTGCCGTCGGCGGGGGAACGCTTCGGCTGCAGGCTGGACGTCACCTATCGGGTCCGATCCGCCTTCGCAGCGACATAACTCTGTCGATTGAGGCGGGTGCGATGCTCGAGTTCGTTCCCGACTATGAGCTCTATGAGCGAAATTCGGTAAGTGTAGTCGCGGAGGGATCCGATCGCGCATACATCGTGGCACATGACGTAAATAACATTGCGATATCAGGCAAAGGGAAGATCATCGGTTCGGCCTACGCCTTCAACACCGGCTTCGACGAGACCGTCGGCACCTACACACCGAACGATAAGCGCCCGAGGGTCATTGTGCTCGAGGATTGCAGCAACGTCAGGCTCGAAGGCGTTATCATCGAGGAATCCCCGATGTGGACGGTTCATCTCGTCCGCTGCAACGCTGTGATCGTCAACGGCATAAAGGTGCTCAACAATCGGCAACTCCCGAACACGGATGGAATCGTTATCGACAGTTGCGTAGACGTTGCGGTGAGCGAAACTGTCATCAGCACGGCGGATGACGGCATCTGCCTAAAGACCAGTCGGAGCGAAAAGGGTATCGGACGTTGCGAGAATATCGACGTCTCGGCTTGCCTCGTCGAGAGCAACAGCTGTGCGCTGAAGATCGGCACTGAGAGTTTCGGCGACATCCGCAATGTTCGGTTCATGCGTTCCAAGGTGCAAGATTCAAATCGAGCGCTCGGTATTTTCTCCCGCGACGGCGGAACCATCGATAGTGTCGTCTTCTCGGACATCGAGATCGACTGCCACGAGACAGCCGACGGCTTTTGGGGCTCTGGTGAAGCGCTAACGATTACGCAACTTGATCGCCGCCCGGAGATGCCTGCTGGCCTCGTCAGGAACGTCCGCGTCGAGAACGTCATCGGTCGCAGCCACGGCCCCATCAATCTCTTCGCGGAGCGAAGCGGCGGGATCGCTGGACTAACTCTCCGCAACATACAACTGACGATGCAGGAAGGCCCCTTGGGAACAGCCAAGCAATATGACCTGCGCCCCACGAATGTCGACCTATCCCCGCCCAAGGAGGTGGAGGGTCGGGGTAATGCCTGGGTTCGCGGTGCCGATGGCAAGATCATCGGCCTTGTCGATTATCCGGGAGGCATGCCCGCCGTCTTTGCGCACAATACCGCAGACCTCGTACTGGATGGCGTTGACGTCGTGCGCCCAGATCCTCTTCCAAAAGGCTGGAATAACACAGCCCTTTGCATTGAGGACCGATCGCCTTCGCCGCTCATTGCAACGGTTCGTCCCTAAGCGCTCCACGGAGACGGTGAATATGTTTAGCGCCGATCCCGCAACAACCGCCGACCATGGTTGCACCTGCCTCCACCCATGAACAGGCAAAGCGCGAGTAGATGTCATCATCAAGGTCACTCCGCGTCTCGTGGAGGCCCTGGTTGGCGGCTGCATCTGCTTGCTCGCCCTCAAAGGCGTTTGCATACACGCCAATTTTGATGGGCGAGGCACGTTCCTTGAAGATCCGGGCTGCCGCGTCGACGGCCGCGCGCATGACTTCCGGCTTGCTGCAGTTGAACAGGAGCGCGTCTGCACCCGATTGGGCCGCCCATAACGCCGCCTGCTCGACAAGCTCGTCCGAGCGCAGCTTTGGTACGGCACCGCTTGTCTGCGCTGCATCGTCGGCCAGGGTGAATGAGATCCAGAATGGCTTGCCGGTCTGCGCGACCGCGGCACGAACGGCATCCCCCTCGGCAATGAGGCTCAGGGTTTCACCGAGCCAGACATCGACATAGGGGGCGAGATTTTGCACGAATACGGTGAGATAGTCCTTTACCCGCAAAGGATCAAAATTCTTCGGTTCGTAGGAACCGAAAATGGGCGGTAGCGATCCGGCAACCAGGACCTTGCGATCGGTGCAGGCGTCGGCTGCGTCACGGGCAAGCTTCCCGGAGCGGGCGAGCAATGCAGCGCCTTCCTTCCAAAAGCGGTCCTCGCCGATGTGAAACGGCACGACAGCATAGCTGTTGGTCGTAATGACGTCGGAGCCGGCGGCAACGAATTCGTCGTGGACCTTGCGCACAATGTCTGGCGAATTGATAAGCGCGAGAGCCGACCATTCCGGTTGCTTCAGCTCGGCGCCGAGCCGCAGAAGTTCGCGGCTCATGCCGCCGTCGAGGATGCAGACTTTATTCATGGGAACATTCCGAACTTAGATCAGGGGGTTATCAGGAGCCAGAGAGCGGCAATCATCGTTGCAGCAGTTGGAAGTCGACAAGGCATGTTCCTCTTGTTACCGTCGCACTGGCACCTCCGCCTCAAGGCGGCTGAAGACGCGGGCAATCGTGGCGGTGAGAATGAGATAGAACACGGTCACCACGATCAGCGGCTCATAGACGAGCAATGTGTCCTGGCGGACTTTGCTTGCGACTGCATAGAGATCCATCACGGTAACGGTGAAAGCGAGCGGGGTCGCCTTCAACTGCATGACGATCTCACCACCGATCGTTGGCAATGCCATGCGGATGGCCCGCGGCAGCCAGATGCGTCGGATGAGCTTGAAGCGCGACATGCCGAATGCGCGCCCTGCTTCCAATTCGCCTTTCGGTACAGCAAGCAGTGCGCCGCGCAATACTTCCGCCTCATAGGCGGCGTAGTTCAGGGTGAAACTCACGGCCGCAAAGAAGAAGCCCTCGCGCAGCATGGGCCAGAACAGGCTCTGGCGGATACCGGGGATCATCGGGAGCAGCGAACCGACACCATAGTAAAGAAGCCAGAGCTGGATAAGCAGGGGCGTGCCACGCAAGAAGGTGCAATAGCCCTTCGCGAAATACTTCATGACGGGCCCCCCGCTTATCTGCGCAAAGGCAAGGGCGATCGCAAGTGCGAAGCCGAAAACAACCGAGATCGCCAGGAGCAGAACGGTCTGTGCGGCACCTGCCAGGAGAAGCGGCCAATAGGAGGCCATCCATGTGAAGGTCATGCTGGCACTCCTCAGGCTGGCTTCGGCTGGCCGCGCCGCACATGACGCTCGATCAGGCTGAAGACGACGTTGGAGACAAGCGTGAGGGCGAGGTAGAGAAATGCTGCCGCCAGGAAGAAGATGAAGTAGTGCTTGGTACTTGCGCCGGCCAGGCGGGTGGCAAGCGCGAGCTCCTGGTAACCGACGACGGCAACCAGCGCGCTGTCTTTGGTAACCGACATCCAGAGATTAGCAAGGCCCGGCAACGCGTTCGGCAGGAGGGCCGGCAGGATGATGCGCCGAAAGCGCAATTGCGGTCCCATGCCGAAGGCCTTCGCCGCCTCTATGTCGCCTGCGGGAATGGCAAGAATCGCTCCCCGCAGCACTTCCGTCATGTAAGCACCCTGCACGAAGCCGAGGACGGCAACGGCGACGACGAAGCCATTCACCTCGATATGCGGCAGACGAACCGTCGCCAGGAGCCGATTAAGGCCGTCCATGCCGGCATAATAGAGCCCGACGATTAAAATCAGTTCCGGAATAGCGCGAACAGCCGTTGTATAGAGATCGAGCAGCAGGCGAAGCGGCCGGTTACCGGAGAGCTTGCCAAGAGCGCCTCCCGTCCCAAGCAGAAGCCCGATCAGGAAAGCGCCGGCAGAAATCGCAATGGTGGAGACTGCACCCGCGAGCAACGTCCCACCCCATCCAGGTGGATAGGGTGAAAGAAGCTCGAAGATTCCTTGCCGGGCCGCCGCCATCGGGACCGCCTACTTTGCGCCGTAGATGTCGAAGTCGAAGTACTTCCTGGTGATTTCGTCGTACTTGCCGCTTTCGCGTACCGCGGCGATCGCTGTGTTGAGCTTTGCCTTCAGCTCGGCATCTTCCTTGCGCAGGCCGCCAGACACGCCCGCCCCGAGAATCTCCTTGTCATCTGCAACGTCACCGGCCTTGGCGCAGCAATCCTTGCCGCTATCGCTTTTCAGGAAGGCATCCAGAGCAAGCGAATCGCCGAACACGTAGTCGATGCGCCCGGCAGAAAGGTCCTGGAATGCCTCATCGAGCGTCTGATAGGTCTTCTCGTCCGCGACCCCGGCAAAATACTTCTTGAAGTAGTCCGACTGAATGGTGGAGACCTGGATGCCGATGGTCTTGCCCTTCACATCCTGCGCGGTTGCGCCGACCTTTTCATCCTTCGGCCCGATCAGCGTGCTTGGCGTGTTGTAGTACTTGTCTGTGAAATCAATGACCTTCGAACGCTCAGGCGTATTCGACATGGACGACCAGATAACGTCGAACTTCTTGCTCTGCAGGGCAGGAATGAGGCCATCCCAGGACAGCTCGACGATTGAGCATTGCTCTTTCATCTCTTCGCATACGGCGTTCATCAGATCGATTTCCCAACCCTGCCACTGGCCGGAGGCATCCTTGGCGAAGAACGGCGGATAAGATTCGTTCATGATACCGAAACGAACCTCGGCCTGAGCGGTGATGGCCGAAAATGCCAGCGCAGCGCCGGCAAGAAGCATGGGGAGCAGTTTCATGTTTGAAGGTTCTCCTGATGTTGTTGCATGTGAAAGCGCCAGAGATCAGCGGGCCAGCATGCCGGTGAATTCGCGGCAGCGCGCGCTAATGGGAGCCTCGAAGATCTGTTCGGGGCGCCCCTCTTCCTCGATCCGTCCCTGGTGCAGGAAGAGGACGTGGCTTGAGACATCGCGCGCAAAACGCATCTCGTGAGTAACGATGAGCATTGTTCGCCCCTCCTCGGCGAGGTCGCGTATGACTTTGAGCACTTCGCCGACCAGCTCCGGGTCGAGTGCCGACGTCGGCTCGTCGAAAAGCATCACGGACGGTTCAATGCAAAGGGCGCGGGCGATCGCCGCTCTTTGCTGCTGGCCGCCGGAGAGAAATGCAGGATAAGCGTCGCGCTTGTCATAAAGACCCACCTTGGCGAGGAGCGCTTCTGCCTTCTCGATCGCCTCCAGGCGCGGCATGCGAAGGACATGAAGCGGCGCCTCGATAATGTTTTCGAGCACCGTCTTGTGTCCCCAGAGATTGAAACTCTGGAAGACCATGCCGAGGCCGACGCGCATCCGCTCGATCTGTCGCCAGCTCTTTGGCTGCAATTGCCCCCGATGCGTCCGCTTCCAGGCGACTTCCTCGCCATTCACGATGATGCGACCGCGGTCGGGAACCTCCAACAGATTGATGCATCGCAGAAAGGTGCTCTTTCCAGAGCCGGACGAACCGATGATCGAAATCACGTCGCCCTGATTGGCCTTTGCTGAAACGCCCTTGAGGACTTCGTGCGAGCCAAAGCTCTTGTGTAGATCATCGACACTGAGTGCCTGGGAGGACGGTTCTGGCATTCACACTTCCGTATAAGCAATTTGGGCAGAATATCGCGAACCTGCGCGAATTTTGCGCGCAAACGTAGACTAAAATGCATAATATGTGCAAAAATCTCTCCTCATTGCGTGTTTTCGGATAGAATAAACGAAGCAGTTTGCCGCTCGGTCATCGAAGGAGACAAAAATGGAAAAACTGGATCACTTTGACCGCGACATTCTCCAGCTCGTCCAACGCAACTGCCAGCTCACCGCCGAGACCATTGCCGACGACGTCGGTCTTTCTACCTCTGCCGTTCAACGGCGTCTGAAGCGTCTGCGCGAAGAGGGGATCATCAAGGCGGAGGTGGCGATCGTCGAGCGCAAGGCGACCGGCACGCCGATGGTGTTCATCGTCGGCATGGAAATTGAGCGGGACAATTACGATGCACTGGCGAAGTTTCGGCTCTGGGCGGAAAAACAGGAGCACATCCAGCAGGTCTACTACGTCACGGGAGCCGTGGATCTGATTGCCATCGTCACCGCCCGTGACGTCGAGCACTATGACGACATTGCAGCCCTGATCATGGCGGAAAACCCCCAGATCCGGCGCATGCATACCAATGTGGTACTTCGCGACGTAAAGCTTGGGCTCTTCGTTCCGCTTGCAGCTGCAGCCGATGACTGATTGGGAACTGCACGCAATAAACGCCGGTGTTGTCCTTGCAAACCAGCGTGTCGGCCACCCTTCATGACTGGAAATGCCCTGTGCAAGATCGACAATGCCAGCGATGCGTCGCTCTGGGTAGCCTTTATTCTGCTCCGGAGATGAAGCGGCGGCGCGAGGCATCGCGGTAGCTCAAACAAACGACCAGCAAGAGCGCGTATCATCACGCCGAGCTCAAGACTCACGTCGCTTTGCCGCTCCGGCGGCAATGGTCAGGACCAGTTCGTCCACCTCCCGCTCAAGGCGCTCGGGCGGCAGCCCCACGAAGCGGCCTTCGAGGCTGATGCTGATGACACCGTGGACGGCGCCGAAGAGAGTGCGGGCGCGGATGGCGCGATCTTCGGGCGGCATGCCCGGCTGCAGTTCGGCAAGCGGTTCGGCGATCACGTCCATCAGGAAGAGGTGCTCGTCGAGGTGCCATTGTGGCGTTGGGCTGGTGTCGGGGGGAAAGTGGTCGAACAGCGCCTTCCAAAGGTTGCGGTGTTCGACAGCGAAGCTGAGGTAACCTTGCGCCAGGTTGCGTAGCCGGTCGGTCGGGCTCCTGTCCTTGGTTTCGGCAAGCGCCAGCCTGGCCTCCAGCGCCTTCAGCGTCGCCGAATTCACATGGATGACGAGTTCGGCCAGGTCTGAAAAAACGGTGTAAAGCCCGCCGAGCGCGCAGCCGGCATCCTGGGTAATGTCGCGAGCCCTGAGATTTGCAAGCCCGTCGCGCACGATCCGCTCGCGCGCCGACTCGATCAGCCGGGCCTTCAGATCCTCGCGTTTCTCTTCCCGTCGACCGACCATTAACCATCTCCTTTCGATTTTTTTGAACGTCGTTCAAAATATTCTTGAACGGCGTTCACGATTCTGCCACAACTCATTTCGTGAACAGCGTTCATAAACCGGAGGAAGGAAATGTTCAAACTGATTTCCATTCTGCTGCGGGGCAAGGCCCATGCTGCCGAGCAGGCTTTTGCCGATCGCAATGCCGTGCCGCTGCTTGCCCAGCAGATCCGCGATGCGGTGCAATCGATCGAGCAGGCGCGCCGCAGCGTCGCCGTCGCCATCGCTCAGAACGAGCAGGAGAAGTTGCAGCACGCGACGATCGTCGCCCGCATCGGTGATCTGGAGAGCCGTGCTTGCCAGGCGCTTGCGCGACGCAACGAGGCACTGGCCCGCGAGGCGGCGGAAGCGATCGCATTCCTGGAAGCGGAGCGCGATGCGTCCGAGAAGGCGCAGGCCCAGTTCGGAAGCGCGATCGACAAGCTGAAGGCGATCGTGCGAGCGTCGGAAGCGCGGCTACAGGAACTGCAGCGCGGCGAGCGGCTGGCCCGCGCCACCGAACAGGCACAGAAGCTCGATGTGGCAGTCGCCGGCTCCCGCTTTTCCACGCTCGACGATGCCGAGGAGACGCTGGCCCGCCTTCGCCTGCGCCAGAGCCAAAACGAGATGACGGCCGCAGCGCTGAAGGACATGGAGGGGGCAACGCGCCCGGCCGGCATCATCGAGAAGCTTGCCAATGCCGGCTTCGGTCCGCCGCTGCGCTCTTCCGCCGATGACGTGCTCACCCGCCTGAAGAGCCGGGTCGACCCGGCCGCCTGAACCCATCCATTGACAATCGATTCCATCGAACCTGAGGGATTACGACAATGAACGACAGTTTCCAGAAACATTCCGCCAGCTGGGTCAGTTTCTCCTACATCTCATTCGGCGCCGCCGCCTTCATGCTGGCGCTAGGCCTCTACATGATGCCGCTTGATCTCTGGGGCAAAGGCTATCTCGCTATGGGCATCCTGATGCTGGTGCAGACGACGGTGAACATCACCAAGACGCTGCGCGACAATGCCGAATCCGAGAAGCTGATCCGCAAGGTCGAGGACGCCCGCACTGAGAAGCTGCTGGTCAAATTCAATCGTAGCGATGACAACTGATCTTCGTTAACCACAGCGCAGGGTTGTTGCCGCACTCAACTTTTGCGTAACAACTCTGTGGCCTTCTCTGCCAATCAAAAGAGGGTCCTTCCGTGCAACACAAGCTGATGACATCGAGGAAGTTCGCGCCGCTGTTCTGGACACAGTTCCTGACCGCCTTCAACGACAATTTCCTGAAGAATACCCTGGTATTCCTTATCCTCTACAAGATGTCGGCGAGCGAGGGGGCGGCGCTTGTGACGCTTGCCGGCGTCATCCTCATCGTGCCGTTCCTGCTCTTGTCTGCCATCGGCGGCGAAATCGCCGACAAGCACGACAAGGCCAAGGTTGCAGAGCTCCTGAAGCGCTGCGAGATCGGCATTGCCGCCCTTGCCGTTATCGGCCTCGGCTTCTCCTCGATCTTCGTGCTAATGGCGGCACTCTTCGGCTTCGGCGTCGTCTCGGCGCTGTTCGGGCCGATCAAATACGGCATCCTGCCCGATCATCTCGAACGCCGCGACCTTCCGAAGGCCAATGCCTGGATCGAGGGCGGCACCTTCATCGCCATCCTCGGCGGCACGATCATCGCCGCACTCGCCTTTTCGAGCGGCGACAACGTGTTCCTCTTCGGCTCGATGATGATGGGGCTTTCGGTGCTCTGCTGGCTGGCCAGCCGGATGATCCCGCCGACCGGCTCCAAGGCGCCGGATCTTCAGATCGACCGCAACGTCATCCGCTCCAGCTACACCCTCGTCATGGAAATCCGCGAGGACAAGCGGTTGTGGCGTTCGGCGCTGATGAATTGCTGGTTCTGGCTGGTCGGTGCATTCACCCTCTCCATCCTGCCGACAATGGTGACCGAGTTGCTCGGCGGCTCCGAGCTCGTTGTGCCGGCCTATCTCACGGTCTTCGCCGTGGCGGTTGCGGTGGGCTCGGGCATCGCCGCCTGGATGTCGTCCGGCCGCATCGTGCTTCTGCCGGCGCCCGTCGGCACGGCGTTGCTCGGCCTCTTCAGCCTCGATCTCGCCTGGAACCTCTGGGGCCTGCAATCGGCTTCCCACGCGACAACGATCCTCGATTTCTTCGCCGGCGAAAACACCATTCGCGTCGCCATTGATCTCGCTGGCATGGCGATCTCGGGCGCCTTCATCGCCGTGCCCACCTTCGCCGGCCTGCAGAGCTGGGCGCATGAGGACCGCCGTGCCCGCGTCATCGGCGCCGCCAACGTGCTCTCGGCACTGTTCATCACTGTCGGCCTCGGTCTCGTCGCCGTCATCCAGGCGCTCGGCGCCACCATACCTCAGATCCTGATCGGCCTCGGCATCGTCAATTTCGCGGTTGCCTGGCTGATGTTGAAGACGCTGCCGACCAATGCCATGCGCGATTTCATCTCGATCCTGTTCCGCGCCTTCATGCGGCTGGAGGTCGAGGGGCTTGAGAATATCAAGAAGGCCGGCCGGGCGCCGATCATTGCGCTCAACCATGTCAGCCTGCTCGACGGTGCCTTGGCGCTCGCGATCACCGAGGAGGAGCCGGTCTTTGCCGTCGATTACAAGATTGCCCAGGCCTGGTGGGTGCGGCCCTTCCTGAGGATGTGCAAATTCCTGCCGCTCGATCCGACAAAGCCGATGGCGACGCGCTCGCTGATCAAGGTGGTGCAGGAAGGCAATCCGATCGGCATCTTCCCCGAAGGCCGCCTGACGGTGACGGGCACCTTGATGAAAGTCTACGACGGTGCGGCCATGGTCGCCGACAAGACCGGCTCGATGGTGGTGCCGGTCAAGATCGACGGGCTCGAGAAGAGCTATCTCTCCTATCTCGGCGACGGCAAGATCCGCCGCCGCCTGTTCCCCAAGGTCAAGGTCACCATTCTCGAGCCGGTGAAGCTCGAAGTGCCGCCGGAGCTCAAAGGCCGCAAGCGTCGCACGGCGGCGGGGGCTGCCCTCTATCAGGTGATGTCGAACCTGTTGTTCCGCACCGCCGATACCTCCTCAACCGTTCTCGACCGCGTCATACAGGCGGGGCACGAATTCGGCATGAAAAAGCTTGCGGTCGAAGATCCGGTCACCGGCAGGCTGAGCTATGGTAAGCTGCTCGCAGGGGCTGCCGTGCTCGGCGCAAAGTTCCGCGCCCGCTTCCCGGAAAGAAACCTTGGCGTCATGCTGCCGAATGCCAATGGCGCGGCCGCCACGCTGCTCGGCGTTATGACGGCGGGCAAGGTGCCGGCCATGCTGAACTTCACCGCCGGCGCCGCCAACATCCTCTCCGCATGCAAGGCCGCCGAGGTGAAACACGTGCTGACCTCGCGCGTCTTCGTTGCCCAGGCCAAGCTCGGCCCTGTCATCGAGGAGCTGGAAAAGCAGCTGACGATCGTCTGGCTCGATGAGCTGAGAGCCGAGATCGGCCTCAAGGACAAGATTCTCGGCTACCTCAGAAAAGCGCGGCCGCTGGTCAAGCGCCAGCCCGACGATCCGGCCGTCATCCTCTTCACCTCGGGCTCGGAAGGCACGCCGAAGGGCGTGGTGCTGACCCACAGCAACGTGCTGTCGAACGCCGCGCAGGCCGCCGCCCGCATCGATTTCCACAGTGGCGACAAGGTGTTCAACATCCTGCCGGTCTTCCATTCCTTCGGGCTGACGGCCGGCACCGTGCTGCCGCTGATCTCCGGCGTGCCGGTCTATTTCTATCCCTCGCCGCTGCATTACCGGATCGTGCCGGAGCTAGTCTATGTCTCCAACGCCACGATCATTTTCGGCACCGATACCTTCCTCAACGGCTATGCCAGAACGGCGCATCCTTACGATTTCCGCTCGATCCGCTACATCTTCTCCGGCGCTGAGCCGGTGAAGGCCTCGACCCGCCAGACCTATATGGAAAAGTTCGGGCTGCGCATTCTCGAAGGTTACGGCGTCACCGAGACCGCGCCGGTCATTTCGATCAACACCCCGATGTACAACCGGTCGGGTACGGTCGGCAAAGTCCTGCCGGGCATGGAATGGAGGCTCGAACCGATGCCGGGCATCGATGAGGGCGGCCGGCTGCATGTGCGCGGCGCCAATGTCATGGCCGGTTATCTCCGCGCGGAAAATCCCGGCGTGCTCGAACCGCTTGCCGACGGCTGGCACGACACCGGCGACATCGTCACCATCGACGAGGACGGCTTCGTCAAGATCCGCGGCCGCGCCAAGCGCTTCGCCAAGATCGGCGGCGAGATGGTGTCGCTCGCAGCCGTCGAGACACTTGCCGCCGAACTTTGGCCAGGCGCGCTCTCGGTCGTCTCCTCGATCCCCGACGCCAAGAAGGGCGAACGCCTGGTGCTCCTGACCGACGCCCCGACCGCCACCCGTGCCGAATTCCTCACCTTCGCGAAATCGAAGGGCGCAATGGACATGATGGTGCCGGCCGAGGTCAACATCGGCAAGGTGCCAGTGCTGGGCTCAGGAAAGGTGGATTTTGTCGCAGCGCGCAAAATGGCCGAAAGTGGATCGCAGCAGCAGACCGCATAAAATGACATTCCGCGGGACCGTGAGGTGGCAGCCGACGAAGCAAGACGTCGGGTTTCTAGCGAGATCCGTCTTCTGCTGCCGCAGGTGATGAGCCACGCGCAAGCGCTTCCCAGTGGCGGCAGTGGAGCGCATCGATCTCTCAGCGCTTTTGCGTCTCCTCGATCCCTGGCGGCTGTAGGGACCTTATCCCGCCAGCATACGTGCGAGCATATTTCTGATGTGGTCCTGCGCGCCGTAGAAAATTGCCGCGACGATGATTGTGCGGCTATGTTCCACCGGTAGAAACCAAATAGCCGCCTTGTCCCGCCGAAGAAGCCGGGTCCCGGGATGACTATCGGGCGGCCATGTCCCGATATAGGGCGTATTGACGAGACGATCGATTTCGACACGCAGGTCAGCCAGGAGAATGCCGTTGTCATCGTCCCAGACAGAGCCATACATGGCTCCGTGGCCCGGGTCATCGCAGAGCGGTGTTACTCCAGACGTTGCTTGCTTCTGGCCATAAGAAATCGTCAGTTTGTCGTGTTCAGCGCGGGATTTTCAGTCCTGTTGGCTGAATGAAAAACTGCGCTACAAATTACCGTCGGGTGCCCACAATACGAACTCTTGAAAATCCGAATATTCAATGTCTGTGTGGCTCGCGTTTCATGCCGCGCAGAGCTATTTGGCCACAAAACCAACACGGAATCCGAATAATCGGCCTATCTTTTCCAATGTTTCGAGCGTTGGGTTCGCGGTGCCTGCTTCGATCTCCGCAACTTGTCGCCGCGTTAGCGCAAGCGTTTTGGCGAACTCCTCCTGCGTCATGCCGAAACCTTTTCGGATATCTGCAACCGCTTCAGGCAGCCTTAAGTCACCTGTTCGAGCACGTTCTGCCAGTGTCCGCCGGTTTTCAAGAATCTCCTCTTTCGTCGGCTTCTTCCATCGAGCCATTTAGCGGTCCTTCGCCATCATTGACACGCCCCCAAAACGCTGTCCGCTATCGCGATGCAGCGTCCCATCGCACGCTCCAGAATATCCGGAGACGCTCCCATCTCTTTCGCCATAGCTGGCACCTGGCGCAGATGTTCGGCAAATTCGGAAAGCGTAGCTGCGAGCGCTTTCTGCTCAGCAGGATCGGGCATTAGTTCAGCGTAAATCCGCTTCCAATCGGGAAGATGATCGCGACCACCGTCACGCATCATGGCCCAACGGGTGGAGCGAACAATCCCCTCTTTGGCGAGCCGCATTGGTGCGAAATCGAAGAGCGGAGATAGACGAATTGTGCCATCCTGGTGCTTGTTGAGAGCGGTATTCCGGCCGTGATTGTCGGGATTGCCGAGCGCCAGATTGGCGATGTCGCGCTTCAGATATTCGACAATGTCCGCGAAGGGATCGGCCGAATATTGGCGCAGAACGTCGATATAGGCCTCATGCGTGCCGACATGGCCGAAATCGGCAACGCCGATCGCGGACACGAGGCTTTCTTGTCCCAGTCGGACGGTTCCGCCTCCTTCTCTCTTCTTCCGGTCGAAACGGGGAATGATCAGGACGCCCTCGGCATAGGTCGATGGTTCGTTGACCTTCAGACCGATTTCTTGAGCGATCCGCGAATAAAGGGCTTCCCCTTCCAGAATCAGGCGGTCGACGGGCTCATTGCTGCGGACCAGCTTGACGATGACGTGGCGCACAGCCTCATCATCGGTCACGAAGCTGTCGGGATAATAGAGACCGTCAATCGCCTGGGTCATCGAGACTTTCGGCCATTCGCCTTGCAGGCCGCTTGAACCGGAGGCGAGCATTCCGAAGCGATCGGCCACTTCCATAAAGCGATCCGACCGCTCAAGGATTTCCGCCTCTGTCACCCCTTGGCGCTCAACACCGCGCAGCCGCTCCGTTTCGGCGTCTGCCGCTTCTTTGATCCGAATATTGCCTATGCCGCCCGTTGCCGATCGCAGAAGCAGCGGCAGATCGGAAGCGCGCGAGCCTTCAGCAAGGCCGAGATGCTCGGCAAGCTTTCGCCTCGCATGCCCTTGGGGCATAAGATCCAATAGGAAGGGCGGCCAGCTACGACTATATCGATTTTCGAGGTCGACGGGGTAACGGACGGATAAGGCGCGATGGTCGCGGACGGCTTTTCCGGCCGCGAATTCCGCCGACGCTACGGTGATGAAATAGTCGAGATCGTAATCGACAATCGACGCGCCCGGGAAGCCGGCCGCGTCGTCCTTGAGTTCTAGCGTGGCGGCGTGATGCCACTCACTATTAAAATGGGTTTGGAGCGTTAGGCGCATTAATTGACCCTTTCAATGGTTCAAATAATGCAATTTTCGGAATTATTCAACCCATCACGGTGGGTTGAATAATTACCCTTAGAATTACCAGCTACCAAAGCGGTCGTGGAAGCTTCTGATCCGGCTGACCATCTTCCGGCCTCGCAGCGCACTACCGCAAGCGAACAGCATGAGGAACAGGCTCAGTGCGGGCGTCAACCAAGCTTCGGAGCCGCTGCTTGCATCGAATAAGATGAGCGAGACAGCTCCCATTGCAGCGAAGAAGACCATCCCGAAATCGTATTGCTTTGAAAGGCTCGTTGGCCGTGCCGAATGTTGGGCATAGCGCAACTGCCTTGCCAACTTTCGTTTCTCGGATGCCAGTTGATCACGCTGGCGACCAAGCGCGTATACGCCCTGCATTATCTGCTCTTCGAAGCTCGATTTACTCATATCGCTGACCTGAGGTATTTTTCTGCAATTTCCTCTGTGAATTCGCCGTGTTGCTCGGCGTAGTCGATCAGGAACCGGATGAGCTTCAAACGCTTGTCCGGCTCCACCTGACAGTTTTCCTGGCTGGCGATCGTGGTGAAAAGACGGTCCCGATTTCAAGACTGGAGCCCGGCTCCGTTCGCTGGCTTGTCGAGACCTATTATCGGTCCAAGGGTTTCAGAGCCAGTCCCCGGCCACGCAGAAAGACAAGAAGAGCGTTCTCAATCGCTATTGCAGCAATGTGGGCGAGCTGCCCTTCAAGAAGATTCGCAAATCCGACATCGAAGCCAGTCAGATGAAGCGTGTTGGCACGCCTGGCGCTGCCGACAAGCTGGTGAAGTACCTAAAGGCGCTCTTCAATTGGGCTATCAGCGCCGAGCTGGCGACCTTCAACCCCGCGAATGGCGTGACCAAAATCCGTAAGTCGCCCGGTTTCCACATCTGGAGCGAAGCCGAGTTGGCGCGCTATCGCGCCGCCTATCCGTTCGGCTCGATGGCCCGGCTTGCAATGGAACTGATGCTGAATTTGGGCGTGAGGCGCTCCGATCTCGTCAAGCTCGGCTGGCGGAACCTGGTCGACGACCGTATCGAATTCATGCCGGAGAAGGGTTGCGGCAAATATGCACAGTCCCTCAGCCTGCCTGTCACAGACGAGCTGCGGGAGGCGCTGGACGCGATCACACATGATCAGCCGATCTTCCTTATCACCGAATACGGCAAGGCGTTCAGCGGGAACGGCTTCAGCAACAAGATGCGCCAGTGGTGCAACGATGCCGATTTGCCGGAATGCTCGTCGCACGGCCTCAGAAAGGCGTCCGCGACCATTATCGCCGAAGCCGGCGCGACCGAACATCAGTTGATGGCGATCTTCGGCTGGTCTGATTCCAAGATGGCGCAGCACTACACCAAAGCCGCCCAATCCAAGCGCATAATTGACGCCGGTTTCGAGCGCCGCAAAACCTATGTGGCCCGCAAAACTGTCCCACTTTCATCGAACCGGAATTCCGATGAGACAAATAGAGGAAAAAATGATGGAAAAACAATGTCCGAAGACAGAAATGGTGAGCCCGGAGGTGATCGAACATCAACTCGAAATCGCGTTTCTGGCGAGATGTCCGTCGGGGCGGTCAACAACGTCGGTGCAGAGGTAGCTCGGCCATGCGAGCGCCGAAATGACCCGCAAATATCGGCGCCGGCGCGACCGTTTCCAGGTCAATCTCACTATGGCATCCGGCGCTTCAATTGAAATCGGTAAGTAAAGCCACACGGCAGGCTTGGCTCTGAGACCGGATACCACCAGGGTGAGGTCTTCAGCCAGAGGAAGACTGACGCGCCTATCTTGGCGATCAAGTCGACTGTGAAATCAGAATCAGCACACCACATTTGGTTGTCATCTTTCCTCGCTAGAAAGGGCATCTGATGCCTTTGACAACCTGGGAATTGGCTTCAAGGATAGCAAGATTGCCATCACAGGCGGCTGAGCGCCGCATTTCATCAAGGAAAGATTTTTATGACGTTACATGTCGTAGCCGGGCTCGAAGCGCGTTTTGGGCTTGCCGAAGCTGTGGCCCGCGAGGCAGGAGCAATAGCGCTCGATTACTTCAAACGCCGCGACACACTGGTCGTCGAAACCAAACGCGATCCGCAGGATGTCGTCTCGCTCGCAGACCGGAATGTCGAAACCCTGATCCGCGCACGCTTCAAGCAAGCTTTTCCCACCGATGGTGTGCTCGGCGAGGAGTATGGCCTTGAAGAAGGCAGCTCTGGGTTTACCTGGGTCGTCGATCCGATCGACGGCACCAGCCCGTTCGTCAACGGCATGCCGAACTGGTGCGTCTCCATCGGCCTGTTGCATGACGGCGTGCCGGTTGTCGGTGTCATCTGCGCGCCGTGCCACGACGAGCTTTACGCTGCGGCACTCGGCAAGGGCGCAACGCTGAACGGCCAGAAGCTATCGCTGGATCCGTCGCGGACTGTTCGAAACGCCGTGACCGGCATCGGCGCCAACAGCCATGTTACACCGGCTCTCGTGGCTGGGATCGTGGAAAGCCTTTTGGAGGCCGGCGGCAATTTCATCCGCAATGGATCGGGCGCCCTGATGCTTGCCTATGTCGCAGCAGGCCGTCTCGTCGGCTACTACGAGCCGTACATGCATGCCTGGGATTGCATGGCCGGATACTGCCTCGTGAAGGAAGCAGGCGGTTGGTACCATCCTTTTCCCGTGGCAGGCGAGAGGCTGACGAAGGGCGCACCCGTGCTTGCTGCCGCACCCGGTGCGATCGACGATCTGCGCAAGATCGCTGGCGTCTGATCCCGTCTTCATCGACCGACGGCCGGTCGCGTCAAGAGTGGCACGGCCGTCTATCCCCGCCCCAAGGAATTGCGATGGTGCCGAACGCCGGGGCCAAGGCGAAAGGCTGTGGAAAGTCACCCTGCCACACCCTATCTACGAGTATGCCGGGTTTGCGAAGCCCGATGCTGTGATATTGCCCGATCTTATTCGGGAGAGATTCGATGGCCTTGATCGATATTCTGACGTCCGTGGCTCTCGCGGCGACTGCAACTGTCACCGCGTCCATATCACCGGCCCAGACGTCAACTCCTGCCTTCCGCCCATTTGGCGTTTCACAGGATGCCCTGCCCTCCGCGCTCGGCTGCAAGCCAATCTACGGCAATCAGCCGGATACGACAGGCCAATATTCTTGCAACAGCTTGCCTGACGGAAATGACCTCTACGACCAATATGTGCTGGCCTATGTCAGTGGGATGGGAATCTGCAACGTCGTTGCCGTTTCTCGCTACATCGACGATGATCAGCGTGGCACCACGACCCGGCAAGTCTACAAGGAAGCGGCTTCCCTGCTCGCGTCCCAGTTTGGTCCCGCAGACGAGAAGATCGACCACGTCGCTGCGTCCAAGTTCGGCAAGGACGGAATGTTCAAGGAAGCGGTCATTGCCCAGGAGCGACAGATCTTTGAGCAATGGGACAACCTGAGCACAAAATTTCAAAATGCCCAATCTGCCAGCGTGACCATTTCCGGCAGCGAGGACGCGGGGTTGGCTGTCTACAGCATTCTGCGCTTCGCCCACAACGATGCGTGCCTTAGCAATCTTGAGCAGCAGACCGGGCTGTCCGGCGACGAGGCAGAGTGATTGGTGCTGCTGAAGATTTTAAACAAAAGGCCGCCACCCGGCGGCCCAAGGGAAACAGCTCAGGCGTCCGATCGAGCCCAACCGTGTTTCTGGTCAGGATATGAACAGTGCCCGCAAGCGAGAGAATAAACCCGGCCGTTCAGCGCCGAGAATTCCCCGTACATGATGGGCTGCCGTTGCGGCGTTGACCGTCGCGCCGAAATGGCAATAGCAAAGAATATTGTGTAGTTCACCGTCGGTGAGGCTGAAGAATTTTCTGGCCTGACCGTAGGTGTCATCTTCCAATCCGGCAGCCCGCAGGATCGGATCCTCGAAGGCGACCGAAATCGGCGAGTTATCACTCCGCAGGAGCGATAAGACTGAAGTCGGCTGATGCTCCGTCTGGTAGAGGGTCGCCAGTCTTCGATGCGGACTAAGCTCGAGAAGCTCCACCCAGCGCTCGAGACGTTCGGTTCGCGACATGATGCGGTGCGGATATGTCTGGTCGATATCCGCAATATTCTGCAGTTGCTCCAATGTCTGATGTTTCATGGCGGGCTCCATTCGGCTGAAATCTGCGTAGCCCCATTCGCGCTTACGCCCTGTGTAATTGAGCTAGGGGACGGGGAAGCCCAATCAAGATAGCTTCGAAAGGATTTATGCAGGCCGAAGCAAGTTGAATGACAGGCTGCCTTGGGTCTGGCCTCTGTTCGCCGGAGGGCGGCGAGAAGCAGCGAGCCTGGATTGCCATGATGCTGGCGAAGAATGCGCAATGCCTGCTTCTCGATGAGCCGACCTCGGCGCCGGACCTCCTGCACCAGGACGGCGTTCTGGCGCTGCTTGGCGAACTCAGCCACGAGCGCCGGCTGACGATCGTCGTCGTCCTCCACGATATCAATCTGGCCGCCCTCTACAGCGATGAGATTGTGGCCCTGAAGAATGGCCGCGTCTTCGCACACGGTACGCCTTGCAAGATCGTGCGTTCCGATGCCTGAAATCGGTCTTCGACTTGGAGAAGTGCGTCTTTGCGCATCCCGTCAGCAACAACCCAATCAGCTACATCCTTTAGACAATGGCATTGGTCAACCGGTACGGGACGAGGTCGCCTGGTCCACGGACCCCGTCTAAGGCAAGAATCCATTAATTCTATGGATTAGGAAATACACAGCCGCCACGGACGCCAAATAGGAAAAGTCTTACCTCGAAGCCCCTCCCCGGATGCTGCATGGTGACGCCAAACAGAACGGGAGCAAGCCATGAACGCGCAACTGCATCACCTCGTACCGGACCGATCCGCAGCGATTTCTCTTGAGAATGAACAGCAGGCGATTGCTGTCGCGCAGGAGCTTGCCAAGCGGTTTCAGACAAGTGCATCAAGGCGAGACCGTGAGAGGCTGCTCCCCTTCGCCGAGCTCGACGCCCTGTCGCAATCCGGCCTGCTCGGTATCACGGTTCCCGAGCAGTATGGCGGGCTCGACGTGTCAAATTCGGTGCTGGCCGAGATCACTGCCATTCTTTCCGAAGCAGACGGCTCGATTGGTCAGATCCCGCAGAACCATTTCTACATCCTGGAGGCGCTGCGCACTGACGGAACGGAAGAGCAGAAGCGATTTTATTTCAGCCGCGCGCTTGCCGGCGACCGCTTCGGCAATGCTCTTTCGGAGCGCGGAACAAAGACCGTCGGCCACTACAATACCCGCATCACGCGCGATGGCATCGGTTACCGCATCAACGGGCAGAAATACTACTCCACGGGTGTCCTGTTTGCCGACTGGATCACGATCTTCGCACTTAACGAGGAGGAGCGGCTGGTCATGGCCTTCGTGCCGAAAGGCACCGGGGGCGTGGAGGTCATCGACGACTGGGACGGCTTTGGTCAGCGCGTCACCGGCAGTGGCACCACGGTTCTCGACAATGTCTATGTCCACGCAGATTCCGTCGTGCATCATCAAAAAGGGTTTGAGCGTCCGACGACCATCGGTTCTGTCGGGCAGATCATTCACGCCGGCATCGATCTTGGTATTGCGCGTGCTGCCTTCAGAGAAACGCTCGAATTCGTGCGGACCAGGTCGCGCCCCTGGACGAACAGCGGCGTCGACCACGCGTCGGACGATCCGTTGACGATCGCCAGGATCGGCCAGATTGCCATTCGGCTGGAGGCCGCAGCGGCGACCACCGAAAGGGCCGGCCGCAAAGTCGATGCAGCGCAGATCGACATGACGGAGGAAAAGGTCGTGGCGGCGACGCTTGCGGTGGCGGCCGCAAAGGTTCTGACGACCGAAATCGCCCTTGAAGCCACCAATACCCTCTTTGAACTGGCCGGCACAGCATCCGTGAAGCTCGATCTCAATCTCGATCGGCACTGGCGCAATGCACGAACCCACACCCTGCACGATCCGGTGCGTTGGAAGAACCACGTCGTCGGCAATTATCACCTGAACGGCGTCATACCGCCCAAAAGTGGCGCCTTGTAAAAGGATCAGCCAAAACGAAACCCCATCCCGGTGTCGGGAATGGGGTCTTGTTTTATCACGATGACGCGCCTCAGCTGTAGAGGCTGACCTCAGGAATCCTGTCGTTCAGAACGAATTCACCGACTTCCTTGGCCTTGTAGAAGACCGGGTCATGCAGCGTGTGCGTGCGCACATTTCGCCAGAAGCGATCGAACCGATATCGCTGCGCCGTCGAGCGCGCACCGGTCAGCTCAAAGACGCGCGACGTGATGTCGAGCGAGACATGGGTCGCATGGACCTTGGCGGCATAGGCCTCAGCCGCCGCTTCGCCTCGCTCGCGCTCCGTCACATGATGCCCTTTGGCGAGGCCCGCCTGCACGGCTGCCGCGGCGGCGTCCGCCAGTGCCGCCGATGCTTTCAGCGCTGCCGTGAACTCGCCGATGCGCTCAAGGATGTAGGGGTCGTCGGCAGCGCGCGCGACACCTGACGTCACCCACGGTCGGGTCGTCGTTTTCACATAGTCGATCGCTGCCTGAAGCGCTCCTTCTGCCGTACCGAGATAGAAATTGACGAAGACAAGCTGGATCAGCGGCGTGTTGAACGTGGCGAGCACGGGCGGCGCTGCATCCGGCGCATCGACGAAATCCTCCTCGTAGACGGGGAAGTCGTGAAACTCGACACTACCGCTGTCGGACAGGCGCTGGCCGAAATTGTCCCAGTCGTCATTGGCGGTATAGCCCGGACGGCTTGTCGGAACCGCAAAGCCAACAATCTTGTCGTCCAGGCTCGCATTGGCGTTGATGTAGTCGGAGACGTGCGCCGCCGTGGAGAAGGACTTGCGACCGTTGAGCACATAACCACTGCCGCGACGCGTCAGGACAAGGCCGGGATCGCGTGGATTGACGGCGGCGCCCCAATAGAGGCTCTTGGCGGCCGTTTCCGCCCCTAGAATGCGGGCGCGGGCCTCGTCGAATGCCCAGTAGACGTACTGGCTGTTGACGAAGTGATAGCCGAGCAGCTGGCCGATCGAGCTTTCGCCACGTGCGAGAATGCGCGTGAGCTTCAAACCGTCCACCCAGTCCAGTCCGCCGCCGCCGAGCTCTGGCGCATGGAGGGCGTTCAAAAGGCCAGAACTCTTGAGTTTGACGATCTCGGCAAGCGGTGGGCGCCCCTCACGATCAAGTTCGGCAGCGCGCCTGGAGAGATCGGCAGAAATGATCTCGGCGCGGGAGAATAGATCCTCCCGGCTGGTATTGCGATTGGTGGCAAAGAGCACGTTGGGCTGGCTCATAGGGTCGGACTCCGATTCTTGACATGGCACCGGCGGGGCATCGTTGCCCCGCCGAAGGATCGAGGCAGGCAGCCTAGAAAAGCTTGTCCGGAATCCAGCTTGCGGTCGCCGCGTCACTCGTGCTGAAGGCCGGCACCTTCTGCGCCAGATCCTCGATCGTCTTGACGCCGGCCGCGCGCAGGCTTTCCTGGGTCAGCAATGTCGGCTTGACGGTGATCTGATGGGGAATTTCCTGGCCCGCGACCTGCAGCGCCGCCGCACGAACGGACACGGCCCCGACGACTGCCGGATTGGTCGCAACCGTTGCCACCCAGGGGCTGCCCTCTTCCGTGATCTCCTGAATGTCTGCGGTCGAAACATCGGCGGAGTAAATCTTGAGCGTCTTGGCAATGCCGAGATCGTTTGCCGCCAACTTCACGCCGCGCGCAAACTCGTCATAAGGCGCAAAGACGACCTTGATATCGGGATTGGCGGAAAGAACGGCCTTCGCCTGATCAGCCGTCGAGGTTGCTGTCGTATCGTTGACGACACCGAACCGCGCCTTCTCCACGACGCCGGAATTTTCCGATCGGAACTTCTCCCAAACCTCGTTGCGGCGGTCGAGCGGCGCGAAGCCGGCGACATAGGCGTAGCCGGCATTGAAACTCTTGCCATTGTCCTTCGCCGCCTGATCGAGGGCCAGTTGCGCAAGCTCGTGATCGCTCTGCTCGACCTGGGGGATCTTCGGATTATTGAGGTTTACGTCGAAAGCGACGACCTTGATGCCCTTGTCCAGCGCTTGCTGGGCGACGTCCCCCAAAGATTCCGGCAGGCCGTGATCGATCACGATGGCGGATACGCCCAGGTTGATCGCCTGCAACACCTGTTCGCGCTGTTCGGCTGCGTCCTGGCGGCCCGGGAAGACACGCAGATCGACATCGAGCGACTTCGCCTGCTCCTGCGCGCCGGCCTGATAGGCCTGGAAGAAGTCACCAGCGGAAATGTAGCTGATCAGTGCAATCTTGACGCCACCCTTGTCGAAGGGAGCCGGTGCACCGGCGAGGCCTCCCGCAAGGGCCGCCTCGGAGACGAAGAGTGGAATGGCAGCGCTGAGGGCCAGCCGGGCAAGAAGTTTCATCGTCACATTCCTCTAAACCATCGAAAGCGTCGTCTGACGGAAGGCGGGCCCCCTGCGACGCTCGGTTTATTAAATATAAACTCTATGTTTTTAATAGATTAAATCGTCCGATTTTGTGCGCTTGCAGAGATTCTTTGTTTCGCCGTGAAGACGAGCCCGGCAAAGGCTTGCCTGGAAGTTCGCCCATCCTCCAGGCCAATATCAGCCCACTCAAAGCTGATCGGAACCGCGATGCCCCTTCTTCACATAGAGAACCTCACCCGCAGTTTCGGCGCAACGCACGCGCTGACGGGGATCGATCTTTCGATCGACCGGGGAGAGATCGTCGCACTGATGGGCGCCAACGGTGCGGGAAAGTCTACCCTGGTCAAAATCCTGTCAGGGGTACTTGCCGCAGACGGCGGCAAGATCAGCCTCAACGGACATGCCTTCGCTCCCAATACGCCTTCTGCGGCCAGCGATGCCGGTATAGCGACCGTTCATCAATCGACGGATATCGTCGGTGCCTCAGGGCTCACGGTCGCGGACGCACTGCTCCTGCATCGCTTCGCCGAGCGCCGCTCACCGTTCTTCGTCTCGCGCAGCAGCCTCCGTCGCCAGGCGCAGGCAATGCTCGATACCGCGGGCTTTTCGCTGCCGCTCGATCGCGACTTCGGCGACCTTGTTGCGGCGGACCGGCAGCTTGTGGCTATCGCTCGCGCGCTCGCAGACAGGGCTGATCTGCTGATCCTCGACGAGCCGACTGCCAGCCTTTCCGGCGACGAAAGCCGCCGACTATTCGATATACTTCTGCAACTGCGCTCAAAGGGCCTTGCGATCCTCTACATATCCCATCGCACCGCCGACCTCGAAGCCATCGCAGATCGAGCCCTTGTCATGCGCGGCGGCCGGGTCGTCCGTAGCTTTCGCCGACCGGTCGACTTCTCGAGCGCCATCGGGGCAATGATCGGCCGTCGGCTGGAAACGGCACGTCCGGATGCACGCAGCAAGGCCGGACCGCTGGTCCTTGAGATGCGTAACGCGCGGCTCTTGGCGACAAGCATACCCTTCGATCTCATGATCCGGGAAGGAGAAGTTGTCGCTGTCACCGGGGCGCTCGGTGTCGGCAAGAGCCGGCTGCTGTCGGCCATCTTCGGCGTGAACCAGCTAGCAGGCGGCAAGATGTTGCTGGACGGGCAACCTCATGCGCCACGATCGCCGGCAGACGCGATTGCATCTGGCGTTGCAATGGCTGCGGAAGACCGGCACCGCTCATCCTTGATACCCGCCGGTTGGCCGGGGCATTCGCTTGCAGCCACGGTCAGCCTTCCGCACCTGAAGAAATGGTACCGCCGGGGCTTTCTCGTCGGCGACCGCGAACGACGCGAGGCAATGCAGGCAATTTGCCGTCTCGGGATCAAGGCTTCGGATCCCTTCGCCTCCGTCTGGAGCCTTTCCGGCGGCAACCAGCAAAAGGCTGTCATCGCCCGCTGGGAGGCTGAACCAAGCCGACTGCTGCTGCTCGACGAGCCTTTTCAGGGCGTCGATGTCGGCGCGCGCCGCGACATCATCGAGACGATCCGGGCCCGTACCGATCGCGCCACACTGATTGCAACCTCCGATCCGGAGGAGGCCTATGAGGTCGCCGACCGGATCCTGAACATCGATCGCCATACGCTGAGGCCAATCGCAACCGCCAACAGAGCCATTCAGGAGACATACACATGACGACGATCGGCGAGACCGCACCGTCAAAGCAAGCAGACACGCGTGAGGGCAATCACCGAGATAACCGCAGCGCCGGCGCGTTGCTGCGCTCGGGCGCGGTCTTCATTCTGCTCGGACTTATGCTTGTCGGCTTTGCCTTTGCGGAGCCAGCCTTCATCAACATCGGCAATCTGATGAGTATCCTGCAGGCAGTCTCCGTCGTCGCGATCCTCGGAGCCGGTGTCACGGTAACATTGGCTGTCGGCGGCTTCGACCTGTCGATCGGCGCCATCGCCGCCTCGAGCGTCATGGCGGCAAGCTACGCCATGATCGTCTGGCAGCTTGACGCCTTTGCGACAGTACCGCTTGTGCTGGCCTTCGGTGCTGCAATCGGACTGATCAACGCGTTCCTGATCGTACGCCTGCGTGTACCCGATCTGCTGGCGACGCTTGCCATCATGTTCCTTTTGTCCGGCTTGCAACTCATTCCGACGGCGGGCCGCTCGATCTCGGCCGGCCTGGTTCTGCCGGATGGCTCGAAGGCGGCAGGAGCCTATGATCCAGCCTTTCTCCTCATCGGCCGGTACAGCTTCCTCGGCACGTTGCCCGTCTCGGTCCTGCTTATGGGGATCGTGGCCCTTGTGCTCTATGTCCTCACCGAACGCACGCGCATCGGCCGCCTGCTGTTTGCAACCGGCGGCAACGAGGTGGCGACGCGGCTTGCGGGCGCATCTCCCGCGCGACTGAAGACGCTTGCCTATGTGATCTCAGCCACGCTCGCCTCGCTTGGCGGTATGGTGATCGCTGCCCGGGTCGGGCGCGGTGATGTATCGTCGGGCGGTTCGCTGCTCATGGATGCGGTGGCTGCTGCTCTGATCGGCTTTGCCGTCCTCAACCTTCGCCGCCCCAATGTGCTTGGAACTCTGGTGGGAGCGGTCTTCGTCGGTGTGCTCTTGAACGGACTGACGATGCTGAACGCACCCTACTACACACAGGACTTCGTGAAGGGTGCCGTGCTGGTCGGCGCCCTTGCCCTCACCTACGGTCTTGGCCGCAACCTGGATCGCTGAGGACTGACTGTGGCCTTTCGAAATTTTCCTGTCAGGCGGCGCTTTTGGAATGACGTTCCTCTATTATGATATAAATCTATATATTTTATGATTTAACGAAAACGAGAGGGCTATTTCCATGACTGAAGACACTGCATCGGGCTTTGGCCGCCGCGAAATCCTGAAGCTTGCGGCGCTCGCCGGTGCAACATTTGCAGGCGCGGGCGTCTTAGCTTCGCCATCGGCAAGTGCTGCAGACGACGGGCTTTCGCTGAAAGGCAAGCGCGTCGCGATCAGCGCCACCGGCACCGACCACTATTTCGATCTGCAGGTCTACAATGCCCAGATCGAAGAGGTGAAGCGGCTTGGCGGCGAGCCGATTGCCGTCGACGCCGGTCGCAACGACGGCAAGCTGATCGCCCAGCTGCAGACCCTGGTGGCCCAGAAACCGGACGCGCTGGTACAGATTCTCGGTACGCTCAGCGTCATCGACCCCTGGCTGAAGAAGGCTCGCGACGCCGGCATTCCGGTGTTGACCGTCGATGTCGGCTCAACCAATTCGCTCAACAACACGACCTCGGACAACTGGGGCATCGGCAAGGATCTCGCCTTGCAACTCGTGTCCGACATCGGCGGCGAAGGCAACATCGTCGTCTTCAATGGCTTTTACGGCGTCACGCCCTGTGCCATCCGCTACGACCAGCTGGTCAACGTCGTCAAGTACTTCCCGAAAGTGAAGATCCTTCAACCGGAACTGCGCGACGTCATCCCGAACACCGTCCAGGACGCGTTCACGCAGATCACCGCGATCCTCAACAAGTATCCGGAAAAGGGTTCGATCAAGGCCGTCTGGTCGGCCTGGGATATTCCCCAACTCGGCGCAACGCAGGCGATTGCCGCGGCCGGTCGCAATGAGATCAGAACCTATGGCGTCGACGGCAGCCCAGAGGTTCTGCAGCTCGTTGCCGATCCCAAGTCTCCTGCAGGTGCGGATGCTGCCCAGCAGCCGGCCGAGATCGGCCGTGTCGCCATCCGCAACGTCGCCAGGCTGCTGGCCGGACAAAGCCTGCCGCGCGAAACCTATGTTCCAGCCCTCCTCGCAAACAAGCAGAACGTCGCTGAGATCACCAAGAAGCTCGGCATCGGCTGATTGCCCTTTCGCGATGCGGCCAGCCCGCATCGCGAGCCCTTCCCTTAAAGAGCCAGCAATATGACCGCAGCTGAAATCGCAAAGCCCGGCGACGACATCCTTCGCTTTGACCGCATCGTGAAACGCTTTGGAGGCGCGCAGGCGCTTCAAGGCGCCTCGCTTGCCGTGCGACGCGGCACCGTGCATGGTCTCGTGGGCCAGAACGGCGCCGGCAAATCGACACTCATTAAAATCCTTGCCGGCCTGCAGAGGCCGGACGCAGGACGCATTGAAGTCGAAGGGCGCGGCCATGAGAGCCTGACGCCGCATCTGTGCGAAGAGCTTGGCATCCATTTCATCCATCAGGACCGCCTGCTGGTGCCGACTTTCACCGTCGGGGAAGCGCTTTTTCTCGGGCGTGAGGCGCGCCGTGCCGGCACGCCGTTTCTCGATCGCCGCGCCATGCAACGGCGAGCCGAAGAAATCCTTCTCAATTATTTCGGCCTGCGGCTGCCGAAAGATGCGCTGATCAGCGGGCTTTCCACCGCCGAACGGCAGATCGTGCAGATCACCCGCGCGCTCTTCAATCAGCCGAAGGTGCTGGTGTTCGATGAGCCTACGGCAGCGCTGGTCCGGCGTGAGGCCGAAACGCTCTTCCGGCTGATCCGACGCCTTCGTGATGAGGGCGTCACCATCATCTACATCTCCCACTATCTCAATGAGATCGAGGAACTGTGCGACCATGTGACGGTGCTGCGCAACGGCCTCGATGTCGCCTCGCTGCCGATCGCCGAAACATCGGCGAAGGCGATTGCCGGCCTGATGATCGAGCGCGATATCACCGAGATGTTCCCTAAATCCGATGTCGAACCGGGTGCCGAAATCCTCAAGGTCGAGACCCTCTCGGCACAGAACCGCTACGATGAGGTTAGCTTTACGCTCCACCGTGGCGAGGTGCTGGGCTTCACCGGCCTGCTGGGATCCGGCGCGAAGGATCTCATGCGCACGCTCTTCGGACTGGAACAGGCGGCATCCGGCCGGATCGAAATGGACGGCAAGGCGGCGCCCCTGCGCAGTCCCATTGAGGCCGTCGAGCAAAGCATCGCACTGGTGCCCGAGGATCGCCGCGGCCATGGCGTGGGTCTCGATCTCAGCCTCTGCGAGAACATCACCTTGTCGAGCCTCGCGCGATATACCCGCTTCGGCTTCCTGAAGCGCAAGCGTGAACGCTCGGACACCGACGATCTCATCCGGCGCCTGCAAATCAAGACCGCCGGGCGAGACGCTCTGGTGCGCACGCTTTCCGGCGGCAACCAGCAGAAGGTCGCAATCGCCAAATGGCTGAGCCGGCAATCGGAAATCTATCTCCTGGACGAGCCGACCGTCGGCGTCGATATCGGCTCGAAGGTGGAGATCTACGCATTGATCGGCGAGCTCGCCACCCGCGGCGCTGGCGTTATCGTCCTTTCCTCTGATCTACCGGAGCTAGTTGGCATCACCGATCGGATCCTCGTTTTCTTCCGCGGGCGTGTCGTGCGCGAACTCGTCTCCTCTCGGACCACAACGGATGAAGTGCTGGCGGCATCGACCGGCGCTTCGGAAAGGTTGAGCCATGTCGGCTGATATTCGGTTCGCTTCCCTGCCCGCCAATGCCGACAGCGACGCGCCGAGGTCGAGGGTCGATCTCGCGGCCATAGCCCTTCGCTTCGGCTCGCTGCTCGCCTTTGCTTCCATTTTTGTCATCTTCTCGCTGACCGCCCCCTATTTCCTGACGACCGGCAACATTGGCAATGTTCTCGGTCAGTCGGCCATCGCAGGGGTTCTTGCGATCGGGCTGACGATTGTGCTGATCGCCGGCGGTTCAAACGTTGTTACTGGTGGCATCGATCTCTCGCTTGCCGCCAATATGGGATTGAGTGCTGCGGTTTATGCTTCGCTCATTAAGCTCGGCCACGGCGATGCGACTGGAGCCACGGCAGCAATCCTTACCGGGGTTGCGATTGGTGCAGTCAACGCTGCCGCAGTCGTGCTCGCCGGCATCGTGCCGCTTCTGGCAACGCTTGCCGTGATGAATGTTGTTGCCGGCCTTGAACTGGTTCTGACTGAGAATACGGTGATCCCCGCCTCCACCGACGTACTGACCGGGATTTCGACGTCCGACAGCTTCGGCATACCCATCCTCGCCTATATTCTCATCGGTTTTACTGCATTTGTGGCGGCAGTCGTCCAGTACACGCCACTCGGCCTGCGGCTTTATGCGGTCGGTGAATTTCCGGACGCTGCCCGTGCAGCGGGACTACCCTTAAAGCGTCTTGTCGCCGGTGCGTTCATCGCAAGCGGCCTGTGCGGTGGGCTGGCCGGTATCCTCTCGGTGTCCTACCTCAGCGGCAGCACGACGGGTTCCGGCGAAATGCTCCTGCCCGTCGTCGTCACCGCCCTGCTTGGTTCGGTGTTTTCGCGTCGCCTTGTGCCGACCGCCACGGGCACTCTGATATCGGCGCTCTTCGTCGGCTTCCTCGTCAACGGCTTCCAGCTTCTGAACCTTCCGAGCACCCTCGTCAGCGGGGTGCAGGGTCTGCTGATCCTGATCGTCGTCTCTGCCACGACCCTGCTGCGCAAGCGGGAGATCTGACCATGTCTGCCTCAAATCGCGCGGGTCAACCGCTCGCCAGCCTTTCCCGCTACGGCCTGATATTGGCCCTCATCGCCGTCTTCTCGTTCTTCTCTGCCGCCGCTCCGACCTTCCTGACGACGGGCAATCTGCAGAGCATTCTCGTCAACAACTTCACGCTTCTTGCCATCATCTCGATTGCCATGACGCTTGCGGTATCGGCCGGCGGGATCGACCTGTCGGTCGGCACGGCAGTCGATTTTGCAAGCTTCGCCCTTGTATCGCTGGTCCTTGCCGGAAAGCCCGTCCTGCTGGCGCTGCTTGCAGCTCTTCTTGCCGGCGCCTTGGTTGGAGCCTTCAACGCGATCCTCATCTCCGCGATCGGCGTCTCGCCGTTCCTGGCAACACTCGGCACCCTGTTCATCGGCCGCAGTATCCAGCAACTGCTGACGAACGGCGGCAACCCTGTCTATCTGCCGCCAACGGGCGTCCCCGATGGCTTTCATTTCCTGGGCCACGGAACGATTGCCGGCATCCCCGTTCCGCTCCTGATCGCTGCGGCCGTCGTCGCGGGCGCCGCCCTGTTGTTTTCCCTCACCCGCTTCGGGCGGGTGGTGCTCTCGATCGGTGTCCAGCCAAGCGTCGTGCGCTATTCCGGCATCGGCCTTGGCCGGCATGTCGCCGTTACCTTCATCCTTGCGGGCACGGTCGCGGCAATCGCCGGGATCATTCTGACCTCGACAGTCACGGTCTACATTCCCTCGTCAGGCAATGCCTTCCTGCTGAATGCCATCGGCGCCACCTTCATCGGTACAACTTTCTCGCCATTCGGCCGTCCGAATGTCGCCGGTACCATACTCGGGGTTCTGCTTCTCAGCATCGTCGCCAACGGCCTGCTTCTGACCGGACTGAACTTCTACTGGCAGCAAGTCGGCACCGGCAGCCTCATCTTCGCAGTGCTGGCCTTCAGCTTCATAAACAGAAAAGCGGTCGGTGCGTGATCGCGACCGAACCAATCCAATGCAGGAACTTTCACATGAGCCGAGAAATCAGGCTGAACGCCTTCGACATGAACTGCGTCGGACACCAGTCGCCCGGCCTCTGGCGCCATCCACGCGACAAATCCTGGACCTACAAGGACCTCGACTACTGGGTCCATCTTGCCAAGACCTTGGAGCGCGGCAAGTTCGACGGGCTGTTCATCGCCGACGTGCTCGGTGTCTACGACGTGCTGAACGGCAACGTCGATGCGGCGCTGCGCCATTCGGCTCAGGTGCCGGTCAACGATCCACTGCAGCTCATCCCGACCATGGCCTATGAGACCGAAAACCTCGGCTTCGGGCTGACGGCATCGCTCTCCTTCGAACACCCCTATACCTTTGCGCGCAGGATCTCGACGCTCGACCACCTTACGAAGGGCCGTGTGGGCTGGAATATCGTCACCTCCTACCTTAACAGCGGCGCGCTGAATGTCGGCCAGCCTGCGCAGACGAACCACGACGATCGCTACGACCTTGCGCAGGAGTATCTCGAGGTCTGCTACAAGCTTTGGGAAGGCAGCTGGGAGGAAGACGCCGTCGTCAGGGACCGTCAGAAAGGGGTCTTTACGGATCCGCGGAAAGTGCATCCCATCCGCCATTCGGGCAAGCATTTCACAGTGCCGGGGATCCATCTCAGCGAGCCCTCACCCCAGCGTACGCCGGTGCTCTATCAAGCGGGCGCCTCCAGCCGCGGCAAGGACTTCGCCGGTGCTCATGCCGAGTGCATTTTTGTTGCCGCACCGTCGAAAGCCGTGCTCAAGCGCTATGTCGCCAATGTGCGCGAGGCCGCCGAACGGGCCGGCCGCAACCCACGCGAAATCCTTGCCTTCAATCTGCAGACGGTGATCCTCGGCGAAACGGACGCCGAAGCGCAGCGCAAATTCAACGAATACCGTCAATACGCATCCTTCGAGGGCGCGCTGACGCTGATCTCCGGCTGGACAGGGATCGACTTCGGCCAGTTCGGGCCCGACGAGGTGCTGCGCCACCGCTATACCAATGCGGTACAGTCTGCCGTCGAGACTTTCACAACGATCGATCCCGGCAAGGAATGGACGGTGCGCGAAATGGCAGACTGGGTTGGCGTCGGCGGCTTCGGACCCGTCTTCGTCGGCTCACCGTCGACGGTCTCGGACCTGATGCAGGAATGGGTCGAGGAAACCGACGTCGACGGCTTTAACCTTGCATACGCGGTGACCCCGGAGAGTTTCGAGGACGCGGTCGAACTCCTGGTGCCGGAACTGCAGAAGCGCGGCGTCTACAAGAGCGAGTATCGACAGGGAACCCTTCGCGAAAAACTGGGCGGCACAAGCCCCCGCCTGCAGGCACCGCATCCAGGTTCGACCTATCGCAGTCTCGCAAACACATCGACGAAGCTTGCCGTGTGAGCGCGATCGGAAGCCGCGGCAAGAAATCCAAGACGTAGCCGTGCTGACCTTTGACGAATTGCTGGCAGGTTCCGCTGGCTCTCGCCTTGCTATGGGCGAAGAGACATTGCGTTGACCGGGATAGAAGCCGTGCGGGAGATGGTCCGCGTCTGGCTTTGTTCGCCACGCGCTCTCAGCTCAGCGCGCCAGCACGCCGATTTGAGTTGCGTGAATAGCCGAGTTTTTCGGATATTTCGGATGCCGCGTCGAGAAGGCTCTCAAGGTAGGTCGCCCGATTGCGCAAGCCGTCTTCGCGCGGCGCGACTAGGCAAAGCGTCGCGATGCATGCGCCGTCCGCCTGATGAATCGGCACGGCAAAGCAATGCGTAAAGTTCTCGACTTCGCTGTTGAAGGTGAAATAGCCGTCTTGCGCCGCATTGCGGACCTGGCCGATGAAGTCGGCCGGGTCGAGGCGCCTGCCGTTCGGCAGGACGAAGTCGTCCGGGGGAATGAGGTCAAGGATCTGGCGGTCGGACAGGTGCGACACGAGCAACCGTCCCGAGGCCGTCCAGGGTATCGAGACGAGTTCGCCGACATTCGAGGAAATGCGGAACGGGCGGATGCCTTCGCGCATCATAGCCACCGTATACTTCGCACCCTCGAGGACGCACATCTGTGCCGTCTCCCGGGTTTCCTCTGCAAGGCGGATCAGCATGCGCTCGCATTCGCGCATCAGATCGAACTGCTCGGCATAGGCTGTACCGAGGAAATAGAGGCGGCGGCCGAGATAGACCCGGCCGTCGTCCTGATAATAGTCGAGCATGCCATGGCTGAGCAACAGATTGACGAGCTCGTAGACCGAGGAGCGCGGCGCGCCGATCTCGGCGGCGATCTCGTTCGGCCGCATGGGCTGGCGCCTGACGCGCAGGAATTCGAGGATCTCGAAGGCACGATCCAGTCCTCGGGTGCGCCGTGATACTGTGTCGACACCAGCCTCAGCCATGCTTTTCTCCAATATCAGGCGCGGTCCGCGCGGTAGGCCACGCAGTCGACTTCGACCTTGCAGTCGACCATCATGCGTGATTGGACGCAGGCGCGCGCCGGAGGGTTTTCGCCGAAATAGTCGGCATACACGCCGTTAAAGCTCCAGAAATCGCGCGGATCGTCAAGCCACACGCCCACGCGTACGACGTCTTCAAGGCTGTAGCCCGCCTCATTGAGAATGGCAATCAGGTTTTCGATCGCCTTTCGGCTCTGGGCAACGATTCCGCCACCGACGATCTCGCCTTTCTCCATAGGGACCTGACCCGACACATACAGCCAGCCGCCTGCTTCGGTTGCCCGAGCAAAGGGAAGTGGTTGTCCGCCTGCGCCTGTTTCACCGGCCCCATAACGCTTGATCGTCATTCGTTTCACTTTCTTTTCTAGTTGAAGCTGGAAGTCTTGAGGAATTCAGCCAGGCGCTCGGTCTTGGGCTTGACGAACATCTCCTTTGGATCACCCTCCTCGCAGATGATCCCTTGATTCATGAAGATGACACGCGATGACACTTCGTAGGCAAAGCGCATCTCATGGGTGACCAGCAGCATGGTCATACCATCTGCAGCGAGACCCTTGATCACCTGCAGCACTTCACCGACCAGTTCGGGATCAAGAGCCGAGGTCACTTCGTCAAACAGCATAAGACGCGGTGACATTGCGATTGCACGGGCAATTGCCACGCGCTGTTGCTGACCGCCGGAAAGCTGGCCTGGGTAATGATTGGTCCGCGCCGACAGCCCGACGCGATCGAGCCAACGCTCGGCGATCAGGCGCGCTTCGGCTTTCGGCATCTTCTTGACCTTGATGAGGCCGAGCATGACGTTCTGGGCTGCAGTCATGTGCGGGAACAGGTTGAACTGCTGGAAAGCCATTCCGGTGAGCGCGCGTTGACGGGCAATCTCCTTCTCGGTCTTGCGCCGACGCATCGATCCTTCGACGTGGTAACCGATCTCCTCCCCATCGAGGCTGATCGTGCCGCCCTGGAATTCCTCCAGCATGTTCACGCAGCGCAGCATCGTGGTCTTGCCCGAGCCGGACGAGCCGATGATCGAAATGACCTCGCCTTCCTCAACGGAGCAGTCGACGCCTTTGAGAACCTCGTGTTGGCCGTAGGTTTTGCGCAGGCCCTTGATTTCAAGCATTGTCTTGGCCATCGATCGGCCTCCTCAGGATGGAAGGGCAGTCTTGCGTTCGACGAATTTGCCGAAACGCTCGATACCGAAGTTGACGACGAAATAGAGGGCTCCTGCGAGGAAGTAGAACTGCAGGCTCATGAAGTTGCGGGAGATGATCTCCTGCGTGCGCAGCAGCAGCTCCGCTACACCGATCACCGAGAGCAGCGTCGATGCCTTCACCATTTCCGCCGCCGTATTGACCCAGGCTGGCAGGCACTGGCGCAGGGCCTGGGGCCAAAGGACGGAGGTGAACGTCTGCGTGAACGTCAGACCGATCGCCTTTGCGGCTTCGGTCTGCCCCTTGGGAATGGACTGCAGGGCGCCGCGAACGATCTCACCGACGTGCGACGAACAAAATATCGCCAGCGCCAGAACGCCCGCCGCGAACGGTCCCAATTCGACGCCCACGGCGCTCGAGACGTAGTAGCTGGCAAGGACAAGGACCAAAACCGGCGTGCCGCGGATCACGTCCGTATAGGCCCTGACGATCAGCCGCAGCGCGCCGTTTCCATAAACCAGAGCCAGACCAGTGAAGACCCCGAGCGCCGAGCCTGCGAGAATGGCCAAGAGGGAGATCGATACCGTCATCGCGACGCCATTGAGGATGACATGGCGGGCGATCCAAAGTTGATCGATAAAAGTTTGAGACATTGGCCTACCTCGGCAACGCCAGACGCCGCTCGACAAGGCGCATCAGGGCGGCAATGAGGAAACAGGTGACGACATAGAGAGCGGATGTGACTATCCACGTCTCGATCACACGGAAGCTCTCGACGTTGATCTTGCGCGCTGCAAACGTCAGCTCGGGCACGGCGATCGTTGCTGCAAGCGATGTGTCCTTGAAGAGAGAGATGATTGTCGACGACAACGAAGGCAGAACGTTGCGGATCATCAGTGGCGCTATGATCGAGGTGCGTATCTGCATCGACGTCAGGCCAATCGCCATTCCGGCTTCCGTCAATCCCTTTGGAATCGAGAGAAGTCCAGCGCGGAAAACTTCCGCCAGATACGCTCCCGAGTAGAGCGACAGAACCAGGACGAAGCTCTTTATCTTGTCGAGCCGGAAGCCCATCTGAGGCAGCGCAAAGAACGCAAACAAGACGAGCACGAGGATCGGCAGATTTCGGATCACCGTAACATAAGAGCGCGCCGGCACGGAGGTGAGGTGGTTCTTCGAAAGCAACGCGAAAGCGACAAAAAGACCGAGGACAGCCCCGATCAAGATCGAGATCACCGCCAAGCCGAGGCTCAACATCAAGCCGCTAAGCAGGAAATCGAAGTTGCGCCAAACGGCAGCGAAATTCAGCGTGTAACCCATTGCAGGCCGCCTCTCCAGAAGCGGGAGCGGGACGGACCCGCTCCCTCGGGCCAGTTACTTGTATTCGACCGGGAAGCCGATTTGCGGAGGCGTCAGATCCTTGCCAAACCAGGTCTTGAACGATTTGGCATAGGCATCGAATTCGACGCCGGTCATGGCTTCGTGAAGGGCGGTGTTGACGAAATTCAGCCAATCCTGGTCGCCACGCTTGACACCGCAGGCATAGGTCTGCGGATTCCAGCCGAAGCCCGCATCCTTATACTTGCCGGGGTTCTGGGTCATGTACCACGCCAGCGAGGACTGGTCTGTGGCGACGGCGTCGGCACGGCCGGATTCCAGTGCCTGATAAATCAGGTCTACGGAGTCATACTGGTCGACCGTCGCTTCCGGAAGCGCGGCATGAACCATGGCTTCCGCATAAACATTCTGCAGGACCGAAATTGTCACCGAGGAGCCGGCAGCTTTAAGCGCGGCGTAGTCGGCATACTTGCCATCAGCTTTGAGCATCAGGCCAACACCTTCACGGTAGTAGGGAATCGTGAAGGCGATCTGCTGGGCGCGCTCACCGGTCACCGTCATGAACTGGCAGGTGATGTCGACCTTGTCGGTGGTGATATTCGGAATACGGGCGTCTGAGGACTGGTTGACGTACTCGATCTTCTCGGGATCGCCAAACAGAGCCTTTGCGATGATGTGACCCATATCGACGTCAAATCCCTGGAGCTTGTCATCGGCGCTCTTGAAGTGCCAGGGCGCGTTGGTGCTGCCCGTCCCCATGACGAGGTGACCGCGAGCAAGTACTTCGTCGAGCTTGCTTCCGTCCGCAAGAACCGGGCTGGAAAGGATTGTGGCTGCGGCCAAAGCGATCAGGCCGACGCGAAAAGAAGATGTCATGGCGTTCCCCTTGTGAACATTTTGCCTTGTCCAATATTCCGGACAGATGTCTGTTTTATTGGATTTCGATAGGAAGCGGCATCGGCGACGAATTGTCAAGCTGCGCTGCCAAAAAAGCTGCAGCGATCGACGTTGACTGTTTTTTCGGCAGCGCAGCATTTCTTTCGTTTTCGAGATGGCCGCGTCCGTCTCCGCACCCTCCTGATTGCAATCTATGATCGATCGGCAATGCTGCTTGCGAGAAGGCATGGACGGCCGAGGCGGAACGAAGCTGGCAGAAAAGCCTCACGCATGAGCGGCATTCCCGCCCGATCCATGGAAATGTGATAGCCGTGACGATTGCGTGCGCCGCTCATGCGCGCTGGCAGGCCGCTGCGAACTCGTCGCAAGCGCAATTGACGGAACGTCTATTCACCTAAAGTCGATCAATCAATTCGATCAGATTGCCATAGCAATTTCGCCATCTTACGTTTAAGTAAGCGCGGGTTTTTGAAGTTAGGTGAATCCTGAAATGCGCAGCGATACAGACTTCCATGAAGAGGCAAGATTGCTTGCGCTTCTGGCAAATGAAAAAAGGCTCCTGATTGCCAGCCTCCTCCTGGACAAGGAACTGAATGTCGGCGAACTCGCCAGACGAGTCGGTCTGTCGCAGTCGGCTCTATCCCAGCATCTGGCGAAGCTGCGTGAAGGCAAGATCGTGACAACGCGGCGTGACGCCCAGACAATCTACTATTCGACAACCCACTACGGGGTCCGGAAAATCCTTTCGACCCTTAATGAGATCTATGCTCGCCCGACCGTGACGTTGAGCAGTGCGAGCTAAACTTCTGGGGAGTGCCCTACTACTGACAAGTGCCAACTTGCGGAAGAATAAGGGCTGCGCCATCTTCTCCTCATAGCGGTCCTTGAGGAGTGGCCATGATACCCGAAGGCGATCATCTGTTTTCCACGCAAATCTCAGGCGAGCCGATGCCGGATGCGGGGTTGTTTACCTGGGATCTCCGGAGCAACCTCGTCTATGCGGATAGCGCCCTTGCGCGGTTGTTTGGCCTCGAACCTGACGAAACGGAACACGGCCTGCCGCTACAGACTTACATGGAGCGCATTCACCCTCAGGATGCACCGGTTCTCGCCAAACAGATCAACGACGCCATCGTTGCCGAGCATCCAACGGTGCAGAACTATCGCGTCCTCAACGGGGATGGGATCTATGTCGCGGTTTGCGCGTTTGGCCGGTGCTTTCGCGACCGCGAAGACGTTCCAGTTCATTATGCGGGTATCGTCGTGCCGGCCGAGACCTTGCCGGACAAAAAGCCGCACTAGCCATCCGCGACTTACTTGGCCAATTAACCCTGCGCTCTAACCTGTTCGCTAGCCGCTGAACCAGCTTGGACGATTAGCCCCCGAGGGGCGGCGGTATCAGGCTCCTTACAGCCGAGCGGAGCCCCTTGAGCTCGCCGAGTGTGAGCGAGTGTCTCGCCAAGCATTGCCGATTGTCACGACTATTGGTAGCATTTGTGGCCGCCGCTGATCTGCAGAGCTTCGCAATGCCTTGAATTGATAGACTTCCTCGTGTTCGTTGGAGACTTGTCGATGAAAGTGCCACGTCGAGTTTCACCGGTCTATCTGAGCGTACTGCTCGTCTCGTTTATGTCAGTGCCTCAAGTAATCTTGGGACAAACGGTGCCAACTGTCGCCATAGCGAGTGTTCAGATCGAGGATGTCTCCCCAAAGCACGAATTCGTCGGACGTGTGGAAGCATTGAACACGGTAGACATCCGCTCACGGATCGAAGGCTTCCTCGACGGGCGACTGTTCGACGAGGGCCAGATTGTCAGGAAGGATCAGGATCTCTTCCTCATCGACAAGCGATCACTCGAAATCTCGCTCCAGGACGCCCAGGCTTCCCTTGCTAGCGCTCAGGCAACCTTGGCAGATGCGCAACGACGGCGCGAGCGAAATCAGTCGTTGAGCTCGCAGACCGTATCGCGCGCCACTCTGGAAGAAAGCCAGGCAGCGGTGGAAACGGCCCAAGCGAACGTCTTGTCGGCGCAGGCACAGGTCGGGCAAGCAGAACTAAACCTCAGTTACACTCGCATAACCTCCCCGATCAAGGGACGCATCGGGGCAGCCGAATTGTCGGTCGGAAGCTTCGTAAGCGGCAGTTCATCGACTCTGGCGCGCGTCGTCGAAATGGACCCGATCCGCGTCGTCTTCTCGCTCAGCGACCGGTCGATCCTTGACCTGCGGGCGGCGGCGGGCGGCGCAAGCAAAGACGACCTGGCAAGGAAATATGCGCCTACGTTGCGTCTTTCCAATGGCCAGCAATATAGCGAGACGGGCAAGATCGAGTTTTTCGGGAACGAAATCGACGAGACAACGGGTACGCTGGCCATTCGAGCATTGTTCAGCAATCCAGAGAACCTGCTCATTCCGGGCCAGTTCGTCACGGTGATCATATCGGAGGCGGAAAGGAAGATGCGCCCGGTGGTCCCGTTGGGTGCTGTCCAGCAAGACCGCGAGGGCAAATTCGTCCTGCTTGTCGATCAGGAGAAGCGCGTTGCGCTGCAGCGGATAAAGGTCTCCCAGCAGGTCGACGAAAACTGGGTCGTGGACGAAGGACTGAAAGGCGGCGAGAACCTCATCGTGGAGGGACTTCAGAACGTTTCCGAAGGTGTGGCCGTTAATGTCACGCAGGTAGCTACGGCCGAAGGCAGCGTCACCTCGCCTTCCTCCGTCGTGCCCCAAGCTGGAACGCAGCAATGAATATATCCGCACCCTTCGTTGCCAGACCAAGGTTCGCGATGGTCATTGCGATCGTCATGATGATCGCTGGCACCGTCGCCCTCCTCCTGATACCGGTCGCGCAATTTCCTCAGATCACACCGCCGGAGGTTCAGGTAACTGCGAGCTACCCTGGTGCCAATGCCAGCGTGATGACGGACAGTGTCGGAGCACCGATCGAGGACCAGGTGAACGGCGTCGAAGACATGCTCTACATGTCGTCGTCCAGCACCAACAACGGTACGTACAGCCTGACGGTGACCTTTGCGGCGGGGACAGATCCTGCAATCGCCCAGGTCAACGTGCAAAACCGCGTGGCCATGGCAACGCCGCGACTTCCCACTGCGGTGACCCAGACCGGTGTGTCGGTGAGAAGCCGTTCGTCGAGCATGCTTCTCGGTTTTGCAATCTACTCGCCAAAGGGGACGAAAGACGAAATCTTCATCAGCAACTACGCGACGATAAATATCCGCGACGCGATCGCACGGCTCCCCGGCGTCGGAGAAGCCAGTGTTTTCGGTCCCGCCTACAGCATGCGGGTATGGATGAACCCTGATCGCATGCAGGCGCTCGCAGTAACGGCCGCTGATCTGACCGCAGCCATTCAGGCTCAGAACGCCCAGGCGTCAGCCGGGCAGCTCGGATCACCGCCGTCGGTAACAGGCCAGCAGATGCAGTTGACCGTTACGGCCAAAGGACGGCTGGCGAGCGAGACCGAGTTCGGCAACATCATCATTCGCACGAACCGGGATGGTGCAGTCGTACGTATCCGCGACGTTGCCCGGGTGGAACTCGGCGCACAATCATATGACACCGCCTCCACCCTGAACGGGCAGCCGAGCGCAACGGTGGTCGTCTATCAATCGTCAGATGCCAATGCGCTGGCCGTGTCCACGGCCGTCCTCAGCGAATTGGAGAGACTGTCGAAGCAGTTTCCCGACGACGTTGCTTACACTGTGGTTTTCGATACGACGGCTTTCGTTCGACAGACCATCCAAGAAATTCTCGTCACGCTGGCCATCACCTTTGCCCTCGTCGTCGCCGTCGTCTTTATCTTCTTGCAAGACTGGCGCGCGACGGTCATCCCCACATTGACCATCCCCGTTTCGCTGGTGGGCGGCTTTGCCGTGCTCTACCTCATGGGATATTCGGCCAACACCATCACCCTGTTTGCGATGATACTCGCCATCAGTCTCGTGGTTGACGATGCCATCATCGTCGTGGAAAACGTCCAGCGGGTGATGAGCGAGGCCCGCGTTGGGGTGCGGGAAGCCACCTTGCGCACGATGAGCGAGGTTACCGGTCCGATCGTTGCCACCACACTGGTCCTGGCCGCCCTTTTCATTCCTGTGGCCTTTCTTGCTGGCATAACCGGTGAGCTCTACCGGCAATTTGCCGTTACGATTCTGGTGACGATCACTTTCTCGACGATCAATGCGTTGACGTTGAGCCCAGCCTTGTGCGTCCTCATGCTGCGGCCCGCACAACAGCGCTCGTCACGGATTTTCAGTAAAGTGAACCGGGGGCTCGACGCGTCACGACACTTTTACCTACGTTTGCTGGACACTTTTTCCCGCAGGCTGGTTCTGGCTGCCTTGCTCCTTGTCGCCGTTTTCGGCGGCATTTATGGCTTCTATCGCGTGCTGCCGACTGGGTTCGTTCCTGCCGAAGACCAGGGCTATCTCTTCATGAACGTGCAATTGCCAAGCGGGGCGTCCCTGGAAAGAACGCAGCAGACGATTGCAACAGTCAGCTCCGTGCTTCAACGAACCCCAGGTGTTGCGAACACGATCGGCATCGCCGGCTCGAGCATGGTGGGTGGTGGCGGTTCCAACTCGGGAATGGTGATTTCCGCGCTGCGTCCCTGGAACGAGCGAGGGAGCGATCAAAGCGTCTTTGCACTCATCAACCGGTTGCGCGCTGAATTCGCGGCGATTTCGACGGCGTCGGTTGTACCGTTCAATCCACCGGCGATACCCGGCCTCGGCACGACGGGAGGGTTTGACTTCCGTCTTCAGGCGCGCTCAGGCCAAAGTCAGGAGGAATTGGCCGAAGTGATGCGCGGCCTGATCATAGCGGCAAACCAGACGGGGAAGACGACGAGCGTGTTCAGTACTTTTTCCGCTGATACGCCACAAATCTATCTCGACATAGACAGGAAACGCGCCGAACTTTTCGGCGTTTCTCCGGCAACGATTTTCAGCACGCTTCAATCCCACCTCGGATCGTCCTATGTCGACGACTTCAACATCTTCTCGCGGGTGTACCAGGTGCGCATCCAGGACGAGCCGAGTTTCCGAACGCGAATTGAAGATATTCAACGATTGCGGGTGCAAGGTCAGTCCGGCAATCTCGTTCCGCTGCAGGGACTGCTTTCGATTTCGACCGTCTACGGTCCGAACTCGATCAACCGTTACAATCTCTTCCCCTCGGCTGCGATCAACGGCCAGGCAGCCGCCGGATCCAGCACCGGCGATGCGCTGGAGACCATGGAAACGCTTGCGGCGGAAAAACTGCCCCCCGGCTTCGGCTACGAGTGGACCGGATTGGCGCTGCAGGAGCGACAGGCAGGCAACCAGACGGCAATCATCCTCATCATGGGGGTCGTCTTCACCTACCTTTTCCTCGTCGCTCAATATGAAAGCTGGAGTGTGCCGCTGGCGGTGATGCTGTCGGTGACAGTGGCAGTCGTCGGCGCGTTGGGAGGTCTCGTGATTGGCGGCATCGATCTCAATATCTACGCGCAAATCGGCCTCTTGCTGCTTATCGGGCTTGCGGCGAAAAATGCGATCCTGATCGTCGAATTTGCCAAGGAACGTCGGGAAGGAGGCCTCAGCATCATGGAGGCAGCCACCGCGGGAACGGCACAGCGCTTCAGACCTGTCTTGATGACTGCGATGGCGTCCGTGCTTGGCGTTGTGCCTCTGGTCGTCGCGACCGGCGCGGGAGCCGCCAGCCGGCAGGCAATCGGAACGACAGTGCTCGGGGGACTACTGGTCGGCACAATCGTCGGCCTGCTGGTTATCCCACTTCTGTATATCCTCGTCCAAACCGTCAGGGAGGCCGTCAAGCGTCGAATTTTCGGCCAGGGCCGCGACGAGGCGAGCGAACCTCCGACTGCCATAGCTCCTGAGTAGATGGCGGCCTCAAGAACTGGGTGTAGTGAACAACGGCAACAGGCCTGCTCGCCGCCTGGTTTGTCGCTTCCTTTGCGGCACCTTCCTCTCGGAGCAAGATCGGTTGATGGCCATCGAAACTGTTGAAAATTCGAATAATTCCAATCGACATTTACCCATGGGATATTCCCTGGTCCCCAAGGCAAGCTTTTGAATGCCGTCACCGGCCTCGACTGGGACGCGGGAACCGTCCGCAAGAGCGTCGAAAAGCATGACGTCAGCCAGGCTGGGGCTGAGCAGGTGTTTTTCAAAAAACCACTGCTGATGGTTCCCGACGCAAGGCATAGCGCGGAAGCGCGACACATCCACGCCCTCGGGCGCACCGACGATAGAAGGAATTCACGCCGGCAAGCAAGATCAGGCGGCAAGCTCGACCATTCGTAATCGGTGGGTTCGTAGCGGCGACGCGTTACAGAGGCTCCCTCATTCGGAAGCGTTGAATCACGACAGGCGATAAACACCGAGCGATTTTATGAGTTTACGCCCTAAGTGGCGTCCATGAAGCAGCCCATTGTCTGCCGGTGCCGCGCTAACCAAGCGCCTGACTTGCAAGGGCGTAAGTTGCCGGAGCCTTCGTCTTCTCATCGGCAAAATCGGCAAGCCGTTTGCCGAGCGACATCGTCAGTACAGTGTCGTAGACAGGCATGCCACTCTGCGACAGAAAGGTGGCAAACTCGCTATTGTCCTGATGCGTGTCGAGGCGGAGGAAATGGCCTGCATGTTGCGCAACATGTGGGGCGACAACGGCAATTGCGTCGGTATCATTGCTCGCGACGGCAGGACCAACGACATGCCCGCGTCCGAAGGGGCGACAGAACGCGAAAGCGCAGAGTTGCCCATCTCGAAACAAGCCGTAACCTGACGACTGCTCGAACAGCATTCTGATGAGGATGGCGCGCTCTACTCCATAACCTGCAGCATCACAGGCGATGACAGCATCCAGATCGCCGGCTTCGAGCGCTTTGATCTCGCCGTCAGGCCTCTCGTCGCGCGGTCTTTCGCTCAGGCGTGCGGTGCCTTGACACTGGAAAACCATCTTCTCCGGCTTGAAATTGAGGGAAAGATACAGCCGCCTTGCTGCCCGCGTCGCATTGAGCCGAAGATCGCGACGAGGAAGCTCACTGAAGACATGTCTCATCAGCCACTGACCTGTGCCCTGGGTTTGCAGGCGCGGCGAGGTGATGACCATCCCAACGGTCGAGAAATCCGCACGATAGGGAAACCACATGGCAGAGCCAAGCACCCTGCCGATCTCGTCGACCGCGACGATGCCGCGACCGATTTCCCTCAGGAACTGCCAGTCCTCTGCCCGGTGCGGCCAGCCCACCGCGATCGAAAGCGCATGCAACTGGTCCAATCCCACATCACGGATATCGCCGACGCTCATCGAGAAAGCATCGACCTGCAACTTGTCTGATACCTTCAATCTCCTGCCCCCTGGATAAATGCCTCTCGTTGGACGCCCTGTCGGGACAGTCCCGTCATGATGGGAGGATAGTCGAACTCAACCAGTAGAATTCACTCGAAAGGTGCAAGGCAACACAACAATTGACTGAAAGATTTCCGCATTCGGCATGCAATCTTGTAGCGGTCATTCCATCCTGTCAGCGCAAAGACACGTCACATGCGTCTCATCAGATAATTGCGAGCTCCAACCATGTCACCTCCCGTCCGCAGTGTTGCGACATCAGACACGATCCCAAAGTCTTGCGACGTCGTCATCGTCGGCGCCGGCATGGCCGGGATCGCCACCGCCTGGCATCTTGCCCGGCGCGGCACGTCCGTCGCCGTGCTGGAAAAGGGCGTCGTGTCCGGGGAGCAGTCGAGTCGCAACTGGGGCTGGTGCCGGCAACAGAACCGCGATCCGCGTGAACTGCCGCTGGCACAGCTGGCATTACGCATCTGGCAAGACCTCAACAAGGACACCGGCGAAGAGACGGGCTTCCGCAGGACCGGCCTCGTCTACGCCTCCAACAACATGTCAGATGTCGCAACCTGGGAGAAATGGGGACGGGTCGCCAGAGAATTCGGCGTCGACACCCGAATGCTAAGCAGTGCCGAAGCCGCAGCGCTGTTGCCCGGCAATAGCAGGAAATGGCTTGGCGGCGTGCATTCCCCCGCCGACGGCCGTGCTGAGCCGGAGCTCGCCGTTGCCGCGATTGCCAAGGCAGCCCAGGCCGCCGGGGCCACGATCGTCGAGAAATGCGCCGTACGCGCCCTTGAAGCCAGCGCCGGCTGTGTTTCCGGCGTGATTACCGAAAAAGGTCCGATACGCTGCCAGAGCGTGCTGGTTGCTGGCGGCGCCTGGAGCGGCATGTTGCTGCGACATCACGGTATCAGCTTCCTGCAGGCTTCGGTGAAGTCGACATCCTTCTATACGGTGCCGGCGCCGGAAGTGACTGACGGCGGCATTGCCATGCAAGATGTCACGATGCGCCGCCGCCTTGACGGCGGCTATAGCGTGGGCCTCAGCGGCCAAGGCCAGTTGCAGATCACGCCTCGGGGCCTGATGCAGGCAAAGGCTTTCTGGCGGACGTTCCAAAGCCGCCGCAAGGGACTGACCTACGCCATCGGCCGGCAATTCCTCGAAGGACCCGAATCGCTCAGCCGTTGGCGTGACGACAGCATCTCGCCCTTCGAACGCATCCGCATTTTGGACCCGGAACCGGATGCCCGTCTCGTCGCAAAAGGCCTGCAGAAACTTCAGGACATCTATCCGGCACTGCAGGGGATCAGGGCCGCGCAAAGCTGGGGCGGCATGGTCGATTCGACACCGGACGCCATTCCCGTGATTGCACCGGTTCAGTCACTGCCGGGGCTCTACATCGCTTCCGGTTTCAGCGGCCATGGATTTGGCATCGGTCCCGCTGCCGGCCAGCTTGCGGCCGATCTCATTCGCGGCGACCGGCCCTGCGTCGACCCGAAACCCTATCGCTACGAGCGCATGATCGACGGCACCGATCTCGGCAAGCCGGGCATGATGTGAGGACGCCATGAACGCAATCGACATTCTCGATCGCCTGATCGCCTTCCCCAGCGTGGTCGGCACGCCGAATGGCGAGATCGTCGATTGGATCATGACCTATCTCGAAAGCCATGGCGCGAAGGTGTCCGTGCTCATGGGGCCGGAGGGCGACCGGGCCAATCTTCTTGCCACCATCGGTCCGGTCGATGTTCCCGGGTATATCCTCTCCGGGCATATGGATGTGGTGCCGGCCGGGGAACCGGGCTGGAGCTCTTACCCGTTCATATTGCGGCGGGATGGCGACCGGCTCTATGGCCGGGGCACGACCGACATGAAGGGTTTTCTTGCCGCGGCATTGGCTGCCGTTCCGCTTTTGACCAAAACCTGTCTTGTCCGTCCGATCCATCTTGCCTTCTCCTACGATGAAGAGGCGGGCTGCCGCGGCGTGCCGCATCTGCTTGCCCGGCTGCCGGATCTTTGTGCGAAGCCGCTCGGGGCGATTATCGGCGAACCGAGCAATCTGCAGGCTGTGCTGGCCCACAAGGGCAAGGCGGCCGCTCGTGTGACGATCCGGGGTCGGTCGGGCCATTCCTCCCGGCCGGATCTCGGGCTGAATGCCGTCCATGCCATGGCCGGCGTTCTGTGTGCTGCGGTCGATGCTGCGCAAAAACTGACCGAGGGCCCGTTCGATCGTGCCTTCGCGCCGGCTTATTCTTCACTGCAGGCAGGGACCATTTCCGGCGGGCACGCAATCAATATCATCCCCGACCTGTGCACGATGGAACTCGAAGCACGCGCCATTTCCGGTGTTGATCCGGTAAGCCTGCTTGCGCCGGTGAGGACGCGGGCCGAAGCATTGGCGGCGCAAGAATTTACAGTGCAATGGACCGAGATGAGCGCCTACCCGGCCCTTGCGCTGAGCGGCAATGCACCGCTCGCAACGCTCCTACACGGACTTACCGGCCAGACACCTCTTGCGGCGGTGAGCTACGGAACAGAAGCCGGCCTTTATCAGGCTGCCGGTATCGATGCGATCATATGCGGCCCAGGCGATATCGGCCGTGCCCACAAGCCCGACGAGTTCCTGGTGATCGATGAGCTCGCGGCCTGTCAGCAAATGATCGAGGTACTGGCTGCGCATTGCGCTGCCTGAACCGGAGGTGACGTAAATGACCTTTCTCTTCCAGTCGGATGCCAAGCGCGGGACGATATTTGAAAAGGCGTTTGCCGAAGCGCTACCTGGCCTGCCGTTCTTTATGGATCCGGCAAGCGTCGAGCCTGACGCTGTACGCTATCTGATCACCTGGACGGTGCCCGAAGATCTCGCCCGCTACCGCAATCTCGAAATCCTCTTCTCGATTGGCGCGGGCGTCGATCAATTCCGGCTGGATAGCGTGCCGCCCAACGTCAAGATCGTCCGCATGGTCGAGGAAGGTATCGTGCGCATGATGCAGGAATATGTGACGCTTGCCGTTCTCGCCCTGCACCGGAACCTGCCTGGCTATCTCACCCAGCAAAGGTCTGAAATCTGGAACCATATCCCGCAGGCACAGGCATCGGCGCGCCGTATCGGTGTTCTCGGTCTTGGCATGTTGGGACAGGCGGTTCTCGAGCGCTTGCGGCCGTTCAATTTTCGCCTCTCCGGCTGGAGCCGGTCGCGCCGCAAGATCGACGGCGTGACCTGCCACTACGGCAAGGCTGGGCTGAAGGCCATGGTGGCGCAGGCCGACATCCTCGTCTGCCTCCTGCCGTTGACCGACGAGACGCAAGGATTCTTGAATGCGGAACTCTTCGCCACCCTGCCGCACGGCGCGGCTCTGGTGCATACCGGCCGGGGACCGCAACTTGACCATGAGGCTTTGCTCGACGCGCTCAACAGCAACCATCTTTCAGGCGCCGTGATTGACGTGACCGCACCCGAACCGCTTCCACAAGGTCATCCCTTCTGGTCCCACCCGAAGATCATCCTCACGCCGCATGTGGCAAGCATTACCCAGCCCGAGAGCGCAGCCCGGGCCGTAATCGACAACATCGAGCGCCACCGTGCCGGCCTTGAGCCGATCGGATTGGTCGACCGCAGCCGCGGCTATTGAACAACCGCCTTACGAAAGGAAAATTCATGTCCCTCCTGCAGAAAATCGATGTCGATCCCGCCTTCGCCCCCCACGAATCCAAGGCTTTGCCCGAGCGGCTTATCGCCGGCGATCCGTCCTTCAAGACCTGGGCGCAGGATGTTTCGAAGAATGATCTGGTTCGCACCGGCGTCTTTGAGGCAACGCCTGGACAGACGCGCTCGATCAAGGGCGAGACCTTCGAGTTCTGCCATATCCTCTCCGGTATCGTGGAAATCACGCCCGACGGCAGCGAGCCGGTGATATATGGCGCAGGCGAGAGCTTCGTGATGAAGCCCGGGTTCGTCGGCGTCTGGAAGACGATCGAGACGGTGCGCAAGATCTATGTGGTGGTGGGATGATGGCGAAGCCAGGCGAGACGGTCATTTTCGAGGCGCGGTTCGCAGACTATGTTTTGAGCACAGATCGCGGCCGGCTCGATGTCGCCGCCATCCACGCCTTTCTCGCCAATGATTCCTATTGGGCTCAAGGCCTGACGCTCGAGCAACTGCAACGCGCGCTGGATCACTCCCTCGTTATTGGCATCTATGCGCCCGACGGTTCGCTGGCCGGCTTCGGACGTGTGGTGACGGATTACGGCATGTTTGCCTATCTGCGCGATGTCTTCACCTTGCCAATTCATCGCGGCAAAGGCCTCGCGTCCTGGCTGGCGAGCGAAATTCGCAACCATCCGGAGCTCGTCACTGTCACAAGTTGGATGCTGGCGACAAAGGACGCCCATGCCGTTTATGAAAAAGCCGGCTATCGTCCAGCGCCTCACCCCGAGAACTATATGACAGTCCCGAAATCTCGCGACGATGCATAACCAGGAGTTATGGATATCCCATAAATTTTCGATGGCCCCACCGTGACCGGCCTGTGAAACTGCGCTTGCAGATGCAGGAGAAATCACATGGCTTACCGGGTTGGCGTGGATGTCGGAGGCTCATTCACCGATTTCGCAGTTCTCGAAGAAGAAACCGGCAAACTCTCCACCCTGAAAGTGTTCTCGCGGCCGGATGCGCCAGGCGAGGAAATCCTGCTCGCGCTTGACCGGCTGAAAGCCCGCGATGGGATTGAAGCGGAAAAGATTGCCTATTTCACCCATGGCACGACAGTCGGGGTCAACACCGTCATCCAGCGCAATGGCGACACCATTGCTCTGTTTACCACGAAGAATTTCGAAGATGTCCTCGAAGTCGCCCGGCTGAAAATCCCGCAGATCCACAATCTCTATTCTGTGCGGCCGAAGCCGCTGATCTCGCGCGAAGGTGTTTTCGGAATTGCCGAGCGCACACTTGCGACTGGCGAAATCCTGCTGGAGCCCAACGAAGCCGATGTCGCCCGTGCTGTCGAGGCCGCGCTCACAGCCGGCTGCAACGGCATCGTGCTTTCCTTCCTGCATGCCTATCGCAACCCGGCCAACGAACTCGCCGTCAAGGCAATGATCGAGCGCCTTGCACCTGATCTTAACGTCATCGCTTCAGCGCAGACATGGCCGGTGATCCGTGAATATGAGCGCACGATGACTGCCGTGATCAGCGGCTATGTGCGTCCTCGCGTCCAGCATTATCTCGACCGCTTCGAAACCGTACTGAGGAAGAGGGGCATATCCGGGCCGTTGACGATCACGAAGACCAATGGCGGCGTCATGGCTATCGACCAGGCGAGGGCCGAATGCGTGCAGATGATCCTGTCGGGGACGGCGGCCGGCGTGATCGGTGCCGGCTATCTCGCCAAGGCCAGCGGCTTCGATCGCATTCTCAGCCTCGACATTGGCGGCACCAGCGCCGATGTCGCGGTCATCATCGACGGCGAGGCGCAATATGGCGTTGGCGAGGTCATCGGTGACTTCCAGATCCACGTGCCTTCGGTTTCCGTGAGCTCCGTCGGACAAGGCGGCGGCTCGGTTGCCTGGATCGATGCGCTCGGCCTCCTCCATGCCGGACCCGAAAGCGCGGGCTCCACACCGGGGCCGGTCTGCTATGGCCGTGGTGGCGAAAAGCCAACCATCACCGACGCAATGGCGGCCGCCAACCTTATCGGCCATATGCCACTCGGCTACGGTGCAGTCACGGTCGATCATGCCGCAGCAAGGGCGGCACTGGCCCCGCTTGCCGAAAGGCTCGACACCTACGTGGAATCCCTAGCTGGCGATATCGTCGACATTTCCATCTCCGGCATGTATGCCGAGGTCAGCGCGCTCGTCTCGCGCTATGCCATCGATCCGCGCGAATTTTATCTCTTCGCCTTTGGCGGTGCAGGCGCGATGCTTGCCTGCTTCCTCGCGAAGGAACTCGACATGAAGGGCGTCGTCGTGCCGCCCTCGCCGGGCGTCGTCTCTGCTCTCGGCGGCCTGGTGGCCGACCTCAAGAACGATTTCATCCGTACCATCTATTGCGATGTCTCTGCCGGTGCGGCGACTAACCTGGTTCCCGTTCTGGAGGAGCTAGAGCAAGGGGCGCGCAGCTGGCTCGAAAAACAGGGATATCGTCGCGAAGGCGAGATGCGGCTCACCGCCGACATGCGCTATGCCGGCCAATCCTTCGAGATCGAAACGCCGCTTCGGGCCGATTGGCTTCGTTCTGGCGATGCCAATGCTGTCGCATCGGCATTCCACGCGGCCCATGAGCGGCTCTACGGTCATGCCGACCCGAATGCCTGCGTGCAGATGATCAACCTTCGGCTGGTCATTTCCGGAGCAACGCCGAAACCGCCTCTGCTGGAAATCGCACCGGCGACCGGCCCTGTCGAGCCCCGCTTCAGCGTCGAGGGCTGGTTCAGCGGCCGCTCCTGGATCACGGGCGTCTTTAACCGCAGCGACCTCATGGCAGGGCACGGGCTTCATGGCCCCGCGATCATCGCCCAGGACGACACGACGACAGTCGTTCCTCCGGGCTTCGAGCTCCAGGTCGACCGCTTCGGTAATCTCGTCATCACCAAATCCGAGTTCTGATCATGGCCATCGACCGGCACAATCTAAAAGTCCTCGCCAATTTCTGCTCGGCCGCCGCTGACGCCATGGCATTCACACTGATGCGCACTGCCCATTCCGCCTTCGTCAAGGAAACGGAGGATTTTTCCTGTCAGGTGGTGACCCGCGAAGGCCTGGCCTTCGCCAATCCGCGCCAGTTCGGCGCACCCTGGTATTCCGGCATCGATTATGCGCCGCTGCTGGAGGCCTTCGACACTTATGCCGAAGGCGATATCTGCATTACCAATGATCCCTATAGCGGCTTCGTCGCTACCCATTCGCCCGACATCCACATCTGGAAGCCGGTCTTCTATGACGGCAAGCTTGCCTGTTTCGTCGTCGGCCATATCCACAATACAGATGTCGGCGGCGCAGTCCCGGCCTCACTCTCCCGTTCGCTTTCGGAGATCGAACAGGAGGGATTGCGCATCCCGCCGGTCAAGCTCGTCCAGAACGGCGAGATGAACGGCTTTGTGGCTCAGATGATCTGCGCCAATGTCCGCATGCCCGAACAGAATCTGGGCGACCTCCATGCCCAGATCGCCTCGGTCAATATCGGCGAGCGGAAGATGCACGATGTTATCCGCCGCTTCGGTTTCGATCCGTTCTTGGAAGGAATAGGACAGATCCTCGATTATGCCGAAGCGCAGACCCGGCAGATTCTCGCGAAAGTCCCTGACGGAGACTATTTCTTTGCCGATTATGCGGATGAGGATTCCGTCGCCGGCAAGCCCTGCCGGGTAGCGTTGACGCTGAGAATTCGTGGCGATGAAGTGGTCCTCGACTATACCGGCAGCGACCCGCAGCTCGGCTCGTCGCTGAACATGCCGACCGGCGGCCGTGAGCGCCATCCGCTGGTCATGGTCGGCCTAACCTATGTGCTCTACACACTCGACAACAGCCTGCTGCTGAATGCCGGAACGCTGCGCCCTGCCCGCGCCGTGCTGCCGGAGGGGTCGATCGTCAATTGCTCGCGTCCTGCCGCCGTTGGCATGCGCTCGCTCACCTGTGCCATGACCCAGATCGTCACCGTCGGCGCTTTCGTGCAGGCGCTGCCGGATCTGATGCCTGCCGCTTCGCCGGGCGGCAATGCGATCATGAACATCAAGACCAGCGGCCGGAACGGAAAACCGGTCATGGCCTCGATCGGCCCGGTCGGCGGCGGCGGCGGCGGCTCACCGTTCGGCGACGGCAGCGATGGCGCCGGAGGAGCCACCGGCTTCCTGCGCAACACCCCGATCGAGATCAGCGAGGCCGAAGTGCCGATCCTCTTCCTGCGTTATGGCCTGGAACCTGATACGGGCGCGCCAGGCCGCTATCGCGGTGGGCTCTCGGCGGTGATGGAGTTTGAAATCTCGGCGCCCGAAACCGTTGTGACGGCGCGCAACCGCAACCGCTCGATCATGCCGTCCTGGGGTGTCATGGGCGCCAAGCCGGGCATGGTGTCGCGCTTCGTTCGCAATCCGGGCCGAGCTGACGAGGTTTCGCTCTGCAATACCGACGTCGTGCATTGTGGCCCCGGCGATGTGATCAGGGTCGTGGGTCCTGGCGCAGGCGGCTACGGCGATCCCTACCAAAGACCGTCGGACGAAGTGCTTGCCGATGTTAAGCGCGGGGCAGTCACGGCAGTATGTGCCGAGCGAGATTATGGCGTTGTCGTACGCAACGGCGACGTCCACAACGACGCCACCGCGCGTCTGCGCGAAAAGGCGCCGGAGCGTGACGGCGCAATCATCAGCTACGCGCCCGAACGCAAGGCGTTCGAGGCAGTGTGGACGAGGCAACGATATGCGCTCCTGACAGATTTCCTTGCGTCGACACCGATCGGCTGGCGCTATTTCCTGAAGCATCGCGTTTTCGAGGCCGTGGAAAAAATGTCCGCTGATGAGCGGCCAGTTTTCGACCAGATGACCACGTTGTTCGAAGAGATGCGAATCCGCTACAGTCTTTGAGAGTGACTATGGAGCGGCAATGAACCTGCGCGAGCTGGAAGTCTTCCGGGCAATCATGCGCGACGGCACGATTACCGCCGCTGCAAACTCGCTCGGCATATCGCAGCCGGCGGTCAGCAAGCTCCTTGCGCATCTGGAAGACCGGCTGGGCTATGTCCTGTTTGACCGTATCAGTGGCCGGCTGGCGCCGACGATGGAAGCCCAGCTCCTCTATGCCGATGCCGACCGGGCCTTTCGCCAGCTCGAAGCACTATCCTCGCTCGCCCGCAATGTCGGCGCGGCAAAGATCGGGCTGATCAGGGTCGGTGCCAGCCTGCCGATCGCCTATTCGCTGCTGCCGGATGCGCTCGCCATTTTTCGCGGCAACCAGAAGCAGGTCAAAATCCACCTTCATACCCTGCCCAAGCGAGAAATCGCCGAGGCCCTGACATTGGGCGACATCGATGTGGCGATTACGTTGAGCCCGATCCTGGCGCCGAGCGTGCGCGTCGAAACATTGGTCAACGTGCCCGTTGTCGCAGTGCTGCCGCCAGAGGACGATCTTGCCAACCGAGATGTCATTCAACCGCGCGATCTGACAGGCCGCACATTGATCTCCTACGGTTCTCACGCAGAGCAGATTGGCGCAGCGCTCGACCATGCGTTCACGCAAACCGGATGCCATCGCGATGTCTCGATCCAGATCGCCTCCTCCATCGGCGCCTTGCCGCTCGTACGACGCGGATTGGGCATCGCGCTCGTCGACGGCCTTGCGGTATGGCAGGCTGGCGACGTCATTGCCAGACCTTTCGAGCCGAGGGTGAGCATGCAGCTCTGCGTCTCGATCGACGAATCGCGTCCGGAATCGCGCTTTCTCTCCCCCTTCCTTGCCGCGTTGCGGCAGGCACTTGGCACGGCCAAAGATTTAACTGTCCTTGCGCCCTAAAACGAAAGATTCGTCGGCATGCGGCCTGGTAGACAAAGCATGCTGCGTACCGCGCCGCGCTAGTCTGACGCTCAAACCGCCAAGGATCTAATATGAGCCTCAGTTTCAATCCGGACGCATTGTCCCTGCCCATCGGCCATTTCATCGGCGGAAAGCTGGTAGCCGGTGGTGAAGGCATCGAGATGAAGCGGCCTTCCGACGGCCGTTCCTATGGGCAATGCCCTGTCGCTTCACCGGAGATTGTCGAGCGCGCCGTAAAGTCGGCCAAGGCTGCATTGAAGTCTAGCAATTGGGGCGGGGTGAGACCGCGCGAACGTACCAAGGCGCTACAGGCCTGGGCTGATCTCATCGAGGCGGAAGCAGAAACGCTGGCCAAGATCGAGGCGCTTTCATCCACTCGACCGGTGGGACAGCTCGTCGCTGGCGATATCGCCGTTACCGCTGAACAAATCCGCTTCTTTGCGGAATTCGCCGACAAGGAAGGCAGCGACCTCGTTCCGACGGATGATCAAAATCTCGGCATGATCATCAGCGAACCCTATGGCGTGGTCGGTGCAATTACGCCGTGGAATTTCCCGGTGTCGATGGCGGGCTGGAAGATCGGACCGGCGCTGGCAGCTGGCAACGCCGTTGTCCTGAAGCCATCGGAAATGACGCCCTTTTCGACCGTCTATATGGCCGAACTCGCCGTCAGGGCCGGCATCCCCGCCGGCCTTCTCAACGTGGTTCTCGGTGATGGACAGACGACCGGCAATGCGCTGACGGGCCATCCGGATATTGCCAAGATCAGCTTCACCGGCTCGACCCGCGCTGGCTCGGCAATCATGGAAAACGTCGCGCGCACCGGCGTCAAGCCGATGACGCTGGAGCTTGGCGGCAAGAGCCCGCAGGTCGTCTTCGCCGATGCCGATCTGGAAAAGACCGCGTGCGCCATTTCCGGCAGCGTCGTCTTCAATGCCGGGCAGGCCTGTGTCGCCGGCACGCGACTGATCGTCGAGAAAAGTGCTGCACCGGCGCTTATCGACATGCTGATTGCGCGCATGAAGACGGTTCGCTCCGGCCCAACCTGGAATGAAACAACGCATTATTCGCCAATCATTTCGCAACGCCAGCTGAACCGCATCGGCTCGATTGTCGACGCCGCTCTCCAAGCAGGCGGCGAGTGTCTCATAGGCGGCCAATCCATGGAAGGCGCAGGCTATTTCTACGAGCCGACCCTGATTGCTAATGTCGACCAGTCCTCTCCCGCTGTCGTCGAGGAGATTTTCGGCCCGGTTCTTACCATCCAGACTTTCGAGACGGAAGAAGAGGCGCTGGCACTGGCCGATCACCCGACCTACGGACTGGCCTCCGGCCTGTTCACCCGGGATCTGTCTCGCACGATCCGTTTTGCCAGGCAGATCCAGGCAGGCACGGTCTGGATCAACCGCTACAGCCGTTCGCGCGACCATATCCTGCCGACCGGGGGCTACAAGCAGTCCGGTATCGGCAAGGATCTCGGCCGCGATGCCTATCTCGCCAACCGCAAGACGAAGAGCGTGCTGATCAGCCTCTGACCGGAGAGATGCCATGAAGACCTATTCCATCGCTTTGATCCCAGGTGACGGCATTGGCCGCGATGTGACCGCTGCAGCGTGGTCGGTTCTCCAAACAGTCGCGCAGATGACTGGTTTCACGCTCGAAGGCAAGGAATTCCCCTGGTCCTGCCGGTTCTACAGTGACACCGGTCGCATGATGCCAGAGGACGGCATAGAGACATTGCGGGGGTTCGACGCCATTTTGCTCGGTGCCGTCGGCTGGCCTGCGGAGGTGCCGGATTCAGTATCACTCCACGGCCTCCTGCTGCCCATCCGCAAGGCGTTCGTGCAATACGCCAATATTAGGCCGCATCGGCTGCTGCCGGGCGTTGAAGGGCCGCTCAAAGCGGAAAAGTTCGACATACTCTGCATTCGCGAGAACACCGAAGGCGAGTATTCCGGCGCGGGCGGGCGCGTGCATCAGGGCATGGACAACGAAGTCGCGGTGGAAACCGCGATCTTCACGCGTGCCGGCGTCGAGCGCATCCTGCGCTTCGGCTTCGAACAGGCGCGGCTGCGTCGTCGCAAGCTGGCCTCGGTTACGAAATCCAATGCACAAAAATTCTCGATGGTGTTCTGGGACGAGATCACCGACAAGCTGGCGGCCGATTATCCCGATGTCGACGTGACGAGCTACCACGTCGATGCACTGGCTGCCCGCATGGTGATGGCGCCGGACAGCCTTGATGTCATCGTTGCCTCCAACCTTTTCGGTGATATCCTGACCGATATCGGCGCCGCCATCCAAGGCGGCCTCGGCTTTGCAGCGTCCGCCAATATCAATCCGGACCGGAGCGCGCCATCCATGTTCGAGCCGGTCCACGGCTCGGCGCCCGACATCGCCCATCTCGGCATTGCCAATCCGATCGCCGCCGTGTGGTCCGGCGCGTTGATGCTCGAGCATCTGGGGGAACGGGAAGCGGCGACCCTGATCATGCAGGCCATCCAGGCCGTCACCAAAGGCGGTGTCGGCACCATTCCCGGCCGCGACAAAACCGATGCGATCACCAATGCCATCCTCGCAGCGCTCTCCTGACATCGAGGCACATATGCAAATTTTGAAAGACAAGGATCTCTTTCGCCAGCAAGGTCTGATTGGCGGCAAATGGGTGGCGGCCGCGTCCGGCAAGGCCGTCGATGTCATCAATCCAGCTTCGCAGGCGGCAATCGGCACAGTGCCGGACATGTCCGGCACCGAAACGCGCGCGGCGATCGAGGCCGCCGACCAAGCCTATAAAGGCTGGAGAAGGAAGACCAATGCCGAGCGCGCGGCGCTGCTTGCAGCATGGCATGGCCTGATGCTCCAGCACCTCGACGATCTGGCATTGATCCTTACGATCGAACAGGGAAAGCCGCTGGATGAAGCGAGGGGGGAAATCCTCTACGGCGCCTCCTTCGTCAAATGGTTTGCAGAGGAGGCGCGTCGCATCAACGGCCACACCATCCCCTCCCCCACTTCAGACCGGCGGATTATCATTCTAAAGGAGCCAGTCGGTGTCTGCGCAATCATCACACCGTGGAACTTCCCCAATGCGATGATCACCCGCAAGGTCGCTCCAGCGCTCGCCGCCGGCTGTACGGTGGTCATCAAGCCATCGGAATTCACACCCTATTCGGCACTAGCGCTCGGCGTGCTCGCTGAACGCGCCGGCATTCCGCCCGGGGTCATCAATATTGTCACCGGTATGCCCTCGCAAATCGGCCAGGAAATCATGGTCAACCAAAACGTGCGCAAGATCTCGTTCACCGGCTCGACCCGTGTCGGTTCGCTGCTGATGCGCGGCGCGGCCGACAGCATCAAGCGGCTCAGCCTCGAACTCGGGGGCAACGCCCCGTTCATCGTTTTCGACGATGCCGATCTCGATCTGGCCGTCGAAGGAGCGCTCGCCTCGAAATTCCGCAATGGCGGCCAGACTTGCGTCTGTGCCAATCGCATCCTGGTGCAGAGCGGCGTCTACGATGCCTTCGCCGCCAGGCTCAAGGCGCGCGTCGAGGCGTTGGCCGTTGGCCCTGGGACCCGACCCGGTGTTGCGATCGGCCCGATGATCAACATGGCTGCCATCGACAAGATCAACCGCCACGTAGAGGATGCCTTGGCCAAGGGCGCGCAGATCATCACCACCAAACCCATCATGCCCGAAGGCAGGCAATATACCGCGCCACTGGTGCTGACCGGCGCGACCACCGATATGCAGCTTGCCAGTGAAGAGACATTCGGACCCGTCGCGCCGCTTTTCCGGTTTAAAACGGAGGAGGAGGCGATCGCCATTGCCAATGGCACGCCCTTCGGCCTCGCCTCGTATTTCTATACGGAAAATCTCAAACGCGCCTGGCGTGTCGGGGAAGCGCTCGAATTCGGCATGGTCGGGCTAAACACCGGCTCAGTGTCGATGGAGGTCTCCCCCTTCGGCGGCGTCAAGCAGTCCGGCCTGGGACGCGAAGGCGCTCAGGCCGGCATCGAGGAATATCTCGAAATGAAGAGTTTTCACATGGGCGGTCTGGCGTAAATGCCACCGTCCATTCAGCCTTCATTTCCCGCGAAAAGCGGTCACCCCAAACGGCCTACGGCAAATCCCGCGCAGCTCAGCCGCTCACAGGTCGCAGTCAGGAGTTCAGCGCATTGTTGAGGTCATGCAACCCGACCATCAGCATCATCGCGTCAGATGGAGATGGCAGAAAGCCGACAGCCTCATAGAAGGCTCGCGCGTCATCGGAAATCGCATGCGCCAGCACACCGCGGATGCCGAGGATCTCTGCTGCATTGAGTAGGCGTAGGCCTGCGTCGCGAACCAATGCTCTACCGACACCGCGCCCCTGATAGGACTGATCAATGGCGAGACGGCCAAGCACTGCGACCGGAATAGGATCGGGCATGTTGCGTCGAAAGCGGCCGGGTGCTTCCGGCTGCTTCACCGCGCCGGAGGCGAGCGCGTAATAGGCGACAACGCGATTTTTTTCACACGCGACGAAGGTGCGTGAAGCGCCGCCTGCCTGATTGGTACGGGCACGCCGACGCAACCAGTCATCCAGTTCAGGGACGCCGGAACTAAATACTGCCAGCTCGTGATGATCAGCCAGCGGGGTCGGTGCCGTAAGTGTCACACCTCGTCCCACGGCGCTTTGATCGACATGGTTCGTTTCAAGCGCTCATTGGGTTGCGCAGGCGCATCGAGCCGGGCAAGGTATTCGGCATAGATTTCGGGGCTGACAGTGAATACAGTGCGATCAAGCAGCACCTCCTCGGCCCGGCGTTCTGAAGCCTCCAGCATAAAATCCGTGCGCGTCTTGCCGAGTAATTGGGCGGCGCGATCGATTAAGTTGCGGGTCGCGGGCTTGATGCGCATATTCAGCGGCACGCTTGCGTCCTGACTTTTACTCCTGTGCGAGGTCATCGGAAACTCCTGTCTACACGTCACATAGCGTAACGACATCATCTTTACAAGGAGAGCGTAATGATATTGTCGTTACACCCACGTTTCCCTTCCTGCGACCCAACGGCTCACTTCGGGTAAAACGCCCTATTAAGGAACTGGCTTGGATAACTACGGCGACAGAGCACCATAACGCCGCGTGCGTCGAGGATTTCCTGCCGACCCCGATGCTCTTCAGAAACCATGCAAGGCGGCCAAGGTCGGCACCACCTCCCACTGCATATTTGAACAGAGGATTGCTCCCGCTCATGGCGCACCGCTGCACACGCATACGGTCGAGGAGGTGTTGGAAAGTAATCGATGGTTCAGCGGACATCACGATCGGTGACGCGGTGGTCATGGCGGCATTTTTCTTGGTCTCGGATTCTCCTAACGCTCCTTATGCACTTGACCGCCTGAAATGGTGAAGTCGAAAATTGCAGGATGTTATTGGCCGCTGCTACCCTCAACCGGGCCACTGGGCGGCAAGGATTGCCGGCAGAAGCCGGTCGAGAAAATCCTGCGCCCTGTCTCCGTCCGTCGCGAAGTTCAATTTCTCCTCAAGGGCGAGATGGGCGATCCCGTGTGCGGTCGACCACGCGGCAAAAATCCCCGCATAATCGCCCGTCTGGATCGCTTCCTCGAGATCGTGACCGTCATAGACAAAGGTCGCCGCGCGAGCGAGCGGGGTCAGCGCCTGGCGGCTTGCTTGGCTGTAGCGGGAATCGGACCGGTTCACGAGATCCTTTCGGAACATCAGCCTGAAGCGGCCAGAATGGTCCAGCGCGAACATCACATAGGCTTTCGCCAGTGCGCGAAGGGATGCCGGCGTGGCATCATGCGGCTCGGCGGCATTTAGATAGCGCCCCAACTCGTCATACCCAAGAATTGCAACCTCGGTGAGCAGGCCCGCGGCATTGCCGAAATGATGCGCGGGCGCGCCTGGAGAAACACCGGCCCGTCTTGCGGCCTCGCGAAGTGAAAAGCCCTCTACCCCGTTTTCGCGCAGAATCGCGTCTGTCGCCTCGATCATAGCTCTTCGCAATTCGCCATGATGGTAGCTGCGTTTGGACGCAGCGTCGTCAGATGACATTTTTCTTCATCCCCATCTATACACTGTTCAGATTTTATCCTATATGCAATCTATACACTGTTTAAAACGACCAACGGAGTCTCGAATGTCTAAAAGATGGCTCATTACAGGTGCATCCTCTGCTTCGGCCGCGAAATGACCGAAATCCTTCTTAAGCAAGGCGATTGGGTTGCCGCTACTGTGCGCAAAGCCGATACGTTAAGCGACCTAAAAGGGCAATACGGCGAAAAGCTATGGATCGGGGTTGTCGATGTCACTGATACCGTGGCTTTGCGACAGCCGGAGCCGCCGCTGCGCCTGACTTTGGGCAGCGATGCCTACGAGGCTGTTACCACCGCACTGCACCAACGCCTCAAAGCGCTCGAGACACAGAAGGATATCGCCTTCTCCACCGACTTCACAAACTGATCAGCGGATCGGCAATCTCGGATCCACCGGATCTCGGTGGCTGACTTAATCAACTGGAAGGTACCATCATGGCAGTCTCATCCAATACCGCCAACAAAAGAACTGCTCTCATTACCGGTGCGTCATCAGGTATCGGCAAGGCTACGACCCTAAAACTGCTGGAGGAAGGCTATAGGGTCTTTGTCGCGGCGCGCCGCATCGAGCAAATGCAGGAACTTGTGGATCGTGGGGCGAGCGCCATCGCCCTCGACCTCACGAGAGACGAGAACATCGTCGCGGCGGTCGACCGAATCGTTTCGAAACATGGCTCCATCGACATTCTCATCAACAATGCGGGTTACGGCGCCTATGGAGCTATCGAGGATGTCCCGGTCGACGAAGGACGCCGGCAGTTCGAGGTGAACCTCTTCGGCCTTGCCCGATTGACCCAACTGGTTCTACCGCAAATGCGCCAAAACAGGTTCGGCAAGATCGTCAACGTCACCTCGATAGGTGGAAAGATCTACACACCGTTCGGCGGCTGGTATCACGCCACCAAACATGCACTCGAAGGCTGGTCCGATACCCTTCGCTTGGAAACCAAGTCATTTGGCATAGATGTCATCATCGTCGAGCCCGGTGGCATAAAGACGGACTGGGGCCATATCGCCGCAGAAAATCTGAAGAAAACGTCTGGAGCCGGCGCCTACGCGAAAGCCGCAAACAAGACTGCGGCCGGTATGCACGACGTTTATTCCGGCAAGCGGCTGTCAGACCCTTCCGTTGTGGCGGCTACGATCCTTCGGGCTATCAGCGCAGGCAAGCCAAAGACGCGGTATCACACCGGCTACATGGCTGGCACGGTCTTGAGGATGCGCCGATGGCTTAGCGATCGAATGTTCGACCGCATCATCATGTCGATGGTTTGAACCTGGGTGTCGGCGAAGAATTATCGCCAGCAAAGGTCAGTCGACATCTGTCCAAACGACGACGCCAATCGCCCACCTCCTCGGCGCCAATCCAGGCGCCGAGTGTCTATCGGCCACCATCTCCTTGACGACCTTCGATCCTTCTACCAGCATTCATTGTCGCCAAGCGCCGCTGTCAGTTCGACCCGACGATCACGCTTTGCCAGGCGCAGATCGTCCCCATAGGCGCGTGATAACTGCAAAATCTGGCTTCACTGAAACCTATCGAGCGTCTTGTAGTAAAGCCCCACCAGCGGCAGGAACCACGGCTTGCCGAAATGACCGGGAACGGCGGGCCATTCCACGCCCTTCATCGGGTTTGTGTCCACGCGGCCGAGGATCGCATCCGCGACGATCATGCCGAGATGAGTGGAAAGCTGCGCGCCATGGCCGGAATAGCCCATCGCATACCAGACGCCGTCGTGATATCCCGCGCGCGGATAGCGGTCCTTGGTCATGTCGACCAGGCCACCCCAGCAATAATCGACATCGACATTGCCAAGCTGCGGGAATATTTTCGCAAGGCTCACCCTCAGGATCTCGCCGCTCATTGAATCTGAGCGATGATCCGAGGTCGCCGAGAACCGCGCCCGGCCGCCGAACAGCAGGCGATTGTCCGGAGAAAGCCGGAAATAATTGCCGATATTCATCGAGTTCACGCAGGTACGGTTGCCGGGCATGGTCGCGGCGATTTCGTCCGGCGTCAGTGGGCGCGTGGCAATCAGGAAACTGCCGACCGAGATGATCCGACGGCGGAAATAGCCAAAATTGGGTGTCGTATAGGCGCCTGTCGCCACAAGAACATGGTCCGCGGTGAGCTTTCCGCGCGCAGTGGTCAGCACGTGCTTGCCATTGCCTTGCGTCTGCCCTGTCACAGCCGCACCTTCGTAGATGATCGCGCCATGGCGTGCTGCCGCCTGCGCCAAGCCGGCGACGTAGCGGCCCATATGCATCATCGCGCTCTTCTTCGACAGCATCGCCCCAAAGAATGGCGAACCGACCTCGGACTTCAGATCATCGGCCGAAAGCAGCGCCGTATCGGGGTCGACTTCGGCATGCACCGCCTCGAAATTACGGGCGATCGAATCGAAGTGTTGCGGCTTGGATGCGAGCTTGAGCTTGCCGGCGCGGCGGAAATCACAGTCGATCTTTTCCTCGACAATCAGGGCCTCGATCGTGTCGATGGAGCCGTCGAACGCCTTATAGAGCGCGATGGCGCGCTCCTTGCCGAGTTCGGCCTTGGCCGACAGATAGCTGTGGGCAAGGCCATTGTTGAGATGACCGCCATTGCGGCCGGAAGCGCCCCAGCCGACCCGTTCCGCCTCGAGCACTGCGACCCTGGCGCCAGCCTTGGCGAGATGGCGGGCAGCGGCGAGGCCGGTGAAGCCGCCGCCGATCACCGCGACGTCGTAATGCGCGTCGACAGGACCTTTCGCCGCTCCCGCAAAGACCGGAGCCGTATCGTGCCAGTAGGAGACGAGCTTCATTGGAAAACCCTTCGTCAAAGACCAACGACACCCGGCAGGCCGGAGATATCGGCGATTTCGGTATAGCCGTAATAGGGGGTGGCCGGCTCATGGCCGCGATTGACCCAGACCTTGTTCTTGATGCCGAGATCGTGCGCGGACATCAAGTCATAGCGGAAGGACGAGGAGCAATGCAGGATGTCTTCCGGGCCGCAGCCCAGCATATCCAGCATGTATTCGAACGCCCTGAAGCGCGGCTTGTAGGCCTGAGCCTGCTCAGCCGTGTAGACTGCGTGGAACGGTGCACCGAGCTTCTCGACATTCGACATGATCTGCGAGTTCATGGCATTCGACAGGATCACCAGCGGAATTTCCTTTGCCACCTTGGCAAGGCCGGCGGGCACGTCCGCATGGGGCCCCCAGGTCGGAACGCGCTCGTAAACTGTCTTCGCGTCCTCTTCGCGGAAGTCGACGCCATTCGCCTTGCAGCTCCGCTCGACCGCGTTGTGCACGACCTCGGCATAGGGCTTCCAGGCGCCCATGATCTCGTCCAGCCGATAGGCGGCGAAATTGCGGATAAATTTCTGCATACGGGCTTCATCAAGCTGGTTGCCGTAGAGATCACGAGCGGCTTCCGCCATCTGGAAATTGATCAGCGTGCCGTAGCAGTCGAAGGTGATGTATTTCGGGCGGAAGGTGGCCATGTCGGGTCGTCCTTGGATGGATAGGGCAATCTGTGTTTCGTTGCCCCTATCATAGGCCTGAGACGGGAGGCGGGCTTGACCGAATTGATAGCCGCCTGAAGCAGAATGTTTCGTATGCGCTGCGCAGTTTGGCACAGTGTTGTCCTCGCTCTGTCGCTCAAGCCGCTTTTCCGGCGTGAATCGTCCCCCGACAAAACACGCGGCAGCATAAGATGCGGCAGACCACCCATGCTACGGCGAAAGATATTGCCCTCGAGCGTGCCTTCAGACGATCTGCCGGTCGCGATTGATTGAGACTTGGAGCAACGAAAAGGATGCTCCATGCGAACAGGCGCGATCGATCTGGTGGCTTTTGCCCCGCAACATATAGAGGAGGCCATAACCCTCTCCCGACAGGCGAAATGGCCGCACCGGTCCGAGGACTGGCATCTCGTTCTCGAGTTGAGCGCCGGCGCCGTCGCCTTGGACGATGAGGGCAAGGTCGCCGGTACGATCCTGATGACGCCCTATGGCAGCGATTGCGCGACGATCAGCATGGTGATCGTCGATGAATGCCTGCGGGGACGCGGCATCGGACGCAAGCTCATGGAAAAGGCATTCGCCCTTGCCGGCAACCGGCAGTTGCGGCTGATCGCAACGATGGAGGGACTGCCGCTCTACGAAAAGCTTGGCTTCGTCGCCTGTGGAACGATCGATCAGCATCAGGGGCGGGCGCATGAAGTCGCAGAACCCGCGGGCGTCGAACCGGCAAATGCTGGCGACCTGGTGGCGATCAAGGCGCTCGACGGCACCGCTTTCGGCGCTGATCGCAGCGCGCTCATCGACCTGCTGGCGCGAAACGGAGCATTCGCCGTAATCCGCAGAGGCGGAGCTGTTGTTGCCTATGCGGCTTGCCGCGCCTTCGGTCGGGGCGAGGTGATCGGACCGGTCGTCGCGGCAAACAAAGACGATGCAAAGGAACTGATCGCCTTCTTCACAGCCGGCCGAGCGGGCGCCTTCCTGCGCATCGACACGCAAAAGGACAGCGGGCTGTCGGGCTGGCTCACGGCAATCGGGCTTGCAAAGGTTGGTGGCGGCATCGTGATGGGCAAGCCGCCAAGCGAAAATCCGGAAGAACCTGCCACCAGAATTTTTGCTCTCGCCAATCAGGCGCTCGGATAATCCGGAGGACACCAATGCTTGCCAATTCGTTGATCGAACTCGACCGTGCCCATCTCATTCATCCCGTGGCATCCTATCGCGGCCATGAACGACTAGGCGTCCGCGTGCTGAAGTCCGCCAAGGGAGCGACGGTTACGGACCAAACCGGTCGTCAGCTTCTCGATGGTTTCGCCGGGCTCTGGTGTGTCAATGCCGGTTACGGACATGATAGCATTGTCGAGGCAGCCGCACGCCAGATGCGTGACCTGCCGTATGCGACGGCTTATTTCGATCTCGGTTCAGAACCGGCCATCCGGCTCGCTTCAGAACTTGCCGAACGCGCCCCAGGTGACCTGAACCATATCTATTTCACGCTTGGGGGATCGGATGCCGTCGACAGCACGATCCGGTTCATCCGCTATTACTGGCATGCCAAGGGGGAGCCGCAGCGCGACCAATTCATTTCCATCGAACAGGGATACCATGGCTCGTCGGTTGTCGGCGCCGGGCTGACGGCATTGCCCGCCTTTCACGCCGGTTTTGGCATTCCCTACGACTGGCAGCACAAGATCCCTTCTCCCTATCCGTACCGCAATCCGGTCGGCGAAAATCCGCAGGCGATCATCACCGCCTCGCTCGCAGCGCTGGAGGCCAAGATCAAAGAGATCGGCTCTGACCGGGTTGCGGCATTTTATGCCGAACCGATCCAAGGTTCGGGCGGCGTCATCGTTCCGCCGAAAGGCTGGATCAAGGCAATGCGCGATCTCTGCAAGCGGTACGACATATTGTTTGTCGCCGACGAGGTCATAACCGGCTTCGGCCGGACTGGTCCGCTGTTTGCCTGCTTTGAGGAAAACATCGTTCCCGACTTCATGACCACGGCCAAGGGACTGACGTCAGGCTATGTGCCGATGGGCGCCGTGTTCATGGCGAATCATGTTTACGAGGTGATTGCCGACGCCGCCGGCAATGCCGCCATCGGCCACGGCTACACCTATTCCGCACATCCAGTCAGCGCCGCCGTCGCGTTGGAAGTGCTGCGTCTTTATGAGAGCGGCATTCTTGAAAACGGCGTCAAGGCAGGCACGCGCCTGATGGCGGGACTGGAAGGCCTGCGGGATCATCCTCTGGTGGGGGATGTTCGCGGCCGTGGCATGCTCGCTGCCGTCGAGCTGGTGGTGGACAAGGCGAAGAAGACGCCGCTTCCTGCTGCGGCCATGGCGGCGCGCCGTATCTTCGACCGGGCCTGGGACAACGGCCTCGTCATCCGGGCGTTTGCGCATGGGGTCTTGGGATATGCGCCGCCGCTATGCTGCACATCCGACGAAATCGACGCAATCCTTGAGCGCACCCTAAAAACCCTCGATCAAACACTGGAAGATCCGGACGTGCGCCGGTCCTTGTCGTGACAGGATTGTTGGTCGGGCCGCGTCCTTTCGATATATCGCCGCAGCCGGCAATTTCGCAATTTTGTGCCGCAGCCAAATGCCATTTCGGCGAATCCAGTGCCGAAGAACTGCCAAACTGCCTTCAGAAACTGGTCGCAGTGGTGGCTTTCAAGGCTTTCGCGGATAAGCGATCACGACGCGCACTAGAATTTTATGCTGTGAGCCATTTGCAATCCAGCAGGACATGAAGGAGAGCGTGACTTGGCAAAGGATTTTCCGGCTTTCAAATATTTCACCTTTGATGTCGTCGGCACGCTGATCGACTTCGAAGGCGGTATCAAGGCTTGCCTTGATGCGATCGCGGTGGAAGCCGGTGTTTCCATCGACGGCGAAGAGGCGCTCACACTCTACCGCCAGGCGCGCTACAGCGACGATGCCGGCCTCTTTCCGGATGATCTGGTGCGCGTCTACATGGTCATCGCGCCGAAACTCGGCCTGCCAGCGAAAGAAGACTACGGGATACGGCTGCGCGATTCTGCCAAGAGCTGGAAAGGTTTTGCTGACAGTGCCGCAGCCCTTGCGGACCTCTCGAAAACGCACCGACTGATTGCGATGACCAATGCGCGCCGCTGGGCGCTCGAGCATTTCGAAAAGCAACTGGGCTCGCCATTTTATGCGACCTTTAGCGCCGACGACACTGGCACGGAAAAGCCTGATCCTGCCTTCTTCGAACACGTCTTCGAATTCGTGGGTGAGCAAGGCGGCAGCAAGGCCGACATCCTGCATGTCGCCCAGAGCCAGTATCACGATATCGGCATCTCGCGGCAACTCGGCCTGAACAACTGCTGGATCGAGCGCCGCCATGCGCAGAAAGGCTATGGTGGCACGATCGAGCCGGAGGATTTCACCGAGCCCGACTACCATTTTACGTCGATGGCGGATTTCGCCGCGGCCGTGAAGGAAAGCCTGACAAGCAGAACCTGAAACCAAGCCGGGAAAGCCTGCAAGCAAGATGGGCATCCCACCTAACCAACGGAAAAGGGGAATGACATGACCGACAGAATCACCAACTGGACCAAAGCCGACGATGCGATGGTCGAGAATGCCATCCGCCGCGGTGCGTCCCGACGCGACCTCCTCAAGATGATGCTGGCCGGCGGCATCGCCGCATCGGCCGGTGGTATCGTGCTTGGCCGTGCCTCGCAGGCCGTCGCCGCAACCCCGGTCACGGGCGGCGCCTTCAAGGCGGCCGGCTGGTCCTCTTCGACCGCCGATACGCTCGATCCCGCAAAAGCCTCGCTTTCGACCGATTATGTACGCTGCTGCTCGCTCTACAGTCGCCTGACCTTCCTCGACAAATCAGGTGCCCCACAAATGGAACTGGCCGAGAGCATCGAGAGCAAGGACGCCAAGACCTGGACTGTGAAGCTGCGCAAGGGCGTGACCTTCCATGACGGCAAGCCGCTGACGGCCGATGACGTCGTCTTCTCGCTGAAGCGCCATGTCGATCCGGCGGTCGGCTCGAAGGTCGCCAAGATCGCCGCGCAGATGACCGGCTTCAAGGCTGTCGACAAATCGACCGTCGAAATCACCCTCGCCGATCCCAATGCCGATCTGCCCACGATCCTTTCGTTGCATCATTTCATGATCGTGGCCGACGGCACGACGGATTTTTCCAAGGCGAATGGCACCGGCGCCTTCGTGCTCGAGGCGTTCGAGCCAGGTGTCCGCTCCATTGTGACCAAGAACAAGAACTACTGGAAGTCGGGCATGCCGTATCTCGACTCATTCGAATTCTTTGCCATCAGCGACGACAACGCTCGCGTGAACGCGCTTCTGTCCGGCGACATCAACCTTGCAGCCTCGATCAATCCGCGCGCCATGAAGCTGGTGGAAAGCCAGTCCGGTTTCGAACTGTCGAAGACCACGTCGGGCAACTACACCAACCTCAACATGCGGCTCGACATGGCACCGGGTGCCAAGAAGGATTTCGTCGCCGGCATGAAATACCTGGTCAACCGCGAGCAGATTGTCAAATCCGCTCTCCGCGGCCTTGGCGAGGTCGGCAACGACCAGCCTGTTTCGCCGGCGAACTTCTATCACGACAGCGATCTGAAGCCGAAGGCCTTCGACCCGGACAAGGCGAAGTTCCATTTCGACAAGGCCGGCGTTCTCGGCCAGTCGATCCCGGTCATCGCCTCCGATGCCGCCACCTCCTCGATCGATATGGCGATGATCATCCAGGCGGCCGGCGCCGATATCGGCATGAAGCTCGACGTCCAGCGCGTGCCCTCCGATGGTTATTGGGACAATTACTGGCTTAAGGCACCGATCCATTTCGGCAACATCAACCCGCGCCCGACGCCGGACATCCTCTTCTCGCTGCTTTATGCCTCGAACGCGCCCTGGAACGAAAGCCAGTATAAGTCGGAGAAGTTCGACAAGATGCTGGTCGAAGCCCGCGGTCTGCTCGACCAGGCCAAACGAAAGGAGATCTACAACCAGATGCAGGTGATGATAGCCGAGGAAGCCGGCACTATCATCCCGGCCTATATCTCCAACGTCGATGCGATTTCGAGCAAGGTAAAAGGTTTGGAGGCGAACCCGCTTGGTGGCATGATGGGCTATGCGCTCGCGGAGTATATCTGGCTCGCAGCCTGATGGAGCAATCAATCTGCCCCGGGGCGCTACGGCGCTCCCGGGGCGCGTTTTTCAGGCCGTGGACTGTTATCGCAGCGAGGAGCGCCATGATGAAATCCGAGGTTTCACATCTGATCCTGAACAGGCTTGTCATTGCGCTCATCACGCTTCTGATCGTCTCGTTTGCCGTGTTCTTCGCAACGAACCTGCTGCCTGGCGACACGGCCTCGATCCTGCTCGGACAGGCGGCCACGCCGGAAGCGGTTGCCGGTTTACGCAAGGCCATGCATTTGGATGACCCGGCGATCTTTCGCTTTCTGCGCTGGCTATTGGGCCTGGCAAAGGGCGATCTTGGCACATCCTATGCCAATGATATGCCCGTCGCCAAACTCATCGGCGGACGGCTCGTCAATACGATGGAACTTGCCGGCATCACAGCGCTGGTTTCGGTGCCGCTTGCGCTTGCACTCGGCATTAGCGCCGCCATGCTGCGCGGATCGTTCTACGATCGGATCGTGACGGTCGTCTCGATCGGTGTGATCTCCGTGCCCGAGTTCATGGTCGCGACATCGGCGGTTCTGGTCTTTGCCGTCTATCTCAAATGGCTACCGGCGCTTTCCTCCGTCAATGAAGCACACTCCCTGGCCGATCTGTTGAAAATCTACGCCATGCCGGTGATCACGCTGACCTTCGTCATTTCAGCCCAGATGATCCGCATGACGCGCGCAGCGGTGATCGAAACATTCAATACGCCCTATGTCGAAATGGCCCTTCTCAAAGGTGCGTCCCGCAGCCGGATGGTGCTCAAGCACGCGCTGCCGAACGCGCTCGGCCCGATCGTCAATGCGATCGCATTGTCGCTGTCTTATCTCGTCGGCGGCGTCATCATCGTCGAGACGATCTTCAATTATCCCGGAATCGCCAAGCTCATGGTCGATGCCGTCGCCACCCGCGATCTGCCGCTGATCCAAAGCTGTGCGATGATCTTCTGCCTCGGTTATCTGCTGCTGATCACGGCGGCCGATATTGTTGCCATTCTCTCCAATCCGAGGCTGCGATGAGCAAGACGATCGCCATTCATCCGCGTCTGTCGCTAGCAGGCTATAGCGTCACTCTGGTCGGGATCCTGGCCTTTCTCGTCATATTGGCCTGGACCGCGGTCGCGATCTTCGCACCGCTCATCATCCCCAATCCAGTGGGCGAGATCGTCGATACCGACTATTTCGGGCCCATGAGCAAAGTGCTTTGGCTGGGCTCGGACTATCTTGGGCGCGACATGCTTTCGCGCCTGCTGATGGGCGCGCGCTACACGGTTGGCATCTCCCTTGCGGCCGTCTCGATCGCCTGCTTCACCGGCGTTGTCCTCGGAATGATCGCGGCTGTCGCTGCAGGATGGCTGGACGCGGGTCTCAGTCGGTTCCTCGATGCGATGAACTCGATCCCGAGCAAGCTTTTCGGGCTGGTGGTCGTGGCCGCGGTGGGCTCATCCATACCCGTGCTGATCCTCACATTGGCCGTCATCTACATTCCCGGCGCCTACCGCTTTGCCCGTGCGCTCGCCGTCAATGTCAATACAATGGACTTCATGACCGTTGCCCGCATTCGCGGCGAAAGCCTTCCCTATTTGATTGGGTCGGAAATTCTCCCCAACATCATCCGTCCGGTGCTCGCGGATTTCGGCCTGCGCTTCGTCTTCATCGTACTGTTGCTTTCCGGCCTTTCCTTCCTCGGCCTCGGGCTGCAGCCGCCTTATGCCGATTGGGGGGCGCTAGTGCGCGAGAATATCGGCGGCCTGCCCTTCGGTGCGCCGGCAGTCATCGTGCCCTCGTTTGCGATCGCAAGCCTGACCATCAGCGTCAACCTGCTGATCGACAACCTGCCTCAGAAGATCATAGACCGGAGCACGTGAGGATGGCCAACCTCGTCGAAATCAAAAATCTCAGCGTCGAGGCGAGGACCGATGCCGGACGGCGTGTGGAAATCATCAAGGACGTCAGCCTGGAGATCGCCGAAGGCGAGATCGTTGCGCTGATTGGTGAGAGCGGTTCCGGCAAGACGACGATTGCGCTTACCCTGATGGGGCACGCCCGCCCGGGATGCCGCATCTCCGGCGGCCAGGTCTGGCTCGACGGGAAGGACATGGCGGCCATGCCCGAACGGGAGCGCGCCAGATACCGCGGCACCGAGGTCGCCTATGTACCGCAGAGTGCGGCGGCAGCCTTCAATCCGTCGACCCCGATCATGGAACAGGTGATCGAGGTCACCCGTATCCACGGGCTGATGGCGCCGGAAAAGGCGCGCGAGCGTGCCGTCCAGTTGTTCAGGGCGCTGTCATTGCCCAATCCCGAGACGATCGGCGACCGCTATCCGCATCAGGTCTCCGGCGGCCAGTTGCAGCGTCTTGCCGCCGCCATGGCGCTGATTGGTGATCCCAGGCTGGTGGTCTTCGACGAGCCGACGACCGCGCTCGACGTGACGACCCAGATCGATGTCCTGAAAGCCTTCAAGAGCGTCATGCGCGCCGGTGGCATAGCCGGCGTCTATGTCTCGCATGATCTTGCCGTCGTGGCGCAGATCGCCGACCGCATCGCCGTCCTCAAGGGCGGCCAGGTGCAGGAGACCGGCGCGACCTCGCAAATCCTGACCGCCGCAACGCATCCCTATACTCAGGAATTGCTGGCTGCTTTCGAGCCGAAACGACGCTCAGCCGCCAAACAGGATGCGGCAGGGGCCGCACCCTTGCTGCAGATCAGCGGTTTGGTTGCCGGCTACGGCCAGATTCAGTCGGACGGCCGGCCCGCTGTCTGCGCCGTCCAGTCCGTGAGCCTCATGGTGGAAAAGGGCCGCAACCTCGGCATCATCGGCGAATCCGGCTGCGGAAAATCGACGCTTGCGCGCACGATCGCCGGCATATTGCCGGCGGCGGCCGGCGACATAACTTTCGCTGGCCAGGAATTGGCCCGGGCTGCACGCGGCAGAACGCGCGACCAGCTGCGTCAATTGCAGATCGTCTTCCAATATGCAGACACCGCACTCAATCCGGCCAAACCGATCGAGGAAATCCTCGGTCGGCCGCTCACCTTCTACCATGGCATGGATCGCAAGGCACGGGACGCCCGCATCGATCAACTGATGGATATGGTCCGGCTGCCACGAGAACTGCGCTACCGGCATCCAGCGGAACTGTCCGGTGGCCAGAAGCAGCGCGTGAATTTCGCGCGCGCCTTGGCCGCCGAGCCGAAGCTGATCATCTGCGATGAGATCACTTCTGCGCTTGATACCGTGGTGGCCTCAGCTGTCATTGAGCTTCTAAAAGAATTGCAACGCGAACTGGAACTTTCCTACATCTTCATCAGCCATGATCTTTCGGTGGTCGAGTCGATCTGCGATGAGATCATGGTCATGTATGCCGGCAGCAAGGTCGAGCAGTTGACGCCAGAAAAAACGAAGGCACCACAGCATCCCTATTCGCAACTCTTGTTCTCGTCCGTGCCGAAACTGGATCCGACGTGGCTGGACAATCTCGTCCTTGATCCGGTGCTGGTCGGCGATTACGGCCACCGCTGAAGCAATCGGCAATCTTGGCTGATACGCGTTTCAGGCCGGAAACAGACTGGTCAGCGGCATATGCGCCTTGACGATCGGGGACTTCAGCACGACGAAGCTGAAATATTTGTCGATGCCGATATCCATGTCGGTCAGGCGTTCCATGATCGTTTGGTATTCGCCGATGCCGGCGGTGACGAACTTGATCAGATAGTCATATCCACCGGACACAAGGTGGCATTCGATCACCTGGTCGATCTTCTCGACCACCGACAGGAACCGCGCGAAATCCAACTGGCGGTGGTTCTTCAGCGTGATCTCGGTGAAAACCGTCAGCATCTGGCCGAGTTTTGCGAGATTGATCTGCGCCGAATAGCCCGAAATATAGCCCTCAGCCTGCAGCTTCTTTACGCGCATCAGGCACGGGCTCGGCGACAGATTGACCAGTTCGGCCAATTCCACATTGGTGATGCGGCCGTTCTTCTGCAGTTCGTGCAGGATTTTGATGTCGATCCGGTCGAGCTTCGTCATGGCAGATTCGCCTTGGGTTGGATTTCGTATTCAGACCACAGCACAAAATGCTGCAACTCACGCTTCTAACACTAACATATCCCCGCAGCGCGTCCATTCGATGCCAAATTCACAAATGAAGCATAAAGGTTTGATTGCGCCGACCTACTCGGCACAAAATGCCGAGCCTTACAATTCTCCGGCAACGTTCACGGCAAGAAATCAGTAGATTGAAGCCATCGCTGGAGAACACCGATGCCCGCACCGCTGCTGCATATCGAAACATCGACCGAACTGCCGAAAACCGCCGATGTGGTGGTGATCGGCGGCGGCATTGTCGGGGTTTTCGCAGCATATTATCTCGCGAAAGCCGGCGTACAGGTCGTGCTCGTCGAAAAGGGCAAGGTCGGCGCAGAACAATCGAGCCGGAACTGGGGCTGGTGCCGCCAGCAGAACCGCGACGCCCGCGAACTGCCGATCGCGACCAAGAGCCTCGACCTTTGGGAGCAATTTTGTGCCGAGACCGGCGAGGATACGGGCTTCCGCCGCTGCGGCCTGCTCTACCTCTCAAACAATGACGAAGAACTTTCCGGCTGGGCACGCTGGCGAGATTTCGCCCGAACCGTTGGCGTGACGACGCACATGCTGTCATCGAAGGAGGCAACTGAACGCGCAAGGGCGACCGGACGCAGCTGGAAAGGCGGCGTTTTCTCGCCTTCGGATGGGATTGCCGATCCATCGCGTGCAGCCCCCGTCGTCGCGCGGGCGATACAGAAGGCTGGCGGTATTGTCCTTGAGAACTGTGCCGCCCGCGGCATCGAGACGAGCGGTGGCCGCCTGAGTGGCGTTGTCACCGAGAATGGCACGATCCGGACAAGATTTGCCGTTCTGGCCGGCGGCGCGTGGGCGTCATCCTTCTGCAACAATTTTGGCATCCGTTTTCCACAGGCCTCGGTCCGCTCTTCCATTGTTTCGGTGGGACCAGGTGCCACGGGTTTGCCGGATGCCTTGCATACGGCGGACGTTTCCGCGACACGGCGCGGTGACGGCGGCTATACCCTGGCAATCAGCGGCCGCGCGCGCGTCGATGTCACACCCCAGCAGATTCGTTTTGCCACGCATTTTGTGCCGATGTTTGCGCGCCGATGGAAAAATTTGGCGCCCGGCGGCTTCGAAGGCTGGCGCTCAGGTCATGAGACGCTGTCAAGGTGGCGACTGGACGAGAAAACACCGATGGAGTGGATGCGTATCCTCGATCCGGCGGTCGACATGACCGCCGTTAAGGAAATCCTGCATAGGGCAACCGCTTTGCTGCCGGCACTGAAAGGAACCGCGGTCACCGCGAAATGGGCGGGCTATGTGGACAGCACGCCGGACGGGGTGCCGGCCATCGGCGAAGTGACCGGCATACCGGGTTTTATCCTCGCTGCAGGGTTCAGCGGACATGGCTTCGGCATCGGCCCCGGCGCCGGCTATCTCATCGCCGATCTCGTCACCGGCGCCACCCCGATCGTCGACCCGGTCCCCTATCGGCCCGAAAGGCTTGCCACCTCAGCATGGGGCAGGGTCGCCGACTTCTAGACTTCTCGCCGTCAAACGCGCGTCCCGTCACTGGAGATACCGATGCAGCACACAAGGCAATTTTATATCGGCGGTGAATGGGTGGAGCCCTTGAGCTCTGACGTGCTTGATGTCGTGGACCCCTCCACGGAAGAGGCCTTCACCACCATCGCGATGGGAGCTGCGGCGGATGCAGAGCGGGCAATTCAGGCTGCCAGGGCAGCCTTTCCGTCCTATGCGGCGACCAGTCGGGCCGAGCGTCTCGCGCTGCTGCTGCGCATCACTGATATCCTCAGGGAGAAGAACGACGCGCTCGGAGACATCATCTCGCAAGAAATGGGCGCGCCGAGAGCCATGGCGCGGCGGGAGCAGGCCAGCCTGGGTGTCGCGCATTTCGAACAGACGATCCGGGCGATGGAGAGGTTCGATTTCGAATATATGCAAGGCTCCACCCGCATCGTCCACGAGCCTATCGGCGTCGTCGGGCTGATCACGCCGTGGAACTGGCCGATCAACCAGATCGCCAGCAAGGTCGCCCCGGCGCTGGCGACGGGATGCACCATGGTGCTGAAGCCGTCGGAACTCGCCCCGCTCAACGCGATCGCTTTCGCTGCGATCCTGCATGAGGCCGGCGTTCCGCCCGGGGTGTTCAATCTCGTCAATGGCGACGGCCCGACCGTCGGCGCCGTCCTTGCCAGCCACCCCGACATCGACATGGTTTCCTTCACCGGCTCGACCCGCGCCGGCATCGCCGTTGCCCAGGCTGCCGCCCCCACGGTCAAGCGCGTTCACCAGGAGCTTGGCGGCAAATCGCCGAATATCCTCTTGCGTAGCGCCGACCTTGTTTCGGCGGTCAGCACCGGCGTTCGCCGCTGCTTTGCCAATTCTGGACAATCGTGCAATGCGCCGACCCGGATGCTCGTCCCCGCCGAGCGGATGGATGAGGCGGTTCGTATTGCCGCGGCGACGGCCGCGACAGTCGTGGTCGGCAGACCAGCCGACCCCACGACCGATATCGGGCCGGTGGTCAGCCAGCTTCAATTTAACAAGATCCAGGCGATGATCAGCAAGGGAATAGCAGAGGGGGCGGACCTCGTTGAAGGCGGGCTCGGCCGTCCAGAGCAGCTGGACAAGGGCTTTTACGTCCGCCCGACGGTGTTTGCGAGGGTCGCGAACGACATGACGATCGCCCAAGAAGAGATGTTCGGACCGGTGCTGACAATCCTCGGATACAGCACCGAGGAACAAGCCGTCGCGATCGCCAATGATACGCCTTACGGTCTCGCAGCCTACATACAAGGAGATCTTGAGGAGGCGCGCAACCTCTCCCGCAAGCTCCAGTCCGGTACCGTCAGGCTCAACACGTCCTCATGGGACGGCGCAGCCCCCTTCGGCGGCTACAAGCAATCCGGCAACGGCCGCGAATACGGGAAATTCGGGCTGGAGGCCTTTACCGAAATCAAGGCTATTGTCGGCTTCGCCGATCCGAACTAACTCCAGCTCATGACATGCCATACGGCGATTCTCGGGATCTCTTTGTGCCTCTCTTCTATGTCTTGATCATGCGGCTAACTTCCATGCTGGGTGGCCGCCACAAGTCAGAACCGAACGCAGGTTGGGATGCAGTGACGGCTTCGCAATAGTGTGATGCAACAATTCTGGCACACTCTGCGCCGTGGGAGCGCGCCGTCCGCCATATCTCATAAACCCTTCGGCCTCAATTAGGCGCGATGCGGTCGCCGGCTGCGATTGACGTCGATGGTCGTGTGCCAGAACACGGCACCAAGAATGATCACGCCACCAAAATAGGTGGCGACGGGCGGCTGTTCGGAAAACAGCAGCCAGACCCAGAAGGGCGTGAGCACGATTTCCATCGTGCCGATCAGCGCCGCTTCCGCCGGCTGCATCCGCTTTGCCCCGGCAAGGAAGAGCACCAGCGCGAGAGGGAAATTGGTCGCGCCGAAAGCGGCAAGAACGATCCAGTTGCTCAGATCAAGCGAGCCGACGGAACCGAACGGCGCAAAGATGCCAAGGGTCAGGAAGGCGCTGACGATGGTCGGCGGCAGGCTCGGCACGTCGGGATCGATGCGGGGGATGATGATGACGAGCGCGAAGGACGCAGTCATGCCGAGCGCCAGAAGATCGCCCCAACCCGTGCCGCCGCCGATCGACGAGGCGACAATGACCGCGACACCAATCAGCGAGATGCCGCCAGCAATCAACGTTCGCCTGGCAACCCTCTCCTTGAGGATGAGCCAGCCGAGCAGGGCTGCGATGAATGGCGTCGTCGCATAGATCATCGTCACATTGGCGACGGTGGTCATGTAAAGCGCCCCGATGAAGCATCCCTGACTGAAAGTCTGGCATGCGATCATGGCAAGACCGGACGGATGGAAAACGGAACGCCATTGCCGCCGTGAAATACCCCCTTCGAGGAAAAGACAGGGGATCAGCAGGAACAGTCCGCCGAACAACGACCGCCAGGCGATCGCCGTCCATACGTCGGTCGTCAGGAGCCGCGAGTAGACACCGCTCGCGCTCCAGGCAAGCGTCGCGGCAACGATGAGAAGCACACCCTTCCCGTGCTCGCTGCCTGCGAGGCGTCTGGCCGGATTTTCAATGGTCACGCAGATATTCTCAAAGAAGGAAGTCGAACGCGGTTCCTTTCTGCGCCACGGGTTGATATTAGACAAACGAATAGTTGAGATAGCTATCATCGATTTTTTCCATGGCTACTTTATGCGCGAACCAATCGAAAGCGACTTATTGAGAACTTTTCTGGTAGTCGCCGAGACGTCCAATTTCTCCGCGGCTGCCCAGCGCATCGGGCGGACGCAGTCGGCCATCAGCACGCAGATCAAGAGGCTCGAGGAGACGATCGGCGAAACTCTCTTCGAGCGCGGCGCGCGCGGCGTGCTCTTGACGCGCCAGGGCATACAGCTCGTGCCTTATGCCCGCAGGATCATCGACCTCCTGAGCGAGGCCGCCGCGACGATCCGCAGCAAGCCGCTGGACGGGCCAGTCAGGATCGGAATTCCCGAGGAATACAGCCAAACGGTGCTGCCGGCGGCACTTGCGGCTTTCGCCGTACGCCACCCGGCCGTCGAGGTCACTGTTTCCTGCGACTATACAGTGCGCAACATTGCCGCCTTGGAGCGCGACGAGCTTGATCTGGCCGTCGTTTTCGACTGGAGCGACCAGACGAAAGGCGAGGTCCTGTGCATCGATCCGACCGTCTGGGTCACATCCGTGGTCCATAGGCTGCACGACATCGATCCCTTGCCGATTGCAATCTATCGCAACTCCACCTGGTCACGCGATTTTGCGCTGCGGTCGCTGGAGCAGCTGGGCCGCAACTACCGGATCGCATTCATCGCCGACACGGGCTCAGGGCTTAAGAACGCGGTGACCGCCGGCCTTGCCGTCACCACGCTTTCCCGCAGCAACATTCCGCCCGGCTGCAGGGAGCTGACCGCCGACGACGGTTTCCCGCCGGTCGATTCCTCCAAGGTCGTGCTGCGCCGGAGCACCTTTCGCTCGAGCGAGGCCGTGCGGGAACTGGCCGAAATGGTGCGGGACGCGTTTCAGCCTATGTCGGCGATGACGTGATGCGGCGACGCAATCGGCGCCGGGTCTCGGATGGGCTCTCGGAAAAACTCGTCCGGTAGCTTCTCGCAAAGGCTGAGGCCGAGTTGAAGCCGGTCGCCGCCGCGATATCGGCGAAGGAGGCCGTCGTCTCGATCACCTTGCGGCGCGCCGCATTCAAACGCAGCGCGAGATAGTGGACATGCGGCGGCGCGCCGATAGCCTGCTGGAACAGATCTTGCAGATGCCTGGCGCTGATGCCCACCCTGCGGGCCAGCCGCGCGAGAACGAGAGGCTGCTCGATATGCTCCTCCATCAATCGTACCGCCTGCGTTACCCGGGGATCGTGCATGCGCAGTCCCGCAGGGGCTGCCGAAAGCTGTTCGTCGGCATGGAAGGAAGGCTGCTCGTAACGGAACAGCCGGCTGACTTCGAGCGCCAGCGAATAACCCTGTCGTTGCCTGATCACCTCCAGCATCAGGTCCACGGTTGGGAGCGAACCCGATGTCGTCAGCCGCTTGCCGTCGATGACGAAACGATCCTTGACCGCCCGCACCTGCGGATAGGCCATGGCAAAATCCTCGTAGTCCTCCCAGTGGACGGTGGCCGGCAGTCCGTCGAGCAGGCTTGCCTCCGCCAGCAGCCATGTGCCGGACTCGATACCGGCAATCATTTTGCGGTAACGCGCAGCCTGGGAGAGCTGCATCTTGAGCACCTGTGTCGCGCTTCGACGCCAGTTGTAACTGGCAAGTACGAAGAGCGGCGCGTCCTCGGTCGTCGCCCGAAAGGCGCCCTGCGTGGGCACGGCGATGTTGCTCGTGGTCGGGACCGGCGCTCCGTCCGGCGTCAGGAGCCGCCAACGATAGAGTTCACCGCCTGAAATGCGGTTGGCGCCGCGCAACGGCTCGATGACCGACGCGATCAGGATCAGGTTCGTATCCGGCAGGACGAGAAGGTCGATATCGAGCCGTTGCGTGGATCGCTGCAGCAAAACCACCTCCCAATGATTCTGATAATGTATCGCTTGGTTCCGAGATTGCAAAGCATCTCCATTCATCCTGTCGCGTAATGCGGACAAGACAGGAGAACGACACCATGCCTCTTGCGATGAACCGCGATGTCTTCATTACCTGCGCCGTTACCGGCGCCGGCGATACGGTTTCCAGATCCAGTCGCGTGCCGATCACTCCCAAGCAGATCGCCGAATCCGCCATCGACGCAGCAAAGGCTGGTGCCGCGGTCGTTCACTGCCACGTCCGCGATCCGGAAACGGGCGCCGCCAGCCGCCGAAACGAACTTTACAAGGAGGTCACCGACCGCATCCGCTCGGCGGATATCGACGTCGTCCTCAATCTCACCGCCGGCATGGGCGGGGACCTGATTTTCGGCGATGTCGAAACTCCCCTTCCCCTCAATCCGAAAGGCACTGACATGGCGGGCGCCAGCGAGCGCGTCAGCCACGTCGCCGAATGCCTGCCGGAAATCTGCACGCTCGACTGCGGCACGATGAATTTCAATCTCGGCGACTATGTCATGACCAACACGCCGGCCATGCTGCGTGCCATGGCGAGGAAGATGACGGAACTCGGCGTGCGGCCGGAGATCGAGGCCTTCGACACCGGCCATCTCTGGTTTGCCAAGCAGCTTGCCGAGGAAGGTCTGATCGAAGATCCGGTGCTCATCCAGCTGTGCATGGGCATTCCTTGGGGCGCGCCAGACGATCTCAACACGTTCATGGCGATGGTCAACAACGTACCGGAGAGCTGGACCTTTTCGGCCTTTTCGATCGGTCGCAGCGCCATGGCCTATCCGGCGGCGGCCGTTCTGGCAGGCGGCAACGTACGTGTCGGGCTCGAGGACAATCTCTTCGTCGGCAAGGGCCAGCTCGCCACCAATGCACAACTCGTCGAAAAGGCTGCACAGGTGGTCGAAGGCATGGGTGCGCGGATCATCGGTCCGCAAGATGTCCGCAAGAAACTCAAACTGACGAAGCGCTGAGGACGGGATGGCAGGGATCAACAAGGCGGCTTGTATCGGTGGCGGCGTCATCGGCGGCGGATGGATCGCTCGTTTCCTGCTGGCCGGCATCGACGTGAATGTATTCGACCCGCATCCGGACGCGGGACGCATCGTCGGCGAAGTGATCGCCAATGCCGAAAAAGCCTATTCCATGCTGACCGGCGCACCCCTGCCCGCGCGCGGCAGGCTTACTTTCTGCAAGACGCTGCCAGAGGCCGTCGCCGACGCCGACTGGATCCAGGAGAGCGTACCGGAAAGGCTCGAACTCAAGCGCGGCGTGTTGAATGAGATCGATGCCGCTGCGCGCGCCAACGCTCTGATCGGCTCGTCCACCTCGGGCCTGCTGCCGACCGATCTGCAGCGCGACATGAAGCATCCCGAACGCCTCTTCGTCGCCCACCCCTACAACCCCGTCTATCTGCTTCCGCTCGTCGAAATCGTCGGCGGCGAAAGGACCTCAGCGGAGACCATCCGGGCGGCGATGGAAAGGTTGCCGCCGATCGGCATGAAGGGCGTCCACATCGCCAAGGAAATCGAGGCCTTCGTCGGCGACCGGCTGCTCGAAGCGTTGTGGCGCGAGGCCCTGTGGCTGATCCATGACGATATCTGCACCGTCGAGACGCTCGACGACGTCATCCGCTACTCTTTCGGCCTGCGCTGGGCACAGATGGGCCTGTTCCAGACCTACCGCATTGCCGGCGGCGAGGCCGGGATGCGACACTTCCTCGCCCAGTTCGGTCCCTGTCTCGCCTGGCCATGGACCAAGCTTACCGACGTCGTCGATCTAGACGATGCGCTGATTGAAAAGATCGGCCGGCAATCAGACGAACAGGCGGCCGGCCTTGCGATCCGCGAGCTCGAACGCATCCGCGACGAAAACCTCGTCGGCATCCTGCAAGCCCTCAAGGGCGGCCACGGCGGCAAGGGGTGGGGCGCCGGCAAGCTGCTGAAGGACTTCGAGCAATCACTCTGGGCACAAGGCAGCGGGGCATCCGTGTCTTTTGACCCGTCGAAGCCGCTGAGGCTTGTCGAGACGAAAGTCAGCCCTGCCTGGGTCGACTATAACGGCCATATGACCGAACACCGCTACCTGCAGGTTTTCGGCGACACCTCCGATGCGCTGTTGGGCCTGATCGGCGTCGATCTCGCCTATGTCGAGGCGGGGCAGAGCTACTACACGGTGGAAACCCACATCCGCCATCTCGGCGAGGCAAAGCTTGGCCAGGCGATCCATTCGACCTGCCAGATCCTGTCTGCCGACGAAAAACGGCTGCACGTCTTCCACACCCTTTATGGCACGGCGACGGGCGAGGCCCTCGCCACGGCCGAACACATGTTGCTGCATGTCGACAGCAAAGCGGGCAAGGCTACACCGGCACCCACCATTGTATTCGACAAAGTGAAGGCGATTGCAGAAGCGCATGCGACGTTAGCGGTGCCTGAAGGCGCCGGCCGTCAGGTCGGCCAGAGACGCTAGGAGGAACGGCATGAATTTCGGGCTGAGCGAAGAACAGGAAATGATCGTTGAGACGGTCCGCGCCTTCGTCGAAACCGAAATCTATCCCCATGAGAACGAGGTCGAGCGCACAGGCATCGTCCCGCCCGAGCTCGGGCGCGAGATCCAGCGAAAATGCATCGATCTCGGCTTTTACGCCTGCAATTTCCCCGAGGAAGTCGGTGGCGCCGGCCTTGACCATGTCACCTTCACACTGGTCGAGCGCGAGCTGGGGCGCGGCTCGCTGGGGCTGACGGTTTTCTTCGGCCGGCCCTGCGGCATCCTGATGGCCTGCGAGGGCGAACAGCGCGAGCGTTATCTCCTGCCTGCGGTGCGCGGCGAGAAGATCGATGCGCTCGCCATTACCGAGCCGGACGCCGGGTCGGACATGCGCGGCATGAAATGCACCGCCCGGCGTCACGGCAGCGATTTTCTCCTGAACGGCACGAAACATTTCATCTCACATGCCGACGTCGCCGATTTCGTGATCGTCTTTGCCGCAACGGGCGAGGAGGAAACGCCAAAAGGCATCAAGAAGAAGATCACTGCCTTCCTGGTGGATCGCGGCACGCCCGGGTTTGAAATCCGCAAGGGCTACGATTCTGTATCGCACCGCGGCTACCGCAACTGCACGCTGAGTTTCGAAGATTGCCGGATTCCCGCAAACCAGGTGCTCGGCGAGGTGCATCGCGGCTTCGATATCGCCAATCAATGGCTCTACGGCACGCGGCTGACGGTCGCCGCCACCTGCGTCGGCCGAGCACGACGCGTGTTCGAGTTGGCCCTGCCCTACGCTGCCGAGCGCAAGCAGTTCGGCAAGCCGATCGGCGCCAATCAGGGAGTGTCCTTCAAGCTTGCCGACATGATCACCGAAATCGACGCAGCCGAGTGGCTGACGCTTTCAGCCGCCTGGCAGCTCGACGCTGGCCTTTGCGCGGACCGGCAAATCGCCTCGGCCAAACTTTATGCCTCCGAAATGCTTGGCCGCGTAACGGACGAGGCGATCCAGATCTTCGGCGGCATGGGCCTGATGGACGATCTGCCGCTTGCCCGCTTCTGGCGCGATGCGCGCGTCGAGCGTATCTGGGACGGCACCTCTGAAATCCAACGGCACATCATCAGCCGCGACCTGCTTCGAGCTTTGGGAGCATGAGCCGATGACGCATGGCCCGCTCGACCGCCTGCTCAGACCACAAACGATCGCCGTCTTCGGTGGCCGCGAGGCGCGCAGGGTCATCGAGCAGTGCGACCGCATGGGGTTTACCGGCGAGATCTGGCCCGTCCACCCCAAGCTAGGCGAAGTGCTAGGACGGCCCTGCTATCGCTCGGTATCCGATCTTCCTTCGGCACCCGACGCTGCCTTTGTCGGCGTCAACAGGATGCTGACCGTCGAGATCGTGCGCAGCCTTTCGCGGGCCGGCGCCGGCGGCGCGGTCTGTTATGCGTCAGGCTTCAGCGAGGCGACGGGTGAACTCGGCGACGGCGCCGAGCTGCAGCAGGCCCTGCTGGCGGCCGCCGGCGACATGCCGATCCTCGGGCCGAATTGCTACGGGCTCATCAACGGTCTCGACGGCGCGCTTCTATGGCCCGATCAGCACGGCATGCGGCGTATCGAACGCGGTGTCGCAATCCTCACGCAGTCCTCCAATATCGCCATCAACCTCACCATGCAGACCCGTGGCCTGCCGATCGCCTATATGGTGACCACTGGCAACCAGGCGCAGACATCGCTTTGTGATGTTGCCTGCGCGCTGATCGACGATCCGCGCGTCACGGCGGTCGGCCTCCATGTCGAAGGCTTCGGCGATCTCGCCCCCCTTGAACGCCTGGCCGCTATCGCCCGCCAGTCAGGCAAGCCGGTCGTCGTATTGAAGGTCGGCAGGTCCGAGCAGGCAAAGCGTGCGGCCGTGTCGCACACCGCCTCGCTTTCCGGCAGTGATGCCGTCGCGAATGCCGTGCTCGCCCGCCTCGGCCTCGGCCGCGTCCAGAGTTTGCCGGCGCTCTTGGAAACCTTGAAGCTGCTGCATGTCGCCGGCCCGCTCGCAGGCCATTCGATCTCGTCGATGAGCTGTTCGGGAGGCGAGGCCTCGTTGCTCGCAGATGCCGCCGTCGGGCGTGCCGTGGAATTCGGTCCATTGCAGCCGCAGCAATTGCCACGGCTGCGGCGGGTGCTGGGCGAGATGGTGACGCTTTCCAATCCGCTCGACTATCACACCTTTGTCTGGGGCGATTTCGCACGCCAGGCCGAAGCCTTCAGCGCCATGTTCGAAGGGGGATATGCCCTCAATCTCGTCGTCCTCGACTTTCCCCGCAGTGATCGGTGCGACGCATCCGAGTGGACGACGACAGCGGATGCCATGATTGCCGCGGCCTCCTCCACTGGCGCGCTGGCCGGGCTTGTCGCGACCCTTCCGGAAAATATGCCGGAGGCGACCGCCGATCGCCTGATGGCAAACGGCATTGTCGCCTTCTCGGGCATCGACGAGACCATCGCGGCGGCAGAAGTCGCCGCCGGCATTGGCCGCGCCTGGAATCGGCCGCCTCCCCCGCCACTGCTCGACCTGTCCACTATGGAGGGCGAGATCGAGACCCTGACGGAAGCCGATGCAAAGGTTGAGCTTACCGCTTTCGGCTTGCCCGTTCCGAAAGGGCTGTTGGCCTTTTCTCCCCGAGAAGCGGCCAACCAGGCCGAACGGCTCGGTTTCCCTGTTGCGCTGAAGGGCCTCGGTATCGCGCACAAGACCGAGGCCGGAGCCGTCGCACTCAACCTCAAGCATCGCGAGGCGGTGTCGAATGCGGCAGCGGCCATGCCGCCGAATGGCGGTTATCTCGTAGAGAAGATGATCGATCCGCCGGTCGCCGAACTCATCGTTGGTGCTACCCGCGACCCCGCCTTCGGATTGTCGCTCACTCTAGGCACCGGCGGAATCTTCGTCGAATTGCTTGATGATTCGGTCATCCTGCCGCTTCCGGCGACGAAACCGGACATTCAAGCGGCGATTTCGCGTCTCAAGATTGCAAAATTGATCCATGGCTACCGCGGACGCCCGAGAGGCGATCTCGAAGCTGCGGTCGCCGCTGTCGCAGCAGCGGCAGAATATGTCGTCAGGAATGCGGTGCGCTTGGAGGAACTGGACATTAATCCATTGATGGTTCTTCCCGAAGGGCGCGGCGTTGCCGTAGTTGATGCCCTGATAAGGCGGAGGAGGGTAGCATAGGTTGAGCGACCAGATTCGCACACGATTTGATGGCGGAATACTCGAAGTCGTCATCGACCGGCCGAAGGCGAACGCCATCGACCTTGCGACCAGCCGTGCCATGGGGTTGATCTTTCGAGATTTCCGCGACGATCCGGCATTGCGTGTCGCCATCGTGTCCGGCGCAGGCGAAAGATTCTTCTGCGCCGGCTGGGACCTGAAGGCGGCGGCGACCGGTGATGCCGTCGATGGCGACTACGGTGTGGGCGGCTTTGGCGGACTGCAGGAATTGCGCGACCTCAACAAGCCTGTCATCTGTGCGGTCAATGGCATCTGTTGCGGTGGCGGGCTGGAGATTGCGCTTTCGGCCGATCTGATCATTGCCGCCGAACATGCGACCTTCGCCCTGCCGGAAATTCGCTCGGGTACGGTTGCCGATGCTGCTTCGATCAAGCTGCCGAAGCGCATCCCGTACCACATCGCCATGGACATGCTCTTGACGGGCCGCTGGCTCGACGTCCACGAGGCGCATCGCTGGGGTTTCGTCAATGAGGTCTTGCCAGCCGAACGGCTGATGGAAAGAGCATGGGAGCTTGCCCGACTGCTCGAAAGCGGGCCGGCGCTCGTCTATGCCGCCATCAAGGAAATCGTGCGCGAAGCGGAGGGTTCGACGTTCCAGACTGCCATGAACAAGATCACCAAGCGGCAGTTTGCGACGGTCGACAGGCTCTATTCGAGCGAAGACCAATTGGAAGGCGCGCTCGCCTTCGCAGAGAAGCGAAACCCCAATTGGAAAGGACGATAACGAGGCGGCGGCAACCGCAGCATTTTCCCGCATGATGCGGGCACCGGAGGCGGAGAGGAAACCGCCTGCGAATCTGCCCGGAAGTTCTGTCAACGCACCATAAAGAAGGAACTGGGGAATGAACGACTACACCAAATATCTCGCAAGCCGTGTCACCGCGGGCGGGCTCAGCCGCCGCGAATTCATGGGACGCGCCATGGCGGCGGGCATCACACTTGCGGTTGCCGACAAGCTTTTCACCGAAAGTGCCGTGGCCGCCGAGCCCAAGCGCGGCGGCCACCTGAAGCTCGGCCTTGAAGGTGGCGCTGCCACCGATTCCAAGGATCCGGCGAAATTCCTGTCGCAGTTCATGTTCTGCGTCGGCCGCTGCTGGGGTGACATGCTTGTCGAATCCGATCCGCTGACTGGCGCTGCCGTGCCCGCGCTCGCCGAATCCTGGGAACCGTCGAAGGATGCAGTGACCTGGACCTTCAAGATCCGCAAGGGCGTCAAGTTCCACAATGGCAAGGAACTGACGATCGACGACGTCGTTGCGACGCTGAAGCGCCATACCGATGCGAAGTCGGAATCCGGCGCGCTCGGCGTCCTCGGCTCGATCAAGGAGGTCAAGGCCGATGGCGGCAATCTCGTCCTGACGCTCAGCGAAGGCAATGCCGACATGCCGCTGCTATTGTCCGACTACCACCTGGTCATCCAGCCGAATGGCGGCGTCGACGAGCCGCTTGCCTCGATCGGCACAGGTCCCTACAAGCTGACAAGCTTCGAGCCCGGCGTCCGTGCCACCTTCGAGAAAAACAAGGACGACTGGCGCACCGACCGCGGCTATGTCGATTCGATCGAGATCATCGGCATGAACGACGCCACCGCCCGCATCGCGGCACTGTCGTCGGGCCAGGTGCACTATATCAACCGCGTCGACCCGAAGACCGTCAACCTGCTGAAGCGCGCGCCCAACGTCGAGATACTCTCGACCGCTGGCCGCGGCCACTATGTCTTCATCATGCATTGCGACAAGGCGCCGTTCGACAACAACGATCTGCGCCTGGCACTCAAATACGCCATGGACCGCGAGACCATGGTGCAGAAAATCCTCGGCGGCTATGGCAAGGTCGGCAACGACTTCCCGATCAACAACACCTATGCGCTGTTCCCCGAGGGCATCGAGCAGCGCGCCTACGACCCCGACAAGGCCGCCTTCCACTACAAGAAGTCAGGCCATAGCGGCTCGGTCCTTCTACGCACCTCCGAAGTCGCCTTTCCCGGCGCTGTCGATGCGGCCGTCCTCTATCAGGAAAGCTGCAAGAAGGCCGGGATCGAGATCGAGGTCAAGCGCGAGCCGGGTGACGGCTACTGGACCAATGTGTGGAACGTCCAGCCGTTCTCGACCTCCTACTGGGGCGGGCGTCCGACGCAGGACCAGATGTATTCCACCGCCTATCTTTCGACGGCGGACTGGAACGACACCCGTTTCAAGCGTCCTGACTTCGACAAGCTCTTGCTACAGGCCCGCTCCGAACTTGATGAAGCCAAGCGCAAGGACATGTACCGCACCATGGCAATGATGGTTCGCGACGAAGGCGGGCTGATCCTGCCGATGTTCAACGACTTCGTGAATGCCTCCACCAAGCAGGTGAAGGGTTATGTCCACGATATCGGCAACGACATGTCGAACGGCTACGTCGCGACCCGCGTCTGGCTGGACGCCTGATGGCAAGGGGCGCAAGCCCCTTTGATCTCCAACGAAGCCGGGACCGTGGGATGAAACCCGCGGTCCTCCCGACGTTTTAGCGCGAGGTCCTCGCCATGAACAATCCCGCCCCAAGCAATATCCTGCCCGGCCTCGGGTTCCGGCAGCGCTTTCCGCTGCTTGCCCTCGTCCTCGAGCGCTTCGTCCTCAGCATCGTCCTGCTTTTTGCCGTTTCCGTCCTCATCTTCGGTGGGCTGGAAGCGCTGCCCGGCGATTTTGCAACCACCTATCTCGGCCAGTCGGCAACGCCCCAGGCCGTTGCCAATATTCGACAGGACCTAGGGCTGAACCGCCCGGTAACGACGCGCTACGTCGAGTGGCTTGGCAACGCCGTCCAGGGTGACTTCGGCACGTCCTGGGCCAGCAAGAATTCGGTGAGCGAGCAGATCGGCAAGCGCCTCGGCAATTCGCTCTTCCTGGCAGGATTCGCAGCGGTCATTTCCGTGCCGCTCGCCGTCGGACTCGGCATGCTATCGGTACACTTCCGCAACCGCCTGCCGGACAAGATCATCAACGTGATCTCGCTTGCGGCAATCTCCCTGCCGGAATTCTTCATCGGCTACCTGCTGATCCTCTTCTTCGCCGTGAAGTTCGGCGTGGCCACCTTTCCGGCGACCGTCTACGACAGCATGGGCTTCATCGAGCGATTGAAGGCGATCGCGCTGCCGACGGCGACCCTCGTGCTCGTTGTGCTTGCGCACATGATGCGCATGACGCGGGCGGCGATCCTCTCCGTCATGTCGTCGGCCTACATGGAGACTGCGGAGCTGAAAGGCCTCGGCGCCTTCCGCTCGATCGTCAAGCACGCCGCTCCCAACGCGCTGGCGCCGATCATCAACGTCGTCGCATTGAACCTTGCCTATCTCGTGGTCGGCGTCGTCGTTGTCGAAGTCGTCTTCGTCTACCCCGGCATGGGGCAATACATGGTCGATGCGGTCACCGTGCGAGACATGCCTGTCGTGCAGGCCTGCGGTCTGATCTTTGCTGCCGTCTACATCTTTCTCAACATGACGGCCGATATACTCGCGATCATCGCCAACCCCCGGCTGAGGCATCCCAGATGAGATTGAGAGATATCCCCATCACCGCCTGGATCGGCATAAGCGGTATCGTGATCGCCTTCATCTTTGCAGCCTTCGCGCCCTGGATCGCGCCCTATGGCGAGACCCAGGTCGTCGGCGACGTCTGGCAGCTGCCCGATGATCAATATGTCTTCGGTCTCGACAATCTCGGCCGCGACATACTTTCGCGCCTCATCTACGGCGCGCGCACGACGCTGCTCGTCGCGTCCGCTGCCACGATCATCTCCTTTTCGCTCGGCGTCATCTTGAGCTTCACCGCCGCCGTTTCGCGCGGCCTTATCGACACGATCTTTTCACGCTTCAACGATCTGATGATGTCGATCCCGACGCTGATTTTCGCGCTCGTGGTTCTGGCCGTCCTGCCGCAGAACATCATGGTCCTGATCCTCGTCATGGCGATCCTCGATTCCACCCGCGTCTACCGTCTTGGCCGTGCCGTGGCGCTCGATGTCGCGGTGATGGAATTCGTCGAGGCGGCCAGACTGCGCGGCGAAGGCAAGCTCTGGATCATCTTTTGCGAAATCCTGCCGAACACGTTGTCGCCGCTGCTTGCCGAGTTCGGCCTGCGTTTTGCCTTCTCGATCCTGTTCCTGTCGACGCTTTCCTTCCTCGGCCTCGGCATTCAACCGCCCGCGGCCGATTGGGGCGGCATGGTCAAGGACAACAAGGACGGCATCATCTTCGGCATTTCCGCCGCACTGGTGCCGGGCACGGCGATCGCCGTGCTGGCTGTCTGCGTCAACCTTGTTGTCGACTGGCTCCTGAAACGCACATCCAGCCTCAAGGGAGGGCGCGGCGATGCCTGAGCTTCTTTCCGTTCGCAATCTGAAGATCGAAGCGACCAGCTATCCGCCGGGTGAGCCGCCCAAGCGGGTGACGATTGTCGACGGCGTTTCCTTTGATCTTCAGAAGGGCAAGGTTCTCGGCCTGATCGGGGAATCGGGCGCCGGCAAGTCGACGATCGGTCTCTCAGCGCTCGCCTACGGCCGGGGTGGCGCAGAAATCACCGGCGGCGAGGTCCGGCTCGAGGGCGCCGATATCCTGGCGCTCGGCAAGAGCGGCATCCGAAAAATTCGCGGCGCGCGAGTTTGCTACGTCGCGCAATCGGCGGCTGCCGCCTTCAATCCGGCGCACAGGCTCGGCGATCAGGTGACCGAGGCTTCAATCAAGCATGGTCTGATGACGAGGGAGGCGGCGCGCAAGCGTGCGCTTTATCTGTTCGGTGTCTTGGGTCTACCCAATCCAGAGACTTTCGGCGAGCGCTTTGCCCATCAGGTCTCCGGCGGCCAGCTGCAGCGCGCGATGACGGCGATGGCACTCTGCCCCAACCCCGAACTCATCGTCTTCGACGAGCCGACCACGGCTCTTGACGTCACCACGCAGATCGACGTCCTCGCGGCGATCAAGCACGCCATCGAGGAGACGCACACGGCCGCCCTCTATATCACCCACGATCTTGCCGTCGTCGCTCAGATCTCGGATGACATCATGGTCCTGCGTCAGGGCAGACAGGTAGAATATGGCAGCGTCCAGCAGATCATCGAGGCGCCGCAACAGGACTATACCCGCGCCCTCGTCAACGTCAGGCAAGCCTACCGTGTGGAGGCTGCCGATCAATCCGTCGGACTTCTCAGGATAGAGAATGTGAGCGCCGAATATTCCAACGGCTTCAAGGTGCTCCACGATGTTTCGCTGCATGTGCCGAAAGGGCAGACGCTTGCCGTCGTCGGCGAATCCGGGTCTGGCAAATCGACCCTGGCGCGCGTGATCACCGGCCTCCTGCCGCCAAGCAGCGGACGTATCGTCTTTGACGGGAAGCCGCTTGCGCCCCGCCTCAAGAGCCGGCCGAACGATGACCTCAGGCGCATCCAGTTGATCTACCAGATGGCGGATACGGCGATGAATCCGCGCCAGACGGTCCGCGACATCATCGGCCGTCCGCTGACCTTCTATTATGGCCTGAGAGGTGCGGAGAAAACCGCCCGGGTGAAGGAGCTACTCGACCACATCGAAATGGGCAAGGGTTTCATCGACCGTTACCCGGCAGAACTGTCCGGCGGCCAGAAGCAGCGCGTCGCGATCGCAAGAGCGCTTGCCGCCAGACCCAAACTCATCCTTTGCGACGAGCCGACCTCGGCACTCGATCCTCTGGTGGCAGAGGGCATCCTCAAGCTGCTCTTGCGCCTGCAGAAGGAAGAGCAGCTCTCCTACGTCTTCATCACCCACGACATCGCGATCGTCCGGGCGATCGCCGACAGCGTGGCGGTAATGCATCGCGGCAAGCTGGTGCGGTTTGGCCCGAAATCGACGGCGCTGTCGCCGCCCTTTGACGACTACACGGATCTGCTCTTGAAATCCGTGCCCGAAATGGAAATCGGCTGGCTGGAACGGGTGCTTGCCACGCGACGCATGGAAAGCGCCGGACGCTGACCAGACGAGCCGGAAACGTCGTTTCATGAAATGTGCACCAAGGGAACGAGCATGACTTCGCGCGGCTTCACCACCATCGAGAATGAATGGATTATCCTGAAGGATGGAACGCGGCTTGCCGCGCGTATCTGGATGCCAGACGGCGCCGAAAAGGATCCGGTTCCCGCCGTCTTCGAATTCCTGCCCTATCGCAAGCGGGACGGGACCAGCCTTAGGGACGAGTCGACCTATCCCGTATTTGCGGCGGCAGGCATTGCTGGCGTGCGCGTCGACATCCGCGGATCTGGAGAATCCGATGGCGTCATCGATGGCGAATATACGACGACCGAGCTTGCCAATGCCTGTGAGCTGATCGCCTGGATCGCCGCACAGCCATGGTCGAACGGCGCGGTCGGCATGATGGGCATCTCCTGGGGCGGCTTCAACAGCCTTCAGGTCGCAGCGTTGCGCCCGCCCGCGCTCAAGGCCGTCATATCGATCGCCTCGACCGTCGACCGCTACAATGACGACATCCACTACAAGAACGGCTGCCATCTTTCCGCACAGCTTTCATGGGCGGCGACCATGCTCGGCTATCAATCGCGTCCACCCGATCCCGCGCTTGTCGGCGAGCGCTGGAAGGAGATGTGGCTGGAGCGCCTGGAGGGCGAACCCTTCCTGATGGAGAAGTGGCTGGCGCACCAGCGGCGCGACGATTTTTGGCGTCACGGCTCGATTTGCGAGGATTTTTCGAGCGTGGAGATCCCCACACTTGTGATCGCCGGCTGGGCCGACGGCTACCGCAACACGCCTTTGATGGCGCTCGAGGGCCTCGGCAGCATGGCGAAGGCGCTGATCGGCCCCTGGGTCCACAAATATCCACACTTCGCCTGGCCGAAGCCCCGCGCGGATTTCCATGGCGAAGCCATCGCCTGGTGGAACAAATGGCTGCGCGGCGAAGATAATGGGATCGATGCGTTGCCGCAGACCCGCGCCTATATTCTCGATGCGGTCCGTCCCGCAGCGCGGCGCGACAGCGATCCAGGCTTCTGGATCGCCAAGGACGTCTGGTCGCCGCCGCAGATGGAATGCTTCCATGTCGAGCAATTCGGCTGTTTGACGCAGGGCATGCCGATCCCACATGCACCCGATCATATGGTCTATCTGCGCTCTCCGCTCGATACGGGAACGGCATCCGGCGAATATTTCACGCTGAAGCCAGACGCCGAAATGGCGATCGACCAGCGCTCGGACGATGCCGGCTCGCTGATCTTCGAGACAATGCCGCTTGCCGGGGATTGCGATTACCTCGGCCGGCCCGTGCTTACGTTGGCGCTGCGCTCGCACTCGACAGGTGGCAATCTCTGCGCCCGGCTCATCGACGTCCATCCGGATGGCACGGCAACGCGTGTCGCCTTCGGCGTCGTCAATCTCACCCACCGCGATGGCAATGCCGATCCCACGCCACTGGTTCCAGGCAGGAAGGTGTCGGTCCGCCTCGTGCTCGATGCCTGCGGTTATCGCTTCCGCAAGGGTCACCGTATCCGTCTTTCGCTTTCCACCGCATACTGGCCGATGATCCTGCCGCCGCCGGAAGATGAAGGGGTCGAGATCGATCTCGCATCGCTCGGCCTGGCGCTGCCCTTGCTCGGTGAGTTTAGGCGAATCGAGATCAAGGAACCGACCAACCCCGATCCGCTGCCGAAATATACCGAGCGTGCGGCTGGCGCAACGAAGCGGCAGATCATCCGCGACCTGTCTGCCAACCGAACCGAGTATCACATCCATGAGGATACCGGACTTTACGAGCATCCGCAGACCGGCCTGTCGACGCGGCAATTGCGAAAAGAAGTCTGGTCGATTGCGCCGGATGATCCGCTGTCGATGACCGGCACGTCGACCTGGACCTGCGACATGCACCGCCCGGGTTGGGCAGTGCAGACGGTCGCGACCGCGAGGATCGCGTGCACCGGGACCGAGTGGATCGTCAGCGCCGTTGTCAGCGCCTTTGAAGACGACGTGCAGATTTTCGAAAAGATCTTTGCGGAAAAACGGATCGGGCGCGACCTGATGTGATCGTCAGGCCGTCGCAAAATGCCTGATGGCCTCGCAGACGGCATGGAAGCCGTCCCGCGCGCCATCGCTCATGTGGCGGGCCCGCAGCCAGGCATGCACCATCTGTGGCTCTTCTCTGAACCGAACTTCAATGCCTTCAGCGGCTAGTCGGGCGGCATATTGCCGGCCGTCGTCTCGCAGTGGATCGAAATGCGCGACCGTGATGAAGGCCGGCGGCAGTCCTGTAACGGTAGATGCCTTTAGCGGCTCGGCGATCTCATTGTCTGCCGGCGCCCGCAAAATCTCGCGGTAATAGGCGACATCCGCGGTCGTCAGGCCGGGAGCTGCTGCCATTTCGACATAGGAGCCGGCGGCAAGGTCTCCGCCGAGGGCCGGGTAGATCAGGACCTGGCCGACGACGCCCGGCATGCCCTCACCGCGTGCACGCAATGCAAGGCCTGCCGCAAGATTGCCGCCGGCACTGTCGCCGATCAGCACAACCCTTTTGTTGGCGCAAAGCAGATGTTTTAAAACGGCAAAGCCGTCGTCCGTCTGAGCCGGCCAGCGATATTCGGGGGCTAGCCGGTAACCGACGGAAACGAGTTCCGCGCCGGCATAATCAGCAATCTCGGCGCAGATTGCATTGTGGCTATCAAGTGAGCCTACAACGAAGCCGCCACCATGCAGGTAGAGCAGAGTGGTGGGCGTGGTGATATCCCGCGGACGGTAGCGCCGGATCGGTATGCGCTGGAGCATGCCGTCCGCAAAGGTCATCTCGGCGGGCAGCGGGCGGTCAAACCGTGCGCAAAGGGCGTTGTACCAATCCCGCTGCTGTTCAATCGGCGCTTCAACAGCGTCTGGCGGATAGAAGGCATCGCAGATCGCGAGAAACTGTAGAATGCCCTCTTCGGAGGGGACAGGCGATTGGGCGGACATGAAAGGTCCTTTCGCGATTTGGGACAAGCGGATCATGTCCGCGCCAGCTCAACGCCCGATCATAGGCCCTCGTGATGAAACCGACCTGTCTGGTCGCGACCCGTTGATGTCGCGCAGGGCACGTGAATACGGTCAAGATGCCGGCGCCCCATACGAAGAGCGCATTTTCCGTCTTATCGGATAGGCCCTCGAAGAGCTCCTCCGCCTGGCCGATCGACGAAGCGTCAAATGACGTCACGGGGCCCTTTTTTAGTTGCGGATGGGGCTTCTCCGTAGGCGGCTTTATAAAGCTGAGAGAAGCGGCCGAAATGAAAGAAGCCCCACTTCAGGCATATGTCTCGTACCGATTGCCGGTTTGACGGATCGAGCAGATCGTCTCGAGCCGCTCGTAGCCGCATGGTTCGTAGAAAGGCTGCCGGCGTCGTTGCTCGGAAGGCCCGAAAGCCGGTTTCAAGCGCACGAACGGAAATACCGATCTCCTCCGCGACCGTTTGCATGGAAACCGGCCGGGCAATATTTACCTGCATATACTCAATGGCTTGGCGCACATGCCATGGCGCGATCAAAGACGTTTTCTTGTCCAGGAGATGGGAGAAGCGATGCGGGATTGATCGCAGCATCAGGTCCGCAAACGCGTCAGTGAGATTCGACATGGCGATCGGCGAATGCAACAGTGGCCCATCGTCACGCATGCCAACAATGATCGTCTGGGCCAGGCGCCCGATCAACTGGCCGGACGCAGTGGAGAGATCAACCACAGGCGAAAGCTCCAAGGCGCCCACCAACGGCGTGTCCAATATAGCGGCAAATTTCCGCACAATCATTGTCCAGTTCAGGCGAAGCACGTCTGACAGATGGGGTTCTCCCCTTACAAAAAAGCGTTCCGCCTCATGATTGGCCGCCAGAAGGAGCTTTCCTGGTGTGCCCTCAAATATCTCTCGGCCGAGAGCGACATTGATGGCGCCGCTGCGAGGAAACATGATCGACAGCCATTGTGGCGTCTCAGGTTCGGCGCTTGCGGACCACTCGGACGCAAAATGGGAGGTAATCAGCGTAGCTGTACCATCGGAACAGAAATCACTTTTCCAGTGGAAGTTTCGGGCCGATTTAGCAGGCGATGCAGCAAAAGGGCCGAAACTCCCTTTGAATGTTTCGACCATCTGCTCGAAAGATGATCCTTGATAGCGCGGCAAGAAATCGCGCGGGACATTATCTGGCATGCAAAATCACCACATGGAATACACGAGGACTGAACACGTAAAACCGCGTCGTTCCGCACTCAGAAGCCAACGCAAGACAAACAAATTTCGTGCCATACTGGCGTGATCCATAAAACCTCAGCGCTTCAGGGTTTGCGATGGCAGATGCCCGAAACGCTTTTTGTATTCGGCAGCAAATCGCCCGAAATGCGTAAATCCCCATTTGAGGGCAATGTCGGCGACGACCGGTTTCGTACCGGCCTCGAGCAAATCGCGATGGGCGGCAACCAACCGAATTTCATGCAGATATGACATCGGGCTCGTGTTTCTGAATTGCCTAAAGCCCTGCTGCAGGGTTCGAACGCTCACCTTGGCTGCAATCGCGATATCGACGAGCGAAATCGGCTCCGCCTTATGCTCCTGCATGAAGTCGACTGCCCATTTTACATGGCGCGGGGCCGGTGCCGGAGCGGCTCGTTCGAGCTCATTTGAATATCGATTGGGACAGTTCTCCAGAAGGAGGTAGATGGCAGCGTCGCAGAGAGAGCTGAAAGCCAATGGCGAGCGTTGCAGGGGTCCACTGTCGCTCAGACCACGATGAAGGTTCTGCACAAGCTGCATCAATGCAAGCCCAGCACCGGCCGTCAGGTCGATGTGAGGATGAATGTCGAGATCGCCGCCGACCGTGCGCTCAAGCATTTGGGTCAGGTGGTTGGCAATTACCGCCTGATCAATGAACAGACCGAGATGACGGCGGGGACCAACCAGACGGGCACCTGTGTTACGGCTTGCCTCCAAGATTGCAGCGCGGCCGGGAATTGAGTGTATCTCCTCCCGCCCGTAGTCGAAGGAGGCGTTTCCTTGCAGGGGCAGAAAAACAAGCACTTTTTCAAACGGCGCCTCGCGCTTTACGAGAAATGTCCCTTCGTAAGCGCAATCTGCCAAAACGATCTGTCCCGCCGATACGAAATTGCAGCGGAATGCGGTAGGTCCACTGCATTGCGCGATAACCTTGAGTGGTGACTGCGACGTCGACAATGCTTGTGAGAGCTCGTCCGGATTTGTTCCACTATGCGTCGTTTCGCGAAATGACACGCTTTGGATTGCTTGATGCTGGCTTGGACCACCGCTGGAGCGCGTATGGGCATTTATGGACATTCGTGACCTCAAAAACACCCGAAGCTCGTGATCAGGCACGTACCTCAGATCACCTCAAAGCTGTCATCGCGTCAGAGCTGACGTCGATCAGCCTCATCGACGATCCAAAAATTGGGGTAGACCGATTAACGATTGGTAAAAAATGGTAATAAGTATGATTAAAATTAATCAAACCCGGAGCGGCAAACGAGTACAGCGGGTTATTGATGGGAATTCTTGCTTATGACGATAGTGCTCTCTTAACTGTTCCTCGCCAGAATCGTGAGCCACTTGGTTATCAAAGGGATCGCGATGGCCTTCAATGACCGTGTAGGTGACATCAAAAGCTACGCTGACCTGTCTTCGGTTCCAACGGTCCGACGGCTGCGCGACAACGCGCTCGTCGACAGACTGCGGAAGGCTGTTTCATTCGAGTACCTGACCATCGGCGGTTTGGATCTGGAAGGCTACGAATTCGGTAGCAGCCAGTCGATCGACACGGACATGCCTCCGCATTACATTGAAGCCTATTTTGCAGAAAAGATGAGTCCGCAAGACCCATTGGTTGCTGTGGGCAAGACCAAGAAGACGACCTACACCGAGGAAGAGGCTTTCGATCTGATCTCGCCGCCGCAGAGATTGGTTTATCTTTCCCGCGCCCACGGTGTTCGAAACAGAATCTTGTTTCCATTGTCCAGGAAAGACACCGTTTACGGCGCCGTTTGCTTCACAAATGCACGGCCATTCACACAAGGCGAATGCGAGTTTTTGTCTTTGATGGCCGAACCGGTGCATACTGCCATCACCAAACCTATCATGGACAGATTTGCTGCCGACCAGCTTCGCCTCACCAAGGGCGAACTTCTTTGCCTGGAAATGGCCGGCCGGGGTCTGACAAGTGAAGAGATCTCCAATGCATCCGACTACGCATTGGAAACAATCAACAGCTACCTCAAATCGGCAACGCGAAAACTTGGAGCATCCAACCGCCTGCAAGCGGTCGCCGAGGCGATCAGAAGGCGCCTGATCGACTGAGGTCCTCAAGCCGGGTTCGTAGCCGGCGACGGCGCGGCTATGCGCTGCGGAGACGACGCACACACAGTCCGGCGGCCCCAGCGCGTAACTGTTATGTGTGGCCTTCGGTTCATCCGACGGCAATAGCGGCAACCACACGCCTCCCGGCTTCCGACATGCTGTCCGTCAAGGGGACGAAGGTGGCGACGCCCCTCGCAAGCGTGGGGATGTGGCTCGTCTTGATGGGCGATTGCCTCACATCGATGCCGCCAAGCGAATCGTCCCAGCTTCCGCATCAACCAGCCAAGGCGAGAGTGAAGACCCGCCCGGTATTGATACCGACTCGGTTCGTGCACCGAACGCAGGCTCGGCTCGGCCGCTGACAGCAATCCAAATATACGGAACGCGAAGTGGCTATCCACCATGCGCAACATAAGTTGTGCGGCATTCAAGCATTTACTTCTTGTAAACCATACAACCCCGAATTGGGGGCTACCCGATAAGGTTCGGTCTGTACCTTTTAGCGCCATGAAGGCGGGTCTCGGAGCGCAATAGCGCACATCATTATTTTAGAAACCTTACTTCTCAGAGGGTATAATGTCGAACCATTCTCATGCACGTGCCGGTCATAACCACGGGTTGGCCGCGGCACCGGCGAAAAACCAGAACATCGAGCGCCGCTTGGAGTTCATGCAACTCGATGGTGAAGGCCGCGCCAGCATCCGGTCCTTGAAAACCTTGATCGAACGTGAGCTGCCGCACGGGCTCGACAAGTTCTACACCCAGCTTCGCAAGAGCCCCGAGGTGAAACGCTTCTTCTCTTCCGACGAGCACATTTCCCGGGCCAAGGGTGCGCAGATGGGCCATTGGGTGAATATTTCCGACGGCAACTTCAACGAAGACTATGTCGGAAAGGTCCGGACGATCGGCACGGTTCACGCCCGGATCGGCCTTGAGCCTCAATGGTATATTGGCGGCTATGCCATTATCCTCGATCACCTGATCCGCAGTGCGATCGAGGAAATGTTCCCAAAAGGCGGAATGTTCTCGAAGAAGTCGATGAAGCCTGCCGACTTCGGCAACGCGCTCTCAAGTCTCGTAAAGGCTGTCTTGCTCGACATGGACCTCGCCATTTCCGTCTATATTGACGAGGCAGAGATCGCAAAGCAGAAGGCGCAGGCTGAAGCTATCGATGCCGAAAGACGGCTCGTCTCGGACAGTTTCGGCAAAGCCATGGCCGCGATCGCCAGCAAAGATGTAAGCTACCGTATTGCTGACGATCTGCCGGAAGCCTACGACGCGCTGCGTAACGACTTCAATTCCGCGCTGGAGCAGCTCTCCGGCACAATCGACCGGATCAGTGACGCTGCTTCGCAAATTCATGCAGGATCGCAAGAGATCCGCTCTGCGTCCGACGATCTTTCCAAACGCACCGAGCAGCAGGCAGCGTCGATCGAAGAAACAGCAGCAGCTCTCGAGGAAATCACCACGACCGTCAAGGATTCGAGCCGGCGTGCGGAAGAAGCCGGCCAACTCGTTGCCAAGGCCCGCATGGGTGCGGAGAAATCCGGCGAAATCGTCCGGCAAGCCGTTGGCGCGATGGGCGCCATCGATACCTCGTCACGCGAGATCTCGAACATCATCGGCGTGATTGACGAAATCGCCTTCCAGACCAATCTTTTGGCTCTCAATGCCGGGGTTGAGGCCGCACGCGCGGGCGAAGCCGGCAAGGGTTTCGCCGTTGTCGCCCAGGAGGTGCGCGAACTCGCGCAGCGCTCCGCCAAGGCAGCAAAAGAAATCAAGGAGCTGATCAACAACTCGGGCGAACAGGTCAAGTCCGGCGTCTCGCTGGTTGGGGCGACCGGTGAAGCGCTGACGGTGATCGTCGAGGAAGTCAAGGAGATCGACCGGCATATCGGTGCCATCGTCGAGGCGGCCCGCGAGCAGGCAACGGCGCTCCAGGAAATCAACACAGCCGTCAACACCATGGATCAGGGGACGCAACAGAATGCGGCCATGGTCGAGCAGTCGACCGCCGCAAGTCATACGCTGGTCCAGGAGGTCAGCCGCATCGCGGCGATGCTTAGCGAATTCAATATCGGCAAAGGCTCTGCGCCGCATGCATCGCAACGCCAGGGCGCTGCGATGGCGCATTCGTCCAATTCACCCGCACGCGAACTCAGGGCCAAGATCGCCAGAGCGTACCCCGCTGATGGAAATGCCGCCGTCGCCACCGACGGTTGGGAAGCGTTCTGACGTTCCTTCCACCATCCCTTGTTTGCAGCCTGAGCACAAAGCGCTGGAGAGCCGCGCTCTCCGTCGCCTTGAGCAGAAGTGTGTTTGCGCTCGGATAGAGTTCGGGCATTTCAGATACAGGAATTTCAATGAGCAATATTGTCGCTTTTCCACTCAATCAGACTTCCGGAGTTTCAGGGCTTGGTAGCGATGGGGCCAATTCGTTGCGAAAGATGGAAGATGCCCGCAGCGAGATCCAGCTCGTCTTTACCCGACTGACCGCCATTCTGGAGGAGCTGACGAAATCCAACCTTCCCGCTCATCTGCAGCTGGAGGCTGCGACCATGCGCCAACCGGCATCATCGGGCCCGGCAGGACCGAAGCGATATCCGATAGGCGCAAAAGATATACAATAGGCGACGAAATTCGAGCATCGTGAAGCGTGCCGTCGCCAAAAGCATTGAACTTCGACGCCCGAGCCAGCAACCTCAAACGGCAAGCGTGACGACCATGAGGGTCAACAGCTTCATATAGCACCCGCCCATCGAACCATCCCTCGATGGGCGGGTCGCACTACCGGCTCAGTCCCCCTTGGGAAAACTGCCCGCCAGGACTTCTCATCCAATGTCGAAGCGCGCAGAGGCAACATGGTTGCTGCGGCATCGTCGATGTCCGTCGAGATCACATTTGTCAACAAGCCAGGTGTCGGGAAGAGATACAGAGGTTCGACCGCATTCGCTTCGCGACGAGTTGGCCAGATAGCGCAATGCCTAGCCGCATAACGCATAATTTGTCGGGGGAAGGCGCACCTTCGAGGCATATGCGGCGGATGTTAAGCATGCCTTATGGCATCGGCGCTAGCGGCTTGAATGCAGCGCGTTGCGGACATGATGTCTCCTGCCGTCTCTAAGGCATGACCTTCCAATCCCATTCGCGGAGCCCTGATGTCGTCGACCTTCGCAGCCGGGCGTATTCGTGCCCAAACGTCTTCCATCATCACTACAACAGTCTGCTTTCTTGTGATTGCCCTGTTGCTTACCGGGCTCGTGGCGCACGTCGTCACGACAATGACCCAGTCGGCAAATGAAATCGACGATGCTCGAGCGGAGCGAGCCGCGCGAGCGGCCCTCACCGCTCTTGCGACCCAACTGGATGCGACCACCAAGGACAACGCGGTCTGGGACGACGCCTATTCCGCCGTTGGCTCTCCCGCGGCTGCGGACTGGGCCTATGAGAATTGGGGAAAAACGAGCGCCGATTATCCACTCTATGACGGCGCGATCGTGATCGGACCCGACGGTCGTGCCATATCATCCTATTCGAAGGGCAATCCGTTTCAACCGCTGGAATATTTCGGGAAGGCGTTCGATCGGCAGATCAAGGCCGCCGCCCATCCTCAATCCGCACCTTTGCTCAACTTCTTCCGGACCGAAACCGGCATCGCGTTGGTGGCGACGCAGGCGATCCAACCCTTTGAAGCAACTGACGAGCTTTCGTTGCTCAGCGTGCTGAGCTTTTACAAGGAACTTACGCCGACTGTGATCGACATGCTCTCAAACGAGCACGAGCTTGAGGGGCTGCGGCTCCAGTCGACGCCCGAACCCGGCTTGCTGAACGCTCCGATCAAAGACATGGATGGCGCCACCATTGCTTATCTCGTCTGGCCAAGCAAAGCGCCAGGAAGTGCCGTGTTTCGCAAGGTCTCTCCCTACGTGGCCGCCGCCGGTGTTATCCTTGTGTTATTTCTGGGAGGGGTCTTGCTTGCCGGTGCGTCTGAGGCCCGACGTCTCCATCGTCTCGCCGAGGGGGCGCGCTTTGAAGCAAGCCATGACAGTCTGAGCGGTTTGCTTAACAGACACGGCCTCCTCAATAAATTGGAGCAATCGGACAGCGCGGGTCCGGCCGCGTCGCTCTACTTGATCGACCTCGATGGCTTCAAGGCCGTCAATGACGCCTGGGGGCATGCGGTTGGTGACGAGCTGATCCATATCGTGGCGAAGGCGCTACAAAACTGTCATCCTGAAATCCTTGCTTCGGCAAGACTTGGCGGTGATGAGTTTGCACTGCTGCAATTCGGATCTGCACCCCACCGCGAGATAGAGGAATCCATTCTCCGGCTCTTTGTCGACCCCTTCAAAATTGGCGGGCGAACGATTGAAGTCGGTGCCAGCATCGGCATAGCAGCACGGACTGGCAGCACAACGCCCCTGGAGCTGCTTCGCAGAGCCGACATGGCACTTTATCGCGCCAAGGAAAATGGCAAGGGCCAGGCGGTTGCCTATGACGTCGAGTTGGATCGCGAGCGCCAGCGTGTCGCCGAACTGGAAAGTGAATTGAGAAGTGCTATCGGCGACGGAGCGATAGAGCCTGTTTTCCAGCCTCTTGTCTCCGCCTCGACCGGCTCCATTATCGGCCTTGAGGCTCTGGCGCGCTGGCAAAATGCCGCCGGAGAGATCAGTCCGGAGGTTTTCATCCCGCTTGCCGAAAGATCGGGGCTTATCGACGCGCTCGGTGTCCACATGCTGAAGACGTCGATCCGTCACGCAAAGAACTGGCCCCAGCTCAGCCTGTCGGTCAACGTCTCGCCAATCCAGCTCTGCAATCCCGATTTTGCCGCGCAAGTGACTTCGGTCCTTCGGGAGTTCGATTTTGATCCCGGCCGTCTGACGCTGGAGATAACGGAAGGTGTGTTGATGACAAATCCCGATCAAGCACGTCGCTCCATAGACCAGCTCAGGCAGATCGGCATCAAATTCGCGCTTGATGATTTCGGCTGCGGCTATGCAAGTATCGGTGCATTGCGTCAGTTCGGATTCGATCGCATGAAAATTGATCGATCGCTTGTCGCCGGCCTTGAGGAAAATGCAAACGGCGCCGATGTGCTGCGCGCGACGATTGCTTTGGCAATCGCGCTCGATATTCCCGTGACGGCCGAGGGCATCGAAACCCGTCGTCAGGCGGAGATCTTGCGAGATTCCGGCTGCGACCAGTTTCAGGGCTATCTGGTCGGAAAACCGATGTCTGCCGGCGAGGTTCAAGACAGGCTGCGCCAGCAAGCGACCGCTGCGTGAGCTCCAAGCCATCCATCTTTATCGACTTCGAGCGATTGTACACCGGAAGGCCGCTCGGCATGGCGGACTGAATCAAGGAGCCTTGCCGAAACGCTTCTTTGCCCGTTGACCGGACATCAAGGCATCTTGCTTGGTCATCAGATCCGCTGCTGTATTCTCCTTGGACGTCGCAAGGCTGGACCAGGCGCTGTGGCTTAGTCCTAGGCAATGCAGGCCTGCTAGCAACGAATACTGCGCGATCTGGCTAGGGATGCGCAATTTGGATTCGCCGCGAAACTTTCATTAACCTGCGCATAAGCCTTCGCCCCCAGCATGCCCGCCATCTAGAACCCGGGGGCTGGTGGCATAGTGAAACTCAAACACGTCTGGAGCAAAGTTCGCTCGACCACGTGGGCAGCGCTGCTGCACAGCAGCAACGGCAACGTCGCGATCTCCTTCGCCCTGGTTCTGGTACCAATGCTGCTCGCGGTTGGCGCGAGCATTGACTACGTTCGAGCCTATAACGTCCAGGCAAAGATGCAGAGTGATCTTGATGCTGCGCTGCTCGCCGCCATCAAGGAGGTCGACACTTTGGACGAGGACAAGATCCAGAAGAAGGTGGAGACTTGGTTTGCGGCCCAAACCGACCTTGATAGCAGCAAATATTCGCTTTCTGGAAGCAACATCAAAATCAGCAAGACGAACAAGTCAATCCAGGCTGTTGCCGCGGCGAGTGTCGCCACGACCTTTATGCGCCTTGCCAACATCGATACGGTGAACGTCTCCGTGGCGTCGTCAGTGGCGGGGCCTGCGACTTCGTTCATGAATGTCTATGTCGTACTGGATAAGTCGGCCTCGATGCTGCTTGCCGCGACGACTGCTGGCCAAACCTCACTGAGAAACAGTGCTGCAAGCTGCGAATTTGCCTGCCACACCGATGAGGGGCAGAGCTTTACGTACAAGGGGACGAAGTACAGCAATGTCTACGACCTGTCCAAGGCAATGGGGATAACCCTGCGCGCCGATGTATCTGTCGCCGCAGTCAAAGAAGTCCTCACCATGATCGATAGCGCGAATAAATCGAGCAGCCATGTCAAGGTCGGCCTTTATACGATCGGTGCGACCGCCACCGAGGTTCTTGCTCCAACCTATTCGACGGCGACGGCGCTGAAATATCTTTCGACCGATTCCATGAAGCTCAATAGCGCAACGTCCGAGGACGCGACCTATTTCGATGTGGCGCTTGCCAAGATGGCCTCGCTTGTCGGGACGGCCGGCGACGGCAGCAGTGCGTCGCAGCCCTTGAAACTGGTGCTCCTGCTGACCGACGGTGTTCAGTCGACCCGCGACTGGGTGATTAACAATCCCAAGAAAAAATGGTTGTGCACGCAATGGTCAGGTTCGACCTGTATCCACTTCGATTCCAGTTACTTTCCCTATCAGCTCAAAGTCTCGCCACTCAATCCGAAGTGGTGCGACGCGATGAAGACAAGCGCTGTCACGATCGGTGTCCTCTATACTGAATATCTGTCGATTCCCAAGGACTGGGGCTACAACATGACCGTTGGCGAAACGATGAAATCCAGCGGCTTTGCCTCGATCTGGGGCGGCACGATGCGCTCGGATGTTTCAAGCAGCACGACGAGACGTGACTACATTCCCTATGCTCTCAAGGATTGTGCATCGTCGGAAGACTTGTTCCTTTCGGCATCGGATTCGAATGAAATCGAATCCGGACTATCCTCACTCTTTCAACAATACCTGACCAGTGTCCGGCTCACTCAATAGAGTTGCTCAGATGTTAATCCTACGGCGTTTCGCCGGAAACCGGCAGGGTGCTGCTGCGATTGAGTTCGCCATCCTCGCTCTTCCTTTTTTCCTCGTGATCTTCGCCATAATCGAGATTGCCGTAATGTGTTTCGTCGATGCAGGTCTCGATAGAGCCTTGCACAAAACTGCCCGACAGGTGCGTGTGGGGACTGCGACGGCCGATCGATGGGATCTCAGCAAATTCAAGGCGACCCTGTGCAGCGAACTCTCCTATTACTTTGATTGCTCAAACAGTTTGCTGGTAAGGGCAACGGTCATCACGGACATGAATTCGGTTACACGCATCTCGGGGATAGCCGATGGGACGCTATCAGTATCCGAGGACTTCGATATTGGTGGTGCCGGCGACTACGTGCTTATCCAGGCATTTCTTCCCTGGGATCCCGTCGTGCACTACTACAGTTATTCATCGAGCAAGCTGGACGATGGAAGATACGTCCTAGGTGCTGCCGAACTCTTCAAGAACGAGCCGTTTTGATGCCTCAGGCAAAACACACGCCATCGCCCCTGCTAGCGCGACTGACCCGCATTTCGCGCAAATTCCTGCGCAACGGGAGCGGCGCCTCGGCAATCGAGTTCGTTATAGTCTTTCCAATAATGATCGTCCTGCTTGCCGGTACGGTCGATCTTGGCCAGGCGCTCCTTGTTAACCGCAAGATGAACCAGATTGCCGCCACCCTTGGTGATATGATTTCTCAAAAGGCGACATGGAAGGAAGCCGACGTAAACGCCATCATTGTAGGTGCTGCAAGCATCATCGAGCCGTTCGATACGAGCGACCTCACCATCCAACTGGCCGTCGTCGACATTGACAGCAATTTGGCAGCGAGCGTGGATTGGGCGCAGGCCTACAATACGACTGCGTTGTCGAAGGGTGCCGCATCGCCGGTTGATATCCCCTCGGAGGTTGCGAGCGCCGACGTGCAGCTGATCGCCGTCAATGCCACCTATACGCTGACCACGCCGTTTTCCAGTTTGCTTGAGAGCATCACCGGGATGACCTCGTACCACTATAGCAAGAACTATATCATGCGGCCGCGTATTCAGGATTCTGTTGCACTGAAAACTTGACCCACTGCTGAACAATCGATCGCTCCTGGACACTGCCGAATTCGCCATTGACGTCAGGACGGACGACAAAGGGATCGTGCAACAAATCCGGCTGCGTTTGCAGACTTCAATGGCAACATATGGGTACGGTGGTCGTGACGATACTCGCGGAAGAAAGCGGGCCCCGGGGAGCCGTTTGATCGGGCTCGCGCCTGCACCGCAAGGCAACAGGGCATTCGAGAGTTATCACAAGATCGCGATCTATTCTGGGCCTTAGCGTGAAGGGGGTAGGCCTTAAAAAAAAGAGGGCGCGACGGTCAAGGACTCCGGCCAGATTATTTCCTTGGAAGCATCCCCATCATAGCGCCTGCAGTTGGTCCAACAGAAGGCTACCCAAAATTGCCCGTCTTTATGCGGTAAGCTGCAAAGCCCAAGAAAGCGATCAACACAATGCCGAAAATCACGATCTGACGGATAACCCGCAACCGCTTTTCTTGTGGGGACAAGGTTTTTTCTCCTGGCTGATGTAATTTACGGATTGGAGCCTGATAGACGGCGGCAGAAGAACGAGTGAACGATCTGGCCAAAGCGGTTGCAAAGAAGGCCAAGCCGGTAATGGGAGACTGGATTAGAGCCCGGCGCGTTTCGAACCCGCCCAGGTTTCTGGACCACCAGACTGCAGTTTCTGGCTGCCGGTTATCCGGAGGAACAGGGAACAGGCTTGCCACCCCGAGATGCCTCACGAGGAAAATCCGATCGTGATCGTTGCTGAGAGGACACCCCTGTCGATCTTTTCGAAATCGAAAATGTGATTGGCGGCATCGGCCGGTATGATGCCATCGTCGCTATTGCGGGTATCACGCGCCGGTCGCCCGACATAATCGGGATGCTGGTCATAGACGATGTCGTTCAGCGTATCGTCGAAATAAAGCTGACTGACCAGCAGCTCCTTGCCGTCGGCGAGGATCCGACAATGGATATGCGACGTGCGTCCCTGGTACCAACCTGGATAAGTCGTCAGGAATGTGGCCTGCCCTGTTGAATTCGTCAGCTGCCGCCCGCGAAACGCAAGGCCACTCAGCGCTTCCAAGTCACCGCTGGTACACATCTCGGCCGCCTCGCGGCCGGAATAGATGCCACGATGGTCGGTATGCCAGATTTCGACAGCTGCATTTTCGATCGGCCGGCAGTCGTCGGCATGGACGATCCTGAGCGCCATGCGCATCGGCAGGCCAACCTTGCCTTCCGACACGTCCTGACGCTCGGGAACGTCGTTGACGTGACAGGGTCCAAGTGTCTGGGCGGCGGTGACGATGCAATTCGGGTGGCTGCGAAACACAGGCGCCGGCAGTGTCGCCAGATCCACGGCCCTGGTGCCGCCACTCAGAAAATCGCTTCCCTTCCAGTCGAAGCGTTGAGCAGCAATGGCTCGCTGCCGATGTGGCCACAGAGATACGCCGGCTAGGGATGTAGCGGCGATCGCAGCTCCGCCAAGGATAATAGTTCGTCTCTTCATTCGGTCCCGTCCAATCCTGGCGGAAAATCGTGTACGGCTGGGTAGAAGAAATCCAGTTAAATCTTGTTCATGGCTGAAGGACGGTAAATGGCGTGCGTGAGCCGCCGCCATCGAAGGATACTCACGAACAAGCGAGACTGTCCTTGGCGAGGAGCGTCATCTGCTTGCTAGATCATCCTGAGGAATTTGAAGTTCATTGGCGATGCACTCCCACAGTGCTCCGATCGGCTGGGAAGACAGGTCCTTCCCCTCGGCCATAAAGAGCCCGAATTCCACGAGCGGCGCAGGCGGCATGCCATCGGCAGGCTCCAGAACCGTCATTGTCGCCCGGCGGATGTTAACATCCAAGAGAACGGCAACACCCAAGCCAGCTTCAATCGCCGACTGTATGGACGAGAGATTGGTGCTGCTTAGCGCTGTGCGCCAGGGTCTGGTGACGCTGTTCAGCGCTGCCGTCATCTTCTGGTTCCAACTGCAAGTCCCGTCAAATGTAATCAGGGGCAAAGGGATCTGTTCCTGCGCGACAAAGCCTCGCGCGGCGACCCACCTCAAGGGCAGCTGCCAGGCCAATATCGGGGCAATGCGAATCCGTGCCGGGTCGCCAACGACAATGTCCAACAAGCCCGATGACAGTTTTTCGGAAAGCGCATCGCTATCTGCGACTGTCAGATCCAAAGCGACACCAGGATAAGAGGCCGCGAAACTCTGCAGTGCCTTGGGCAGCGAACCGACGGCAATGTCTTCGATCATTCCCAGCCGGATCCGGCCCTCCACGGTTTGACCGGAAAGTGCCCGCCGTGCGCTTGCTCCGAGACCCAATATCTTGTGGGCATATGGAAGGAGAACGTGCCCGGCTTCTGTCAGATCCATTCCCCTTGGACCTCGCCTCAGCAGTTGCACGCCAACATCGTCCTCCAGACGTCGCAATTGCATGCTGACCGCAGCCTGGGTCCTTGCAAGGCGGCGTGCCGCCTTGCTGACGCTTCCGCATTCGGCGGTGACAACAAAGGCTCGCAAGAGGCTGGTTTCCAAATCACGCATATAAGATTTTCTAATACCACCATCAGAACTATCAGAGTTCCTTAATTCTATCGCCTTGCTATCTCTGCGCAAGAAGCAATGAGGAACATCAAGAGATGGCGCAGACAGCAACGACAGTTGAGAGCAACAAGCGGCCTCAGGCCGCGAAGCAGCAGAATTTTGCTCGGAAGACCTATCTCGCTGTCGTCTTTTGCGTTCTATCCATGTGTAGCGTGCAGTTTGGCGCAGCATTGTCCAGGCCGATTATGCACATCACGGGCTCTTTCGGAACGACGTGGCTCCGGCTCTCCTTTGCAACAGTGATGTTGTTTGTCTTCGTCCGTCCGCCTTTTTTACGCTTTTCACGGTCGCAATGGCTCGCCGCCCTGGCGCTGGGCGGCGCCATGGCCATGATGACACTTTGCTTTTTCGCTGCGATCGAGCGCATCCCGCTTGGGTTGGCCGTAGCGATTGATTTCTTCGGGCCGTTGACCGTTGCAACCCTGTTTGGCGGCCGCGGGTGGCGGCTCGTCTGCCCGTTGATCGCCGCAGCTGGCATTCTTTGCCTGTCGTGGGATGGGAGGGCCCTGGTCGGTGATTTGATCGGTGTGCTGTTTGCGTTTGGCGCAGCGGTCGGCTGGGGCAGCTACATTGTGCTCATGAAGCGCGTGGGCCAACAGTTCAAAGGGCTCGAGGGTCTGTCGGTGTCGCTCATATTTGCGGCGCTTGCTGCAGCCCCTTTCGGCATTCATCAGTGGCAGTCCGGATTTTCCTATGAGGCCGTCCTCGCGGCCGGCTTGCTTGCGGTCCTCGTACCGCTGCTTCCATATGCGCTCGAGTTCACGGCGCTTCGCTGGATGAAGGCATCGGCCTTCGCCATCCTGATGAGCCTGGAGCCGGCGATCGGCGCGATAGCCGGCTTCATCGTTCTCGGGCAGGCGTTGACCGGGATCCAAATGCTTGGCGTTGCGCTGGCCGTTGCTGCAAGCGCAGCCAGCACCGTGTCGAGCTAGGCCGACCGTTCTTCGACACCGGCGTTCAAGACAGTGCCCACGATCTTAACGCCCTGCTGGCTTGAAGCAGGTCGATGTGAACAATCCGCCCGCCTTTGTCATCTCGTCGTGCCACCAGATCTCTGGCGCAGTTCTCCTGGCCTTCGGCCAAGGCGTACTACCAAGTTGGGCCTGGAGCATCGCGATCGATCACCGCGTTTCCAGTATCCGCATCAATCGGCCGCGATAGCTATCCAGGATAACCGCCAACACGATAACGGCACCGATGACGATCGGCTTGATGTTGTCGTCGGCACCCAAAAGCTGCAATCCCGTCGACAGAACCTGCAGAATGCAGGCCCCGACGAGCGTGCCGATGATCGAGCCCTTTCCGCCCGCGAGACTGGTCCCGCCGATAATGACTGCGGCTATGGCATTCAGTTCGTAGCCAATGCCCGCAACCGGACTGCCGACATTGAGGCGGAGCAGATAGACCATGGCGGCAATGCCCGCGGTCAATCCAGAAATCGTGAATACGGCGATCTTGTATCTTTTGGGCTCGTGGCCCGACAAGCGGACAGCCTCCTCATTGGTGCCGATCGCAAAGACGAAGCGCCCGAAGACGGTGTAGCGCAGTACAAACCAGCCGATAAGGACGACGACGATCGCAATCAGAAAGATCGAGGGAAAAATGCCCCAGAAGATCAGGTTGCCGAAGTCAACGAAGGGCTGTGGCAGGCCGGTAATCGTGGAATTATCACTGACCACGCGCGCCAGCCCGCTTGCGACGTTCAGCATGCCGAGAGTGACGATGAACGAAGGAAGCTTCCACTTCTCGCATATCCACCCGTTAACGGCGCCGAGGACCGCGCCCGTGCCCATCGACGCAACAGATGCCAGAACGATGGCCTGCCAGGGAGAAAACTGCGGATTGATCATGATCGTTGCGCCAATGACCGTGCAAAGGGCAAGCAGCGACCCGACCGAAAGATCAATGCCGCCGGTAAGGATGACGAAGGTCATGCCCGAAGCAAGCACGGTGTTGATGGCGATCTGCACGAAGATCTTCAGGAAGTTCTCTGGTGTTGCGAAATACGGCGCCGTCGCCGAAAAAAACACCAGAATGAGAACAAGGGCGATGGCGACGCCCGCTTCCTTCATCGAGATCCGAATAAGCTTGTCCCAGAAGCTGGTCTCTTTCGCCTCGGTCTGTTTTTCAATGCTGGCGGACACGGCTGTACTCCTTGTAGGCGAGTGAAAGGATCCTGCTCTCGTCAAATTGCTCTCGAGGTACTTCGCCGGCTATCTTGCCATCGGAGAAAACGATGATGCGATGGCAAATGCCGATGAGCTCCGGCAAATCCGAAGACACGACCAAAACACCTTTTCCCTCGGCCGCAAATTTCCACAGAAGCTCGTAAATCTCGGCTTTGGCACCGACGTCGATTCCACGGGTCGGCTCGTCGAAAATCAAGACTTTAGGGCCGCGGAACAGCCATTTCGCAATAACGACCTTCTGCTGATTGCCGCCGGAAAACGTTCTGACGGCCTGATGGATGGAGGGCGTCTTTATATGCAGCTCACGCACGAGGCGCTGCGCTTGATCATCCTCCACCCTTTTGATGATCAGGCCATTGCGAGAAATCTTGCCGAGATCCGTTATGGTGGCATTTTCAGCGCAGCTCATGTCGAGCATCAGGCCCTGCATCTTGCGGTCCTCGGTTGCCAGGCACAGCCCGGCAGCAACGGCGTCCCTCGGCGAATTGATCTCGGCCGGCTCGCCATTCAAGCGAATTTCGCCGGCAGCTTTGGCGTCGGCACCGAATATGGCGCGCACCGCCTCCGTCCGACCACTGCCGACAAGTCCTGCAATGCCGACGATTTCTCCCTTTGCCACGGAAAATGACAGTTCCGGGCTATTTCGCGTCACCTTCAGCCGGGAAATGCCGAGCGCCTCCCCTGACACGGCGCTGCCGCTGCGAAAGACGCCATGATCCGAAAGCTTGCGCCCGACCATGAGTTCGACGATATCAGGAATAGCCAGTCCCGACAGCGGGCGCGTCATCACATGCTGGCCGTCGCGCAGCACCGTCACATCGTCACCGACTTCGAATATCTCCTCCAGCCGGTGAGATATGTAGAGCGTCGTAACGCCACGCCTCTTCAGCCGCTTCAAGATTTCAAAGAGGCGATCGACCTCCTTGGAGGTCAGGGTTGCTGTCGGCTCGTCAAGAACGAGAAGCCTGCTTTCGTAGCAGAGCGCCTTGGCTATCTCGACCAGCTGGAGTTGCGCGACACTGAGGCGATTGGCAGGCGCCGTCGGCGGCACGTCCAGGCCAACCTCTTCTAGCAGTTCGGCCGCCCTCTTATTCATCTGCTTATAGTTCACCAACCCGTATCGGCGCGGCAGGTGCTCAAAGAGCAGGTTTTCTGCGACCGTCAGGTTGGAAAGGGGGTGCAGTTCCTGATGGATGACACGGATGCCCGCCTTGAATGCCTCCAATGGCGAGGCAGGATCATAATGCTTGCCGTCAAACAGGATGTGACCGTCATCCGGTTTGAAGACGCCGCCCAGCAGATTGATCAGGGTCGACTTTCCGGCGCCGTTCTCGCCAAGGAGAATGTGCCCCTTGCCGCGACCGATCCGCATGGAAACATCTTTGAGCGCAACAACACCAGGGAATCGCTTGCCGATCCCTTCCAGCTTCAGGATGTCGTCATCTGATGTGTCTGACACGTCCACCTCATGTGTGGTCTATTGCAATGGGAGATGGTCAGCCTCCACGCAGCACGTATCCCCGAGGCCGAAAAAAACGACCTCACCGGCGTGATCAACACGGAAAGCGGCTGCGGTGAGCGCCGGCCATCAGCCGGCGCCTGTCTTTAGCCTTACAGTCGGCTATTTGAGGTCCTTGGCGGTGACGAGCTTGACATCCGTCTTGACCCAACCGGTGAACTTTTCACCGGCAAGTTCACGCAGACCATAGTCGATGCCCATGACCGCCATCTGCGCACCATATTGCTCGACGGTAGCCAGCATCTTGCCATTCTTGATCAGCGGCTGAACCGGCGGGATGTTGTCGAAGCCGACAACCTTGATCTTGCCGCTCTGGCCGCTTGCATCGAGAGCCTTGACGACACCGAGGGCCATGGAGTCATTGGCTGCCATGACACCCTGAATGTCCTTATATTTCGTCAGGAAGTTGGTCATGACGGTGTTGGCTTCTTCTGTCTCCCAATGAGCGGTCTTGCTGTCGAGAAGCTGAAGCTTGCCGCCACTGACGGAGTCCATAAAGCCTTCCTTGCGCTGCTTGGCGTTGTCAGCCTCGGGGTTGCCCTCCAGGATGACAACCTTCGCGCCAGGTCCCAAATCCTTGGCAAGCGCATCACCCGCAAGCTTCGCCCCTTCCCGATTGTCAGGACCGAAGAAGGCGAGATCGATACCGGCTGCCTTCTTCGCATCGGCATCGAGCGGCACGTCGATGTTGATGACCTTGACGCCGGCCTTCACAGCTTTGGCAAGCGGAGTGGCCATTGCCTTTGAATCGGCCGGCGCAACGACGATGATGTCGTATTTCTGCGTGACGAAGTTTTCGACGGCATCGACCTGTGCGGCGAAATCACGCTCGTCCTTCATGCCGACGGCCTTGAAATCGAACTTGTCCTTGTTTTCAGCCGCATATTTGTCGGCGCCGGCCTTCATCTGTTTGAAGAACTCATTGGACAGCGACTTCATGATCAAGCCGACCTTAGGCTTGCTCGCAGCAAAGGCTGGGGACACGCCACAGGACAGCGCGAGCATCAACGTACCGGCAAGCCCAAGCTTCAACGCCGCACGACGCGGCGCACTCATCAAGACGGATTCACGCTTCATAGAATTGGACATTTCTTTCCTCCCGAACGGCCCTAGGCTCAGCTCCATCTGAGTTGCCAGCGGCAATGAACCGTTTCCAACGGTCCCTGCGTAACAGCGCCACAAATGGCTGTCAAGTCGCCGCAACGAACCAGAAAGGCGGTGCGCACCGGGAAACCGCCATTCTTCGAAGCGAAATGGATGAACCGTTTCCATTGAATATCTGCAGTGGCGATGTTATGGGAGATCAGCGGTCAGAATTGAGATGTAGCCCTTTGACCAAGGCGATAGAGACGATTAGCTGAAAGCGCGGATCAGGCGCCTTTGGATGTCCCCGAAGGCGAAGATGAAGGGACGTATGTTTCTGCTATGCCAAAGGTTGGAATTCGAGACGTTGCCAGGCTCGCGGGCGTTTCTACCGGGACCGTCTCAAGGGTTTTGAATGATCATCCCTCTGTTACGGATGAATTGAGAGCACGTGTCAGAGGCATCATCGAAGAACTGGACTACCTGCCCGACCCATCCGCCAGAAGCATGCGCAGCAAGGTCAGCCGCCTCATAGGGATTGTCATTCCTGACCTGACCAATCCCTTCTTCTCGGAGCTCGTCCAGTCCGCCGAACAAGCGGCAGCAGACCATGGCTATAACATCATCGTCATGACCTCCTTTGACGATGCGTCCAAGGAGGCCGATCGTATCGGACAGCTGACAAGCAGGAAGGTGGACGGCATCATCCTCGTTCCCAGCAACGATTTCCATACGATCAAGCCGCCGAGGGGATTGCCAATCATCGTTGTGGACCGTCTCATGCCAGGATATTCTGGCATTGCCGCCGACCATCGCAACGGCGTTCGCCTGGGTGTTGAATACCTTCTGAAGCTTGGCCATCGCCGCATCGGCTTCATCTCGGGCCCGAAAGATTCTGTCCCAGCCAATGACCGCCTCAAGGGCTATCTGGGCGCAATGGAGCAGATAAAGGGCGACGGGCAAACGGATAGTCCATCCCTGATAGCCGAGGCGGGCTTTGACTATGAAAGCGGCCGCCTCGCAGGAAACTATCTTCTTGCCCGCGCACGCAACGAGCGCCCGACTGCGATCTTCGCAAGCTCGGACCAGCAGGCGATCGGCTGCATGCGCGCGGCACACGATCTCGGCATTCCGGTACCGGCAGCACTCTCGATCATGGGCTTCGACGGCATCCCCCTCTCAAATATGACGACGCCGCGCCTAACGACAGTGAAGCAACCTATTCAAAGGATTGCTGCGGTCGCTGTGGCAATTCTGCTAAACAAGCAATCCGTCCCCGATCTCGACCATCCCATCCTGCTTGCTTGCGAGATTTTAGATGGCGAAACGACCTCGGCGCCCCAACCAGACTGAACAAAATGCTGGCCGGGCCTCTAGCAAACGCTCACCGAAAGGCTCGGGTTCACAAAGGAGATTGGACCATGGCCAACACCACCTTTTAGGAACAACAGTAGCGGTGCGCCAGATTCTGACGCACCGTTACCCAATCAGCTCCAGGCATGAAGCGGTGGTTTTTCACCGTTCAGAAAATACTTGCCGAGGATGGCGTATTTCCACCGCACGGGATCGTGTAGCGTATGCGTGCGCGCATTGCGCCAATGCCGGTCGAGGTGGTGTTCGGCCAAGGTGGAACGGGTGCCGGCTAGCTCGAACAGCTTGTTGCTCGCAGCGATGGCGATTTCCGTCGATAGGATTTTTGCCTCGGCGGTGACGATCTGGGCTTCGGCCACCGTCTCCGCATTGGGCTTTTCCACAGCGCGGTCGATAGCGTGGCCGGCCTTTTCAAGAAGGGCCTGCGCCGCATGCAGGTGGAGTGTCAGGTCCCCGACGGCCTGGATTGTGTATGGATCGTCCCAAGCATGCTCGAGACCGCTGTCGACCCAGGCCCGGCTCTTGGTGCGCACGAAGGCAACAGTCTCGTCGATTGCTGCCTGGGCAATACCGGTATCGACGGCCACCTGGATGATCTGGAAGATTGCGCCGTCCGCAGTCGGCACCTCGTAACCCTTGTAGCCTGGCACCAAATGGGTCTTTGGTACCTTGACATTATTGAGGATCACCGTGCCTGAAAGCGTCGTGCGCTGGCCGAATGAGGACCAGTCGTCGATGACGGTGAGGCCAGGCGCATTGCGCTCGGCAATTGCATACCAGGCGCGACCTTCCTCATCCAGCGCAACAATCGGCACGAGATGGGCGAGCAGCGCGCCGGAGGAGTAGAACTTCTGGCCATTGACGACGACATGGTCGCCCGCGTCGGTAAACTTCGTTTCGAAATCCACCGCGCGCCTGGAGCCGAATTCGGAGAAGGCATTGCCGAAACGCGTACCACGCAGCACCTCGGCAAAAAGCGCCTTTTGCTGCGCTTCATCGGAGACGGTGCGGATCGCCGCGACGACGCCGAGATGGTTCTGCGCAATCTGACCGATGGAGGAATCCGCCGCAGAAATGATCTCAATGACCTTGGCAAGCGTCGCGTAGGAGACTTCCGGGCCACCGAACGCCTTCGGCACGTTGATCGACCAGAGGCCGCTTTGCGAGAAGGCGTCAAGTTCCTTCACCGGCCAGATGCGGTCGCGGTCGCGGATCGCCGCGCCGGGCGCGATCTCGGATGCGACCCGCCTGGCAACAGCAATCGCCTCGGCATCGCTCTTAATAATGTGCGCCGGCTCGCTCGGCCGCGGCACTGCGGGAACGCCCTCGGCGGCATTCTTTGTGTTGACGTTTGAAACGGTCACGACATGTCTCCTTTTCGGGTTGGGTTCAATGGGCAAGACGGCCGGCGGCCGCGACGGGTCTCTGGCCCAGATAGAAGGCCTTGACGTCGTCCCGTGCCTTGAGCTCGGCAGCACTGCCTGAATGCACGCTGACGCCGTTCTCCAGGATAACGGCCCTGTCGGCGTAGGTAAGCGCGACTGCCGAGTTCTGCTCGGCAACGAGGATTGAGAGCCCCTCCTCGCGATTGAGGCGCTTCAGGGTGCAAAAAATATCCTGCACGACAAGCGGCGCGAGCCCCATGGACGGCTCATCAAGCACGATGAGCCGTGGGCGTGACATCAGCGCCCGCCCGATCGCCGTCATCTGCTGCTCGCCGCCCGAGGTGAGGCCAGAAAGTATCCGGCGCCTTTCCTTAAGCCGCGGGAAATGAGCGTAGACCTTCTCAAGATCGGCCGAGATCTCGGCGCGTGAAGCAGAACGACCGAGGCCACCGGAAACAAGATTTTCTTCCACCGTGAGTGTCTTGAAGCAATGGCGGCCCTCCAGCACTTGCACCACACCGAGCCGAACGAGGCTTGCCGGTGTCAGGCGCGTCACGTCACGACCTTCGACGAGGATACGGCCCGCCAGTACCTGCCCACGCTCGGCCGGCAGGAGGTTCGAAACCGCCTTCAGCGTCGTCGTCTTGCCGGCGCCGTTGGCGCCGAGAATGGCGAGGATTTCTCCGCGCCCGAGCGAAAGGGTGACGCCGTGCAGAGCCTGTATGGAATGGTTGTAGGTCACATGGAGGCCCTTCACGGTGAGCAGCCTGCTTTCCTTGGTCATGTGCGGTCTCCTTTCGGGCGTTTTACAGCCGGGCGCAGCGGGAATGGCCTCTCAGCCCGGCTGCAAGCATCAGTTTGTTACGACACCGGCATCCTCGGCCGTGCGAAGCTTGATGCCCTTCTCCGCCGCATAAGCTTCAGACGACTTCTCAATGATCGGACGCAGCAACGCCCAATCCGGCGCGATCCAATCGGAGACAACCTTCCACTTCTTGCCGTCCCATTGCTGGAAGGTCACGTAGCCATTGCCCTCATGATTATCCCAAGTGACGTTGATGGAGTGGAAGAGGTCCTTGGCCCCGAGCGCCTCGACACGGGCCGGGTCGAGTTGCAGGTGCTCGAACCCCCAGCGCACTTCGTCGCCGGTCAAGGTGCGCTTTCCGAACTTCTCCTGGGCGATGCGCACTGCCTCGACGTTCAGGATGCCATTGACGATGCCGAGGTTATGATAGACCGAACCGATGCGGCTCTTGTCTTCGAGATTGCCCTTCCCGGCATCGTAAAGGGTCTTCACGATCTCCTTGACGACCGGATACTCGGCGCCCGAAGCCTGGGTGGTAATTGCCGTATAGCCTTTGGCCGCATCACCCGCCGGGATCACGTCCTCTTCCGAGTTCGACCAGACGTTGCCGATGATGTGGTCTACCGGGAAACCTGTCTTGGCAGCCGTCTTCAATGCCACCGGGTTCATCACCCCCCAGCCGCGCAGCACGACGTAATCCGGCTTGGCGCGGCGGATTGTCAGCCACTGCGACTGTTGCTCATTACCAGGATGAGGAACCTCGATCTGCTGCAATTCGAAGCCGTACTTCTTGGCCAGAAGTTCGTAGATCGGGATCGTCTCCTTGCCATAGGGCGAGCCATGATAGAGTACGACGATCTTCTTGCCCTTGAGCCCTTCGAGACCGCCTTCCTTCGAGGCGATGTAGTTCACGATGCCGGAAGTCTCGCTGTAAGGGTTCAGCAGCAGCGGGAAAACGTAGGGGAAAACGCGCCCGTCAGTGGAATCTGTGCGGCCGTGATTGATCGTGATCAGCGGCACCTTGTCCTGCGTGATGCGGTCGATCATGGCATAGGCGATGCCGACCGAAAGCGGGTTCCAGGCAGCGATGCCGGGATTGCTCTTCAGGCGCTCGTAGGCCTCTACGCCGCGCTCGACCTCGTACTGGGTTTCAGCCTCCGACCACGTCAGCTTGACGCCGTTGACGCCACCGTCGCGGGTGTTGATGAGGTTGAGATAGTCGATGAAGCCGCCGAAGAAGCCGGTTCCGCCGGCCGCATAGGGCCCGACGCGGTAGCTCTGCAGCGGAAAATGCTGCTCGTCTGCCTGTGCCTGGAAGGCGATGGCTGCAAGGCCGATGCCGGCGGCAAAAGCAGCTGCTCTGATCTTCGTATAAATGGTCATGTCTGGACGCACTCCGTCTGTCGGCTGGCGCTCGGCCACCCGGTCTGGTTTCGAATTTTCAATGGCTTTTGTTGTTGGAAGCCCATTTTGATTTTCATGGCTGGGCTTCGGAGGATCTCACGGCTGCCTGACGGCAGATTGAACGTGCAACCTCAAGCGATCCCACAACGACACGAGTCCGTCGGGCTCGAGGATCAGGAACAGGATGATGAAGGCGCCGATGACGATGCGCTGCGTCATGTCGAGGACGCCGGAATCGAAGAGGTCGCCGAGCAGGAAGGCGCCGAGCCGGGAAAGAACGAGCGGGAAAATGACGATCAGTGCCGCGCCGAAGAAGGCACCGCGGATCGACGCGAGGCCGCCGATGATGATGATGAAGAGGATCTGGAACGAGCGATCGAGGTTGAAGCCGGCCGGTTCCACGGTGCGCAGATAGGCGAAGGCCCAGAGCACACCGGCAACCCCGATAATGAAGGACGAGATCGCGAAGGCGAGCAACTTCGTTTTGAGCACCGGCACCCCGATAATGCGTGCAGCCGTCTCGTTGTCACGCACGGCGATGAAATTTCGGCCGGTCTGCGACGACACAAGACGGTAGGCGAGAAAGGTGATGACTGCCACGACCGTCAGCGCGAAGAGATAGCGACCGACCGGCCCCACAAAGGCAATGCCTGCGAGTGACAGCGGCGGCGCATCAATCACGCCCGAAGCGGAATTGTTGGAGAACCAGCTGAATTTCGTCAGCGCCCACTGGACGAAGAACTGCGCGGCGAGCGTGGAGACGGCGAGATAGAAGCCGCGCAGGCGAAGGCTCGGAAGGCCGAAGACGACACCGATGACGGCAGCTGATAGGCCGGCGAGCACTGTCGAGACGATGAGCGCCAGCCCATCGATCCGAAGATTGAAATTGTATGCGGCAAACGCACCCACGGCCATGAAGGCGGCCGAACCCAACGAAACCTGGCCCGCATAGCCGGTGAGAAGGTTCAAACCCACCCCGGCAAGACTGAGCGCGAGAAACGGCAGCAGGATTGCCTCAAAGAGATAGCTTGTACCCAAAAACGGCACGAGGAGATAGGCGACGGCAAGCACTACGACTGTCGCGACATGACGCAGCGGGGGAAGGGGCGAAGGACGTTTGGTCGTAATGGCGGACATGTCAGACCCTTTCCACGAGCTTCTGGCCAAATAGGCCGGAGGGGCGAATAAGCAGGAAGGCGAGCGCGACGACATAGGCAAACCAGCCCTCGATACCGCCGCCGAAGTAACCGCCGATATAGACTTCGGCGAGCTTTTCGGACGCGCCGACCAGAAGGCCACCGACGATCGCGCCGAGAATGGAATCGAAGCCGCCGAGAACGAGCACCGGCAACGCCTTCAGGACCACCAGCGATAGCGAGAACTGTACGCCGAGCCGCGCACCCCACAGCAGCCCGGCGACCAGCGCCACAAGACCCGCCGCTGCCCAGACGCTTGCCCAGATCAAGGGAAGCTTGAGGCCGACGGCAAGGGCGGCGAACTGATCGTCGGCGACCGCGCGAAAACCGAGGCCGATGCGGGTGTAGCGGAAGAAGACAGCAAGCAACACCACCATACCAGAGGCGACAACAGCGGCAAAAATGTCGAACTGGCTGACGAACACGCCACCGACATCGAAGGGAATGTCTTCGATGCCAAGGTCAAGGCCGTGAACCTGTGTGCCCCAAATCAGCTGTGCGGCACCTTCAATGATGTAGGAGAGGCCGAGCGTCGCCATAAAGAGCGTGATCGGCGGCTTGTTGGTGAGCGGCCGCAACACCGCGCGTTCGATTGCGATACCGATAAGCCCCATGGCAGCGAAGGTGATGGCGAAGGCAACGGCGAAGGGCGCACCCCGTTCGACAAGGCTGACAAAGGTCAGCGCGGCAAAAAGGAGTAGGGCACCCTGCGAAAAGTTCAGCACGCCAGAGGTTTTGTAGATCAGCACGAAGCCGAGCGCGACGAGCGAATACATGACGCCGGAGAGAAGCCCGCCGATCAACACCTCAGTGAAGAAAAGCCAGTCAAAGTCAGCAGCCATCAGATGCCCTCCCCGTCTTCGTTTTCCGGCGTGACGCCGAGATACGCATCGATCACGCGCTGGTCCGCGGCGATCTCCTGCGGGGTACCGTCGGCGATCTTGCGGCCGTAATCGAGAACGGCGATCCTGTCGGAAAGGCCCATGACCACGCCGATATCGTGCTCGATCAGCACGACCGTGATCGCGTATTCGTCGCGCGCCAGACGGACATAGTCGGAAAGCTCGTTCTTCTCGGTTGCCGTCATGCCGGCCATCGGCTCGTCAAGCAACAGGATGCGAGGTTCGGCGGCGAGCGCCCGGGCAAGTTCGACGCGCTTCTGCAGGCCGTAGGGCAGCGTGCCGGCAAGCCGGTCGGCATAAGGCGTCAACTGCAGGAAGTCGATGGCGCGGCTTGCCCGCTCACGCGCATCAGCCTGCTCGCGACGCGCCTTCGGCAGACCGACGATCTGGCTCAGGAAATTTGCTTGCCCGACATAGGCCCGCCCCGCCGCCACGTTGTCGAGTACGCTGAGGCCCTTGAACAGAGCGAGGTTCTGGAAGGTACGAGCGACGCCGAGACGAGCAAGCTTCTGCGTCGGAACCGGCTGAAAGGCGACGCCGTTTATCGCGACATGTCCATGGTCGGGACGATAAACACCGGAAATGATATTGATGAGCGAGCTTTTGCCGGCTCCGTTCGGGCCAATGATCGCGCGGATTTCGCCAGGCTGCACGGCTAGGTCGATATCCCGGAGGGCCACGACCCCACCGAAGGAGAGGTTGATGCCATGCAGCTCCAGGGCAGGCGTCTCATCCGGACGGGCCGCGGCCCGGCCCGGCGCCGCAGGAGCACTGCGAAGGGCAAATTGCTCCGCGATGTCCGGCCGTCGTGCCACGTCGCCGGTGAGGCCTGCGAGCAGAAAGTTCGGTGCCGACATGATTTGTTCCATGCTTCGTCCCTATGGACACAGGTTTCCACGCGCGGGCGCGATGGCGCCCGCGTTGGAGGGAGGGAAAACGCCGCGTCGCCGCGCCGTCTCAATTCTCTTGGCCCTACTCGGCTGCGATTGCTGCGCCTTCTTCCAGCTCTTCCAACTCGCGCACGAGCGGAATGACGTGCTTGCCAAAAGACTCGACTTCTTCCTGGAAATGCAGGAAGCCGAGCAGAATGAGGTCGGCGCCGGCGCGTTTCAAGCGGAGGATGCGTTCGGCCACCTGTCTTGGCGTACCGATCAGGTTGGAACGGAAACCGTCATTGTATTGTACAAGATCCTCAAAGCTGGACTTCGCCCAGTTGCCCTCGCCCTCCGGCGAAGCCTTGCCGGCATTTTTGACCTCGTGGCCGAAGGCATTGACCGCCTCCGGATTGGCCTTCTCGATAATCTCGGCAAGTACGGCCTTGGCCTCTTCCTCGGTTTCGCGGACGATGGCGAAGGCATTGACGCCGACCTTGACCGAATGGTTGTTCTCCTTGGCCTTGGCGCCGATGTCGTCGACCTGCCTGGCGATTTCCTCCGGCGTGTTGCCGTTGGTGAAGTACCAGTCGGAGACACGGGCGGCCATGTCGCGCGCCGCGCGTGAAGAGCCGCCCTGGAAGATTTCCGGCTGCGGATCGATCGGCTTCGGCTTCAGGGAATAGTTGTTGAAACGGTAGAAGTCGCCGCGGAAGGTGAAGTTGTCTTCCGTCCAGATGCCGCGCAGCGCCCGGATGAACTCTTCCGAACGACGGTAGCGCTCGTCGTGGTCGAGCCATGGTTCGCCGATGGCGTGGAACTCGCCCCGGAACCAGCCGCTGACGATGTTGACCGCCACGCGGCCGTTCGTCAGGTGGTTGATCGTGGCGATCTGCTTGGCGGCGAGCGCCGGGTTCCACGGGCCTGGCAGAATGGCAGCGATGACCTTCAGTTTCGTGGTCGCCTCGAGCAACGAATGGCTGAAGGAAACGGATTCATGCTGGAATTCCGCGCCGTAGCCAGCCGTGAAGCGGATCTGGCTCAGCGCGTAGTCGAAGCCACCTTCTTCGGCGATCTTCGCGAGTTTGCGATTATAGTCGATCGTCCAGCTGGTTCGCTGCTCGATGTTGGAGATCACGAGGCCGCCGGAGACGTTTGGTACCCAATAGGCGAATTTCACGGGTTCCCTGCTGCGCTCGGTCATGGGTAAAGTCCTCTCTTCCTGATGTCAGTTGGCGGCCGTTTCGCGCGAAACGAGGCGGATGGCCGGATGGGCGAGATCGCCGCCGGCAAGGGTGGCGGCGGGCAAAAGGTCGAACAGTTCGGCCACGGCGCGCTCGATGCGTGCTTCGACAGCCGGATTCGTCAGGGTGTATTCGGTAAAGTCGCTTTCGAGCGCGTAAACGGTCGTCGGGATGGTAACGGCACCGAAGAACCCGAACAGCGGCCGGAACTGGTGCTCCAGCATGAGGCCATGAAATGGCGTGCCGCCGGTGGCGGCCAGGATCACACGCTTGCCTTGAAGCGCACGGAAATCGACGAGGTCAAAGAGATGCTTGAGGGCGCCCGTGTAAGAGGCCCGATAAACGGGTGAACCAACGACCAATACGTCAGCACTTTCAACCGCCTCCACGATTGCACGCCCCTTCTCTGTCAATTGATCTGCTCTCAAGGCTTGAAAGAGGACAGGTGCGGCCTGCGTCAACGCGATAACTTCCGGCGTGGTGGTTACACGCTGGGTGATGCGAGCAAGTAATTCCATAACCAGCGTGGCGGTACGCGAGGGTTGCTTGACGCTGCCGTTTATGCCCAAAATTCTCACGCTACAGGCTCCAATATGATATATGTGTAATATCTATAGATTTTATAGAGTATCAAACACGGATGTTCTAAAGTCGCCTCGGTTTTTGGAATCCAATATTATTGTCGGGATTTCAGGCGCAATCGAAATGAGATTGCTCTCATCGCGGCGCGCCGATGTGGCTGCGGCGGCCACGTCACGAAACGCGACCTAGTCCTGCCTTGTGCCCCCGACGCCCCCCATTTGCGTGGGTGCGTTGCGGGTTTTAGCGTTGCCTTAAAGAAACTGTGCAAGGATCCAGGCCTGTCTTCCATGCCGGCAAACTGATGAAGTTTCGAAAAAATCGATCACGCGGCTTCGCGAGCTCCGCAATAAGCCATACCAGCGCATTTGCCCCAGCAATATTTGCGGCAACTATTGCGATTATCGTCGTCTATGTTGCAACGAACTGGCGGCTGGAACGATCGCTGGCCGATGAACGCTCGATCGTTGCCGGCGAGCTTGCCATCATATCGTCTCGGCTTCAGACGAACCTCAATAGCAATGTGAAACTGTTGCAGGGCCTGGCGGCGGGTATCGCTGTCAATCCGGCAATGGATCAGAGTGCTTTTGCCAAGCTCGCCGCGCAGATCCTGCAACCCGATTCACAATTGAAAAGCTTTGCCGCCGCGCCCGGCATGGTCGTCAAGTGGGTTTATCCAGAAAAGGGCAACGAAAAGGCCATCGGACTCGACTACCGAACGAACGAAAAGCAACGAGATGGCGCGATGCTGGCGCGCAACACCCACAATATCGTTTTGACGGGACCGGTGGACCTTGTCCAAGGTGGGACTGCCTTCGTGGCCAGGTGCCCAATCTATATCAATGACGGAAGAAGTCAGATCTTTTGGGGGCTTCTCTCAGGTATCATAGACATACCAAGGCTCTACCAGGATAGCGGCCTGGAATCGGCCGACCTTGAGATTGCCATCAGCACCGTACCGGAGCCAAACTCGCCCAAACAGGTTTTTCTCGGGGGCCTGGAAACCTTTTCGAAGCAACCGGTCGTGGCATCCGTTGATATGATGTATGGCCGATGGACCCTTATTGCCGTGCCAAAGGGCGGATGGGGTCAAAATAAGGGCATAGCCATATTTGAGGTTTTTGCGAGCCTGTTGTCATTGTGCGTCGTTGCTCCGATTGTCTGGGTCGGGTTTTTGACCAAATCACGCCAAAGAACCATTGAAAAGCTTCGCCTTCACAAGAAAAAGCTCGTTCGGGCACGGCAAAGGCTGGAACACCTGTCGTTGCATGACGCGCTAACCGGGCTTCCCAATCGACGATTTGTTGACCAGATGATCTCGCGACCCCAGAGACCTGGTCCAAAAGACTGCCTGATACTCATTCATATCGACCTGGATCGCTTCAAAGCGATCAATGACACGAAAGGGCACGCGGGAGGCGACGCAGTCTTGCAGGCAACGGCTTCACGCCTTGCCAATTTGGCTGGTCCGCACGAGGTAGCAGCTCGGATCGGTGGAGACGAGTTCATCTTCGCCAGCTGGAGTGCCAATCCCGAGCCTAGAGCAAACGAATTGGCCCAACAGATTGTCGCCGCGCTCGAAAAGACGCTTTTCATTGATGGTTCGGAGTGTGTTGTCGGTGCAAGCGTCGGCGTGGCTTGGGAGACCGAAGGCGTGGACGCCCGCGACCTTGGTCAATTGCTTCTAAATGCCGATCTGGCGCTCTACGAGGCGAAGAAAGCTGGCCGCGGCCGCGCGGCCATTTTCACCGAAGATCTTCGCAGCGCGGCGATCCTGTCGAAAGAATTGGCCGACGAATTCAACAATGCGCTCGACCGCGACGAACTCGTTGCATTCTTCCAGCCGCAGTTTGACGCAAACACATTGGATATCGCTGGCGTCGAAACCCTTGCCCGCTGGGATCACCGGCGAAAGGGTCTGCTCGGCCCGGACAAATTTCTTGGCGTCGCGGAAAGCCTCGGGCGTTCTGGCGACCTGGACAGGCTGATCTTGCAAAAGGCCCTGTTCGAGCTTGCAAGATGGGACAGCCTGGAAATGCGCATCCCGCGTGTCTCAGTAAACATTTCAGCGCATAGACTGGCGCAGGCAAATCTGCTTGCCGAGTTGTCCGAGCTTCCCATGGCGAGAGGTCGCCTGTGTTTCGAGCTCCTCGAGACAATCTCCTTCGACGATCTTCAACCTGTTCTCAATGACATAATCCCTGCGGTCAAAGAACTCGGTATTGAAATCGAGATCGATGATTTTGGCACCGGACATGCCAGCATCGTCAGCCTCCTCAGATTCGAGCCAAGAAGGCTCAAGATCGATCGGGAGATTATCAAGCCGATCGTCACCTCTCGATCTCAACGCCGTCTGGTCTCCTCGATTATCGAAATCGGCCGGTCCCAGAACATCGACATTGTTGCGGAGGGCGTGGAGACAATGGAGCACGCGAAGATACTGAGGGATCTTGGTTGCCACTTGCTGCAGGGCTACGCTCTCGCACGGCCAATGAGCTCGAAGCAGTTGGTCGAATTTTGCCGCGCGAAGGATAAAGGAATGATACGGGCTGGGTAAAAGCTACGCTTCGGCCACCGCACTTCAGAGTCGACCAGGGCTCGACCGCGCTGGCCGATCGCATTGCCGAACCTTCGCGATCTCATCGCTAGCTCGTATCTGGCGCATCCCCTGCCAAAGGCTTCTCCTCGCCTGCATCACGGCGAACGCCTGATGCGAAAATGCACCGAGGGCGGGCCGGGAGATCGGCGGCCGTGAGCGCTCGGGGCGAACGTGGACCGGCAATCAACAAGCTTTAGCGCCTCATGACACGCATAACGAGCGAGACGACAAAGAGCACCAGGAAGATGAAGAACAGAACCTGGGCGATCGATGCGGATGCTCCGGCGATACCACCGAAACCGAGGACGCCGGCAATCAATGCGACCACCAGGAAAACGAGAGCATAGTAGAGCATTTCCACCTCCGTCATTCTGACCACAGAAAAACGGAACGGCAGACGATTGGTTCCGAGTTAGGCCGCAGCCATGACGAGGCGCCGCGTCGACACGCCATCTCCGTCCCTAGGCCTCGGGGGTTCGGCAGCGGCCAGATACGCGTTCGCGGGAACCGTCAGAACGAACCAGAGGCCAGCACCGACAATGAACAAATCCCCAGCATGGTCGCCGCCCCGGGCAAGCATCGGCAGACAGGCGGAGATCACCAGCACCATTACCCGCACCGCCCACTCTGTTTCGCGCTTTCTAGTCGCGAGAACGGCCAAGGCGCGATATGCGCGCGCGTCATAGTCCGCACGCTCCGGCCTCGTCAGAAGTTTCCATGCATGTGGAAATGACAGCATCGCCAATGTGGCAGCGGCAAGAACACCGGCAGATCCGGGAAGAACCCACCAACTCAACGCCACCAGGCACGAAATCACGAAGAGGTTCCAACACGGGGTAAGCTCCTCCGGAGAACGACGGCTCCGCTCATGCCAGATCTGGAGAACTCGCGATGCCCCCTGAAGCATCGGTTGATCAATAAATCGATTGATGAATTCCATCTCGCGCCCTTCGGTCCACGATGCACCAACAGCAGAGAATTCCGGCACGAACGTGGCGTGACCCTGCGAATTTCCATTGCGCGGGGGATCCGTCGTTATCTTGCGGTTCACAGACGATGCCGGCGTGCCTCCTGGCGACATAAGCTGGCGCTGGACGGTCGCTGGTCCACTACGAGCGCGCAAAATGCCTGCATTTCGAAGAGATTGAACCACGGCCCAAAGAATATCGCTGTAAAGAAGTCTCTCCCTGGTCCCGTGCCTTGCCGGTTCCGGAACGAATTGACTGCCTCGGTTGTTTTTCAACCTGCAAGGATGCGCTGGGGCCAAGCTGCGCGACCTGGAGCTCAGGAAGCAACATCTTGCATGGCCGGCCTGCTGGTCTAACCCTGCTGGTCTAACAAGGAGTATTCACATATGGCAGAATTCCTCGGTCCGGCTCTGCTGCAGGAGGAAACGCCTGGTGCGCACTTGGACGACGTCCGCAATCGGGCAGCCGGTTGTACGCGGTGCGGTCTCTACAAAAACGCGACGCAGACCGTCTTCGGAGAAGGTCCGAAAACAGCGGAACTCGTATTCGTCGGGGAGCAGCCCGGCGACAAGGAGGATCTTGCCGGACGACCGTTCGTCGGCCCCGCGGGAAAGCTTCTTGATCGCTGCCTGGACGAGGCCGGCATCGAGCGCAGCAGATGTTACCTGACCAATGCGGTCAAACACTTCAAGTTCGAAGCTCGCGGCAAACGCCGTATCCATGCAAAGCCCAACAGAGGCGAGGTCAAGATTTGCGCATGGTGGCTCGGGGCAGAACTGCGCCTGGTCCGCCCGAAACTGGTGGTGGCCCTTGGTGCCACGGCAACCTATACGCTGCTCGGACCGCAGGCAAAGGTCAGCCGGGATCGAGGCTCCGTGCTGCACGCGCCCGTCGGACTCCCGGTTTTCGTCACCATACATCCGTCCGCCCTCTTGCGAATGCTCAATCAGCCGAGGCGAGAGGAAGAAATCGCACGCTTTGTCGATGACCTGAGATCTGTGGTCTCTTTTCTCGATCATTAGCTCGCCATCTGGACGGAGCGAGCCGTCACCGACGGCGCACTGTGGAACACAGAGTACCGGCTACGGCAAAGATTGTCTGTTTCGAGCTTGCACTATGCTCTGCTCGGAGCGCTGTGCGTCGTGGCCAGTAGCATCGTTCCACCGAGTTCAAGAAACTCGACCCGATCCGCTGATCGGGCAGCCAATCGATTTGGGACGGGTTGTAAAGTTTGAGTTGACCGTTTTCGACGGCGAGGCGACACTTGCAACCTGCAGCGAGGCAGGAGGAGAAGTCATGGACGAGCCAGGCCGCTGGCGCCACATGGCAAGCGCACCGAAAGACGGCAGTCGGATTCTCGTCACGATCCACCCATCCGAACAGGGGCCGGCGGAAGTTGACCTGGCGTATTGGTCGAATGGCGATCAATTCGGTGCAGAAGGCTGGCGCGCCTCCGATTCCTCGCCCGGCCGCGTCATCGCATACGCCGAGCCGGAATTGAAGTGCTGGATGCCGATGCCCTTGGCCAATCTCAATCGCGCCTCGATGCCCTCCCCTTGGGAAGGCGATGACGACCAAGAGCTCGACGGGTCAGGGATCTGAGAACTCTCGCCGCGGTGTTGCGAAGAATATCCTTCGCGCAGCTGTTGGAACGCCGGAGCAGCACCATCGCCTTGACCTTCTCGGCAATGACCGTTTTCCGCGCATAAGCTCGCAGCCGAGGCGCAGGGAAATCCAGCCTGGACGGATAGTTCAACACCGCCGCCCAGAGCTCGGGCGCATCACCAAAACAAATGTCGACCGTCAGGTTGATGCGGGCGCGCTGAGCGAGGCGATCTGACTGATCCCGACGGAACATCGGCTATTCGGCATCGTTTCACAACCAGTTGCAATCAAGCAACGTGACATGGAGGATGTTATGTCCCTGAAAATCGTCGCGACCTTGCTGCTTGGCATCGGTCTTGCCAGTTCCGCGTTTGCACAGTCGAACCCGGCTCCGGCAGGCTCCACGATGAACAAGAACCATGGTGATGCCACAAGCACGACCCATGGCATGAAGATGAAAAAGATCGACAGGACGACCACCGGCAGCACGACCCACAACGTCAACAAGGAAAACTGCAAGTCACTGAAGGGCAAGGGTTCGCTGCAGACCCAGGGCGGCAACAGCAACACCGAGAATACCGAGGACACCTGCGCCGACAACAATAACTGATCCGTCGGACAGAACGTGTCAGGATGGCCGTTGTGAAGCACCGCCGTCCTGACACTTTTTGGCCTTCCGAAGCGCTTCGTGCGGTCGGCCGCCAAGGCGAGCCACGTGGCGGGCCGGGCGGCCCGCACGCGGCATCTGCGAAGACCCGCGCAATGCAGCGCAAATCGGAAATGTCTCAGACAGCGGCACTATCGATCGGATGCGTCTGCTATCAGGCAAATTTTCGGGCCACCGCCACGCAGGCAATGACGGCGGCGGTGACAGCAAACATCGTCCATGTCACCGTTTCATGCAGCAACGTGGCCGCCAGGATGAGACCGAGGAAGGGTTGCAGCAATTGCAACTGTCCAACGCTGGCAATCCCGCCCTGCGCAAGTCCACGATACCAGAACACAAAACCTATCAGCATGCTGAACAGCGAGACGTAGGCCAGGCCTGCAAGGGCTGGCGCATCGATGTTTGCAAAACTTGGCGGCATGAACCAGATCGACGAGGCGATCATCAGCGGCAGCGACAGGACAAGCGCCCAGGATATCACCTGCCATCCCCCGAGCCTTCGCGAAAGCCTGGCGCCTTCGGCATAGCCGAGCCCACAGGCGATGATCGCCGCCATCATCAGCGCGTCTCCGACGGGCGCTGCACTCAGCCCCTGCGACAGGGCGAAACCGCAGACCAATGCACTTCCAGTCACGGCAAACAGCCAGAAGACCGGCTTCGGGCGCTCTCCGCCGCGAATGACACCAAAGACAGCGGTCGCAAGCGGCAACAGCCCGACGAAGACGATCGAGTGCGCCGACGTAACATGCTGCAGGGCAAGCGCGGTCAAAAGCGGGAAGCCCACAACCACGCCCGCGGCGACCACCGTCAACGACAAGACATCGCGTCCTGCTGGTCGCTTTTCTTTGAAGAAGAGCAGCAACAGCAGCGCCAGCATACCGGCAATCCCTGCCCGCGCGACGGTCAAAAACACCGGATCAAACTGTATCACCGCCAAACGCGTAGCGGGTAGCGAGCCGCTGAAGATCACGACGCCGATTAGGCCGTTAAGCCATCCAGATGCTGTGCGGTCCATATATACACTGCCTTTCTCAACTGCTGTCCTTGTCCGACAAAAGCCATGGCAACACCAGCGACGGTCTGATACAGTTTGAGAAAACTGTTATGGATAAGGTAGCAGTACGGATGGACCAAAACAGGGAACACACCATCACGAGGGTGATGATGGTCATGACGACAATCCGACAGCGGATTGCCGGCCGCAATTTGACGCCAGGCGCGAAACTGCCATCGGTTCGGGCAATGGCTGCAGCAGCTGGCGTGTCCACGTCGACAGTCGTCGATGCCTATGAGCGCATGGTCGCCGAAGGCGTCATCCTGTCTCGACCGGGCTCCGGTTTTTACGTCGCGGACCAGGCCGCTCCATTTTCGCTTGCCGACGTTGGCCCGAAACTGGACCGCGCCGTCGATCCGTTCTGGGTATCGCGACAATCGCTCGAGGCCGGGGAGAGCGATCTGAAGCCAGGCTGCGGCTGGCTGCCGCCATCCTGGCTTCCGGAAGATAGCATTCGCCGGGCCCTGCGAACACTTTCGCGCGCCGACAATGCCGCGCTTGTCGACTACGGCTCGCCGCTTGGCTTACCGCCGCTGCGCCAGCATATCGCACGACGCATGGCTGAGCGAGGCGTGGAGGCCTCGCCGGATCAGATCATGCTGACGGAATCCGGCACCCAGTCAATCGACCTGCTTTGCCGCTTCCTCCTCGAACCGGACTCTGTCGTGCTGGTCGACGATCCCTGCTATTTCAATTTCCAGGCGCTGCTGCGGGCGCATCGTGCCAGGATCGTCAGTGTTCCCTATACGCCGTCGGGCCCGGACCTCGAACTGTTCGCGCAGGTCGTTGCAGAGCACCGGCCGCGCCTCTACATCACCAACTCGGCCATCCACAATCCGACCGGCGCCACGCTTTCTCCCGTTGTCGCCCACCGGGTCTTGAAGATCGCCGATCAATTCGACGTCACGATCGTCGAAGACGATATCTTTGCCGACTTCGAGCACACACCAGCACCACGCCTTGCGGCCTTTGACGGCCTGGACCGGGTCATCCATATCGGAAGCTTTTCGAAAACCCTGTCGGCCGCCGCCCGTTGCGGTTTCATCGCCGCCAGACGAGAATGGGTCGATGGGCTGATCGACCTCAAGATCGCGACCTCGTTCGGCGGCGGGCGGCTTTCGGCTGAGCTTGTCTACAGGGTGCTTAGCGATGGCGGCCATCGCAAGCACATCGAGGCACTGCGCAGCCGGCTCTCGAAGGCGAGGTTCGAGGTTTCGATCAAGCTGAAGAACCTTGGAATAAGGCCCTGGCTGGAACCTTCCGCAGGCATGTTCCTCTGGTGTCGATTGCCAGGAGACACCAGCGCCACCGACATCGCACGCGCGGCATTGGAAAGAAAAATTGTGCTCGCGCCCGGGAATGCGTTCAGCCTGTCCCAGACAGCCACGAATTTCATGCGTTTCAACGTGTCCCAGATGCTTGAGCCGCAGGTCTTCGATGCGCTGCGCGAGATCCTGAAGCAATAGACCGATGGCGATGTCGCGCCACCGGGTTCCCCTTGCCTCAGCGCTCGAACATGTCTTGCCATTGGCGCTCGCCGATCATGCAATCGGTTGCCGGCTGATCCGCAATTTTGCCGACCGTGGGCGCAAGAGGAAGCCCACTGACCTCAAGGACAAGCTTTCGGCGCACCGCCACGGCGAAGTCCTCGATCTTATAGACCGGCAGGACAAACGAACCCGGGCCACCAATGACGCAATCGGCATAATACCTGTCGAGCCCTCCCGGTGCGCCAGAGGGACGCAACATCAGCGTCAGTCCATTGATGACGATACCGGCCTCCACCGCCTTGTCTCGGGTTGGCGCGACCGGATTGCCGGAATTGTTCGTACCGTCGCCTGAGACATCGATCACCTGCCGCAAGCCGGAATAGGGACTGGAGACGATCATTGCAGCGCCCTGGGTAATCGCGGTGGAGATGGACGTGCGGCGCTGGGTGATGATCGGTCGCTGTTCGAGCTTGTTGGCAAAGGCAATCGCATCCTGTTCCGTCTCGATCAAATGCCAGTCGATGACGGAATCCGGCACGACATAGCCGGCCCATTCAAAGTAGCTGATCGCAATGCGCCCAGTGAGCCCGCCGGTCACCGCCTCGATGAACTCCCTGTGCTTGAGCGCCTCGACATAGCCGTCGCGCTGAATGCGAACCTCTTCCTGATCCATCGACCGGGAGGTGTCGACTGCCAGGACCAATTTCACATCAACGTCGTTCGCCCCCAGTTGCGCAGCAACCGGAGTTGCACCGGAGAGGCTCAGGATCATCGCAATCGCTGCAATCATCGGCGTCCAGTCCCGCCTCATAACGAGAAAAAAAATGTAGCACAGCTTGGTTTGCAGGCGACATCGCCATGCACGGTTTACGTCAATTTTCGATGATGAACATGGCGATTTCGTTGAGGGCGCTTATCAAGTCTCCCATCATCAATTGAAACTGGCTCATCGAGGCAAGCATCGAGCATGGCGGGATGAACCGTAGTGATCAGGCTGGTCGCGGCGTAGATTGCACTCACCGTCAGGAAGCCGAGCGATGGAGGCGTGTCGAGAATGACAACATCGTAATCCGCTTCGACCTCGGAAAGTGCGAGCTTCAGCCGCTCGAAAAAGATCGCACCGGACGCCGATTTATTTGCCAAGACCCGCAATGTTTCGTGCTCATACACCATGACTTCGAGGTTGCCCGGAATAAGGTCAACGCCGTCGAAATAGGTTTTGCGGAGAATGTCACGAATGGGCCGCCGCACGTGCGGCGGCTGCACTTGATTTGAGTTGTGCGCAATCTCATCTGAATAGAACTGTTTTCAATCTGTCGAACCGACAGCCTCTCGCCTCTGCAGCCGCTGCCGCTTCCCAATGCGACGCTTGCGCGTCGGAAGGGCTTTTCATGGGTTTCCTAGATCGTGACATCCAGCCGTCAAAGGACGCCAGCCTGCTGGATGCCTATTCTCATTCCGTATCGAACGCGGTTGACCTCGTTGGCCCCGCGGTCAGCCGTATCGAACGAGTTAGCGGTCGCGCCGGACATGGTTCCGGATTTGCGATTTCGCCGGATGGCCTGGTTGTTACGAACAACCATGTCGTCGACGATGCCAGGACCGTTCGCATCAAAACGCCCGATGGCACGGTAATCGAAGGCAAAGTGCTGGGCCGCGACCCGGACAGCGACCTCGCGCTCATTCGTGCCAACGACTGGGCAGGCGCCTTTGCGAACCTTGGAGACTCCAAGACGCTGAAGCGCGGGCACATTGCCATCGCGATCGGCAATCCCCTCGGTTTCGAGTGGACGGTAACGGCCGGCATCATATCGGCACTCGGCCGATCGATGCGCGCCGCCAGCGGCCGCCTGATGGATGATATCATCCAGACCGATGCTGCGCTCAATCCCGGAAATTCCGGCGGCCCGCTTGTCTCGTCGGCAGGTGAAGTCATTGGCGTCAACACGGCCGTCATTCAAGGCGCGCAAAGCATAGCTTTTGCCGTCGCATCCAACACCGCCGAACATGTCGTGTCGGAACTTCTGCGCTTCGGCCACGTGCGGCGCGCCTATATCGGCATTTCAGCTGATACAGTGGAACTGCATCGTCGTGTGGCGCTGGAAGCCGGGCTCGTTCAGACAACGGCCGTGCGCCTGCGCCGGGTAGAAACCGAAAGCCCGGCAGCGCGAGCCGGACTTCAGGAAGGAGACTATCTGCTGGCAATCGACGGCCAGCCCACCTCGGGTATCGACGACGTGGTCAGGCTTATGGACGGGGACAAGATCGACGTTAATGTCGAGGTCTTGATCTTTTCGGTTGCCGGTCGGGTCGAACGTCACACGGTCCGCCCAACGCATCGACCGAAATCGGCGTAGCCGACCGGGCATAATCGTTTGCGAAGTGAGGTCGCTGACGGGCGGCGGATCGTTTCGCAAGGCCACGAGTTGACGACACCGCAGCTGTCGACGACTTCCTGCGCAATGCAGATGGCGCATGTCCAGGACAACAGTCACAGCATCATCTGCTGACTTTCAGCGTCGGCTCTCCTGTTTTGGCCGCTGCGGCAAAGGACAACGCCGCCACCATGATCTCGGCAGCGGCCAATGTCGCGATGACAGAGGGACGCTTGTCCTTGATTGCGGTGCCTCCGATCGGGCAGACGAGCCGATCGAGAAGCTTTGGCCTTTTGACCTCGCGTAAGAGCCAATTCTTGAAGGTCGCACGCTTCGTCTTCGAGCCGATCATCCCGACATAAGCGGCATCGTCCCGACACAGTGCTTCTGCGGCAATCAAAAAGTCGAGCGCGTGGTCGTGCGTGAGGATGACGAAGGCGCTCCCAGCCGGTGCATCGCGCACGATCGCCTCGGGTATTGCGGTCAGGCAAGTTTCGATGCCCGACGCACGCGACGCCGCAAGCTCGTCTTCACGGGTATCGATCAGGACTGTGCGCAATGGCGCCAGCGACAGCGCCGCGGCCAACGCGTCACCGACATGGCCCGCACCAAAGATATAGACATGCGGACGCCGGGCAATTTCGGCATCGGCTCGCACAATCAATTCATCGGCCAGTTCGGGTGTTACTGCCGCGAAGGAAAGCCCGACCCGACCGCCGCAGCATTGACCGATCTCCGGTCCGAGAGGAATGCTCATTGCTGCGATCGGCTGGGAGTTGCGAAGCGCCCGTCGTGCCTGGTCAATTGCCATATACTCCAATTGCCCGCCTCCAATGGTTAAAAAGGCGCGGCGTTTGGAAACCAGCATCCACGCGTCGGTATCGCGCGGCGTCGAGCCGACCGCTCCCGTCACTTCGACGAGGATGCAATGGCGCTCCTCGCGCAGAAAGTCCCGCAAATCGTCGCGAGCGGCAGGCATCCGGTTCAACCTTTCCTTTCAACAAAACGCGTGCGTTCAATGGCCATCGATGCACGCTCGGCGTGACGGGCTGATCGATGCAGGAAGAGCATGATAGTCCGCAACGCTCGCATCCGCCATCGAGATTGCCTCGAAGAGCGAAATTGCGAGCATGATCTGTGCCGTGCCGACGGCCCTCGACCAACGGACGCTATCCTCCTTGTTCAGCGACCACTCCGCAACGCGAACGTTAAACATTCTGATCGACGTTCTTCGCGCCGAGGGGCTTGCAGGCAGGCGGGCCTGGATGTGCTGTCGCAGTGGCGGAGGGTCGTGGCGATGCATGAGGGCAGCCCGTTATGGCTAAGGTTGACGGAGAATTCGTACCAGTCGCGATAGCCCAACACGCGAGCTGGAAATTGCTGCGCTCAACGTGTCGCCAGAATCATTCTTCGCAAAGAGAGCCTCTCTTTCATCAAAATTCATTGCTGCTTATCGAATTTCATGAGAGCTTCGCTCCAAAAGTAATTTTCAGATGCGGATATCAGAGTTCATGGAACACGGACAAAGAAAGCCGTTTTCAGGCGCGGTCAGCATTTTTCACGGTCGCTCGATGCCGGAAGCCGCCATCCCTGTCGGCTATGCGGCCATGATCGATGCCTTTGAATTATCCGTTCCTTTGCCAATTACCCTGTCCGCGATCGGTCCACGCCACAAAGTCTATCAGGCTGAGGGCTGGAAACTTTACACCCCGCGCCACCAGCCGGACAATAACCTTGCCGGACACCTGACCTTCGCGCTGCGCTATGAAGGGCTGGACCTTGCCGTTCTGAAAGCCCTGTTCCGAGAAACAGGTTCTGAAGCGATCACCAACATGGTGCGCGCGGCGCCTACTGGCGCCTATGCGCGACGGCTGTGGTTTCTCTACGAATGGCTGCTCGATACACGGCTCGATCTGCCCGACGCGGCACAGGGCACCTATGCTCTCATCGTCGATCCCGAAAGGCAATTCGCGGTTGGCGGAACGAGCTCGACAAGACATCGGGTAAAAAACAATTTGCCCGGCACACCAGACTTCTGCCCGATGATCTTCCGCACGCCCGCACTCGAGGCGTTCGTTGCGCGCGGGCTCGGCGACGAAGCGCGGCAATTGATCGCCGAAGTGCCGGCGGACCTGCTTGCACGCACCGCTGCATTCCTGCTGCTCAAGGATTCGCGCTCGAGCTTCCAGATCGAGGGAGAAGATCCGCCGCAAGATCGCATCCAGCGCTGGGGCCAGGTGATCGGTGAAGCCGGCCGCCGGCCAGTAGATCGCGCCGAACTGGAGCGGTTGCAGCGCATTGTCATCGGCGACGCGCGCTTCGTCCGTCTTGGCCTGCGCGTTGAGGGTGGCTTCATCGGCGAGCATGATCGCCTGACGGGCGCGCCCATCCCCGATCATGTCAGCGCACGACATGAAGATCTGCCCTCGTTGATCGACGGCCTGACCTCTTTCGACCGCGGCGCGGCACAGCACTTCGATCCAGTTCTCGCCGCCGCGGCTCTCGCTTTCGGCTTCGTCTATATCCACCCTTTCGAAGACGGAAACGGCCGACTGCACCGCTATCTGATCCATCATGTTCTCGCCGAGCGCGGGTTCAATCCTCCCGGGCTTGTCTTTCCGATCTCGGCCGTCATCCTAGACCGCATCGATGCCTATCGAAACGTATTGGAAAGTTACTCACGCCGCCTTTTGCCACTTGTTCGTTGGCAATCAACGGATCGTGGCAACGTCACGGTGCTGAATGACACCGCCGACTTCTACCGCTACTTCGACGCGACGCCGCACGCCGAATTCCTGTTCGAGTGTGTAGCCCGAACGATCGATGTGGATCTGCCGGCCGAGACGGCATTCCTGCGCGTCTATGACGCGTTCAAGATCGAAGTGCAGCAGATGATTGATATGCCCGATCGCATGCTGGACCTCTTATTCCGCTTCATGCGTCAGAACGAAGGGAGACTGTCAAAGCGGGCTCGCGACAATGAGTTTTCGGCGCTTAGCGACGCAGAGGCCAGTCGCATCGAGGCCATCTATGCTGATATTCGACGAGTGGCGAGCTGAACGCAATGTCATCTATCGCGATCCGCGGTCGCGGCACAGCAGGCCTGCTGAAGCCATTAGGAGCTGATGTGTCTGGCGACCCTCGTTTTGTCGATACCTGGCCCGAACATGTCGACCGTGTCGACATGTCGAGCAAAGTGACCCGCCGGGCGAAGCTGCCAGGCTTTGTTCAGAAGCCATTGCCGCCTTATACTCGGCAGGACAATAGTGCGCCGTTTGGAATACTATCGCCACCCGTGCATTTTCATGCCACCGGCGCGGGTTGTGTCCATCCTACCCGGAGATCACACGGCCTTCACGCCGGAACGCGTCGGGGCTCTTCGACATCCATTTGCGAAACGCACGGAAGAAGGCGCTGGGCTCCGAATAGCCAAGCTGGGCGGCGATATCGCCTGTCGTTTTCGATGTGTTGAGCAGCAGATCGACGGCAAGATCACGACGTATGTCGTCCTTGATGCTGGCGTAGCTTTGCCCCTCATCACGCAGCCGGTGACGCAGGGTCGAGGGCGGCATGCGCATCTCTGCGGCAAGACCGGAGAAGGTTTTCCATGCGGCAGGGGGCATCTTGTCCAGCCTCCGCCTGACACTGGAAGCGAGCCCCGCATCGTAGCGGTAGCGCACAAGGATATTGGCCGGCGCCCCGCGTAAGAACTGTTTCAACGCTTGCTCGGTGCGCATCACCGGCAGATCAAGCATCGCGCTGTCGAAACCAAGGCGGCTTGCCGGCTGCGCGAATCTGACCGGCGCACCGAAGAAGAGCCGATAGTCGGCCTCCTGCTTCGGCTCGGCGCAGCGGAAATCGACAAGGCGGATTGGAATGCGCCTCCCAACCAGCCAGCAGGCTATTCCATGAATAAGGATCCAGTAGGTGCGGTAGGCGAAAGCTGAACGCGCTTCGCCGGCCTCCGCCAACTCGATCTGGGCAAGCCCGTCCCTGACGACAAGTTGGCCGCGCGGATCATCCAATACGACATCGAGGAAACGCAGAGCCCGGCGCAGCGCATGGCCGAGGGTTGCCGCATGCAGGACGCAATGGCAAAGCAGGGTGAAGCTGCCACTGCGCATCGGACGCCCGCCCATCCCGAAAAACTCGTCATCGAGTTCTCTGGCAATGGCGAGCCAGAGAGCGCCATAGCTCTCAGCCGACACAGGTTGATCGACGATGGCCGGCAGCCCGGCCGAATACAGCAGCGGCGCTGTCGGTCGTCCCATGCGCCTTAGACTGTCCAGCGCCTCCTCAACGAAAGCCGGCGCGATCATGCGCCTCTCCATGTCAGCCACCAGTTCCTCCACCCTATGGCAAAACTGTCCGAAACAATGCAGCACTTTGGTCATCGCTTGCAATATGGCGACAGAATAGAATCGACCGAGTTGGGTCGTGCCGGGAGGACGGCGCGCTCCCAAGAGACGATCGCAAGGTGATGGGAGCAGACCGATGCTGATCCGTGGAGGAGCCTTTATCGTCACCGGCGGCGGGTCTGGCCTCGGTGCAGCAACGGCGCGCATGCTGGTTGAAAATGGCGCGCGGGTGGTCATCGCCGACCTCAATGAGGCGGCCGGGGAGGCGATCGCCGCAGACCTCGGCGCGGATGCCCGCTATATCAGGGCCGACGTGACGAGCGCGGAGGATGGGGCCGCAGTGGTGGCGGCAGCGCTGGAGTCCTTCGGCAATTTGAGCGGACTGGTAAACTGCGCCGGCGTGGCACCGGGCGAGAAAATTATCGGTCGCGATGGACCACACCGTCTCGACAGTTTCGTGCGGACAATCAGCATCAACCTCATCGGCACATTCAACATGATCCGCCTTGCGGCATCGGCCATCCAGCATCAGCAACCCGATGCCGAAGGCGAGCGTGGCGTCATCGTCAATACCGCCTCGATCGCTGCCTTCGATGGGCAAGTCGGACAGGCGGCCTATGCCGCCTCGAAGGGTGGCATCGCCTCGATGACGCTTCCGATGGCACGCGAGCTCGCCCGTCACGGCATTCGCGTCGTGTCGATTGCCCCTGGTATTTTCGAGACGCCGATGATGGCGGGTATGCCGCACGAAGTGCAGGAAGCGCTCGGCAAGAGTGTGCCCTTCCCACCCCGCCTCGGCAGGCCGGCGGAATTTGCAGCACTCGTGCACCATATATGTGAAAACAGCATGCTGAACGGCGAGGTCATACGCCTCGATGGCGCACTACGAATGAGCGTGCGCTAGGCCGTTCGGCACAGGAGGCTTGAACATGGCTTTGCAGGACCCCGTCGTCATTGTCGGAACGGCGCGCACGCCGATCGGCGGCTTCCAGGGTGAGCTCAAGGAGGCAAAGGCGCCCGATCTTGGAGCTGCTGCGATCCGCGCAGCACTTCAGCGCGCCAAGGTGGCTCCGGATGCCATTGACGAAGTCGTCTTCGGCTGCGTGCTTCCGGCCGGTCAGGGACAAGCGCCGGCCCGGCAGGCGGCAATCGGCGCAGGACTGCCCTTTTCCACAGGTGCAACCACGGTCAACAAGATGTGTGGTTCCGGCATGAAGGCAGTCATGTTGACCCATGACCTTTTGGCCGCGGGAAGCGCCACTGTCGGCGTTGCCGGCGGCATGGAAAGCATGACCAATGCGCCCTATCTTCTTGATCGTGCCCGTGGCGGTTACAGGCTCGGCCACGGACGCGTCATCGATCATATGTTCCTCGACGGGCTGGAGGATGCTTATGACAAGGGACGTTTGATGGGCACCTTCGCGGAGGACTGTGCTGAAGCTTACCAGTTCACGCGCGAGGCGCAGGATCGTTACGCAGTGACGTCGCTCACCCGCGCTCAAAGGGCCATCGATGCGGGCTACTTCGATGCCGAGATCACGCCGGTCACGATCGCAGTGGGAAAGGCCGAGCAGACGGTCAGCCGGGACGAACAGCCAGGCAAGGCGAAGATCGACAAGATCCCCCTCCTCAAGCCAGCCTTTCGTGACGGTGGCACCGTAACGGCCGCCAATTCCAGCTCGATTTCCGACGGCGCTGCCGCTCTCGTGCTGATGCGTCGTTCCGAAGCCGAACGAAAGGGATTACAACCCCTTGCGACGATCACCGGCCACGCCACGCATTCGCAGGCGCCCAGTCTTTTTGCCACCGCTCCGATCGGTGCCCTGCAGACACTCTCCGATCGCACGGGCTGGCCGCTCGACACCGTCGATCTCTTCGAGATCAACGAGGCATTTGCCGTCGTCGCCATGGCTGCAATGCGCGACCTCCGGCTGCCGGATGAAAGGGTAAACGTCCATGGCGGGGCCTGCGCGCTTGGCCACCCGATCGGTGCGTCAGGCGCACGCATTCTTGTCACACTGCTTGCCGCGCTCGAGCGCTACGATCTGAAACGCGGCATGGCAGCTCTATGCATCGGCGGTGGCGAGGCAACCGCCTTGGCGATCGAGCGTCACTAGGAAAGGCCGGGAGGAAACCAGCATGATCCTTTCCGAACTGCAGCAGCAAATCCGCGATCTCGCAAGAGATTTCGCCCGCGAGCGGCTTTGGCCCGGAGCGGCTGCCCGTGACCGTGAGCACAGGTTCCCGCGCGAAGAGCTTGATGAGATGGGTGAACTTGGCCTGCTCGGCATGCTGGTTCCGGAACAATATGGTGGCTCCGACACCGGCACGCTTGCCTATGCAGCTGCTCTGGAGGAGATCGCAGCCGGCGACGGACCGTGTTCCACGATCATGAGCGTCCACAGCTCGGTCGCGTGCGTACCGATCCTGAAATTCGGCACCGAAGAACAGAAGCAGCATTTCCTTCCCAGGCTTGCCAGTGGCGAATGGATCGGCGGCTTTGCGCTGACCGAGCCACAGGCCGGCTCGGACGCGTCCAGTCTGCGCAGTCGCGCACGCCGCGATGGTGATCATTACGTCCTCGATGGTGCCAAGCAGTTCATCACCTCGGGCAAGAACGGCCAGATGATCATCGTGTTTGCGGTGACCGATCCGGACGCCGGCAAGAAGGGGATCACCGCCTTCATCGTGCCGACCGATACGCCAGGCTATGAAGTGATCCGCGTCGAGGAAAAGCTTGGGCTGCATTCGACAGACACCTGCCAGATCGCCTTCAACGGCCTGCGGATCCCCGCTGAATTGAGGTTGGGCGCGGACGGCGAAGGATACCGGATCGCACTGGCAAACCTTGAGGGTGGACGTATCGGCATTGGCGCTCAGGCCGTTGGCATGGCGCGCGCTGCTTTTGAGGCAGCACGCGACTACGCGCGTGAACGCACGGCCTTCGGCAAGGCGATCATCGAACATCAGGCGGTAGCCTTCCGGCTTGCCGACATGGCGACCCAGATCGAAGCAGCCCGCCAACTCGTCTTTCACGCAGCGGCGTTGCGCGACAATGGGCTGCCCTGCCTTTCTGAGGCGTCGATGGCCAAGCTTTTCGCGTCCGAGATGGCAGAGCGGGTATGCTCGGATGCGATCCAGATCCATGGGGGCTATGGCTACATGGCCGATTATCCCGTCGAGCGCATCTATCGGGATGTCCGCATCTGCCAGATATACGAGGGAACAAGCGACGTGCAGAAGATGGTGATCGCGCGCAATCTATAAGAATAAGGAATGCGACGTTCCGCTTCTGAGGAGAGAAGCGAACATCGCCGTTGGGAGGGAAATACGATATGACGGACGCTGCTCAACTGAGCCTCCATGTTCCGGAACCTGCCGTCCGGCCGGGCGGCCAACCCGATTTTTCCAACGTGAAGATTGCCAAGGCCGGCCTTGTGCCGCGCCCCGAGGTCGACGTTGCGCCCGAGGAAATCCGCGATCTCGCCTATTCGATCATCCGCGTGCTCAATCGCGAAGGCGAAGCAGTCGGTCCCTGGTCAGGCATGCTTTCCGACGACCAGTTGTTGACCGGCCTGCGCAACATGATGAAGCTTCGCGCCTTTGACGCCCGCATGTTGATGGCGCAACGCCAGGGCAAGACGTCCTTCTACATGCAGCATCTCGGCGAGGAGGCAGTCAGCTGTGCCTTCCGCAAGGCGCTGCAAAAGGGCGACATGAATTTTCCGACCTATCGGCAGGCAGGGCTGCTGATTGCCGACGGCTACCCGATGGTCGAGATGATGAACCAGATCTTCTCGAACGAGAGCGATCCGCTGCACGGCCGCCAGCTGCCGATCATGTATTCGTCGAAGGAGCACGGTTTCTTCACGATCTCCGGCAACCTTGCGACGCAATACGTGCAGGCCGTCGGCTGGGCGATGGCGTCTGCCATCAAGAACGACAGGAGGATTGCGGCGGGCTGGATCGGAGATGGTTCGACTGCCGAATCCGACTTCCACTCCGCACTGGTTTTTGCCTCCACGTACAAGGCACCGGTTATTCTCAACATCGTCAACAATCAGTGGGCAATTTCCACGTTCCAGGGCATTGCGCGTGGCGGCTCCGGAACGTTTGCCGCACGTGGACTTGGCTTTGGCATTCCGGCGCTGCGCGTAGACGGCAACGATTACCTCGCCGTCTACGCCGTCGCCTGCTGGGCGGCCGAGCGTGCGAGGCGAAATCTCGGCCCGACGTTGATCGAGTATGTCACCTACCGTGTCGGTGCGCATTCGACATCGGATGATCCGAGCGCCTATCGACCGAAGACGGAGTCGGAAGCCTGGCCGTTGGGTGATCCGGTCCTGCGTCTGAAGAAGCATCTGATCGTCAGGGGAGTGTGGTCGGAAGAGCGCCACGTACAGGCCGAGGCCGAAATCATCGACGAGGTCATCGAAGCCCAGAAGCAGGCCGAGCATCACGGCACGCTGCACGCTGGCGGCAAACCCTCCGTGCGCGACATCTTCGAAGGTGTCTACGCCGAAATGCCACCGCACATTCGTCGCCAAAGGCAGAAGGCAGGTTTCTGACATGGCCAGAATGACGATGATTGAAGCGGTACGCAGCGCCATGGACGTCTCAATGGCGCGCGACGACAATGTCGTGGTGTTCGGAGAGGACGTCGGATATTTCGGCGGCGTCTTTCGCTGTACTCAGGGGCTTCAGGCGAAGTACGGCAAGACGCGCTGTTTCGACACGCCCATCAGCGAATCCGGTATTGTCGGAACCGCGATCGGCATGGCCGCCTACGGGCTGAAGCCCTGCGTCGAGATCCAGTTCGCCGACTACATGTATCCGGCCTACGACCAGATCACCCAGGAGGCAGCGCGCATCCGCTATCGCTCGAATGGCGATTTCACATGCCCGATCGTGCTGCGCATGCCGACCGGCGGCGGCATCTTCGGCGGCCAGACGCACAGCCAGAGTCCGGAGGCGCTGTTTACGCATGTCTGCGGCTTGAAGGTCGTCGTTCCCTCCAATCCCTATGACGCGAAGGGACTGCTGATCGCGGCAATCGAGGATCCGGACCCGGTGATGTTCCTGGAGCCGAAGCGGCTCTATAACGGGCCGTTCGATGGCCATCATGAGCGGCCTGTGACACCCTGGTCGAGGCATGAACTCGGCGAAGTGCCCGAGGGACACTACTCTATTCCCATCGGCAAGGCTGACGTGCGCCGTCCGGGCTCGGCCGTGACGGTGATCACTTACGGCACGATGGTGCACGTCGCGCTTGCCGCGGCCGAAGACACCGGCATCGACGCCGAAGTGATCGATCTGCGCAGCCTGCTGCCGCTCGATCTCGATGCAATCGTGCAATCGGTCAAGAAGACGGGACGTTGCGTGGTCGTTCACGAGGCGACTCTGACTTCGGGGTTCGGCGCGGAGATCGCTTCCCTCGTGCAGGAGCACTGTTTCTACCATCTCGAGGCACCGGTGGTGCGCGTCGCCGGTTGGGATACGCCCTATCCGCACGCCCAGGAATGGGACTACTTTCCCGGCCCCGGGCGCGTCGGACGCGCACTTGCCGAAGTCATGGAGGCCTGACGCATGGGCGAGTTTGTCATCAAGATGCCCGATGTCGGCGAAGGCGTGGCCGAGGCCGAGCTTGTGGAATGGCATGTCAAGGCGGGTGACCCGGTCAAGGAGGATATGGTCATCGCTGCCGTCATGACCGACAAGGCGACGGTCGAGATCCCTTCGCCCGTCACGGGGACCGTCGTCTGGCTGGGCGCTGAAATTGGCGACAAGATTGCAGTCAAGGCTCCGCTCGTCAGGATCGAGACGAGTGGCGGCGAGGCGAGCGGCCACGTGGAAGCGCGTCCTGCCGAAGTCCTTGCAAAAGCGACCGATAGCCCAGCGCCGAAGGCCGCCAGTGTGCCACGACCCGAGGCTGCGGCTCCGGCAGATAAGCCGCTAGCGTCACCATCGGTGCGGCTGTTTGCCCGGGAAAGCGGCGTCGACCTGCGTCAACTCAAGGGATCAGGTCCTGCCGGCCGCATCCTTCGCGAGGACGTCGAACAATTCATTGCCCGTGGCGAGCCGTCCTACATCCAGCCAGCCATGGCGAAGAAGACGTCGACCGAGGAGGTCAAGCTTACTGGTCTCAGGCGCCGGATCGCCGAGAAAATGTCGCTGTCGACGTCCCGCATTCCTCACATCACCTATGTCGAGGAAGTGGACATGACCGCGCTTGAGGAATTGCGGGCGACAATGAACCGCGACCGCAAGCGCGAGCAGCCGAAGCTCACGGTGCTGCCGTTCTTGATGCGAGCGATCGTAAAGGCAGTTGCCGAGCAACCGAACGTCAACGCGACCTTCGACGACGAGAAGGGCATTCTCACTCGTCACGGCGCCGTCCATATCGGCATCGCCGCGCAGACGCCTGCCGGGCTTGTCGTTCCGGTGGTTAGGAACGCCGAGGCGCGCGGCATCTGGGATTGCGCCAGTGAGATGGGCCGACTGGCGGAAGCTGCACGCGCTGGCACTGCGACCCGCGACGAGCTTGGGGGTTCGACCATCACCATCAGTTCGCTCGGCGCGCTCGGCGGCATCGTCTCGACGCCTGTGATCAACCATCCGGAAGTCGCGATCGTTGGGGTCAACAAGATCGCGGTGCGACCGGCCTGGGATGGAACGCAGTTTGTCCCGCGCAAGATGATGAACCTGTCCTCGAGTTTCGACCATCGCATCATCGATGGATGGGATGCAGCCACCTTCGTCCAACGTGTCCGGGTTCTTCTTGAAACCCCCGCCCTTATCTTCATCGAAGGCTAGGATCCATGAAAGAGATCGTCTGCAAGCTTCTCGTCATCGGCGCCGGACCGGGAGGCTACGTCTGCGCCATCAGGGCCGGACAACTCGGCCTCGACACCGTTATCGTTGAGGCCGACAAGCCCGGCGGCACCTGCCTGAACGTCGGCTGCATTCCCTCAAAGGCCCTCATTCATGCTGCCGAGGAGTTTGGCGCCACCAGACAAATGCTTGCCGGCAGGAACGCCATGGGCATTCGAGTCGAAGCCGCATCGATCGACCTTGCAAAGACCATCGCCTGGAAGGACGGTATCGTCGGCCGGTTGAATGGAGGCGTCTCTGCCCTCCTGCAAAAGGCAAGGGTCAAGATCGTCCATGGCCGGGCCGCCTTCCGTGACGGGAAAACGGTGGAGGTCGAGACCGAAGTGGGCGTGCAGGTCATTCGCGCCGAGACGGTGGTGATTGCTACAGGTTCAGAACCTGTCGAACTGGCTGCCATGCCCTTCGCAGGTCCGGTCATTTCGTCGACGGAGGCGCTTTCGCTCGCCGAATTGCCAAAGCAACTCGTTGTCGTGGGTGGAGGCTATATCGGCCTTGAGCTTGGCACGGCATTCGCCAAGCTCGGCTCGGACGTAACCGTCGTTGAAGCCATGCAGCAGATACTGCCGCAATATGATGCCGATCTCGTACGGCCGGTTGCACGACGCCTTGGCGAACTCGGCGTTCGCGTTCTGACAGGCGCAAAAGCGAAGGGCCTCTCGGACGACGGCAATGCGCTGGCCGTCGTAACGTCGGACGGCCAGCAACAGTTGTTTCCTGCCGATCGCGTGCTGGTGACTGTTGGTCGCCGTCCGAAGATTGCCGGATCGGGGATCGAGGAGCTCGATCTCGATCGCACAGGACCATACCTGCGCATCGACGATTGCTGCCGCACCTCGATGCGGGGCGTCTACGCGATCGGCGATATTACCGGTGAACCGATGCTGGCCCATCGCGCGATGGCGCAGGGGGAAATGGTCGCGGAGATTGTTGCCGGCAAGAAGCGCGCCTGGGACAAACGCTGCATCCCGGCGATCTGCTTTACCGATCCGGAAATCGTCACGGCGGGGCTTTCAGCCGATGAGGCTCGTGCTCAAGGCTACGCGATCCGTGTCGGGCAATTCCCGTTCAGCGCAAACGGCCGCGCAATGACGATGCTGTCCGAGGAAGGTTTCGTGCGGGTCGTCGCGCGTACCGATACCGGTCTTGTTCTCGGCCTGCAGGCCGTCGGTACCGGCGTATCCGAGCTCTCGGCTGACTTTGCGCTGGCAATCGAGATGGGCGCGCGGCTGGAGGACCTCGCGGGCACCATCCACGCGCATCCGACACGCAGCGAGGCTGTCCAGGAAGCAGCGTTGAAGGCACTGGGGCACGCGTTGCACATCTGAACGCCGTTTTGACGCGTGGTCGGCACTGGAAGCACGATATCTGTTTGGACACGCCGCTTTATCTGCTAGCTAGCGCTCCAATCAAGACCGGAGCAATTGGAATGGCCGCCGCATTCTACCGAGACTATATCGTTGATTTGAAAGCCAGGATCGACGACCTTCACGCCAACGCGGAGCGCTATCAGACCTATGAGTTGACGATGGAACTGCTCGCACAGAAGAACCTCGTCAGCTATTCCGAAAAGAAGGCGAAGGGGCAGACAGAGGGCCTGTCTTACCGTCGCGACTTCACGACGGGTCAAGCCGTCCAGATGCAGCAGCAAAGCGCCTATGCCCTGTTCAGCGGCTTTTTCAATCTCGGCCAGTTTCTGGCCTTTACGGGAGAGGGACGCGAGCAGGACGCGAAGCGGTTTGCAGAGCTTTTGACCGATAACTGGCAGTACCCGACATGCGCCATACACTTCATCTACCGCAAGAAAGGCCAGCCAAAGACGACATCAACCAGGATGCACTTTGTCGGGCTAAACGGAGAAGCCGATGCAGCAGTCTATGAGCGGCAGGCTCGAGCAGACGGCGTCGTGCAGCAGGGGCCTTTTTCATCTGCTGTGTTCTGGGAATGGAAGTAATGGGTTAGGCCTAGTCGCGGTCGGTTCGAGTGCGTCACAGTTGCGCCGCCAAGATCTAATGAAGGGCCGCTAAAGCCGGATCCGTGAATATGCGTTGCGCGAAGTAGATGGCCCCTGGCTTTGTCAGGTGGACCCTGTCCTGCGATAGGAAATGACCGTTTTCATCGAACACTGGCAGCGTCGTGCCGTCCCTGCCGACAAGGTGCAGAAGATCGACGAACTTGCCGCCCGGCGGAAGCGTCGCGCGCTGGATGTTGTTCTCATCAACGACGGACGGAAGCACCTTGGCCCGCGCGGCCGCGCGTTCATGAGACGGGATTCGCAGGAAGGGATTGAGGTTGTAGCCGAAATGTTTCGGCCCGACGACGATTAGCTTCTTTGCGTTCTCCGCGCCGATATCCGCGACCAGTTGGCCGGCGCAAGGGGCGGCGATATAGACGATAATGAAGACATCAGCCTCGTCGAAAAGCCGGGTTAGTTTTGGGGAGGGCGGTGCCTTGCTGGGGCATTCATAGTCGTCCCGATAGATCAGGTTGTAGTCCCTCTGGCGCCTGGCCTCCTCGATGATATTGACGAAATCGCGCCCTGTGCTGTCGCCCATCACCAGCACGTTTCGTCTTCCGTTCTTCGGAAAATCGTCCTCCTTGAAGCGGAAGACAGCCGCATTGTAAGCGATGAACATCCCACGCTCGTCGGTGCCGTTGAAGATACGATCGGGGAAGCCGTGACTGAAGTGCGCCCCGAGCCCGACTGAAAGCAGTACTGTCGCAGCCGTAGCGAGCCCCGTCGCAAAAAGCCGGATGGGCATAACGGAGCGATCTCGAAAGGGGGTCTCGACAAACTTCCACGTTAACCAGGCGAATATGAAGGTTGCTGCGACGAGGGCAGACATGACAGCGGGTGTAAGCGGATCGAGGCTGTAGGTCCGTGCAAAGGCAAACAACGGCTGGTGCCAGAGATAGACGCTGTAGCTGATCAGCCCAATGCCAACCAGCGGCGGCAGTGAAAGCATGCTGCAAGCGATGGTCCCCTGACGCGCAAACAGCAGGACCAGGGCAGTGCCGACGACCGGCACAACCGTGAAAAGCGAGGGAAATGGGACATTCTTATCGTAGAAGAAAATCGAGACGGCGATCAGAAGCAGGCCGACGGCGGAGAGCGCTTCGTTGCTTCTCCTCGATAGACGCAAGCCGACGAATGCGCAGATCGAGCCGACAAGGATTTCCCATGCGCGCGAGGTGGTCAGGTAGAAATTTACTTGCGGAGAGAGATGACCGCCGATCTCACACGTGATGAAACTTGCCAGCAGGATGACCGCCGTGGCCACCAGAGCGGATTTGCGCCCCCAGCGCCACAGGATCAGCAGCAGCAATGGGAAAAGCACATAATATTGCTCCTCGACGCCGAGGCTCCAGGTATGCAGCAGCGGCTTGAACTCCGCTTCCAAATCCCAGTAGCCGCTGGTCTTGGCAAGCAGCAGGTTGTTGGCAAAGAGCAAGGTTGCGACGACGCTTTGCCCAAAGTTCTCCAACATGTCCGGCAGCATCCAGAACCATGCGAAGGGGACGCACGCCACGACAACGACGAAAAGTGCCGGAAGGATGCGCCGGGCGCGACGTTCGTAGAACCGCGCAAGCGAGAAGCGTCCCTCGTCAAGTTCGTGAATAATGATTCCCGTGATAAGAAATCCGGAGATGACGAAGAAGATATCGACGCCGACAAATCCCCCGCTGAAAGGAGTAAAACCCGCGTGCCACAGAACGACCGGCACCACGGCAATAGCGCGAAGCCCATCAATCTCCCGGCGATGTTCCATAGACCTGGCCCTAACCGCAAATCTTTCGCCCATGCCCCGGTTTGCCTCGGTACACGGCGAGCTGTTGCCGACGCCGGCGGGCCTGTCCGCGCGCACCCAAAATCCGTATCACGGGCACATCCAGCGAATAATATGAACAAATGGCGTAGGGCCGCGATCGGCTGCTGCCGAATGCGGTAGCTGCGGACGGCCGCTCAGCCGAATAGTTAGCATGAGCCCGCCGCCTAGACCTTTTTGGCGGCGTTGTCCGAAAGCGATTCCAGGAAAAGTGGGGAGCGCTTGTCCATCGGCAAACAAGATAGCGTTTCCGAGAAAAGCGGAAACGTTCTAGCCACCTCGAATCGACCCACGCCAAACCAGTTCGGCATGAAGTCTGATCGACTGCCCGTGGATGGTGCCATCGTTCTCCGCCTTAGGAAGCGAAAGCCACTCGACCGTTTTGAAAGCGATCGCTGAAATCGGCTGGGCAAATGTCGTGAGGCCATAAGAAGACCCGGCGGCCTGCTCGATATCGTCGAAGCCGGCAATGCAGAGTTGGCCCGGCACCGAGATCGAGAATTGATGGCGGGCGGCATCCATGAAGCCGCAGGCCAAGAGATCGGTCGCGCAAAAGACGGCATCTGGACGTTCGCTGCGCGTCAGCATTCGCTGCGCCAGGACCTTTCCCGCCTCGTAGCCTGTCCAGCCATAGCGATCGACGGAAACCTCCATCCCGAGCGCGGCCGCCGCGGCAACAAAACCACGTTCTCTCGCCATCAGACTTGGTGTTCCCGCTTCCGAATTGGCAAAGGCCAGCTTCCTGCATCCCGCTCTGACGAAGGCCGTGACCACACGTCCGGCCGCCTCGCAATCGTCGAGGTTGATCCGCAACGGACCGGGTTGCTCGTCGTCGCGATTGATGAGAACAAGCCGCTGTCCACTGCGCAGGCAGAGTTGCGCGATCGACTTGTCCGGCATACCCGATAGGATGATTGAAGCATCAGCACGATAGCGGATCGCCTGGCGAAGGGCACGATCAACACTGCCGTCCGAGCGATCGGTATTGATCAGCATCGCGACCTTGCCGGCATTCTGCAGCAGCAACGTCAGTTCGCGCAGCAGCGCAGACCGGTAAGGTGTCGCGACATCCGAGACGATCAGACAGACGATGCCGCTCTCATTGCGCATGAGACCGCGCGCAAGCTCGTTGACATGGTAGCCAAGCGCTTCGGCAGCTTCGAGAACTCGCCGTCGCGTCTCTGCTGAGACACTGGCACCCGGCGTGAACGTCCGCGACACGGCGGATCGCGAAACGCCTGCCCTGTCGGCGACCTCCTGGGCGCTCACAAAAACCTTTTCAGACACGCGGTTCAATCTCCATTTGCCAGGACTGCGCACATAGCTGCAAAAGTGTGCAAGCATATGCTTCAACGCGGATGCATGAAACTTTTATGAACAAGCGTAGTGAAGCGACGACTGACGAGGCCCACAACTGCACGCGATTGCAACAAGAGCCGACGCAGTATCGACGTCGTGCGGCCATCGGGACTCGGACGAACCCGTGCGACTGCTTCCTGGCATGATCGTATCAGCCGAGATCATGGCACCGTCAGCTCGTATTTCCCCTATCCGATCCTGCGAGGACTGGATAGCGCGCTGCGGGAACCGTGATACGACGGCAGCCACTATCGGCGGCCCTCGAAGAACGGTTCATCGCGATTTCGCCAAAAGCACCCCATCTCGTGGTGGGGGTGCGGCGGCCTGCTCAATATGATAGATCGCACCGCCACCATCCAAGGAGGAGCCGGTGACGGCAGCGACCAATCAGGCAGATGCCCGGGCAAGCGAACTGATCCGACGGATTCTTGCCGAAAGCCCGCTTAAGGCAGCGGGTTTTATCGTGACGATCTACGGCGACGTCATCGAGCCGCGTGGCGGCATTGCATGGATTGGCAACCTGATCGAGACCTGTGTGGAAGTCGGCATCAGCGAGACGCTCGTGCGCACCGCCGTCTCGCGGCTTGTCGCCGCAGGTCAGCTTTCCGGTGAGAGAGAGGGCCGGCGCAGCTACTACCGGCTGTCGCGGTCGGCCGGCCGCGAGTTTGCCACGGCAGCGCGCGTGCTGTTTGGCACTCCTGAGGAGGGCAGTTGGCAGTTCGTCCATGTTTTGGGGCCTTCTGTCGAGGAGGCCATGCAAACGCTTAAACGTGCAGGCCATGCCCGTCTTGCCACCCGCCTGACGGTCGGGCCTGCAAGGATTTCGGCTGAAGCAATTCCTGGTTTGGTATTTCGAGCAGAGGTCCCGCTGGACCACGACGCCCTTCAGGCCTTTGCCTTGGAATACTGGGACTTGCCCACCCATGCCAGCGCCTATGAAACATTCCTGGAGCAGTTCGGCTCGATGTCAGATCCCGCCGAGACCACCGGGATTTCACCCGCAACGGCGCTTATAATCCGGCTTCTCCTGGTGCATCGGTTTCGCGCCGTCCATCTTCACGATCCAAGGCTGCCAGCCGCTGCATTACCCGACAACTGGCCCGGCAAAGCGGCACGGCAGTTATTTTCACAGCTCTATCGACGGCTCTCGCCTGCGGCGGATGCGTTCGTAGCCCGAACATTCCTGACGGCCTCCGGCCCCCTGCCAGCCTCAACGCCGACAACTAATCTTCGCCTTGAGACGCTTGCCAGCGAGGCCATCTAGCTCCCCGTTCCCGATGCTTTTCAGCTCGGTGCGCGGCTTTTGTGCTAGAATTTTCCCAGCAACATTAAACATTACATATCTACGCAAATACTCCATTGATCTGTGACATATCACATGCTAAATACATGACCGATCGGTCGGTTAATCAATGAGGGATTGATCGGCTTTGCGGGAGCAGGAGGAAATCGCGCATGTCGGAAGCGTTCATCTGTGATGCCGTTCGTACACCGATCGGTCGCTATGGCGGCGCATTGGCGACGGTGCGCGCAGACGATCTGGCAGCCCTGCCCCTTGCGGCGCTGATTGAACGCAATCCTGATGTCGACTGGAGCAAAGTCGATGATCTCATCTATGGCTGCGCCAATCAGGCGGGCGAAGACAATCGCAACGTCGCCCGAATGGCTGTGCTCCTTTCCGGCATGCCGATCACCGTTCCAGCAACCACCGTCAACCGCCTGTGCGGATCCGGCATGGATGCCGTCGGCATGGCTGCAAGAGCCATTCGCGCCGGTGACTGTGACTTCGTAATTGCCGGTGGCGTCGAAAGCATGAGCCGCGCGCCTTTCGTGATGCCGAAGGCAGACAGCGCCTTTTCCCGCGCCAACGCCGTCCACGACACCACGATCGGCTGGCGCTTCGTCAATCCGAAGATGAAGGCTGAGTTCGGCGTCGATTCCATGCCTGAGACAGCCGACAATGTGGCGGCCGATTTTGGCGTCAGCCGCGCCGACCAGGATGCATTCGCGGCCCGTAGCCAGGCGCGTTGGGCGGCTGCCCAGGAGGCGGGCCTGTTTGCGGACGAACTGGTTGCCGTCAAGGTTACGCAGAAGAAGGGTGATCCCGTTGTCGTCGATCGCGACGAACACCCGCGCCCAGGCACGACGATCGAACAGCTTTCAAGGCTCAACGGGGTAAACGGACCGCACCTCAGCGTCACCGCCGGCAATGCGTCGGGCGTCAATGACGGTGCGGCGGCCCTTGTCGTCGCAAGCGAAATGGCTGCAAAAGCCCAAGGCCTGACACCGAAGGCACGCATCGTGGCAATGGCAGCAGCCGGCGTCGAACCGCGCATCATGGGCGTCGGTCCCGCACCCGCCGCCCGACGGGTGCTCGAGCGCGCTTGTCTTTCGATCGGCCAGATGGACGTGATCGAGCTGAACGAGGCATTTGCCGCCCAGGCGCTCGCCGTGCTGCGCGATCTGGACCTCGCTGATGATGCGCCCCATGTCAATCCGAATGGCGGTGCCATTGCGATGGGCCATCCGCTGGGCATGAGCGGCGCACGACTGGTGACAACGGCAACCTATCAATTGCACCGCCAGGGCGGTCGCTACGCGCTTTGCACCATGTGCATTGGCGTCGGCCAAGGCATCGCAATCATCCTCGAGCGCATCTGACGCGCGACGGCAAAGGAGACGAACCATGTACGCACAGATGGTCAAGACCGACAGCGCCCGCGTCAAGACGCTCGATGAGATGGATCCGGTCGAACGTGCCTTCCAGGAGCGCATCGACGCCGGCCAGAAGATCGAGCCGAAGGAATGGATGCCGGAAGGCTATCGCAAGACACTGATGCGCCAGATCAGCCAGCATGCGCATTCCGAGATCGTAGGCCAACTGCCAGAGGGCAACTGGATCACCCGAGCCCCGACGCTCGAGCGCAAGGCAATCCTGCTCGCCAAGGTGCAGGATGAAGCCGGTCACGGTCTCTACCTTTATTGCGCTGCCGAGACGCTCGGCATCAGCCGGGACGAGATGTACGAACAGCTGCACAGTGGCAAGGCGAAGTACTCCTCGATCTTCAATTACCCGTCGCTCAGCTGGGCCGACATCGGCGCGATCGGCTGGCTGGTCGATGGCGCGGCGATCATGAACCAGGTGCCGCTGCAACGCTGTTCCTACGGGCCTTACGCCCGTGCCATGGTGCGCATCTGCAAGGAAGAAAGCTTCCATCAGCGCCAGGGCTTCGACATCCTGATGAAGATGGTCAAGGGTACACCTGCCCAGAAGGAAATGGTCCAGGACGCACTGAACCGTTGGTGGTGGCCGTCGCTGATGATGTTTGGGCCCTCTGACGACGCATCGGTGCACTCCGCCCAGTCGATGTCCTGGAAGATCAAGCAGAACTCGAACGACGAACTGCGCCAGAAGTTCGTCGACCAGACAGTCCCACAAGCTGAATATCTCGGCCTGACAGTGCCTGATCCCGATCTGAAGTGGAACGAGGAAAAGGGCGGCTACGACTTTGGCGAGCCCGATTGGACAGAGTTCTTCGCCGTCATCGCGGGCAACGGCCCGTGCAATGCCGAGCGCCTCGGTGCCCGCCAGAAGGCATGGAACGACGGTGCGTGGTTCCGTGATGGTCTCATTGCCCATGCCGAAAAGATGAAATCACGACGCGACGTCGCTGGGATCGCCGCCGAATAAATATCAAAGCGCCCGGAAGGGCGCCGCTCTGAGCAGTTGCTATCGTAACAAATACGCGATTTTCGGGTCTTCGACCGAGGAGTCGCAAGCAGGGAGAAACAAAGATGTCCAGCGAATGGCCCCTCTGGGAAGTCTTCATCCGCGGCCAGCACGGCCTCAATCACCGTCATGTTGGCAGCCTTCATGCACCCGATGCCGAGATGGCCGTCAACAACGCCCGCGACGTCTACACCCGTCGAAACGAGGGCGTGAGCATCTGGGTGGTTCGTTCCAGCGACATCACGGCGAGCGCACCGTCGGAAAAGGGCCCGCTGTTCGATCCCTCGAATTCGAAAGTCTATCGCCACCCGACCTTCTTCGACATTCCCGAAGAAGTGGGGCATATGTGATGAGCGCGATCTCCAATATGTCAGTCAGCGACACGGCGCTTTTCGAGTTCCTGACGCGCCTCGGCGACAATGCGCTGATCCTCGGTCATCGCGTGTCAGAATGGTGCGGACATTCACCGGCCCTTGAAGAGGACATTGCGCTTTCCAACACGGCCCTTGACCTGATCGGCCAGACCCAGCTCTGGCTCGGCCTTGCCGGCGAGATCGAAGGTCGGGGCCGCAGCGCTGACAATCTTGCCTACCTGCGCGATGCCCGCGACTTCCACAACGTTCTGCTCGTCGAACGTCCGAACGGCGATTTCGGCAAGACGCTGATGCGTCAGTTCCTGTTCGACGGCTGGCATTTCCTGATGCTGAAGGCACTGTCGCAATCGACAGACAAGCGCATCGCCGACATTGCAGAAAAGGCTTTCAAGGAAGTGGCCTACCATCTTGATCGCAGTCGCGATCTGATCATCCGTCTTGGCGATGGCACAGCCGAAAGCCACCAGCGAATGCAGGAGGCGCTTGATGAGCTATGGGCCTATACCGGCGAACTCTTCATCGGCGACCAGATTGATGCCGAGCTTGCTTCCGCAGGCATTGCACCGCAGCCCGAGACCCTGAAAGCCGAATGGGACGAGCTGGTTGGCGAGGCCCTAAACGAAGCGACGCTCAAAAAGCCAGCCGATGGTTTCATGCATAAGGGCGGCAAGCGCGGTATTCACACCGAGCACATGGGCTTCATTCTGGCTGACCTGCAATTTCTGCAGCGGGCCTATCCAGGGGCGACCTGGTAACGGAAGGAGGCGGTTATGACGACCGCAACTTTGCCATCCACCGCCGATGTCTGGCAGTGGCTTGGAGAGGTTCCGGATCCTGAGATTCCGGTGATCTCGCTTGTCGATCTTGGCATCATCCGCGATGTCAGCTTTGAGGATGACACGCTGGTTGTGACGCTGACGCCGACCTATTCCGGCTGTCCGGCAACCGCAATCATCAACCTCGACATCGAGCGGGCACTCAAGGAAAGGGGGGTCGAAAAGCTGCGACTGCAGCGGCAGCTTTCGCCTGCCTGGACGACGAACTGGATCAGCACCGAAGGTCGCGACAAGCTCAAGGCCTACGGCATCGCCCCGCCGGTCGACGGCACCGCCATAGACGGCATCCTGCGCCAGCGCATTGACCGGCTATCCGGCCGCTCCAACCTGACAATCGCCTGTCCGCGCTGCGGATCGACGAACACGGAAAGGATCAGCCAGTTCGGATCGACGCCCTGCAAGGCGAGCTATCGCTGCGCCGACTGTCTGGAACCATTCGATTATTTCAAGTGCATCTGACCCTTTGCCTAGTGAGGTCCGCAACATGGCACGTTTCCATTCCCTTCAGGTCACCGACGTCAGGCGCGAGACGCGCGATGCCGTGGTCGTCACGCTTGCCCCGCAAGACGAGGACCGCGGTTCGTTCGATTTCACGCAGGGCCAGTACCTGACGTTCCGCCGCAAGTTCGACGGCGAGGAGCTGCGCCGGTCCTATTCGATCTGTGCGGGACGTGACGAAGGCGTTTTGAGGGTCGGAATCAAGCGGGTCGATGGCGGCTGCTTTTCGACCTGGGCAAACGAAGAATTGCGGATCGGTGATACGCTGGAAGCGATGCCGCCGATGGGTGCGTTCTTTACCGCGATCGAACCTGAGGTTTCCAAGAGCTATCTCGGCTTTGCCGGCGGCAGCGGCATCACGCCGGTGCTTTCCATCATCAAGACCACGCTTTCGCGCGAGCCCCGTTCGCGCTTCACGCTCGTCTACGCAAACCGACAGATCAGTTCGATCATGTTCCGTGAGGAACTGGACGACCTGAAGAATACCTATCTTGGCCGCCTGTCGATTCTGCATGTGCTGGAAAGCGAAGCCCAGGATATCGACCTCTTTACCGGGCGGATCGACGCGGAGAAGTGCGCAGCACTCTTCAAGCACTGGATCGATCCAAAGTCGGTCGATACCGCCTTCATCTGCGGTCCAGAACCGATGATGCTGACGATCGCAGCCGCCCTTCGCGATCACGGCATGCGCGAGGAGCAGATCAAGTTCGAGCTCTTCGCGTCCTCGCAGCCCGGCCGCGCACGCCGCAAGACCGAAAGCGTTTCCGCCGCCGACAGGGAGGCCGCATGCGAGGCAACCGTAACGCTCGACGGCGCCACCCGCATCTTCAAGATGCCAAAGCAGCGGCAAACGCTGCTGGAAGCCGCTCTCGAAAACAGCATGGACGCCCCTTATGCCTGCAAGGCAGGCGTCTGTTCGACGTGCCGGGCCAAGGTGCTCGAGGGCGAGACCGAGATGGAGGTCAACCATGCACTCGAAGACTATGAGGTCCGCCAGGGCTACGTCTTGACCTGCCAGTGCTATCCGCTGAGCGACCGTGTCGTGGTCAGCTACGACCAATAAGGCGCGAAGGCGAGGGAGGAATTGCCGATGTCCGATACGATGCCGATCGAGGAATATCTGCTCAAGGGCGGCGTGCTGACGTCGCCTGATAATGTGCCCCCGCGCTATCGCGGCGAGCTTCTGCGCCTGATGGCGAGTTTCGTCGACAGCGAGCTTGCGGGTGCCGCCGGCTTTGCCGACACGATCAACGATGCGCCTGGTATCAAGGAGCGCATCGCTTCCGCAAAAATCGTACTTGAAAAGACTGACCATGCCGGTCGCGTTCTCGATATCATGGGCAGTTTCGGCGCAGATACCGGGCGATATGCCGTGCATCATCCCTGGGACGTCCGCCTGACACGCGAGGCCGATATCGGCGCCGCCCGTCGGGGCGGCGACATGCGCCTTTCCGTTTTCCACTATCCGCTGCAGGGCTGGATCGACGCGGTCGTCATGAACGTGCTGATGGGCACGGCGAGCACAATCCAGCTACGCGAGCTGACCCACGTTTCCTATCAGCCACTTGCCGAAGTGTTCCGCGCGATTCTGCCGAGAGAGGCCCATCACACCGAACTTGGCATCGAAGCGCTGAAACGGATTGCCGAAGATGACGAAGGGGCGAAGGCCGCGCGTGAAGCGATCATCTATTGGCGTCCGCGCGTTGCCGCAAGCTTTGGATTCTCCGGATCGGCTCGCTACGAAACACTGTCCCGTTTCGGCCTTCGCCATACCCCTAACGAGGCGCTGTTGTCTGAATGGCAGGCGGCAATCGACGCGCAGCTTGCGGCGCTCAATCTGAACTGACCCGGAAGGATAAGACAATGAACGTTCTGGTAGACCCGCCGCGCCGCCTCGAAAGCTATGTCTATGGTCGCTGGGTTCCCGGCACGAAGGATGGCGCTGAACTGCGCGACGCCTCGACAGGCGCACCGGTGGCACTGATCGATTCTACCGGCGTCGATTTTGCCGCGTCTGTGGCCTACGGCCGCGAGAAGGCGGGCCCGGCGCTGCGCCGCATGTCATTTCATGAGCGCGCCGCCATGCTGAAGGCACTTGGGCAGGCGCTGATGGACCGCAAGGAGGAGTTCTACGGCCTCTCGTATGCGACCGGCGCCACCAGGGCGGACAGCTGGATCGATATCGACGGCGGCATCGGCACTCTGCTGTCCTATGCCTCAAAGGGTCGCCGTGAGCTGCCCAATACGCGCGTGCTTGTTGATGGTGACGTCGAGACCCTGTCGCGCGACGGCACCTTCTCAGCCCTGCATATTCTCTCGCCGCTGCAGGGCGTCGCTATCCACATCAACGCCTTCAACTTCCCGGTCTGGGGCATGCTGGAGAAGCTGGCCCCGACACTGCTTGCCGGCATGCCGGCAATCGTCAAGCCGGCAAGCCAGACGGCTTATCTTACCGAGCTCGTCGTGCGTCGCATGATGGAAACCGGTCTTCTGCCTGAAGGCGCGGTGCAATTGGTGTGCGGCTCGGTCGGCGATCTGCTGGACCATGTCGACGGACAGGATGTCGTCACGTTCACCGGCTCGGCCTGGACGGGTCGTAAATTGAAGACGCACCCGGCGATCATTGCGAATTCGGTACGCTTTACCATGGAGGCAGACAGCCTCAATGCCTCGGTCCTTGGCCTCGATGCCGCCCCAGGTACCGAAGAGTTCGACCTCTTCGTCAAAGAAGTCTCCCGCGAAATGACGGCAAAGGCCGGTCAGAAGTGCACGGCGATCCGCCGTGTCGTCGCCCCACGCGCCTATTGCGATGGGTTGATCTCCGCCCTTGGGGAGCGTCTTGGCAAGACCGCGCTTGGCAATGCGGCCGATGAGAACGTCCGGATGGGCCCGCTTGCCAGTCTTGCCCAGCGTGACGAGGTCCGCGCACGCATCCGCGATCTTCTTTCCGATGCCGAGATTGTCGCCGGCGATCTGGACAATCCGCGTGTCGTGTCGGGTGATGCCGATGCCGGCGCCTTCCTCAATCCGGTGCTCCTTTATTGCGACAAGCCGTGGGAAGCTCGGGCAGTGCACGACGTCGAGGCCTTCGGTCCGGTCAGCACGGTCATGCCCTATGACAGCGCCGAGGAGGCCGTCGATCTTGCCGGCCGTGGCAAGGGAAGCTTGGTGTCCTCGGTGTTCACCAACGACCCCGCCTTTGCCGAAAGGGTTGTCCTTGGCATGGCGCCGTTCCACGGTCGCGTGCTGATCGGCAACCGCGTCAGCGCCAAGACGTCGACCGGCCATGGCTCGCCGCTGCCGGGCCTGGTACATGGCGGCCCTGGACGCGCTGGCGGCGGCGAGGAGCTGGGCGGGCTGCGCGGGGTCAAGCACTACATGCAGCGTACCGCCGTACAAGGTTCGCCGACGCTACTGTCGGCAGTCACCGGCCGCTGGGTTTCGGATGCTAACGTGCGCAAGGACGGCGAGCATCCTTTCCGAAAGTCGCTTGCCGAGTTGCGGATCGGCGACCAGCTCGTCACTGGCACGCGCACGGTCACGCTTGAGGATATCGAGCACTTCGCCAATTTCACGGGCGATACTTTCTATGCCCACATGGATGAAGAAGCCGCCCGCGCCAATCCCTTCTTCGATGGGCGCGTCGCCCATGGCTATCTGATCGTCTCCTTCGCTGCCGGCCTCTTCGTCGACCCGGCCCCCGGTCCGGTCCTTGCCAATTACGGCGTCGACAACCTGCGCTTCCTCACGCCCGTCAATCCAGGCGATACCTTGCAGGTGCAACTGACCTGCAAGGAAATCAATCCGCGCATTGGCGCCGAACATGGCGAGGTGCGCTGGGATTGCCGGGTGACCAACCAGAACGATGCGACGGTCGCGCAATACGACGTGCTGACGATGGTCGCCAAGACAAGGGACTGATTAAGATGGCGCAGGTCTATTCCTATGATGGCGTTGTGCCTGTCATCCATCCGACGGCCTTCGTCCATCCGGCCGCGGTGGTGATCGGCGACGTCATCATCGGCCCGGCCTGCTATGTTGGCCCCTGTGCAGTGCTGCGCGGCGATTTCGGACGGATCATCATGGAACGCGGCTCGAACGTTCAGGAGACATGCGTCGTTCACAGCTTTCCAAATGTCGAGGTGGTGATTGGCGAAGACGGCCATATCGGCCACGGAGCGGTTCTGCACGGCTGCCGGATTGGTCGCAATGCCATGGTCGGGATGAATGCGGTCATCATGGACGAAGCAGTGATCGGCGAAAACTCGATTGTTGCCGCCATGACCTTCGTCAAGGCAGGCGCCGACATCCCCGCAAACAGCCTGGCGGTCGGATCGCCAGCCAGGATCGTTCGCGAACTCAGTGAAAAAGAAATCGCCTGGAAGCGCCAGGGAACGGGCGTCTATCAACGCCTCGCACTGGAAGCCAAGGACAAGCTTCAACCCGTCGAACCGCTCAGCGCGCCGGAGGCAGATCGTCGTCGGATCCAGGCTCCCGCGTATGACCCGCTGATACTGGAGCGGGTGAAATTCGGTGATTGAGCCAAGCCAGCAAGCGTAATCTGAAGGATCGCGATAGGCAGCCGTGGTGGACAGGCGCAGGCGGCGTGGAACGCCCCTTTCAGCCAGCATTTATGCGTCGATTGCGCGACGTCTCGTGGGATGGTTTTCAGGCTTGCTGTGTGTAAACGCCCTGAATTGAGAGGTAATTCACCGAATATCGAAGATGTTTCTATTTGATGGAAGCCTTTTTTGGCCCGCACGCAGGGAAACCGACGTCACGATGTCGAAGAAAGGTTCGATTTCGAGAGCAACACCCTCTGGCACGATCGTCATCGCAAGAGCGCCCTCGGCCAAAAAGCCGCCGATGGTGGTGGCAGTCAGGTTTTCAACAACGTCATCAACAGGCGCTCTGGGCGGAAGATGTGGAACCGCTGGTAACGTCGCAGGAAGTACGGCTGGCTACTATGCTGGTGGGTACGGCGTGAGCGCCGGTGAACCTGCAGAGCGGTCGGAAGAGGTGGCTTCCGAGGTGATTTGAGTGGCCTCCGCTAAGCCTGCGTAATCTAGAGTGCCTCTGCGCTTCCGGAAGCGTGGAGACACTTCATTGACGACGAAATGTCAAACTTTTCAACGGCCCTACTTATCGGCGTATTCTCGGGCTTGCTCTTTATCGTTATGGCGGATTAGCAAAGCAGTTTCCTGAGGCCCTTCTCGCCTGTGGCGTAGTCAAAAGACTATTCCAGGGCAGAGCCTCATGGCGACCTGCGGTGATCTTATAGGTTGGAAAGAGCTTACGGCCGTCGTGGATAAGCAATGGCCCTTGGCGTCAGGCAAGCATGTGCATTAGTCGGGGACCAAAACCGGGAGCCCCGGTCAGCGAGGAGATTCGCGCGTCAGAACATAGAGGTTGCCGTCCAAGGCGGCAACGACGATCCGCCGCTCGTCCCAGACAAGCACAGAGACAGGGCGCGTCAGACCCTCGAGAATAACCTTCGGTTCCCGCGTCATTTTATCGAACTTGAGCAATCTTCCGCTCCCCTTCCGAAAACCTTCTTTCTGATCGTAGGTGCCGTGCTCGAGGACAAGCATCTCTCCATCGTTGTCGAAAGCAATACTGACGGGCGCATTGAGCGCTTCGACGTCAATCTGCGGCATTGACTGATCGCCAGCCTCGGGAATTGAAACGATCTTTCCGGCACCGGCAAGAAAGGGAAAGCCGCCGAACAGTGCTATATGGAGGCGCCCGCCGTGAAGGACGATGCCGGTCGGCACCGCATCGGTTTCGTAGCCGTTGCCTTCGGCAAACTCGGTCGGTGAAAGGCTGCGCAGCGCCGTGGCCGCCTGCCCCATGCGGCGGAATGTAAGAAGCGTGCTGGTCCTGCCGTCGGGCTGTACGCGTTCGACACTGTTTCGAGCGGAGTCTATCACGTAGTAGTTTCCGCTCGCCGCAACGAAGTCGAACGGATTCCAGAAATCGCTGCTGATGACACGGACCTTTCCGGCCGCGTCGAGCGCAACGAGCGCGTGGTCAAACGGCCCTTCCTTGGAGTCGACTGGCGTCCACCCCTGAGCGACGACAAAGCCGTCGTCGGCGCGCACCACACGATATGGGCCGGTCGGGTCGCCGATCACGTCGAGGCCATGGGGAAATACCGGACCGAATGCGACAAGCTTGCCGTCCGCGCCACGCCGGTAGAGCCTGCCGTTGGCGAGATCGCTGACGAGCAAGTCTCCCGCGTCGCGAGATAGGCCGGCGAAGGCGGCACCCGGCGTGTTGAAGGTCTCAAATGTGTAGCCAGGCGGCGCCGTCGGTTCAGCACCGGCGCCGACGGCTAGGAGCAGAAAACGGGTGATGACAATCAAGGTGTAGAACGAACGCATCTGAAGCCACCATTGGCTGAGAACCGGAATTCCGGATCATAGGCGAGCCGATAGGTCGTCGTCAGGTGGTTTTTGTCGCTGTTCCAGGAGCCGCCACGAAGTACACGGTACGGCCCGGCGCTCCTCGCCGTGGTCCCGCCTTCGTACGGCGCGTAGACATCACGGGTCCACTCCCAGACATTGCCGACAAGATTGAGGACGCCCTCTTTGCTCGCGCCATCGGCAAAGGACCCCGCCGGTGCGGTCATCGGATACCCATCGCGCGCGTCGCCGGAACAACAGACATCTGCTCCCGAATTTGCCCGCGTATTGCCCGGCGGGACCTCGCCCCACGGAAACGCGCTGCCCTGAGTTCCTCGCGCCGCCCTCTCGTACTGCTGTTCCGTTGGTAGAACCAACCCGTAGTGGCGACAGAAGGCATCCGCGTCTCCCCAGCTCACCCCGACCACCGGCCGGTCGTCCAGCCCGAGCAGCGGGTGATTGGCGTAGAAGGCCGGGCGGTGACCGCTCTCCTCGACAAAGCGAGCATATTGCCGGTTCGTGATCTCGGTCCGATTGATCGCGAAGGCCTGCCCCTCCAACGCGCGCCGAGGGCGTTCATTTTCGGGGCCGTCGTCGCGGCCGAAGATGAACGTCCCGGCGGGAATGTCGATCAGCGGATTGCCGACGACGGGACCGAGGTCGGCCGCAACGGCGCGCGATGTCATGGCGATCACCGTCACCGCTGCCCGGATGTCAGACGTCCACACGGTCTCGAGACTCTCCGTCGAACAGAAACACGCGATCGGCCGCAAGCTTGACGCCGATCTGCTGGTCGATCTGACCGGCGAAATTCTTGTCGGCGCGCAGGGTCATGAGTTGATTGCCCAACCGCAAGCTGACCAGCGTGCTCTCCCCCGTGAGTTCCACCGAATAGATCGGGGCAACCAGATTGACGTCGGCATCGCCGGCACCCGCGACATGGACGTCCTCCGGGCGGACGCCGAGCACGGCACGAGAGACGTTGGCCCGGCCGATGCCGCCTACCCTGAGGCCGGCACTCACGAATATGCCGTCCTTCACTTCCCCGGGGATCAGGTTCATTGGCGGCGAGCCAATGAAGCCGGCAACGAAGAGCGTGCGTGGATCGTTGTAGATCTCCCGCGGCGTACCAAGCTGCTCGATCACGCCGTTGTTCATCACTGCCACGCGGTGCGCAAGCGTCATCGCCTCGATCTGGTCGTGAGTGACATAGATCGTCGTCACCTGAAGCTCATGCTGGAGGTGCTTCAGTTGCGCGCGCATTTGGGTGCGAAGCTTGGCGTCGAGGTTGGACAGCGGCTCGTCCATGAGAAAGACCCGCGGGGTGCGGACGATGGCGCGCGCGAGTGCGACGCGCTGACGCTGCCCGCCCGATAGCTCCTTCGGAAGACGGGACAACAGCGTGTCCAGTTCGACCCTACGCGCGACCTCCATTATTCGCCGCTTGCATTCGGCGGGCGGCACTTTGCGGATCTTCAGCGGGTAACCGATATTATCGGCGACGCTGAGGTGCGGATACAAGGCATAGGACTGGAACACCATCGCCACGTCGCGGTACTTGGGCAGCACACCATTGATCCGATCGGCGTCGATGTAGATATCGCCCGACGTGGCCTCCTCGAGACCCGCGACCATGCGCATCGTCGTCGTCTTGCCACAACCGGAAGGTCCGAGCAGAACGAGAAACTCCTTGTCGCGAACCTCGAGGTTGAGGTTCATGACGGCCGTGAACTTGCCGAACTTCTTGACGACGTCCTTGAATGTCACAGAAGCCATGCGTCACCCCTTAACCGCGCCGAAGGAAAGGCCGCGCACGAGATGGCGCTGCACGATCAGCGCGAAGATGATGATCGGGACGCTGGCAAGAAAGCCGGCCGCGCTGATCTCGCCCCAATGGGTCGTGTACTGGGTGACCCGGCCGGAGATGCCGACCGGCAGTGTCATCGACCGCTCCGTCTGGGTAAGGATCAGCGCCAGCAGGAACTCGTTCCAGGCAAGGATCAGGCTGAAGATCGCCGTTGCGGCGAGACCGGGCCGGGCCAAGGGCAATGCCACGTGCAAGAATGCGCCCCACCGCGTATCACCGTCGACCATTGCCGCCTCCTCGAGTTCGGGGGGAAGATCCTGGAAGTAGCTCTTCATCATCCAGGTCACGAAGGGAAGGTTAAAGGCGGTGTAAGCAACGACGACGGCAAGCTTCGTGTTCAGCAGGCCGAAGAAGTTGAAGAATATGAACAGCGGAATGATCGTCACGATCGGCGGCATCATGCGCGTTGACAGGATCCAAAACGAGATCTGGTACCGCCACCGGCCGGGATAGTCGAAGCGGGCCAAGGCGTAGCCGGCCATGGTCCCGAAAACTAGCGACACGATCGTCGTCGTGACCGCGATGATCAGGCTGTTCAAGGCATAGATCAGGAACGGCTGGCCGATGAACGCCGCGTCGTAGTGCTTGAGGGTCGGCGAGAATTCGAACCACACGGGGGGCACCGCGAAGATGTCGATGTCGAGCTTGAATGAATTCACGGCGAGCCAATAGACCGGGAAGATGGTGATGAACAGGGCGAAGGCCATCACCAGATAGGCCAGCAGGCGGGGGATCACTTCGGTGGCTCGATGCCGGACGCCAGTTGTCATCCAAACCTCCTCAATCCGCCAGCCGCATTCGCTTGATGAACCAGGTGCTGAAGCCGATCGTCACGAACAGGATCACCAGCGAGATGGCGGCGGCATAGCCGATATCAACGAATGTGAACGCGACCTTGAAGACATACAGGCTGAGCGTCTCGGTCGCCCCCGCCGGGCCGCCTACCGTCAGGATAAACACCAGGTCGAACAATCTGAGCGCATCCATGATCCTGAGGATCAGGGCAATGGCGATCACCGGCTTGAGGAAGGGGACCGTCAGGTCCCAGAACTGGCGCCAGGCGGAGGCGCCATCGACCTGGGCCGCCTCGTAGGGCTCGCTCGGCAGGCTCGCCAGCCCGGCCAGCATCAGAAGGAAGATGAACGGCGTCCACTCCCAAACGTCCGCGGCGATGATTGTTCCCATGGCGAGGTTGACATCGCCGGCCCAAGCCTGCGACGGCAATCCGAGGCGAAACATCAACTCGTTGAGGACCCCGAATTGGGGTTGATAGATGAGCTTCCACGTCAGCGCGACGGCGATCGGCGGGATCATCATCGGCACCAACAGGATCGTCTTGAGGAAATTCAGCCGGCGAATGTACTTGTCGAAAAGCAAGGCAAGGCCGAGGCCGAGCAGGAACTCAAGCGTCACCGCAATGCTGGTGAACACCACCGTGTTCTTGACGGCGACATGGAGTTCCGGGTCGGCGAGTATCCGCGCGAAATTGCCGAGACCGATGAACTCGCGAGGCACATCCGGATCTGGGCTGACCTTCTGGACGGCCGCGGTAAACATGTAGACGGTCGGAAACAGCGTCAGCCCTGCAAGGATCAGCAGTGTCGGCGCCAGCATGAGGACGCGTAAGTGCCGCTCGCGCCAGCGCTCGAAAGCCGAACCGATGCCCCCAACCGTGCCGGTCATCGTTGGATCATCCATCCGCTCTTGCATCTCGGGACACCCGTCGCGTCGGAAAATAGCCCGACGCCTCGCCGATCAGAGTGCGAAGCGGGGGCGCCCCCCGCTTCGCTGACGATGGGAAAACCGGCGCGCTATTTGCTGATACCGGTAATCTTCTCGATGGCCACCTGCGCATTGGCAAGCGCCTTGTCCGCGTCTTCACTGCCTGCAACTGCCTTGGAAAGCTCGATGCCGAGTGCGTTCTCGATCTCTGGCCACTTGGGATGGCGCGGCCGGGGTGTCGAAAAGTCAATCGCCTGCATCAGCGTCGGGTAGTGTCGGAATTGCGGCTGCGAGGTGAGTTCGGGGTCGGTGAAAACCGAGAAGCGGACCGGCGGATTGCCGCGCGTGGCGGAAATCTTGATCTGTTCCGGTGACGTCGCCCAGATCATGAAGTCGAAGGCCTCCTGCTTGTTCTTGGACGCCGACATGATGCCCATGGTCCAATGGCCTATCTCCGATGACCCGGCGTGCGTACCTGCCGGCATCGGCGCGTAGGAGATCTTGCCGACCACCTGGCTCTGGCTCGGGTCCTCAAACGTCGCGACCCAATTCGGCCAGTTGATCGACGAGGCGGCGATGCCCGACGTCATCGAGCGACCGACGTCCTCGGGGGCAAAACTCTCAACCCCCTTCGGCGAGATGCCCTTCAGCTGCATGAACATCGCCATCGCGTCCTTGGCCTCCTTGGTGTCAAGCGTCACCTTGGTGCGGTCGGCGTTGAAGAGGTTGCCGCCATAAGACCACAGAAGCGGCATGAAATCGGCGACCACGTTGTTACCCTGTCCACCACGGAACACGTAGCCATAGAAGCGGCCTTTGCCTGCGTCGGTGATCACCTTGGCCGCCTTGTAGACATCGTCCCACGTCGCGGGTGCGCCGGATACTCCAGCCTGCGCGAACCTGGCACCATCATAGAAGAACATCTGGGCATTGCCGACATAGGGGATACAGACGAACGGACCGGTGTTATACGGGTTGCGGCAAACCGCCAGCGACTTTGCAAGGAAGTCGTTGTCGGGACCCGGGACCCCAAGCTTGGCGAAATAGGGGCTCAGATCCTCGAGATGACCATTTTCGGCAAAGAATGGGATCCACGGGTCGTCCATCAGTACGATGTCGAAAGCGCCCGATTTTGTCTGGCCGGCATTCGCCGCCTTCTCGAAGACATTGGCATAGGGCGCCTGGACGATTTCGACCTTCGAACCCTTCAATTTCGAGTAGTCCCCGGCAGCGGCGGTAAGGCCGTTGCCTTCGCTGCCCGACGGCACCAGGACCGTGATGTCGGCCCACGCGACGCCATTGATCGCCAGCGCGGACGTCGCAATAGCCAAGGTGAGAAACAATCTGCGGAGCATTGCACACCTCCCATTCCGAGATGTTGTCCCGAGGCCTCTTTATCGGTGGGATCTTTCCGGCATGGCGGAAACGCTGGTTCGACATCCAGACGAACCACTCCGCGAAAAGTCGAAACGTCGCCCGGCATCTCGTCCTCGGGCGAGTTGAAAATTATATCACATTGTGAGCTATATTTAGAGTATCTATATTAGCATTTTCTGTATTTTTGTCCGGTGGTCATCGCAGTTCCTCGAGGCGCGGTTTTCCGATGCCCGGCGCAAGGCGAAAGGCAAACCGCTGCCGTCATCTCGCCTATCGCCATCGAGATGGTCCTCCGGATCGATGCGCTGTTCGAGATCGAACGTCAGATCAATGGCCAGACGGCCGAAGATCGCAAAGCGGCGCGTCAGCAGCATAGCGTGCCGCCGATCGCCGATATGGAAGTGTGGATGCGCGAGCAACGTGCCAAGCTGTCTCGCGACAATGACCTGGCCAAGTCCTTCGACGACATGCTGAACCGCTGGGCATCGTTTACCCGTTTCCCACCGATGGCCGGACCTGCCTGTCGAACAACGCGGCAGAGCGTTCGCTGGGGTGGTCAACGGGCCGCCGCCATGTACAGTTTGATGGTTCACGGCAAAAATGAACCATGTCGACCCGCAGGCCCGGCTTGGATCGCCGATCATCCGGCCAACACCGACGAGTTGTTGCCGTGGGCTTGGAAGGCCGAAAAAGCGGCAGCTATTGCGGCGGCCGCGTAAACCGGAAATTCTGCGGCCCATGCCGCGACCCTAAAACTTTCGGATGATGCATCCATCGGTTGGGTACTCCCAATATTCCGATGTACAGATGTAAATTACAGCGTTCCCGAAGCAAGATGTGCAGATCGCGCCTATCAGGGGATGTGCTTGGAAATAAACAATAAACAATCGGATTGAGGGGGGGCAGGTAGATCATGCTCATCGAGGCTGGACTATTGCCGAATGATTCCACCTTGGATGCGGAAATCTGCATCATTGGGGGCGGCGTCGCGGGTATCACACTTGCGCTCGAGTTCGACCGCCAGGGCATCGCTACATGCGTATTGGAGGGTGGTGGCCTAAAGCCAAGCACTAAATCGCAAGGCCTCTACGAGGGCGAGAATGTGGGTCTTCCCTATGATCTGCAGGCAACACGCACCCGGCGGCTGGGTGGCAGCTCGAATTGCTGGGGAGGCTGGATACGTCCCTTTATTAGCATCGACTTCGAGGAGCGCGACTGGATACCGAACAGCGGCTGGCCGTTCCGCCTTGACGAGGTTGAACCCTACTACCGGCGCGCCGACGATCTCGTCCAGGTCAACCATCATGGATTCGAACCGGCGTTTTGGCATAGCCAGCTGAACAAGCGGATAGGGTTGCTTGAGCTTGACCGCAAGGCCCTCGAAACAGTCGTCAGCAAGTTCAGCCCACCGACGCGGTTCGGCCGAGACTATTACGCGCAGCTGGTATCGGCAAAGAACACAAAGGTCATTCTCAATGCCAACGCGGTCCAGCTCGCGACATGCAGCAACGCCACTACCGTGCGCGGCGTCCATGTGATGTCGGCATCGCGCTCCGCCTTCTTCGTGCGGGCGAAACACACGATTCTTGCTGCGGGCGGCATCGAAAATGCGCGGCTTCTTTTGTTGTCAAACAGTGTCGATGTACGGGGGCTCGGCAACCAGCACGACCTCGTCGGTCGCTATTTCATGGAGCATCCGCGCATTCGCCATGGTCGCATGACGCCAGCGCGGAGCGCTGATCCGTTCCGCTTCTACGACGCTCGGTTCACCTATCACAATCCTCGCCTGTCGGTGGATGGCACTAGCGCAAGCGCGCATCTTGCTCTATCCGAACAGATCCAGCGGCGTGAACGGCTGCTGCAATGCCGGACCTATTTCCGAGCATGCCGATCCGGCGAGGACAGCGCACTCACCGAACAGTTCCACGAACTCTATAATGCTGTCCGCTGGCGCCACTTTCGGGACATCAAGCTACAGACCTATGCCGCTGTCGTCCGACACAGCCCGAACCTGATGACGTCGCTGCTCTATCGACGCCTGAAACTGGCGGCTAAATCGGACTATTTCCAGATCGAGACTGTTGTCGAGCCGGCGCCGGACCGTGAGAGCCGCGTTACCCTTTCGTCACAACGGGATCGCCTCGGCCTCCATCGCGCCCATCTCGACTGGCGCATTGGCGACCACGAAAAGCGCACGCACCTGCGCATGCTCGAACTCGTACGCGATGAGTTCGCTCGATCGGGCCTTGGCCATGTCGATCTCGAAGATGCCGACAAAGGGCATCCGCTCTCGGTCATCGGCTGCGCCCACCACATGGGCACGACCCGCATGCATGTCGATCCGCGGCAAGGCGTCGTCGACCAGAACTGCAAGGTGCATGGCATGCACAATTTGCACGTTGCCGGTAGTTCGATCTTTCCGACGTGCGGCAATGACATGCCCACGTTGACCATCGTTGCGCTAGCACTGCGTCTCGCCGACCATATCAAGGCGCAATATGGCCTCGGCAGTCCTGCCCCGGCCAATCGACAGCAACTTCAAATGGCGCCCAATGTTCCGTGGGCAGAGGCCGAACCGAGCTAGACGATAAAGCGTCAGCCACAACAGCGCCAGCACCGCATCGTCGATCTTGTCCTCGTCGATCTCCATTCCGCCATGCTACCATGCGCTAACCCGTAAGTACTGCGGCCCAACTCGGATGGATACGAATCGATGTCGCAAACGTAGGTTTGCGGATGACATTGGGAATTCCACTGCGCGATGACTTCGACGGTTTTGCCCTGCGGGCATTGTCCAAAAAAACGAAGGATGCGGCGCGCGCTCGGCGGCTTCTTGCCCTTGCCGAAATCGATGATGGCCATTCACGCAGCGACGCGGCCAGGATCGGACGGGTGACCCTGCAGATTGTCCGCGATTGGGCTATTCGTTTCAATACACGCGGTCCTTCCCGAGGCTTCTTATCGGGCTTCACCCTTTTCGGCATAGCGGAAACGCTACCTCGACGCCCAGGCGAACCACTCTGCGAAAAGTCAACGTCGCCCGGCATCTCGTCGAGCGAGTTGCAAATTTTACCACATCGGGACCTATGTTTAGATTAACTGTATTAGCAGTTTCTGTATTTTTACTCTCGTAACCATCGCAGTTCTAGGGGCAGGCTTGCGACGTGCGAAGCGTTCTGATGAAAGGGCAGTGGCACAATCAGCGTGCGCTCAAGAGCCCATATCAGACTGAGGCGTCGCATACAGCTGCCCCCTGGAGCGAAGGCTTGAGCTCTGCATTCGTATTGCACGTACGCTGCGTACGCTTCCTTTCTCTTTGTGATTTCTGCCATATATTAGAGATTATGAGCGTTCCGCAGGTGGTAGCGCTGAGCTTAAGGTGTTGGCGGTGGCTGCCGCCAATCCTGATCGCGTTGTTGTTGCTGTTCTCAACTCCGGGCATCTTCACGCCAGCGGCGTCGGAATCCAGCCGCGTTGCGGTCGTGCTAAAGGTGAACGGTGCCATCGGACCCGCAACATCAGACTATGTGATACGGGGCCTTCGGCGTGCTGGCGAAGATGGCGCGGGCTTGATTATCCTTCAGATGGACACGCCCGGTGGCCTTGACACTTCCATGCGGGACATCATTCGCGCCATCCTTGCCTCGCCCGTGCCTGTCGCCGGCTTCGTCGCACCGAGCGGTGCACGTGCTGCCAGCGCCGGCACCTATATTCTCTACGCATGCCACATTGCGGCGATGGCGCCAGGCACCAACTTGGGAGCAGCGACACCGATTGCGATCGGCGTCAACCCTTTTGGCGGCGATACCAAACCCGAAAAGGAACCGGGCAAGCAAAATGACAAGCAAGCCGAGGCCCCAGGCAGCGCCAGCGACAAGAAAATCATTAACGACGCGGTGGCGTATATTCGCGGGCTCGCGGAACTGCGCAACCGCAATGCCGACTGGGCAGAGCAGGCCGTGCGGGAGGGCGCGAGCCTTTCATCGACTGCTGCCGTGCGCGAACACGCCATTGATTTCACGGCAGTTGATGTCAACGATCTCATTGCGCAGACTCAGGCGCGCATAGTACGGGTCGGTCAGACAGACATCCGAATAGATACCACCGGCTTAGCAGTGCAGGAATTCGAACCGGACTGGCGCACCCGCCTGCTTTCGGTAATCACCGATCCGAACATTGCAATCATCCTGATGATGGTCGGCATCTATGGTCTGATCTTCGAATTTCTTGCGCCTGGGACGATGCTTCCAGGCACGATCGGCGGTATCTGCCTGCTTCTTGGTCTCTATGCGTTGGCATTGCTTCCAGTGAGCTTTGCCGGCGTCGGGCTTATTTTCCTCGGCGTAGGACTGACGGTGGCCGAAATACATTCGCCGAGCTTCGGCGCCCTGGGCATCGGCGGCGGGATCGCCGTGATCCTGGGCGCAACCATTCTGTTTGATACGGATATGCCAGGCTTGCAGGTTTCGCGCCCCGTACTGGGTGCAATCGCGTTTGCATGCCTCACCTTCAGCCTTCTCGTTGCTCGCCTCGCCTTTACCTCGCGGTGGCGCGGCGTCGCAACGGGTGCAGAGCAGATGATCGGGATTTCGGGCGAGGTCGAGAGTTGGGCTGGAGCCACGGGTTACATCATCGCACATGGCGAGCGCTGGAAGGCGATTTCCACCGATTCGCTTACCGCTGGGGACGCTGTCAGCGTGATCGCCCGCAACGGGCTGACGCTTGAGGTCGAGAAGCGGCTCAACGAGACTTAGCGGCCCTTTGAAGCAGGAGAAGACGTCATGGCCATGTTTGCAGATCTTGCCTTTTATCTTGTAGCGATCCTAATCTTGCTCGTCATCATTGCATCCGCGGTCAAGATTCTGCGGGAATACGAACGCGGCGTCGTTTTTACGCTTGGCCGCTTCACCGGCGTCAAGGGACCTGGCCTGATACTCCTCGTCCCCTACGTCCAGCAGATGATACGGGTAGATTTGCGCACGCGCGTACTCGATGTCCCCAGCCAGGACGTTATCTCTCATGATAATGTCTCGGTCCGCGTCAGCGCCGTGATCTACTTCAGGGTCATCGATCCCGAGAAGTCGACGATACAGGTCGAGGACTTCATGATGGCGACAAGTCAGCTTGCCCAGACGACGTTGCGCTCGGTACTCGGCAAGCACGACCTCGATGAGATGCTGGCAGAACGCGACAGGCTCAACCTGGACATTCAGGAGATCCTTGATGCTCAAACGGATGCCTGGGGCATCAAAGTCGCCACTGTCGAGATCAAGCATGTCGATATCAACGAATCGATGATCCGCGCAATTGCCCGCCAAGCGGAAGCCGAACGCGAGCGCCGGGCAAAGGTCATCAATGCCGAGGGAGAACAGCAGGCGGCTGCAAAGCTCCTCGAGGCGGCCGAAATACTCGCAAGGCAGCCAGAGGCCATGCAACTTCGTTACTTGAGCACCTTGAACGTCATCGCCAGCGAGAAGAGCTCAACCATCTTGTTCCCGTTTCCGATGGAACTCGGCAATCTCATATCCGCCAAATCGAAACAGCCGACCGTCTAGGCTCGTCACCGTCCGTCATCACTCTCTATGACCGTGATCTGTCGGATAGCGCCCCGCCGGCACCAAGCGTGATAACGCCATGCGCTCAGCGCACCGCCTTGACGCCCTCGAGGATCAGAGTGGTGGCGATGTCGGCATATTCGTCGCGGCTGACCGGACCGCCGGGACGAAACCACATGTAGACCCAGTTCATCATGCCGAAGAGCGACATGGTCACCGGCATCAGCAGTGGTTTGTTCGCATTGAGATCCGGATTGATCTCGATGATGGTGTTGGAGAAACGCTTGACGATCCGGCGTTCGATGGCCCGCAGCTCGTCGAGCTGTTCGGGGGAAAGGGCGCTGGTGCCGTTTAGCTGCACCTTGTGCTCATTGTCGGCGCCGCGATAGTTTTCCAGTACCTGGCGCACGAGGAGCTTCAATCTTTCCTGAGGAGAGATCCCGGGTTTATCCGCGGCAGCAACGGCAGCTTCCAGTTCCTCGAGATGGTTGCGAATGATGTCGAAGATCAGGGCATCCTTGCTCGGATAATAATGGTAGAGCAGGGCTTTGGAAACGTTGCTGCGCGAGGCGATATGAGCCATGGAGGCTTTCTCCATCCCCATCTCGGCAAAGACGGCAGCGGCGCTGCTCAGGAGGCTGCGTTGTTTCTCTTCAAAGTCGATCGCGCGCGTTCGTGCCATATGATCCTGTGTTCCTGTTCTTCCTCCGCGCCCTCCACGCGACGAGCTCGTGACAGCTCCTGAATTTATGCTTCCCGGAATGATCGCCATGCCGGGAAGCAATCGCTTTCATTGCTTTGGTCGGTTGTCGACGACCCGTTTTGCCTTGCCCTCGGACCGTGCGACTCCACCCGGGTCGCGAATCTCGATCTTTGTGGTAACACCAACGACGCTCTTGATGTAGTGGGCAAGGGATTTTGCCGAGGAGGCGCGAGCAGTTTCGTCGGCGGCCTCAGGCGTACACTCGACATGGACGGTCATCTGGTCCATCCGGCCGGACCGGCTGAGCTCGATCTGGAAATGCGGCGCAAGCCCCTGACACTTCAGGATCTGCTCCTCGATCTGGGTCGGGAAGACGTTGACGCCGCGAAGGATCATCATGTCGTCGCAACGGCCGGTGATCTTTTCGATGCGCCGCATGGAGCGTGCCGTGCCAGGCAGCAGGCGCGTCAGATCGCGGGTGCGGTAACGGATGATCGGCAGGCCTTCCTTGGTCAGTGTGGTGAAGACCAGTTCGCCCATTTCTCCATCGGGAAGAACCTCACCCGTCGCCGGATCGATGATCTCCGGATAAAAGTGGTCTTCCCAGATATGCAATCCGTCCTTGGTCTCGACGCACTCACTGGCGACGCCTGGGCCCATCACTTCCGAGAGGCCATAGATATCGACCGCATGCATGTCGAACGACTGCTCGATTTCCTGGCGCATCGCATTTGTCCAAGGTTCGGCTCCGAAGATGCCGACCGCCAGCGAGCTTTCTCGCGGGTCGATCCCCTGCCTGCGGAACTCGTCGAGGATCGAGAGCATGTAGGAGGGGGTGACCATGATGATGCGCGGCCTGAAATCCTCAATCAACGTGACCTGCCGCTCTGTCATGCCACCCGACATCGGTACGACAGTGCAGCCGAGCCGCTCGGCGCCGTAATGGGCGCCAAGGCCACCGGTAAAGAGTCCATAGCCGTAGGCGACATGCACCATGTCGCCAGGACGGCCGCCGGCGGCCCGGATCGAGCGCGCCACCATATCGGCCCAGGTGTCGATATCCTTCCGGGTGTAACCAACGACAGTCGGTTTGCCTGTCGTGCCCGAAGACCCATGAATGCGCACCAGTTTTTCCCGCGGTACGGCAAACATGCCGAACGGATAGGTATCACGCAGATCCTTCTTCGTCGTGAAGGGGAATTTCGCCAAATCGGCCAGCGACTTCAGATCCGAGGGATGAACGCCTGCCTCGTCAAATCGCGCACCGTAGAAGGGCGAGTTCTCGTAGGCGTGGCTTAGCGACCATTTCATCCGCTCAAGCTGAAGCGCAGCAATCTCGTCGCGCGAGGCGGTCTCGATTGCGTCGAGATCGCCGGGGCGGGGTGATAGGTCTTCCATGTCTGTCTCCTCCGAAACGAATGACCGGCAGCTTCACGCCTTTTCCGGCAAAAGGGTGCCCTTGACGGTGCGCGAGTGGCCGCGAAATTCGGCTATGTGGTCGCCGTTCTGATTGGTCACGTTGATATCGTAGATGCCGCCGCGTCCGCGCCGCGAGACCTCGCGCGCGGAAGCTGTCAACCGGTCGCCGACAAAGGCCGGTGCAATATAGGTTACCGAGCAGTGCTGCCCGACGGTCCGCTCGTTGTAGGTGTTGCAGGCAAAGGCGAAGGCCGAGTCGGCCAGCATAAAGATATAGCCGCCATGGCAGGTTCCGTGACCGTTGGTCATCTCCGGCTTGATGACCATGGAGATGACAGCCAGCCCGGGCGCCACGCGCTCCATGACCATGCCGAGGTGACGGGTGGCGTTATCCTCGCGCCACATGGTATCCGCGCAGGCATTGGCAAGCTCCTGCGCCGTCTGTACGATCCTGTCGGTCATTGTCCCTTGAACTCCGGCTTGCGCTTTTCCAGGAACGCGGCCACGCCCTCGGCGTAGTCCGCGCTGCGTCCGGCCTCGCGCTGTAGATCGCGTTCAAGCTCGAGCTGTTCGTCCAGTGAGTTGGTCGCCGCGGCCTGAATGGCACGCTTGGTCATGCCGAGGCCTTTAGTCGGTCCGGCCGCGAGTTTCGTGACAAGAGCCTTGGCCTCGGCAAGAAGTGCCGCATCGTCGACCGCCTTCCAGATCAGGCCCCAGCTTGCCGCCGTTTCCGCGTCCAGAGGCTCGGCTGTCAGTGCCAGCGCTTTGGCGCGCGCTTCACCAAGCAGCCTGGGCAGGCTCCAGGTGCCGCCGGAATCAGGTACCAGCCCGATCTTGGCAAAGGCCTGAATGAAACGCGCAGAGCGCGCGGCCAATGTGATGTCGCAGGCAAGCGCGATATTGGCGCCGGCCCCTGCGGCAACGCCGTTGACGGCACAGATGACCGGCTTTTCCAGTGTCCTGATCAGACGGATCAGCGGATTGTAGAAAAGCTCGATCGTGCGTCCAAGGTCCGGGGTCGCCCCACCCTTGCGCGGATCGCGATCGCCCAAATCCTGTCCGGCACAGAAGCCACGACCAGCACCGGTCAGGAGCACCGCCCGCACGGACGCATCCTGATGCGCACGCTCGAAGCCGGCGCGCAGCGCCAGATGCATCTCTTCGTTGAAGGCATTGAGCTTGTCGGGACGGTTGAGGGTCAGAGTAAGAACGCCATCGGCGAACGCCGATAGGACGGTGTCGGATTCGGACATGTTTCCTCCAGTTCCGCCAGGATCGGGCGGTTCATGAAAAAACTCTTGCATAAACCGACCGGCCGGTCAATTATAAATCTACAGCATGAGAGGAACATGTGATGGATGCCCTTTTCGACCGCCACCAGCCGACACTTGCCGCAGCTCTGCAGGCAGTGCAAGAACGCGGCTATTGGTCGGCCTACCCGGAAATCCCGAGCGGCAAGATCTACGGCGAAACCGCCAAGGATGACGGTCTCGCATCCTATAACGCCCGGCTCGGCAAGCGCTTCGACATGCCCGGTCATCCCGCTACAACGCGGCTCGGTGCCGAAATTTCGCCGTTCGGTCCGACCCTCGGCATCACCTATCCGGCCGCCGATGCCCGCACCCTGATTGCTGCCTCGCGGGCTGCGGCACCTCTATGGGCGGCCGCCCCGGTCGAGACACGGGTTGGCATCTGCCTCGAAATTCTTGCCCGCCTCAATCGCATCAGCTTCGAAATAGCGAACGCCGTTATGCATACGACGGGACAGGCTTTTGCCATGGCCTTTCAGGCTGGCGGACCGCATGCGCAGGATCGTGGCCTTGAGGCCGTTGCCTATGCTTTTTCGGAAATGACCCGCACACCCGGCCAGGCTGTCTGGACCAAACCGCAGGGAAGAGCCGAGCCGATCGTTCTCGAAAAGCACTGGCGGATCGTACCGCGTGGCGTCTCGCTGGTGATCGGCTGCCAGACTTTCCCGACATGGAACAGCTATCCCGGCCTGTTTGCCAGCCTTGCAACGGGCAATACGGTCATCGTCAAACCACATCCGGGCGCGATCCTGCCGTTGGCGATCACCGTTTCGGTTATCCGCCAAGTGCTTACTGAAGAGGGATTTGACGCCAATATCGCGCTTCTGGCAGCCGATGCATCGGGGGCTGAAATCACCTGCGATCTCGTTTTGAACGATGCGGTATCGATCATCGATTACACGGGCTCGAACAGCTTCGGCGATTGGGTGCGTCGACATGCCGGAGACGCTCAAATCTATACGGAAGAGGCCGGCGTCAATTCGATCGCCGTCGCTGCCACCGACGACTTCACAGGCATGTGCGCCAACATCGCCTTCTCGCTGTCGCTCTACAGCGGCCAGATGTGCACTGCGCCGCAAAACATCTACGTCCCCAGGAGCGGCATTAAGACGAACCACGGTCTCAAGAGCTTTGACGAGGTTGCAGTGGGCATTGTTGCGGCAATCGACGCATTGCTTGCCGATACGGCGCGCGCCGCCGGCATCTGCGGCGCGATCGCCAATCCGGCAACCATGACCCGGATCGAGGCTGCTCGTGGCCTCGGAAAGATCATTCGCGATTCCGCCCCGATCAACACAGGCGATCAGCGAACGGCAACGCCCCTTGTTCTTGTGGTCGATTCCGACAACACGAATGCGCACGAGGAAGAGCGCTTCGGTCCGATCGCCTTTATCGTCGGCGTTGCGGATGCCGCCGACGGTATCGAAAAGGCGGCAACCCTTGCCCACCGCAAGGGTGCCATCACGGCGGCGCTCTACGACACCGACGAAGGCCGCGTTGATGCTGCCGTGGATGCTTTTGCCAAAGCTGGCGTCAACCTTTCGATCAATCTGACGGGCGGCATCTTCGTCAACCAAAGTGCTGCGTTCAGCGATTTCCATGTCACGGGCGCCAACCCGGCAGGCAGTGCCAGCCTGACCGATACCGCCTTCGTGGCGAACCGATTCCGCACCGTCATGTGGCGCCGCCCGAAAGCGCCCGACCGGATTACAGCGTAGGGGCCAGCGCCGGACCTGATCGCCGATTAAGCATTCGCGAGCCTACCTGGGGAGATGACATATGACCGTCACCATCGAGCGCAACGGCGACATTGCCGTCGTCACCATTGACAACCCGCCTGTGAACGCCTTGTCGCAAGCGGTGCGGCAGGATCTGTGGAATGCGGTCGAGACGCTGGATACCGATCCCTCGGTGCGCGCAGTCGTGCTGATCTGCGAGGGGCGAACGTTCATTGCCGGTGCCGATGTCAACGAATTCGGCAAGCCGCCGATGCCCCCTCACCTTCCCGATCTTGTCGCCCGTATCGAAACAGCGACCAAACCATGGCTGGCTGCAATTCATGGCAGTGCGCTCGGTGGCGGGTTCGAGGTGGCGCTCGGCTGCCGTTTTCGCGTAGCCGTATCATCGGCAAGCGTCGGCTTGCCCGAGGTCCGGCTCGGCCTCGTTCCGGGTGCTGGGGGCACCGTGCGCCTTCCGCGGCTGATTGGAGCGGCGCTCGCCACGGAGATGGTCACAACAGGCGCACCGATGGCCGCGCCGAAGGCTCGGTCGCAAGGGCTGATCGACGCCATCATCGAGGGGGATCTGGAAAAGGGGGCGATCGACTTTGCACGCGCGGCTGCGGATCAATCGCTTCCACTCCCACTCCACCAACGAAGCCTACCAGTCGTTGGCGCAACATTCTGGGAAACAACCGAGAAGGCCGTTGCTGGTCGCGCCAAGCGCGAGGACGCGCCCCTTCGGGCGCTCGAATGCGTCCGCAAGGCGACCGAGGCGGATTTCGAGACTGCAATGGCCTTCGAGCGCCAGACGTTTCTCGACCTGCGCGGCTCACCCCAAGCTTGCGCCTTGCGCCATGTTTTCTTCGCAGAGCGTAGCGCGCCACGTCCCCCCGAGCTTGCAGGTATTGAACCACGCTCGATCCGTTCTGCCGCGGTCATAGGCGGCGGCACCATGGGAGCAGGGATTGCCGCAGCCCTTCGCGATGCGGGCCTGCCCGTCACGCTCGTGGAACGCGACGAAGTGGCGGTCGAGCGGGGGCTATCGAACCTACGTTCGATTTTTGAAAGCTCCGTCAAGCGCGGCAGAATCACGTCCGAAACAGCTGCCGAACGTCTCTCCGGTATCATCGGTACGACCGACTACGGGCTTCTTGCTCGAGTGGACCTCGTCATCGAAGCCGTGTTTGAAGATCTCGACGTAAAGCGTGAAGTCTTCGGCAAGCTTTCAACATCCTGTCGTTCCGATGCCGTGCTCGCGACGAACACCTCCTACCTCGATCCCGAGCAGATAGCGGCCGGCATCAAGCACCCGGAACGCTTTCTCGGGTTGCATTTCTTCAGCCCGGCTCACGTCATGCAGCTGCTGGAGCTCGTGCCGACCGCTCAAACCACTGCCATAACACTTGCGACAGGTTTCGCGCTCGCCCGCATGCTGAAGAAGATTCCGGTGCGCGCCGGCATCTGCGATGGCTTTATCGGGAACCGGATCCTGAAAGTCACCCGCGCACAGGCCGAGCGCCTGTTGCTATCAGGCGCGACACCACGGGCGGTCGACGCGGCCATGCGTGCCTTTGGCCTTCCGATGGGCCCGTTCGAGGCGCAGGACCTCGGCGGCCTTGACATTGCCGCTTTCCAGCGCAGGGCGGCGCGCGCCCGCGGCGAAACCCCCTTCGCGCCGATCGCGGACCGGCTTTGCACGCTGGAACGCCTTGGGCAGAAAAGCGGCGGCGGCTGGTACGACTACGCGAAGGGCGAGCGCACTCCTCAGCCCTCGGAAACCGTCGCCGGCATTATTGCCGAGGAAGCCCGGGAAACATCGCAGCGAGAGTGGGATGAAGCCAGCATCATCGACTGCATCGCCCTACCGATGGTCAACGAGGCCGCGAAGATCCTGCGCGAGAAGGTCGCGCTAAGAGCTGTGGACATCGACCTCGTGGAAATCCATGGATATGGCTTCCCGCGCTGGCGCGGTGGTCTGATGTATTATGCTGAAGAGCGCGGACTTGCTCGCGTTGTTGCAGCACTTGAAACATTGGCCGCCGAAGACCTCGCCGAACCGCCGTCTGATCTGCTGCTCCGGAGCGCAGAAAGTGGTCAATTCGTGTCCAGGGACTAATGCCAGGCACTATGGCGCGCGTAGATATGCTTCGAACCTACGTCACTCCCTAGCGGAATATCCCGTTTTTCGCGAGGTCCGGGATGATCTTGTATTCGCCGTGATCGGTTTTGATCGAGCAGGCTTCGAGGGCTATGGCAACGTCTGGGGCTTGGTATCGAACCTGGCCGGTTTTCAGCCGGCTGGCGAAGTATCGCCATGTAGGCAACGACACGCTTGAGATCCGTTGGCCTATCACGGCAAGGGCGTGCCGAAGCCGCCCGCGGTCGGCGTTTTAATCGTTACGGCTTCGCCCGCTTCCAGGATTGTCTGATCGCTCGCCCTTAATGTATCAACACGTCCATCCAGACGTCGAACCGTCGTGGATCCGGCTTCCCCGTCGTGACCACCATGGCAGCCCTTAGGCGGCCGGTTGCGGTGAGATGACAGGATTGCGCATTCCATACGTTCGAGAAAACGGATCGTCCGTTTTGTGCCATCGCCAGCGTTCCAGCTTCCTCTGCCCCCCGAGCCTTCCCTGATATGAAAGTCTTCGAGCAAGACCGGGAAGCGAAGCTCAAGTACTTCGGGATCCGTTAGCCGGGAATTGGTCATGTGGGTATGAACGCCGGACGTCCCGCCAAAGGCGCGACCGCTGTTCATCTGGCCCGCCGGCGATCCCGAGCAGATCGTTTCGTAGTATTGATAACGATCATTGCCGAAGGTTAGATTGTTCATTGTCCCCTGGGCGTTGGCCATCGCTCCCATCGCCCCGAAAAGCGCGTTCGTAACGTGCTGCGAGGTCTCGACGTTACCGGCCACGACAGCGGCTGGATAAGCGGGCTTCAGCATGCAGCCGTCCGGAATGACGATCCTGATCGGCCTGAGGCAGCCGGCGTTCATCGGGATATTATCCTCGACCATCACGCGAAAAGCGTAAAGCACGGCAGCTCGTGTTACGGGTTCCGGAGCATTGAAATTGTTCTTCTCGACTTTTGATGTGCCGGTGAAATCGACCGTCGCCTCGCGCTTTTCCCGGTCGATCGTAATCCTGACCTTGATAGTCTGGCCGGTGTCGGTCGGATAATTGTATTCAGAAGCGTCAGGGAGGCGTTCGAGGACGCGGCGCACGCTCTCTGCCGCGTTATCCTGGACATGCCCCATATAAGCCTCAACGACGGAAAGCCCGAAATGAGCAACCATCTTGCGCAGTTCTGCAACCCCCTTCTCGTTCGAGGCGATCTGCGCCTTGATGTCACCGATGTTCTGTTGCGGATTGCGGGCAGGATACGGATGTCTGGTCAAGAGATCGTGTAACTGCCTCTCGCAAAACTCACCGCGATCGACGAGTTTGAAGTTGTCGAAGAGAATTCCCTCCTCGTCGACCGTCGTTGCAAGTGGCGTCATGGACCCAGGCGCGGTTCCCCCGATATCGGCATGATGGCCGCGAGACGCGACATAAAACAATATGTCATGACCGATATCATCGAAGACAGGCGTCACAACGGTAATATCGGGCAAGTGAGTGCCGCCATTATAAGGCGCGTTCAATGCGAAAACGTCGCCGGGTCGAATATTGCCTTGGTTCAACTGGATGACGGCTTCCACGGATCGGTCCATTGACCCAAGATGCACCGGCATGTGTGGAGCGTTGGCAACCAAAGCCCCGGTACGATCAAAAACCGCACAGGAAAAATCGAGGCGCTCCTTTATGTTCACGGAGTAGGCGGTGTTTTGGAGCGTCACGCCCATCTGCTCTGCGATTGACATGAAGAGATTGTTGAAGACCTCCAGCATGATCGGATCCGCATTCGTTCCCAGCGCTGCGGGATTTCGCTTCTTCTCGGTCCTGCGCAGCAACACATGGTCTTTGGCGGTGATCGCCGCTTGCCAGCCTGGCTCCACGACAATCGTCTGATTGGCTTCAATGATCAGTGCTGGGCCGGTAATCATGGCTCCTGGCGACAGATCGACGCGCCGGAAGACGCCCGCATCCTGCCATGAGCCATCAACGAAGATACGCCGGCTCTCGTCTGCAATTACAACCCTGCGATCCACCACTTGGTCGTTTTCCTCATGCGTGGCGCTGCTCTTGTCCGTGCCTTCAACACCCACAGAATCGACCACGATTGCCTTTCCATCATAGATGAATCCGAACTGCGCTTTATGCGCGCGTTCGAAATTTCTTCTTGCGCCATCGATGGATCCATCTTCGAAATTCACCGGCAGCGTTGTATCCGTTCCGTCATAGCGTACGTGCAAAACAGGCTTGAAATCGATTGCACCTCTCGCAATTCCCTGGGCCGCGAGGTCGCCAGCGACTTGGCTGCTTAGCGAAGCGATCAGTTCATCAATTGCTGGCTTGGCCTGATCGGATACGGGCTTCAGGAGCGCTTGCTGGCGGGAGGCAAAGACCGATGACAGGCCCATGCCATAAGCCGACAATAACCCCGAGTATGGGTGGATGAGAACGGCCTGCATGCCAAGCGCGTCGGCAACGAGACAGGCATGTTGGCCACCAGCACCGCCGAAGCAGTTCAGCAGGTAGCCAGTGACGTCGTAGCCACGCTGGACCGAGATCTTCTTGATTGCATTCGCCATGTTCTCGACGGCGATCCTGATGAAGCCCTCAGCCACGCTTTCAGACGTATGTTCGCCGCCGGCCTCGGCTGCAAGTATCTGAAATTTCTGACGGACAACAGCGGCATCCAGTGGCTCGTCCTGGCTCCGGCCAAAAATCGACGGAAATAGATCCGGCTGCAGCTTTCCCAGCATGACGTTTGCGTCGGTCACCGCCAAGTCGCCGCCCCGGCGATAACAGGCCGGTCCCGGATTGGCACCCGCAGAGTCCGGGCCGACGCGAAAACGGCCGGCCTCAAAGTGAAGGATCGAGCCACCACCGGCCGCGACCGTGTGGATTCGCATCATCGGCGCGCGCACCCGCACGCCCGCGACTTCGGTGTCAAACGCACGCTCGTATTCGCCGTCGTAGTGGGCCACGTCAGTGGACGTGCCGCCCATATCGAAACCGATGACTTTGTCGAAACCGGCAAGTTTTGCGGTTTCCACCATGCCGACCACGCCGCCCGCCGGACCCGACAGGAGGGCATCCTTGCCCTGAAACAGGTCAGCAGCAGTCAATCCGCCGGATGACATCATGAACTTCAGTCGCGGCGCACGATCTGTGGATTTGTCGATGCCGAGCTCCGCGGCAACCTGCTGTACGTAGCGCGACAGAATCGGGGAGAGGTACGCATCAACAACTGTCGTATCTCCTCGTCCCACGAGTTTGAGCAAGGGCGAAACCCGATGACTGACGGAGATCTGCGGAAATCCAATTGACTTGCAAAGTTCGGCAACCGCATCCTCGTGTCGCGGATACTTCCAGGAATGCATGAAGACGATGGCCACCGCATCGATACCGTCGGATTTGGCTGCCTCGATCCTATCCTTCACTGCCAAAAGGTCGAGCGGGAGTTCGATGGAGCCGTCCGCGCGAACGCGTTCATCCACTTCGATAACACGTTCATAGAGCTGCTCCGGCAGAACGATCTCCTTCGCGAAAATATCCGGCCGCGCCTGATAGGCGATACGCAGAGCGTCCCGAAAGCCCTTGGTGATGAGAAGAAGGACCCTGTCACCTTTGCGCTCAAGAAGCGCGTTCGTGGCCACCGTCGTCCCCATGCGGACATCGCCTATCAGCCGGAACGAGATGGCTTCTTGATCAGCGACACCGAGAAGGTCACGGATACCTTGGATGGCGGCGTCGCGATAAGCTTCCGGATTTTCCGACAGAAGCTTGCGTGGGTGGAGGCTGCCGTCAGGAGCGCGCCCGATCACATCCGTAAAGGTGCCACCACGATCGATCCAGAAATCCCAAGCACCATCCGTCATTTGCCGCACACCCTTGGTAGCCCTTCCTAAACAGCTTCAATTGCTGTAATTTGCCGATAAAATATCGACAAATTGTGAGTGATGCAAATATGAAAAGCGGCAAGCATTCCATCGGACCGGTCGTATCGGCGTCTCATCTTGCAGAAGGGGCGATGCCGGCGCTATCGGAGATGGAATTTGCATTGACGGTTGCGGGCAATGCATTTCAGCGATGGATCATCAGATGCATGGCAGCAGCAGGCGCGCCCGGCCTTCAGTCCACTGATGTGCTCATCCTGCACGCCGCCAATCACCGCAGCCGCGAAAAAACCCTCGCTGACATCGCTGTCATGTTCAACATCGAGGACACGCACATAGTGACCTATGCAGTGAAGAAGCTGCAATTACTTGGTTTGGTCGAAAGCGGTCGCCGCGGCAAGGAAAAGACCATACGGGTCACCGATGAAGGTGAGAGGATCTGCCGGCGCTACCATGAAGTGCGCGAAGCTCTTCTCGTCTCTGGAATGAAGTCCTTGGCAATTGATGAAGAGGCCGTGAGCCAGTTTGCAGGCCTGATGCGGCTTCTGTCTGGCCAATACGACCAGGCTGCGCGCGGCGCGGTCAGTCTGTAGGTGGCCGCTAGCTTGCCGGTCGGGGTCGGCCGGGTCGGTCCTCGCCCAGTCGTCGGACGCCGGGGCGAGCTTTCGGCAGGCCGGGCCTTGAAGGCAGCGTAGAGTGGCACTCTCGCCCAGCTCTTCGTGAAGGAACTCGTCACCCGCGCGCGAAGAGGCCCTTCTTAGCTCCGCAAGGCTACGACCGGCATCGATCGACGCCCAGTCCAGTGACTTCAGGCTCCTTTAGGACTTCAACTGCTAGCAATTGCCGCATTGAGGTTTGCGAGAATCTGCCGTAGAGCTTCTTGCCAACTTAGGAGGAGCAAAGGCTGCGATCGGTCGTGATTCCGAGATTGACAGGGTGGTTCGTGCGGGTGACCTGCGCGATAGCACTGCTGTTTGTGGGCTTCACCCATCAAGTCCCAGGCGTTGCGAGTGATGCTTTAGCTTCCGCAGAGTTAACCGAGTACGTTCTGCCGGATGGCACATTGCCTGTCATCTGCACTGACGGCAGCAAGCGCACCGTGGACCACCATGGAAAAGTGCATGGCAATGGCTGTGAGGCATGCCGCATTGCTGCCTCGACGCTCCTGCCGTTGCCCGATTTGGCCGACGTCGCAAGGCTTCGGATCAACACCGACGTCACTCTGCCGTCGATGAGAGAGGCAGGGAACGAGAAACCGTTTCCGCCCAACAGGGGCCCGAGAGCTCCGCCCCAGATTCCGGTTATCGGGTAAAGCCGAGCCGCGGCCGACACCGTGACGTCAGTCCATCGCCAGTCGTCATTCGCCGGTGCGCCGGTCCCGTCGTTTCGTTTCATTCACACAGGCGCGTCAACGAGGTCGGCATGATCCGCTCACCCGCGCGACGGCCAAACCGAGAATAGTGATCATGAAAAAGTTTAGAACCTTCATCGCCAGCCTCCTGTTTACCGGTCTGTCTGCTACATTTGCCGCGGCCAATGACATCAAGGTCGGCGACATCGACATCGGCCACCCGCACGCGCGGGCCATGGTGCCAGGCGCCAAGGTCGGCGGCGGCTATCTGAAGCTGACCAACACCGGTTCGACTGACGACAAGCTGGTCAGCATCACGTCGGATCGGGCCGCGACAACCGAAGTCCATCAGATGAGTGTCAACAACGGTGTGATGACCATGCGCCCCGTCGTCGGCGGGCTCGTCATTCCAGCCGGCCAAACCGTCGAACTGAAGCCAGGTGGCTTCCACATCATGTTCATGGGTGTGGAAAGACCCTTCAAGGAGGGCGAGATGATCAAGGCGACCCTGACATTCGAAAAGGCGGGCTCCATCGACATAGCGTTTGATGTTGGAAGTGCCGGTGGCGCCGGCTCCAAAGATCACCACTCCGACATGGGCGGGATGGATATGTCCAAACCGCAATAGGCCGACTGCGTCGATAGCGAAGTCATCATCCGAATTGAGGAACTAAGAACATGTCGACACTTTCCCGCCTTGTCGCATTGTCCACCGTTGCGATCCTTGGCTTTGCCGGGCAGGCCCTCGCGCATGCACATCTGACGGAAACTGTGCCTGCCGACGAGGCCACGGTGGCGGCCTCCCCTGCCGAACTCGACCTGCATTTCTCGGAAGAACTCAACATCAAGTTCTCCGGCGTGAAAATCACTGGCCCGGACAAGGCTGTGGTGAAAACCGGCGATGCTATGCTGATGGATGAAGGCAAGACGCTGATGGTCCCTCTTCCGGAAACGCTGGGGCCTGGGGCCTATGCGGTGGAATGGCATGTTCTTTCGACGGACGGTCATAAGACCAACGGTACCTATGGCTTCACGGTCAAGCCGTGACGCCGGGCGCTGCGCTCATCCTGTGCCGGTTCCTGTTTGATGGTGCCGCCATGTTTCTGTGGGGTGCATCAGCTTACATTTGCTGGGCTGCGCCTGCAGACCTGGCGGCGCAGGTGAGCCGACGACTTCGGCATTGGGATAGCTTCGCAGTCCTCTTGGTCATCGGTACAACCGCGGCTTTTCTCCCGTTGCGAGCGGCAACGATCGGAGAGGGCTGGGGCGATGCGCTCGCACCGCAGATGCTGCAATCGATCCTTACGCTAACCAATGCCGGGCAGGCCTGGATTGCCCAGGCTGGCGCCGCCGGTCTCCTCATCGCGTCCTGCCTGACGACAGGTCGGTTCAGATACCGAGCTCTCTCGATCAGCGCCGGGTTGCTGCTCAGCAGCCTGACGATCAGTGGTCATGCCGCGATGAACAGCGGCTGGTTGCGCACGATGCATCGCCTCAACGATGGCCTTCATCTCCTGTCTGGTGGCGCCTGGCTCGGGGCACTGGTGCCGGTCGTCGTCACCTTGCCGATGCTCCATAACGCGCGATGGCAGCAGGATGCACGGACCGCACTGATGCGGTTTTCGACCGCGGGCCATGTTGCAGTGGCACTTGTGCTTACGACCGGCATCATCAATACGATCCTGATTGTCGGATCCGCTCCGTTGGATTGGCAGTTCGATTATCAGCTGCTGCTCAGCATCAAGATCCTGATCGTGTTCGCCTTGGTGACCCTTGCGATAACCAATCGCTACGTGCTTGTCCCGAGGCTCGCCCGCAACCCGTCACTGCAGCCGCTCCAGTGTGCGACCGCCGCGGAAATAGTCCTGGGGTTCGCCGTGCTTGGCCTTGTCTCGGTGTTCGGTACACTGCAGCCGACTTGAGGGAGGCGAGGTTCGGAAGCGATCTACGTCAAATGACGGTGACGTTGATTTTTTCACTTTATCCCCCTGATCCCGCGTGCCATTTTCGCCGCAACATGCACAAGGTAGGGGCCATCCATGTTCTCAGAGATTTCAAAATTTAGCGCCGCGCTTACGGCTTGCGTCCTTGCTCCATCACTCGCCTTCGCTCACACCGGCGTTGGCCATACGGTTGGCTTCGTTAACGGTTTCACGCACCCTGTCTCAGGCCTCGATCACATCCTCGCGATGGTTCTTGTCGGCGTTGTCGCCTGGCAGCTGGGCGGCCGTGCGCTCTGGCTCGTTCCGACAACCTTCATCTCGGTGATGGCTGTCGGTGGCGCGCTCGGCGTGATGGGAATTTTGCTCCCCTTTGTCGAAGCCGGAATCGCTTTCTCCGTCATCATCCTTGGAGCCGTCGTCGCGCTCGGCATCCGTGCTCCCGTGGCCATCGCGGCAGGGGTCGTCGGCCTCTTTGCAATCTTCCACGGACACGCGCACGGCTCCGAAATGCCTGCAGTTGTGGGCGGCGTTGCCTATGCGGCAGGCTTCATGCTGGCGACAGCAGCGCTGCACATTGCCGGCATTGGGCTGGGTCTTCTGGTCGGCAAGGTGAGCGAGCAGCAGGGAGCGATTGTCATCCGCTCGGCTGGCAGTATTGCTGCACTGGCCGGCGTTTGCCTGCTCACCGGTCTCATTTAGCCATTGGACTGCCCGGCAGATGGGCCGGGCACGCCCGTCAGCGCACGCCGATACCTGCCGTCAGACCTCCATCGAGGCGGTGATCCGATCCGGTAATGAAAGCAGCCTTGTCCGAAGCCAGGAATGCCGCAAGTGCGGCTACCTCTTCCTACAGTCCCGCCGTGGAGCGCGCCGCGAGCGCATGCCTTAGCGAATTCTGCACGATCGAGGGCGTTGTCGGTTTGCTCACGACGCTCAGAGCGCCTTGAACTCGCCCCAAGACCGCTTCCGGGTTGCCGGTCATGAAAACCACCGTCACACCGAATTCCTCAACGAGACGTCGCCCGATTTCGGGGCCTGTCGCGCCGTCAGCAAGGTTGACATCGACAAACGCGATATCGGCCATCGGCGCAAGCCTCAACGCTTGCTCCTTGTCGGTTGCAAGACCAATCACGTCGAGCCCCATGTCCCTGACAGTCGTTTCAAGGTCGATGGCAATGAGGAACTCGTCCTCAACGATTAAGACGCTATGCCCGGCACCCCCGTTTGTCCGTGGTTTGCTTTCGTCCATAAATCGTCCCTTGTTCTGCTCTTTTCACAACACTGGTTACGCTCAACTACATGTTGACCGAGTGATAACGGCGTTTGGGTCGATATGTTCCGGGTTGGAGCGAAATAGCACCGGGGCAAATCACTGTTAACATTGACAAATCGTTAACAACAAACCGCAGTGCACGTAAGATCCCAGCGGATCTTGGCGTGATATCAATCATTTGTCTTAAAGGCGAGCCGAGTTCGCTGCGAAAATTGCGTAGAAATACCCCAACGCTAGGTTCTCTATATCGCCAGCTTGTTAACAGCGACACAGGAATAGGTCGGGTGAAACGGCATTTTCCGGAGAAGGAAGGCCCTATCGAAGTCTCCGGTTTGCTGATGCAACGATTGTTCACGGTCCCCCCACCAAACAAATCGGAAGCCGGCACCTCACGCCTAAGTGAGCCCGGCGCTGCCGCCCTTGGCTCATTCCGAAACAACGCTTTAACCTGTGTTGACAACCGGTTGTGGAGTGCAGAGAGTGCACCCCGGACCAGCGCCAGCATCTTGGGGGGACCTATGTCTGTACGCGCGTTTTTCGCCATCGCTTCAGTTGCTTTCGTGTCGATCACCGCAAGCCTTCCCGCATTTGCGGCAGACACGAAACGCGAAATCCAGACAATCCAGGACGCAGACTACTTCGGCTTCGATTTGCGAACCGAACAGAACCTTACGTTGGATCAGTGCAAAGCGTCGTGCATCGGCGACAGGTCGTGCAAGGCCTTCACCTACAATCCGAAGGTGAAATGGTGCTTCCTGAAGTCAGACTTCAAGACGATGAATGCGTTCCCAGGCGCCATCGCCGGCAAGATCGTTGAGACCGCCGCCAGAAAGCCGGAGCCGGACATCGGCGCCGCTCCGCGCTTGAGCTTCCTGTCGGGCGATGTGATCCAACAGGCGCGCGACGACAAAACCAATCTCGAGGTGGTCGATGATCAGCAGGGCCAGAGCGCCGACAGCCTGATCGCCAACGGCCGCCTCGACCTGACGGCAGGCAATGCGATCGACGCCGTGAAGTCCTTCCGCAGTGCGCTCGCGCTTTCCCCCGACAATGCCGATCTCTGGCTGGAAGCGGCGCGCGCCGCCGACAGTTTCGTCAAGACCGACGACAACGATGGCAGCGCGATCTTCGGACAGGCGGTGCTGGCCGCAGTCAATGGCTATGAGTTGACACGGACAACCTCTGCCCGTGCCGAGGCGCTTTCCGTGCTCGCCGCGGCACTCGACAAGAACACCAACTATCGCGCTGCCCTCAACGCCTACAAGGCAAGCCTGGCGCTGGTGAATTCCAAGGAAGTCCAAGCGGCCTTCCTGCAGCTGAAATCGACGCAAGGGTTTCGCATTACCGAACATACTGTCGACGCCGACAGTGCCAATCCGCGCGCCTGCGCGACGTTCTCCGAGGCCCTGGTCAAGTCCCTGGACTATACGCCTTTCGTGACACTGAACGGTGCCGCGCCCAAAGCGCTCGAAACCAAGGACAAGCAGGTCTGCATCGAAGGACTGACCCACGGCGAAAACTACAAGATCACCTTCCGCACCGGCCTGCCGTCGTCGGTCGACGAGGTCCTCGAGGCTCCGGTCAGCCTTGACATCTATGTCAAGGATCGCACGGCAAGCGTGCGCTTTACCGGCGACAGCTTCGTGCTGCCTTCGACCGCGCGACGCGGGATCCCGATCGTTTCCGTCAACATGGCCTCGGCCAATCTCAAGCTTTACCGTATCGGTGATCGTGGCATCGCGCCGCTTCTGACGAGCTCGCAGTTCCTGACACAGCTCGATGGCTACAGCGCACAGAGGATCGAAGACGAGAGCGGCGAACTTGTCTGGCAAGGCGCAATCGACATTGGCAATGATCTCAACAAGGATGTCGTCACAAGCTTCCCGGTGGATGAGGCACTGCCAGAGCGCAAGCCGGGCGTCTATGTGTTGACGGCAACGGGGCCGAACGCCCCGGACCAGGACTGGAATGCCCAGGCGACACAATGGTTTGTCGTTTCCGATATCGGCATCACGACATATGCGGGTACCGATGGCCTCAACGTCTTCACCCGCTCGCTCGCCTCGGCAAAGCCGATCGCTGGCATCGAGCTGCAGCTTCTGGCGAAGAACAATGAAGTGCTCGGAACTGCGACGACGGATGAGAACGGTCGGGCGACGTTCACAGCCGGCCTGATGCGTGCAACGGCTGCCCTGACGCCCGCTGTTGTTACCGCCAGGAAAGGTGACGCCGACTACGTGTTCCTCGACATGACGCGCGCTGGCTTTGATCTCTCCGATCGCGGCGTCACCGGTCGCGCTTCGCCAGGCGCCATCGATGTCTTGAGCTGGACGGAGCGCGGCATCTACCGCGCCGGCGAAACGGTTCATGCGGCCGCCCTTGCCCGCGATAGCGATGGCAAGGCCATCGAGAACCTGCCACTGACCTTCATCTTCCTGCGTCCCGATGGTGTCGAGGACCGCCGGATCGTCAGCCAGACCAATAATGTTGGCGGCTATGCGATCGACCTGCCCGTTCAGGAAAACGCCATGCGCGGCACCTGGACGATGAACATTCATACCGATCCGAAGGGTTCGCCGATCGCGACGAAGACCTTCCTTGTCGATGACTTCGTGCCCGATCGCACCGACATGGAGATCAAGACGGAAGCGAAGGTCATCGGTCCGGAAACGGCGGCGACAATCGACATCAGCGGCAAGTATCTTTATGGGGCGCCGGCGGCCGGGCTGTCGCTCGAAGGCGATGTCGTGATCAAGCCGACACGACAGGCAGACGCCTTCCCTGGCTATGTTTTCGGCCTTGCCGACGAGGACGCGAGCGAAGACACACGCCAGACGATCGAAGGCCTCCCCGAACTTGACGAGAATGGCGAAGCTATCACGGAGTTGACTGTCGGTGATCTGCCGGCGACGACACAGCTTCTGAACGCCACCGTCTATATCCGCATGCAGGAAGCCGGCGGTCGCGCCATCGAGCGTTCGCTCGTACTTCCGGTCAAGAATCAGGGCCCGATGATCGGCATCAAGCCGGAATTCTCCGGCGATCTTGGCGAGAACTCGATTGCCAACTTCACCATTATCGGCATAGGTGCAGACGGCGCGAAACAGGCGATGAGCGGTCTTCGCTGGAAGCTCTTCAAGCTGGATCGCGACTATCAATGGTATCGCGACGGCACCGCCTGGAAATACGAGCCGATCTACACCGCCAAGCAGGTTGCCAACGGCAATGTCGATGCGTCTCTCGACGGAGCGAGGATATCATCCCCTGTCGCTTGGGGACGCTACCGCCTCGAAGTCGAAAGCACGCAGACCGACGGTCCTGCTTCGAGCGTGGAATTCGATGCCGGCTGGTTCGTCCAGGCAACCTCGACGGAGACCCCTGACGGACTTGAGATCGCGCTCGACAAGGACAGCTACAAGATCGGTGAGACCGCCAGGCTGAAGGTCTCTTCGCGCTATGCAGGCGAATTGATGATCGCAGCTGGCACGGAAAATCTCGTCGCCGTCCAGAACGCCTCGATTGGCGCGAATGGTGGCGAAGTCGATATTCCCGTCACCTCCAATTGGGGTGCCGGCGCTTACGTTACCGCCACCCTGTTTCGCCCCGGGGATGCGCAGGAGAGCCACATGCCGATGCGCGCCATCGGCGTGAAATGGCTGAATGTCGACCCGGCAGAGCGCGCATTGCGCGTTGCGATCGGCGCACCGGAAAAGATGCTGCCGCGCGCACCGCTGCCGATCACGCTTGCCGTTTCCGGTGCGGGTGCCAACGAGGACGCTTACGTGACCGTTGCTGCCGTCGACGTCGGCATTCTCAACCTGACGCGCTACGAACCGCCAGACCCGGAAACCTGGTATTTCGGCCAGCGCCAGCTTGGTCTCGAAATCCGGGACCTTTACGGACGGCTGATCGACGGTTCGCTCGGCGCCAGCGGCAAGCTTAGGACGGGTGGTGACGGAGGTGCCGTGGCGCTTCAGGCAAGCCCTCCGACGCAAAAGCTCGTCGCCTTCTTCTCCGGCCCCGTGAAACTTGATGCCGAGGGCAAGGCAAACGTCAGCTTTGACATCCCGCAGTTCAACGGGACAGCCCGCGTCATGGCGCTCGCCTGGTCGAAGGCTGGCGTTGGCCATGCGACGAAGGATGTCATCATTCGCGATCCGGTCGTCGTGACGGCGAGCCTGCCGCGCTTCCTCGCACCCGGAGACAGGTCCGAGCTTCGCCTCGATATTGCCAATACCGACGCGCCAACTGGCGACTTCAAGCTGAGAGTTGCCGGCAACGAGGCAGTGGGCGTCGACCAGGCTTCGCAGACGATCCGTCTTGAGGCCGGCGCGAAATCTGCCCTGACGCTCGCCGTCACCGGCAAGCAGCCGGGCAATGGCAGCGTTTCAATCAACCTTTCTGACGCCGCGGGCCTATCGCTGGATCAGACGGTTGACGTCCCGGTCCGGCCAGCTGTTCTGCCGATGACCGAACGCAGGGTACTGGCGCTCAATCCAGCCACCAAACTGACCGTCGACAAGGCATTGCTGGCAGACAGCGTGCTGCCTGGCGCCTCCGTCAGCGTCAGCGTCACGCGTTCGGCCGCCTTCGACATTCCGGCTCTGCTGATGTCGCTCGACCGCTACCCGTTCGGCTGCGCCGAGCAGACGACGAGCCGTGCCCTGCCTCTGCTCTACCTGAGCGAGCTTGCCAGGCAGGCCGGCGTGGAAGATGACGCCGATGTCAAGAAACGCGTTCAGGACGCAATCTACCGCGTGCTCTCCTATCAGGCCTCGGCCGGCAGCTTTGGCCTCTGGGGGCCCGATAGCGGCGATCTCTGGCTTGATTCCTATGTCACCGATTTCCTGACGCGCGCCCGCGAACAGAAGTATGACGTCCCGGACCGCGCTTTTGCGCAGGCATTGGAGAACCTTCAAAATGCGCTGAGCTATGATGTCAATGTCAAGGATCAGGGTGACCAGATCGCCTATGCGCTCTACGTTCTCGCCCGCAACAAGAAAGCGGCGATCAGCGACCTTCGCTACTATGCTGATACGATGATCAACGATTTCCCGACGCCACTTGCCAAGGCCCATATCGCGGCAGCACTGGCGCTTTATGGCGACGCGACGCGGTCGAAGAACATCTTCGTCGATGCCTTGCAGATGTCGGAACAGTCGATGGTGGCACGTGTCAATCTTTCGAGAACGGACTACGGCTCGATCCTGCGCGATGGTGCCGCAATCCTCGCTCTTGCAGCCGAGAGTCGTCCGGTCCCGCCGGTCGTGCCTGAACTCGCGAAAGCAGTCGCCAAGGAATGGAACCGCAGCAAATATACAAGCACTCAGGAGCAGGCATGGATGCTGCTTGCCGCACGCGCCATCCAGGGCGGCGATAACTCGATCAAGATCGACGTCAACGGCGCGCTGCACAACGGCGCCTATATGGCGAAAATGACCGGGGACGCGTTGATGGGCAACGCACTCACGCTCACCAACCAGACCGGCGAGCCCGTCTCGGCAGTCGTGACGACGGTCGCCGCCCCCGTCGTGCCACTGCCGGCAGGTGGGGACGGCTTTGCCATCGAGCGCACCTACTACACGATGGATGGCGAGCAGGCGAATGTGACCGAGGCCCAGCAGAACGAACGCTATGTCGTTGTCCTGCACATTACCGAAAGCAACAACTGGCCGTCGCGCATTGTTGTGACGGATCTTCTGCCGGCCGGCTTCCAGATCGACAATCCAAGCCTGGTCGACAGCGCGCAACTGACGAACTTCGACTGGATCGGCGAGGTGACGGCCGCCCATACCGAATTCCGCAATGACCGCTTCGTGGCCGCATTCAACCGCTCGGCGGACGACGATCGCGAAATCAATGTCGCCTATGTCGTACGCGCCGTCACACCGGGCACTTACGATCATCCGGCCGCCGTCGTCGAGGACATGTATCGACCGCAGCTTTCTGCGCGTACGGCGACCGGCAAGATGGAGGTCACCGCAGCGCCGAAATGAGAGCGAAGAAGAAGCTCGCGATCGGAAGCCTCGCCGGCATCCTCCTTGCCGGCGTCGGGCTGGTGTTGCTCGACGCTGCCGACCGGGCCTATCCGCCGCCGCTCGCTAGGGCGGACACGGTCTCTGCGGAAATGCGCGACGCGGACGGACAATTGCTGCGCGCCTTCGCAACGCCCGAAGGTCTCTGGCGTCTGAAGACCAGAGCGGTCGATGTCGATCCGCAATTCCTCAAAATGCTTGTCGCCTACGAGGACCGGCGGTTCTATACCCATGCTGGCGTCGATCTTCAGGCGATAGGCCGTGCCGCCATCCAACTCGTCACCAATGGCCGCATTGTGTCTGGCGCATCGACGCTGTCGATGCAGGTCGCACGGCTGATCGAACCGCGCCAGGGCCGCTCGCTGTCGGCAAAGCTCTTGCAGATCGCCCGCGCCCTCCAGATCGAACGACGGCTGTCGAAGGAGCAGATCCTCGATCTCTATCTGACGCACGCACCCTATGGCGGCAATCTCGAAGGTGTTCGGGCTGCAAGCCTTGCCTATTTCGGAAAAGAGCCGCGGCGGTTGACCATCGCTGAGGCCGCTCTCCTCGTGGCGCTGCCGCAGCTACCGGAAAAGCGGCGCCCGGACCGCAATCTCGCGATGGCCGAGGCAGCACGCAAACGTGTGCTCGAGCGTGTCGCCGTCGCCGACGCTATCGGTGAGGGGGAAGCTGCACGTGCCGAAAACGTGCCAGTCCCGTCTCAGCGCATGCAGCTTCCGGCGCTCGCCGCGCATGTGGCCGAAGCGGCGCGACGCAAGGACTTGAAAGCGCTGCAATACCCGACGACCCTGAAGAAGCAGGTGCAGGCAGGCTTGGAAGCCGTTGCCCGCGCCTCCGCATTGAAACTCGGCCCGAAGCTCTCGATCGCCATGGTCATGGCGGACGCACGGACGGGTGAGATCGTCGGCGAGGTTGGCTCGGCCGACTACTTCGACGCCAGCCGTTCGGGCTGGATCGACATGACGCGTGCCAGCCGTTCGCCCGGCTCGACGCTGAAGCCGTTCATTTATGGCCTCGCATTCGAGGAAGGCCTGGTGAGCCAGGAGACGATTATCGAAGATCGTCCGGCCGATTTCTTCGGATACCGACCACGAAATTTCGACATGAGCTATCAGGGCGACGTCACCGTGCGCGAAGCTCTGCAATTGTCTCTGAACGTGCCGGCCGTCAAGCTGCTCGATGCCATCAATCCGGCCAAGCTGCTCATCCGCTTTCGCCGTGCGCAGGTGCGTCCACTTTTGCCCCCGAACGAAACTCCTGGCCTGGCGATCGGCCTCGGTGGCCTTGGCATCACGCTGAAGGATCTGGTCCAACTCTATTCCGCGCTCGCCAATCGGGGCCAGCCGATACGCATCGGCGATGGCGTCAACGAGCAGCCTGGCAAGATCGATTGCGAGGGCATGCTTGAGCCAGTGGCTGCCTGGAATGTCACCGATATCCTCTCGGGCGTCATCCCGCCGGCCGGCGCTCGCAAGCAAGGGATCGCCTACAAGACCGGCACGAGCTATGGCTATCGAGACGCCTGGTCCATCGGCTACGATGGACGCCATGTGCTCGGTGTCTGGGTCGGGCGTCCCGACAACAGCGCTGTGCCGGGACTAACGGGTTACGGCACAGCAGCACCCATCCTTTTTGAAGGCTTTGCAAAATCAGGGATCGCGACGACGCCCCTTTCCAGCCCGCCTTTGGGAGCAATGCGGATCGCCCAGTCCGAGCTGCCGATCAGCCAACGTCGTTTTGCCGTCAATCCAGGTGGCCTGTTGGCAACCTCCGGCCGCGAAGCAGCACCCCAGATCGTCTATCCACCTGAAGGCGCGCATGTCGATCTTGGCGCAAAGAGTGGCGATCTTTCGCCACTGATGCTGAAGCTGCAGGGCGGACGCGCCCCCTTCCGCTGGCTTGCCAACGGCAAGCCATTGCCCGACATATCTCGGCGTCGCACCAAACAGTGGATGCCGGATGGCCGCGGCTACTCGAAACTCACCGTCATTGACGCCATGGGCCGGGCCGCAAGTGTCGGAGTTTTCGTCGACTGATCACGTGCGAGGAAAACTAAGCAACAACAGGTCGCCGGTTGTCGCTTGGTCAAGACCCGTGGCCGCTCAGGCTGCTCCATACCAAATTCTAGCGACGCGGCCTCTGGGAGGGTTCCTTTGCAAAAATCTTTGGCACACTGCCATGCTCGATCGCAGTCCGTCCGGACCGACAGTTGAAAATAGAACGTACCATTCCCGCCCTCAAGGCGCACCCGGCGCGTGAGGCTAAAGAGGCTTGCGCGGGAACGCTTTACGACCGCCAATTGCATCGAATCCAACGCCGAGAAGATCAAAAATCAAGAGCGTGATTTGGCCGGAGTGCTTCCAGCTGGCATCGTTGGTGTCAGGATCGCGCAAGACTAAGTCTTTTGACCCATCGCAACCTACCAACGGCTAGGTGGCAATCGACAGGCCTTTCTTCCATAGTTGTTGCGGTAACAGGCGATCTATGCCTGCAGGCCTGAATTCGGCCGCTCACCCCTGTCGCCCGCACGTTTGTCGTTGGCTAGCAACGCAGGAGCTTCGATGAAAATCGGATTATTCGGCCAGTTCGGCAGTGGAAACAGCGGTAACGACGGTTCCCTCGAAGCAATGTTGAATTTGCTGCGCGAGCGTTGCCCTGAAGCGGAACTCCTTTGCATCTGTTCCAATCCGGATCTCGTCAGGAAAAAATACGGGATTCTCTCCGTCGGTCTCAGCGGCACGATCTCCGGCAGTCCGCGGGCGGATAGGTTGAACCGCATCCTGGGAAGAGTACCGCATCGGCTCGCACGCATCAGGTCCCTTTTCAAACAGGTCAAAGTGCTCGACCTCATCATCATACCGGGAACGGGGATCCTTGATGACTATCAGGAGACGCCCTGGGGATGGCCGTTCGTCATCTTCCGATGGTGCATGGCCGCCAGGCTGCGTAACGTTCCCGTCGCCTTCGTCAGCATCGGCGCCGGCCCGATCTCGCATCCGCTCAGCCGATTCTTCCTTAGAACCGCCGCGCAAACCGCCAAGTACCGATCCTACCGTGACGATTTCTCTCGCCGATACCTCGAAAAAATCGGCATGGATGTCGCTCAGGATTTCCGATTTCCGGACATCGCCTTCCGCCTGCCGGCACCGAAGACAGCCCGGGTCACCGAGGGGCCGCACCGCACCGTCGGCGTTGGTGTCATGCATTATCGGGGCTGGGCCAAATCGAGCCGTGATGGGAACGCGATTTATCGGACCTATATTGGCAAGCTTGCAGAGTTCGTCATCTGGCTTGCAGGCGAAGGTTACGATATTCGCCTGCTGACCGGCGATCTGCGCGACCAGATCGCTGTCCACGACCTGATGAAGAAAATTAAGGACATGGATGGACAAAGCGCGCTCGACCATGTGGCCGTCGGGCTCGGCGAAACTCTGCACGATCTCATGCGCGAAATCGAACAAACCGATGTCGCGATTGTCTCGCGCTACCATAACGTCGTCTGCTCGCTGAAACTCGGCCGACCGATCGTTTCACTCGGATACGCTCAAAAGAACGACGACCTCTTGGCGGAGTTCTCGCAGGATCAGTATTGCCAGCACATCGAGACGTTCGATCTGGACATGCTCAAGCTGCAGCTCCACCAGATACTGGCCAATTTCGATGATATCCGGAAGCAGATTGCAGACGGCAACGACCGGGTTCAGAAAAGCCTTGCCGAGCAAGACGAGCTTCTGACGGGACGCCTGCTTGCGCCGCGCAACGCGAGAGGAAAACGCCCAAGCCCGATCGGCAGCGATTCACGAGCCCTTGGCTGATAAAACGGCATGTCTCTTGAGCGCCCGATCCTGCAGCATCTTCACCGCCAGATAGCGCACCGGAGGAAAAACCGCAGCGGCCGGCCGCAGCCGGATCGCGTGCAGCAGGAGTTCCATGGCGCCAAGCTCGCCGCGGCTCAGGCTGGAAAGGGCGGAACCGTAGGATCGGTTGCTCAGCGCACGTTTCACCATCCTCAGCAGATCCGAAGCATTGTGCAATGAGGCGCCGTCTCCGCGAAAGAAGGAGCGGTAGGCGGCTTCGAACTGCAGGTTCCATTGGTGAGTGTTCTTGACGGAGGAGGACTGGTTGAAGGAATGCACTCTGGCGATCGCCTGGTGGCTGCTCGTGTGCGCCACCTTGCCCCTGGCCGCTATGCGCAACCACATTTCCAGATCGTCAGTGTGGGTAAGGCTCGGATTGTAGTGGCCGACAGCTTTCTGGATGGCGGTGCGAACCACGACCGTGGGGCCGCTGATCGGATTGCCGCCGCTCCTGCACAGTCTTTCGATCAGGGCGGTCCCTTCTTCGACGGACCATGTCGCGGGCTGCAGATCGATCACCCGTGTATCGACATCTTCCGGCTTCAGGAAGAAAGCCTCTCCATAGGTCAGGTTCACTTGAGAATATTGCTCCATGATGCCCACCGCATTTGACAATGCATGCGGCGTCAGCAGATCGTCGGAGCAAAGGATGAGAAAATAATCCGATTGCGCCCAATCGATGCCTTCATTGAAGGATGCGTGAGGGCCGAGGTTCTGCGAGCGCAGGCGAAGCTCTACCCGCGGGTCCGCCGCGGCGAGCCTCCGTGCAATCTGGGCGCTGTCGTCCGTGGATGCGTTATCGATGATCAAGACACGCAGCGTCTCGATCTTCTGTCGAAGTATGCTGCGGACACAGCCTTCCAGGTAATGACCGTAATTGTAGTTCGGGATGGCGACATCAAGGCTGGGCATGACACTCCACTCACGCGTTACGCCGCTGCGCTGGGTTTTCGAATCCACCGCCCAAACATTCTTTCCAGGATCGCCGGCAGCTCATCGAGCAGAGGGTGTCGAAAGACGATAATGCCGGTCATCCATCCAGCCGCCGCGAGAAGAATGCAAAGCACACTCTCAGCAAGCGAAAGGCCGAAGTCGAAGCCGCTCAGCGCGACAATCATGAGGGGACCTGCGATCGCCATCAGCGTAATCACGCCGCTTCTGGCAAGAACGGCGAGCAATCCCTTCCATTCGAACGGAACGCGCCGCCGGATGTAGCGAAAGGAGATGTACATCTGGAACGGCAGCGAGATGAACTGGCTCAGCGCCAGTGCGACAAGCCCGTGAAAGCTTGCAAAACAGATGACCACAGTCGAAACGCCCCGCCCCACGAAATTCGCCGTGAACGCATCCCTGTTTGCTCCGAAGGCGACGAGCACGGGATAGGTCAGGATATTGGCGAACGAGAATATGGTCGCGCAGCACAATATCCGCAGGATCGGCACGACCGGCAGCCAACCGTGTCCGAGAACGATATTGACGATGGGATCGGCCAGAATCGCGAGCATCAGGGACGATGGCCAGAAGAGAACCGAGATGTAGCTGACCATCCTCAGGTAGGTTTCCTTGATGGCACGCTTGGCCCTCACTTCGGCGGCGAACGCAGGAAACGCGACGGAAAAGGCCGCCGACAGCATGAGTTTATCGGGAAGACCACAGACAAGATTGGCACGGTTGAAGATACCGACGGCCGACGGAAGCATGATACGCCCCAGGACCAGCTGCGGCAGCGATTCATACACGCGGTCAAGAACCGACGAAGCACCCTTGTATCCACCGAAGCCAAAGATGGACCTGCTGCCGACAAGGGAGGGGCGAAACATCCATATCTCCGGCTTGGCATGGAGTGTCAGGACAGCCCTAACGGCCGACGCCGCAATCACGGCGATCGCCAGGCTCATGAAGCCGTAGCCCTGCCATGCCGCAACCAGTGCCACGATCGCATTCGCAACAGCACCGGCAACATTGATGCGCGTGAGCGAACCGAATTCGATTTCTCGACGCAGCAACGCGGTGTGGGGACTGACCAGCCCGTCTATCACGCCTGAAACCGCCACCAGGCAGATGAATGCCTGCAGTGAAGGAAGGCTATAGAACGACGCGATGAAGGGCGACAAAACGGAAAGGCCGACTGCAATGATGGTCGACAAGCCGAAAACGAGAGTCGTCCCCGTTCTGACATCGACCGGCTGGAGCTGTTCGCGCTGGATCAGGAATTCCGATGTCGCAAACTCGCGCACCGTGAATGCGATGGTCCCGATGCTCAGGCCGATGGCGGCGACACCGATCGCGGTAGAGTCGAGCAACCGGGAGAGAACTGCGATCAATACCACGCTGATGACAATTTGGCAGTATTGATCCAGCGTCGCCATAAAGAAGGCACGGCGAACAGTCCCCATCGAACGAGATCCTTGATTCTGTTACAGGATTCTTGTCCGGCGACGAACGCTCGCACTGCAGGCAGGCATCGCCGGGGTTAAATCTATTTGCGGCGGGGGGGACAACTATGCCGAGATCCTCAGCGATGTGCCCCGATTGTCGCCCTCACCAACCTTCACGCGCATTATGTGGTATTCGGATTGGGGGACAAGTGAGCCATTTGGCGTAGGCTGGGCTCGGACTCAGCCAAACGGGCCATTGAAAATTGCCGCTGTCCCGCCGCTGGGTGCCAGCTCCTCGAAGAGGCTGCGAATACGAGTCGCGACGATGCTTTTTGCGGGCGCGTAAACACGGGTCGTTGGCGAGTTTGCAGGCCAATTTGCCGGCCAGCTGCCCAACTTCGCCGGCAAAAGCTTTCGCACCGTCAATCGGGAAGAGACTTGGTGACTATGGGTCCGTCATTGCCTGAGGCGAAATCCTTCCATGTCGAGCCGATATTCAGCCAACTATTCGAAGGGTGGCGCGTGACAAAGCCGACACTCCCGTGAGCAGCGGCTGAGCCTCGATCAAAGTCGTTCTCATGGAGAATGGTGTTCACCTTCATTGAATGACTGCCCGGAGCAGATTTGAACCGACCATCATAGGTCCAAATCAACTGGTAGGCGTCCACGAAGCCATAGGGGACATTCTTGAAGCTGTTTCGCTCGAATACGGTGCCGTTGTAGTCCGAACCGTCGTGCGCCCAGGTTTCGTATTCGACTCCAATGTGGGTGAGGTTCTCAAATCTGTTATTGCGATAGACATTGCCAAGGCCACCCCAAATACCTGAGTTACCTGAGTCCGCGAACGTCGTCCCCACATAGAGACCACTGTTGCTGTCGCTGACGGTGTTGTTTGAATATTGCAGGAAGTATGGGGCAAGACCAAGCGTCGGGTCGAGTGCGATAGTCATCATTCCATGCCGCATCCTGGAAATGCGGTTGTTATCGACGACCGCGTCATAAACGTTCCCAAAAAGCAGAACGCTCGTGGAATCGGAATCATGTTCGCTGTAGGTCGAGCGTCCATCAAAATTGTTGTCGTAAATCGCGACCCTTGACGCGATTGCCGCCAGTGCAAAGCGGCTGGTCTGATCAGGAACGACATTCCACGGAGCATCAAGCGTTACGGTTGAATCGGCGGAGGCAACGATATGCCGATGCTGACCAGCACCCCTGCCACCGACCACAACGAGGTCCTGGCCGCCTGGCGTTACCTCACCCAAATCCGAGAGCGATTTGAAGGATACGGTATCTGCTGTTGCCGTCACAAAATCGCTTTTGATTTTGCTGCCGACTATTTCAAAGCAGATCTGTTCACCTTTGTTGCAATCGACCTTGTCGCAATCATGCGGCGCGGCGTTTCGCGACGTGTTGTTGCCCCAGTAGAGATTGCGCAGACTTCCAAAATGCGCTTGGCCGACAAAAAAGCGGCCAATACCGTGGCCGTCGTCCTGGCTCTCATCGGCATTTGAAAGCTCGTTGCCAACCATGGAAAAATCGCGACCTCCCCACAAAGCCGCCACGGACTCACCATAGCCCGTCATCCGGAACTTATTGCCGGACAAGAAGACCTGCCTACTGCTTCCGTAGAACGAGCCATTTTCCACCAACTCGGAGTCGCTTATGTAGAGACCTGAGGCGCCGTTGGCCTCCAGCGCCGCCACACCCCACGCATTGAGCTTGACGGAGGCGATCCGAAGATCCTTGGCCGAATATACCTGCATCAAGACCTGCTTACCGGTCTTGCGATTTGCGTTAACAGTTAGCCCTTCGAATTGTACGTTTTCGCCGGCGATCTCGATCATGCTGTGGTCAATGCTACGATCAAGACGGATCTCCGTCATATTCATGCCATCGCCAGCCCATCCAACATTACCGGGTGCCGTCAGGAAAGAGGTTACAAGGTAGGTTCCTGCGGGAAAATAAACGGTCGCGGGTGCAGCGGTCTTTGCTGCCTCCAGAGCCCGCTGCAATGCCGCCGTATCGTCAGTGATGCCGTCGCCTGCAGCGCCGAAACGTTTCACATTCAGCAAATTGCTTTTCTGATCCGCCCACGGTGATCGGGTGAGAATATCAAGCTTCAGTGGACCGCTCCAGCCGAAGCGGCCGCCATGGCTATTGTGTATCCAAACCTCATAGGAGCCGGCCGGCATGTCCGGAATCGGAAAGTCCACCTTAAAGGGGTTGACCGCGACGGGCTTGACATAGCTGCCGCTGCCACCGGGTGGCTTGATATATAAATAGGATAGCGACGTTCCGTTGCCGCGGGTAAGGTTGCGCCCATAGACGGAAATGAGGGTCCCAGGTGTTCCCTTGTTCGGCCCAAGCCACCACGCCTCAGTGCGATTGATGGCAATAGGCTGACCGCGGTCCCCATTTCTGTTAGGCCAGATGAGATACATCGACCATTCTGGTAGAGAGACGGGCAACAGAACTGTCGCGGCAGTCTTATCGGCGCGCAGGGGGCTGACGGCGGTAACTTCCCCTTTTACCGCGGACGGCGCCTGAGAGAAAATCTCAAAATTCGACGAACGATCCAGCTCCACGCCGGTCATCGAGACGATCTCATTGCGGTCTGCTGTCCTCGAGAACTCGGCAATCGCGGGCGACGATCTGCTGACGCGAAACAATGGAGGATTGAAAGAATCTGCTCCCTCGGGCAAGGGCGCTTCCGGAGTTGGAACAGGCATGCCGAAGTCACCCGGACCCCTGGCTTCTTCCGCCGAGAAGGCGCCGCGTAACGCCGCATCGTGGAAAGTAGCCGCGTTGCCGGTTCCACGCTGGGCAACCGCCACCCCGATCAGCGTCAAAGCGACAAGCGATGCAAGTACAACCGACGCCAATACTTTCATCATCGCCCCCCTGCTGATGGACCCGATCGGAAACGGGCATTCATAGATGCGCTGCCGTCGCAGCATTCCCCGCGCGAGCAATCAGAAGATCGTGGCGGTCAACGCAATGACAACGAAGCAATCCATGGAACACTCGCAACTTCAAATCTTCACATTGGTCTTGCGCGGCATGATGACAGTTTGTGGCTTGTCGCCCGCTGCAGCATCTCCGACCGAACCACGGCTTTTCGACAAGACAGTTCGCAGTCTGGCAATCGAGCGGCTGGCGATCGTAACGAAAAGCGTGTGAATTCCAACCGGGATCACCAGACCGGCCATCATCACTATTTCCGGGACATCGGTGCGAATTCCGAGATAGCCGATGCCTCCGCAGACGGCCGATGCCACCAGTATGATATTGGTGGTCGCCATCGGCGTATAGCCGGCGTCGAGAAGGAGATGATGCAGATGCCAGCGATCGGCTGACATCGGGCTGCGACCTGCCAGGACACGCCGGATCATCAAGCTTAAAGTATCTGTCACCGGAATGATGACGATCCACAAGAGTGCCATAAAAGGAGCCGGAGATGTGTCGGATGCAAGCAAGAGAATGCCGTAAGCGATTGTCGCCCCAAGTGCCATGCTGCCGGCGTCACCGAGAAAGATGCTCGCGCGCGTTCGCCACGGGCTCCGCATATTGAAGATCAGAAAACCACAAAGGCCTGTCAGCAAGAGCTCGAACGGCAGTATCAGCTCGCCCATGTCCTTCACTTCAGCGACCAGCATGAGCCATATCAATGCGACAACCGCCGCTCCGCCCGCCAGTCCATCAACGCCGTCAATCATGTTCCACGAATTCATGAGACCGGCGATGAAGCAGAGCCCGACGACGACGATGAGAGCCCCTGCCCAGGCTGCCACGCCCGGTGCAAATTCGGCAGACGAAATCTGCCCGATATTCAGTCCTCCGATCAAAATCGCGGCCACCAGAAACTGCATAATGAGGCGCAGCGAGGCCGGTAGCGGGTGACGATCATCAAGAGTACCAACCGCGACGACGACAAACAGTCCGACCCAGAAATTCAGACCGAACGCATGCATGTGACCGCTTAGAAAGTTGACCACAGCAAAAGTCGTAAAGATCGCAATACCACCGCACAACGGAACCGCACCGATATGCTGTTTGCGGGCATCGGGAAGATCCACCAGAGCGAGCGCGACTGAGGCTCTACGCAAGACGACGATAAGGGCAACGCACAATACGAAGATTGAGATATTGCTTATCACTACTTCCATATCAGCCCCCCTCGGCCACGCCAAAACCACGCCCAAGGCACTTGGACGGTGCACAATGCTTTGACGACAATATAAGAGGGGGCCTGCACCGGCATATTCGCAAAATCGATATCCAACATTCACCTTATTGGTAAGGCGTTAGGTTGGATCTCCAACCTTCACCTTATTGATGCAGGGTTAGATTTGGGCTTAGCTGGCTCATGCTTAAGGAGAAGAGAGGCGCCAATTCCGTTGTCAACACGCGAGGCGAGGCGCGGCGGAGGCGTTTGGCCGGCCAGAAAGTTCGTGCGTAACTCCGTTGGAGAATAGGGAAGAGTTATGCCCTCCACCGTCGCGTCGATAGACACGCGCATCAGGTTCCGTCAGATGCATAATGCGCCGATGGCGGGACAATTGGTGTGTCGAGTATCGGTCCAGGGCGGAACTGACCAATGACGAAAATGCCGAACCGGACAGAGACGACAGATACGTCCCGACGCCTTCGCAACGCGCCATCGCTCGACGATTTCGAAGCTCTAGCCCGGCGGCATCAGCAGTCAGCTGGATGCTGCGATATCGCCCCTGCGCGTCCGGCCAAGGATTGCCGAGGCGGTCGGCAGCAAGGCGACCGTGAAGGTCGACGGTGGCATCCGCCGCGGAACCGACGTTTTGAAAGCACTTGCGCTCGGAACCGAGTTCACCTTCGTCGGTCGCCCTTTTCTCTATGCAACAGCGATCGGCGGCCATGCGGCAGCGATGAAAGTCGCCGCGATATGGCGCTGCTGGGTGTCACTGGTTCGATGAGCTACGCCGGATTTCCTTGAGTGCATCTAGCCGAACAGGACCGTAGCATGACGGCCTACAGCCTCTCCCGCATGACGCGCAGCCAATTCTTCAATGGACCCGGAATATAGGTCCTCAGGCCAGGACGCAAACCTGGTGGCAAAGACCAGCCATTGAGATCGAGGGGGGGCGAAAGAGTTTGACTGTCGGCCTTGATCGATCCGATGACCTCGTAATATCGACGTGCCATTTCATCAGATGAAAACCTCTCGGCGACCTTTCGCCTCGCCGCAGCCGACATCTGAGCCAGCAAGCTGCGATCACGCTCAAGACCGGCAATGAGCCGAACCGCCTGCCCATAATTGCCGACCGGGAAAAGCAGGCCATCCTGACCGTCATGAACGATCGTATCCGTAACGCCACGAATGTTCGATACGACAGGGACACATCCCGCTGCCATCGCCTCGATAAGGGTCATCCCAAATCCCTCGAAACGCGAGGGCATAATGAGCACGTCGTGGCGCGCGACCAGTTCGGGAACCTTATGCGGACTGACGGCCCCCTCATAGAAGACGCGCGCGTTGTGCGCAGCACTGAACCTTGCCTTCAATCTTGGAAGGTCCGGTCCGTCGCCGGCTATGGTCAGCATAACGGTATTGGGCAAGCCCTCAAGAATGGGTGGGAGCCACAGCACTCCTTTGGAAGCGTCTTCGATCCTGCCGAGGAAGAGCACGCGCATAGGCGATTGCGCAGACGGCTTGCGCTCGACTTGAGCAAATTTCGACCTGTCGAGCGCGTTCGGAATTGTGAACGTGGACTTTGGTGAAAAGCCGTGGCGGGCAATGAGATCGCTGCGACAACGCTCCGACACGCCGACGGTCGCGTGGACATAATTACGAATGGAAGTCGCAGCCGCATAAGTGCCGGGGGTAATATTGTGCACGATCATGATGCGCAGAATATCCTCTCGAAGATAGCGCGCGATATTCGTCTGCATGCGATCGCCGAGTACATTGATGAAAACGCCGTCATAGCCCCGGCTTTCAATCGCCGCAGCAAGGCATCGAGCACACGTCCGCTCGTCAAGCGTATCGGGCGTATTGAGAAGTGTTCCAAACGCCATCTCGTCGCGCAAGTCAGGCGTTAGCGTCTGCCCGGTGCCCTGCGCCAGCCAACCAACATCGATGCCAAAATCGGCTAGGCCATGCCTCAGTTGCTTGAAGACAGAGTATGTGCCGCCGATGTGTGGCAGAGCGAAATATGCAAACCTCACCGCATTCTCTTTCGAAAGTCGCGCTATCGTTCACTGCGCAATCGTTTGCGATATCGGAAACAATAGCCGCTTCATCTCTGCGCCATAGATGGATGCTTGGCGGAGGGCTGTCCCCCTTCGAGGGAAGCAGAATGCAGACGCCGTCCATTCGGACTAAGACAATTATACGAAAGGCCACCTTCCCCATTTTGTCTTCGATCGCATGCGATGTCGTGAAGAGTGGCTGCCGGCCTAGAGCACGTCCGCTAAACGCGGAATCGGAATGTGGATGACAGCCGCATTTGCCGTGATTCCCTGCGCCTTCGAATCTGGAGGTAGTGATGGCACGTGCATTGAGCGATGATCTTCGCAGTCGTGTTCTGGCGGTATCTGCAGGCGGGTGTCTGCGCGATCCGTTGCGTCGCGGTTTGGGATCGGGATTTCGACGGTAAATGCCTGGATCGCAAGCGGGAATACAGTCGGCGAGATCGTCAAACTCTTCGAGCCACAGGAATGCGCCAACTACTTCGCGGCAGCCGGATATGACCTCGATCAAAACGGACGGGCTCTAGGTCCTGCGTCTGCTGGGCAAGATCAATGGCCCGTGTCTTCTGCGAGCCTCCCATAACCGTTCTACACTTCACGATCATCGGATTTTCCCCGAATTGCTGGTTTTTTGAGCGGCTCCCATTCCGGCGAACGAGGCGACGAGGGAGCGATTATGGTCTGCGGCCCCGCGTAGAAATGGACCTCCACAAAAACCTGCCGAGACGTGTTTATTTATACTTAATTTTGCAGTCTTGAGCGATGAAGTATCCGCGATAATATATCTCAACGAAGATCAATACTCATCAACGACCTGAATCGTTTTTGTTATTTGCGCCACAACGGTTCGTGCTCGTTTACCCAATCGATTTAACTCGTCTTAATAACTCAGTATAATGTCGCCTATAAAATAGATTAACTCAAATATCATACGGTTATCGACAGATTCTATATCACCTCTGAACGTATATGGTACGTAATTAAATTTTATATTCAATATTTCTGAAGAATGGTGCTATAGGAATTCCATCTCACTATGGGAAACCTCAAGAAGATCCACAACTGAGGATAAATGTAGGCATCGCAACGGAAATCCGAAAATGGCTCCCTGATGAAGCCATGCGGCTGTACAGAATACTGTCGACGGACCCGTTACTGCCTGACCGATCGCATTGGCAACTGCACCTCGGGAAACTGGGAAGCGTGTCATCAAACGCATTAAAGGGTGGCGGCGTACAAGCATAGGGGATGCTAATGTCTGGCATGGTCAACGGGAAAAACCAATCACAACTTCACCAAACGGACCGATTTCACGTCATATCGAGGACAATAAAAAAATCGGCGGCGGAGACCCATAACGCGAACACACTCGCCATCATCGACGATCACGCACTGGAGCGAGAACGTTTGGCCCAGAGTCTGATTGCCCACGGACTCGATTTGGACATAAGGCTCTTCGCCTCGATCAATGATTGGCTCAAATTGCCCGAGCACGACTTCGCAGGCATCTTGATCAACACTGGCCACAGGGAATTCTCTGAGAAGAAGATGGTCGAAGAGATCCGGCAACTGGTCGGCCAGTTTCCGAATATCCCGGTCGTCATCCTTTCGGAAAATAACGATCTGAGACAGGTGATTCTGGCCCTGGAAGCCGGCGTCAAAGGCTATATACCGTCCGCAATCGGGCTGCCCATTTGCGTCGAGGCGATCGGACTAGCTTTGGCGGGAGGGGTCTTTATTTCGGCGGAAATCCTGACGGATCTGCATAAACTTGTTGCGACCGCTGAACACAAGGAGCGTCAACGCGCCGAACTCTTCACACCTCGCGAAGAGGAGGTGATCGATGCACTTAGCCGAGGCAAGCCCAATAAGATCATCGCCTATGAACTCAAACTGCGCGAAAGCACGGTGAAGGTTCATGTCCGCAACATTATGAAGAAGCTCAATGCCAGCAACCGGACCGAGGTCATGTTCAAACTGGGCGACCTCTTCAACTGATTGCTAATGATGATTGTCTGCATAGCATGGCGCCCCGGACGGGCTTGCCCTTAGACTTGTCCATTCTGCGTAAAGGACGAGCGAAGGGCAAAGCTCAGCCTCCACGCAGGATGATACGATCTGCGATTTTCAGGACATGTGATTTCGCCTTCTAAGCCTTTAGGCTAGCCTGACACGCCAAACGGCGAGAATGATCCGAAGCATCAATTTTGCCATACTGGCCCGACGTCAATTGAACGGACCGAGGGCGCAGGTGAACGGCTTCATTCAGAATTTTGAGATATCCGACCATCTTCGCAAACGCGCCAAAGCGCTTATCCCCGGCGGCGCCCATACCTATGCGAAAGGTGACGATCAATATCCTATCCTTTCCCCTGGCTTTATCGCCAGAGGGAGCGGCTGCCATGTATGGGATGTCGATGGCAACGAATACATCGAATATGGCATGGGCAATCGCGCTGTAGGGCTCGGTCATGCCTACGCGCCGGTGCTGGACGCGGTACGGCGCGAACTTGAATTCGGCTGCAATTTCACCCGTCCGTCGAAGATCGAGGTCGAATGCGCGACGGCGTTTCTTCAAACCATCGCAACCGCGGACATGGTCAAATTTTGCAAGGACGGGTCGGACGCCACGTCTGGTGCCATGCGGCTGGCCCGTGCCGTCACTGGGCGTGACCTGATCGCACGTTGCGAGGACCATCCATTCTTCTCGACCGACGACTGGTTTATCGGAGCGACGGAGATGAATGCCGGTATTCCGGCTGTCGTTCGTGAACTTACCCTTGGCTTCAAATACAACGATCTTGAAAGCGCACGCAGGCTGTTTCAAGCCCATCCTGGCAAGATCGCCGCATTCATGCTGGAGCCGACGCGGGGCGAAAACCCCAGAGACAATTTTCTGCAACAGCTGCAGCAGCTCTGCCACGAAAACGGCGCGCTGCTTATTTTTGACGAAATGATTACCGGCTTTCGATGGCATGTCGGCGGAGCACAGAAACTCTATGGCGTCACACCCGACCTATCGTGTTTCGGCAAGGCGCTCGGCAATGGTTTCTCAATCTCCGCACTTGCCGGCAAACGCGAGTTCATGGAACAGGGTGGTATCGACCAGGCATTTCTGCCTCGCGTCTTTCTCCTCTCGACGACACACGGCGCGGAGACGCATGCGATGGCGGCCGCGATGGCCACGATGCATGTCTATCGGCAGGAGCCCGTGATCGAGCGCTTGGTGCAACAAGGCAAGTCGCTCCAGAGCGGAATTGAGCAACTTATTAGTGCGCACGAGCTGCAGAACTTCTTTTCCGTTGTCGGTCACCCCGCCTGCCTCAGCTACACGACGCGCGACGTCGATGGAACGCCCTCGCAGGCATTTCGCACGCTGTTCCTGCAGGAGATTATTCGGCGAGGGATTCTGGCTCCCTCCCTGGTGGTGAGCTACACCCATGCCGACGAGGACATCATACGCACGATCGATGCGTTCGATGGCGCCCTTCGCGTTTACAAGCTTGCCATTGAAAACGGTGTCGAAAAGTATCTCGTCGGGCGCGCGTCGCAGGTCGTGTTCCGCCGCTTCAACCATCCGCCCCCGACAGAGCAATTACCAATCGCGCGTCACGCCTGACCGGATCCGGCTGATGCTGAGGAATTGGATGCCGCCGCATCTAGCCCATTGATACCGCGCTCGATGCCAATCGGCGCGATGCGTGCCACCAAGACGAAACGCCAATGTGCCCAGGCACAGGCCCCGAACCCAGAAAAGGCAAAGACAATGAAGGTATTGGTTACCGGACATCGCGGCTACATCGGATCCGTCATGGTCACAATCCTGCGCCAGGCAGGCCATGAAGTTCATGGTTACGATTGCGAATTGTATCATCGCTGCCACTATGCACCCGGCGGCGATCTGCCCGCCGTGCCCGGTGTGAAAAAGGATGTGCGGGACGTGTCGGTATCGGATCTGAGGGGCTTCGACGCCGTCATCCATCTCGCTGCCCTTTCGAATGATCCGTTGAGCAACCTCAATCCAGAGATCACCTATGAAATCAATCACCGCGGCAGCGTGAGCGTTGCCAAAGCGGCCAAGCAGGCAGGAGTGAGGCGCTTTCTCTTCGCCTCGTCCTGCAGCAACTACGGTGCTGCAGGAGAAGGTCTCGTCGACGAAACCGCGGAGCTCAAACCCGTTTCCGCATATGGAACATCGAAGGTTCTAGCCGAACGCGACATTGCGCATCTCGCCGACAACGATTTCTCTCCGACCTATATGCGCCCCGCGACCGCCTATGGCCTCTCGCCGATGCTACGCTTCGACATCGTACTGAACAATCTGGTTGCCTGGGCCGTAACCGAAGGCCGGATCTTGCTCAAATCTGACGGCACACCTTGGCGGCCTATCGTACATATCGAGGATATTTCCCGGGCTTTTCTGGCCGCCCTTGAGGCACCTACTGCCGTGGTTCACAATCAGGCTTTCAACGTCGGCCAGGCAGCGCACAATTATCAGATCAGGGAGATTGCCGAAATCGTCGCCAAGACCGTCCCTGACTGTCATTTGGCCTTCGCCGCCGACGCCAGTCCGGATACACGGTCCTACAGAGTTGATTTCAGCAAGATTAACCGCCTTCTTCCGGCCTTCAAGCCGACCTGGGATGCAGCTGCCGGTGCCGCTCAACTTTACAACGCCTATACCAGCACCGGCCTGACGCTTGCTGAATTTGAAGGGCCCCGTTATCAGCGGATCGCCCAGCTCAAGCAACTCCTTGCCAATCACGCGTTGGATGAAAATCTGCGCCCACAGGTCGCCGCCGCTGCGGCAGAATAGGTCTGCGGCATGCACTCTGCTGTGCCACCCCGAGCCAACCACCTAGCAGACAGCAACGAGAGCATAGGCCCAGCTATCTACGCTCTCGCCAGCCGCCTTTTTCCGATCTGCCGCAGCATTACCGGCAGCGGTGTTCGTGAGACCATCAACATTCTGCGCGAATATGTCGATATCGAACTCCACGAGGTAGCGACAGGCACAAAAGTCTTCGACTGGGTCGTTCCGCCCGAATGGAACATAAGGGATGCATATATAAGGGATGCTGCCGGCCGAAAAGTCGTCGATTTCGCGCGTACAAACCTTCATGTCATGAGCTACAGCCGGAATGTTCGAAAGGTCATGCCGCTGAGTGAGCTTAAGGAGCATATCTATACGCTGCCGGCGCAACCTGACCTCATCCCTTACAAGACAGCCTATTATATCGACGACTGGGCGTTTTGCATGTCGCACAGCCAGTTCCTTGAGTTGGCTGACGGCGATTATCAAGTCGTTATCGACTCGACGAAAGCCGATGGGCATCTGTCTTATGGGGAGTTTCTCCATCGAGGAACGAGTGGCAGGGAAGTTCTGCTATCCGCCCATATTTGCCATCCATCGCTTGCCAACGACAATTGCTCGGGGCTTGCGGTATTGACTCACTTGGCTCAGCTTCTGCGGGGTAGGAACACGCGCTACAGCTACCGCTTTCTCTTTGCTCCAGGCACGATCGGATCGCTCACCTGGCTCTTCCGGAACGAAGATCGCCTCGGCAGCATCGACCATGGCCTGGTCGTATCCTGCATTGGCGACGGAGGCGGACCGATCTACAAAAAAAGCCGTCGGGGAAACGCGATCATAGATCGCCTGATGGCACGGATATCCTGTGCTGAAACGCTGATGACCGTTCAGGACTTCAGTCCTTACGGCTACGATGAGAGGCAGTTTTGTTCGCCGGGCTTCAATATGCCGGTTGGGCTTTTGCAAAGAAGCGCTTTCGGGACCTTTGCGCAGTATCACACATCAGCGGACGATCTGGATTTCATACGCCCTGAACATCTTGCCTCATCATTCCAGATGCTGATCGATGTGATCGATGCGCTCGAGGGCAATTGGATTCCTCTCAATCTGTCGCCCAAAGGCGAACCACAGCTTGGCAAGCGCGGACTCTTTGCGACGGTGGGCGGTCACAAAACCAACACCGTGAAAACAATGGCTTACCTATGGGTGCTGAACCTGGCCGATGGCAAGCATTCGCTGCTGGATATCGCCGAGCGAGCAAGCATGGTGTTTTCGGAGATCTCGGAGGCAGCTGCAAGGCTGAGGGATGCGGGGTTGCTTGCAGACCTCGGCCCCGCAGAAAATTAGACCGGATCGCATGCGCGCAGGAGCGGCCAGCTTTTATCCTTGTCGGACATGACGGTGGGATCTGCGGGCCAACTGACGCCTACAGCCGGGTCGTCAAAACGTATGCCGCTGGCGGCCGTGGGCTCATATGGCGTCGATATCAGATAAGACACCACGGCATCATCGGTGAGTGATTGAAAGCCGTGGGCAAAACCCTTCGGAATATAGAACTGCGCCCGGTTTTCGCTGGAGAGCACCGCACCTGCCCACTCGAGGTAGGTTGGAGATTCTGGCCTTAGATCCACTGCGATATCCCATATTGCGCCTTGTGTGCAGGAGACAAGCTTGTCTTCCTCATACGGCCTTTTCTGGAAATGAAGGCCTCGAATCGTATGCTTCTGGCGCGAATGCGAATAGCTGTGCTGGACAAAGTCTTGGATGAGCCCGTGTTGAGCGAACTCCTCCTTGCAGAAGGTTCGCGCAAACGAACCACGACTGTCCGTCGATGGTGTGGGCTCGACGATCCAAAGGCCCTCGATTCTCATCTTGTTGAAACGCATTCGATCCTTGACCAATTCCTGAAACGTATCCGATCACGAGCAAAATCCAAACACTTGCAGGATATTAACCAGACAGTACTTCAATACAAGTCAACTGAGAACAATTACTTACAGTAATATTAAATCATTAACAGTATACCTTTGCGTTATTGCTCAAACAAGTGAGAATTCATACGGCTTTTGGACGATATCCCTATTACGGTATCGTTTTAATTGTTCCCCGCAGATACTTTGCCAACCATGACGGGCTCTTCAGGTCCGCGATAAAGTCATCTTCGATCATGTAGGGGACGGGGGCATGAATCTTCAGGCCAGTCAGAGCTCATCGATGACGGCTGCCGTTCGCAGCGCCCGGCTTTGCCGGCTCTGCGGCGTGGCTCTGCAAGACACTTTCGTAGACCTCGGAATGTCGCCGCCATGCGAAAGTTTCGTACCGGCGGCGGAAATAGGCAATATGGAAGCCTACTATCCCCTCCATGCCTTTGTCTGCCGCGAGTGCCTTCTGGTTCAGCTCGAGGAGCATATCAGCCCGCAGAACATATTCGAGGAATATGCATACTTTTCCTCCTATTCGGACAGTTGGGTAGAGCATGCCCGTCGCTACTGCGACATGGCAACCGATCGTTTCGGTCTCAACTCGGGAAGCCTTGTCGTCGAGCTTGCCAGCAACGACGGCTATCTCCTGCAGCACTTTGTGCGGAAGGCCATACCGGTGATCGGTATAGAGCCGGCAATCAACGTCGCCAAGGTTGCGATCGAAAAAGGCGTGCCCACTGTAACACGCTTCTTCGGAAGATCGCTTGCCCGCGAAATGGTCGCTGAAGGCAAAATGGCAGATCTCATCGTCGGCAACAATGTCCTGGCACAGGTCCCGGATCTCAACGACTTTGTTGCCGGGATGAAGATTCTTCTTAAACGCCATGGCGTGATCACCCTAGAATTCCCCCATATCGCGACGCTAATTGCGGAAAGCCAATTCGATACGATCTACCACGAGCACTTCTCGTACTTCTCCTTGATGACGATCGAGAAGATGGCCCGGCGTCATGACCTCAAGGTGTTCGATGTCGAGGAGCTGCCGACACACGGCGGCTCGCTGCGCATTTACCTTTGCCACAGAGAAGAAGACATACATCGGGAGGCACGCGTCGATGCCCTGCGGATGTCCGAGTTCAAGGCAGGCCTGGACCTGGTCGAAACCTATACATCTTTCGGCGAAGCGGTGCGTATGAAGAAACGCAACCTGCTTTCCTACCTTATCCAATTGAAGGACGCAGGCAGAACCATTTGCGGCTACGGCGCGCCCGGCAAGGGAAATACGCTTCTCAACTATTGCGCAATAGGCACCGATTTTCTCGACTTCACGGTCGACCGCAACCCCTACAAGCACGGTCGTTTCACGCCTGGCATGCACATACCAATCAGACCGGTCAATGAAATCGACGCGCATAAACCAGATTACGTGCTCATCCTGCCCTGGAATCTCAAAGATGAGATCGTCAAGCAGATGAGACATATCGGCGACTGGGGCGGGAAATTCATCGTTGCAATCCCCCACGTGACCGTCATCGATCCAACGGAGAGCCAGCAATGAAAGTCGTCCTTTTTTGCGGTGGCATGGGAACCCGGATCCGCGAGTATTCCGAGAGCATTCCGAAGCCGCTTATCCCGCTGGGCTCGCAGCCGATCATGCGCCACGTCATGCAATATTATTCGGATTACGGTCACGATGAATTCATTCTTTGTCTCGGCTACAAAGCCAATGTGATCAAAGACTTCTTCCTGAACACCAAGCCCCAGGCCTTCTCAGATTGCGTCGTCTCGGGTTCTGGCCAGGTCGAATTGCTGGGCGAGATGCATAGGGAGTGGCGCGTTTCGCTGATCGATACCGGTATCTGGCGCAATATCGGCGAGCGGCTCTGGGCTGTGCGTGATCACGTCAAGAATGAAAAGATCTTCCTGGCGAACTATAGCGATGGGCTGACCGACGTCGACCTGGATGACATGATCGCCCGCTTTGAGGCTAGCGACAAGCTCGCCTGCTTCCTCGCCGTGCGACCGCCCCTCACCTATCACCTCGCCGATATCGAAGAAGACGGCCGAGTGCGCGAATTCAGATCATCGGACAGATCCGACATCTGGATCAATGGCGGCTACTTCCTCATGCGCGGCGAGATCTTCGACTATATGCGCGAAGGTGAGGAGCTTGTGCTGGAGCCCTTCTCCCGTCTGATCGCAGAAGACAAGCTCATGGCCTACAAACATCAAGGCTTCTGGCGGTCCATGGACACCCTTCGTGACTGGCAATCCCTTCAGGAGATGGTCGAGCGGGGAGATATGCCCTGGACGTATCACGGCAGGTCAATTGATCGGAGAATGGCGAAGCTGTTATGAAGAATCTGTCACTCGCCAAATTCGGAGAACGGTTATCCGTCCTGTGCATCGGCGCCCACTCCGACGATATCGAAATTGGCGTGGGCGGCACGATCCTGCGGCTGTTGGCGGAAGGCGTCAAGCTGGATGTGCATTGGTGCGTCCTGAGTGCCTCGGGAAATCGAGGCGAGGAAGCGCTAGGTTCGGCGCGCGCATTCCTTGAGCAGGCAGAGTCGCAGTCGATAGAACTCGCCGGCTTCGAGGACAGCTTCTTTCCCAGCCAGACCCGCGAAATCAAGAACTGGCTGCTGGCCATTCGTGACAAGGTCGTTCCGGATATCATTTTTACACATAGCCGCGAGGACGAGCATCAGGACCACCGCGAGCTCAACCGGCTGACGACCAACGTGTTTCGAAATCATTTGGTTCTCGAATATGAAATCCCGAAATGGGATGGCGATCTGATCCAGCGAAACGCCTACGTTCCGCTCACTGCAGACATCATGGAGAGGAAGGTCGCTTTGCTTCTCCGGCACTTTGCCACACAAAGATCGAAGGATTGGTTCGACGGTGACACATTTCGAAGCCTTGCGCGACTGAGGGGAATGGAATGTCGTGCTCCGGCACGTTTTGCAGAGGCCTTCACGATCCGAAAAGTTCTCCTGGCCTGAGGGGATCGCGGTCGCCGCGAAATGCAGTAGCAGCAAGTCATGAGTATCTACGGCAAATCGAGGGGTATGGGGTAAATGGGCGAAGAAGTCATTGATTATACGCAGAACATGCTGAGGGCATCGAAGATACTGGCCGCCATTTCCGCCGAGGATCAGGTTCCTTTTCCTCGGGTGAAATCTGCCAGCGTAGACTACCTTGCTCTTATCGATCGACGCATGCTGGAGCGGGAGTGCCTCGCTCACGCGCTGAATGTGTATCGTCTTGGCATGAAAGTCATGACATTTGCAGATCTGACAGCATTGCAGGAGGCCCAAGGCGACGCGGGAATGCCGCGGGCGATCCTATTCAATGCCGGGAACGCCAGCCTGGAAAACAGTCGGCTGAAAACGGAAATGCGCGAGCTGGTGGCAGCAACGACACCCACGCCGGTTGTCGTTGTGTCTGAAAATCAAAACCTTTCGGACGTCCTCAATGCCATCGCACTCGGAGTTCAGGGATACATCCCCAGTTCTGTCGGCATCGGTGTATGCGTACAGGCAATCGGGCTGGCGATGGCGGGCGGCAAATTCGTCCCGGCAAGCAGCGTCATGCATATGCGCGCTTTGCTCGGCGTCAATTCAACCGTCAGCACGAAATCCAGATTTACCGAGCGTCAATCGGCGGTCGCGGAAGCCCTCCGACGTGGCATGGCGAACAAGGACATCGCTTTGGAACTCGATCTGTCCGAAAGCACCGTAAAGGTTCACATCCGAAACATAATGAAGAAGCTGGGAGCGACCAACCGAACGGAGGTTGCTTGCAAGATAGGTGGTGTCGGGGATGGCGACCGGCCGACTTGAACTCTCGCGAAAAACTACGATCCACTTAGTCGCATCGGTGTACGTCCATGATTTTGTCCCATGATCCGCCAGATGGCCGCGAAATGAATATGTATCGCGTCCTTTCGATATTGAGGGACCGAAGACGAACCTTGCTGGCCTGCATAATCTTCAGTCTGGCTGTCTGCGCTATTGGCTATTTCAGGACAAAGCCGCTGTACAGGTCAGAAGCGATCCTGGCGCTCGACGGCAGAAAACTTCAGGCTCTACCCATCGAGGCGGTCGTCTCTGCGCTTCCTCAGGAAAGCCCGGTCCTTCGTACGGAACTCGACATCATCGGCTCGCGTACCATGGCAGAGCGTGTCGCGAGCCGATTGGCGGCCCTGGGCATCGGGGTGGAGAGTACAAAACAGGGCAGCCTCAGGCAGAGCCCAAGCGTTTCCGTACAAGCCGAGGACACATCTCCGGAAGAAGGGAGCGCAGAAAACGAGGCATTAGTCGACGACCTGATTTCGAACGTTCACGTGGCAAATGACGGCCGCTCATACACGATCTATATCTCCTTCATTGCTCCCGATCCCAATTTTGCATCCGTGGCTGCTAATGCCTACGGCGAAGCATATATCGACTATCAGATCGACGTCCAAACTTCGGCAACCAGGCGTGTGAGCGAGTGGCTCGGCGAGAAGCTGGTTGACCTCAGAACCAAGCTGGAAGAATCCGAGCGGCTGGCAACCGATTTTCGTGATACCGCCGGCATCGTCAAAACCGATGGCACCACTCTTCAATCACAACAGATTACAGGGCTGAACAACGAACTCACTGTACTCCGCAGCAAGATTGCAGCCGCAGAAGCGCGGCTATCGACGGCCGTCGACGGGCTGCGCAACGGCAGCGATCTCGAACTTTCTGAAGTCCTCTCCTCATCGATGATCCAGCAACTCAGGACGGAGGAAGCGCGTGTCAAACGCGCGATTACCGAAATCGATCAAAGTGGCGCGATAAAGAACGTTCAGCTTGTACAATTGAACTCGCAACTGGTTTCCCTGCAGGAACAAATCAAGACAGAAGTAGCGCGGGTCATCGAAAGTCTGCGCAATGAAATTGAGGTAAACCGACGGCAGCAGGCAGGTCTGGAGGAAAGCATCAAAGAGATGCGCGCCGCGATGACGACCAACAGCCAGAGCCTCGTCCATGCCGATCAGCTTGATCGCGAAGCCAGCGCAAATCGCGCGATATATGAGAGCTATCTGGCCCGGTACAAGCAGACGATCGAACAGGATGGCATCGCGACCGCTGAAGCGCGGATGATTTCACGAGCGACACCGTCACCGAAGCCGACAACCCCAAATCCTGTCATATGGGCGTTGGCTGGTGTCGTCTTCGGCCTCACCGGGGGCATTGCCGCCGCCTTTATCCGACATTTTACGGACAGGAAGGTGCGTTCAGCGGAGTCGTTGGAGGCAAAGACGGGCATTGCCGTTATCGCGAAGGTGCCGCGGATCAGGCTGGGGCACAATGCGGATGCTTCGGCGCTTGTTCATGATCATAACTCGTCTCTCGGCCAAGCCATGGCCGTGATTCAATCGGAGCTGCGATTGTTCGCCGATGCCGAAGCGCCCTCCGGAAGGATGAAGCGTGCAATCGCGATTACGCCGGTTTCCAGCAGCAAAGGAAAGTCTCATATCGTAGCAAATCTCGCTCGGCTGGTCGCTGCAACGGGATTGAAGACCATCGTTATCGAAGCAAACCTGCGAAATCCAACCCTTGCAGACCAGTTTGAGGTGTCCAACGCTGCCCACCTCAATCAAATCGTCACCCAGGACCTTCCTTTTGGCGATGCCATCCAATCCGATCCGAAATCGATGGTCGATTTCATCCTGGCACAGCACAGCAAGGCACCGGAACCGATTCTGGCTAATCAACGATTTGCTCAGTTGATCCAGGAGATGAAGCGACGCTACGATCTGGTGCTCATCGATATGCCTTGTGCTTCCAATGGCTTCGACCTGATGCGTGTCGCTTCCTTCTGCGAAGACGTCATTCTTGTCGTTCGTCCGAAATTTACGAGAATCCTGGATCTGGATGCATGCATCAAAAAGCTGCGGGCAGCAAATCGCAACATAGCCGGGATCGTGTTCGACAGCGCCTATCGTTCAAAAGCAGCCACAGCGTCGCAACCCGGGATGCCTCCTCATCAACAATATCTCAGCGGCGTCCGTCGAAAGCGGAGTGGCGATCAAGTAAAGCCCCTCGCAGCCAGGGTATGACACGGGAGCGGAAAGTGTTTCTTGCAGCACGAAATCAAATCCAGTCCAGGTCGCTCAAGTCGGCGATATGCATCATCCCGATGCTGGCAATGTTTCTGTCATCCACCTCGGTGATAGCGCAACCGCAGCAATACAAGGTGACTTCCGGCGACGTCCTGTCTGTCGTCGCCTATGGCGACGCGCAGTTGACCGGCCTCTTTCCCGTAAGCACGGACGGCACGATCGGATATCCGATTCTCGGTAACATAGCGGTGACGAACAAAACGACGGAGGAGATTGGCGCCGCGATCACCGCATCGCTGCGAGAGCACATTCCCAATCTCTCCGTTGCGGTGTCGGTCAAGGAATACGCGCCGGTTTTTATCCTTGGCGACGTTAAGAACCCCGGCAAGTACGAGTTCCGACCCGGAATGATCGCGTTGGAGGTTTTCGCCCTCGGCGGTGGTTTACGTCAGCAGCCCGACCGGGTTCTCGACTCCGGGGTACAATTGGTGGCTGCGCAGCAAGAATACGACGATACTGCGCTTCAGCTATTGTCGCAGGATGTCAGGCGCGTGCGGCTGGAAGCAGAAATTAATGGCAAACCGTTTGAATACGCGGCAGACGCAGCCAGTACCGGCGTGCGCGATGCCGCTACGATCCAAAGCGTCATCGCTGCCGAACGCAGCCTTTTTGAACTGCGACTTTCCACCCTGGAAAGCGACAGAAGAAATCTCGAGGCACAGCGCCACAACTATGAGGAAGAAATCACGATGCTCGAAAAGAGCTCGGGTTTGAGAAACGAACAGTTCAATCTGGCGCAGCTCGACGTGGAGGCATCACAGGGTCTGGTCAGCAGAGGAGCCTCTTCTGAAGCCGCCTTGCGCGAAAAAAAGCGGGATCTGCTGGCAATGAATCAACAAGTCCTCGAAGCGGGATCCTTTCTTGCGCGCGCTCGCCAGAACAAGAATGAAGTCGAGCGCAGGATTCGAGAACTCGACGACAAGCGAAAGAACGACGCCGCTGGTGAATTGCTAGAAATCACCGTCGATATGCTGCGCCTGAAAAAGAAGATGACCGCTAAGGTTCAGACGATGGCCGAAATCGGCGCCGCCGCACAGCGTGTCAGCAGACTCGAGGAAACCGTGAAAACGAAGTTCTCCGTCGTTCGCATGGTTGATGGCGGCTACAAGGAACTGCCGATCGATGAACATGCGGACCTCAGCGCAGGCGATATCGTTCGCGTTGAGCTCGTTCCCGCGGTGCAGGCCATCGCGAACCGGAGCGGAACCGAAAACTAGATCGCAACGCATTTGAGATGCGATCCCATGAAGAGTGTTCAGCGGTTTTTCCAACCGAGTTCCGCAAAATCTAAAAGCTGGAGCAGCTCAGCGTTTCCGTCAAAGCTTAAACGCTCTGCTTTGGCTGTGATTTCGGCAACGGATCACGTCGCGAACTCAACCGCGACCGAAGGCTCTATGAAGCATGCCGCAAGTCCAAACGGATTTGCGGGAGGCTATCTATTCTGCGCGGCGCAGCGGGCTGGGTATCGAGTTGTAAGTCACGCAACTTGCGAGACATTAGCCGCTTGCTGGCGCCATGCTGCATAAACAGCGCCGATACCAGCCTCGAGCTCGATCTTCGGTTGCCATCCCATTGACCGGATATAGGTACTGTCAAGCAGCTTGCGGGGCGTTCCGTCAGGCATGGCGGAGTTGAACACAATGCGTCCTTCGTAACCAAGAACCGCCGCAACAAGCATAGCCAGATCATGGATGGTTATTTCCCTACCGGATCCGATGTTGACTATCCTTGGACCGGCATATCTCGCCATCAGGTGAACACAGGCATCCGCAAGATCGTCGACATGGAGAAATTCGCGTTGGGGCGCTCCAGTACCCCAGAGCTCGACAGTGCTCCCGCCGCCAACTTTGGCGTCATGGATCTTTCTGATAAGAGCAGGCAGGACGTGCGAAGTTTCGAGATCAAAATTGTCGTTCGGTCCATACAAATTTGTCGGCATGGCGGAAATCGCCTGCGTACCGTATTGCTTCGCACATGCCTCGACCAGCTTCAGCCCTGCGATCTTCGCAATAGCATAAGGCTCGTTGGTCGGCTCCAGGCTCCCTGTCAGCAGCGAATCCTCGCTGATCGGCTGGCCGGCGAATTTCGGGTAGATGCAGCTCGAACCCAACCATAGAAGCTTTTCTACCTTTATATCGGCCGCCGTCTTGATGACGTTCATCGCGATCATCATATTGATATAGAGAAAATCGACCGGATATTGCGCATTTGCTTTGATGCCGCCGGCAAGCGCGGCAGCGACAAAAATTGCGTCCGGACGGTTCCGCCGCATCCAGTTTTCGGTCTCGCTTTGTCGGGTGAGGTCGAGTTCACGGTGCGAAACCGTCAGGATTTCACAGTCTTCCTGCTGCAACCGTCTCACGAGTGCGGAGCCGACCATTCCAGAGTGACCTGCAACCCAGATTCGCTTACCCCGGAGATTGTAAGCAGGCCTGTTTGCCTCAGCCGTAAAAATCATTTCGGCCCTCCTCCTTCATGATTGTTCTGAGATCCGCCTCGACCATTTCGGATACAAGGGCATCGAACGAAATCGAATGCTGCCAGTTTAATTTTTTCCTGGCCTTTTCCGGGTTCCCGAGAAGAATATCGACCTCTGTCGGCCGGAAATAGACAGGATCGATCTCGATGATAGGATCGCCGCTTCGACGGTCGAAACCGACCTCATCAACGCCGTCGCCTTCCCACGCAATGTCTCTGTCCACAGCCTTGAAGGCGCGCTCGACAAATTCTCGCACGGTATGCGTCTCGCCTGTCGCGAGTACGTAATCATCCGGTGTCTCCTGTTGCACGATACGCCACATACCATCGACGTAATCGCGGGCATGCCCCCAGTCGCGCTTGGCGTTGAGGTTGCCCAGCCGCAATTTCTTCTGCAATCCGCGCTCGATCGCCGCGACACCGCGCGTAATCTTGCGCGTGACGAAGGTTTCGCCGCGCAGGGGGCTCTCATGGTTGAAGAGGATCCCGTTTGAGGCATGAATGCCGTAAGCCTCACGATAATTCACGGTAATCCAGTAGGCATAGAGCTTTGCGGCACCATAGGGACTACGAGGACAAAACGGCGTTCCCTCATGCTGCGGTACCTCGCCCAATCCGCCAAAAAGCTCAGACGTGGAAGCCTGGTAGAACCTGCAGGTTCTTTCCAGCTTCAGTATCCGCATCGCCTCAAGCAGACGCAGGACGCCGACCGCGTCGGCATTGGCTGTATATTCAGGTGTTTCGAAGCTGACCTTCACATGGCTCTGGGCGCCAAGATTGTAAATCTCGTCAGGCTGGATGTCCTGTACGACACGGCACAGATTGGTGCCATCCGTCAGGTCGCCAAAATGCAGATGGAATCGCGAGCTGTGTTCGTAGCGATCGTGAAAGAGATGATCGACACGCGCCGTATTAAATGACGAGGAGCGTCTTTTCAGGCCATGCACACGGTAGCCCTTGGAAAGAAGCAATTCGCTCAGATACGCACCGTCCTGGCCGGTGACGCCAACAATCAAAGCAACTTTCTCTGACATCGATAATCCCCTCTTCCGGCCCGCGCATCCGTCCAGCCTTCCCTTAGACAGTATAAAGTCACCGCAGGCGTGGCACTTTGCCAAAAAGGTGTAGTTCACCAGTACTTAGCCCCTGTTGGGTGGGATTTGTGCATCGCCGAAGAAACTCCGAACGTCGCAGACATCCCACATAAGGGGTAGCAAAGGCCCTTTGGGTGCATCAGCCTATCGCCTTTGGCGAACTTGCGACCAGTGGGTCGCCTGCCAGAATGGGCACACGGTTATCGGCCAGCCCGCCGGACACCTCTCGCGCCCGGATGCTTAGGAAACGGTATGAGGATTATTTTCGCCAATCGTTACTTCTACCCGGATCAATCCGCCACCAGTCGGATGGTATCCTCCATAGCGTTCGCCCTGGCGCAGCACGGCTTCGACGTCACTGCGCTGGCCGGTCGAAGTCTGCACAACAGGCAGGATACCCTCTTGCCCGCGGAAGAAACGATATCAGGCGTGAGGGTGTGCCGCCTGACCACATCTCGTTTCGGGCGACAATCGTTCGTCGGCAGATCGATCGACTATCTCTCCTTTCACGCACTCGCGCTCTTGTGGCTCCTCAGAAACGTCTCCAAGACTGATGTGGCAGTCATATGCACGGATCCGCCATTCCTTTCGGTCAGCAGCGCCATTGCGCTAAAGCTGCGGGGAGCTCGAATGATCAACTGGATCATGGACCTGTTTCCAGAGACCGCGATCGAGCTCGGATATATGAGGAATCGTCGATCCCCCGGCCGGCTCGCAAGAGCCATTCGAGATTGGTCGATCAAGAAGTCCGCACTGATCATCTGCCCAACGAAGACTATGGCGGACTATATGATCGAGCAGGCTCTGCCACAGGAGAAAATTGCCGTTCAATACCATTGGTCCAATGAGGATGAGATCTTTCCCGTAGACCCGGAACATAACCGCCTTCGTCAGGAATGGGGCCTCGTTGAAGATTTCGTCGTCGGATATTCGGGCAATTTCGGTAGAGCGCACGAATTCACGACCATCATTGAAACCGCTGAACTCCTCAAGGATCGCAAGGATATCCGCTTCCTTCTGATCGGCAGTGGTCATCAGCATGCCGCAGTTCAGGAAGCCGTTCGCGAGCGTAGCCTCAAGAACGTCATCTTCAAGCCGTTGCAGCCGGCTGAGCGCCTGGCAGAAAGTCTCGGCGCGGCCGATGTCCATCTTGTTTCGCTGCTGCCGCGCCTCGAGCACTGCATTCTACCGAGCAAGATTTACGGCATCCTGGCAGCGGGCAGGCCGACAATCTTCATCGGCGACAGGGATGGTGAAGTTGCGCGCATATTGGCTTCGGGGGCATGTGGAATGTCGGTTGCGATCGGAGATGCCGAACAGCTTGCCCTCGCCATCCGTGAGCTGAAGGATTCTCCAATCCGCCGTGCGGACATGGGTACCGCTGCACGACATCTGGTCGAAACCGCTTACTCCCGCCGTGCCGCAATAGAAACCTGGTGTACGTTGTTCCAGCAGCTGGGGGAACCGGTGCCAGCCCCTTCCCATACTGGGATGCAGAGGCAGCTTTCATGAGTGGAAAGGTCATCGTCAGCCAGCTCGGCGCCCGCATGCACTATGCGGTGCCGGCCATATTCGCGTCTCAGGATCGCCTTGCGCATTTCTATACGGATATCTGTGCAACGAAGGGCTGGTATCGCTTTGCGACCGCCCTGCCCGCGTCGCTTACGCCGGCTGCTGTCCGACGTTTCGCCGGACGGCAGCCGAAGAACGTCTCTCCAAACCTGATTACGATCTTTCCTGCATTTGGAATCCGCTCGGCTTTGCGACGCATGCGCGGGAAGGATGTCGTCGACGAGACCTCGCATGCCCTTTGGGCCGGCGCATATTTTTCGCGTCTCGTCGCCCAAAGCGGCTTTCACGGAGCTGATGGGATCTACGCCTTCAGCGGCGACGCGCTCGAACAAATGCGCGCCGCCAAGCAGCAGGGCCTTTGGACAGCACTCGAACAGATGATTGCTCCCCGCGATGTGCTCGAGCAACTCGTGCAGGAAGAGGCTCAATCGTTTCCCGACTGGACACGCCCGCTTCCGAAAAACGCCCTCGCCCGCATCTTTGCCGATCGTGAAAAGGCGGAATGGAATATCGCGGATCTGATCATATGTCCGTCCGAATTCGTTCGCCGCCACGTCGTTGCCTCCGGCGGCGATGAGAGCCGTTGCGTCGTCATTCCCTATGGGGTCGACGCCAGATCGCCAGTGACCGCCCGGCCGCCGCGCTTGCCGGGGCCGTTGCGCGTTCTTACCGCAGGTGCGGTGGGCCTGCGAAAGGGCTCTCCCTACGTCGTCCAAGCCGCCCAGCTGCTCGGTGAATCCGCAACATTCCGCATGGTCGGTCCCTGCAATCTTCCCAAGACGCTGCAGAACAAGCTCGCCAGTTCCGTCGAACTGGCCGGCATCATTCCGCGCGCGGCAATGGCCGAGCAGTACCGATGGGCGGACATCTTCCTGTTGCCCTCCATTTGTGAGGGCTCGGCGACTGTCATCTACGAAGCTCTTGCGGCAGGTCTACCGGTTATCACGACAGAAAATACGGGAAGCGTGGTGCGCGACGGCAAAGAGGGCTTCATCGTTCCCCTTCGCGACAGCCATGCCATTGCGCAGGCCATCGAAAGACTGGCGAAGGACGAAGAGCTAAGAGCCGAGATGTCGGTAAATGCCTTGCGCCAGGCGGCGGATTTCACGGTCGAAAAATATGGCACTCGCTTGCTCGCGGCGATCGAATCCCTTTCCTCCAGACAGGTACCGGATCGCCCGAGGCCGCAACTATGAACTGCAGAATGTTAGTCCTTGTATTCCGTCCGACGCGGGGATTTCGCGCATCATGAAGATCGTTCACGTGATCTCGTCAATAGATCCGGCCAAGGGAGGCCCGCCGGCCGGCGTTGCACGCATTGCGGCCGCACAATGTATGCTGGGGCACGACGTCCACGTCATCAGCTATGCCGGCGCCACTGTACAGGAAAAGGCATTCCAAACGGCTGCGGGCATACCTGAGTTCGAAAAGATCCAGTGGCATCTGTTGCCCGACGCGGATCGCCTCGAGCGCGTCACATGCATAAAGGGGGCGAAACTGATCAGCAAGGTGCTGCGGTTCGCCGATTTCGTTCATCTCCACGGCATATGGGAACCAATCCTGCTGCGATCTGCCTTCAAGGCAAGAGTTGCGGGGATCCCGTATTGCGTAGCTCCCCATGGCATGCTTGATGTCTGGAGCCTCCGACAAAAAGCCTGGAAAAAACGCCTTGCCCTGTCACTCGGCTATCGTCGTATGCTGCGTGACGCGAAGTTCATACACACGCTGAACAGCGATGAGGCGCAACTGATGCGGCCGCTAGGCCTCAACGTTCCGATGGTCGTCATTCCCAACGGCGTCTTTCCGCAGGAGTTCGAGCAGCGCAGCTCGGAAGCGCCCTTCCGTGAGCAGATCGGAATGCCAGCCGATCGCCGCTTTGTTCTGTTTCTGTCTCGCCTGCACTTTAAGAAGGGACTTGATCTGCTTGCCCATGCCTTTCAGTCGGTCGCTTCCAGATGTCCCGACGTTGATCTCGTCGTTGCGGGACCCGATGACGGTGCTCAAGACGAATTTTTGGCGATCATCCGGGAACTTGGCATCGAGCATCGCGTTCGGCTGACGGGACCGCTCTATGGCACCTCGAAGCAGCAGGCGCTTTTCGCAGCCGCCTGCTTTTGCCTGCCAAGCCGACAGGAGGGCTTCAGTCTGGCAATTACCGAAGCTTTGGCCTGCCGCGCGCCGGTTGTCATAAGCGATGCCTGCCATTTCCCCGAGGTCGACAGGGCCGAGGCGGGATTTGTTACACCTCTCGCGCCCGCCGCAATCGCGAACGCGTTGGTAACAGTGTTGGAGAATGATCGCCTGGCCAGAAAAATGGGCGAAAATGGTCACCGACTGGTGATCGAAAATTTCACGTGGCCCATCATTGCCGGAAAGACCATAAGCAGCTACCGCTTGTATGCATAGCAGGCGGCAGCAGCCGGGTTGCGTCGACCGACGGGCCTTGCCGGATTGCCCACATAGACCGTCCATGCTTCGAGCGATTTTGCCGCAACCCCTCTCGCGCCAAGGACAGCCCCCTCTCCGACGATGACATCCGGCCCGACGAAGGCTTCTGCCGCGACCCAGCAATTCGCCTGAAGCGTAATCGGTTTGCTGATCAACGGGAATCGGCTGTCCTGAATATCGTGGGTTCCGGTGCACAGATGTGCGCGTTGCGAAACGATCGCATGGTCGCCAATCGTCACGCGGGCGACATTGTAGCAGATTACGCCAGGGCCAATTAAAGCGAACTCCCCCATCACGAGGTTGCCTGGCCACCAGATTCTAGCCCTCCCATTGACCGAGGCCGTCGAATGAACGCGCGCACCGAAGCAGCGTAGCAAGCTGAGCCGCCACCACCCCATCTGCCGCGGCGTCCACACGGCGAGCATAAACCAGCATATCGCCCACAACAGGCGCATGGCTCGAAACTTCACTGAAAATGTAGCTCCCCCGAACCTCGGGAGAAGAACTTCGGGACTGTCGAAGTCGATCTGCTCACGGTTCATAATATGCGGTCTCCTTCGAAACAAACGGTATATTCGACTTCCCATTGTCGCGTCGGGCTCTCGTTTGCGGCGTAGTGCGGGCAAAAGCCAAGGACGGTGCAAGAAAAATCAGCATATGAACCCAGACCATCAATACCCAATCCGTCGTATGAGAAACGGCGTGCATGGCGGGGACTATGGAAAGCATATAGACCACTTGTGCCGATGCCTCTCCTGCATTGGCCGAAACCCAGATCCGGTGCATCAAGTAGGACAGGAGGAAAAATTTCAGCGCACCAAAATACCAGAAGGACTGGAAAGCATCCGCCATTCCGGTCTCGGTAGTCCCGGTCAAGGGATTGTAATCGCGCGGGGGAACAGGCATCTGTAGCATCAATGCGCTCTTGAACCTGCTACCAAGAAGCTGGGCGGGTACATAGCTAAAGATCAAGCGATTCCAGTGAAATTTGCCGTAATCGAAATCCAACGTGGTATCGGTATTGTTTATCAGGAGCACTGCATTGCGCATCTCCGGCCCACCATCCCTCAATACCTGGGTGATATTGCCAACCACATCAATTCTCTCTACGTCGTCCCAGACCGGTGCGCCATTCGCCCGGGTGATATTGCGATAGTCCCCCATGCTGAACATGCCGACTGTCCCAAGCAGCAAAACCGCAAGCGTCAGCACACGCGGGAGCATCCAGCCGCGGTAAAACCAGAAGGCGAGCACGAAGATGAAGCAAAGCTCCACGGCCTCGGCGCGTTTTCCTGTTACGAGAATTCGATCGAGATAGAAGACAAGATCGAGCGCGATGATGATGAGCGCCGCAAATGACATACGTCTTGCAAAGCAAAGTACCGCAATGGCGAGACCATAGCAAAGTAGTCTCGAGAAAAAGACATACATCACCGAAACGCCGGTCATTTCCACACCGACGAGAGAATCGGTCGGCAGGCGACTGAGCTGGTAGTAGAAGTAGGCGCCTAGGAGAGAAAGGACAAAGGCAACGATAAGAAGACGCTTTTCTGAAAAGTCGTGACGAAAGAAGGAGACGGGCTTAACGCGGGATATGTAGCCCAACCAAGTCATCAGGAGACAAAGAATGGTGAATCCGATGGCTTTCGCGAATGCATTTTCCGGCAGGAAGCGATCGTCGGCGAGAGCGGGAACCTGCGGCAGGAGAAAGGCGAAGGTGATGACGCCCGTCAGGAACGGAAATTGATAAAGGTTCACGCGCCTAACCATGCCAACGCCCAACAGGCAGAAGACGACGATGACAAGAATGTAGGTCAACCACCAGTTCATCGCTTTTACCGTCTCCCGCTCGCCGCCTATAACGGATCGGCCAAGAAAAACCACAACTTGTACAATGGCAGTTTCAGATATTCCTTGGCGATCTGAAGTCCCGTCTGATTGAAGATAAGCTTCCGATACGACATGCTTCGTTCCGCGGGCCAGGACACCCAGGTGATTTCCTTTGCGGCTGTTGCGAAACAATCGAACGCTCGTCTGGAATGAAACCAGCTCGTGACCACAGCACCACGGTGTATATTCATCGGCTTCAGGAGCCGTGCCGAAAATTCCGCGTTTTCCCACGTATTGGCCGATTGGCATTCGACGTCGATCGCCCCTGCCCCAACGCCCTGAGCCATCATCGCGTCCCTAATAGACAGGCAATCTCCGCGGCCGCTGACGAGAATACGTGGCGCAAGCCCTTCCCGCCAAAGCTCGACGGCACGGGCGGCCCGTGGAGGGCCATCGCCACCCAACACAACGATGACATCGGTTTTCGCGAGAGGATCGCCAACGGCAAGAAGCTCATCCGAGGCGATTAGCGCGAGGACATACAAGCCGGCAAGCAGGGTTGCCACGACGCAAACGCCCCCTGTGATATACCAACGTCTGAAAGTTGCAGTTTGCGGCGTCATGCGGGCAATCCGCGCGCGTGCAGCTATCGCTCCATTGTTTTGATCACGATCGTTCATTCGTATGGCGCGATCATTCTGCAGTAATGATAGCTTCGGATGCCATCAAGGAATTCGCCGCGCAGAAAGTACATGTATACGAACCGGGCGGTCGCGCGGAACGGAATGTGCATCGACAATTCCTTCAATCCGCGTCGACGACCTTCCGACCGCGAACTCAGTATCGCGCTCCAGGGAATGCGTCCATTCCGCGGACATTCGGCTGTTTCGCGGGCTTCCGAGGACGAATAGCGGTTGTACTTTTTGTGCCAAGCCCCAAGTCCCTTGTTGAAGCTGTAATGAATAAAGTGGCTTTTCAGCTTTCCCTCCGGCCCCTCTCCGAGCGGGCGGAGATGCACCTCGCGCTCGAAGCCGATCATGCGGTCTGGGCGGAAAAATCTCGGTATCCAGGTGGGATAAAGACTGCTGTGCTTGATCCAGCGGCCCTTGAACATATTCTTGTAGCGGATCCGGAAAAGGGCTTCTGGTCGTGTTGGATCTACAGCGATTGCCAGCATCTCGTCTCGCAGATCATCTGTTGTGATCTCGTCGGCATCGGGCATTAAAACCCATTTATGCTTGTATTCAATTTCCTTAAGGGCAAACAAGCGCTGGCGATCTTCTCCGTCACAGGCGCGTTGATAGACACGTGCGCCAGCCTCCTTGGCGATCTCGACTGTCGTGTCGGTACTGAAACAGTCGAGGACGACGATGTCGTCGCACCAGCGCAGAGCTGCAAGGCAGGCCGGAAGATTGCGCTCTTCGTTCAAAGTAAGAATGCATACTGAGATCACGTGCTTACTCCCCAGCCAACTCTTACCGTTGCAATTCACCCGTGGTCGCCGGTGACGGGCGCAGTTCAGAAGACAGGTTAAGATCGGGCGAGGCGCCTGGACACGTGGAAAAATGGAGCAAGGCATCCGCTAAATGGGGAATTGGTCGTATTTTGTGATAGCCACCACCACCTTTGGGAGGAGGGCGTTCCGCCAGTCGAGATAACGTGGAGAACCACCCAACGCTAATCCATCGCTGCATCGTAGTATCTGAGCTTATCGGTGATCATCGTAAGTATCGTCATCGCAAATACATCGGCGCCTCGGCTACCGCGTAACGCTCGCCACCTGTCCACACCACCGCGGCTGCGTGGGCAAGAGAGCATTCGTCTCTGCCTGCGTCGATCATTCCTCAAAGTTTCACTTGACCTTCCAGTTGCTGGAAGGTTCATAAGGGTGCCGCCAGCCAGCAGCATGGCAAAGGAGGTGGCAAAGATGTCGCGTCCGCTGCGAGAACGGATCAGTTGATATGCAGTTGATGATCGAGAGACAGTCACGTTTCCGGCGCGCCGAATTGATTCGGAGCCCGATCCGCGAACTCCCGTACGAGCCAGTGACGGATAAACGATGGCGCGAAAGGCCGGACAGACGCCCGCACGCGACTGCGCGCGGTATCCCGAAACTCTTCTCGCATTCGCCGGGGCGTTCACAGATGGAGAATGGTTCAAGACCGAAGAGCAGAATCGCCTCAGCAAAGGGCGGAGATGCCGATCGAACCCAGACCGACCCCAAGGAAAAGCTGTCAGTCGCGGCCGTTTTGCTCGCCTGTATTTTTCATCGGAGAATCGCATGAATTCTGCGCACGACCATCACAACCACGGGCATCACAACCACGAACATCATGGCCATGAGCACAGCGCCGTTCCAATGGGTGACATTGTACGCGATCCCGTCTGCGGCATGACGGTCGATCCAGAGGCTGGCAAGCCCTCGCTTCAATATGACGGGCATACCTATCATTTCTGCTCGCATGGCTGCCGGCAGAAATTCGAGACAGCACCACAAGACTATCTGGCAGCAAAGGATCCAGTCTGCGGAATGACCGTGGACCGGGCGACAGCCAAGCACTTCGCAAAGCACGAAGGCGAGAGGTTCTACTTCTGTTCGGCCGGTTGCAAGGCGAAGTTCGAAGCCGATCCTGCCGCCTACCGCGGGGACAACCGGCCTGCCCCGCAGCCGATGCCAAAGAGCACGCTCTACACCTGTCCGATGCATCCCGAGGTCGTCAGCGACCATCCGGGCGACTGCCCGAAATGCGGCATGGCACTGGAACCGATGGGCATCCCCCCAGTGGACGAAGGACCAAATCCCGAGCTTGTGGATTTTACCCGCCGGCTCTGGGTCAGTGGAGCCCTGTCGCTTCCGCTACTCGCCGTCAGCATGGGACCGATGCTAGGCTTGCCGCTGCGCGACTGGATCGGCGAACCGCAAGCAACGTGGATCGAACTGCTTCTTGCCACGCCGGTCATCCTTTGGGCCGCCCTGCCTTTCTTTCGCCGCGCATGGGCGTCCCTCGTCCATCGCAGTCCGAACATGTGGACGCTGATCGGGCTCGGTGTTGGGACGGCCTATCTCTATAGCGTCGTCGCCGCGGTCGTGCCTGACATCTTCCCACATGCCTTCCGCGGCCATGGCGGAACGGTCCCTGTTTACTTCGAAGCCGCTGCTGTCATCGTCGCCTTGGTATTCGTCGGGCAGGTTCTTGAGCTCAAGGCAAGAGAGAAAACTGGTTCGGCCATACGTGCACTGCTCGATCTTGCGCCGAAGACGGCACGCCGCATCAATGCTGACGGTTCGGAGACCGACGTCGCCGTCGATGATATCCAGGTCGGCGATCCCGTCCGGGTTCGCCCGGGCGAGCGTATCCCGATCGATGGCTCAGTGCGCGAGGGGCAGTCGACGGTCGACGAGTCCATGATAACGGGCGAACCGATCCCGGTCGAAAAACAGCAAGGCGACCAGGTCACCGGCGGCACGATCAACAAGAACGGCACCCTGGTCATGATCGCCGAGAGGGTCGGAGCCGACACGACGCTGTCGCGCGTCGTCGATCTGGTCGCGAAGGCGCAGCGTTCGCGCGCTCCCATCCAGGGCGCCGTCGACCGCGTTTCGGCGATCTTCGTTCCCGCTGTCGTCGCCGCTGCGATCGCTGCCTTCCTCGTCTGGAGCTTTGTCGGCCCCGAACCTCGCATGGCGCATGCGCTTTTGGCCGCGGTTGCCGTGCTCATCATCGCGTGCCCTTGCGCACTTGGTTTAGCCACGCCGATGTCGATCATGATCGCAACCGGTCGGGGCGCGCATGAAGGCGTCCTGATCAAGGATGCCGAGGCGCTCGAACGCTTCGCGCGCGTGGACACGTTGATCGTCGACAAGACGGGCACCCTGACAGAAGGAAAGCCAAGACTTACGGATGTCATTCCCCTTGACGACGTCGAGGAGGCTCGCCTCCTGAAGCTCGCCGCCAGCCTTGAGCGTGGATCCGAACATCCGCTAGCCGAGGCAATCGTTTCCGGCGCTGGCGAGCGCGGCATCGACCTCACTGAGGTCAACGGATTCGAAGCAAGAACCGGCAAGGGCGTCCTGGGCCGGGTTGACGATACGATTGTTGCGCTCGGTAATGCCGCGATGATGGATGATCTCGGTCTTGACGTCACCCCGCTCGCCGAACAGATCCGATCGCTGCGCGACGAAGGCAAGACGGTGATGTTCGTGGTCATCGAGGAAGGGCTCGCCGGTTTTGTTGCTGTTGCCGATCGGATCAAGCCGACCACGACGGCCGCCATCAAGGCGTTGCACGAGCACGGCCTGAAGATCATCATGGCGACGGGCGACAACGAACATACCGCGCGCGCCGTTGCAAGGAGCCTCGGCATCGACGAAGTTCGCGCCGACATCCTACCCGAAGGCAAGAAGATTTTGGTCGACGAACTGCGCGCCAAGGGGGCCGTGGTCGCCATGGCAGGCGATGGTGTCAATGACGCGCCGGCGCTTGCTGCGGCCGACGTGGGTATCGCGATGGGAACGGGCGCTGATGTTGCGATGGAAAGCGCCGGTCTGACGTTGGTCAAGGGCGATCTGAACGGGATCGTTCGCGCAAGGCGGTTGGCGATGGCCACCATGGGCAACATCCGCCAGAACTTGGGCTTTGCCTTCGGTTACAATGCTCTTGGCGTACCACTGGCGGCAGGCGTGCTCTACCCAGTGTTCGGACTGCTGCTGTCGCCGATGATCGCCGCCGCCGCCATGAGCCTGTCGTCGGTTTCAGTTATCGCCAACGCGCTGCGCCTGCGGCTCGTCAAACTCTAGGAGGAGGCATGAACATCGGGCAAGCATCGGAACGCTCCGGATTGGCTCCGAAGACGATACGTTACTACGAAGATATCGGCTTGATCCGCCCCGACCGGGGCGCAAACGGCTATCGCGACTATGCCGAAGCCGACGTCCACAAACTGCGCTTCCTGCAGAGATCGCGCGGCCTTGGCTTTTCCGTCGAGGAATGTCGTCAGTTGCTGGCACTCTACGAGGACAAGAGCCGTGCGAGTTCGGATGTAAAGGACCTGACGCAGGCGAAGTTGACGGAAATCGATCGCAAGATCCGGGAACTCACGGAGCTGCGCCGCACATTGGAGCATCTGGTCCACGCATGTCATGGTAATAACAGACCCGATTGTCCCATCCTTGAGGAGCTGTCGGACGGTCGGCCTGAATAGGCCTCCGCATCGTTCCACGCGTCCTTGCGCCAGCATCCTCCCGATACCGGTCCGTCTGTTTCCCATCGGTGAGCGAAAGCTCGGTCGGATTTTTTTGCGATGGCTGGAATAAATCCACGCGCGCAACCGTATACGCAATCATGGAACGGAAAGAACGCTCATTCGATGTCATCGGCCAGCTCGCAGCGCTTCGCCGCTATGCGCGCTCGCTCGTGCGCAATGTGGATGATGCGGAAGACCTCGTTCACGACGCGCTGCTGCGGGCCTACGAGAAAAAGCAGAGCTTCCGCCGTGGCGGCAACCTGCGCACCTGGCTTTTATCGATCATGCACAATGCTCACATCGATCGCGTCCGCCAGGACCGATCCCTAGCACGTCGGCATGACGAAGCAGCCATTGAGACGGAACAGTCGCTGCAGGCTGGCCAGGAACACGCCGTTCGTCTCCAGCAAGTGCGAGACGCATTCTTCCATCTCCCGGAGGAACAGCGCGAGGCGCTGCATCTCGTCGCAATCGAGGATCTTTCCTATCAGGAAGCGGCATCGGCCCTCGGGATACCGATTGGCACCTTGATGTCGCGCATTTCGCGCGCCCGTGCGCAGCTTCGCGAGTTCGAAGAGAAGGCGCCGCGCGCAGCGCAGCTGAGGCTAGTCAGAGGGAACGGCAATGAAGGCAATTGATCCTATCACCGACGCTGATCTCGATGCTTATGTCGACGGTGAACTCACTGTGGCGCGCCGCATTCAGGTCGAATCCTTTCTTTCTGAAAACCCCGCGATTGCCGCCAAGGTCATGGCCGACCTCGGCATGAGGGGTGAGTTGCGCCTTGCACTCGCCGGCGAAAGCGCATTTGGCCGCCCGCAGACGCGTGACGCCGCTCGACGCCTGGAGCGCGGTCTCACCTACGGCCGCATTTTCCATTCGATGCAGCGGATTGCGGCTGTCGGCGTTCTTATCGCCGCAGGCTGGGTCGCGCATACCTCCTTCGGCGCATTTACGGCAACCGAGGTCGCCGCTTCGGTGCCGGCGCCGGCCTATGTCGAAGATGCGGTGCGCGCCTATCACACGGCGATGCTGCGCCAGTCCGTGCCGTCTCAGTCTGTCGCGAGCTACAAGGCGGAGGACATTCGCGCGGCGACTGCGATCGTCATGCCGCAACTGCCTGAAGACTGGAAGATCTCCGACGTTCAGATTTTCCCGTCCGAATTCGGTCCAAGCGTCGAGATGGCCATCAAGACGTCGCAGGACAAGCAGATCTCGCTGTTTGCCGTACGCCCGGGTGCATTCGCCGTGCAGTCCGTCAAGCATGTCGCGCTCGACAGGGCTGAGGCAGCCTACTGGCAGATCGGCGATGTAGCCTATGCGCTTGTGGCCGGCGATCGCGACATAAATCTGGATGCGGAAGCCGATCGGCTTGCCCGCACGCTCTACTAGTTCGTTCAACCGAGGAGATCAGTATGAACCCGACCAATCCGCGTTTTGGCTACGGCTCGGCCGCCGGCTCCCAGGCGCTTTTCGACGAGGGCCTGCGTCAGCATATGCTGCGCGTCTATAACTACATGGGGCTTGGCCTCGTCATTACGGGCATCGTCGCATTTGTCGTCGGCAGCACGCCGGCGCTCTACGTGCCGATCTTCCAGTCCCCGCTGAAGTGGGTGGTGATGCTGGCGCCCCTCGCCTTCGTCTTCTTCTTCTCGTTCAAGCTTCAGACGATGTCGGCCAGCGCTGCGCAGATGACCTTCTGGGCCTTCTGCGCTGTCATGGGCCTGTCGCTCGCATCCGTCTTCCTGGTGTTTACGGGCACGAGCATTGCACGCACCTTCTTCATCGCCGCGACCATGTTCGGCGCGACCAGCCTCTACGGCTATGTGGCCAAGCAGGATCTCTCGCGCTTCGGCTCGTTGCTGATGATGGGTCTGATTGGCGTCGTCATCGCGAGCATCGTCAACATCTTCCTTGGCTCGAGCGCGCTGCAGTTCGCGATCTCGGTGATCGGCATCCTCGTCTTCGTTGGCCTGACCGCCTATGACACGCAGAACATCAAGCAACAATATTCCGAAAACTACGATCAGGAATCGAACCAGAAGCTGGCCGTCTTCGGCGCGCTGTCGCTCTATCTGAACTTCGTCAACATCTTCCAGCTTCTGCTCAATTTCACGGGCGAACGGGAATAGGGACAAGCGCTTCTGGGGGCAATGGAAGCGCTAAGGGCACCCGGTTCGCACTCTGTGACAGGATGCGCGGATCGGGTGCCCACTCAACGAAAGCGGCCGGGTCACCACGCCCGGCCGCTTTCGTTTTGATCTCCAATCAGATGATGCCCCAGGCGCGGTAGCGCCCTCGCCCGGTGATTTCCCGGATGCCGATGTCGTTCAAGAGATTGAGCGCGCCGCGGCTCGTTACCCGCAACTCGCGGGCCACCATTGCCGAAGAGACCATCGGCCGCGACAGGACGAAATCCGCAAGCTGCGGTAGGCTGCTGTTTGAGCGGCGATCCCTGAAGCGGATTTCCATCTGTGTGCGCGCCAGCGAAAGACGGTCCATTTCCTTCAAACCGGCAGACGCGCTCTCCACCATGGCCTCAAGAAACGCCTGCAACCGCGTCAGCCGGTCGCGCGAACGCCGCCGCTCATGGCGTATTGTTTTGAGGCCGGCATAAAAAGCAAAGAGATGAGAGGTGACCTTGCCACGCGCGCGCAGATAGCTGGCAACGAGGAGACCTCCGAGCCAATGTTGCCGACGAAGAGGCTCGATCCTCTCCCAGGCATCAAAGATCAGAGCTGCGCCAAGCGTGGCGGGCAAGCCGTCCGCGATCACAACAGTCTGGCGCCACGCGCGCAAGCGTGCCGGCTCGTCCCATTCCTCGTCGTCGAACAGACCAAGAGGATCGTCGCTCCGTTTTTCACGAACCGGGTCTGGCGTCTCATGCAGCTCCGGCACATCGAGACGGCCATGACTATCCAACAGCCGCTGCGACCTCTCCAGGATCGCATCGATCTCGGCCAGCTCAGTCGACAGAGGACCATCGTCTGCATCCTCATCGACCAAAATCCTTGCGCTTTTGATTTCGAGGGCTGCCTCCTCCCCTTCCGTGCCGCCTGCCAGAGCTGACAGTCCTGAGGGAGCGAGCGCCCAGTCCGGCGCTGCCGTCCAGATGCGCCGTCGTGCACGCAGGATGGAATGGGCAATCGTCAGTTCGTGACTTGGCGTGCGGCTATCCATACGGGCGTCATGGAGAACGAGGTCCTCGACATGGACCAACTCACCGGCGATCCAGAGGGCACCGACCGCATCGAAAAAATGCCTGCGCTCGGCAAAGCCTCCCGCGACCGCTGCACGTGCTGCCCGCTCATCCAGCCTCGCCAGGCGATCTTCGGCCTCGACAATCGTCGGCAACAGGCTGACCAGCAGCGGACTGTCGATTTCATAGCGCATTGTTAGCTATTTCAATTTTCCCGCAAAGGAACTCAAATCACGCTTAACTTCCGTCATGTATGACATGATTGATCTGCGCATTCAAATCGCCGAGGGCCAAAAATTCACGCCAAGCGCTGAGATCCGCTTTCGACAGGCAGGCTCGGCGCCCCTTTTTGGCATTGCAAACGCTATCTCCCAGCCTTGAACGCGTCGTAGAGGTCGTCGAGGCGGCGCGAGATGTAATCGCCGAAGTCCGCTGCATCGCCGGTTTTTAGCGCTATGGTGAAGGAATCGCCTGAGTTGCGGATGCGGCCTCTGACCTTACCCGCTCCCTTCGGAGCCCATTCGTACTCGCTCACCGCCTGCCTGTCCGGCTTCCTCGCCAGTTCGGCGACAACGAGTTCGAAGCGCCGATCGCTGTCCTGGGCGATGAAGCCAGTCGAGCCAAGCAGCTCCCGCAGGCGGGACGCAGTCGCAGTGGTCCAAGCCTGCGCAAGCGCAATCCATTTGCGGCGTCCGGCGGAAGGCGCGGCCCCGATCGCCGTAATCACATCCATCGGTATGCTTCTGGCAACTGAAATCAGTTTCGACAATTCCGTCTTGTCCGTCGAAAGTGCCTTCATGATAACAGTTCGCTCGAAACCCTTGCTCTCGAGATTGAAGGCAAACACGGCCCGTTCGATATAGGAGAGGTTGCGCCTTGCAGAATTCTCGATGCCTTGCGCGATGACAACGTCGACATCATCGAGCTTCCGGATGATCGCCTGGACCTTGCGTCCAAGCAGCCGCAGCGCCTGAAGCCGCCGATGCCCATAGACGACCTGGTAGCGCGCAGCGTCCAGGGGATGCTGGCGAACGAGAATAGGCACCTCCTGCCCATTCTCCTCGATCGACCGCACTAGTTCGTCCGCAAGATGCTGTGGCAGCTCGGCCAGCCGATCCCTGACGATGGACATGTCGACAAGGTCAGGATCGAGTTCAACAATGCGCTCGCCGGACAGCAGCGCCTCCTGCATCGCCCTGCTCTCTTCTTCCATGCGCCCGAGCGTCAGCGCCATCGAACGGACCGGACCAGCCGGGCCGCGCAGCGGCGTTTCATCTTCCGAGTTGGCCGCGGCCAACTCCTGCGCGGTATCGTCGAACAGCCCCTTCAGTCGGTCCCGTCTGCTCATGTCCGGCCCCATGCTTTGTGAATTCCTGCCAGTACCTCGCCATTCGCGGCGTTGACCGATTCCAACGCGCGGTCGTAGGTCGAACGCCGAACCTGACCTCTTTCAATCTCGTAGAGTGACTGTTTCGTCAGTCCGGCATCGGCGATCGCCGTGGACTTGAGGATGGTCGCCGTCAGTACGTCGTCGCTGAAAAGGTTGCGCAGCAGGGCAACGATCTGCGACTGCGGCGCGTCGAACGGTTCGTGGCGCGTGACGACATACTTGATAAAATCGTGCTGCAAGTTGCCGCCAGCCTTGCGCACGACCGATAGCAAATCCGAAGTCATCAGCAGGAACTGCGACATCGATGCGACGTCAACCATCTGCGGATGAATGGTAATCAGAAGCGATGTTGCCGCGCAGACGGCTCCGAGCGTCAGATATCCGAGTTGCGGCGGGCAATCGATGACGACGATATCGTAGTTGGCCTCGACCTCGGAGATGGCAACCCCAACGCGCCGGAAGAACACCTCACCCGTGCGCTGGCGATCTCCAAGCGCGCGCGGCGTCTCGTGTTCGAACTCCATCAGTTCGAGATTTCCCGGCACGAGGTCGAGTCCGTCGAAATAGGTCTTGCGCACCACGTCCTTCAGCGAGCGGCGGCTCGTATCATAGCGGATCGCACCGTAAAGCGTGTCTCCGTCGCCCAGATCGAACTCGGGCTGAACGCCGAGCATCGACGACAGCGATGCCTGCGGATCGAGATCGATTGCCAGGACACGATAGCCGTTCAGCGCAAGGTACTGAGCAAGGTAGAGCGTTGTTGTGGTCTTTGCCGAGCCGCCCTTGAAATTCGTCACCGCGACCGTCTGCAGCTTTTCGCCGTGCCTGCGCCATGGAAGGTAGGAAAGCGCGTCCTTCGGCTTGATCCGCACCATATGGTGCCGCAACTCGTTGATTTGACCGAGCGTATAGGAACGCCGGCCATTGAGGGAAACCTCCGGCTGCGGTCCCTTGCCATCGAGCGACAGCTGGCGCAGGTATCCGTCGGATACGCCGATCATCTGCGCGGCCTCCCCGGATGTGAACGTGCGCAACGTCTTCTGTGACAGTGGCGGAAAGAGCTTCTCGCGAAGAAGCTTCAGCTGACGCGAAAGCTGGTTGGCGTGCCGCTCGATGCGGACGTCCGTCGTCGATACGCTAATGTTGTCCAAAACACCCGATCCCTATCAATGCGCTTTTCTGTCAACATCACGCTAAAAAGCGTATCGAAGATGCCATGATTCGCGAATCGCGACAACAACAGTCATGCTGGCATTGGCAAAGTTGGCCGCGGCCAACATCGCAGCCTTGGCCCTTGCAGAGATCGGCTGGCTGCGCCAGAAACGATCAAAGCAGCAGGGGAAAAGGCGTGCGTCATATCCACATCATCGGCATCGGGACAGGAAATCCCGAGCATCTGACTGTCCAGGCGATCAACGCGATGAACGCCGTGGATGCCATCTTCATTCCGACCAAAGGCACCGAAAAAGACGGACTTGCTGCTGTCCGCCGAGAAATTTGCAGCCGCTACGTCGCAAACAACACCACCAAGCTCATCGAATTTACCGTGCCGAAGCGTGCCACCGCTGAGCGGACCTATCTGGAGAGCGTGGACGAATGGCATGCCGCCGTTGCCAAGACCTATGCCAAACTCATCAAAGATCTGCCGGAAGACGGTGAGGGTGCTTTCCTCGTCTGGGGCGATCCTAGCCTCTATGACAGCACCATCCGCGTTCTCGAGCGTGCCCGGCAAGCTAGCGGCCTTGCCTTCGAGTTCAGTGTCATTCCGGGCATTACAAGCGTTCAGGCGCTGGCCGCAAGCCACCGCATTCCCATCAACCTCGTTGGAAAGCCCATCGAAATCACCACTGGCCGACGTCTCGTCGAGCAAGGCAATCAGGCCGAAAGCACAGTTGTCATGCTTGATGGCGAGACTGCATTTTCGAAGATCGATGACCCTGACGCGGAAATCTTCTGGGGCGCCTACCTCGGAACCCGAGACGAGATAACACGCGCCGGACGACTGGCGGACGTTGCAGACGAGATTGTCAGGCTCCGGGCTGAAGCACGGGCACGTCACGGCTGGATCATGGACATCTATCTCCTCCGCAAAGGGCATGATTTCGACGAACTTTGACCTGGATCATGGTTTTGCGCTGATCGCGTCGATCATGTAAGGACGTGATCAAAGGAACCGGCGACGATGGTATTTGGCGAACAAACGGCACGCAGCGGTCGGGAGGAGGCACCCTCGCCCTGGATGCGTCGTGGCGCCTGTCCAACGCTCGTTGAGCCGATGCGAACTGGTGACGGTCTTTTGGCTCGGCTGCGGCCCAAAGGCGGCATTCTTTCCATGCGGCAATTCATGCAGTTGGCCGAGGCCGCGCAAAAACACGGAAACGGAATAGTCGAGATCACGGCGCGCGGCAGCCTGCAAATCCGCGGTCTCCGAGGAGAGACCGTCCAACCGCTTGCGGCGGATCTCGACGCAGCCGGTATCTCGGTTCACGCCGGCCCCAGCATCGAACTCTCGCCGCTGCATGGCATCACAGCTGACGAGATCGGAAATCCAGCCGAGATCGAAGCGCGGCTGCGCGAAAAGCTAGATGCGGAACTTCTGTCACCCCTGCTGGCCCCAAAATTGTCGATTCTGATCGATGGCGGCGGCAGCTGTGGCCTTGCTGCTGTGACCGGAGACATCCGTGTGACCGCGGTCTCCCGTGGCGTCTGGCGGGTCGCTATTAACGGCGATGAACGAACAGCCCTGCCCTTGCTGACAGGAAGCGCCGATGCCGCAGTTCACGCGGTTGGAGAACTGCTTCGTCTGCTTGTTTCGCTTGGCCGACACAAGCGCTGCCGCGATATCGAACGCGAGCGTCTGCTGGCGGTTTTCCCTTCGATGGAGCGGGTGCTTGCATCAGCTCCCGAGCGTAAAGGCCCCTTGGTCGGCACCCTCGCCCTAACCAACGGTTCTGCAGTTCTTGGTCTAAGGCCTCGCTTCGGGCAGATACATGCCACCGAGCTTATCGCATTTTTGGCCGCAGCCGAGGCGCTCGGCGCAACGCAAGTCAGGCCAAGCCCCGGGCGTATGTTCTTTCTCGCGGGGCTCCACTCTCAATCAGCCGCGCGCATCACGGAAATAGCAGCCGGATACGCGCTATCCGCCGACATCGGTGATACGGCGATGCATATCGCTGCCTGCGCCGGCGCCGGTGCCTGCACTTCAGGCCATTTTCAGACCAAGGCTCGCGCCGGGAGATTGGTCGCCATTGCGCCCGAGTTGCTGGACGGATCGATGGTTGTGCACCTGTCCGGCTGCGCCAAAGGCTGCGCCCATTCGGGACGCACCCTTTCGATTGTCGGTACTGACGACGGCTACCATCTCATACTGTACGGCGTAGCGTCGGACACTCCCGATGCACAGATTGCTGGCGGCGGCATCGATTCCGCTATAGAGAAGCTCGCTCGCCTCATCAAAGACAAGAGGCAAGCTGGCGAATCGACTGCTGCCTGCCTTAGACGGGTCGGCAGGCACGACGTCACAAAGGCGCTGCGACAGGAATAGGAATGCCCGACTACGACTATATTCACAGCGGCGACGCAATATACGAGCGATCCTTTGCGATCATTCGCAGCGAAGCCGACCTTTCACGGTTTTCCGGTGAAGAGGCCGATATTGCCGTGCGAATGATCCACGCATGCGGGCTGGTTGAAGCGGCCGAGCATTTCGTGTTTTCGCCCGGCTTCGTCAGCGCCGCGCGCACTGCCTTACACGATGGTGCGCCGATCTTTTGCGACGCGGAAATGGTGGCGCACGGTGTCACGCGCACGCGCTTGCCGACGCACAACGACGTGCTCTGCACATTGCACGATCCGCGTACGGCGGAGATTGCAAAGCAGGGTGGCAACACCCGCTCGGCAGCAGCACTCCACCTTTGGCTGGAGCGGATCGCAGGCAGCGTCGTTGCCATCGGCAACGCTCCGACAGCCCTCTTCCACCTGCTTGAACTGCTGCGAGACGGCGCTCCGAAACCGGCAGCGATCATCGGCATGCCGGTTGGCTTCGTCGGCGCAGCGGAATCGAAAGATGCCCTGGCGGAAAACTCCTACGGCGTGCCGTTTGCTATCGTGCGCGGCCGCCTCGGCGGCAGCGCCATGACAGCCGCCGCCCTCAACGCTCTTGCGAGACCGGGCCTATGAAGAACTCTGGCCGTCTTATTGGCGTTGGCACCGGTCCCGGCGACCCGGAACTCCTGACGGTCAAGGCCGTCAAGGCGATCGAGGCAGCACATGTCATTGCGTACTTTGCCAAGCAGGGCAGGGGCGGAAACGGCAAGGCTATCGTCGAGCATCTGTTGAACGCAGAAAAAACCCTGCTGCCGCTCTATTATCCGGTGACGACCGAGATCGAAAAGACGGACGAGGCCTACCGGAGCCAGATTACTGCCTTCTACGATCAATCGGCCGCCACGGTGGCCGCGCAGTTGGAGAACGGTCGGACCGTCGCTGTGCTGAGCGAGGGCGACCCCCTGTTTTACGGATCCTACATGCATCTGCATGTGCGCCTGGCGAAGCGCTATCCGACCGAGGTCATTCCCGGGATCAGCGCCATGTCAGGATGCTGGTCGCTCGCCGGCATTCCAATCGTGCAGGGAGATGACGTCCTCTCCGTACTGCCCGGTACGATGGCCGAGGCTGAGCTGCAACGCAGACTGTCGGACACCCAAGCCGCCGTGATCATGAAGGTGGGCCGCAATCTTCCGAAGATCCGCCGCGCGCTGGAGGCATCCGGGCGCCTCGCCGAGGCCGTCTACGTGGAGCGAGGCACTATGGTCAATGCGGCGATGACGAAACTTGCCGACCGCCCCGATGGTGACGCGCCGTACTTTTCACTGGTGCTCGTACCCGGCTGGGAGGCAGCCCGATGACCGGGAAGCTCTTCGTGATCGGGACGGGGCCAGGCAATCCGGAACAGATGACACCTGAAGCGGCCGCCGCTGTTTCCCGGGCAACTGAGTTTTATGGGTACGGACCCTATCTCGACCGGCTGAACCTCAGGTCTGATCAACGGCGACAGGCGTCCGACAACCGGGAAGAACTGGATCGAGCTGCGGCTGCTTTGCGTGCCGCAGCAACCGGCGCGACCGTGTGCGTCGTTTCCGGCGGAGACCCGGGGATCTTTGCAATGGCAGCCGCCGTTTGCGAGGCCATTGACAACGGTCCGACAGAATGGCGCGCAGTTGATCTGGCAGTGCTGCCGGGGATTACAGCGATGCTTGCAGTCGCCGCCCGCATTGGTGCACCACTTGGCCACGACTTCTGCGCCATTTCACTATCAGACAATCTAAAGCCTTGGAATATAATAGAAAATAGACTTTCGATGGCAGCGCAGGCAGGCTTCGTCATCGCCCTCTACAACCCGATCAGCAAGGCACGACCCTGGCAATTGGGCAAGGCGTTCGAATTGCTGCGCTCGGACCTGCCTGCAACGACGCCAGTGATTTTCGGCAGGGCTGCAGGACGCCCCGACGAACGCATCACGATCCAACCGCTTGGAGAAGCCGACGCTGCGACTGCGGATATGGCAACCTGCGTCATCATTGGCTCGCCCGATACAAGGGTGATCGCGCGAGACGGCAAGCCGGACCTCGTCTACACGCCGCGGTTCATCGCAGGGGGAAACAGGTGATCGATCGCCGCCAACATCGCTTCGATTGTGGTGAGCGTCTGCATGGCGGCGGCTGGCGCCCGGGCGACCATGATCACCTCGATACCCAGCCGGCGTGCCGCCTCGATCTTCGCATGGGTCGCCGAACCACCGCTGTTCTTGGTCACCAGGGCGTCGATGCGATGGGCGCGAAGCAGCGAGGCTTCGCTTTCGACATCGTAAGGGCCGCGACTGAGGACCATGTGAACCTTGGGGAGGTCAAGCGGCGGCTCGACAGGATCGACGCTGCGCACGAGATAAAAGTGCTGAGGAGCGGCTTCAGCGCGATGTGCTTCCTGACGGCCAATCGCCAAGAACACCCGGCGAGGGGAGGGGCCAAGCCTCTCGATCGCTTCCGTGATGGTCGTAACATGTGTCCACCGATCGCCTGGTTCAGCCGTCCATTCTGGCCGGCGCAGCGCGAATGCGGGAATGCCGACAGCCGCAGAGGCCTCGCTGGCGCTTCTGGAGATGCGCACTGCAAAGGGATGCGTGGCGTCGATCATAAGGTCGAAGCGACCATCACGCAGAAACGCAGCCAGCCCCTCGGCGCCGCCAAAACCGCCGATGCGAACAGGAACCGGCTGATCGGACGGTTTTTCCGTTCGTCCGGCGAGCGAGTACAAGACGTCGTACCGGTCGCTGTCAGCAAGCGCTTCAGTAAGGGCACGCGCTTCGCCAGTACCGCCCAGCATCAGGATGCGGATCTTGCCCATGTCTGATATGCCCTCCGCTCCCAGCCAACGCTGGCTGACTATTATCGGCATCGGCGAAGATGGTCCAGCCGGGCTGGGTGACGAGGCGAAACGGCTGATCGCAGCCGCGGCCGTCGTCTTCGGCGGTCGGCGGCATCATGAGCTTTCAGCAGAGATCACCACGGGCAAGAGGCTCGCCTGGGAAAGCCCGTTCGAGAAGTCTGTCGAGGCAGTCGTCGCGCACCGGGGATCGCCGGTCGTCGTCCTCGGCTCAGGCGATCCGTTTCTCTACGGCGTCGGCGCGACGCTGTCCCGGCGCATTGACGCCGCCGAAATGCATGTCATCCCTGCCCCGTCTTCGTTCAGCCTTGCCGCCTCGCGTCTTGGCTGGCCACTGCAAGAGGTGACCAGCATTTCGCTCCATGGCCGCCCGTTGGACCTGATCCGACCACATCTGCATCACGGCCGGCGGATCATCGCACTGACGTCGGACGACAAGACACCCGGCCAGCTCGCGGAACTCCTTTGCGTCTCCGGCTTCGGCCAATCCCGATTGCACGTCCTTGAGGCGCTTGGAGGGGACCGCGAGCGGCACCGTCATGCGGTGGCCGATGGCTTTGAGCTTGCACAGATTGACCCGCTGAACGTCTGCGCGATCGAGGTCGTGGCAGGGGAGGGGGCGCGAGCGATTGCCTTTACACCGGGCCTTGATGATGCACTTTTCGAACACGATGGGCAGATCACCAAGCAGGACCTCCGTGCGATCACACTTGCCGCATTGGCCCCGCGCCACGGTGAACTGCTCTGGGACATCGGCGCCGGCTCCGGATCGATCGGCATCGAGTGGATGCTGGCCGACCCGTCGCTGCACGCGATCGCCATCGAGCAATCGAGCGAGCGGGCCGCGCGCATTGCAAGGAATGCGCTTGCCTTTGGCGTCCCCGCGCTTGCGATCGTGGAAGGCACGGCCCCGGAAGCGCTTGCGAACCTGCCCGAGCCCGACGCGATCTTTGTGGGGGGTGGCGGCAGCGAGGCTGATGTGCTTGAGACAGCGCTTCAGGCGCTGAGGAGGGGAGGGCGTATTGTTGCCAACGCCGTGACGCTCGAGATGGAGGCAATGGTGCTTTCCCTGTATCGGCAGTATGGCGGCAGGTTGACACGGATTGAAATCACACGTGCAGCCCCTCTTGGCAGCATGAACGGCTGGCGTGCGGCCATGCCCGTCACACAGTGGTGCTATATAAAGAAGTGAGACAAAGCAGATGACGACAGTGCATTTCATCGGCGCGGGCCCGGGCGCGGCCGACCTGATCACAGTGCGCGGCCGCGATCTCATCGCCAGGTGCCCCGTCTGTCTTTATGCGGGCTCAATCGTGTCCCCGGACCTCTTGCAATACTGCCCGCCCGGCGCGCGCATCGTCGATACGGCACCAATGTCGCTGGACGAGATCGAGGCCGAATACCTGCGTGCCGCTGCAGCCGGCGATAGTGTCGCACGGTTGCATTCGGGTGACCTTTCCGTTTGGAGCGCCGTTGCCGAGCAAATCCGCCGGCTCAAAAAGCATAACATCGACTATACGATGACGCCCGGCGTGCCGGCTTTTGCGGCAGCAGCAGCGACCCTTGGCAGGGAGCTGACCATTCCAGCCGTTGCGCAAAGCCTGGTGCTCACGCGTGTTTCTGGTCGCGCATCACCGATGCCGAACGAGGAAACTTTGGCAAGATTCGGCGCGACGGGCTCAACACTGGCCATCCACCTTGCCATTCATGCCCTGGAACAGGTGGTTGCGGAACTGGCGCCGCTCTACGGCAGCGACTGCCCTGTCGCGATCGTAGCCAAGGCGTCCTGGCCGGATGAACGGATCATCCGGGGGACGCTTGGCGACATCGAGGCAAAGCTGATCGCCGAACCCATCGAAAGAACGGCGATCATCTTCGTCGGCCCGTCGCTTTCGGCCGACGACTTTCGTGAAAGCTCCCTCTACGATGCGGCCTACCAGCGACGCTTTCGTGGCCGGGAGTAGGGAGGGCCCGGGCTCAGACGTGCGCCGAAAGGTAATCCATGCTCGCCCGCAACGCCTTTGCCGGATCCTTGAGCTGGTGCACCTCGGCTGCGAACGGTTCAAACGAGAACAGTCCGGCATAACCCGCCTTTATGAGTGCACGCACCTGCCCGACATTGTCCAGACGATCATCCGCCGCCACCAGCACGCGGTGGGGATCACGCATATCAGCAATGGAAACAGCGGGATCCGCGACACCCGAAATGTGGACCAGCCCGGTCAGGTCGGGAAAGAGTTGGGCTTCGCCGGCAATATGATGATGGAACGTGTCATGGACCAGCTTGAATGTCGATCGGCCCGCCACCGCCTCGATTGCTTGGACGGCTTCCGCCTTTGACCGCAGCGAGCAAATCTCGAATCCCAACGGCTCGACGAGGCCTATGATCCCGGCGGCCTCAAGCATCGGCTTTAGTGCAGCCAGAGACTGGCGCAGATTCTCCTGACGCTCACCGTCAGCTCGGCCGGTGCCGTCGTTCTTCGGAACAAGAACGAGCGCCTTGGCGCCACACGCGTTCGCATAGCTGATCATCGCCTGCGCTTCCTCGGCGCGGGCGGCGTTCCATTCATTGAAGCGCTGCAGCGCGTTGATCGAGATAATGGTCAACTCATGGTTCAGCGCGGCGCGCGAGATCGTGTCCGGCGCGGTTCCATCGAGGATCGCATTGTCCGTGAGATCGTTGCGTATCTCGACTGCGTCAACGCCAAGCGACCTCGCCAACGCAAAGAAGTCTTCAATCGGCAGCGCCGGCGCCGCCATATGGTTGAGGGCAAAACGAAGCGATGGCATTTCAGGTCTCCTCCTAAGCCTTGAACACCCCGAAAGGGCTCTTGCCTAGTTCCTTTACCCGACCTTCCGATGCGATCCACCCTTTTGCATCAGCCCACACCTTCATCCTTGAGAGAAAATCATTCCCTGATGATGTAACGACCTCATGCGGCCGCGACGGAACGCGCCCACAAAGAACACTTAATGGGAACGCCTATGGTGGGATCATTGCGACAGCAACGGCAGCCTAAATGTCGACGATCGAAATCGGCACAACTTGCAGAAATGCCTAAAATTAAATGCGTCCGATAGCAGCAGTTTCATCGAAAAAGCCCAATCTCAATAACATCTGTAAGGAATTTTATTCCGCCGTAGATCACTTCCGCCCACCGCGCACCGATGTACTTCTTATGTTGAGAAAATACATTCCGAGTTTTCCAAAAACAAAGCATATTTTTATATACTCGAAGCCTCCGCCTTAACTGTCTGAAATATTTTTGTATTGCTTATTAGCATCCATGTATGTACTTTCTTAATAAAGTAGAAACCATCCGATCAGCAGACTTGTGATTGGACATATGCAGTATTTCTACTTTGGAGGCATACTAAAGGGGATCAGCAAATCGTTCTAGAGACGTCGCAATGTATTGCGCTCATTACGCACGACTATTCTCCAGAACTATAGAGGTATGAGGCTAGTATGAATTACGTACCTTCGGAATTCGAAAGCGGACGAATACCACTGGGCACGCTTCGGCGTGAGATGGCAACGTCGGGGGCGAAAGAGGGCTTCGAGCATTCTAACGGCGTCCAGGACGATGATCGCTGCGTGCTGATTGTCGACGCCAGAACACTCGAACGCGAATGCCTTGCGACGACTTTGAAAGCGAATGGTCTCGGCATGATGGCCCATGCCGTCGGCTCGATCGCAGAATGGCAGCGAAAGAAAGATACATGCCGGCCCGTTGGCGCGGTTCTTCTCAACATCGCTGGCCGAAAGGCAGATGAAGCCGCCCTTTCAGAGGAGATCGCGATGATCACCTCGCAGCTTGCACCGGCTCCGGTTGTTATCTTGGCCGATGACGACGACCTCGGCCAAACTTTGAAGATGCTCCAATACGGTGCTCGTGGCTTCATTCCGACATCTGTAGGAATTGAAGTATGCGTCGAGGCAATTGCCCTGGCAGTCGCAGGCGGCACCTTTATTGTCGCGGGCAACGCCTTTTCGACGTCTGCAGCGACGGTCGAGAGGAGCCAACAGCAACAGCGGCCAAAGGAACTCACGCGCATCTTCACACTGAGGCAAGCCGAGGTCGTACAGGCGCTTCGCAAGGGAAAGGCGAACAAGATCATCGCCTATGAACTCAATCTCCGCGAAAGCACAGTTAAGGTTCATATTCGGAACATTATGAAGAAGCTGAAGGCAACGAACCGGACGGAAGTTGCTTACAAGCTCAACGATATGTTCCAAAGCGATGCAAGATGAACTCGGGCTGCCGAGTAGGGGGCTTTCCGGGTCGTACCTCCGAATAAAGACGGCTACATCTCCAGAGATGGCGCGCAGCAAAGGGCTGAGCGCCATCTGCCGCTATGCGCCAGCTATTTCAATGAAGGGAACCGGAAGTTCCAGCGCGGACGCCGGTGTCCTGCTCGACCCGTTCCATTTCAGGCGCGGCGTTCATTTGAAGCGCATGGCGACGCCCTAGGATCTGCCTGAACCCTTTGGCCGAAAAGGGCTGCGCGAGTTGCGCCAAGAAGCCCTCGGCAATCCGTCCACTGATCCCGATATCAACGGGAGACCGGCGTGCAGGATTGAAGTACGTCCCGAATATTTGATCCCACAGAACGAGATTCTCGCCGTAGTTGGTGTTTCCCTCGGCAAGCACCTTCGAGTGATGCCAGCGGTGCAGGCGCGGGGTGCTGAAAAGCCAGTCGAGCGGGCCTGTCCTGACATCCATGTTGCAGTGCGTGAGGAGGCCGATGAACGCCGTCACCGCACTGATCCAGAGGAAAACGGGAAGCGGCGCGCCCAGGATATAAAGCGGGATTTGGCTAAGCGCGATCTTGAAGAGCGAATCGACCACGTGAAAACGACCGGTGTTGACGACCCACAGGCGCTCGACACTGTGGTGCAGGGCGTGAAACCGCCACAACGAAAGGATCTCGTGCGCGGCGCGGTGCGCGACATAGAGACCGAATTCCGCGATGATCAAACCCACCACGACCTGGAAGGCAAGGGGCCAGTGGTCCGGCCATAGCGCCGTCGGCGATGTAACTGCTGGCTGCACGACTGTGGCAATCGCTATTGGGGCAGACGCTCCAACGGCCGCGGCAAGTTGTACGCCGCCCTTGGTCAGAAGCGTGTGTGCGATGTCGTTGAAAGTTTCGCCATCACGCTTCAGCCATTCGTGTTCATAGGGCATCAACCGCTCGAAGCCTGCGATCGCGGCGACGATCGACAGATAGACGACGTTAAACCACAACAGCGGCGCGCCTGTGTCAAAAGCCCAGCCCGCCCCGATCAACCCCGCAGCGAAGAGCGCTGGCCACAACGCCCACGACGTGGCCACATAAAGCGTCGACTTGCCCTCATTCATCACACGCACCTTTGCTTTACCTGAGAGGCCGTAGATAGACCGCAGTTACGTCCGCGAAGCAAGGCCCGAAGCTAGGATCTGCCATATGGCGACCCTGACGAAGCAACCCATAAGCGCGCGAGCCGGATAGGTCCAAAATCGCTTGGCTGGCCGCCCGACGACAGCTTTGCCGTATTGATTTCTCGCGATTGTCACATGGCGAACTTCTTGATAGGCATTATCCATAAGATGTGATCCCTGCCACACGCCAATGCTCCAACGATTCGATGACCACCCCGCGAGCCCACTCGTCGGAATTGCGCTCGCCTGCTCCGGCTATTCGCTGTTTGCCATTCAGGACGCGGTGGTGAAGTGGCTTGTGGCCGACTACGCGGTCCCACAGATCCTCTTTATGCGCAGCATCCTGATCGCCGTTATCGCCGGCATCATGGTTCGACGGCTGCGGCATCCTTCAATACTGAAAAGCCCGCACCGGAAATCTCTGTTGTTGCGTGCAGGGCTCATGCTCGCCGCCTGGATGGCCTATTATTCGGCTGCCCGCGACCTCGGTCTTGCCGAGATCACGACGATGTATTTCTCGGCACCCATCATAGTAGTGCTGCTCTCGATCCTCGTCCTCAAGGAATATGTCGGGCCGATGCGCTGGTTGGCATGCATCGGTGGATTCGCCGGTGTGGTGCTTGCCGCCGATCCTGCAGAAGCGCCAAGCCTTGTGCCGGCTGGAATGGTCATCTTCGCCGGCTTCTGCTGGGCATGGAGCACTGTGCTTGTTCGCCTCGTCAGCCGCACCGAAAGCACTCCGAACCAGATGATGGCGACAAGCTTTCTCTTCGCCGTCGCCTGCGGCGCGACGCTGCCGTGGTTGTGGAGGACGCCCGATCTTTTCGGCTGGGTGCTGATGATCGGTCTCGGCTTCGTGGCGGCGGCCGGCCAGTATCTGCTCTACGAGGGTTTTCGCCGTGCACCCGCGTCGACGCTTGCTCCGATGGAATATAGCGGCCTCGTCTGGGCGTTTCTTTACGGCTATCTCATCTGGTCGGACGTCCCGACGGTCAATGTCGTGGCAGGCGCGGTGCTGATCATTGCCTCCAGCCTAGCGCTTGTGTGGTGGGAACGTCGTCAGATGCTCTTAAGCCGCCGCCTGACTGCATAGTATTGGTCGCCACGCCATCCACCGGAGACACAGCAATGAGCGCTTCTGCGAAACAGCAGTAATACTTTCCATAGATAGTATCGGCGATACACTTTAATCATCTTGCCAAGTTCCAAAGCAAAATAACTTCATCTGCCCTGACTTGATCGTAAAAAAGCTAATAGTTAATCCATAAAAGCGTTAGAATTTGGCACTACTCGCACCCCCTGCACTCGATCAATCCTCATTGTAATCACTTGATTTAGCTCGCCTATTTTTAATAAAAGTATGATTCCTTCAAATTATATTATCTAATGCTAATTTTTATCTATTGCATACAGAGTTATTTGCGCTTAGCATCGCGCTTTACCGCGACAACAAAGACGTTCAACGAATTACGTCTGGTGGGGGTTTCCTTAACTGTAAGCGTGTGTCCCGACGAAAGAATTCGCCGGAGAATTCAACTGCGCGCAGACGAGGTTCCACATGGAAATCGAACTGAATTCCGCTCACCCTGCCGCCAAACAAAAAGTTACTGTTCTAGACGATTACTATCCGAGCGCCGAGACTGGTCGATATCGAGTTAGTGTCTTTGGCGCCGGTTATGTCGGTTGCGTTTTCTCCGCCTGCCTCAGCAAGGATGGCTTTGCCGTGATCGCTGTTGATCCAGACCGGTTCAAAGTCGAGCGTCTTGCCGAAGGTGAGCCCCCGATCGTCGAGCCGGGCCTGGATGAATTGCTGCACGCCGCCCATGCAATCGACCTGTTGAGCGCTACCCACTCCGCAGCCGACGCCATCAACGATACCGACATCTCTTTCTGCTGTGTCGGAACGCCGAGCCTGCCGGATGGCACACTGAACACCAACTACGTCCGTCAGGTCTGTGAAGACATTGGCAAGGCCCTGCGGCACAAAGCCGACTTTCATATCGTTGTCATGCGCTCGACGATCCTTCCCGGGACAATGGAGGAGCTCGTCATTCCCACACTGGAGAAAGCGTCAGGCAAGATCGCCGGACGTGACTTCGGCATTGCCTACTACCCCGAATTCCTTCGTGAAAGCACAGCAATCGCCGACTACTACAGACCCGGCGCCATCGTGTTCGGGCAGTATGCAGACGATACGCGCTCCATTGCGGCGCTCAAGACTCTTGTCCGCCACATTGGCGTCACACCGCATGTCATTCCAATGCGCAGTGCCGAAATCGTCAAATACGCCAATAACTGCTGGCACGCCGTCAAGATCAGCTTCTCGAATGAGATCGGCAATATCTGCAAGGCCAAGAACATCGACAGCCATGTCGTCATGGATGTGCTGTGTTCCGACACACGCCTGAACATATCCCGGGCCTATATGAAGCCGGGCTTCGCCTATGGCGGTTCCTGCCTTCCCAAGGACCTGCGAGCTCTGACGGCACTCGGCCGTTCGATGAACGTGCCGACACCGATATTGGACGCCGCAAGGCTCGCCAATACCATGCAAATCGATCACGCCCGTTCGCTCGTCGATGGCGCATCGCATGAGGCAATCGGCTTCATCGGTGTGACCTTCAAGGCGGATACGGATGACCTCAGGGAAAGCCCGCTGCTCGAACTCGTCGAAGGCTTTCTTGGCAAAGGCAAGGACGTGTCCATCTACGATCCGAATGTTGCCAGGGATGCCAACCAGGGCCGCAACTTCCTCAAGCACATCGCGCCGCTGCTAAAGGACACCATCAAGGATGTCATCGCACGATCCGAGGTCATTGTTGTTGGCAACAAGTATCCCGGTCTCATCGATGCAATCGAGACCGCCGGCAAACCGATCACAGTCATCGATCTGGCGCGTATCGAAGAGCCGGAAAACAAAAGCGTCATCTACCACGGCCTGTGCTGGTGACGTGTTGACGCTCGCCGCCTGGCGCGGCCGGCGCTCATATTCAAACAGACGCAAAGGGGAAGTCGGAGCGCTTCTCGCCGCATGGCTGCGGGAACATCGAGGCAGGAACCGATGGCAGGAATGCAATATGCCGATGGCTACGTGCCGGTTGCAGCACCAGTAGATCGTCTGCTGGCGCCGTCGTCCGACGGATGGGACGCCCGATCCGCTTCGTGGCTTGTCGCCTGGAGTGAAACCCTTGAAGCACATCTCGCCTATATTGCTCTGGTCTTCTGCATCGCTTCGATTACGCCATTCGATAGTCTTGTCGGCGCTCATTCCGGTGCCCTCTTCGGTCTCGGTTTCCTTGCCGTCTGGCGCTACGGTTGGGGCCTCACGCATTTTGTGCGCTCCAACATCTACCGTTCGATCGTCTTTCCAAAGATGCGCGCCGAGGCCGAGGATGCAATGCGCAGGAGCGCCGACGCGCTCGGTGATCAGCACGTCTTTTTCCTTGTCACCAGTTTCCGCATCGACAGCGATACGACGGCCGCCGTTTACCGCGCTGCGTTTGAAGCCGCAATGCGCGCGCCCGGTGGCGCGACCGTGGTCGCTTCCATTGTCGAAATGGGAGATCAGCGCCTCATCACGTTACTCTACAAGCTGATCTGCGGCGAGGACACCGATATTCGCCTCGTTATCACTCGTATCGCAGGCACCGGCAAACGCGATGCATTGGCCTATGGTTTCCGCGCGATTTCTCGGCAGGAGCCGAAGGCCGACGATGTGGTGGCCGTCATTGACGGCGACTCTATCGTTCCACCTGATCTTGTCAGCAAATGCGTGGGGTTTTTCCGCGCCGATAACAGTGTTGGCGCGCTTACGACAGATGAGGTCTCACGTGTGCACGGCAAGGCAAAGTTCCATATCTGGTACAGCCTGCGCTTTGCGCAGCGTCATATCCTCATGTCGTCGAATGGGTTGTCGCGAAAGGTACTGACACTGACCGGCCGCATGTCGATGTTCCGGGCGTCGATCATCTGCAACCCCGATTTTGTCAGGCAGGTCGAATCCGATTACGTCGATCACTGGCGGTTCGGCCGCCTGAAGTTCCTGACCGGAGACGATAAGTCGAGCTGGTTCTGGTTGCTGCGCAACGGCTTCAGGATGCTCTATATTCCCGACGTCGTCGTCGCGACCGTCGAGCAGCCTCCGTCCAAACACTTTCTGCCGGCCGCAACGCAACTGATGGTGCGCTGGTTCGGCAATATGCTGCGCACGAATTCACGGGCGCTGGCATTGGGGTCATCCAAGGTCGGCTTCTTCACGTGGTGGACGATCTTCGATCAACGCGTCTCGATGTGGACCTCGCTGGCGGGGCTGGCAATGGTCCTCCTCGTCGGACTGTTCGAGACACCGTTTGCCTTTCTGATCTACCTTCTTTGGGTGCTCGCCACGCGTTACCTTCTGACGCTGATGCTATTCAATTCGCGCCGCCGCGTTTCGGCCTTCTATCCCTTCTTCATCTATTTCAATCAGATCTACGGATCGATCGTCAAAACCTACATTTTCTTCCACCTCAACAAGCAAAGGTGGACGCGCCAGAAGACGACACTTGCAGATAGCCGGACACGCTTCGAAAGCCGCGTGCGCGAGGTTTCGTCAGCGCTTGTTCATCTCTTCGCGATCACGCTTTTCATAACGATTGTCGCCCTCGTCCTGGGACAATTGGCAATTCCTGACGCATCCATACTTGCGATGGCTTACGGGCTGGACCCGATAAATTGAGGGAGTGGATATGAACGTCGTAAAATTCGAGGCGGATGTACACCGCCAGCACGCACGCTACAAACTCCCGTTGAAATGCGTCATCGACGGGTACCGGTACAACTGTCTCGACTGGTCGGTCGGCGGTATAGGCGTCGCGACCGGAAAGACGGTCCTGCCCGAATTCAAAACGTTCCCGATCGATCTTGAATTCCCTTTCGATGGCTTTGTCTTCACGCTAAGGGTCGATGCGCAGGTTCGCTATTGTGACCCCACGAAGGGGCGCACCGGCTTTCAGTACATGTCCCTAACGGGGGAACAACTCCGTTTTCTGCGTTATGTGCGCGATGCTCATCTGACCGGCGAAGTGGTCACACTCAACGATGTTCTCGACCTGTCGAGCCGGTTCATCGACCCCCGCAGTCGTAAAAAGGATCCCAGCCCGCAGGACCAATCCGCCGGCCAGAGATACAAGGCGGTTGCCAAGAGGTCGTTGCGCATCGCGTTGCCGGTGGTACTCGGCCTCGGAGTCGTGTTTTTCCTGTGGGGTGCGCTTTATCAAAAGCTTTGGACCTTCAGCGCGGACGGTTCGCTGGTGACGATCGATTCAGCGGCCGTGATCGCCCCGTCGGACGGGATCGTCACAAATATCGTGACACAAGGGGCCGTCAACGCCGGTGACCCGGTGGCGACTATCCTGCCGACAGCCAACAACCGCAGCGTTACCGTGCTCGCCCGCTGTGACTGCACCATTCAGGACGTTCAGGTCGGATTGGACAGCCAGGTCCGAGCCGGACAACGGCTTCTTTCTCTCAGCATGCGGAATGCCAAGCCGCACGTCGTCGCAATGGTCGACTATTCCCAAGCGCTGCGCCTCTATAAGGGCGCCCGTGTTCTGGTCGAGTTGCCGCATGGCGAGAAAATCTCGAATGCGACCATCCGGGAGCTGCCGAAGCTTACAAGCACTGATCTGGCGTCCGGAAACAAGATCCCGATCAACATCGACGTCAGGGATGCCAATCTCTCATCCATCGTGGGAACGCCCGTGACAGTGCGATTTGTGCAGTCGCCGTGGGCAACCGCAAGCCTGCCGGAAATGCTGAAGAACGTCATCGGCATAACCGGCAAAGACAGCCAAACTGCCGCCGAAACCAATGGATGAACGAGCGCTCGTGTCGGTGAAACATCTAAGGACAAAGCGCGTGAGATAAGTTCGATACCGCGCAAAGGACGAGGGAGTTAATGCGCATGAGCACAAAACGATACCTCGCCGGATTGACCGTCTCGATCTTGACCGTGACCGCGCTCTTCGGCGCAGTCGGGACGTATCCTGCGTTCACTCAGACGTCGGATGGCGCTCAGCAGATCGTCGAGAAAATCCGGCAATCTGTTCTGGATGTCGACAAGGCCAGGACGCCTGCCGAGCGGATCAAGGCTTATGACCGCGCCCGCGGCCACCTCGCCGCACTTTCGGTGAGCGCGGAAGGTGGAGATGCGGCTGCTAAAGCGAGCATTGCCGACCTAAAGGCCGACGGCATTACTGGCGACGTGGTCACAACAGGAACGCTCAGCGCCACGCTCTCAAGCCTGACTGACAAGGGCACCGATCCAGATGCGCGCGTCACGACGAGGCTAAGGATCGACGATCTCATCGACGCCCTGTCGGCGCCGGAACTCAAAGTATCGGCGCTGGCCGACTATGCGCGACAGATCGCGAGCGACCACGATGCCGCTTTGACCCTTTTGGAAAGAGCAATCGATGTCAGCACACAGATCGCCTCGGCTGAAGAGAAGAATGCGGCGCTCAATAACATCGCCCAGGTTGGCGCATACGTCGAACCGAAGCTGACCTCGAACATCATCAACAAGGCCGTCGGCGGCATGTGGCCAGCGCGCATGCGTGGATTTGCCCGCTATGATATCGCCCTGCGGCTGCTCGGCGACAAGAAGCTCGGCAAGACGGCGATCAAGGACGCCAAATTTGACGACATCTCGGCTGCGATGAAGGCGGAACTCAAGGCTGGCAGAATCGAGCCGGCCCTGCTGCTGGCTCTCGCCGTCGATCCTCAGTCCTCCGAACACCGGGCGGACGTCGTCAACGAGGTCTTGAGCGCAGCCCTCACGGCGAATGCAGTAAGCCTGTTTCCGGTCTTTGCCACAAGCCTCGCTGATCGAAGTGATCAGGAAGATCTCATCGTCCGCATCGTCAAGAACCGTGTCGATGCTGACCGCCTGATCGATGCGACGGCAATGACCGACGTCATGGAAACCGGACCAGGGCTTGCGGAGATCGACTTCACCCTTGCTGCCGAATTTAATGACCGTGGCCTGGCGAAGATGGCGTCCCAGCAATATGACCGTGGCAGGGAGATCGTCAAAACGCTCAACGGTGACGCGAAGGAAGCAGCGCTCATTGCCGCTATCAGCGGAGCGACCGACCTCAGGCGCTTCGATGACGCGCAAGCCTTCGCAGATCAGCTGACCGACATGAAGGGCGCGTCGAACGCCCTGGGAAACCTTGCCAAGGCGCTCGCAGACAGCGACGATTTGAAGAAGGCTGAAGCACTTCTTCCGAAGATCACCACCCTCAAGGACCGCGAGCAGGCGCTCTCGGGGATAGGCCGCGCCAAGGCGCGAGAGGGAGATCTCGATGCCGCAACGAAGATCGCCGGCGAGATAACAAACGACGAAGACCAAGGCCGTGTGAAGTCGGAAATTGTCCGCGTCTTGGCACGCAATGGCAAGATCGACGACGCAATCGGTCTGGCAGGCTCCATCAAGGAACCCGAATATCGTGTCGAGGCGCTTCTTCGGCTTGCCAAGGAGATATCTGCGAAGGACGGAGCAGAAAAGGCGGCCGATGTCGTTGACCAGGCGATCGCCTATGCAGGCAAAGTGGACAAGGCAGACCAGCGAGATGACCTGTTCTTCGACATCATCGACTACTTATCAAAGTCCAACCAGATCGAGCTTGCAAAGAGGCTCGTTAGCAGGATTTCCGACGAGAAGCTGAAAGCGAAAGCAGCAGGACGCATCGCGAGCCGGGCTGCGTTGTCGGGTGACAGCAAAAGCGCCGTCGCCTATTTCGACAACCAGGTGGCTGGCAGCGACGAGCGGCTGAAAGCCGAGGTGATGATCGCGGTGGCCAGCGATCCGGACTACGTCAGGACGGCCATTCTCGTCACCCGGGATATTCACGATCCGATGCTGCGAGTGCGCACATTTCGGGCCATTGCCGAGGCGCAGTTACGCCACCTCGATAGGCTCGGTTGGGGGTTGGGGAAGGGTGAGCCGCCGGACTACAGGGACTGGCTGAACAAGGTGTCATTGCAGGCGAAAGACGAGGACCTGCCCCAATCCTCAAAGGCCCTCTTCAGTGATGGCCGCATGTCGCTTCGCACGACAGCCCTGATGAGCGCTCCGCTCAGCAAATATGGATATCCCGACATAGCCAAGACGGCCGCAACGACGCGCTCGATGCTACCGCTGCCGACACCGGGGCGGGTATCAATAACGTTGGGAAACCTTAGCCCTTACGAAAGCAAATTCATGGAGGATCTTTCCGGCGGATTTACCGGTCTTTCCCATGCCGCGCGCGCGCAAGGACTTCTCTATCCACGACTTATCGTCATTCAAAGCGGCATCTATACACTCGGTAGTCTTGCAATGCAGCTGGACAGCGCCGCTGGCGAGCCGTTGGTCGAAAGGGAAGGCGACATCATCACGCTTCGCGCGCCGCTGCTCGTTAGCGAAGGCGCCGCGTTGATCCTGTCCGGCCAGGAGGCATCGGTCTATCGCTTGTCGGCCACTGCTGGTGCGTTTGTCGCGGTTGGCGGCAAACTCTTCATTCAGGACACGACGGTGACATCCTGGGATGAGGTGCTGCAGAAGCCACGCAATTCCACCAAAGACACGCGCGAGGTCTTCCGGCCCTTCATCGTTGGCTGGAGCAACTCCGAAATGTACATTGGCGGATCGGTCCTGGATTCGCTCGGATACGCGGCATCCAAATCATTCGGGCTCACCTTCTCGGCCGGCCCGAAGACGATCGCCAAGGTCCGCGAGCAATTGCGAAATCCAACGGGCATCGTCGTCGAGAACTATTTTCATAACTTCGAATACGGCTTCTATTCCTACGAAGCCGATGACATCTCGCTGATCGGCAACGAATACGCAAGCAACGTCCTTTATGGCGTCGATCCGCACGACCGCTCGCATCGACTGCTCATCGCGCTCAATACAGCCCATGACACGATGGTGAAGCACGGCATCATCATTTCGCGGAGCGTCGATGCCAGTTGGAAGGTCGGCAACGTCGTGTTCCACAACAAGGGCTCCGGCCTGATGCTCGACCGCGACAGCGTGGACAACCTTGTCTATGGCAATCTTTCCTTTGAGAACGACCAGGATGGCCTGACCTTCTTCGAAAGTAGCTGCAATCTCGCTGTCGCCAACGCCTTCATCGACAATGGTCGCTCCGGTGTGCGCATGCGCAATAGCTGGGACATCGCCGTTTATGACAACGCCATCGTCGGCAACAAACTCGAGGCCATCAGCGGCTACATCAGCGACCTGTCGCTTGCAGAGGGCGAGCACAAGCGCGATCTGGTGATGGACCCCTATGTGCCGCTGACGACCTTTGCGGCGTCAGACAATATGATTTCAGCGAACGGCAAGGGAATAAAAGCTGCCGGCGTTTCGGGTCTCACATTGGCAAAGAACGAATTTCGCAACCAGGAGGGGCGTCTGCTCGACGGCGACACACGCCCCTTCGAGGGGCATGTCCTGCGCTTCAACGGACATCAGGACGTGGCAATCGCATCGACTTGCCGTCCGCAGCGGCCGGCAAACTACGAATGCGCTTTCCGGCAGGCGGGGTTCCTGGGGGAGAACGACGCACTTTTCTTTGACAGCAAAACGGCCGGCAATTGCACGGACGCCCGCGGCTCGGTGCAATTCGAAAGTTTCCATGGAAAAGGAGACAACACTTGAAAAATGCGGCTCGTTCTCTCTTCGCGGTTCGTAACGGCATCGCCCTTGCCGCTGCCATTGTCAGCGCAACAATGTTGCCGAACTCGACGCAGGCATCCGCAAGTCAGGCTGCGAACGGCGGCTATCAAGGCCTGTTTGACGTGAAGGCACGCAAGGCCTTTCTCGCACAAAATCCGTCATCCGATGCGCATAGGGCCTGCCTTGCGGTCGACGCCGACGCCAAGTGGGGCAGCATCGAGATCATCAAGGGCCTGACGACCACAGAAGGCTACGGCACGGACCGGTCCGGCAACGAGTACGCCTGGGCGGTCATGGTTCTGTCCGGGCGAGCACTCGCTGGAGATAAACGCGCCGAGGAAATGCTCAAGACCTTTCTTCTGAAATGGGCCGATGCCGACGCATTCTCCGAAACCGAGAAAGTTCACGATGCCTACTATGCCCTGAAGCGTCTGATGCTGCCGACTGTGGTGGCTTATTCGATCATCCGCGACGGGCTCAGCGATGAAGAAAAGCAGAAGCTGATCGCCTGGATCGATCCGCTGGTTCGACGCACAGATCAGATCTTTGAGGGAAGCGTCGACTACAACAACCACCGCTATCTTGCCGACAGCGTCCTGATGGCCTGGGGCAGCCTGACCGGTGACCAGGAACTCTACCAGAAGGGGATCGACCGCTTCCACGTCATCCTGGACGATGCCCGGGCCGACGGCAGCCTGCCTCTGGAAACCCGTCGCGGTGCCCGCGCGCTCTGGTACATGCGCCAATCGCTGACCAGCATGACCGTCATGGCTGAAATCGCAGCCGGCGGCCAGGACGACTTGTTCGATGCTACCGCGACGGCCGATGGAAAGAAGAAATCCATGTGGACGGTCCTGTCCTACTGGATGAATGGCATGACCAATCCGATCCTGGTCAACGCCTACTCCGCCGAAAACTACATTCCGGGGCCGGAACAGGATTTCATGAGGCCGGATCTCGGCTTCCTGGAAAACCGCGGCAACGGACGCCACTATCTGGCGTTCCTCGAGGCGCTCGCCGTTCATGAGCCCGCAAACTTCACGCAGCGGCGCGCAGGCGCTCTGCTTGAACGAGAAGGCGCAAATGAACGTCCTCTCATCGATGAATTCGCCGGCGGCAACGCCACATGTTTCTGGAGGCTGGGATGACAGCACGCCTGAAGCATCTGTCGGTTTTGCTTGCGGCAACCTGTCTGGCCTTTTCGATGCCGATGGTGGCATTCGCGGAACTGACAGCGACACCAGCGGAACAGGTCGATCTGCTGATCCAGCAGAGCGATGGTGAAGGTCTTGTGAAAATCGCCAAGCAGCTACGTGGCGGCGTGGCGGTATCGGCCGATAATTCTCTGAGGGTTCCGAACTTCGCCAAGGCCCGCCAGGCCCTTGAGACCGCCGTGACCCTGCCCGGTGCCAGGCAGGCGGAAGCAAAGCTTCTGCTGGCCAAGATGATGCTGGCGGGTGAGGGAGGTCCGGTTGACGCCGATCGCGCGCTCACCTTGCTGGATGACGTTATCAAGACAGGCAGCGCCGAAGCAGCTTTTATCCGTGGTCAGAAGCTGGCGGTATTTCCGAACCGCGTTCAGGAAGCGCGCGACAGCCTCAATCTTGCTCTTCGCCTCGGTGACGGCGCGGCGGCATTCGAGCTGGCGAAGCTTCCCGGCGCCACACCGGATGAGGCTGCGGCGATGACGAACTTCGGCCTCAACCTGCTGCGTCAACGTGCAGCAAGGGGCGATGCGGGCGCCGCCTTCGATCTCGGCGGATATTACCGAAGGCTGTCGGACAAGCCCGAGGATCAGAAAGAGGCTCTGGCCTGGTATCGAAAGTCCGCGCAACTGGGCCAGCTGACGGCAGTTGTCTGGGTCGCACGTCTGCTTGGCGAACCTGAAACGCCACTCTTCGATCCTGCCGCCGCTGTCGAACAATACCAGGCAGCCGCCAACGCCGGATCCATCGAGGCCGCACAGGAATTGGTGCGCGACTTTGCCGACGCCGGTGCGTTGAACGTCCCACCGCATGTCTATGATATGTGGATTGCCAGGCTGATCGACGCCAGGGACGCGACGGCGGTCCTCTATTATTCCCAGGCATTGCAGGAAACGGCCGAGCAACGCAGGCGGTCGTCGGACCAACTGTACGAAGCGACAATGGCCGGCGATGTTGCCAATGATGATCTGATCCGGATTGGCGAAAGCTTTCGCGACGGGGCAAGCGTCGTCATCGACCAGACGCGCGCCGCAAATATTTTCCGGCTCGGGGTCAAGAATGGCTCCAATGCCGCCCTCACGAGATTTGCCCATCTGGTCATTGAGGCCCCATCGTTGAGAAGCAAGGAAAACGTTGAGCTGGCAGTCAAAAAGCTGAACGAGCTGGCCGCGAAGGGAAGCGTTACCGGCCAATTGCTGCTGGGCGACATATACGCCAAGGGCGTCCTTGGAGAGATCGACGAAACGAAGGCAATTGACCTCTATCGCCGAGCCCTTGCCGCGTCCGAGTCGGTCGAGGTGCTCAATCGCCTGGCCGAGGTCTATCTCTCATCAGCCGATATCAACAAGCGCAAGAAAGCCTTCCCCTATATCGAGCGCGCGTCGCGAGCCGGCAGCGAGAGCGCCATGCTGAAGGAAGCCGAGGCCTATGCCGACGGCGAAATCGTCGGGCAGGATTTCGACCAGGCCGTCACACTCTACAAGAAGGCAATCGCGCTTGGCGCCACCGATGCCCTCGTCAGCCTGGCGAACCTCTACCTCTCCCGTGGCGGGCAGACTGCGTTTCGTGACGCGCATGAGGCCTTCTCCGACGCGATCGCTGCCGGGAACCGGGAAGCGCCTGTTGAAATGGCGCGGTTCCTCAAGGCAAATGGCAAGCTGGACGAAGCGATCGAGCGATTGACGACTGCCGCGCGCAAGAACAACAGCCCGGCGGCCGTTGCGCTTTACGAATACGTGTCCGGGCGGGCGCAAAATCCAAATGTCGGGGCAGGGTGGCTACGCCTGGCCCTGAAGACGGCGAGCGACGTTCCACGCGAGAAGGTGCATCTCGCAAGCGCCATGCTGAAGCCATCGGATATCCGCCTGAACCTTCAGGCGGCCTCGATGCTGCGCGAACTGGCGGGTGCCAAGATTCCCGGCGCCGCCGTTGCCCTGTCAAATGTCTACATTGAAGGTAAGGGGGATGCCAAGGATGTCGCGACCGGCCTCGAACTCCTGGAGCAGGCATCTCAAAAGGGGGACGTCGATGCCCTGCTGAAACTTGGCGACCTTTACCTGGACGGCAAGTATGTCGATAGCGATGGCGAGAAAGCCATTGGCTACTACCGTGCGGTGATCGCCCTCCATCCGGACGACCCCGGCGCCAACATGCGCATGGCTCGCGCCTATCGGGAAGGGCGGGGCGTCGAGCGCAATCTCGCTGTCGCGGCAGCTTACTTGAAGATTTCCTCCGACGCGGGAAGCCGTATGGCAACGCGCGACCTTGGCCTCGCCTATGTGTGGGGCAGCGGTGTCAAACGGGAGGAGGAAAAGGCCGTTCGGCTGCTACGCTCTGCGGCCGAGCACGGCTATGCGTTTGCCTGGCACGACCTTGCGGAGACATATGGTGCAGCGATCGGACCTGCGGTCGATGCATCGCAGAACTTCCGCCTGAATATGCGCGGTGCCAAAGAAGGTGACGCATCCGCGATGATCGGTGCAGGTATCGCGCTTCTATCCGGTTTCGGCACCCAGCGTGATCCCGAGGCAGGCCTCCTCTGGCTGGAGCGGGCTTCGGCCAGCACGGGATGGGATGCTCCCGACGCCATGTACAGGCTGGCCGAGGTCTACAAATACGGCATCGGTGTCGACAAGGATCCGAAGAAGGCGCGCCAATGGGAGCTGCGAGCCGCGAATGCAGGCAGCACCACCGCGATGTTTCATCTCGCTCTGGAGCTGGAAGCCGACAACACCGACGCCAGCAAGGCCGAGGCAATCAAGTGGCTGCAGAGAGCGCGCGCTTTGCAGCATGTTCAAGCTGCAAAGAAACTCAAAAAAATGGGAGCGGGAGAGATGTCTTCCGTAGCGTCGCAGGGGATCGAAGATGATGGTGTGGAAGAGTGAGCGCCAACGCAGCGTCACATTTCGCAAGCGAATACCACGTCGATTGGTGGGTGGTTTGACCCTGGAGGGACCCCGGGGAAGCCATCCACGAATCCTCGCATGCACCGCTCTCATCGTGCCGGCCTGGAGCGATCGTGAACTCGGGCCGGCCAACAACTGGGTCGTCCTGGTGAGAAACGAGATTATCGCGCGGGCACGCCAGCGTGTGGTCGACAGAATGAGATCGGCACAAGACGAGGGTGACGACGGTCCGAAGCAATAAGGTAGCGTTTAATGTCGAACGGAAACGAGATTTGGAGCGCGGCCGACGGCCGACGGCTTGAAAGCTTCCGAAGAACCATCCTCGCTGCAGCGCTTGTCGTCTGTGCGCCCGTTCTGGTGGCGAACGCCATCGCTGCGACTGAGACCTTGATCCCCCTTAGCCCGGATTTCGACTACTCACATATCTGCGTCGCGCCGCCTGCCGTGCCTGCGCCGCGGAACTGGAGCCGCTGGGATGGCAAGAACCCGGCCACGCTCTCGCCCGACGACATGCTGCAGGACGCGCAAACGCTCTTCGACCCCTACAGTCTCTATCAGAGAAGTCCCGCGACCGCTGAACGCCTTGCCGTTTACCTGAGCCAGCTACCTTTTGCCGGAGCGGGTCGAGCGCTCCATCTCTACGGCCGTATTCTTGCAGACGATGACAATGCGTCTCTGCGCGCCGATGAAATCATCAGGGTCGAGACGGAGGCAATCAAACGCGGGACGATCGAGGCGGGCACCTTTCTTGGCAAGCTCTATCGCAAAGGCGAGGTCGTGCCGGCCGACGTCAGGAAGTCACAGGCATATCTCAATGCGGCAGCAAATGCCGGCGATCCGAACGCCGAACTCGAGCTTGCACGTCTTTACCACCGCAATCCACAACTCGCCGAGACCGCCGACGCCAGCCGCCTCTATCTGAACCGGGCGATCTCGAAAATGTCCGAGAGATTGGGCACTGGCGATTGCAGCGTCCTGACCGGCTTCGCCGATATCCTGATCGACCCCGATTTGGGGCTCGACGACCAGCAGACCTCGGCACAATGGTTGCAGGCTGCGGTGAAACTCGGTGATGTCAGGGCAATGTCAACGCTCGCACGCAGATACCTGCAAGACAGCGGCGTTGGCGCCAATCAGCAACAGGCGATCGCACTCTTGAGGCAAGCATCGGTGCTTGGGCATTCGGCAAGCCGGTTGACCCTTGCTGGCCTCCTGCTTTCAACCCCACCAGAAGGAAGCGGCAAGAGCGAAGCATTCAGACTGCTGGCTCAGGAGGCGGAGCGCGGTAACCCGCGCGCTTATGAAATGAAGGCAGCTTACTATCGCGGAGCCTATGGGGCCGGAGCCGATCCTGGTCTCGAGCTGCAGAGCCTGCAGAAGGCGGCCGTGCTGCCAGACGTCAGCCTGCGCACATTGGAGCAACTCGGCATCATCTATGCCCGCGGCAGCGCCGGCGCACCGAATTTCGAACTCGCCAAGCAGACGCTGGTGAAGGCTGCCGATCTTGGCTCGTCTCGTTCCGCCTTCGAGCTTTACAACCTCGCGTCGGGTGAAAAGCCGTCGATAAAACTCGACAAGGATCCTTTGACATATCTGAAGGCGGCAGCCGACGGCGGCCTCGGCATTGCGATGAGCGAGCTGTCATCGCTCTACTTCTGCGGAACGGGCGTCGAGAAGGACCGTGCCGAGGCGCGTGTCTGGCTCGAGAAGGCCGCAACAGCCGGCAACGCAGCAAGTCTTTTGACCCTTGCAGACGAGGCCTTTTCCAAGCGCACCTCAGACGGCAACGCAGCAGCCCTCCAATTTCTGACGCAAGCAGCCGAGCAAGGCAACGTCGAAGCCATGATGCGGGTCAGCCTGTCTTACCGTGACGGCCGGGGAACGGCCAAGGATGCGGCTGCGGCCGACACATGGTACCAGCGCGCGATGATAGCTGACCCCGGAGTCGCGACACTGACACAGGCGCAGGCGGTTTTGTCGCCTGATCCCCCCGAGGAGCGCGATGCCATAAAGGCGAGAGTAATGCTTCTGTAATGGGCCTTTGTTCGTCAAGTCCCTCTGAATGATTATCTCGTCGCTGAGGCCATGCTTCTGTCCGTGGTCAGCACGAAGACCGCCACACTATGCCATCAGATCAACAAGCCGACAGGTCAATCTAGAAAGCGTGCTTCGCCGAAGCGGTCACAGCACTACACACGACCTTGCCAAGCCTGCGTCCCAGCGACGGGACCTCATCAGACGCAAGCCTTGCACTTGCCCGCGTCAATCACGTAGCTCTCTTCATGCCGCCATAGGGTTTGCGCTCCAGCGAAAGTCCGTCGCATCCATCCACATGCGGTGAAGTACGACACCCAGTTTGCGTGCGAGGGCAACCTTCGCGCGCTTCATCCCGCGACGCCTGGCCACATCGAGCGCCCAGCGCTTTAGACTGGAAAAGCGCGTCGCCCGCGTCAGCATTATGTGCGCAGACTCGAACAATGCGGTTCGCACCATCGCGTCGCCGACCTTGCTGACACCGCCATCGCGATCAGTTTCGCCGGATTGATATTTCTTCGGCGTCAGCCCGAAGTAGGCACCCACTGTGCTGGACTTTTCGAACCGGGCTGGATCATCGACCGCGGAGCGGTAGGTCAGCGCAACCAAGGCACCGACACCCGGCGCACTCATCAGCCGTTGGCAAACTCTGTCGGCGCGGGCGATCCTGAGCATCTCGCGGTGCAGCTTCGTAAATTCGCTCCACAGCGCTGCTCGCGCCGTCAGCATCGCGTCAATCACCATCGACAATATCGCATGCCCTGCAATCAGTTCGCGGATGCGCGCCTCGAAACGCCCTCGGCTGACTTCGCCGACCTTTAATCCATAGCCACGCAGGATACCCCGGATGCTGAGCTCGACGTCGAGCAGCTTGGATTGCAGAAGCTTGCGGCCAACCAGGAGAGCCCGAGTGTCCTGGGCCGGCGACGATTTGGCGTGGACCGGACGATACCACCCCATGCGGAGCAGTTGCGCGATCCCCCGTGCATCCTTGCGGTCGGTCTTCACCGTCATCGCCGAAAGCGCCGCCTTCACATGCCGCGTTTCCAGCAAAACCACCTCATGACCCGCAGCAACGAGAGCCGCGTGTAGCCATTGGGACAACGGCCCCGCTTCAAGGCCGATGCGCTCTACCGGAAAGTCCAGTTGATCAAAATACCCGACCAGGCATTCAGGCTCGCTGCCTACCTTGACCTCGCGAACCAACTTGCCCGTCGCGTCGACCACGCACACGCTGCTCTCTTTCAGCGAGACGTCGATTCCTGCATAATATTCCATGGCTGTTCCTCTCATGATGCTTGAGGCCGATCGCTCGGACCTCGTTTCCAAACATCATCATTCTGAGGGACAGCCACCCAACTGGCTACTCATGAGACGCCGGCCCATTACGGCATCTGGAGGCATCAGCCCAGACCGGAAATCCGGACCTGCTCTTCGAGTTGGCCAGGCTTTACATCGATCCCGATCCGACGCTCGAACCGGATCCCAAGAAGGCCACCGGCCTTTTCGTCGAGGCAGCGTCCAAAGGCAGCATCTCTGCAATGCTGCGGCTGGTGGACATGAAGGTAGCCGCCGCTGAGGGTGGCGGGGCGGATTGGCAGCGATGGCTCACGCGCGCGAACGCGACAGGCGATTTGCGCGCGCTCCTCAAGCAGGCCGAAGTCGAAAGCGATGCCGATCGGAAAGCCGCCATGTTCAAAACTGCCCTCGGCCGGCCGCTCTGCCTGGGGAAGGAAAAGATACAGGTCGCGTTGGCGATAAGAACCGTGCCTCAGTTTAGGCAGGATTATCTCGATCTCTTCGATCAGGTGATGGCCGAGCCAATGAAGGATCCAGGCACGCAATACCAGGTTGCCCGTTTCCTGCTGGACGAACGGCCGGCCGAAAAGGCAAGGGCAATCGAGTTCATGAAGGCCGCCGCCGAGGGTGGAAAGCGGGAGGCCATGCGCGAGATCGGCCGCATGTATAGCACCGGCGAGGGTCTGCCGGTGGATGCGAAGAATAGCTACATGTGGCTTCTGAAAAGTGCACGGCTCGGCGACGAAGGAGCCTTGCAAAGCCTGGTGACGGAAATTCTGTCGCAGCAGACCGCGCTCGACGATCCGTCAAGCGGCGACGAGAAGGTGGAAACGCTGCTTCGCGACCTGGCGGCGCAGAATTCCCCACAGGTCGCAACGCTGCTCTCCAGGCTCTATCTGCGGCTATCCGAAGGCAGTCCCGCATTCACGCAAGCAGCAAAAACCTGGACCTTGAAGGCAGCAACGCTCGGCAATGGCGCCGCCATGCTCAAGGTGTCCGACTTCTACGCGGCTGGCACCCACGGGTTCGAACACTCCGATACCAGGAGCACCGAATGGCTGTCGAGGGCGGCACATGCCGGCTACCGCGGCGCTTTCGAGAAGTATGCAATCGCGTTGCAGATCGGCTTCGGCACAAAAGCCGACACCGAGGAGGCACAACGGTGGCTGAGCAAGTCGACTGACGTGGCAAACTGAACAGTCAATGCAGGAGTCGGAACCATGAAGGCCATCCTACGCATATCGCTGACCGTTCTGATGGCAACAGCAACGACAGCGACCGCCGAGGCGGCCAAGATCGCAAAACCGACGCCGCGACCCGTGGTCGAAACATACGCGAATTGGGAAGAATTGCGGATCGCAAAGGGTTGGCCCGAGGTCAATGCGGCAGTCAAGCTGCCCTTGCCCAAACGCCTGTTGATCGCCACAGCAGCGTTGACCGCACCCGACCGAAAGGTACGCGATCCCAACTACGGCTTCGCCATTCTGCTGGCTGCTCCAACGTCAAGAGATGCCACACGGCTTCTCGCCAAAGGCGTTCTGATGAACGACTATGTCTTCGGGGACAGGACGCCGGCCGTCCTGCGCTCACTTGCGGCAGAGGCGATGCGAGGGTGCAAGAGCTGTGTGGCGGCCTACGGATTGATTCAGTACGCCGGGCTGGACGTCCCACAAAATGACGCGGTCGCCTACAAATGGTACCGATGGGCAGCCGTTGTCGGAAACGCCAAGGGTATCGAGGCGACGTCGCTTGCTCTTGCCGAAGGTCGTGGTACCCCCAAGAACATTCCCGAGGCGAAGAAATGGGCCGCTCGCCTTGAGCCGGCGCGCCGGGCAAAGCTTTACACCGAGATTGCCAAGCGCATCGTGCTCAGCAAGACGCCCGAGGATGTGGCGGCAAGCTCCGAGTTGCTTCTGCAGTCGATGGCGCTCAATCCGCTGGACGCAGGCAGGCCCGCGAAGCAATTGCTCAATCTCGACTACCCGCAGTCCATACAAGACGAAGCAATGGCTGCCATCCGGGCGCAGGGGCGAGCAGCCGACCCAAATGCACTCAAGATCATGGCGCAGGTTTTGTGGAAAAGGGACAAGCCGGAGGCTGTCAACGAGGCGATTTCGATATTCCAGTCCCTGGCGGAACGCGGCAACGCCGATGCCATCGATTACCTCTCAAAGGCTCTCGCGCGCTCAGATGTCGACAAGGGCAGAAAGGATCTGATCGTCGCAAGTCTCCAATCGGCTGCAGCCAGCGGATACGCGTCCGCCTCAAAGGTCCTGGGTGATGCCTACTATTACGGGACGGGCGTCACTGCCTCACTTGAAACAGCGCAGACCTATCGCGAAGGCGCAGCCAAACAGAATGATCCAGAGGCCCAATACCTGCTCGGCATGATGATGCTTCAATCGAACGACAAACCGCAGGATGATGCCGCCGGTCGACAATGGCTGGAGAAGTCGGCGGCAGGCGGATATCCTCTGGCGCGCGCCGCACTCGAAAAGCTGTCGTCCAACTGAGCCCTGACATGCCCGGCCACCGGGCGAAAGCAACGCTCAGCAGCCGGCTAGCGGCTCGAGTTGAACCTTGCCTGTCTTCTTTTGCTTATTTTCGGCATCGCTCTGCGAGGAGTTGCCGCACACCTTTCCTTGCGGCCCACGTTCTGCGCGCACGACCGCTACGCCGACCTTGCGAAACCTATTGCCGTAAACGTCGTTGTTGATGCCATCCTTGTCACTGTCCCCACCGAGGCGCACCCCCGCGCCACGCACGTCGCTGACGGTATTGTAGCGGAAAACGTTATTGTTACCGCGGGAATCGAAGCCGCCGGAGTTCTTGTCCTTCTGACCGGAACATTGGTTATGCTCGATGACGTTGCGGCTTGATCCTTCCTTGATATCCACGCACTCGTTGCCTTTGGTGTCGATGATATTGTGATGAACATGGTTGGCATCCGAGGCATCGACGGATCGGTCCGGAGCCCCGTGGGCTCCCCGCTGCTCCGGCGCCGTGCCGATGTAGATGCCCTCGCCATTCTTACCGCCGTCCCCGAAAGCGAAGTCGTAGCGGCCGCAATTGCTGATCTGCGAATAGGCAATCTCGTTTCGGCGCGTCTGGTAGCGGAGCCTGATGCACTCTCCCCCGGCATTCTTGACGGACATGCTCAATATCCGCAGGCCCGTTACGCCATCTCCACGCGTCTTGCCGATCACGTAGATCAGCTTGTCGCGGTAGCTCCGCTTGGTGTTGCCGGCGCCAAACCTGCCATCCACGGTGAAGCCGCGCAGTTCCGTATAGTCGTGGTTGATTTCGATCACTCGCGCAGCGCCGCCTCCCTTGACGATTGCCGACCGCGGACCAGTTATCACGATCGGCTTTCCGGGCTTGCCGTCTCGGACCGTCTTGAAGTCTTGATAGTACACTCCGGGTCTCAGCCGGATCACGTCACCGGGCCCTGCCCTGTCAAGAGCGGCCTGGATACTGTGCGGCGGCGACGGCGAAACATCAATTGTGGTTGCGAAACTCGTATCGACGAAGGCTGCGCAACCACAGAAGAGCGAAAAGCAGCTGACAAGAAAAGGCGCCAAAGATCCATGAGTCATTGTGAACCTCTTCGCAATCATCAAAGGATTTAACCGACGACGGAAACAGCGTTTCCAAGGCAAGATAAATACATGCTCTTGCCATTTGAGGTATTACCAGAATTTCTCATATGACTATGTCAAATCATTGATGAAGAACCAGATCCGATCTCGTTTTCTTCTTGCAACTCGAAAAAATCTTGTCGATCACCACAAGCTAATATAACTTTAATTTCTTGACGATGAAGGAGCTGCACCATGTTGAGACTATTCCTTGTTGCCTGCGCCCTGCTGTCGTTATCCGTGCCCAACGTTCTCGCCGACAGTCCATGGTACCGGATTATTCCGGTTCCAAATGCACCCGGCTGCAAGGTTCTTGCCGACCCTAGCGGCCGGCCTATTCAACAGCGTTACGAAAAAGGCGGCGCGCGCATCTACGCCATCGGTGGCAAGGCATGCCCGGAAAAATTCCCGGGAGAGAACTACGCCACGATTTCGACTGCGCGCTCGATTACGACCGACGGAAATTTCGCGCGCATCACAACCAAGACGCGCAAACTGGTGGTCACCCGCGGGGGCACCGGCAACAACTATACATTTGCAATAAACAAGCTCGATGTACCGAGATAACAGCGGCAGGCAGAATCGATATCTCCACCCTTGCGCTTTTCTCTCTTGCCAATGCCTCGCCCGCGTTTCGGCGAGGTATGTTACGTTGTCGCTGCAGAACAGTGGATCTTCTGCGAACAAAGAACTGTCGGGTGCCATAAGTGGTGCCGATACGGCTGCGGCCGCGGACGATCAGCTCAACCTCGACAGAAGGCCGGCTTTTGCGGTGATGGCGCTCTTCTTTATTCTTGGCTATTGGCACACTTCGGTGGTGGTTGCGACCGCCTGCGTCGTCGGTTCTGTCTTTCGGAATTGCTGCACCTGTTGCCGGCGTCACGACACGCGCGACTTGCCAATGCCATGGCGAAATCGATCGGAGCCGACGCCGGCGCGCCTTTCACAGCAATTGCTGCGCTGTCTACCTTCGCCCTGGCAGCGAATCAAGAAGAGCCGCCATCAATGATGCTTTCCGGAAACGTTTTAGTATGGCAGATAGGAGGGCAAAGCGTCCAATCCGGGAGGAAGATTGCCGCAGATGAAGGGAATTCGCCAACTCGCCAAGCATCTCGACATCTCGATAGGGACGGTTTCGCGCGCGCTGAACGGCAGGCCTGACGTCAACGAAGAGACGCGCAAGCGCGTTCTGGCCGCAGCCGAAGAGCTGGGCTATGTGGCGAACCAATCCGGACGCAGTCTCCGTCAGGGAACGACAAACGTCATCGGCCTGATGATCGAATCCAGCAAGGAAACGGTCGAAAACAGCGACAACTTCTTCCTTGGTGTCACCGGCGGTCTCCAGAGCGTACTTTCCCGTCACAAGCTTGACCTGCTCATGCTGCCGTGCCCGAATGACGAGGACCCTTACGAGTATTTGAAGCGGATGGTCGCGCGGCGAATCGTCGATGCAATGATCATTTCGGCCACCCAGCGCGTCGACAAGCGTATCGACCTTCTGGTCAAGGCCAAGATTCCGTTCGTCGCGCTCGGGCGCAGCACGTCCGGCGGCAACCATACCTGGATCGACCTTGACTTCGAGGGCGTCGCGGCCTGCGCCGTCGACCGCCTCGTGTCGAAGGGGCATCGCCGTATCGCGATCGCTGCGCCATCCAACGACATCAATCTTGGCTATATCTTCGTCGACGCCTATCGCCAGGCGCTCGAGCGGCACGCCATCGCCTATGATCCGTCGCTTGTCATTCGCGTCAAATCGAGCGAGCAGGGCGGCTATCAGGCTGGTCACGAAATGCTGCGGCTCGACAGCAAACCGACCGCGATCATCCTGATCTATGAGCTGATGGCGATCGGTCTTTATCGCCGACTCAACGAGGCAGGCATTGTTCCGGGCCGCGATCTCGCCGTCATCGGCTTTCGCGAGGAGCCGCGCGGCAAGTTCCTGCAACCATCGCTGACCTGTTTTCGCATGTCGCTGCGCGATCTCGGTGTCGAGCTTGCCGAAACCTTGCTGGCGACAATGCCGGCCTATGCCGAGCACTACCCCAAAGGCGCACGCAATACGATCTGGCCACTCGAACTGGCCCCCGGCGAGAGTGATGCTTTTTCGCTGAGCGCGTAGCCAGGAGGGCTCCTCGTTCTTTCCAACCTCGAGCTGCAGGCGGCGCAGCGATCGGTATTGCCGAACACTCTGCCCGGGATGTGCCGGTTGTCGCGACAAAGGTTTTGCGGGAAATTTTTCATGCTGCAGCGCCAGAGGAATTTGCCTAACGCCCCGCATTCGCAGGTGTTTTTCGCAGCATTTCATTCCGGTTCGGCCACTATTGACAGCAGGAAACGTTTCCGCCTAGTATCGTAAACGTTTACGGGATGCGTTTCGGGAGGAAAACCAGAAACGATCCACCGGAGGAAATCGTGATTTTGAATGCCGTTCTATGCGGGTGCGGAGCCATGTCCAAGGGCTGGTTGCGCGCCATCAAGGAGACCCCGGCGCTTGCAGCCGCCATAAAGGTCAAGGGCCTTGTCGATGTCAATCCGGCGGCAGCCGACGCACTCACTGCCGAGTTCGGCCTTGAGGGCGCTGTCACCGGCACCGATCTCGCCGACGTCATCGCCAGGTCCAGGGCCGACATCGTCTTCGACGTCGTTATTCCGACGGCCCGTTTCGACGTCGTCTCCACGGCGCTGAAAGCTGGCTGCCATGTTCTCAGCGAAAAGCCGATGGCAACCTCGCTTGCCGAAGGCGCCGCGCTGATCGATCTTGCTGCCGAGACCGGCAAGATCCACGCCATCATCCAGAACCGTCGCTTCATCTCCGGCGTGCGCCGTATGCGCCGCTTCGTCGAGAGCGGAGCGATTGGCGACCTGACCGCCATCCATTGCGACTTCTTCCTCGGCCCGCATTTCGGTGGTTTTCGCGAGGAAATGGACAACGTTCTATTGCTCGACATGGCAATCCATACCTTCGATGCCGCCCGCTACGTCGCCGACAAGAAGCCGCTCGCGGTCTATTGCATCGAGCGCAATCCGAAGGGCTCCTGGTACAAGCATGGCGCCTGCGCCAATGCGACCTTCGAGTTTTCTGACGATGTCGTCTTCACCTATCGCGGCTCCTGGTGCGCGGAAGGCGAGCGTACGAGCTGGGAAAGCGAATGGCGTCTCGTCGGCTCCAAGGGCATGTTGACCTGGGATGGCGCCGATACGTTCAATGCAGCGGTCGCCGGCAAGGATCCCGGCCTGCTGCATGGGTTTACGCCCGTAAACGTTCCCGAGCCCGCGCATGAGGAAGAGACGCACGGCCATGCCAGCGTCATTGCAAGCTTCGTCGAGGCGATCAAGACAGGCAAGCGGCCCGAAACGGCAAGTTCCGACAACATCAGAAGCCTCGCCATGGTCTTCGGCGCGATCGAAAGCGCCAAGACCGGCCAGCGGATTGAAATTTCAGCGTGAGGATTAGTGACGTGAGCAACCCTGCCAAGTCCATTCGTATCGGCACCATGGTGAGCGCCTCCAAGGGCGGCGCCGACAAGCGCATCGGCCAGATTGCAGAGATGGGCTTTGAAAGCTTCGAACCCTTCTTCTGGCAGACGACGAACGGCCAGAACCTGGCCGAACTCGGCAAGCGCTGCGTTGACGCGATCGGTGATCGCGACATCACGATCTCGACCCTCGGCATGTTCGGCAATCCTCTGGAAACGACCGAGATCGACCTGCAGACGCTACAGGGCTGGAAGGACTGCATCGACAATGCGCACCATTTCGGCGCGACCTGCATTGCTGGCTTTACCGGTCGCATCCGCAACAAGCCGCTGACAGACAGCCTGCCGCGCTACAAGGAAATCTGGAGCGAGCTTTCAAAGCGCGCCGCCGACAAGGGCGTCAAGATCGCCTTCGAAAACTGCGCCATGGACGGCAACTGGGCGACCGGCGACTGGAACATCGCGCACAACCCGGACGCCTGGGAACTGATCTTCAACGAAACGCCCGACGACCACATCGGCCTTGAGTGGGAACCCTGCCACCAGATGGTTTATCTGATCGAGCCGCTGCCGCAGATCCGCAAGTGGGCCAAGAAGATTTTCCACGTGCACGGCAAGGACGCGACGATCCGCTGGGACGTGATCAGGGAACACGGCATTTTCGGCAGGGAAAAGTTCGTCTTCATGCGCACGCCGGGCTTTGGCGACAGCAACTGGACCGACATCATTTCGGAACTGCGCCTTGCGGGCTGGTCCGGTTCGATCGACATCGAAGGCTGGCATGACCCGGTCTATCGCGACGCGCTGGAAATGACCGGTCAGGTCTATGCGCTCAACCATCTCAAGCATGCCCGGGGCGGCGACTTCGTCGTCGATCCGGCCTGATGTCATCGTGGTCGGCGAGGAGGAATCGCCGACTTCCGACAGGATAACCACAAAGGAGGAGAACCATGGCTATCCGCAAGTTTGCAATGATTGGCGCCCTGGCGCTGGCAGGCGTTTCGCTCTTCGGCCTGGCCGCCAAGGCCGAAGATGTCACCTTGACCCTCTGGTCGCTGGACAAGGATGTCCAGCCGGCACCGAATCTGGTGAAGGAATTCAACGCACTGAACAACGGCATCAAGATCGAATATCGCGAGATTCAGTTCGACGATGTTGTCAGTGAAGCGATGCGCGCTTATTCCACCGGTCAGGCGCCAGACATCATTGCCGTCGACAATCCCGAGCATGCGATGTTCGCCTCGCATGGGACGTTCCTCGATCTCACCGACATGATCGCCAAGTCCTCGGTGATCAAGAAGGACAACTATTTCCCTGGTCCGCTGAACTCGGTCACGTGGGACAGCAAGCTCTTCGGGGTACCGAAAGCAACCAATACGATTGCGCTTTACTACAATGTCGACATGTTCAAGGCCAAGGGCCTCGATCCCGACAAGCCGCCGCATACCTGGGATCAATTGGTGGATGCGGCCCGCAAGCTGAACGATCCGGCGAAGAACGTCTATGGTCTGGCTTTCTCGGCCAAGGCAAACGAGGAAGGCACGTTCCAGTTCCTGCCTTGGGCGCAGATGGGCGGGGGTGGCTATGACCACATCAACACAGCTGGCGCCGTCAAGGCGCTGGAAACCTGGAAGACCATCCTCGACGAGAAGCTTGCTTCGCCTGACACCCTGACCCGCGGACAGTGGGACTCGACGGGTACCTTCAATTCCGGCAATGCGGCGATGGTGATTTCCGGTCCGTGGGAACTCGAGCGCATGTCGCAGGAAGCCAAGTTCAACTGGCGCGTGACGCTGATGCCGGTGCCGAAGGACGGCGTCGAGCCGTCATCCGCGATGGGCGACTTCAACTGGGCGATCTTCGCCAGTACCAAGCATCCGGCCGAGGCCTTCAAGGCGCTTGAATATTTCGCTTCACAGGATGACAAGATGTTCAAGAACTATGGCCAGTTGCCGGCCCGTTCGGACATTGCCATTCCGCCGACCGGCAACGAGAAGAAGGATGCTGCACTCAAGGTATTCCTGGAGCAACTGAAATACGCCAAGCCGCGCGGTCCGCATCCGCAATGGCCGAAGATCTCTAAGGCGATCCAGGACGCAATCCAGTCCGCGCTGACGGGGCAGGCCACGCCGCAGGCTGCGCTCGACCAGGCAGCCGAGACCATCAAGGGTATCCTCGGCGAGGGCTGAGATCGGCCTGACGTGCCGCTGGATGGTGGTCTGGCGGCACCGCCAAGGACACGGATTGTCGTGTCCTTGTTCGTCGGACATCTTCCTCTCAAGGGAGAGGGTGGAGACTGTGGTGGCGCTACCTCCCGGCACTCTCTGCTCTTGCTTGCGCGGCACCGATCTTGACGTCGCGGTTCGGCAAGCATCTGCTCTCTTCCTTGAGAGGAGGGTGCCGGAGGGCATTCAGAAAATATGGACATTCGAAGCATATCGCGTCGAATGTATCGGTCAGGAGCCTTGGAGTATGAGCACTGTTGTCAGCGGAATAAGAGACGGAAAGGGGTTTGACGTCACACTCGCAGCGATTCCGTTCGCATTTCTGTTTTTCCTGTCTTTCCTGCCACTTGTCTACAATGTGCTGATGAGCCTGCAACAGGTCGATATGTTCAGTCTCGCGCAGGTCTTCCGCCCCTTTGTCGGCTTGAAGAACTATCAGGAGGTGTTCGCGCGGCCCGAAGCCTGGCTAGTGATGAAGAACACCGTCGTCTTCGTCGTAGCATCGATCGCCGGACAGTTCCTGATCGGCTTCGGGCTTGCGCTGTTCTTCTGGATCGGTTTTCCCGGATCGTCGTGGCTGCGCGGCCTGTTTCTTGTTTCGTGGGTGATGCCCGGCCTCGTCGTCGGCGCGATCTGGAATCTGATCCTGTCGGGCGATTTCGGCGTCCTGAACTACCTGCTGAAGAGCCTGTCGATCACAGATGCCAATATTTTCTGGCGCTCAGATCCGGCCTATTCGCTGTGGGCGGTGATTATCGCCAATATCTGGCTCGGCGTGTCCTTCAACATGATCCTGCTTTCTGTTGGTCTCTCCTCCATTCCCGGCGACCTCTACGAGGCGGCCGAACTTGACGGCGCCAATGGTTGGCAGCGCTTCTGGACCATTACGCTGCCGATGATGCGTTCGACGATCGGTGCCGTCATCTCGCTCGGCATGATCTTCACGTTGCAGCAATTCGATCTCTTTGCGGTTATCACATCAGGCGGCCCGAACAATTCCTCCAACGTGGCGCAATACTGGGCGTGGCTTTGGTCCTTCAAGGAATATGATTTCGCCAAGGGCGCGACGATTTCAGTGGTGATGATCATCGTCGTGATGATCGCCTCGGTCATCTATGTACGTTCGACCCGGCATGAGGTGCGCGGATGAGCGAGGCCATGAAGTACCGTCTGCTTTTCGTGATTGCCATGGTGCTGGCAATCATCTACCTCTTCCCGCTCTACTGGATGTATTTGAGCAGCCTCAAGACCACGTCGGACATGTTCGCGACGCCGCCGACTTTCCATGCCAGCCATCCGCAATGGCATGTCTATGGTGACGTCTGGTTGGGCTTGAACATAGGCCGCTACATCTGGAACTCGGTGGTGATCGCCACCGGCAGCGTCGCGCTGGTGACGATACTGGGCACCGGGCTTGCTTATGTGCTGGCGCGCTATCGCAACATCTGGATCGATATCGGTCTTTTCCTCGTCCTGATGCTGCAGGTCTTGCCCGCCTCGCTGATGATTACGCCGATTTTCGTCGGGTTTTCGCAGATTGGCGTTCTCGACTTCCCACGCTTTGCTGTAATTTTGGCGACAGCGGCGAAAACCATGCCCTTCTTCGTGGTGCTTGTGCGAGCCACGTTCATGAGCGTGCCCCAGGAACTCGAGGAGGCGGCGCTGGTCGACGGAAATTCGCGAGTCGGCGCTTTCTTCAACATCGTCCTGCCACTGGCGCGCAACGGCATCCTGGTCGCCGCGATCCTGATCTTCATGCAGGCCTTCGGCGAATTCGTCTATTCGAAGTCGATGATCCAGAACATTGAACTCCAGCCGTCGAGTGTCGGCCTTTACTCCTTCATCGGCCCAAACACCAGTGAGTGGAACAAGATCATGGCTTTCGCGGCGATGTATGTGACGCCGATCCTCGCCATCTTCGTTCTTCTACAGCGTCGGATCGTCTCCGGCCTGACTTCCGGAGCTTTGAAATGACCACACAGATCGAATTGACCGGCGTCAACAAGCATTACGGTGCCTACCATGCGCTGAGGGATATCAACCTTACGATCCCAAAAGGCAGTTTCGTGGCACTTGTCGGTCCGTCGGGCTGCGGCAAATCCACGTTGCTGCGGTCGCTGGCGGGGCTGGAGAAGATTTCCGAAGGCACCTTGCAGATCGCCGGCGAGGTAATGAACGACATACCGCCGCGCAAGCGTGACATCGCCATGGTGTTCCAGTCCTATGCGCTTTATCCGCATATGACTGTGGCCGAAAACCTGACCTATTCACTACGCATGCGTGGCGCATCGAAGGATGAAGCGAGAAAGAAGGCGGACGAAGTGGCGCAAATAACCGGTCTTACCGGACTGCTCGACCGCTATCCACGTCAACTTTCCGGCGGTCAGCGCCAGCGCGTCGCCATGGGCCGCGCGATCATCCGGCATCCCAAGGCCTTCCTGTTTGACGAGCCGTTGTCCAATCTCGATGCGGCCCTGCGCGTGTCGATGCGCAAGGAAATCCGCGCGCTGCACGACCGGCTCGGCGCGACGTCGGTCTATGTCACCCACGACCAGATCGAGGCGATGACCATGGCCGACCATGTTGTCGTCATGCGCGAGGGCGTGATCGAGCAGCAGGGCAAGCCGCTCGACCTCTACGACAGGCCCGCCAACAAGTTCGTTGCAGGTTTCATCGGCTCTCCGGCCATGAACTTCATTCCGGCTGTCATTGCGGAGGACGGCAAGAGCCTGACAATCGATCTCGGCAGTGTGAAGCAGAAGATCGCGATCGACCATCAAGTCCAACCCGGCCGCAAGGTCACCGTTGGCCTTCGTCCGGAGCATATCGGGATCACGGCCGCAGGGCAGGGCACGTTCGACGTCCCGGTAGCCGTAGTGGAATCGACCGGTTCATCAACCTTCGTCACCGCGGCGACCACACCCGAACTGACGATCGTCGAGACGGGCCGAGGCATCGCACGGGCACGCGAGACGATTGGCGTGACAGTCGATCCCTCGCAGCTGCATCTTTTCGACGACACGAGCGGCGTCCGCCTTTGATCAATACGGCGGCCGAGCCAAACCCGGCCGCCGCAACTGCCCTTATCGTCCGCCTTCAATCTTGCGGCTCCGCTGGTTGGTGCCGCCGGCGCCATAGGGGTAGTCGGCCACATGCGGCCGGCTGACGTCGCTCAGCTTCCTCATCTCTTCTTCTGACAGGACAAGCTTTGCCGCAGCCAGATTGTCGGCGAGCTGCTCGCTCGTTCGCGCTCCAACGATAACCGAAGTCACGGCGGGTCGCGCTGCCGTCCAGGCAAGTGCAACCTGCGCCATGCTGACGCCACGCGCCTTGGCGATGGCCTCCACCGTCTCGATGATCGCCCAGGTCCGCTCCTGCGCATTCCGCTGGGCATAAGATTCCATGCCACGGTTCGGGTTCTCCCCGAGACGGGTCGCGCCCGTCGGCATTTGGTCGCGCCGGTATTTGCCCGTCAGCCAGCCGCCGCCAAGCGGTGACCATGGCAAAAGGCCCATGCCGGCATCCTGGCAGGCAGCCACGATCTCCAGCTCGATGTCGCGTACTAGCAAATTGTACTGCGGCTGCAGCGTCACCGGCCGCGTGTAGCCCAGCGCCCTGGCAATCTCGACGGCCTTGGCGATCTGCCATCCGACATAGTTGGAAAAACCGTAATAGCCGATCTTGCCGGCGCAGACGGCATCATCGAGAAAGCGCAGCGTCTCCTCGATCGGGGTCAGTGCGTCCCAGGCGTGCATTTGATAGAGATCGATGTGGCCGACGCCAAGGCGCGCAAGCGAGGCGTCGAGCGCCTGATTCAGGTGGCGACGTGAAAGGCCGATGTCGTTCGGACCAGGCCCCATCGGAAACCGCCCCTTGGTCGCGATCACGGCTTGTTTGGCTTCCGTCGGCCGTGCCTTGAGCCATCTGCCGATGATCTCTTCGGACATGCCAGCGCTGTAGACATCGGCGGTGTCGATGAAGTTTCCGCCCCAGGCGAAATAATCGTCGAGCAGCTTGTGCGATGCAGTTTCGTCGGCCTCCGCGCCGAACGTCATGGTGCCGAGGCAGTAGGCGGTGACGACTGCACCGCTATGGCCAAGCTTGCGATAATCCATGGAAGATCCTCCTCTTCGAACAGTGGCGTTGCTTGGAAAGGTTTTGGTCCTATGTCGCCGAACCGTTCGCCGTGGTCTCTTCGAACACGGCGTCCGGAATATCGTCGAAGGACGCGTAGTTCAGGTTGTAGAGCCGCGAATAGAGCTTGCGGTTCTTCATAAGCTCCTGGTGGTTGCCGCTCTCGATCAGCTCACCATTCTGCAGGACGATGATACGGTCCGCCTCCCTGATGGTTGCAAGGCGGTGAGCGATGACCAATCCGGTGCGGTTTTCGAGCAGCTTGACGAGCGCCTTCTGGATCAGCATCTCCGTATAGCTGTCGATATTGGCAGTTGCCTCGTCGAGCACCAGGATCTTCGCGTCGGCGACCAGCGCGCGGGCAAAGCTTAGCAGCTGACGCTGGCCGAGCGAAAGATTGCCGCCGCGCTCGCCGAGCATGCTGTCATAACCCAGCGGCAAGCGCATGATGAAATCATGGGCGCCGACCGCCTTGGCCGCCTCGATCACCTGTTGGCGGGTCGCTGCCGCCTTGTGATAGCGAATGTTCTCGAAGACCGTGCCCGTAAACAGGAATGGCTCCTGAAGAACCATGGCGATCTGGCTGCCGAGCGAATCCTGTGTCAGATCGCGCACATCATACCCGCCGACCAGCACCTGGCCTTGCTGCACGTCATAGAAACGGTGAATGAGCGACATGCAGCTCGACTTGCCGGAACCCGTCGGCCCGACAAGGGCAACCGTTTCGCCCGGGTTCACCTTGAAGCTCACATGCTTCAAAACGGGGTGCTTGGGATGATAGCCGAAGACCACATCGCGAAACTCCACCGAGCCGTCCATGTCGGCGGCAAGCTCCTTCGCATTTGGCGCGTCCCTGATCTCGACGGGAACATCCAGGACTTCCGTCAGTCGCTGACCGGAGGCCATGGCACGCTGCATCACCGAATACTGTAGCGTCAGTGAACGGATCGGGTCGAAGAAGCGCTGGATGTAGAACAGGAAGGCGACGAGCACGCCGACATCGAGCGCCTGGTTGAGAACGCGCGCACCACCGACGACAATGACGAGCGCCATGGCAACACCGGTCAGCGAGTCCACGATCGGCACCATGACCTGGGCGTAGCGCGCTGCCGTCAGATGCGTCTTCAGGTTTGCCTTGGCCTTGTCGTCGTAAAGCATGAAGTTGACGCCCTGGCGGTCCATGCTCTGGACGGCGCGCACGCCATGGATGGCTTCGGCCAATGCCCCGTTGGCAACGGAATTGGTCTCATGCGCTGCCATGAAGGATTTTCGGGCCAGTGGCAGCCAGAAGAGGCGGACGACAAAAAGGATCGGCAGGACCGAAAGCGTCAGAAGACCGAGCTTGAAGTCGAGGTAGAGCATGACGAAGACGATCCCGAACAGCAGTGCGATATCGCCCACCGACAGGACCGATGTTTCCAAAAACTCCTGCATCGAATTGACGTCGCCCTGCAGACGCGACATCAGGCGCCCGACCTCGGTCTTGTCCATGAAGGAGAGCGAGACCCGCTGCAGGTGGGAAAACATCGCCTTGCGAATATCGAAAAGAACCTCCTCGGCGACGTTGCCGACCAGCGTTTCCTGCCAATAACTGGCGCAGTAGTTGATCAGGATCGCAGCGAGAAAGGCGATCATCGCCCATGTCAGCGCTGAACGACGTCCGCCCGGCTGCATCCCGTGATCGATCGCGTAACGGATGATCAGCGGGATCAGCAGTTGCATAGCCGTGAACGTCAAAACCGCGGCGACCGACAATAGAACCTGCCGGCGATAGGGGTGCACGAACGCCCAGATGCGTTTGATGATGTTGCCGTCGAAGGCCTTGCCGAACATCTCCTCCTCGACGCGATGGGAGCCGACGACCGCGCGTGGTGGCCGGCGTCCATCCTCGCGAACGTCGGAGCGTTCGGTTTCCAGTTCCTCGGCCATATTCTTCCTCCCTAGGCGCTGAGCGCCTCGCCCGGCCGCACCTGCAGATCGTAGAGCGCCTTGTAGCGTCCGCCCTGAGCCAGCAATTCCTCGTGGGTGCCACGTTCGACGATTTCGCCGTTTTCGACGAACAGGATCTGGTCAGCATGCATCAGCGAGCTCAAGCGGTGTGCGACGATGATCGTCACGCGATCGGCCGCATATTTGCGCATTGCCGTGCGGATGCGCTGTTCGGTCGCCGCATCGATCGCCGCTGTCGAATCATCAAAGACCATGACGGTGGGTTTCAGCATCAGCACGCGGGCGATCGACAGACGCTGGCGCTGCCCTCCCGACAGCGACACACCGCGTTCGCCCACGACCGTGCCATAGCCGGTCGGCAGACCAAGCACGTAATTGTGCAATTGAGCACTTTCGCTCGCGCGCTCGATGCGGCTTTCCTTTGCCCAGGGGTCCCCGTAGGCGATGTTGTTTTCGATCGAGGTGGTAAACAGGAAGGAATCCTGCTGGACAACGGCAACCGCCCGACGAAGCGACTGCAGTGTCGCCTTGCGGATATCCTGGCCATCAATGGTGATCTTGCCCTTCGTGACCTCATAGAAACGCGGGATCAGATGGGCAAGCGTCGACTTGCCGCTGCCCGGCGGCCCGACAATGCCGATCGTCTCGCCGCGCTTAGCCTCGAAGGAGACACTGCGCAGCACCTCATGCATCGGCGAACTCGGATAGGAAAAGCTTACGTTTTCGAAGCGAAGCGTGCCGTCGGTCAGCGCCAGATCCCTGGCGTCAGGTGCATCACGAACGGCAATTTCGAGGTCGAGCAGGTTGAACAGACGGGTGCCGCAGGTCGAGGCGCGTGCAAAGGCATTGACCATCAGGCCAAGCTGACGGACCGGCATCTGCAGGATCGTCATGAAGGTTAGAAACGATGCGAGCGTACCGACAGTAATTTCGCCGGACAAGACCTTGCCGCCGCCGATCCAAAGCACGAGACCCATGGCTGCGAAGAAGGAGAAGGTCATCGCGCTGGTATTGCCGACGCGGATACCGACGCGCTGATGAGCAAGCGAAAGGGCGTTCTTCGACGCCTTCTCGAACTTCGTCATCTCGTGCGCCTGGGCGGCAAAGGCCCGCACCACGCGGATACCACCGAGATTTTCCTCCATGATGCGCGTCAGCACCGACAACCGTTCCTGCAGGTCGAGCCAGGTCGCGCGCAACCGCAATTGCGTGACCGAGGAACGCCAGGCAACGAAGGGCACGAAGCTCAGGGCGAGTAAGCCGAGGATAACATCGGTGGAGAGCAGCATGTAGGCGCCGATGCCGATCAGCATGGTCAGGAGCACCATGCGCACCAGCGCCGTTGAGAAATACATACCACACCTTCGAGGTCGAGCAGACCGACGGTAATCAGATCGCCCGAGTGGACACTGTCATGAAAACTGAAGGAGAGGCGCTGGATTTTCTCGTAGCAGGCAAGGCGCAGCTCATAGCCCAAATGGTGGCCGACGCTCTCGCTGTAATAGTTCTGGATCATCGTGAAGATGCCGCGCAGGACACTCGCACCGAGCAGCATCAGCGCCGTCGTCAGCAGCGCCTCCTGCGCGATTTGTCCCGCCTGTCCGCCTTCCATCGCCAGTTGCGTGTGATCGACGGCCCGGCCGAGCAGGCGAGGGATCATCAACTGGAAAGTGGAGGCGACAAGGGTTGCGCCAATGGCAAGACCAGATTGCCAGGGATGGCGAAACGCCATGACGGTAATGCGAACGAGCGTGAAGAGGCCCTTGCCCCAGCCTGCCGCGGTCACCTTCGCCATCGAAGCCGACGGCGTCGTCGCACGTGTTAAAGCATCACTGCTCACGGTAATGTTCCAAGACAGAAGTGTGGTCGGACGCTGGTCCGGAAAGGCGGCGAATCCATGAAGGGATTGGTTAGCGCCCTTACCTTTGCCGATTCCTTTCGGCCCTTCAAGTCAAGAATTCACCAATTGGTTATTTTATCGTGAGCCCGCAAGGACGAAGAAGAGACGCCATTGCAGCCTTATTGCGCCTCAAAATATCCCAGCAATTTCCGTTTGTTATCGTCGGAGTACCATAGTGTCTGAGACAAATGGCTTGCCTAAACCGTCTTTTGGAGCTTTGATACACGACCAGTTTGATAGACTAATAGGCGGTTCAAAACCGCGTGAACCAGCTCAACGCGCGATCGATGTTTCCCGCGTTGAAACCAATCGAGACACGATGCGCATGGGTCGCAGGGGAGTTGAGATGACGGTTCAAGGCCTGTTTTCTTCGAAGTCAGCGGCGGCGGCACAGATCTCCGCCATGCCACGTTTTGCCATAGTCGGGCGCGGCTTTTCCGGAATGATGACGGCGATCGCGCTGATGAAGACGGTGCATACGCCTTTTCATCTGCAGCTCTTCGACCCCAATTCTTCGGTGAGCGGCGGGCAGGCGCTCTCGTCGGCGCGTGCCTCGACGATCCTCAACACACGCGTTCGCGATCTTTCCGTTTCCGCCGGCGATATCGACGACTTCAACGATTGGCTCTGTAGCAACGCGGAATTCCGCGCCGCCGTACCAGCGGCAATTCCGGGGTTCCGCCAGATCTTCGTGCCGAAGGATATCTTCAGCGACTACGTTTACCAACGGTTTTCCGAGGCGCTGTCCTCCCGCGCAGATATCACCGTTCAGGTCTGCCCCGAACCGGTTGTGGCGATTCGAAGAAGCCACGGCAACCGCTTCCTGCTCGAAAGTGCCAATCCCGCCAATCCGTTGTTCGACACGGTCATCCTGGCCACCGGCTACGGCCTGCCCGAAGTCGAAGCCCCCCAGCAAGAGCTGTCGCACGTGAGAGCCCAGCGTCTGATTGCGCGCCCCCACACGGTTCTCCTCGGCAGCGGCATCAGGGTCGTCGATCAGCTCCTGCAATTACGCGATGCCGGCTACACGGGTCAGGTTACCATTCTTTCGAGGCATGGTTTCCTGCCGCAGAGCCATACGCCGAACTCTGCCGATCCGGTTTTTCCAGCAAGCGCTCTGCCGTCAAATCTTCCCGACATCCTGCGCTTCATCCGCAGCGCCTGCCGACAGGCAGAGAAGGAGGGCCGAAGCTGGCAATCGGTCATGAACGGATTGCGCAAACACGCCCGGTCCTTGTGGCGTGCGCTGCCTGCCCATCAGAAGCGTCAGTTCAATCGCCACTTGCGGGCCGTCTACGACAGCCACCGCAACCGATTGCCGGAGGCCATCTATGCGCGCCTTCAAGGCGAATTGGCCAACGGCAAAACGGTTCTTCGCCGAGGCGTCGCCGGGCGACAAGGTTTAAGCGGCCTCTTTTTCCGGCCAGCCGGCGCGCAGTCGGACGAGATCGTTAACGCCGAGCGTATCCTGGATTGCCGCTGCCGTGGGCCACAATTGACTTCACAGCTGCTTGCCAGCCTGCTCGGCGCAGGACTGGCGCTGCCGGATGAATTATCGCTCGGCCTCGCGGTCAATCAGCGCGGCCAGCCTTGCCTGGATGATGGGTCTGTGGTTGAGGGCCTGTTTGCCGTTGGCCCGCTTGGCCTTGGCAGCCTGCCTGACATCGACCTTGTTCCCGAAATCGTCAACCAGGCTTACGCTGTTGGAGACCATATTGCCCAGCGTTTCTATGCCCGGAGCAAGGCGATCTGATCAGGCCCGACGGGCCCGCATTTCTCCGTGAACGACGAAGACAAGCAGTCCGGCAGCCATGATCGCCAGCGCGAACCAGGTCATCGCGTAAACCAGATGGTTATTGGGGAAGGCGATCTGCGTCAGCCCGCCAACCGGAAGGCCGCCCGGATTTGGCGTCGCATCAGCGTCGACAAAGTAGGGGGCAACATCGGCGACATGGCGGCGATCGGCGATTGCCGCGACATCGCGTGAATACCAGCGATCATCGGCCGGATCGTTGGATCTGATCAGGGTGCCTTTCGGCTCAGTGATCCGCAACAGTCCGGTGATCTTCACCGGGGTCGCAATCTGCCCTTTGCTGCGTGTCGCTGGATCGCGCCGGTCCGTCGGAACGAAACCGCGGTTGATCAGGATCGAGGTGCCATCGGCGAGCTTGAGCGGCGCGATCACCCAATAGCCGGCACCGAGCGTCGTCGACGCATAAATCAGCGTTTCCTTGTCGTTTTGCAGGATGCCTTCGGCTGTCACATGACGATATTCGTCGGCGCCGCGGGTGACCTGTCCCCATTCGGCGCGCGCCGGAGCCGGAACCGGAACCTGATGGACGCGCTGATCAACGCGGGCGATCAGATCCTCCTTCCACGACAGCCGTTCGACCTGCCAGACACCCAGCGAAACCAGGGCAGCAATCAGCACCACCATGAGGCCGCAGAATATAGCGAGCCTTGCGGCACCATGCTGTCTTCGCGCTTTTTCGGAGGGGACGTCGGCCATGGCCCGAACCTTGGCGGGCGGCGTGACCGCCGCCCGCTCTTGCCTTCAGGGCATATTCTTCATCATTTCCGGGCTCATCGGCATCATGTTGGTATTCAGGTGATGCATGACCCAGAGGGAGCCGGCGAGCGCAATGGCGACGAGCAGCAGCGTGAAGATCAGCGCCATCATCGTCCAGCCGCCCTCCGATCGCGGGTTCATATGAAGGAAGAAGATCATATGAACGACGATCTGCACGGCTGCGAGCCCCATGACCCACGCGGCCGTTATCGACGGATTTTCGAACACGCCGGCCATGACCAGCCAGAACGGGATCGCCGTCAGGATAACCGACAGCACGAAGCCGATCATATAGCTCCTGAAGGTGCCGTGGGCCGCCTCGTGTCCGTGGCTGTGGCCGTGATGGGCTTCGTGAGCGTCTTCGGTTGCGGGTGCATTGGAGGTCATCCGAGAACTCCCATAAGGTAAACGAAGGAAAAGACGCCGATCCAGACGACGTCGAGGAAGTGCCAGAACATCGACAGGCACATCAGGCGGCGGCGATTTTCCGGGATCAGACCGCGCAGCTGCACCTGCACCATCAACGTTATCAGCCAGACGATGCCGAAGGTGACGTGCAGACCATGCGTGCCGACCAACGTGAAGAAGCCGGACAGGAAAGCGCTGCGGGTCGGACCCGCACCCTCGTGGATCAGGTGCCCGAACTCAAAGAGTTCAATCCCAAGGAAGGCCAGACCGAAAAGGCCGGTAATGGCAAGCCAGAAGAGGGTGGCGCTCTTTTCCTTCCGTTCCATCTGCAGCATCGCAAAGCCGTAGGTGATGGACGACAGAAGCAGCATCGACGTGTTGATCGCCACGAGCGGCAGATCGAAGAGATCGGCCGGTGACGGTCCGGCCGCGTAGTTGCGGCCGAGAACGGCGTAGGTGGCAAAAAGCACCGCGAAGATGAGGCAGTCGCTCATCAGGTAGAGCCAGAAGCCCAGCATCGTGCTGCCTTCCGGATGGTGCTCCTCGGTCAGGTAGAATTCAGGCTTGCTGGCCTTGTCGATGACAGTATCGCTCATGGTCTTACACCTGCTCGGCAAGCAGCGCCGTGCGCTTGCCTTCCGTTTCGGTGACTTCCTCGGCGGGGATGTAGAAGTCGCGTTTGTAGTTGAAGGTATGGCCGATCGCGACCGCAATCATGGCGACGAACGACAGCAGTGCCAGCCACCACATGTACCAGATGAGGCCGAAAGCCAGGCCGATGCTGAGTGCGCCAAGGATGACACCTGTCCCGGTGTTCTTCGGCATGTGGATCGGCTTGAAGCCCTCCAGCGGGCGGGCATAGCCGCGCGCCTTCATGTCGTACCAGGAATCATGGTCGTGGACGACAGGCGTGAAGGCGAAGTTGTAGTCCGGCGGCGGCGACGAAGTCGACCATTCCAGCGTACGCCCATCCCACGGATCACCAGTCGTGTCGCGCAGCTCTTCGCGCTTGAAGAAGCTGACGACCAGTTGGATGATGAAGGAGGCAATGCCGATCGCGATCAGGACGGCGCCAAAGGCGGCGATGATGAACCAGATCTGCAAGGACGGATCCTCGAATTGCGACACACGGCGGGTCACGCCCATCAGGCCGAGCACGTAAAGCGGCATGAAGGCGAAGTAGAAGCCAATCAGCCAGAACCAGAAGGACATCTTGCCCCAGAACGGATCGAGCTTGTAGCCGAACGCCTTCGGGAACCAGTAGGTGACACCAGCCATCAGGCCGAACACGACGCCGCCGATGATGACGTTGTGGAAGTGAGCGATCAGGAAGAGCGAGTTATGCAGCACGAAGTCTGCGGGCGGAACAGCCAGCAGAACGCCGGTCATGCCACCAATCACGAAGGTCACCATGAAGCCGATCGTCCACAGCATCGGTACTTCGTAGCGGATGCGTCCCCGATACATCGTAAACAGCCAGTTGAACATCTTTGCTCCCGTCGGGATCGAGATGATCATCGTGGTGATGCCGAAGAAGGAGTTGACGCTGGCGCCCGAACCCATCGTGAAGAAGTGGTGCAGCCAGACGAGGTAGGACAGGATCATGATCACGCAGGTGGCGTAGACCATCGAGGCGTAACCGAAGAGGCGCTTGCCGCAGAAGGTGGCAACGACTTCCGAGAAGATGCCAAACGCCGGCAGCACCAGGATATAGACCTCCGGGTGACCCCAGATCCAGATGAGGTTGACATACATCATCGGATTGCCGCCGAGATCGTTCGTGAAGAAGTTCGTTCCCGCATAGCGGTCGAGCGACAGGAGCGCCAGGGTCGCCGTCAGAATCGGGAAGGTCGCGACGATCAGGATGTTGGTGCAGAGCGCCGTCCAGGTGAAGACCGGCATCTTCATGAAGCTCATGCCGGGTGCACGCATCTTCACGATGGTCGCAATGAGGTTGATCCCTGACAGGGTCGTGCCGATACCGGCCACCTGCAAGCCCCAGATGTAGTAGTCGACACCGACGCCCGGGCTGTAGGCGGCTCCCGACAGCGGCGGATAGGCAAGCCAGCCGGTTTGGGCGAATTCGCCGACGAAAAGCGAGATCATGATGATGATCGCGCCTGCGGTCGTCATCCAGAACGAGAAGTTGTTCAGGAAGGGGAAGGAAACGTCACGTGCGCCGATCTGTAGCGGCACCACAAGATTCATCAGGCCGGTAACAAACGGCATCGCCATGAAGAAGATCATGATGACGCCATGGGCCGTGAAGACCTGGTCGTAGTGATGCGGCGGCAGGTAACCGGCCGATCCATTGAAGGCAAGCGCCTGCTGCAAGCGCATCATGATGGCGTCGGAGAAGCCACGCAGCAGCATGATCAGTGCCAGGATGACGTACATGATGCCGATCTTCTTGTGATCGACGCTCGTCAGCCATTCACGCCAGAGATAACCCCAAAGCTTGAAGTAGGTAACAACACAAAGAAGCGCGATGCCGCCAAGGGCTACGGCGGCGAAGGTCGCGACCAGGATCGGCTCGTGATAGGGGATCGATTCTAGGGTCAACCGACCGAAGACGAACTTCAGGAGGTCAGGATTGGAAAACATGGATTAACCCGTTCATTGATGTCGTATCGACGCAAAGCGCCAGGTCTTAGTTGCTGTTGGATTGCGCAGGCGCCGTCTCGCCGCCGGTATTGCTGTCCATGCCAGGCATTGCGTGACCGTCATGTTGCATTCCCGGCATGTTCTGCATGTCGTTCGTCGCGTCAGTGCCGCTTGTAGCGTCTGACGGCTTGGCTTCGTCGGTATCGTGGCTTTCGCCAGCAAGAGCCCCGGGTTCGCCACCGGCTTGAGCGGCGTGACGGTCGTCATAGCGCAGCTTCTCGCGATTTTCGGCGCTTTCCTTGCCGCCGCCGCCCATTCTGTCGATGTGCATCATCTCGTTCATGCACATCTTGCCGGGTGCCGCGCACATGTTGAGGATTGCATCGAAGAGGTCCTTGTCGACCGACGAGAAGTAGCGCACCGGCTCTCTCTCACTTGGCCGCTCGAGCTTCAGATAGGTGTCCCGGTTCAGCGCGGTGCCCTTTTCCCTGACCTGCGCCACCCACTGTTCGAAGCCCTGCTGGTTTACGCCATGGAACTTGAAGCGCATGTGCGAGAAGCCCGCGCCGCTGTAGTTGGCCGAAAAACCGTCGAAGATGCCTTCCTTGTTGATGACAGCATGCAGCCTGGTCTCCATGCCGGGCATCGCATAGATCTGGCCGGCGAGCGCGGGGACGTAGAAGGAGTTCATCACCGACGAGGAAGTGATCCTGAAACTGATCGGAACGTCGACCGGCGCTGCCATTTCATTGACGCTCGCAATGCCGAGTTCGGGATAGAAGAACAGCCATTTCCAGTCGAGCGCGACGACTTCGACGGTCAGCGGTTTGGTATCGGCCGGGATGGCGCGCTCAGCGTCAATCCGATCGAGAGGACGAAACGGGTCGAGCTTGTGCGTGCTGATCCAGGTGATCGCCCCGAGCGCGATGATGATCGCCAGCGGCGCTGACCAGATGACCACCTCGAGACGGGTGGAATGATGCCATTCCGGATCATAGGTGGCGGCTGTGTTGGAACGGCGATAACGCCAGGCAAACAGTAGTGTCAGAAAGATCACCGGAACGATGATGAGCAGCATCAAAACCGTCGACACAATGATCAGGTCGCGTTGCTGCATGGCGATATCGCCCGAAGGCGACATGACCACCAAATTGCATCCTGCCAGCGCCAAAAGCAGTGGCAGAACGAGGAGATGGCGGGAAAACTTGGGCAGTTTTTGCACGTCTCTATGCTCTTCTTGTTTCGTCCAAACCGCGACTAAAGCACTGTACCGGATAGCAACATGAGGTGTTTGGTCGCAGCGCAGCAGAAATGCCGCACTGCGGGATAAGGCACGTGGCGCAGGATGTCAAAATCCTGAAAGCCATTCGAAGGATTTTCGCGCGCAACCCTTTTTGAGGCGCTAATATATCCGCGAAGGCCGGTCGTGCCAGCCTTTTGGGCGCCGATTTCACGGTGTGAGCTCCGATTTTTCGTCTACATCCAATTTTCGAGGAGGAGGATGAACTATTTACGTCGATCGGACTTGATAAGCTCAGTGGTTTGATCAAGATCGCTAGTGAGGCGCTTTGCCACACAGTGCCTCGACGAGGGAGGCATTTGAATGGCGAATACTACACACTACGGACCATCGACGACATCGATGGAACAGGATGCGCGGCGGATTCATGCCGACAAGCCGGTATCACCTGGCAGCATCGCAATCGGCGTCGTTATCGGGCGGATGTCCGAATTCTTCGATTTCTTCGTCTACGGCCTGGCATCTGTGCTGGTCTTCCCTCAGCTTGTCTTTCCTTTCGCGCCCGACCGACTGACGGCAACGCTCTATTCCTTTGCGATCTTTTCGCTTGCATTTCTGGCGCGTCCGGTCGGATCCGTCGTGTTCATGACCATCGACCGCATCTACGGGCGCGGCGCCAAGCTGACGATCGCATTGTTCCTGCTCGGCGGCTCCACCGCGTCAATCGCGTTCCTGCCCGGCTATAACGAGATCGGCGCCTGGTCCATCGCGTTGCTGGCCCTGTTCCGGCTTGGCCAGGGCTTTGCGCTCGGCGGCGCATGGGATGGCCTGGCCTCGCTGCTTGCACTCAACACACCGCCAAACCACCGCGGTTGGTATGCGATGATCCCGCAGATCGGCGCTCCTATCGGCTTTGCGCTGGCAAGCGTGCTGTTTGGATATTTCATCGCCAACCTGTCCAATGAAGACTTCCTGAGCTGGGGCTGGCGTTATCCGTTCTTTGTCGCCTTTGCGATCAATGTCGTTGCGCTTTTTGCCCGCTTGCGTCTCGTCATGACGCCGGAGTTCGGCTCAGCACTGGAACAACATGAGCTGGAGGCAGCGCCGATCCGCGACGTGTTGCGCGTTCATGGACGCGATATCCTGCTCGGCGCGTTCGTGCCGCTCGCAACCTTTGCCATGTTCCACCTGGTGACCATCTTCCCGCTTGGCTGGATGTACCTCTACGGAACCCAACCTGTCGGCGCCTTCATGGTGGTGCAGATCCTCGGCGCCATGGTCGGTCTGGTCGCCGTCGTCGTCTCCGGACTGATCGCAGATCGCATCGGCCGGCGCGCCCACCTTGCCATCTGCGCGGTCCTCATCGCAATCTTCAGCTTCATTGGTCCGATCCTGATGGGCACGGGCTCCGAAGGGCAGGATGCCTTTGTCATCATCGGCTTCGGCGTGCTTGGCCTGTCGTTCGGCCAAGCGACCGGCTCGATTTCATCGCGCTTCGGCAGGGGCTACCGTTACACCGGCGCGGCTTTCACGTCCGATCTTGCCTGGCTCGTCGGCGCCGGCTTTGCGCCACTCGTCGCGCTGACCTTGTCCAGCCGCTTCGGTCTGCCATTCGTCGGCTACTATCTGCTGTCTGGCGCCTTGTGTACCCTTGCTGCACTGGCATTCAGCAGGGCACTCGAGCAGCGAGACTGATCGCGCAAACGACAAAAGCGCCCGCCTCACGGATCGCGAGGCGGGCCTTTTGCGTTTGGAGAAGGTGAAATCGTTAGATTGCGGCTGCCTGAGGCTGCCTTGCCGCACGCGCTGCCGTCAGTTCGGCCGTCGTGTGGTTGAGGCGGTCTGCCAGCACACGCATGATCTCGACAGCCATTTCAGGGAAATCGCTCAGCAATTTCAGGAAGTGTTCCTTGCTGATGCGCAGAACTTCCAGGGGCGACGTCGCGCGAACCGTCGCGGTACGGGAGACATCGCACAGAATGGCGATCTCGCCGACGATTGAGTTGGGCTCCACATCGGCCACCTTGATATCACCGGCGGAGGAGTGGACAAGAATGTCGGCAGTACCGGACAAGACGACATAGGCGGCATCGCCTGGATCGCCCTGATGGAAGAGGTCCTGACCGATATTGTACGTCATTCGATCGGAAGTGAAGGCCAACAGCTTGAGTTTCGCAGGTGCAATCCTTGCAAAGATCGGCACCCGCCGCAGCATTTCGACTTCGTCTCTCAGCAGCATATGCGTACTACCCCCTGCCGCACTGTACGGTGCGCGGCGCTAGACCGTGGCACCTCTCGAGGGGCGCCATCTTATTGTCCCCCCATAGAGTATTACGATAACAGTTCCTTGAACATACCGTTTTGTTCGGAAAGCTCCGGAAAGTTGCCCGCTTCGGCCAAGGCGCCTCTGTCGAAGAGCAGGATTCGATCAAAGATTTCGGCCAGTTTCGCGTTCGACAACACCCAGATGATGGCGGGCTTTTCGCCCTCCTTGTGCAGTCCTTCGACAATGTTGTGGGTGATCTGATCCTGGACACGCTGGTCAAGGGCCGATAGCGGCCTGTTGAAAACGAAATAGTCCGAGCGCTTGAGAAGCGCGCGAGCAAGGTTCAGCTTCTGCCGCTGCACCATGGTCAGGCGCTTGCCGCCAGAACCGACATCGAATTCGAGGCCGATCGACAAGACATCGTCGATGAGCTCGAGTGCTTCGAACAGTTCACCCATGATGGCCCTGATACGATCGGAGGCGTCGGCCTGCTGATAGGCAATGCGCCCGAACAGGACATTGTCCATCAAGCTTGCCGAAGAGATGAAGTGCTCCGGATCGTAACGCTCGATCACGGCGGCAAGGTCATCTGGTATGTTCTCATGGAACTGCTTGCGGGCGCTGACGATCTTGTCCATCAGCTCGTCAGTCAAGAGACCAAAACGATGCCGGGGCTCGATGTAGGCAAAGCTCAAGCGGATAATGGCCGAGCGCTCCTCGGGGGCTGCATCATCGAAGCGTCGGCTCTGCAGCTTTTGAAGCAGAGCCTGATAGGTCGGAATGTCATCCGCCGTCATGAAGGTGAGCTGTTGGAAGAATGGATGGTCTGGCGGCAGATCGTGGAAGAGTTCGACTGCGTTTTCCGCAATCTCCAGGCCCATGGCGTAAAGATCGTTGCTGAGGCCGGTCTGCCTGAAGAGCGCCTGAAAATACGGATGCGCCGCCAGCCGACGATTGTTCATCATCGGCCGCTTCATCGACCCGAAGAGCAGGTTTTCACCAACCGTGGCCTGGGGATTGTAGGCGTCGAAATCAAACGGAACGACGATGTTGCCAAGCTCGGATTCCTGCATGCGCTGGCGCAGCGCCGTGCGCAGATCGACGATGTGGTCGGCGAGCGCGACATGCACGCTCGTGTTGACCGTCGATCGTAATGCGAGATCAAGAATGTCCTGCGAAATCAGGACCGCATCGAGAACCGGACGGATCGCCGTCAGGATGTCCTCCGGGCCAGTCGCACCGGCGGCCTGGTAGTCCACCCAGTCGCTGTTGATGTCCATCGTCGGATTGCCGGCTTTGACCGCCTCCTCGGCGTGCCACTTGGCCTCTTGAGCCTCCTTGTCGTCATACTTCGGCTCCCTCAGGGGGGCGTGTTTCAAGCCGTAAAGCAGATTGTCCTGCAGCGTTCCATGGAAGAAGTAGGTGTCGGCAGACGCGTAGGAAATGCGCCGGCCGGTAATGGATTCAGGCAGATCAAGAAGGTCCTTGCCGTCGATGGTGACACGGCCGGAATCCGGCCACACCAGCCGCCCGAGTGCTTCCGCGAAGGCTTCAGCTCCGCTGGAATTCGGGCCGACCACGGCGACTGTTTCGTTCGGTTTGATTTCGACCGAAACGTGATCGACCAACCGCGCGCCGCTATCGTCGCTCACCGTCAGGTTGGTAACCATGAGCGGAGCTGTCAGGGCAACGATCGCCTCTGGAGACAGGTTCTGGATCTTGCCGTCGATCAATGGCTCGACATTGAACTGCTCGTAAACCTGCTGGTATTTGACCTGCACGTCCTGGCGCATCTGGTCCCAGTCGATCAGCTCCTTGAGCGGACCGGGCAGATCCTTGTAGGCGCTGATGACGGCGACGAGCTGGCCGATATCCAGTCGGCCCTGAAGTGCGAGATAGCCGCCGATCGCGTAAAAGAGGAACGGCGTGACCTGCGCAAGGAAATTGTTCAGGAACTTGACCAGGAACTTCCACTGATAAAGATCGTAGCGGATCGAGAAAATCAGCCCGAGCCGGGTGGCGATGTCGGCGCGCTCGAAATTCGATGTGTCGTTGCCGTGGATCGTGCCGATGCCGTCGACGATTTCACCGACGCGACCGGACAGCTCACGGGCCGTCAGCTGCCGTTGGCGGCCAAGGTCGAGCAGGCGCTTTCTCATGCGTGGGATCACCACCGCCTGGACCCCGACAATGGCCGCGGCAATCATTCCAAGCCAGAAATTCTGAACGATGATGAAGGCGAGCGCCGTCAGCGCCTGACCGCCGAGCAGGGCAGGCGAAACGAAGGCATCCCCGGTGAAGCCGCCCATCGGCTCGACTTCATCCTTGATCATCGTCGCGATTTCAGCCGACTTGACGCGCTTGAAATGCGCTGGCGGGAACCGCAGGACCCGGTCGATTAGCTCGAAGCGAATGCGCCGCAGCATCCGCTCGCCAAGCCGTCCCTTGTAGGTGTTGATGTAGAACTTGAAGAGGCCGTTGAGGACGACCAGCGCAAGGAAGACGAGGCTCAGCCCCATCAACATCTGCAGCCGGTCGAGCTGGAGCCCCTTGAAGAACTCGACCTCGCCAATGATTGGGAACTTATAGGCCAGGCGCATGAAGGTCTGCGTTGCGCCTTCGCCCTCGAAGCCAGAGCCCTGAATCGGTCCGTTGACGATCTGCTTTGGCAGGTCGAAGGACAGAAAGTAGGGGATCATCGAGACTGCAACGACTGCTAGGATCCAGAGCTGCTGCAGCCGCGTGTTTGACCAGATGTAACGCGCGAGGCTTTTTTCCATTGCTAACCGTCAGTTGCCTGGGAAATCTGGGGGCAGTGAACCTGCGGCAAGACAAGGAGGAATGCCGAAAACAGGACCATGCAACCGGACCGCCGGATCTCATAATGAAAACAAGGCGAATCGGCTTGCCGTCGTCATGCCGATTCTCGCCGGGATGTTGTTTATATCACATGACTTTCGCAAAGTGCGAGGGTTTCAGCCAGTCATTGAACGAATGATTGCCGCTGTCTTCTGCGCACCGGCGAGATCCAGCGACACCGGAGCTGCGCGCGGCGTCGCAAGTGCCGTGCGGACAGCGTCGGCAACAATCTTTGGGGTCAGGCCGGCCTCTGGCAGAATATCTGCGAGCCCGAGGGCTTTCAACCGCTCTGCACGAACCGTCTGCTCCGTCTCGCCACCGGCAACAAATGGAACGAGGATCGCCCTGCAGTCCGTCTGCAACAGGTCGCCAACGGTATTGTAACCGGCCTGTGAAATGGAAACGCGTGCGCCGCGCAGCAGCGAGGGGAAGTCTTTTCGGAAGCGGGCGAGCGTGACATTCCCCGGCCTTGTATTCGCCAGGTCGGCAAAATCAGCCTCCGGGAGGTTCGGTCCACTGATTAGCAACCACCGCAGGTTCGCCGGCAGCATGGCAGCAGCTGCATTGGCGGCCCGAAGCAGATCGAGCCCGACGGCGCCGCCGCCCGCGGAGGCTATGATGTCGAAGGTCTCCTCCGGCGCGGCCGCGCGCGATGCTGCCACCATGCCGGTATAGCGAATTTTGGAGGCGATATCCGATGTCAGAGGAAAAGTATCTTCCAGACGAACGAAGTTCGGATCCCCGTGGACGAGAACGCCGTCGAAATGGTCCCGAACCAGCGTGACCGTCTCTTCGTCGCGTCCCGGCTTGCGGTTTTGCTGCAGGATATCGCGCACGGAGCTGAAAAGTTTCGGCCTTGGATGCGCCTTCGCGATCGCGTCGAGAAGCGGAAGCAGCTCGAAACGCATCTGCCGGCGGCCAAAGGGAAAGGCTTCAACGATGACAACATCGGGCTCGCAATCGCGAAAGGCCGAAAGCAAGAGGTGGCGGCGCCGGCTCAAAAACGCTTCGTCCGCGGCAACGCCATTGCTGTCGGCAAGTCCTGAGAAACCTGCATTGCTGGCGACGACCGGCGGCAGTGCCACCGTCTTGATGCCGTCTGCGGGAAAGCCAGGCACGGGTAGACCGCCGGTGACAACGGTGACGTCGAACCCGTCGCGGACGAGCGCGCCCGCGATGCGGCTTGCCCGGGCGATATGCCCGATGCCAAGCAAATGCTGAACGTAGAAGAAAACGCGGGGCATGCTCATGAGGCTTTCTGCCATTCCTCTTCAAACAGCCGGCCGAGCTGATCGATACTTGCCTCGTGATCGAAATGCTCGCGCACGCGCCGTTCCGCCGCATCGCCAAGCTGCAACCGCAAGGCAGGATCCCGGATCATTTTCTCAAGTGCGCCCGCGAACGCGACGGAATCTTGCGGTGGCACCACCATCCCGTTCTCACCATCGACCAGGAGTTCAGGTACGCCCGATACCGAGGTCGAGACGCAAGGCAGGCGCTGACTGGACGCCTCGACCAAGACATTCGGTAGGCCATCGCGATCGCCATTAGACGCAATCCGACAGGCAAGCGCGAAAACATCGGCGCGACGATAGTGGTCGAGCACGTCTTCCTGAGCAAGCGGGCCCTTCCAGCTGATGCGATCCGTCAGGTTGAGCTCCGCGGCAAGAGCCTCCAGCTTCGGTAATTTGTCTCCGCCGCCGATATGTTCAAACCGCCAATTCAGATCGCGCGGCAGGAGAGCGAGTGCCCTCAAAAGCGTTTCGTAGCCCTTCTTTTCCACTGCCCGCCCGACGCTGAGAATGAGCACGGGGTCGGCCGGATCGCCGCCATCGCGGTGAGAACGCGCACCGCCGAAATGGGCAAAGCGCGCAAGGTCGAGGCCATGGTAGCTCAGATGCACCGCTTCCTTGCGCGGTGTCAGCGTGCGCATGTGTTCATAGCCGCTTCGTGTGCAGGTCACCGTCCAGCGTGCACTGCCGAGCTTTTCGTGCAGGTCCCAATCGGGCGATGTCCAGATATCCTTGGCATGGGCAGAGCAAGTCCAGGGTACGCCCGTCAGGATGCTTGCATATTCGGTCACCGATGCAGGCGTGTGGATGAAGTGCGCGTGCAACCATTCGCCGTTATCAGGCCACTCACGCCCGAGCACCAGCGCCTGCCCCAAGCGTCTGAAGCGGCTACGGGAGACGTCACGCGGCAGGTCCGTCAGGAAGCGTTTCCACAGCGCCTTGATCCCCGGCTTGCGAAAGCTCGCAAGAAAACCCTTGAGGACGCGTATCGGCTCCTCGTGGAGGTATTCCGGCAGATAGATGACACGTGCCCTGATCTCGTCATGCACTGGATGCCGTTTCTTGTCGGTCGGCCGGCGCATCGAGATCAAGGTCAGGTCGAAACCGGCCTTCTCCAGGCCGAGCAGTTCCTGAGCGATAAAGGTCTCCGAAAGGCGCGGATAGCCCTTCAGCACGACGAGAATCTTACGACGTTGCAACAAGGTCCTGGCCTTCACTCGGCTCCGACGACGGACAGATGACGGCTGCGGCCGTCCAGCCAATGCCCGACGGTTTGCGAGATATGATCGAGGCCCTGCAGTTGCAAGGTACAGCCACTTTGGGATGGCGGCGCGCGATCGGGTAGTCGCTTCAGGGCTTCGGACATTATCGTCGGATTTGCGGACTGATCTGGCAGCAACACGTCGATGAGGCCAAGCTCGCTCGCCCGCTTTGCACGCAACAGCTGCTCTTCACGCGGCTTTACCCGCGGCACGATGAGGGCAGGTTTGTCGAACGACAGAATTTCGCAATAAGTGTTGTAACCACCCATGGCGACGACACCCGTGGCGCCCACAACCAACTCTTCCATGTGATTGTCGAACTCGATCACCTCGATGTAGGGAATGCGGGCTCCTTTGGCGACCAGCTTGGCGCGTTCGGCCGCGGGCATGTACGGGCCGAGGACCACAAGCGCCTTTTGTTGCAGCGTCGGATCATGCTCATAGGCATTCATGACGTCATGCACGAGATCGGAGCCATCGCCACCACCGCCGGTCGTGACCAGAATATAGTTGTCCGATCGCGCGTTAATCGAGGTCTTGCTCGTGGAGACGCTGCGTTGCAGGAAGCCGACGAAATCCATTTTCCGGCGCACGCTTGCCGGAACATCAAGGCCGACCAGCGGGTCGTAGAAATCAGGCGGGCCGTAGACCCAGACGGAATCATAATATTGGTCGATCTTCTGCATGATGCCGTTTCGCTTCCATTCGGCATCGAGAAGGTGCGGCGCGTCCATGATCTCGCGCAGTCCAAGCACCAGGACGGTACCGCGTGCTTTAAGATAGGCCAGCGTGTCCTCGACCTCCCCCTTCAGTCCCATCGGTTCCTTGTCGACGATGAAGATGTCGGGCTGGAAGGTTTCGGCCGTGTGTCGAATACTCGCCTCTCGCATCTTCAGCGTTTCATGCAGATCGATATGGCCCGCCATCGACGTGTATTCGCCGTTGCGAAGCTTGATCACGCTCGGAATCTTCACGAAGTCGACGCGCGCTCGGTAGTCGAAAGCGCCGGCGATCGTCGCACCGGAGATGATCAGAATGTTAAGCCCGCGATAGTCCTCGACCAAAGCGTGTGCGATCGCGCGACAGCGGCGCAGATGACCAAGGCCGAACGTGTCGTGGCTGTACATGAGGATGCGGGCATCTTCCAGGCGCCGTGCCATGGGCACTCCTTCTGCGCTGTCGTTCATACTAGCACCGCCGGTTTCCGCTGGCCGACCAGAAGACAGAGCAAAGCTCCGCCGGGGCTGGCCGCTATTTGTAGGGATCTGCCGCATCGCGCAAGCCATCTCCCAGAAAGTTGAACGCCAAAATGACCAGAACGACAGGTATAATCGGAAAAAGCAACCATGGATAGAACGCGATGACGCTTACGCTTTTGGCCTCCGTCAGCAAAATGCCCCAACTGGTGATCGGCGGACGCAGACCCAGGCCCAGAAAGCTGAGCGCCGTCTCGCCGAGAATCATGCCGGGGATCGAAATCGTGGCCGAAGCGATCAGGTGGGACATGAAGCCGGGCACAAGATGCCGGCCGATGACACGCGGCGTGCTGGCACCCATTAGCTGGGCGGCCTGGACATAATCCTCCTCACGCAACGCCAAGAGTTTCGAGCGCACGGCTCGCGCCAGTCCAGTCCAATCGATGATCCCGAGGATGACCGTGATCCCGAAATAAATGACAATCGGACTCCACGTAACCGGCATGATCGCCGCCAGTGCCATCCAGAGCGGCAGGCTCGGCAGCGACTGCAGAACTTCGATGAGGCGCTGGACGATCAGATCGAAGATGCCACCCCAATACCCTGCCAGTCCGCCGATGACGATACCAAGGCAGAAGCTGATGGCGATACCAATCAGGCCAATCGTCAACGAAATGCGCGCGCCATAGAGAATACGGGAAAGAACGTCGCGGCCAAGACGGTCGGTGCCAAGCAGGAACATCTGCCCGCCGACTGCCGGGCAGACGAGGTGCAGGTCGGAACTGACCAGTCCCCAGAACTTGTATGGATCCCCGCGACAGAAGAAGCGGATCGGCTGCACATCGTTTGGTCTATCGGTGTAGATTCGATGCAGCGTATCGAGGTCAAGCGACATGCTGCGTCCATAGACGAAGGGGCCGATGAACTTGCCGTTGTCGAAGAAGTGGACCCGCTGTGGCGGCGAATGGATGAAGTCGACATTCTTGGTATGCAGCCCATAGGGCGCAACGAATTCGACGATGATGATCATGAAATAGAGGGCAAGCAGGAAGACGGCGGAGACAAGCGCCAGCCGGTGCTGCTTGAACTTCCACCACATCAACTGCTTCTGCGAGGCAAGGTGGATACGCGATTGCGCAGCTGTCATCCCTTCTGTTGCCATCGGATCGAAGGGTGCGGTCGAAACGTAGTGCGGCATCGGCGCGCCGGGCGGTGGCAAGGGCGACATTTATTTGGTGCTCCTGCCTTGGAGGCGGATACGCGGATCGAGGAAGCCCAGCGCGATATCGGAAACAAGAACCCCGATCACGTTGAGGAAGGCGAGGAACATCAGGAATGACCCAGCGAGATACATGTCCTGGCTCTGTAGGGCCTTGATGAGCATTGGGCCCGTCGTTTCGAGCGACAGCACGATCGCGACGATTTCGGCGCCCGAGATGATCGAAGGCAGGATCGAGCCGATATCGGCGACGAAAAAGTTAAGGGCCATGCGCAAGGGATATTTCACGAGCGCGCGTAGCGGGTGAAGCCCCTTGGCGCGCGCCGTCACGACATATTGCTTCTGCATCTCGTCGAGCAGATTGGCCCGTAGCCGTCGGATCATGCCGGCCGTTCCCGCCGTGCCGACGATAATAACCGGAATCCACAGATGCGACAGAATCGACCGGGCCTTTTCCCAGCTCATCGGCTCGTTGAGGAACTTCTGGTCCATCAAATGCCCGATCGAGACGCCGAACCAGATGTTTGCAAAGTACATCAGGATCAAAGCCAGCATGAAGTTTGGGATGGCGATGCCAAGCAACCCCAGAAAGGTCAGCCCGTAGTCGCCCCAGCTGTACTGGTGGGTCGCGGAATAGATGCCGATCGGAAACGCGATCAACCACGTCAGCAGGATCGTGGAAAAGGAGACGAGGATCGTCAGCCAAAGACGATCGCCAACGACTTCCGAGACCGGCAGCTGATATTCGAACGAATAGCCGAAGTCTCCATGCAGCATGCCCCCGACCCAGAAGAAGTAGCGGACGATCTCAGGCTTGTCGAAACCGTATTGCTTTCGCAGCTCCTCGATTTCCTGAAGATTGGCACTCTCGCCTTGGGCCCGCAACTCGGCGATCTGGCTCTCGAAGAAATCGCCTGGCGGGAGCTCGATGATGGTGAAGACTAGCGCCGAGATGATGAACAGTGTCGGCACCATCGCTGCAATGCGCCAAAGGATGTATTTCAGCATCCCTCAAGCCTCCTTGAACCAGAAGGCATCCGGCATGTAGAGGCCGAGATAGGACGTTGGGTCAAAACCATAGAGGGCCTGCTCTGGCACGTTCTGCAATTTGGCGGATCTGAGGATCGGCTGCAGCGTGCTGTTGATGAGGCCGATCGAGAAGACCTGTTGCGTGTAGAGCGCCAGCATCTGATGCCAGATTACCTCGCGCTCCTCGAATCTCGTGGTATCACCCCACTGCTTGAGAAGATCGACCAGCTGCTGCACTTCCTTGAGGTCGGGCGCGCTGCCTTCCTGCCCGGCAGACAGGTGGTACATCCCCCAAAGCGGCCATTGCAGTTGATCGTCGAGGGTTGGGGCAAGCTGGCCCGGAGACATGTCGGCGGTTGCGACGCCGTTCTCTATGCCGTACCAGATCGACATCATGATCGTGCCGCTCATGGCGCGGCTGCGGAACACGTCGCGCTGCGAGGTGCGGGTGTAGAGAGCAAGACCGACCTCAAGCCAATGATCACGCACCAGTTCCAAAACATCGGTGTCGAGATTGCTTTCGCCGGCCGTTTCCACTGTGATTTCTGCACGGCGACCGTCCGGCAACAAGCGAATGCCGTCGGCGCCACGGCTCGTCAAACCGAGTTCGTCAAGGAGCTTGTTTGCCTGATTTGGATCATGGGCAATGAAGGCATCCGCATATTCGGGCCTGAAGAGGGGACTATCGGGTAGAACGGTATCAGCGCTAGCCTTGCCGAGACCATAGAAGGCTACCATGTTGATCTCGTGCCGATCGATCGCCATCGACAGCGCGCGGCGGAACCGGACCTCGCGAAAGAGGTTGCGCCAGACCTCATCGGCGCAGTTGAGGTTCGGCAGCAGCGCGACACGCGATCCGCGCACCTGCTTCCACAGGTTGACCCTCACCGGAAACCGCTTTTCCGCATCCTTCAAGAAAGTGTAGTCGCTAAAGTCAACGCCAGTTGCCTGCAAGTCGGATTCACCGGCGCCCGCCTTGGCGGCAATGATCGAGGACGAGCTGACGTTGAGGATGAACTGGTCGATATAAGGGAGTTGCACCCCGTTCTCGTCGACCCGATGGAAAAACGGGTTGCGGACGAAGACGAACTGTTCGGCTGGCAGCGGCGTGGTGTTGCGCCACGGATCGAGCGTCGGCAAGTCCGGGTTTTCGGGGCGCGAGGCGCGCGACATCTTGATGTGCAGGTCAGCCCACTTCTTGACGCGGTTTTCCTTCATCAAAGCCGAAAGACGGAAATCGTCCTGATATTTCTTGTGGAACTGCTTGAGGTAGTGTCCGGGTCCAAAGATCACCAGCGGTAGCGGACCGGCGAGCGCCGGCATGAACATCGGATTGGGCCGCTCCCAGGTATAGCGAACAGTCAAAGCGTCGACGACCTCGAATTTCGGCAGACTGCCATGCGGTCTGAGCTCGAGCGCCCCGCCTCCTGGCGTCAGTTCCTTGTTGAGGATCACATCTTCCCACCAGTAACGGAAGTCGTCGACCGTGAAGGGCGCCCCGTCAGACCAGCGGTGTCCCTCGCGCAGATGGAAGGTGAAGACGGTGTCATCCTTGGATTCGAAACCAAGCAGAATATCCGGTTGGAACATCAGGTGCTTGTCATAACCGACCAGGCGGGAATAGCCGTAGACGGTCATGTAGCGAATGTCCTTCTGGCTGCCGATGATCGTGCGTACCGTGCCGCCATAGACGCCGGGCTGCCGCCCCGCCTCCTTCATGTTGACGATCCGTGGATGGGTCGGCAAGCGATCCACCATGACGGGAATACGCCCCGCTCGCAGCCAATCCCTGAGGAATTCAGGCTCGATGTCGCGATCCGCCGCCTTGGCGAGCGAAGGCAGCACCGCCGAACCAACAAGACCACCGAGAAACCTGCGTCGCGTTACCATGAGCGAAGCTCCTTTACGTCCGCACCCTTGCGGGCCCGCACGAAGTGGCCGTTGCCGAGATCTGCATAGTCCAGTTCGGAAGCGTCGTCATGCTCCGCCGTAAAGGTGATACCCCAATTCTGCTTGTCTGCGGCGCCATTCCTTCTCAGCGCCTCGAAATCGAGCGGCCGGTTCAGGTCGGGGAAGGGAACCGCTGCCAAAAGCGATTTCGTATAAGGATGCACGGGATCACGCAGAATGATCTCGCGTGGTGCGATCTCGACGATGCGCCCCTTGCACATGACGGCAATGCGGTCGGCCATGTAGTCGACGACCGCCAGATTGTGCGAAATGAAAAGATAGGTAAGCCCAAGGTCCTTCTGCAGGTCCTTGAGCAGGTTGAGAATCTGGGCCTGAACGGAAACGTCGAGCGCTGACACCGGCTCGTCGAGAATGATGAGCTTCGGCCCAAGTGCCAACGCGCGCGCGATGCCGATGCGCTGCCGTTGGCCACCCGAAAAGCTGTGCGGATAACGGTTCAGATAACGTCGGTCGAGACCAATGGCGCCCATCAGCGCCTCCACGCGCTGTTTACGCTCCGCGCCGTCCCCGCGGTCGTGAATCTCCAGAGGCTCGCTGAGAATGTTGCGCACCGTCATGCGCGGTGACAGTGAGGAAACCGGATCCTGGAAGACCATTTGTATCTTGGTGCGCAATTCCTGCAGATCGTCACCCGAGACGGATAAGACGTCGATGACATCCTTTCCGTCGTTGAAAATCACAGAGCCTGCGTCCGGGGTTACGGCACGCATCAATATCTTGCTGACCGTCGTCTTGCCACATCCGGATTCACCGACAAGCCCAAGACATTCGCCGCGCCGGATATCAAAACTGACGTCATCGACGGCGTGAACCAGCGCGGCCTCGCGTGTTCCAAACAGTCCGCGGTTGCGGGTCCTGAACGTCTTCGACAGGTTGTTGACGGAAAGCAGGATCTCCGGCCCCTCCGCCTTCACCTTCTTCTTGCCGATCAGGGATTCGAGGTTGACGGGCACGTCGCGCAGCGCCTTGAGGCGCTCGCCAGGCTTCATGTCGAAGTGCGGAACGGCCGCCATCAGGCCCTTGAGGTATGGATGCTGAGGGTTGCGGAAGATCGACTCGACCGGCCCCGCCTCCATGATCTCGCCGTGATAGATCACCACGACCTCGTCCGCCATGTTGGCGACGACGCCGAGATCATGTGTGATCAACAGCATTGCCATTCCAAGCTTGTGCTGGAGATCGCGCAGCAGTTCCAGGATCTGCGCCTGGATCGTCACGTCGAGCGCAGTTGTTGGTTCGTCGGCGATCAAGAGCGCCGGATTGCAAATCAGTGCCATTGCGATCATCGCGCGCTGGCGCATGCCGCCCGACAGCTCGAACGGGTACATATCGAACGTGCGCTTCGGATTGGCAAAGCCGACGAGACCCAGCATCTCCTCGGTTTTCTCGCGCGCTTGCTTCTTGTCGGCGTCGGTGTGGATGAGGAGCGCTTCGCCGATTTGATTGCCGACCGTGTGGATGGGTGACAGCGAGGTCATCGGCTCCTGAAAAATCGTCGCCATGCGACGACCACGCAGGTCACGCATCTCCTCGCTGTCACGCGAGTAGCGCAGAATGTCCGTCGTCTTGCCGTCCAGCGGGTCGGTAAAAAGAATACGCCCTTCGGCCGCGGCCGGATTCGGGAGGATACCCATGATGCTCTGGCTAATCACGGATTTACCTGAGCCGGATTCTCCGACGAGCGCAGTGACCTTGCCCGGCAAAATACGGATGTTCGCGTTCTTTACGACGCGCAGACGATCGCCGAAAACCGAGAAAGAAACGTCGAGGTTCTCGATGCGCAACAGATCCGAGGCGGACGCCATACCAATGAAATTCCCCAGTTTTTCTATGTTCCCGTTAAGGCACACTATCGTACCGCAATCGGGGTGTCCAGTTGATGACGGACACGGAAAAACCGGCGCATTTCTTGTTAAGCGCGTGGTGAAATCTGGACCTGTTTTGGGGTGGGCGCGCCGCTACTGCATGAACTTCTCGACCGTTGGTTTATTGGCCTGCTTGCGAGCATCGCGATGAAGCAGGATGACCTGCTCGGCCTCCGAAAGGCCGGTCGGAGCCACCTCGCGGAATTTCTCTTCCACATGCAGGACGGGCGCCGGCACATGCGGCTGCAGAACCGTGACCTTTTGGCGAACGCCGCGCAGCTTTTCCTCTCCCAGGGTGCGCCACTCGCCACCGCAGTAGCCGGCAAATGCCTGGCTTGCGACCACCTCGCTCGAATATTTCTTCGTCAGCGATTGCAGGCGCTGAACCTCGTTGACAGCCTGGCCGAACGCCGAAAAGGTCAGCCGGTCTTTCAGGCCGACATTGCCGAACATGACGTTGCCGACGTGCAGCCCGATCCCGTAGGAAACCTTGCTCAAGCCCGCATCCATTCGTTCCCGGTTCAATTCGGCGACCCGCGCTTGCGCCTGATGGACGGCGGAAAGGGCCGCCTGACAGGCAATCTTGGATGGGTCCTTGTGTCGGCCGCAGGGATAGACCGCCAGGAAGCCGTCTCCGAGGAAACTCAAAATCTCGCCACCATTGCGGTTGAACGGCGCAGCGATCGCATCGAAGAACTGGTTCAGCGTATCGATGTAGGCCTGCCGGCCCTCCTTTTCGGCGTACATGGTCGACTGGCGCATATCGCCCATGACGAGGGCAGCACGGATTGTCTCGCCATCACCGCGACGGATCTGGCCGTTCAACACCCGCTTGCCGGCATCGCCGCCCAGATAGGTGGTCAGCATGTTGTTGGCAAGCTTGCCGAGAACCGCCATCTTGGCGGCAACGGCAAGGTGATTTTGCATGCGCAGCAGCGCATCGATCATGTCATCGGAGAAACCGGCATGGCTATCCGTCGACCATGATCCCATCATGCCCTGCACGGAACCATCGCCGAATGGCTGAACAAAAGCCAGATAGTCGGTGATGTGCTCTTGCCGCAGATCGATGAAGACCGGAAACTCAGCTGGCCCATCGGCCGGAATCCGGCGGCGAATGTGCTGCAGATTGTTGTCCAACAGGTAGTAGTAGGGGCTCTGCAGGAAGCGGTCGGGCTTCTGTCCCGCCGCCGTATGGCGAAACCCCTCGATCGTGACGCCGCTTGCCCGTCGCCATGTGAAGCTCAACGCATCGTAAAGCGGATGCAGCATGGAAAACGTCAGGTGCACGCGCACGATCGGCAAGCCTGCTGCCGCAATGCGCTCGCAAAATCCGCGAACGATGTTCTCGAGGTCATCGCCAGCCAACGAAGAATTTGTCAGCCATTCAGCGACCCGATCCAACAAAATAGTGGAGACGGTGGATTCGATCGTGCCCATTCTCGGTAGTATCCTCATAAAGCACGTCCATTCCCGAAAAACGTCGGCACCCCTGCCTGCAGCAACGCCGTGCGCAGGGCGGGGAAAGAGGATGGACGAGCGGTAATATTGTGTCAACGATCTGCCGGGAGCCCGGCAGCGGCACCTGTCAAACCCTTATTATGGTGGGCGGAACAGGCAATCCTTTCTCGTGGTTCGTTATTCAGTTTAAATAGGCACGGGGCCGACCCCAAACAATGGCATCTGCACATTTTCTGACGTTGCAATACAATCTCTTGGCGCATCCGAGTCATTTTGGTCACACCGTCGGGAACGGCGGGGAGACTAAGGCACGCGCGATGGCGCGCGTTTTCACGATCTCGTCAGCTTGAGTAACCTGCTGCGTGGGTTTCAATTGGCTCGGTCTTCCATTAGATCAAGGTACCCTTCATGACTGATATGAGACCTGCCTTGGCCAGTTCCTCCGCCTATGACATCCTTTCCGGCAAGATCGAAACACGAAGCGCCCGAGCCGGCGTCATAGGGCTCGGCTATGTCGGCTTACCCCTGGCAATCGCCATTGCCCGCAGCGGTTTTGCCGTCACCGGCTTCGACATCGATCCGAAGAAAATCGTCTCCCTGGATGCGCGGCGCTCCTATATCGATGCCGTCGCAAGCGATGATCTCGCTACTGAGATCGACGGAGGGCGCTTTTCTGCAACCACGGATTTTGCCGGGCTCGCCGCTTGCGACGTCATCGTCATTTGTGTTCCGACACCGCTCACCAAACACCGCGACCCCGATCTCTCGTTTGTCGAGGCGACGTCCCGATCGATCGCCGAGCATCTGCGGGCCGGTCAGCTTGTGGTTCTGGAGTCGACGACCTATCCGGGCACCACGGATGATGTCGTCAAGGTCATCTTGGAAAGAACCGGCCTCAAATCGGGTACGGATTTCTTCGTCGGCTTTTCCCCGGAGCGAGAGGATCCAGGCAACCAGCATTATCACACGGCGACAATCCCCAAGGTTGTCGCTGGCGATGGCCCGCAAGCATTGGCGCTCATGAAGAGCTTCTATGGCGCGGCAGTGAAAACCGTCGTTCCTGTGTCTTCCAACGCGACGGCAGAGGCCGTCAAGCTGACGGAGAACATCTTCCGGTCGGTCAACATTGCGCTCGTCAACGAGTTGAAGACCGTCTACGCCGCCATGGGCGTTGATGTCTGGGAAGTGATCGAGGCGGCAAAGACCAAGCCGTTCGGCTACATGCCTTTCTATCCCGGGCCGGGACTCGGTGGCCATTGTATCCCGATCGATCCCTTCTACCTGACCTGGAAGTCCCGCGAATACGAGCTGCCGACGCGCTTTATCGAGCTCGCTGGCGAGATCAACTCGGCAATGCCGCGCTACGTCGTCGGCAGACTTGCCGAAGCACTCGACATGCGCTCCGGCAAGGCCCTCAGTCGCTCACGCGTGCTGGTTCTTGGCTTGGCCTACAAGAAGAATGTCGCCGACATTCGCGAGAGCCCTTCGCTGCGCCTGATGGAGATCATCGAAGAGCGGGGCGGCAAGACCGACTACCACGATCCTCATGTCGGCGAGATCCCCTCGACGCGCGAGTACCAGCACTTGAAAGGCCGCAAATCGGTCGACCTCACACGGGAGGTGTTGGAAGCCTACGACGCCGTTCTGGTGGCGACTGATCACGATCACCTAGACTACGCGCTGATCGCAAACAATGCACTGCTGATCGTCGACACCCGCAATGTCTTTGCCCGCCTCGGATTATCCGCCGCCCACATCGTCAAGGCGTGATTTCCACGCCCGACAGCTGTTTTCCCGTGATCTGGCTGGCCGCGACGGCATAGCCGCCGCTGGCACCATCGATGAAGTGCGCGTGATCGCGCGAAAGCGGCGTCGGGACGAAACAGGTCATTAGCGCGGAGGACTGGCGGTGCAGGCCGTAGCGGGCAATGCCCTTTGCTTTCGCTTCTTCGAGGAGCGCCTGAATGCGGCCGAGATGGTCCGCGTCGACATCGATCGTCATCTTCAGGCCATCGTCGAACTTGCGAAAATCCGAATTGCCGGAAACGTCCTGCGTGTAACGCCGGGCATCAAAGCGGCCAAGCTTCGCACCCAGCTTGTGCAGGACGACCACAAGGACGATCTGAAGAAGGATGAACAGCTTCTGTCTCAAGCGCTTTTTCGGCGGCGCGATCGCCCGCGCCTCGCGATCGACCCCCTTCATCGAAAAGGCAAAGTCAGGGCCATCCGCGGGGATCGGGTGGCCGCCACGTCCCTGTTCGGCAGAGATTGCCACGACGTCCATCACGAGCTTGCGAAACTCGGCGGTCGGGCGGCCGCCTTCGGCCGGCACCGCGATGATGGAGACGATTTCGCCGTTGTGTGCCGCGATCGGGCTCCAGCGGCATGACAGACCAGTCAGATCCGGCCGCGTGCCCGGCGGTGCCGGCTCGACACTGTAGCGTCCATTTTTCATCTGGCGCTCGGCCCAACTCGCTCCGCCCCCGGCAAACATCGCGTAGCTGACGAACGGGCTGGCGGCATGACGGGCGACACGAACGTCGAGACCTTCCTTGCGAATATCCGCGATCGGCACGACCGCAATACGCAGCCGCAGGCCCATTTCCTCCTCAACCCAGCGCTGTGCGGCTGCCAGTGCCCCGCGCGCGGCATTTTCCAAGGTTCCTGGCAGTGCGACGACGGCGCCGTCGCCACCGAACACAAACGGGTAATCGCCTTTGTCAACCGCATTCAGGATTGCTGAAATGACACTGACGCCCGCCATGTTCACGTCCTTGTAACGGCCGGCCGCGATCGCCTGTGTCGAACTGACGATGTCAGCCAGCGCCAGGAACCAGCCGTCTGGGAGCGGGTGATAGTTGCTCGTATCCGTCACCCGCTCGAAGTCGGCGAAGACAGGCACGTCAGCGAAGAATCTTTCATTCGAAACATCGTTCATGCGAGAAGCCTAGACACACCCATGCTGTGACTGCAACGCCATTTTGCAACTACGGCAATCGACTTCATATAGTTTCGTGTGCTAGCACCGCTGTCGAAAAACGATTGAATGGACAAGAACATAGATGAGCCGTCTGGACAGCTTCATCCGCCGTTTGGCGGCCCAGCGCGATATCCTCAATGCAATCGTCGAACTTGTGAACGGCACCGAAGGCCCGGTGCTGGAATTTGGCCTTGGCAACGGCCGCACCTACGATCATCTGCGCGAGCTCTTTCCGGAGCGTCGCATCATTGCCTTCGACCGTGAGGTCCGCTCGTATTCGTCCTCGACGCCGCCGGCGGAAAACATGGTCACAGGCGATATCCGCGAATCCGGCCAGTCTTTCGTTGGTATCGGGGCAGCGCTTGCGCATGCCGATATCGGGACCGGTCATGACGATATTGACGCCGTCACACTGACATGGCTGCCGCAACTGATGGTCGGCGTCCTTGCGAAAGACGGAATTGCGGTCAGCGGCCTGCCGCTGGATCGCCCGGAGCTTCAGTCATTGGCGCTTCCTGCAGGTGTGAAGGAAGGCCGCTACTTTCTTTATCGGCGTAAATAATCAGGGAAGAAACAGCACGTCGTACTGTTCGATGCTGCCCGGCAGGTTGACGACCTTCATCTCCTGCTCTGCCTCCTCGAAGAAGACCAGGCAATTCTCATAGAATCCGGCAAGGGTCTTGATGAATTCACGGGTCTGTTCAGGACCATAGAAGAGCGGCGTGAACTCCATGTAGAGAGGAACGCGTCGCGACAGGAGCGGCAGCATCGAGCGGCAGGCGACCGGCTCATAGCCTTCGATGTCCATCCAGACGAGGCCTATATCGGCAGGATCGATAGAAAGCTCGTCGAGAAGCTGCGTCACCGGCCTGACCGGGACGCTCGTCTTCTCATCGCTGGCACTCTTTCGGTACGCGCTGCTTTTTCCATGATTGTTGGCGTTCATGAAGAAGTCGATCTCGCCAGCGGTTGCCCCGGCAGCGCAATTGACCAGCGTCACCACTCCATCGAGCTTGTTCTGGCGGATATTTTTCTGCAGCAGGGGGAAGTTGCGCGGATCGGGCTCGATGCTGACGATGCGGGTATAGGCGCCGCTCAGCGCGAAGTAGACGGTCTGCGTTCCGATGTTGCCGCCAATCTCCAGAAGATAGCCGTGCTTGCGCATCAGGCCGCGCTCACGCAGCACCGTGATCAGCCGGTCAACCTGCTCGCGCTCGAAATGCCCCTTTCGAAAGACCTTGCGGCCAATGTAGTCGGACGGCGAAAAGGTCATCAGATGATCACCCGCATCGACGGTCATCGATACGACCCGCGGTCCGATGTTCTCGATCAAAAGTCGCCTGCCGGTGCGGGTATCGAAGAACCTGCTTGCGACGGCATTGCGCGCCTTGCGCAGGCGTTTCTGCCAGAATTTGGCCTTGAGCCAACCGCGGCCCGTCATGCGTCTTTTCCTTCGACCAGTTCGACGGCTTTGTCGCTCGGAATGACATAGACTTTCAAGGGCAAAGCACGACCGCGCACACTGATTTCACGGCTTTCCACGCCCGCCGTATCAGCGCCTGAAAGGCTCGCGACCGTTTCGGAAATGACAATGGCTGCATCGAATTCCTTGGCAGCTGTCTCCAATCGGCTTGCAACGTTGACCGTGTCGCCGATTGCGGTCACGCTGCGTACCCGGCCATAGCCGAGCGTCCCGACAACTGCGGGGCCTGTGTGAATGCCAATGGCGATGTGAAGCGGCATGGAGAGTTCGTCCGAAAGCTCGGCTCCAAGCTTCTCGATGTCACGCACGATGGTCGCCGCCGCGGCAAGCGCCTGGCGACAGGCCACTTCCGGAGAACTGCCAATGCCAAAGAGCGCCATGGCGCCATCGCCGATGAACTTGTCTATGCGTCCGCCCGCTGTCTCGACGGCATTGCCTACCAAGGCAAAATAGCGGTTGAGCAGAAATACGATGTCGAAGGGGAGCCGCGTTTCCGTCAGTGAAGTGAAATGACGGATATCGCAGAAGAGGACGGTGATCTCGCGTTCACGTCCGGGGCTCGTCTCCTGGGTATTGGGCGGTAATGTCGTCTCCGATGCCGCAACGAGCAGCGGCGCGACCGTCACGTCATGCGTCGGTCTCAGCTGGCAGGCAAGGCGCACGTCGGACGCGGCCTTGATCCTTTTCAGCGTCGATTGCTCCAGCTTGTCGGGTGGCGGCAGATCGTCATAGCGACTGAGGATCTGGACGCGGCAAGTCGAACATTGCCCCTTGCCGCCACAGACGGAATAGTGCGGCAAACCGCCGAGCCTGCTTGCCTCCAGAACCGTGAAGCCGCGCGGCACGCTGATCGCCTCGCCTCCAGGATATCGCACGGTGATTTGATTGACCCGCTCCCTCCACCGCCGCCATGTCCGTGCACCGACGACAATCAGGAGCGCTGCGGAAAACGACCCGTACAGGCCGGCCCGGATCATCGCGATCTGCCTCTGCGCTTCCGGGTCCGAATAATAGCGGATGTTGAGGTTTTCCTGATAGCGCTCCGTATCGACCATGCCCTCGTAGGCAGGTTCAGCAATCGTCCGCCCCATTTCGATAAAGCCGAGTATGCCAAGCACCGGCAGGAGGATCGCAACGGCGAGCAGCATTGCGGCGATGCTGTCGTACCAGGGCCGGTAGCGCAGCCAGAAATGCAGGCCGATGCAGCCGTGGATCCAGACGGCAAGGAGCGCAATGACCTGGCGCCATCCATTGCCCGGCGAGGTGATCCAGAGCAGGCGCACGATCGTCTCGTAGTCATCCCGATGCTGGAAGAGCGCGTGGGCAACCCGCGTGCCGATGACGTGGTCGATCAGCAAAAGCGGAATGGCGATCCCGAGCACAATCTGGGTCATCTCCGCGGCTGGCATCACCAGGCTCCGCCGCCTGTAGACCGAGCGCAGAACCAGCGTGATGTGAACAAGGACAGCCCCGTAGAACACCACCGTCCCCACAGGGTTGCGCCAGATCGCCAGGAAAATCCTTCGCCCATCGTCAGCCGCCGCGACCGAAATCAGGCCGAGCGCATGGTTGGAGAGATGCAGCAGAACAAACAAAAACATGACGAGCCCGGAACCAAGCCTGGCTCTTCTGATCGAACGCTCTGAAAAAATACTGGTGGCAGCGACCGTCGCCATCATTCCCATTCTTGAACACCAAATGACAAATACAATAGAGAGGACGGAATTGAGGTGGAATTGCCGCCACTCCGATTGCGATCGCCTTTCACATGTTTATCAGCAGAACTGAAGGAAGCCGACAATAGCGGAATTTCTCGTGGCAAGCCCAGACATCGATTGTAAACAGTGTGTGTCCGTGGAGGTGCCACAATGCGGGTTGCGTTCTACGCACCGTTGAAATCGCCGAACCACCCCGTGCCGTCGGGTGACCGGCTGATGGCACGTCTGCTCATGCGAGCTCTCGAGCTTGCCGGACATTCGGTCGAAATAGTCTCGGAATTTCGCAGTTTTGCGGCGACCCCGGAAGAGGCGAGCGCCCGGCGCTTTGTCGCGGAAAGAGAGTTGACGCGCCTGCGGGACGACTGGTCGAGCAAGCCGCGGCCCGATCTCTGGTTCTGTTATCATCCCTACTACAAATCGCCTGACATTTTCGGACCGGCACTCTGCCGGGAATTCGCAATTCCATACGTCACAGCCGAGGCATCCTATTCCGCGAAAAGAGAGGCGACGGAATGGGGCGAGCAACAAAGACTGGTCGTGGATGGCCTCCGCCAGGCAGCCGTCAACATCGTTTTCACCGCGCGTGACCGGGCGGGGCTTGCACAAGCCCTGCCCACAGGTTCATTCGCCAACCTGAAGCCCTTCATCGATACGGCCCTTTTCGAGACCGCCCTGCCTCAAGCAAAGCCGCAGCGCCTGATCACCGTCGCGATGATGCGCAGCGGCGACAAGATGCAGAGCTACGCGATGCTCGCAGAGGCACTCCGGCTCATTGGCGATCATCCGTGGACTCTGGCAATTGCCGGGGATGGACCAATGCGGGCTGACGTGGAGCGGTTGTTTGGCACCGTTGAGGCGCATCGCATCGAATGGCTCGGAGAGCTCAACGCCGGAGAAATCGCCCATGAGCTAGGCCGCTCCGGCATCTATGTGTGGCCCGGTTGCGGGGAGGCCTACGGGCTTGCTTATCTGGAGGCACAGGCGGCGGGACTGCCGGTGATCGCCTTGAAGACTGCAGGCGTTCCCGAGGTCGTTATCGACCAGGTTACCGGCCACCTGGTACCGTCGGGCGATGTACCGACGTTCGCAGCCGCAGTCGCGGCTTTGCTTGATGATCCCGCCAGGCGCTCGACGATGGGCGCGAACGCCCGTCACTTCGTACTGGATCAACGATCGCTCAAGGTCGCGGCGAAAGCGCTCGATGCCATCCTGCAAACCTATGTGAGACGAAAAGCATGACCGACGATGAAATCTGGGCACCCCTCGTGCAGGAACTGGACCGCTGGCGGTTGGCGGGTCGACAGGCACGCCTCTGGTTGCGGGACGACGACGCGATCGAGCCGACCGAAGCACTCGAGAGCCTGCTCAGGATCACGCGTCAGTCTTCTGTCCCGCTGACCATTGCGGTCATCCCGGCCTCTACCGGCGAGGCGCTAGCAACACGACTGTCCCGGGAAAATCACGTTCTTGTCGCCGTTCACGGCTGGTCGCACGCAAACCATGCCGGCCCGGAAGAGAAGAAACAGGAGCTCGGTCGTCATCGGCCGGCACAAGTCGTGCTTGCCGAGTTGCGCGATGGCTTCGTCACTCTTGAAGGCCTTTACGGCCCAATGCTTGTCCCGATGCTTGTACCGCCTTGGAACAGGATAAGCGAAGAGCTGGTCCCGCAGCTTGGCGCGCAGAGTTTCGATGTATTGTCGATATTCGGCAGGGCCAAGGCCGGCAGCCCGATCCGTCTGCTGAATACGCATGTCGATGTCGTCAATGCCCGCGGACAGCGTGGGGACCGTGCGCATGCGGATCTGGTAGCAGAATTGGTGGCCGAGCTGCAGTCACGCTTTGGCGGGGATGATGAGGCTGTCGGCATACTCACCCACCATCTGGTGCATGGCGCGCCGGAGTGGGAATTCCTCACCCGTCTCTTCGAGGAAACGAGGCATCATCCGGGCGCCGTGTGGATGTCGGCGCGAGATCTACTGCGCTAGATTTCCAGAACCTGATTATCCCTTGCGGCAAACGCTCCTGGGAATGCCGCCTGGGCCTCCTGCTCCATCTGCTCGAGCTGTGTATCCGTTCGCGACGGCGCATGGTGGAACAGGGCAAACTGCTTGGTGCCGGCCATCTTCGCGAGTTCGACGCCATGCTGCCAGGTGGAGTGGCCGAAGCCCTTGAAACGCTGCATCTCGTCTTCGTTATAGGTGCAGTCGTAGACAGCGAGATCAACGTCCTTCATCATTTCGAGCGCAACCGGATCGTAGACGCCGGGGGTATGCTCTATATCGTAGATCAGGGCCACCGAGCGTCCCTTCCATTCAATACGGTAGCCGATCGCGCCGCCTGGATGGTTCAGCATGAAGGTCTTGATCTTGATCCCGGGCCGCGGCTCGAGCGTCTGGCCCGCGTGAAAGTCACGGAAACTCATCGTCGCCTGGCAGATGTCGGTCTTGACGGGGAACCACGGCGGGCTGATGAACTGCTCGATCATCTCGCGCGTGCTCATCTTGCCGTCGAGATGCCCGGACCAGATCGTCAGGTCAATGGTGGGATAATAGATCGCCTTGAAGAAGGGCAGGCCGATGATGTGGTCGTAGTGACAGTGGCTGAAGAACAGATCGACGTCCCTGACGTCTTCGCTGAGCATGGCAAGCCCGGCTTCGCGTACGCCTGATCCGGCGTCGAAGACCATCCGGTGTTCACCGCAGCGGATTTCGATGCACGAGGTGTTGCCGCCATAGCGATCGAATTCGGGGCCCGAGACCGGGATGCTGCCGCGAACGCCCCAAAACTTTACCTGAAACAGATCTTTACTCATCGCGTCTTCAAATTGGGTCAACCCCACAACGCTATCGTAATCATATAATGATTAGCAAGCGAAGCGTGGAATTCCATGGGCGACCCCGTATCGTTGGTATCGTTCTACCGGCTATCAGTTCAACCGGTAGATTTTCCTAAGCAATCGATTTTTGCTTCGGAAAGCAACTGCCTATGGTTTGTTTTCGGTAAACGGACCATGACGCTCCGGCAGGACAGTAGCGGCACGTTCCGCATTTTCTGTCTATTAGATGGTTGCTCGGCCCTTCAAATACAATTGTCGCCTCCTTCGCCAATAGTATGAGGATACTTGAGTTGTATCGGCATGCGCAATGATCGCATTGCCCGGGGTTAGTGAAGTCCTCCGACGCCGAGCAGACGCTCTATCGCGTCGTGATCGTCTGACAACGCCTTCGGCGTACCCGCCCATGCAAGACGCCCGCGCTCGAGCACGATGACCTGGTCGGCAAAATCCAGGGCGCTCTGGATGCGCTGCTCGACAAGGAGAATGGTCATGTCACCGGTCTTTGCAAGTTCGGCAAAGGCGGCCATCAGTTCCTCGCAGATAACCGGCGCCAATCCCTCGAGGGGTTCGTCAAGGAGAAGCACCGACGGGCGGCCAAGGATCGTACGCGCGGTCGACAGCATCTGTTGTTCGCCGCCAGAGAGTTGGTTTCCGAGGTTGCGGCGTCGCTCCTTCAGCCGCGGAAACATCCCGTAGGCTTCCTCGAGCGCGCTCCTTGGCCGATCCTTCAGGCCGACGAAAAGGTTCTCCTCGACGGTCAGCGTCGGAAAGACACACCGCGCCTGCGGCACATACCCCAATCCCTTGTGCGCGCGCGCTGCACTCGGCATTGCCGTCACATCGGCGGCACCAATGCGGATCGCGCCGCCATAGCGTCTGGTCTGTCCGGCGAGTGTCGCAAGCAATGTGGTCTTGCCCATGCCGTTGCGGCCGAGAACGGCAAGGCGTGCGCCGGCAGGAACGGAGAACGAAATGCCTTCGAGAACGCGTGTCGGCCCGTAGCCGGCGGACAGGTTTTCGACCTCAAGCGGCGTGGCTGGCATTGGCATAGCTCCCGAGATAGGCCTCGCGAACGCGGGCATCCTTGGTGACGTCGGCGGGCGAGCCATCGAAGATGATCGCGCCCGCGGCGAGAACGACGACGCGCTTGGCGAAACGGAACACAAGATCCATGTCGTGCTCGATCATCAGAACGGCGAGATCGGCGGGCAGGTCGGCAAGCGCCTGCTCGATACGGCCGGTATCGCTCTGGGGAACACCGGCGGCAGGTTCATCAAGCAAGAGGACCTTCGGCCGCAGTGCCATGGCAACGGCGATCTCCAGGAGACGCTGCTGGCCGTAGGCAATCTCGTTCACCCTGCGATGCATGAGGTGGGCTATCCCCAGCGTGGCCAGCAGATCGCTGACCTCATCCATGACGGCGGGCATGGCAAGAAAATTTCCGAACATGCGACCCGTGCGTCCCTGACGCTGGAGGATGGCAAGGGCCACATGCTCGGCCGGCGTCATCTCGAGGAAGAGCCGGGTAACCTGGAAAGACCGAACCAGGCCGCGCTTGACGCGGCCGTTGGCCCCAACCTTTGTGACAGCCTCGCCCGCAAGGCGGACATCGCCGGAATCGGGCTGCAAGTTGCCAGTCACCAGATTGACGAATGTCGTCTTGCCCGCACCGTTCGGTCCGATCAGCGCCACGCGGTCGCCTGGCGCCATCGACAGTGAGACGTCATTTGTAACGGCAAGGCCGCCGAAGGATTTCCTGAGGTTGATAACTTCGAAGACGGCGCTCATTGTCCAGCCTCCCTCTTGCGGTTCAGGAAAGATGCAGCGGAGCCGTAGAGTCCCTTCGGCGCAAACAGGACGACAGCGATCAGCAGCGCGCCGACCATGGTCAGCCAGTGGAACGGGTTTGCCGCCGAGACATAGTCCTCAAACAGCATGAAGATGACAGTGCCGGAGAGCGCGCCGAACAGCGAGCCTGTACCCCCAAGGACGAGCATCACCAGCGATTCGGCTGACAGCGTGAACGACAGACTGTCGAGGCCGACGACCTGTGTGGTGATGGCGTTAAGCGCCCCACCGACGCCGGCAACCGCACCCGAGATCACGTACATCTTCATCAGTGCGGCCTTTGGCGAGGCGCCCATCGCGCGGATACGCACCGGATCCTCCTTGATGCCGCGACACAGCATGCCGAAGGGCGAGCGCACCAGCAGCCGCAGGATGATGAAGACGATCAGCAACAGCATAATCGCGAAGACATAGGCGGTATGGCCATAGAGATCGAATTCGAAGTAGCCGAAGATCGGATCGGCCGAGATGCCCGAGAGGCCATCGCTGCCGCCGGTCCAGCTGGACGCCTTGTTGGCGAACTCGTGGAAGAGATTGATCAGCGCGATCGACAGGACGAGCTGCGGCAGGCCATGGCCACGCAAGATAACGGCACCACTGACCAATCCAGCGACCGCCCCGCCGACAATGCCTGCAAGCGTCATCAGCAGCGGATCGTTGATGCCGTAGTGGGCCGAGATGATGCCGGCGGCATAGGCACCCGATCCGAACAGGGCCGCATGGCCGAGTGTTGCAACACCACAATAGCCGGTGACGAGATCGAGCGACAGGACAAGCAAGGCGACCGCAACGATGCGCGTGAGCAGCGCAAGATTGTCCGGAAACAACACGTAGCCGATTGTGGCAACGACTATTATGGCGGTGACGCCGGCCACATCACGCCCTATTGAGCGGCGCGGGCGGGCGGAGGTGGAAATTGCTGCTTCGGTATTCATGACGACAGCCATTCTATTTCGTCCTTCCCGCAAGGCCGCGCGGGAAGATGCAGATGATGGCAATGACCGCGAGATAGAAGAAGAATTCGCCGAACTCCGGCATCAGGTAGCGTCCGGTGGTGTCAATGCCACCAAGCAGGAGGCAGGCCACCAGGGCTCCCGGGATGGACCCAGCGCCGCCGACCGAAACCACCACGAGGAAGGTCACCATATATCGAAGCGCATAGTAGGGTTCGACGGGCAGCATCTCCGCGCCGACAACGCCGCCAAAGGCAGCAAGCCCGACCGCTACGGCAAAGCTCAGTGCATAGATGACTTCAGTGTGTACGCCGAGCGCTGCCGCCATGGCGGCATTGTCGACCGAGGCGCGCAGCTTGACGCCGAAGCTTGTCCTTTCGATCGCGTACCAAAGGCCACCGGCAACGGCAAGACCACACAGGATGGCAAAGAGGCGATGGACGGGGATCGTGCGGAAACCGAGGTCAGCGGACCCCTGAAGGTCTTGCGGCAGGGGGATTGTCTTCAGCGTCGGACCGAAAACGTAATTGGCAATGCCGATAATGCAGAAGGTGATGCCAATCGTCATCAGCACCTGCGTCAGCTCCGGCGCTCCGTAGATGCGTCTATAGAGAAAACGTTCGATCGGAATCGCCATGATGACCGTTCCAATGACCGCGGCGATCACCGCAACCCCGTAGCCGAGCCCGAGATCGCGTGCCGCATAGGACGCAATGTAGCCGCCGATCATCGCAAAGGCGCCGTGTGCGAGATTGACGACGCGCATCAATCCCATTGTCACCGACAGCCCGATCGAGATGACGAACAGCACCATGCCATAGGCAAGCGCATCGACGGCTATGCTGAAGACTGTTTGCATGAGGCTATCCCGATGCTGTTGGAGCGGGCCTGGCATTGCGGTGCTTGCAGCGCGCTCGGCGCTACAAGCATTTTCCGGTCCGCTGCAGATATCAGAGGCCGTTACTTCGCAGCCGCAAGGCCAGGGTCGCCCTGCTTCTCGAAGGTCTGGACTTCCTTGTTGTAATAGGTGCCGTCATCGGCCTTGGTAACTTCACGCAGGTAGATGTTCTGCGTGATGTGGCGGCTTTCCGGATCGATCGAGACCGGACCGCGCGGGCTGACCCAGGTCAAACCCTTGACGGCGTCGACGGCCTTGGCCGCGTCCTGCTTGCCGCCGGTTGCTTCGATCATCTTGTAGATGACATGCATGCCGTCATAGGCGCCGACGGCCGGGAAAGACAGCTCTGCCTTGTTGCCGATTGCCTTGGCCGCAGCTTCGACGAACGCCTTGTTTTCAGGCGAGTCATGCGAGACCGCATAATGGAAGCTCGTCTTTATGCCGAGCGCTGCATCGCCCAGTGCGGGAAGGTCTGATTCCTGTGTCAGGTCGCCCGGCGCGAAGAACTTGATGCCGGCAGCCTTGAGACCGTTTTCGTTGTAGGCCTTGACGAAACCAAGCGTGGTCGGACCGGAAGGCAGGAAGGCAAAAACGCCCTGTGCGCCGGAATCCCTGATGCGCTGCATGATCGGGCTGAAATCGTTTGTCGACAGCGGCATGCGGATTGCCTCGACGACCTGGCCGCCTTGCTTCTCGAAGGCTGCCTTGAAGGCATTTTCCGCGTCGACGCCCGGACCATAATCGCTGACAACCGAAATCACCTTGCTGACGCCGGCATCGTGCGCAACCTTGGCTATCGGCGTCGAGGTCTGCCAGGTCGTGAACGATGTGCGCACCACGAGCGGGCTCTTCGTTACGATCGCCGATGTGGCAGCGTTCATGATGACGAGTGGCGTATTTGCCTGCTTCAGGATCGGCGTCACGGCCATGGCGTCAGGCGTGAAATAAAAGCCAGCCAGGTACTGGACCTTTTCCTTGACGACCAGTTCCTGCGCCAGTGCCTTGGACTGCGCAGGATCGGCGGCCGGCAGATCGCGATAGATCACTTCAACGGTGTTGTCGCCGACCTTGTCGCCATGGATCGCCATGTAGGCGTCGATGCCGGCCTTGAAATTCTTGCCCTGCAGGGCAAACGGACCCGAGAACGGCCCGACGACGCCAACCTTGATGGTATCGGCATAGGCCGCCGTGCTCATGACGACTGCCGCAACGGCGGCCAGGACAAACCGTTTCATAAAACCTCCCATTGACTACGGCGCACTCCTACGCCGGATTAGCCCAGAGCTAAAATCCCGGCGATAGTGTCTCATTCAAAATGGTAATGTAAAATGAAATAAAAGGCGAAAATCATACATGTGGGGTTATGAGTTGCGCTGTCCAATTCGCTTGATGTTGCCGGCCAGTTCAAGCGCCAGACGAAGCGAAGCGGCAGTTGCCACAACCATTTGCGGGAGAATAAGCCATTCAAGCGTCCAGGCGGCGCCCGATCGCTCCTGTTCATGTACCAGCGCCTGATGGCAACCCGAAAGCTGGGTTGCATTGAAGCGCGCAAGGGCAACCAGTGTTTCAGCGGCGACCGGATTTTGCTTGTGCGCCATGGCGGAAGAACCGCCGCCGCCAGCAAGCGCGATCTCGTCGCCTGCCTGTGCCAGAAGCGCGATATCCTGACCGACCTTGCCGAGGCTGCCACTGATCAGAGAAAGCAGATTGGCGAAATCTGCGACCATGCCGCGTTGGCTTTGCCATTGCGGCGTGTCGGAAAGCCCGAGTTCCTGGGCAAGGGCAGCGCGAATGGCCGGCGCCTGGTCCTGAAGCTTGTCGAGCGTGCCAGCCGCCCCGCCGAACTGCACGGGGAACCGCTGTTCGGTCAGCCGGTCGCGATAGCCGCCAAGTGGTGCCTGCCAGGCACGAAGACGATCCGACACGCTGATCGCAATCGCTGCCTGCATGCGGGTGCGTCCCATCAGGACATTCTTTCCAAACTGCGCGTCGAGATTGTCGAAGGCCTTGGCAAGCTGCGAGAGCCGATTTGAAAACAGGAACGCGATTGCCTTGAGCCGGACCATCAGACTGGTGTCGATGACATCCTGGCTCGTGGCGCCGAGGTGAACGCAATCGGAATACGGACTTCCGACTGCCTTGCGAAGCTGTTTGACGAGATCGGCAACGACAACTCCGTCGCGAGCCGTACCGGCCCTCAGTTGCGCACGATCCGGCTCGAACGTCGCGCAAACGGTGCCGATATGGCGTGCGGCCTCGTGCGAAATCACACCATGGATGGCCTCGGCTCGCGCGAGCGCTGCTTCAAAGCCGAGCATGGCGCGAATATCTGCCTCCGGGGAGAAATACGGTGCCGTTTCGTCGTCGCCGACCAGGCCGGAGAGAAAGGGGTGATCGAAGGCTGAGATTGTCATCGGTGTCTTTCTGGCAGGAACCGATAACTGCGCCCGGAATCGTCGCGTTGCAAGGTCCCCGCACTTTCCGCGGTCAAATATCCAGGAACACGGTCTCCCTGTCGCCTTGCAGCCTAATGTCGAAGGTGTAGGTCGAACCCTCACGAACCGCAATCATCGTGTCGACGCGCTCCCGGTGCTCGATGCGCAGAAGTAGCGGGTCGGCCTTGTTGGCCTCGACCTCCTCCGGAAAATACATGCGTGTATGCAGGCCGATGTTGATGCCGCGGGCGACAATCCAGAAGGTGATATGCGGCGCCATCTTGCGGCCGTCCTTGAATGGAACGCGACCCGGCTTGACGGTGTCGAAGCTGAAAACGCCGTCTTCGGCCCTCGTCGGGCAGCGGCCCCAGCCGGCAAAGTTCGGATCTGCCGTGCCACGCATTTCGGATGGGCTGTTATAGAGGCCGGCGCTGTCGGCCTGCCAGATTTCGACGACGGCATCGCGCACAAGCGTGCCGGCACCATCAAGAACGCGGCCGGTAACGGTGATGCGCTCGCCGAGAGTCTTGTCGTTGATCATCGCCGAGCCGAGATCGGTCTCATAGACGCCGCCGATATCGCAATAATTCGGCGTCAGGCCGATATGGACATAGGGGCCGGCGGTTTGCGACGGCGTTTCCTTCAGGTAGCCGAGTTCCTGTACCATCAGTTCCCCTCCAGGCGGTTTTCGAACATGGTCGAGCGGCGACCGCGCAGCACGATGTCGAACTTGTAGGCGCGCGCATCCATTGGAATCGTGTTGCCCCAATCGAGCGGTGCAATCAACTGCTCAATGGCCCGCTTGTCGGGGATCGTGCCGACGATCGGGCACTTCCAGATCATTGGGTCCCCCTCGAAATACATCTGGGTAATCAGACGCTGCGCAAAACCGTGACCGAAGATCGAAAAGTGGATATGGGCCGGCCGCCAGTCGTTGACGCCGTTCGGCCAGGGATAGGCGCCTGGACGAACAGTACGAAACGCATACTGGCCATCGTCGTCGGTTATGCAGCGCCCGCAGCCGCCGAAATTCGGATCGATCGCGGCGAGATAGGTTTCCTTCTTATGGCGGTAGCGGCCACCGGCATTGGCCTGCCAGAACTCGACAAGGGCACCCGCTACCGGACGCCCGCGCTCATCGAGCACGCGGCCATGAACGACGATGCGCTCGCCGATGGCACTTTCGCCTGGCTTGGCGAAGTTGTGGATCAGGTCGTTGTCGAGCTCGCCGATGACAGAATGGCCGAAGACCGGCCCTGTGATCTCGGAGATCGTCCCGTCGAGCGATAGTAAGGCGCGCTGCGGCGAGCGCAACACCGAGGTCTTGTAGCCTGGGGTGAGGGCAGGCGCGTGCCACGCGCGGTCGCGCGCGAAGAAGGCGCCGGTTTCGGGCTTGCGGTTGGGGAGATCGGACATCCTATGCCTTTCAGGCCGCCTTGCCGGCGTCCATCTGTTCGAAAACGTGCTTGGCGATTTTGATGGCGTGATTGGCGGCGGGAACGCCGGCGTAAATTGCCACGTGCAGCAGTGCCTCGCAGATGTCGTCCCGTGAGGCGCCGGTATTGGCGGTGGCGCGCACATGCATCGCCACCTCGTCATCCTGCCCGAGTGCAGCAAGCAGCGCGATGGTGACGATCGAGCGCTCGCGGCGCGTCAGCGTCGGGCGCGACCAGACGTGGCCCCAGGCAGCTTCCGTGATCAGGTCCTGAAACGGCCGGTCGAATGGCGTCGAACTTGCTTCGGCACGATCGACATGGGCATCGCCCAGCACGGCTCGACGTGTCGCCATCCCTTGCTCAAAGCGCTCCGATGGCTCGTGGAGTTCACTCATGGGCTCTTTTCTCCATGCAATGCAAAATCGATGAATGCGCGGATGATTGCCGTCAGCGCTTCGGGCTGCTCCACGCAAGGGATATGGCCTGCGTCGCGAATGATCTCGAAGCGGGCGTTGGGAATGAGCTTGGCAGTCGACTTTACCAGGTCGGGCGGCGTCGAACCGTCCTGATCTCCAACGATGCAGATCGTCGGAACGCCTATCTTCGCGGCGGCCTCCGTGTAGTCGGCATCCCGGATTGCCTCGCAGGTGGCGAGATAGCCTTCCACCGGCTGACGAACAAGCATATTGCTGTAGCCGTGATAGGCCGTATTCTCGGGTCGCCGGAAAGCTGGCGTGAACCACAGCTTCATGACGCCATCGACAATGCTGCCGATGCCCTTGCTGGCCACAGCTGCAATCCGCGCATTCCAGCTTTCATTGGTACCGATCTTGTGCGCGGTATCGCAAAGGATCAATCCCTGCACCATGTCGGGACGGGCCTTGTAAAGCGCCTGGGCAATCAACCCGCCCACCGAAAGCCCACAGATGAAGGCCTGCTTGACCGCCAGAAGATCGAGCAGACCAGCAAGATCGGAGGCATGGTCCTCGATCGAATAGGGAACCTGACCGACATCGGAAAGCCCGTGGCCACGCTTGTCGTAGACAACGATCGCGTAATCCCCGGCCAGTCGCACAATCACGTCGCGCCAGATGCGGAAATCGGTGCCAAGCGAATTGGCAAAGACAATGACCGGCTTGTCGGCGGGACCGCCGATCAGCTGATAATGGATCGCGATGTCGTTGATACGAGCAAACTGCACGGCGAATCTCCTCTCTGCGCCTATCCTGACGCAAGCCGCAATCGACTTGACGAAGGATTCTGCACAGACCCAAGTTCAAATTGGATGTTTAATCTGGTTAGGTAAAATGATATTTCGTGGCATTTCGATAACTCCGGAGTTATGAAAAACCATGATCGACAATCGCGTCAAGTTTCGTCATCTGCAGACATTTGTCGAGGTCGCCCGCCAGAAAAGCGTGATGAAAGCGGCCGAACTGCTCAATGTCAGCCAGCCGGCGGTGACGAAGACGATCCGCGAACTGGAAGACGTGCTGGGTGTGGCCGTCTTCGAGCGCGATGGACGCGGCATCAAGATCACCCGGTATGGCGACGTCTTTCTCCGTCACGCGGGGGCGGCACTGACAGCACTGCGCCAGGGGCTCGATTCGGTTTCACAGGAGCGTTTCGGCGAAGCGCCGCCGATCCGCATCGGCGCGTTGCCGACAGTATCGACGCGGATCATGCCGCGGGCGATGGAGCTTTTCTTGAAGGAGAACACCTGGAGTCGTATCAAGATTGTGACGGGCGAAAATGCAGTGCTTCTGGAGCAGTTGCGTGTGGGCGATCTCGATCTCGTCGTCGGGCGTCTGGCCGGCGCCGAAAAGATGGCGGGCTTCTCCTTCGAGCACCTCTATTCGGAACAGGTCGTCTTTGCCGTTCGTGCCGGTCATCCGCTCCTCAAGTCGCGCCAATCCCTGTTTGCGAACCTCAGCGAATACACAGTGCTGATGCCCACACGCGCCTCGATCATTCGTCCGTTCGTCGAAAGCTTTTTGATTGCCAACGGCGTGGCGAGCCTGCCGAACCAGATCGAGACGGTTTCGGATTCCTTCGGTCGCGCCTTCGTACGTTCGAGCAACGCCATCTGGATCATTTCCACCGGCGTCGTCGCCACCGACATTGCCGACGGCTTGCTTGAAGTCCTGCCGATCGACACGAGCGAGACGAAAGGGCCGGTCGGGTTGACGATGCGTACTGACGCCATCCCCTCGCTGCCTCTCTCGATCCTGATGCAGACATTGCGGGAAGCGGCAACGGAGGTTGCCGCGAAGGCCTAGCAACCCTGTTCGCGATACGGCCTGCATGGTATCGTCAAGCTCGTGCAACTGCGCGTGGGAGCCACACAATGGGAAGTGCAGCCGCATTACACGGAACCTGGCGCATGGTGTCTTGGAAACGCAGGATCGTAGCGTCCGGCACCGTTTCAGACGCGATGGGACCAGACCCGGTCGGTTTCTTGTCGTATCAACCCGACGGCAGAATGATGGCATTGGTCGTCAGCAGCGAACGGCCGGTCTCCAACGGCAAAATGCCGACAGATTCCGAAAAAGTTGCTCTCTTCGATAGCATGCTCGCCTATTCCGGTACCTACACCTTCGATAACGGCCGCGTTATCCACCATGTCGATGCCAGCTGGAACCCGGCATGGGGCGTGACTGACCTGATCAGGCCGTTCTCCATCGACGGCAGCAGGCTGGTGATCAGCGGCGCGCCCGGTGTAGACCCCACGACCGGCGAGGAAGTCGTTTACGAACTCGAGTTCCGCAAGATCTGAGAGGCCCGCCGAGCGTTGCCCAATCACTCCAAAATTGGCCGGCTGCGGCAGTTGACGGCATCGATCGACGCATGCTCCTTCTTCGGACATGGTAGTCTGCGAAGAGGGCTTCATGTCCAAGTGTTTGAGAAAATCTGTGACGACCGGTCGAGGCGAATCGCGGCCCGGCTTGCGCAACGCGGCTGGACGCCTGGCCAACTCAGTTTTCGTCGAGGCTTGCAGTGACCTACCAGGCTGATCGCGGCCGAACCGCGCGAAAGACCGGATATTTCATCAGTTTCCTGATTATGGCTTTGCTGGCCGGCTTGCCGATCGCGGTCTGGATGGATGTCAGCGCACTTTCCCAAAACACAGTGAAACGCCAGGCCGAGGACTTGAGTTCGCTGATCACCAGCATCCGTTCCTACTATGCAAGCAACGTCGTCGGGCGCGTTCTGGCGGCACATGCCGCGGGCGGCGACGTCGGCACGGTTGTAACACACGACTACGCCGATATACCCGGCGCAATCCCGATCCCGGCGACGCTTTCGCTCGAACTCGGCGATGTCATCCGGCAGCAGCAGGCCAATATCACCTATCGCTTCCTCTCAGACCTGCCGTTCAAGCGGCGCGCGCCACACCCTCTCGACACTTTCGAAACGAACGCTCTGGCGGCACTGCGCGCCGATCCCAAAAAGATGCCGACAGAAATCAGCCGCAGCGGCTTTACGAACACGTTTCGGCTTGTGACTCCCGTCGTGATGGGCGCGGCATGCGTCGCCTGCCACAACTCCCATCCGGAAAGCCCGAAGATGGACTGGAAGGTCGGCGATGTGCGCGGCATTCAGGAAGTGATCATCAGGCAACCCTTTGCGCGCAATGTCTTCGCGTTCAAATACCTGCTGCTGTATTTCCTTTGCATGGCGGGACTTGGCATCGGCTTCATCGTCTTCCAGCAGCGCCAGAGGGCCCTGATTGAGGGCGTCAACCGCGAATTGGAATCGGCGAACGAATTTCTGGCCAGCGTTTCCATGAAAATCTCGCGCTATTTGTCGCCTCAGGTCTACAAGAGCATCTTCAGTGGCCAAAAAGACGTCGTTATCCAGACCGAGCGCAAGCGGCTGACGATTTTCTTTTCGGATATCAAGGATTTCACGGCGACCACCGAGCGGCTGCAGCCGGAGGCGCTGACGGAAATGCTGAACGAATATCTGACCGAGATGTCGGCCATTGCGCTGAAGCACGGCGGCACGGTCGATAAGTTCATCGGCGACGCCGTGCTGGTATTTTTCGGCGATCCGGAAACGAATGGCGCTGTTGACGACGCGAAGGCCTGCCTGCGGATGGCCGTCGACATGCAGCGTCGCCTCGGTGAGCTGAAGGAGAAGTGGCGCCTTGACGGTACCGAGGAACCGTTCGTCGTGCGGATGGGGATCAATTCGGGATATTGCAACGTCGGCAACTTCGGCAGCAACGATCGCATGGACTACACGATCATCGGCGCAGAAGCCAATCTGGCCGCGCGGCTGCAATCCATCGCCGAAGGCGGAAAGATCGTGATCAGCTACGAAACCTACGCGCTTGTGAAGGACATCGTCGATGCAACGCCCTTGCCGCCAATCACCATGAAGGGCATTCACCGCGAGGTGGTGCCTTACGCCGTCAACGGATTGTTGGGTGCCGACCGGAACCTGCGCGTGCTGAGCGAGCACTTTGCTGGCCTCGACCTGCACCTCGACCTAGCGCAGCTTGACTCGGATGAGCGTGCACGCGTGCGTGCCGCGCTTGCTGAAGCAATGGCCGCGATCGACGCCCAGCCGCCGCGCACCTCCTGATAGCTTGCAAAAATGGGGCGAGCGGCGGTGGGACGCATTAACCACCGCCGCTCTGCGTGCACCCTTCCGTGGATGGCGGAAGGGAACTAGAAGGGAAGGCCGACGTAATTTTCCGCAAGCGCCGTTGAAGCTGCGCGTGAATGCGTGAGGTAGTCGAGTTCGGCTTCCTGAATCTTTTGGTCGAAGTCACCGGTATCAGGAAACCGGTGCATCATCGTTGTCATCCACCAGGAGAAACGAACGGCCTTCCAGACCCGGGCGAGCGCCCTTTGGGAATAGGTGTCGATGCCTGCGTTCGAACGATCCTGGTAGTGTTCGATGAGGCCAGAAAACAGATAATGGACGTCGCTCGCGGCGAGATTGAGACCTTTGGCACCGGTCGGCGGGACAATATGGGCGGCGTCGCCAACAAGGAACATGCGGCCAAAGCGCATAGGTTGGGCAACGAAGGAGCGAAGCGGCGCGATCGACTTCTCGAAGGACGGCGCGGTAACGAGCGCCTCGGCGTGGTGTGCAGGCAGACGTCGGCGCAGTTCGTCCCAGAAACGGTCGTCGCTCCAATCCTCGATCTTTTCGTCGAGCGGACACTGGATGTAGTAGCGGCTGCGGTGCTCGGAACGCATGGAACAAAGCGCAAATCCCCGCGGGTGGTTGGCATAGATCAGCTCTTGATTGACAGGAGCAACGTCAGCCAGAATTCCAAGCCACCCGAAGGGGTAGACCTTCTCGAATGTTTTCAGTGATTTTTCCGGCACCGCCTTGCGGCTGGCGCCGTGAAAACCATCGCAACCGGCAATGAAATCGCAATCGATGCGCTGGGTGGTGCCGTCCTTCTCATAGGTGACGTGAGGGGTCGCTCCATAAAAATCGTGCGGTTGGACGTTCGCCGCCTCGTAGATCGTCAGCGCGCTGCTAATTGCGCGTCGCTCCATCAGGTCGCGGGTAACTTCCGTTTGCCCGTAGACCATAACGCGCTTGCCGCCGGTCAGGCCGAAAAGGTCGATGCGGTGATCACGCCCGTCGAAGGCAAGCGAGAAACCGTCATGCGGCAGGCCTTCGGCATGCATGCGCCTGCCCGCCTTTGCTTCGTCGATCAGGCCGACGGTGCCTTCCTCCAGCACACCGGCGCGTACGCGGCCAAGGATGTAGTCCTTTCCAACACGGTCCAGGATGATGTTGTCGATACCGGCCTCTGTGAGCAACTGGCCGAGCAAAAGCCCCGATGGACCGGAGCCGATGATGGCTACCTTGGTGCGCATGGTGTCCTCCCTTGTCTTTTGTCAAATTGTGACGAGGCAGGGGGCAATCAACAATGGACAATTCCGTCATGAAATTGCACTAATCGAACATGCGACGGACGGACGCGAAAATGACGAGAATTGTTCCGACATACGAGCTATACGGCGAGAACACCGGTAGAAAGCCGGATTTTTGGCTGCATTGCGAAACGATTCCATCCCGCAGCAGCCTGCACCACTGGGAGATCCGGCCGCATCGCCATGACAGTTTCTTTCAGATATTGTACATAGATAGCGGATCCGGCGAGGCGATGTTCTCTGGCGCCTGGCGTGCGATCAAAGCGCAGTCGGTGATCACCATTCCCCCGGCCCTCGATCACGCCTTTCGTTTCTCCAAGGACATCGACGGCTTCGTCATTACGGTATTGAGCTCGCACCTGAAGACGATTCCCGGCGACCGCAGCCGCCTCGGTGAATGGATGGCATCGCCACATCTGACGAAACTCGACATGGAGAATGAGGACGCACGTTACGTCGCGGCTTGCCTGCTGCGGCTTGGGCAGGAGTTTTCGCAACGGCGCTCCGGACGCAATGATCTGCTGGAGTCGTATCTGACCTCGGCTTTGCTGCTGACAGCGCGCCTCTCTTGCGAAAGACAGGAAGATCAGGCGGCTACCGACGAAAACGAGCGCCGCATGGAGCTGCTGCACGGCCTGATCCAGCGGCATTTCAAATCACATCAGCCGGCAGCTTTCTATGCCAAAGCGCTCGGCATCTCGCCAACGCATCTGAACCGGATCGCGCGCGCCACGACCGGCCACGGCGCTCACGACCTCATCGCTCGCAAGCTTGTCGATGAGGCAAAACGCGAGCTGGTCTTTACCTTTGGCAGCGTTCAGGAAATTGCCTATCGCCTCGGTTTCTCGGATCCCGCCTATTTCTCGCGCTTCTTCCTCAAGCAGGCTGGCCAAACACCCCGGTCATGGCGCATGGCGGAGCGTGCCAAGCTTGGCGTCTAACGCAGCACCAGGCGCAGCGCCTTCTGCGTCTGCCTGAGCAGCGGCAGGTAGCGATCCGGCATTTCCGAAGCCGGCGCATGTGCAGCCGGCGCGCCGATGTTGATTGCCGCCACCGTCTGCCCGCGATCATTTTCAACGGGAACTGCGATGGAACAAAGGCCGATCTCCAGTTCCTGATCGATCACGGCGTAGCCCTGCTCGCGCACGTGACGGAGTTCCGCAACCAGTTCCTCGACATCCGTCTTGGTGTTCGGTGTATTCGGCTTGAGGTCGGTGCGGGCGAGGATTGCTCTGGCGTCAGCCTCAGGCAGCGCAGCCAAAAGGACACGCCCCATCGAGGCACAGAAGGCGGGAAGACGGCTACCAGGCGTCAGGTTGATCGACATGACCCGGCGTTGCGAGGCGCGGGCGATATAGACGATCTCTGTGCTGTCGAGCACCGAGGCAGATGCGCTCTGCCCTGCTTTTTCCGACAGCTGATCGAGATGCGGCTGAATGAGGACGGGCAGGGGCGTTGCCGAGAGGTAGGCATGCCCGAGCCGCAGGATCTTGGGCGTCAGGGCGAAGAACTTACCATCGTAGTCCGCATAGCCAAGTTCGGCGAGCGTCAGCAGCGACCGGCGCACCGTGGCCCGGTCGAGCCCAGTCAACTTCGCGGCTTCCGCGATCGAAAGGCGCTGGCGCGTTTCCTCGAAGGCTTCGATGACCTTCAGTCCTCTGGCAAACCCACTGACGAAATCAGTTTCACGCACGTTTCTTCGACCTGCTCCCGGACGTGTTTGGATCCTCGGGTCAAGCTGCCCCGTTCCAAGTGCCCGCCGCATAATGTGCGATATACGAACAAATGTCAATTATCGCACAAATTTCTTGCCGGTCTTGCCGCCTCGTTTTATTCCATCGGGTGAGAGGCGAGGAGAAGCATCCGGCCGGGCAAGGAGTGATCCAGCATGGACAAGACTATCGGGAGCACGGCTGAGGCCGTCTCCGAAATTGGTGACGGGGCAACCGTCATGATCGGCGGCTTCGGCGGGTCGGGCGCACCGATCGAACTGATCCACGCGCTGATCGACAAGGGGCCGAAGAACCTCACGGTGATCAACAACAATGCCGGCAACGGCCGCATCGGCATTGCCGCGATGATCGACGCGGGCATGGTGCGCAAGATGATCTGTTCCTTCCCGCGGTCGTCGGACCCGCGCGCCTTCACGGAAAGATATCTGGCCGGTCAGATTGAGCTCGAGCTGGTGCCGCAGGGAACGCTTGCCGAGCGCATCCGCGCCGGCGGCGCCGGCATTCCGGCCTTCTACACGCCGACCGGCTACGGCACCGAGCTTGCGCAAGGCAAGGTCATCGCCGAATTCGACGGCCGGCATTATGTGCAGGAGCGCTGGCTGAGGGCCGATTTCGCCATCGTCAAGGCGCATGTCGGCGACACCCACGGCAACCTCACCTTCAACAAGGCCGGCCGTAACTTCAATCCGCTGATGTGCATGGCGGCCGCCAAGACCATCGCCCAGGTCTCCAGCCTCGTTCCCGCCGGCGGCATCGATCCCGAGCATGTCGTCACCCCCGGCATCTTCGTCGACCGTGTCGTCGAGGTCGCCAATCCCGCCCAGGAAGAAGAGCTCGTTCGAGCCGGAGTGGCCTATCAATGACTGTCGTTATCAGCCCCATCAACACGCGCGAAGACATCAAGCTTTCCAATGCCAGCATCGCCTGGCGCGCCGCCCAGGACATTGCCGACGGCGCCTATGTGAACCTCGGCATCGGCTTTCCGGAAATGGTGGCGCGCTACCAGCCGCCCGGCCGCCAGGCGATCTTCCATACGGAAAACGGCATCCTCGATTTCGGCGAGGCGCCGCCCGCCGGCGAAGAGGACTGGGATCTGATCAATGCCGGCAAGCGGCCGGTCACACTGAAGCCCGGCTCGGCCTTCTTCCACCATGCCGACAGCTTCGCCATGGTGCGGGGCGGCCATCTCGACGTCGCGATCCTCGGCGCCTACCAGGTGGCGCAAAACGGCGATCTCGCCAACTGGCGCGTCGGTGCCAAGGGCGTGCCGGCTGTCGGCGGCGCCATGGACCTCGTGCACGGCGCCAAGCAGGTCTGCGTCATCACCGAGCATGTCACCAAGAACGGCGAACCGAAGCTGGTCGACAAATGCACCTTCCCGCTGACCGGCGTCGGCTGCATCACCCGCGTCTATACGAGCCATGCCGTCATCGACATCGTGAAGGGCCGTTTCGTACTGCGCGAGAAGCTCGCCGCCATGACGGTCGAAGAATTGCAGGCGATGACCGGCGCGCCGCTCCATGTCGACGCCCCGGTCGGCGATCTCGTCGTCCCCGAACTCTAAAGGAAAAGCCTGATGGCCGAAGCCTATATCTGCGACTATATCCGCACCCCGATCGGCCGGTTCGGCGGCTCGCTCTCCGCCGTCCGCGCCGATGATCTCGGCGCCGTGCCGCTGAAAGCACTGATCGAGCGCAACGGCAAGGTCGACTGGGAAGCCATCGATGATGTCATCTTTGGCTGCGCCAATCAGGCCGGCGAAGACAACCGCAACGTCGCCCGCATGTCGTCGCTGCTTGCCGGCTTGCCCGTCTCGGTGCCGGGTACGACGATCAACCGCCTTTGCGGCTCCGGCATGGATGCCGTGATTGCCGCCGCCCGTGCGATCCGGGCCGGCGAGGCTGAGATCATGATTGCAGGCGGCGTCGAAAGCATGTCGCGCGCGCCCTTCGTCATGCCGAAAGCGGAGACTGCCTTTTCGCGCCACGCCGAGATCTTCGACACGACAATCGGATGGCGGTTCATCAACCCCTTGATGAAGAAGCAGTACGGCGTCGACTCCATGCCCGAGACCGGCGAGAACGTCGCCGAAGACTATAAGGTGTCGCGTGAAGATCAGGACGCTTTCGCGGTTCGCAGTCAGGCGAAGGCTGCGGCCGCGCAGGCAAATGGTCGGCTGGCCAAGGAAATCACATCGGTGACCATCCTACAGCGCAAGGGCGAACCTGTCGTTGTCGAAAAGGACGAACACCCACGCGCGACCACGATGGAAGCACTCGCAAAGCTCTCCACGCCCTTCAAGAAGGAGGGTGGAACGGTGACGGCCGGCAATGCCTCCGGCGTCAATGATGGGGCTGCGGCCCTGATCATCGCCAGCGAGGCAGCTGCCAGGAAATATGGCCTGACCCCGATCGCCCGCATTCTGGGTGGTGCCTCGGCCGGCGTCCCGCCGCGCGTCATGGGCATCGGTCCGGTTCCGGCGTCCCGCAAGCTGATGGCCCGTCTTGGCATGACGCAAAACCAGTTCGACGTCATCGAACTCAACGAGGCCTTCGCCTCGCAGGGTCTCGCCGTCCTGCGCGAACTTGGAATAGCCGACGCTGATGGCCGCGTGAACCGGAACGGTGGCGCCATTGCGCTTGGGCATCCGCTCGGAATGTCTGGCGCGCGTATCACCGGCACGGCCGCCCTGGAACTGTGCGAGAGCGGCGGGCGCTATTCGCTTTCAACCATGTGCATCGGCGTCGGGCAGGGAATTGCCGTCGCCCTCGAGCGCGTCTGACCCCTCTCGCAACGTGAAAAACGGCGTGGCGATCTTCCGCGCCGTTCTTCATCGCGCAGGCGGGCCTATGGCATCAGCTGGCCGCCATTGACCTCGATAATCTGGCCGGTGACGTAGCCGGAAAGCGTTGGCGATGCCAGGAAGAGATAGGCACCGACACAATCCTCGGGCGTCCCGACGAAGCCCATCGGGATGGATTTGCGCTGCAGCTCCATCTGCTCGTCATTTGTATAGCGCTCGTGAAACGGTGTAGCGATGACCCCAGGCGCGACCGCGTTCACCCGGATCCGATCGGGAACGAATTCCTTGGCGTGACCGCGGGTAATGGTCGAGACGAAGCCCTTCGAGGCGGCATAGAGCACGGCACCGTTGCCGCCGCCGTTGCGCGCCGCAATCGAGGTCGTGTTGATGATGAAGCCGCCCTGCTTCTTCAGCCAGGGATGGGCTGCGCGCGTTGCAGCAAGCACCGAGCGGGCATTCAGATCCATGACCTTGACGTAATGTTCGTCTGTATACTCGGCCGTTGGCTTGCGACCAAGCATACCGCCAGCATTGTTCACTAGCCCGTCGAGATGCCCGAAGGTTCTGGCCGTCTCTTCGACCACACGTTCCGTCTCGCCCTCCTTCGACACGTCACCGTGAACGAGATGCGCGGTGCCGCCGGCGGCCCGGATTTCGTCAGCAAGCGCTTCGGCCGGCTCACGGCTCGCATTGTAATGAACGCCGACTTTCATCTCCTGTGCGGCAAAGGCGCGGACAAGCGCTGCACCGATACCGGTCGAAGCACCGGTGACCAGCACGGCTTTTCCGGCGAGATCCGGAATTTTGATGGATGCAAGCAATTGAGCAAGATGTGCCATGGCAGCGATAGCCTCCAGGAATGTGATGTGACGGGATAAGGGCGAGTTGCAGAAAGCTTATCAGCCGCCAACGGTTGGGGACAATGCCATATCCGCTATGGTGCGAGATCGAGTTCCGGATAATGCCGAAAGATACCTTCCTCGTTGAAGGCGAGCCGGCGGTCCGACCGTAGATAGGCAGCGACGTTCGGCCGCCTGGCGACCGCATCATGCAACGCTGTCAGGCCCGGATAATCGACGCCGTAGGCTTTCATCGCTTTCGGAAAGGCATATCGCAGACCCTCGATCAGCTGAAACAGCGACAGGTCGACATAGGTCAGCCTGTTGCCTACGATCTGGTTCGATCCCATGGGATTTTGCTGCAGCACCTGTTCGAAGTAACCAAGGAACTTTGGAATGCGCTCGTTGATAAAGGCAGCGGAACGGGCCTTTGCCGCCTCCTTCTGATCCTCGTAGTAGAGCGATGCCGCGATCGGGTGATGCGTATCGTGCACCTCCCCCACCAGATCCGTAATTGTCAGCTGCAGGCCGTTGGCGACGTAACGCAGCTTTTCGTCTTCCGGCGCAAGACCAAGTTTCGGACCAAGATAGAAAAGAATGTTGGCGACATGCGAGACAACAAGCTCGCCATCCTTGAGAAACGGGGGCGCGAATGGAATGTGGGGCTCGTGCCTGCTTCTCATCAGCTCTAGCATGGCGCCCGTGCCCATTCCGCGTCCGGACTGTCTGGCGACGTCGACATAGTCTGCCTGGGCTTCCTCGAGCGCCAGGCGCACAAACTCGCCGCGGCCTTGAATACCGTCCCAATAATATAATTGATATGCCATGAGGTCCCTCCCGGTGGCCAGAATCAGATTTTGGCATCAGATCAGCGATGCGTGTGCTGCTCGTTGCGCTTGCGGGTCGCAGCCGCCTTCTTCGCGGAGGCAGAACGTTCAGCTGCGGGGCGCGCCGCAGCAGCCGCGCCGCCCATGCGTCCACCCTTTTCGGATGCCTCGTGAGTATCCTTCTTGCCCCGACCGGAACCGGATTTGTTGCCGCCACCGCTTTCCTTGTTGACCGTCGCCCACGCCCGCCGTTCGGCCTCCTTGGTCGAAACGCCGCGTTCTTCGTAGCCTTCCTCGATGTGTTCGGCCTTGCGCTTTTGCTTGTCCGTGTACGCGGATTTATCGCCTCTTGGCATGATTGCCTCCACTCTGACAAAAAGGGGCAACCAACTGCCTCGCAAAAAGTTCCGGCGACGCATCGATGCGCACGCAAGTGGCCGCCTGGCGACTTTGAGAATAGCGCTCGGACAAGATCCGCCTATTTGCGAGAGTACTTGCGCGAAATCGCCATCATCTTTTCAAGGGTCGGAAAATGCAGCGCAGAGCGCGCACCGGGGAAGAACAGTGCGACCAGATTGTCGATCGCATAGACAAGGATCAGGGCGAAAATCAGATAGGCTATCGCGGCGACGAACAGAGCAGTCATTCCACCCTCAACGACGCAATGAGGAGGTAACAGCCTGCTGCGGCCAATGAAACATCCAAGTCGCTTACGCTCATGGCGATGATCCCACTGCCGCTATCAACATTCGAGTGGGCGTTTGGTTCCATCGTCGATTGCCGCCGCAGCACTTTTTCTGCGAGGCCAAAGCTCTGCGCACTCATCTGTGGTTCTTCCCCCGAAGCGCCCTTCGCGCTCCTCGAAAATCTATAGCCCAGAAGCAATGCAATCATGTGACGGAGGGCGCCATGCGACGCCCTCCGGCATCCAGAAAATTGAAGCGGTCACGCCGATTTTCGGCTGGCTGTCTTTTTGGGAGCCGTAGCTTTGACGGCGCCATTTGCTTTTGGAGTGGAAGCGGTGCGCTTGCGCGTCTTCACCTCCTTGCCATCCAAAGATGCGGCGGATCCTTCAAGCGCTTGGCGCTCGGCCCGTGCCTGTTCCCAATGTACGAAATCTCGTCCCGTTGGACGCCCTTCCTCTTCCCAAAGCGCATAGGCGCGCTTCCTGATCCACTCTTCACGAGTTTCTGTCATCGCCGATCTCCTCAGATAATGCCCGTGGTCTAACGCGATACTGAGGCTAGAGTTCCAGAGGAACCACGCTGATTCAAGCAAATTTTGACACACTGCAAAAAAGAAATTCTGCGCCGCAGCATTCAACCGCTGCGCGGTGCGCGCATTTTTGCTTGCGGGCGAACGTTTTGAGCGCCCAGGGGTGCACAATTGAACGCCGCAGCTTTAGCGTTATAGTTCAACGCAATGTTTTATCTCATATCGACCTATTGGCCGCATATTCTTTTCGTTGTTTCGCTCGCCATGGGCGCCGCGGCAGCGATCCACGCGGCCATGACCAAGGAGGAGGTTCGCGCCGCGACGGGCTGGGTCGGGGTGATCATCCTCTCACCGATCATCGGCGCCGTCCTCTATGCGATCGCCGGCATCAATCGTATCCGTCGCGCTTCGCTGAGCCTTCGGCGCGATGCCCTGATCCCCGAGGCGGATCTCGATGAGCTGGAAAGCTTCGACGCCGACACGGATATCGTCATCAGCGGCTTCGGCCGTCGTTTTGCCGCCCTCCAGACACTCGGCGATCGCGTCGCCCGCAGTCCGCTCGCAACCGGCAACACGATCGACATGCTGGAAACGGGCGACGACTGCTATGCGGCAATGAAGGCCGCCATCGACAGCGCGAAGCGGAGTGTTCTCCTCGAGACTTACATCTTTGACCGCGACCCCATCGGATTAAGAATCGCCGATTCCCTGATCGCCGCGGTAAAACGGGGTGTCGAGGTACGTGTGCTGATTGATGCCGTCGGCGCTCGCTATTCCGTCCCAAGCATACTGCGCTACCTCGCCGATGGCGGCGTTACTGTCTCTGTTTTCAACGGAAACGTCATCATGGGGTTGCGCTTGCCCTATGCGAACCTGCGCACCCACCGCAAGATCATCATCGTCGATGGCCGCATCGCACTGACGGGCGGCATGAACATCCGGGCCGGCTTTACGCGCGAAATGGCAGGGGAGAACTTCGCCCGCGACACCCATTTCAGCGTCACCGGACCGGTTGTTGCCGATCTCTTCAACGTTGCGGCCGAAGACTGGCGCTTCACGACCGGCGAGATCCTGCAAGGGGAGGCATGGCGAACCGCACTGCCGGAGCGGCAGCCAGGCGATCCAGTCTTCATGCGCGTCGTCGCCTCCGGACCCGACAGAAGCGTCGAGACGAACCACAAGATGCTGATCGGCGCCTTTTCCATTGCGCGCAAATCGATCCGCATCATGTCCCCCTACTTTCTGCCCGACCGCGAGCTCATCAGCGCGCTGGCGACAGCGGCACGGCGCGGCGTCGAGGTCGATATCGTCGTTCCGTCCGTCAACAACCTCGTCCTCGTCGACCGGGCCATGACTGCGCAGTTTGATCAGATCCTCAGCAGCTATTGTCGCATCTGGCGCTCCAGCGGTGCCTTCAGTCACTCCAAACTGCTGTCGATCGACGGGGTCTGGTCCTATGTCGGATCGTCCAATCTCGATCCGAGATCGCTGCGGTTGAATTTCGAGATCGACCTGGAAGTGCTGAACGAAGGCTTTGCCAACGAGATCGACGAGCATATCGACGAGGCCATCAAGTCGGCTTCGCCGGTCACGCTGCAGGGGTTACGCGCGCGGCCTTTTCCGGTCCGGCTGCTTGAGAAGGTCCTGTGGCTCGGATCGCCTTACTTGTAGCGGATTTCTGGGGTTAGGACGTGGCAACCTCCCGCACCCGGATCTATAATCCGGTTGGAACCTCGTCGATCAACCGAGCGCCTGTAAACTCCGATGCATGCCAGAAAACAAAGCCTGCCGGCCAACATCCTTGCTTCGATCCGCAATCGAAAAAAGCGGCTGGATGCGGCGCATTCGGAGGACAAACCACGGTCAGATGGCACTCTAATCGCTTCCTACAACGTCCATAAATGCGTCGGCAACGACCGCCGGTTCGATCCGGAACGCACCAGCCGCGTCATCCATGAAATCGACGCCGACGTGATTGCGTTGCAGGAAGCCGACACCCGGTTTGGCGAACGTACGGGTATCCTCGATCTTGGCCGATTGGAACGGGAGACCGGACTGATCCCAGTGCCGGTCAACGGCATGGCAAAGGCTCACGGCTGGCATGGCAATGTCGTGCTTTTCAAGAAGGGTCTCGTGCGCGACGTTCACCAGATCAATCTTCCCGGGCTGGAACCACGCGGCGCGCTTGTTGCCGAACTCGATCTGGAAAACGGCGGCGCCTTGCGCATTATCGCCGCCCATTTCGGCCTGCTTCGCCATTCGCGCGCGCAGCAGGCCAAGATGCTGGTCGAGCTGATGGCCAGGAAGAGCGAGATCCCGACCATCCTGCTCGGCGATCTCAACGAATGGCGGCTTGGCGACCGTTCGTCGCTGCACACGTTCCAATCCGCATTTGGGCCGCAGCCCATGGCAGTTCCGAGCTTTCCGGCACGACTTCCCGTCCTTGCTCTCGATCGTATCATGGCAAACCGCAAGGGCGTCGTGACCGCAGTCGAGGCCCACGATACGCCGCTCGCTCGCGTCGCTTCCGATCACCTGCCAGTGAAGGCCGTGGTCAATCTCAAGCGGGTGGAGGAGCTGAGCACAAAGAGCTAGGCTTCCTCGGCACCCCCTGCGCCGCGGTAGGTTCCACGTCACACAGTATCGTCGTCATCGCAATCCCCAAGCCTTGACACAGACTACGTTCATGGCAGTTTCTGCTCATCTCGACAGACACCTTGGACGAGGAGATTGCATGGTGCTTATGGCCAGGGCTTTGCGGCAAGGGGCCGACGTGTGGCGTGGGCACATATCGGCGGCGATTGCCGCAGCGATGACAAAAGGCAGGGTCGCATGGCTAGTGGCTGGCCTCGCAACGATACTCTTGCCGGCATCCGCCCGGGCCTGGGATCCACCACCCCAGACTCAAGCCTCGAAGCAACAGATCCATAAGCTCGTCGAAACATGGGGGCAGTCCTTCCACAATGCCGACAGCCTTCGCGACCGACGGCAAGCCTTCGAAGACCTGATGGAATCGACCCCCGAGCCGACGCGCATTCAAATCAGGTCCGTCGATGCTGGCGGTATCGATGCGCAGCTCATCTGGCCGGCGAGATTGCATCATCCGCTCGGCCGGCGTGCCATTCTCTATGTACACGGTGGCGGCTTCTACAGCGGTTCATTGCGCACGCACCGAGCAATAGCCGGCGCGCTGGCCAAGGCGGCGTCAGCCGATGTGCTTCTCATCGACTACCGGCTCGCGCCCGACAACCCGTATCCGGCTCAGGTCGATGATACGTTGAGCGCTTATCGCTGGCTGCTCGATTCCGGCTATGAGGCCGACAATATCGTGCTTGTCGGCGAATCCGTTGGCGGGAACCTGGCGATTGAAGCAACCCTGCGGCAGATGCGGGTGAGGGAACCCCTGCCGGCGGCGGTGGTTGCCATGAGCCCCATCACCGATCTGGCAGCAACCGGCACTTCATTGACGGCGAACGCCAGCACCGACCCGCTGATCGACGCCGCTCAACTCGATCTCATCCGCAAGGCCTATCTCGGAACACGTTCGCCAACCGATCCGATGATCTCGCCCCTCTATGCCGACCTGACAGGATTTCCGCCATTGCTCCTACAGGTCGGAGCGGGTGAAGCGCTTCTGGACGACAGCCGGCGTCTGGCCGACAAGGCTCGCGCGGCCGGCGTTGACGTCGAGATCGAAATCTGGCCAGGCATGATCCATCAGTGGCAGATCTTCCCGTTCTGGCTCGATGATGCAAGGCAATCGAACCAGCGGGTTGCGGAATATGCGATCAGGCATTTCGCTGACAAACCGCAGCCGTGATTTGTCCTGTCTTGGCGACGGTTTCGCCTGCGGCGGCAGCGAGTCATCTGCCATCAAACCTTAATGTGCCGTCGGCACTCGTTCTTCTTTTCGCCTGAGCGGCGGCTCTTCCGCTTGCAGGGGAGCCGTATTCAAAGTTTGTCTGCCCCCATCAAACGGGATGCTGTGTAAGATTTCCCCATTCGAACCAGAGAGATGTTCGCTCAATCGGGCAACGCTCCGGTTTCATTTATGCCTTGGGGAACCGCATGGATCTGCAAAAGATCAAGACGCTACTCGACTTCGTCGGGCGTTCACGTGTTTCGGAGCTAACGGTCAGCGAAGCGGGCACGACTGTCATCGTGCGCAATTTGCCTGTCCCGTTTCAACCCACGCCACCGGCGACGCCGCGTGAAAGCGCGCAGATCGCGCCGGCGGCGCCTAAGGAACAGCCAGACCGCAGCCATGTTCACGCGCCGCTGTCTGGCGTGGTGCACCAATCCAACAGCCCCGGCGCGGCGCCGCTCGTTGCAATGGGGGATGTCATCGAGGCGGGGCAAGCGCTCTGCATCGTCGAAGCCATGAAGGTCTTCACGACAGTTCCCGCGCCCTTCGGCGGTGTGGTCAAGCGCATCTTCTTCGATGACGGGCAAGAAGTGAGCCTCGGCGATCCGCTTGTGGAGATCGGCTGATGGGCGCGCCTCTCGATGCAGCCCTGCAAGGCAGCGACCTTCCCTTCACATCCGTATTGATCGCCAATCGCGGCGAAATCGCCGTTCGCATCCGGCGCGCCTGCCTCGAACTGGGACTGCGCCCGATCCTCGTCGCGTCCGAGGCCGACCGGGCTGCGGACGCCTCCAGCGGAAAGGACGGTCTCCTCTCCATCGGACCATCGGCGCCGGCACGCAGCTATCTCAACCAGGCTGCGATCCTGCTTGCGGCGCGCGTCACGGGTGCCGAGGCTGTCCATCCGGGTTATGGGTTTCTGTCGGAAAATGCCGAGTTTGCCGAGGCGGTCGAGAAGGCGGGACTGGTCTTCATTGGCCCGCCGGCTTCAGCGATCCGCACCATGGGCGACAAGATCGCTGCCAAACGAGCGATGATGGCAGCTGGAGTGCCCTGTGTGCCGGGGCCGGGTGAGCCGCTGCCTGGGGATGGCGAGGCCGTGTGCGCCATCGCGGAAGAGATCGGCTATCCGGTTATCATCAAGGCGGCCGGCGGCGGGGGCGGGCGCGGCATGCGCGTCGTGCGCGAGGGCGCGGAGGTCGCCGATGCGATCGCCATCACCCGCGAAGAGGCCCGCCGTGCCTTCGGCAAGCCGGAGCTCTATATGGAGAAATTCCTTGAGCATCCCCGCCATGTCGAGTTCCAGGTGCTCTGTGACAATCACGGCAATGCCGTCTGGGTCGGTCATCGTGACTGCTCCATCCAGCGGCGGCACCAAAAGGTTGTTGAGGAGGCGCCTGCGCCCGGCATTGCGCCGGAACTGGCGCAAAGGATCGGGGAGCGCTGTGTGGAAGCCTGCCGGCAGATCGGCTATCGCGGCGTCGGCACGTTCGAATTCCTCTACGAGCACGGCGAATTCTACTTCATCGAAATGAACACGCGCTTGCAGGTCGAGCATCCCGTCACGGAGATGACGGCCGGTGTCGATCTCGTGCACGAGCAGTTGCGCGTAGCGCAAGGGCAGATGCTCACTCCATCCCGCTTCCGGGGTGAGGCGCTGGGCCATGCCTTCGAATGCCGCATCAATGCCGAGGATCCTGCGACTTTCGTTGCAGCTCCCGGACGCATTACAGCGGTGCGTTTCCCGAGTGGGCCGGGGATTCGTATCGATACGCATGTGTCGGCCGGATATCGAGTCTCTCCCTACTACGATTCCCTGATCGCCAAGCTGATCGTGCATGCGCCAACCCGTGCGGCAGCAATCCGGCGCATGCAGGTCGCCTTGTCGGAAACGCGTATCGAGGGCATTTCCACCAACCTTGCGCTGCACGAGAGGATCTTCGCCGATCCCGATTTCGTGCGCGGCTGCGTCGATATCCACCATCTTGAAAAACGGCTGAGGGAGGAACCCCGTGTCCAGGCGTGACCGCTCGGCAAGCAAAAACACGATCGGCGACCTTTCCGATCCCGCCCTCATCTCCACGCTCACTGGCTGGCTGGAAGCCTCCGGCGCAGGTGAGCTGGAAATTCTCACAGAAGGTGGCGAGGCTCTGAAGATCGTTCTTGGTCCCGCCGCGCACTCGGCGCACGCGTCTGAAACCGCCCCACAGCTGCGCGCAATCCTGCCCGAAGGCCGGGCCGTCAAGGCGCCGATGGCCGGTCTCTTCCGCAGCACGCATCCCGGCAGCGCCGACGCTTCGCCACTTGCCGAAGAGGGTCGGGCGGTCGAAGCGGGCGCCATCGTCGGCTTCATCGAGGTTGGGCCGGTGCTCTTGCCCGTCACCGCGCCCGAAGCGTCAGCCGTCGCCGAGGTCCATGCCCGCACCGGAGACCTCGTCGGCTACGGTGATGCTGTTTTCACGACGGAGCCCTCCCGATGAGCCTCCCGCAATCGACCCCGTTCGCGTCGCCCGCCTCAATCGTGCCGGATACGGACGCACTGGCGAAAATTTCCTTCATCGGCACACGCGCCTTCCTCATGGAAGCACCTGGCGCCTTCGACCTGGCGAACCAGCGGCGCATCTGGGCGCTCTCACATGCCCTCCAGGCACGGGAGGAAATCGCTGAAATCGTGCCGGGCATGACGAACCTGCTGGTAATCCTCAAGGAGACGCCGGAGGCGCCGGACATTGTCGTTCACCAGCTCCAGGAGGAATGGAAGCGGGCACGCGGCGTCGATCTTGCCGGCAGGGACATCGAGATCGCCGTCACCTATGGCGGCGAACATGCGACGGATCTGCCGGCGCTCTGCGATCTTTCCGGCCTCAGCGACCGGGAGGTCGTGCGCATCCATCACGAAGGCACATACCGCGTCTTCGCCCTCGGCAGTGCGCCGGGTTTCGGCTACCTCTTCGGGCTTGATCCGCGCATCCATATGCCGCGCAAGACGGTGCCCTCGCTCAGCATGGCGCGAGGCTGCGTCACGATCGGCGGCATGCAGACAGGCGTTGCGGTGCTGACAGGACCGAACGGCTGGAATTCCATCGGCTTTGCCGAACTCCAGATGTTCGATCCGTTGGCTGCTGCTCCGGCCGTCATGGCTCCTGGCGACACTGTGCGTTTCCTCCCCGAAAGGATCGAACTGTGATCGATATTGTCGCAACAGGGCCGCTGAACACCATCCAGGACCTTGGCCGTCCGGGCTATCGCAATATCGGGGTCACGGCCTGCGGTGCGATGGACCCGCTTGCACTTTTGATCGGCAATATCCTCGTCGGCAATGCGCCGGAGGTTGCAGGTATCGAGGTGCAAACCTTTCCCTTCCGCGTGCGTTTTGCCGCGCGAACTGCCTTCGCGATCACCGGCGCGGATTGCCGGGCAACGCTCGACGGCATCGACTTGCCACCCTGGTGGGCTGCGCAGGCCGAGGCCGGCCAGCTGCTGGAACTATCGCCTCCACTCAAGGACGCGAGAGCCTATCTGAACCTTGCCGGCGGCGCGGACGTCGCACCTGTGATGGGCTCGCGCAGCACGTCGCTGCGCGGCGGTTTCGGCGGTCTTAACGGCAGGGTTCTTGCGACAGGCGACACCGTTGCAACGGGCGCGGCGACGGCAGCCTTTCTTCCGAAGGGTGGATTTGGCGTCGTACCTCCGGCGGTGGCATTGAAGGACGTCTTTCCGGTCGGCGAGGGCGGCTCGCTCATGATCCGCGCTCTGCCAGCCGGTGAGCATGATCTTTTCGGCGCCGATGCACAGCGCTTCTGGAGCCAGCCGTGGAAGATCTCTGCGCGCAGCGACCGGACCGGTTATCGGCTAAGCGGCGATCCGATCCATCCGCTGCAGACGGTGGAGATGCGCTCGCACGGCGTGGTTCCCGGCGTCGTCCAGGTCCCGCCGGCAGGCGAGCCGATCGTCCAGATGAGCGACGCCAATACGGCGGGTGGCTATCCGAAAATCGCGGGCGTCATCGAGGCCGATCTCTGGCGGCTGGGGCAGGCACGTATTGGTTCGATGCTGCGCTTCGTACCGGCAACACACGCGGAAGCGAGGGCCATTGAGCGGGGGCTTGCCGCCTATATCGACGACGTCAGGCAGACCGCCCGGCTGGTCAGCCAGGCGCTCAGCGCCATGGCATAGGAGCATTTCATGAAGGTGGATCTCAATTCGGACATGGGCGAGGGTTTCGGTCCGTACCGGCTCTGCGACGATGAGGCGATGATGGATATCGTCACCTCCGCGAACATCGCCTGCGGCTTCCACGCAGGCGATCCCGAAACGATGGCGCGTATGGTGCGCCTTGCGCGGGAAAGAGGGGTGGATGTCGGCGCCCATCCGGGCCTGCCCGACAGGCAGGGTTTTGGCCGCCGGGAACTGCCCTTCGGCCCGGACGAGCTGCGCCAGCAGATGCTCTTCCAGCTCGGCGCGCTGATGGCGATCGCCAAGGCAGAGGGTGTGACGGTTTCGCATGTCAGCTTCCACGCTGCTATGGGAAACATGATCAACCGTGACCCGGCGCTCGCCGCCGCAATGATGGCGGCGATCCGTACGGTCGATCCCGATCTCATCGTTTTTGGCACGGCCGACAGCATCATCGAGCGCGCCGCGATCGAGGCCGGGCTGAAGACACTGACCCTATTCCTTGCCGACCGCGCCTACGATGCGGAAGGAAAACTCGTGCCGCGCGGCCAGCCGGGCGCACTAGTCAAGGACGAGGCCGCGGTGCGCACCCGCGTGCGGCAGTTCCTCCTCGACGGCGCCGTCACCGCCATCGACGGAGCCCTCATTCCCATGCGCGCGCGGTCCATCCTCGTGCACAGCGATACACCCGGCTCGCTCGACCTCGCCCGCATCGTGCGCAGCGAGATCGAGGCGGCCGGCGGCGCGGTGACGCCTGTTTCCAAGCTTCTGCGATGAATCCCGTCGCAGGCCCCTCATCCCTTTCATCGAGAGCCAAGATCATGTCCGCCATTGCCGACCGCCTGAAGAACGTTTCCGTTTCCGCCTCCGCCGCCATGACCCAGCGCGCCCGCGATCTTGCAGCCAGGGGCATCAAGGTCATCAGCCTTTCATCTGGCGAACCCGATTTCGCAACACCGGCCAATGCCATCGAGGCGGCCCATGCGGCAGCCCTTGCCGGTGATACGAAGTATCCGCCGCTCGACGGCACGCCGGCGCTGCGCCAGGCCATCGCCCGCAAGTTCAAGCGGGACAACAATCTCGACTACGATCCCTCGGAGATCGTCGTTGCCGGCGGCGGCAAGCAGATCATCTTCAATGCCGTGATGGCCACCTGCAATCCCGGCGACGAGATCGTCATCCCATCACCCTCCTGGATAAGCTATGCCGATATCGTGAAGTTCGCCGGCGGCGTGCCGGTGCCGGTCGATTGCCCACAGCAAAACGGCTTCAAGCTGCGCGCCGAAGATCTCGATGCGGCGATCACGCCGCGCACCAAATGGCTGTTCCTCAATTTCCCGAACAACCCGACGGGGGCTGCCTGCTCGCGGCAGGAGATGAAGGCCATCGCGCAGGTTATGCTCAAGCACCCACATGTCTGGATCATGACCGACGACATGTACGAGCACCTCATCTATGACGGTTTCGAATTCTGCACCATCGCGGAGGTCGAACCACGTCTCAAGGATCGTGTACTGACGGTCAACGGCGCTTCCAAGGCCTATGCCATGACCGGCTGGCGGCTCGGCTTCTGTGGCGGGCCAAAGGACCTCATCAAGGCGATCAGCAACGTCAACGGCCAGAACAGTGGCGGTACGTCGACCATCACCCAGGCCGCCGTCGCGGCTGTGCTTGATGGCCCGCAGGATCTGCTCAGGGAACGGGCGGCGATCTACCGGGAGCGGCGCGACTTCGTCGTCGCCCGACTTGGCGAGATCGAGGGCATTCGCTGCCACAAGCCGGAAGGGGCGTTCTACGTGTTCCCGAACATCGCCGAACTGATCGGGAAGACGAGCAGCGGCGGGCGGAAGATCGAGACCGACACCGATTTCGTGCTGGCGCTGCTCGACGAGCATCACGTGACGACCGTGCAGGGCGCCGCCTATGGGATGAGCCCTTTCTTCCGTATTTCCTACGCCACGAGCATGCAACAGCTGGATGAGGCCTGCGGACGCATTGCCGAGTTCTGCTCCGGCCTGCGCTAACTTTGCCCCTTGAGGCGGGCGGTGAGGTCCATGAGGATCGACCGCACCGCCAGCGCCGGCTCCGACAGCTCGCTCTGGTCGGAAACGCAGAGCGACAGTGTTTCCTCAATCTTCGGCGCGATCATGCACGAGACAAGCGGCTCGGAGGATTCCGCGACGATCCGCTCGACGATGGCTCGTGGCATGATGGTGGCGCCGACGCCGCTTGAAACCGCGCGCGCCAACGTGCGGACAACCTCCACCTCCGCCACGACGTTGACGGAGACGCGGGCGCGAGTGAAGGCGAGATCGATGGCGCGACGCACGAAATTGTAGGGCGGCGGCAGAAGAAGCGGCAGGTCGTTGAGCGCGCTCACCGGCAGCGGCGCCGCACCTGGCTCGATGCGGAAATCGCGGTGCGCGACAAGACGGAACTCCTCGACAAAAACGGGTTCGAAGCGCACACCCTTGATCGGACCCGTGCCGTGGATCAACGCCATTTCCAGCCTGCCGTTCATGATCATCTGGCTGTAGGTCTGACCAACGCTTTCGGTCAGGTGCAGCAGGATGCCGGGATGGCGTTTGCGCGTTTCAGTGAGGAGATCGACGGAGAGCGTTGCCGCGCTCGAAAAGGGCACGAGGCCGACCGAGACGCGTCCGACGAGCGTCGAGCCGGCCGCCTTCACGTCGGCCTGCGCCTGCTCCATCTGGCGAAGCACGATCTGGGCGTGGCGGTAGACGGCCTTGCCGGCCTCGGTCATGGACACACCCTGCTGACTGCGGATCAGGAGCTTCTGTCCGAAATGCTCCTCCAGCGCAGCAAGCTGCTGGCTGAGCGCGGGCTGGGCGATGTGCAAAACGTCAGCGGCACGCGTAATGCTGCCGGTGTCGACGATGACGATGAAGGATTTGAGACGCCTGGTATCCATATGCGAGCCTGTCTTGTTTGGCCTCGCATGTTACAGGCCGAAGAGGCGGCGGCAAGCCCATAAGCCTTGCTTATCCATCCAGATTCAAACGGTCTTATCCAGAGCCGGAAAGCTTCGCTACTCTCTTTTCCAACAACAGGGGAACTCCAATGTCATTTTCCGATTACAAAACGGCACTCGTGACCGGAGCATCCTCGGGGATTGGTGCTGCGGTCGTTGAACGGCTCCGGCGCGAGAACCTCGAAGTGCATGCAGTGGCCCGCAGCGCAGCGGCGCTCGAGGAACTGGCCGCGCGCACCGGCTGCATTCCCCACGCGATCGACGTCACCGATCGCGTCGCGCTCGCCAAACTCGCCGGCGAAGTAGAATTCGACATCCTGGTGAACAATGCCGGCGTCGACCGGCCGAAGAAGTTCCTTGAAGCGGAGGATGGTGACATCGACCTCCTGGTCGACGTCAATCTGCGCGCGGTCCTCCATCTCTGCCGGCTGATCGTGCCGGGCATGGCTGCACGCGACCGCGGCCATGTCGTCAACATCTCGTCGATTGCCGGCCTCTACAATTTCGGCGGCAATTCCACCTATCACGCGACCAAGGCCGGCGTCAGCATGCTGTCGAACCAGTTGCGAATCGATACGTTCGGCAAGCGGGTTCGGGTGACGGAGATCTGCCCCGGCCGTGTCGCAACCGACATCTTCAGCCACGTGCACGGCAATGATCCGTCGGTGCGGGAACGCTTCATCGACGGTTTCGAGCTGCCGCAGGCCTCTGACATTGCTGACGCCATTGCCTTCGCGCTTGCCGCACCCATTGCCGTCAATATCGGTCACATGGAAATCACCCCGACGCTCCAGGTGATGGGCGGCCTGCAGACGGCGCGTCCGCAGGCGAAGGAGCCGCAGCCGTGAAGGGCTTCGATCTCGCCGACATCCTCGCCAATCCGGAATATGTTGCCATGCTCGTGCACGGCATCGAGATGACCTTCGTCATCGCCATCTCATCCTGGCTGCTGGCGATGAGTCTTGCCCTGCTGCTGCTCGCCATCCGTTTTGCTCCTGGCCGCATCGGCAATTCGGTCGTGGCAGCCTACGTTTCCTATCACCGCAACGTGCCGACGCTTGTGCAATTGATGCTCTGGTATTTCGGCATCTACACAGTCTTGCCTTCAGGGCTGTCCGACTGGCTTTCTGCCCATTCGGCGGAGATGATCTTCGCGATCATCGGACTCGGCCTCTGCCAGGCGGCCTATTTCAGCGAGGATCTGCGCTCGGGCCTGCGTTCGGTCAATCCGGGCCAGATGGAAGCAGCGCGCGCGCTTGGCCACGGCTACGTCTCGGCCATGCGCTTCGTGCTGATCCCGCAGGGCGTGCGCAACGCGCTGCCAGCCCTCGTCAACCACAGCGTGTCGCTCTTCAAGAACAGCAGCCTTGCCATCGTGATCGGCGCCCCGGAACTCAGTCATGCCATCAAGGAGATCGACAATCTTAGCTTCCGTACGTTCGAGATCTACCTGATCGGCACGCTTCTTTATCTCTTCTTCTCGCTGATCATCATGGCCACCGGCGCCTACGTCACTTGGCGGGCCGATCCCGCGAATGGAGCCAGACGATGATCCACGACCTGATCGCCATCATCGACGAATACTGGCTGCTGCTGCTCATCGGGCAATATCCGAACGGACCGCTCGGCGGCCTTGCCAATACGCTGATCCTCTCGGCCTTGAGCATCGCAATCGCCTTTCCGTTCGCCATCCTGCTCGCCTTCGCGCGCCTTTCGACGTATCGGATGCTGCGTTGGCCGGTGACGGTGCTGGTCTATGTGACGCGCGGCGTGCCTTTGTTGATGCTGGTGCTGTGGAGCTATTTTCTCGTGCCGCTGCTGACGGGTGCCGACGTGCCGAGCTTTTACACCATGCTCGCCACCCTCGTCGTCTACCAGGGCGCGTTCCTCAGCGAAATCATCCGCGCCGGCATCGTCGCCTTGGGGCAGGGGCAGATGGATGCGGCCCGCGCCCTTGGCCACAGCTACTTCGGCGCGATGCGCTACGTCATACTGCCGCAGGCACTCTACAACATGATCCCGAGCATGCTGTCGACCTTCGTGGCAACGATCAAGGACACGACGCTCGGTTACGTCATTAATGTGCCGGACCTGACCTTTGCCGCCAGCCAGGTCAACAACCAGCTCCTCACGCAGCCCTTCCAGGTCTTCCTGATCCTCGCGCTGACCTACTACGTGATCTGCTGGTCGCTCACCGCGCTCACCAATGTCATCGAGCGGCGGATCACGCGCCGGCGCGCCGGGCTTGCCTCGAAGCGCCGCCAACTTGCGATTTCCCTGACACCCAATGCGACGGAGCAGCCATGACCGCTTCACTATCCACATCCGGGAAGGATCAGACGATCCGGCTTGCCGATGTCCGCAAGAGCTACGGCGACTATGACGTGCTGAAAGGAATCGACGCCGCGGTTTCGCGCGGCGAAGTGGTCGTCATCTGCGGCCCGTCGGGCTCGGGCAAGTCAACGCTGATCCGCACCGTGAACCGACTGGAGGAGATCAACAGCGGCTCGATCTTCTTCGAGGGGCAGGACGTCCATGCGCCGATGAGTGGCCGGGAGTTGAACCGCCTGCGCAGCCGCATCGGCTTTGTCTTCCAGAGCTTCAACCTCTTCCCGCATCTTTCCGCCGTCGACAACATCGCCATGTCGCCGGTCCGCGTGAAGGGTATCGCGCCCGGCGAAGCGCATGAAAAGGCCCTGAAGCTCCTCGATCGCGTCGGCCTTCGCGAAAAGGCTGACTCCTATCCGGCGCAACTGTCCGGCGGTCAGCAGCAGCGCGTGGCGATTGCCCGGGCGCTCGCGATGGAGCCGCCTGTCATGCTCTTCGACGAGCCGACCAGCGCGCTCGACCCGGAAATGGTTGGCGAAGTCCTGAACGTGATGAAGTCGCTGGCGGCCGAAGGCATGACCATGATGTGCGTCACACACGAAATGGGCTTTGCCCGCGACGTCGCCGACCGCATCTGGTTCATCGACGGCGGCCAGATCATCGAAACGGCGACGCCAGACGAATTTTTCAAAAGCCCGAAGCATCCCCGCGCGCAGCGGTTCCTCGCAGACCTGCGTCACTAATACCAACCACGAAGGAGAACAGTTATGAAGTGCAGGCATCTCATCCTTTCGGCGACAGTCGCGGCGGCCGCGCTCGCCGGCCCGGTCAAGGCCGATCAGCTCAACGACATCATGACGAACAAGACGCTGCGTTGCGCGACCTTCGCCGACGTGCCGCCATTCGCTTCACCCGATGCGAAGACGCGCGAAATGGTCGGCTTCGACGTCGACCTGTGCGGCGCGATCGCCCGTGAACTTGGTGTAAAGGCCGAGATCAAGCCGGTTTCGGTCGAAGCCCGCGTTCCCGAAGTCAAGCTGGGTCGCGTCGACATCACCGTCGCAAACCTCGCCTATACCAAGAGCCGTGCCGAGCAGATCCAGTTCAGCGATCCTTATTACCTCGCCAAGGAAATGCTGATCGTTCCTGCAGATGACCCCGGCAAATCGAAATCAGACTATGTCGGGCAGCGCATCGCATCCACCAAGGGCTCGACCTCGGAAATGTCCATCAAGCTCAACAAGTCCGAACCACTGACCTTCCAGGACACCGCCTCGGCCTATCTGGCCGCCCAGCAGGGCAAGGCGCGCGGCATGGTCGCCAACACCATGACGACGACCAAGCTCGTTAATGAATCGAAGACCAAGGGCAAGGAGATGCGCATGATCCCCGAGCCCATGTTGTTCCAGCCGATCGGCATCGGCATGGCAAAGGACCAGCCGGCGCTGACGGCCAAGATCAACGAGGTGCTCCACAAGCTTGATGACAGCGGCGAGATCAACAAGATCTGGGACAAGTGGCTCGGCCCGGACACCGAGTACAAGATGACCCGCACCGATAAGGTCGCGCCTCTCTCCGAACTGAAGTTCGACCCGATCCCCTGACGGAAGGGCATAGCTGACCGTTTTCCGAAGCAACTCAGCGGCGGGCTTTACGCCCGCCGCGACGTCCAACCGTGGGAAAAATCATGACGCATATCAAGAAAATGCCCGTCCGCCCGCCTGCCGCCGAGATCGACGCGCTCGCCAAATTCTCGCCAGCAACCATTCACGAGGCGCAGGGGCGCCGCGGGGCGATCTCCTCCCGCATCAAGCCTGTCGACTACCGCATGAAGTTATGCGGCCCGGCTTTCACCGTGCGCTGTGCGCCACGCGACAACATCATGCTTCAACTCGCAATCAATTATGCCCGGCCCGGTGACATTATCGTCGTCTCGGCGGGTGAATACGAGGAGGCGGGCTCCTTCGGCGACGTGCTCGCCAATGCCTGCCTTGCAAAGGGTATCGGCGGACTGGTGACGGACAGTGGCGTGCGCGACACGCTGCAACTGCGGGAACTCGGTTTTCCGGTCTTCTCGCTCAGCGTCTGCATCAAGGGGACCGTCAAGGAGACCCTGACGTCCACCAACGATCCTATCGTCGTTGGCGGAGAACTGATCCATCCCGGCGACATCATCGTCGGCGATGCCGACGGACTGGTCGTCGTCCGCCAGGAAGAGGCACGCGAAGTGGCCCGTCTCTCCCAGGCGCGTGAAGAGGCAGAGGCAGAATACATCGCCGCCTACAAGGCGGGTAAATCGGTGATCGAAGTCAGCAAGCTGGACGCGGTGCTGAAGGCAAAGGGCCTTATCGTCGAGGTGTAGCCGGCGAGCCCTGGGGGACTGTCAGAGGACAAAATCATGAGCAAAATAGAGCTGTTGCAAGTCGGCCCTTATCCTGCGTGGGACGAGGAACGGTTGAATACGACCTTCACCATGCACCGCTATTTCGAGGCGTCGGACAAGGCGGCATTCCTCGCCACGTACGGCGCCGGCATTCGCGGCATCGCCACACGCGGCGAGCTTGGGGCCAACCGCGCCATGATCGAGGCGCTGCCGAAGCTGGAGATCATCTCGGTCTACGGCGTCGGCTTCGACGCGGTGGACCTTGCAGCGGCGCGCGAACGCAGCATCCGCGTCACCAATACGCCCGATGTGCTCACCAAGGATGTCGCCGATCTCGGCGTCGCCATGTTGCTTGCGCAGGCACGCGGCGTGATTGGCGGCGAAAGTTGGGTCAAGAACGGCGACTGGGCGAGGAAGGGCCTCTATCCGTTGAAGACCAGCGTGCACGGCAAGCGCGTCGGTATCCTCGGCCTCGGCCGCATTGGCTTCGAGGTGGCAAAACGCCTTGCCGGGTTCGAGATGGACATCGCCTACAGCGATACCGGCCCGAAGGATTACGCAAGGGACTGGGCTTTCATCGCCGATCCAGTGGAGCTTGCGGCCCGCTCCGATTTCCTCTTCGTCACGCTTGCCGCTTCCGCCGAGACGCGCCACATCGTCGGCCGCAAGGTCATCGAGGCGCTTGGAGAGGAGGGGATGTTGATCAACATCTCGCGCGCCTCTAACATCGACGAAGAGGCTCTGCTCGATGCACTGGAAAAGAAGACCCTGGGCTCGGCAGCGCTCGACGTTTTCGAGGGCGAGCCGAACCTGAACCCGCGCTTCCTTGCGCTCGACAACGTGCTCTTACAGCCGCATATGGCATCCGGCACGGTTGAGACCCGCAAGGCGATGGGCGCGCTGGTCTTCGCCAACCTGTCGGCCCATTTCCAGGGCCGGCCGCTGCCAACCCCGGTTCTGTGAGGGCCACGATGAAAGCAATTGTCATCCATGCGGCAAAGGACCTCCGCATCGAAGACCGGGAGCCGGAAAAGCCCGGTCCTGGCGAGGTGGAGATCCGCCTTGCCGCCGGCGGAATCTGCGGCTCTGACCTGCACTACTACAATCACGGCGGCTTCGGCACGGTCCGCCTGAAGGAGCCCATGATCCTTGGCCATGAAGTTGCGGGCCATGTCGCGGCGCTCGGCGATGGCGTTTCGGACCTTGCCGTCGGCGACCTCGTCGCCGTCTCTCCCTCGCGCCCCTGCGGCGCCTGCGACTATTGCCTCAAGGGCCTGCCCAATCATTGCTTCAATATGCGCTTTTATGGCTCTGCCATGCCCTTCCCTCATATCCAGGGTGCCTTCCGTGAACGGCTCGTCGCCAAGGCCAGCCAGTGCGTGAAGGCGGACGGCCTTAGCGCCGGAGAGGCGGCGATGGCCGAACCGCTCTCGGTGACGCTGCATGCCACTCGTCGCGCCGGCGAGATGCTCGGCAAGCGCGTGCTCGTGACCGGCTGCGGGCCGATCGGTACCTTGTCGATCCTTGCTGCCCGCCGGGCTGGCGCCGGCGAAATCGTCGCGGCCGATATTTCGGAAAAGGCGCTCGGCTTTGCCCGCAAGGTCGGCGCCGACCGCACGATCAACCTGTCGGAAGACCGGGACGGCCTTGCCGCCTACAGCCAGAACAAGGGCTATTTCGATGTCCTCTATGAATGCTCCGGCGCCGCGCCGGCCCTCGTTGCCGGTATCCAGGCTCTGCGCCCACGCGGGGTGATCGTCCAACTCGGCCTCGGCGGTGAAATGAGCCTTCCGATGATGGCGATCACGGCGAAGGAACTCGACCTGCGCGGCTCCTTCCGCTTCCATGAAGAGTTTTCCGTCGCCGTCAGGCTGATGCAGGGCGGCCTGATCGACGTCAAACCGCTGATCACCCATACGCTGTCGCTCGCCGATGCCCTGAAGGCCTTCGAGATTGCCTCGGACAAGGGGCAGTCGATGAAGACGCAGATCGCATTCGCCTGAGGAAGGACCCATGAGCATTCAACTTTTCGACCTGACGGGCAGGCGTGCCCTCGTCACCGGCTCCTCGCAAGGCATCGGCTATGCGCTGGCAAAAGGTCTTGCGGGCGGTGGTGCCGAGATCGTCCTCAACGGCCGCGACGAGGTGAAGCTGAAGGCGGCGGCCAAAAGCCTTGGCGTGAAGCACACGCTCGCCTTCGACGCCACGGATCATGAGGCGGTGCGCAAGGCTGTCGACGACTTCGAGGCGGAAGTCGGCGCCATCGACATCCTTGTCAACAATGCCGGCATGCAACACCGCACGCCGCTGGAAGATTTTCCGGCCGATGCCTTCGAGCGATTGCTGAAGACCAACATCTCCACGGTGTTCAATGTCGGCCAGGCGGTTGCCCGCCACATGATCAAACGCGGCAGCGGCAAGATCATCAATATCGCCAGTGTCCAGACCGCGCTTGCCCGCCCCGGCATCGCGCCTTACACGGCGACCAAGGGTGCGGTCGGCAACCTGACCAAAGGCATGGCGACGGACTGGGCGAAGTACGGTCTGCAATGCAACGCCATCGCCCCGGGCTATTTCGACACGCCGCTGAACGCCGCCCTCGTCGCCGATCCGGCTTTCTCAGCCTGGTTGGAAAAGCGCACCCCGGCCGGCCGCTGGGGCAAGGTGGAGGAACTGGTCGGCGCCTGCATCTTCCTCTCCTCCGACGCTTCCTCCTTCGTGAACGGACATGTGCTCTATGTCGACGGCGGCATCACGGCTTCGCTCTGAGGTGTCCCGGCGCATTGTCCTGATGGGCGTCGCGGGTTCGGGAAAATCCGCCGTGGGTGCGGTGCTTGCCGCTCGTCTGAGTGCGATCTACCTTGACGGCGACGACCTGCATCCGCCCGAAAAAATCGCCAAGATGAGCCGCGGCGAGCCGTTGACGGACGAAGACCGTAAGCCATGGCTTACCCTTGTCGGCCAAAGGCTCGCAGAACCGCATGGCAGCCTCATCGTCGGCTGTTCGGCGTTGAAGCGTCGCTACCGCGACCATATACGCGCGCAGACGCTTGGACCTGTCATCTTCGTCCATCTCGCCGGCAGACAGGAGCTGATCGCAGCCCGCATGGGCGCCCGCTCGGGCCACTTCATGCCGATGAGCCTCATCGACAGCCAGTTCGCAGCGCTCGAACCGCCGGAAGCGGACGAAAACGCAATCACCGTCGACATCGACAATACGATCGAAGCGGTTGTTGCCGCCATCGCAGCCAAGCTGGAAGATCTTCCGTCGTAGCGACGCGGCTCCGCGCACGCGGCCGGGAAATTATTTCGGTCGCGAGATGTGGCCGGATAGGTTCCGAGCCATTTCCTGTCTCATTCCAATCAACGCGCCGAACCCATTGCCTGGCTCTATCGAAGTTCGAATAGACGCCAGCGAAGCATGGGCAGCTTCGAGTAACAGAAATAGATTCCACCGGCCCCCAGCAGGGCCAGCACGACGAGGAGGAGTGCAAGGGTTATCATGGAAATCGTCCGCAGGTTTTGACAATGGTCGAGCTGGACGGCCCGGTCGCAAAAAGGGCGCCGCGCCGACGTCGTGCTCTCATGTCAGAGGGATGGTCCGTTCAATTGATGGTTTCGGAGGGTAACAGTATTCCGTAACTGGGATCGATCCATGTGAGTTCGTCCTTGATTTCAGAGACGCCGGCAACGTTCTCTGCCGCCACCCGCGCCGCGGCTCTAACACGCTCGTCCATGATTGTCCCGCTTAAGGTGACAACTCCACCCTCGACACCGACGTGGATGAGTCCGTTACGCGCCCATTGCTGGGTTCGTAGCTCCGCCTCGACATTCGATCGGATTGTCTGGTCGTCAATCGGAAACACGCAGACCGTGCGGGTCTGCCTGAGTGGCTTCAGAAAATCCTTCGTCGTGACAATCCCGACGAGGTGGCCTCCCACAACGACGGGCAGCCGCTTTACCCGCGTTTGCTCCATCAATTCGGCGGCTTCGGCCAAGGTGGCATACGGCGACACCGTGACGAGCGACCGGGACATGACTTCGCAGACCCTCCTGCCGTTTGCATTCACGTACTCGTCGGCGACCTTGCCGGGGCTCGTGAGAAGCTGGAGCCACCAGGACCGGCGCTTCTCGGTTTGCACTTCTGCGCGTCGCAAAAGATCGGTGTCGCTGATCACGCCGACCAGTGCCCCCTTGCGATCAACAACGGGTAGTCCGCTTATGCGGTGGGTCAGCATCAGTTCGGCGGCGTCGATGACGGTTGCTGCTTCATCAATAACGATGACGTTGTCTGTCATGATGTCGCTTATGCGCATTGTCTCACCCCTATGAGGAGCTGGCGCCTGTGCCATGAGATTGGCGCGAACTCGGCGTACTTGCTTCAGGTGGCAGCCCATTCGAGTCTGAAGGGCCGAACGCCAGTTCGCCGTCATCTGCGATCATCGCGTTCCTCACATTCGAATTCGATGAATATTAGCCCGTCACGGAAGACGTTCATTGACGCAGCGCAAATTAGTCGAAATCCAAGCCGAACGGCCGAGCATGGGTTAGAAGGCGCTGACTGTCAGCAACACACAAAACCCAAACAAGGCCGCAGACCCACATCTTCTGGCGACGAGCGGCATTTCGTCGGCGTTTCCGAGCACGGCGCGGCCGATCGACAGCCATATGCACGAGGCTCCAGTTGCGGCGATCAGGAACGCGGTCAGGACGTCGAAAGCGATGATACCCCGGGGTGGCAGCATCGTGAGCGCGATGATGATCGCTTTCGGATTGAGGAGCGTCGTCGTCACAAGCTGCCTGACGCCCAGCAGGGATGGATCGACCTTGCCTAGTACGCCCCACAGCTTCAACGCGAGATAAAACACCCATGTGGCTGACGCTAGCTTGACGCCTTGGGATACGGCGGGGTGATGTTGAAGGAAAGGACCGGCGAATGAGGAAATAGGCAGGATGACGGCGAGATAGGACAGTAGAACCGCGGCCACCAGCACGCCCATACGCGACAGTGTCAGCCCGAGCGAGGTCATTGCCAGGATTGCGTTCGTCGGACCAGGCAAAACCAGAAGCGCGAAAACACTAACTGCAAACGCGAAAATATCCATTCGGAAATCCTTGAACAGTTTCCGCGCTCTCTTGCACGCTTTCCGCCGGCTGTATTTGACCTAAATCATTTATCGAGGAGCCTTTCCTCTTTTGTTCGCTTCATACGATCGAACCGGAGGTGCTGCAATGCCTCGCTTGATCTGGTTTATCCTCACCCGTTTCATAACAGGATTTGCGCTCGGCTGTGCGACGGGTCTCCTGATCTGGAACATTTATATCTGCGGCTCTGAGCACGGAATGGCGTTATCAGGTTCCCTCATCGCTCAAGGCTTCTTTACCTATCTGTTTGCCAGCACGATGGGCATAGGCTACATGTCAACGGCGCTCTGGATCGAAGAACTCTAAGGGGGCGTGACATCCAATTTCTGTTGTCCATAATGGCTCGACGAAGTCTGGAGCCATAACAGCCCTGCATTGGCTTTACGGTGACGAGAGCCGGTGGCAACGCTCATTCGATACCGAACCGGGACTACCCTCACGACAGCGATCGCGCCTGGTTAATGACCGACTCTCGCTTCACGAACGTACTACTTCGTGCGGCTACTGGTGGCCGCCCCCCAGTCCAAGGCGCTCACAGCATGCCGACGGCGCCAACGCCGCACGTCTTCTGCAGTCAGTTCCAGGGGGCGAGCGAGGTTTCCGTCGGGGCACTTGTCGAGCGCAATGTCGCGAAAGATCTGGATGCACTCGAAGAAACGTTCGGCCGTGGCTCGGGGAGGCGATGCGACGCTCAGGATCCCTCTCCTCGTCACCGTCACTGGCATTGGCACTGGCCAAGATTTCCGGTCCTCCACACTGAGGACGAACGACCCTTTTCGACTGAGCGGATCGAATGCGACAACCCCCACACTCCCTGCGATGAACTCACTCATCGGCAAAGCCCCCGCCTTGCCGTAGTGATGGATATTCCACGGCAGATCTGTTGAAACCGTGGTTATGCCAAGCGTCTGCGTGGGAGAGAAATGCCTCCAACGTCTGTGGTTCTCCGGCGATAGGCGCGGCGGAACCAATGAATTCCAAGATGTCGATGCGCCGGTTCTTATTCCTATTGTCCATCACAGTGACCCCGCCGATGCTTGAGGCAGCCTGGTCGCAGCATCGCGCAAATCCGATCGGTTATAGGAGAACGCCCTCAATAACTGCGAACCGAGACGCGCCTGCTCGGCCATGTCGTCGAAAATCATTGCCGCCTCTTCGATTTCGCCCTGATCGGTCGCCGGACCGAACTGATCCAGTTCCATCAGCAGTTCCATCAGCGTGGTGACCTTCATGCGCTGCCGCACCGCCGACAGGAAGAGCTCGGCGACGACGGCCGCGCGCTCTTTGGGCCGCAAGTTGAGCAAGACTTCCCCGACGACCGACGAGCAGCCACAGTCGAGGTCTGGCCTTTTCGCAAAGGCCTTGATCTGGCGCAGGGCGGACCGCGTGCGCGCATCGGCGGCGGCGACGCCGGCCTTTTGATGTCCTGTAGTCATCGAGCCAATCCTTCTGCGTTTCTAAGCCGCGCTATCCATTCTGCTCCGGCGCGACCGTGGTGGAATCCGTTGGAGAGCGGGAGGTCGGGATGAATGTCTCGAAGCCTGAAGGCTGCTTGTTCGGATCCGATGCTGCTATCGAGCAGGTCGCGGTATACGCTCGCAACGGCGCCCATGTCGCAGCTTTGGGGAGACAGTCTCAGCGACCGGATGCCCAGGGATAGCGTTTCTCCGGGCTCGTCGAGGAGCGCCTGACAGGAGTGCGAGACGGTCTGCACGCCGTTGAGAGCAAGAAAGGGTTGCCCGGAAAGGGTATTCACCGGCAGCCCGTCGGGGTCTTCTTGGCAGACAAACTGGCAGTTGTCCTTGGTACGGCCCTTTGATCTGGCATGAGCGCAGCGCGCCGAGATCGCGAGCGGGATCCGGCCGAATGCAAAGAGTTCGAAACCAACCTCGGGGCAGGATTTCGTGATCTCGGCGACCGACGCCGCCGGCAATTCCGGTGGCAGGCAGATTTCTCTGGCTCCGTTTCGCACCAGGACCTTTGCGGCCGCACCATTATAGACGTTGACGAAAGGTCCGATGGCATGGGACCGGCCCTTCAGCACCTGCAGTGCAGACAGGTCGTTTGCTTCGACCATCCGCGTATCGTCGTGCGCAAGCGATCGCTGGTAGCTCGCTTCCCGATCGAGTGTCACCACGGCGAGGGTCGAGAGCCTTACCTCCTTGCCTGCGGCTTCAAGCCGCTCGACCACCGCTGCGAACTCGGACTCCATGAAATGGAGCCGCTTCGAGCACACTGTCTCCCCGAGCACGACGACGTCGACCGGCGCTTCGTCGGCGATCTGAAAATAGAAGTCACGCCAGCGGGCGGTCGGCCAGAGGTAGAGCAGGGGACCGAGCGTCAATTTAAGGGAGGACGTCATCCGATCATCTCCAGCGTTTCTCGTAAGCGCCATGGGTCGTTTGCTGGCCTTCGCTCAATGCTTTCAAACGGCTCATCAAAGCGGCGCGCTCAGGCGGGGCAGCATTCAGCGTCGCGCGGAGAGTAGAAACGACCTCCGATATGTACGCCTTGCCGCGCTGGCGCCCTTCGACCTTCAGCGCTTTCACCCCGGCTGCACGCAGCTCGTCGAGCTGATCCATCACGTCAAGCGACACGGGATCCTCGAAAGCGTAGGTCTTGCTTTCTTCGATTTCGAAGCGTCCCTTGCACAATGTCGGGTAGCCTGTCGGCTCGTTCGCCGAGAACCTGTTGATCGTGAAACTGCCGAGCTCCGACATCATGTCGCTGCCCGCCTGGCGATACCTGACGTGGCTGGCCGGCGAGCAGACGCCATTCATGTTTGGGGACTTCCCGGTGGCGTAGGAAGAGAGCGAGCAACGGCCCTCCGCCATGACGCAAAGACCGCCGAAGACGAAAACTTCGAGCTCGCAACCCACACGCCGGGAAATACGGGCAATGTCCGATATGGTAAGGGTTCTCGGTAGAACGACGCGCTGGGCGTTGAAGCTCTCGACGAGGTAGATGAGTGCGTCCGGGTTGGAGGCTGACGCCTGAACGGAAATGTGCAGACGCTGTTGCGGGAGCCGTTCCGCCACGTGAGCCATAAGGCCAAAATCGGCGACGATCAGAGCGTCCGCACCCGCATCCGTCGCTTCGTGTGCTCGCCGATACCAGAGATCCTCTTTGCCAGCGGTCATGAAAGTGTTCAGTGCAACGAACGTCTTCACATTGCGCGCTCGCGCATACCCGATCGCTTCACGAAGCTCGGAAAGATCGAAGTTCAATCCTGGGAAATTGCGTGCATTCGTCTCGTCACGAAAGCCGCAGTAGACGGCATCGGCGCCTGCCTCGACGGCTTCACGGAACGAGGAGGGGGTTCCTGCAGGGCAAATCAGCTCCATGCGACACCGTGCGCCTTGAGGGCCTGTCGTCTGATCGATGAGAGGAGCGCCGACACCGAAGACTTCAGTGGCCCGGAAAAGCTCCCGACCGTATTCGCCAGATCGATCTCGCTGTCATCGAGTGCGTTTCGAAGCGCCAGGATTGCCTCCATGTCTCCGCTCACAGCAAGCTTGCGTGCAAAGAAGATGGCGTCTCCATCGACGCGCCCTTCCGCAAGGGCCAGCATGAGGAACAAAGGGCCGGTGATCGTTGCGTCAGTGGCAAGTGCGGCGCCTCGCCGAACTGTTTGGATGTCGCGTGAACTCGGTCGGATGGAGAATGCGAAGGGAAGATCGGTAGGGACAAATCCGAAACGGGACTGGCTATATTCTCCCAGCCGGTCGAACAAATTGGGGTGGGTTTTGAGAACCTGCTGGAAGAGCATGGATGCGATGCGCGCTGCGATCGGCAACGGCACCATATGCACTGGGGCCATCAGGCGGTGTAAGGCAAGCATTGAGGCCTCTTCAATTGGACGAGGCATCCTAGGGTCAATTGCACCGCCGCTATTTGATCTGTGACAAAGACAGCGCTTGTTTCCTCATTGATTGCATCGTCAATGCGCAATGACGATTTCAAAATTCAACGGCACAGCGACTTGCAGTCTTTTCTGCGGGAGCTCGAACAGCGCCGACAGCTCGTTGTCGTGAACGAGCCAGTTTCCCTCGTTCACGAAATGACCGCGCTGCATCAAAAGGTTCTCAGTGAGAACGGCCCGGCGCTTCTCTTCAAGAAACCGATCGATGCAGATGGCCGGTGTTCTCCAGTGCCGGTCGTTGCAAACCTCTTCGGCACCCGGGAACGCATCGAGCTGGGGTTTGGTCTTGAGGAAGGCGGGCTGGAGCGTTTGGGGGATGAACTCGCGCGGATGCAGCGTCCCGAGCCACCGAAGTCGCTCTCCGATGCCTGGAGCAAACTCCCCATGCTGAAGGCAGCCATCAGCATGCGGCCGCGACATCGACGAGCAGCGCTGTCCCAGGAAGTCGTCCACCGGGGGAAGGATATCGATCTTGGAATGCTCCCGGTGCAATGGTGCTGGCCGGGTGAGCCTGCTCCGCTCATCACATGGCCCTTGGTGATCACACAAAGCCCTGACGACCCGAGCGACGTCAACGTCGGCATTTACCGTATGCAGGTTCGAGATCCGGCCTCGCTGATTGTCCGGTGGCTTGCCCATCGCGGCGGGGCCAAGCACCATCGACAGTGGCAGCGAAAGGGATTGGACATGCCGATCGCGATCGCGATCGGGGCAGACCCTGCCACTTTGCTTGCGGGCGTCATTCCGCTTCCAGAAGGTATGAGCGAGCTCAATTTCGCCGGTCTTCTTCGGGGAGCAAGGACGGAAGTCAGCAAGGCAGTTACGGTTCCGCTTCGGGTGCCGGCGAACGCCGAAATCATCCTTGAGGGCGTCGTGTCCGCCGAGGAGACGGCACCGGAAGGGCCTTACGGCGATCACACCGGCTACTACAACTCGGTCGAATCCTTTCCCGTCGTGCGATTGTCCGCGATCACGACCAGGTGTTCGCCGGTCTATCTCTCGACGTATACAGGTCGCCCGCCCGACGAACCCTCGCGCCTGGGCGAGGCAATGATCGAGCTTTTCATCCCGATAGCAAGGCGCCAGTTTCCCGAAATAGTGGATCTGTGGCTGCCTCCGGAAGCCTGCTCGTACCGTGCAGCCGTCGTTTCGATCGACAAGAGGTATCCGGGGCAGGCTCGCCGGGTCATGATGGGCCTCTGGGGGATGCTTTCCCAGTTCAATTACACCAAGCTCATAATCGTCGTCGATCCCGACATCTGCGTGCGTAGCTGGGAAGACGTCATGTGGGCGGTGTCCACTCGTTTCGACGCTGCCAGAGACCTCGTCGTCATCGAAAACACCCCCATCGACTATCTGGACTTTGCTTCGCCCAAGGCCGGATTGGGAACCAAGATGGGGATCGACGCGACCAACAAGATCGCGGCTGAGACCGAAAGGGAATGGGGCCGCGAGCTTCGGATGCCGGATGAACTGACTCAGAAGGCGTCGGCAATGTGGGAAAGGATCAAGCATGACATCATCGGATGAACGCCTCAATGTGGTTCTCGCAGTCACTGGAGCCTCAGGTGCAGCGCTCGGAGTGGCCGTATTGGACCAACTTGCTGATATCGGCGTTCAGGTTCATCTGGTCGTGTCGGACGGTGGCAAGCGAACGCTCGCCCACGAGGTCGGGACCGAGGCTCACGGCAAGATGCTGATCAAGGCCCACCGGCATTACGACAACAGGAACATTGGAGCGGCAATTGCCAGCGGCTCCTTTCCAGTCGCGGGTATGATCATCGCGCCGTGTTCGATGAAAAGTCTCGCAGCCATCTCGACCGGTCTTTCAGACAGCCTGGTGGCACGCGCTGCCGATGTCCAGCTGAAGGAGCGTCGTCGCCTTGTTCTCATGACCCGCGAGACGCCCCTGCACCTGGGACACCTGCGAAACATGACGTCAGCGACGGAAATGGGGGCAATTGTGATGCCTCCGGTCCCCACGTTTTACAACCGGCCTCAGTCTGTCGAAGACATTGTCGATCACCTCGCCCGCCGGGCTATCGATTTGCTGGGGCTACCGGTCCCCCGCCTCACGACCGCGTGGCAGGGAGAATCAAACGCTCGCTCAGCCGATGACAGCCAGGGGGTCCGCGCCGAAAAGCATGCTGTGACCGCCGCCCAAAAGTAACCAGGCGACTGTTAAGCCAGCGAGAACTGCGGCGAGCAGAAGGGCCCGGTCGACCGCTGGCCGCGCCCCTCGAAGGAAGGCTGCGAGTGGCCAGATTGACGTTTGTGCGGACAAGAGCGCCCAGTCTTTGCCGAGCCGTCGCTTTGCCCGCTTCTCGGCCATCGGAATAGAGCCCAGAGCGAATGCCCCGAATCCGCCGAACAACAGCACCGACCGCAAGTCGCCGTTGGCGACCAGGTGTCCGATCGCCCAGAGCGCAAAGCCCCATAGAACCGGATGTCTCGTGATCCTGGTGACCGCTCCAAGATCGGCCCCGGAGCGAACGGAAACCGACAGCGGGTTCCCACTCAGCAGTCCGGCCAGCACCAGGAAGATGCCCAAGGGCGCGAGGACGAACGTGACGCCCGCATGCCATGGCCGGAGCGCCCAGAGTGGAATGTAGTCAAGGGATAACGCGGCTGCGAAGACCCAGACCAGCACAATCGTTGAAACCAGGGAATAGGCGACAAAATAGGTCGGTCTGCCGACGCGCGCTATGATGCCGGCGCGGATCGCCGGAACCGCCGGGACGGAGTGGAGGATTAGGAAAACCGCGAATGCGGAGACGAATGCGATCATGACGACCTCCTTTTCGGAGGCATTCGTAGCAGATGCACGCCGCGGTTATTTTGATCAGGGTCAAGCAGTCATGCAACTTGAACCCACCGGTAGAAGTCAGGAGCCGGTCCGCGTTGCGCTTCGCGAGGCATTGATCGCAATCGTTGGTCAACGCTCGCAGGATTTCAGAGGCCTTTGCCAAACCGGGGCACGGCGTGGGCGAGGTGAGACCTCACTGCCGCGTTACCCGTCATTGCGCCAGCGCAAAGATCTGGCCCTTTTCCCTGATAAAGGTGACGCGATTAGTCATCTTTAAGGGATCGTCGTCATGTCTCGTGCCTCCTGCCTTTGTTTCGCTCCAATCCTTTATGCGGCGATGCCTCTCGTCCTGCACGCCGCCGAATATCCAATCGGCGCGCCAAAGGTCTCTTCAGGCATGGAGGTCGCGGCAGTCTATCTGCAACCGATCGAGATGGATCCTCCCGGCATGATGCTGCCGGCCGATCAGTCGGATATTCATCTGGAAGCCGACGTACACGCGACCGAGACCAACATGAACGGGTTCGCGGAAGGCGACTGGGTGCCCAGTCTTCACATCGAATACAGCGTCAAGAACAACGATACCGGAAAAGAGGAAGCCGGCGCGCTTGAAGCCATGGTAGCCAGCGACGGACCGCACTACGGCGACAATGTGAAACTTTCGGGTCCCGGCCGCTATACGTTGGCGCTGACCGTCCACCCCGGCGGGCATGGAGAAATGGCACTTGGTCGCCATGTCGACAAGGAAACCGGCGTCGCGCCCTGGCCTGAGGCGTTTACACTGAACTACGAGTTTGTCTTCGCCGGCGTTGGGAAGAAGGGGGGCTACTAATGAGCCAACTGGCTTTCCTGTCCTTCTTCGCCGGTTTTGTGCTTCTTGCGGCGACGCTTCCAGCAACGGCAGATCAGGAATACCCAACATTCGAGGTGCACTTCAGCAATGGTATCGTATCGCCGTCCGTGATCGAGGTGCCGGCCAACAGTCGCTTCAAGTTGGAACTCCGCAACGAGGGCTCCACTCCCATCGAGTTTGAAAGCACCGCGCTGCGCAAGGAAAAGGTGCTCGCGCCGGGGGCCTCGAGTTTCATAGTCTTCCACCCACTGGATCCCGGAAACTACGCTTTCTTCGATGATTTCCATCTGGACATGCCCCCTGCGAGGATTGTCGCCAGATGACCCTCAGCATGTCTGCGCAATCCTTCCAGATCGCGTTCGTGGTCTGGCGGGAATCTTTTGAAGCGCTTCTCGTCGTCGGCATCTTGGTGACTTGGTCCTTGAAGCGCGCGCCCGACAAGGGCCGCCTGGCCTTGCGCGCGATTGCTGCAGGCGTCGTATGCGGGCTGGTGCTCGCAATTGCGCTTGCGGCTTTGACCACCTATGCCGCAAGCGCATTCAACGGCCAGGTCGAGGACATCGTTCAGATGCTCATAGCCTTGTCGGCCTGCCTTCTTATCGTAAGAATGGCATTTTGGATGCGTCGCATCGAGAAGGGCGCCATCGGCGGCCTGTCTGCCCAGGCGACGGCTCGCGCCAGCGGCCAAGATTGGCTCGGCCTTGTTGCGCTAACGGCACTTGCCGTGGCGCGGGAGGGTGCGGAGACGGTCCTGTTTCTTTATGGCATACTCTCATCGACAGAGGTCAATCTTGGACGTGGCGTCTTGCCCGCAGCTACAGGCCTGCTGCTGGCTGCGGCCACCTATTGGTCCTTCAAGCTTGGTTCTGTCGGGATACCGAAGAGGATATTTCTTGGCGCCAGCCAAGGCCTGCTGCTGGCCCTGGGAAGCGGTCTCATGATGACCGCTATCGACAAGGCGATTTCCATTGAACTCGTCTCCCCACTGTCCGCGCCCCTATGGAATTCCAGTTGGCTTCTCGACGACTCCAGCGGATTTGGCGCGTTTCTGGCCGGCGTCATCGGTTATCGCTCGCGACCGGAGCTGTTGCCGATCTTTGGAATGACAATCTACTGGGCAACGGCCTCCTTTGCCTTTGTCCGACCAATGCACTCAAGGCTTTCGGCATGATCCCAACCAGAGCGAGGACTGACACGCTGGTCGCAGGCGTCGGAGATCTGCTTGTGCGCCACAAGGCGTTCATCCGGCGCCTGCAGTGGACGACGATTGTCCTTTACGTTGCTCTCCTCGTGCTGCCCGTGTTTTTGCCGCTTCCCACGAGCCGGGACTTCATGTGGAATAACCTCACGCGCTTCGCGCAATTCGTCTTCTGGGGAATCTGGTGGCCGTTCGTGATCCTCGGAACCGCTCTGATCGGGCGGTTCTGGTGTGGCCTTCTATGCCCTGAAGGAGCGCTTTCGGAGTTCGCTAGCGAAAGAGGGGCGGGAAGGGCGATCCCGAGCTGGATGAAGTGGTCGGGTTGGCCGGTCGTGTCGTTTATCTCGACGACTATCTATGGCCAACTTACAAGCATCTATCAGTATCCCAAGCCCGCCGCATTGTTGCTGGGCGGATCCACTTTGGTCGCGATGGTCGTCGGTGCGCGCTATGGCAAGGCCAAGCGGGTCTGGTGCCGGTTCTTATGCCCAGTGAGCGGCGTCTTTGGCCTCGTAAGCAAGATCGCGCCCTTGCATTTCAAGGTGGAATCCGAAGTCTGGAGGCGGCCCGCAACACAGGTTGGCGCGATTTCCGCCGTCAACTGCGCTCCCCTGATACCGATCAAAACGATGCAGGGCGGTTCGGCCTGCCACATGTGCGGACGGTGCAGCGGTCACAGGGGCGCTATCCGGCTTGCATGGCGAAGGCCTGCCAGTGATATCGTGTACGGTTCGGGGAGGGCCGCCACACGCTTCGAGACGTTTCTGATCGTACCGGTGCTGCTCGGCCTCGTGCCAGCCGCGCTCCACTGGTCCAGCAGCAGCCTGTTTCTGTTCATCAGACAATGGCTGGCCGAGCTGTGTGTAAGCGCGCACTGGATCTGGCCGCTTTCGGGTCGCCTGCCTTGGTGGGTGCTGACAAACTATCCGTCGGCAAGCGACGTTATGACGGTCATAGATGGCCTGTCGCTGCTGGTGTTGATCGCAATGTCTGGCGTGCTGGCGTCTTTCATATTCATTGTCGCGCTCGTCGCTTGCTCCCTCGTCCTTGGCCGGCGGAGCCGTGTCATCCACCATCTTGCGCAGGCACTGATTCCGGTGGCGGCGGCCTCGCTCTTTTGCGGCTTGCTGTCATTGACGATCACGCAGCTCCACTCCGATGGCATCGATCTGCCGTTTATCGACCGAGGCCGCGGGATCATCGTACTCCTTGCCGGCGCCTGGTCGGTGGCAATAGCCAGTCGGATAGCGGCACTGTACACCGCAAGTCTCCGGCGCCGAGCGCTCGCGACGACGCTTATGGCTATTCCGACGATTGCGTTCTCATGGGGATGGCTCGTCGTCTTCCTACCCTAGCGCGGCGACTTTCAAAAATCTCGAGACCAATCCAAACCAAAGGCGCGCGATGCAGGCAACTGGCAACGCTATGCCGATGGCCGGGTGACTATGAAGAGAGCGCACGGCATCATCACCGTTGCAATAACAGATGTCACCAAGAGGTTGGGTGCAGCTACCCAAAGTATAATTCCAAAGCTCAATCCCATGGATGTGACTGCAGCAAGCTTAGCCTTGAAAGGAATGGCGCGATTGCGACGCCATGCCTTTATCGGTTTGCCCAGCGTCGGATGCGACAGGAGCCACGTTTCAAATCGAGGCGACGTGCGAGCGAAAATGCCCACTGACAGCAGGAGAAATGGAGTCGTCGGCAAAAGTGGCAGGAAGGTACCGACACAGCCCAATAAGACGGAAGCCCACGCAACCACGATCAGGGCGCCTCGCACGTCTCAATCCCCTAAAAAGTCGATCGAAAAGCTCTTTAGCGCGGTAGTCCGTTATCGAACAAATCGTCATGGCAACACTTCAATCACGCGCGCCGTCCGCGAGATTGAGAAGGCGTTGAGGATCGCACACCGTGAGTTTTTGACGACCGCCTTCCACGATCCCCTTGCTCTCCCACGCGCTGAGAATTCGTGACACCGTGTGAAGGGTGGTGCCGGTCATCTCGGCGATGTCCTGTCTCGATATCGGAAAGTCGATACGAATACCTGCCGCGACCGGGCGTCCTGCCTGCTTGGAAAGCCTGAGGATGGCGTGGGCTACACGTTTTTCCACTTCCTCGGTCGACATCTCGCGGATGCGCGTATGCGCCTCCTCGAGCCGTTGCCCGATCGTCTGCATTGCCGTGACGGCGAGGCGGGGGTTCTGCTCGACGAAGCGCGGCCACATGTCTGTCGGCCAGCCAAGAACAAGGCTCTCGGCCGCAGCCAACGCGGTCCCAGGATAGTCCGATCTGCGAAGTGCCATGGCGAAACCAAACAGATCGCCCGGATGCACCATCCGGACGATAATCTGCTGTCCGTCCTGGGTAACCTGAGTAACCTTCAATCGGCCGTGCAACAGCAAAAAGAACGATCGCGCTGGAGCGCCTTGTTCGAAGACCGCATCGCCTTGGGCGACACGACGTGGAACCGCATGCTCGAGCATGGAGTCGAGGTCGGGATCCGTCATCCGCTCGAAGAGCGGCAACGATCTTAAGATGGTGCGATCAACCTTCATCATGGCTCCGATTCATTGGGGCGCTTACAAACAAGCCAAAGGTGTCCGCTGCGGTTTTGCGCGCGAAGTCTCTGACGCTCTCAAAGAAGGATTGCCTGCGGATCAAGCGGAAGCCAAGATTATCGGGAGGACTTCCGACCGTGCATCCGCCACCCTTTGGATTTCGGACGAAGCTGCTCATCGGCGAGCGATGCCTGCCGGACGCAATCATGATACCGCAGGTCCGCGGGTCTGGCTCCTCTGGCTTGGCTCCGCTGCCAAGATCGACGCGCTTGTTGCAGGTCGATGTCCACTCCCATACGTTTCCACCGAAGTCCACCAACCCCGTCTCGCTTATTCCGAACGACCCTTTGGCTTGTGGCCGCGGATCGATCGACGCAGCCCGGCGCGCTTCACGCTCGTAGTCGGCAAGCCATCGTGTCGCGGGGTTCTTGTCGTCGATGTCGATGCCGAGCGCGTCGTCGGGGAAGCGGTCGGCGGCGGCATAGGCAAGCTCGAAATCCGTCGGTAGTCGCCAGTCCTCTCCTGTACGCTCCGACAGCCACGCTGCGTAGCGCACCGCATCGTCGTAGCTGACGCCCGTCACCGGTATGTCTTCTCGCGACAGGCTATCTCTTCCTTCGGCTGGCGAGCAAACGCTGTCGTCCACGCAGCGGTTATATTCACCGAGCGTGGTCTGAAACTTCATGATGTCCAGCGGCGATCTGACGGCGATCTCGTGCTTGGGAGCGTCGATTGCCAGGCCGTTTCGGAAATACTCCGTGGCGTCACGATAGGCGAAGGTGTGAGGCGCCACGGTCAGGAAGACGGGCGAGGCGACGGTCGCTCCTGGCTCCCTCATCACAACGAATCCGGACTCCACTGCGACCGCTCCTGAAAGGATCGCAAGGAGTGCAAGGGGAACCGCGATGGATATGCCTGAAACCGCTTCAGTCGCAGCGTTCCGAGCCATGGTTTTTACGCACGTAGCGCCTCTCTATAAATGATGGTGCGCAGGCTACCCCAGCCCGCGCACCGCCCCGCCGCCAGGTCAACTTGCCGATGGCGCCCTGACCGAAGTCATAAGGTCGTCGTTCCAGTCGCCTGTGACCTTGAAGTGGGCAGCTGCTCCCAGTTCGAAAGCCTCGATGAGGTTGTGGTTTACATAGGCATAGATACCCGGCTGCGCAAAAGTGTACACCGCCGCGCCTGCAGTGCCGCCCGGTATGAACCAGGTTTCCTGATCGATGTCCGGAACGTTCTGGAACTTGCCCGTCGCCCATACGTACTCGCCGTGGCCGCCGATAAGATGCGGACGAGTGTCACGATTTGCCTGCGAATGGATGATCAGGACCGTCTCGCCGACCTTGGCGGTCATTGCATTGTCGCCGGTCAACGCACCGACTGCACCGTTGAAGACGATGTGGGTCGGCGTCAGCGTTTTCATGACCGCGATGGTATCCTCGTACGCGTCGCCGGGGCTGTCGTATTTCTTGAACTTGCCGTTCGCGTCGCGCGGAACATAGAAGTCCTGCTCGCCGACATAGTAGACCTTGTCGTAGACGATCGGCTTCCCGTGGCCATCGGTGAGGCCATCGCGCGGTAGCACCATGATCGCGCCGTTCATGCCCGAGGTGACGTGCCAAGGCACCATTCCGGGAGGTGCGCAGTGATACACGAAGACGCCTGCCTTGGTCGCCTTAAAGCGGAGAACCGTAGTATCGCCAGGGTTGACGACGGTCAGGGCACCCCCGCCGAGCCCACCGGTGGCGGCATGGAAGTCGATATTGTGCTGCATGGTGTTGGTTTCAGGATTTACGAGTGTCAGCTCGACGTAGTCGTCCTGGTGCACCACCATCAACGGACCGGGCACCGAGCCGTCGAACGTCATGGCGTTGATTTCGGTTCCTTCCTTGTCCAGCACCATCTTCTTTTCCTGGATGGTGAGGGTGAATTCCTTGATTTTGGGGCCGCCCTTGGCCTTCTGGTCATGGGCGTGGACGAACGGCGGCTTCACAAGCTCGACCTTCTCGCGAGGGAGCTTCGACAGGTCGACAGCCGGCTTCCTGCTCGGCTTGAGTGCTTCCGTCGAATGCGCGTCGTCTGCCTTGGCGGCATTGGTGGCTACGATGATTGGCGTCAGTGCTCCGGCGACAGCAGCGCCGGTCAGCATTGTGCGCCGGGTCATTTGCATATTGTTGGTCATTTCCACTCTCCTGAAGTCGAAGACGGAGCGAACGCCGCCCGGTCGAGTTGGAAACTAGTAGAAACCCCAATGAACTCTTTGATTTGGCGCAAACTGGCAATTTGTGGCAGCGCAAAGTTCCAAACCTCTTCTTTGCGTAATCTCAACGACCTGCGTCGTGAAATCCTGCATTGCTGTGTGATCAATCTGGAGACACTGATCATGCAGAAAATAATGGCCAAGGACGAGCACGTTCCGCGCGGAATGTCGCGCTCAGGCCTCGTCCTCTTCTCTTACGGCTTCCGCCCGTTTTTCCTGGCGTCGGCATTATGGGGCATCGTCAGCATCGATCTCTGGGCTGCGTCCCTTAGCTTTGGAATTCCAGTCGCAACCGAGTACGGTACGCTCCTCTGGCATGCCCACGAGATGATCTTTGGCTTTGCGCCGGCAATCCTTGCCGGCTTCCTGCTGACGGCGATCCCTAACTGGACGGGCAGGCTGCCGATTGCGGGGCGTCCTCTGGCGACACTCTTCGCTGTCTGGTGCGCTGGCAGAATTGCCATGCTCATGAGTTCGTCGATCGGAGTGATGCCTGCTGTCGCTGTCGACAGCCTTTTTCTGCCTGCCATGCTGGTTCTATGTGCCCGCGAGGTCGTGGCGGGCAAGAAGTGGAAGGACTTGAAAGTCATCGCCGGTCTCGTGGTATTGTCCATCGCCAACGTGCTCTTTCATGTTCAGGTGATCGCAGGACAAAACCCCGAACTCCCGATCCGTCTCGGCCTCGGAGCCTATGTGCTGCTCGTGACGATCGTTGGCGGACGAATCCTTCCGAGTTTCACACGTAACTGGTTGAATCAGTTCGGTCGCACAGAGTTTCCGGTTCCCTACAACCATTATGACGCCGCCGCCATCATCATGGGTGCCGTTGCGCTTGCCGCCTGGGCCGTGGCGCCTGAAGCGCTGATTACCGGTCTGTGCGCAGTGATCGCCGCAGCCATGAACGGGGTCAGGCTCTATCGCTGGCGGGGCTGGAACGTTTGGCCGGAACCGATACTCTTCGTGCTCCATGGCGCCTACCTGTTCGTGCCACTCGGCTTTGCTGCCGTCGCTCTTGGAACATTGGGAATGCCTCAGGTCGCGGTCCTGCATGTCTTTGCGATCGGTGCGATTTCCTTGATGATGCTGGCAGTGATGACGAGAGCCACCCGCGGGCATACCGGCCGAAAGGTAAAATCAAGCCGCCTGACCAACTACTCCTACCTCATACTGGCAGCCGTCGCACTTCTGCGGCCGACCGCCGAGCTGATACCTTCGTTCAGCTCCGAAATATTGATGGTGTCCGCGATCGGCTGGACGGTCGCCTTCTGCATGTTTGCGCATGAGCATGCTCCGTTCCTGTGCCGTGAAAGGAAGCAATTGGCGAGCAGGTGATCACCACAGGTAAGTTGCGATGCCGTCCGGGGACGGCATTCGCTCTTGTGCTTTTCTGCGGGCGCATACCTCGCTGTCATGCCGCAGGGAGCGGCGAAAGGATCGCCTCGGCTCGGTCGCGCCTGGTGATGAGGGCCCAAATCTCTTCAGCGATATCGTCGGGATCGATCGTGGGAAATCCATCGAGCTTGACCCCGTGCGTCTCCAGAGCGCTCTTGCCCGCCGACGCTTGGGTAACAAGTGGATGATCCTCGCGATCGCGATACTTGTTGGGCAGCAAGGACGCTTCAGCGAGCTGAAACGGTTGATTGGTGGTGTTTCTCAGCAGATGCTCACCCGCACCCTGAAGGTCTTGAGCGTGATGGAATGGTCACGCGAAAGGTCTATCCGACCGTGCCGCCGTAGGTCGAGTATGCTTTGACCAATTTAGGCCATTCACCCTCTTTGCCGCTAACGCATCTCGCGGAATGGGTCGTGGATCATGTAGACCAAATTGAAGCTCACCGAGCTTCACATGGCGAAGCGAACCGATGAATGTCGCAATGGTTGCACGCGCATCGACCGTTTTGGCGTTTGCGCCAGACATGCGTCGAGGGTCGACAAGTTGGATGATGCGTGTCTTGAGGGAGGAGTAAAGTCAGATAGCAAGATCGCTTTACGTGGCGGAGCGAGACGGAGCCGACGACGCAAATCTGGTTTCTTCGCTCACAACGCTGCCGTCGGCCGCCAGGACCGCGATCCATACTCGATTTCCGAGGCGAACAGTCAGGCGTGTCTTACCGAGGTCCGCGTCCTGACCCATTTCGACCCTGCTACGAACAAGACCCTGCGCCATGTAACGTCGAAAGGCTTCCGGCGACAATCCAAACCGGTCCGCCAGATAGGACGCATCGACGGTCAGCTCGTCGAGATCAACTTTGCCCTTGATGCTCATGCCTGCCGCTCTCTACGGGACTAAAGTGAAAACAATTCCGCCATTTCAGGCGACCAAGGCGGGTCGTAGACAAGTCGGACCTGCGCCTCGCTTACCCCCTCCAACGCCTCCACCCGCATTTTTACCGCCTCGGCGAGAAAGCCGGAAGCAGGACAGAAGCGCGTGGTTGTCGTCATTTCCACAGTAACGAAGCCGTCCTGAGAAATCGAGACATCATAGATCAGCCCGAGGTCGACGATTCCGGTTCCGACCTCTGGATCTTCGATTTCTCGGAGGGCATCAAGGACGGCGTCGCGGGTGAGGCTAGGTCCGGACATTGGTCGCATCCAGGGGCGTGGCCCGGATCATGATCCGGTACACCTTTCCCGTTTCATCGAAATTTCCAATCCATTCGTGCCCGCGTTCCTTCAAGAGGTCGAACAGGAAGACCGGCTCCCTGTTCAGAAGCGCGAAAAGAACCTCGCCGTTGCTCATGGTCTCGAGCCTCGACAGAATTCGCTCCATCGGTTCAGGAGGCGGAAGATCGGTCAGGTCGAGGTTCCAGGTCGGGTCCGGCCAGATCGCCTCCGACGCCGCGGCTGCGGGTTGAGTGTCCTGCAGAGCTTCGCGCGGAACGAATTCGATTTCCCAGTCGTCGTCGGCAAGGCGTCTGGACACGTGCGCAAAGCCCCGCTGTTCGAGTTGTCGGATAAGCGGCACCGGTTCAAAGATCGCGTGCAATCGCACTCCTTCGCCGGGATTAAGGGAGGCAAACGTATCCATTATGAGCTGGAAGGGCATCCCGCCGTCACGCAGGACTTGTCGAACATCGAGTTCACGAAGCTGAACCATTGGCGTTACCTCTGTGGTTTGCGGCGAAGAATAGCGCCGGCTGTTGAAATGGTGCTCTTTTGGTGGCTGGCTCCACGTTTGCAAGCGCGCGGGCAAGCAGGAGTTCGACGGCAAGGGCCGCCGTGGCGAAAGTCTGAAGAATGACGGCTGCGTGAAAGCCCAGGTCGGATCCGGCAGCGATTGCCGCAGCGGCGGCAACGACGGCGACGTAGAACATTCCAAGCCAGACTGCAGCACGACTTCCAGCTATCAGATCCCCCAGACGTGGCGTCGGCCTGCGACCTAAGAGGGGTCCAAATGCCTCGATCCAGGTCAGGAAGGGGACAATCTTTAAAAGTTGCGCCAAGCCCAGACCGGAAAGCCATCCGAAGACGAACAGGTAGGCAGCAGCAGTCACGAGCTCCGAACCGGCGTGGAATAAAGGTGCCAGCACCAGCATCGGAGCCGAAATGCCCAAAAGGGCAAACGCGGGTAAGGATCCCGACGTGTTGAGCTCCAGCGTCTTGCGACGCCGCGAGCGATAAGTCCTGAACAACTCTACCAAGTATGCGGCGATCGTGGACTGGAAGACCAGTCCGCCCATCAGAAAGATGCTGCGTGCCAAGGCAGGATCGAACATGGCACAGAACGTGGCGATCGCCAGCATCGAGATACCGGCCGATCCGCTGAGACGGATGAAGGGCGACCTTTTCATATCGTCCGACAGCAGGAACATCGGCAGCAACTTGTAGCTCACCCCGATCGCGGCAAAGGTCATCCACCCGAGCAATCCAAAGCTTGCGTGAAATGGCACCGCGTTCGTCACGAACTCAACGATAGCCGCCGCACCCACGACACCGGAGACAGTTACAGCGAAAAGCGACCCAAGTGCTGCTGTCACGATCAGGCATGCAATAGCAATTAGGACGAGCGGCGACGCAGCGTGTGCGGCTCTACCGCGCCAGAGAACGGCGAAAAGAACGAGGCCGATCGACAGGATGGAAGCCGCAAGCGTGAGCGACGCCGCAACCATCGTCAGTCCGGCAGCGCTCGATCCCGTATTGATCAAATGAAATCCGAACAGCAAAAGACCCAATCCCACGACGAGGCCGCCAAGGCTGGCCGCGTCAATTCGATCGGCCGGAAGGCTCAGACCTGTCATGACAGGCGCAAACTGCAGCAGCGCTCCTATCATCAGAAGACCAAGCCAACCGATGGTAACGGAGTGCACGACGATGAGTGCGTGGGGCTCCGCGATGTCCAACGACGGCGCCCACGCTCCCGCCGCGAGCAGGATTTCTGCGAAGAGCAAAAAGAATACCGCCGCGCCGAAATACGCCATTGTCCAACGCGACAGTGTGGTGCCCACGGGCATCATCGCGCTTCTCCACTCCTAGTGGCTGCCGCAGCAGCAGTCGCAGCCGGCGTCAAGGCGGGTGATCTCGACGCGCCAGACTTCCGGTCCCTGCTCCAGATACTCCCAGGAGAATTTGCCAGGGAACGCGGTCTCGAGCTGATAGTGAAGGGGGCGGGGCTCGTGGTCGCTGGTGATCAACAGGGTGCCGCCGGGGGTCAGGGAACCGAGCGTGCCAAATATCTGCATATGGCGCTGAGCGTGTGGAAGCGTGCGCACGTCTATATGTGGAGCTTCGGCAGGGGGAGTTTGCACATCAGTCATTCTGGCTTGGTTCCTTATCGCCGCCGGCTTGACCACTGACAGGACCGCGGCTCGCCACATGTCAGAAGTCTACGATAGGCGCCATTGAAGGGACCGACTTTGACGACGGACAAATATCAAAGATTTCGCCGAACCGGTGCTTATTGATCTAGGACAAGGAACGCAGAGCCGATCACCATCATAAGCATCGTGACTTTCATGAAGGATGCCACGATGTCAGATTTGGTCGCAAAGTACGGCGAAGCCCGGCTCCCGCGTTATACCAGCTATCCAACCGCGCCCGCCTTTTCGGCAGCGGTCGGGCCCGACGACTACATGCAAGGGCTTGCCAACGCTGCGGAATCTGGATCGGTCTCTCTCTATCTTCATGTTCCATTCTGCCGTTCCATGTGCTGGTACTGCGGCTGTCATACGACGATAACGCGGCAAGATGCCCCTGTTCTCGAATACCTTGACGTGATGAACCAGGAGATCGAGATCGTTTCGTTCGCCGCGGGAAATTCTCTCCGGGTGAAGAACGTTCATTTTGGCGGCGGTACCCCCACGATCATGAAGCCAGAGGAATTTACTGCGCTTATGCGAAAGCTTCGAAGCGCGTTCCAGTTCGAGGCCGATGCCAGCGTTGCCGTCGAAATTGATCCGCGAACCCTCTCTCCGTTGATGATCGAGGCATTGGGCGAGAACGGCGTGGATCGTGCAAGCCTTGGCGTCCAGAGTTTCGATCCGGTGGTCCAGCGGGCGATCAACCGAATTCAGACTTTTGAGCAGACTGAGGCGGCGGTCGCCGGGCTGCGTGCTCACGGCGCCTCGAGCATCAACTTCGACCTGATCTACGGCCTCCCGCACCAGACGGTTGCATCCTGCGTGGAGACCGTCAGGCTGGCGACGGAGCTAAGACCCGAGCGTTTCGCGGTCTTTGGATACGCGCACGTTCCTGCCTTTAAGAAGCATCAGCGCCTGATCGAGGAAGCTGCGCTTCCAAACGCTCGCCAACGCAACGAGCAGGCCGAGGCGATTGCGCAAGAGCTTGTCAGTGCGGGGTACGTCCGGATCGGTCTCGACCATTTCGCCTTGCCCAATGATCAGCTCTCAATCGCTTCCCGCTCTGGCTTGCTGCGGAGGAACTTCCAAGGTTATACGACCGACGAGTGCGACACCCTGATCGGTCTCGGCGCGTCCGCAATCGGACGTCTGCCGTCCGGGTACTACCAGAACCATGTGGCTATCGGCAGGTATGCCGAGATGGTTTCCTCAGGCGTCCTTCCCACCGCGAAAGGATATCTCCTCACCGACGAAGACAAGCTTCGTGCGAGGGTGATTGAGAGACTCATGTGCGACTTCGAAGTCGATCTGCCCAAGCTGAGCGAAGACGCTGGCTATGACATCCGCTTCCTGCTCGAAAGGAACGAGAGACTTCAGGAACTCGTGACCGACGGAGTAGCGACCGTCGTCGACGGCCGGGTCACGGTATCAAAGGACGCGCGCTTCATGGTCCGCGCCGTCGCTGCAGCTTTCGATGCCTACTTCGGCTCGTTGGGAAGGACACACAGCAAGGCCGCCTAGCGATCGGCGATGTCGGCAAGTGGCGCTGAACCGGGACCTTTTGCGTGGCTTGCGAGCGCCTGAAACGGTCAACCTGTGCCCGGCCACGGCTCCTGAGTGCGAAGGACGGTAGCAGAAACAACGTGCTTCGGAAACGCGGCGGCCAACCTTGCTCGGGGTGGGCTGGCCGTCCCTGCCGGATTCTCAGCTCCCCGTTTCAATTGAATAGGCAAAACTAGGCAGTCCTTTTGCAAGGACCGGGCCGTCGCGGCAAGGCGTCACCTTGAAATCACCTGCGTCACTTGTCATATATGAAGCGACAAATGACGCGGAGATGATCCCATGGTGATTGCGGCAGAGAAAATTGTCCCGGAAACGGTGACCGGCGAATTGCAGAAGGTGGCGGCGTTGCTCGGCGGTACGCGCGTCTTGTCGCACAGCCTGACCAGTCCCCTCGATGCGCATGAACTGCTTTTGCGCGGCCTGCCGGCCTCGGCGCTGGATCACCTTGTCGGGCAACTGGTCGTCATCGGCAAGACCGACTCGCTCGAAAAGGCTGTCGGCATGAGTCTCAGGACCTGGCAGCGGCGGAAGGACACGCCCTCCAGGCCGCTCAGCCGGGAACAGAGTGGCCGCGCGTGGAAATTCGCCGAGATTCTCGCAAAGGCAACAGATATCCTCGGATCGCAGGCAGAAGCCGAGCAATGGCTAGAACGCCCGGCGATCGGGCTCGACCAGCGCCGCCCGATCGATCTTCTCGGGACGCCCGCCGGCGTCGAACTTGTCGAGGATCATCTCGAGCGCCTCGAATACGGCGTCTATGCATGACCCTCTTGCCAATCGGGCTCGGCGGGACCGAGTTGGTCGCGTGGCGGCTCGATCAAGCCGTCCATGCGCCGACCTGGGATAGCGGCGAAGGCGCCTATCGCGTTGGCGGCCGCTGGAACAGCAAGGGCGTTCGCGCCGTCTACTGCTCGCTCGATCCCGCGACTGCAATCCTCGAGGTCGCGGTCCACAAGGGGTTTCGGGCTCTCGATACGGTGGCGCATATGATGACGGCGGCTATCATTGCCAATCCTGGCGATGTCCATGTCGTCGATCCAAAAAACGTGTCCAATCCCAATTGGCTGCGCCCGGGCATTCCCGGCGCGGGACAGCAAGTCTTCGGAGACGATCTGCTGCGACGCCACCGTTTCGTCGCGATCCCGAGTGCTGTCTCGCCGCACAGCTGGAACCTGATTTTTCTGGCGGGCGGCGCGACAGAGGCCTATGCCTTGAAGTTCCAGGAAGGCTTTGCCCTCGATACCAGGCTGCACCGACCTATGGCATGAATGAGCCCGGGTTGCGTCACCGCAATCTGTTACGCGAGCGCGCGAACATTCGGGCGAGTGTAGACTGATCGTCCTGCCCGTCGGTCGGGCGCGTACACCGCTCGGCATCGACCCCTAACTGGGTGCCCCGCGTCAAACAGCTGCCCGTGTCAGCGCAGACAGAATCCCAACGGTGTAGCTAACCAATGCCGGACAACTTCGCCGGCACGGCTCATTGCTAGGCCGTCAGGTTGCGGTAGATCGCCGGAAGGGCGCTTGGAAGCTTGGCGATATCTGAAACCAGCGCGAACCCGGCTCGACCGAAGATGGCCGGAAGGTAGTCGCCCGCATTGCGGTCGACGGTGACCGCAAACAGCGCCTGACCGCGACCCCGCGCGTCCATCACAGCACGGCGGCAGTCTTCAAGAGCGAACCGGCCTTCGTAGTGGTCAACATCGTTTGGCTTTCCATCGGTCAGGATCAGCAGCAATCTCTTTCGCGCACCTTGATCCTCGAGCTGCTTCGAAGCGTGACGGATGGCAGCTCCCATACGTGTGTAGTAGCCGGGCTTCAAATTCGCGATGCGCCTTGCGACGTTCGGCGAAAACCTCTCATCGAAGCTTTTGACTGTGTCTATCCGTATCCAATCGCGACGGCGCGACGTAAACGTGTCGATGGAGAACCTATCACCGCAGGCGTCAAGACCGCGTGCCAAAACGTCCAGCGCCTGGATCTCAACGTCCAGAACTCTTCGGTTGTCTACCCAGGAGTCCGTCGACAGCGAAACGTCAACCAATATGGACGTCGCCAACTCATGCGCCGCGGGGCGGGCGCATTCGTAGATGCGGTCGTCTGGTTGTCCGGTCGCGACCAGATCCACGCGCGAGCGGACGACAGCTTCGACATCGAGTTCGTTGCCATCCAATTGCGCTCTTCGAATTTCGCGCTTCGGCCGCAACGTTTCAAACTGGCGCTTCACCTTCCGAATGATCGCCTGATCGCTGGCAATTGGCTTCTCATCCGATTCCGATGCCATCCCAAGTACGACGCGGCAATGATCCGGCAGGTATTCCTGCTTTCGAAAATTCCATTCAGGATAGGTCAGTTCCGTCTTTATTCGCGATGGATCGAAGGCTTCGGGAGAAAGGTCCAGATCGAAATGGAACTTCGACTTCGGCCGCTCCTTCGTCTCGCTCAGAGTAATTTCGTCAAGCTCCTCGGCGGCAGCAGCATCTTCATCCTCCCGGTCGTCCGTCGGTCGGTCGACGTTGACCATCTCTGCCATCGCAAGGATCTTTTCAAAGCGATTCAAGATGAACGGGTCCCGCTTCCGATCGTCGGCATCTGTCTTTCGCCTGGCTTCATGCGACGGCCTGTTGGCATTGCCGTCGTTTCCTTCCGACGGAAGATCGTCACGATGCGATGGGTCACGCTCCGCCTTGCCGACATAGTCTGGCCAGATCGGAAGTGGCAGCATCGGAAGATATCCCGGAGGCGCCACACGTATCGTCGGTCGCGAGGCGTCGGGCAGGGGGTGCCGCAGTGGAAAGGTGAGCGCGGTTTTGGCGAATTCCTCGATTTGCCTCTCTGCGCCTGGCAGCTTGCCGCGCGTGCGGCACGCAAGTATGGCGTGGCTCAGACGCGCGTATCGCTCTTCCATGCCGGGAAAGATCTCGATGACGCTAGCGGAATTAGTTCGGCCGGCTTCAATTCGGGCGATGTCGGCAAGTGCCGGGTCGATTGGTCGCGGTTCAGAGATCGGGGCAACCGCGATGTAGCCGGCGAGCCAGAAATAAAGCTCCCGGTTCAGGGACGTGTCCTCGAACATGTCTATGACGGCCGGGAGGTGGATGGCGGAACCGTCCCATGTCGGATGGTCGCTCCGTTCCTCGCCAAGTCCGACAACCTGGCGCAAGCGCAGTCGATGCAAGGAGGTCTTCTGCCGTGCCTTCTGGATCTGCAGGGTCGCTTCGCCGCCGAACGCGCGAAAGCAGACGGCGAGTTGAGACTTGATTTCGGCCAGATGCACGGCATGCGCCGGATGGCGCGGCCAGGAGCTGGTGTCACCGACGAACCGGTGCCACGCGCGTCCGACTGTCTCCTCGAGTTCCAGAAATTCCAGCATGTCTGACCTACCCAAACGTTGCTTTGGCGATCTCCACCAGAGCGGCCTTTACGTCCGGCTCGTCGGTGAGCGGCTCGATGATGGCGGCGCGCACCGCGTCGGCAGGAGGCAGTCCTGCATCAATGAGCGTCGCACAATAGATAAGGAGGCGCGTGGAAACCCCTTCCTCCAGATCCTGCCCCTTCAGGACCCGCAGACGGCGCGCAAGGTCCACGAGCGGAGCCACCTTGCCTTCCGCTAGCCCACTCTCGAGCGAAACGGTGACGATCTCCTGATCTCGTGGAAGGAAATCGAACTCGATGGACACGAACCGCTGTCTGGTGCTCGGCTTCAGCGCCTTCATGAGGTTCTGGTACCCGGGATTGTAGGAGACGACCACCATGAAGCCCGCCTGGGCTTCCAGGAGTTCGCCAGTCCTTTCGAGCGGAAGGATTCGCCGGTCGTCCGTCAACGGGTGGAGAACCACGGCGACGTCTTTGCGAGCCTCGACGATTTCGTCGAGGTAGCAAATTCCGCCGTTCCGGACCGCCCTTGTCAATGGCCCGTCCACCCACACGGTTTCACCACCCTTCAGCAGGTAGCGTCCGGTCAGGTCGGCCGCGGTAAGATCGTCGTGGCAGGATACCGTCGAAACCGGAAGACCCAGACGCGCCGCCATGTGGTGGACAAATCTGGTCTTTCCGCAGCCTGTTGGTCCCTTCAGGAGCACAGGCAGTTGCCGTGTCCATGCGCTTTCGAAAAGCGCGCATTCATTGCCATGGCTGGTGTAGTGGGGGATTTCAGCGTTCGGATTGAGCGGGGATTTGAGAGCTATGGTCATTTCTGATCTCCAGAAGGAGCCCGCCTATTCGGCGGGCTGGGCTACTGCGTTGGTTGCGCGGGCCCGTCCGGGGACGAGCACCGACCAGATGAACATGATCGCGCTCGCGAAGACGAAGACGCCAGAGCCGAGCCTGACCCAGTAGAACATGCTGAGCTGGTCCTGGACGTCCATGTAGGATTGACCGAGCACTCTCTGCAGGTGGACCTGGATGATGCCGGCGAACGTCAGCGCGAATGTCATGACCGACATTGCCCCGCACATGATCCAGAAGCTGCTGATCGAGAGCCACTGGTTGTAGGGAGCGCGACCCTTAATCTGCGGTATCGCGTAGGCCATCGCAGCAAGGTTGAGCATCACGTAGGCCCCGAAGAAGGCCAGGTGGCCATGGGCTGCGGTCACCTGCGTTCCGTGGGTATAGTAGTTCACCGACGACAGCGTATGCAGGAAGCCCCAGACACCCGCGCCGAAGAAGGCCATGACCGAGCAGCCGATCGACCACAGGAGCGCAGCCTTGTTTTCATGCTTGCGTCCGGCCCGCCATGTCATGACGAAGGTGAAGACGACCATGGTGAAGAACGGGGCGACTTCGAGCGTCGAGAAGAGCGATCCGATCCACTGCCAGTAACCCGGTGCGCCAATCCAGTAGTAGTGGTGGCCGGTACCAAGGATGCCCGAGAACAGTGCCAGGCCGATGATGACGTAGAGCCACTTTTCCACGACCTCCCGATCGATGCCATTGAGCTTGATCATCAGGAACGCCAGAACGGAAGCCATGATCAGTTCCCAGACGCCCTCGACCCACAGATGGACGACGTACCACCAGTACATCTTGTCCAGCGCCAGATTGACCGGATTGTAGAAGGCGAACAGGAAGAAGATTGCGACGCCCCAGAGGCCGAAGAGCAGAATGTTGGTGATCGTCGTCTTGCGTCCCTTGAGGGCCGTCATGGTGACGTTGAACAGGAACATCAATGCAACGATCACAATTCCGACCTTGATCGCAAACGGCTGTTCAAGGAACTCGCGACCTTCGTGAATGTGGAACAAGTAGCCGACGACGGCGACCGCTGCCGCCACTAGGAAGATCCAGAACTGCGCAATCGCAAGCTTCGGGCTGTAGAGTTCCGTCTCGCACTCTTCCGGAAGGAGGAAATAGGTGGTGCCCATGAACCCCATGAGCAGCCAAACGATGAGCGCGTTCGTATGGATCATGCGAACGATATTGAATGGCAGCTCGACGGATAGCGTGTTCGGCAGCACGTAGATCGTGCCCGCCAGCACGCCGAATAGGAGCTGCGCCATGAACAGGCCGAGTGCTCCATAAAAATAGAGCATGGCGACGCTTTGAGTCTTGTACTTCATTGCTTGATCCTCTCGCCTGTCAACCGGCCTGGTTCGGCGGCCAATTCTGTGTCTTCATCTTGCTGACCCATTCGAGGAAGTCGGCAAGATCGTTCACTTCTTGGTCGGTCAGATTGAACTGTGGCATCTGCCTGCGGCCCTCGATGCCGGAAGGCTGCGCCGCCATCCAGGCGTGCAGTGCTTCGCGCGCGTTGGCGGGATCCTTGTCACCGCCCCAGCGAATCCACACGTTTGACAGCTCGGGCGCGAAGTAGGCGCCTTCACCATCGAGCGTGTGGCAGTTGATACAGGAGTTCTTCTCCCAGATGTGCTTGCCCCTTGCGACACTTTCCGTAAGGGTCGCCTCGTCGGTCGAGACGGTTCGGATGTAATAGTGGCTATGGGCGGTGAGGCCCACGAAAATGGCGAAAAAGAATGCCGACCCGCCGTAAAACACGTTTCGGGCCGCGGTTTTTGTTAGGCGTTCAGCCATCGATTATCCTTTCATGTCAGTGGCGGATACGCCGCGACGTCGGAAACCGAGCCAAGGGCTCGCGATGACTTTGATGGCTGAAATGGGCAGACGGGTCTTTGTCAATTCGCAAAGACAGCCGAGAATGCGATGACCTTCACCAAGGCGATTGTCAGTACGACCGCCGCCCAGGCGATTAACGCCCTCCTGGTACTCGCGCCCCTCGATCGAAGGCCGAGGAAGTCGAGCACAACGAGACGCACTTTCAGGAGTGCAAGGGCTGCTGCCACGATTGGTGCAGCCGGTCTCGCTGACGTATTGGGAAGGAGGACCATCACTGCCAGGATGCTGATCGTTAGGATGATCAGGTAAAACAGCGCCCGCTGCGGGTTGGCCGAAATTCCTCTTGGACCGTTCATAGCAAATAAACCACCGGAAACATGACGAGCCAGACGATGTCGATCACGTGCCAGAGGGTCGTGATCAGGTGGACATTCTGGCGGGAAGGAAACCTGGCAACGAGGAGGAGCACCAGCGACCCGAAGGCGACGTGGGCCAGATGAAAACCGGTCAGCAGGATGTAAAGCTGCGCAAACACGTCGCTCGAAACGAGCGTTGCGCCTTCCAGCCAGTATTCGTGGATCTTGAGGGCGAAGAACAAAAGGCCACCAGCAGCCGCTGCCGAGAGTCCGAGGCGTTGTCGCATGCCGGTATCAGACGCGGCAGCAGCGGCCGACCAGCCACTGACGAGCAGAACGATCGTATTGAGAACCGGTAAAACTGGATGGAGCCGGGCTTTGCCGGCTGCAAAGTCTCCGGGCTGCAGCCACGACGCTACGACGAATGCCGCAAGCAACGCGCCGAACGCGACAAGTTCACTCCACGCCAAGATCCAGGTCAGCAGATCGTCGTCCGATCCTTCACCCGCGTAGTCGTCTTTCCCAGTCGAAATGATCGCCGCCATGGCGCGAGAAGCTATTTGCCTCGCGGCGAGCAGTCTTTGATCGATCGCAAAGATGGCGCCAATCATCGCGTCTATGGTCGCCGCAAAGGAGACAGTGATGACAGACGCACAGATAGGACTCTCGATAGCGACCCCGGTGATCGTTCTGTTTGCGATTACCCTTTACCGCATGGGCGTGCTGCAGCGAACCGGCGTCGTGTCGGCCGTCATCGCGGCGATCGCGATCGCCGCAAGCCTGTTCCTGCAGAGGTGAAATGAAAGATATGACATCGAACGCCTTCTCTGATCTCGAGGCCTGCTATGGGCAGCTCATCTCGTGGTGCGATCTTCTCGAAGCGATCGCGGACTTTCTTCCTTGCCATGTCGACGAGCGACTGTGCGAGACCATAACCGTTGGGCTTGTCCCGCTTCTGGCCACAAGCCATCAGCTTGAGGAACGACTTCTCTGCCCAGGCCTTGGGCTGATCATGAACCACGAAGAGTTCAGGGATGCCGATGAGCGTCGGCGCGCCAGCAGGCTCCTCGACTACGACGCAGCCCAGGACGTCGTGGAAACGCTTCTTTCGCTACAAGAGGGAAGATGTGCGCTCTCTTGGGACGCAGTTGGATATCAGCTCCGCTCGTTCTTCGGCTCGATGCGCCGGCATATTCGCTCCGAGCGGGAGATTATGGGCCTGATCAAAAAGGCAATGGCGACCGCTGGCAGTAACCCTGTAACGGGGACCGTAGCGACGGAGGCGGCATGATTGCATCTCAGGCAAGCTATCGGAACTCTCCCCGTATCAGGCTCTCTGTCCAGGGTCCGTGGCACCGCCGCCAAATCGATGGATGCCCTTTAAGAATTCTCTGCGCAGCGCCTGCTACTGAGTGAGCAGGCTCCCCTCAAGGTGCGCGGACGTAAAGTCGTCTATCAAAACCTCAACATCCACTTTCCATCCTGTTGGGTCACTTAGAGACAATACGTCTGCCTGCCAGCCGCCTTCTGGCGACTTCGCAAGAGGGTACTTGATCGGTTCCACCCCGGCGTCCGGATTCATAAGGCGAAGGGATACCGAGCGCGGCTCGAGTGATCCAAAATCGGGACCCATCAGGACGACCCGTGCGTTCGCCGTGCCGGCAGGCTGCGGGGATAGCTCAAGCTGAGCCATGACTTGCGCAGAATGCAGATGCACAGAAAAGCTTGGCTGCTCGGCTGTCGATGGAGCCGGCCCCGCAAAGCGCCAAAGCGACGCTGCGCCAACGATCGCAATCGCCAACACGATTTCGCAAGCTATGCTTCGGCGGAGCCGGACTGTGGCCCCTGGATTTCCCGCCAAGGCCGGCTTGGTAAGCCAGAACCGGTTGTAGCCGGCCAGAACACACAAGGCAGCGACAAGACCCACCTTGAAAACGAGTACCCGACCATAGAGGGAGGAAACGAGGTGCGAAATTTCCGGAAGTTCAATGAACGCAAGCGTTGCGCCGGCCACCAGCATGAGGCCGAATGGCACGGGGATGGCACGCGAGAAGCGAAGAAGCGGTCGCTGGCTGACACGGGTCTTGCTGAGCCTCCAAAGCGGAAGCAGGCTTCCGATCCAGAACATCAAGGCGGCGCCGTGAAGCATTATGCATAGCCTGGCAAGCCAGCGAGGTTCGACGACGTTGCAGTGCCCCGTAAAGGCAAAGGCAGCTGACGCGGTGACCATCGCAAGCACGGCCACGGCGAGAGCGGCTCGACGGTTGGATCGGATCGGGAGCGAAGTCAGCACGATCGACAACAAAGCGAGCGCAGCCGCAACCATGCCATTGCCCTGAGCGGCGGTCGCCAAGGGTTCAAGCCCAGCATACACCGGGCCGCCGCCCAGCTCGTCGAGGCCCTGCAGATATAGTCCCGCCACAAGCAGAACGGCGCCAGAAACGACCGTGGCGACTGTCCGTACCGGTGTTACGCGGTCGGGATCCAGCCAACGGTTGAAGAGCGCTCCGCCGACGACGATCGCCAAGTAGAGGACAGAGATGGTGTGTACCGCCCATATCGCGACAGCCAGGGCGGACGTCGCGCTCTGAGGCATTGCCGCCGCGGAGGTGGAGGGAGCGCCGACGTGAAATACAAGGGACCCGCCGATGGGGTGCCCATCTTCGGATTCGACGCGATAGCTAATGATCACCGAGCCATGCTCGATCGGATCTTGAAGACGGAGCGTTACGGTCGCCCCGGACAGGTCCGCAGTCAGGTTCTGACTGTCTCCATCGGCGTCTCTGGCGGCGGCCCGGATGACCCGCACAGGCTCGTTGAATTGAAGCCGCACGGCCCCTGCTGGCGTCGCGAGGGTCTCATTGCTGGCCGGTGACGAGCTGACGAGGACGGCATGGGCATGTGCGTTAGCCGGCAGGAGCATGCCCGATGCAAGCATCAGCAGAAATGCTGCCGGTTGAAGGAGCGATGTCGCCCAGTTGAGAGCCTTTGAGCGCATGGGCGACTACTCGCATGCTAGGAGCGGGGCTGCTCGACCACGTCGAAATACGGCGCGGGCTTCTCGTAATCGTCGGACGTCTTGCCGGCAGCCGGAATCTCAATCCATCGTTCGGAAGCCCCGTCGGTGCATTCCTGGACAATAGGGACATAGATCCGCGTGCCAAGCGGGAGCTCCTTGGCAACCGTGCCGCGGAAGACGAACTCGTCGTACTCGTCGTCAGCCAGACTACCGCCGCTCCACACGATCTCGCGCACACCTTCCTTGACGGGCTTGCCGTAGAGATCGTAGCTCTTTTCGTAGGTCGCCTTGATCTTTTCGATTGTCCACCCCTGCTTGGGCATCGGCTTGGCGGACAAAAGACCTTCGGGAACCTTGACCCGAACCTTGATCGTCGGCTTGCCTTCACAGCCGTGTCCGATGCGGACAACCGCCTTATAGCCCTTGCCGGAAATGCCTTGGCTTTGCTCAAGCGTTGCGTGGGCATGGGCCGCGCCTACGGCGAAGAGCCCCGCCACGACAGCCAGTGAGACTTGCTGGATCATGAGATTTCTCCATCGTGCGGGATGGCGCGCAGTCAAGCCGCCACCCGCAGCAGATTTTAGTTACTGGGTCACCTGCGCGAGGTCGGCGTCCAGGCGCTTGCGAACCATATTCGGTACCTTGGCAGTCTTAATCGCATCGAGATTGGCGGGCGCATCGCCGACCTGGATCAGGGCGACCATGCCCATGCCGGCATGTGGCGTGCATTTGACCACGTAGGCGCCGGGAAGATCGAACTTGGCCTGGTACTGTTCGCTGGGCTTGGACTTGAACTCGGCCGCACCATCCGGGATGAGCCCCTTGAAGGTCTCGACGTTATGGCTCTTGTCGGTTGGAACGAAAGTGATCGTATCGCCGGGAGCAATCTTCACGAAGCTGGGCTCGAATACCATAGCGCCGGCGGTGCCCTTGTTGAGCATCTGAACCTGATGGTCAGCAGCCATCAACGGCGCCGTCGAAGCTATCAAGGCTGCCGTTGCAGCAATCAGACCGTACTTCAAACGCATTTGCATATCTCCTGTTCTCGAGGTCGTCTTGGCCTCAAGAACGCTTTTAGGACACCTCACGCGGATGATCTTTGACGCTCGTCAAACTGAGAGACGAACCTGTCGCAGATTGAGAAATCGCGTTTGTGTCGCGTGATTACTCTAGGCGCAAGAGGAAGAGCGATGCGGAAGGATTGCCTTACCTACGCCCTTTTCAGTAGGGGTCAGAGCAATTGTGCGAAGTTCCATGAAATACAACAACTTATTATAGTATGGGCTAGTGTTACTCTTTTCAGAGGTTGCCAGCATGTCATCCAAGGAAGATCCGCAGCTGCCCCGCAATACCGCGCGAAGACATTTTCTAGGCGTGGCCGCAGCTGCCGGTGCTCGGCTCGCCAGCCTCACGGCGTTGGCGGCGGCAGTTTCCAAGTCTCCCGCGAGCGCGATGGGCCGGCGTTGGGGGCGGGGTCACTCCGGTGGAGGCGGGAACGGCTCCGGTGGGCAGGGAGGTTCTGGTGGCGGTGACGGCGGCGCGCGGTGCTTCCTGCGTGGGACGGCGATCCTCACGGATTGCGGCGAAAAGCCTGTCGAGGATTTGCGTGTCGGCGACAATGTTGCCCTTCCGGACGGGAGCGCCCGTCCCGTCAAGTGGGTCGGCCGCCAGGTCTTCAAGAAGAGCGGCCAGCGCTGGCAGGAAGGGGTTGTGCCGATCCGGGTTTCCCGCCACGCGCTGGATAGCCGCACACCGCATTCCGATCTCTACCTGTCGCCCGGCCATGCGCTGTTTTTGAATGGCGTTCTGATCCGCGTGAGGGATCTCGTGAACGGCACGACAATCGCGCCGGTCGTTCCGGCCGACGACACGTCGATCGAGTACTATGCTGTCCTGCTCGGTACCCACGAAGTCATCCTTGCCGAAGGTGCCGCGGCCGAGAGCTTCCGTCCCTCGGAGAGCAATCACGAGAACTTCTCCAATTTTGCCGAGTACAAGCACCTGTATGCCGGTGATGAGCACACCGCCATGGCACCTTATGCGACGGTGCTGGGCGAGGTAGGCGGCCGGGCGCACTTGAAAGCGCTTCTTCTCATTGGCGCTTCGCTCCTGGTGCCGATGCGCGATCCGTTCGGGGATGCCTGCGACCAGATCAACGCCCGCGCCAAAGAGCTGTCGGTCTGACCAGCTGCAGGCTTTCCGCGCCGTCGAGCGCCAAAACTACCCCGCCGAGCGTTACGCGCAGCATCGCGCCTGAAGCGCTGGGCCGAAGCCAGACCGCCTGGCGGATCGTCTGTACTTGCGGCAGCCTCAGCGGGCTGACCGCAGCCGCGCGGGCCGGTATGGGCGGTTGGTGCAACCGCGCAGCGGCGCTGTCCTCCATGACGACGAGCGAAATTGTCAAAGCGTTAGCTTCGCGCAGCGCGTCGACGATTTCCGCTTCTGTCTGGCTGCTGTATGGCATCGGCGCGAAGGCCGCCTTGGTGACCTGGCGGATCGCCGCGACGTTGCTTGGCTGTTCAGGGCGGATTTCGTGCAAAGTCAGGTTTGTCAGCATTAGCTGGCATCGAGCAGCTCCCGTATTTTCGCCGCCAGGTCGCGCGCCGTATAGGGCTTGCGCAGCCACTGAGCTCCAGGAACGCCGTCCTGTCCGACCAAGCCGGGCTCTGAATATCCCGACGTGAAGAGGACCGCCATTTCAGGACGAAGGTCTCGCGCCTCGCGGGCGAGTTCATCACCGGTCATTCCGCCGGGCATCACGATGTCGGTAAACAGCAGAGCTATGTTGTCGTTTGCCTGCAGGACCTCCAAAGCGCGGCGTCCGTTTTCTGCCTCCAGAACCGAATATCCCATGGAGGACAGCCTCGCGACGGCGACGCGCCGAACGCGCGGATCGTCTTCGACAACCAGGACCAGTTCTGTCCCTTGGGGGAGGGGGCTTTCAACAGGCTCCGATGCCTGACTGCGCTCCTGTGATCCCGAACTGCTCATGGCGGGCAGATAGATGCGGATCGTGGTTCCGCGTCCAGACTCGCTGTACAATTGGAGGTGACCACCGGACTGTTTCACGAAGCCATAAACCATGCTGAGGCCGAGGCCGGTTCCGGCTCCCACTCCCTTCGTCGTGAAGAATGGCTCGATGGCGCGCTTCTTAACCTCCTCGGACATGCCGGTGCCGGTATCGGTCATCGAGACGAGCACGAAATTGCCACTGCGCACTTCCGGATACATCTTGGCGTAGTCGGCATCGAGGTGCACGCGCGAAATTTCGGTGGTGAGACTTCCGCCCTTCGGCATCGCATCTCGAGCATTCAACGCGATGTTCAAAATTGCGTTCTGAAGCTGCGAACTGTCCACGAGCACGTTCAGACCCGACCCGGAGATAACGGTCGACAACTTGATGTTTTCCCCGAGGGTTCTTCTTAGAAGATCCGAGAAGCCGGTCAGAAGCTGTCCAAGATCCGCGGGCTTCGGATTCAAAGGCTGACGCCGCCCGAAGGCCAGCAACTGTCCCGTCAATTTCGCACCATCAGCGGCGGCACCCTGGGCTTCCCTCAGGATATCTCTAAGCTGGCCTGGCGGGAGCTTGTCCTCGATCATTTCAAGGTTGCCGCTGATGACGGTCAGAAGGTTGTTGAAGTCGTGGGCTATACCGCCGGTCAACTGACCGACCGCCTCCATCTTTTGGGATTGACGGAGATCCTCTTCGATCCTGAAGCGGCTGGTGAGGTCGCGCAGGAAGCCGGTGAATATCCGCTCCCCATTTGCCGTCGTTTCGCCGACGTGAAGCTCCATCGGAAATTGGGATCCGTCGGCTCGCTGGCCCGTGACAACGCGACCGTAGCCGATAATCCGCTTTTCGCCGGTCGTCAGATAATGGTCGATATAGCCGTCGTGAGCGTCACGGTAAGGATTGGGCATCAAGTTACTGACGTTGCGGCCACAGATTTCTTCGGCTGACATGCCGAAGAGCGTCTCGGCCGCCTTGCTGAAGGAGAGGACGTTGCCCCTGTGGTCGATAACAACCATGGCATCCGGAACCGTGTCCAGGATCGAGCTCAAGTGGGCCTCGCGTGCATTTACCGCGTCCTGGGCCCGTCTGAGGGCGCTGACGTCGCTGTTCGTTTGAATGACGGCCAGATCGCCATCGGTCAGGTTCACCAGCACGCAGCGGGTTGCGACATGAATGTCGTGACCACTCTTGTGGCGGTGAATGATTTCGCCTTGCCAGAATCCGCGAGATTTTAACTGCGCATGAATACTGTCGACGGGCTCTGGAAACTGCGTCGCCAAGAGTTCGTACACATTTTCGCCGACGGCCTCTTCTCGCGCCCAGCCATACATGTTCTCGCAGCCGATCGACCAGTGTGTGATGGCCCCCTCGAGACGATGAACGATGATGTCCGCACCATCGAGCACGTGCACCAAGGCGTCCAGTTCCTGAGACGACGCAGTACGCGGCGATATGAGGCGATGCGGCATGGCTTTACCTGCTGGGTTCATGGCATTAGTGCAGACTGACGCTATGGCAGGTTTTGTCCGAGAAATCATCTCCATTCCCCGACAACTGCACCAGACGGCTAAGATTAACGATTCGGAGATCGTGCCGTCCTTCCGGCACGACGATGTTGCGCGCGGCGAGCTTGGTAATCGTCCTGGAGACGGTCTCGATCGTAAGTCCGAGGTAGTCCGCTATATCCTGGCGGTTCATCGGGACGCGAAGCAGGCCGTTTTGCATCTTGGCCTCGCTGCGTGATGCGAGCTTGACAATAAAGCTGCAGAGACGCTCTTCCGCATTAAGCTTCGACAAAAGGACCATCTGGTCGTTGGCCGCAGCGGTCTCCTCGCAGAGCAGGTTGATATAGACGGGGCGCAGAGCGTCGGAGCGAGCGATTTCATCATGAAAGCTCTTGCGCGATACACGCCGGATCTTGCAATCGCTGACTGCCTCCGCCGTAAAGAGAAAGGCGCTTTGAAGCGACGCTCCGATGAGATCGCCCGGGAAATGGAACGCGGTAATCACGCGACGACCTTCGCCGATTATGCGGTGGAGACGTACGACGCCTTCGACAACCTGGAAGAGATGTTTGGCCGCGTCGCCCTCCCAGCAGATCGCCTTTCCGGCCGCAATGGTTTCTGTCGCAGACGTCATGAAGAGGGACGAGAGGGACTGCGCCCCATTCATTCGGTCATGTGTTGCTTCCGCGTGTTCAAAAGCGGTGTTGTTCGGCATCAGCATCGTCGCGTCCCCTCTCGGTTGATGAGGGCACTAGACCGTCGTCGAGTCACACAGGAATGATCGAATGGTTCCAAAGGGTGAGAATTTGTAACAGTTTGTAACAGCACCATGTTTCGACCGAAAGTGAGGCGTCGTTGATTTAGATCAAGGAGCCAATCTCGAGCCCGTGACAGTCCTTCCCGCAAAGTACGAGAGAGCCGGCCGCAAAGCGGTCGTCTGCGCACTGGGGACGACACTATGAAGTACACAACAGAAACGATGGTGGTCGCAGTCGGGGCATTCCTAGCATTGCTGGGTGCAGCCTACGCCCACGATCATCTTTTTGCAGTCCATATGGGCATACTTTCCTTCTGCCTTCTCGTTGGCACCGTACTGCTGATGAGGAACCTGGATTTCTCACCGGCGGGCAGGGTGCCAAAGGTCGAGGCCTCCGGCTACTTCGACGAGGTCATTCGATATGGCTTGATCGCGACGGTCTTCTGGGGCGTCGTCGGCTTCCTCGTCGGCGTGATCATCGCGCTGCAGCTGGCTTTCCCCGACTTGAATATCGCGCCGTATCTGAATTTCGGACGGCTGCGTCCTGTTCATACGTCCGCGGTCATTTTCGCGTTCGGCGGAAACGCTCTCATCATGACCTCGTTCTATGTCGTACAACGCACCTGTCACGCGCGCCTGTTCGGCGGCACTCTGCCTTGGTTCGTCTTCTGGGGCTACCAGCTCTTCATCGTGATGGCGGCGACCGGATATGTGCTGGGCATCACCCAGGCACGCGAATACGCCGAGCCGGAATGGTACGTCGATATCTGGCTGACGGTTGTCTGGGTCGCGTATCTCGTCGTCTATCTGGGAACGATCCTGAAGCGCAAGGAACCGCATATCTACGTCGCGAACTGGTTCTATCTCGGCTTCATCGTGACCATTGCGATGCTTCACGTCGTAAACAACCTTGCGGTTCCAGCATCGTTCCTCGGGGCGAAGAGCTACTCCGCGTTTTCGGGCGTGCAGGACGCGCTCACACAGTGGTGGTACGGCCACAACGCCGTCGGTTTCTTCCTGACCGCGGGCTTCCTCGGGATGATGTATTACTTCGTTCCCAAGCAAGCCAACCGTCCCGTGTACTCCTACCGCCTGTCGATCATTCACTTCTGGGCGCTGATCTTCATGTACATCTGGGCCGGCCCGCACCATCTCCATTATACCGCGCTGCCCGACTGGGCGCAGACACTCGGCATGGTGTTTTCCGTCATGCTGTGGATGCCTTCCTGGGGCGGCATGATCAACGGCCTGATGACGCTCTCGGGAGCCTGGGACAAGATCCGAACCGACCCAATCATCCGCATGATGATCGTCGCCATCGCCTTCTATGGGATGTCGACCTTCGAAGGCCCGATGATGTCGGTGAAGACCGTCAACTCGCTCAGCCACTATACCGAATGGACAATCGGTCACGTGCATTCCGGTGCCCTCGGATGGGTGGGTATGATTACCTTCGGAGCGGTCTACTACCTGACGCCCAAGCTCTGGGGACGAGACCGGCTCTACAGCCTGCGCATGGTAAACTGGCACTTCTGGCTCGCCACCCTCGGCATCGTCATCTACGCAGCCGTTCTTTGGGTTGCCGGCATTCAGCAGGGTCTGATGTGGCGCGAGTACAATTCTCAGGGCTTCCTCGTCTACTCCTTCGCCGAAACCGTCTCCGCAATGATCCCCTACTACGTGCTGCGCGCAGTTGGCGGGACGCTGTACCTGGCAGGCGGCATCGTGATGGCGTGGAACGTCTTCATGACGATCCGTGGACGCATTCGCAACGAAGCCGCTATCCCGACCGCTTACGTGCCCCAGGCACAGCCTGCCGAGTGAGGTGAAAAATGGCATCGATATTAGACAAACACCAAATCCTCGAAAAGAACGCCACGCTGCTTCTCGTCGGCTCGCTTCTCGTGGTCAGTATTGGCGGCATCGTCGAGATCGCACCGCTGTTCTACCTGCAGAACACGATCGAGAAAGTCGAGGGGATGCGTCCCTACACGCCGCTGGAGCTGGCCGGGCGGAATATCTACATCCGTGAGGGCTGCTACCTCTGCCACAGCCAGATGATTAGGCCGTTCCGTGACGAAGTGGAGCGCTACGGACACTATTCGCTGGCGGCCGAGTCGATGTACGACCATCCCTTCCAGTGGGGTTCGAAGCGTACTGGTCCGGACCTCGCCCGTGTTGGTGGACGCTACTCGAACGAGTGGCATGTTCAGCATCTTTCCGATCCAAGGGCCGTCGTTCCCGAGTCGATCATGCCGAAATATGCCTTCCTCAAGGAGCAGGAGATAACCGTCAAGGACGTCGGAATGGATCTGAAGGCCAACGAAGACGTTGGCGTTCCCTACACCGCCGACATGCTTGCGAACGCCGAGTCCGACATGAAGGCACAGGCGGATCCGAACGCGGACACGACGGAACTCCTGGCTCGCTACCCGAAGGCGAAGGTCGGCGATTTCGACGGCGACCCTGCCAGGCTCACGGAAATGGATGCCCTCGTTTCTTATCTGCAGATGCTCGGAACGTTGGTCGACTTCTCGACCTACGACGATGCGACCGGCTACCGTTGAGGTGATCTGATGGAAACTTACACAGCAATGCGGCACTTCGCCGATAGTTGGGGCCTCGTGGCAATGGCCGCGTTTTTCGTAGGCGCGGTCGTCTTCACGCTTCGTCCGGGTAGCAAGCAGACGGCAAAAGAGGCCGCCGATATTCCCTTGAAGGATGATTGAGATGTCGGAAAAACATATCGATGAAGTCAGCGGCGTCGAAACCACCGGACACGAATGGGATGGCATCCGCGAATTGAACAACCCGATGCCAAGATGGTGGGTGTGGACATTCTACGCAACGATTCTGTGGGCCATCGGCTATGCCGTCGCATACCCTGCGATCCCGATGATCACCTCGACGACGAAGGGACTTCTTGGCTTTTCGAGCCGCGCCGAGCTTCAGCAGGACCTCGACCTGGCGAAGGCGGGCCAGGTGAAGTTCCACGACATGATCGCTACGAAGACCGTACAGGAAATCGATGCGGATCCAGGCTTGCGCGAGTTCGCTATTGCAGGCGGGGCATCGGCCTTCAAGGTCAACTGCGCCCCTTGCCACGGTTCCGGAGCAAGTGGTGGCCCAGGCTTCCCCAACCTGAATGACGACGACTGGCTATGGGGCGGCGATCTCGACTCGATTGAAAAGACAATCGCGCACGGAATTCGCTTCGATGCGGACGCCGATACCCATGTTTCGGAGATGCCGGCGTTCAAGGAGATTTTGGACGCAACGCAGACAGAACAGGTCGCAGCTTACGTGTGGGGGCTGACCAACACTCCATCCAAGCCGGAGCTCGCTGAAGCTGGAAAGCAGGTGTTTGCCGACAACTGCGCCGCGTGTCACGGAGAGGACGCGAGAGGCAAGGTCGATATGGGCGCCCCCAATCTCGCCGACGCGATCTGGCTCAAGGGACGTGGTGAAGATGCAATCATCCGTCAGGTCAATTCGCCAAAACACGGAATGATGCCCGCTTGGTCCGCAAGGTTGGGGGAGACCACGGTGAAAGAGCTCACAGTCTTCGTCCACTCGTTGGGCGGCGGGACGTAAGGAGGTCACAATGACAAACCACGATCACAACCCACTCCTCGGTCTCTACGGCACTCCGCGCGCCGTGATCCATTCGCGCGTATCGGCACGCGCGAAAACGGCACCGCCTGTCAGTGAACAGGACGACCCCGAAAAGATCGGCAGTTCGATTGTGAATTTGACCTGCCTCAAAGATCACAAGACCACAAGCCGCTAAAGTGGCGCCTGTCCAGTCGAGGATGTGAGCGCGCATCCTCTCCCAGTATAGACTTTGGGCCGCATCTCCTCGGATGCGGCCATTTTTTTGACGATCGCCCTGCCGCCAGTCGCCGCCTTCGAAGGGCCGGCAAACTACGGAAAAATACCGCGCACGGCGCGATCCGGGTCCGGCGTACCAACTGCGACACGTCCCGCGCTAGGCGACCTCCTGGCGGTTTGACCTATCTCAAAGACGGCAGCCACACCAACCTCTAAGACTCCTGCCGTCCAGTGGAGGTTGTCGCGGATCTTCTTCCCCCGCGGATCTTCCGGGCCACGCCGCCTCTCTCCAAGGCGTGGCCCTCCTTTTTCCGGTCGCTCCGCACCGTTGATGTGGCTCAAGGAACAACAAGCCCAAAGGCCGTTCTGCGCTGCTTGTCCAGTTCCGTTAAGGCCGCGTCTCCAGAGCGCGGTTTTTTTCACGAATTGCCCGTTCTTGATCTGCGTCAAGGAAGGGTGGTCGAGAAGCTGCAAGAACGGGCAGGTTAAATTCGGACACCTCCCATGAACCTATATACCGCGCCAGATCCCGAGAATATCGAACGGTTGAATGCCGAGCCCGTCAACGCCCGCCGAAACCGTCAGCCGCTCTACGCCGCCAGAAAGAAAGTATTTCCCAAAAGAGCTGAAGGTCGATTTCGTCGGTTCAAATGGATCGTGATGCTTATCACGCTTGGCATCTACTATCTCGCGCCGTGGATCCGCTGGGATCGTGGCCCGTATGCCCCCGACCAGGCCATTCTGGTCGACCTGTCGTCACGGCGTTTTTTCTTCTTCTTCATCGAAATCTGGCCGCAGGAATTCTACTACGTAGCGGGCCTGCTTGTGATGGCCGGTTTTGGCCTCTTCCTGGTGACGTCCGCAGTCGGACGCGCCTGGTGCGGATACGCTTGTCCTCAAACGGTCTGGGTCGATCTGTTTTTGGTCGTCGAGCGCGCGATCGAAGGCGACCGCAACGCCAGAATGAAGCTCGACGCCGGGCCATGGAGCTTCGACAAGATTAGAAAGCGCGTTGTGAAGCACGCGATCTGGATCGTCATTGGCGTTGCCACGGGCGGAGCCTGGATTTTCTATTTCGCAGATGCGCCTGGCCTTGCTTCTTCACTGTTTACCGGACGGGCCCCTGCCGTCGCTTACGCGACCGTCGCTATCCTCACGGCAACGACCTACGTGCTTGGCGGCCTGATGCGCGAGCAGGTCTGCACCTATATGTGCCCCTGGCCGCGCATTCAGGGCGCCATGCTTGATGAGAACTCGTTGGTCGTGACCTACAACGACTGGCGCGGTGAAACCCGCTCGCGTCACGCAAAGAAGGCCCAGATCAACGGAACAGCCGTCGGAGACTGTGTCGACTGCAACGCCTGCGTAGCCGTCTGTCCCATGGGGATCGACATTCGAGACGGCCAGCAGATGGAGTGCATCACCTGCGCTCTTTGTATCGACGCGTGCGACGGGGTCATGGACAAACTTGGCAAGCCTCGCGGACTGATCGCATACGCCACCCTCAGCGAGTATGCGAGCAACATGGCCCTTGCCACCGACAACGGACGCACACAGGTCCAGCCCACCAAAGTGCGGAATGCCGACGGAACGTTCGTGGAGGCGATCCGGCACTTCAACTGGCGCATCATCTTTCGTCCGAGAGTGGTGTTCTACGCGGTCGTCTGGTCGTTGATTGGCATTGCCATGCTCGTGCATCTGGCATTGCGGGACCGACTCGAACTCAATGTCGTCCATGACCGAAACCCTCAGTATGTGCTGGAGAGCGACGGTTCGATCCGAAATGGCTACACGCTCCGCATCCTGAACATGGTGCCGCAGCCCAAGCGAGTACAGGTCAGCCTTTCCGGTCTTGAAGGGGCGACGATGCGCATCCCTGAATTCGGCAAAGAGGATGCCCGCAGCTTCACGGTGGACGCTCAACCCGACGTCGCCACCTCGCTGAAGGTATTCGTCACACGCAAGCAGACGGGGGCCGCGGTCAACGAGTTCCTTTTCGTCATCGAGGACGCCGACCATTCCAATCGGGCGACCTACCGCGCCGCCTTCAACGCCCCAGGAGACGTCAAATGACCACTCGCGCTCAAGGCTTCACTGGCCGACACATGCTTCTCGTCACGTCCGCCTTCTTCGCGGTCGTCATTGGGGTCAACGTTACGATGGCCTGGTTCGCATCGTCGAGCTGGAGCGGTCTGGTGGTGGAGAACACTTACGTCGCCAGCCAGGAATTCAACCGCAAGGCCGAGGCCATGAAGGCGATGGCGGCATCGGGCATTGTCGGTGAACTCTCGCTGAAGGACGACGTGATCCACTATGACATCCGCAATAGGGATCGGTCTCCTGCAGCGGTCGACGAGGTCACCGCGAACTTCAAGCGCCCGGTCGGCGACCACGAGGACTTCCAGCTGCCGTTCAGCAAGGTGGGCGAAGGACGGTTCGAAGCGCGCCATCGCCTCGCGTCAGGCGACTGGATCGTTGAGGTGATCTCGCGCAAGGGCGACGCCATCGTCATGCATGAAGCGGCTCGCATCGACACGGCGGGGTTCGGCCAATGACATGCTGCGACCTGAATGCCGAGAGCGTGCTGGCAATGAGCGAGACAGCGTTCAGCGCCGAGGAGATCGCGCTTGCAAGCCACCCGCTGGGGGACGGCCTCCGCCAGCTCGACCTCAGCGTCCCCGACGTCCATTGCGGTGCGTGCATTTCGACTATCGAGAGGGCGTTATCGGCGCTCCCCTACGTTACAAAGGCAAGGGTAAACCTTACCTCTCGGCGAGTGACGTGCATTTACCGGCAGGAGTCTGATAAGCAAACGACAGATCCGACTGGGATCATCTCTGCAATCAACGCAGCCGGATATCGGGCGCATCTTTTCACCCCCATCGCCTCGGAAAATGACACAACGAGGAATCAGCTCCTGCTTGCCGTCGGAGTATCCGGTTTCGCAGCCACGAATATCATGCTGCTGTCGGTTTCGGTGTGGTCGGGGGCGGACGCCGCGACTCGTGACATGTTCCATTGGATCTCCGCGTTGATCGCGGCCCCAGCCCTGGTTTACGCCGGGCGCTTCTTCTTCCGGTCGGCATGGAACGCGCTCAAGCACGGGCGGACCAACATGGACGTGCCCATTTCCCTGGCGGTCACACTCTCGTACGCGGTTTCGCTGTGGGAGACCATGCACCACGGCGAGCACGCGTGGTTCGACGCATCGGTTTCGCTGCTGTTCTTTCTTCTCATTGGAAGAACCCTCGATCACATGATGCGCGAAAAGGCTCGCGCGGCGATCAATGGCTTGGCAAGACTGGCTCCCCGCGGGGCGCTGCAGCTGATGGCCGACGGATCACGGCGTTACATTCCAATTGAGGACATAGCGGTTGGTGACGAAATCGCGATCGCGGCCGGGGAGCGCATTCCGGTCGACGGAATGATCATCAGCGGAGAAAGCGACATTGACCTCTCCATCGTTACCGGCGAAAGCAGCCCCGTGGCCGTCGCCGGCGGGAGCCAGGTCAGCTCCGGCGCCATGAACCTGACTGGCTCGCTCGTCGTGCGTGCGACAAAACTTGCAAAGAACTCCCTCCTCGCAGAGATCATCAATCTGATGGAAGCGGCCGAAGGCGGCCGCGCTCGCTACCGCCGCATCGCCGACCGGGCTGCGTCCCTCTACTCGCCGGCAGTCCACCTTCTGGCGCTTGTCTCATTTCTCGCCTGGGGCTTTTTCGGCGGCGACTGGAAGCATGCGATGCTGGTCGCAGTGGCCGTTCTTATCATCACTTGCCCGTGCGCACTCGGCCTTGCAGTCCCGGTTGTACAGGTCGTCGCTGCGGGCGAACTCTTCCGAAAAGGGGTCATGGTGAAGGATGGCTCGGCGCTGGAAAGACTGGCAGAGGTCGACACGGTTGCCTTCGACAAGACAGGCACGCTGACCATCGGTGTGCCACGGCTTGTTACGACCACGGCCTTGGATGAGACGTTCATCGCGAAAGCCAAGGGCTTGGCGGTTCATTCGCGCCATCCACTGTCGCAGGCCCTTGCGCGAAGCGGGGGGCCGGCTCCGATGCCATTCGATCGGGTGAGCGAGATTCCCGGCGGCGGCCTTCAGGCTTCTCGTGCAGACGAGACCTATCGACTGGGCAACGCGGCCTTCGCAGACGCCACCTCGGCATCGCCAAGTGATGACAGCCCCTTTTCCGAGGTCGTGCTGTCGAGAAACGGCGAAGTCCAGGCCCGCTTCCTCTTTGAGGACACACTTCGACCGGGTGCCAGGGAAGCCGTCGATGAGCTCAAGCTGCGCGGATATGAAACGGTGATCGTCTCGGGCGACCGTCAGAGCGTAGTCGACAACACGGCTTTGGTGCTGGGTCTCGACAAGGCCTTGGGTACTCTCGCGCCACAGCAGAAGGTTGAAGAGTGCCAACGGCTCAGTGCCGATAGCCATCGGGTTCTGATGGTTGGCGACGGCATCAACGACGCCCCGGCGCTCGCTGCAGCCCACGTTTCGATGGCTCCCGCCACGGCGTCCGACATCGGTCGCCAGGCCGCCGATCTGGTCTTCTTCAACGAACGGCTGGAGGCCGTGCCCCAGGCTATCGCGGTCGCGAAACAAGCTGCGAAGCTCATTCGCCAGAACTTCGCCCTCGCGATTGGCTACAACGCGTTGGCGGTTCCGATCGCGATCGCAGGATATGCAACGCCGCTGCTCGCCGCGGTGGCGATGTCCACCTCCTCGATCATCGTCGTCACCAACGCACTGCGGCTAAACACACTCGGCATGCGCCAGCGTCGAGAACGAACGATAACGACGACGAGAGGGGTCAATGCAGCATGAACATGTTGATCTACCTGATCCCGATCGCGCTGCTGATGGGCGGTATGGGGCTCCTTGCTTTCCTTTGGTCGCTTAAAAGCGGCCAGTACGAGGACCTTCAGGGTGCCGCCTGGCGTGTGCTCGCGGACGATGAAAACGAACCGACACCATAACGGTTGCCTCACGCAGGAAAGGAAGGACGATGCTTGCAAGAAATCCCGTGCTTTCGCGATCCGAGTTGCTCGCAGGATTGGATCAAGAAACGGTGGAGACGCTATCGGCATTGGCCGAAGTGCGAACATTCTCTCCCCACGAACAAATCGTCGAAGAGGGCCAGAAAGCCGAGTTCATCTTCTGCGTCACCAGCGGGCTCGTACGCCTTACAAAGAAGGAATCGGCCGGCCGCGAAGCCGATGTCTCCATCTGCGAACCCGGAGACGTCTTCGGGGAATACCTCGTTGCCGGCGGCGCCACATACGCACATGGTGCCTGGGCGGCCGAGTTTACGGAAATCGTGATGTTCGATCTCAAGCGCTTGCGATCACTCGCGCAGCAGCATCATGGTATTCAACGAAACATCATACACATAATGGCGCAACATCTCCTCGGCGCGCTCGATTGCATTGCAGGAGATCGGCTTCACACGGCGGCCCAGCGGGTCGCCAACTACCTCGTCGCCCGATGCCCACCTTCCGTTTCGCGTGTCACATTGCGCCTGCCCTATCAGAAACGAATACTGGCGGGAAAGCTGGGTCTGGCCCCCGAAGCCCTCTCGCGCGCGTTTGCCGCACTGGCACCATTGGGCGTCGCCGTCAAAGGCAAGAACATCTACGTCGAGAGCGTGAGCCTATTGAAAGACGCCTGTTAGCATCGCGAACTATCACCGCAAAGTCGCCTAGAGGTGATTGACCTTGATCGATGTCGTCGTAATGGCCGCCGCCCTTTCCTCGCCCCTCTAATCTTCATTCTTGAGAATCAGGATCCAATCGCCATCACCACCGCTGTTTTCCGCCCCAGCGCGAAACGATTCGAGCCTTTTCGCGCGAAGGGGTGATCCGCTCGCTTCGAAGCCACGCCCCTTGACAGGATCCCACCAGATCGCGCGAACCTGCTTCCGTTCCAACTGCCCCATATTCAAAGTGATCGATCGGTCTTCAGGGATGTAGACAAGCGCCGTCAGGCGATCCGGTGAACGTGCTGCGACACTGCGCTTTTGACCGCTTCCGATCCCGCCGACCAGAAATTCATTGTCGACATCAGGCACAAAATCCTGCCATTGCACATGCGAGAAAAGATCCCGCAGTTGCGTCATGCTGCGAGCGCCTTGGCTGTCCAGCGCATGTTTCCAGCCCCGGGGCACGGGAAACTCATCGGTTCCGTCTAAATACCAGATGGGCGAATTTCCGAATATCTGACCGGATGCACCGGTCAGCAATGCCTGGTAAGCCTGCCCCCTCAGCCTCTGTGTCGAGATACCGGGTACATTTTCATATTGGCTCTCAAGGAGAAAGAAGGGCAGGATTGGCTTTCTCAGATATTGGTCTCTCGCTTCCGGAAAGACCGGATCCCATGTGTAGACATTGTTCAGCTTCAGCCATGCCTCGCTGCCCCAGAGATCCGCACCGGCCGTCCCGTTCGCGTTGTGCGAGGTTTGCAGCGCGTCCGGATCAGTCTCCTGAATGCCGTTGGCGACCGCCCGCACGAGATCAAGATCCGGCGGGTTGGTGTCGCCGTTGATGACCCAGAGCACATTCCGGAAGCGGCTGTAGCGGGCTCCGACGAACCTGCCATAGGCATGCATTTTCTCGGCGCCGGCCGCCTTTATTTCCTGGTACCATCCCTCCGACCCGCCGCCGGCGCCGGTGTAGGACGGTGCCAGCAAGACCAGCAGTCCGAGTTCGGACGCACGTGCGACGATCCAGTCCGCATAGGCGAAATAGGCCTCGTTGGGCATATCGAATCTGCCCGGTGCGAGGAACGGCGCGTCGCCATAGGCATTTGCCGGCGCATTGGTGGCGAAGCGATGCTCGATCAGGTTCACCAGTATTGCGTTGAACCCCCGCGCCTTGCGGTCGAGCAGATAGGCGTCGACATCCTCTCGCTTCAGCTGGGCTATCAACGACCAGGCCGTGTCGCCGTTAATCAGAAAGGGCGTACCCGCCGAATCGACCGTGTATCGTTGGTTCTGCGATATCTTCAGAGGGAACTGTGGGATGACCACGCCAATTCCTGGCAGAACTGTCTCGATATCGACAGGGCGATCTTTCTGCACGGTGTGAACGCTGGCGGCCCTGGTCCCCTGATTACCCGATATTGCCGATAACGCACCCAAACCCAGCGATAGCGCAAGCACGAACCGCACCGCGACCTTGCCTTTCATAATGGCCTTTGCTCCCGACATCTGGCGCGCCTTATGCGAACATGACCATCTCTGCCGGCGCGCCAAAGCGCCCGTCATCGATTTCGCCCATCATCGGTTCGCCAGGTAAAGAGACAACCGGCCGACGACAGCCCTCTTTGACCCAATTCAGTTGGAGAGGAACTGTTGCGTAGATGTGATGCCGGAACAAGCTGCCTATTTGTCGGTGCGGATCCCGGCGAGCCGATCCTTTTGAAGCTGTTCACATCATCAGAAAGACATAGATCGCGGGCATTGACGCCTGGATCGGCAAAGACATGCTCGACGGCAGAGCGAACCCTTCGAGCGGCAGCCATTGGCGCGACATCGCCTCCGGCATTGGCTTGCCCTTCGGTTTCTTCTGATGGATGTCTGTTTTCAGTCCGTTGCCCCGAAGACATTCCTCATTGGTCTTCGAGCGATACGCTGTGACGGCCCAGACAGTCGAGGCGGTATTGTCTTTGGAGACGCATTGCGCAGCTTTTTTTTGCGCTGACGGTCGGGCCTGGTTTATAGCCTGGAAGTCGCCAAAGGAGATTCCGCCTTGAACACGTGACGCCATTATTGCGAATTTTTGGCTTAGTCCTGAGGTTACGGAGATCGATGAGGCCGCTTTGTCGAGAACCCTGCACAGATCCGCGCTGATGAAAGAAGCGCTCTGTAGGGCCAATCATAGGGCCAAGAGGAGATTCCAATTTCAGAGTCCTGATAAGGAAGACAGGTGATTTCGCAAATAATTTCAATATGGTGCGAGCGACCGGATCGAAACCGTATGACCGGAATCGAGGGATTTTAAGCCACCCATCGAAAGGTTAAGGGTGACTGCGACCGGCAGTCGAGCTTCCATTCCTAACTTTGGATTTGCAATCCTGCCTGTGGCGTTGGCAAAAATCCTGCGCTATTTCTCCGTTGCAAGTTCGCAGCGGGACGATTGAGCGAAATGGAATCCGATCGCATTCTAGTAGTCGATGATGACGCCCGGATCAGGCAGATGCTGATCCGTTACTTCGAGGACAACGGCTACCGAGTGCATGCCGTGAGCAACGGCTCCGCCATGCGCGCGGAACTCGCGAAGGCAACATACGCCGCGGTCTTCCTCGATCTCGTCCTTCCGAATGGAGAAAACGGCCTGGAGCTATTGAGGGAGCTTCGCAATACGTCCGACGTGCCAGTGCTGATGCTGACAGGCCAGGACGACGTCACGGACAAGGTTGTCGGACTGGAAGTGGGCGCCGACGACTACATAGCCAAGCCGTTTCATCTGCGCGAACTTCTGGCCCGCTTACGAACCGTCTTGCGTCGACGCACGTCGGCGACGCTTCCATCGCGCGCTCCGGCCGAGGATGAGGAAAGCCTCCTCTTCGACGGTTGGCGGCTGGATCTCGCTCGCAGACGGCTCACCGCTCCGAGCGGCGGTGACGTGCCTCTCACCACGGGGGAGTTCGACATGCTTCTGGTGTTCGTTCGCAATTCCGGCCGCGTATTGTCGCGAGAGACGCTCATGGACCAGACAAGAAACCGAAACCTGGAAGCCTTCGACAGGGCGATCGACGCCCAGATCGTGCGACTGCGCAAGAAGATCGAAGTGGACCCGAAGGCGCCGGCTCTGATCCAGTCGGTCCGTGGGGTTGGATATGTGTTCACGGGTCGCCTAAGTCGTCAGTAATTGATCCGCATCAATGTTCGGGTGATGAACTCCGCTAGTCTCCGGGCGCACAAAGGCGTCTAAAGACAATGGCTATTTGGATTCTCTTCGCGGTCATCACGACCGCAACAACAGCAGCACTTCTTCACCCGCTGGCCTCCGGCGGTCGCTCCCGGCGGCCAGGCGAAACGCAAATCGCGTCCACGGTTTATCGGAACCAGCTTCTCGAGCTCGAACAGGAAAAGGAAGCCGGGCAGATTGCGCCAAGCGAGTATGAACTCGCCCGCGCTGAAACCGCCCGCCGTCTTCTCAGGGCCAAGGACAAGGCGCCAAAGCAGGCGATGTGGCCGCGAAGCCATGTGTGGCTCAGGGTCTCAATCATATCGCTGCTTCCGCTTTTGAGTATCGGCGTGTATGTCGCCATTGGTTCGCCGGCGCTACCTTCGCAACCGCTGCAGGCTCGCTTGAGAAATCCCGGCCAGGACGTTGCGATCCTCATTCAAAAGACCGAGCAGCACCTCGCTCAGGACCCCGCCGACGGACGTGGTTGGGATGTGATCGCCCCGGTTCTGCTCAAGATGGGCAGAGCGGGTGATGCAGAGAACGCCTACCGCAACGCCGTTCGGATTCTGGGGCCAGGCGTTCCGCGTCTCGACGGTCTCGCAGAATCATTGATGGCGCAATCGGGAGGCACTGTGACCACACAGGCGCAGGCCGTATTGCGCCAGGTGCTCGCGCTTGAGCCCGAAAATCCGCGGGCGCGGTTCTACCTTGCGCTGTCGCTGGAGCAGGCAAACGACAAAGTCGGTGCACGACAGGCGTTCGAAGCGCTTGCTGCGACGTCGCCAATGACGGCTCCTTGGATGCCGCTTGTAAGGGAACACATCGCCGTAAACGGCGGCCCTCATATTGAAGGACCCGAAGAGACCGACACGGCAGCGGCCGGGTCGATGCGCCCTGATCCAAAACCCGAGATGATCCGGAAAATGGTCGACAGTTTGGATGCGAGGCTGACCGCCGACCCGAATAATCTCGACGGTTGGTTGAAGCTGATCAGGTCCTACGCGGTCCTCAAAGAGGACGGACGGGCGCTGGCGGCGCTCAAACGAGGACTGACAGCGTTTCCGGCAGACAGCGAAAAAGGCGGCGAACTCGTATCGCTTGGGCGCGAGCTTGGCATTTCCATGGAAGGAACAACCAGATGACGCGCAAGCAGAAACGCTTGGCAATCATCGCTGGCGGCATGAGTTTCATCCTCGCCGCGGTGCTGCTCGTCATGTTCGCCTTCAGCCAATCGGTTGCCTATTTCTACATGCCGGCAGACATTGCAAAGAATCCGGTGCCGCTTGGAACGCGCATCCGTCTCGGCGGCCTTGTCGGCGAGGGCAGCATCGTGCGGGGCGAGGGCTCGACAGTGCAATTTGCCGTCACCGATGCGACGGGTGACCTTGTGAGGGTCCGCTATACCGGCATTCTGCCCGATCTCTTTCGGGAAGGTCAGGGCGTCGTGACCGAGGGCCGCTTCGAGGCGGGCAGCGACGTCTTCACCGCCGATACCGTGCTTGCCAAGCACGACGAGAAGTACATGCCGAAGGAAGTCGCCGACAAGCTGAAGGCGCAGGGGCTCTGGAAGGAAGGGGAGGCGGCGCAATGATCATCGAGATCGGCCACTACGCTCTCATTCTCGCGCTGGCGACGGCGCTTGTGATCTCGGTTGTTCCGGTCATCGGTGCAAGACGCCTCGACCGCGCCATGATGGACGTCGCCTCCGTCGGCTCCGTGGCGATGTTTGCACTGGTCGCCTTCTCCTTTGCCGTCCTGACCTATGCCCATGTGGTTTCGGACTTCTCGGTCGAAAACGTCTGGGAGAACTCGCACTCGCTGGTCCCGCTGCTCTTCAAGTTTTCCGGCGTATGGGGCAATCACGAAGGCTCGATGATGCTCTGGCTGCTGATCCTGGCGCTGTTCAGCGCGCTGGTTGCTGCCTTCGGGGGCAATTTGCCTGACACGCTGCGGGCCAATGTCCTTGCCGTGCAGGCCTGGATCTCGGTCGCCTTCATTCTGTTCATCCTGCTCACGTCCAACCCGTTCATGCGCCTGGATCCGGCGCCAGCCGAGGGCAAGGACCTCAACCCCGTCCTGCAGGACGTCGGCCTCGCGATCCATCCGCCGCTGCTCTACCTGGGTTACGTCGGCTTCTCGGTCTGCTTCTCCTTCGCCGTGGCAGCCCTTCTCGAAGGGCGTATCGATGCCGCCTGGGCGCGCTGGGTACGGCCGTGGACGCTGGCTGCCTGGACCTTCCTGACGCTCGGCATCGCCATGGGGTCTTACTGGGCCTATTACGAGCTCGGCTGGGGTGGCTGGTGGTTCTGGGATCCGGTCGAGAATGCATCCTTCATGCCGTGGCTTGCCGGCACCGCGCTTCTGCATTCGGCGCTCGTCATGGAAAAGCGCGAGGCGCTGAAGATCTGGACGGTTCTGCTCGCCATCCTGACGTTCTCGCTGTCGCTGATGGGCACCTTCCTTGTGCGCTCCGGGGTTTTGACCTCGGTGCATGCCTTTGCCAGCGATCCCTCGCGCGGCATCTTCATCCTGTGCATTCTGCTTGTCTTCATCGGCGGGTCGCTGTCGCTCTTCGCATTCCGTGCCCCGCTCCTGTCGGCCGGCGGCTTGTTCGCGCCGATTTCGCGCGAAGGGGCGCTCGTCCTCAACAACCTCATTCTGACGGTGGCCTGCGGCACGGTGCTGACCGGCACGCTCTATCCGCTGCTTTTGGAGACCATCACCGGCGACAAGATCTCGGTCGGACCGCCGTTCTTCAACATGACCTTCGGGCTCTTGATGGCGCCGCTGCTGGTCATCGTCCCCTTCGGCCCGCTGCTGGCCTGGAAGCGCGGCGACTTGCTTGCTGTTTTCCAGCGGCTCTATCTGGTCGCGATCCTGGCCTTCATTGCGGCCGTTGTGTTCTTTTACGTCGAGCATGGAGGGCCGGTGCTTGCGGTGGTCGGGCTGGCCGCGGGGCTATTCCTGGTTTTCGGGGCGCTTGCTGATCTTTGGTATCGCGCCGGCGTGGGCAAGGTTGCGGCTTCCGTTGCCTGGAAGCGTCTTGCCGGACTGCCGCGCTCGGCTTTCGGCACGGCGCTCGCGCATGCCGGGCTTGGCGTTGCCGTCCTCGGCATCGTCGCGGTGACCACCTTCGAAACCGAGCATGTCGTCGAGATGAAGCCCGGCCAGACCGTGGACGCCGGCGGCTATTCCGTGCGGTTCGACGGCATGACGCCGGCCACAGGCCCTAACTACAGCGAGGAGCGCGGTCACTTCACCATCAGCCGCGGCGGCGTCGAGGTTGCCGATGTCTGGTCGTCCAAACGGGTCTACACGGCGCGGCAGATGCCGACGACCGAAGCCGGCATTGTGACGTTCGGCCTCAGCCAACTCTACCTGTCGCTCGGCGATCCGACGAACGACGGCGGCATCGTCGTGCGCATCTGGTGGAAGCCCTTCATCCTTTGTATCTGGGGTGGCGCGGTGATCATGGCGATTGGCGGGTTCGTTTCGCTGAGCGACCGGCGCCTGCGGGTCGGGGCTCCAAGCCGCAGGGCAAAGCCGGCGCGCCCGGCCATGGAGCCGGCGGAATGATTAGGCGCCTCCTCGTCGTACTGGCGGTCGTTCTGTCGACCACGCCGGCCTTTGCCGTCAATCCGGATGAGGTTCTGGCCGATCCTGGGCTCGAGGCGCGGGCCCGGGCGATCTCCGCGGAACTGCGCTGCATGGTCTGCCAGAACCAGTCGATCGACGATTCCAATGCCGAGCTCGCCAAAGACCTGCGCTTGCTGGTGCGCGAGCGGCTCACCGATGGCGACACCGATGAGCAGGTGATCAACTACATCGTCTCGCGATACGGCGAGTTCGTCTTGCTGAAGCCGCGTGTCAACGCACGAACGATCTTGCTGTGGGCAGGACCCCTGCTGCTTGCCGGGGTCGCTTCCGGAGTCCTCGTAGCCGTTGCAAGGGGAACGAGGGGCAAGACCGTCGTCGTGCTCAGCGATGAGGAGAACGCCGAACTAGAGCGCCTGCTCGCCGCGAAGTTTGACGGAGATCAAAGCCGGGCCGATGCCGAGCCTCTATCCTGATTGACGCATAACAAGATAATGAGGGGCAGGACCATGCAGGCGAAGGACATAATGACCACGAACGTCGTCTCAATCAGCCCAGCAGTCGGTGTGCGCCACGCCGTCGCGGTCATGATCCAAAACAATATCAGCGGGCTTCCCGTCGTCGATGACGAGAGCCGAGTTTGCGGCATGCTTACCGAAGGCGACCTTCTCCTGCGCAGAGAGATACGACTTGCGCCGCGCGCCGTTCGGTCCGCCGAACTCATCTCGGAAATCGATCTGGAGCGCTATATCTGCAGCCATGGATGGAGCGTCGCGGACGTCATGTCTCAGGACGTCATCGTCGCGCGGCCGGACAGCGAAGTGTCGGACATCGCCGAAAGCCTGCAGGCGCATCGGATCAAGCGGCTGCCGATCGTCGAGGACGGCAGACTGGTAGGAATAGTCAGCCGCCGCGACATCTTGCGCATAATCGTTGAAACGCCGTCCGTAACACTGCCACGAGAAGACGAATCCATTCGTCTTGCCATTCGAACCAGGCTGCGCGCCGACCTTGGGCTGACGCCTCAGAAGATTCAGGTGTCGGTCGCTAACGGACAGGTGACCGTAGATGGCCAGGTTGAATCGGATCTTAAGCGCAAGGCCATAAAGGTTCTGGTCGAGAGCCTCGGAATCGGTGGATACCGCGACCGGCTCCGCGTCACGCCCTCCGCAAACGAATGACGTGGCGGACAACCAGCCGGCGGTAACCGCCTCTTTGCGCAACGCTAAAAATCAGACGTCTGGCCGCTGACCAAAGGAGGGGGCGGCGTCGATCGCAGGGTTGATCTCGCGTGAGAGGCTGTTTTCGTCCAACGGTCCGACATGCCTGTGCGTTATCCGTCCCGTGCGATCAATCACAAAAGTCTCCGGAACCCCGTACACGCCCCAGTCCATCGCGTTTCGTCCCGCATTATCGACGCCGATGGCAGCGAACGGATTTCCGTTTTCCTCAAGGAAGGCCAACGCCTTCTCCGGTGCGTCCTTGTAGTTGACGGCCACCAGCTTGACGCGCGGGTCCTTGGCGAGCTGCATAAGTGCCGGATGTTCCTGCCGACAAGGGACGCACCACGATGCGAAGATGTTCAGGACGACGACCTGATTTTCGAAGACGCTATCGTCGAGCGCCGGTGTCTGTAGGCCCGCGAGCGGGGGAAGGTTCACTGCCGGATGCTGCTGTCCGATAAGTGCGGAGGGAATCGTCGTCGGCGAGTACCCCTTTACGGATTCGCGATAGAGAGTATTCGCGACAGCGCCGGCGATTCCCAGAAACACGATCAGTGGGAGACCGGCCACAACGTAGTTACGCATGCGGACGCTCGTCGCGTGGCCGATGACGGCGAACGGGTGCAAGGACTCTCACTTGTCGACGGTAGCTTCGGCCGGCAAGCCAGACCTTGAGAGCCGTTGCCAACATCACGGTAAACGTCAAGGCGTACGCCGCGACCACATAGTGCTCGTGATCCATTTCAATTCTCCTTGTGAACTGCAGCTCTTGCTGCGAGCCTGTGTTGTGCGATGAGCTTTCTTCTCCAGATCTCGTTTCTGATCGACGCCAGGTAGAGCGTGAAGAAGAGCGTGACGAACGCGAGGCCCATGACCATCAATGGCCGCAGGAATTCGATGTCGAGCGCCGGTCCATCCAACCGGAGAACGCTTGCAGGCTGGTGGAGCGTATTCCACCAATCGACGGAAAACTTGATGATCGGGATGTTCACGAACCCGACGATGATGAGAACCGCAGTGACGCGCGCGGCACGCGTCGGCTCATCGATCGCCCGGTTGATGGCGACGAGACCGAGATACATGATGAACAGGATAAACATAGAGGTCAGGCGTGCGTCCCAGACCCACCATGTGCCCCACATCGGCTTGCCCCAGATCGCTCCCGTCACCAGCGATACGAAGGTGAATGTGGCGCCCAGCGGCGCTGCGACCCTGGCAGCAACATCGGCCAATGGATGTCGCCATACGATGGACCCGATCGCGTTGGCGGTCATCACGGTGTAGCAGAGCATGGCGATCCAGGCCGACGGGACATGGACGTACATGATCCTGACCGTCGAGCCCTGTTGGTAATCCACGTCGGAGCTAAAGCTCAGATACAAGCCTCCCACAAGACAGAGCGCGGTGAAAGCCAGCAGGAAGGGAAGCACGCGCTCGGCGACCTCCAAAAACCTGGTGGGCTGGGCCAAACCGACAATGGTGCTTTTCAATCGGGCGTATGGGTTCATGCGTGCATGCCTTAGCGCCAAACTCGCCCCCGCTAATTGATCCCGATCAATGAAGAGATGAAAGCAAGCAACTGCTGCCATTTTACTCTTCGCAGAGAGGGTAGGCCGACCCGACACCTGGACGCGGATCGATTTAAGATGTGAAACGCCAGTTGCTTGACCAAGATCAAATACGACCGCGTCAGCCTCCTGTACCGATCGCTTCGCAGAAGGAGCAGATGATGGATTTCGAAGCATTTTTCAAAAGCGAGTTGGACGGGCTTCACGCTGAAGGCCGCTATCGCGTTTTTGCCGATCTTGAGCGTCACCGCGGCAGCTTTCCGCGCGCCACGCGGCACACGCCAGACGGCCCGAAGGACGTCACGGTCTGGTGCTCCAATGACTATCTCGGCATGGGCCAGCACCCGAAGGTGATCGAGGCGATGAAGAATGCCATCGATCACTGTGGCGCGGGTGCGGGAGGCACCCGGAATATCTCTGGCACCACCCACTACCACGTTCTGCTCGAGCGCGAGCTCGCCGACCTGCACGGCAAGGAAGCGGCGCTGATCTTCACCTCGGGCTATGTCTCCAACTGGGCGGCACTCGGCACGCTCGGCGCCAAGATCCCCGGCCTCATCATCTTCTCCGACGCGCTGAACCACGCCTCGATGATCGAAGGCATCCGCTATGCCAAGTGCGACAAGGTGATCTGGAAGCACAACGACATCCATGATCTCGAAGCCAAGCTGGCGGCCGCCGATCCGACGGCGCCGAAGTTGATCGCGTTCGAATCCGTCTATTCGATGGATGGCGATATCGCCCCGATCAAGGAGATCTGCGACCTCGCCGACAAGTACGGCGCGATGACCTATCTCGATGAAGTGCATGCCGTCGGCATGTACGGACCGCGTGGCGGCGGCATTGCCGAGCGCGAGGGGCTGATGGATCGCCTGACGGTCATCGAGGGCACGCTCGGCAAGGCGTTCGGCGTCATGGGCGGCTACATCGCCGCCTCGACCGCCCTTTGCGACTTCATCCGCTCCTTTGCCTCCGGTTTCATCTTCACGACGGCGCTGCCACCGGCCTTGGCTGCCGGTGCGGTTGCCTCGATCCAGCATCTGAAGGCCAGCCCGTTCGAGCGGGCGCGGCATCAGGATCGGGTCCGCAAGCTCAGGGCCCTGCTTGATCAGCGCGGCATTCCGCATATGCCGAACCCGAGCCATATTGTCCCGGTCATGGTCGGCGATGCCGCCAAGTGCAAGTGGATCTCCGATCTGCTGCTCGACAATTGCGGTGTCTACGTGCAGCCGATCAACTACCCGACGGTGCCGAAGAAGACCGAGCGGCTGCGCATCACCCCGACGCCGCTGCACAGCGATGCCGACATCGAGCATCTCGTCGACGCCCTGCATTCGCTCTGGTCGCGCTGCGCGCTTGCGCGGCAGGTGGCCTAGTTGCCTTAGGCCTGGTCCGAGGCAAAATCGCGGGCGATGTCGCGACCGATCGCCCGCAGATGGTTTGAGATTTCGGACCTCAAGTGGTCCCGTGGACCAAATTCACGCAGAATTTCCTGAGCACGGGTTGCCGCGGGTTCCTCGCGCGGCTCTCCCACAAAGTAGCCCGTTCCGACCGACCACATATCGCATCCGGCACCGAGCAGCGCCTCCACCAGGGAGGCCACACGCGCTGAAGAAGACGCCGACGATTCTACCAATGCCCGGTCCTTGACGCGAGGTTCTTCCGTGCGCCTTCAGGGGAAAACGCATCCCATAAATAGGGCTCATTCACTTACGAAGGGTTAAGTGCAGCACCGACGAGCCGCAGGCGCGGGATGGGGTACGACGTTCTGCGCCGGCGGGCAGAAACCCAGGACCGCTCCATTTGCCAGTCGAGTGAGCCCAAGGGCGTCCGGCCTCGAAAGCGCTTTCCGATAATTGATCATGATCAAAGACGCCACAACCCGTCAGGTGGACAAGGGCACCATCACATTTTTTCGGAGATCAAGGCTTTGATGATAGCTCAGCACGACCGACAGACTGCCAGCCTCAAGGACCAGTCGCTTGAACGCGACGACGCAAGCCGTCATCTACCGCCCTCACGAAAGCAGGCCGCGGCGAGCCTCGTGCAACTTGCTCCTTTTCTCAGACATCATCGCGGGCTGACGATCTGCGCGGTGCTGGCACTCACCTGCGCCGCGTTGATTTCGCTCTCTCTGCCGATGGCCGTTCGTCGCATGATCGACAACGGTTTCGGGCAGGCAGACGGGGCGTTCATCGACAGATACTTTCTCATGGTGATGGCTCTGGCTGTCGCATTGGCCGTAGCCAGCGCGCTCCGCTACTACTTCGTCACCACGCTCGGTGAGCGGATCGTGACCGACCTTCGCTCCAAGGTCTTCGACCACATCGTTCGCCTTCCGGCTCGGTTCTTCGATTCCAATCACTCGGGAGAGATAGCCTCGCGCCTGACGGCAGACGCGACCCAGATCAAAGCGGCGGTCAGCCTGTCGGCGTCCGTGGCTCTGAGAAACTCGATTCTCTGTGCGGGCGCGCTCGGCATGATGTTCGTCACCAGCCCGCGCCTATCCACGATCGCGATCGGCGTCATTCCGCTCATAATCGCGCCGCTCATCTACTTCGGACGGTCCGTGCGCAAGAAATCGCGCGCCGCACAGGATGCGCTTGCCAGCGCATCGGCTTATGCCAGCGAAATCATCGCGGCAAATCGAACCGTCCAGGCTTTCAATACGGAGGATGCCGCCCGACAAAGATATGCCCGCGACGTCGAGCTGTCCTATGACAGGGCTGTTATCGCGGCGCGTGCGCGCGCGTGGCTGACGGGCGTTGCAATCGCTGTGATCTTCAGCAGCGTTGTCGGCGTGCTCTGGTTAGGTGCCCAAAGCGTCCTCGTTGGCACGCTGTCTGCGGGAAACCTGAGCCAATTTCTGATCTACTCGGTTATCGCGGCAGGATCATTGGGCTCGCTTTCGGAGGTGTGGGGAGAACTCGCGCAGGCCGCGGGCGCCGCCGGCAGGTTGTTCGACCTATTAAATGAAGAGACACAACTACCCGAGTCGGGGGCGTGCGTACCGTTGAAGGGTCCGGTAACAGGCGGCATCGAAATCTCCGACCTGCATTTCTCCTATCCTACCGCCCCAGAAAAAGAGGTTCTCGCCGGACTGTCGATGAATGTCGCTCCCGGAGAAACGATTGCGTTGGTCGGACCTTCAGGCTCAGGCAAAAGCACGGTGTTTTCGCTGTTGCTCGGGTTCTACCACGCCGATGCAGGCAAGCTTTCGATCGATGGAAGGGATCTGCGGTCGATTTCTCCGCACGATCTTCGAAAGGAAATATCGATCGTTCCACAGGATGTCACCATATTCGCGAGCTCGATCTTCGAGAACATCGCATTCGGGCGTCCGGACGCCACACGAGAGGACGTCATTGCCGCCGCCACAAGGGCTCAGGCGCACGGTTTCATCAACGCGTTGCCAAACGGATACGATACGGTGGTCGGCGAGCGGGGGCTCACTCTTTCCGGCGGACAACGGCAGAGGATCGCGATTGCCCGAGCCATTCTGAAAGACGCTCCAATCCTGCTTCTCGACGAAGCCACGGCGTCGCTCGACGCGGAGAACGAGCAGTTGGTTCAGCAGGGGCTGGAGCAACTCATGGACAATCGTTCCACGATCGTCATCGCGCATCGGCTCGCAACGGTTCTCAGGGCGGACCGAATTCTGGTGATGGACGGAGGCCGGATCGTCGAGCAGGGCACGCATTCCTCGCTTCTGCGCGGCGGGGGGCTCTACAAGCGTCTGGCTGAACTGCAGTTCAAGACACCGGACGGTCCTGAGCATGAGAAGGATGCCGCATAGGAGCGTAGCGAAAGAGCGGCATAATGCCCGCAGCCAAGCAATCGTTTGATCAGCAGCGCGCATCATTGGTCGGGTGGGTAGAGAGGGCCAAGTGCTTCAGCTTCTCGACCAGTACCAAGGGCACGGTAACATGGGCCGGTAGCGGCCGGTCACGATTTCGGCCTGGCACATGAACGCCGCAATCCTCGAGGCGCGAAGCATACCTGTCCAGGCGTTCCGCAAACCCAAGTGTATCGATTGGAGCCATCCCGATGACCGTCAGCCCCGCATCGATCCGCTTGGTATCGTCGACGAAGTTGTCTCCGTCCATCGACCAGGCAGCCTCGGACAGACCTGCAGCGAGCAGCTCCACCATCAGTGCTATATTGGCGCCTTTGTACCCGCCGAACGGAAGCAGCGCGCCTTTTATGGCTTCGGCGGCGTTGGTGGTTGGCTGCCCGTTCCCATCCAGTGCCCAACTATCCGGAATACTCCGCTTCTCGTCAGCTGCAGAACGCAGTTTGACGAAGGCGGTCGCACTCGACGCCTGGTCGATGACAACGGGCTTTCTTCCTGGTCCTGCGGGCGCCGCAAACGCAATCGGATTGGTGCAGAATATCTTCCTGCGCGAGCCCGGAACTGTCATCAGCGCGGGGCCGTTGGCAACCGCGATGGAAAGAATTCCCTGGGCGGCCAAGCGGCGAACGTAGTAACCGAGTTCGCCTGCGGTAAAGCTGTTCTTCTGGGTGAACGTGGCCACGCCGAATGTGCGAATCCTCTTCACATAGTCCTCGAATATGATGTCGAAGCCAAGCTGAGCGATGCCGCCGTCGGCGTCGACCTGGATAAGGGCCGGTAGCGGATGCTGGATTTTTGGCCTCGCTTGGCCATTGATCCCACCTGACCTGAAGCGTGCGAGGTAATCCATAAGATGTGGAAATCCGAGATCCCGCGTGCCCTCGCAAGCGGCCGATATTGTCGCATCCACCAGCGACCGCGCGACCGAGGAGCTTGCTCCGCAAGCCAAGCAAGCATCCATCGCGAGGCCGCGGATCTCGGGGATCGCCATCGTCAGCGCGTCATCGGGCATCACAATTCCAGCGCTATTTTTCTGCCTTCGTAAAAGGCATAGGGCGCCTGGCGTGGTGCAGCACAGTCCCCGATCTCGACAAAATCGCGCCCGCCCGCGCGTAGTTCCTCGCTGAGCCGGTTGGCAGGTGCATTTGTTGTGGCCAGCACGAGACTGTCTCCTTCCTCGAAGAACCGTTCACCACTGTTGTGATCGAGGAGGGTAGCGCCGTTGCCGTGCCATTCCAGCACGCTGACCTCGAGACGCCAGTTTACACCGAGCCGTCTGAGGGTCTTGCGAAGTGGAACGTCGGCCGTGGTGCGCTGCAACTCCTTTCCGACCAGTGGGTCGGGCGAGAGGATCGTAACGGCATGCCCGTCCTCAGCAAGCTTCCATGCCGTTCCACATCCGCGCCAGCCGCCGCCTTCGTCGAGAAGCAGGACACGTTTTCCGGGGCGGGCCTGGCGTGCCATAACAGCCTCTACCGTGAAGACGTTCCCCTTCTCGTATCCCGGCAGCGTCTCAACGGCGGGAAGTGCCTTCTGGAAGCCAGTCTCGGGCGAAACCGAGCCCGTGGCACTGATGACAGCGTCGATGCCAAGGCCGTCGATGTCGGACGCTTCGACGTAGGTGTTCAGTCGCACGTCGACCTTGAGCTTCGTCAGTTGCCGCTCGTACCAAGCGAGGAGATCGAGAATTTGCGCCCGCCGAGGCTGCAAGCCGGCAAGAAGAAAGTTGCCGCCAACCCTGCTGGACGCCTCTGCCAGCACTACGTGATGACCGCGCTCTGCGGCCACCCTGGCCGCTTCCAGTCCGGCGGGACCGGCTCCTACCACGAGGACGCGTTTCGGCTTCGTGGCTGGCGTGAAGCGGTCGCCACCCCATGCGTGTTCCCGGCCGGCGGAAGGGTTGACGAGGCAACTGATCCAATAATCGCGAGATCGGCGGCCCCAGCACATCTGGTTGCAGGATATGCAGCCGCGGATATCGTCCGGACGATCCTCCATGGCTTTGCGGGCGAGGTGGGGATCGGCGATCTGGCCGCGCACGATGGATACGAGATCGGCGGCGCCTTCGCCAAGAACCGTCTCACCGTTTTCGGGTGTCCTGATGTGACTCTCGGCGATCACGAGCGCCGTCTTTACCGCTCTCTTAATCACGGCGGCGAGGTCAGCGCCGAGCTTTTCCGGATAGACGAAAGTCGGCATGAGTTTGTGGAAGTCGAGATAACCTCCTGAGCCGCATGTGACATAGTCGACAAGGCCCAGTTCGTCGTGCAACGCGACGATCTCGGCAAGCTCTTGCCTGGTAAGAGCGACGCTGTGGTCAGGCTCGTCGCTGATCGCCAGGCCGATGATGAAATCATCACCGCATTGTTCGCGGATTCGGCTCATGATCTCCCGCGAGAAGCGAGTCCTGTTTGCCAACGAGCCGCCCCATTTGTCCTGCCGGCGGTTCGACCATGGGGTCCAGAACTGCTCGACAAGCCCGAGATAGGCCGCCCACACCTCGATGCCGTCGAATCCGGCCTCGCGACATCGGCGCGCTGCCTGTACAAATCCTTCGATCGTTTCAAAGATCTCGGCCTCGCTCATTGGATGCGACCCGTCGCTGTCATGGTAGCTGGGCAGGCCGGACGGAGACCAGTGCGCGTGATAGGAATTGTCGCAGTCCCCGTGAGCCCCAACGTGGTAGAGCTGCTGGATCGCGACTGCGCCGTTCTCCTTGATTGCCGACGTCACCCGTCTGAAGTGCGGAACGACGGCGTCGTCCGCCGGACGGAAATTGCCTCTGGTCAAGACGGCTGCGGGATGGACCGGCATCGGCTCGACCACGATCATCCCCGCGCCGCCGATCGCCCGCTCGGCGTAGTAGGCGGCATGCTGGTTGCCCGGCAACCCTTCTCTGGCCATGTTGGCCGTGTGCGCCCCGAAGACGATACGGTTGCGCAACCGGTGTCCACGAAGGTCGATGGAGGACGTGAGGCGAGGATAGAGCTTCGACATCTGGGATCCTTCTGCACTATGCGTCCGGGGGCGAGAGTTCGGCGGCTTCTTGAACCTTCAATGAGGATGTGCACCAGCGCCGTGACCGGCGATTGCTTTGCATATGTGTCGGATCAACCGCCAGACAGCGAACAACAGAAGGGGCCGTTCGCGATGTGGCCAACCCGACGGCTGCCGTGGTCCGTTATCGCGCTGCATATCCCTGCGAGGATATCCGGTATCGAGGGGGCATGAGAGCGCCTCTTCCCCGCGTCAAAGCACTGCCGCGAGCGGGCGCGAGCGGTGATCCTCGGCATCCTGATTGTTGACCATGGCGCTAGCAAGCTGGCGGAAAGTTACGATGCCGACAGGCTGCCCTGACGCAGAGACGACCGTGACGTCGCCATCGGGCGCGGACGCGAGATTGCGAACGGCCTCTTCAACCGTCGAGCCGGCAACAATTGTCGTCCGGCCTGGAATAGCGCCTGCCTGCCAGGGCTGCATGATTGCTTCCACTTGCACGACGCGGCCCCTGTTGACCTCCTTGACGAAGTTCGCGACATACTCGTCGGCTGGCCGCAAGACGATGTCCTGGCTCGTTCCCTGCTGAATGACTTCGCCGTCGCGCAGGATTGCGATCCGGTCTCCCAGCCGAAGTGCCTCGTCGAGGTCATGCGTGATGAAGACGATCGTCTTTCTGATTTCCTTCTGAATGTCGAGCAGCACCGTCTGCATATCGGTGCGGATCAGCGGGTCGAGCGCAGAATAGGCTTCGTCCATCAAAAGAACCGGCGCGTCGTTCGAGAGTGCTCGCGCCAATCCGACGCGCTGCTGCATGCCGCCCGAAAGCTGGTTCGGGTATTTTTCCTCAAAGCCCTTCAAACCGACGCGCTCCAGCCATCGCATTGCGACGTCGACGGCCTTCGAACGCTCCACGCCCTGGACTTCAAGGCCGAAGAGCGTGTTGTCGAGAACGTTACGATGCGGAAGCAGCGCGAACTTCTGAAAGACCATCGCCGTCTGGTGCCTGCGGAATGTGCGAAGCTCAGTCTCGTCCATCTTGACGACGTCGATGCCGTCGACCAGCACTTCCCCGGCTGTCGGGTCGATCAGTCGGTTGATATGACGAATGAGCGTCGATTTCCCCGAACCGGACAAACCCATGATGACCTGGATGGCGCCCGACGGCATTTCGATGTTGATATCACGCAGTCCAAGGACGTGACCGTATTTTCTGTTCAATTCAGCCTTGGTCAGTCCGTTCTGGACTGCCTCGATATAGGAGCTGGCATTCGGACCGAAGATCTTGAAGAGATGGCGGATCCTGATACCGCCGAAATCATGATCAGCCATGGACGATCTCCCGATGCTTCTGGAGTCGCTTGCCGTATGCCTGGCTGACTCGATCGAAGATGATGGCGATGCCGACGATGGCAAGGCCGTTGAAAATACCCAGCGTGAAGTACTGATTGGCAATCGCCTTCAGAACGGGTTGCCCAAGCCCCTGGACACCGATCATCGATGCTATCACGACCATCGCCAGCGCCATCATGATCGTCTGGTTGATCCCAGCCATGATCGTTGGCAATGCGAGCGGCATCTGCACCTTGAAAAGCTTCTGGGAATTCGACACTCCGAAGGCATCGGCTGCCTCAAGGACGTCCTTGTCGACCAATCGAATGCCAAGGTCGGTCAGTCGGATCATCGGCGCAATTGCGTAGATCACAACGGCGATGAGACCGGGAACACGGCCAATCCCGAGCAGCATGACGACGGGGATCAGGTAGACGAAACTCGGCATCGTCTGCATGACGTCGAGGATCGGATGGACAATTCGCTGGAACCGGTCCGAGCGCGCCATCAGAATACCGATCGGCAAACCGAGCGCGATGGACAAGACCGTACAGACGAAGATCATCGAGACGGTCCGCATGGTGTCGTCCCACATGTCGAAATAGCCGATAAGCAACAGCGTCACTAGACATCCGAGCACAATCTTCAGGCTGCGGCTCGCCAGCCATGCAACAACGAGGATCATAAGCGTTATGATCGGCCACGGCGTCTGGGTCATGAAGCGGTCGACAGCGATCAGGAAGTGTTGCAACGGAGAAAAGAAGCTCTCGATCGCGTCGCCGTAGGCGCGCGTGAACGCGCGAAAACCGTCATCGATCGCCTTCTTTAGATCGCGAAGACTGTCGTCGTTCATATGCGGAAATTTGTAAAACCATTCCATTCGGTTCCCCTTTCTCTGAAAGAGCCGTTGCAAGTCTTTTGGTTATTTCCGGCTTCTGAAAGGGCGGCGCGTCAGAACGCGCCGCCTATTCAACTATCAAAGCGAGGCTTCGATCTTCTTTGCTGCGTCTTCCGACACCCACTTTGTCCATATGTCCTTGTTTTCCTTAAGGAAGTGCTTTGCACCGTCCTCACCGCTTGCCTGGTTGTCGGTCATCCATGCCATCAGCGTGTTGACAGTCTCATTGCTCCAGGAGCGCTTCTGCAGATAGGACATGACATCCGGGCCGGCTTTTTCGGAAAATGGCTTCGCCACCAGAGTGACAATCGTATCAACGGGCCAGGCGTTCGGCTTGGGATCTGCGCAATCCGCCACCGTGTTGCAGCGTTTCCATTCAGCCGCGTCGGCCGGAACACCAGCCTCGAGCTTCACCATCTGATACTTGCCAAGCAAAGCGGTGGGAGCCCAGTAGTAGCCAACCCAACCCTGCTTGCGCTCGTATGCCTTCGCAATCGAGCCATCGAGACCGGCCGCGGAGCCCGTGTCGACAAGCTTGAAGCCCGCCTTCTCTGCGTCGAAGGCTTTATAGAGCTGAGAGGTGACGACCGTTCCGCCCCAGCCTTGCGGTCCGTTGAAAATTGCCCCCTTGGACGAATCCTCCGGGTCAGGGAACAGTTCCGGGTGCTTGAGCATGTCCGGAATGGTCTTCACATCAGGGTGGGCGTCCGCGAGGTATTTGGGGATCCACCAACCTTGGACGCCGCCATCGGGCAGGGGCGAACCAACCTTAACGATGCGCCCTTCCTCGGTGCCTTTCTTCACGACATCAGGAAGGAGATCGACCCAGGCTTCCGGGGCGATGTCGGGTTCGCCTTTTTCGGCCATCGAGGTGATCGTCGGAACGGTATCGCCGACGGTGATTTCCGCCTGGCAGCCATATCCCTCGTTCAAGATGATCTTATCGAGATTCGAAAGAACCTCGGCGCTCTGCCAGTTCATGCTGGCGATCGTCAGGGAGCCGCAGTCGGCGGCGTTCGCATATGAGGCCACTCCCAGCAGCCCGAACATCATGCAGGTGGATGCCAATAGTTTTTTCATTCCCGTTCCCTTTATTATTGCGGCGCATGTCTTGAGAGTGGGATGCCGCGTAGTCCCACCCTACGGTCATCATGGGGAATCGCCCATGCTCTCCGATTTCTTGAACGCGACGGACAATCCCCTGGAGACGGCGTCGTTGAAGCCTGCTGCACGCATTTCCTCGATTGCCGCCGCCGTGACCCCGCGGTAGTCTACAAAAGCACGCACGATGTCGTTCGGACATTCCTGGCGTTTTTCCAGCAGGCGGCCCGTTCCCATAAGCAGCGCGACCACCGCGCGACGCGCCACGTCGACGGAGAGTCCGTGGCCGACCGCATGGTCCATCATCGCCGATGCCAGCAAGGACGGAAAGGCGGGCCCAGTGCCCGAAAAGCCGGTTAGATAATCGATGTCCCGTTCGCTCTTGACCTCGTCCTGGATTCCGCAGGCGCCAAAGATGGTTCTGACGATATCTCGGTCGCGTTCCTCCACACCTTTCGATGCGATCCAAGGGGTGTAGGACATCGAGACTTCCGCCGCGGCATTGGGAAGCGCTCGCACGACCCGTTCGGTCTTGTGTCTTTCCCGCAGCGCGGAAATACGAATGCCCGCCATCACCGAGATCAGCAGCTTCTGCTTCGCGTCGATCGAGACGACGTCCCAGTCCTGCGGTCGAACCGACATGATCACGACATCGGATCTGTCCACCAGCTCCTGGTTATCTGTCGTCCAAAAGGCGCCGGGGAAGCGTTCCGGTTTTGCGCTGCGATAGGAAAGCGAAAGATGCTCTGATCTGACGATGCCTGCGTCGAGGATGGAGCTGGCAATTGCGCCTCCGAGCCATCCGGCTCCGCCAATCACTCCGATCCTCAACGAGACGCTCATCGTCCTTTCCTCCTAGCCGGGCTTGTATCCGTGTCTTGCGTAGAAGCGATCGAGCTCTCGCTGCTGTGGTATCTCGCCAGTGTAGATCGCGATGTATTCCGGGATTCTTTTCATGCGGACGGCGACATCTTCCTTGGCCTGCATGGAGATGTAGCCGATCTGCACGAGGTAAGTCGTTCGTGCGCGAACGTCGGCCGTGTTCTCGGCGTGGCCGAACCGCATGAACATGCGCGCGAGTGCATCCATTCGGGTCCGATCGGCCTCGCGGACCTCTGCGAGAATCCCGTCTGACTGAAGCGCCCAACTTCTGACGGCAAATTCGAACTTGCTGTCAAAAAGCCTGAAATCGAGCCAGCAGTCGAACACGTTTAGCATCGCCTCGGCCAGAGTCTCGGCATAGGCCTCCGACTGCTTGACGATGCTGCCAGTGTTCTTCTCACGCCAGCGCGATACCAGTCCCGCCAGCAGTTCCTCTCTATCTTTGAAGAACCAGTAGAAGCTTGTTCGCGAGAGATTGAGCTTCTTCGCCAGGGGCAAGATCTTCACGGAATCGACCCCGGACTCCAGCAGGGAGTCATAGGCCGCCTCCAGCCATCCCTCCTGCGATCCACGCCAGCCACTGTCGCTTAAACTTTGGTCCATAACCAGCTCCTAGCAAATCGTTCAGGTCGACGCAATCAAAATGTACATTACTGTCAATCAAATTCGACGACTGTGTTTTCATGATTGACACATATGTACATTGTGCTTAGCGTCCGAACCAATTCCTAATCCGGAGCACGACTGATGTCGAACGATCCCCTGCTGCAGCCGTACCAACTCAAGCATCTGACGCTACGCAACCGCATCATCGTGACATCCCATGAGCCAGCCTATCCTGAGGACGGCATGCCCAAGGAACGCTACCGGGCCTATACGGTCGAACGGGCCAAAGGCGGTGTTGCCATGACGATGACGGCGGGGTCGGCAGCAGTCTCCAAGGACAGCCCACCCGTCTTCAACAACCTGCTCGCCTACAAGGACGAGATCGTCCCGTGGATCCGGGAGATGACCGATGCGGTACATGAGCAGGGCGCGGCGATTATGATCCAGCTCACCCATCTCGGTCGGCGTACGCGCTGGGACAAAGGCGACTGGCTCCCAGTCGTGGCACCGTCCCATCATCGCGAAGCGTCGCACCGGGCGTTTCCGAAAAAGATCGAAGACTGGGATATCGAGCGCATCATCAAGGACTTTGCCGATGCCGCCGAGCGCATGAAGGCCGGCGGCATGGACGGCGTGGAACTGGAAGCTTATGGACACCTGATCGACCAGTTTGCCTCTCCTCTGACCAACGAGCTGGAAGGTCCATATGGCGGGCCGCTCGAAAACCGCATGCGCTTCTGTCTGGATGTGTTCAAGGCGATGCGCGAGAGGGTCGGCGACGATTTCATCCTCGGCATCCGCTACACCGCTGACGAGTGTCTTCCAGGCGGTACGGGCAAGGCCGAAGGGATCGAAATTTCGAAGCGGTTGCGCGACAGCGGTCTCGTCGACTACTTGAACGTCATCCGTGGTCACATCGACACGGATCCGGGCCTGACCGACGTCATTCCAATCCAAGGCATGGCCAACTCGCCACACCTCGATTTTGCTGGCGAGATCCGCGCTGCAACAAATTTCCCGACGTTCCATGCCGCGAAGATTCCGGATGTCGCTACCGCCCGTCACGCGATCGCCGCGGGCAAGGTCGATATGGTTGGCATGACGCGCGCGCACATGACGGATCCTCACATCGTCCGGAAGATTATCGAGAAGCGCGAGGACGACATCCGCCCGTGCGTCGGCGCCAACTACTGTCTTGATCGCATCTACCAGGGTGGCATGGCGTTCTGCATTCACAACGCCGCTACCGGCCGCGAACAGACCATGCCTCATGTCATTCCCAAGGCCGAGATGCGCAAGAAGGTCGTCGTCGTTGGCGCCGGCCCGGCAGGCCTCGAAGCGGCGCGCGTTGCTGCCGAACGCGGCCACGAGGTCATCGTCTTCGAAGCCGCGAACAATCCGGGCGGACAGATCCGCCTGACCGCTCAGAGCGAACGCCGTCGGGAAATGATCAGCATCATCGACTGGCGCATGGCCCAATGTGAGAAGTACGGTGTGACCTTCCATTTCAATAGTTGGGCGGAAGCTGACACGATCACCGCGGCGAGGCCCGATGTCGTCATCATCGCGACGGGAGGTCTTCCTCACACCGAGGTTCTGACCAAGGGCAACGATCTTGTCGTGTCGTCTTGGGACATCATTTCCGGCGACGTGAAGCCGGGCTCGAATGTCCTCGTCTTCGACGATGCCGGAGACCACGCGGGACTGCAGGCCGCCGAGTTCCTTGCCAAGGCGGGCGCGAAGGTCGAGATCATGACGCCCGATCGCTCCTTTGCGCCGGAGGTCATGGCCATGAACCTTGTCCCTTACATGCGATCTCTCCAGAAACTGGATGTGACCTTCACAGTCACCTTCCGCCTTGAGGCCGCCGAAAGGACCGGAAACCAGATCGTTGCCACGGTCGGAAGCGATTACGGCGGCGTGTCGAAGCAGCGTGTCGTCGACCAGATTGTCGTCAACCATGGCACGATCCCGCTCGACGAGCTCTATTTCGACCTCAAGCCTCTTTCGAGCAATCTAGGCGAGACCTCCTACGACCAGCTCCTGGCTGGTGAGATGCAGTCGGTGGTCCGCAACGCGCAAGGAAAGTTCCAGCTCTTCCGGATCGGCGATGCCGTCGCGGCTCGCAATACCCATGCGGCCATATACGACGGCCTGCGCATCGCCAAGGACCTCTAGGCGACACTGGAGCGGACCTTAAACGAACGGAGATCCGTCAGTGGCAGAACGTGGTGATCAGCTGCAGCTTCTTGTCGACGCCGCACAGGCGGCGTTCGACAAGCATGCCCACGATCCGCGGGCCCGACAATCACTCGGCCAGGTCTTTTCGGCCCTCCGGGTGCCAGGCGAACAACGCCCGGGGAAAGGCAGCCGATTACCAGCATGCCAGTTCTTGCCGATGATTTCACTCGGTGCCGGCTCGCAGCTGCTGCGGGACCTTCAGTCTCGATTTCAGTCAATCGAGCCACTTCTGACGTGGCGCCGCCGGCAGGACACGTCCGGTACCGCAAGTGAAAACTTTGAGGATGGGCATGCGAACGCGATGATCATCGGACCGGGAGGCCTGGAAGAGCGCAATGACGTCTGGTTTGGTGCCACGCTGATGGCGCCGAACATGCGATATCCTGATCACGACCATGCCCCCGAGGAGGTTTATCTCGTGATGTCCGAGGGAGAGTTCCAGCACGGGGGTTCTGCCTGGTTTTCACCCGGTATCGGCGGATCCTTCTACAACTCGCCGGGGATAAAACATGCCATGCGATCGACGCAGAAGCCACTCTTTGCATTCTGGATGCTCCGGCCCGGACGAAGCGATGGCTCGAACCCGAACTCTAGCGAACAGGTGCCGCCATGAAAATTCTCGTCCCCGTGAAGCGGGTGGTTGACTACAACGTGAAGATCCGGGTGAAGCCGGATGGCACGGGCGTCGAGCTTGCGAATGTGAAGATGTCGATGAGCCCGTTCGACGAGATTTCCGTCGAGGAGGCGCTCAGGCTGAAGGAAGCCGGCAAGGCCGAGGAGGTGATCGTCGTGTCGATCGGTCCGGCCAAGGCGGAAGAGACGCTGCGCACCGCGCTCGCCATGGGTGCCGACCGGGCGATCCTGGTGGAGACCGACGATCAAGTCGAGCCGCTCACTGTGGCCAAGATCCTGAAGGGCGTCGTCGACGCCGAACAGCCGGGCTTGATCATCGTCGGCAAGCAGGCGATCGACGACGACTCGAACCAGACCGGCCAGATGCTGGCGGCCCTGCTTGGGCTCGCCCAGGCGACCTTCGCCTCGAAGATCGAGATCGGTGACGGCAAGGCTCAGGTGACGCGCGAAGTCGATGGCGGCCTGCAGACGATCGAGATCAAGCTGCCCGCCGTCGTCACCTCGGACCTGCGCCTGAACGAGCCGCGCTATGCCTCGCTGCCGAACATCATGAAGGCGAAGAAGAAGCCGCTCGACAGACAAGCTCCTGCCGATTTTTCCGTCTCCACCGCGCCGCGCCTGAAGGTCTTGAAGACCGAGGAACCATCGGGCCGCAAGGCCGGCGTCAAGGTCAAGTCGGTCGCCGAGCTGGTTGAGAAGCTTAAAGTCGAAGCCGGCGTCCTCTAAGGTTCCGAGACAGGGAGATATATCCATGGCCATTCTTCTTCTGGCTGACCACGACGGCAGCCACCTTTCCGACCAGACCGCCAAGACGCTGACGGCGGCCGCCAAGATCGGCGGCGACGTCACCATCCTCGTCACCGGCGCCGGTGCCAGGGCTGCGGCCGATCAGGCCGCCAGGCTGTCGGGCGTGTCCAGGGTGCTCCTTGCCGAGGATGCAAGCCTCGCCCACAATCTCGCCGAGCCGCTGGCCGCGCTGATCGTTTCGCTGGCAGGCAGCTACGACACGATCATCGCCGCCGCCACCTCGACCGGCAAGAACGTCATGCCGCGGGTCGCAGCTCTTCTCGACGTCGCTCAGGTTTCGGAAATAACAGAAGTTGTTTCTTCCGACACCTTCAAGCGGCCGATCTATGCCGGCAACGCCATCCAGACGGTGCAGACGACCGACGCCAGACGCGTCATCACCGTGCGCACCGCCTCGTTCGCCGCCGCTGCCGAAGGCGGTTCGGCTCCGGTCGAAACCATCGCCGCCGCTGCCAATCCTGACCTGTCGACCTTCGTCAAGGATGCACTGTCGGCCTCCGACCGTCCGGAACTGACGTCTGCGAAGATCATCATCTCGGGTGGCCGCGCGCTTGGTTCGGCGGAGAAGTTCAGGGAAGTCATCCTGCCGGTGGCCGACAAGCTCGGCGCCGCCGTCGGCGCAAGCCGTGCCGCCGTCGATGCCGGCTACGCCCCGAACGACTGGCAGGTCGGCCAGACCGGCAAGGTCGTCGCGCCTGAGCTCTACATCGCCTGCGGCATCTCCGGTGCGATCCAGCATCTCGCCGGCATGAAGGACTCGAAGGTCATCGTCGCCATCAACAAGGACGAGGAGGCCCCGATCTTCCAGGTCGCAGACTACGGGCTCGTCGCCGATCTCTTCGACGTCCTGCCGGAGCTGGAAAAGTCCCTCTAGCCACGCATCAAACCAGCGAAAGGTCGACCGCGGTAGTGTCTCGGCCTTCCGACCTGGGCGCCACTGGCAATAGCGGGCTCAACATTGGAATGGCTTGGGCTCGGCTGTGCCCGAGATATAGAGTGGGTGGGAGGGGTGCCCATCCGACGTGAATTTGAGCGCGTAGAGCTTTGACGTCGCGAGCATTCCACAAACGTCAGAAGCTCGACCAAGATAGGCACCATGCCTTCCCCAACCGCACACGATCCGGTCGCAGCTTTCGGACATCTCGCATAAGTATCGATCGTTTTCCGGCCCAACTGGATCCGCTTGCTCATAGAGCCATCTTGGATTGGACGATCGAAGGGCAAAGAGATTCCCGACGACGAGACCACCGAAGCCCCACGACCTTGCAAAGGCAATACATCGACGTAGCGTCGGATCAGTGCTGGAGGCGTCCGCTGTGGATGGGTTGAGCATCAGGAACGCGACAGTTTCCCGTAGGGGGTCCCACTGTCGCTCCAGCCGATATCGATAGCAGCCACACCTTGAAAATCGTGCAGAAGAGATGGTGAAGTCGTCCATCCGCCTTCTCCATTCACCGGCGCTCTCGCCCAGGGCCTAAAGAGGCGCGTTGCGGTGTCCCCCGCGTGTTTCCTGTCAGATGTCTTCCCAAGGGAAAGAGTCCAGGCGCTCCGCTCCTTGCGATGTTACAAGAACCTGTGTTTCCAACTTGATGCTCTCCGACCCTTCCACCGCAATCAGACTTTCGACGTTCAAAACCATGTTCTCTTCGATGAAGCCGCTGAAATTCTGGTCGAAATCGGGGTGGAGCAGGATGCCAGGCCATTCGTCCGCCATTCCTGTCCCGTGCACGGCCAGAGTATAGCGATAAGGCTGGTACTTTTCAGGAATGTGCCAGCTCCTTTCGTTGAATTCAACAAATGTCATGCCAGGACGAATGATCGAAAGGTTATGCTCGATCTGGTCCAGCGCTGCCGAATAGAGCTCCTTTTGCTTGTCATTCATTGCCACATGGCCGCAGGTCCATGAGCGCGACAGATCGGCGCAATATCCGTATGGTCCGATCATGTCGGTATCGAACGAGATCATCTCGCCGCGCTTTATGACGTAGTCGGAGCACTCCTGATACCAGGGATTGGTTCGTGGGCCAGCGGTCAGGAGCTTCGTCTCAAGCCATTCGCCGCCACTGCGGGCATTCTCAAAATGAAGCTCCGCCCAGATCTCGCGCTCCGTTCGTCCCGGCTCGGAGACCTCGTACATGCGGGCCATCCCGGCTTCGCACACTCGGATCGTCCAGCGCATGAGATCGATTTCCTCGGGGCTTTTGATCGATCGGGCTCGTTCGGCCAGCTCCTGGCCATCCAGCAGTTCCAAACCGCGCTTTTGAAGCTCCGACGCCGGCGCCGGCTCCAACCGGTCGACGGCCAGTCTGTTGTTGCGCCCGTGGGACGTCACGATGTCCGCGATTTCGTTGGCCCAGTCCTTCATCCTGTGCTCGACCAGATTACCTGAGGTGAAGAACAGGAAGGATTTGGACGTCCGGATTTCATCGATGCCAGGAAGCCCGTCGTTGACGTGCTCCGATCCCTCGAATTCAAACATGATGGCGGGGCCGTCAGCCAAAATGAGCGCATATCGCGAGGGGTTATGCATCGTCCAAATGCTCATGTTTGACGAATCGAACGCATAACGGATGTTGACCGGATCGTACAACAGCAACGCCGAACAATCCCGTTCCATCATTTTTGATCGAAGGCGGTTCAGCCGATACCGCCGGGCGCTATCGAGAGTCTGGAGAGGGATTGGACTGACGAGTGGCCGATCGGCCCCGGCTGGATTGAGATAGGCCTGCTTGCGTTCGTCCTTGAACACCGAGGGGCCTTGGTCGGAGATGCTGTCTCTGAGCAGCATGGGCGATCCCTAAATATAGTCGTCGAAGGATAGGTCTTGTGGGGCCGAGGCTTCCGGCGTCAGCGATCAATCACCAGGTCGCTGAGAGGCTTGGAGCAGCACGGTAGAAATAGTCCAGCGTCGATCTCTCGTTGCCGTATACCGCCATTGTGGTTCATATCCACGGTGCCAGAAACCAGCTTCGACTTGCAGGTGCCGCATACGCCATTGGAGCAGGACGAAGGGATGCGTACCCCCGTCTTCTTTGCGCAGGCAAGAACGGTCTGGTCGTCGGCGACCTCTATCTTTCGGGATTGCTTGGCGAACTCGACCTGAAAAACCTTGTTTGGTGTCGAGGCCTCACCGATGACCGCCGGTTCGTCGACAATCGCGGCATCGAAGCTTTCCTCGATGTAGCTGTTCGCCGGTACTCCGAGCTGCGCTGCGATCGAGCGGGCGGCAGCCATGAACGGCGCCGGGCCGCAGCACATCACGGTTCGCTCCGCGATGTCGGGCACGGCGAGCTTGAGGAAGTCGGGCGAGATGCGCCCCGTCAGCCCCGGCCAGGATGGCTCCCCATCGACGCTCTCCGGCAGAAACTGCAGGCGAAGGCCTTTCATGCGGGCGGCAAGACAACTCAGTTCGTTGCGAAAGATCAGGTCGACTGGGGAGCGAGCGGCATGGAGAAAGACGACATCGGCCGGCTCGCAGCGATCCGCCAGACCGCGCAGAATGGACATCACGGGAGTAATGCCGGACCCACCGGAGAGAAGCAGTAGCTTCGGGACGGTGACGCGCGGACAGACAAAATGACCGAGCGGCCCTTGAGCCTTCACGGTGATGCCGCTTCGCATGTTGTCGTGAAGCCAGTTCGATATTCTTCCGTTTACGACCCGCTTGACCGTCACGGTGAAGGCGTTGGAGCGGTGCGGCGAGGACGAGATGCTGTAGCAGCGTGGCTCGGCGTCATCGCCAATCGGGAAGTCGAAGAGGAAGTATTGCCCACCATCGAAGCTGAAGCGCTTGCCTTGCGGTGACGCAAAGGTGAAGCTCTTGACGTCGTGGGTTTCCTGATGGACGTCCAGGCACACCAGGGTGTCGTCGTGCTCTGGATCCCATGTGTCGCGCAGCGCTGCGCCGCCCTGCTTCTGTGCGAAATCAATATCCATTTGCGCGCATCCGATCGATATACCACGTGGCAAACTTGTCGAGGTTTGTCTCCGAGAATTGCGAGTAGGGGCCCGGCCGGTAGGCAGGATCGAGTGCGCCGGCATGGGAGCGTGCCACCAGATCAGCGTCCTGGTCGGTTGTTGCAATCCAGACATCGGTGAGCTTGTCGTGATCGTAATCGATGCCCTCGAGCGCATCCTTGTGTACCAGCCACTTTGTCCGGACCAGGGTCTTGCCCGCCGACAAGGGGATAACGATAGCGACCACAGCGTGGTCACCCATGAAGTGGTTCCAGGAGTTGTGGCCCCAAAGATGGGTGTCGCCCAAGTCCTTCCGTGTCATGTGGCCGAGCAGCTTCGATGATGCCGCCGTGGCGTCATGCGTCTGGGATTCGCCCGCGCCAGCGATGATCAGTCTTTGCGTGCGGAAGTTCGTGGCGCAGTCAAGGAGTTGCTCGACGGCAGCAGATCGGAAGCCGTCGGCCTCCCAGGCGTTGGTCTTTTCTTCATACAGCCGGAAGTGTTCTTCCGCCTGCGCGCGGTCCTCCGGGCTCAAGGTTTCCGGATCGAAGCCAAAGTCGAGATCGATGAAGGATACGCAGAGCTCGGGATGGTTCGCAGAACAGTGGTAGCACTCACGATTATTCTCCATCGTCAGCTTCCAGTTGCCATCCTCGATCACATCCGTCTGATGGGCCACCTTCGCATTGCGGATGTCGTAGGGAGCCAGGCGTTCGACCATCGTGCGTTCAAGCACGTCGATGTCCTCGGGTGGGTTATCCGAAAGGCAAACGTAGATCAGACCGCCGATCGACTTGAAGGTCACGGGTTTCAGTCCGTGACAATCCTTGTCAAAGTCCTTGCCCATATGGGGAGCGTAACTGAGCTCGCCGGTCAGCTCGTAGGTCCAGGTGTGATAGGGACAGACAAGCTTCGAAACGATCGTTTTTCCCTCGTCCAGCAGACGGGCGCCGCGGTGGCGACAAACATTGTGCAGCACCCGAATTTCGCCGTCGTCATCGCGAAGCAGGATGAGGCTTGTCTTGCCGATGTCGATGACCGTGGCATCGCCCGCTTCCGGAACGTCGCAGTCGAGACCGATGCAGATCCAGTGTTTGTGGAAGAAAACATCGATGTCGGCGTCGAAGACGTCCTCCCGCGTGTAAAGGCCGGCGGGCAGCGAGTGTCCGTTCGCGCGAGCGTCGAGAAGGGCGGAGATCGAGGAAGGAAGTTTGTTTAGCATGAGAGCCCCTAATGCTTGTCTTTGCTCAGACTGCTCTTGCTACCCAGCCTCTTCAACGGCATTAATTATCACGCACGCATAACGCAGAGTAATGCGATTGAGGATGCGATGCAGTTTCATCGTCGATGATGGCGTTGATCAGTGTCCTGCGAGCTTGGGTTATCCAGGCGGCCGTAGGTCGGCAAATCGCGTTGCTGGCGAATGGTGTTTCCCTCCGGGGCGTCAGCCAGTCCCTTTCGCCCTCCGTCAGCGTGTCAGCCTGCCAGTTTGGAACTGGCAGACTGAACCCAAAGTCGGTGGTCAATCGAGGTTTTGCTTCTGCCGTACAGGCACGTGCACATACCAGCTTCCCATCGCAATATTCGCAATCGCGGTCGGGCATATCACCATCACGCTTTGTCGCGAGAGGCCAAAGCTCTTCGGCGTCCACCGTGCTTTGAGAGGCACCGCGCAGCGAGGAACGAATGTCTTCAGATTGGGCTCCATGACTTCCCATTGCTGAAGCCCCTTGGCGTTCTCATTCGAGATGAAGCGTCTGGCCTCTTCACGGATTTCGAACAGGCCGTGCTTGATTGACGTGGAGCGATCATTTTCGATGTCCCATGATGCCGCGGCCGATGCGGACGCGAAGAAGGCGGCGATGACGAGCAATGATCGAAGCATTGGTGTGCGATTGTCAGCCAACTCCGTCTCCTTTCGCGGGAAAGGCCGCCCGCACCGTGGGGCCCGCACTCGGGATCGACGTCGATACCTGGCGGTTCACCCGTGAACTGCCACACGAAACGCTCAAAAAGAAGATCGTTTGCAGTCCCGAAGGGTAACAGACGCGTTCGCAGCCGGGCCAGACGCAATGCCGATGACGGAAATCTGAACGAAAAAGCGCCGCAACATCGAGGGTCGCGGCGCTTTTTTGTCGTGTCGTTTGTTCAGAATTGCCGCCAATCTTCAGCAGCCGCACCGCCGGCAAAGGCTGTCGAGATCTTTCGTGCCATTGCGGCTGGAGCGTTTCTTTGTGGCGCTCGCGGTGCATAGTGAGATTGCGTCGTCCCGGCAGAGCCCTGAAAGCGGAATTTGGACAGCTGATTTGTCAGCGACCCTGCTTCGTCAGCCAGTCTATGGCTAGCTGCGGACGTCTCCTCGACCATCGCCGCATTCTTCTGCGTGGATTGATCAAGCGAATTCACCGCGGCATTGATTTCTTTCAGGGCCGTGGACTGTTCCTTCGCAGCCTCGACGATCGAGTTCACGTGACGGTTGATTTCCTGCACTTCGCTGACGATCTCTGTCAGCGCCGTGCCGGTCTCCCCGACAAGCGTCACGCCGGAACGCACCTGATCGCCGGAATTGCTGATCAGTTGCTTGATCTCCTTGGCGGCATTGGCGGAGCGCTGAGCAAGTTCGCGAACTTCCTGAGCGACGACGGCAAAGCCCTTGCCCGCCTCTCCGGCACGTGCGGCCTCGACTCCGGCATTCAGCGCCAGCAAGTTGGTCTGGAATGCGATGTCATCGATGACGCTGATGATATTGTTGATCTCGTTCGAGGAACCTTCGATCTGGCTCATCGCGGCGACCGCACGCCTCACGACCTCGCCGGAACGCTCGGCATTGGTGCGTGTTCGTTCAACAAGCTTGCCAGCCTCCTCCGCGCGACGGGTTGCGTCATTAACCGTCGTCGAAATTTCGTCGAGTGCTGCTGCGGTCTGTTCGATCGATGCCGCCTGCTGTTCGGTACGCTTTGCCAGGTCGTTGGATGCTTCACTGATCTCGCGGGCCCCCGCATCGATCGACAATGCGTTATCGCCGATCGTCTTCAACGCAGATTGAAGCTTCTCGACGGAGTTGTTGAAGTTTACGCGCAGTGTATCGAGAGAGACCGCAAACGGCTTGTCGAGACGGACATCAAGATTGCCGCCAGCCATTTCCTCAAGCGCGTGGCCGAGCCGGTGAACGGCATCATTTGTCTGTGCTGCAAGCGCTTCGCGTTCCGCAGCGGTTGCTTCAAGCCGCGCGTTTTCGTCAGCAGTCCGGCGCGCGTCGGCCGCAGCGCGCACCTCGGCCTGCGAAGTCACGGCTTCGCGAACGGCGCCAACGGCCTTCGCCAAATCGCCGACCTCGTCTGTGCGGGCCTCGATATCGCTGGTGCTTTCATTGTTGCCCTCTGCCATCCGCCGCAAGGCGATCTGCAGCTTGGCCATCGGCAAGGTGATCGAGCGGGTCGCGAGGAACGCAGCGGCAACAGCCATAAGGACTGCGCCTGCCAACGAACCCAGCGCCAGCGTCTGGAACCCTGCGACGACAGCGCTGACGCCACTGCCGACGGACTTGTTCAGGTTTTCTTGATAGTCGATGAACTTGTTGATGGCCTTGAGCCAGTCTACGAAGAGCGGCGTTGCCTGCTCGATCAGCATCTTCTTGGCCTGCACCGGATCGTTTGCCATCTGGCGCGCAATGATATCTGCGACAACGGGATTGGTTCTGGACTGAACGTCGGCGATTTCCGCAATAATCGCCTTCTCGGTCTCGGTGGCAGCGCCTGGCACAGCGATCATCGCATTCAACTTCTGCTCGTTTTCGGCATAAGTGGCAGCAAGCTTTGCAATGAGATCGATCGCGGTCTGACGAGCGGCCGGCTCATCGCGCAGAACGACATCGCGAATGGCAATTGCCCGGTCATGAACGCTACCACGGAAATTGATGGCGAAGCGCTGCTTGACGCTGTTGACCTCATTGATCTGCACGAGATCGTGGTCGACATAGTTCACCTTTGAAACGGAAAAAAGCGTCAAGCCAATCATGAGCAGCAACAGGAAACCAAAAGCTGCGTAAAGGCGGGGGCCGATGCCAAATCGGAAACTCATTTGCAATCCTCCAAGCGCAAATAGTCGCGCAAGCAACGAATTGCGCGATGCTGCGACAATGAGCGTTATCCGGGGACGCCGGCCGAGCGCCGTTGAGCTCATTTCCCGCTTTGCGTGAAGAAAGCACTCGTGAACAAACAGATAATGAAAGATGGTTAATAATTATAATATGAGCAAAATAATTGGGCTCCACCCAAGTAATACCAGGCACAAGTATTACAGGTTGCAATTCAACAGCGCTCAGTTTTCTTGATTCGACTCTAAGCGATTGGCTCACCTTGTTCGCAACCAATACCGATGCTTGCAGGTCAGGCATCGGTGCGACGGGGAACAGCCGTGACGGAGGCCGCAGGTTCGCTCTACCGGCAGCCCTCACGCGTGTCATTGGCCACATTCGGATTGGCCCGGACTTCTCCATAGCGACAATAATCTTGTGAAAAATCCGAGACTAGGGCACAATTTATTAATGCACCTGAAGTGCGCAACTATTTCACATCCGGCCATCTCGCGCTGGGTGACAGTTTGCGTGGGAGGGGCGCGTCGATGGGTCAGGGGTTCTTTCTTCTGTTCGCGACGGTGTCCGTGATTGCGGCCCTGACGGTGGTCGTGGCGCGCAATCCCGTTCACAGTGCATTGGCGTTGATGGCTTGCTTCCTGCAGATCTCGGCAATCTTCATCTTGCTCGACGCACCCTTGCCCGCCGTCATCCAGATCTTCGTCTATGTCGGCGCGATCATGGTGCTCTTCCTGTTCGTGATCATGATGATCGATGTGCGCGAAGCAGTGCTGCAGCGGTTCTTGCCGGGCAGCAACCTGCCCGCTCTGGTGCTGCTCGTCCTGCTTGGGGTCGAGATGTTCGCGCTGGTGCTTTGGAGTAAGCGCTTTTCGGTTGTGGAGCCCGCAGCCGTTGGCGACGGCGACGAGATCAGAAAGCTCAGCACGACGCTTTTTGCCGACTACCTGCTGCCGTTTGAAGCAGCCTCCGTCGTCCTTTTGGCCGCCTTGGTCGGCGCCATCGTACTGGCGAGGAAGGGTGAGGGATGATGGCTCCGCTCTCCTGGTACATCGTGCTCGGAGTGGTCCTCTTCGTGATCGGGGCGGCGGGCGTACTGCTCAGGCGCAATATTCTGGTCGTACTGATGTCGCTCGAGCTGCTGCTCAACTCGGTCAACATCAACTTCATCGCTTTTGGGCGCCAGTACGGTGATTTCCGCGGCCAGATCTTCGCGATCTTCGTCATCGCAATCACCGCGGCGGAGGTTGCTGTCGCCCTTGGCATCTTGGTCGCCTTTGTGAGGAACAAATCCACTCTCAAGGTCGACGATGTGACGATGATGAAAGGATAGCGGTTTGGACCCGGTGACATCGATCCGGCCGCTGCTTGCCGTCGCCATCCCAGGTCTGGCGGCCCTTGCGATTCTCCTTTTGAACAACCGCGAGAAACTCCGCGATCTCGTTTCACCGATCGCCGCGCTCGGCATGTTCGCGATTGTCGCCTCGATGGCGCCCACCGTGCTTTCTGGCGGGACAATCGATTTGCGCCTGTTCGAGATCCTGCCGGGTATTGACTTCGCGTTCCGGGTCGATGCGCTCGGGATGGTGTTTGCCACCGTCTCATCGCTCTTGTGGATCGTGGCAGCGATCTATTCCATCGGCTACATGCGGCACCTGAAGGAGCACGCGCAGACGCGGTTCTTCGCCTGTTTTGCCAGCAGTCTTGCGGCCGCCGCCGGTGGCGCCTTTGCCGCCAATCTGTTCACGCTGGTGATCTTCTACGAGGTGCTCAGCCTCGTCACCTACCCGCTCGTTTATCACCACGAGGACGACGAGGCATGGACGGGCAGCCGCAAATACCTTGTCTACCTGATGGGCGCCTCGAAAAGCGCGCTTCTCGCCGCGCTGGCGCTGACCTACTCCCTTGCGGGATCGCTCGACTTTGTGGCAGGTGGGCTGCTGGCGAAGGTTGATGCCTCCGCAGCGCTGCTGACCGTGGTCTACTTCTGCTATCTCTTCGGTTTCGCCAAGGCTGCGGTAATGCCGATGCACGTCTGGCTGCCAGCCGCGATGGTGGCCCCGACGCCGGTCAGCGCGCTGCTGCATGCCGTGGCCGTGGTCAAGATGGGCGTGTTCTGTGTGCTACGCGTGGTGTTCCATGTTTTCGGCACGGGGCTGATGGGCAGTCTGGATCTTGGCGTTGCCACGGCCTATCTGGTCTCCTTCACGATCCTGATGGCGTCCGTCTATGCGCTCACGCGGGACGACCTGAAGGCGAGGCTCGCCTATTCGACGGTCAGCCAGCTCTCCTATATCGTGCTGGGTGCGGTTTTGCTTTCGCCGTTCGCGATGGTCGGCGGGATCATCCATATTGCGGCCCATGCCTTCTCCAAGATCACTCTGTTTTTCTGCGCCGGATCGATCTATTGCGCGTCCGGCAAGCGAAACATCAGCGACATGGCCGGGATCGGCCGCAAGTTGCCGTGGACGATGGGGGCGTTCTTCGTCGGCTCGCTCAGCATGATCGGGGTGCCACCGACCGCGGGCTTCGTCAGCAAGTGGTATCTGACGCTCGGCTCGATGCAGGCAGGAGACGTTGCGTTCCTCGTCGTGCTCCTGGTGAGCTCGGTTCTCAACGCGGCCTATTTCCTGCCGGTGACCTATCTCGCCTTCTTCAGGACGGAGGCTGAGGGGAGCCCGGCAACGGTTCGCGAAATTCCGTTGTTGACGATCCCGCTGGTGGCAACCGCCGTCCTGTCGGTGTCGATGGGCATCTTCCCCGACTATTTCCTCACCCTGGCGGAAGGAGTTGTCAGATGATCAAGCGCGTGGTCGATTTCTTTGGCGACGAGGAATATGCCAATCAGCGGCGCCGGCTATTCTATCTGGTGCTGGTTCTAATCGTCATCGCCGACTTTCTGGTCCCCCGCGAACACGCCGAATATCTGTGGGACCGCCTACCGGGCTGGTCGGCGATCTATGGCTTCGTGTCCTGCGTTCTTTTGATCTTCGTTTCCAAGTTCCTCGGCCATCGGGGCGGGCTCATGCGGCGCGAGGACTATTATGATTGACTTCGTCCATCCTGCCCTGCTGTTCATTCTTGGTGCCCTGCCGATCCCCTTCCTGAGAGGACCGATCCGCAAGGTTTATCTGGTGCTGATCCCGGCGCTGGCGGTCCTGGCGGTGGCTACAATGCAGCCGGGCAGCTATGGAGCGTCGCAGTTTCTCGGGCAGGAGATCCTGATCGCCAGGGTCGACAAGCTCAGCATCGTCTTCGCCACCGTTTTCACCATCATGGCCCTGATCGGAACGGTCTACGCGTTGCACCTGCCCCACCCCGGCCAGCATGTCGCTGCCTTTGTTTACGTCGGTAGCTCGCTCGGCGTGGTGTTTGCCGGTGACTACCTGACCCTCTACCTGTTCTGGGAAATCATGGCCTTTGCTTCGGCCTATCTGGTCTTTGCCGAGGGCGGTCGGCAAGCGATCGGCGCAGGGTTCCGCTACCTCATGGTCCATGTCACGGGGGGCGTCGTCCTGCTTGGCGGCATCATCCTTCACGGGCATTCAACAGGATCGCTGCTCTTCGGACCGATCGGTGAAATGGGCCCGGGCACTTACCTGATCCTTGCCGGGTTCCTGCTCAACGCAGCCGTGCCGCCGCTCAACGCCTGGCTGACCGACGCCTATCCCGAGGCGACCGTGACGGGGGCAGTGTTCATGAGCGCCTTCACCACCAAGACCGCGGTCTATGTGCTGGCGCGGGTGTTTCCAGGGACCGAGCTCCTTGTCTGGCTCGGCACCGCGATGGCGCTTTACGGCGTCATCTATGCGGTGCTGGAAAACGACTGCCGGCGGCTCTTGGCCTATCACATCGTCAGCCAGGTGGGTTACATGGTGGCAGGCATCGGCATTGGGACCGAGATGGCTGTCAACGGGGCTACAAGCCATGCCTTCGCGCATATCCTCTACAAGGCTCTTCTGTTCATGGGGGCAGGCGCGGTGATCTACGTCACCGGGCGGCGCAAGCTGACCGAACTCGGTGGGCTTTATAAGAGCATGCCGGTGACCGTTGCACTTTACATGGTCGGTGCTTTTGCGATCTCGGCATTTCCATTTTTCTCGGGCTTCGTCACCAAGTCGATGGTGATTGCCGCGGCCGGAGAGGACCATCGGGCGCTGGTCGTGCTGGCGCTGACCATGGCGTCGTCCGGAACGTTCCTGCACACTGGCCTCAAACTCCCGTATTACATGTTTTTCGGCACCGACCGGAAGCTCCCGGCGCGGGAGCCGCCGCTCAACATGTTGATCGCAATGGCCATGGCAGCGGTGCTCTGCATTACGATCGGGGTATTTCCGCGGCCGCTCTATGCGCTGCTGCCGTACCCGGTCGACTTCGAACCCTATACAGGCTCCCATGTCACCGAGAGCCTCGGGGTGCTGATGTTTACCGCTTTGGGTTTCGTGCTGTTCCTCAGGGCCCTCGACCCCGAAAACACGATCAGCCTCGACACCGACTGGTTCTATCGCAAGGGCGCGCGGGTCTTCATGTGGTTCGCCGAAAAGCCGCTGGCGCGCTACGAACAGGCCGTGAGCAACCTGTCGGAGACCGCGGTGCTGCCCTTCCTGCATGGGGCGGCGCGGGCCGGGTTGCGGATCGATCTCAGCGGTGTGGACGCGGTTGTCAACGGCGTCGCCCGCTCGATCCTGCACGGCGGCGGGGCGCTGCGGCGACTCCAGACCGGCGTCGTGACCCATTACGCACTGGCAATGATTGTCGGTGTGATCGCAGCCACCGTCGTCTTTGCCGTGGCGTGGCGGTAGGGGGTGTCCATGGGGTTACCGCTCCTCAGCCTGATCGTATTTGCGCCCGCCGCCGGGGCAGCGGTGCTGATGTTTCTGCGTAGCGACGATGCCATACGATGGACGGCGCTCGGCACTACCGTCCTCGATCTCGCTCTCTGCATCGCCATGCTTGCGAGCTTTGACACCACGACCCATGTGATGCAGTTCACCGAGACACACCCATGGGTGCCGGCGCTCGGGATCGACTACATGCTTGGCGTCGATGGAATAAGCGTACTCTTCGTATTCCTGACCGCGCTGTTGGGCTTGATCTGCGTGCTCGCCTCATGGGTCGCGATCGACCGCAAGGTGAAAGAGTTCATGGTCAGTCTGCTGGTCATGCAGGCGCTGATGCTCGGGGTGTTCTGCGCACTCGACCTGTTCCTGTTCTATGTCTTCTGGGAAGCGATGCTGATCCCGATGTACCTCATCATCGGCGTCTGGGGGGGCGAGGGCCGGGTCTATGCGGCGTTCAAGTTCTTTCTCTATACGCTGGCAGGCAGCGTCCTGTTCCTGATCGGTGTCATCGTCCTTTATTTCAACGGCGGCAGGACCTTCGACATTCTCGCTCTGACAGCACAGGATTTGCCGTTTCCGATCCAGTCGTGGCTGTTCTTCGCCTTCCTGGTCGCCTTCGCCGTGAAGGTCCCGATGGTGCCGGTCCACACCTGGCTGCCGGATGCCCATGTGCAGGCACCGACGGCAGGCAGCATCATTCTCGCCGGCGTTCTCCTGAAGATGGGCGCCTACGGCTTCCTGCGCTTCTCCCTGCCAATGCTGCCGGAGGCGTCGGCGTATTATTCGCCGTTGATGCTGGCGCTCTCGGCGCTTGCGATCATCTACGGCGGGCTGCTTGCGCTCGCGCAAGACGACCTGAAGAAGCTGGTGGCCTATTCCAGCATCAGCCATATGGGCTTCGTGACGCTCGGGATTTTCGCGCTGAACCTCCGCGGCCTTGAGGGCGCCATCCTGCAAATGTTCAATCACGGCGTAACGACAGGCGCGTTATTCCTGTTCGTCGGCCTGATCTATGAGCGGACGCATACGCGCAGCATCGCCGACTACGGTGGGTTGATGAAGGCAGCACCCGTCTATACCGCGTTTCTCGCGCTGTTCACGCTGTCGTCGATGGCCCTGCCGGGAACGAACTCTTTCGTGGGCGAGCTGCTCGTGCTGTCCGGTGGCTTTGCGGCCAACCTGGCCGTCGGCGCGGCCGCCGTCCTCGGTGCCTTGCTGAGCGCGGCCTACCTGCTTGGCATGTATGGAAAGGTTGCGCTTGGTCCGGCAAGTGTCGGTGTCCGGTTCAAGATACGCGACGTCAACGCCCGCGAGATGGTTGCGATCCTGCCGCTGGCGGTTCTCGTGCTTTGGCTCGGGCTCTATCCAAAACCCTTTCTTGGCATCATTGACAGCTCGGCAAAGCATCTGATGGTGCAGATGCACGGCAAGGGGAATGGCAAATGACCGCCGCCGCGCTCTTCCAGTCGATCCTTGCAAGCTTGCCCGAAATCGTGGTGGTCACCGGGGCCTGCATCCTGCTCATCTTGGGACAGCTTGTGCGGAAAGGGCAGGGCGATTTCCTTCTCTCGGCTTCGGTCGCGGTCGTGGTTATTGCCGCCGCCATGACATTCACGCTGGCGGGCGAGGTGCGGCCGGCCTATACGGGCATGTTCATCGCTGACCGCTTCTCGATCTTCTTCAAGACCGTTTTTTATCTGGCTACCGTTCTGACACTCCTCCTTTCGCGAAAATACGCCAGCATCGAAGGGATTGAAAACAGCGAATATTATGTACTGCTGCTCCTTGCGCTTTCGGGAATGATGATCATGGCCTCGGCGACAGACCTCCTGTCGATCTATGTGGGCCTCGAACTGACGGTGCTTTGTACCTATGTGTTGACCGGCTTCTTGCGGAAAGAGCGGCGCTCGAACGAAGCGGCGCTGAAATACGTGATCCTTGGCTCGGTCTCGACCGGGATTTTCCTCTATGGCGTTTCACTGGTCTACGGGCTGACCGGCACAACACAGCTGGACGGGATGGCTGCTGCAGTGACCGGCGATCCGCTCGATCCCGGATTGCTGCTGGCGGTGGTCTTCATCGTCGCGGGGCTGGTCTTCAAGGTCGGCGCGGTGCCGTTCCATATGTGGTTGCCCGACGCCTATGAAGGAGCGCCGACAACCATCACCGCCTTCATGTCGGTAGGCCCGAAGGCCGCGGGTTTTGCGGTGATCCTGCGGGTGTTCCTCAACCCGCTGGTCGCAGCCTCGGACGTTTGGATCATCGTCGCCGTCATTGCGGTCGCGACGATGGCACTCGGCAGTTTCGTGGCGCTGGTGCAGGATAATTTCAAGCGCCTCCTGGCCTATTCCAGCATTGCCCATGCCGGCTTCGCCCTGTTCGGCGTGGTGGCCGGCGGTACGGATGGGATTGCCAGCGTAATGCTCTACCTGCTGATCTACTCGTTCATGAATCTCGGCATTTTCGGCACCGTCATCATGATGCGGAACGACGATTTCTCGGGCGAGGTTATCGAAGACTATGCGGGTCTGGCCAAGTCGCATCCCGGGCTGGCGCTTGTGATGTTGCTTTTTCTATTTTCGCTGGCCGGCATTCCGCCGACGGCCGGGTTCTTCGCCAAGTTCTACGTGCTGGTCGCCCTGGTCGAGCGAGGGTTCGTCATGCTGGCAGTGATCGCCGTGCTGCTGAGCGTCATCGCCGCCTATTTCTATATCCGCATCGCGATGGTGATCTACATGCGCGAACCAAGGCGGGCGTTTGCCCCCGCGCTGACGCCCTTGCTGCGTGCCACGCTCGCCTTTACCGCCGTCGGCACCATCGGCATTGGCCTGTTCCCGGCGTGGTTTTTAAGGCTTGCTCAGCATTCGGTGTTTGGCGGCTGATCTATTGAATTTGCAATGATCCACCCGACGGAATACACTGATACTGCAAGAAAGAATTGCACAAGTCGCTTCCCCGGGGCGACTGCAATACCGCCCCGGCGGGGCAGGTGGCAGCCGCAGCAAAACCCCAGGTGGGTGAGCGAGGCGGTGAACTATGACTGCAATGGAATTCCTGCCGGTCCTTGTCATGATCGCCGGAGTTGCTCTGGTGACGGGGGCGACGCTGTTTGTCTCGTCGCTGCTGCGCCCGTCCAATCCCTATCCTGCAAAGAACATGGCCTATGAATGCGGCATGGACCCGGCCGGCGAGGCTGCCGGGGGCCGTTTCAGGGTGCAGTTCTTTATGCTGGCGATCCTGCTGGTGGTCTTCGACGTCGAGACGATGTTTCTCTTTCCCTGGGCTGTCGTCCTGAAAGACATCGGTCCGGTCGGTTATGTCGAGATGTTCGTCTTCATGTTGCTGCTTATCGTGGGTTTCGCCTACGCCTGGCTGAAGGGAGCGCTGGAATGGGAGGCGTAAGCAATGCGATTCGCGACAGCGTGCTGTTCACGACCGCCGACAGCGTCATCAGTTGGAGCCGGCGGTCGGCGCTGTGGCCCGAGACCTTTGGCATTGCCTGCTGCGCCATCGAGATGATCTCGGCGGGTTGCGCGCGTTACGATCTCGACCGGTTCGGTGTGGTGTTCCGGCCGTCGCCGCGCCAGTCCGATGTGATGATCATCGCCGGTACCGTCACCCGGAAATTCGCTCCCGTCGTGCGCCGCCTTTATGACCAGATGCCAGAGCCGCGCTGGGTGATCGCGATGGGTACCTGCGCGATCTCGGGCGGAGTCTATAACACCTACGCCGTGGTGCAGGGTTCGGAGACCTTCGTGCCGGTGGACGTGCATGTGCCCGGCTGCCCGCCGCGGCCCGAGGCGCTGATGCACGGCTTCCTGCTGCTTCAGGAGAAGATCAAGAAATCCCGTGCGCTCGCCGGGACGCCTCTGGATCGGGTCGTCGCCTCATGAGCATCCAGCTGCCTTTCGATCGAACCCTGATCCTGGAGCGCTTCGACGGAGCAATAGATGACCTCGGCGCCGCCCACGGCATTCACTGCTTTGCCGTTCCACCCGAAAAGATCGTCGAATTCTGCCGGTTTCTGAAAGAACAGCCGGCGCTACAGTTCAATTTCCTGTCTGATATCTGCGGGGTCGATCATTACCCGGAGCTACCGCGCTACGAGGCCGTGTACCACCTCTATTCGCTGCCAAACAAATGGCGCGTTCGCATCAAGTGCCGGCTTGGCGATCCGCCTTGCGTCCCGTCGGTCACGGAGGTCTGGCGGACGGCCAATTGGCATGAGCGCGAGGCATGGGACATGTATGGCATCAAGTTCGAAGGCCATCCCGATCTACGCCGGATCTATATGTGGGAAGGCTTCGAGGGCTTCCCCCAGCGCAAGGATTTTCCCTTAAGGGGCTACAAGGACAAACTGAATCCCTTCGGTGCCGAAGGCCCGCCGCCAACGCAGCCAGACATCGCGACCAGGGACATTCCAGAAGGAGGCCGTTCCAAGCCGGAGAGTTGAGATGACCGAAGTCACCGAGCTCAACAGGCCGGAAGGCGAAGCGCTCAAAACCAAGGAAGTGCTTCTCAATCTCGGCCCGCAGCACCCCAGCACCCATGGGGTACTCCGGCTCGTCCTCGAACTGGACGGCGAGTATGTCGAGCGCGTGGACCCACACATCGGCTACCTCCACCGCGGCACGGAAAAACTCGCCGAGAGCTTCACCTATACCCAGATTTTCCCGCTGACAGACCGGCTCGACTATCTCTGCCCGCCTTCCAACAACCTGGCCTTTGCGCTGGCGGTGGAGAAGCTTCTTGGCATAGAAGCGCCGATCCGGGCTCAGTACATCCGCGTTATGATGGCCGAACTGGCACGGATCTCCGGTCATCTCCTGATCACCGGCGCGCTACCGATGGATCTCGGTGCCATGACCGCGCTGCTTTACGTCATGCGCGAGCGCGAAATGATCATGGACCTGATGGAGATGATTACCGGTGCGCGCATGCACACGTCCTTCTGCAGGGTTGGCGGCGTGCGCGAGGATATGCCGGACGGATTCCTTCCCAAGATCCGGGAGTTCTGCGACATCTTCCCCGGCCGGATCCGCGACTATGAGCGATTGCTCGAAGATAACAGGGTGTTCCTCAAGCGTACGAAGGGGATCGGCGTGATCTCCGGCGAGGACGCAGTCGATCTGGGCCTTAGTGGCCCCAACTTGCGTGCCTCCGGTGTCGACTGGGATATCCGACGCGACGAGCCCTACGAGATCTATGACCGGCTCGCATTCAATGTCATCACCCGCAACGAGGGCGATTGCTATGCGCGCTGGCGGTGTCGGGTGGACGAGATGCGCGAGAGCATCCGGATCATCGAACAGTGCATCGACCAGATGCCGGAGGGGCCGTTCCAGATCGACATGCCGACGATCGCCTTCCCCGTGGACAAGGACCGCGTGCACTGCTCGATGGAGGCTTTGATCCAGCATTTCGACCTGTCGGCCTATGGCTTCGACGTGCCCAAGGGCGAGGTCTACTCGGCGATCGAGGCACCAAAGGGCGAGCTGGGATTTTACATCATCAGCGACGGATCGCCGAAACCGTTCCGCATGAAAGTGCGAGCACCGTCCTTCGTCAACCTGCAGGCGCTCTTCGGGGTGACCAACGCACGCTACCTGGCCGACATGATCGCCGTCCTGGGCAGCCTCGATCCGGTGATGGCGGAGGTGGACAAGTAAGGAGATTTGGATGCGATGAGCATGCGCGAAAAGATCAAAGTGGCGGCAGCGCGGTATCCGAACCAGCGCTCGGCGATCATGCCCGCCCTTCTGATCGCGCAGAAGGAACATGGTTATCTGCCTGGTCCGGTGCTCGAGGAAGTCGCCGATATCCTCGGCGTCGAGCGGATCTGGGTTTACGAGCTGGCCACCTTTTACACGCTCTTCCATACCGAACCGGTCGGCCTGTTCCACCTGCAACTCTGTGACAACGTTTCCTGCATGCTGTGCGGATCGGAGGACCTGCTGAAGCATATCGAAGCAGCGCTGGGGATCGAAAAGGGCGAGACCACTGCGGACGGGCTATTCACGCTTTCAACCGTGGAATGCCTCGGCGCCTGCGAGATGGCGCCCGTGATGCAGGTCGGCGACGACTATCACGGCAAGCTGGATGCCGCACGGGTGGACGTACTTTTGGACAGTCTCCGGGCCATAGCACCGCGGGCGGCAAGCGTCGAGAACACCTCTTCACAGCAGCCGGGAGAATAGCGCCATGTTCGAGCCGGTTCTCCTCAAGAATATAAACGCGCCGGACGGTCATTTGCTGTCGACCTACGAGGCTGGCGGTGGCTACCAGGCGCTGAAGAAGGCGCTACATGAGCACACGCCCGACGAGATCATCGGCCTCGTCAAGGAATCAAACCTGCGTGGTCGCGGCGGTGCGGGTTTCCCAACAGGCATGAAATGGAGCTTCGTCCCGAAAAAGACCGGCAAGCCGACATATCTGTGCTGCAACGCCGACGAAGGCGAGCCGGGCACCTTCAAGGACAGGATCATCATGGAGCGCGACCCGCACCAGCTCGTTGAGGGGTTGGCGGTAAGCGGCTACGCGATCGGCGCCAAAACGGCCTATGTCTACGTTCGCGGAGAGTATCAGACGGCGATCCGTCGCCTGGAGCAAGCGATCATCGAGGCCAACGAAAGAGGTTACCTCGGCCGAAATATCCTGGGCTCTGATTTCGATTTCGCCGTGCACATCCATTGCGGCGCAGGCGCCTATATCTGCGGCGAGGAGACCGCGATGCTCGACTCGCTCGAGGGCAAGCGGGCCCAGCCCCGTCTGAAACCGCCGTTTCCGGCGGTCGAGGGGCTCTACGCCAGCCCGACCGTCATCAACAATGTCGAGACACTCGCCTGTGTGCCGCATATCGTCATGCGAGGCGCAAGGTGGTTTCGGGAGATCGGCCCGGATAAGAGCCCCGGCCCGAAGCTCTATTGCGTTAGCGGACAGGTGCGCAAACCCGGGCTCTATGAATTGCCGATGGGCATACCGCTGCGGGAGCTCGTCGAGAACCACGCCGGCGGTCCGTTGCCCGGACGCAGGATCAAGGCGGTGATCCCAGGCGGGGTCTCGGCGCCGGTCATCCCTGAAAGCGGGCTTGACGTGGGGATGGATTTCGACTCGCTTGCTGCCGCCGGCTCGATGCTCGGCTCTGCCGGTGTGATCGTAATCGACGAGGCGACCTGCATGGTCAAGGTCGCAACCCGGATCATCGAGTTCTTCCACCATGAGTCCTGCGGCAAGTGCACCCCGTGTCGCGAAGGACTGGACTGGGCGGTGAAAGTGCTGCGCCGGGTAGAGGCGGGGCAGGGGGAGCCGGGCGATCTGGAACAACTGGACGCCCTTTGCAAAGGCATTTTCGGCAATACGTTCTGCGCTTTGGGCGACGGCGCGGCGATGGGGCTGCGAGCCGCACTCAAGCATTTTCGCGATGAGTTCGTCGCTCATATCGAGGAGCGGAAGTGTCCGTATCACTGAGGTGCGCGGGAAAAACACCGCGAGGAAGCCATGGTTCGTGTCACGATCAATGAACAAACGCTGGACGTGGAAGCTGGCTCCACGGTGCTGCAGGCGGCCGAGCGTCTGGGCATCGACATCCCGACCTTCTGCTACATGAAGCGACTGCCGCCGCTCGCCTCGTGCCGCATGTGCCTGATTGAAATCGAGGGACAGCGCAGGCTGCAACCGTCCTGCGCCACCGCGGTCACAGACGGCATGGTGGTGCGAACGAACACGCCGCTGATCGACGAAACGCGCTCGTCCATGCTTGACATGCTGCTCGCCAATCACCCGCTCGACTGCCCGATCTGCGACAAGGGCGGCGAGTGCGAGCTGCAGGACCAGGTCATGGCCTATGGTCCGCGTGTAAGCCAATTCCGCGACGCCAAACGCGTGTTCCACTCCGAGGATATCCGTCTGAGCCCGGTCGTCATCATGAACGTCAACCGCTGCATCCAGTGCCAGCGATGCGTGCGGATGTGCGAGGAGGTCGTCGGGGCGGTCGCCTTGGGCACGGTCGAGAAAGGCATGGACACGGCCGTGACCGGGTTTGAGGGCAGTCTTGCGAGTTGCGACCAATGCGGCAATTGCATCGAGGTCTGCCCGGTCGGCGCGCTGATGAGCTTTCCTTATCGCTACAAGGCGCGGCCCTGGGATCTGGCCGAGACAAATACAATCTGTCCGCATTGCGGCACCGGCTGCCAGCTGACGGTCGGTACGCGCAAAGGCGAGTTCATGCGCGTGCGTTCGAAGTGGGACGAGGGGCTCAACCGCGAGACGCTCTGCGTGCGGGGGCGATTTGGCCTCGATTTCGTCACCAGCGCGGACAGGATCAAGCGGCCGATGGTCCGTCGTGATGGCGCCCTTGTTCCTGTTTCCTGGGAAGAAGCGGGAGACCACCTGCGACAGCGCCTCTTGGCCGTCGAGGGCAAAGCTGCGGGCGGACTGGCCTCGCCGCGCCTTCCCAACGAGATGCTTTATCAGTTCCAGAAAATGATGCGGACGGTCTTTAGGACCAACAACATAGACAGCTCGACGCGCTGGTCCACGCCTTTCGATGCGCTCGGTCCGCTGGTGACGGGCTTCTACAGCCGCGCGCCGCTGGCGGAGGCGATCGGCAACGACTGCGTGCTTGTCGTCGGTGGTAATCCGACCGAGGAGAACCCGGTCACCGAATACCTGCTGCGGGACGCCGCGCGGCGGCGCCAGACCAGATTGCTGATGCTTTCGGCGCGGCCGTCCCGTCTGGACGCCGATGCTCGCGCGGTCGTTCGCGCTTCGCCGGGCGGTGAGGCGTCAGGCCTTGCCGCGGTGGTCGCCGGTCTTGCGGCGGCCGATCGGGACCTGCCGAGCGAGGTTGTCGCGAAAATCAACGTGCCACCGGCAGCCGCCGGCAGCGGCGAACTGTCCCGGCTGACCACGGCGCTCCTGGACGGGCAAAGCATCACCGTGCTTGTCAGCGCCGAACTCCTGAGGTCGCCAACAGCACGCGTGACGCTGCAGCAGCTTAACAACCTTCTCAAGGTTCTCGGCTTGCTCGGCAAAGGAGCGGCGCTGCAGTTTCTCTTCGACCGCGCCAACCAGCTGGGGGCCTGGGATATGGGCGTTCTACCGACAACCCTGCCGGGGTTGCGCGCGCTCTCCGATGATGCAACGCGCAGAACTCTCGAAGGGGCCTGGGGCGCCGTGATCCCGTCCGAACCAGGCGCGGATTTCGACCGGATGCTGGACCTTAGTGACAGGGGTCAAATGGGCGCACTCTATATCGCCGGAAGCGACCCCCTGATGTCTTATCCCGACCGGGAGTTCGTGCAGCGGGCACTTCGTCGCGCCGATCTCCTGATCGTGCAGGATGCGTTCGTCACGGAAACGACGGGCCTTGCCGAGGTGGTGCTGCCTGCCGCGAGTTACGGTGAGGAATCCGGTACTTTCACCAACAACGAAGGTAGGCTCCAGAAGGTCTGCAAGTTCCGTGAACCCGTTGTCGAGGCGCGGGGCAACCTGGCGATCTTCGACTTCGTCGCAGCCCTTCGCGGCCACTCGATGCGACCATCAGTTCAATGCGAGATTTTCGACGAGATTGCCCGGTTGGTTCCCGCTTACCAGGGGCTGACGCAGGATCGGCTTGGCAGCGATGGCGCGTTTACCAAAGGGGGGCTAACACCACCGGTTGGCGGGTTCTTTGCGCCAGCGCCTGCCCTCGCTGCATCTGACCGTCTCATGCTGGTCACCGGCAATTGCCTGTTCCACAATGGATATCTTTCCGAACGCTCAAAAATCCTGAATACGGTCGCGGATGACCCCTATGCCGAGATGGGCGCGCAGGATGCCGAAGAACTCGACCTTTCGGATGGCGATCAGGTCATCGTGCGGTCCGCCCGGGGCGAGCTGACAGCACAGCTCAAGGTCAACAGGCGTTTTCCCCGCGGCCTTGTGTTCGTTCCCGAAAACTACAGGGCTTTGCGGCTCAACAGCCTGATGCTGCGGGGCGAATACCCATCTCCGGTGGAGGTCCAAAAGGCAAAGGTCGCCCCCACGATTGCCGCCACAGTGGGGCTCGACCCCGGAAACCTCGGCCAAGGCAGCACCGGGGGCTCACCTTAAACCAGGCGCGTCTTGTCAATGATAGCTGACCCCGCAGATGTAATCGTGCAGATCCTGCTCCGTGCGCATCGCTTCCTCGAGCCTGTACTTGACCACGTCGCCGATACTGACAATGCCGGCTATAGTGTCGCCATCCATGACCAGCACATGGCGCGTGCGCCGCTCGGTCATGATCGCCATTACAAGAGGCAGTAAATCGTCGGTCGAGCAGGTCGCCACACGGCGGCTCATGATATCGCGCACGCGCATGACGGGCGCTTCAGTTCCATATTCAGCGACCGCGTTGCAGCAGTCCCTCTCCGACACCGTGCCCAGGCATTCCCCCGGGGAACGGCCAACAATGACGAAGCCGATGTTATTTTCGCGAAACAGTCTCAGAACCTCCACCATCGTGTGGTCCGGCGTGACCGAGATGATCTCGGGAGACTTGCTGTTCAAAATCTGGCACACATGCATCTGCGCCTCCTTTCTGCGCCCTACTTGCGGCTAGCGCGTCATCTTCTGCGGATATTCCGCCACCAGTTGTACCCATGCGGCTCGCTCGTCTCGACCAGGACGTCGCGTTCTGTGTTGAGGCGCGCGGCGACCACGCCGCCGCCGGTCGCCGCCTTTCCCGGCTTGGCGAGCAGATCGTCACGTCCGATCACCAGGTCTTTCGAGGAGAAACTCGAGAATTCATACTGCTGGCCAAGCTTGATCGCGTCGGCCGGGCAGGCGTCCTCACACAGCCCGCAGAAGAGGCACCGGGCCGTGTCGATCTCGAATTTCGCCGGGTGACGGTTACCCTTCTCGTCCTCATAAGGGACGACTTCGATGCAGTCGCAGGGACAGATCCGCGCGCAGAGTTCGCACGCCACGCACTTGATCTCGCCTGCTTCGTCGCGCGTCAGGAAGTGATGCCCGCGATATCGCGAGTAGGGCAGCCATTTTTCCTTATCCGGGTACTGCATGGTCACCGGTTTGGAAAACATGTAGCCGAAGGTCAAAGCCAAAGCGCTCGCGAGGTCGGCGAAGAACGCCCAGCCGATCCATGTTCCAATTCTGTCCTGCGCGTGCGACATCGCTGCCCCACTTCGGAGCCGCTCTGGCCCCTAAAAGAAGACAAGACCAGTGATGATTATGTTCGCCATCGAAAGAGGAAGCAAGACTTTCCATCCGATCGCCATCAGCTGGTCGTAGCGGTAGCGCGGGAAGGTGAAGCGGAACCATATGAACACGTAGACGAAGAACGCGACCTTGAGCGCAAACCAGAGGAGCGGTGGCAAGGGGATGAGTACGCCGTTCCAGCCGCCGAAGAACAGGATCACCACCAGGACCGATACCAATAGGACGATGGAATATTCGCTGATCATGAAGAACGCGAAACGGATACCACTGTATTCGGTGTGAAACCCCGCGCCGAGATCGCCTTCCGCTTCCGCCAGGTCGAAAGGAATGCGTTGTGCTTCGGCCAATCCGGCGACGAAGAACACGAAGAATCCGACCGGCTGGTAGACGATATTCCAGACATCGGCCTGCGCTCGCACGATATCGAGCAGGCTCATGGATTGCGCCAGCATGACCACGCCGATCACCGCGAACCCCATTGGGATCTCGTAGCTGATCATCTGCGCGCAGGTCCTGAGGCTGCCAAGGACAGCGTATTTGCTGTTGGCTGCCCAGCCGCCGAAGATGACGCCATAGACCTCGATCCCGAGCACCGCGAAGACGAAGAGAAGCGCCACGTTCATGTTGGAGACGTAAAGGGAAATCTCCCTGCCGAGCACCGAGATGGATTCGCCGAAGGGGATCGCGACGAACACCACGAAGGGCGGAGCGAGCGCCAGGATCGGAGCCACTTTGAACAGGAAGCGGTCAGCCTCGGCCGGGATGTGGTCCTCCTTGGTCAAGAGTTTTATTCCGTCCGCCACCGGCTGCAGCAGCCCGTGCCAACCAACGCGCATCGGTCCCATGCGTTGCTGCATGTGTCCGGCGATCTTGCGTTCCAGCCAGGTGAGAGGCAAGGGCAGCAGCAGCAGCATCGCAATCAGCAACGCGACCTTGAAGACGATCAATCCGATGGCGAATATGAGTTCCATGATCCGCAGCGGCTTCATTGACGGGTTGAAACACGCGACCGGACTTTGGCTCCGGCTATGCACTTCGTAGTCTGTACCTGTCAGACCAGAAGATACAGCCGCGACGCGCCCCAGACAATGCGATCTTACTGATGTCGTCGCATGTCACGTTATCTGCGGCTAACGGCTTGCAGGTATTTGGCCGCGGCATTAATTCTCACGGTCGCATAATGAAGAGTAATGCGGCAGGGTATGCAATGCAGTTTCGCAGGCGCTTGCCGTCAATGACGGCGTTGATCATGCTGGAAGCGGTCCTTCGCCGGAAGAGCTTCACCATGGCTGCGGGTGAGCTCGGGGTTACCCAGGCGGCCGTAAGCCGGCAAATTGCGTTGCTGGAAGAAGAGCTCGGTCAGCCGATGTTCGTGCGCAAGCACCGTGCAATTGAACCGACCGCCGCATGTCTGGTTCTGGGGGCCTCCCTGGCGCAGAGCTTCTCCAACATTTCCGACGCCATCGATGCCATCAAGGGGGCGGCCCAGGATGTCGTCACCATCGGCGCGACCGTGGCTTTCTCATCGTTCTGGCTGCTTCCCCGGCTCGCCGATTTTCGCGCCCAGAATCCCGGCATTCAGATTCGCGTTGTCTCCCAGGATGCAAAGATCGATCTGGATAGCGGGACGGTTGATCTTGCGATCCGGTTCGGGCTGCCTCCCTTCAGCGACGGAACGGTGATTGCCTCGCGCGGGGACGTGATAATGCTCGTCTGCTCGCCGGAATATCTCAACCGGCGCGGCAACGGTCCATTATCCGCGGCTGACGAGTTCATCGAGACCGACGCGGAGGATCGGTCATGGCTTTCCTGGGGCCAATGGCTGGAAGAACTTGGCGTGCACTTCGAGGTCACGCCCTCTCTTCGCTTCAGCCATTATACCGAGACCATCTTCGCTGCACGCGCGGGTCAGGGGGTTGCGCTCGGCTGGGGCACCCTTGTTCAGACGTTCCTTGATGACGGCACGCTGGTTGCTCTCGATGAGACCAGACTGTCACCAGAAGGCCGGTACAATGTTTTGCTGCCGTTGAAGTCGAGAAGGACCGTGGCGATCGACCGGGCTGCGTCGTGGCTCACTGCCGCACTTCATGCATGATCGTTTTCCCTTCGGGTAACTGACAAAAGGATGACGGCCATTGTTTCGAGCTGGCAATTCAATCGAGGTTGAGGCGGCTGAGTCTCTGACCATTCCTTTGGAACGGCAAAGCAGCCATCACTGACCATCACCTGCGGACCAGTCATCGAGCGCCGCACACTCTCCCGGATATCGGCGGTTCAAAAACCCTAGGAGCACCGCTCCAAATGAGAGATCGTGACGCACTCTTGACTGTCTATCATATGTCTACATAATGTCTTCCAAAAGGAGTCCAAATGAACGACGCGACGATTTCCGAGCGTGCGAACCTCGACCGCAAGGCCAGCTTGGGCCTTGCTCTGCGTCGGCGGATCCTGACGATGGAGCTTGCTCCGGGCGCAATCCTGGACGAAGTGGCGCTGAGCGAGGAGTTCGGCCTGTCGCGTCCACCGGTTCGCGAACTGATGCGTCAGATGGCCGGCGAAGGCTACATCGAACTGGAAACCAACCGCGCCGCGCGGGTCAGCTCGATGAGCTACCAGTCGCTGCGGGATTTCTTTCTTCTTGCACCGATGATCTACATCACCGCAAACAAGCTCGCCGCCGAGAACCGCACCCGGGCGGAGCTCGATGTTCTCAAGCAGATCCAGCAATCCTTCCAGACCGCGATCGATGACAACGACGTAGAGGGTCGCGTCTTCCACAACGATCAGTTTCATCGCCAGCTGGGCGAGATGGCCCACAATGTCTACCTCGTGCCGAGCCTCCGCAGGCTTCAGATCGACCATGCCCGGATCGGGAAGATCTTCTACAAGCATCCCAATACGCCCCGCATGCAGGAAGAGCTCGAACTGGCCTCTCAGCAGCACGAGCAAATGATTGGAGCCATCGAACGGCGCGATGTCGATGCCGCGGGCGAGCTTGCGCGCCTGCATCTCGAACTTTCTCGACGAAACATGGCCATGTACGCGGCCCCGGAAGGCCTGGAGACGCCAGCGCTTTAAGGATCGGGTTCTAGACGTCGCCAGCGTGTTTGCGGTCTCAGATTCTGAAGATGCGGGGCGCGACATTCGATGCTTGCGCCGGATCAATGGATTCACGCAGCTCAAGGCCATCCGGCTTGAGCTTCCGATAGCTTAACTCAGGAGGACCCACGAATGCCAGAATTCCAGTTTCCAGGCCTTAATCTTGCGATCGCCACGCCGTTCGACGACGCGGGACGCATCGACTACAGCAGACTTGAGCACAACATTGAGCGATACCTCGCAGCAGGTGTCCGCAGCTTTCTATTGAGTTCCGGAACGGGCATGCATGTCTATCTTTCCAAGGAAGAATCCGAGGGACTGATCAAACGGGGCGCGCGCATCGTGAACGGTCGCGCCAAGGTCATCGCTCAGACTTCCGCCCTTCTCGTCGAGGATGTCGTCGAGCGGACCGCGCGGGCCCGCGATGCCGGCGCCGAAGGGGTCATGGTTCTTCCGCCATTCTTCGAAGGACCGACCGATGATCAGGATATCCTCGATTTCTACGCCGAGGTCGCAAGGGCCGGCCTTCCGGTGATCGGCTACAACGTACCGCAGGCGGTCGGCGTTGCGATTACGCCGGAGCTCTTGACCAAGCTCAGCGAAATTCCCGGCTTTTGCGCCGTCAAGGATAGTGGCGGTGATCTTGGCAAACAGGCGGAGCTTGTTCGCACCGGCAAGTTCGTCATGAACGGCGCTGACAGCCTTGTCCCATACGCGCTCTATGCCGGCTGCCACGGCCTGATCTGGGGAGGAGCGAATTTCGCACCGAAAACATGCCTTTCAATCGTGGCCGCCGCCGCAAACGGCAACTGGGTCGAGGTTCGCGAACTGTGGAAGCTGCTTGAGCCGGCGATGGCCCTCATTTCAAAGGGTGATTACGTGCAAACCGTTTACGCTGCCGCCCAACTGACCGGCTACGGTGCCGGATCCCCGCGAAAGCCCTTGCGCGGCCTTTCCGCCGATCGGATCCCGGCGGTCCGGCAGTCCCTCGATACGCTGATCGAACGGGAGGCGATGTGACGTGTCCCCCGGTTCCAAAGACGTCTTTGTCGCGTCGAGGCTTCCGAAAAGCGCCGGCGTTTCGGGCTGGGTGGCGACCCTTCCACCGCGCACGCCACGCCCCGCGCTGACCGGATCGGTCACCGCCGACATCGTCATCATCGGCGGAGGTTTTGCCGGTCTTTCAGCAGGCCGGCGCATTTCGCGCCTGGATCCTTCCGCCAGCGTTGCAATCCTGGAAGCTGGGGTCGTCAGCGAAGGACCTGCGGGCGCGAATTCGGGTTTCATTATCGACCTTCCGCACGAGGTTTCCTCCGACGATTTCAGCGGAGAAACCGAAAACAAGTTCAAACAGTCGGTGCTGATCCAGCGCTCGGCGATTGCCTTGGCCACGGAAATGGCAGAGGAATACGGCTGGGGCAGAGACATCTTCGACCGCTGCGGACGCTACAGCGTTGCAATAAGCCCTGAAGGCGACAAGCACCTTGTGGATTACGCCGAGCAGCTTTCAAGGATGGGCGAGGATCATCGGTTGCTGAGCGCCAGGGAGATTGGCGCCGTGACCGGATCGCCGGCCTACACCTGCGGCCTCTTCACGCCCGGCACGGTCATCATACAGCCGGCCGCCTACATTCGCGCGGTTGCCGACAGCTTAAACGACCCGATCAGGCTTTTCGAGCGAACACCTGCACTTTCGTTTGAACGCCGCGAGAGCGGCTGGCTCGTCAAGACACCGCAGGGTTTTCTGCAGGCGGCAAAGATCATTCTGGCGAACAACGGGCATGCGGAGAGCTTCGGTTTCTTCCGAGGGCGCCTGCTCCATGTCTTCACATATGCCTCGCTTACCGAAGAATTCGACCCCTCTCGTCTTGGCGGAGAACGAAAATGGGCGGCAACGCCCGCCCTGCCGATGGGAACGACCGTTCGTCGCATCAACACGGGAAGCAGCGACCGGATTCTGGTGCGCTCACGTTACAGCTATAATCCCGGCATTAAGGTGAATGACGCGGCGATAAGGCACGCCGGACAGCTGCATGACGGAAAGTTCGGTCAACGCTTCCCCGACTTGCACGGGGTGAACATGCAATATCGCTGGGCAGGTGCCATGGCCATTACACGCAACCATGTCCCGGCCTTCGGCGAAGTCGAGCGCAACGTATTTGCCGCATGCGGCTGTAACGGCCTCGGAGCCTCGAACTCGACAGCATCCGGGATCGCGGCTGCCGAACTGGCTCTTGGTCACGACTCTGAACTCGGCCGGGTCTACGCGCGACTGGCCGCGCCGGCAACATTGCCACCACAGCCGTTTACAACGATCGGCGCGAAGGTTCACCTCGCATATCGTGAATGGCGCGCCGGAGCCGAGTGAGCGCAGGGTCGCCACGAACCGCTAGGCTGGCGACGGACGCACTCGGAATTGGGCTTCATCGGCCGAGGTTTCACGCTGGAATGCGTGGGCTGCGCCATCCCTTGCCACCCCCAACGTCTGTCTCTTTCAGACTGGACGTGCCCATGGCCGATAGCTGCCTGTGGCCGGTCCTTGGACTTCTCGGCTTGTCCCAATGCCGAGTTCGCCTCCGATTCCTTTCATCCAGCCCTTGGTCCACAGTGACGCGAAGCAAATCGTCATTACGGATCCACTAGCTATTACAGCTAGTTAGACCATACTCACCCATAATTGTATTCCTCCAGAACTTTTATTGTGTACGCAAAGTACACAATTTATTGACAGCATATTAGATGCGTGCCATGTTTTAGCCATGGCGCAACCAACGGCGTGGAGTGACACATGGCGAAGACCGTGAAGAGCAACCTGTACGAAGACCTGAAACGTCAAATTCTGACGATGGAGCTCGACCCCGACGCCGATCTCGACGAAGCCAGTCTGAGCGAGCGCTATGGCCTTTCACGAACGCCGGTGCGAGACATCTTTCGTCGACTGGCAGGCGAAGGTTATGTCGATATTCGCGAAAACCGCGGCGCACGTGTCATCCCGATGAACCACGCCACGCTGCGAAACTTCTTTCTGGTCGCGCCAATGATCTATGCGGCCATCGGTCGATTAGCGGTCCAGAACTTCAAATCATCACAGCTTGCGGACTTGAAACATACGCAGGAACGCTTCCGCAAGGCCAGCGAAGACCGGGACGCGCTGAGCATGGTCCTCGAGAACAACCGCTTCCACGAGATTTTCGGGGAGATGTCGGCAAACGTCTATTTGCAGCCAAGCCTTGGCCGCCTGCTCATCGACCATGCCCGGATCGGTCACACCTTCTTCAGGCCGAGAAACGACGACATGAAGCGGCGCCTGCAGGTGGCGGTCGAACACCATGACGCCTTCATCGAAGCACTGGCGGCGCACGATGAGGACGCCGTCGTCGATCTCGTCTTTGAACATTGGGAATTGTCCCGCGAGAACATGGAGATGTTCATCGCGCCGCAGGGACTGAAAGCGGACGTCTTGATCGGCGCTCCGGCTGCCAAAACATTGGAGAAATCACAGTGAAATTCGAGGGGATCTACACCCCGGCCATCACGCCGCTCGATCAAAGCGGACAGATCGACCGGAAAGCCTTCGCGGCCGTCCTGGAAACGTTGATCGAGGCCGGGGTTCACGGGATTATCGTTGGCGGGTCGACGGGCGAGTACTACGCCCAGACAAGCCAGGAGCGTTTTGACCTCGCTGCCTATGCCAAGGACGTCATCGGGAGCCGCTTGCCTCTCATCGTCGGAACGGGTGCCACACGGACCGAGGATTCGGTCGAATACGCGAAGGCCGCCAAGGAAATCGGCGCCGATGCGATCCTCGTTTCCACACCGCCCTATGCGCTTCCGACGGAGCGGGAAAATGCCGTTCACGCGCTGACCGTCGACCGTGCGGCCAATCTGCCGATCATGCTCTACAATTACCCGGCCCGCATGGGGGTGATGATGGGCGAGGAGTATTTCTCGCGCGTCGGCAAGTCGAAGAATGTCGTCGCCATCAAGGAAAGTTCCGGCGACATGGGCAACCTTCATCTGCTCGCGAGGAAATTTCCGCACATCGCCCTTTCCTGCGGATGGGACGACCAGGCGCTCGAATTCTTCGCGTGGGGGGCAAGAAGCTGGGTTTGCGCCGGATCCAACTTCCTCCCGCGCGAACACGTCGCCCTGTATGAGGCTTGCGTACGCGAGAAGAACTTCGACAAGGGCCGCGCGATCATGACCGCGATGCTCCCACTGATGGACTTCCTTGAATGCGGCAAATTCGTCCAGTCCATCAAACACGGCTGCGAAATTATCGGGCTCAAAACCGGATCCGTGCGTGCGCCGCTGCGGCCCCTCAACTCTGAGGAAAAACGAACGCTGCAGACGGTCGTCGCCACCTTGAAGCGCACTGTCGCCAACATCACGTCGGGAGCCAACCATGCATGAACCCTTGACCGCTGCCGAATACAAGGCGATCGCTGCTGATATTCAGTTGCCAACAAATGCATTCATCGGCGGCTCCTTTCGTCCGGCAATCTCCGGCAACACGTTCAAGTCTACGAACCCGGCGACAGGCGAAACGCTAGCCGAGATCGCCGCGTGCGATACAGGTGATGTCGACTATGCGGTGGCCAAGGCAAAGGAGGCCTTCGACGACGGTCGCTGGCGGCTGCGTTCGCCTGGTGAGCGAAAAGAGATCCTCCTCAAGCTTGCCAAGCTCATCGAACGCAACCGGCACGAACTCGCCGTCATGGAGAGCCTCGACAGCGGCAAGCCGGTCCGCGAATGCCAGACCGTCGATATTCCTGACACGATCCATACGATCCGCTGGCATGCGGAACTGATCGACAAGCTTTACGACAACACCAACAACGTCGGACCGAATGCCTTGGCCATGGTGGTCCGCGAACCTATCGGCGTCGTCGGCTGCGTGCTGCCGTGGAACTTCCCGTTGCTGATGCTGGCCTGGAAGATCGGTCCGGCTCTCGCCGCCGGATGCTCGGTCATCGTCAAGCCCGCACAGGAAACGACGTTGACAACGCTACGGGTCGCCGAACTCGCCTATGAGGCGGGCATTCCAGCCGGCGTGTTCAACGTCGTGACCGGCAGCGGCCGGGACGTCGGCGAGCCGATCGGGCTCCACATGGACGTCGACATGGTTGCGTTTACGGGCTCGACGCCGACGGGACGCCGCTTCCTGCGCTACGCGGCGGATTCCAATTTGAAGAAGGTGGTCCTCGAATGTGGCGGCAAGAATCCTGCGGTCGTGCTTCAGGACGCGGAGGATCTCGATCTCGTTGCCGAACAGGTGGTCAACGGCGCCTTCTGGAATATGGGCGAAAATTGCTCGGCGACATCCCGCCTGATCGTTCATTCAAGCATCAAGGAAGAGTTACTGAAGCGGATCGGCGCCTACATGCGCGAGTGGAAGACAGGGGACCCGCTGGATCCGGAGAACCGCATAGGCGCCCTCGTCAGTCAGAACCATTTCGAGAAAGTGAAGTCGTTTCTCGACGACGTCAAGACGGAGAACCTTTCGCTCGCCCACGGCGGCGCGACGTATAAAGGTGCCTTTATCGAGCCGACTGTAGTCGATGGGGTCACGCCGGAGAGCCGGTTGTTCCAAGAGGAGATCTTTGGACCGATCCTTTCGGTGACGACATTCGAGAACCTTCCCGAGGCTGTCGCCCTTGCCAACGACACCAACTACGGTCTGACCGCCTCCGTATACACGGGCAGCCTGCGTAACGCCATTCGGCTGTCCCGCGACATCCGGGCAGGCCTGGTGACCGTCAACTGCTTCGGGGAAGGGGACGCGACGACGCCGTTCGGTGGCTACAAGGAGTCCGGCTTCGGCGGTCGAGACAAGTCCATTTTCGCCCACGACAACTACTGCGAATTGAAGACGATCTGGATCGACGTTTCCGATCGCTCGGTTGACGAGACAATCCGATGACGAAGACTATCGTCAGACGGCTCCCCGCTGAATCCGGCGTCTCCGGCTGGGAGGCGATCAGCAACCGCATCGCGCCCATGCGGACGCTCGAAGGCAGTGTGGCGGCTGACTGGCTCATCGTCGGGGCCGGGTTTGCAGGATTGTCCGCAGCCCGACGGCTCTCGCAGATCCGACCGGGCGACAAGATCGTCGTCATGGAGGCGGGAGAAGTCGCCAAGAGCACGGCTGGCCGAAACTCCGGCTACATGATCGATGTGCCGCACAATCTCTCAGCGGGTGAGTATTCGGGCGCCAGCGAAACGGCAACCGCGCTTGAGATTGCGCAAAACCGCTTTGCTATCGATTTCGCGAAGAGCGCTGCTGACGAATACGGGATGTCCCGGGAAACATTCGACCCGTCGGGCAAGATCAATGCCGCCGCAACAACGCGAGGAATGAAGCTGAACGTCAGTTACGGCGAGTCGCTTCGGCGCATCGGTGAAAAACATGTGTTCCTCGACCGATCGCAAATGCGCGAACTCACAGGCTCCGACTATTACCTCGGCGGTTTATATACGCCCGGTGCGGTCATGATCCAGCCCGCTGACTATGTTCGCGGCTTTGCGGCCGGCGTTGGCCAACGCGTGACCATCTTCGAACGCTCGCCTGTAACGGAACTGCGGCGCGAGGGCGGGACCTGGACTGCCAAATCGACACGGGGCTCGGTTACCGCGCCGAAGGTCATCCTGGGGGTCAACGGGCATATCGAGGACTTCGGCCATTTTCGCGGTCGGCTGATCCATATATTTGCCTATGCGTCGATGACGGCTGCTTTTCCGGCGAATGATATCGCACACGCAGCATCCGGGAAGGACAGGTGGGCGTTGCTCCCGGCCGATGCCATGGGCGCAACGGTTCGCAAGATCACGTCGAACGGCCTTTCACGCATCGTCCTTCGCACAAAATACACCTACGACCGGACGGTCACCGTCACCGACAAACGCCTGGCCAAGCTCGCGGCCGCCCATCGCCACTCGCTTGACGCACGCTTTCCGAAATTGACCGATTTGCCGTTCCAATACAGTTGGGCCGGCCGCCTTTGCCTCAGTCGCAATCACATGCCGGCCTTCGGGGAAATCGACGAAGGCTTGTTCTCGGCGTGCTGCGAAAATGGCCTCGGGACCGTGAAGAGCACACTTGCCGGTGTGCTCGCGGCCGAGCTTGCGACCGGAACGGGCTCGGAACAACTCGACAAATACATGGATCATCCGGCGCCCACGAGACTGCCGCCCGAGCCGTTTGCGTGGCTGGGGATCAATTCGGTGATCAAATTGCAGGAATTGCGTGCAGGCCGCGAGGGATGATCCCTTGCCGCGCAATGTGAAGACTGAGCCTAACGCAGGTCTTCAACGAGAATGGGAACAAGAACTAGGAGTAAGAACAATGAAGACTTTGTGGAAAGCGCTCTGCGCCGCCGCGATGGTCGGGATCAGCATCCTTCCTGCTCGCGCGGAAGAAAAGACCATCAACATGGGCACGATGTCATGGGAAGACCTGACGCCCATCACCGGTATCACCAAGAAGGTTCTCGAAGATGCCGGCTATACCGTCAAGGTGACCGAGTTCTCCGAATGGGGCATCGCCTATGCCGCTCTTGCCAAGGGCGACATCCAGGTTCTCACCTCGCAGACGGATTATGTCGCCCAGGACTACTGGAACAAGAACAAGAACCGTCTGGAGAAAATTTCGCCGGTTTCCCACGGCCTCTACCAGGGCATCGCGGTTCCGAAATACGTTCCGATCGACTCTCTGGAACAGCTCAATGAAAACGCCGACAAGTTCGGCGGCAAGATCATCGGCATCGAGCCGGGCGCCGGTCTGATGCGTGACTCTTCCAACGCCGTCAAGGACTACGACATCAAGCTGCAGCTCGTCGAAGGCAGCACGGCGGCGATGACGGCTGCCCTCAAGTCGGCCTATGACCGCAAGGAGTGGATCGCTGTTACGATCTGGGAGCCGTCGTGGATGGTCCAGAAATACGAGGTGAAGTACCTCAAGGACCCGAAGGGTGTCTTCCCGCCCCCGCAGAGCTACTACTGGATCGGCAAGAAAGGGTTCTCCGAAGAAAACCCGCACGCCCGTGAAGTCATGGCCAGCGTCTACGTTCCGATCACCGACATCACCGCCATCAACGGCGAGGTCAAGGATGGCAAGACGATGGATCAGGCTGTCCAGGGCTGGATCGCAGCGCATGCCGACCTGATTAAGCGTTGGGAAAACATCAAGAAGAACTAACCGTGAGAGGGCCGTCCGATCCGGTCGGGCGGCCCTTGAAACCCAATGAGAGAAGCCAGCACCAATTGGCTCAAGGGGATCGCTATGAAAGCCACAAATGCCGATACCAATGAAGTCCTGATTGATTGCCAATCCCTCTGGAAGGTCTTTGGAGACAAGTCCGCCGCCGCCATGAGATCGATCGCCGAACGTGGACTGGGCAAGAAGGACGTGCTGAAGGAGTTCAACTGCGTCGTTGGCGTCTCCAACGCCAGCCTGCAGGTACGACGCGGCGAGATCTTCTGTATCATGGGCCTGTCCGGTAGCGGCAAGTCGACGCTCATCCGGCTGCTCAACAAGCTGATTGCACCAAGCTCCGGAAAGGTCTTCGTGAAGGGCAAGGATATTGCCGCGCTGTCTCCGGCCGAGCTTCGGCAGATGCGCGCCAGGAATATCGGCATGGTATTCCAGAGCGTTGCACTGCTTCCACACCGGACGGTGCTCGAAAACGCGGCCTTCGGCCTGGAAGTCCAGGGTATCCCCAAGCTCGAGCGTAACAAGACCGCCAGGGCTGCCTTGGAAACGGTTGGCCTGGCAGATTGGGTTGACCGTTACCCGAAGGAATTGTCTGGCGGTATGCAGCAACGTGTCGGCCTTGCCCGCGCGCTTGCCTCCGATCCGGAAATCATCCTGATGGACGAGCCTTTCAGCGCACTCGATCCGCTGATCCGTCGCCAGCTTCAGGACGAGTTTCGCCAGCTCACGAAGTCGCTAGGCAAGTCCGCCGTCTTCATCACACACGATCTCGACGAGGCGATCCGCATCGGTGACCGCATCGCCATCATGAAGGACGGCGTCATCATCCAGACAGGTACTGCCGAGGAGATCATCCTCAATCCAGCGGACGATTACGTCGCCGAGTTCGTGGCCGGCATATCGCGGCTCCATCTGATCAAGGCGCATTCCGTGATGCACAGCGTTAGCGAGTTTCAACGCAACGAGCCGCACTCCGACATCTCGTCGCTGGTGCGCACCACTCCGGATGCCGACATCGACGAGTTGATCACGCTGACCATGCAGTCAGACCGCGACGCCATTGCCGTCGTCGACAACAATGAGGTCGTCGGCGTGGTCACACCGCGCAGCCTCCTCATGGGCGTCAAGGGTACCTCCAACAATGATCGCGCGGCCGCCTGAGCGCTGAACCGGAGCTGAGTGACATGGACATTTCAAGCTTCACTGACACCTTCGACGAATGGACCGACACCGCGCTCGAGTGGGTCAGCGAGAACGGAGAATCCCTTTTCGACTACCTCAGATGGGTTCTCGAGGGGCTCTACGGTGGAATCCTGTGGCTGCTGCAGTTTCCGCCGTTTTATGTCGTCGCAATCATCATTGCGCTGGTGGGTTGGCGGTTGGTGAGCGCCTGGTTCGCGATCCTTGGCGGCGTTGCGCTGCTATTGTGCTTTTCCATGGGGCTCTGGCCCGAAACGATGAGTACCCTGGCACTGGTCTTGACGGCAACGGTGCTCGCACTCGCGATCGGTATCCCCGTCGGGATCGCAGCAGGTTTCCTCACGGCTCTCGACCGCTTCATAAAACCGGTCCTCGACCTGATCCAGACGCTTCCGCCATACATCTATCTGCTGCCGGCGATCGCCCTGCTGGGCTATGGTCCAGCGACTGCCCTTATCGCCACCATCGTCGTTGCCATGCCGCCGGCAATCCGGCTGACCTCGCTCGGGATCCGCATGACGCCACGGGAGTTCATCGAACTTGGTGAGGCAAGCGGAATGCGACCGGGCCAGATGTTCTTCAAGATCCGCCTGCCGTTTGCCCTTCCCAGCATCATGGCTGGCATCAACCAGAGCCTGATGATGGCGTTCGGCATGGTCGTTATCGCCGGCATCGTCGGCTCGGGCGGGCTTGGAGAGACGATCTATGGCGCGATCCGCACGCTCGACATCGCCACATCCATCAACGGCGCAATCGCAATCGTCGTCCTGACGATGGTCCTCGACCGCATAACACAGAGTGCGGCTCGGCTTGGAACAGGGAGGTCATCATGAACCCGTCGGTCCTGCAATTTTCGCCGGGCGCTTTTCTGGCTCCGGCGGTTGACTGGCTGAACACCAACCTGCATCCGTTGTTCGCCGCGATCAGCTATTTGGTGGAGGCCGTTCTGTCGGCAATCGAGGCCGCACTGCTTTTCGTGCCGCCTGTTGTCCTGATTGGTATCGTCGTCGTCGCGGCCTTTCTGGCGGTGAATCTGCGAGCGGCAATCCTCGCGGGTCTCTGCCTGGGGTTTTGCCTGATCGTCGGGTTCTGGACGGCGTCAATGCAGACAGTTGCGCTTGTGACCGTCGCGGTCTTGATCTCGGTGCTCATCGCGTTTCCTGTTGGCGTCCTCTGCTCGCGCTACAAGACCCTTGAAGCCATCGTCCGACCAGTGCTCGACGTCATGCAGACCGTCCCGCCGTGGGTTTATCTGATCCCCGCGGTGATGATCTTCAGCCTTGGGCGCGTACCGGCCATCATTGCCACAATCGTCTACGGCATACCGCCGATGTTGCGACTGACCACCTTGGCATTCAACCAGGTGCCGCGTGAGTTCGTGGAGCTTGGCAGCGCGATTGGTGCCCATCCTCGTTCGGTGCTTTGGAAGATCGAAATTCCGCTGGCCAAGCAGACGCTGTTGGTCGGCCTGAACCAGTGCATTCTCCTTTCGCTGGCCATGGTCGTTCTGGCGGGCCTGGTTGGAGCAGGTGGTCTTGGCGCCGAGGTGACGCGCGGTCTGACCCGCATGGAAATGGGGCTGGGTTTGCGCGCGGGGCTGGCAATCGTGGCAGTTGCGCTCCTGCTCGACCGGTTGAGCCGCGGTCTTCTCGACCGTGACGGGGCGCTTCGGAGAGCGTGACTCGAGGAAAGATATGAGAAACAGCTTCTTCTGCATCGACGCCCACACGTGTGGAAATCCGGTGCGTCTCGTTGCCGGCGGCGGCCCGCTACTCCCCCATCTTCCGATGGGTGAGAGGCGCGAGCTCTTTGTCCGCGACCACGACTGGGTGCGCAAGGCCTTGATGTTCGAGCCTAGAGGGCATGACATCATGTCGGGAGCAATCATCTATCCTGCCTATCGTGACGATTGCGATTTCGCGGTCCTTTTCATCGAAGTGAGCGGGTGCCTCCCGATGTGTGGGGCTGGAACGATCGGTGTCGTGACGGCCGCGATCGAGGAAGGGCTGGTGAAGCCTCGCACACCGGGGCGTATTTCCATCGAAACGCCGGCGGGACGGGTCGACGTCGCCTATGAGGAAAAGGATGGATATGTGGACGCAGTCCGCCTCTATAATGTGGCGAGCTATCTGCACGAAGCGGACGTCGCCGTGGACGTGCCTGGAATGGGGCGGCTGGTTGTCGATATTTCCTATGGCGGCAACTACTACGCCGTCGTCGAGCCACAGGAGAACTGGGCAGGACTTGACGGCATGACGGCGGCCGAAGTCATCGGCTTCAGCCGGGGGCTGAGAGAGGCACTCGCTGACGTTTGCGACCCGGTTCATCCGGACGACGGGAGAATTCGCGGCGTTCATCATGCAATCTGGTGCGACCGACCGGTCAATGACCAGTCGGATGGCCGATGCGCCGTATTTTATGGAGACAAGGCGATAGACCGGTCACCTGGCGGAACCGGCACCTCGGCACGGATGGCCCAATTGCACGGGAAGGGACGGCTTGCCATCGGCTCTTCTTACCGACATGAGAGTCTCATCGGAACAGTGTTTCAGGGAAAGGTTGAGGGGGACGTCGACATTGGTGTGTATAAGGGCATCCTTCCGAGCATAGGCGGCTGGGCCCGCGTTGTCGGTCACAATACAATCTTCGTCGATGATCGCGACCCGCTGGCACACGGCTTTCAGATAAGGTGAGTGACGGACGGCAACGGTCCAGTATCAAGGAGATTGAGATGCAACCAGAAGACTATCGGCAAGGAGACGCCGTCGGCAAATCCGCCGGCCGTCTAAAGGTTGGATTTGTGCTTGCTCGATCCTTCACGCTTTCAGCGTTCGCGCTTTTCGTGGATACGCTGCGGCTTGCGAGCGATGAACATGATCGCTCCGGACGCGTGCTGGCGGACTGGCAAGTGCTCGGAAGCACGAGGCACCTGATTGCATCAAGCTGCGGGATCCAGGTAGCACCCACTTCGGATTTCGTGGATCCGACGAGGTTCGACTACATTGTCGTTGTCGGAGGCCTTCTCACAGCGAAAAACCCTGTCGATCACGACACAATTACATTCCTGAAGCGCGCGGATGCCGCCAAGGTGCCCTTGATCGGCCTGTGTACCGGCACCTTCATCCTTGCCGACGCTGGTTTGATGAGGAACCATGAAACATGCGTGAGCTGGCTCCACTACAAGGAGTTTAAAGAGCGCTTTCCCGACCTTGCCGTACGATCGGACAGGATATTCAACCTGGACCGGCAACGCGGTTCCTGTGCCGGCGGTAGCAGTGCAGCTGACGTCGCAGCCGTCCTTGTCCGGCGTTACATCAGCCGCGAGGCCGAAAGACATGCGCTGGAAATATTACAAATCGAAAAGGCGCGTTCCGCCGGCGACATTCAGCCTCGGCGTCCGCTGCACGACGAGTACGAGGATAACCGCGTCAAGGCCGCGATGATCCTGATGGAGCAGCATGTCGAGGGCGGCATGACCATTCTCAAGCTCGCGGCTTCGGTTCGCCTTTCGCGGCGCCAGCTCGAGCGGTTGTTCTTGGAAAAGGCGGGGATGTCTCCCGCCAAAGCCTACACGCGCGTGCGGATGGAAAGGGCAAAGGCCTTGCTTCTGCAATCGAAGGCGTCACTGATCGAAGTCGCGCTCGATGTCGGTTACGAGAACGCCTCCCACTTCACCCGCACGTTCAAGCGCACATTCGGCCAAACGCCCACCCAACTTCGGGCCTCAGGACTGCCACTTCACTAGGTGCCTCAGATCGGAACAATCAAAGAGCTATGGCATGCCTTTGCCTTAGCGGGACGCCATCTCTCTACCAGCTCGGGCGGGAGCACAAACCTCGACATCATGCGGCTGTCGGCAACCTCTTCGAGGAGAGGCCCTGTGCGCACGGCCTACTATACCCGTCCGACTTCATCGGCCACGAGCTCCGGTACTCGTGCGACAAATGCGAACGCAGCAGATCAATGGCCCCGCCGCGGATGCCCTCGCCCGCTACGGCAACACGCCGATGCCGGAATTTCGCTGTGACTTCGCAAGGGAGTTTGGCTGCAATCGTGGACACGATGCGCCGTTCAACGACAACTGCCAGATAAGGTTCGACCACTCTGCCGAGAAGCTGCTGGGCATCGAGGTCCCGCCACCGAAAACCGACAGCGAAAGAACGCTTGGAGAGCTCGCCCAAGACGAGGCGCTGTTCGCGCTATGCCCGCAATGCAAACGACGGAAGCCGATCGATCGGTGGGAGATCCAGCGGAAGTTTGGGAGGGGCTTGACGCTTGGCAACCTCGCCGGCCGCATGCGCTGCAAATGTGGGCACAAAGGCGCCCGGCGGATGGTAAGGCACCTGTCACCGTGATGGCGCAGGAACAACTTGCTCGCGCTGCGGTTACTGCCAAACAATCGCGGAGGTTCATCATGCGTGCTTGCTTGCCCCTAACGGCCCTTGTCACCTTGACCATGTTCACGTCGGTGTCGGCGCAGTCTTTGCCCGACGAGGCCGGACCGTCGATAGGCCAGAAAGACTCTACCTCTCAGCAGGAGAGCATCACAAACCCTGGTGGCTTCGGCAAGTCGTCCAGACTAAAGGCAGTCGATCCAAATCGTACCGACTCCACCGGCAAACTCGACTGCAGACAGCAGAAAGATGTCAGGACCGAGCGAGGTGGTACGGCTAGCAAGGATATGGATTGCGTGCGCTAGCTCCGCAACGTCAGTGCCCATTCCCTTTCAATGGCGTTCCTGAGGTGGGTGGCAACCATCCCTCCCGGGGTGGGCGACACTTCATGCGAACGTAACGCGCCAAGACCGGATCGCTCGCAAGGTGCCGTTGAAACAACGGTTCTTCGATTTGACCACAACAATACGCGTCGACCAGTCGTTGTTGTTCCAGCGTCAACGCCGGAAGAGCAGACGAAGCTGTCTTTTGAGGGCGCAATTCTTCAGTTTTCGAGGTTACGTCGCCGGTCCGAGAAGGCATTGCTGTTCTCCCTTTCCGGAAGAACTTTCGTCGAAACGATGAGTTCCCGCGCGGACTGCATCCTCCTCCAAAAGCGAACTTGAATCCGGTCCGGTGCGCGTTAGTTTGGCCCTACTGCATTTCCAACGCTGACACGGGAGGTACTGGCAGTCGTTGTCGAGATGCATCGAGGAAGGCCGGGCACGAGTGTTCGTTCCGGCCTTTTTCTTTTTCAGCGACGTCTTGCGAAAAAGCGTACAATGTGGGCGTTGGACCAGATGCAAGGCACGGTCCGATTAAGAGACCACTCAGCGCTCTTGCCATTATTGGGAGGAACGCACCATGCAATTCCCCACATTCATCACAATGGAAAACGTAGAGGTGGAAGTCCTGACGTCCGTCATCGGCGCCTGGTGCCATACCAACCAGATGGACCCGGAAAGCGAGTGCGCCCGCGCGGTGACCACGACGGCGCTTGACCTGATGGAGGCCGGTTTCCGGACGCGTGAGAGCCTGTCGATCGCGCTCGCCAACGCATTACATCCTGACGCATAGTGGATCCACCGAAAGGTTGGCTCACAGAAAAAACGACAGTGCTGATATCATTGTCGATATCGATCCAACGAAACGGACGATGATCTGACGTCATGGGTGAGGCCTTCATGGAAGAGCCCTCCGAAATGCCAATCCGGCCGCTCGGCATAGACTTGGATGCGCGCGCCCCGGTGTCTATCGCGTGCTGAGGTCGGTTGCGGCTATGGGCGACGCCTTGATGACGCGCCGGCCGGAAAGCAGGAGGGCGGCGCGTGGCGTGGCGCAGTCGTTGCCTGCCTGAGAGCCTTGGAGACACAGACCAAGCCGCCAGGGCCGCGTTTATCATGGCTGCGGAATACGCCGGAATAAACGTGGACGCCAACGCCGCGCTTTTCGAGCCTCCCCCGAAAACGGAGAACCCGAAGAAATGCTTCGAAGAATTCTTCTGATTGGTTTCATATCGTCGATTGCCGTAGGTGGAGGCGTAGTCGGATGTGCATACCTGATTATGTACCCACCCCTTCCATTGCTACCAGAGATCGCAAAAGGGCTCCCCAGAAAGCTTTCCGACGGCGAGAAGGAGTTTCAAAGGAGAATTGCTGTCAAGTTCTCTGGAACAACTACTGAAAGAGAGCTTGTGACCTACCTGGTCACGGAAGGCTTCACGGTCGATATTGCAGGTCGACGCGCCGTTTTTGAAAAGGGGAGCTTTCCCTGTAGCCTGAGCTGGCGGATTTTCTGGGAGGCTAATGCTGGTTCAGTATCTAACGTGAAAGCTCAATATGACGCTATATGCCTGTAGCCCAGTTCACGCCAGAACCCGCATATGCGCCATGCCTTTGCCGGCAGGTGACCAGGGGTATGCTCGGCTCCAAGGATGCCCGACGCCTTACGAGATCGGACGTCGCGCACATCCGTAGTTGCGGGCATCATCCGCCGTAGCTTCCACGGCGGCGCAACAGAACGATTTCATCAGTGCTTTGTTTGCCGACCTCGACCGAGAGAGTGCAGATCTTATCGTCCGTAGCCACTCACCGCTTTCGAAGATATGTTCGGCCGCGACCCGCGATCTGCTGAATAACGTTTCAATGCCGGCCCTGACGTCGCACTCAATCGCAGCCTTGCGGCTGGCCAATCCTCGATGACTTCTTTGAGCACGCGACACAGCCCTTGATGCTAGTTCGTCAAGGATCAGACCGACCGCGGCTCTTTCTTCAGAAGCCGCGGACTTTTCATCCTAAAGCAGGAGGAGCGCCAGAGAGAGCCTCACCCCACGACACACCGCGGTTGCTTGTGGGGAGAGAGGATGATCATTGGCGCTCCTCACCCGTGTCAACTTTCGCCTAGCCTGAAAGTTCCATCAGACTCCATGTCGTCCATGGCGCGGTTACCGCTCGGGGCCATAGAAAGCCCTTGACGCCCCCTAATCTTTGCGAAATGCTAAGATGTCAGACCAATTTAGAGATCTATGCCTGTAATAAACTGGGGAACCATGAAGGCATCAGTCAACGACAGGCCGCTTATCCGGCCGCTTCCGCCGATCGATCGGGCGCGTCAGGTAACGGACGCGCTGGCCGACTATGTGCAGAGCGCGCAGCTGAAAGCCGGCGATCGGCTGCCGGCTGAGCGCGAACTGATGTCGGCGCTGATGGTGGGCCGCTCGACGATCCGTGAAGCGATCCGACACTTCCAGGCACTCGGCGTTATCGAAACACGCAAGGGCAGCGGCACTTATTTGCTGAAACCGGTTTCGAAGGCGACAATTCATATGCCGCTTTCCCTCGACACCGGCCATCTGCGCGACGTGCTGCTGCAGACGCTGGAGGTGCGCCGCGGGATCGAATGCGAGGCCTGCATGGTCGCCGCAAGAAAGCGGACCGACAAGGATCTCGTTCTCATCGAGCAGAATCTCAACGAGATGGAACGCGTCCACATCGAGAAGGGTACATCAGGCCCGGAAGACCTCGCCTTCCATCTTGCCATCTACGATGCGACCCATAACCCGCTCTTTCGCCAGCTTCTCGAGCAGATGCGCGAGACCTTCTGGCAGTTCTGGCAGCACCCGTTCGAGCGCGAGGATTTCGCCCGCCGCTCCTTCCCCTTTCACCGTACGCTCTTCAATGCGATCGCCGCCCGGGATGCCGAGGCCGCACGGGAAGAGACACTGAAGATCCTCGAGGTTGTCGAGGAAGATATCAAGGAAATGTCGAAATGAATAACGGCGCAGACGCGTTCGATCTTGCCTCGCTCATCACCGCACACGACGAAGGAAACTTCGCCGAAGCTGTCGTGCCGCCGATTTTCCAGACGTCGCTTTTCACCTTTTCAGACTACGACGACATGATCTCCTCCTATCGCGGCGAGAAGGTGCGTCCGATCTATACGCGCGGCCTCAACCCGACCGTTCGCATGTTCGAGGAAATGCTGGCAAAGCTCGAAGGTGCCGAAGATGCGCTCGGCTTTGCGAGCGGCATGGCTGCGATCTCCTCGGCAGTCCTGTCCTTCGTCGAGCCGGGCGATCGGATCGTTGCGGTCAAGCATGTCTATCCCGATGCCTTTCGCCTGTTCGGCACCATCCTGAAACGCATGAAGGTCGAAGTGACCTATGTCGATGGTCGCGACGAGGAAGCCGTCGCAAAGGCGCTGCCCGGCGCCAAGGTCTTCTACATGGAAAGCCCCACGAGCTGGGTTATGGAAACCCATGACGTCGGCGCGCTCGCAGCACTCGCCAGAAAGCATGGCATCGTCACCATGATCGACAACAGCTGGGCAAGCCCCTACTTCCAGCAGCCGATCTCGCTCGGCGTCGATATCGTCATTCATTCGGCCTCGAAATATCTTGGCGGCCACAGCGACGTCGTGGCCGGTGTCGTCGCCGGCTCGAAGGAGATGATCGCCCGCATCAAGGCGGAGGCCTATCCCTATCTCGGCGGCAAGCTGTCACCGTTCGATGCGTGGCTCCTGATCCGCGGCCTGCGCACCTTGCCGATCCGCATGCGGGCGCATGAGGCGGCTGCGATGACGATCGCCAAGCGCCTGCAGGAGCTCGACGTGGTGGAGACGGTCTGCCATCCGGGCCTTGCCAACCGCCTGCCTGCGGGCCTCAACGGCACGTCGGGCCTGTTTTCCTTCATATTCCGCGAGGGTGTCGATATCCGCGCCTTCGCCGATCACCTCAAGCTCTTCAAACTGGGAGTGAGCTGGGGTGGGCATGAAAGCCTGATCGTACCAGGCGAGGTCGTCCTTCAGCAGAAGGCACAGCCGAATTCCGCGCATGCCTTCGGGATCCATGCGCGGTCCGTACGCCTTCACGTCGGCCTCGAAGGAACAGAGGCCTTGTGGAAGGACATCGAGGCGGCACTGGAGGTCGCATCGTAACGTTCAAAACCTGAAAACCTGAAAAAAGGGGAGCAAGCATGAAAAGACTGATCACCGCCACTCTACTCGCCACGATGATGGCCGGCACGGCGCTCGCCGATACCACGCTGAAACTGGTCGAGGTCATCACCAGCCCCGAACGCACCGAGACGCTGAAGTCGATCGTCGGCAAGTTCGAGGCCGCAAATCCCGGCACCAAGGTCGACATCATCTCGCTGCCCTGGAACGAAGCCTTCCAGAAGTTCGCCACCATGGTTTCGGCCGGCGACACCCCCGACGTGATGGAAATGCCCGACACCTGGCTTTCGCTCTATGCCAACAACGGCATGCTCGAAAGCCTCGAGCCTTATCTTGCCAAGTGGGAGCACACCAAGGGCCTGACGCCGCGCGCGCTGGAACTCGGCCGCGACGTCAAGAACACCGCCTATATGCTGCCCTACGGCTTCTATCTGCGCGCCCTGTTCTACAACAAGAAGCTCTTCCAGGAAGCCGGCGTTTCCGAACCGCCGAAGACGCTCGACGATTTCGTCGCGGCCTCCGAGAAGGTTTCCAAGCTGCCTGGCAAGTCCGGCTACTGCCTGCGCGGCGGTCCGGGCGGTCTGAACGGCTGGGTGATGTTCGGCGCGACGATGGCCGGCTCCAACAAGTTCTTCAACGAGGACGGCACCTCGACGATGAACAGCGAAGGCTGGGCAAAGGGTCTCGAATGGGTCGTCGATCTCTACAAGAAGGGTCTGACGCCGAAGGACAGCGTCAACTGGGGCTTCAATGAAACCGTCGCCGGCTTCTATTCCGGCACCTGCGCAATGCTCGACCAGGACCCTGACGCTCTGATCGCCATCGCCCAGCGCATGAAGCCGGATGATTTCGGCGTAACCAAAATGCCGGCCGGCCCAGCCGGCAAGGCCTTCACAACAATCGGATTCGCCGGCTGGTCGATGTTTACGACGAGCCAGAACAAGGATCTTTCCTGGAAGCTCATCGAAACGCTTGAGGGTCCGGAAGGCAATATCGAGTGGAACAAGCGGACGGGCGCGCTTCCCGTCCACACATCGGCCGAGAAGGATCCCTTCTATGCCGGCGAGCAGTTCAAGGGCTGGTTCGAGGAACTGGCCGATCCGAACGTCGTTCCGACTGTCATGCCGACCTACCTCGAGGAATTCGCCTTCTTCAAGGACTCGCTCGCCATCAAGACGACGCAGCAGGCGCTTCTCGGCGACATCACGCCAAAGGAACTGGCTGACCAGTGGGCAGACTATCTGACCAAGGCACAGCAGAAGTTCCTCGCCAAGAAGTAACGGACCACCGGCGGCGGACCTGTCCGCCGCCTCTTTCACTGTTCTTGCGACGGCGCAGAACGCGCCGCGAAACGGATTTTGCCTGATGACCATGACTGCCGATACGCTGGACAGGCGCCAGGACAGACGCCCCTGGCTGAAGCGCGTCGCCGATGCCTCCGAACCCTATCTTTACAGCGCCCCGTCGCTGATCCTGATCATTGCGGTGATGCTGGTGCCGCTGGCGATCGGGGTGTCCTACGCATTTCGCGACATCCAGCTGCTCAATCCGTTTTCGGGCGGCTTTGTCGGGCTTGAGCATTTTCGAGCACTTTCGAAAGACGCAGCCTTCTATGGTGCATTGAAGAATACGCTGTGGTGGACCGGCGCCTCCGTCCTCCTGCAATTCGTCTTCGGCCTCATTCTCGCGCTTTTGCTCGACAAGCCGTTCTGGGGCAGGGGCGTGGTGCAGGCGCTCGTCTTCCTGCCCTGGGCGGTTCCATCCTTCCTCGCGGGTCTCAACTGGGCATGGCTGTTCAATCCGGTGATCGGGCCAATCCCGCACTGGCTGTTTGCGCTCGGCCTCGTGAGCGAACCGGGAAATATCCTCTCTGATCCGCAACATGCCATGTGGGGGCCGATCATCGCCAATGTCTGGTGGGGCATCCCCTTCTTTGCGATCACGCTGCTTGCCGCACTTCAGGCAATCCCGCGCGATCTCTACGAGGCGGCGTCCATCGACGGCGCCGGCTGGTTCCAGCGTTTCCGTTCGATCACCTTGCCCTTCCTCGCACCGACTATTGCCATCACTGTGCTCTTACGCACCGTCTGGGTGTCCAACTTTGCCGACCTGATTGTCGTCATGACCGGCGGCGGACCGGCCGACCGAACGCAGATCGTTGCAAGCTACATCTTCACGCAGGCCTTCAAGCGCCTGGACTTCGGTTACGCCTCGGCGATCGCGCTGGTGTTGCTGGTGCTGCTGCTCGCCTATTCGATGCTGATCATCCTGCTGCGGCAGACCCTGCTGAACAAGGATTGATGCCATGAAGCGATCCATTCTCCCCACTATCGCGCATCGCCTGGCCATTCTCTGCTACATCGTCTTTGCGCTGTTTCCGCTGTTCTGGCTTCTCAAGGTGTCGGTGACGCCGAACGACCTGCTCTACACCGAAGGGGTCCGGATGTGGCCCTCGCGGACGACCTGGGAACACTATACCTTCGTCATCCAGCACAGCGCCTTCCCGACCTTCTTCAAGAACAGCCTGATCGTCTCGGCCTCGACCGCCGTTGTCGTCACGATCTGCGCCTCGCTGTCAGGCTATGCCCTGTCGCGTTTCAATTTCCGGGCCAAATACTGGATCGTCGCGTTGATGTTGCTGACGCAGATGTTCCCGCTCGTCATGCTGGTCGCGCCGATCTTCAAGATCCTGACGCCGCTGCACCTGACGAACAGCCTCACCGGCCTCGTCGTCGTCTACACCGCCTTCAACGTGCCCTTTGCGACCTTCCTGATGCAGTCGTTCTTCGACGGGATCCCGAAGGATCTCGAGGAAGCGGCGATGATCGACGGCGCAACGCAGTTCACCGCCTTCCGGCAGATCATCCTGCCGCTGACGCTGCCTGGCATCGCGGCAACGCTCGGCTTCGTCTTCACCGCCGCGTGGAGCGAACTGCTCTTTGCCCTCATGCTGATCAACGGCAACGACGCGGCAACCTTCCCAGTCGGGCTTCTGACCTTCGTTTCCAAATTCTCCGTGGATTTCGGGCAGATGATGGCAGCGGGCGTGCTCGCGCTCATCCCGGCCGGTCTCTTCTTCCTGCTCATCCAGCGTTATCTCGTCCAGGGCCTGACGGCCGGCGCGGTCAAGGGTTAATCAAAATGGCATCGATCGATATCCAGAACGTCAAGAAGGCCTATGGCCCCGTCAAGGTGCTGCACGACGTCGACCTCAGGATCAAGGATGGCGAGTTCGTCGTACTCGTCGGCCCGTCCGGTTGCGGCAAGTCGACCCTGCTGCGCATGATCGCGGGTCTCGAGGATGTCACCGGCGGCGAGATCCGCATCGCCGGCAATCGCGTCAACGAGTTGCATCCGAAGGACCGCGACATCGCCATGGTGTTCCAGTCCTACGCGCTCTATCCGCACATGAATGTCGCCGGCAACATGAGCTACAGCCTGAAGCTCAGGAAAACGGCCAAGGAAAAGATCGCCAGCGCCGTCGGTGCCGCCGCCTCCAAGCTCGGTCTCGACCCGCTGCTCGAACGCCGCCCAAAGGCGCTTTCAGGCGGCCAGCGCCAGCGCGTCGCCATGGGCCGTGCCATCGTGCGCCAGCCGAAGGCCTTCCTCTTCGATGAGCCGCTGTCGAATCTCGACGCGCGGCTACGCGAACAGATGCGCGCGGAAATCAAGAAACTGCACGGCGATCTCAAGGCAACCTCGATCTATGTCACCCACGACCAGATCGAGGCGATGACGCTCGCTGACCGGATCGTTGCCATGCATGGCGGCGTTGTGCAGCAGGTCGGCAGCCCCCTCGAGCTTTACGACACGCCTGCCAACCTCTTCGTCGCCGGCTTTATCGGCTCGCCGGGCATGAATTTCCTTGACGCGACCTATGCGGACGGCGGTGTCCGCCTCAAGGACGGAACGGTCGTGCCGCTGGCCGCGCCGTTGTCACTCGCTAACGGCACCAAGGTAACGCTCGGTATCCGGCCGGAGCATGTCGTCATTGCCGATCAGGGCGGTCTGAACGCGAACGTCGAACTGGTCGAGCCGACCGGATTTGGCATCATCCTGCACCTGTCGCTGCACGGCCTGCCGTTCAAGATCTTCACACTGGACCGGGCCGCGCTGACATCGGGTCCGACGATCAACGTGTCGTTCCCCGCGCAGCATCTGCACGTCTTCGACACGGATGGAAACAGGGCAAAGTAGGAGAGGCAGCCTCAGCCGTGGGCGAGGCTGCCGCGCAACACGGCGTTATTCAAGTCTGGCCTCGGCGTCGGAATGACGACCGGGATCACCGTCTCCGTACTGACGGGCACAATTGCTTCCGTCGGTGCCGGAACGGCCGGTTCCGTTCCGAAGGTCGCCACAGAGCCCGGCATGGGGATCGGCACCGGCACAGTCGTTGGAACAAGCGCCGAAAACTGTGCCGGCATCATGCTCTGGCCAGGCAGATAATTCATTGCAACTTCATATGAGGGCAACGGTGCAGGCGTTTGCAGTTCGCCATCCCGGCCGCGCTTCTCGTAGAATGCATTGCCGCCTGCAATCGTCACGTAGTGCATATTTTGGTACGGGAACCTCAGGCCATCCGTATGAAAGAACATCGCGTCCTTGACGCCCGGATGCCGTTCGCCACGTAAGATCGCGTCGGCAGCATCTGTCAGTTCGATCTCCGCCATAGGCTCGACTTCGCGCGTCATGACGCCAGGCGCAAACTGCCTCTGTTGAGCAACGACACCACAGATCGAATCGGGATAGGCACCCGATGTCAGACGGTTCATGACCACCGTCCCGACCGCCATGTAGCCGTCACGATCCGAATGCTCGGATTCGAAGTACATCGCCCGCTTCAGGCAATCGCGATCCTTGGCAGTGTAATTGAAGGTGACTTTGGTTGACTGCGCCGCTTGCGCCGCATTCTTGGGCTTGGTGGCCTGGCTCACCACCTTCGGAGCCGGTTGCTGCGCGGTCGTGCAGCCCGCAGCCGCCACGCCCGCCAACAAAATCCCGGCGAGAGATTTTCCCAACGCTAGATGCGCCCTCAATGTCAGGTGCCCCCTATTTGGTGTAGTAAGCCCTTCTCGATTAAGTGGCCGCTTTTTTACCTGCGTTTCGGGTAAATTTCAAACCCAATTAGTATCACAATTTGATTTGGCCGCCTTTTGCTCGCCTACGCAAGCTGATTCGCGCTCCCCTCGCCACTGAAATCGATGATATTTCTGGCCAGGGGGACGGATGCCGAACAGGCGCAACGGCCGAATCAGCCGGCGGTCGCCAAGCTGATTCGGAGCGCCGAAACCGACCACGCCGTCGACTCCGTCGCATCGCTATCGAAACAATTTCCATCGCGTCGGTCTAAAGGCGATCCGGCTGCGATCGAGGGCCCCGGCTTGCGTCGGCGACAGCTCCAGTTCGATCGGCGGATGCCCCTTGCCGATATCGACCTCGATATGGCGCGTGCCGGCAACGCGCCGGCTCGTCGTCAGCAAGCCGGCGATGCAGCCGCCACAGCCATCCCGCAATTCAACGTCGTGCGGTCGGAAATAGATCTGCGCGTCCCCGTCCGCTTCGCCCTCGGCCTGCAGCCCGAGCGGCCGATCCTCGAACCAGATTTCGCCACCATTGACCCGCACATCGAGACAGTTGGACTGTCCGACAAAACCGAAGACGAAGGGGGAGTTCGGGTTGTCATACACTTCGTCGGGTGTTCCGACCTGCTCGATCGCGCCCTGGCTCATGACGACGACGCGATCGGCAAGTTCCATCGCCTCGTCCTGGTCATGCGTGACGAAAACGGTCGTGTGACCCGTGCGATCATGGATCTCGCGCAGCCACTTGCGCAGGTCCTTGCGCACCTGGGCGTCGAGCGCACCGAAGGGTTCGTCGAGCAGAAGCACGTTCGGCTCGACCGCCATGGCGCGCGCCAGCGCCACGCGCTGGCGCTGGCCGCCGGAAAGCTGGGCCGGATAGCGCTTCTCGAGACCCGAGAGCTGGACAAGGTCGAGAAGTTCCAGTGCTCGCCTGCGGATTTCCGCCTTGGGCGGGCGTCGCGCGCCATCGCGCACATTGAGGCCAAAGGCGACATTATCGAGCACGGTCATATGCCGGAAGAGGGCATAGTGCTGGAACACGAAACCGATGTTGCGTTGTTGCACGGTCTTCTTCGACGCATCCTCATCGCCAAAGTAGATAAGCCCCTCAGTCGGGCTCTCCAGACCAGCGATAAGGCGCAACAGCGTTGTCTTGCCGGATCCGGACGGCCCGAGCAGCGCAATCAGCTCACCGGAGCGTATGTCGAGAGAGACGTCGTGCAGCGCCGGAAAGCGCTCGAACTCCTTGCGCAGGTTTTGTACGCGAACTTCCATTCTAATTCCTTCAGTGCCGCCGGCTGGCGGCGATTTCTTCGCTGTATCGCATCTCGAGCAGCGTCTTCAAAACAAGGGTCACGAGCGCAAGCAAGACAAGCAGGGTGGCAACGGCGAACGCGCCGGTGAAATTGTACTCGTTGTAGAGAATTTCCACCTGCAACGGCATGGTGTTCGTCTGTCCCCGGATATGGCCGGACACCACCGAAACGGCGCCGAACTCGCCCATGGCGCGGGCGTTGCAGAGCAGCACGCCGTAGAGCAGACCCCATTTGATATTCGGCAAAGTCACATGCCAGAAGGTTTGCCAGCCACTGGCCCCCAGCGAAATCGCCGCCTCTTCGTCACCCGTTCCCTGTTCCTGCATCAGCGGGATCAGCTCGCGCGCCACGAAGGGAAAGGTCACGAACATGGTGGCAAGAATCAGCCCCGGAACGGCGAACAAGATCTTGATATCGTAGGCACTCAGCCAATGACCAAGGTGGGTATTGGCGCCAAGCAGCAGGACGAAGACCAGACCTGAAATGACGGGCGAGACAGAGAAGGGCAAGTCGATCAACGTCGTCAACAAGGCCTTGCCCTTGAACTCGAACTTGGCAATCGCCCAAGCCGCTGCCACGCCGAAGGTCAGGTTGAGAGGCACGCTGACACCCGCGACGATAAGGGTTAGGCGAATGGCCGAAAAGGTTTCCTCGTCCTGCAATGCCTCGATGAATGGCCCCGCACCCTTGCGAAACGCTTCGACGAAGACGGCCGACAATGGCAAAAGCAGGATCAGCGTCAGGAAAATCAGGGAAGCAAGGATCAGCGTCCAGCGTGCGAACCGATGTTCGGTAACGGCCGAACGTACCTTTGTCGGCTGAAGGCTTGTATCAAGCGCCATAGCCATACCTCCGTCTGCTCCAGCTCTGGATGAGGTTGATGATCAGCAACATGATGAACGAGATCACCAGCATCACGGCGGCAATGCCTGTCGCGGCCGCATAATTATATTCTTCAAGCTTGATGACGATCAGCAATGGCGCGATCTCCGACTTGAACGGAAGATTACCGGCGATGAAGATCACCGAACCGTATTCGCCAACGCCACGCGCGAAAGCAAGCGCGAAGCCCGTCAGGACAGGTGGCGCCAATCCGGGAAGTAGCACACGAAAGATGGTCTGGAGACGAGTGGCGCCGAGCGTTGCTGCGGCCTCCTCGACTTCCTTGTCGATCTCTTCCATCACCGGCTGCACCGTACGCACCACGAAGGGTAGGCCAACGAAGACCAGGGCGATGACGATGCCGAGTGGCGTGAAGGCGATCTTGATGCCGAGCGGCGTCAGAAACTGCCCGATCCAGCCGTTCGGTGCATAAAGCGTCGCCAGCGCGATACCGGCAACGGCAGTCGGCAGCGCGAAGGGCAAATCCACCATGGCATCGATGATGCGCTTGCCTGGGAAGCGATAGCGCACGAGCACCCAGGCGAGCACGACGCCAAAGGCCGCATTGATGCAGGCGGCGGCAAAAGCGGCGCCAAAGCTGATGCGAAGAGCGCTCAGCGTGCGAGGATCGAAGGCAATGGCGAGGAACTTTGCCCAGCCAAGCTCGCTTGACCGCCAGGCAAGGCCCGAAAGCGGGATCAGGATCAGAAGGGTGAGCCAGGTCAAGGTAAGGCCGAGCGCCATTCCAAAGCCTGGAATGACACTCGGCCGTCTGAACCGCCACCGCGTGGGGCTATGTGCTCTCATGCGACGTATTATTGTGCCGGCTTGTAGATTTGGTCAAATACGCCGCCATCGCCGAAGAATTTCGGCTGCGCTACCTTCCAGCCGCCGAAATCGTCGATCGTGGCCAGCTTCAGGTTCGGGAAGCGCGCAATGTCGGCCTTGTCGGCCGCTTCGGGCTTTGTCGGCCGGTAGAAGTGCTTCGCGGCAATCTTCTGGCCCTCGTCCGAGTAGAGATAGTTCAGGTAGGCTTCCGCGAGTTTGCGGGTGCCCTTCTTGTCGACATTGCCGTCGACGACGGCGACCGGCGGGTCAGCGCGGATCGAGACGGTCGGCGTTACGATCTCGAACTGGTCGGGACCAAGTTCTTCGAGCGAGAGATAGGCTTCGTTTTCCCAGGCGAGAAGAACGTCGCCAAGGCCGCGCTGCACGAAGGTCGTCGTTGCGCCGCGCGCGCCGGTATCGAGAACCGGAACATGCTGCAGCAGCTTCGTCACGTATTCCTGCGCCTTGGCGTCATCGCCGCCATTGGCCTGCTTGGCCCAGGCCCAGGCTGCAAGGAAGTTCCAGCGGGCGCCACCCGAGGTCTTCGGGTTGGGCGTAATAACCTGGACGTCGTCCTTGACCAGATCGGCCCAGTCCTTGATGCCCTTCGGATTGCCCTTGCGAACAAGGAAGACGATGGTCGATGTATAGGGCGTCGAATTGTTCGGGAACTTGGTTTTCCAATCAGCGGGGATCTTGCCGGTCTTGGTGGCAATTGCGTCGATATCGCCCTCGAGAGCAAGGGTTACGACGTCGGCATCAAGCCCGTCGATCACCGAGCGCGCCTGTGCGCCGGACCCACCATGCGACGCCTTGATCGTCACCGCCTCACCGGTGTCCTTCTGCCACTTCGCAGCGAAGGCGGCGTTGAAATCCTTGTACAGCTCTCTCGTCGGATCGTAGGATACATTGAGAAGCGTCTGATCCGCGAATGCGGGAGCGAGGGCACCGATTGCGACGCTGCCTGCCAGCGCCACAGCCGCGAGAAGCCGTGTGATCCTTATAGACTGCATGGAAACCTCCTTCGTTTGTGGCCGAAACTCTACCAAGTTGGTCGTATAATGAAACGAAGAATGTTTCTGTTCCCGCCCCCGGTCTGGAATGTCATCCCAATTGAGGCGCCCTTTCGAAATGGGCTTGCTCCCAGAGACGGAGCGAAACTTTGGAGGAGAGCAGGGGAAGTCTGCGTCCGCGAGCACTTACCCTTCATAATTTTGCAGGAGCCGAATCATCTGGTTTTCCCTATGATCGGCAGAAGCGCTAGCGTTGCATTGGGTGAATAGCGCCGTTCCTTGAACTCGCCGGGTCACCTGATGTCTTTCAAAACTGCGTTCCTTGGTTGCGCAGCCACGCTTGCGGCGATCTCCACCACCCAGGCGGCAGATGCCGTCGTTGCCGCCGAGCCGGAGCCGGTCGAATACGTCCGCGTCTGTGACGCCTACGGCACGGGTTACTTTTATATTCCAGGGACCGAAACCTGCCTGAAGATCGGGGGCTATCTGCGTATCGAGGAACGCTTCGGGCGCGACGAAGCCGGTACCTCCGACTGGTCTTCCTGGACACGTGCGCAGGTGACCTTCAGCTCGAAGAGCGAAACCGAGTTCGGGACGCTGACGGGGGTCATCACTCTCCGCAACGAAGCGGAGGACGCCAGCAACTTCAACCCGACCCTGGACGAGGGCTATATCGCTATCGCCGGGTTCAGGATCGGCATGCAGTACAGCTGGTGGGACGACGACCCGAGCGGCGAAACCGACGTCGTCTCCAGCAACGAAACAAACCACAACTCGATCCGCTATCAATATGAGGGCGATGTTATCACCGCCGGCGTCTCGCTGGACGAGCTGGAGGATGCCTACGCCACCAAACCAGCCGAAGGACCGAATACGCTGGGCATTGCCGGACAAGTGTCTTTCAAAGCTGGCGCCTTCGCCGGCTACCTGCTCGGCAGCTACGACACCGACACCGACGAGGGCGCGGTCCGCGCGATCCTCTATGCTGATCTCGGGCCGGGGCAATTGGGGCTCTACGGAGTCTGGGCAAGCGGCGCCAACTACTACTACGAGGAATCGGAGTGGACCGTCGGCGCCCAGTACGAATACAAGGTGACCGACAAGCTGACACTGATCCCCGGTGCGCAATATTTCGAGAACATCGCGCTCAATCCCGACGGCGACGGCTTTTCCGGCGGCAATGCGTGGACCGCCGGCATCACGGTCAACTACATGGTCGTTGCTGACCTCAGGACACGCCTCAGCCTGCAGTATCACGACGAAGAGGAAGGCGACGACCAGATCGAGGGCTTCCTCCGGTTCCAGCGCGATTTCTAACCAGCTCAGCCGCCTGGCTGACCATCAAAGGCGTGAGTCGGCCAGGAAATCCGAATAGAGCTCTTCTGCCGTTCTTGCCTTGCGCATGGCCGCAAGAACGCCCGGCGTCTGCAGTTGGCGTGCGATTGCCGCCAGCACGTTCAGATACTCGCCGCGGTTGGCCTCGCCAAACAACAGCGCGAAGGCAATATCGGTTGGCACGTCGTCAACGGCCTCGAAATCGAGCGGCCGCGCAAAGCGGAGCAGTAGGCCACGCGGATGCGTCATCCCTTCCACCACGGCGTGCGGAACGGCGACGCCATTGCCGATGCCTGTCGAGCCGAGGCTTTCGCGGCTTTCCAAGGCTTGCAATATCTTCCTCTCCTCGATGCCGAAGACGGTAGCCGCCTTTTCCGCAATCGTCTGCAGCCCTCTCCATTTCGTCGCAACCGACACACCGATGAAGGTGTGCTCGGGACGAATGATCAACGAAAGGTCCATGAAGTCTCTCTTGTCGTTTGTGCAAGAACGCGTCGGCAGGAGCCGTGTTCGAACCCGACAGCACCGCTTCCATTGCTGCAAACCGATGCCCCCGGGCAGTATTCTCCGCGTTCATATGCCTGGACGGGATAAAGGATCGAGCATGACAGGCGACCACAAATATAAGCATCGGATAAAGATCATCCAAACTGCATCTATCCCGTCTATCACACCCGACTGTCGCAGAGATGAAGTCCCGAACCCGGTCAAGCTTCGAAGCAAAATGAGCAAATCATCAATTCATGAGCAAAAGCCTCGCAATGCAATTGAATTGCGAAGGCTTCGGGTCTTATAGTCCTTCCCCGAGCCGCGCCGATTTGAGACGGCGCGGGGAGGCAAACGGGAAGGAAACAGACATGGCCAAAGTCCGCGCGCTGGTGCTCGAGCGCCAGCATGAACTTGCGCTCCGTGACATCGACCTACCGATGGACACAGGCCCGGGACAGGTGAAGATCAGGATCCACACGGTCGGCGTCTGTGGTTCCGATGTCCATTATTACACCCATGGCAAGATCGGCCCCTTCGTGGTCAACGAGCCGATGGTGCTCGGCCATGAAGCCGCCGGCACTGTTGTCGAGGTCGGCCCCGGCGTCACCCATCTGAAGGTCGGCGACCGCGTCTGCATGGAGCCTGGCATTCCCGACCCCAATTCCAAGGCAAGCCGGCTTGGTATGTACAATGTCGATCCCGCTGTCACCTTCTGGGCAACGCCGCCGATCCACGGTGTGCTGACGCCTGAAGTCGTCCATCCCGCCAACTATACCTACAAGCTCCCTGATAATGTCAGCTTCGCCGAAGGCGCCATGGTCGAACCTTTCGCCGTCGGCATGCAGGCCGCAGCGAAGGCAAAGATCGTCCCCGGCGATACCGCGGTCGTGCTTGGCGCCGGCCCGATCGGCACGATGGTGGCGGTTGCCGCTCTCGCCGGTGGCTGCGCCCGGGCCGTGGTCGCCGACCTTGCCCAGCCGAAACTCGATATCGCGGCCCAGTATCAGGGCGTCATCCCGGTCAACATCCGCGAGAAGAACCTCGTCGAGGAAGTCGCCCGCCTGACGGACGGCTGGGGCGCTGACGTGATCTTCGAATGCTCCGGCTCGCCGAAGGCCTGGGAAAGCATCATGGAATTGCCAAGACCGGGCGGCGTCATCGTCGCTGTCGGCCTGCCGGTCAATCCAATCGGCTTCGATGTTTCGACGGCCTCGACAAAGGAAATCCGCATTGAGACCGTATTCCGCTACGCGCACCAGTACGAGCGCTCGATTGCGCTGCTCGGCTCCGGCCGTGTCGATCTGAAGCCGCTGATTTCAGAGACATTCAGCTTCGAGGACGCCATCACGGCCTTCGATCGCGCCGTCGAGGCGCGTCCGAGCGATGTGAAGCTGCAGATCGTGATGGGGTAGCGCACGGTCGGTGGCGTTTCGGGAAACAGCCAAACACCATCAGATGCTGCGGGAGAAGAAGATTTCCGTGTGCCTGACCTCGTCGGGGATCTCGCGGAACGGCGCGCAGCGTCTGAAGGCAAACGCCTCATAGAGCGCAACGGCCTGCTTCATATAGACCGTTGTATGCACCAGTGCCTTGCGGCGGGTGCCTTGGCCGATTGCCTCCAAAGCAGCTTCCAGCAATGCGTGTCCAATACGCTTCCCGCGAAATGCCGTGTCCACGTAGAATTTGTGAATCTCGCTGGCCTGCCCGTCGAAGGCGGAAAAGCCAACGCAGCCGGCCGGCACTCCGCTCCAGCTCGCAATGAACATCCGGGCACCGGGCGAACTGAACTTGCGGGCAAGGCTGTCGCCGGTGTCCCCGTGATAGAGCCCGAGGATCAAGTCCGCCGAAATTCCATAGGCTTTGCCATGCATCACATCCCATTCGCCAAGCGCCCGGCAGAGGCTCGCGCAGGTCTCAAAGTCTTTCGGTGTTCTTGCAGGCGATATCGAGATCATCGTGCACCCGTCCTTGAGATCATCCCGAGCTGGCATCGATGCTGAAATCTGTCTATGTGGGCCGAGCCACTTCGGTATCAGCCCAATCGCACTCGAATGCCAGTACCGGTTTCGTAAACCCCTTGAGGCGCCGGCGCGTCGCATTGGCGAAGAGATCGGCCGCTCCGTGCTCTCTAAAGATATTCTCCGACACAAGGATCTGATCAACCCCGGCGGTCGCACAGAGCCGAGCGGCCAGTTGCACGGTCGAGCCGAAGAGATCGTGGCTGTCCTCGATCGGCTCGCCACAATCAAGCCCGATGCGAACATGGATCGGTTCCGGCGTGCCGCCGTTATAGGTCCTGAATTCGCGCTGGATACTCATCGCGCAGCCGACGGCCGCATGCGTGGAGACGAACGAAGCCATGATGCCATCACCGGTGTGCTTGACCTCTCGGCCTTCGCATTGTGCCAGGCAGCGGCGCACGATCGCATCATGCGCCCGCACGAGCTCGGCGGCCATCCGATCACCGAGCCGCGATGTCATCTCCGTCGAGCCGACGATATCGGTAAACAGGATCGCCCGATGCCCGGCATCCCTTTCGACGCCCGTCTCTCCGGCCTTCTGTTCGGGCTCGTGAATGCGCCCGAGGAAGGCCTCGACCGCAGACAGCGCCACCTCGACCACTTCACCCGCGACAAAACCATGTGCCTCGCGATGCACGCATTGGGCGGTTTCGGCGTCCGGCGCATCGATCAGACAGAACGCGGTTCCGCGCCGCTGGTCATACCAGTAGGTGAGGAACTTCACCCCATACCGATCCTCGACGGCCAGATCCCTGCGATGCGCCTCGGCAATGTCTTCAGCGGATGTCCCCGCAAGATCATGCCGGTCCATGAAGATAGCCACGTGCGTGCGTCCTTCGGAGAGCCCCCTCAGCATTGGCGGCATCTTACGCCGTTGCCGCTGCTCGGTCCACAGCAGGGAATGTCAGGCACGTCAGGCGGACGCGACCGCTGTCGCGCACAACCACAGACGGAAGGCGGACATCGCCGGCGCCTCCGGGCGAGACTGCAGGCGGGTCAGCCAGTAGCTACCCATGGTGACCGTGGTCTCGAAGGGCTGGCGGATTGCCTCGGCAAGCAGATGGCGGGAAAACATCAGCGGCGGCGCCAGGGCAACGCCGGCGCCCTGCAATGCGGCCTCCATCATGGCAAGCGACGAATCGAAGACAATGTTCTTCAAGGGCGGCAGGTTCGCCTCCAGCCCGGCGGCAGCAAACCACTGCGACCACTCATCCGCTCGATATGAGCGCAACAGGGTCTGCTTCAGAAGATCGGCTGGCGAGTTCAGTTGCGTCGCGATCTCGGGAACGCAAAGCGCCGACAGCGGCGCCTCCAGCAGATGCAGCGCCTCGATGCCATGCCAGCAGCCCGAACCGAAGCGGACCGCATAATCCAGGCCCTCGGCGGCAATATCGACACGGTTATTGTTGGTCGAAAGACGCAAATCAATGAAAGGGTGCTGAGCCTGAAATGCTCGCAGCCTCGGCAGCAGCCAGCCGACGGCAAAGGTGCCGACAGCGCCGACGCGAAGCACCTCGCGATAGTGTCCGCCCTCGAACTGCTCGAGCGTTCCGGCGATGCGATCGAAGGCGTCACGCAGCGCCGGCAGCAGCGTCTCGCCTTCGCTGGTCAGCATCAGCCCGCGCGGCAGCCGCTCGAACAGTGTCACGTTCAGCCTCGTTTCCAGGCTCTTGACCTGATGGCTGACGGCGGCCTGCGTCACACACAGCTCGATCGCAGCCTTGGTGAAGCTGAGGTGTCGCGCGGACGCTTCAAAAGCACGCAGCGCATTCAACGGTAGATGCGGACGAACCACCTGATACCCAAATTTTTCTAATGCCTCACGCTAGATATCGTCGTTTGAGGCGGCCGTACAGGCCCCGTATACCAATCCCGCCTGACCCAATCCGCTTTGGCAAAACCGCCGGGAATTCCCGATTGCCCCATATCTCAGGGGATCTTGCATTGGACGTCCTGCCGCCGCGAAGAGATCGCGGCGTTTCCACGAAATCCCGAGGCACCGTATTTGTTATGAGAAATATTCCGCAATCCATATTTGGTACCCTCACTGCCGCTTCAATCTTTGTCTGCGCCAGCGCGCAAGCGGGCGAACGTCAAACCGGGCTTGCCCGCGTCGTCGACGCCGTAGCCGTCCCTCTGATGGCGAAGAACGATATTCCCGGCATGGCAATTGCCATCACGGCGGGGGGAAAGCGATACGTCTACAATTACGGCCTCGCATCCAAGGCGAGCGGGCTGCAGGTTACCGACGCGACGCTGTTTGAAATCGGTTCGGTCAGCAAGACCTTCACCGCAACGCTTGTTGGCTACGCTCAGGCGAGCGGCGACCTTTCGCTCACCGACAGCCCGGACAAGTATCTCCGCGAATTAGCCGACAGCCGCCTTGCCGACATCACCATGCTCGACCTTGGAACCTACACGGCAGGTGGCCTGCCGCTGCAGTTCCCGGACGAGGTCACCGATCACAAGACGATGGTCGGCTACTACAAGAACTGGAAGCCGGTTTATGCCCCGGGAACCCATCGCATCTATTCCAATCCGAGCATCGGCCTGTTCGGCTACGCAGCAGCAAAGGCCATGGGTTGGCCCTTCGATGATCTGATGCAGCAGAAGCTATTCCCGGCACTCGGTCTCAGCCATACCTTCATCATGGTTCCGAAGGGCGACGCCGACAGCTATGCCTATGGTTATTCAAAGAGCGGCAAGGCCGTGCGCGTTTCGCCGGGCGTCCTGGATTCCGAAGCCTACGGCGTGAAGATGTCGGCGAGCGACATGCTCGGCTTCATCGAAGCCAATATGGATGGTTCCAATCTCGACAAGACAATGCGATCGGCGATCGCCACAACTCATACCGGCTACTACAAGGTTGGCGGCATGATCCAAGGCCTCGGTTGGGAAATGTACACCTACCCGACGACTCTCGATCAGCTCTTGGCGGGCAACTCTGCCGAGATGACCCTCAAGGCCAACGAGATCGAGAAACTGTCGCCGCCGCGGCCGCCGGTCAAGGACGTGCTTCTCAACAAGACTGGGTCGACCAACGGCTTCGGCGCCTATGTCGCCTTCGTGCCGTCCAAGAGCATCGGGATCGCACTCTTCGCGAACAAGAACTATCCGAACAGCGAGCGTGTAAAGGCAGCCTATAGAATATTGGCGGCGCTCGACGACGATCTACCGGCCGTAAGCGCCGACTGAATTCCTGCGGATAGGCGATAAGCCTGAACGTCTCTGCAAAGGCGACCAGCTTTCGGCCAGCGGCGCTGATGAGGCGGATAATGAGCTTGTCCCGTCGCGGATACGCCGCAAGGCGTCGAAGACGCATCGGGACTGAAGATCCAACGCCGGCTAAACCGCCTTCAAATCCCCGAGCAGCGTCGGGATCAGCTCGGACACCGTCGGATGGATAGGCACGGCCCATTTCAACACCGGGTAGGGGGCTTTGGCATTCATCGCGTCGATGAAGCCGTGGATCGCCTCGTCGCCCTCGATCCCAAGGATGGCGGCGCCCAGGATCTGCTGCGTCTCGGCGTCGGCGATCACCTTCATGAAACCCTTGGTCTCGGCACGCTCATTGGCGCGACCGACCCGGCTCATCGGCCGGGTCGAGATCATGATCTTGCGGCCGGTGGCGCGCGCTTCCTTCTCGCTCATGCCGACGCGGCCGAGCGGTGGGTCAATGTAAAGCGCATAGGCGAGGATGCGGTCACCGAGCTTGCGGTCTTCGCCGTCAAGCAGGTTGGCGGCAGCGATCTCGAAATCGTTGTAGGAGGTATGGGTGAACGCTCCCCGGCCATTGCAATCGCCGAGCGCAAAGATGCCCTCGACGTTGGTGGCAAGCCTATCGTCAACAGTGATATAGCCGCGCCGGTCGGTGACGACGCCAGCCTTGTCGAGGCCAAGGTCGTCGGTATTCGGCGTGCGTCCGGTGGCAACAAGCACGTGGCTTGCCTCGATGGCCGGCTGACCATTGCCGATGCTGACCTCGATGCCGCCGGACGTCTTTGAAAATCCGATCCCGTCGGCATCCGTGTGCACGGCAATGCCTTCCGAGCGCAGGATATCGGCGATCGCATCCGAGATATCCGCATCCTCCCGCGAAGCAAGCTTCGGGCCGCGCTCGATCACCGTCACGTCGGCCCCGAAGCGGCGATACATTTGCGCGAACTCAAGCCCGATATAGCTGCCGCCGATGATCGCCAAGTGCCTGGGCAGCCGGTCGAGATGGATGATCGAGGTGCTCGTCAGATACTCGATATCGCCGATACCGGGCATGTCGGGAATGGTCGGCCGCGCGCCGACATTCAGGAAGATCTTCGGGGCCGTCAGGGTCTCGCCGTTGACGGTTACGGCATGAGGGTCTTCGAAGCGCGCGTGGCCATAAATGACGGTCATGCCGTCCATGCCGGAAAACCAGTTGATGAGGCCGTTGCGGGCGTTCATCGTCACTGTTTCGGCACGCTTGCGCACCACCGTCATGTCAATGCCGACGGCACCCGGAATCATCACGCCAAAGTCTGCGCCGCGTCGGGCCATATGGGCTGCGCGGGCGCTTGCCACCAGCGTCTTCGTCGGCATGCAGCCGGCGTTGACACAGGTGCCGCCAAGGAACTTGCGCTCGATCAACGCCACTTTCATGCCGTTTGCGACCATACGGGCGGCGAGGAAGGGACCGGATTGGCCGGCCCCGATGACGATGGCGTCGAAACTAGGCATCACACTGCTCCCACGATGATGAGCGCGCCGATGATCGCAACCGCATCCTCGATCAGCGCAGCCGGTGTATCCTTGCCGAAGGCGGCCGCGAGCTTACCACGAGCCGCCGCTCCGCCGAATGTGCCAACCGCGGCACCGACGACACCGGCAATGAGCCCCCCGACAAGCGACCCGCCGGAGGCGCCGATCGTGGCACCGGTCAGCGCGCCCATGATCAGCCGCGCGGCAAATTGCATGGGAACCTTGCGGGACGGCGTCGAGGGTAGTTGGTCGGTAATCAATTCGACGACGGCAAGCAGGCTGAACACCCACGGCGTCCAGCGATATCCCATGAAGGCAAGCGATGTCTGGGAAACGTCAAACCAGCCGAGAGCAGCTCCCCAGGCAACGGCGGCTGGCGCCGTCATGGCTCTGAGACCTGCGATAACTCCAATCAGAAAGGCAAGAAACAAAAACATGTGCAATCCCCCATGCCGCGCACAATCTGATCGCGGTTACGGGAGGCTGGCACATTGTCGCGCAGGTTTCAACTTGCGCGATAGTCGGTGCGGCCTCAATTGGCGAAGGCGGAAATTCCGGTGACGGCGCGGCCGAGGATAAGGGCGTGGACGTCATGCGTCCCCTCATAGGTGTTGACCACTTCGAGGTTGACGAGATGGCGGGCAATGCCGAACTCGTCGGAAATGCCGTTGCCCCCGAGCATGTCGCGCGCAAGTCTCGCAATATCGAGCGCCTTGCCGCACGAATTGCGCTTGACGATCGAGGTCAACTCGACCGGCGGATGCCCGTTCTCCTTCATGCGGCCAAGCCTGATGCAGCCCTGCAGGCCGAGCGAAATCTCCGTTATCATGTCGGCAAGCTTCTTCTGGATCAGCTGGTTGGCGGCGAGCGGCCGGCCGAACTGCTTGCGATCGAGAACATATTGGCGTGCCTTGGCATAGCAGTCCTCGGCAGCACCGAGCGCCCCCCAGGCAATACCGAAGCGGGCCGAGTTCAGGCAGGTGAAAGGACCCTTGAGGCCGGAGACATTGGGCAGCAAATTCTCTTCCGGCACGAAGACCTCGTCCATCACCACCTCGCCGGTGATCGAGGCGCGCAGACCGACCTTGCCATGGATCGCCGGCGCAGACAGACCCTTCCAGCCTTTCTCCAGGACGAAGCCGCGGATAACGCCGTCTTCTGTCTTGGCCCACACGACGAAGACATCAGCGATCGGGGCATTGGAAATCCAGGTCTTGGCGCCGGTCAGGCTGTAGCCGCCATCGACCTTTCGCGCCCGCGTCACCATCGAGCCCGGATCCGAGCCGTGGTTTGGTTCGGTGAGGCCGAAGCAGCCGATCCACTCGCCCGAGCTAAGCTTCGGCAGGTATTTCTGCTTCTGTGCCTCTGAACCGAAGGCATCGATCGGCACCATGACGAGGGAGGACTGCACGCTCATCATCGAGCGGTAGCCGCTGTCGACGCGTTCCACCTCGCGGGCGATCAGGCCATAGGCAACGTAACCGAGGCCGGCGCCGCCATATTCCGGAGCGATCGTCGGTCCAAGCAGCCCAAGCTCGCCCATTTCGCGGAAGATCTTTGGATCGGTCTTCTCATGACGGAAGGCGTCGAGCACGCGCGGCGCCAGCTTGTCTTGCGCGTAAGCGTGCGCCGTCTCCTGCACCATGCGCTCCTCATCCGTCAGCTGCTCCACGAGCCTGAACGGATCGGCCCAGTCGAAGATCTCGCGGGTATGCTGCATGGTCCTTCCTCCTCATTCCCTGCCGGTGCGAACATCCTTCGGGCATAGACCCGCAGGTCAGAAGGGTCAACTCGCCAGGAGATTTCGACGTCGATCTACCGTTTCACCCAGGGCGGAATGAAGCGGACATCCTCGCCAACGACCGCCTCGTGCAGGAAATCGATAACCGCCCGTACTCGTGGCGACTGGCGAAGGTCGCGATGGCAGGTGATCCAGTAGTGCCGCCTGAGATCGACCTCGTCGGGAAGAACACGCTCGAGTTCGGGGTAACGGCTGGCGAAGAAGTAGGGAAGAACACAGAGCCCGAGGCCGTTTCGCGTTGCCGTCAGCTGCGCAAAGATGCTCGAGCTTTGAAACTGCGGTTTGATGCGCGGATGGACGTCGCCGAGATAGTCGAGGCCGGGCGCAAAGATCATCTCCTCGATATAGCTGATGAAGGGGTGCTCCAGGAGGTCGTCGCGGCAGGTGATCGGCGCGCTTCGTTGCAGGTACTCCTTTGAGCCGTAGACCTGGAGATGATAGTCGGTGAGCTTGTCGGAAAAATAAGGTCCACCCTTCGGCTCATCGAGGACGACGGTGATATCCGCCTCCTTGCGCGACAGCGACATGATCTGCTGGATGGTCACGAGCTCGAGCGACAGGTTGGGATGGCTTGCAACGAACCGCGGCAAAACACGCGCAAAAAAGAAGTTGGAGAAGCCCTCCGGTGCGCTGAGGCGCACGACCCCGCGCTGTATCGTTGCGCCGTCGGCAAGATCAGCTCGCAGCCGCTCCGTTTCCTGCTCCATCTTTTCGGCGGTCTCGACGAAGCGCGCGCCCATCGCCGTCATGACGTAGCCGCGTGGGTTGCGCTCGAAGAGCTTGACCTTCAGGGCAAACTCCAGCCGGTCGATGCGGCGCGAGACGGTCGCATGGCTGGTGCGCAATTGCCGCGCGGCAGTCGACAGCTGTCCGGTGCGAGCAACCGCCAGAAAGAACTGCAGGTCATCCCAGGTAAATTGCGGCGGATTGTTCATTCGAGCCCCCTGCCAGCCCTGCCATCGCCCGGCCACTCGATATTGGACTTTCGTCTAATGCGGCACTGCCTGCCCCTCGCCGCCGTCCGCCCTAGCTTCCAAGGAAAGCACCCTAACGATCTGCATTCATTGAGTCACGGCCACGACAGAGCGACAGTTCTGTTCAAAAACGAACAGATACTGTTTGGAATTAGTTGTAAAGCGGCCTTGCCTGATTGGTGCAATTCCATGATCGTGAGGCATGGGTTGGCGGCTTTGAGGAGGGCGGCTGGCCAAATTTGAACAGATCCGCATTCTGGCCAATCTCTGGGAGGAGAGACATATGCGAAAGAATCTCATTGCGTCGCTGGCATTTCTGCTTGCAAGCAGCACCGCCGTACTCGCTGGTAGTGCATCCGACGGCAAGGTAAAAATCGGCATCTTGAACGATCAGTCCGGTGTCTACGCCGATTTCGGCGGCAAGTCCTCGGTCGAGGCCGCCAAGATGGCGGTCGAGGATTTCGGCGGGAAGGTGCTCGGCGTCCCGGTGGAGATCGTCGATGCCGACCATCAGAACAAGGCCGACATCGCCTCCAACATCGCCCGTCAGTGGTACGATACCGAGCAGGTCGACGCGATCATGGAGTTGACCACATCTTCGGTGGCGCTCGCTGTCCAGGCGATCGCGAAGGAGAAGAAGAAGATCGACATCGTCACCGGCGCGGCAACAACCGACCTGACCGGCAAGGCCTGCTCGCCCTACGGCTTCCACTGGGCCTATGACACGCATGCACTGGCCGTCGGCACGGGCGGCGCGCTTGTCAAACAGGGCGGCGACAGCTGGTTCTTCCTGACGGCCGACTATGCGTTCGGCTATTCGCTGGAAGGCCAGACGAGCGATTTCGTCAAGTCCGCTGGCGGCAAGGTGGTCGGCGCCGTGCGTCATCCCCTGTCAAACCAGGATTTCTCATCCTTCCTGCTGCAGGCCCAATCGTCCGGCGCCAAGGTCATCGGTCTTGCCAATGCCGGTCTCGATACCTCCAACGCCATCAAACAGGCAGCCGAGTTCGGCATCACCCAGGGCGGCCAGCATCTGGCGGCGCTGCTCTTCACCTTGGCCGAGGTTCACGGCCTTGGACTGGACGCAGCACAGGGCCTGACGCTGACGGAAGGCTACTACTGGAACCTCGACGACAAGAGCCGCGAATTCGGCAAGAAGTTCTTCGCCCGCACCGGCAAGATGCCGAACATGGTCCACGCGGGTACCTATTCGGCCGTCCTTCAATACCTCAAGGCGATCGACAAGGCGGGCACCGACGACACCGAAGCCGTCGCCAAGCAACTGCACGAACTGCCCGTCGACGACGTCTTCGGCCGCGGCGGCACCGTCGGATCGAATGGTCGAATGATCCATGACATGTACCTTCTACAGGTCAAGAAGCCTGCCGACAGCAAGGAACCGTGGGACTACTTCAACGTGCTCGCAACCATTCCCGGCAAGGAAGCCTATATCGATCCCGCCAAGAGCGGCTGCGCCCTGGTGAACTGAACCGATGGCGGTTTCCGCGACACAATCGAATGCTACCCCGCGGGTGGTCCTCTCCGCCCGCGGCCTGCGCCGTGACTTCGGCGGGTTCACGGCCGTCAAGAACGTCGATCTCGATGTGCACGACGCGAGCGTGCATGCTTTGATCGGCCCCAACGGCGCCGGCAAGACGACAGTCTTCAACCTTTTGACGAAGTTCCTGCAGCCGACATCAGGCACCATCACGCTGATGGGCACCGACATCACGAAAACGGCGCCCGACAAGGTCGCGCGCATGGGGCTGGTGCGATCGTTCCAGATTTCGGCCGTATTTCCGCATCTCAGCGTTCTCGATAATGTGCGCGTGGCCCTGCAGCGGCCAAACAATTTGTCGACGCAGTTCTGGCGTCCATTGTCGGCTCTCGATGCGTTGAACGAACGCGCTGAACAGCTGCTTGCAAAAGTCGGCCTCGCCAAGGAGCGCGACGCGATCACGGCCGATCTTTCCTATGGCCGCAAGCGCGTGCTTGAGATCGCAACGACGCTTGCCCTTGATCCACGGGTGCTCCTGCTTGATGAGCCGATGGCAGGTATGGGGCACGAGGATGTCGGCGTCGTCTCGGCGCTGATCCGGGAAGTGGCGCGCGACCGCGCCGTCCTGATGGTCGAACATAATCTGTCGGTCGTCGCCGACATCTGCCAACATGTAACTGTGCTGCAGCGGGGAGAAATCCTTGCCGAAGGCGACTATGCGACTGTCAGTGCCGATGAGCGGGTACGCCAAGCCTATATGGGCTCGGAGGAGGGGTGATGGCAACACTTCTGGAGGTCCACGGGCTGAACGCGTGGTACGGCGAAAGCCACATCCTGCACGGTGTCGACATGCGGGTCGGTGAAGGTGAGACGATCACCATCCTTGGCCGCAACGGCGTCGGAAAGTCGACGACTCTGCGCACCATCACCGGCATCGTCCGTGCCCGCAAAGGAAAACTGACGTTCGCCGGTGAAGACATGATGCAGGTGCCTTTGCACAAGACGGCGCACCGGGGCATCGGCTTCGTGCCGGAGGAACGAGGCATATTCTCGACCCTGACGGTGTCTGAAAATCTGATGCTACCGCCAGTCGTTGCCTCGGGTGGCATGACCGTTGACGAGATCTACGAACTGTTCCCGAACCTCTACGAGCGCCGCAACAGTCCGGGCACGAAGCTGTCGGGCGGTGAGCAGCAGATGCTGGCGATCGCGCGCATTCTTCGCACCGGCGTTCGCATGCTCCTGCTCGACGAACCCACCGAGGGATTGGCGCCTGTCATCGTCCAGCGCATCGGCGAGGTGCTGAAGCAACTGAAGGAGCGTGGCATGACGATCCTGCTCGTCGAACAGAATTTCCGCTTCGCTAGCCGGATTGCCGATCGCTTCTATCTTATGGACCACGGGCAGATGGTGTCAGAGTTCCCGGTGGGCGAGTTGCCGGAGCGGATGGATACGCTGCACAAGGTTCTGGGAGTGTGATCTGATGACGATGATCTTCGGCATTCCCCTGCAGGCGTTCATGGGCCAGTTGCTGATCGGCCTGATCAATGGTTCGTTCTACGCCCTTCTGAGCCTCGGCCTTGCCATCATCTTCGGCCTGTTGCGCGTCATCAATTTCGCGCATGGCGCCCAGTATATGCTCGGCGCCTTTGCCGCCTATCTTCTGCTTGCCTATGCCGGCATCGGCTATTGGCCGTCGCTGATCCTGGCGCCCGTCATCGTCGGGCTGGCTGGCGCGGTGATCGAGCGATTATTCCTTCGCCGGCTCTATGATCTCGATCCGCTCTACGGCCTGCTCTTCACCTTCGGCCTCGCTCTGGCTGTCGAGGGCACCTTCCGCTACCTCTATGGCTCCTCAGGCCAGCCCTATGCGCAGCCCGCAGCCCTTGCCGGCGCCGTCAATCTCGGCTTCATGTTCCTGCCGATCTATCGCGGCTGGGTCGTCGTCGTCTCGCTTGTGGTCTGCCTTGGCACCTGGCTGCTGATCGAGAAGACGAAGCTTGGCGCCTATCTCAGAGCCGCCACCGAGAATGCGACGCTCGTCCAGGCATTCGGCGTCAACGTGCCGGTTCTCTTGACATTGACCTATGCGCTTGGAGCCGGTCTTGCAGCCTTCGCGGGTGTGCTTGCCGCACCGATCTATCAGGTGTCGCCGCTGATGGGCTCCAGCATGATCATCGTCGTCTTCGCCGTCGTCGTGGTCGGAGGGATGGGCTCGATCATGGGCGCGATCATCACAGGCTACGTGCTTGGCATTGCCGAAGGCCTGACCAAGGTGTTCTATCCGGAGGCGTCCAACATCGTGATCTTCGTCATCATGGCAATTGTTCTTCTCATCAGGCCCGCGGGCCTCTTCGGCCGGGATGCATGATGACAGAGATCACCGAAACCATCAGGGCCGAAAAGAGTCGCACTGCCCTTTCGGTGCAGGCGGCCTTCCTGATCATCGGGCTGCTGCTCCTGTTGCTCGCACCGTTCTTCTTCTACCCGATTTTCCTGATGAAGCTCCTGTGCTTCGCGCTGTTTGCCTGTGCCTTCAACCTCCTGCTTGGCTACACCGGGCTTTTGTCATTCGGCCATGCAACCTTCTTCGGTGGGGCCGCCTATTTTACGGCCCATGCCGTGAAGGAGTGGGGACTTTCGCCGGAGCTCGGCATTCTCGTCGGCGTGGCGGGTGCCGCCATCCTCGGTCTCGTCATGGGGTTCTTCGCGATCCGTCGCCAGGGCATCTATTTCGCGATGATTACGCTTGCCCTCTCTCAGATGTTCTTCTTCTTCTGCCTGCAGTCGGAGTTCACCCACGGCGAGGACGGCATCCAGTCCGTGCCGCGCGGCCATCTGTTCGGCATCATCGATCTTAACAGCTCGACCAACATGTATTATTTCGTCTTGGCCGTCTTCGTCGTCGGCATCCTGATCATCTGGCGTTTCATCAATTCGCCCTTCGGGATGATCCTGAAATCGATCCGCGAAAACGAGCAGCGGGCGATATCGCTTGGTTATTCCGTCGCCCGCTACAAGCTCGGCGCCTTCGTGATGTCGGCAGCACTCGCGGGCCTTGCAGGAGCGGTGAAGTCGCTGGTCTTCCAGTTCGCGACCTTGACCGATGTTGCCTGGCAGATGTCCGGCGAAGTGATCCTGATGACGCTGCTTGGCGGTATCGGCACGTTGATCGGTCCGCTGTTTGGCGCCGGCCTGGTCGTCACGCTGGAAAACTACCTTGCAACTTCGGAATTCCCGGTGACGATCATCACCGGCATCGTGTTCATGATTTGCGTGCTGATATTCCGCCGCGGCATCATTGGTGAGTTCTACGCGTCGCGCCTCGGCCGCAAACTCGGCTTCGTCTACCGCCGCTAACCCGCCTGGCATTCGCATGGATCGCTTCGACTACATCATCATCGGTGCCGGCAGCGCCGGCTGCGTACTCGCCAATCGGCTGTCCGAGGACCGGAACACGCGCGTTCTCTTGCTGGAAGCGGGCGGCAGCGACAATTACCACTGGATCCATATTCCCGTCGGCTATCTCTACTGCATCAATAATCCGCGCACGGACTGGTGCTTCACGACGGCTCCGCAAGAGGGATTGAACGGCCGCGCGCTCAACTATCCGCGCGGCAAGGTGCTCGGCGGCTGCTCCTCGATCAACGGCATGATCTACATGCGCGGTCAGGCGCGCGACTATGATCTCTGGCGGCAGATGGGATGCACCGGCTGGAGCTGGGACGAGGTACTGCCGTTCTTCCGCAAGTCGGAGGATTTCTATCGCGGCGAGAATGACGTGCATGGCTCGGGCGGGGAATGGCGCGTGGAAAAAGCCCGCGTCCGCTGGGCCGTGCTCGATGCATTCCAGGCCGCCGCCAAGGAGGCGGGTATTCCCGAAAGCCCGGATTTCAATACGGGCAATAACGAAGGATCGGGCTACTTCGACGTCAATCAACGATCCGGCATTCGCTGGAACACCGCCAAGGCCTTCCTGCGTCCAGCCATGCGGCGAGGCAATCTGACGGTGCTCACGAAGGCTCAGGCACGCCGGCTGCTGATCGAGGAGGGCGCCGTCACCGGAGTCGATTATCAGCATGCCGGCACGACGGAGCGCGCCTACGCGGCGAAGGAAACGATCCTTGCTGCGGGCGCGATCGGTTCACCGCATATTCTTGAGCTGTCCGGCCTTGGCCGCGGCCACGCGCTGAAGAATGCCGGCATAGAGGTCGTCAAAGAGGTGAGCAGCGTCGGCGAGAACCTGCAGGATCACCTGCAGCTTCGGATGGCCTATAAGGTCACCGGCGTTCCGACACTGAACGAGAAGGCAACAAGCTTCATCGGCAAGGCCACGATCGGCCTGGAATATCTCGCCAGGCGTTCAGGACCGATGGCAATGGCGCCGAGCCAACTCGGCGTTTTTACCCGCTCCGGTCCCGACAAGGAGACGCCTGATCTTCAGTATCATGTGCAGCCGGTGTCGCTCGACAAGTTCGGCGATCCAGTCCATCCATTCCCGGCCATCACCGCGAGTGTCTGCAACCTGAGGCCGGAGAGCCGCGGTTCGGTGCACGTGGCAAGCCCCGATTTTGCCGCCCAGCCGACAATCAGCCCGAACTATCTCTCGACCGAACGCGATCGCGACATAGCTATTCGTTCGATACGCCTGACACGGAAAATCGTCGCGCAACCGTCATTCGCGCGGTTTGACCCGGAGGAGTTCAAGCCGGGCCCGAGCTATCGTACCGATGCAGAACTGGCGCAGGCGGCCGGCGATATCGGGACGACGATCTTTCATCCCGTCGGAACATGTCGGATGGGTTCCGATCGGGAAAGCGTCGTCGACCCTCGCCTGAAGTTCAGGGCGCTGTCGAAGCTTCGCATTGCCGACGCCTCCGTGATGCCGACGATCACATCGGGCAACACCAATTCACCGACCATCATGATCGCCGAAAAGGCGGCGGCCATGATTCTGGAAGACAACAGATAGGAGACTGTCATGGCAAGGATCGCCTTTATCGGGCTCGGCAATATGGGCGGACCGATGGCCGCCAACCTCGTCAAGGCCGGACACGAGGTCACCGGCTTCGACCTGGCAGCGCCGGTCCTGCAAGCGGCAGAAGCCCACGGCGTGACGGCAGCAAGCCATATCAGCCAGGCGGTCTCGAACGCGGAAATCGTCGTGACCATGCTGCCGCAGGGCAAGCACGTTCTCAGCGCCTGGACTGATATCCTTCGCACGATCTCCGCCGGCACGCTTGTAATCGACAGCTCCACGATCGACGTCGACAGCGCCCGCAAGGCGCACGACATGGCGAGCAGTGCCGGTTGCCTTTCCCTTGACGCCCCGGTTTCGGGCGGCACTGGCGGGGCGGCGGCCGGCACACTGACTTTCATGGCCGGAGGTTCCAACGAGGCCTTTGTGAAGGCCAAGCCGATCCTGGAAGCCATGGGCAAGAAAATCGTTCATTGCGGGGATGCAGGCGCCGGACAGGCTGCCAAGATCTGCAACAACATGATCCTCGGCATATCGATGATTGGCGTCTGCGAGGCCTTCGCGCTCGGTGAAAAACTTGGGCTTTCCCATCAGGCCTTGTTCGACGTTGCCTCGACGTCGTCGGGGCAATGCTGGTCGATCAGCACCTATTGCCCTGTTCCAGGGCCGGTTCCGACATCGCCCGCGAATAATGATTACAAACCGGGCTTTGCGTCCGCGCTGATGCTGAAGGATCTGCGGTTGTCGCAGGAGGCGGCACTTTCCACCGGCGCGTCCACGCCGCTTGGGGCCGAGGCCTCGCAGCTTTATGCCCTTTTCGAGAAACAGGGGAACGGTGGGCGCGATTTCTCGGCGATCATCGAAATGCTCCGCGGCAAGTCGCAATAGCCTCCGCAACGACTTGACACCCCGTTCTATATGCGCGACGCCCCGCCTGCCGCAACGAGGCGGCAACCGGCTACAGGAATTTTGACATGCAACCGCAGCCTACCGCGACTGCCTTCAAGAACGTCGTACTGATGGGCGTTGCTCTGATGCTGCTCGGGGACTTTCTCTTCGCCCTCAATGACGCGATGGGTAAGTGGCTGGTGACGAACTTCTCTGTCGGACAGGTGCTGCTCATCCGCTCGCTCGGAAGTTTCGTCATTCTGGGGCCGCTCATCGCTCGGCAGGGACCTGCCCAACTTTTCAGGGTGGAGCAGAAGAGGCTGCAGGTCCTGCGCGTCCTCTTCGCGACGCTCGACGTCGGCTTGTTTTACGCCGCCGTCGCCTATCTGCCGCTGGCTGACGTGATGACCTTCTACATGGCCGGACCGATCTATGTTGCGGCTCTATCGCACTTCTTCCTCAACGAGCGGATCGGCTGGCGCCGTTGGCTCGCGGTCTTCGTCGGCTTCTGCGGCGTCGTGATCGCACTGCGCCCATCCTCGGCGATGCTGTCGCTGCCATCTCTCTTCGGAATTGTCGGCAGCCTGTCCTTTGCGATGACGCTGGTGCTCAATCGATACCTCCGCAACACCAGCGACACGACGCTTGTTACCTGGCAGATGGCCGCCGCCCTCGTTGTCGGCGCTGTGCTTTCGATCGGCGCCTGGCAATCCACCACGCCGGTAGAACTCGGCGGCATGCTCGCCCTCGGCGTCGTTGCCTCCTGCGCCCACCTTTTGATCACGCGTTCGCTCAAGCTCGCCCCAGCGTCACTGCTGGCACCGCTGCAATACAGCCTGTTGATCTGGGCGATTGCGCTGGGATACGTGTTCTTCGGCGACGTTCCGGATCTCTACGTGATCACCGGTGGGACGATCATCGTCGTCGCCGGCCTGTTTATCTTCCATCGCAAGAACCTGCTGGAAACCATGCCGCCGGAAGCTGTTGCCCCCGACGGCCATTGACTTCGCGGCCAGGTCAAGCGCTAGGCGGCCGTCGGCTTGATCACGCCGCGGCGTATCTGGTCGGCTTCGATGGATTCGAAAAGCGCCCGGAAGTTGCCTTCGCCGAACCCTTCGTCGCCCTTGCGCTGGATGAATTCGAAGAAGATCGGACCGATCACGGTCTTGGAGAAGATCTGCAGCAGGATCTTCGTCGCTCCGCCATCGAGCACGCCTTCGCCGTCGATCAGGATGCCATGCCTGCGCATTCTGTGGATTGGTTCGTCATGTCCATGCACGCGTTCGCTTGACATGTCGTAGTAGGTCTCGGGCGGGCCTGGCATGAAGTGAAGGCCATTCTCTGCAAGGCTGTCGGTCGCCTCGTAGATGGCATCGGTGCCGACAGCAATATGCTGGATGCCTTCGCCCTTGTACCGCTTCAGATACTCCTCGATCTGGCTGGTCTCGTCCTTCGATTCATTCAGCGGAATCCGGATCTTGCCGCAGGGCGAGGTAATCGCGCGGCTCATCAGGCCGGTGATGCGGCCGTCGATGTTGAAGAAGTGGATCTGTTTGAAATTGAAGAGTTCGCGATAGAAATCCCACCACTTGTCCATGTTGCCGCGATAGACGTTATGGGTCAGGTGATCGAGGTAGAAGAAGCCGACGCCCTTTGGTCGCGGATCACGCTCGCCCAGCCAGTCGAATTCGAGATCGTAAGCTGATCCTTTCGTACCGTAACGCTCCACGAGGTAGAGAAGCGACCCGCCGATCCCGACGATTGCCGGCACATTGAGCGTCTTGTCGTTACCTTCGTAAGGTGTCGCCCCCTTCGCAACGGCATGGTCGAAGGCGTGCTTGGCGTCGACGACGCGCCACGCCATCGAGGGAGCACAGGGGCCATGATCGTCAACGAAGCGCATGGCATGGCTACCCGATTCGGCGTTGACGATGTAGTTGATGTCACCTTGACGCCAGACGGTGATGTTCTTGGTCCTGTGCTTTGCGACCGGTCGATATCCCATGCGGGTGAACAGTTCCGCGAGCTTTTCCGGCTCTGGATGCGCAAACTCGACGAATTCGAACCCGTCCGTTCCTGCGGGGTTGTCCGGGGTAATCTGAGACGGCGGTGCGTCGTGTGGATACGGGCCCATTTGCTCCTCCTCTTGGCTTAAGCCATTTGGATGCAAATCATGATCCTTCTTCGACGCAATGTGCTTGCATTGTGAGCGCTCTTAGCAAATTATCCGCACGGAACATGCAAAGAACGAGCATATCATACAATGTCTGAGCAACTGGATGGATTTGACCTCAAGATCCTCGCTGAACTGCAAGGCGATGGCCGTTTGACCAATATCGAACTGTCGGAACGCATTGCCCTTTCAGCCTCGCAATGTTCGCGACGGCGAACGCGACTGGAGGCCGAGGGCTTCATTCGCGGCTATCAGGCAAATCTCGATCCGGACAAACTGGGACTCAATCTGCTGGTCGTCATTTCGGTTACGCTAGCGACCCACAATCGCGACAACGCCCGCCGCTTTGCGCAATTGGTCAATGGTCTTCCCGAGGTCCTGGAAGCCTATGCGCTGACAGGCGAGATGGACTATCACCTCAAGGTCGCAACCCGTGGTCTCGCCGGCCTTTCGCGGTTCGTCAACGATGTGCTTCTACCGCACGAATCCGTCCAGCACGTGAAGACGTCGATCGTTCTCAATACGCTGAAGAACTTCGAAGGCTATCCGTTGAGCGGATCATCGTTCACCTGATTTGCGCCGGAGTCCGGCAGACACTTCGATCGCCTGGAGCGCAAGGTCGAGCTGGCGGAGCGCCTCGTCACCAAGCCTCAAACGCAATGTCTCCTGGTACTTCTGCGCAAGCACGGTGATCTTCTGGTAATATTGTCTCCCGAGTGCCGTAAGTTCGATCTGCTCGAAGCGCCGGTCGGTTTGGCTTGGAACTCTCTTCAACCAGTGGCGCTGTTCCAAGGTATGAACCGCCCGGCTGACCTTCGTCTTATGCATGTGCGAATGAGCACCGATGTCCTTGGCCGTCATCACGCCAACACTGCCAAGCGCGGCCAGCGTCCGCCATTCCGGCCGGGTCAGATCGAACTCCTCCTTGTACTGCCGGGCAAACGACAGGCTGATCAGTTCCGATGCCCGGTTGAGCCGGTAGGGAATGAAGCCGTCAAGCTCGAATCGATCCGCCATGTTCATTCCTTGATGGTTACAAAATAGACGGTTACATTTGTAACTATAGGGATGGAGGAGATGCAAGCATGGATACCACGGAAGCGCCGCTTTCCCGCGCGCGGACAGAAACAAGGGCACCGTCTTACATGCCGGGGTTTGGCAACGATTTCGAAACGGAGGCGCTTCCCGGGGCACTGCCGCAAGGCCAGAATAGCCCGCAGAAATGCAATTACGGTCTCTACGCCGAACAGCTTTCGGGCTCACCGTTTACCGCTCCACGTGGGACGAACGAGCGTTCCTGGCTCTACCGCATCAGGCCAAGCGTGCGTCACACGCGCAGATTTGCCAATGCGAGCTATCCATTCTGGAAATCGGCTCCATGCCTCGACGATCACTCCTTGCCACTTGGCCAGCTGCGGTGGGATCCGATTCCCGCACCGACGGCACATACGGACTTTCTCGCAGGAATCCGAACAATGACAGCGGCCGGCGACGTCATGACCCAGGTCGGCATGGCCGCGCATGCCTACGTCTTCAACGACGACATGGTCGATGACTATTTCTTCAATGCCGACGGCGAACTGCTGATTGTTCCGCAACTCGGCACCATCCGCGTCTTCACCGAAATGGGGGCGATGGAGGTCGAGCCAGCCGAGATCTGTCTTGTCCCCCGCGGCATGATGTTCAAGGTCTCGCGTCTTAGAGACGGCCCCGAATGGCGTGGCTATATCTGCGAGAACTACGGGGCCAAGTTTACCATGCCGGATCGTGGGCCGATCGGCGCCAATTGCCTGGCGAACGCACGCGACTTCAAGACCCCGGTTGCTGCCTTCGAGGACAAGGAAACGCCCTGCCGGGTGCATGTAAAGTGGTGCGGCAAGTTCTATGTGACGGAGATCAATCATTCGCCCCTCGACGTCGTCGCCTGGCATGGCAACTACACGCCGTTCAAATATGATCTGCGGACCTTCTCTCCGGTCGGAGCCATTCTCTTCGATCACCCGGATCCCTCGATCTTCACGGTGCTGACAGCACCGAGCGGCGAAGAGGGTACGGCGAATGTCGACTTCGTGATCTTTCCGCCGCGCTGGCTGGTTGCCGAGCACACCTTCCGGCCGCCCTGGTACCATCGCAACATCATGAGCGAGTTCATGGGCCTGATCCACGGACAATACGACGCCAAGGAAAAGGGTTTCGTCCCGGGTGGCATGAGCCTGCACAACATGATGCTGCCGCATGGACCCGACGCGTCAGGCTTCGAAAAGGCGTCCACCGTGGAGCTGAAGCCGGCCAAGCTCGATCACACGATGGCGTTTATGTTCGAGACCCGTTTCCCGCAACAGCTGACGAAATACGCCGCTGAGCTGGAGACGCTGCAGGACGATTACATCGATTGCTGGGATGGCCTGGAAAGGCGCTTCGATGGAACGCCAGGCATTAAGTGAGCGATTGAACCCGGACAGATCTTATGAAGCTCGCCACACTCAAAGATTCCACTCGGGACGGCCAGTTGATCGTCGTCTCCAGAGACCTGATGCGTTTTGCACATGCAGGCGAGATCGCCCGCACCCTGCAGGCGGCACTGGACGACTGGAGGGCAGCTGCGCCGAAACTTGCCCGCCTCGCCGAGCGACTGGAGGCCGGCTCGGAGCCATCGGAGCGCTTTGACCAACGGCGTGTGCATTCGCCGCTGCCCCGCGCTTACCAGTGGGCCGACGGATCGGCCTACGTCAATCATGTCGAACTGGTGCGACGAGCTCGAAACGCCGAGATGCCCCGCACGTTCTGGACCGATCCGCTAATGTACCAGGGTGGTTCCGACAGCTTTCTCGCACCTCGCGACCCGATCCTTGCTGCCGACGAGACGTATGGCATCGACATGGAAGGCGAGGTCGCCGTTATTGTCGACGACGTCCCGATGGGCGCGACACCTGAGCAGGCACGCAACGCAATCCGGCTGGTAATGCTGGTGAATGACGTATCGCTACGAGGCCTCATTCCCGACGAACTCGCCAAGGGATTCGGCTTCTTTCAATCGAAGCCGTCATCGGCCTTCTCGCCCGTCGCCGTGACACCTGACGAGCTTGACGATAGCTGGAAGGAGGGCAAAATCCATCTTCCCTTGCTAGTGAGCCTGAACGGTATTCCGTTTGGCCGCGCCAATGCCGGCGTGGACATGACATTCGACTTCGGACAGCTGGTTTCGCATGCAGCAAAAACGCGCGCGCTGACGGCAGGCTCGATCATCGGTTCCGGCACGGTTTCCAACAAGCGTGATGGCGGCCCTGGCAGACCGATCGCCGAGGGAGGAGACGGATATTCCTGCATTGCCGAGATCCGGATGATCGAGACCATCGAGCACGGCGGACCCAAGACACCCTACCTGCATTTCGGTGATACGGTTCGCATCGAGATGAACGACGAGCAGGGGGCTTCGATCTTCGGCGCGATCGAACAGACTGTAGGCCGCTACAGTGGAGAGAAGCTGCAATGACAGAGATCGTGCTCTACGACTACTGGCGTTCCTCCGCGAGTTACAGGGTCCGCATCGCGCTGCAAACGTTAGGGCTTGCCTATAAAACCATCCCGGTGGACCTTCTTGCCTCCGCGCATAAGGACGGAGCTTACCTCAAGATCAATCCCCAGGGCCTGGTTCCGAGCCTGCACATCGATGGGCATACGCTGACGCAATCGTTGGCCATCATCGAATACCTTGCTGAGACAAGGCCAGACAGTGGTTTCCTGCCCGGCAGCATCGTGGGGCGGCAACGGGTGAGGGCGCTGTCCTATGCTGTTGCGATGGACATCCATCCGATCTGCAACCTCAACGTCGCTTCCCACGTCGCCCGCCTTGCAGGCGACGAGGGCGCGCGAACAAAGTGGATGATCAAGTTCATCGGCAGTGGACTGCAGGCGCTGGAGCAGATGCTTGATGATCCGACAACGGGCCGCTTCTGCTTTGGCGACACGCCGACCATGGCCGATTTCTGTCTCGTGCCGCAGGTCTACAATGCCCATCGCTGGGGCATTGAAATGTCACCGCTTTCCCGCGTCGCGCGGATCGCCGACGAATGCAACATGCTGCCGGCGTTCAAGGCAGCCCATCCGGACGCGGTGAAGCCGGCGTAACCGCAACGGGTCGCGAAGCATCTGTGACGCCGGCCTTTGGTAACCCTCCACACGCAGCCTTCTTCCGCTCCTCTTCGGCGTAGTCCCCCGCCACTTCGCGTTCCGGCGAATAATATTCCGCGCCTCGGATTGACCACCGCGAAAAATCGTAGTTTGATTAAATCAAATTGATTGACTAAATAAAATCAAGCTCACAAGAGGGAACTTAAGACCATGAAAACAGGACTTTATTGCGCGTTTTCGCGCCGCGCTATCCTTTTGTCTGCGACCAGCCTCGCAGTCTCCCTGATGACCAATGGAGGCGTCCTCGCAACGCCGGCGAAAGCCGAGGCGACGCTGTCGATGCATATCGAGGAGCAGACCAGCTGGGTCAGGAATTTCAATCCCTTCGACCTTGCGGGCCGACGCCAGAGCACGATGGATTTCATCTACGAGCCGCTGGTCATCTTCAATGCCGATGACGGCGGCAAGCCCATTTTCCGGCTAGCGACAAGCTACAAGTTTTCCGACGACCTCAAGTCGATCACCTATGTCTTGCGCGATGGCGTCAAATGGTCCGACGGCCAGCCGCTGACGTCCGCAGACGTCAAGTACACGCTGGAACTGATGCTGAAGAACCCGGCGACCGATACGGCAGGTGTCGGTGAGACCGTCGCGTCGGTTGAGGCGCCATCGCCGAGCGAAGTCAAGATCAACCTCAAGGACGTGAATACCGAATTCCCGGAATCGCTTGCCGATTTCCCTGTCGTGCCGGAACATGTCTGGAAGGACGTCGCCGATCCGGTCGCCTTCAAAAACGAAAACCCGGTCGGGTCCGGCCCGATGACCGAGATCCGCCGTTTCACGCCGCAAGTCTACGAACAGTGCCGTAATCCGAACTATTGGGACGCAGCCTCGCTGCATGTCGATTGCCTCAAACTCCCGCAGATATCGGGCAATGACCAGATGCTGGCCCTGCTGCCCGAAGGGACGATGGACTGGATCGGTTCGTTCCTGCCGCAGATCGACAAGACATTCGTGGCGCTGGACCCGAAGAACAACGGCTATTGGCAGCCGCCGGCCGAAACAGTCGCGTTCCAGATGAACCTGAAGACCGGCAATGCCGCAAACGCTCAGGCGTTCAATGATCTCAATTTCCGCCGCGCCTTCAGCCTCGCCATGGATCGCGCCTCGATGGTCGATGTCGCGGGCTTCGGCTATCCGGTCGCAAGCCAGCATGCAAGCGGACTGCCGCCACGCTTCGAAGCTTGGCGCGACAAGGCAGCCGAAGGGGCTGCTGACGAATGGATGGCCTATGACGTCGGCAAGGCAAACAAGGTTCTCGACGACGCCGGCTACAAGAAGGGCGTCGACAATTTCCGGACGACGCCGGGCGGACAGCCGATTGCCTTCACGATCATCATCCCCAACGGCTGGACCGACTGGATCGACGATGCGCAGATCGCCGCCGAGGGGTTGCGTGCGGCCGGCCTCAATGTGTCGGTGGCAACGCCGGAATACGAGCAGTGGCAGAAGCAATTGCTCGACGGCAGCTTCGATGTTGCTCTGAACTCCCGCGCCGACGGCTCGACACCTTTCCGTGGCTACTACCAGTCGATGTCGACGGCCTTTGCCGGCCGCATCACGAGTGCAGCGACACGCTACTCCAACCCGAAGCTGGACGAAGCGTTCAACGCCTACCGCAAGGCGACGAGTGACGAAGAACGCCGCAAGCTCTTCGACGAGATTCAGGTGATCGTCGCTGACGATATGCCGATGGTGCCCGTATTCAACGGTCCAACCTGGTACCAGTATTCGACCAAGCGCTTCACCGGCTGGGTGACGGACAAGGAACCCGTCATGAACCCGGAAAATCATGACAATAACCGTATGCGTCTCGTTCACCTTTTGCGTTTGAAGCCCGTGCAATAAGCCCTCGGCCAGGGAAGCAACAGCATGCGTATTTCCTCTCGACGCCTCGGCGTCTACGCGATCGCGCTGGTGTTTGCGATTGTCATGAACTTCACGGTCCCCCGGCTGATGCCGGGGACTCCCGTCGACGCGATGATCGCGCAACTCGGCTCACGTGCCACGCCGGCCGCGATCGAAGCGATCAAGGCGCGCTTCGGCGCAGTCGATGCGCCGATCGCCAGCCAGTTCGTTGATTATCTGAAAGAGCTGGCAACGCTCGATCTCGGGGTTTCGGTGAAATACTATCCGCAGACCGTCGTCGAGGTGCTCGGTCGCTCGACCCTGTGGACCGCCTTCCTCGTCCTTACGGCGATCCTGTTTTCCCTGCTCGTCGGCGTGACGCTCGGCGCGGTGGCCGCATGGCGGCGCGGCGGCCGTTTCGACACGGTCGTGTCCCCCTTGTCAGTCGTCATGATTGCCGTGCCACCGGTGATCATTGCACTGACGACGCTCTTCGTGTTCGGCGTATCGCTGCGCTGGTTTCCCGTCGGCTATGCCTACGATCCAAGCCTGGACCCCGGGTTGAATTTCGCATTCGTGGGCAGCGTCTTCTTTCACGCGATCATGCCGGTGCTGACGCTGTCGCCTTATCTCATCGGCGAGTTCCAGACGACGATGCGATCGTCGATGATTTCCGTGCTCGGCGAAGACTACGTCACCATGGGTCGGGCCAAGGGCTTGACGTCGATGACCGTGATGTTCGGCTACGGCGCAAGAAACGCCATGCTGCCAGTGTTGACGAACCTCGCACTGATGCTCGGCGCCGTCTTCGGTGGGTCGATCGTGACTGAGATCGTTTTCAACTATCCGGGTCTCGGCCTGACCTTGTTTACCGCAAGCGTCGCCCGCGACTATCCCGTCATCCAGGGACAACTCTTGCTGATGACGCTGGCAACACTTGGAGCCAACCTGCTCGTCGACATCATCTACGGTCTTGTTGATCCCAGATTGCAGGAGGCTCCCGAATGAATGCCGCATTCAAACTGATGCGCCAGCAGCGCAAGGCGATCATCGGTCTTGTCATCATCGTGGCGCTTTGCCTGATGGCGATCCTGGCGCCGGTCATCGCACCGGGAAACCCCAGCGCGCGCGTCGGCCGCTCGCATCAGTCTCCAACGATCGAGCACGTCATGGGCACGACCAAGATGGGCCGCGATGTCTACACCCAGTTCGTCTGGGGAGCGCGCACATCGATCGCGGTCGGCTTTGCAACAGGCATTGCGATTACGGTTCTTGGCACGGTGATCGGCCTGATTGCCGGCTACGTCGGCGGCCGTACGGATGCAGCGCTCGACCTTGCGACGAATGCCGTCCTTGTCATACCCAACATACCGCTTCTCATCCTGCTTGCATCGTTTGCCGGCGCCGTCGGGCCGCTTGCGATCATGGCAATCATCGCCCTGACCTCCTGGCCCTGGGGAGCGCGCATGACCCGATCGCAAACGCTGGCGCTGCGGACCCGCGATTTCGTCACTGCTGCGAGAATGATCGGCGAGCCGGGCTGGCGTATCGTCTTCGTCGAGCTCCTGCCGAACCTGTTGCCGCTTATCGGCATCAACCTGGTCGGCAGCATTATTTACGCGATCGTCGCGCAAACCACGCTCGAATACCTCGGCTTCGGCGACCCCTTGCAGGTCAGCTGGGGAACCATGCTTTACAACGCGCAGAACTCATCGGCGATCATCCTTGGCGCATGGTGGGATATCGGGGCACCGGCCGCCGGCATCGCGCTGATCGGCCTTGGCCTGGCGCTTGTGAACTTTACCTTTGACGAGATTGCCAATCCGCAGCTTCGTTCCGGCCCTGCGCTCAGCCGCTGGCTCCGGCTCAATCGTGCACGCAATCGAAATCTGGAGGCTGCCCGATGAGCAATGATCTCCTTGAGATACGCAACCTCAACGTCGACTATCTGCTCGACCGAGGCGAGTTCCGCGCGGTGAAGGATGTGTCCTTCACTATCGGCCGAGGCGAGTTGTTCGGCCTTGCTGGCGAGTCCGGCTGCGGCAAGAGCACGATCGCCTATGCCATAACGCGTCTTTCGAAACCACCCGCCTGGGTCGCCAGCGGCGAGATTCTCCTCGACGGGCAAGACCTCCTGCGGTTGCCGCAGGGGGAGATGCAGAAGATCCGCTGGAAACGCGTCGGCATGGTGTTTCAGAGTGCAATGAACTCGTTGAACCCGCTCATGCGGGTCGATGCGCAGTTTCATGACGTGCTGCATCGGCACACGGGGTGCTCGAAGCGCCAATCGCGCGAGCAGGCGGAAGCAATGTTCAAGCTGGTCGGTATTCCAACCAGCCGTGTATCGGACTATCCGCATCAATTCAGCGGCGGCATGCGGCAGCGCATCGTGATTGCAATCTGCCTGGCGCTAAGGCCGGAATTGATCATCATGGATGAGCCGACGACCGCGCTCGACGTCGTCGTGCAGCGGGAGATCCTCGAGCAGGTCATCGACCTGCAACGAGCCTACGGCTTCTCGGTGCTGTTCATCACCCACGACCTGCACCTGATGGCACAGCTCTGCCACCGGATCGGGGTCATGCTGAAAGGTGAACTCGTCGAGGTCGGTGATGTCAGGCAGGTTAGTCTGGCGCCGGCGCACGACTACACTCGCAAACTATGGAACGCCATACCTCAGCTCCCGGGCCGGCATCTGGTTGGAGCGATCGCATGACCACGAACCCTCAACTGTCCAAGGCTTCGTCCGAACCCGTGATCCGTCTGACCGATATCGAACGCCGCTTCGGTCGTCTTCACGCCTTGCGCGGGATCTCGCTATCGCTCAATCCCGGCAGAGCTCTGGCGCTCGTCGGAGAATCTGGCTGCGGCAAGACCACCTGCGCCCGCATCATCGCGCGCATGGATCAACCGACGTCAGGCAAGCTCTGGTTCAAGGGACGCGATTTCACCGCCGTCGGCCCCGCAATGGATGAACGCGCTTATCGGCGGGAAGTTCAGATGGTGTTTCAGGATCCATTCTCCTCGCTCAATCCCGTCTTTTCGATCGAGCACCACCTGTCGCGACCGCTAACCCTGCACAAGCATGCAAAGGGCAGGGCCGCCCTCTCGAACGCTGTCTCGACGCTCCTCGCCGATGTTGGGCTTGATGCTGCGATCACCAAACGGAAGTTTCCGCACGAGCTCTCAGGTGGCCAGCGCCAACGCGTCAACATCGCGCGTGCACTCGCGGTAGCGCCAGGTGTACTCGTGGCCGACGAACCGACGTCCATGCTCGATGTCTCGATCCGCATGGGAATTCTGGATCTTCTTGCCCGTATCAAGCGTGAAAAGAACCTCGCACTTCTCTACATCACCCACGACATAGCCACGGCCGCGCATGTCGCCGAGGAAATTGTCGTGATGTTTGCCGGTCAAATGGTCGAGTGGGGGGATACAAATTCGGTCATCGGCAGTCCGCGGCACCGATACACGCAACTGCTGCTGTCAGCTGTGCCCGACGGCGGCAAGCCGTTCGTCACCGGAGGAAGCGCCCGCTTTCTCGAGCAGGCCGAAAAGGTCCGTGCCCTGAGCCGGCCGCCATCGACAGCGGTCGAACAGGTCGGGCTAAACCATTTCGTCCGTCCGCTTGCGGCATCGAATTAAAGGGAGGCTGTCTTGGACTATCTCGTCAATCTATCGGTCCTTGAGCCGAATGCGGATCTCATAGCCAGGATGAAGGACCTTGGCGTGACGATCCGACGCCCACTCGCTCCGGAAGCCAGGCTCGTGACCAAATGGGTCGCAGATGAGTTTGGCGACGGCTGGGCGAGCGAGACGGCTGTCGCACTGACCCGCCAGCCGCCAACCTGTTTTATCGCGACCCGTGACCAACGCCTGGTCGGTTTTGCCTGCCACGAATCCATTGCGCTCAGCTTTTTCGGGCCGACCGGCGTCGAAGAAGAATCGCGTGGGCTAGGGATCGGGCATGCCCTGCTGCTTGCCAGCCTCTTCGATCTCAGGACCATGGGCTACGGATACGCCATCATTGGCGATGTCGGGCCCGCCGCCTTTTACGAGAAAGCCGTCGGCGCCATGCCGATCCCCAATTCCGCTCCTGGCATCTATGCCGGAATGCTTCGAACCTAGTCCCTGCAACGTTATCAAGAGATGATCATGTCGATACAGCGCCAATCCGCCCTGCGGCTCGAAACCTCATGGCTACCCGCTTCCGAAGAACGAGCCCAGGCATACACGCTCAGTCTGAAGAACGTCTCGTCGAAGTCGATCACCGATTTCACCCTCTGCGTCAGCGGACCGGGACGGGTGGATCCGGCGGTTCGGATCGAGGGTGGCACGATCGGTCGCCGGCTATCGAATTTTACCGAATTCCTGCCACCCGCAAATTTCGAGCTTGAGGCAGGCAAGACATGGACGTTGATCATCTCTGCTCTCAGCTGGTCGTTCCAGCATTGGACGGACGGCGCAACCGGCGCCTATGTGGCGTTCGCTGACGGCAGCACGGTGTCGCTTTCGGTCGAGCCGACCCGATCGCTCGCCAACAATGCGCCACTGAAGCGTGGCGCGGAAATCTATCCCGTACCAGCCAATCCGCCGGTGCCTGTCGCAATCGTGCCGTGGCCGAACGAGGTGTCGGTATCGGGCAAGCGTTCGGTCCCTTCGGGCTTTGCGCTCAACGCCAGCAATCCCCAGGCCATTGCCGCGGCGGCTGCCTTTACCGGCCTCGTCGAACAACTCTTTGCCGTCGAAGGGATCGTGCGTCCCGCCTCCGAAGGCGGAATGCCTGTGATGCTTGACGTGGTCGACGGCTTCGCGCCAGAGGCCTATCGCGTGTCCTTCGCCGGCGATATCGTACGCGTTTGCGCCAGCACGCAGACCGGCTTGCTCTATGGCCTGGTCACGCTTGGCCAGATCTGGCGCGGCGCGCATCTTTATCCGCACGCGTTCCGCTTCCCCGTCGCAGGCGAGATCCTCGATGAGCCATCCATGGGATGGCGGGGCCTGCATCTCGACGTCGCCCGCCAGTTCTACGGCAAGGCTGAAATCAAGAAGCTGCTCAGCATCCTCGCCTGGAACAAGGTCAACCGCTTCCATTGGCACCTCTCGGACGACGAGGCCTGGCGCGTCGAAATCGACGCCTATCCCGCCCTGACCGAAGTCGGCGCCTGGCGCGGACATGGCCTTGCCATTCCGCCACTCCTCGGCTCGGGCGCGGCACGCACCGGCGGCTATTACACCAAGGCTGCGGTGCGCGAGATCGTCGCGCACGCCAAGGCGCTCGGCATCGAGGTCGTGCCGGAGATCGACGTGCCTGGACATTGCTATGCCATGCAGCAGGCGATCCCCGAGCTTCGTGATCCGCAGGAGGTCGGAAGCTATTTTTCTGTCCAGGGCTTCCCCGACAACTGCGTGAACCCCGCGCGCGAGAAAACATATGAGGTTCTCGAAACAATCTTGCGCGAACTGATCGAGCTCTTTCCCTTCAAGACGATCCATATCGGCGCCGACGAAGTGCCCCTTGGCGCGTGGTCGGGCTCGTCGGAGGCCCTGGCGCGGTTGCGCGAGATCGGTGGAGATGCCATGGCCAGCGCCCATGCCAAGCGCCTCAACGTCATCACCAACACGCATGGCGCCGACGATATCGACGGATCCGGGGCCGCCGTTCTGCAGTCCATCTTTCTCGCAAGGATCCAGACGTTTCTCGCCGAACAGGGCTGCATTACCGGCGGATGGGAAGAAGCAGCGCACGGCAACGTCATCGACAAGACAAAGAGCTATCTCTGCGGCTGGCGCAGCGTCGAGGTCTCGGCAGCGCTTGCCGGCCAGGGCTACGAGATGGTGGTCTGCCCTGGGCAGGTCTACTACCTCGACATGGCAAACAGCCCCGACTGGGACGAGCCCGGTGCCAGCTGGGCCGGCTGGTCGGAGCCGGAAAAGCTCTACAACTTCGATCCCGTCGAAGGCTGGAGCGAAGAGCAAAAGACGAAGTTGCGCGGCATCCAGGCCTGCATCTGGTCGGAACCGATGACCGATCGCGCGGTCTTCGATCGCCTGGTATTCCCGCGGATCTCGGCGCTTGCCGAAAGCGCCTGGACGAAGCCGACCGACAAGTCCTGGGAGCGCTTCAAGGCAGTCGCCGGATTGATGCCAGTCCTTTATGCCTATCCCTGAGGCTATCGGCCGAGAGGCTTTTGAAGGACATCGAACTGCGGGTTCGTTTCCGAAAAGATCGGCAGTGCCGCGGCGCCCAAAATCGCCGTGTCCCTGCCGGTCGCCCCGATCATGATGCGGGGAAGGTTTCGCTCCTCCCCGGGATTCACCGGCGTATATAAGGGCTCCAGCTGACGAGCGAGGCGCTGCAGCAGCGATGGAGGCATCGAACCGCCAAGCACGATTGTCTGCGGATCAAAAGCCAATTCCAGAAAATCGATTGTCTGACGCATCGGTTCGGCGGCAGCCTCTGCCCAGGCGTCAATCCGACTGTTGCCTTGCTCGACAAGCGCTGCCAGAATTTCAGGATCCTGCTCTCTCGAACCACGAATCTCGAGATATCCATAGGCCGAGCCGAGTGAGACATAGCGGTCCAGACAACCACGCTTGCCGCACACGCAGGGGAGACCGTTCGGGACGACGATCATATGGCCAATCTCACCGGCATTGCTGCGGCTTCCCTTGTAGAGATGGCCGTCGAGGAACATGCCGGCGCCGATGCCCCCGCCAAGAAACAGGTAGATAAAGCTGCTTAAGCCACGGGCAACGCCGTACAGGCGCTCGCCGATCGCAGCGGCGGTGGCGTCGTTTTCGACAAGGACAGGCACGCCAACAAGCTCGGCAAGTTCTCTGGCCACCGGGAAGCCCTGCCAGCCAGGGAGCGTTACCGGGCTCAAAGATGTGACACCTTCGGCGGCATAACGCCCCGGCATCGCAATACCCACACCCAGGAGGCGGGCGCGATCGAAGCGGAAGCTGTGTTGCAGTTCATCAGCGATAGCGGCGAGGATCGGCATCGCCTCGGCCGGCGCCGGCCTGTCGACGGCCTTCTCGATCCTGGCTCGGACACTTCCCGAAAGATCGGTCAGCACGCCAACCGCATGATCCCGCTCCAGCTCCAGGCCAATGGAATAGGCGCCGTCCGGATTGATCGAGTAGGGCGTGATCGGCTGTCCACGAGCCGCCTTCTGCGGCGGTTCCGCCTTCAATAGCTCGGACCCTTCCAGCTCTTCGACGATATTCGATACTGTCTGCGTGCTGAGCGCCGTCAACCGAGCCAGTGCCGCTCGCGACAACGGCCCATTCGTTCGGATCGCCTCGATCACGACACGCCGGTTGTGCGATTTTGCCTGCTCTAGGTTGGTGCCTGAAATTGCCTTCATTGACTCGACTTGCGGGCGTTCAAACCAATCATGTGCCCTACCGCATAAGGGGTTCCGCCACGGATAGCCAGCGGTTTGCGTCGGGCATCCTCGGCGAACTGAGGGATTGCGGTGCTGAATCGACGCAGCGACATGCCGGCGACTTTCCCGGAGGTCTCGACCACAACAGGACTGTGGGTGTCGGGCCGGGTTGACAGTATGGGGGGCGCATGTCAGTTATGTAACTAACTGGTTATTTATTCTGGGAGGAAGACACAGATGGCGACGATATCGCTTGGCATGATCATGCATGGGATCACTGGCCGCATGGGCTATAACCAGCATCTGGTGCGGTCCATTCTGGCTATCCGGGAGCAGGGCGGGCTTCAGCTTTCCAACGGCGACCGCCTGATGCCCGATCCGATCCTCGTCGGCCGCAACGCCGACAAGATCGAAGCGATCGCCCGGAAACACGGCCTGACGCGCACGACCACCGATCTCGACAGTGCGCTTGCCGATCCGAGCAACAAGGTCTTCTTCGACGCCGGCTCCACGCAAATGCGCGTCTCATTGCTCAAAAAGGCAATCGAAGCGGGCAAGCATGTCTATTGCGAAAAGCCGATCTCGGAGACGCTTGAGGAGGCGCTTTCCGTGGCGACGCTCGCCGAGGAGCGCGGTGTCAAGAACGGCGTCGTTCAAGACAAGCTCTACTTGCCGGGACTGCGCAAGATCGCGCTTTTGAAGGACAGCGGCTTCTTCGGCAAGATCCTCTCGGTGCGCGGCGAATTTGGCTACTGGGTATTCGAGGGTGATTGGGGCGTGAAGGCGCAGCGCCCCTCCTGGAACTACCGCGCGGCCGACGGTGGTGGCATGATCCTCGATATGCTGCCGCACTGGCGCTACGTGCTCGACAACCTCTTCGGTGAGGTCAAGGCGGTCAGTTGCTATGCCTCCACCCATATTCCGAGCCGCGTCGACGAGAACGGAAAGACCTATCGGGCCGACGCCGACGACGCAGCCTATTCGACCTTCGAGCTTGAGGGCGGCATCGTCGCCCACATCAATTCCTCCTGGGCAGTCCGCGTGCGTCGCGACGACCTCGTGACGTTCCAAGTCGACGGCACGCACGGTTCAGCCGTTTGCGGTCTGACGAAGTGCTGGACCCAGCATCGTGTCAATACGCCAAAGCCGGTCTGGAACCCGGACCAGCCGCAGACGATCGACTTCTACAAAACCTGGGACGAGGTGCCGGAAACCCAGGTCTTCGACAACGGCTTCAAGGCGCAGTGGGAAGACTACCTGCGCTACGTCGTTGAGGACGCACCGTGGAAATTCACCCTGCGCGAGGGCGCCAAGGGCGTTCAGCTTGCCGAACTGGCCCAAAAGAGCTGGAAGGAGCGCCGCTGGGTGGATGTTCCCTCGCTCGCCGACACCTCCGTTCGCAAGGTTGCCTGACGACCATGACCGCGACACTTCGTCTCCCCGTTTCCGGCGGCGCCCTGCAGGACTACACCGTTACCAACACACCGCTTGCCGCACCGGAACACCCGGCCGGCGGGCACGCCTTCAACCGCGTGGCCTTTGCAGCCGCGCACGTGGTGGTCGATCCGTTGGCCGACAACGATCCCTGGCTCGATCGCAACATCGATTGGGAGCGCACTGTCGCGTTCCGCGAATACCTTTGGGACCTCGGCCTCGGCGTCGCCGAGGCGATGGACACTGCCCAGCGCGGCATGGGACTTGACTGGACGGGCGCCAAGGAACTGATCGCCAATGTCCAATCGGCTGCGCGCAAACGCCCTGATGCACTGATCGCCTACGGCGCCGGCACCGACCATCTGTCCCCCGGCCCTGATATCAGCATCGATGACGTGATCCGCGCCTATGAGGAGCAGGTCGCCTATGTCGAAGGGCAGGGGGGCCGGATCATCCTCATGGCAAGCCGGGCTCTTGCCGCAGCCGCCAAGAGCCCCGAGGATTACGTGCATGTCTATGACCGCATCCTGCGGCAGGTTCGCCAGCCGGTGATCATTCATTGGTTGGGCGACATGTTCGATCCTGCGCTCGCGGGCTACTGGGGTTCGGGCAATGACATGCAGGCCATGGAAACGGCAGTCGCGATTATCAACGATCACGCAAGCAAGGTGGACGGCGTGAAGATTTCTCTGCTGTCGGCGGAAAAGGAGATCGTCATGCGCCGCGAGCTTGATCCGGCCGTCAAGATGTATACCGGCGACGACTTCAACTACGCGGAGCTTATTGCCGGGGACGAACAAGGCTACTCGCATGCCCTCCTCGGCATTTTCGACGCCATCGCCCCTGCGGCGAGCGCTGCCTTACAGAAGCTCGCCGCAAATGATCTCACTGGGTTTCACAATATCCTGGCGCCGACCGTGCCGCTGTCTCGACATATCTTCAAGGCGCCGACCCGGTTCTATAAGACCGGGGTCGTCTTCCTGGCCTATCTCAACGGCTTCCAGGATCACTTCCAGATGCTCGGCGGCCAGCAGAGTGCGCGCTCGATCACGCACCTTGCGGAACTGTTCCGCCTTGCCGACCAGGCCCGCGTCCTGCGCGACCCGGATCTCGCCACCGAACGAATGAAAACAATCCTCGCCACGGCAGGGATCTGAAACACCACGGCATCCGCCTCGCATCGACGAGGTGAGGGAGGACAGCGCATGGCAGTCGACGGCCTTTCGATCAATCTGGCGACAGTTCGAGAACAGTACAATATGAAGCAGGCCGTCGAAGCGTGCCTCAAGCAGGATGTCGTAGCGATCGCTCCGTGGCGTGATCAGGTTCATGCCATCGGGCTTTCGGAAGCGGCCCGTATCGTCGCCGACAACAGATTGCAGGTGACCGGCCTTTGCCGCGGCGGCATGTTCCCGGCCGCTGATGCTGCGGCACGGGCCGCCGCCATCGACGACAACAGGAAAGCCATTGACGAAGCTGCGGCTCTCAACGCCGACTGCCTCGTCCTTGTCGTCGGTGGCCTGCCCGCGGGATCCCGGGATATTGCGCATGCGCGCGAAATGGTTGCCGATGGGATCGCCGCAATCCTCCCGCACGCGCGCGCCGCCGGCATACCGCTAGCCATCGAACCGCTGCATCCGATGTATGCCGCAGACCGCGCTTGCGTGAACACGCTCGAGCAGGCACTCGACATCTGCGACCTGCTTGGCGACGGCGTTGGCGTCGCCATCGACGTCTACCATGTCTGGTGGGATCCGAAACTTCAGCAGCAGATCGCGCGCGCCGGGGCGTCTGGCCGCATCCTCGCACACCACATCTGCGACTGGCTGGTTCCGACAACGGATCTTCTGCTCGACCGCGGAATGATGGGAGACGGCGTCATAGACCTCAAGGCAATCAGGCGCGCAATCGAAATGGCGGGCTACGGAGGCCCCCAGGAAGTGGAGATCTTTTCGGCCGGAAACTGGTGGAAACGGCCTGGCGAAAAGGTGCTTTCGACCTGTATCGATCGCTTCCGAAGCGTCTGCTGACGACGATGCACCGTGCCGTCTAAATCTTTGGCCAAACACGCATTTTTTTTCTTACGGCAGCCAATTAAGCATTCTCTTCCGCTAGGTCTTATTGCCTGAGGGGCGACATAAGCTGGAAAATGCCCTCAAAGGAGCCTTGTGGAGGAGGCATCGTGGCCATGATCGGGCGCATTTGCCTCCTGCGAGCCCGCGCCTATGTCCTGAATGCACTGATAGAATCACGGACGACAGGGTGATTTGTCAACCGCAATCGACCGGCTACCTGCGAAATCAAAAGGCCGGCGAGGCCCTAGCATGGCGGACTTCCGACCAAACTGACGCCCCTTCGACGGCGCCACAGGGTGGACGCCTAGCTGAATGTTCCCCGCGGGGAACTCTACCGAGCGGCAAGAAGGCAGCGCTTCGCCTGCCCGGCAATAGGGGTGGCGCAAGCCTTTCTGACGCCGGACGCAACCAACGGCACGAGCACCGCACCCTACCTTGTCGCTCACCGATGCACTCTGCGAGCCGGCGCGGCATTTCCGCCGTCACACTTGATCATCAACAGCAGCACAAGTCTCTTCCTCTGCGGAGACGAACGAAATACCCGGCCATCATCCGTGAGCGGTTCTGCAGAAAAGGCGCCGGTCTAACTGTTCCCCGCGGGGAACTCTGTCCGACTGGACAAAGGCAGCGCCCCGCCTCGCCCAGCAATACTGGCTGCAAGCCTATCCGACTCCGGGCCCTGCCAACGGCGAGAGCAAAGCCGTCCTACCCTGCTGCCTCGCCAATGCGGCCAGGCGAACCACTGCCGCGCCCCCCGCCGTCAACCTCGCCGGCCTACCCGGCGCGCCCTTCTGTCTTCGCCACCAGACAAGCAAGAGGCCTCCCTGAAGTTCTCCGTGATCAGTCAGCCCAACTGTATTGCGAGATAGCTGATCTCCTTCATGTGCCCAGGACACAGGGCAACCAAGCGTCGGTCGGACCGGCGTACGCGCGCCCACGCCGACAGACGCAAGCTGAGATCATCGCGAAACAACCTCCGAAAAGCCCGCGACAGCCTCAAACAAATGCGTGAAAACCGGCCGCACAGTCGACCTCCGCGAACAACGAGATGTTTTTCGCTGCCTCGCGGAGAGAGCCCACCGACTGCGTCGGCATATCCCCCAAGGCGGACACTTATGCCAGCGACCAGGAGATCTGCCCCGACATCCCGCAGTCCCCTCGGGCGTGCCCGCCAGAGATCGCCCTCAACACCGGCTCGGGATATATTTCGTGGCGATAGCGGCGCAAAATGACGCCTCTACCGGGTCGGTCCGTAGATCCCGCGAGCGGGCGCCTTCGTTCACCCACGGCGAGACACAAAACCCGCGAATTCCTTCCGCGCGGTCTGGATCAGATCGGTCGGGGCAACCAAAAAGAGCCGAACACACTTCCTCGGCTTGCACCCGGCGAACGCTTCGCCAGCGCTCATGCCCCAGTGGCGACAGGAACCGAATTGAATTTCTGCGCCGGGTTCCGTATCCGGAAGGCCGCTTCGGACACCGCGGCCAACGCGATGCTGGACAGTCAAATCGGCCACACAGGACACCTGCAATTCCCGGCGAGACGATTGCAACTGCTTCCCAACGCCACCAGCATCCGCAACGATCCCGCCAGCCGCATAGCCTGGCTCCTACCGATTCCCCCCAATTCCGAACTCGTCGGACGGATGCCGGTGACAAATCCACAGCCACGCATAAGAGGCACCTCGACAGCGTCGGGCGCAGGAACTATTTCTAAAATATGACTATTCATAACGACGACACCATAGCTGGCCGCATAAGTCGCGCGCTCGCAGAGCGCATTGTGACCGGTGCCTTGCCACCAGGCTCGAAGCTGAAGCAGGATCACATAGCAGAGGAGTTCGGGTCGTCGCACGTCCCCGTGCGCGAAGCTCTGCGCCGCCTGGAAGCGCAGGGTCTTGCCGTCAGCGAACCGCGCCGCGGCGTTCGTGTTGCCTCCTTCGATTTGAAGGAGGTGCAGGAGGTTGCGAAGATGCGCGCCGCGCTCGAAGGGCTGGCATTGCGCCACTCGGCCGAGCACCTTACGCCATCACGTCTTGATCAGGCCGAGCAGGCGACGATCGACGGTGACAATGCGCGCGACGTTCGCACCTGGGAAGAGGCCAATCGCAGGTTCCATACGCTCATTCTTGAACCCTGCGGCATGCCGCGCTTGCTCTCCGTCATCGACGACCTCCATGCAGCAAGCGCCCGATTTCTATTCGCCACCTGGCTGACCGACTGGGAGCCGCGGGTCGATAGCGACCATCGCACCATTCTCACATTTCTTCGTTCCGGCAAGGTCGAAAATGCCGTGACCGCGCTGGAGCGGCACGTGCAATGGATCGGAGGGCCGCCGCGGCGACTGCAGCACGCCGCGCGTGAGCGGTTTGCAATCGTCGGCTAGTGCCGACAATCGGAAAGCGCGGCGTGGTTTACACTACGTCGAATGGTGTCGCTCGTCTGCGACGCCTGAACTGAACGAGCCCGGCGCCCCTTGCCGCGAGCCGCGGCATACGTGCTCCTAGCAGGCGCGCCTGTTGCAAGCTGTGACAATAACGTGGATTCCGACGTCCTCATGATGCAGGCTGAAGGCCTGCTTCGCGACCAACTCCACCGTCAGCGACGAGCCAGAAAAAGGCGCTTGCCTACTATTGTTTTAGCCGATTATAGATAAAATTATCTTCTATCTACGAATCGAAGCTTCATGACGAGAGGATTTTGAACTGATGCCGTCCACTTCAGCCCATTCGACGCAGGAAATCCAGGGTAGCAGCGCCTTTGCAGGCGTCACAACCCAATCGGAAGCCACGATTATCTATAATTTGCCTTTCGGCGACCTCCTCTATCGCGCTCACGGCATTCATCGCGCCAATTTCGATCCGAACGCGGTGCAGATGAGCCGCCTTCTGTCGGTCAAAACCGGCGGATGCGCCGAGGACTGTGGCTATTGCAGCCAGTCGGCCCACTACCCGACCGGGCTCAAGGCCTCGAAACTGATGGAAGTCGAGCGCGTTCTCGCCGAAGCACGAAAGGCCAAAGAAGGCGGCGCCACACGATATTGCATGGGTGCCGCCTGGCGCAGCCCCAAGGATCGCGACATGGACGCGATCGTCGCGATGGTCGAGGGCGTCCGGGCGCTCGGGATGGAGACCTGCATGACGCTTGGGATGCTGACCCCACAGCAATCGGCAAGGCTCGCCGACGCCGGCCTCGACTACTACAATCACAACATCGATACCTCGGAGCGCTTCTACAGCGAGATCATCACGACCCGCAGCTTTGCGGATCGGTTGGAGACCCTTGCCAATGTACGTGAAGCGGGCATCAAGGTTTGCGCCGGCGGCATTCTCGGCATGGGCGAGACGGCGGAAGATCGCATCTCGATGCTTGTCACGCTTGCAAACCTGCCGACGCCGCCCGAGAGCGTGCCGATCAATATGCTGATCCCGATCCCTGGCTCGAGGCTCGCCAATGCCCAGCCGATCGATCCGATCGATTTCGTACGGACCGTCGCACTGGCACGCGTTCTGATGCCGACGTCCTATGTCCGGCTATCCGCAGGTCGCACGGATATGTCGGACGAGACCCAGGCGCTCTGTTTCTTTGCCGGCGCCAACTCCATCTTCGTGGGCGAGACTCTCCTCACAGCCGACAATCCCGGCGAGGATCAGGATGCGGCACTCTTTCGTCGTCTCGGGCTGAAGGCGGAGCAGCTGGAGCGGGCGGAATGACCGCCGCGAGCCTTGCGGTCTATGAGCACAAGCTCGCTGGTCTTGATCGCAAGGGGAGGAGCCGAAGCCTCGTTGCCGTATCCGGCGCCGATTTCACCTCGAACGACTATCTGGGCCTCGCCCATTCAATGCGGCTCAAGGACGCGCTTCGCGACGCAATCGATCGCGGCGTGCCAGTCGGGGCTGGTGGCTCGCGCCTGCTTCGCGGCAATCATCCCGAGCATGAGACGCTGGAGCGGGAGGCCGCCGCCTATTTCGGAGCGGCGCGTGCTCTCTACTTCGGCAGCGGCTATGCGGCCAATGTAGCGCTGTTTTCGACACTGCCGCAGCGCGACGACATCATCGTCTATGACGCGTTGATCCATGCGAGCGCCCATGAGGGGATCTCGACAAGCCGCGCACCGTCGGTCGCGGCCGCACACAACGATGTGGACGCAGTCGCCGATGCGATCGGCAGATGGCGCCGTGCCGGGGGCACCGGTCGACCGTGGATCGCGGTCGAAAGCCTCTACTCCATGGACGGCGATTGCGCCCCGCTCCGTGAACTGATGGACGTTGCTACACGGCATGATGGCTTCCTCGTCATTGACGAGGCGCACGCAACGGGTGTCTTCGGCCAGGGTGGCCGCGGCCTCTCGGAGGCTGTCGGTCATCCGGAAAACTGCATTACCCTGCATACCTGCGGCAAGGCGCTCGGTGGATCAGGTGCGCTTATCCTCGGACCGGCAATCATCTGCGATTTCCTCATCAACCGCGCCCGGAATTTCATCTATTCGACAGCACCATCCCCACTCATGGCTGCGACGGTGCGAGAGGCGCTGAGGGTCCTAGCCGATGAGCCGGAGCGCCGCGACAGGCTTGCCAAACTTGTATCTTTCGCCGGTCGCACGATGGAAACGGCAACGGGGATGCAGGCGAGCAGATCGCAGATTCTGCCGGTTGTGATCGGCGACAATCGTCGCGCGGTGCTCATCGCTGAGCGCTTGCGCAGCGAGGGCTTCGACGTCAGGCCGATCCGGCCTCCCACCGTGCCCGAAGGTACGGCGCGGTTGCGCATCTCGATCACCCTGAATGTCGATGAAGCAACTGTCTCGCAAGTGTTCGAAAGGCTCGCCGAGATCCTGCGGGAGGAGCGGCAATGACGCAGCGCTTCGTCGTCACCGGCACCGACACGGGTATCGGCAAGACGGTCTTTTCCGCCGCTTTGACATCCGCGCTCGGGGCATACTACTGGAAACCTGTGCAGGCAGGGCTGGACGAGGAGACGGATGCTGAAACGGTAAGCCGATTGGGCAGGGTATCGCCCGACCGCATTGTCCCCGAGGCCTACCGGCTGAGAACGCCCGCATCCCCGCACCACGCGGCGGCGCTCGACGACGTGACGATAGATCCGGACGCACTTGCGCTACCCTCGCTTCCCGACTCGCTCGTCATTGAGGGCGCGGGCGGCGTTCTCGTCCCGCTGACATCAAAGATCCTTTTTGCTGACGTTTTCGCCCAGTGGCAGGCACCGGTCGTCCTGTGCGCAAGAACCACTCTCGGCACCATCAATCATACCCTGATGTCGGTGGAAGCACTGCAGCGACGTTCGGTTCCAATCTTCGGCATTGCCTTTGTCGGTGAACACAACGCCGAAACGCAGAAGATCATCGTCCACATGAGCGGAGCACGCTCGCTGGGGCGCCTGGAGCCAACCGACCCGCTCAGCCACGAAACGCTCATGGCGGCCTTTCATCGCGGCTTCGAGGTCGCGATGTTCCGGAGCATGCAGTCATGACCCGCTCCCCGGTATGGCATCCGTTCACGCAGCATGCCCTTGTGCCGACGATGAAGAAGGTCGTGGCCAGCGAAGGCGCCTATCTCATCGACGAAGACGGCAACCGCATTCTCGACGCGATCTCCTCATGGTGGGTGGTCACCCACGGCCATCGGCATCCGGCGATCATGGAGACTATCCGCACGGCAACAGAGTGCTACGACCAAATCATCTTTGCCGAATACACTCACGCCCCGGCGGAGGATCTTGCCCGTGGGCTAATCGCTGTAAGTCCGGCCGGGCTCGAGCACGTCTTTTATTCCGACAGCGGCTCGACGGCCGTCGAAGTCGCATTGAAAATGGCGCTCGGTTTCTTTCACAACAAGGGGCGACAGCGCGACCGGATCGTCGTCATGGAGCACGGCTATCATGGTGACACGATCGGCACCATGTCCGTCGGCGAAAGGGGCGTCTTCAACGCCGCCTATGAGCCCTTGCTGTTTGGCGTCGATCGGATTGCCTTTCCAGAACCCGGCAGAGCGCAGAACACGGTTGATGCCTTCGAACTTGCCTGCCGCTCCGGCCGCATTGCTGCACTGTTGATCGAGCCGCTCGTGCTTGGCGCCGGTGGCATGAAGATGTTCGAGCCCTCGCTGCTTGGCGAACTCAGCAGGATCGCACGCTCCCACGACGTGCTCCTCATCGCGGATGAGGTGATGACCGGCTGGGGCAGGACGGGCACTCTTTTTGCATCCGAACAGGCGGGAATCTGTCCAGACATCCTCTGCACGTCGAAGGGATTGACTGGCGGCGCTTTGCCACTTGCCGCGACACTTTGCACAAGCGAGATCTTTGATGCGCATCTTTCGACCGACCGCCGCAAGACCTTCTTCCATTCGAGTTCCTATACCGCCAATCCGATCGCCTGCGCGGCTGCCGTCGCGAACTTGACGATCTGGTCGGAAGAGCCGGTTCAGGCACGCGTCGATCGCCTCGCTACCCTGCAAGCAAAGGGGCTCGCTCGCTTTGCGCAAGATCGGCGCTTCAGGAACGTGCGCCAGTCCGGAACCATTGCCGCTTTGGATTTGGCTGCTCCCTCGGACGGATATTTAGCCGACATAGGACCGCGGTTGCGCGCCTTTTTCCGCGAGCGTCAGCTCCTTATTCGCCCGCTTGGAAACGTCATCTATCTGATGCCACCCTATTGCGTATCGGAAGCCGAGATCGACCGCCTGTATGATGCGATCGACGAAGCGGCAAGTATCCTGATCGGAATTCCAGCATGACGAACGTCCGCTCCGCGCGCATGGCAGGGTTCGGGCACAGTGTCCCGGGCCGTTGCGTCGAAAACGTCGAAATTGAACAATCGCTCGGTCTCGAGGCCGGCTGGATCGAGCGCCGCACCGGCATTCGCACGCGCTACTGGGCGAAAGAGGACGACACCCTGAGCGGCCTTGCCGCTGAAGCAGGAGCCATGGCGCTCGACAATGCCGGGATCGGCCGTTCTGAGATCGGCTTGACGCTGCTGGCAACCTCCACACCGGATCACCTGCTGCCACCGACAGCGCCGCTTGTGGCGCACAGGCTCGGACTTGAGCACTCCGGCGCGATCGACCTTGCCGGCGCCTGCTCCGGGTTCTTGTACGCACTGACACTCGCAGACGCCTTCGTGCGCGCACAGGGCAGGGCCGTCCTTATCATCGCCGCCAATATTCTCAGCCGTCGCATCAATCCTGCGGAACGAGCCAGTTGCGTGCTGTTTGCCGATGCGGCGGGCGCCGTCGTGCTGTCGCCCTCCAGCGATCCGGCCATCGGTGTCCTCGGCACCGACCTGTGCTCCGAAGGCAGCGGCTATGACCTGATCTCGATTGCCGCCGGCGGCAGCAACAAGCCCTTCGCACCGGAGCGCGCAGCTGCCGAATATCTGATGACGATGCGAGATGGACGCGAGGTGTTTTCGCGGGCAGTCGAGATGATGAGCACCGCCTCGCAAAGGGCGCTCGATAGGGCGGCCGTTCAGGCCCGGGCAATTACCCGGTTCGTGCCTCACCAGGCCAATGTGCGAATCTTCCAGGCGGTCGCAACCAACCTTGGCATCGAAGCCGAACGGACCGTCTGCTCGCTTGACCGGTTTGGGAACTCTTCGGCCGCAACGATCCCGCTCTCCTTGTCCCTGGACATCGCTAAACAGCCTCTTCGGGACGGTGAGACCCTCCTTCTTTCTGCCGCTGGCGCCGGACTTACCGGTGCAGCCGTCGTCTATCGCGCCTAGGTCTTCAGCAAAGACGGCGCGACGGACTTAAAGACGCTAGCGATTGATGCGCGTCGACAGGATGATCGACGAGAGCGTTTTTTCCACGCCATCGATATCGCCGATTTTGTCGATGACCATGTCGAGCTCGCTGATCGATGCCGCCGCGACGATTGCGATCATGTCAAAGCTGCCGCTCACCGAATGAACGGACCGGACATGGGCGATCGACTGCAGCTCCTGTGTGACGCGCCCGAGCGCCTTGGCCGCCAGGGTGATGAGCACATGCGCCTTTATCTGGCCGCTCTCGAAGTCGTCCGATAGGCGCACCCCGTAGCCCGCAATCACGCCGTCCCGTTCCAGGCGCTCGATTTTCGCCTGCACCGTGGTGCGCGACAAGCCAAGCCTGCGCGCCAGCATCGCGGTTGGCATACGGGCGTTCTCGCTGAGAATCGACAGAAGTTGCCGATCCTTGTCATTCATCGTCATATTGAGCATCCACGACGGCGATATGTCAAAAATATCTAGTCGATTTTATCATTCTCGCGCTGTGAATCAACCGAACCGACGGGAATAAAGAAGGCATAAAGATTTCTCGATCCAACAGAGGGAACGCATATGAAAAACATCGTTGTCATCGGCGCCGGCAAGATCGGCTCGACGATTGCCCGTCTTCTCATCCATTCCGGCGACTACCACGTCACGTTGGCCGATCGCAGCAGGCAGCAGCTGGATCACATGGAGACCAATTCCGCCCTCAGCCTTGCGGAAGTCGACATTGCCGACCACGCTTCGCTGGTCAAACTCCTCTCCGGCAAGTTTGCCGTCCTGAGTGCCGCCCCGTTCCATCTGACGATTGCGATCGCCGAGGCTGCGGCCGAGGCTGGCGTCCACTACCTCGACCTGACCGAAGACGTCGAATCCACGCGCCGGGTCAAGGCGATCGCCGCCAGCGCATCAACCGCCTTCATCCCCCAGTGTGGCCTGGCTCCAGGCTTCATCTCGATTGTCGCAAACGATCTTGCCAGCCGCTTCGACACGCTCGACAGCGTCCGCATGCGCGTTGGTGCGCTACCGCAGTATCCCTCGAACGCCTTGAACTACAATCTGACCTGGAGCACCGATGGCGTTATCAACGAATACATCGAGCCCTGCGAGGCCATCGTCGACGGACAGCTGATCGAAGTTCCGGCACTGGAAGAGCGGGAGGAATTTTCCCTTGATGGCGTGACCTACGAGGCCTTCAACACATCCGGCGGTCTCGGCACCCTGTGCGAAACGTTGAAGGGCAAGGTGCGGACGCTGAACTACCGCACCATCCGCTATCCCGGTCACGCGGCCATCATGAAGGCACTGCTCAGCGATCTCGGTCTGCGCCACCGCCGCGAAGTGCTGAAGGATATTCTGGAGCACGCGCTGCCCTCGACGATGCAGGATGTCGTGATCATCTTCGTGACGGTTTCGGGCTGGAAGAATGGTCGACTTGTGCAGGAGACCTATGCCAACAAGGTTTACAGCGCTGTGGTTGCCGGCCGCATGATGAGCGCCATCCAGATCACCACCGCATCGAGCATTTGCGCCGTGCTTGACATGCTGGCCAAGCAAGAGCTGCCGACGAAGGGCTTCGTACGACAGGAAGACATTGGTCTCGACGCGTTCCTCGACAGTCGCTTTGGCCACTACTATGCGCAAAAGGCCTACGGCGAAAAGATCGCCGGCTAAGTCCAGCGTAACTCGAGCCGTCAACAAAAAACGCCCGGTATCACACATAATCCGGGCGTTTTTTGTTTTTCATACGGCCGTTGAGACGAGACCGGTCATCGCGCCGATCAGGTTAGCTGCCGGCAGGCAGCTGCGATACGCTCAAGCGCCTCCTTCAGATCTGCTTCCGCTGAAGCGTAGGAGATCCTGAAATACGGGGAAAGGCCGAAAGCCGAACCCGGAACGACGGCGACATTCGCCTCTTCGAGGAGATAGGCGCAAAACTCGCTATCCGTCGTGATCTTGCGGCCGCTCGGGGCGGTCCGGCCGAGAATTCCGCCACATCCGCAGAACGTATAGAAGGCGCCCTCGGGCGTACGGCAATCAAGACCGTCAATGCGGTTCAGACCGGAAACGACAAGATCGCGCCGCCGCCTGAAGCTCTCCGTCCGCTCGGCCAGAAAGTCCTGAGGTCCGTTGAGTGCCGCAACGGCCGCAGCCTGGCTGATAGAGGACGGGCAGGACGTCGCCTGACTCTGTACCACGGCCATCGCCTTGATCAGTGGCGTGGGACCGGCGGCATAGCCGATGCGCCACCCGGTCATGGCATAGGCCTTGGAGACGCCATTGATCGTCAGCGTTCGCTCACGCAGGCGCGGTTCCAGCTGCAACGGCGTAACGAAGCGGAAATCGTCATAGACGATGTGCTCGTACATGTCGTCCACCATCAGCCAGACATGCGGATGCCTGAGCAGCACATCCAGCAACGGCCGGTAGTCGTCGGCGCTATAGGCGGCGCCGGATGGGTTGGATGGCGAATTCAGCAACAGCCAACGCGTCCGCGGCGTGATCGCCGCTTCGAGCTTCTCCGCGGTTAGCCGAAAGCCGCTCTTTGCATCGCAAGGAACGAGAACGGGCTTGCCTTCGCAGATCTGAACAATGTCGGAGTAGGACGTCCAGTAGGGCGTGGGAATGATGACCTCATCGCCAGGGCCGACACTCGCCATCATCGCGTTGAAAAGGATCTGCTTGGCGCCGGTCGCGACCGTTATTTCGCTGACATCGAACGCGAGGCTATTTTCGCGCTGGAACTTGGTGCGGATCGCTTGCTTCAGCGCCGGCGTACCGTCGAGCGCCGTATACTTGGTGTCGCCGCGCTGCATTGCGTCCCAGGCGGCCTGCTTAATGTGGTCGGGCGTTTCGAAATCGGGTTCGCCGGCACCGAGGATGATGACAGGCTTGCCGTCCCGCTTCATGGCTGCCGCGCGCGCGCCGATCTTAAGGATTTCGGAGACGCCGATGGCGGATATTCTTGAGGCGGGCCTGAAGCCCGCCTCCTCGATTTTCACGTCGATCGTCATGATTGCACCTACTCGATCTCGAAGGAGACGCCCTGGGCGAGCGGCAGTGCCTTGGAGTAGTTGATCGTGTTGGTGGCGCGGCGCATGTAAGCCTTCCACGCGTCGGAACCGGATTCGCGGCCGCCGCCCGTTTCCTTCTCGCCACCGAATGCGCCGCCGATCTCGGCGCCAGACGTACCGATGTTGACGTTTGCGATGCCGCAATCGGATCCGTCGGCCGCCAGGAAGCGTTCAGCTTCACGCAGGTCCAGCGTAAAGATCGACGACGACAGACCCGCACCGACGGCGTTGTGGTCTTCGATAACCTTGTCGAAGTCGGTGTATTTCATCACGTAGAGGATCGGCGCGAAGGTTTCTTCGAGCACTGGCCCGACCTGCGAGGGCATTTCCACCAGTGCCGGCTTCACGTAATAGGCTTGGTCGTGTGGCATTGCGACGCGATCGCCGCCGTTTACCGTGCCGCCATGGGCCTTCGCCTCGCCAAGCGCCTTCTGCATGCCGTCGAAGGCAAGCTTGTCGATCAACGGGCCGACGAGCGCCGTGCTTTCGAGCGGATTGCCAACGGAGACATTGGCATAGGCCTTTTTCAGCCGCGGCACGAGCTGGTCGTAGACGCTGTCGTGCACGAAGAGGCGGCGGAGTGTCGTGCAACGCTGGCCGGCGGTACCCATGGCGCCGAAGGCTATGGCGCGCAACGCCATCTCGAGATCGGCCGACGGGCAGACGATACCCGCATTGTTGCCGCCGAGCTCCAGGATCGACCGGGCAAAGCGGCGGGCGAGCCGCGGGCCAACCTCGCGGCCCATCCGCGTCGAACCCGTCGCCGAAACAACCGGCACCTTCGCATGGTCGACGAGGACTTCACCAATGGTACGATCGCCGATCAACACTTCGCTCAGGCCCTCAGGTGCATCGCCGAAACGAGCAATGGCACGCTGCAGAATGGCTTGCGAGGCAAGGGCGGTCAGCGGCGTCTTCTCGGAAGGCTTCCACACCACCGCATTGCCGCAGACCAGAGCAAGAGCGGCGTTCCAGGCCCAGACCGCCACGGGGAAGTTGAAGGCGGAGATGACGCCGACGACGCCGAGCGGGTGCCAGGTTTCCATCATTCGATGGCCCGGCCGTTCGGTTGCAATGGTCAGGCCGTAAAGCTGACGGGAAAGACCGACCGCGAAATCGCAGATGTCGATCATTTCCTGCACTTCACCGAGACCTTCGGACGGAATCTTGCCGGCCTCGATCGACACCAATCGGCCAAGTTCCGTCTTGACCGCACGCAACTCCTCGCCAAGCAGCCGGACAAGCTCGCCGCGCTTGGGCGCAGGGACAAGACGCCAGGCCTGAAAGGCGCGGGCAGCCGTCTCTATCTTCGCGGTCGCCGCTTCCCGGCTATCTGTTTTCAGGGCCGCCAGTTGCGCGCCCGTGACCGGGCTGTAGGAGGCCATGTCTCCGCCGGTATAGAGCGTCTTGTCGACGCCGATCTTGTCGAGAAGCGCAACGGCCTCCGCCACTACATTGACTGCTCTTGCTGCGATGGTCATGTGAGGACCCCTTATCTTGGTGTTTGATATGTGCCAGTTGCCGTCGGGTTGCTTCACTCGGCCGCTTCAGCGGCGGTCAGCCGAGCCAGGCAATCCGCGATCGATTGCGCCTCGATACCGGCATAGTGATCGAATTCATTGAGAACCGAGGTCCCGAGATCACGCTCGAAGCGCTGCTGATTGGGGCTGGCGGTGAACTCCTGCGCCGCTTCCTCGCCGAGATTGGACTGGAAGATACCGGCCGCGCTGACGGGCAGGAAGTCTTCGTAGACGATCGGATCGAAGCCGACGAGGCCGTCTGCTACCAGTCGATCGACGCTGCTTTCGGCCGACGCAACCGCGCCGTCGCCCCTTTCCGTCAGCCAATAGCGGAAATAGCCAAGCCCCTGTGCACGGATTTCGGCCCAGTCATCCGGGAAGGGCACGAAGGCATCGGCAAGGGCCGTCTCGTAGGCCGCCGCGTTCGAGCCGTCGGCCGCGGGACGCACAGCCTTGCGCGAGTCCGTCAGGAGCCTGTCGTAGAGCGCACGACCCTTAGGCGTCAGCGCAATGCCACGGCTTTCGATCTCTCCGAAACGGGCAGTATGTGTGCCCTTCTGCCAATTGCCGTTCGCATCCTGGAAGGAAACGGCTTCCTCAAGAGCCTTGAACGATGTCTGCCGCAGAAGGATTGCGCAGCGACGGCTTGGCGGACCTTCGACGACCGCCTTCGGCGCAATGCCGTGTTCCGGCATCAAACGCTGCACCTGATCGATGTCGAGCGTGCGCGGCGTCAGGTGATTGATATGCGGCCCCTTGAAGGAGACAACGTCGGCAATCAGCCGGTGCGCATCATGCAGGCGCTTGTACATGGCGAGATCGACATTGGCCTGATCATGCCAGCGGAAGGTTTCAAGCGCTTCCGCAACGAAGCGCCTGGCATCGTCGTCATCGAGACCGCCCTGGCGTTCGGCCTTTTCCGTCAGTTCGATGGCGCCGGCAGTGAAGATCTGGCGTTTTTGCAGGATCGCCTCGGCTTGCGCCCGCAACTCTTCGTCGGCAATCAGGTCGAGGCGTAGCAGGGAGGTGAAGACGCGGAACGGGTTGCGCTTCAGCGCCGCGTCGCCGACCGGCCGGAAAGCGGTGGAGTGGACTGGTACCCCCGCTTCGCTGAGGTCGTAGTAGCCGACAGGATACATTCCCATGACCGCAAAGACGCGTCTCATCATCACAAGTTCGGCAGCCGTGCCGAGGCGAATGGCACCGTGACGCTCTTCGGAGACACGCTCCAAGGAATCAGTTTCTTGAAGTCTGCGCTTAAGGGTCGGATCGGCGGCAAGCGTTTCCGCGTTCACGGTGGCAACAATGTCCATCAGCGTGCCGTAAGCGGGGACCTCGGTCCGATACATGGCCGACATGGCCGCGGAAAATGCAGAGCGGATATTGCAGGAGGAGACGTAACTTCTGGTCGACATATCTTTTCTCACAGACGTCAATTCGACGAGTTCATTCTGGATTGCGATCATATCGCACGTAGAGTAGATGAATAACGACAAATGAAGCTGAGATGATGCGGTTTCGGAATGATATTGCCTCGAAAGCTGATACCCGACCTGACCACGCTGCAGTCATTCGAGTCGGCCGCGCGCCACGGCAACTTCACGCGCGCAGCCCTTGAGCTCAACCTCACGCAAAGCGCCATCAGTCGACAAATCAAGGACCTGGAGACCCAGCTTGGCGTCCTTCTCTTCGAACGGGTCCGGCAGCGCGCGATCCTGTCGGACGCCGGCAGGCGGCTGCTGCCCGATGCACGACGCCTGCTGCACCAGACCGAGGAGATGATGATCCGGGCAGCATCCGGCACGGACGCGACAGCGACACTTTCGATCGCCACCCTGCCGACGTTTGGCAGTCGTTGGCTAACACCACGGCTACCAGCTTTCCTGGCAGCCTATCCCGGCTCGCTCGTGGACATTACATCGCGCTCCGAGCCATTCGATTTCGAACAAGAGAACGTCGACCTCGCCATTCATTACGGCCAACCGATCTGGGCACGGGCAACCTGTACGTTTCTCTGCGACGAGAAGATCGTTCCCGTCGCCAGTCCGAACCTGCTGCAATCGGATCCTGTCGCCAGCCCCACCGAACTGCTCCAGAGGCCGCTCCTGCATCTGGCGACACGCCCGCGGCTCTGGCGCCAGTGGTTTGAACGCTGCAACATAGACGCCGACCCTTCGTATCGCGGCAACCGGTTCGACCAATTCTCGATGATCATCGAGGCGGCGGCGATGGCGATGGGGTTTGCCCTGCTTCCACTCTACCTGATCGAACAAGAGCTGAACTCCGGGAAGCTCAAGATCGTCTTCGACCAGCCGATGTCGACGGAAAACAGCTATTACATCGTGACCCCGGACGGGAAGCGTGAACACGCGCTCGGCTTGGCCTTTACGGCTTGGCTACTCTCGCAGGTAAGCACCAGGGACCCGACTGAACAGTGAGTAACGATCAAACGCCATCCGACATCCCGACGGCACGTATGCTGAGCTGGGCCAGAAACTCGACGATCTATCGGCTCGAGCGACAAATGCTGACCGAAAGACAACTATCCGATGCCATTGTCAGGAAGGCAAAACAGAAATTCGAGGACATCACAGAAGGACAGCTCAAGGCTGTTGCTGACCAGGCAGTGGCCTTCGCTTATGACCACGGTGGTCTGAACGACACGACTTATGCCGAGGTCAGTACCCGTTCGGGTGTTCGCAATGGCAGATCGAAGCGGCGTATCGCTCAAAAGCTGTCACAGAAGGGCGTCGATCGTGAGGTCATTGCGACCGCACTTGATGAAGCGGATGATTTGTTGGCGGCAGTGTTCTTCGCGCGCAAGCGCGCCTTCGGGCCGTTTCGCCGTGGCGACGGCGATCGGGAACGCGTGACAAAGGAAATGGCCGCATTCGCGCGCAGCGGTTTCAGTTTCGACATCGGAAAGACCGTGCTCGGCATGAGTCGCGTGGAGGCAGAAGACGTCCTGATCGCACGATCTTGGTAGCTGGCTACAAAAAGCCATTCGTAGGAACAAGCATTACCGTCCGGCAGTCCTTTCCTCGCCAAGCTTGTCAAGTTCTTTCACGAGTCCATATGCCCCAGAGGTTGCCCTTCCTGCGTAGGGATCGCGACCCCGTATTGTCAAACGCGCATTAAACCGCGAAGGGATCCGTGCATGAACAGTATCGCGAGACTTCTCGTTCAGTCGGCGATAACCGCTTTGACCATCTGCGGCTTGCTCATCATCATGCTGCCACTCTTCCTTGATCGACAGGACATCCCCGACCACAAGACCTTCGTCGCCATGTTTGTCGCGATGGCGCTCAGTCTTTGGCTCTATGAGCTTATTTTCAAACGACATCGCTGAAACGTCGTCCTCGACCCTCAAGCGGTCGAGCCCCATCGCGCCGTGCAAGTCAGAGTGATGCTATGGGGGCCTTCCACTTCGGCATCGTGACGTTCGATCAGTTCTACCACCGCGTCGATGAAGGCGACATGGTCGAGACCGAGTGTCGTCAAGTCGTTGCAGTCCCATGCCGCCATGGCGATCCCATCCTGGCCGACAATGGCAATATCGTCGGGCGTGCTCTTGCCAAGCACACGCCGGGCCGCATCCCGCGCGCCGATCGCCATGACGTCATTGCCGCAGATGATGGCGTCAACCTTGGCGCGGTGGAGGAGCAAAACCGCCTCCTTGAAGCCCGAATCGTAGCTGTAGTCGCCGAAGGCTTCCGCCTGCAGGCTAAGGCCGCGTTTGGCCAGCGCATCGACAAACCACTTGCGCCGTAGTTTGTCGATCCAGCTCGACTTCGTCCCGGAGAGATAAGCGAAGCGCTTCTTTCCGTCGCCAACGATCTTGTCGATTATCTCGTCAGCGGCCGCCGACCCATCTATTCGGATGCTCGAGACCTTTTCATTGTCGAGCGGTTCGAAGGAAACAATGATCGGCTTCGTCGTATGGAAGATGTCGACCGCATCCTGCATCGACACCATGTCGGAGAAGACGACGACGTGGTCCACCTGATAGGTGGAGGCAAGCCGCATAAGCTGCAACCGATCGTCGTGATCGGCACAGCACAGAATGATCGGCAGAAGCTGCCTGGCCTGCAGCCGATGGACGAGAAGCTGCTGCTCTTCAGCCTCGCACGGATTACCGATTGCATTGACGACCAACGCCACCAGCCGCGAGCGCTGGTTGTTCAATGAGCGTGCGATCGCGTTTGGCTGATAGCCGTACTCGCGGGCGACGGCCAGGATGCGGTCGCGCGTCGCGCTTCCGATCCTTGAATCCGGCGAAAAGGCCCGCGAGATCGTGGCAGACGACACCCCGGCGAGCTTTGCCAATTCCTTCGAGGTGATCCGTCGCTTGTTCATTACCAGCATTCCATGCCTATGGCGCGGCTATCCTGACGGGCACCCCGTCTGCCGCGGCCGATTCCTTGATCGCATCCCAGAGCCTAGCGAATCGTAGGCCCATTTCAACGGAGCCGGTGTTTTCCATCGTCCCAGCGCGAATGGCGAGGAAGTTTTTCATCGGATTGCCAAGAATTTCCGCCTCTTCACGCGGTTCCCTATTGCGACCGACGCTGATCTCGCGCCACCCGCCCCAGGCATCGATACGAACGATTGCCTTCGAATAGAAAAAGGTGATGTAGGAGGCGCAGCCCGGGGGACCTTCGCCGGCAGCCGAAAGTGTCGCCAGCGCGCCGTTCTTAAGCCGGGCGGAAACGGCCGTTGCAATGTCGACCTTCTTGCCGCGATTGTTCATATAGGCCGACACGCTCTCGAAATCCGAATTGGCAAGCAGGCAGACGGTGTTCATCATATGCGCGCCGGTGTCGAACATGAAGCCACCACCCGAGATCTCCGGCTGCTGCTTCCAGTGACCGGCATAGTTGCTGGACCAGCTTTCCCAGATCATCCCCGATATCGCGATCAGCTCGCCAAACTCGCCGGCAAGTGCCCGTTTGCGCGTATCGATCACCAGCGGCGAAAGACCGCCCTGGAAGGCGGTTACAACAGTCACGCCGCTCTTCTTCTGCGCCGCAATCAGGCGTTCCGCTTCCGCAACCGTCGTCACCATCGGCTTTTCAAGGAAGAGATCGAGCCCCGCCTCGGCAACAGCCGTTGCCTGCTCGCCGTGCAATGCATGCGGCGTGGAAACGTAGACGATATCGAGATCTTCCCGACAGGACGCCAGCATCTCCCGATAGTCCCCGAAGCTCTTCGGTTCGGATGCGCCTGCGGCAAGGCAAACGTCGATCAGCCGCTGGCAAGAAGAAGGCGTCGTGTCAGCAAGCGCGACGAACTCGATCTCCGGCATGCGTACCCAGCTTGCCGCATACTCAGCCGCTTTCAGGCCAGCGCCGATGACGCCAAGCCGCAATTTCTCTGACATGAACAGTCCTCCCGAATACAATGTGCATACGGTTACACAAACGACATGGCGAAGACAAGATATATTTAATCTTTAAGAATCAATGTCTTAATTATCATTGGAAATCATAAAGGAAACCATCTTGCCTACAATTGGAATACGTGTACATTTTCAGTCGTGGTGCTGGAGGGCGCCGCATACCAAAAGGGAGGACTTCCGTTGAAGAAGACGGTCATTGGTGGCCTGTGCGCCATTCTGCTCAGCGCCGTTTCGACGCTGGCGCATGCCGAGACAATCCGAATTGCAAATCACGGTCAGGCCGGCATCGACGCCATGAAGTCGACGGTCGAGAGGATCGAGAAGAAATACGGCGTGACCGTCGAGGTCGTTGAGTATCCCGCGCCTGACAAGGACTATCTGACGAAGCTCTTGACCGAGCTTGGCGCCGGAAACGCGCCCGATCTCTTCTCCATTCCGACAACGGCCGCGGTTGCCGATATGGTCGAGGCTGGCTACCTCGCGCCGGTCACCAAGGAAATCAAGGCTTGGGACGGTTACGCCAAGTTCTACGACGTCGCCAAGCAGCTGGCGGTCAGCCCGGATGGCGAAACCTATGTCATGCCGTTCATGCTGGGCATCCAGGAAATCTACTACCGTAAGGACGTTCTCGACAAAGCCGGCATATCGACGGCGCAGCCGAAGAGTTGGAAGGAGCTTCTCGATCGTGCCGCTGAAATCAAGAAGAAGACTGGCGCCTATGGCTTGCTCTTCCCGGCCGGCGTTTCCTGGGGAAGCGGCGCTTTCGACGAGGGCTTCCAGCATCTGATCGTTGGCTCAAAGACCCCGCAGCTCGTCGATGCTGACGGCAAGCTCGATCTGAACGGCGAGGGCGTCAAGGATGCCTTCGATGTCTACAAGCAACTGATCGACAATGACCTGATGCCGACACAGCCCTTGCTCGGACCTGAGCCGTGGGTCGTGCCGAAATATCAGATGTTCCCTCAAGGCAAGCTCGCTGCGACCACCTGCGGATCCTGGTGCTACATCTTCGACTGGGGTCGCGAGAGCAAGAACCCGATTCCTGAGGTCACCAAGGTTGTCGGCACCTGGACAGTTCCCGGTCAAAGCGGTGGCCAGTATGTTCTGGCCAACCTTGCAGCCCCGTGGGCCGTCAACGCCAAGTCGGCCAATGTCGAGCTTGCCAAGAAGGCCTTGATGGAGATCGGCTCGGTCGAAACGCAAGTTTCCTACGCCGCCCGTATCGGCAATATTCCGTCGAGCAAGGATGCGGCCAAGAACGCCGACTTCCAGAAGCTCACGGAACTCGTTGCGATCCATGCTGCTGCGGAGAACGGCACTTTCCTCAAGCAGGCGTCCGGCTTCGGGACGGTCGCGGAAGGTGTCGCCCGCGCCACCGAAGCGCTGCTGCGCAAAGAAACCGATGCTGCCGGCGCCCAGAAGATCCTTGTCGACTATGTCAAGGAAACGCTGGGCGACGACGTTATAAAGTAAGCTGTGTCTTACTGATTGAAAATGCCAGGGAGGCGCGGGCTTGCCCCGCGTCTCCGGACTTCCCGTCGAACGAGTTACAGAGCTTTCCATGGCCCGAAACGTCCACGAAAAGCGCGCCGAACGGCAGCTTCTTGTTATCCTGCTGCCGTCGCTTGCGCTGCTTCTGGCCTTTGTGATCTATCCCGCGCTTTATTCCGTCTATCTGAGCTTCACCAATGAAGCGCTGACGGGGGCTGCCGCACTGCGGCCGCGCTTCGTCGGTATCCGCAACTATGCGCGACTTCTGAACGACGCGAAGTTCTGGAACGCTTTGCTCGTCACCTTCCTGTTTGTCGTTGGTTCGGCCGTGATCGGTCAGTTCGTGCTTGGCCTCATCTCGGCTATGGCGCTTCGCCGCCGCATCCATTTTCGACGGCTCTTCTCATCGATCATCCTTCTGCCCAATGCCGCACCCGAGGTGGTTGCTGGCTTCATGTGGATTTCCATGCTGGCCGGTGGAGAGCAGGCAACGCTCAGCCGTATCGTCAGCTTCTTCGGTGTAACGCCCGCCGACTGGCTGCAGGTGTTTCCGCTTTCTATGATTATCGTCGTCAACACATGGCGCGGGATCGCCACCGCCATGATCCTTTTGACCGCCGGGCTCAGCACCATTCCGACCGAAATCTACGAGGCAGCCCGTATGGATGGCGCAACGCCGTCGCAGATGTTTCGTCGTATCACCCTGCCGCTGATGATGCCGACCATCCTGCTCTACATGCTGATTTCGGCGGTCTCGACCATCGCCGTCTTCGGTCTCGTCTATGCGCTCACCCGCGGCGGGCCGGGCGGAGCGACGGAACTCGTCAGCATCTACATTTACAATCAATCCTTCACCGCCTTCCAGCTTGGCTACGGTGCAGCTGTGGCGGTCGTCGCGCTGCTGATCTCGCTTGTCCTTGGCATTGGCTATGTCAGAGCCATGAAGGTGGAGGTCTGACATGGCGGTGATCTCTCCCAGCGAAAACGCCAACAAGACCCGCTCTGACCTGCTTGCCTATGCAACGCTGTCGCTGATCTCGATCTTTTGCGCCGTTCCCTTCTTCTGGGTGCTTCTCGCTTCCTTCGATGGCAACGCCCAGCTCTTCCTTCGATGGCCCGAACAATGGAGCCTCGCCAATTACCTCCGCGTCTTTACAAAGGAGGATGGAGCGAAATGGCTGTTCAACTCCCTCTTCGTCGTCGGCGGTGCAACGGTACTGGTGATGGTACTGGCTGGCCTTGGCGGCTATGCGCTGTCGCGCACGAGGGCTTGGTGGAAGCTGCCTTTCCTTTACGCCATCCTGTTGATCCGTGTCCTGCCACCGACAGCGCTCGTCGTGCCGCTCTATAAGTTCCTCCTGACATTGAACAATGCTGAAAGTGCCATTCTGCGGCCGATTTTCGGCGAGTATACCCGGCCGATCATGCGCTGGACCGGTTTTATCGATGGCTATCTCGGTCTGATCCTCGTGCTTGCGACGATGCAGTTGCCACTCGCCCTGTGGATCATGAAAACGTTCTTCGACGGCCTGCCGCGCGATTACGAAGAAGCCGCACTGATGGACGGCGCGACATTGGTGCAACGCATTCGCCGCGTCCTCATTCCGCTCGCACTGCCAGGTCTCGCTGCCGCGGGGCTGTTCGCCTTCATGTCCGCCTGGGGCGACTTCCTGCTGCCGCTGATCTTCCTCTCCTCACCGGAATTGCAGACGCTGCCCCTCGGGCTATTCCGCGCATTCTTGCGCATAAACGAGATCGACTACGGCCTGCTTGCCGCACTCGCCTTCGTCTATCTCCTGCCGGCAGTCGTCGCCTTTGGTTTTGCGCGCCGCTTTCTCGTTGAGACGTTCGCCGGCGGCGTCAAAGGCTGACAGCAGAAAGAGCTATGCGATGATCAATCTCAGGAACGTTCGCAAATTCTACGGTGCATTGGAGGTCATCAAGGGCGTCGATATTACCGTGGAAGACGGCGAGTTCGCGGTGTTTGTTGGGCCATCGGGCTGCGGAAAGTCGACCTTGCTGCGGATGATTGCCGGACTTGAGGGTATTGACGATGGTGACCTCATCCTCAACGGCAAGCGCATCAATGACGTCCCGCCCGACAAGCGCGGCATCGCCATGGTGTTCCAGTCCTACGCGCTTTATCCGCATATGACGGTCGCCGAGAATATCGGCTTCTCGCTCAGCTTGAAGAAGGTGGCCGAGGCGGAAATCCGCCGGCAGGTCGAAGCTGTCGCCGAGATCCTGCAACTGGCTGACTATCTCCACCGTCGTCCCGCAGCGTTATCCGGTGGCCAGCGCCAGCGCGTCGCTATCGGCCGCGCAATCATCAAGAAGCCGTCGCTCATCCTTTTCGACGAGCCCTTGTCCAATCTCGATTCCGCCCTTCGCGTGCAGATGCGCGCCGAACTGCAGCGCCTGCATCGCGAACTCAAGGCGACGGTCGTCTATGTCACGCATGATCAGGTCGAGGCCATGACCATGGCTGACCGGATCGTCGTCCTCAACAAGGGGCTCGTTGCCCAGCAGGGGGCGCCGATGACGCTCTATCACCAGCCGGACAACGAGTTCGTCGCAACCTTCATCGGCTCCCCGAAGATGAACACCATTCCTGTGTCGATCACGAAGCCGATCACCGGCAGGCTCCATGCCCAAGGCCCGCTCGGTCTATCACTCGACCTATCCGATACCGGCGGGACTGTCGCGCAGGGTCGGGCGACGCTCGGCATCCGGCCCGAGCACCTGAAGATCACAGCAAGCGGGCAGGGCGATCTTTCGGCAGAGGTCATGATCGTCGAACGCCTCGGCGTCGAGACCTACATGACCGTCGGCTTGCCGGAACAGCCGATCGTTGTCCGTGCCGAAGGCGACATCGCGCTGCGGCCGGGCGATCGCGTGTCTCTCATCGCCGATACCTCCGCCTGCCATCTGTTCGATTCCACCGGGCGGCTCATCCGTACGGCCCAAGCTTCATAACATCGAGGACACCATGACAATCAAGATCACCATCTGGAACGAAGGCCGCCACGAACAGCTGCACAAAGAAGTCCAGGAGATATACCCCGATCGCATCGACGGCGCGATCGCGGCGGGCATTGCCGGCCCGGATTTCGAGATCCGCCGCGGCACGCTCGATGATCCGCACGAAGGTCTGCCGGAATCCCTGCTCAATGACACCGATGTCCTTCTTTGGTGGGGACACATGGCACATGAAGAGGTGAGCGACGGACTGGTCGATCGGATACAGCAGCGCGTTCTCAAAGGAATGGGCCTTGTCGTGCTGCATTCCGGCCATCACTCCAAGCTGTTTCGCCGACTGATGGGAACCAATGCCAATCTCTCCTGGCGCGAAACGCCGCAAGGCGATCTCGAGCGGGTCTGGGTGGTCAATCCGGCGCACCCGATTGCCAAGGGGCTGCCGCCCTATTTCGAGGTCAACGCCTCGGAAATGTATGGCGAGCCTTTCGACATCCCGCAGCCGGACGAACTCGTCTTCATCTCCTGGTATTCAGGCGGCGAGGTCTTCCGCAGCGGCTGCACATGGCAGCGCGGTCGCGGTCGGATCTTCTTCTTCAGCCCGGGTCACGAGACCTATCCGATCTACCATGACAAGACAGTGCAGAACGTCATTTCAAACGGAATCCGCTGGGCCAGGCAAAGCCACACGGATGGCCGGATCCTGGAAAACTGGCACCGCGCCGACCCGATCCACGTCAGGCCGGCATAGGCAATCGGCCTGCAATCTCGCCTTATGTTGGGCGCCCCGCGTGGGCGTCCGGCTCAGGCAGTGCAAGCAGACGACGCAGCGGCATCGCCGGTCGGGTCAGGTCGGCGAGCGTATAGCCGTCGAGCACATCGAGGAATGCAGCGGCGGCGGCAGCCAGCGCCCGCTTCAGCACACAGGCGGGCTGCACGACACAGGCAATCTCGTCACTCTTTTCCATGCAAGGCACGATCGCAAAATCAGGCTCGCAGGAGCGAACGATCTCGCCGACCCCAATCTGCGCGGCACCGCGCGCAAGCCGCATGCCGCCCTGGCGACCGCGCACCGTATCGATCAGGCCTTTCTGTGCGAGTTCATGGGTGATCTTCATCAGATGCGCCTTCGAAATATCGTAGGCTTCCGCAATTTCCGAGATCGTCGAGAGGCGATCTCCTTTGAGCGCGAGATACATCATGAGCCGCAACGCGTAGTCGGAATAGACGGTCAGCCGCATTCGCAGATCCCTCACGAAAATCGTATGCACCGACATAAAGATATTCAAACGATGCATCAATTGGCAAAGCGGCCATTCCTTGACCGCCTTGCCGATCTTTATACCTAGGCCGCCTCGAGTTCGTCGGCCGGGCCGAAGAATTCATAATGGATCCTGTTTTGAGGGACCCCGGCTTTTGCCAGACCACTGACAAACAGGGCCAGGAACGGTCTTGGTCCGCAGAGATAGAAGTCGGCTTCTGCGATGGGCGTATTCTCGGCCAGCCAGTCAACCGTGATGAAGCCATCGTGGTCGAAGTGAACGCCCCTTTCATCCTGCTCCTGTGGGCTGCCATAAAAAATTGCCGTTTTGAAAGAGGCCCGATCTTTCACGATATCGCGCACATGCGATCCCATCGCATGGACCCGCCCGTTCTCGGCACCATGCACATAGTGAACGGGAAACTCACCTCCGCTGTTTGCGATCGTCTCCAGCATGCTGACCATCGGCGTCAGCCCGACACCACCACTGAGCAACACGACGGGCCTATTCTGGCCGGGTGGCAGGTGGAAGTCTCCAGTCGGCGGCGCTACCTCAATGACCGCACCCTCCTCGATCTGCTCGTGGAGGAACCGCGACACCAGCCCATGCGTCTCGCGCTTGACCGAGATGCGATAGGTCTCACCGTTCGGAGCGGAGGAGATGCTGTAGTTCCTGTGCTGTGGCTGCAGTCCCGGAATATCGAACCGGAACGTCAGGTACTGCCCGGGCCTATGGCGAACCACGGCCCTGCCATCAACCGGTCGCAGTACGAACGATGTGATGATGTCGCTTTCTTCCCGCTTCGACACGACGGCAAACTGCCGCCAGCCATTCCAGCCGCCCTCTCTCGATTGAAGATCATCGTAGATCTGCTTCTCGCGCTCAATCAGGATGTCGGCGAGAAACCAGAAGGCCTCACCCCAGGCACTGACAATTTCATTCGTTGCCGCATCGCCGAGAACGTCCTTGATCGCGCCCAAAAGGGCGGCCGCAACATGAGGATAGTGATCAGGACGGATGTACAGCCCGACATGCTTCTGCGCGATCCGCTCGACAGCTCCGGTGAGTGCGGCCAGATTGTCGATGTTTTCGGCGTAAGCAAGAATTGCCTGGGCCAGCGCCTTCGTTTGACGCCCGCCTTCACCTTGGTTCGACTGGTTGAACAACGTCCGGACCTCAGCATTCTCAAACAGCCGCCTGTACATGGCGGTCGTAATTTCGGTACCGTGCCTTGCGAGTGCCGGCACGGTCGCGCGAACGGTGGCCTTCGTGGTCTCAGTCAGTATTTGCGTCATCATGGTCTCCAAACGTTTTCTGTCGACGCCGGTGACGTAGCTCCCATAAGATACATTTACAATATATGTATAAGCCCTGTGCCGTTCGGTCGCAGACCTGGCAGCGGTAGCTCTGAAGATCGAGCGAAGCGCCGCCTTGCCTGCATCAGGGGGTTCCCACCGGCCTAATCTTTGAAGGAGATGATCCTTCAAGCTTAGCTCCTGTGGTCAGTGCCCTGCCGACACCGCTTCATTGGCCCGATCGGCGAACCACGCACCGTCGGCCATATTCATGTTGCGCCGTTCGGCCTCGGATCGACGACATCAGCTGCCTGACCTGTTCCCACCATTACTCACATCAGGCGAGCAAACCGTATCCGCGTCAGGCATATCCGCGCTTCCCGCTAGCCGACCCGCCTGGTTCCACCGCCTTGCGCACGCACCAATGACATCAACATCGGCCCGACGGAGAATTCGCCTTTCTCCGCGCGACGCGTTAGATCTCTGAGATAGCCCCCAGCCGAGTTGATGTGGCCGCCGCGCTCAAGAATGCATGCCATCACCGTTGCCGCGTTCTCCGGGCCCATAACGATCGCGGCCTCTTCGTAAGCTGCCGGGCTGACCCCCAGCATCCCGCGAACAACAACCGCTGCGGCCATCATGTCTCGCCAATTTGCAATCGAGCCACCAGGCCCGTAGTTTGCCATGTCGGGGCAGGCCTGCAGCACGAGGCCGAGCGGGAACGACTTCAGGACCGAAGCATCATCCTTCGTACGGCTTCGGGCACGGCCTGCCGTTTGATCGTCAAGTTTTTGCTTTTGCCCAGGCAAAGCGATGTGAGGCTCAATCTGGAATGCCGAGTTTGCTCCCTGCTTTTTCTCTAAAGCTGGTTCAGGATCAAAAGTAGAGTCGGGGTTTGAATTCTGTATGTGACGCTCATTCTGAGCGGGATTGCCGCTTGTTTCTTTCGCTTTTATCAATGTTTCCAATCGATTAGTAATGTCGTCGCGCAGTGTCTGCATTTCCTCGAGGGCGACTGCAATTTGTTCAGCGGTCGGGGTGCGCGGTAGGGCCTCGACAAGTTCCCTGAAATAGCCGAATGCCGTTTCCCAATCACCCGCAAGTTCTTCCTCGATCGCGGCCTCAATCAGCTTGGCGACATCCCGGCGGCAAAGAGTGAATTGCTCACGCAACCGCTGCAGAGAAAGCCGTTCCGCTGCCACCTCAGCTGCCAAACGTTCGATTTCCTCGGCGCGTACAATCAGAGGCGCCAGCGAGAAGCCGAATGCCTCTCCGATCTCGCCACCGCTCGCCCTACGGGCGTAGCGTTTGCCGTTTGGACTATCTTTGCGGATGATCAGCCCGGCTTCGACCAGTACAGCCAGGTGGCGGCGGATCGTCTGCTCGGCCATGCCGTGCGAGCGTAGCGACAGCTGCTGGTTCGACGGAAAGACGACCAGACCGGTTTCTTCCGATAGGATATTTTGCGGATGAAAGCTGAGCAGCGCATTCAGGACCGCAAGAGCGCGATCGGTCACGCCAAGCAGAGGCTTGGCCGCACACAATGACCTGTAGATCTTCCACTTGTCGACTGACTGATCAGCCTGAAGCTGGCTTGCCGCCTTCTGGCTGGCGAGCATGGCAAGCGTCATCGAACGCTGCCCAAAGGGCGTCGTCACATTTCCTGGTTCCATCACCTTCACCTTGTCGAAGGCAAAAGAAATCCACCCACCAGATCGGTGCCAACTCTTGACAGGGATTCCCGGAAATGCGATTCTCTAGCTGCTAACCTATGAGAAGGGCTTCCGCGACGGCAACGTTCGGGAGCTTTTTTCTTTTGCGGCGTTATCCTTTGCTGCTGCGTTGTGCCGACTGCACGAATTCGCTGTGAAGCGCCTCCATGCGATCATTCAGAAAATCGACGAAACTTGCTGGAACGGCCTTCGTAAAGCTGATTTTCGGGCCGGTCTTGGCGTAGCTGACCGTCGCCAGAAGAAAACCATTTGCTCGGATCTCCGTCACGGCAGACGGCACCGCCGCCGCGGCTGCTTCGGCCTTCAGCGCGCCAAGAGCGATAGCAAAGCGATCTTTCCCGGCAGCGGCGTTGTCCTGGCCAAGCGAGTGCTTGACGCGCACCACACCGTCCTCGCGCTTGGCAAAGGCGTCGGCAAAATCAATCCATCGGCGGCGGCCAATCTCCGGCGACGAGCCGATGGCAAGCAGTACATCTCGCGGGATCGCGGTTGCGATCCGCAGCATCTCTGACACATGCGACTTTCCCGTCGCCAGCGATGCGCAGATCACGTCACGCCGATATCCCGCCTGTTCTTGCGACAAGGCGAATGCACACTTTTCGATGAACGACAGATCATTGCGATTGGCGTTCTCTTCGCCCTGGAAGACGATTGCCTCTTCGTCGCTGAGTTCGCGCACAATGGCGCGAAACTTCAGGCCAAGCGTCTTGACTGCGGCCAATCGCCGCCGACCGAACACGATCTGATAGGGCGCCCCATCGCCCTTATGTGGCCTGATCAAACCTGGGACAATCTGCCCGCGCTCCCGAATCGACGTCGCAATCTCGTCGATTGCCGCATCATCATAGGCGCCGTCGAAGCGATCGGGGATCGAGGACGGTGCAACATCGTCGGGATCCACCTCTACGATATGGTCGCCGTCCTTGAGGAGCCTGTCGAGAACCGCACCCTTTTCCTGTATCTGCCTGACGCCTGCTGCGACCTTGAGGAGGTGCGGAGACGTGGTCGGCTTGGCGACCGGCGCTGCGGCCGGTTGTTCAAGCTGGCCAAGCACATTGGCAAACATGCCACGAGAATCTTTGCGGCTCATTCGCGCCCCCATGCTGCCCAGAGCAACTTCTCGATCTCGGCATTGGCCGCGTTGATCGATTCCATCGCACGGTCGTAGGTCTTTGGCGCCGAGAAACGCGAGCGCTGCACCTCGTAAAGGCTCTGCTTCCACGTCAAGGCGTCGGCAACTGCGGTTGATTTGGCGACCATGTTCAGCAACAGGTCTTCACCGAAAACCTGTCGCATCAACGCAGTCATATTGGCTTGCGGGTGATCGTTGGCCTCGAACTTGGTCACCAGGAACTTTGCAAAATCCCACTGCGCCGAAGTCCCCATCTCGCTCAATATCTGCATGTACGACGAGGCAAGCTCGAGGAATTTCCCGGTTGAATCCACGTCGAGCATGTGGGCGGGAACCGGTATGACGACGCCGGTGGCAGCAGTCAGCGACGAAAGCGTCAGGAAGTTCAACGAAGGCGCCGAATCCATCAGAATGACATCGTACTCGTCCGCAACCTGCTCGAGCGCCTGCGAGACCCGCAGGAGGAAGCTCGTGCCCCCGTTCTTGCGCATCTCGAGAGCGACCGCCGTTTCAAACTCCGTCAAATCGAGACCCGCGCAGATCACGTCGAAGCCGGCAATATGGGTGTTGTGGATGAGCGATTTCGTCGGCTTGGGATCAGAAAAGCGGATGGCGGCATAGAGTGTTTCGTCTTCCCGGGGATCGAAATCAGGAAGCGTGCCGTGCAAGCTGGTAAGGGATGCCTGCGGATCGAGATCGACCGCCAGGACCCGGTAGCCCTTCAGCGCCAGGTAGTGACCGAGATGAATGGTCGTGGATGTCTTGCTGGATCCGCCCTTGAAATTGGTGACCGCAATGATCTGGCATTCCTCGCCCTCGATGCGGCGCGGGTTCATCCATTTCTTGCGCCCCTTCTCGGCCAGCATCATGCGAAGCTCGAGGATCTGCTCCAGCGTATACATGCGACGACCGTTTGACGTGGTCTCGGGCGACGGGCCCTTGTCCTTCAGAACGATCTGCCGGATATAGGCTTCCGAGACATCCAGCAGCGCTGCAACTTCCGACGAGGAAAATTTGCGCATCTCGCGGCGCGCATCGGGTGGATACTGGGCCATCGAGAGATTTTGCAAAGCGAGCTCCAATTTGGTGGAAAAGCTCTGCATGAACTCGAGGCTGCTTAAGTGCCGATTCAC